>JACKHB010000009.1 GCA_020639195.1 Phycisphaeraceae bacterium | reverse complement strand
GAGCCGATCAACCTGAAGATCGGCATGAACGCCGGCCTCGATCTCGAAGCCAAGGACCTGCTGAACCAGCTGGGCAACCAGCTGCAGGCGGGCGGATTCCAGCGCCAGGTGCACAAGATCAGCCAGGACGACTGGCAGAACAAGGTGATCACCGGGCGGATGGAGGACTGGGACATCCTGATCGGCAAGTGGTCGTTCGGCGTCGTCGAAGACGTGAACCCGATGTTCCACACCCGCAGCGGCGGGAAGGGCTCGCTGAACATCTTCAACTACGCGAACGCCGAGGTCGACAAGATGCTCGACGCGTACGACGGCGCCTCGACCGACACGGCGGCCCAGGACGCCTACCACGACCTGCACGAGTACCTGGCCGGCGACCTGCCCTACATCTTCCTCTGGAAGCTCGACACCAAGAGCGCCTGGCGGAACGAGGTCCGCAGCAACACGATCACGCCGTACTTCTACTTCACCGAGTTCGATTCCTGGAAGTACGACGGCTGACTCTGTCGGATCCTGGGCCGATGGGCCCGAATCCTGCGTCTCTCCGCACTTCGCGTAGGGGACTACAGCTCGTGCCTCGTTCCTTGCCTTCGGGCCCATCGACCTCAGCCTCCGACATTCGTCACGAGTGGTGATCGGGGGCGCTCCGGCGATTGCACGCAGGGCGGGTACCCGCCTCCGCCTCCTGGACCTGTTCGTCCGAATCCGGCGTCGCTGCGCTCCTTGTCTTCGGGCGAACATGCCTCAGGATCCGTCGTGCTGAACGCGATCTCCGGGAGGGGTCGGACCTGCACCACGAGGCGCGACCGGTGGGGGCGGACCTGAAACCGCTGGATACCACGAGGGTCCCGCTCATGCGTCTGCTGAGGCGATGCGGGCGATCGCCTCGCGCCACGAAAGGGCGATCTGGTCCCCGCGATCCCAGTCGGGCTCCACGGGCCTGGCCAGCAGCGCGTCACGCGCGGCGCGGGCTTTCGGGTTGGTGAGATCGAGCGCAGCGGCATGCGAGGCGAAGTCCGGATCCACCTGGGCGGCTGAGGCGAGGAGCTGGGGAGAGGCCCAGCTTCCGGCGCGGATTCGGCTCCAGAGGGCATCGAGCCAAGGAGAGGCATCCTCGGCGAGCACGATGGCGGTTGCTGCGACCAGGTGGGCACGCCAGTCATCCTGTGCGAGGAGCGCCCGAATCGCACGCGGGGCTTCTGGATGCCTCAGGGCGTGCTCGATCTCGCGCACCGCGAGCCTGGCGTCGTGGAGTGAGAGCAGGGACATGTACCGCGGCGGCGCATCGACGGACCCCGCGAAGAGATCGGCGAACGGCCCGAAGTCGGCGTGCAGCTCCGAGGCTCGGAAGCTCAACAGCACATCGATGAGATGCGCCTGGCGTCGACTCCGTTCCTCGAGCTGATGGACTCGCGAAGACAGCTCAGCGGCGGGTTCGCGAGGCAGCGTCGAATTGCCATGCCGCGTTCGCCACAGGGCCGCCGCCGAGAAGAACAGGGCGGCGGTGGAGAGGGCAACGGTGAGCGCGGTCATTTCAACTCAGTGGGCGATGATCGTGTGCCCGTGCATCCGGTCGACGTCGAAGCGCTCGGGGTGGTCGTAGACGTCCGGGTCCTGCCCGAGCCAGCCGAGGAGCTTCTCGCGGACCTCTTCGGCCGTCGTGCCGGCTTCGCGCAGGGATGCGATCGACTCGGACTGGTGGGACTTGGAGAGCTTGCGCCCGTCGGCGCCGAGCACCAGCGGGGCGTGCATCCAGGAGGGCGGGTGCGCGCCGAAGGCCTCGAACAGCCGGATCTGGACGCAGGTGTACTCGAGCAGGTCGCCACCACGCACGACCTGGGTGACGCCGTCGGTGATGTCGTCGGCGACCACGGCCAGGTTGTAGGTGAACACCCCGTCGCGGCGCCGGAGCACCGGGTCGCCGAACTCGAGGGGATCGATGACCAGCTCGCCGTGGACCCGGTCGACGAAGTGGACCTCGCCCGGCGGCAGCAGGAAGCGCACCGCGCCCTGGGTGCTCCCCGCGGAGCGGCAGGAGAGGGGGTGGTTTCCGCCGCCCTCGCGGATGGTGCGCCGCGAGCACTCGCAGAAGTAGGTCGGGAGCCGGTCGAGCCAGGGCTGGTAGTCGCGCTCGCGTTGGGGCCGGACCTCGCGGTCCCAGTGCAGGCCGAGCCACTCCAGATCGCGGCGCTGGCGGCTCTCCAGGTGGCGGCGGGCACGGCTC
>JACKHB010000008.1 GCA_020639195.1 Phycisphaeraceae bacterium | reverse complement strand
GGTCGGGCGCCGGATCCAGTTGCCGTTTATCCGTGTCACGGCTGCCAGCCCATCGATGACACGCGCGCGATCCCATCGATGCTGCCAGCGACGCCCCTGCCGCGGTGGATGTCATCGGCACGCCGCGACCCGTCGGCCACCATTCGTCCCCCGGCGCCGCGCTGCGCTGCGATTCGGGTCGCTCGCCGGAAAGTACCGCGGCTGCCGATCCTGATCCGCCGCCTCCGCCCCGCCACCCCGCCGTCATCGCCCTCGCCGCCGTCCTCGTCCGCGCCGCCGTCCTCGTCCGCGCCGCCGTCATCGTCCGCGCCGCCGTCCTCGTCCGCGCCGCCGTCATCGCCCGCGCCGCCGTCATCGCCCACGCCGCCATCATCGTCCGCGTCGGGATCGTCGTTGCGCGTTGCGCCGTTCGGCCTCGCACGCGAGGAACCCCCGTCAGATACCACTGACGGCGGCAGCCCGAGCACCTCGGTTACCATCTCCGGCGCGTCCAGCTCGTACGGCCTACCCGATCGGCCCGCAGCGCAGCGTTCAACGCCGCCCTCACCGCGTCGGATTACTCACCCTCGCCTCGCTCATCCTGCCCGTCTTCTGTGCCATCGATCGGTTCGGTGTTGGCGCCCCCGACGGACACGTAACCCTCACCGTCGTGTCGCAGGTGCCCATCTCTCACGAGTGGACGCACGTAAGCCTTCTGGATCGTTCCCTTCGCGCGGCCAAGAAGCTCCGCGAGCGCATCGACCGACCACGAACCGCATGCGCACACCGCTTTGATGGCTGCCTCCATGTGCTCCTTGGGAGCGACCCCGGCCCCTCTGATGTAGTTCACATGCAGCCGGGCCTCCGGACTCAACGCATCAGGCAGTTCGTCGTCGAGCAGCGGCCGGGGATCGGGCGGCAGGTCACCCGCATGATCGGGGAAGCACCACATGACCATCGCGTGCGCTGCCAACTCCGAGCGCTCGTAGAAGGCGCGCATGTACCACCACGAAGGCACTCGGAAGGGGGCCTCACTCGAGGTCGCCGGATCGCTCCACAGGAACGCGTCGCCACACTGCTCCCACGCCGCCCGAGCGCGCTCTGCGTCGCCCTCCGCGAGCGCGCTCGCGACCCTTTGCGTCGCCGGTTCGAGCCAACGACGGATGTGCTGTAGCAGGTCATCATATTCCGTGTGGCGAATCACCCGCTTGAGGTGCAGCGCCGCGATGGTCTCTTGGCCCCGCCCGGTCGTGCCCTTCCAGAACCACCCACCATTCGTTCCCTCGACCTCCGCGAAGGCGAGGTGATGCTGCGGTAGATCGCACGCAGGATCGAGGAGCAGTGGTCGCTCGGTGGACAGCGCAAACGCACCGTCCACCGCGGCTCGTGTCGGCGCGGCGAGGGGCTCGGTACCGGGCTCACAGGGGAAGGAGTTCGACTTGCCTTGACACACATTGCAGGCCAGCCACAGGTTCTCCCAGGTCCAAGTCAACCACCAGTAATGAGCACGCGGCCGATAGTGCTCCAGGTGGTCGTAGGACGCCTCCACTGTTCGGGTCGCGCAGTAGGCGCAGCGTCCATACTGTGCCGTCCGGAGGGCATCGCGCACGGCCGGAATGTTGTACCCGAGGTCGGTGGGCTGCGTAGTCGAGAGCGTGCCATCCTCACGCACCGTCCGATCGACCCCATACAAGAGCGCTCGCGCCACCCGCCATGATCGCTCCCTCGCCAGCTCCAGCGGCTCTGTCCCGCGCTGCCGTCGGATCATCTCCGCTGCCCTCGAGGCGAGCGAGGCACCGGCTCGAATGGAATGGCGACCCCCTCTCGCGCGAGCCGCGTGCGCCACTCCTTCACTGCCCGCTCCATCCGATCATCACGGAAGGGATTACACGCCCAGAACTCATAGTCACTCAGCACCTCACCGAGTGGCTGAGCCGGGAGGCTCGGGGTGTCGAAGACCTCCTCGTACAACTCGCTACCCGTCAGCACCCGCGGATCGACGTCCAATTGCTGCCGTTGCACCGTGTCATCAGGTCCCAGCTCCAAGGCGACCACCTCGTCGGGGCGAAGCGCCGACAGCAGCAGCGGCGAGTGCGTGGACGCGACGAACTGCAACCCCGGAAATGTCTCGCTCAGCGCGCCGATGAACCCACGCTGCCACGTCGGATGAATGTGCAGATCCAGCTCATCGATCAGAACGAGCCCCTGCAGTTCGTCGAAGCGCACCTTCTCCTGGTTCGAGTAGTCATCGAACGCTGGATCCTCGAAGAGGGCGTGACCGAGCAGATCGGACAGCCAGCTCAGGCTCGATTGGTAACCGTGGCTCAACCATGTCGCCGGCAGCTT
>JACKHB010000007.1 GCA_020639195.1 Phycisphaeraceae bacterium | reverse complement strand
TGGACATGCTGCGGAACGCTCTGCAGCAGAACTACGACCGCCTCGATCGCCTGCTGGCGGCGCGAGGCACGAAGAAGGACGAAGACCCATGAGCGAGCTGGTCCTCGAGACCGAGGGAGACACTGTCGTCGTGGTGCGCCGCCGGTTCGCGGCCCCGCCCGAGGCGGTCTATCGCGCGCACCTGGAGCCCGAGCTGATCCAGCAGTGGATGCTGGGCCCCGAAGGCTGGACGATGCCGGTGTGCGTCAACGAAGCGCGGCCGGGCGGCGCGATCCGGTACGAATGGTCCGATGGCAAGGGAGGCGGCTTCCACCTCACCGGCGAGTTCGTCGAGCTCGACCCCCCGCACCGCATCGTCCACGTCGAGCGGATGCACCTGCCCGACCCCACGCCCGACAACCGCATCGTGACGACCTTCACCCCCGACGGCGACGGCACGCTGATGACGATGCGGATGACGCTCCCCGACGCCGCGACGCGCAAGGCGATGCTCGAGAGCGGCATGGAGTACGGGATGGAGGCGTCGTACGTGCGGCTCGAGCAGACGCTGGGCCGCGCCGCCGGCTGAGCATTGACCGAGGCTCCGCCGGCGCGTCGACGCCCCCGGCCAACGCTCCGCTGGCGTGGGCGGCTTCATAGCGACGGCTTGTCCTGCACGTCGATGGAGCGTCCGCGGGGCGAGGCCGGGCGCGGCGGTCGAACCCGTCCTCGGCGTTCGGCGCGCGGTCGGCTGAAGGAGGCGAATCGTGATGGTACGGACCCCCTGCCCCTCAGCGCCCGCAGCTTCCGCCCGCGCGGTACTTGCCGCAGAACGCCGCCTGGTCGTGCGTGGTGAGCTGATCGACGTCGATGCCCAGCAGCGAGGGCGACGGGACGCCGCCGTCCTCGACCCCCAGGGCCAGCGCCACGGCGCGCACCATCATGGGCTCGGCGCAGGGGTCGTCGGCCGGGAAGCGCGCGCGATCCCACGCGACGGTCGCGCCGAAGACGCTGTCGTCGGACGTATCGAAGCCGAAGTTCACGACCGGGCGCGCCTGCAGGTGGGCTTCGGCCGGCGGCGGACCCCGATGGGGGCCGAAGGTGATGACGCCGCGCCCAGCGTCCGCGAGGTCGTCGACCGGGCGCGGCGCTTCGAAGCAGACATCGCTGCAGGGGAACGCCTCCCACGTGTCGAGCGCCCGCTGGATGGCTGGCAGGTAGTCGGCGTGGTCCGCCTGATAGACCACCGGGATGCAGCCGGCGCCCCGCCAGCAATAGGGTGTGGCGTCGAACGTGTCGCACACGGGCCCGTCCCAATCGAAGGCCTCCTCCTCGGGCAGGCACTCGGGGTTGCGCAGGTGGCCACAAGCGGCGGTGAGGGCGTCGGTGTCATCCGGCGCCACGACGACGACCGAGTCGTCGCCCGGATCCTCGAGGTCGGTGCGGGCACGGCCATCGTCACAGGCGGCGAGGGTCACGAGAAGGAGCAGAGCGGCGCGCATGGTGCCTCCAGCGTTTCGAGTGCGTCGCCCACCCGACGCCGGCGCCGCGCCGATCTGACCGCGCGGTGCTCGACACCGCGGCCCGGTCCCAATCAGCTGGCCGATCGAGAACATCTGGACGACTCATCTTCCGCGTCGGCCTGCCTCAACCTGGAGATGCCGCCGAACGCTCTGCAACGCAACCACGACCGCCTCGATCGCCCGTGGGCGGCGCGAGGCGAGACCAAGGACGAAGAGCCATGAGCAAGGTCATCCTCGAGACCGAGGGAGATACCATCATCGTCGTGAAGCGCCGGTTCGCGGCCCCGCCCGAGGCGGTCTATCGCGCGCACCTGGAGCCCGAGCTGCTGAAGCAGTGGATGCTGGGCCCGGACGGCTGGACGATGCCGGTGTGCATCAAGGAGGCGCGGCCGGGCGGCGCCATCCGCATCGAGTGGGCGGACGGCCAAGGCGGTGGCTTCCACGTGACCGGCGAGATCCTCGAGCTCGACCCGCCGCACCGCATCCTCCACGTCCAGCGCATGTTCATGCCCGACCCCACGCCGGACAACCTCATCGAGACGACCTTCACGCCCGACGGCGACGGCACGCTGATGACCATGCGGATGACGCTCCCCGACGCGGCCACCCGCAAGGCGATGCTCGGCAGCGGCTTCGAGCACGGGATGGAGGCCTCGTACGTGCGGCTCGAGGACACCGTGGGGCGGACCGATGGCTGACGGCCGGCCGAGCGTGCATCTGAGCATCGACGTCCCCGACCTGGACGCCGGCCTGCGCTTCTACGGCCGCGTGTTCGGCTTCGTCGAGACGGCCCGACCGTTCCCGTCGATGGCCATCCTCGACGCGAACAACCTGACCGTCTGCATGCACGCCAAGCCCGCCGGCACCCCCAGCTCGGAAGCCAGCACCGACCCCCGCCGCTACGACCGCCACTGGACGCCCGTGCACATGGACCTGCACGTCCGCGACCTCGACGCGGTGATCGCGAGAGTGCGCGCCGAAGGCGGCGCGGTCGAGCGCGTGTTCCGCGACGTGGGGCCGCGGCCCGCCGCGTTCTGCAGCGATCCCTTCGGCAACGGGTTCTGCGTGATCGGTGAGCGGGCGGAAGCGGGGTGATGGTGGGGCGGCGCCGTGCGCCACACGGCCACCGCCCTTCGCGCGACCCTGACCGCCCAGGTATGTTCGGGTAGGGCAAGGAGTTCACCATGGCGCGCACGAACCTGCACCTGCCCCAGGGTCTCCTCGAGAAGCTCGACGAGCTCGCGAAGCAGCGGGGCAGCAGCCGCAACCGGCTCACCGTCGACGCGTGCCGGGGACTCGTCCAACAGGACCGCGGCGAGTGGCCCGAGGGCTCCTTCGCCGACGAGCGGCTATCGCCCGAAGACCTCGAAGAGCTGCGCGCAGGCGCAGGCGAGATGATGGACGTCATTCGATCCGACCGTCGAAGCCGCTCGACCCCGCCGTCTTGAAGATCGTCCTGGATCCCTGCGCCCCGTCGGACCTCATGCAGGCCGACGCGGCCGCATTACGACACAGCGGAGATCCGCTACGGCCTGGAGCTCCTTCCCACCGGGTCGCGTCGCCGACGCCTCCTGACGGACGAGTACGCCAACCTGCGGCAGCAGCTCCGATGGGTGGACGTCGGGGCGCCTCGCGCGCCGGGCGCCGAGGCGCAGCAGCCGGCCACGTTCTCCAGCGACCCGGTCGGGAACGGGTGCCGCGCGATCGATGTTCGTGTCCGAGCCGCGACGGCGGCTCGGTGCGATCGGGCCAGCGAGCGATCAGCCGGTGGAATCGGGGGCGAGACGCGCCGGGCGGATGAAGACAGCGAAATGTGATCGTCCTGACCCCTTCGCTCTACTGTCCAGAGCGCGTCGATGTCGAGGGCCAGGCCTGGGCAACCCGGCACCTCATCGAGCCGCCAATCGGGTGGCAAGACTCGAGGCCGAGTGACCCGTGCCGTCGCCCACACCTGACGGCCGTCTTGACCATGAGAGGTCTGGTCGCAAAGGGGGTACGAGCGGGCAGGAGCGCCTTGCTGGAGGTCGTTTGAAGAAGTCGCTCTGGATAGGGGCACTGCGATCGGCTTGAGACCCAAGGCGCCGGCGCCGCGCGCGCTGGGCGCCGAGGTCCAGCAGCCGGCCACGTTCTCCAGCGACCCGGTCGGGAACGGGTGCCCCGCGATCGGTGTTCGTGTCCGAGCCGGGACGGCGGCGAGGCGCGATCGGGCCAGCGAGCGATCAGCCGGAGGAATCGGGGCCGAGACGCGCCGGCCGGACGAAGAAAGCGAAATGTGATCGTCCTGACCCCTTCGTCCGGCGAGCTTCTCGACGCGGTCGCGCCGCTGATCCGCGGGCGTCGGCGAGATCACCTCGATCACGATGTCCGGGACGGCGGTGATCATCCCCCGCGGCTCGGGTCGACTCTGCAAGAAGACCACGACGTCCGGGCGCCGCCCGCGCTGCTCGCCGACCACGATGCGCGCACCCGAGCCACCAATCCGCCCACCCCGAGCGCGCACCCACGGGCGCAGGGCACTGATCAACCAGGCGATGACCTCCTCGTGGATCCAGTCCGGCGCCTCCTCCTGCACCAACCGGCCATCGACGAGCTCCCCGAGCGCGTCGGACGGCAGCGCGGCCCACGCCTCCAGGCTCATGGGCTCGGGCTCGTCGGCGGTCGTCAGCGGCGTGCTCATGGCCGACAGGCTAGCACGCGGTCGCAGCGGGCCGCCCCGCCGCCGGGCGCGCGGCCCATCGTGTGGCACGACTCCAGGCCGAGTGACCCCTGCCCTCGCCCGCACCTGACGGCCGTCTTGACCATCCGAAGTCTCGTCGCCAAGTTGGTCCTAACGGACAGCCGCGCCTTGTTGGAGGTCGTTTGAAGAAGTCGCTCTCGGTCGCCGCCGCCAAGAAGAGCTTCGCCGAGTGCATGAGCCGAGCCGCGGCAGGAGATCCGACGGTGATCACGCGCGAGGGCCGCCCGGTGGCGGCCATCGTGCCGCTCGCCGAGTTCGAGACACCGCGCGGGCCGCGAGGCCCCCGAGGTAGCCTCCTGGGCCTCGTCGACCAAGACGACACCGACGAGTTGGCTGAGGCGCTCGGACGGATCGTGGCCGAACGAGGTGCGCCGCGGCCCGTCGCTGACTTCGACTGAGGTGGCTGTCCTCTTCGACGCGGGCCCGGCTTGCGCATCAACCGCGGGCCCGCCGACGCGCGGCCGGCGGTGCGAGGGCCGCACAGAGAGAGTGCGATCGGCTTGATGCCGACGTCGACGGCGCCGCGCGCGTTGGGCGCCGAGGCCCCGCAGCCGGCAGCGTACTTCAGCGACCCGGTCGGGAACGGGTGCCGCGCGATCGATGTTCGTGTCCGAGCCGCGACGGCGGCGACGTGCGATCGGGCCAGCGAGCGATCATCCGGGGGATCGGGGGGCGAGACGCACAGGGCTGACAAAGAAGGCGAAATGTGATCGTCCTGACCCCTTCGCTCCAGACAAGGCGAAGTGTAGTGTCTCGCTGGTCGCTTTGCCTGAACAGGTCGATTTTACTGAAGAAAGCAGGGCGAGCCCCACACGGCGAGGTCGGCCCAATCCAATGAACTGTTGTTCCTCACGCGATCCGCAAGGTCGGCGGCGTCGCAGGCGCGCAAACGCGCCTCAATCGAGGGAGCGCCTTGCCTTAGCGCATCGCACGCGTTCTCGAATGCCTCAAAGAAGCCTCGACCGCAGAGTGCCTCTGCAAACAGCACCCCGAAGCAGGAGGCGCTGAGCCAATGGGAGTTCCAGAGATGGCTTGCGACTGCCTGACCACGACCGGCTACCGCAGTCGCCAGCCCCATTCCTCCCAATCCCTCGAGGGCTGCTGCGGCGCCCCCGTAGCAGACGTTCAGCACCGCGAGCCGTCGACATCGCCGTTGGGGAAGCTCCCAGCCACGAACAGACGAGAAAGGCACACCGTCCTCGCCGAGAACGATGCTCGCGCCGCTTGGTGCCCGACCGTCGAAGTCTCCGTGGCCTGACACCCAAACCACATCGTTGCTAGGATCACACCAAACATCTCGAAAAGCACCGGCACTGCAGTCGCCTGGACGCACACGGCAGACCTCCGCACCCGTCGCCGCAAAAATCCGTTCTACGTGAACAGCCTCGAGACACTCCATCAATGGATCGGCGACGACAATTGCGACCTTTCTAATCGGCGCATCGGGATTGGGAGTCCTGAAACTGACCGACCATGGCGACATACCGCGACCCCGTGCCGCCATCACCGTCTGGAACGGATGCCCTTCAACTGGGACAGTGCTCAATGGCACGCTCGAATCACCGACCATCCCCACCCCCTCGATCAGTGCATCGATCCTCTTCGCGTACTCGGCGCTCCCATCGCCGGTGACCAGCCCGGGCCGACCGGGAAGTCCCGGCTCATAGTCTTCGCCACGGACCACGATCGTCGCCTGCCTGAAGTGATTGTAGGCGTCTACAACAGTGCGGAGATCCGCTTCCGCGCCCCTTCGCACCTTTCCTGACGGGAGGACGAGCATGGCCCCACCGGCTGCCCAAGGGACAAGCACCTGAGGCGAATCCAGGTCTCCGGGCAGGTAGTTCCAGGCCCCGAGTACGCGAAGGAGGTCTCCATGTCTTCCAGCCCGCGCCAGATTGTGAACGACGGGATTAAGAACTCGGAATAGGACTTCGCGTTTCTGTTCCGTGCTTTCCCTGGCACGGTCGAGTTCGCTTTGGGCGTCGGCACAGTCCCTCAGCAGGTCTTCGACGGAGCCTGCTCTGCCGAGCCAGTCCCCCACGGCCACCTGAAGGCGGACCTGAGCCGATGGATGCCTGCGCGCGTGGGCCGCCGATGCGGTTCGGTCAATCCCCGCAATGCGGCCGAGTCGGCCCTGGACGTAGAGGGCGCACTCAACGCCAATCTGCGACACACCGCAGGTTTCGCGAGCGCGCTCGAGGGCCGCGCCGACTTCACGGGCTTGCTCCAAGTCGGTGTTCGATTCGATGAGCCACTCGCCAAAGTTGCCCATTGCAGAAACACCATCCTGGAATGTCCAGAATGGACACAAAAGGAGCCCACTGAAGAGATCCTTCATTGCGACCCCCGCCCCAGTGTAGGCGCCACCTGCCCACGCGAGGTACCAGAAGCCGCTCCCCCAGGAAAGGAGGTCCTCAAGCAACGGACTCCGGGAGACGATGGGGGTGGCGAGCCACTCCGCGAACCTGGTTACTTCGACCGTACCTCGCGGTCCGCGCTCGGACTCCGAGAGCCCGAGCGATACAAAGTCGAACGCCACTCCGAAGCGCCCTTGACGGCTAGCCGCCACCATCGGCAAGATCGAGGCAACGAACTGGAGGTACCGCCATGCATTCCTGTCTCCCGGCGCCGTTGCGTTCGCGGCTGCCGACCGAAAGCCGCCGATCAGGTCTTCGGCGAACGACTCCATCTGGGCCGGCGGATCGCAGGCCAGAGCGTTCAGCGAGTCAATGACCGCCACCCTCGAAGCCTGTAAACCTCGGCTTGAGTCCACGCGGCACACGGTCAGCAAAGTGGTCACGTTCATCCCGTCCCTCTCACCCACAGAATTTCATACACAAATCAGCCCACCATCTGAAGCGCTCATCCAGGCCCCGCCATACCTCATCGGCACAATGCACGAGCATACGCCCGACCTTTCCTCTACTCCCGAACATCGATACCGACAGATTCTGCGCCAGGGAGCACTGGCCCAAGGGTCGCCGAAGTGTACTCACAGTTGACCAATAGCTCAAGGCAACCGACACCCGGTCGCCGCACTGACTGACACAGGGTGTCCATCCGCCATGGGGGATTCCGCCTGGTCACGCGGCGCATCGACCGTTCCGGGGGAGGGGTAGGGACGATCACACTTCAAGTTCCGGGCCGGACGGCCAATCGGGCTCGCCGGACCCAACGCACCCACGCCCCTTTCGTCGCACCAGCGGGCCTCCAGGCGCGACGCGCCCGCCCCCTCGTGTCAGCTGGGGCTGCCGTCAGGACACCGCGTTGCGTCGACGCAGAAGCCAACAGTGCTCGCCCTGACCGACCGAATCATTGGCCAGTAGCGCCCACGCTCGATGGGTCGATGATCTCACCGCGCACCTGGACGCCGACCAGGTGCTCGAAGTCCTTGTCGGTCGTCAGCAGGGTCGCGCCTGCGGCCTTGGCGGCCGCCGCGATCCAGAGGTCGTTCTTGCCCATGCTGCGGGCGCCGTCGGCGTGGGCCTGCGACGCGAGGTCGATCTCGACGTATGCGTCGATCACCTGTGGGTGTTGGATGTCCACCGTGACGAGGGCGGCGAGGGCTTCGTCGAGCGCGGCGTGCTTCTTCGTTCCCCAGCCGTTACGCTTCGCGAGCACTCTGATCTCGCCGTGCGTGACCACGCAGATGAGG
>JACKHB010000006.1 GCA_020639195.1 Phycisphaeraceae bacterium | reverse complement strand
TGGACGGTCACCTCCTGGCCCTCATCGATGAGGTCGGTGTACCGTGCATAGACCGAGATGTTGAGCCAAACAGTGTCGAGGTTGGCGATGGTGTAGACGGCTTCATCGAGCGAGACCCGTTCACCGTTTGTGATGTGTTTCGTCACAATGCGTCCACCGATGGGCGCGGTCAGCTCATAGCGAGACACGTTGATGTCCGGCTCAGTCTCGATCCCACGGACCTGCTCATCCGTGAGTCCCAGCAGGTGCAGCCGGCGCTCCGCGTTTCCGACAGCCGACGACGCGACCTGGGCCGCTCGCTCCGCCTCCTGAAACCGGAGTCGAAACGTGAAATCGACATCCTCGAACGCGGCGAAGTAGTCCGCCTGGTTGCTGTTGTACGCCTCCTGCGCAGCGAGCAAATCGGCCTGGGTGGAGAGCCCCTTCTCTCTCAGCTCCTTTTCTCGGGCATAGTTGGCTTCCGCCGCGCGGAGCCGCGCGTACGCTGACAAGAGGCGGCCCTTGTTTGCACCGATGCGCAGATCGGCGGCCCGCTCCTGAAGTTCATCTGTGGATAGCTCCTGACGCAGAAGGTCTAGGAGGGTCGCTGTGTTCTCGCTGATCGTGCGCTGACGGTCAAGTTCGGCGTCCGCGATCGCCTTGGCCTGAACGGCTTGGAGGAACGCGATCTTCGCCTCCCCTAGCTCCGGACTCTCGATGACGGCCAGGAGATCGCCTGGGCCGACGTTGTTGCCGAGGAACGCTCGGACCTCAGACACGATCCCGGGAACTCGAGGCGTCACGTGAAGCACCGCGTCCTGATTCAAGCCGACCTCGGCCGGAAGCGTGACATGCGTCGTGATCGTTCCTCCGCCCAGCGGTTCGATGTGAACCCCAGCTCGCTCGAGTTGCTCGGGCGTCAACTTGACGATGTCCTCGTGCTCGTCGTGCCCCTCGTGGGACTCCTGGTTTCCGTGGTCATCCGAGCCGCGGTCGTGTTGTTCGTCGGCGTGATCGTCGCTGGCTTCGGCGACATGTTCGTCCAACTCTGCACCATGCATGTGGCCATCGGAATCCGAGTGTCCGGTCTCCGCGCCGTGATCGTCATGTTGCTCCCTCCGGTCGCAGCCGACGCCCAGCAGGGCCATGGCAATGAGGCACGGAACGAGCATCGTCGTCTTCTTTTTCATGGAGTCACCTCGTCCCCAGCCTCTGCTCGGGGCTCACGCCACGGGGCGTCTGTCTGGGCCAGTTCACGCAGAAGCGCCGCTGCCTCGTGCAGTCGGCGCAGCGCGTCCACGTGCGCGATCCTGGATTCAACCAAAACCTGTTGGGCGTCCAACAGGCGGAGATAATCGGTCTTTCCTCGCTCATAGGCTTGACGAGTCAAGTCGAGGGTGCGCTCAGCTTTGGGCAGAAGTTGGCCCTGGTACCGCTGAGTGGCCAGGAGCGCGGCCTGATAGGCCGACCACGCTTCGGACACCTCAGCGAGAAGATCGAGTTGCACGCTTCGAAGTTCTGCTGCCGCCGACAGCCGCTCAGCCAACGTAGCCCTGACCTCGCCTTGGTTGCGGTCGAACAGCGGAATGCCGATGCCCACACTGAGATCAAGCGTGGTCTCGTCGTCGCGATCCGAGTATCGTGGGCCGATCGCTGCGAAGAGATTCGGAACGCCCTCGGACTTGGCAAGCGAGTGTGCGGCACGCGCGCGTTCGAGCGCGATCCGTGCCATTGAGACTTTGCTGTTAGCTTCAAGCACAGCCGCGACCAACTGCTCCTGGTCAGGAAGCTGCGGAAGCTCGATCGCACTTGAGGAGAGCGGCAGATCGATGGTCTCCTCGAGTCCCATCGCAGAGGCGAGCGTCCGGCGTGACGTGTCGAGGTCAAGTCGTGCCGCCTCCAAATCCATCTGGGCCTGCTCGGTCACGACTTCTGCTCGGAGGCGGTCCGGCTCCGTGGCCGCGCCCGCCTCCACTTGAGCAGAAGCTGCCTCAAGTAGCTGGCTGGCCAATTCCGCGAGTTCCTGCCTTCGCGCAAGCCGTTCGGCGGCGGACACGGCGGCGAAATAGGCGCGGGTCACGCGGGATGCAACGGCGAACTCTTCGGCAACGAATACGGCCCGTGCCGTCAGTCGGTCTGCCTCTGCGACGTCTCGTGCCCGGTCGAGTTTGCCGCCGAGGACGATCTCCTGCTCGATCTTGTAGATGGTGTCGCCTCCCCACGCTTCGTCCGAGCCGAGCGCCTCTCCTTCGAAGACGAATGCTGGATTGGGGTACAGTCCGGCCTGCGTGACGCGACCGGTCGCCGCGTCAACGCGATAGCCCGCGCTTCGAAGGCGCGGGTTGTTGTCGATGGCGATGCGGATCGCATCGTCAACACTCAGTGCATCGAGAGACTGAATGTCGGTGGAGGGCCACACGGAATCGTCGTTCACGTCGTTGGCGACTCGACGGTCCGTTTCTTCGTAGCGATCTCGTATGGCCTGGTATGTTGGATCGTCCCACGTACGGTCCATGGGACCGGCGCAGCCGGCAATGACGAGGCACAGCGCGAGCGCTAGTCGAGATCGGTCATTCATGTATGGAGCCCCTGAGCGGATCGACGGCACGACACCCACCGCGACGCAGCGGTGGCCGCAGTCTCGGATCAACTCAGGGGATCTACAGGATCAGCACAGTGGCGTGCAGGGTGCGCATTACTTGAGATGGCGGACCTTCGCCAATTGCCCGCGTCGGCGAGCGAGCAGCGCTCAATCCTTGCGGAAGGGAATCAGGCACACCGGCATCGGGCGTTGCGGCTACAAACAGGCCGTGGTACGTGGGATCGCTCGTCGGCCGACTCTTGCTCACCGCCGCGACATGACCGACCAACTCGTCGACGCACTCGATGCATGCATCGCCTCGGCTATCCGCGGATTCCGATGCCGACCAGATGCCTGACGCGATCTCGCCATCATTCGAGCAGCAGTGCCCCCCGACCCATTCCAGATGGGCTGAGCCATCGGCCTCACGGCATAGCAGCAGGCCGGATGGCACCAAGACGGCGGCGATGACCTGAGCTACCAAGACCACCCAAGCAATCGCGAAATGGCAGCGGGCCGTTCCCATGCGGTCACATTGTACCCCGTGGCCGCGGCGGCGTCATCCGACAATGGCGAGGGGTGCGACTGCGTGTCAAGTGCCGGGATTGTTCCATGGGGCGATCAAAGCCCATCGCCGCCGTTGATCGGTCCAGCATGTGCATGCCACCACTTCCCGCAGCATGTGCTCGTGGATCGGATCCCGCCCGTCGGTCGTCGGGGGCAGAAACAGGATCTCCTCCTGGATGTCCGGCGCCAGGTGCAGCAGGTTCAGGATCTGCGTCATCCGCGGCTGCGTCACGTGGACGAGCCGGGCCAGCTCGGATTGGTTCGGGACGACGCCGTCGCGGAGCAGGCGGTCGAACCGGATCGCCAGGGCCATCAGACGCGAGACCCGCGGGACCCGCCCCTCGGGCGCCGGCTCCGGCGGCGGCCCCGCCACGGCCCGCTTGCGCTTGCCCTCGATGGCGAAATGGATCGGGCGGGTGACGGTCGTCATGCGGCCTCCTCCACGCGGCGCTTGCAGAGCGCCGCGATCCCCGTCGGGCGGAACGTCACCGAGACGCTGCTCGCCGCCACGTCGTACTCGACGCGCTCGAAGACGAGGTTCAGCAGCCGGGCCTGTTCGCGCGGGATCAGGTTGCTCCAGACCTCGTCGAACTCGGCGAGCGCCGCCTTGGCGTCCTCGCGGGTGATCGCCTCGGATTCGAGCACCGCCAGCTCCTTCTCCACCTCGGGCAGGCGCTGGCGGATGTGGGTGAGCCGATCGTGGACGGTCGCCAGCCGCTCGGTCGCGCCGCGCTCGCCGCTGCCGACGGCGACCAGCTCCTTCAACTCACGCTCACGCCGGGCGAGCTCCGCCTTCAGGTCACCCCGCTCCCGCCGGAGTTCCGCGACGCGAGCGTCCCCCGTCTGGCGGGCCTCAGCAAGAACGCGGTCGAGGAGCCTGCGGTCGCCCCCGAGCGCGCGGATCTCGTCCACCACGAGCCGCTCGATCTCCGCCGCGGGCAGGCTCGACCCGGGGCACGCGCTCGTCTTGATGGCCTTGCAGCAGCGGTAGTAGCGGTAGAACGGCTTCCCGCGGCCACCGGTGAACGTGTGCGTCATCGAGGCGTCGCACTGCTTGCACCGCAGCAGGCCCCGCAGCAGAGCGCCGTACTTGTTCCGCACCTCCAGCCCGCCGGTCCGCCCGTTGTACCGCATGAGCTTCTGCACGCGGTCGAACAGCTCCGGCTCGACGACCGGCTCGTGCTCGCCCTGGTATGTCTCGCCCTTGTAGACGATGCGCCCAGCGAGGAGCGGATTGGTCACGAGCACGTGGAGCGAGCAGCGATCGAACGGACGGCCACCGACGACCTTCCCCTTCGCCGTCACCCGGCGCTTGTTCGCCCAGTGCCGGCGCGTCAGCTCGGAGACGACCTTCTGGAGCGAGCCCTTCTCCAGGTAGAGAGCGAAGATCTCCCGCACCCGCGCTGCCTCCGCGGCGTTGACCACCAGGTGCGGGCTCCCGTTCGAGCGGTCCACGTCGTACCCGAGGACGGGCACGCCGCCCGCCCACTTGCCCTTCCGGCGGAGCGCCCCGAGCTTGTCGCGGATGCGCTCGCCAATGATCTCGCGCTCGAACTGGGCGAACGACAGCAGGATGTTCAGCGTCAGCCGCCCCATCGAGGTCGTCGTGTTGAACTGCTGGGTGACGGAGACGAACGACACCCCCTTGCTGTCGAACGTCTCCATGATCTTCGAGAAGTCGATGAGCGACCGGCTCAGGCGGTCCACCTTGTAGACGACCACGCAGTCGATGTTGCCTGCGTCCACGTCCCGCAGAAGCCGCTCCAGCGCCGGCCGCTCCATGCTGCCGCCGGAGAACCCGCCGTCGTCGTACCGGTCCGCCAGGCACACCCAGCCCTCTGCCTTCTGGCTCGCGATGTACGCCTCGGCGCTCTCCCGCTGGGCGTCCAGCGAGTTGAACTCCTGGTCGAGCCCCTCCTCGCTGCTCTTCCGGGTATAAATGGCGCAGCGGATCCGCTTCGTCTCGCGGCGCGCGGATGCCTTCGCCGGCTCGTCCGTCTGGGTCACGCGGCGGCGGCTCACTGCACCGGCTCCTTCAACTGGAAGAACCTGAACCCGTTGATGTGGGTCCCGGTGACCTTTTTGGCGATGGCCGTGAGCGAGGCGTAGCGGTCGCCGGCGTACTCGAATCCCTCGCCGTCCTCGAGCACGACGACGCGGGCCGTCTTCCCCTTGTACCTGCGGACGATGGCCGACCCGGGCGGCGGCAGACGGGGATCGCGCGGCGTCGCCGGGTCGAACGCCCGCGTGGTCGTGACCCCCTTGCCGTTCTGCGGCGGGCAGACCATCGCCTTCGGCGCCATGACACGGACCTCGGCGTCGTCGGCCAACTCGGCCGCACGCCGCCGGGCCCGCTCGCTCAGGTCCCCCTCGGCGTTCGCCTGGATGCGCCACGCGATCTTGCGCTTCAGGTACGCCCGGTGCCGCGTCCGGCAGGCGTGTCCGTGCAGCTCCGCGTAGCGCTTCACGAGGTCGGCAGTCGTCATCCTTTCCAAGGCCGCGAGTTCGCGTCGAATCGTGTCTGGCATGTCGCCTCCTCAGTACATGGGCGGCTCGCGAGATCGGGGGCCCTAACCCGCGGGCCGTGTTTCGACACTGAGGCTCGCATCGCCGGACAGTTCAAGTCCCTCGGCGCGAGAATCTCCGCTGTCCGCCGCGTTCTCGCGCCGGGCTCGATGTGCGCGCACGAGGCCGCGGGCGAGAATGCTCGCTATCTCCGCGTCCCGCTCCGCGGGCGTCATACTCTCGGGCTTCCGGGTCGATACCACGCTCGGGCTCCAGTGCTGCGGCTGGTTATGGCCGCGTCACTGGTTCCCTATGCCAGACCGATCGGCGATGCGCATCATCACGATCAAGTGCGCCGCTCGCCATCGTGTTGGCAGCTCGCGGCATGTGTCAACATCAGCCGGCATACTGCGCACGCCAACCGACTCGTACGACCTCTTCACGACGAGTGGCTAGCTGTTCCAGTTGTGACTGCCGTTCGGCTTTGTAATCATAGTGAGCATCGAGGTCGGACAGGTACTTTCCCGCGTGGAAGACCCACTTGGAATCCTGTAGCGCAACCATCATGTCGCCAGCCAAAGAGGGGCCGATAGCGTGCAAGCACGCCACGATTGCGAGGTCGTACACACGAAACAGATCAGATGACGCGGCACCCAGCGATTCGAGTGTGTCGAACCCAATCGTCAGCCCTCCTCGCTGATCTTCAAGGTGCTTCGCCACCTGCTCGTGGCTGATGTGGACGAACTGCGAGAGGTGCCCATACAGACGCAGTGTCTCCCGAACCAGCTCATCGGCGGTCGCCGAAGCCAGCAGTCCGAACTTGACCCCTTTCAGCTCATCGGCGAGCCCTGACGAAGAGACCTTGCGCTCGTAGAACACGAGACGATGCTCGAGAGTTGATGTGGGCATGCTCTGATCGACGAAGAGCAGCTTGACCGAGGCCTCGAGCAGGAATCGAGCTTCGCGCCGTCCGGGATTTCGCATCCCCTCAGCGAGCAGAAGCGAGCCTGCGAGCCCGGATTGGATGAGCAGGTCTGAGACGCGGAAGAAGATGTGGGTGTCAACGAGCCCCGGACATCGGGTAGCGTACTGATGGATTGCGCTGACAGACTTTGCGAAGTCGAGTCCGAGCCGCCGGACATCCGTGATCAACGCATCAACTTCGGAAGGCACCGGCGCCGAACTGTGGGAAACGTCTTCGTTGTAGTCCGTCATCGCCTGGAACTCTATCGGAGCGGCCACTGCACCGCAGGTATGGCGGAGGGTTGCGGCTGCTCGGCGTGCGTCACCACCCCGGTTGCGACTGCTTTGGGAGAGACACAACCTCTTCACCCGGACGCCGATTCCCAAGAGACCCGCCGAGACTTCGGGCCAATCCGGCCCCCTTGGCGCCGTCGGCCCATGTCCTCCGGTTATTGCCGCCCGCCGGGCCGAGACCTCGCCCGCCGCGCCGACCGCCGCGAACCCTCGTGGAACGGCCCCAGAACGCGACAACGCCGCCGAGGTCTCTCGGCGGCGTTCATCGTGAACCGGTGGGCCGGCGGCGTTTGCAACCGGCCGACGAATAGAGGCGGCGCGACCGCCTTCGAACACGACCGGGGCCGAGACAGAGACTCACGCCGCGGCGGGGCCGACCGCGGGTTGCATTCGCGGAGACAGCGCGTGAAGACCCCGTGATCGATCGATGCGCAACGCCTTCCAGCCCTGCTCATGCGATCCGCCTCTCTCCCCCGCGAGGGAGGGCCGGGGAGGGCTCCCTCTCCTACCGCCCTTCTCCCAGTCGCCCTCAGTTCGGGCACACTCTGGTAGCCTGGACCGATGAACTCGGCCCTCCACGCCCTCGCAGACTGGCTCGAATGAGCGGCAGGCGCGGGCGACCAGTACCTGCGAGAAGAGAACCGCGGTCTCCTCGAGCAACTCGGCGTCCGGCGGCGCCTGCTCAGCATGGTCAGCGGCGGCGGTCGGCGGTCCGTGGCAAGGGCCCAGGCCGCGGCCCTTTCGCAGAGGTCTGCAGGATCGCCACGCCCGACATCACCATCGAGACGAGGATGCCCCCTCGATCGATCACTCCAGCCATTATGCCATCATCCGGTCAAGTGTCGTCAAGTGTCTGGCTCGGGGGCAGTGGTGTGCAAGCCACACTCTGTTTTGTCGGTGGCGACCCAGCGGCCCTTCCGCTCGCCCTCGCCGGCAATGACTGGGACCGTACAGTGAACACAGCCGACGCTCGGGTAGCCGCAGTCGTGCAGCGGGTTGTACGGGACGCCGCGGGATCGGATGTAGTCCCAGCACTGTGCCGATCGCCAGTACGCGAGCGGGTGAATGCGTAGGATGCCACCAGCGTCAAGACGGACCACTTCGGTGGTCATCCGAGATCCTCCCTGGTCTCGGCGCAGGGCGCTCATCCACGCCTCTCGCGTGGGTAGCACGGCCCGCATCGGCTCCACCTTCCGAAGTCGACAGCAGACATCAGGGTTACGCTGCCACGGGGGGGAACCGGCAAGCTCGATCAAGGATTCGCTCAAGACGGTGGGCCTCAGAACCGTGAAGCAGACCCGCCCGCCGCCGTCGCTTTCGGACCAGGTGCGCACCCGCTCCAGCAGCTCAAGGGTCTCGTCATAGTGAGCTCCGGTATCGACAAAGCACGCCTGAACCACCGGAAGTCGGCGGCGCAGCAGGTCGATGAGCACGAGGCCGCCGAATCCCAATGAGGTCATGAAACCAAGGCGATCGCCGAACTGCTTGACGGCCCACGCCACGATCTGATCGGGCGATGAATCTCGCAATCGGCGGGCGTGCCTCCGAGCGAAACGCCTGCGGTCGGCATCGTCCATTGAGGACCATGACGTCGCATCCTCTCGAACAGACATCAAGTCGTCCGGGTCGTGTCGGCTCATTCGTGGAAGTGCCTGTACAGGGTCGTCACATGATTGGAGGCGATCTGCTCGGCGGACAAGTGGAGCGCGGGTCGGATCGGGTGCAGCGTGTAGTCCCTCGCCACGAGCGCCTCGTCGTTTCCAGTCATGTTGAACAGGACGGACTCGTGAGGGCGCACGCGGCCGTCGCCGACAGCCTGCATCAGGGCTCCCAAAGCGACCGCCGCGGCGGTACCGATCGGTAGGCCTTCGACACGACAGAACATCTCGGCGGCTTCCCTGGCTTGCCGATTGGTCACCGCATAGGTGCGACCGCGAGTCGCTCGCAGAGCATCGCGCACGCCCCCGGCAATCCAGTACGGTGGGTTCCGGTTGGCGAGCACACGCGCACCGATCCGATCGATTCGTCGGACCTGCGATTGCACGTCGTCGAACGGGCGAATCGGCCGGGCATGTGTCCAGGCATCGTGGATCGGAGTGAACGGCGCATTCTGCGCGAGGTTGAGCACCGGCAAGCGACCGCCGAAGGAGCCGTCGCCGATCAGACGGACACCCGCCTCCCACGCGGCGACCCCTCCCGTTCCACTGCCGACAGCCTGAAAGTAGTGATGCGGCATGGCACCAACCACGCGGGCATACTCCAGAAGACTGGTGCCCATCCCGTCGCGACGGGCGATGTTCCTTGCTCCGCCCTCACCGAAAACGCCGAACTCCTGTTCGATGAGTCGGGCGCACTCGATCGCCAGGGCATAGTCGGCGCTGTCCTGGATGACGGTCAGGCGTACGTGCTCCGAGGGCTCGACGGGGCACCAGAGCAGATCGACGCATCGCTCGGGCACAACAATGTGCACAGTGAAGTCGAGGAGCGTGGCCGCGTAGGCGAACGCTCGTGCTGTGTTGCCCGCTGAGGCAAGCACGACTGACTGGACGCCGTGCTCGCGCAGGAACAGAAGCGTGGGAATCGCCTCAAAGTCCTTGAACGAACCGGTCGGGTTGAATGCGCCAACCTCGGGCGCATAGCCGTTGTATCCCACGTACAACTCGTTGATGCCCACGGCCTGGGCCAGCGCCTCCGCCCGGTACACCGTCGGGCCGATCTGCGTGTCGATGCCGAAAGCGGGCGGAAGCCAATCGACGTAACGGAAGATCCCTCGATCCGATGCGGGTTCGAAGGACCGCTGGGCGTATTCCGCGCGGAGGAGCGCGTCCGGGCAATCACGGCAGGTGCGTTCCAGCGCGGGATAGACCCTGTCACATGTCGGACAGCGGGTGCTGAGGCCGGCCGCAACGACACGGTGTGCAGGATCGATCATCGGCTGACTCCGTTGATGGGGCGCGGCAGAGCCCTGCGGGCGTTGGGGCCATCGAGCCCGACTGCTTCGAACAGGTGGTCGTGGTCATGCACGCTCGGCGCCGGACGATCAGCGGTCGTACTGAGCCACGCATCGTGAGTGGCGAAGGCAGAATCCGGGGCAGGGGCGTCGGTGCGGAAGTGGCACCCCCGCGACTCCCGGCGCCAGAGCGCGGCTCTCGCGATCAGTGAGGAGACCAGGAGCATGTTGCTCAGCTTCCAAGCGCGTGGCATGGACGATCGGCTCGGCAAACCCTCGCTGCGCCACGCATCGATCCGGGCGATGGCCTCCAGAAGGCTGTCACTGGATCGAACGATGCCGACGTCGCTCCACATGAGCGTTCGCAGTTGGCTGGCGACGAGGTCGGACTCGGCCTCGAGGCCGGCACCAGGCTTGTCGTCGAACGACAGCGGATCGCAACCGTCCTCCGCCTCTGGCCGATGTGTCGGCAGCCATTCGTCCCCATCGACGCCGCTTCCGGCTCGCTCGGCCGCGGCGCGTCCGGCGGCCTCACCCATCACGAGCCCTTCCAGCAGGGAGTTGCTTGCGAGTCGGTTGGCCCCGTGAAGACCGGTGGAGGCGACTTCGCCCGCAGCGTACAGACCGGGGAGACTCGTGCGCCCGAAGAGATCGGTCGCCACTCCACCGATTGAATAGTGCGCAGCAGGAGTCACTGGAATGAGATCTCGCCCTGGATCAAGGCCATGGTCTGCCAGTAGCGATGTCAAGCCCGGGAATCGGCGCCGAAGTCCTTGAATGTGCCGCGCGTCGAGGAAGACTCGTTGGTCGCCCTGAGCCTCCTGGGCCTTGACGATCGCCCGGCTCACCACGTCCCTCGGCGCAAGCTCGGCCATGGGATGGAGCCCGAGCATGAATCGGTGCCCGCATTCATCCACCAAGTATGCTCCTTCTCCGCGCACGGCTTCGCTGATGAGGGGCCGTGATCCCGTCGGCGCGGCAAAGGCCGTGGGATGGAACTGGACGAATGCCATGTCGCGGACCAACGCGCCGGCGCGGAATGCCATGGAGATGCCGTCGCCTGTGGTCGTCGAGGGATTGGTTGATTCGCGATAGACACCGGCGGCGCCCCCGGAGGCGAGCACGGTGGCGCGCGCCCACACGATGGATAGGCCACAGCCCGCTACATAAACAATGGCGCCGAGCACCGGCCCAGGATCGCTCGTGTCCGAGTCGGGTGTGATCAGATCTATGACGAAGCAGCGATCAACGAACGCGATCATTGGATCGGACCGTGCTCGGGCGAGAAGCACATCGACGAGGGCCTTGCCCGTGGCATCGCCGCCGACGTGCACGACTCGTCGGCGCGAATGGCCTCCTTCCAGCCCCAAGGCCGGCCGACCGCGACCGTCGCGATCGATCCGCAGGCCCCACTCAACCAGCTCTTCCAGGCGGCACCGACTCCGCTCGATGATGAAGCGAGCGGCGACAGGATCACACAAACCGGCGCCGGTCGTCAGGGTATCGGCGAGGTGCTGATCAACGGAGTCGTCGGGCCCTACCGGCGCCGCCACCCCACCTTGCGCCCACCAAGTGTTCGCACCCCGCGAGCCATCGCTCGCCAGGACAAGCACCCGTCCGTGGGCGGCAGCGGCGATCGCCGCCCTGAGCCCGCTGACGCCCGCTCCGATCACGAGCGTGTCGGTCCGAGACGACGGGAGTAAGCCGGCGTCGAACGAGACGATGTACCGCTGTTCGCTACGAAGTGGGGGCATGGCGTCAGGGCCCCAATCGCCGCACGAGCCACCCGCTGGCGTCGTGGCTGCGCGTCCACCGGGCGCGGTCGTGCAGTCGACCGGAGCGGGCGGACCACAGCTCCACCGAATGGATCAGGATTCGATATCCGCCCCAGTGGCTTGGGCGCTGAATGTCGCCCCGGAGCGCACCACGTGCTCCAAGTCGAATGGCATCGGCGAGGAGTCGCTGTCTCGACTCGATTACCTGGCTCTGAGCACTGACGGTGGCCCCGATCCGCGAGAGCAGCGGCCGAGTGCGGAAGTAGTCATCGCTCTCCTCCGTGGTGGTGCGCACCACGGCGCCTTCGACGCGAGCCTGGCGCTTCTCATGCGACCAGTAGAAGACGGCCGCGGCGTTTGGATTGGTCTCGAGCTCGCGGCCCTTGCGGCTGCTGTAGCTGGTGTAAAAGACGAGGGCCGGTGGTGAGGCTTCGATCGACTTGCACAGGACAATTCTGACCGAGGGCAATCCGTTCGGCGCCGCCGTGGCCAGCGCCATGGCGTTGAAGTCGTCATATCGCTTGTTCCCGCGAGCCTGCTCGAACCACTCGGTGAGCACCGGCATCGGGTCAGCCGGGAGCGCCTCGGGCAAGTCGTCGCACGCGACGAGGCCGGTCAAGGAATCGAGCAACGGTCGGTGGCGCTGCCGCCCGGACGCGTTCACAGGACTGCCTCCTCGTTCTGGGACTGCGGTCTGTCCGCGTGCGCGACCGGAGCCGAGTGATGCGGCCGGCCTCGTCGGAACACACGCCAATCAAACGCATCGATGAGCGACGCGATCAGCTCATGCGACGGCGCAGGAACGCCGACACGAGTCGCGTGGGTGATGATCTGGCGATTGAGCTGCCCGACCTCGGTCGGGCGTCCCCTCCGGATATCCCCGACCATGCTCGGCGTGTGCGCGCGTGCGGCCTCCAGGATCTGCCACATCCGGTCGGCGTCTCTCTGGTCGAATCCGATGCCTTCGGTGTCCGCGACGGCCAATGCCTCGTTCATGAGGCGCGCAACGATGGCCCTGGCGGGCGAATCCAGCACTTCACCGACGCTGCTGTCCGTCAGCGCCGCAACAGGGTTCATCGATGCGTTGAGAACACCCTTCTCCCAGACGTGCCGCTCGATTCGATCAGTGGCCAAGGAGTGCAGGCCAGCGGCGGTGAGCGTCGCCGCGAGCGCGTCGTTGAACCGGTGATGTTCGGGATGGGGCGAGCCGAGGAAGTGCGGGGGATTGTCCAGCGTTACTTCCGCTGTTCCGGCATCCACCTGGATCGCACCAAAGTTCAGCACCATGCGCAGGACGCGCCGGTGGCCCAACCGCTCCATCAGGGTCCGTCCGGGGTCGATGCCGTTCTGGAAGCTGACAACATACGGCGGGCCTCCAGCGCCGGCAATGTCGGTCAGAACCGAGCGGAGCTCCTGGGCGACCGAATCGATGGCGGTGGTCTTTGTCGCGACGAAGACGACGTCGAGCGGCGCGGAGCCGACGAGCCCCCTGATGTCGGGCACGACCATCGGATGGGTCAGTCCCTGGAGGAGCCCAACGACCCGAACCCCGCGCTCGCGGATCCACGACGCCGCATACACGTTGCGGACGACCATGGTGACCGGCGCCACCTGCCCGAGCAGAGCCGAGAGACAAATGCCCATCGGCCCCGCGCCGATGACCCCGGCGCTGAGCGGTCGGCCGGCATGCGCGTGGACGTTGCTCATGCGCGTCTTTCCGATGCAGGCGGGGCGCTGCCGCCCTCTGTGATCTCGATCATCCTGCGAAGTGCACGCCGTGCGTGCACAATGAGCTCGTCGCGATCGACCGTGTCGAGACGCTCCCGCACGCCGGTCCGCTCGTTCATCTCATCCCCGGGCAGCACCCGATTTAGATCTGGCGGCGTTCCCTTTCGCAACAGGTCGAGCAGCCCGGCAAGGTGCGGAGGATCGTTGCGGCTCATCGTCGCGCACCCGCATCCGGCGACCGGGAGTGCCCCGGGAAGGGGCACAGCCGCCAGATGCTCTACATGGATGCCCCGCAGCGAGGCCTGCTCGCGAAGATTCCGCACGAAGTGGCCTTCGGTGCCGATCGCGAAGCGCGAGCCTTGCTCCGCTCGCATCACGGCATTCCACAAGTAGCTGGTGCTGCCGCTGCCATGGGCTGCGCGCACCACCTCGCGAGGCGATTCGGGATGCACCAAGACTGTCCAGCCCCGTTCGCGCCAAGCTCGCACGTGCTCGGGCCGAAAGACCGTATGCACACCGCAGTACGCGCCCCATAGCAGCAGGTCGGCCCGATCGAGATGCGGCCACAGTCGCGGAAGTTCATCGCCCAGCCAGTCCCAGGGAAGGACCGCGACCCGCTCGTCTGGGATGCCGATGCGATCAGCGACGTTTTGGCCGAGGTGTCGATCGGGGACGAACAGCACCTTGCTCGCCCGCCGCCGAGCCCAGTCGAGCACGAGATGCGCGTTGGAACTCGTGCAGGTCGCGCCGCCCGTCCGCCCCGCAAGCGCCTTGACGCGGCCCGAGGTGTTCATGTAGGCGACCACGATGAGGTCTTCGCCGCAGCGCTCAATGAGCTGATCGGCGATCGGCGCGACGGCATCCTCCTTGGCCATCATTTCCATCGTGCAGCCGGCCTTGGGATTGGTGATCCACACCTGCTGATGCGGTTCGGCCAGGATGGCGACCGCCTCGGCCATGAAGTGCACGGCCGATTGGACGATGATCGAGGCCCGCGGCGATCGCTGACTCATAAGGGCCAGTGCGTAACTGTCGCCGATCGAACCGCCGTAGCGCTCAACCAGCTTGACGATCTCGCCACCCATGTAGAAGTGGGCCAGCAGCAGCAGCGAATCGCCAAAGTGCTCGATGGCGGGCCTGACGTACGAGTCCAGCCATGGCAGCACGGTCTCGGGTTGACGATCGGGGAGGGCGAGGTACTCCTCTGCGTACGGCTTGAACTCCGGCTGATACCAGTCGAGCGGCAGGTCGGACTGGCAAAGATCGATACCGGGTCGAATCTGAATGCCCGAACTCGCGATGGCTCGCTGCAACGATGCGCCCCTTCCGGTGGAGAATCAGTTCGTGCTGACCCGTTCGCTCTTGGGTAACTGGTGCTCAAGGCGGCCGCCTGTCGCAACGGCGAAGCGCGCCTGGAAAAATCGCAGATGTTGCGGCTCGTACACCATCTCAAGGCCGTCCACACGTTCCGGGTGTTCGTGCAGATCAATGACCGATTCGGCGACGACATCCATGTGCGCCTGCGTGTAGACACGCCGAGGGATCGTGAGCCGAACGAGCTCCAGCTCCGGATAGGCGTTCTGTCCGGTCACGGCATCGCGGCCGACCGAGACCGCTCCCCGCTCCATGGAGCGCACGCCCGAGTCGACGTAGAGCGCTGCGGTGAGGCTCTGCGCCGGGAACTGCTCTCGCGGGATGTGCGGGAGGAATGCGGCGGCGTCGATGAACACCCCGTGCCCCCCGATCGGCCGAACGACCGGCACGCCCGCGTCGATCAGTCTCTGGCCGAGATAATGGACTTGTCCGACGCGAGCACGGATGTGGTCCTCCTCGACGGATTCGGCGATACCGATGGCCATGGCCTCCATGTCGCGTCCCGCGAGGCCCCCATACGTGTGCAGGCCCTCGTAGACGACGACGAGGTTGCGGGCGCGCTCGGCAAGTTCGTCGTGGTTGACCGCGAGGAAGCCGCCGATGTTGACCAGCGAGTCCTTCTTGGCCGACATCGTGCAGCCGTCGGTGTGCGAGCAGATCTCCAGCAGGATCGAGGCGATTGATCGATCCGCGAAGCCGACCTCGCGATGCTTGATGAAGTAGGCGTTCTCAACGGCGCGCGTCGCATCGAGAAACACGGGGATGCCGTGCTCGTGGCACAGAGCGCAGGTCGCACAGATGTTCTCCATCGAGCACGGCTGCCCGCCGGCCATGTTGACGTTCGTTTCCAGCGAGAGATACGGGATTCGCTCGGCGCCCACACGGTCAATCAGAGCCGTGAGCTTGGTCAGGTCGACATTGCCCTTGAACGGGTGCTCGCAGGCCGGATCGTGTGCCTCGTCGATGATGACGTCCACGAAAGTCCCGCCGGCCGCCTCTTGGTGGTGCCGCGTCGTTGTGAAGTACATGTTGCCGGGCACGGAGTCCCCCGGCTTGATGCAGAGCTGCGAGAGCAGGTGCTCGGCGCCCCGGCCCTGGTGGGTGGGGATCAGGTGCTTGTAGCCGTAGTGCTCGTGGACGGCCGCTTCGAGGTTGTAGTAGTTGCGCGATCCGGCGTAGGCCTCGTCGCCGAGCATCATGCCCGCCCACTGGCGATCGCTCATGGCGCTGGTGCCCGAGTCGGTCAGCAGGTCGATGTAGACGTCCTCGCTGCGCAGAAGGAAGGTGTTGTACCCGGCCTCGGCGATGGCCGCCTCACGTTGCTCCCGCGTGGTCATCCGCAGGTGCTCGACCATCTTGATCTTGTACGGCTCCGCCCAGCTTCGTCGGGTCATCGTGAGAACCTCCGCGATTCAATGGGTCCACGAGGGCCGGTTCGGCTGGCATCGAGGCCGCGTCGAGCCGCCATTTCCTCACCGATTCGCAAGACGTGTTCGCGATCGAGCGCTCGGGCGGCGGCGGGGAAGAGCACATCGTCCTCGAAAGCGATGTGCTCCGCGTACAGGCGATCCAGCGCATCGAGATCGAGCACCATCGCCTCGACCTCAGCGGGCGTCAATTGGCGGTCGCGCAGCCAACGATCGATTCGTGCGTCGACGGAGTGGTGGATCCGCTCGGCCTCGTCATGCTCGCGCTCCAGCCTCTCCGCCGCGTCGAGCAGCTCGCGCATATCGTCTCGATCAAGGTCTCGCAGGCGAGGGAACAGCGAAACCTCCTCGTCCTCGGTGTGCCGAGGGGCGCCCTCTCGGAAGTACCGCTGCGCCGTTCGCAGGGCGTTCGAGCACTCCTCGTCGAGCTCTCGACTCGAGTACGCTTCGAGAGCCCTGCGAATGACGGCGAGGAACTGCTCGATCCGGCGATGGCAGTCGCTCATCAACTCGAAGGGGCGATCGAAGCCCGGTTGTCCTTGTGTGCCGAGTGCGACAGGCATCATGCGCCCCTTCCCGTGAATCGGGCCGCCTCCAGCTCGATCGCTCGTGGGAACAGCATGTTGTTCTCCTTGTGGACGTGCTGGTGCGTGTCGCGCTCGAGCGTCTCGAGGGCGTCGAGCAGGGCAAGGTGAGTGTTGCACAGAGCGGACGAGCGGGCGAAGCCGTCGGTGAGTTCGCGCATCTGCGCGAGCGCATCACCGCTGCGATCGTGCTCGGACTCCATGATCCGGATCGGATTCGCGATCGAGCCGAAGCTGTACGTCGGGGGCCGGTCTCCTGCATCGAGCGCTCGGATGATCGGGAAGAGCATGCGCTCTTCCTTGGTCATGTGGTGCTGCATCTCATTGCTGAAGGACGCGAGCACTTCGGCCACCCGCACGAGCCGGGGATCACTCGGGCCATGGGCCTTGGCCACCTTGTCGGCCAGTCGCTCCAGCCTGGGCAACTCCTCACGCAGGTAGGCGTGGTGGCGCGCCTCGACATGGTCCGCCAGTTCGGTCAGGCTCATGCCTGCGCAATCGTCGATGGTGCAAGGCGTCTCCTCATCGACCTTGGCCAACTGTTCGGCGACCTGCTCGGGATCCAGACCTCGCTCGCGGCACGCCAACTCCAGCGGCGTCTTGCCGCCGCAGCAGTAGTCGATTCCCAGGGCCTCGAACACGCGGGCTCGGCCGGGACTCTCGACGACGAGTTCGCCAATCGTTCGGGTCTGGGGAGTGGCTGTCATGCGGGCGTCTCCTTGAAAGCGTGCAAGAGAGCATGTTTGCTTGGATTCTATCCCGCGGGCTATGATCCGTCATTCCTCCTGCACGGAGATCCGCCATGAGACTGCTCAGCGATGCCACCGAGTACGGCCTGCGAGCGATCGTGTGGCTCTCGAACAAGTCCGAAGGACCCCACAAACTCCAAACGATCGCCGAGGCCACAGGGTCAGCGCCCGGCTATCTGATCAAGGTGCTCCAGGCCCTGGCGAAGGCGGACATCGTTTCAGCACACCGAGGCACCGCAGGGGGATACGCCCTCAACCGTGACCCCAAGTCCTTGACAGTGCTCGAGGTCATCTCGGCGATCGATCCAATCGAGCGGATCCGGTCGTGCCCCCTGGGGCTGTCGGAACACGCACTCGCGCTCTGTCCGCTGCACCGACGCATCGACGAATCGCTGGCGGCGATCGAGCGCGACTTCGCCAGCACGATGATTGCCGAGCTCGCCCAGAAATCGGCCCAGGCTGAGCAAGTCTGCACCGTGCTGGCGTCGGGTGGGCGCTGCGGCGCGGGGTGTGGTCCATGAGCGAACCAGATCGGATCAGCGCAAGCGGGGGAGGCGGCCGCGGTACCCGCATTGGCAAGATGTCACACACTGAGCGACGTGTGTGGCTCGTCGTTCAATGGGCCCTGCTCGCGGCCGGCGCCTTGGTCATCGTGCTGCTCATGGTGCGTCCGGCAATCGGTCTCATTGTGCTATGGGATGTTCTGATCGCGGTCGCGCCGGCGTTGCTCGTGTTCGCTCCCGGGCTCTGGCGCAACATCTGTCCGCTCGGCACGGTCTCGCAGCTCGGGCGCGGCGTGCGCGTCGGATGGCGCCGACACCTCCCGTCGCAAGCGCACGCATGGCTGAGTCTCGGTTCGGTGGGGCTGCTGCTCGTTTTAGTCCCAGCGCGTCACCTGGGTCTCGATGACACGGGCATCGCCACCGCGACCCTGCTTGTTCTCCTCGGCGCGTGTGCCCTGGCCAGCGGATTCATCCTGGACGGCAAGAGCGGATGGTGCTCGGGTCTGTGCCCCGTGCATCCCGTCGAGCAGTTGTATGGATCCCGACCCGCAATCACGCTGCGGAACGCGCACTGCACCGAGTGCGTCCGATGCGTCGTCCCATGCCCTGACTCGACGGCCGCGATGAACCCTGTGAAGAGCAGAATCATCCGAAGCCAAACTCTTGCGGGGCTCATCCTTGTAGGCGGATTCCCCGGTTTCGTGCTCGGTTGGTACGAGACTCCGGCCGCAGGCCACCTGACCGGCGTCGGCCAGACGCTCAATGCGGTCGGCTGGACATGGGGACTGATGGCGGTCTCCGCAGTCGCGTTCTTCACCTTGCGGGCCGCACTCGGTGTTCGCGCTCTTCCGGCTCTGATCCGCGTATTTGCCGCGGCCGCCGTGTCGCTCTACTACTGGTACAAGCTGCCCTCTCTGTTGGGCCTGTCAGGCAGCGGGACGGTCCTTGTGGATCTTGACTCAGTGCTTCCCGGCTGGACGCTCTGGGCGTTGCGCTCGATCACAACCGCCATCTTCGTCTGGTGGCTGGTTCCAGCCCGGCTGCTTTACTCGCCGAGGCCCTGGCTCCACCGGCCGCCGTTCGCCCCCTCGCTCGCGCCAATCACAGTGAGCGTATCGGCCGGGCGTAGCCGGCCATGATGCCCGTAGCAAACACGCGGGACCAGAAAGTGACATCCGCGATGACGCAATGGCCCATGATCATCCAAGGCGGTATGGGTGTCGGCGTCTCCGGGTGGCGCCTCGCCCGCGCGGTCTCGGCGACCGGACAACTCGGTGTCGTCTCGGGCACCGCCCTCGACGCCGTCCTCGTACGCCGGCTCCAACGAGGCGACCCGGGCGGCCACATACGCCGCGCCCTCAAATGCCTCCCCCTCCCCGGCGTCGCCCAGAGAATCCTCGACCGCTACTTCGTAGCGAATGGCAAGCCGGAGGGGCGGCCCTTCCGTGCCAAACCGATGCCCAGCGAGCGACCGTCGAGACGTCAAACCGAACTGCTCATTGCCAGCAACTTCGTCGAGGTGCTTCTCGCCCGGGAGAGCCACGAGAATCCCGTTGGCGTCAACTACCTCGAGAAGATCCAACTGCCGACGCTCCCCTCTCTTTACGGCGCTATGCTCGCCGGCGTTTCGTTTGTGCTCATGGGCGCCGGGATTCCGAAGGCGATCCCAGGAGTTCTCGACCGCCTCGCGCTGAATCAATCCGTGCACCTGCAACTCGAGGTCAGCGGTTCCGGCGCCGAGCCTGCCGCAACCGCATTTGAGCCCGCCGCGTTCCACCCCGGCGCCGCCCCCCTCGACCGCCCGCGATTCCTCGCGATTATCTCCTCAGCGCCACTTGCAACCATGCTCGTCCGCCGGTCAAGCGGCAAGGTCGACGGCTTCGTCGTCGAAAGCCACGTCGCCGGCGGTCACAACGCACCGCCCCGTGGTCCACAGCACGTGACCGCTTCCGGCGAGCCGATCTACACCGATCGTGACACTGCTGACATCGACGCCATCGCTACTCTCGGCCTTCCCTTCTGGCTCGCTGGCGGCCGCGCCACACCGGAGAGTCTCGCGGCCGCTCGCGAGGCCGGCGCCACCGGCGTTCAGATCGGCACTGCCTTCGCTTACTGTGAAGAGTCCGGCCTTGAGCCTCGCCTCAAGGAGCAGGTGCTTGCCATGAGCCGCGCCGGAACAGCCCGCGTCTTCACAGACCCCGTCGCATCCCCAACAAGCTTCCCCTTCAAGGTCGTCCAAGTTCCCGAAACACTCTCGGACCCGCAACTCGCCGAAGCTCGCGCCCGTCGCTGCGATCTTGGCTATCTGCGACAAGCCTACCGCAAGCCAGATGGTTCGCTCGGGTGGCGATGCCCCGCCGAACCCGTCGAGGATTATGTCAGAAAGGGCGGCGATTCGGCCGACACAGCGGGTCGCAAGTGCCTCTGCAACGCGCTGATGGCGACGATCGGTCTCGGGCAAGTACAATCCAACGGTGATCTCGAGCCGGCGATCGTCACTTCCGGCGACGACGTTGTCGGCATTGCCCGCTTCCTGAGACCCGGCGCCGCGAGTTACCGCGCTGTGGACGTGATCGAGGCGATGCTTGCGTCCGATGTTACGACCCGACCCGAATCTGCGAGACCTCCAGATGTCCTTTGAGAACGCTCCGATTCCCCGTCATGAAGCCCTCACGCCGTTCAGCCGAGACCACTACGTGGGCCTCGTCCATGCCCAACGGCTCAAGAAGGCAGCCTCCAAGGATCGCGTCGCGCGGCACAAGGCCTTGGCCGACTTCCTCGAAGCGTGGCGTACCGAGATTGAGCCGCACTTCCGCGACGAGGAGCGGTTGCTGCCGCCCTTGATCGAGAGCGACGAGGACCGTCGTCGGCTGCTTGATGAGCACGCCGCGATCGAACGGGCGGCCAACGAGGCCGTCATCAAGCGCCGGGCCGTCGATCCCGACCCCGACTTCGTGGAGCGTTTGGGGCGGGATCTGGAGCAGCACATCCGATGGGAAGAGCGCGTGCTGTTCAACTGCGTGCAGGAGAGCGCGAGCGAGCGGCAGCTCGAAGCGCTCGCCGACGCGACCGAGCAAGTCGAGCGTGCGCGCAACCGAGGCCGCGGCGGGTGTGCGATCGATCCCAGCGTTTCAACGGATCCTGATGCGAGCGACGACCGTGTCTGAGATGCCTGTCAATCCCGGCACCCAATTGCCCGAAGTCTTCGAGGCGTACCCGGAGGCCAGGGCGGTGTTCAATCGCTACGGGCTCAGAGGCTGCGGCGGCGAACGCGGACCGGCCGAAACGGTCGGGTTTTTCGCCCGCACCCACGGAGTCGATCTGGACACGCTGTTGGCCGAGGTGCGCGAAGTCGTGGACGACGCCGACGCTCGCAGGCACGCACAGGAGCAGCTCGACGCGGACACGAGACCGCGCCTGGCGGACTCTATCTACCGGCCCTTCTTCCTGGCCGGGCTGCTGGTGATCCTGACCGTGGGCGCGGGCTGGGGCGTGCTCCTGCTCTTGAAGATCGGCGGCGGCGGGTCTTTCACGGGAGTGACGGTCCACGAGGTCAACGCCCACGGGCACGCCCAGATCATGGGATGGGTGGGATTGTTCATCATGGGGTTCGCCTACCAGGCGTTCCCGCGGATGTGGCAGGTCGAGTTGCCGTTGCCGCGGCTGGCCCTCGGCTCCCTTGCGGGCGTGGTGATCGGAATCGCGTCCCGAGCCACCGCGATGATGTTCACCGGCTCGGTCTGGGCCCTGCCCTTGCACAACATCGGCGTGGCGTTGCAGGTCGTGGCGGTCGCGATCTTCCTGGCGATCATCATCACCGCGTTCGTGCGCAGCGGGCAGCGCATCGCACCGTCCGCGGCGTTCATCCTGACCGCCCTGGGCTTCTTCTTCATCCAGACGCTCTTCAGCGGCTGGCACGTTGCGATGCTCATGGCCGCGCCCACGCGCGAGGCGTTGCTCGAACAGATCGCGACCTATCAGGCCCCGCTCCGCGATGTCCAGATCCACGGCATGGCGATGCTGATGATCTTCGGCGTGGGGCTGCGCATGTTCCCGGCGCTGTTCGGGTTCGCGGAGGTCAGCCCGCGCCGGGCGTGGTGGGCGTACGGATTGCTCGCTTGTGCGGTGCTGCTCGAAGTCGGCTTGTTCCTGGCTTACCGGGCGACGGAGAGCAGGGCCTTCGCGGGGGCGATGCTGGCGCCGTGGCTGATGCTGCCGGCGGGGGCGTGGCTGCTCATCGGCGGGTGGAAGCCGTGGCGATCGGCGGGCGGTCAGGGCGGGGCCGACCGCAGCCGCAAGTTCGTCCGCGCCGCGTTCGTGTGGTTGTTCGTGTCCTTCGGGCTCCTGCTGGCGATGCCCGGCTACCTCGCCGCGTACGAGGGCGTGTTCAGCCACGCCTACCACGGGGCGATCAGGCACGCGATCACCGTCGGCTTCGTCTCGATGATGATCATGGGCATGGGGGCGAAGGTCGTCGCGACGCTCAACGGCCTGGACACGCGGCAGCTCACCGCGTTGTGGGGGCCCTTTGTCCTCGTGAACACCGGCTGCCTGCTGCGGGTGACGCTTCAGGTCGCGACCGATTGGACGCCGGGGGCATTCCCGGTCATCGGCGTCAGCGGCGCGCTCGAGCTCATCGGGCTGGGATGGTGGGCGGCTCACCTCGTCGGAATGATGATAAAAGGGCGGAGGACAGCGGAGGAATGCCACGAGCCACCTCCACCGTACCTCGCCGCCTACCACACGGTGGGGCAGACGGTGGCGTGGTTCCCGCAGACGATCGAAACGCTGGCCGATATGGGCTTCACCCCGATCCGCAATCCCGTCCTGCGGCGGACCCTGGCGCGCCGCGTGACGCTCGCCCAGGCGGCGGCGATCGGGAAGGTGCCGCTGGCCGACCTGCTACGTGCACTCAATGGATGCATCGGGGCTTCGAAGCAGGCGATTGATCCCGCTCCACGCTGCGAAGGCGTCTGCTCGGCGTGCACTTCCGGCTGCTCGAACGGCTGATGTGGATCGGGTACGATCTCCGCAAGGAGGCGTCCGATGCGCAAGGAAATCGTGAAGGCGACGACTGCGGGCGTGCTGGCGACACTACTGCTTGGTGCGCTCGTGCTGATCGGCTCCCGTCGCCTCCAAAATTTCGATGCGGCTCTTGTGGCGTACACGTTCGCCACGGTGTTCGCCGTGTTCGGGGTTGTCTACCGCTATGCGATGTGGATCCAGCGTCCGCCAACCGCGGTGTACTTCCGACGGGGGTGGCAGGTGTTCCTGAACCCGAAGTGGCTTGGTCGGAACACGATCGAACTCTCAAAGCGACTGGTCTCCGGCTTCGCGCTCAACGCATTCATCTGGCGTCGCGGGAAGGCCCGCTGGGGAGCACACTGGCTGATCATGTGGGGCTGTCTGATCGCGGCGGCGATCACATTCCCATTGGTCTTCGGATGGATCCACTTCGAGGCGCCGCTCAACGAGTTCGACAAGTACACCATCTTTGTGTTCGGCTTTCCGACGATCACGCTGCCGGTGGACTCCTTCCTCGCGTTCATGATCTTCCATGGCCTGATCTGGTCGAGCTTTCTCGTGATCGCCGGCGTCATGCTGGCCTTCCGTCGGAGGATGCGCGACCACGGCGCCGCGGCCCTTCAGCAGTTCGGCGAGGACATCCTGCCATTGCTGCTCCTCTTTGCGATCAGCATCACAGGGCTGGCGATCTGGGCGAGCTACAAGTTCATGGGCGGCTACGCGTTCACATTCCTGTCGGTCACTCACGCGGCAACCGTTATTTTCACGCTTCTGTGGCTGCCCTTCGGGAAGTTCTTCCACATCTTCCAGCGGCCGGCCCAGCTCGGCGTGGCTTTTTACAAAGACGTCGGCGAGTCGATGCCTCCGGCCAAGTGCGCCCGGTGTGGGGAGGGGTACGCGCCGCAGATGCAGGTGGATGACCTGATCGAAGTGCAGCGCCGCCTCGGATACACATACGAGATGGAGAGCGAATCGGGGGCGGATCATTACCAGCGCATCTGTCCCCGCTGCCGCCGCTCGATGCTCGCGCTCGCTCAGGGCAGTCTCTGGTACCAAGCCCGAGAGCATGAATCCGTGGTGTGAAGACACCCCGAACGTAGAAGTCGCGATCTCACCCAAACGGCCGAGAGCGACCGCAAGAGAACCCGATCATGGCGAACCAGCCTCAGACCGAACTGAAGATCATCGAGCACTACGGACCGCGCCTGTCCAACATGGCCGGCCCGGCGCTCGATCCCGGCGTCGAGCCGGACAAACTCGTCAAGACCCACTGCTGCTTCTGCGGCCAGCAGTGCGGCATCCAGCTCAAGGTAAAGGACGATCGCGTCATCGGCTTCGAGCCCTGGGAGGACTTCCCGTTCAACAAGGGGATGCTGTGCCCCAAGGGCGTCAAGCGGTATCTCCAGGGCGGGCACCCCGACCGGCTGCTGAACGCCCTGGGTCGAGATCCGCAGGCGCCGGGCGGCTTCGCGCCAGCGCCCTACGAGGACTCCATCAAGCGCACCGCCGAGGCGATCGATCGCATCCAGCGCGAGCACGGCGCCGACGCGTTCGCGGTGCTGACCGGCGCGAGCCTGACCACTGAGAAGGCATACCTGATGGGCAAGTTCGCTCGCGTATGCCTGCGCACCGCCAACATCGATTACAACGGACGCCTGTGCATGGTCAGTGCCGCGGCGGGCAACAAGAAAGCCTTCGGGATCGACCGGGCCGCCAATCCTTGGAGCGACATCCCCAAAGCCGAGGTGGTCTGGGTGAGCGGGGCCAACATCGCCGAGTGCGCACCGATCACGACCAGCTATATCTGGCAGGCGCGAGAGAACGGTGCGAAGATCATCATGGTTGATCCGCGGATCACCCCCGCGGCGCGTACCTGCGACCTGTTCCTGCCCGTCAAGCCCGGCCGCGACATCGCGCTGTTCAACGGCGTGCTCAACCGGATGATCGCGCGCGACTGGCTCGACCACGAGTTCATCGAGCGATGGACGGTGGGCTTCGACAAGGTCGCTGAGCATGTAAGCCAGTGGAGCATCGAGCGAACCGCCGAAGTTACCGGCATCGCCCCTAAGGCTATCGAGAAGGCGGCCGAGCTCTGGGGCACGGCCCGGACGAGCTTCCTCATGCACGCCCGGGGCATCGAGCACCACAGCCACGGCGTGCAGAACGTGCTGGGCGCGATCAACATGGTCCTCGCGTCGGGTCGCATCGGACGCGAGGGTTGCGGCTACGCGACGATCACTGGCCAGGGCAACGGGCAGGGCGGCCGAGAGCACGGCCAGAAGTGCGACCAGCTCCCAGGCGCACGAGACATCGACAATCCCGAACACCGCGAGTACATCGCCGGCGTCTGGGACGTGCGTCCCGAGGAGATCCCCGGCAAGGGAGTCGACGCCTACGAGATCATCCGCAAGATCCACAAGGGTGAGATCAAGGGATTGCTCTCGATCTGCTTCAACCCAATGGTCTCGCTGCCGGACAACAACTTTGTACGCGAAGCGCTCGAGAAGCTGGACTTCTACGTCGCGATCGACTTTTTCCTCAACGAGACGGCACGCCACGCGGACGTCGTGCTCCCCGGCTCCCTGCACGAGGAAGACGAGGGCGTCGTCGCGCAGATCGAGGGCCGGGTGATCAAGATCAACAAGGCCGTCGACTGCCCGGGCGACGCGACACAGGACTGGCGGATCATCCAGGACATCGCCGCCGCTCTCGGTCGGACACACGGTATGACGTTCGCGGGTCCGCGCGAGATGTTCGAGGAGCTGCGCATCGCCAGCAAGGGCGGCGTGGCTGACTATTCCGGGATGACCTGGGAGAAGATCGAGCGGCAGTACGGCGTCTTCTGGCCCTGCCCGAGTGAGGACGAGCACGGCAACCCGGTCGACCACAAGGGCACCCTGCGCCTGTTCGAGCCCGGCTCGTGGAACCCGATCGCCCGAGGCGCCGGTCCGTTCTACTTCCCCGACGGCAAGGCCCGATTCAATATCGCGCCCTACACCCCGCCGATGGAAGAGGTCGACGAGGAGTACCCCATCATCCTGACCACCGGTCGCGTGGTGAGCCAGTTCCTCTCGGGCACGCAGACGCGGCGCATCGGCCCGCTCGTCCGCCAGTACCCCGAGCCGCGGATCGAGATGCATCCGCGCTTGGCCGAACGCCTGGGGATCAAGGAAGGGGACTGGGCTACCGCGGAGTCTCGGCGCGGGTCGTGCACCCTTCGGGCGCAGGTGGTCGAAACGATCCGCCCCGACACCGTGTTCATCCCGTACCACTGGGCGGGCCGCAAGAGCGCCAACCAGTTGACGGTCTCCGCGCAGGATCCGATCTCGAAGATCCCGGAGTATAAGGTTTGTGCGGTGAATGTCCGGAAAGCCGACAGGCCGCCGGACGATGCGGCGAGCGATGCGGCACTGCACAATCTCGACCAGATCGCGACCCAGCCCGATGGCTCCACTTCAGCGGTGTTTCAAAGATCCTAACGCCCGCGTGCACCGTTTCGCTAAGGTCCCCGATCGAGAGCAGCCAACATGCCCGTTCCTGAGCATCACGAGTTCTTCATCGATCCCAACCGCTGCATCGGATGCCAGGCGTGCGTACAGGCGTGCGCCGAGTGCGACACGCACAAGGGCCATCCGATGATCCACCTCGAGTACATCGAGCGCTCTGAATCGACGCAGACCGTGCCGGTGATCTGCATGCACTGCGACTCGCCCACGTGCGCCGAGGTCTGCCCGGCCGACGCCATCAAGAAGACCCCCGACGGCGTGGTGCAGAGCGCCCGCAAGCCGCGCTGCATTGCCTGCAACAACTGCGTCTACGCGTGCCCGTTCGGCGTGCCGAAGATGCAGACCGACTTCGACCTGATGATGAAGTGCAATATGTGCTACGACCGGACGAGTGTCGGCAAGAAGCCAATGTGCGCCACCGTCTGCCCGAGCGAGGCGCTTTTCTTCGGGACCCGCGAGGAGGTCGAGGCCAGACGCACGCGATCGCGTCCGGTCAACGAGTTCAAGTTCGGACGCCAGACCATCACGACGAAGGTCAACATGATGGTGCCCAAGGCATCCACGCACGAGCACGTCGATGTCACGAGCCAGATGCAGGGCGAGGGCCGCCGGCTACGGCTCAACGTGCTTTCGGACAGTCTGTACGAGCCCGGCAGCGCCTGATGGGTGGAGACTTAGCGATGGCACACAAGAAACAACGAGGCGATGATCGGACCATTGCTCCCGACGGGCGCCCGCTCGACGAGCAGCCGAAGTGGCGGCTGGACTTTCCGATCGACCTCGATCGGGACAACTACGTTGCCCGTCGGGACTTCACGAAGTTCATGGTCCTGATCAGCGGGTCGTTCGTGGTCGGGCAGGTGTGGATCGGCTTGGACAATCTCTTCCGACGTGCTGCGGGCAAGATGCCCGTCAAGCCGGTCGTCTCCCTTTCCGACCTGCCGGTTGGCGGCTCGATGAGCTTCCGGTATCCCAAGTACGAGCATTGCATCATTGTCCGACCAGACGAGCAGACGCTGGTGGCCTTCAATAACAAGTGCACCCACCTGCACTGCCCGGTCCGTCCGATCGTCGAGCGGGAGGTCTTCCAGTGTCCCTGCCACAGCGGATACTTCGACCTGCGAACCGGCAGGCCCACCAAGGGTCCGCCCAGGCGCGCGCTGCACCGCATCACGCTCGAGGTCCGCGAGGACATGATCTACGCCACCGGAGTGGAGATCGGAGCGACATGACGACTCAACAATCATCCAGCCGGCCGCGCGGCCGCGGGCGCCCCATCCCGATCCAGCAGCGCACGACGATCCTCTACGGCGTCCTGTGCTTCGTGCTGCTGCTCGTGGTTGTACAACTCTGGCTGCTTAGCGCGACGATGCACGCCTACCTTGCTGGGGACGCGTCGCTGATCATCCCGGGCGGGATCGCCAGCCTCGTGTGCCTGCTGCTGAATCTCGGCCTGCTGCGCTACCTGTACAGGATGGAGCGATGAGTACGATCGAATGCCCCGCAGAGGCATCCGCAAGCGCCAGTCTCCGGAATCTGCACCCGGCTTACTTCGCTCTCGTCATGGCGACCGGCATCGTGTCTATCGCGGCCCACCTTCGCGATATACCATGGATCTCGTATGGATTGTTGGCGCTGAACTGCGCGGCATTTCTGACGCTTTGGGTGCTGTACATCGCTCGCGCCACGCTCCACGGGCGCAGGATGCTTAGCGACCTCGCCGACCATGGCCGAGGTGTCGGGTTCTTCACGGTGATCGCTGGCACCTGCGTGCTGGGAAGTCAGTTTGTGCTGATCGCCGAACTGCCGATTGTCGGGCTCGTGTTGTGGGTGGTTGGGATAGCTCTCTGGATGGTGTTGATATACGGCGTGCTCACGCTCTTGACGGTACGGCCCGACAAGCCGGCGTTCCCCAAGGGACTTAACGGGGGCTGGCTCGTGGCCGTTGTCGCGTCACAGTCGATCTCGATCCTCGGCAGCCAGTTGGCGAGCCATCACCCGGCCACACGGGAGGCGATGCTGTTCTTCAGCCTGACCATCTGGCTGGGCGCGGGGATGCTGTATGTCTGGCTCATCACGATGATCTTCTATCGGTACACCTTCTTCACGATGAAGGCCGATGACCTCGCCCCACCATACTGGATCAACATGGGCGCCGTGGCGATCTCGACGCTGGCCGGGGCATACCTGATTGACGGCGCCAATCAAAGCCCCATCCTCGCCGAGCTCAGTCCGTTCATCAAGGGGGTGACACTCCTCTTCTGGGCGACCGCCACCTGGTGGATCCCAATGTTGCTCACACTCGGGTTTTGGCGACATGTCTATTGCCGATTCCCCTTGCGGTATGATCCGCTGTACTGGGGCGCCGTGTTCCCGTTGGGCATGTATACCGTGTGTACGCACAGGCTCGCCGAGACGATGCCTGCGGCGTTCCTCGAACACATTCCCCGCGTGTTTGTCTTCATTGCGATCGGTGCGTGGACTCTGACATTCTTCGGCCTCAGTCGCACACTGTTGCGGGTGGCAAGAGAAACGAGGCGTGGTGCGCCGACGAGAAGCGACGAGATGGCGGCAACGCATTCTGAGCAACACATTCCCTCCGGCAGCTAAAGTGACCTAGCAGAACCGAAGGATTCATGCAACTGACTGTTCTCCCATCCTCGATCACCGCATCGCCCTTGGCTGAGGGGAAGCTCGTCGACCGCCTCGGCCGGGGCGTCGGCTACCTCCGCCTCTCGCTCACCAAGGCGTGCTCGATGCGGTGCACCTATTGCCGCCCCGAACGCATCGCCAGCATCCGTGGCGAGCCGACGCTCACGCCCGATGAGATCCAGCGGCTCGTCGAGCACCTCGCCGACCGGCACGGGCTCACGAAGGTCCGCCTGACAGGGGGCGATCCGACCAGTCGGCGCGAGCTGACCGAGATCATCCGGCGCGTCGCGGGCGTCGACGGCGTGCGCGATGTGGCAATGACCACCAATGGCCTGACGCTCGTCAGGCGCGCACGCGAGTACCGCGACGCTGGCCTGCGCCGGATCAACATCAGCCTCGACACGCTCCATCCGCAGCGCTTTGCGGCACTGACCGGCGTGGACGGGCTCGAACGCGTCCTCCGCGGCCTCGACGCGGCCCGCGACGCGGGGCTGTGGCCGATCCGGCTCAACACCGTGGTGGTGCGCGGGCAGAACGAGAAGGACCTGCCCGATCTCGTTCGCTTCGCCGCCGCGAACGACTACGAGGCCCGTTTCATCGAACTGATGCCGATGGGCCCGCTCGCATCGTCGTGGAAGCAGCGGTACGTCCCCGAGGCGGACATGCGAAGCATCCTCGACCCGATCATCCGCTCCTGGACGCCCATCGAGCAGGGCCACGACGCGGCGCGGCGTTACCGCGTTCGCCTGGACGACGGAGCCGAGGCCGTGATCGGGTTCATCACGCCGATGAGCTGCAACTTCTGCGCCGCGTGCAACAGGATCCGGATCGCCGCCGACGGACGCCTCTACCCTTGTCTGATGGACAAACCCGCTGGTTCGATTCTCGAGGCACTGCGTCGCGAGTTCGATCCGGACTTGCTCGACGCGATTCTGGCGCAGGGTCTGGAGCAAAAGCGCGAGGAGCACCCGCACGACGGGTACGCGGTCATGACGCACATCGGAGGCTGATCGATGGACAGGACCCAACCTCCCAAGACCTTCCGGGACTTCGTCGCCCGCTTCCCCGTGCTCGGCGAGGCCCACCAGCGCGTGGGTCGGGAGGTCGAATCGCTTGGACCGCTCGACACGAAGCAGTGCGCGTTGATCAAGATCGGGATCAGCCTCGGCGCGGGCCTCGAGTCCGCGCTGCGGTCGCACGTGCGCCGGGCGACTCAAGCCGGCGCGACGCGCGAGGAGATCGAGCAGGCGATCCTGCTGGGCATGAACACCGTGGGCTTTCCCCGCACCGTCGCCGCCTGGAGCTGGGCGAACCAGCAGTTCGAGCGCGATGCGGACGAGCATGATTGCTCGACAAGATCGGACCCATTTGCAGGGAGCGGATCGTGAACGTGCGCGTGCTCCTCTTCGGGCCCTACGCCGATGCCGCGGGCGCCGATGCCCTGACCCTCGCCTTTCCCGAGCGCGACGAGGTGACCGCGGGCGAAGTCCTGGCGGCGATCCGAACGGAGTACCCGCCGATGAGCGGGATGCTCTCGGCGGCGATTCTTGCCGTGAACGAACGGCGCGCCCGCCCTGAGCAGCCGGTACGCGAATCCGACGAATGCGTGATCATCGGACTGGTGGGCGGTGGATGAGCGTGCGTGTCGAGATCGTGCCACGACCCCTGGACGCCGCCGCGCCGGACACCCGCGCGGACGCGGGGGCTGTCGTGCAATTCGAGGGCGTCGTCCGGCCGATCGAGGACGGGCGTCCGCTGCTGGCGCTCGAGTATGAGGCCTACCGGCCGATGGCCGACAACATGCTCCGCGAACTCGCCCGGCAAGTTCTCGAAGAGCACGGCCTGACCGCGATCACCGTCGAGCACAGCACCGGGACGGTGCATGTCGGCGAACGATCCTTCCGCCTGGTGGTCGCTTCCCCGCATCGGGCCCAAGCCTTGAGCGCGATGGCGTCGTTCATCGATCGCATGAAACAGGACGTGCCCATCTGGAAGCGGCCGGTATTTGCGGTGGTTGAAGAGGGCAGCACATGAGAGGCGACCGGATCAACACGATCCCCGAGGCCATCGCTGCGCTTCGCGCCCGCATCATGCCGGTCGACGCCGAGAGCGTCCCCGCGGAGGCGTCGGTCGGACGGGTGCTGGCGGAGGACATCGTGCTCGATCGCCCGAGCCCGCCCTGCGACGTCAGCGCCATGGACGGCTATGCGATCCGGATGCCCATCCCGCCCGACGGCACTCTGCGGGTGCTTGCTGATGCACTGCCCGGCCGCCCTGCCCCAGCTCTTGCGACGGATCCAGACGCCGCGATCCGCATCTTCACCGGCGCCCCCGTCCCCCAAGGCGCAACCACCGTTGTCCAGCGCGAGCGGTTCGAAGAGTACGCCGACACCGTCACCCTGCTCCACGACGCCGAGGTCCGCGAGGGTGCGAACATTCGGCGTAGGGGCGAGAACGGCCAGCCGGGCGAGATCGTGTGTCGCGACGGCCGACCGATCGGACCCGTCGTGCTGTCCGCGATGGCCTCATGCGGCATGACATCCGTGCGGGCGCGAAGCCCACTCCGCGTCGGCGTGCTCGTCACCGGCGACGAGGTGCTCGCAGCCAATGAACGGCCCGAGGAATGGAGCCTCCGCGACAGCAACGGCCCGGCCCTCCAAGCGATGCTGTCCGGCCGTTCGTGGATCGGCAGCGTCGAGCGACTTCGCGCGGGCGACAATCCGCGGACGATCGCCGAAGCGGCACGCGCCCTCCTCGACAACAACGATGCACTGATCATCACGGGCGGCGTTTCCGCCGGCGATCACGACCACGTCCCCCGCGTGCTGGCGGACCTGGGCATCAAGGTGGTCTTCCACAAGCTCCCGATCCGGCCCGGCAAGCCGGTCCTCGGCGCGGTCGACCCGTCGGGCCGGCCCGTCCTGGGGCTGCCGGGCAACCCAGTGTCCGTGATGGTCACGGCGGCTCTCCTGGCGCTGCCCGCGCTCCGTGTGCGCGCGGGAATGGATGAACTCGCCCCGGCGGGTTTCGTCGAGGTCAAGGGCGACGCGTGCGCGCCGCCGTCGCTGACCTGGTACCCGCTTGTCCGACTGCAAACCGACGGGACGGCCGCACTCGTCGCGGGCCGCGGCTCGGGCGATTGGATCGCCGCCGCCCGCTCGGACGGATTCGTCGAGGTCCCTGCCGGTCATACCGCACGCGGCGTCCGCTGTTACATTCCGTGGAACGACTGATCACCCGCATCCCGTCGACCGCGACCCGGAGCCCCTGTCGATGAGCGATCCATTGACCCATCTCGACCAATCCGGCGAAGCACGCATGGTGGATGTCGGCTCCAAGCCAGCGACCAGGCGTCGTGCGGTGGCGGAGGGGTTCGTCCGCTGCAGTGACGCCCTGCTACAGCGGATCCGGGCGGACGACCTCGCCAAAGGCAGCATCCTGCGGATCGCCCAGATCGCCGGCATCCAGGCCGCCAAGCGCACCGACGAACTCATCCCGCTCTGTCACACCATCCCGCTCGAAGATGTCGAGGTGCAGCTCGGGCTTGCCCCGGGCGGCGTCCGTATCCGGGCCGAGGCATCGGCCACCTGGACGACCGGTGTCGAGATGGAGGCGTTCGCGGCCGTTATGGCCGCCGCCCTGACCGTGATCGACATGGGCAAGGCGGTGGACAAGTCGATGGTAATTGAAGGCGTCCGACTGCTCGAAAAGACGGGCGGGCGCGGCGGGACATACCGAGCGCACGATGCCTCGGAAATAGCTCAACAGCCGCGGGGGGAGCCTGGATGAAACCGCCACTCGTCGCCGTCGTGACGATCAGCGACCGGTGCTCGCGCGGGCAGGCGGAGGACCTCTCCGGCCCCGCGCTCGTCCGACTTTCGTGCGAACACCTGGGGGCCGAGACGCTGCCCCTCCGCTGCGTGCCCGACGAGACTCCGCAGATCAGCGGGACGCTCAAGGAGCTCGCGTCGATGAAGCCCCCTCCCGATCTCATTCTCACGACCGGCGGCACCGGGCTCGCCCCACGCGATGTCACGCCCGAGGCGACGCTCGCCGTCATCCAGCGCCGTCACAGTGGGCTCATGGAGATGATCCGCGCCGAGTGCTCTAGGATCACATCGCGCGCCTACCTCTCGCGGGGCGAGGCCGGGGTGTGCAACCGATCGCTGATCATCAACCTGCCCGGATCGGTCCGCGGCGCGATCGAATCATTCGAGGCCGTCCTCCCCATCCTCCCCCACGCGATCGAAACCCTGCGCGGCGAGGTCCAGGACGACGGCCGGCCCGGTTCCGACGCCGTGACCGGCCGAGTCATCGAGCACGAGGACTGAAAAGTGGTCTTTGCGCTGGCGGCTGTGCTTTGCCTCATCGCAATGCTCTACGCCTCGGTCGGGCACGGAGGGGCGTCTGGCTACCTCACGGTGCTCGCGCTCTCCGGCGCGCCGGCCGATCAGGTTCGGGCGACGGCGCTCTCACTGAACATTGGGGTCTCGACCATCGCCCTGATTCATTTCGCCCGATCCACGCGCTTTCGGGCCGATCTGCTCGCCCGTTTCGCCGCCGCGGCAGCGCCCTGTGCGCTCCTTGCCGGCGCCTTCGGCGCCCTCGACCAACGCGCCTTCAACCTCGCCGTCTCGTTCGTCCTCGTTTTTGCGGCCTTCCGCATGGCCATGCCGACGTCGAAATCGGAAGCACAGGCTGGGCAGCCCCCGCCGAAACTGCGAGCAACCCTGCCGATCGGAGCCGCCATCGGCCTGCTCTCGGGGCTGATCGGTGTGGGCGGCGGCATCTTCCTGAGCCCGGTGCTCCTCATCATGCGATGGGCAACGCCCAAGGAAACCGCCGCCGTCTCCGCCGCGTTCATCCTGGTCTCGTCGATCGCCGGCCTGATCGGGCTGACCATCCAGTTCGGCAGACCGCCGGTCCTTGTCTCCGAGATCCTTTTCTTTGTGCCTGCCGTACTCGTCGGAGGCTGGATCGGGGCTCACCTGGGGGCGACGAAACTCAGCGGAATCTTGTTCCGCCGGATCCTCGCGTTCGTGCTCCTCGGTGCTGCGTTCAAGTTGGGCGCGAGCACCTTAGCTTAGAACACCGTGGCTCGTAATTATGACACATACACACACAAACGACAGATCCGGAGTCCCCGCCTACATTCTCGCCGGGGGCAACAGCCGGCGGTTCGGCAGCGACAAAGCCCGCGCCACACTCCACGGCCGCCCCCTCATTCTGGCGCTGTCGGATCAACTCGTTGGACTGGGTTTCAAGATAACGGTCGTCGGCAAGCGCGACGACCAGTACGCCGACCTCGGTCTTGACACGATCGGTGACCTCAAGCCGGACCAGGGGCCCGTTGGCGGCCTGCGGACCGCGCTGACGCACCGACAGGCAGGGTGGATCCTCCTGTGCAGTTGCGACATGCTCGGGATCGACGGATCCTGGATCACCGCACTCTTCAACCAGCAACGACGCGTGCCCGACGCGGATGCCATTACTGCACGGAGCAAGGTCTGGCAGCCCTTTCCCGGCCTGTACCACTCACGCTTACTCGATTGCCGTGCGCTCAAGGAAAGCGGCTCATTTCAGAGCCTGTTCGCGCGCATCACGGTGGCGCCGATCGAGTCGGTGGGATTGCTTCCGATACGCCAGGTCAACACGCTCGAGGCGTTGCAGCGCGCGCATGCGTCGGATGCATGAGCCCCGGAGCCGGGACGAATGAGTGCGCGTGACCGCCATGGTGAACGCGGCGTCCCAGATGCCCGGCGATGCAAACGTCATCATCGAGGGACGAAATACGACGATCTTCCCAGCCCCCGCTGAGCCCGTGGGACAGGTCGTCGGGGCAGACGACTGTCTGTGTCATGGCCCCGCCGATCTTCTTGCCGGGCGCCGCAAGTCCAAACATAGCGCCGGCGAAGATGCAGGCGTTTGGGGCACCGCAATGGCAATCGCGCCGAACCGACGTTCGCGGCTCGTCGATGAGCCACGCGGCGTACTGCTCGAGGTTGACCGTGCTGTCCGGGTTCGTCGGCGCGCAACATGTCCTCCGTGACGCGCTGCCCACCCGCGCGCAAGAGCATGCGCGCCGCGTCGGCCACGGGCATCGCCGCCGGGTTCAGCCGGGGACTTGTCCTGGTTTCGGCCTGCCGGCTAGGCGCCTGTTCGGACATGTCGCCGCCTCCATGTAGGCGGTCGCCCACATGCGCAGATTCCTCCGGAATGGCCTTGCAATCCGGGGACATGCCGGCCCTCATGTGCCCCACGCCGGCGGAGAGCCGCTGGCATAGAGGACCAGAAGGAGGCACGCCCATGTTCATCAAGCAGATCGTCATCGAAGGCGTCGAGGGGGATGTCGAGGTCCGCCGCACTGAGAGCGGCGCGGTCGTGATCGCCAACAACGTCGAGATCGAGGTCGCCCGCGACGACAGCCGCGAAGAGCGGTACGCCGTCGCGTACAACGCCGCGAAGGTCATCTGCGGGACGACGCGCGCGGCGAGCCGAACGCCACCAACTCGATGATCCATGACGTGCTGAGCGAGATCGAGCGCGTCGCCGGCTGCTGACACCAGCGCCCGCAGCGTGCGGGCGCGTTCCTGTTCCCACCATGCAGAAGGAGAATCAGCATGGCAACGAAGAAGACCGCGAAGAAGACGACGAAGAAGACCACTCGCAAGCCCGCCCCGAAGAAGCCGCGCATGTCCAAGAGCGCCGCTCGCGCCGAGGGCGCGCAGCGGACCAAGGCGGCCCAGGCCGCCAAGGCCAAGTCGCCGGGCACTGACCCCGCGAAGCCCGCGACCGCCAAGGCGACCACGACCGCCAAGGCCCCGAAGGAGCGCAAGCCGAAGCGCGTCAGCGGGCTCGACTTGGCGGCCAAGATCCTCGCCGACGCGGACGAGCCGCTGAACGCCAAGACCATCGCCGAGCGCGCCATTGCCGCGGGGTGGAAGACGAGCGGCAAGACGCCCGAGGCCACGCTCTACGCCGCCATCATCCGCGAGATCGCCAAGAAGGGGAAGGACGCCCGCTTTGCCAGGCACGACCGCGGCCTCTTCACCACTGCGAAGGGGGCCTGAGAATGGACGCGAACTCCAACGACAACTTCGTCGCGCCGGAGGACGCGTGCCCCAACTGCGGCGAGCGCAACGCGGACCTGCTCGTCTGGCTCGACGACGAGCGCGTCGAGTGCCAGCGCTGCAAGACGGTCTACGAGCCGGGAGGTCCACGCGATGACCGCTGAGCGCGACGCGACCTTCGCCTTCGAGGACGGCGTCCTCTTCCGGCGCGTTGTTCCCCGGCGCGGGGAGCCCTACGAGCACACCTGCACCGAGCAGGTCTACAAGGATGTGGCCTACGCCATCGAGCAGCTCGGCGCGGCCACCTTCACCGGCGAGATGCTGCGCGAGCAGATCGACGCCCCGTTCAGCCAGGTCTTCACCGCCCTGGCCTTCCTCAAGGAGCGCGGCTGCATCGTCCCCGCGCACGGACGCCGCCACCGCGCGGCGAGCGACTTCGTCTACGAGGACGCCCTCATCGAGTGTCACGCCCTCCGCGAGAAGGGGCCGGCCGACCCCGCCTTCGGATACGAGTAGGCGGCGCTTCATGCGTCTCCCTCACCCGTGATGCCCGTCGCGGGTGTTTCTTCGGCGAGAGCCCACAGCGAGATTGCCACCGAGCCGTGTGGCACGCCCACCGCCTCTTGCTCCACGAACAGCGCGAAGATCCTGTGATCCTCCGGCGATCCGCGGTTCCCGCCCAGCCAAGGGTACAGACAGTCGATCACTGCCTTGACGCGGCCGGTCGCGATGTCGCCGATGTTGATCGCTCCCCCGAACTCGATGCGTAGCGACCATCGGCCGCCATCGCCCCGGCAGACGGGGATTGACGCCGCCCACGCCGCCAACTCCGGATCGCGAGCGTTCCTCGGGAGCGGACCCGGGTAGACGCCCGACGCGAGCGGCGGAGCCGACGGCCGTCGGTCGGCGCGCTCAGCGTGGATCGTCACCGCGCACCCCGTCGGCCGAGCGAGTCGCCGCGTCGCGGACCACCATCGGATGCCGGGCCGCCCGCTCCCGAACCACCCGTGTCCGCCCACGAGCGCCGAGAAGACCACCTCGCAGAGGTTGTCCAGATCGAACAGCCGGCCGTTGACCGCGTCGGACGCGAGCGCGAAGTCGAGCGACACGCCCTGCTCCAGGCCGGCGAGGCATGGGGGCGGCGCGGCCAGGAGATCCCGCCGCCAAGCCGCCTCGCGGCGCGTGGAGAACGTCGCCGGGGAACCCTTCACGAAGAAGCTGCACCTGTCCACCACGGTGGGTCATCTCCCGAGGAGCAAGGTAGCCGATTGGACGCCCCGCGCTGGCCGCGTCGGCGCCGCGACGCCCCGAGCCGATGCATCCGCACGCCCCCCGCCCACGCCGGGTCCGCCCGCCTCGCCACGTCGCGGCCCAGGGCGGCCCACGTCGCGTCCTCTCGCCGAAGGCGTAGGACCGGGGCCAACCGGGCGGCCCGTTGGCCACGTGGCCACCGTCGCGGGCCGGGCCCCGGCGCTCACCGGTGGCACTTCGACGCGGCTGCGAGACAGATGCTGGCGGACATGGGCAGCAGGCCGATCTCGCGCTCGGACCGCGGGGCGGTGGCCATGCGGGTGTACATCGCGTGGGCGGCCTCGCGCCAGGCCAGGTCGCACTCCTCGTCCCTCTCGATGCCGCTCACCTCGTCCGGCTCCGGGCCTTCCAGCGCTGCCCGGCCCGCGTCCGTGAGCGTGTACCACACCCGGCCGTGCAGGTCGGCCGCGCTCTCCAGCCACCCGCGGACCAGGGCGGGGATCGCCCGAGCCTCGAGCGTCGCCAGCCGTTGATGGTTCTCGCGGCCGGCCTCGCCGACGCAGCCCTTCCAATGGGGCGGCGTGCCGGCCATGAGCCACTCCGGCACCCATCGCAGACCCCGCTCCTCGACGCCCTCGTGCCGGGCGAGCAGCTCGCAGACCTCCCGCCCGGCGCGCCAGCCCGGCGCGCGGGCCAGGGCGCACGCGCGCTCGATCCCCTCTTCCTCCAACTGAACGGCGACGACCTTGGTCCGCTCGACCCGCCGGCGCAGGAGCCCGGCGCGCTCCAGCCGACCGAGAGCCGCGATGTAGTCGTCGCGCTCGTCACGGTCGCGCCCGCTGTGCCGCCAGCGCAGGCCGGCCCCCGCGCGAAAGTCCCGTTGGGCGAAGTACACCGCCGCAGGCCCGCCGCCGGTCCACGGCCTGCGCCACGGGACGAAGACCGCCCAGAGCTCCCCGGTGAGGCGGCAGAGCAGCACGTCATCGATGGTTGGTCGCATTCGGACACTCCTTGTCGCGTTATCTGGTGTCTGTCTACTTTCGCGGCTGTTCCCGCGTCGCATGGCACGAAGATTGCTGGGCGGAGGACCCGCTCGGCCCAGGTTTCACCTTTCACCCTTCACCCCCCTCGCGCGCACAAATGCGCGGAATCCGCGGCGCGCGAGGGGGTGGGGGTGAAAGGGTGAATGGAGAGGGGAATGGAGAGAGAAGTTGTTGATATTCCTGTACTTGCGCCCCGTATCACGTTTCACCCTCGGGGGGTGAAACCAGGGTGAATCGAGAGAAACCTGACCTGGCTCCGGCGGGCTGGTTTCCCCAGGTTTCACCCTCGTTTCACCGCAGGTTTCACCCCCTGGACGCGCCCCACTGTTCACTCGTCACCCCCGACCAGCTCGTACTCGACGACCGGGCTGCCCGCGCGCGGCGTCGTCCGGACCTCGATGTCGCCGCGCTGCGCCAGCGTCTCGACGAGGTCGCCGAAGTCCTTGGCCCGGAGCTTCATCCGCTTGAGCAGCACGCTGTGCGGGAGGCGGCGCCCCGGCGCCTCCCGCAGCTTCTTGATCAGCCGCAGGCAGTCGGCGTGGAAGGGGCTCTCGGCCACGTGGCCGGCCGCCATGAACAGCATCCGCCTCGTCTGGTGCATCACCAGCGCCGACGCCCAGCGTACGGCGTCGGCGCCGATCTCCGGCTCGGCCGGCCGGGCGCTGACCGCGTGCAGCAGGGCCAGTTTGCGCACCTGCTCGCTCACGCGCCCCCAGACGGTCGTTCCGACCGCGTCCTGCGCCCCCTCAGCGCGGGTGTACTCGGCCTCTGCCTCCCGGCGCACGCCCACCAGCAACACTTTGGCCGCCTCCATGTGACGACGACGCGGGGGTGGGGTGCTCAGCAGGTTGCCAGCGCCCGGCAGCGCGCGGCCCACCACTTGGCAGTCTCCAGCACCCGCAGGCAGCACGCGGATGCTCGGCTCCTGTCCCTCGCCACGCGAGACCAGACTCGAGGATGATCATGCGGGCGAAGAAGCCGTTGGTGAGATGCATCGGACAACGCCTCGGTAGTAGTGGTTGGGGATGGCGGTGCCGAAGACGACCAGAGCAGGGCTGGTCCGGTGACGCCCGGCGACTCCTTGCCCGCCTTGCGGCGCAAAGGAACACGCCGCTCGCGGAGGAGTACATGGTCAGTAGCGTGCTCATGATGGCCTCGTGGCGGGCGTCCTTGGCCGGTTGATCGACCGGAGCAGCCGTCGATCTCGTCAGTCTGGAAGAGCATGGCGGGCGTCTGGAAGAGCGCGTCCTGGATCCCCTCGCCGCTGGCGGAAGCGCTCGCCGAGGCAGTCGGCCAGAGCCCGCCTCGTGGAGGATGCGGGTGTTGAGCCGGCACGATGATCCTTGCCGCCGCCGGTGCGCCAGGCCGAGCAGGTATAGGTTGGTGCGGTTGTCGCCCGGGTCGCGGACCTTGCGCCCGGCAAGAAAGGCCTGCAGCGCCAGCGCCCCGCAGAAGGCGAGCGTCGGGTTCGGATAGGGGGCGGTCGCCAGGCAGTGGTCCATCACCTCGCCCACGAACCCCGGCACGCGCAGGAGCGACGGTGGCACGGGGCCGGGGTCGGGCGGGCCGGGGGCCGGCGTATGGTCCTGTCGCGCGGCGGAGAAGGCCGACAGGTCCACGTCCCCGGCGGGCTCCTGCGCGCCGTACCCGCGCGCCCGCAGCGCCGACGCCGCGGCCGCGAAGTCGCCGCCGTGCTCGAGCAGCGCGTACACCGCGAAGTGCGCGTAGCCCTTCTGGGCCTCGAAGGGCGGTGCGTTGTTCGAGAACACGTAGAACACGCCGCCCCTGAGCGTGGCGCTCGTGCCGTGCTCCTTGCCCGGCCTGCACCAGTGCTCGTTGTCCCCGGGGTGGACCAGCCGCCAGCCGTGCGCTCGCAGGACCCGCGCACGTCGCCCGCGTGTTGAAGTCGTCGCCGGAGCGCAGCATCGTTTCGCCGCAAGCCTGCCGGGCGCCGCGGTCCCGTCGACCACCTTCCGCCGGGGGTTCGTCGAGGCGCGGGCGCACTGAGCACATCGCGCTCGTCGGCCGTGAGGGACCGGCGGCGTGCAGAGGTCGCCCTGCACCAGCTCGTAGCCCTCCGAGGGTGCGCACAGGAACACGCCCCCCTCGCCCCGCGTCTCGATGGTGGTCACCATGACGTGCCAGCGGCCCTCGGCATCACGGCGCGGGCGGTACGCCTTCGCGCCGACCACCAGCTCCACCGGGCCGTTGGCCTTGATGCGCTTGCTCGCGAGCTTGGCGCTGCCGCCGACGGGTGCCTCGCAGCGGTAGGCCACATGCCGGCCGCCCGAGGGCGTGGACTCAATGACCAGCCGCCCGACCAGCCCGGGCGCCGCGGCCTCGACCGCCCCGCCTAAGGCTCGAAGGCCTCGCCGTCGAGGTCGAAGTCGATAGTCTCCAGGTTGCCGGACTGCGCGCACACCACGCACAGGTCGCGCGCCCGCCCGCCAGAACCACGCGGCGAGCTCCTGCGCGTCGGCGGGCGTGACTGGTAGGGCTTCCAGGTGCGCAGGGCGACGCGCTGGTGTCGCCCGGCACTTTCCGCAGGCAGGACCACAGCCCGGCGTCGGTGTATCGGCGGCGGCCTGGCTCTGGCTGAGCATCGCCACCTCCACGCCAGGGCGTGGGCCAGCCCCTCGGAGGCCAGGCGTGCTCGCGGGCCATGGTCCGCGGGCAGTGGCGGATGAACCAGAGGTCCATCTCCGAGGCCGCCGTGCGCGAGGCGATGTAGACGGGCAGGCCGAGCAGGTGCGCTGCCAGCCGAGCTCGGTGAGCGTGGCGTGGCAGCTGTCGTCGTCGATCCAGCAGAAGAAGAGGTGCAGCGCTGATCCACTCCAGGCAAGCGGCGGCACCAGCCAGCGCGGCTGGGCGCCAGGGCAGACGCCGTCGAAGCGGCTGCTCGACGCCGATAAAGCTGCCCACCCGCCGTGGGGCAGCCGCGGAAGGGACGAAGTGGGGTCCGACGAAGACGAAGCGCCCATAGTCGATCAGGCAGCCGAAGGGCTCGGTACCCGGGGACCAGCGGCTCGCGCCAGTCGCCGCCGCCGGCGATCTTGCCAGCGAGGTAGACGCGCGGCTTGGGCTGCCAGGGGCGGCGGGGTGCGGCGGAAGCTGGGGGCTCGGTGCCGCGAGACGCGGGGCGCGATGAGGGACGCGGGGCGTTTGTCACGGCAGATACTCCTGGAGGTTGAGGGCCGTGAACCGCTCGCGCAGCGCCGGCGCGGCGTCGCCGAGCGAGGTGCGCTGGCCACCGAGGGACTCGCGGCAGACGGAGGCAAGGTCGGGCGGCAGGTCCTCGACGGCGAGGCGGACGTCGTGGGCGAGGTCGGCGAGTTCCTGGCGGCTGCGGCCGGGCGCGCACAGCTCATTCGGCGCGACCTCGCTCACGCTGACGGTGACGGTGTTCCCGCCGCGCTTGGCGGCGCCCTGGCGGCGGAGGACCGACCGTCCGTGATTGGCCATGCTGATCGCGAGGAACGCCATCGGCCGGCCGCGCTCCGGCTGGTAGCGAGGCCAACGCTCCAGCGCCGCGAGCACAAGCTCGGCGCGCAGGTCGCGCCCGTCCTCGTCGAGGCGCTTGCGCCCGGTGAGCCGGCACGCCTGGCGATGCGCGATCGCCCGGACTCGGTCGAGGTCAAGGTCATCGAAGACTGGGTCCGCGGGGCACCCCCGAACGGGGGAGCGCGAGACCGGGTGGACGGTGGCCGTGCTCATTCGGCACCGCCTTCCGCGCGCTCGGCCTTGGCACGCTCGGCGAGCGCCGCCGAGACGGTCGGGACGTGGACGAGGATGGACCGGCCCGCGCGCAGCGCAGGGAGACGCCCGGCTTCGATCTCCTCACGCAGCCAGCGCGCCGGGACGCGCAGGTAGCGGGCCGCGACGTGCAGCGGCAACGGCTCGGTGGGGTGGCGGCTTTCGTTCATGCCGCAACCATCGAGCACGGTGGCGCAAGGAAGAGGAAGCCCCGTCCATGGGCAAGCGCAATCAGTCGGCAATCTTCGACGCGAGGCGTCGGCCGGCGAGGGTGAGCCTGACGCCACTGCGATCACCGCGGGGTCGTTCGGCGAGGCTCAGCTCGATGAGGCGGGTCACGATCGGCTGGATGGTGCGCCGCGAGAGCCTGACCGGGCCGTCCATCTCGGACTCGATCATCACCGCCGATGCCAGTCGGCTCGGGTCGAATCTGGCGAGCGTGTTGACGACCGCGACTTCGTTCTCGGTCAGAGCCGGGGGCGCGGCGGTGTCCTGGGCCGAGTCGTCGGCGTCGTCGCGGTCGTCGGTGCCAGCCGCGGGATCTCGGGGACGGCCCTCGACCTGTCGTAAGGCATTGGCGAGCGCGGGGACCACGAGGTCGCGGAAGGCCGCCGCGAGATCGGGCGAGTTCGCCAGCGAGACCTGTGTCGGGGAAGCGGAGGCCCGGGCCTGCCCCCCGCCCGACTTCATCTCAACCAGCCGTCCTTCGCCCCGGACCGGTGGGCGGTCGGTCTGGTGGCCGATCCGGAGGACGAACTCGAGCGCCCGCTGGCGGCTCCCCACAAAGGCGGCGGCGCCCGGGCTGGGGGCTTCGATGTCCAGGTCGTTGCGGGCGATCACCCCCTGCTCGGTCAGCCGCCAGCGGTCAAGGCCCGTCCTCGTGAAGCGGAAGGGGGTCGAGGCGCCGGCGTCGCCGGCCTTCTTCCACGCGGCGTAGGCCGGGCCCCACACCGTCCATACCTCCGCGGCGACGGGCTCCAGCGCCTCGACGATGCCGTACTCGCCGGTCGCGTCGATGGTGCACTCGATCGCTGGGGCCTGACCCGCGAACTCGCCGCGGACGCCGATCCGTCGCTCGACGAGCCCGGCGGCGACCAGCAGGAACACCGCCCGCTGCTCCGCCGCGCTCAGTTCGTCGTGATCAAAGTCGGCCCACCGCTCCGGGATGGAGCGGAGCAGGCTCTCAACGGCGGCGGCGACATCCGTGGTGGTCATGCCGGGGCAGGATACGGGCCGGGCCGGCCCGCGGCCGCCGTTTGCGTATCAAGAGGGGGGGAGCGGGAATCCAGGAGGAGCCGCATGGACGCGTACGAGAAGGTCAAGGGCTACATCGAGGCCAACGGCGGCGAGTTCGGCCGCTGGTTCGTCGGGGTCGCCGCCGACCCCAAGGACCGCCTGGCCTGCGAGCACTCCTTCAACCACCAGACCGGCAGGGCCATCGTGGTCGGAACGCTGTCGATGCGAGAAGCACTGGCCGCCGAGTCGGCCCTGCGGAGGGGCCACGGCTGCTGTGGATGGAAGGAACTCCCGGACGAGGCCGCGAGGTTCGTCTACGCGTTCCTGATGACCGCCACCACGCGGCCGGGCGTGTGAGCGATCGGCCGAGCATGGGTCTGCGCCAGCGCCCGGGCCGGGGCGGGCGATGCCGCTCGAACATGGAGTGCGCGGCCAAGCCGCGCGGAGCAAACGCATGGACGCGACGCGCGACCCCGACAGCATGACCGAGCAGGAGCGCCGGAGCGAGGTCGAGCGCATCCTCGCGCGGGGCCTGGTGCGAGCCGTGCGCCTGGCCCGGGCGCGCACATCCCCGCCCGGGGGCGAGCCCGCAGAATCCTCCCCCACATGCCTTGAACTGTCCGCCGATCCCGGGCTCAGTGTGGCTCCGCGGCCCGCGGGTTAGGGGCCGCGTCTCGATGTCATGAAAAGGAGCCGCCATGCCCGTGACCATCGCCCACCAGATCGACGCCCTCCAGCGCATGACCACCTCGGAGCTCGCCGAGCGCTTCGCCGCGCTGCACGGCTACCCGTGCCGCACCCGCCACCGGGCCTACCTGGTCCGCAAGATCGCCTGGCGCCTCCAGGCCGACGCCGAGGGGGACCTGACCGAGCGCGCCCGACGCCGCGCCGAGGAACTCGCCGACGACGCGCAGGTGCGGGTCATGGCGCCCAAGACCCTGGTCTGCCCGCCGCAGCCGGGTCCGCCGACCACCGCGCACCGCAGCCTCAGCGAGAATCATGACGACCCCCACGAAGATCCGCGCGTGCCGTCGGTGGGCTCGGCGATCGTGCGCGAGTACAAGGGCCGCACCATCCGGGTCGTCGTGCGATCGGACGGCTTCGAGTGGGAGGGTGAACGCTACCGCACGCTCAGCGCCGTTGCGAAGAGGATCACGGGCAGCCACATCAACGGATTCAGGTTCTTCCGCCTTGGAGAGGAGCGATGAGTCGCCGGCGACGGACCGAGCGCGAGGCGATCGCTCCTCAGCAGATCCGCTGCGCCGTCTACACCCGCAAGTCCAGCGAAGAGGGCCTCGACCAGGAGTTCAACTCCCTCGACGCCCAGCGAGAGGCGGGCGAGGCGTTCATCGCCAGCCAGAAAGCCGAGGGCTGGGTCTGCCTGCCCGACCGCTACGACGACGGGGGCTTCAGCGGCGGCAGCATGGAGCGGCCCGCCCTCGAACGCCTCCTCCGCGACATTGACAACGACAAGATCGACTGCGTCGTGGTCTACAAGGTGGACCGGCTCAGCCGCTCGCTCCTGGACTTCGGCCGCATCATGGAGAGCTTCGAGCGCCGCGGCGTCTCCTTCGTCTCCGTCACCCAGCAGTTCAACACCACCAGCTCGATGGGCCGACTCACGCTCAACATCCTCCTCTCCTTCGCCCAGTTCGAGCGCGAGATCATCGGCGAGCGCATCCGCGACAAGATCGCCGCCCAGAAGCGCCGCGGCAAGTGGGCCGGCGGCGTGCCCGTCCTCGGCTACGACGTGGACCGGAGCGGCCCGAGCCCCCGCCTCGTGGTCAACGCGGCCGAGGCGGCGCGGGTCCGCGAGATCTTCCGCATGTACCTCGACAAGGGCTCGCTGCTCCCCGTGGTCAATGAGCTCGCCCGCCGCGGATGGGTCAACAAGAAGCGCGTGACGAAGAAAGGCAAGGCGCTGGGCGGCCGCCCCTTCGACAAGGCCACGCTCCACGTGCTCCTGACCAACCCCGTCTACGCCGGCAAGGTGGCCCACAAGGGCGAGCTCTACCACGGCGAGCACGAGGCGATCGTCGAGCCCGCGCTCTTCGACGCCGTGCAGGCCCAGCTCCGCGCCCACGGCCGCGGCGGCGGGGCCGAGGCCCGCAACAAGCACGGGGCACTCCTCCGCGGCCTGCTCCGCTGCAAGCGTTGCGGGTGCGCCATGACGCACACATTCACCGGCAGCCGCAAGGGCCGGGCGCACCGCTACTACCGCTGCGTGCGCGCCATCAAGAGCGGCAGCGCCGCCTGCCCCTCGGCCACGCTCCCGGCGGGCGAGATCGAGCGCGTCGTCGTGGAAGAGGTCCGCCGTCTCGCGGGCGACAAGGCCCTCCTCGGGCGGGTGTTGGCCGAGGCCCAGTCGGCGGTCCGCGCAGAGCTCGACACCCTCGTCGAGGAGCGCGACGGGCTCCGCGCTGAGATCGACCGCCACCACCGCGAGCTGCGCCGGCTCACGGGCAGCGACACCCCGCGCACCGCCGAGCTGCACGAGCGGATCGCCGGGGCCGAGCGACGGTTGCCGGAACTCGCGGGCCGGATCGCCGAGCTCGAGCGCGAGGCCATCTCCCGCGCCGAGGCCGAGGAGGCGTTCGCCGACTTCGACGGGCTCTGGCAGGGCCTCTCCCCGCGCGAGCAGCAGCGGCTCATCCGCCTCCTGGTCGCGTCCGTCGAGTACGACGGCGAGAGCGTGGCGGTGACGTTCCGGCCCACGAGCATCCGCGCCCTCATCGACCGCCGCCTGGAGGACGCCGCATGACCACCGTCGTCCGACCCATCCGCTTCACGACCCGCGGCCGCCGCAAGCGCGCCGTCACGACGCCCGACGCGGAACTCGCCGCCACCCCTAATGTCGGCCGCGTCCCGCGCGTCGCCCGCCTGATGGCCCTGGCGATCCGCTTCGACCGCCTCCTCCGCGAGGGCCGCGTCGCCAGCCAGAGCGAGCTGGCCCGCCTCGCCCGCGTCACTCAGCCGCGGATGACGCAGATCATGAACCTGCTGCACCTCGCGTCCGACATCCAGGAGGAGATCCTCTTCCTCCCCCCGGTCACCGAGGGCCGGGACCCCGTCCACGAGCACATGCTCCGCGAGGTCGCCGCCTGCGCCGACTGGCGCGAGCAGCGGCGGCGGTGGCGCGAGATCCGCGGCCGGGCGTGAATCCGCCCTACTCCGTCGAATGCGCAGGCTTGCCTTTGACCATGAGTTCGGGCGGAAAGTCGTCGGGAACGACCCCGCAGGTGATGCGGGTCTTCAGGAAGGGCGTCGGCGTCCTCGACGTGAGCACGCGCCGATCAGCGTCGAACGAGCAGATCGTCACGCCCTGCTTGAAAAACGGTTCTGGATCGATCGGATGTGTGGCGTGGGCGTTGAGCATGAGGTATCCGCCGTCGGCCATCGTCTCGCGGTAGTTGCTCGGGTGCGCCTCCTGCATGTGCAAGCGGCCGTCATCCACCATGTACCACTCCGCGAAGACTCGCTCATCCGAATGTCCCTTCCGCTGCGGGTCGGCGAAGAGCTTGCTCACCGTCGCCCGAGGGTTGAAGTAGACCGCGCTCAACTCCGTGTTCGTCGAATCGAGGAAAACTCCAAACGGGACGACGGCTCCGTTCCGCGTCGTGAAGGACTCGACGCGCCGATGCCCGGTCTCCACCACCCTTCCGTTCCGGTCGATGGTGAAGGTCGGATCGCAGTACTGGTACAGCACTCGCGTGAGCGCGCCGAAGCCCTGCATGACGAAGTGCGGTGAGTCGTACGGGTTCACGCACAGGAGGAACGGCCTGCTCCTCGTGGCCGGCTCGTCCGCATATGTTCGATAGTGTCGCAGTTTGGACGCGATCGCGCCGCTGAGCTTGGCGCATGTCTGGTCGTAGAATCGCTCGCGATTCAACGGGACCTCGTCGATCGGCGTCCAGACCGGCGCCTGGGCGGGGCCGGCCTCCGTGACCTTTGCCTCGACAGCGACGCTCCCCTGCGGGGTCTCCACCACGAAGTCGGGCCGGTCCGAGGGACGAGCCACCGCAAAGCCCAGGCTCAAGAAGAGCCGGTACAGGTAGATCTCCCAGAACGCCGGCGAGAACTTCGTCTGGAACTCGTGGACAATGTTGTTGTTGGCGTCGCGGAATCCTGCGGCCCATCGATCGAGGCACGCCCGCTCGACCGGGTTCGCGGCGAGCGACCTGAAATGCGGGTGCAACCGCTCGATCGGCAGATGTGTAGTCCAGAGCTCGATCGGCGCGACGCTCATCCTGGTCGATCCTATCGGGACATGGTCCCGGTCGGGAGGCTCGCGGCTCACCGGAGGACAGCATGCCGCGTGAGCCGAACACGGTTGCGCCGACATCGCGGTCGTGACCCCACCGTTGCGCCCGCTCGGGTGGTCATGACCGCGCTATAACCCGGGCGCGCGCCTCGGAGAGAGACTCAGAGACTTCGGCCCGAATCGGGGGTCGGGAGCGCTCCGTCGCCGCCCGGCCGGTGATGACCAGGAGCCTCCGAGAGACTCCCCGCCGTGCGGCCAGCCCAGCGAAACGCCCGCCAGAAAGCGAGAACGCCGCCGAGGTCTCTCGGCGGCGTTCATCGTGAACGGCGGGGCCGGCAACGTTTGCAACCGGCCGACGAATAGCGGGGGCAGGATTCGAACCTGCGACCTCCGGGTTATGAGCCCGACGAGCTACCAGACTGCTCTACCCCGCAGACTGACCAACCCTAGGCGCGGTCAGGAAACCGTCAAGGACGCTGGCCCGTGACGCTGCGACGAGCCATGCCTTATCCCTCGTATCATCTGAGATGCAAGGCCGCGAACCCCGCCCACTGGATGCGCATCGGACCGGCAACGCAATCAACGTCTTGCTCATGGGGTCGGGCGGGCGCGAACACGCCATCGCGATGCGGCTCAGAGAGTCGCCGCGGCTGGGTCGGCTCTGGCTCACGGACATCAGCAATCCGGGCCTACAAATGCTCGGAACACCCGCAGGCGTACCGGTCTCGATCAAGGAAGCCTACCGGCTGGTGCAGTTCTGCGACCACAACGACATCGGTCTGGTCGTGATCGGCCCCGAAGACCCTCTGGCCGACGGTTTCGCCGACGCGCTGGAATCCTCCAACCGGCTGGTCTTTGGACCTGCTAAGGCCGCCGCGAGGCTCGAGGCCGACAAGGCCTGGTCCAAACAGATGATGCGAGCCGCGGCGATCCCGACGGCGGAGGGCCGGGTCTTCTCCAACCCGCAGAGCGCCATCGAGTATGTCCGAACGCGCGAAGACGGCGTCGTCGTCAAAGCCGCCGGCCTCGCCAAGGGCAAGGGAGTCACCGTCTGTGACGATCCGGACGAAGCCATCGCGGCGATTCAAGAGGCGATGGTGGACCGGGCGTTCGGCGAGGCCGGTGCGAAGGTCGTCATCGAAGAACGGCTCACCGGACCGGAACTCTCCGTGCTCGCGCTCGTCGACGGTCGAACGATCATGATGCTCCCGGCCTGCCAGGATCACAAGCGGCTGCGTAGCGGCGACACCGGCCCCAACACCGGCGGGATGGGGGCGTTCTGTCCAACGCCACTGGCGAGCGAAGAGGTGCTCCAGCGGGTGGAACGCGAGGTGCTGGTTCCGATCGTGGACGTGCTCAGACGCGACGAGATCGTGTACCGGGGCGTGCTCTACGCGGGCCTAATGCTCACACACGCCGGTCCCAAGGTGCTCGAGTTCAACGTGCGATTTGGTGACCCGGAAACGCAACCACTCTTGTCAAGACTCAAGGGTGACCTGCTCGAACTGATGCTCGCAACGGCCTCGGGCCGCCTGCATGAGGGCAGCATTGGTTGGGATGACCGATCGGCATGCTGCGTCGTGCTCGCCAGCGACGGCTACCCATCAAAGCCTCGAACCGGCGTGCCGATTCAGGGGGTCGAGATCGCGGAAGCGATGCCCGAGGTCGTGATCCATCATGCCGGAACGCGCCGAGATTCGTCGGGCCTGCTGCTCACTTCAGGCGGGCGAGTGCTCAATGTCACCGGGCTCGGGGCGACCCTGGCGGCGGCGCGAACCCGGGCGTACGAGGCCGTTTCCAAGATCCACTTTGAGGGCATGCAGTACCGCGAGGACATCGGCCAAGCCGCTTCCGCGCCCGCACGTGCTAGTTCGGCCGCTCGAGCCAGGTGAGCAGAGCCGACAGGCCGTCGGCCCGGTACACACGGACCAGGCCATCGCTCAACACGCCGATGACCGACTGCCCCCCGGTGAGGGCCGGATCGATCTTCGCAACCAGATGCCTCCCGAGCGAGGCGCCGGAAGCATCGCGAAGCGTGATCTCGGCGATCGGCTGCCATCCCGACGGAATCTGGAATACGACCTCAAAGCACTCCGTGGAAGCGACGAGGCGGATCAACGAGTTGATCCGCTCGGCCTGTGCCGGGGTGACCTCGGCACCGGCGCCGTCGTGCCACGAGCCACCCACTCGACGGACCGAGATGGATGCGCCGCTCTGTGGGGTGACATCGATGGCGCGGACGTCGGGTGGGGCGCACTCGGCGGCCCTTCGCACGACGTAGAACCCTGCGTTTGGCTGGATGCGATTCAGTTCTTCCGCGGCGATCGTGCCCACGACGGGCCCGTGCCTGACACTCGTGTGGCCATTCTCGATGGTCTCGATGACGCAGCGCGAGAACATCCTCGAGCCCGACGTGTCCGCAGGCGAACCGACCTCCAGAGTGAGCCGCACAACCGGACCGACGCCGCCGGCCGGATCTTGCTCGACGACCACCGTGGCAAGCGGGTCCGAGAGACCCCATCCGCTCGCATCAGGCGAGGCGCTCATCGTCTCGAAGCTCTCAAAGCGGAGCGACGCGAGCACGCCCCGGAGCGATTCGGCCCGCTGGAGATCGGCCCGGGCGGAGATCGGCTCGATGATCGCCCACCTTCCCCCGAACTTCGCCAGTCGCAGTCGAGCGTCGCGAGCGCTGAGGAGCATTCGAGAAGCGCCACCGTCCAGCCCCGGCAGTGCCACGCTCGAGCGCCACCCGAGCAGCGAAGACTCGGCGAGCATTCGTCGAACGTCGCCCGAGACGCGGACGGCCTGAGGCCGGGACGCTGCATCCTCAAGCGTGGCGGGCACCGAGCCTCCAACGGCCGTCTCCCCCAGCGAGAGCGTCCAGGCTTCCGACTCGGTCTCGATCCGCACCGTGGCCGATGGGGCCTCGGTGCGGTCTCGCTCGTCTGCGGGCATCGTGGATTCGAGCAAGAGGCGTATTCCAGCTCGCGCCCTGCCTCCGTCCGCCGGCCAAGAGAGTTCCCCGTCGGGACCCGTCCATCGGATTGTCCAGTCCGAGCCGTTTCGTTCCAGTCGCTCTGAACCGCGCTCCTTGGTCGTCACCGTCAGGCTGCTCACGTCGGCCGATCTGAACGGCATCGCGCTCGATGCGGCCTGAGCCGCCGATGGGCCGTCAAACCAAAGCAGACCGAGCGCCGCGAAACCCAAAGCGAGCGTGATTGAGAGGGACACGACCAGCGCGCGGGGCGTCATGGCGGCAGTCTATCGGTCTTATTGAGGGGCATTCTGCTACCCTGCGCCCAACGAGATGGCGCGCCCTGACGTCAAGCCCCTGATTGGAATCACCTGCGACCTGACCGAACGGGAGGGGCGCCCGCGCGCGCAAACCAGTCTGGCCTACGCGAGCGCGGTGACCGCGGCCGGTGCGACGCCTGTTCTCCTGCCACCGGTGTTTGAGACACTGGATTGTCACCTGGGGTTGGTCGATGGGCTCGTGCTGACCGGCGGAGACGACCCAAGGACCGAGGCGTTCGGCGAGCCGACCCACCCCAAGGCCGTTCCAATCCACCCAGGAAGGCAAGCCTACGAGGTCGCCCTGCTTCAGCGCCTGGAGTCTCGTTGTCCGGATCTGCCCGTGCTGGGAGTGTGCCTGGGGATGCAACTCATGGTGTTGCTCGCCGGCGGCCGACTCAACCAGCACCTCCCCGAGACCTGCCGCACGGCCAAGGAACATTGGGATGCCGAGCACGCCATCGCGCTTGCCGGCCGCGGCGATCGACCCGGTTTCCTGGATACCGTGGCCGGTCACGTGTCGCTTCGCGTTCACAGCCGGCATCGGCAGGCTGTCGAATCGGGCGGAAGGCTGGAACCCTGCGCATGGGCGCACGACGGTCTCATCGAGGCGGTCTTTGACCCGGGCCGCCGGTTCTACTGCGGGGTGCAATGGCATCCAGAACGCACGAGCGATCCGAGGGTGGGCCAGCATTGGTTCGATGCGCTCGCAGCGGCGTCGCGTCCGCTACCGCCCACCGCTTGCTGATAGCGCGCGAGAGTCGCGTACTCCAAGGGTCAGGTAGATGTCACGGGTTGCTGTAGAGCGGTTCAGCGTGTAGAAGTGGATCCCATCCACCTCATGATCGAGGAGGTCGCGGCACTGTTCCGTCGCCCAATGCGAACCCACCCTGCGAACGGCCTCCTCGCTCGCGTCCGTGCGTCCGATCGCGCGGAGCAGTGGGGCTGGGTACCTCGAACCCGCCGCGAGCTCGGCGATCCGTCGAATCCCGCGGATTGAGGTGATCGGCATGATCCCCGCAATGATCGGCACGCGGATCCCCGCGAGGCGACAGCGCTCTCGAAAGTCGTAGAAGTCGTGGTTGTCGAAGAACAACTGCGTGATGATCGCATCGGCGCCCGCATCCACTTTCGCTTTGAGGAAGTCCATCTCAAGCAGTCGGTTCGCGGTCTCGGGATGACCCTCCGGATATCCGGCGACGGCGATCCCAAATCCCTGGCGATGCGGGTGTTCTCCTCGCTGATTGAATCGTTGAATCGCGTGGACCAGTTCGGTGGCGTTCCGGAAAGCCGTGCGGACCGGCTCGGACGACGTGGGCATATCGCCCCGAAGTGCCATGATGTTGCTCAGACCCGCCGCCGCGTATCTGGAGAGAATGGCCTCGATCTCGGGCTCATCGTGGCACACGCACGTCAAATGCGGCACCGGATTGACGTCTTCCACCTGGCCGAGACGGATCACCATGTCGTGCGTGCGCTCGCGGGTCGATCCGCCGGCTCCATACGTGACGGAGACGAACGTGGGACGCAGGGCCGCGAAGTCGGGCATCATGGCCATGAGCTCATCCGCCAGAGCCGGGCTTCGCGGCGGAAAGAACTCGAACGAGAAGGTGCGATCATTCTGGACAAACATGTCCCGAAAATGCATGGCGGTTCCTTGCCCTTCGCAACAGAGGTCCCGAGGCGTCGATTCTACCGTTCATCCGGATGATCGGCTGAAGCATCTGGATTGACGGATCCACCCACGCCAGAGCGGGAAGATTCGGCAGCGCGCAGAGTGCCCGGACGTCTATGAGGGGACGGATGCCAAGGCCCGACTCCAATCGAACCGAGAGCTGGCGCGCGTTCTACGCCGAACACGGCTCGAGGTTGAAGGCATTCGCTGTTGCCCTTGTCGGTGGGTCCCAGTCTGAGGACCTTGTTCAGGAGGCGCTCGTGCGACTGATCCGACGAGGCGACTCCCCTCCCCTCACCATCGCCTACGCGTTGACGACGATGCGCCGGATCGCAATTGATGCCGGGAAGCGCAAACGAAGATCAGATGGGAAGCGCCAAGAGGCCCTGAGGTCCGAGGCGTCCGTTCCGCGCGACGAAGAACCCGATGTCCAGGCTCTCGTCCTTTCGCTTTCCGATGCGGAGCGCCAGACCATCGCGTTGCGGCTCTGGTGTGGCCTGGGATTTCCGCAGATCGCCGAGATCCTGGAAGAGCCCGTGGGCACAACGCGGGCAAGATACTCTCGCGCACTGTCGCAACTGCGCGCTCAGATCTCACCGAGTGCTTCGGAGGTGCTACATGCTTGATGAGATGCTCGAAGACGTGATTCGCCAATCGGCGCCGCAGTGTGTCCGACAGTCTCGGCTGCCACCCCGAGCGGCGCGCGCCCTGCAATCGAATCGAAGAGTTGTTCGCATGCCGCTCTGGTCCGTCGTTGCTGCGGTGATGGCGTCGGCAATGGCCGCCGGCGCGGTTGGGTACAAAGTGGGCGCTGCCAGACCTCCGATCGATCCATTGTCGAGCGTCGTGCACGTGCATGTTGGTCAGGACGTGTTTGCCCGAATCCGTCCATGTCCGGCGAGTTCACCGACCGTGTGGCGACCGATTCGGGGTCGCTCAATTCCAGGAGAAGACTCATGATCGCAGCGTGCGCGCTCTTGGTTGCCGCGATGGCTCCTGCACCCCTTGCACCCGGGGAAGCGATCTCGATGGAGTTCCGGTTGTTCATGATTGAGCCCGCCCGTCCCGAGTCCGAGCCGACTCCGGTTCTCGTCGGGATTCCCCTGCTTCGGTCCTACTTCACGTCTCGTTTGGAAGCCCAGCCTCTGGACCGCCGAACGGGAGTCAGCATCGACGGTCAGCGATGGGACTTCACCGGAGAGGCCCCGCCTTCTGTCGTGATGCTCTCGGCCCCCAGGATCGTGGCCGCGCCGGGACAATCGGCCACGATCACCATTGGAACGTCCGCTCAGTATCTCGAACCCGCCGAAGACGGTCTGTTCCGACTGGTGGATTCGGAGTCGTTCGAGGGGGTGGAGATCTCGGTTCGGCCGAAGATCGACGGCGAGGGCGTGATCTCTCTCGAACCCCTGGAGGTGCGGCTCTCCCAGGTTGCCGAGCGGGCCCCGGTCACGGGTCTGCCCTTCGACGTCGGCCGACCGACGATCCGGACCGTCGAAACTCGGACCTCGTTGCGGTTGAGCGGACCGATGATTGTCCCTCTCGGTGACGCGCCGGGTCGCGCCGGATCGCTCGGAATCCTTGTGTCGGCCGAGACGATCGAGTAGCGTCTCGCCCGGGGGCCCATGGGTGGGAACCCCATGGGTTGCAGCGCCCGGAGTGCCGACGTGAACGCCATCCGACGCCGTGCCTTCACGCTCATCGAACTGCTGGTCGTCATCGCGATCATCGGGATCATCATCGCGATTCTGCTTCCCGCTCTGTCCCGAGCGCGTCAGCGCGGCCGAGGACTGGAGTGCGCTTCTCGGATGCGACAGGTAGCGACGGGTTGGCAGATCTACGCAGACGAGAACGACGCGATCAGTGTGGCCGTTCAGATGGGCAGGGAAGACGACGTCGGCAGCAACGTCTTCTTCGTGGGCAATGGCTACCACTATCGACCCCGCTGGTACGCGATGATCGGCAGTTCCGCGGGTTTTTACGCCTTCAGCAATCCCAGCGATGATCCGCAGTTCGAGCACTCCTCGACGGTCGACAATCCGGTCTTCCTGTGCCCGAGCGTGCCGTGGACCAACGCCCGCAACTACCCCTACGGGTACAACCACCAGTTCCTCGGCGATGGTCGGTTCAAGAACGACGACGGCGCGTACGGACCAATCAACTTCCCCGTTCGCATCACCAGCATTGACGCGTCTCGAACCGTTCTCGCCGCGGATTGCCTCGGCACGGCCGCGGGAAAGCCGGTCGCTGACCATACCGAGCAGCTCGATGACGGCTCACGACACTCCGACCGAACCGCCAAGGGCGGTCACGGGTACGCGCTCGATCCCCCTCGCCTGACCGACAACTGTGACTACGCAGATCGGCGCAGCCGCGCGCCGGAGCATCGATCGGCCCCCGACATCCGCCACCAGCAGAAGGCCAATGTCTCGTTCTGTGATGCCAGCGTGCGCCCGATGTCGTACGCGGAACTCGGATACCTGACCGGAGACGGCGGCATGATCGAGCACTCCGGCCCGGGTGCCACCAACAGGTGGTTCTCGGGTGACTGGTCCGATGCCGATCCGCCCAAGCTCTTCGAGTAGATCGCAACCGGCGTCAGGCCGCCGCGGACTACGCTCCGCTCATGGAAATCGTGAGACTCGAGGTTGGGGTGGGTGTCAAAATCCCTGGTGGCGATGTGTTGCCAATCCGCCACATCGTGGGGATCGGTCGGAACTACGCCGAGCATGCCGCCGAACGCGGCGCCGAGGTGCCGGACCGCCCCATGGTCTTCTTCAAGAGTCCTGCAAGTACTTGCCTCAACGAGGATCCGATCGTTGTGCCGAGTGTGTGCCGGGATCCCACCATGGGCGGAGACCAGGTCGACTTCGAAGCGGAACTTGCGGTCGTCATCGGACGCGCAGCGCGAAACGTCGAGCGAGCATCGGCCCTGGAGCACGTACTGGGGTACTGCTGCGCGAACGACGTCTCCGCGAGGTGGTGGCAGAAGTCCGGCTCCGGCGGTCAATTCTGCCGAGGAAAGAGCTTTGACTCGTTCTGCCCGCTGGGTCCGAGGCTCATTCCACCCACCCAAGTCCTCGATCCGGGACAGCTGCAGGTGACCTGCCGCCTCAACGGCGAGACGATGCAGCGAGACTCCACCTCGAGCATGATCTTCGACGTCCCGACCTTGATCTGCGAACTCTCGAAGTCCACCACCCTGCCCGCCGGAACGGCCATCCTGACCGGCACTCCCAGCGGAGTCGGAGCCGCGCGAAACCCGCCCCGCTTCCTTCGGCCCGGCGATACCGTCGAAGTAGAGATCCAAGGGCTCGGGGCGCTTCGAAACCCGGTTGTGGCCGAATAGGGCCAACCAGACGGCCATCCCTGGCCGGATTTGACAGTCCTGGCCAGCCGCCACATCGTCGAATCCCACAATTGGACGTGGCACGGCGATTGCCTGCCTCGGGGTGTCCCGAGGGATCGGGCCCCCACACCGCGGCGGCCCAAGCCGGCCGCCGCTCATCTCTCGGCCACCCGTGCGGTTCGCCGCGCGGGCGGCCACTGCGCGCGATGTTCAACTCGCGATGGATTCCGAAGCCGCGCCAAGTTCCGCCACTCGATCATATTCGGATCAAAAAGTCGGAATTGACCCGGCTACCCTTGCCGGGGCAACCACGACTCAATAACATGGACACCAAGGGAGCAGGAGCCGCCGATCACCTCCAGGCGAGACACAGCGAAGCGTTGCCAAGGCCCGTATCCAGGGCAATGGTGTCGAAGCGCGTTCACGCTGATCGAGTTGATGGTTTCAATCGCGATCATTGCGACGCTGATTTCTCTCCTCTTGCCGATGTTGTTCGGTGCGCGACAGACGGCTCGGGGCTTCAAGTGTCAGATGGGCCTGCGTTCGGTCGCATTCGACTTCACGGTGTTCGCCGACGACGTGCTCCACGGCGATCGTGGGGACGACGAGCGAAACTTCGACGACCGGCACTTCCGGCTGGAGACGTTCCAGGAGTCGATCTACCAGATCGACGAGTTCTGGAAATGGCACACCGCCCAAACCGTGACCCTGCCCGAGGCGGGATTCGATCCGCTTCGTTGTCCAGAGGTGCACGGCGACGTTCAACTCCGTCGCGGCGTGCCTTGTTCTGGTGGAGCGGTCTCGCCTCCCCAGAACATGTCCTACGGGTTCAACATCCGGCTCCACGTCGCGGAGGTTGAGGACGCAAGAGGACGCCCGCGCGCGGTCTCTGTCGTGCTGGAGCCGGACGTCTTGGATCACGCCATGGTGCCGCTGGTGTGGGACATTGATGGGCAGGCCGCACAAGTGCGCGGCGTGACGCCGGCATTCTCCGGCCCCTCGCTCGACAGCCGCGCGGTCTTCGCACGAGACCGGTACTGGTTCCCCGGCAAACGCCACAATCGCGGGCTGAACGTGGCGTTCATCGACGGACATGTCGAAGCGACTGCTCAACCCCTCGATCAGCCCGGATGGGACTGGGGATTCCAGCCGGTGCGCTGAGTCGCACCATGACGATCCATCGCAAGTTCGCGATCTTGCTCGGCCTGTTCGGCGTTGCGGTGGCCATGTCGCTCGCCACCTCGTTGTGGTCCTTTCGAATCCTGGAGCAGGAGATATCCGCGCCGTTCGAGCGCATGACAACGGCGCTTCGTGGGCTCGGAAAGACGAAGCGCGTCATCGAAGCGCAGGCAACGGTGCTGCTGGGACCACGGGCGGGCCCCCGCGAGATGGCAGATGGTGCGCAAATCCAGGGAGTTCGCGGAGCCCGTTCCGAAGATGCGCCCGCGCCAGATGGCCAGTCCCTCAAGGCTTTCGAATCTCTCGCCGAGACTGCGGACACTCAACTCCAGAGCCTCGAGTCGGATGACTCATGGACGATCACCGCCGGAACGACGGCGGCACAGAACCTGCGCAAGCGCATCGGCGAAGCCAGAGCGTCCGGGCTCGCGTGGTTGCAAGATCGGAACGAGACGGCTCGCGTGTCCGGAGGGGAGCAACTCTTCGAACTCCACGAGCTCATTGAACTGATGGAAGGGCGGATACTCGAGGACGCCCGCCTCGCCGTGGAATTCAAGGACCGTCTCCGGGGCCGGCTGCTGCTCGCCCTGGCGCTCGCGCTTGGGCTGAGCGTCCTGACCGGCGGACTGAGCGTCGTGCTCGTTCGACGATGGGTCTCCCGGCCGGTGGCCCGCCTGCGCACCGCCGCGGAACGGATAGCGTCGGGCGACTTTGAGTATCGATTGCCGGTCGACGGCGGCGACGAACTCTCCCAGCTTTCCAGCGAAGTCAATCACATGGCCGGGATGGTCGCCCGCATGCAGCGCGAGCGAATCGAACAGGAACGGCTGGCCGCGATGGGACAGATGGTCCGCCGGCTGGCTCACAACATTCGCAATCCACTCTCGGGCATCCGCGGCCTAGCGGAACTGACTCGATCCGAGCCCGGCCTCGACGAGGACTCGCGATCCAACCAGCAGCGAATCATCGACGCCGTCGACCGCTTCGAGGCGTGGCTTGCAGAGCTTCTCCGAACGACCAACCCGACCAATCTTGACCCGACACCGACGGCGGTGAGACCGTGGCTTCAGAGTGTTGTGCAAGCCCACGACCCGATGGCTCGGACCCGGGGGATCGGGATCGTGCTCGATGATGCTGACGCGCCAGAAACGGCGTACTTTGATTCCACGCATCTCGGTCACGCGGTCGCTGCACTCCTGGCCAACGCGATCGATGCGTCTCCGCCGGCCGGCTCGGTCCATCTCCGGGCCGGATCACTCGACGGTCATTGGAGCATCCAGGTCCAAGACTCGGGTTCGGGAATCCCGTCCGAGAACCGCCAGAAGGTGTTTCAGCCGCACTTCACCACCAAGAAAGGTGGCACTGGCATCGGGCTTGCAGTAGCTCAGCAAGTAGTGCGAGCCCACGGGGGTCGGATCGAGATTCATGGAGGGCCTTTGTTCGGGACAACGCCTCAAGAGTCGGTTGGCGCGGTCTTCACAATCACACTGCCGCTGACTTCCCCGACTCCAGCCGGAACAGATACGGCCAATTCTGGCCAGCAAGGAGACAGGAGTGGCCAGAATCCTGGTCATTGAAGATGAAGCGAACCTGCGCCACTCGATCCGTCAGACGCTGAAGCGCGCCGGCCACGAGATTGTCGAGGCCGACAGCGTACCCGCGGCTCAGTCCGCCATGCGAACCGCCGCCTTCGACTTGATCCTGACCGACGTTCATTTGGGTGCAGGAGACGGGCTGGAATTCCTCCGAGAAGTCCGGACCGACGGCTTTGATGGGGTCGTGGTCGTTATGACCGCATACGGGAGCATCGAGAGCGCCGTGCAGGCGGTGCGCGACGGCGCGGACGACTACCTGCAGAAGCCACTGAGCATGGAGGAACTGCAACTCCAGGTGGGCTTGTGGCTCAATCGACGGCGGCAGGTCACCCGACTGCGCCTGTACGAGCGGATGGAGCGCTCGCGCGAGGGCGATCAGGAGATCCTGGGAAGCAGCCCGGCGTGGACGCGCACCCTCGGAATCGCCGAGAAACTCGCGGCCATTCCCCTGACGGCGGGCGCCGATCGAGACAGCGCCGGCCTGCCGGCGATCCTGCTGCTGGGCGAGACCGGAGTTGGCAAGGGCGTTCTTGCCAAGTACATCCACGACTGCGCGGTGAAGGCGTCACGCGGTCCCGGTGGAGGCGATGTCCCTCCGATGGTGCACGTCAATTGCTCGGCGCTGCCTGCCACGCTGGTCGAAGGCGAGCTCTTCGGACATGAGAAGGGGGCGTTCACCGACGCCCGCGAGGCCAAGGCGGGGCTCTTCGAGATGGCCGACGGAGGCACGATCTTCCTCGACGAGGTCAGCGAAATGCCCCTCGAGTTGCAGGCCAAGCTCCTGCTCGCAGTGGAGCAGGGAGTGTTTCGCCGTGTCGGCGGCACCCGTGAACGCCGCGTGACCCTGCGAGTGATCGCGGCGTCCAACCAGGATCTGGCCCGGCGAGCGCAGGACGGGGCGTTTCGGCGCGACCTGTTCTACCGGCTGAGCACCTTCACGCTCGACATTCCTCCGCTGCGTGAGCGCGGAGAAGATGCCATTGTCCTCGCCGGCGCTCTTGCCGAGCGATTCGCGAAACGCTACGGCAGACCGGCGCTTCGTCTGGGGGCATCAGCCGAGGATGCCATCCGAAGGCACGCGTGGCCCGGCAACGTGCGCGAGCTCGTAAATGCCGTTCAACGTGCCGCGATGCTCGCGCCTTCCGACGAGATCACCTCCGCCGATCTCGCCCTCGCGGGCGCCCCGAGCGCGCGATCGCTCATCGGCGCCAACGGCACGCATCCGGCACCCGGCGCGTTGCGATTCGACTTTGAGAACGGGCCGCATACCGCCGAAGACGTCGAGAAGGAACTGATGCGTCAGGCGTTGCGGTTCACCCGCGGCAACGTGTCGCGTGCCGCGAAGCTGATCGGCATGCAGCGAAGCAGCTTTCGGTATCGCATCGATCGGTATCGCCTGGAGTCCTTCGTACGCGAGATCGCCCAGCGATGAGCGCCCGGGCGAACATCCTCGCAGTCCTGCTGGTGCCTTGGGCCTCGGCCACTGGCATCTGCGACCCCGATACGCTCTACGACCGGCCGGGAGACGCCCGGTTGCATCGCACGGATCCAGGTGCCAACGGGCCGGTCTCGTGCAGTCCTCCCGATCTGCTGAGCGTTCGTCTCCGAGGCTGGCATGCCTTTGATGCCGAATCGGATCCGTACGCCGGGTTTGAGGTCGACCCCGAGGGCTGCCACCTGTTCCGGGCGGACATCGTGCTCGAAGGTTTGGTCAATCCCGCAGGCACGCTCGGCCTCAACGGGAACCCCTGCGATCCGTATCGGTTCGGCCCCAATCCCGTCGTCGGATTCATTGACTTTGACATCGATCGAGATCGGGACACCGGCGGCGAACTCGGATCGGCCGCGGAGATCCGATTTCTCGCCAATGTGGGGAGATTCGCGGCACTTCCGGAGGGAAGCCTGGGATCCCGGGCTGCGCGGAGCGGCGACGACTACGACCTGAACTTCTGGACGGGACCGTACTTCGAACGCAGCGGGGCGGACTTCGCTGTCGTGCTGTGCGGGTGCCACGACGTCGAGATCGTCTCCGGGGACGATGGGGACGGCGTCTTCGAGGCCGGCGAGACGTGGGTCGTGCGGAGCCGCTTCTTCCAACGGGCCGCGGGCTATCGGGACGCCAGCGGCGTGTTCGGAGGCAGTGATTTCGGCCTGTACGATCCTCTCACAAACCTTCGATTCAGGCACAGTGTGTCCGCAAACACGACCACCATCACGCTGGTCGAGGCGATGGACATGCACGGCGCTTCCGAACTCACCGGCGAGCCAGAGCAGGCGCCCGACAACGAGATCGGACCCTTCAGCCACCACAGCGTTCAAGAAGCAGTTCTGGATCTCATCGACGCGGCGCAGGGGAGCATTAGCGAGCCCGCCCGGACGCTCACAAAGCAGTGGGAGCATAAGGGATGGGATGACGCGTGGGACGTCTCGCGGTGGAGAGCGACCGCACTGATCGGGGCGCCATACGACACCTGCGACGAATCGCTCTACGCATGGTCCGATGTGGGCTTTGAGTCGGAGGTTGGCGACTTCGATTCGAGCGGGTTTGTCGATGGCGCGGATGCTTTGGTCTTTGCCTCCGGCGTAGCTTCCCTCGACGGGATGGCCTCCGATTGCGACGGAATGGTCGACGGACGGGTCGTGATCTGCGACTTTGGTCCAAACTTCAGCGTGTTCGACGTCAATTACGACGGAGTCATCGACGCGTCCGACCTCCACGCCATCTGCCCCGCCGACCTGACCGGCTCGAGCGATCCACAGAGTCCGGACTATGGTGTCCCGGACGGTCAGGTGGATGGGTCGGACTTCTTCTTCTTTCTGGATCGCTTCGCCGCGGGTGATCTGGCCCGGGCGGACCTCACCGGCTCAGCCGATCCGGGCAGTGGCGACTACGGCGATCCCGATGGCGTGGTCGACGCGTCAGACTTCTTCTTCTACCTCGATCTGTTCGTCATCGGATGCCTCTGATCCGACCGCCATCGGCTTGTCCTGCGTTCAGACCTCCATGACCTCATCGCACTTCGCCGTGACCGCGTGGTCCATCTTGCCTTCGTACGTCTTCACGAGTTCCTGAATCTCGTCTTTCAGCGACTTGATGTCGTCTTCAGAAAAATGGACGCCCGTTTGAGATGAGAGCGAGTCGGCGTGCTTGTTCGCGTCGCGACGGACGTTGCGGATCACCACCTTCTGGCTCTCGCCCATCTTCTTGCAGTGCGCCACGAGTTGCTTGCGCCGCTCCGTAGTCAGGGCGGGAACATTGAGGCGGATCTGCTTCGCTTCCACCATCGGGTTCAGCCCGAGACCCGACGTCTCGATCGCCGTCTTGATCGCGGGCAGCGCGCCGGCGTCGAACGGCTTGATCAACAACTGCGACGGCTCGGGCACCGAGATCGCTGCGAGCGCCTTCAGGCCCGTCGGAGAGCCGTAGTAGTCGACCGTGAGAAACTCAACCAGCGCCGTCGAGGCACGCCCGGTGCGGACACCGCGCAGCTCTTGCTGAAGGAACTCGAGGGCCTTGGACATCGCGTCCTCGGCCTCCAAGAGAATGGTGTCCGGGTCCGTGCTCATCGCTAGATTCTCCGATGGGCGCGCCACGCGCGCCACGGTGTTCAGATGCTCATGATACAGACTCTCCGGCTCGATACAGCAGGGTGCCCAGAGGCTCGCCCGCCACCACGCGCCGGATATTGCCCCGCTGTTTGAAGTCGAACACGAGGACCCGCAGGTTCCGTTCCTGGCACATCGCCAGCGCCGTCATGTCCATCACGGCGAGCTCGCGCGACAGTGCCTCCGCGAACGTCAACGCTTCAAACCTCGTCGCCGACGCGTCCTTCTGTGGGTCGGCGGTGTACACCCCATCCACCTTCGTTGCCTTCAGCAGGACCTGGCAATCCAGCTCTGTGGCGCGCAGGGCGGCGCAGGTGTCCGTCGTGAAGAACGGATTGCCCGTACCCGCCACCAGAATCACCACGCGCCCCTTCTCCAGGTGCCGGATGGCCCGGCCCCGGATGAACGGCTCAGCGACCGAGCGGATCTCAAGAGCGGACATCACGCGGCTCTCGACGCCAAGCCCCGCCAGATTCTCCTTCAGCGCCAGGCCGTTGATAACCGTTCCGAGCATCCCCATGTAGTCCGCCGTCGCCTGGGCGACGTCGCCCGATGCCGCCAACCGCGAGCCGCGGATGATGTTGCCGCCGCCCACGACCACGGCCATCTGCACACCGCCCGCCGCGGCGGACTTGATCTCTTCCGCGATGACCCTCAGTTCTTGCGTGTCGATGCCGAATCCGCCCGGACGGCAGAACGCCTCCCCGCTGAGTTTGAGCAAGACCCGGCGGAGCGATCCCATGGCGGGCCGTGGAGTGGTCATGCGGGGGTCCTTGGGCGAACGCGTCGCGTGGCATTCAAGTTCGGCGTGGGGCAGCGGTCAAGGGTGTGTCTTCGAACAGGGAGCGAACCGGCCCGGCCATCCGTGCGAATCGGACGCCGGGCACCGGAACACCGCGCAGCCGGTATCCTCCTGCAAACCCCCCCTACGCGCCGATGTTCGCCGCACTGTGACCCCTCCGAGGGAGCTCCCGTTGACCCAGGCCGAATATGACCGAGTGGTGCAGGAGGACTACCCCGCTCCCGAGACGCCGGTCGAGCGGTTCGGGCGCTGGCTGCGGAGGGCGTCCGTCGTCGGGATTGCCGCGTCGCTGATCGTTCACGCGATCATTCTGATCATCACCGCGCTGATCGCGATCCACCGGCCCGGTCCTGCGGTCGCTGAGCCGGCAGACAGCGGCTTCGAGTTCGCCGTGATGACCCAGGCCGAACTCAACGAACTCGAGAACGCCGCGCTTCAGTTGGCGGACCCTTCGGTGCCCGAGGTCCCGGTTCCGGACCCAATGGCCCAGGAACCCCTCGACTCGCCCGATTCCGCCGACCTGCTGGGTGTGCTTGACGACCTGACCGACTTTGGCCCAACGACCGGCGGTGGTGACATCGGGGATGGGCCGGCAATCGGGACCGGAGGATCGGGTTCCGGCGGAGCCAGCTTCTTCGGTGTCGAGGCCCAGGGCCGCAGGTTCGCATACATCATCGACGTTTCCGGGTCCATGGCCTATGGAGGCAAACTCCAGGCACTCCGCGCCGCGCTGGCCTCCTCGATCAACAACATGATCGAGAGCGGCGAATTCGTGGTCATGCTCTATTCGGGGACCTCATGGCCGCTGGGCGGCAAGCTCGAATGGACAGAGGCAAACGACCGTGGCAAGCGGTGGGCCGAACGGCTCGTCGCCGCAATCCAAGCCTCGGGCTCGACCAACCCCAGCCCGGCATTTGCAGAGATCTTTGGAATTCGGCCAAGACCCGACGCGATCTACTTCATGACCGACGGTGAATTCCCCGAACAGGTTGCCACGGAGGTCGGTTCGCTGAATCGCAAGCTCAAGATCCCCATCCATTGCATCTCCTTTGTGAGCCGACAGTCCGAGCACGTGATGCGTCAGATCGCGAGCGACTCCGGCGGAACCTACACGCACGTTGCGGGTCCAGGTGGTCCATGAGCACCACGGCCGGATTCCTGCTTGCGCTGTCTGCGATGGGCCAGGTGCACCTCCGGGGGATCGATTCGCCGCTGCCCGGGGACGTGATCAATGTGACCCTCGATGGCGTGGAGGTTGGCAGCCCGACCTCGGGGATCGTCTCTTGGGACCGAATCCGGGAAGTTGACGGCTCCAAGGCCGATGAAGCGGCGGTCTTCCAGCAATACGGGGACGACGCGTGGCGCGCACGCACCCGCTTGCTGCGGGGCGACGCCATCGGCGCCGAGCCACTCTTCGAACGGCTCTTCGTGGTCTATGGAGGTCGCGAGGGGCCGACCGCGGCGGTCGTAGCCGACGGTCTGCTTCGATGCCGACTCCGTCGCGGGGCTCACACCGCGGCCGTCGGCACGTGGCTGTCGCTGCTCCACGCCGGCCCCGACATCGATACGGGGTTCGGCGCGGTTCCGATCATCGACGAGGCGACCGGCTTGGTCCCCGCCCTTCCCCCCATCTGGCTCTCTGGTCCGGCGGTGGAAGCCCTCGCGCGGGGCATCGAGCAGACATCTTTCGACGCCGATCCCCGCGCTCGCTCGCTCGCTCAGTGGTACCGCGCCGCAGCCGCATTCGAGTGCGGACAAGCGCCCCAACTCCCACAGTTGCTCCCCGAGGATCCCGGCCAATCGCTCGTGGCGGACATCGTTCTCTCTCGCGTCGGCGAGCCGGGCGCCAGAGCCAGCGCAAGGGATCGTCTGTCCCGACGAGCCGATGCCGCGATTGGCACGTGGATCGAGGCGTGGTGTCGCGCAGCGTTGGGGCGGTCGCTCCTGCGCGAATCCGATCCCGAGTCGAGGCGGCTGGGCATCGTGTGGCTGCTCCACGTGCCGGCCCGGTTCGCCCAGGATCATCCGTCGCTGGCCGCCATCTCCCTGGCGGAGGCGGCCTCCGCCCTGTGGTCGCTGGGCGACTCGAGCGCCGCCCAGCGTGTGCTTCAGGAGTTGCTCGACCACTATCGCGGCCACCCCGCCTCCGGCTGGGCGGGTCTGCGGCAGATTCCATTGCCCACTCCTTCTCGCCCCACTGCGCAAGACATCAGCACTGCGGGCGGGGCCCAGTCCAATCCAAGAGGCGCCGCATGACACACCCGTTGGCCACCCTCGGCTTGCTCCTCGCACAGGACGGTTCCAGCAAGTCGTTGCTGCAGTACGTGAACAGCGGTGGCTGGATTGGATACGTCATCATTCTGTTGTCCTTCGTCGCGGTTGGGCTGATCATCACGCAGCTCATTCGCATCCGTATCGCGGCGCTCGCGCCCGCCGAGACGCGATTTAACCTCGAGCAACTCCTGTCTCGGGGCGAGGTGAAAGAGTCGATCGCGTTCTGCCAGGATCCGGCCAACGACTCGTTCCTGACGCGGCTCTTCGGCGCCGCACTGACTCGATGTTCTCGCTCGCCGTTCGGTTTCCTCGAGCTCAAGTCCGCCCTCGAAGAGGCGGGCCAACTCGAGACCGCCCGCCTCAATCGCGCGACCGACGCCGTCGGGCTGATCGCGTCGGTCGCGCCGATGCTCGGGCTGCTCGGCACGGTCGTCGGAATGGTCGGCGCGTTCGAGACGATCAGCGTGTCGGAGGGCGTCACGCGCCCCGATCAGCTCGCCGGGAGCATCTCTCTCGCCCTGATCACGACTGTCATGGGCCTGATCGTCGCGATCCCCGCCACCGCCATGTACACGTATCTCCGCAATCGCATGGACCATTGCGCCGCGAGCGTCGCGGAAACGACCGAGCAGCTGGCCTCCCACCTCGAGGGAGGGGCCGCGCCGCCGCGAGCCGCAGCCGCTCCGGCCCGACCCGCGTCCCCTCGCCCGGCCACCAAACCCGGCGTCGCCAGGGAGGTCCGTCCGGCATGAACTTCGTCAAGGGCGGAAAGCGAGCGTCCTTTGCGGGTTTCGACATGACGCCCATGATCGATGTCGTGCTCCAGCTCATTATCTTCTTCATGTACACGTCCCAATTCGCCCAGCTCGCGCGCACTCCGGTCGAGCTTCCGGAAGAGCAGGGCGATGAGCTCCACGCCCCGGCCGCCAACACCATCACGATCGATCTCACCTCGAGCGGGGGAATCCTCCTTGAGGGAGAATCGGTCGATCTGGAGCAACTGGCCCGGATCGTCGCGCTTGAGGTCGAGCGCGCCGGAGGCGATCCCTCGCAGGTCAGCGTTCTGATCCGCGCCGATCGCGGACTCAGTGCGCAGCACCTCAACGCCGTTGCCGAACGATTGGGCGCGATCGGCCTTCGAGGCTGGCAACTCGGGACCAATGTGCCCAATGCCTGGGGAGCGCCGCCACGATGAGATTCACCAGGCGCTCCGGCTCAACCCTGCTGGTCGGCGGCCTGCCGATGACCAGTCTGATCGATGTCGTCTTCCTGCTGCTGATCTACTTCATGGTCACCGCTTCGATGACCGCCCGGGAAGCCGAACTCGCCTCCGCGTTGCAGGCCGAGCGTCAGGGCGCCGGCCGCGCCGCGGACCTGCTCCCCCAGATCCTCATTGTCTCGCGCACCGACCGCGATCTGGTGGAATTCAAACTGGGTGATCGCGTCATCCCGGATCGCAACACGCTCGTTGGTGTCCTGACGCGCCTGAGCAAGGAGGCGGGTGTCATCGTTCGCGGGGCGGCTTCGGCTCGCGTCGAGGACGTGACGACGGCGCTCCAGTCGTGCAAGGACGCCGGATTCCGCAAGGTCACCTATGTTCCCGCTTCGTAGCACTCACATCGCCGCTGTGCTCGCAATGGGCGCCGCTTCGCTCTTTGCGCTCCCGTCTCGGGCTCAGTCGCAGCCCGATGACGAGCCGGAGGTCCCTGCCATCGAGGTCCCCCGGTCCCCCGACGAACTGGTCGAGGCCTACCTTGAGCGGCTTGGCCTCGAAACGCTCCGCGAAACGCAGCTCCGTGACCGTCTGGGCCGAGCGACGCCTGACGAGCGTGAAGCCATCGCCGAGCGCCTGGGCGCCGTGTATTCTCGCGCCTTTGCTCTGGCCCGCACCGCCGAGGACCGCGCGCGCATCGAACTGCTCGCCCGGGACCTGCTCGCTCGAGTGCCCGAGGCCGATTCGTACGATCTCCGGCTCAGCCTCGCCAAGGCCCGCTACCTGACGGCCGAGACAATCGCCGAGCGGGCCAGAGTCAGACTCGCCTCCGAAGCCGATCGCGAAGAGGCCACGCAGGCGTTCCGCGACCTCCACAACACGCTCCAGGATCTCGGCAGCAAGATCCACCGGCGCGTCGAGCAGTTTGAGCGCATCGAACGCTCGGGCCGTCGCGACGGAGACGCCGAATTGCAGGCCAACCTCGCAGAAGCCAGACGCCTGCGCTCGATCGCGATGTACTACTCGGGGTGGACGAACTACTACCTCGCGCTGCTCTCGGGCGCAGAGGCCCCGGCGGTGGACGCACTCAAGGACTTCGGATGGCTCTTGCAGTCCTCTGGTGAGCGCATCCCAACCCTGGACCGCACACCGCGCTCGATGTTCCGCTACGAGCACATCGCCCGGGCCGCGCTCGGCGTGGCGCTCTGCCATGCGCTGCGAGGAAACGACGTCGATGCCATCCGCTGGCTCGACGCCGTGCGCGAGGGTGAGGAAGTGCCCGCGTCCGTGCAGGACCAGTTGTTCGCCCATGGGCTGACGATCTACGCACGCGCTCGTCGCTGGGCCGACATCGAATGGCGGATCCACCAGGTTGCGCGTGAGCGGACGGCCGCACACCGCCCCCCGCTGACGGTGCCGGAGGCTCGTCTGCTGGCGGTGCTCACGCTTGAGGCGCTACGCACGCCCACGGCGGTTCCGGAACGGGACTCCATCGTTGAAGCACTCGCCCAGACCGCGCTCGGGGAACTTGTCAAGGCCGGAGAGGTCGGGCACGTCCTGGACCTTGTCAACCTCTACGACACGACCCCCATTGGCCAGGACGGCTTCATCGTGCGGTATGTCCACGGCCTCCAGATGTACGAGAAGGCCCGCGTCCGCCACGCAGAGTCCGAAGGAAGCGATCAGTCGCCAGCGACCTCTCCCGTCATCGCCACCGAGTACCGCATGGCCGCCGAAGTCCTGGGTTCAGCCGCGAGCGCCCAGGACGCCGCGCTCTTTGCGACCGAGGCAGTTAAGTGCGGTGTTATGCGGGGCATGGCGCTCTTCTACGCCGGAGACGTCGAGCCCGCCGCGGACCATCTCGAACGCGCCTTCCTCGCAAGCGCAACACCCCCCGCCCGCGAAGAAGCGCTGTGGCTGGCGATCTACGCCCTGGACTATGGCGTCGAGCACGACCGTCCATCGCTCCAGGCTCGTCGCGACAAGCTCGCCAGCCTCTACATCGAGTCGTTCCCGGGAAACGACCGCGCGGCCAAGCTGCTCCTCCGCCTCGCCGGCAGCGAACTCGTGGATCCCGAGCGGGCCGTCGCGGTCCTGCTCGAGGTGCCGCGCTCAAGCGAGCTCTACGGCACCGCCCGGTCCCACGCCGCGACGATCCTGTATCGCATGTACCGCAACTCGCGGGGCCAGGCCCGGGACTTTGCCGCGACGCGGTTCGCGCAGGTCGCGCAGGAAGCAATCGAGCTCGAACACGCCGAACTACCCCGCGTGCGCGACGATCAAGAACTCCGCGATCGCGCATCCTCACTGATCCTGCGGCTCCGTCAGTACGTCGATGCTCTGCTTGGCATGCAGGCGCCCGATGCCGAGCGTGCGCAATGGGGGCTCCGGATCATCGACGAAGTCAGCGCACTGGCCTCGATCGAGGATGAAGCCCTCGTGGGCGAACTCACCTTTCGTCGGCTGCAGCTCGCTATCGCTCGCGACGACGAATCCGAGGCCCAGTTCCTGATCGAGCAACTCCGCGCGATCGGCGGCATCTACTCCGAGTCGGCCGACCGCCTCATGTACCGTCGAGCGCTCGACACCTTCCAGCGACGGCCTCAGGACGCGGACGCGGCGAAGGAAGTGCTCCGCCACGGTCTGCGCGTCCTTGATCAGCTGCGCGCTCAGGGCCTCACGATGGCCGATCCTTCCGTGCAGAGCCTCGCGGCCAGAGTCGCAGAGGCCGGCGCTGCGGCATGGCGTCTCGCCGCCGATTCGGACGCCCGCGACACGGCGATCGCGATCGACCAGCAACTCATCAACAGCGGTATTCGCGCCATCGACGTCCTGCGACGGCTGGGCGAGCTCGCGGAGGCAGCCTCGGATCTCGAACAAGCACTCGACGCGTGGCGCGTTCTGCTCGCGGCACTCGCCGACGGCGACCCGTACTGGTACGAGGCTCGCTATCACTCACTACGCCTGCTCCTACAGGTCGATCCCTCCCGAGCCCGCGAGGCCATGGATCAGCACAAGGTGCTGCACCCGGATTTCGATTCGGCCCCCGAACCATGGGGCGAGCGGTTGCGTGAAATCGACCGACAGATCCAGGCCAAGGCCCCAGCACCCGTGGGGGGGCCACGATGAGCGGCGACACACACGGACGCATCGCCTACTTCCTCGGCGTGCCCGCCGGGGCCGGCGGTCCGTTCGCACTGCTCCAACTCGATCCCGCCACTTGCACCGATTCGGGCATCATCGCCGCGCTCGAGCTTCGCCTGGGTCAGGTCAATGCACACCCGCACGCCGAGACGCCCCAGGCCGATGAGGTTCGCCTCGCGCTGCACGCCGCCGCCGCGCAGCTCCTCGATCCCGTCGTTCGGCGACACATGCTCGAGCGGTGGGGGGGGAGCCGCGCAGTCCAGCACGCCGCAACTGCGCCCGCCCCGGCAACGGTCCGGCCTCATGCGATCGGCGATCGCCTCCAGCTGCTGGAGCACGACGCCGTCCTGACGCTGGCGCGTCATGGCGGCTGGAACCGTGACTCTCTCCGGCGCGTGGCCATGCTGGCGCACGCCCGAGGCATTCCCTCCACGCAGGTGCCCGACGCAGTCCGCGCGATCGCGTTCCGTCCTCGCGCTGGGGTGCCAATCCCTTCGCCTCAGAGCCCCGCCTCGCAGCGGTTGGGGGTTCCTAGGCAGTCGCCCCAGGTTCCCCGGGCCGCACCGGCCCCATCGGCGCCGGATCCGCGCCCCGCAGAGCCTCCCCCCATGCCCGAACTCGAAGAGGTCGGCCACGCTCGCACAACGCTGCTCGTACTCGTCGGGGTGATCATCGCTGCGATCTCCGTGCTGGGAGTGCTGACGCTCGTTTCGGGCGGGTCTCCCCGGCAAACATCAGACGACGAATCGACCGAGGTGGACGAGGCGACAGCCGCCGCTCCTGCCGCGCCCTCGAACCCGGCTCCTCCGAACACCAAGAACGAGTCGGCTCCCAGTCCACAGCGCTCGCGGTTCGGCACGCCTCGCGAGGCCATCGACGCGCTCGTGGGAGCGGCCACCGCGCTCGACAGCGATGCCTCTGCCGCCAGCGCGCGGTTTGTCGAGGTCGCCGATCACCTCGCCCAGAACTGGCCGACGCTCGCCGACGATGAGCTCGCCGCGGCCGTCACCGCGCTCGTGGAATTCGTCTACCGGGCCGGACCGCGCCCGGATGTGGCGACCCCCGCAGTTGACCACCTCGCGGGTCCCGCCGCGGCGCTCGCCCGCGATGCCCTGTCTTCGGGCCAGGTAGCGCCCGCCATCTGGTCGTGCGGAGTGCTCACCCGGCTCGCCCGGGAGAGAGACCTTCCATCGTCGGTCGTCTCGATTGTTGACAACGGCCTCGCGAGCGCTCTTGGCGGCGTGCGCACGCCCAGCGCCGCCAGTTTTCAGGCCGGAGCCCTCGCCGCGGCCTCACTCATGCCCGCTTCGCTCGCCGTCGTCGCAGACTCGGCCGGCGCCACCGAGAGCGGTACGAGGACGTGGGAGCGGTGGCTCGACTGTGTCGAAGCGCTGACCCGGTCCGATGAGCGGCTGCGTGCCTCCATCATCACCGCCGGACTCGACCAATTGCTCATCGATGCCCCGAACCCCGATGCCAATCGCGCGGTGTATCAGTCGGTGCAGCGCCTCGCCACGGCACTGGACTGGTCACGCCGAGACGTCCGCCTGTGGCTTCTTCGCGCCATGATCGCGCCATCGCTCGGCTCTGCGGACCTCAACGCCGTCACGCGAGCGCTCGTCCACGAGGCCAGGGCGCCCGGGACGGACGGCACGATGGTCCTGCCCCCGAAGGCCTCCGAGCGCGATCGTGCGGCACTGCGCGAGCGATTCGCCCGCGTTTGGGGCATCGAAGACCTCGCCTCCGATCGCGAGTTGCTCGACCGCTGGGCGGAGAGGCTGCGAGGCGCCATCGCGCGTAACGCTTCCGATGTCACACCCATGGAGCACCTCGAATCGGCCGCGCGGCTCGCCTCATTGAGCGCTGCGGCGTCGTGGATGTGGCGGGGCGAGTATGAGCGGGCCGCGCGCCGCATCGAGCGGGCCGAGGGCGAGATCCAGGCCGCCCTCCAGCGGAGCGCCGCCATCGGGGCCACCCCCGGAGAGTCCGAGGGCGGAGAGTGGGCGGTGCAGTACCTCGTCGTCCGGCGCAACCAGCAGGCCCGGCTCGATCTGCTGGACACCCTCGTCCGAACGCGCCGTCGCCTGTCGGCGATGGACGCGGAGGTGCTGATCGGCGAGGCCGTCCGCGGCGATGCACAGCGTGTCCGGCTTCGCGCCAACGAAGTCGCCCGAGCGTTTCTGGACCAACCCACCACGGTCAACGCCTTGCTCGAAGCCCTCCCGGACATGCCCGCGTCTCGCCTCAACGCCCAGCTCATTGCCCAGGCGACCGGGGGCCGCGACATCGACCTCAACGACCCCGCATGGCGAGCCGCCGCTCGGCGCATCCTTGTTGAACGCCTGCTCCAGATGATCACGGCCGAGAGCGAACTGTCGGTCGTTGATCGCCTCAGTGACCTGGTGGCCGAGGCGTACGCGGAGCAACTCGCGCTGGGCGCGGCCGAGTCGGGCGACGCCGACTCCGTCCCCGCTCCCGAGGCCTCCGCCACCCTGCTCCGCGTTCGGTGGCTCCGCCGTGCCGAGGCGAGCCTCGCGCCGCCCAACGCGCCGATGACGCTTGGCGAAATCGAAGCCCGATACGCCTCCCGCGCGGCCCTCGCGTCGGGTCCGGTCCAGCGGTTTGCCGCAGAGCAACTCGCAATCGTTGAGTTGATGGCGTATGTCACGGCGGCTGAGCAACCGACGCGCGCCAGAGACGCCCTTGCCATTGTCGAAGAGATGTCGTCCGCCCGCCGTCGCTCCGAACACGTCTTCCAGCAACTCGCCGCCGCGGAGCGAGCCCTGGCCCAACTCTGGACCATCCGCATGTCGGAGTCGAGCCAATGAGACGACGCTGTTGCTTGGCACTGCTGACATGGTGCGCCGTGGTGCAGGCCCAGCAGCCCGGGCCCGATCCGGTGGCGCCGCCGACCAATCCGCTGGAAGGCCTCGCCGTTCGGGATCTCGAGGAGCGCTTGCTCGCCCTCACGCCCGACCGACCCCAGGACTACTTCGACCTCGCCGAAGAAGTCGCTTCTGAGGCCACCGAGCCCGAGCAGGTATCCCTGGCGACGACGCTCTATGTTCTCTCGTTCGAGATCGACCGCAGACGCCGCGACGGCCGACTCGGGGCCTCGGCCTGCGTCGCGCTCGCCGACCTCTCACGACTCTCGCGCGAGCGATCGTGGCTCCTGGCCCTGGCCGGCGCGCTCGATCCGCGCTACGCCCAGCCCGACTGGAGCCGCGTCGATCCCGTCAGAGTCTCCGATGAGACGGCATATCTCGCCGTTACCGCCGTGTCGTACGTGCGATCGGGAGAGGGCCGCCGAGCCCGCGACCTGCTCTCGAATCCTGCCGTCCTGGCGTTGATCCGTCGCTACGAGGCCCTGCTCAGCCCCGTTGGCCTTCCGGGCATGGCCGATGTGTTGGCCCGCGAGGCGCAGCGATGGCCGTGTCCCGAGTGCGGCTTCGATCGAATCAGCCGCAAGGCCGGCAGCGTCCCGCCCGAGTATGTCGCCTGCCACACCTGCGGCGGCAACCCCGGGATGCGGCTCTCGACCGACGAGTTCATCGCACATCTCCGCTTTGAATCCACGGTTCTCGAGGGCGTTCAGCGCTCCTGGTCCGCCCAGGTGGCGACCGATGCGGGTCGACCCCTGCGTGATCCGGATCCCGATGAACTCGCCCCGACGCTCGGCGTGGATGCGACCCGCAACTACTGGCGAGATGGTCGCTGGGTCTCGCTCGATCCACCCGTCAAGGCCGAGCCCCGACCGTCGACGCCCGAGGCGCCCGCCCCCCTCCCAGAGCGAGTGCCCGAGTCGTCCTCGAGTGCCTCATGAGTACACTGCCCTCTCGCGCAAGGGAGGAAACGACGACATGACACAGCCGGCGCCCCAGGGGGAGCAGCAGGTCACGGCCAAGCCGATGATCTCTTTCGACGAATTCGCCAAGGTCGATCTGCGCATCGCACGGGTGGTGCAGGCCGAGCCTCACCCCAACGCCGATCGCCTGCTTAAGCTCGCCGTGGACGACGGGTCCGGCGAACCTCGCCAGATCTGCGCCGGAATCCGCGCCCAGTATCGCCCGGAAGATCTCGTGGGCCGGCTCATCGTCATCGTTGCGAATCTCGCACCGCGCACGATCCGCGGCGAAGAGTCTCGCGGCATGCTTCTGGCCGCCAGCGACGCCGCCAAGGGCAGCGACGAACGCAGCGTCGTCGTGCTCGCTCCAATATCAGACATCGCGCCGGGCTCGATCGTCTCCTGACAATCAGCCCCCGCGCCGATCCGGTCGCCCGCGTCCGTCCCGCTCCGCGCCTCCCTCGGGAGCGCCCGGCCGTGTCAGCATCTCGAACTGCTGCTCCACGATCTGCTCGCGTTGCGCCTGTCGCCTTGCGATTTCCTCGTGAAGCTCCTCCAGACGCTCGGTAAACCGGGCGAGATCATGGCGCTGGATCGCCAGGTTCACGTCGAACGACTGCTCGATCGCCGCGCGCATCCGCTCCTTCGCGCTCGCCTCGGCCGCCGCATCGACAGGCTCGGCGGCGCGCGCCTCGCGCATCGCCATGGAAGCAAGCCAGAGCCCGTGCATCGCCTGAAGTTCTTGCACTTTGAGCCCCGCCAGATCCGGGTCACGAGATCGAAGATCCAGGATCTGATACAACCGGGGCCCCAGGCGTCCGAGCAGCCGATCCGCCTGCTCCGGGCTCTGCGCGCGAAGCGCCTCCAGCCGTCGGCCAAGGTCGGGTGCCACCTCCGCCAGCGCCGCGAGCAGTCTTTCCGGGCTTGGCCGCTCGCCTCCCCGCTCACGGTCCCCCCCCGGTCCCCCGCGATCCGGACCGCGAAGCGGATCGTCGTTCCCGCGGCGCTCCCCATCAAAACGGCCCGGAGCCTCCCGCACGCTGCCCATCACATCCTGCGGCGAATCGCCCCGGTCCAGCCGCGCGATCGCCTCGTTCAGGCGAGCCTCCTCCCGCTGCAATGCCTCCATCCGGCGCCGCGCGAACTCCAGCCGCCGCACGATGTTGGCACGGATCGAAGCCTCATCGGGCTCTTCCAAAGGCGGCGGCGGGAGCGACCGATCGCCGGGTTGCGCAAATGCCCCCAGCGCCAGCCCCGCGCCCACCACGCCCATCAGAACCACCGCTCCCGATCGGATCACAGCGAGCCTCCGGTGCCCAGCACTTGCTCGTCCAGCCACTCCACCCCCACGCCGTCGTCGATCAATGCCGTCTCTGCGTACAGAACGTCGATGCGGTCTCCCAGCCCGCTGGACCACAATCCATCCATCGACAGCACGCCGTCGATATCACGCTCCAGCGACGCCGCGAGCACCTCGACCGGCCGATCCGCGCCCGTCGGCAGAGTCGTGCGCGAGCGTGTCGCGTTTGAGACCAGAATCCCGACGGTCAAGGTCAGCACCACCACCGCCGCGAGCGCCAGCCAGCGAGTCGCCCGATGAATCCTGCCGACAATCATCGGCCGCTCCGCCGATTGATCGGCCCCGCCCGCCAACAGCCCCTGGGTGCGCAGACAGATGCGATCCACAAGCGCCGGATCGAACGCGTCGAGATCGCGCCTTGCCATTTCGGCCAGCGCCGCCTCAATCTCGGGGCACGTGTCATCGTGTCGAATGTTGTCGTGTGTCATGGCAGTGCTTCCCGTCTCGATCCCATGATCGCCTTGAGCTTCCGAAGCGCCCGGTGATGCCGCGCCAACAGCGTCCCCAGAGGCTCACCCAGCAGTTCGGCAATCTCCTTGAAACTCATCCCGGCCTGATGCCGGAGGTGGATGACCTCCCGATCCGCCTCTCCCAACTGCGACAGCGCCTCGCGAAGCGCCCGAAACGCCACATCCCCGTACGGCGATTCCTCCGGCTCTCTCGCCTCCACGCCGCGAAGGCTCTCGGGCGCCACTGGCGACGCCTGACGCCGCTCGCGCCTCGCCTCATCCCGGATCCGGTTCATCGCGACCCGGAACAGCCACGACTCGAACCGCCCGCGCTCCGAATACCCCCCGTCCCGCAGCTTCGTCGCCACCGTCACGAACACCGACTGCGTGATCTCTTCCGCACGATCGTCGTCGTGCATCCGGCTCCGCGCCAACGCAAACACCCGGTGCGCGTAGCTGCCTACCAGCGTCCGCCACGCACCGGCGTCCCCCCGCGCCGCCGCCTCGAGTAGCGACGCGTCAACGCCGCCCTCGTTTCCCGGTGCGTCCCGCGAAGTCGTCAATGCCGCCCTCATCGTTCAGGTGCCGAACGAACACACCACCCGACTATTGCCGCGAGGCTAGCCTCTGGGCCATGGCACGGGTCCACTATTCCGTCCTCGCCACGCTCCCGGACCAGCCCACGACCACCAATTACCTGAGATGGCTCAGCGACGGCCACATCCAGGCCGTCCTCGCCGCCGGAGCCGCCTCCGCGCTCATCCTCCAGCACCTCGAGCCGCCAAACACCATCGAGACTCGATACGTCTTCGACTCGATCGAAGACCTCCATCGCTACGAACGCACCGCGGCACCCACCCTCCGCGCCGAGGGCATCCGTCTGTTCGGATCACGGGAGGGTGTCAGTTTCTCTCGGACCCGGGCAAACGTGGTGCAACTCCTCGATGCCGAACGATACCGGCCGTAACGCGTACTCGCTGGGAGACCCGGCCACCCGCCCGGAGCAACCGTGACCGATCAGATCTCGGATGAGCGGCTCTTCGAGCACTATCGCGCCGGCGACCCGGAGTCGCTCCGCGTCCTCATCGAACGCCATCAGGACGACCTCTTTCGCTTCCTCTACCGCCTCACCGGCGACCGCGCCACCGCCGAGGACGTGTTCCAGGACGCCTTTCTCCAGATTCACATCTCAGCCGACACCTTTGACGCCACTCGCAGATTCCGCCCCTGGTTGTTCACGATCGCGGCGAACAAAGCGCGCGACTCCCTGCGTAAGAAGGGACGGAGGCCCGCCCTCGAGCTCTCCGCCCCCATCGCATCCAGCGAAGAGGGCGGGGCCCGGTTCATCGACCTCATGGAGATCGATGTTCCCGGACCCGATTCCGGCATGAATCGGGAGGAACTTGAGGCGCAGGTCCAGAGGGCGCTCGACCGCATGACACCACTGCTGCGAGAGATCCTGCTCCTCGCCTACTTCCAGCGCCTCTCGTACGCGCAGCTCGCCGAGGACCTTGAGATCCCCCTCGGCACGGTCAAGTCCCGACTCCATGCCGCCGTCGCCTCCTTCGCCCGCGCATGGGAGCTGACAAACAAGGATGGATCCGTCCCGCCACCCACGGAGTAGCCGCCCTCGCATGCCGACCCCACCGCAGAGTCCAGACCCCTTCCCCGCGCTCGGCGATCTCGACCGTGCAGCGGTCGATGCGCTCCTGATCGACGCCTCGCCCGACACCGACTCCGCCTCGCCCGACACCGACTCCGCCTCGCCCGACACCGACTCCGCCTCGACCCGACAACTCCGCAGTCTCCTCTCGCTCCTCGATTTGCCGGTCGTGCCCGTCCCCGAGTCTCTCGCCAGCCGAACCCTCGCCCGCGTCCTGGCCGCCCGCGCTCCCATCGATGCCTCACTCCGCCCGATCGATGCCGATGCGCTCGATGCGCTCGCGCTGGCCGAGTTCCGTCCCGAGCGCGTAACCTCGCCGCTGCGCGCCCGTGCCCGCCGCCACGCGACTCTGGCCGATCTCATTGCCGGGACTCCCTGCCCGGCTCCGTCGACAAACCTCTGCGATCGCACGCTCGACACCCTGCGCCGATTCGACGAACAGGCCGGAGAGCGGCTCTCCTTCTCCCGCCAGCGCTCAATCCGCGTGCGCCTCGCTGATGTGGTCTCGATCGCCGCGCTCATCCTGATCGGCTTCTCGCTGATCATGCCCGTGCTCAGCTCACTTCGTGAGCAGGCCCGCATGGCCACCTGCCAGGCCAACCTCCAGGCGGCCTCGTTCGGCCTTTCCAGCTACGCCCTCGCCAACGACTCCTCGCTGCCCATGGCCACCGCCGGCGCAACCGGCCTCCCGTGGTGGAACGTCGGCCAGGATCCCGCCCGGTCCAACTCCGCCAATCTCTACGTCCTGCCGCGCGACAAGTACGTGGGCCTCCAGCGCCTCGCCTGCGCCGGCAACCGCCTTGCGCCCACGGCCATCGCCGACGATTCCGCCACCGACTGGGCCAGCATCGACGAACTCTCTTACAGTTTCCGCGTCCTTTTCGGCCACTCCCGTCCCACGTGGGGCAGCCCCGATCGCGTCGTCATCCTCACCGATCGCTCCCCCGTGGTTCGCCGCGCCCTTGCCGGCAATCCCGTCGACCCCCTGGAGAACTCCCCCAACCACCTCGGCACCGGTCAGCAGGTCCTCCGGGCCGACGGCTCGGTCAAATGGGAGATCACCCCGGTGGTCGAGGGCGGCGACAACATCTGGCTCCCGCGTCCCATCGAACGCGCCATCGCGCGCCTCGCCGATCGCCGCCACATCGATCCAATCCGCGGCACGGAGATCCCCGAAGCGCCCGAAGACGCGTTCGTGGGCCCCTAGCGTCCGTCGCTCCCGACACAACGTCGCGCTCACATCCACCGCTTTGGCAGGGTGCCGCGGGCACTCCTCCGGCGCCACGGATCGCCGTCCGGGGCGACCGGTGCTCCTGCAAGAACTTGTCGTTCGGAACGGGAGCCTCGCACGATCCGCGCACGCACGTCACCAACTCCCCAGACCCCCATGCTTCAGAATGCGCGCGCGCCGGCGCCCCTGCCTTTGAGATTCTCAGAGATTCCGGCAGAAAATCTTGCGCCATGCGCCCCAACGACTTGCGCGCACGCATTCGCGCGACACCCCTCCGGCGCGCGCGCGCTGGCGAAGAACCCGTTCACGGGTAAAGATGCCCATCGCACCCGCCATCCCGCTCTCCGGCGCTGAGCGCGCCATCCTCCTCGCGATGTTCCCCCCATCCCGGTCCGGACGCTGGCTGTCCCGGCCGGCTGGGCAGGAATCCGATGCCCCGGGTCCCTCGCCCCGGCCCATCCAGTCCTCCTCACTCGCTCGGCCACTCTCTGTGTGCACCTTGCTGCCGTCCAGCGCCCTGCCTACCCTCACCGGCTCGGAACCGGCCGCGATCGGTCGGTCCGTGTTCGAGTCTCCAGCCCAAAGACCCACGCCATGCCCAAGAACAAACTCCACAAGGGCTCGCTCAAGCGCATCCGCATTTCCAAGACGGGCAAGGTGCGCCACAAGTCCGCCAATCTCGGCCACTACCGCCAATCCAAGAGTGGCAAGCGACTCCGCCAGCTCCGCAAGGACCCCTACATGGCCAACCCCGACGCCAAGCGCTTCGAGAAGCTGCTCTTCCGCCGCCTTCGCGGCCGTACTCAGCCCCGCTCGGCCCTGCGCAGCAATCCATCGCCCGAACAGCGGCGCGCAGCCCAGGCAGAGGCCATGGCACAGGTCTCCACGAACTGAACCACAAGTGACTGTCCGTCGGGCCCAAAGACGGCCACCGCGCCGCCCCGCCGGACGCACGAAAGGATCGACATGCCCCGCGCACGCAACGGATCTGTCAGAAACTGGGCCCGCAAGCGCCTCATGCGCGAAGCCCGAGGCTACTACGGCTCCAAGAGCAGCCATCGCTACGCCGCGGTTATCGCCGTCATGCGCGCCGGCCGCTTCGCCTTCCGCGATCGCCGCCTCCGCAAGCGCGACATGCGCGCCCTGTGGATCACCCGCATCACCGCCGCCTGCCGCATGCGGGGCACGCGCTACAGCCTCTTCATCAACGGCCTCAAACTCGCCGGCGTCAATCTCAACCGCAAAATGCTCTCTCAGGTCGCCATCGAGGATCCCAAGGCCTTCGATCAGCTTGTCGACCTTGCCAGGCAGCACGCCATCGCCACTCCCGCCGCGGCATAGACGGAACTCGGCGCCCGCCCTCGCTCCGGCGTCCCTCGCGCGAAACAATCCCGCGCCGGGAGGCACGCATGCACAATGGCTGGTGGGTTCAAGACGTCCTCAGTCTCGACAACGGCGCCCTCATCCTCGTCTCATGGACGTTCTGGATCATCGCGTCCATCGTCCTGCACGAACTGGCCCACGGGTGGGCCGCTCTCCGCGCCGGCGACCAGACGCCACGCCTCTCCGGCCACATGACCCTCAATCCCGTGGTTCACATGGGCATTCCCAGCCTGGTGATCTTCGCCATCGTCGGCATCGCCTGGGGCGCCATGCCCATCAATCCATCGCGCTTCAGGGGCCGCCACGCCGACGCGATCGTTGCGCTCGCCGGCCCGCTCATGAACCTCTCGCTCGCGATCTGCTCACTGCTCGCGTGTGTCGTGTGGCTCGGTTTCTCCGGTGGACATTGGACCAGTTGGAACATCCCGGATCACATCGCCACGAACGCCTACCTCTTCCTCGTGCTCGGCGCGTTCCTCAACATCGCGCTGATGCTCTTCAATCTCCTTCCCGTCCCGCCCCTCGACGGCTCGCGCATCGTCGCAAGCTTCTCGTCCGCGTACACCCGCTTCTTCGGCTCGCCCAGCGGCGCGCCCGTCGCCATGATTCTGTTCCTCATCGTCTTCCTTGCCGCGGGGCGCGTCATCGTCCCCGCATCGGTCGACGTCACGATCTGGGCGCGCGATGAACTCCTCGTCGCCTTCGGTCTTCCCTCGATGGGAGGTGGCCTCCGGTGAGCGATCCCAATCCCTACGACGTCGAGCCCGATCCTCCTCCGCCCACGTCCCCCGGTCAGCCCGCCCGCCGACCGTCCGCCTCCGGATCAGAACCGGGCGCGGACCCCGACACCCCAGCGCCCGAGCCCGAAATCCCCGTCGCCCGACCCGCCTCCGGTCCGATCACGCCAGCCAACGTGCCCCCGCGCCCACCCCCCGGCAAAGCCCACATCGACGCCGAGAGCCTCCTCTCAGAGTTCGATGAAGACGCCGACCTCACCGCCGATCCGGAGGTGGAAGAGGCCATGGCCAAGGCCACCGGAAAGCCCCTTCCGAAGAAGTCGCGCGAAGCCGAGGCCGTCCTGGGCGATCCCGCCCGCTGGTTCGTCCAACCCGGCTTTCCGGGACTCCGCGTCGCGCTCATTGCCGGCGGGGTGCTCGCGCTGGCCGCCCTCCTCGCGGCAGTCTCACTCGCGCGCGAGCACCACACCGCGATCGCCGCCGCAACGCTCTACGAGACCCTGCTGCACACCGGCACTGGCCTGGTCGCCGTCATCGCCGCCGCCTGGCTCACACAACGCGGCTTCAACGAGCCGGGCCTTGCCGCCGCGCGAATCCTCGTTCCCGTCGGTGCGTTCGAATTCGTATCGCACCTCGATATCCCGATTCCGTCCCGCATCGACGAGTTCGTCCTCGCCGCCGCGGCGTACTTCGGGCTGCTGTGGGGAGTCTTCCGCCTCCCGAAATATGAGACCGCCGTCCTGGCAGGGTCCCATTTCCTGCTGTGGCTGCTGATACAGATCGGAACGGCGCTCAACCAATTGGCCCATCCTGCCGCGACCGCCGGGTAATCCATTCCTTCGTTTTCGATCCTCTCGCCGAGCATGCCCGCACTCTTGACCGCAGCCCACCCCCTGATCTCGGACTTTCGCGCCCGATTCGGCGAAGCCCCCGCGCTGGTGGTCCGCGCCCCCGGGCGCGTCAACCTGATCGGCGAGCACACCGACTACAACGACGGCTTCGTCCTGCCGCTGGCGATCGATCGCGCCTGTGTGGCCGCCATCCGCGCACGAGGCGAGGGCGAGCCCACGGTCATCTCGTCGCTGAACGTCAACAAGACCAAGGAGATCGACCTTGCAGAATGGAACGGCGGCCCCGCGCCCGGCACCCCCGCCGGAGACTGGACCCGTTACGTCGCCGGCGTGATCCGCGAATCGCTCGACACGCTCGCCCTCCCGCCACGGGGCTTCGACGTCCTGCTCTCAAGCGACGTCCCTCTCGGCGGCGGGCTCTCCAGCTCCGCCGCGCTCGAGGTCTCCATCGCCACCGGCGTGCTCTCGATCCTCGGAGCGCGGCTCTCTTCCAACGACGTCGCCAAGCTCTGCCAGCGCGCCGAGAAGCGATTCGCCGGTGTTCCCTGCGGAATCATGGATCAACTCGCGAGCCTGCGAGGAATCGAGGGCCACTGCCTTCTGATCGATTGCCGCTCGCTCCGAATCGATCCGGTGCGTCTGCCAGACGCCGGGCGCGCCGCCCTGCTCGTCTTCGACACGGGCGTGCGCCACGCGCTCGCCGCAGGCGAATACGCCCGGCGCCGCAAAGCATGCCACGCCGCCGCCAAGGCCCTGCGCATCGCCTCGCTCCGCGACGCCACGCTCGACCTGATCGAGCAAAGGTGTTCCCTGCTCGACGAGGAGCCGCTCCGCTGCGCCCGCCACGTGACCAGCGAGAACGCTCGCACGCTCGCCGCCGCCGGGGCGCTCTCCACCGGCAATCTCGCCGAGGTTGGACGGCTCATGCTCCTCTCGCACGCCTCGCTTCGAGACGGCTACCGAGTCTCGTGCGCGGAACTCGACGCCATCGTCGACGCCTGCCGCGTCCACCCCGGCTGCTTTGGCGCCCGGATGACCGGCGGTGGGTTCGGCGGCTGCGCCATCGCCCTGGTCATGCGCGAGGCCGTCCCCAGCGTGGTCGAGGCGGTCCAGTCCCGTTTCCGCGAGGCGTTCGATACCGAGTGTCAGTGGTCCGAGGTCCGTGCGGCGGCGGGAGCCGAGATCATCGGGTAAGCCGTCGGTACCAGGTCACTCCCATGCGCCCTCGGTTTCTCCCGGCTCTCCCTCCCCAAAGTTCATCGCCCAGTAGCCGACGTCCCGCCACGCCCCGAACTTGAACCCCACCCGTGGAAACGTCCCGACGTGTCGCATGCCCATCGCTTCGTGCAGGCGCACGCTCGCCTCATTGGGAACCGTGATGCCCGCGAGGATCGTTCGGTACCCGCGCGAGCGCAGGTCGTCGAACAGCCGCGTGTACAGCGCCCGGCCCACGCCTCGCCCGTGCGCTGCGGGCACGACGTACACCCCGACTTCCACCGTCCACGCGTACGCCTCGCGCGTTTTCCAGGGAGACGCCTTGGCATAGCCGAGGAACTCCGGGCCCGCCTCACCCGATTCCTCCGCAATCAGCCACGGATACCGGTCGCGGGTGGCCCGCCAATCCGCCAGCATCTGGGCCTCGTTCACCTCAGCGATACCGAAGTGCGCCGGCGTCTCGCGGATCGCCCAGTTGTTCAGGGCCGCGATGGCGCCGATATCGGACTCGATGGCGTCCCGCACCCGGATCACGGGCCGCCCTCGCGCGCGACGGCGTCCTTGCGTCTGCGATCTTCCCGCATCCCGAGCACGGGCATGATGACGCTCAGCGACACGTACACCCAGCCCGGCCACGCGAAGCGGCTCGGCGGAGTGAGCAGAGCCAGCGCAATCGAGGCGAGGCCCACCGCGCCCATGGCGCCCCACGCCGTCACGGCCGCCCGCGTCGATTCCGCCTCCACCTCCGAAAGACCCAGTGAGATCCGCACTCGGAGTGCCCGCGCGTACATGAGCATCAGGATGGCGCACAGCGCCGTATAGCCCGCGCCGTAGATCGCGAACATCGGATACAGCTGAGAGCCGGAGATCTGCGGAGCCGAGTCGGGATACACGCCCGAGCCGAGGGACGAGAGCCATCCCATGAACACGCCGACCATGAACTTCAGCGGAAAGACGTAGATCAGCACGACGAACACGAGCGCGACCGACAGCATCACCGTCCAGCCGTCCTCGAGCCCGTAGCGACGGCTGAACCGCCGGTGTCCGAGCCAGAACAGCAGGAGCATGGCGAACGCCGCGCCGAAGGCGGGAATGGCCCGCATCGCGCCCATGAGATCAGCGAACGACCGCGCCGGCTGGGAAGAGACGACCAGCAGCGTCGCGCCGAACGCAAACGCGGCGTCGGCGAAGGTCTCGGACCTGGTCTGGGCCTCGCCCCGGAGACGGAATCCTCCCTCAATGGGGAGATCGGCCAGTCGCTCCGGCGTCCACGCCATGGGCCGACTGTAGCGGCAGGCAGCACGAAGCGAACATGTGCCACGCCCATACCATCCCCGTCGCATGCGCCGGGAGTACAGAGTCATCGTGGTGGGGGGTGGGCACGCGGGGCTGGAGGCCGCGTGGAGCGCGGCGAATCTGCTCGGCGAGCCGCACGGCGTGGCGCTGGTGACGCTCGATCCGGGCAAGATCGGCGCGATGAGTTGCAACCCGGCGATCGGCGGGCTCGCCAAGGGCCAACTCGTGCGCGAGATCGACGCGATGCACGGACTGATGGGGCTGGCGACCGACGCGACGGGCATCCACTTCAAGATGCTCAACACGTCCAAGGGCGCTGCCGTGCACGGGCCGCGGGCGCAATGCGACAAGCTCGCCTACTCCCGAGCGACGCGGGCCCTCATCGCGGCGAGGCCGGAGATCGACGTGGTCCACGCGAGCGTGGAAGGGTTTGTAACCCAGCGCGACCGGATCGCGGGCGTCGAAGTATTGCTGCGCGAGTCCGGATCGACCGGCCGGGTCTTACTCTCAGCGCCCGCTGTCGTGCTCACGACGGGCACGTTCATGCGCGGACTCATGCACCAAGGTGAGATCAGGACCCAGGGGGGGCGTGCGGGTGAGGATGCGGCCGTGGGAATCTCCGCGGCGCTGCGCGATCTCGGGTTCGAGCTCGGCCGACTCAAGACGGGGACGCCGCCCCGTGTCAGGCGATCCACGATCGACTGGGAGGCGCTGCCGATCCAGCCGGGCGACGCGTGTCCGACCCCGTTCTCAGACCTGACGCCGGGGTGGTCGCTGGCGGGCCTGGACACGACGCAGTTTCCTCGCCTGCCGCAGCTGGACTGCCGCACCTCGCGCACGACGGCGGAGATCCACGACCTGATCCGGGCGAACCTGCACCGGGCCCCGATGTTCAGCGGGCAGATCGAGTCGATCGGGCCCCGGTATTGCCCGAGCATCGAGGACAAGGTGGTGCGTTTCGGGCAGCGCGAAGGTCATGGGGTGTTCCTTGAGCCCGAGAGCCACGAGTCTGACTGGGTGTACCTCAACGGGATCGCGACGAGCCTGCCGGTGGACGTGCAGGACGGGATCGTGCGGCGGATGCCCGGACTCGAACGGGCGGAGATCGTGCAGCACGGCTACGCGGTCGAGTACGACATGGTCCGGCCGCACCAGATCCGCGCGACGGGGATGACCAAGCGGATCGACGGGTTGTTCCTCGCCGGCCAGATCAACGGGACAAGCGGGTACGAGGAGGCGGCGGCGCAGGGCCTGGTCGCAGGCATCAACGCGGCGCGGTACTCGCGCGATGAGTCGGAGTTCACGCTCGGTCGCGACCGGGCGTACATCGGCGTGCTGATGGACGATCTGGTGACCAAGACTCCGGTCGAGCCGTATCGCATGTTCACGAGCCGAGCCGAGCACCGGCTGCTGCTGCGGGCCGACAACGCGCCCGACCGACTGACACCGATCGCCGAGGAACTCGGCCTGCTAGATGCGTCGCCGCTTGGGTCGATGCGCCGAGAGCGCTTCGCCAGACGTCGGGCGGAGCTCGCGGAACTCAATCGCGAGATCGACGCGGCGCGGCTGGATGGCGAGCCGCTGGCGCGGGCGATGCGACGGCCGGAGTTCGATCTTGCTTCGATGGAAGCCGCCATCGTGACGCGGGGCGCTTCGCTCGCGGCGATGCGGACGGCGCTGGCCGATCGGCAGTACGAGTCCTACCTGGTGCGGCAGCGCGCCGAGATCCGCCGGCTGAACGACATGGAGCATCGCCGGATTCCGGGCGATCTCTCGGACGATTCGATCGCCACGATGAGGACCGAAGCGCGCCAGGCGCTGCGACGCTTCACGCCCGAGACCTTCGGCCAGGCCAGCCGACTCGAGGGCATGACGCCGGCGGACTTGACACTGCTGGCTGTGATCGTGGAGCGTCATCGGCGCGCGATGGCTGGCTGATCCCAAGGAGACTCGCACGGATGGCGTTGGCATCGCTCATGCTGGCCGCGGACGCGGCCGAATCCGGGACCGCGGGGCCGGCGCTCGATCTGCTGGTGGTGCTCGCCGGGGCCGGGGTTGTCAGTCTGGCACTGGGGCGGCTGCGGCTCGCGGCGATCCCGGGATACCTGATCGCAGGCGTGCTTCTGAACCTGGTGTACACGCCCGAGGAGCGCAACATCGAGCAGGTGTCCCACCTGGCGGTCGTGCTCCTGATGTTCGGGATCGGCCTCCACCTCGACCTCTCGCACCTGAAGCGATCGGCGCTCACGATCATCGGCGCGGGCGTGGTTTCGACGCTGCTTTCCGCCGTGCTGATCACGCTGCTGTCGCTGGGATTCGGGCAGGCGTGGCCCACCGCGATCGCGATCGGCATGGCGCTGTCCATGTCGTCCACGGCGGTCGTCCTTCGAATCTTCCTGGAGCGGCGCGAGATGAGCAGCGTGCGTGGGCGCGTCGCGCTGGGCGTGCTGATCACGCAGGACCTCTTGGTTGTCGCGGCGCTGGCGGCGATCCCCGTGCTCGCGAGCCTCGCCGGCGCCGGATCGGCAGGGGGCCAGGGTCCCGACCTTCGGTCGCTCGCGTCGAACGGGCTGGTGGCGGTGGGGGGGATCGGTCTGTTCATCTTCGCCGGAAGCACGCTGCTGCCTCGCCTCCTGGAATTCGCCGCCAAGGTTTCCAAGGAGGTCATGCTGGTGCTGGCCGCGGCGGTCGTGCTCAGTTCGTCGATGCTCACGACGTGGCTCAAGCTCAGCCCCGAGCTTGGCGCGTTCCTGGCCGGGTTCCTCCTCGCGGGCACGCCGTTTCGCTTCCAGCTCGCGGGGCAGATCGCCCCGCTGCGAGACCTGTTCATGGCCGTCTTTTTCACGGCGGTCGGGCTGAAGATCAACCTCTCGGATATGGCGCAGGTGTGGTGGGTGGTGCTCCTGGGCGGGACGCTGGTGGCCCTGCTCAAGGCGGCGTCGATCGGCGTGTCGTGCTGGCTGCTGGGAACATCCAGCGCCGTGGCGATCGCGACCGGCTTTGCGCTCTCTCAGGCCGGAGAGTTCAGCCTGGTCATGCAGAGCCTGGCGGCGAGTCGCGGCCTGCTCAATGAGCACGCCAACGCCGCGGTGATCGGCGTGGTGGTGGTCTCCCTCATCCTGACGCCGGGGCTGATGGCGCTGGGGCGGCGAGCGGCGGACCGGTTCGGAACCCGGATCGCTCCTCCACCCTGGGTCCACTCGGGGGGATTGTGCGATGCACCCGATTCAGAGGGCGATGAGGAAGACGCCGGGGCGTTGCCGGAGGAGGGCCGATTCCGGGTGGTGGTCGCGGGGTTCGGGCCCGCGGGTCGCGCGGTCGTGGATCGGCTGCTGGCGGCGAAGGTCCACGTGACGATCCTGGAACTGAACGCGGACACGGTGAGAACGCAACGACGGCTGGGGCGCGATGCGTACTACGGGGACGCGACGAATCCAGAGGTGCTCGACTCGGTGGGTGTGGCGGAATCGAACGCGTTCGTGATCACGTTTCCCGACGACGACGCGACGCTGCGGGCGTGCCGCGTCGCACGCTCGATGGCGCCGAACATCTGCATCGCGGTGCGGGTGAGCGCGCTAAGCCGCGCGCTGCAGGCCAAGCAGCTTGGGGCGAATCACGTCACGGTGGAGGAGGTCGCCACGGCCGACGCCATGGCGCGCGATGTCATCCGGGACCTTCGTTCGCTGGGGATCGATGATCGCGAACCGATGACGCTAATGCTGGACCGCGAGCCGCCGCCGCCGACCTGATCAGCCGTCCTCGGGGAGCAGGCGGAGTTCATCGCGCAAGATGGCGGCGAGTTCGTAGTTCTCGCGCTCGAGCGCGGCCTGGAGCCGCCGCCGGAGTTCGGCCTTCTGGCTGACGGGCAGCTTGGGCACCAGGGCGTCGCGCATGCTCCGCAGCATGCCGACCTCGCTGGAACTGTCGAAGGCATCGGGCTCGCCGACCTCGGCGAAGTAGCCCTTGAGGGCGGTGAGACCCTCGTCGATCGCCAAGAGGGCGGCCTTGGGCTCGTTGTCCTTCAGGGCCTGCCCGGCCAGCGCCCGGGCGCGGACCATCATCACGTAGGGGCGATAGGGCTCGAGGGCGGAGCGGTCGTTCTCGGCGATGGCGTACTGCTCACAGAGATCGATCACGCGGAGGTTCCGCGTGGTGTCCCGGACCACGCCCTCGTAGTCCTCGAGCGCGAGCAGCGCCATGAAGCGGTGGTAGTACTGGGCCATCTCCTCGCGGAGCGACTTGCAGTCGTCCTCGTCGAGGAAGCGTTGGGCCGGGGCATCGCCGGATTGTGTGGCGCCGTCGCCGCCGGCCGTCTCGGGCTCATCGGGCGCTTCCGCGCCGCTTCCGGCTTCCAAAGCCGCGAGCTTGGCCTCGTAGAACTCGAGCAGGCTTGGGTATCCCTGGGGTCGGGTTCCGTCTGGACGGCCCCGAGTGAGGAGCTGGAGGATGCCGAGGTCCAGACGGATCTGGATGCGGGGCTCGCCGTCCTGTCCGACGATCATGCGGACGTTGAGCTGGCCGGGAACAAAGGGCCAATCGGTCAGGAGCTGAGAGAGGTCTTGCTTCATTATCGGACGTGACTCTTCGATTGGCTCGGGCGGATTCTTCGGCCCGATCCATGATACGGCCGGGGTGCCGGATCGAAGGCACCAAAGGACATAGAGGAGGGGTTCACGGACGTTCCAGAGCCCCCCCACGCGTGGCAGACGGGCTCGGCGGCACGGACGGCAAGTCGAGCCGGGGGCACGAGTTGAGGGTCGCCTCCCTGAGGGCGATGAAACATGCGCGATGTTGCGGCCGAATGGACGTTTTGTTGGCACCACCACGAATCGGGGCTATGTTTTACTTGGGACAATATTTGTCCTAACGGAAGGTGGGAAGAGACGTGAGTGAGAGAGGCGAGGCGGTACGGACCCGCGGCGAGGTCCAGTCTGAGCTCCAGCTCTACCTCCGGGAGATCAATAAGACTCCCCTGCTGACCGCTCAGGACGAGCGGGAGCTCGGCTGGAAGATCATCAACGACGGGTGCCCCGCGGCACGCGAGCGGATGATCCGAGCGAATCTTCGGCTCGTCGTGGCCATCGCGAAGAAGTACGGCGGGCGCGGGCTTCCCCTGACAGACCTCATCGAGGAGGGGAACATCGGCCTGATGCGTGCGGTCGAGGGATTCGACCCCGCCCAGGGCGCCCGGTTCAGCACGTACGCGTCGTGGTGGATCAAGCAGGCCATCAAGCGAGCCCTGATCAACGCGACCCAGCCGATCCATGTGCCCGCGTACATGGTGGAGCTGATCGCGAAGTGGAAGGAGGCCTCGCGGAAGCTGGAGGCTGAGCTTGGGCATCCGCCAAGCGTGGAGCAGCTCGCGGCGGTGCTGGACCTTCCGGTCCGCAAGGTGCACATCATCCGGCGAGCGGTCAAGGCGCTGCGCTCGGCGAACCAGGAACCCACGTCGGCCAACGGCGATCTGATGGGGCTGGGCGAGATGATCGCCGACACCCGCACGGGTCCGCCCGAGGATCGGGTGTTCCAGACCGAGGAACTGGGAATCCTCCGCAAGCTGATGGAGTCGATCGACGAGCGCGAAGCCAGGATCCTGCGGCTGCGATTCGGGCTGGACGGGTGCGAGCCGCTGACGCTCAAGCAGGTGGCCGACGAGGTCGGGATCAGCCGCGAGCGAGTGCGCCAGATCGTGGATGAGGCGCTCACCAAGCTGAACGCGCAGATCAACGACAAGAAGCCGACGCGGTTCTTCCTGGAGAATCGCGTGCCGGGTCGGCGGCTGGACACTCCCGATTCCGATGAGAGCGCGCCCCGCCCCGCGGTCCGCCTGCGTCTGAGGGACTGAGCACACACAGATTACACAACGGGCCGTCCCTGATGCGGGGACGGCCTTTTTCGTGCGCGGTTCGGGTCCTCGATACACTCTGGTCCGTGCACGGGAGTGGGTTGGCGAGCGTGGGTGTCGCGTTGGTGGTGGTGGTTGGATCGGGCTGCGCGCGGACCGTGGCGCGGGATCCAGAGGGTGTCGCCAGTGCGCCGTGGATTGGACCGGATCGGCGCGCCGATGTGCGGTTGGTCGAGAAATTCGACCTTGTCAAGGGGCAGGTGGAAGCGGTCCGCTACTTCGTGGGGTCGCGCATGATCGAGCGCCACGACGTTGTGTATGCGGTTGAGCAGTACCTGGACCGGATCGGTGCGCCGTGGATAGGCGATGGACGGCGTCGCTGGTACCCGGCGCAGATGTCCGCTGTCTCGCTCCGTCCGTTGATTCTGGTCATCGACGAGACCTCAGAACGGCGGGGGTGGATGCTCCGGATGTCGCCGGATGGGATTCCCGGTGACGCATTGTTGTGGTTCTCTCCGAGCGACTCGGAAGACCCACGGGCGCTGTCACGCGATGCGGATGACGCGCAGTTCATCGAGACCGAATGGGGCAGGCTGGTGCACGACGGCGGAGCGCAACGGTTTGTCGGCGTGAGCGAGTGAGTGCGGCCCATTGAATGGGGCTGATGAGGAGGCGGCGATGACCGGGATGCGCGTCCGGACAGCGGGTCTGGTCGTTGCTGTCGGCTCCGCATGGTGCGCCGGGGTAGACATCGAGGTGGTCGATCCGCCGCGGGTGTCGGTCGGCGCTGAGCTTGTCCTGCCGTTGGGGACATCGATCACGGACGTTCGTGCTGTCGAGGTGGGCGGGAGCGAGCGATTGCTGGTCGCGTTCTCTGGCGAGTTGCTCCACGTTCGCCTGACCGACGAGTCGGAGGAGCCATTCGTGGTCGAGTCGCGTCGGGTGATCGCTCGAGAGCACTCACGGCTGCGATTCACTGACTTGACGGGCGACGGGTCTGACGAGATCGTGGCGTGCGGAACGCCCGGCCTGTCGTCGATCATCGCGTACTCGCTCACTGGGGAGGTCCTCTGGGAGACTCGCGTCGGGTTTCCAAACGCGAGCACGGCGTTGTTCGTGCCGCGACACTGGCCCGAGCCGGGCGGACACAACGTATTTGTGGCGAACTCAAGCACCGGCGACTGCGCGCTTCTGGATGGGGACGGCCGGGTTCTTTGGCGGCACACGCTCGGATCGATGTCGGCCGAGGGCGCATCGGTCTGCGCGGACATCGACGATGATGGAATACCGGAGATCGTGGCCGCGCTGGGAGACGAGATTGCCGTGCTCACCCAAGCCGGGGACTTGATGCGGATCCCGTGCGATCCGGCGCATACATCACGGTCAAGCTGGGTGTGGGGAGGGCCGTGGATCTATCGCGTGGAGGGGTCCCTGCACGCACCCGCGGGGATACTGCTGAGCGTGAGCGTGCCTCGCAGAGAGGGGCACGTGTACTGCAGAATCAAGCTGAGTCGCGATGAGGAGGGGCGAGCGAGATGCGAGTGGTCGCGCGTGGAAGGCGAGCGGTTGATTGTGGAGAGCGGGAAGCTGTCGGAGGTCGTGCTGGTGAAGTGGGAAAGGCGGCTCGGGCTGTGTCCGCTCACGATTGACCTGCCCGAGGACGGGTCGGGGCTGCGGGGGCGCCGGCTCAGGGTGTTCGGCGTGGATCTGACGGCTGAGGAGGTCGTCTTCACTCGGGACTTCCAGACGCCGGCGCACGGATGGCGGTCGTGGTATTACGGGGGCGTGAGCAGGCTGGCGTCGCGGCCGGATGCGGCAATCGTGTGGTGGGGGCGGAGCGTGTGGTTGCTGGAGCTTGAGTGAGGGAGCGCGGGGCGAGCGGGGGAATCCGGCGTGCAGCGCCCACTTTGGGAGAGTGAGAGAGTGACCATTCGAATGGCTGAGAGCCCGGGCATCAAGCGCTGGGAATGGACTGTCATCGTGTTGTGCGGGATAGGCGGCGCGACGCTGGCGTGGATCGCATCAAACGCGGCCGGAGCGATTGGCGGAGGCGCTGCCGGTCTGCTTGGAGGCGTGGTGTTCTGCATTCGACATCGAAGGGCTGCGGGCGCTGGGTGATCGGCTAGCGCGCGAGACCCCGTCGGCCGCGGGCGGCGGGAGGGGACGAGGCGGGGTCGTCAGGGAGACGTGGGGTGACGGTGGAGGTGGTGGAGGTCGTCGGCCTGTCGATGGGGTCGCAGACTTGAGATTCGAAGATTTGAGATCTCAGCGGAACTTCTGAGGAATCTCGTCGGGCCATGGTGCATTCGCACGCGTCGGCGTCTCGCTGGCGGCCGGTCCAACGCGGTCGCGGCCGGGAATGCCCCGGGCGGACGCGGGGCACATGACGCGGAGCACCGCGCCCGTTGGGTCAAGCGGCGGCACCCACGGAGATCGCCCGCGCTCAAGCGAGTCTGAGCGGGCCACGCGATCCTTCACGTCTTGGGCACGTCTTGGGCCCGCGATGCAAGGCGGAGCGCATCATCCGTCTTCCAGACGGGAGGGGACAGGGAGCATGCGGGCTGAGGACGGTCGATCTCCAGAGAGTGAACTCCCTGGCGACGTCCGTGCGCCCCGAGGGCGAAGAGAGATGGCTGACGCGTCGTCGATGCGCTGTGGCTTACGCCGTGACGACTTCGAGGTCGTGGGCCTCGGCGACGGGCTTGTTGAGCAGGCGACCGCCGTCCATGTTGATCGCCAGCGCGAAGCCCGGGTCGCGCCGGGCGATGGGCCATGGGCCCTCATCGGCGAGGCGCAGGGCCCAGGGGATGGTGGCGTTGTTGAGGGCCTGGGTGCTGGTGCGGGCGACGGCGCCGGGCATGTTGCCGACGCAGTAGTGGACGACGCCGTCGATGATGTAGGTGGGTGAGCCGTGCGTGGTGACCCGGCTGGTCTCCACGCAGCCGCCCTGGTCGATGGAGACATCGACGATGACCGAGCCCTCCTTCATGCGTTTGAGGTCGTCGCGCAGGATGAGGTGCGGGGCCTTGGCGCCGGGGAGCAGAACAGCGCCGATCACAAGGTCGGCCCAGGAGAGGTACTTGCGGATCGCGTGCGGATCGGAGTAGATGGTGGTGACATTGTCGCTCATGACGTCTTCGAGGTAGCGCATGCGGTCGAGATCGACGTCCATGATGATGACGTCGGCGCCCATGCCCGCGGCGATCTTGGCGGCGCACGTGCCGACGACGCCGCCACCGAGGACCAGGACGCGCCCGGGCTCGACGCCGGGGACGCCTCCCAAGAGGATGCCGCGGCCCTTCTGGGGGCGCTCCAGGAACTTGGCCCCCTCCTGCGTGGCCATGGATCCCGCGATCTCGCTCATGGGTGTGAGCAGGGGGAGGGTTGGCTTGCCGCGGGGGCCGGGCTGTTCGAGGGTCTCGTAGGCGACGGCGACGATCCTGTGTTCGAGGCAGGCGAGGGTGAGGTCCCTGTCGGCGGCGAAGTGGAAATAGGTGAAGACGACCTGGCCGTCGCGCATGTGCGGCCATTCCTGGGACTGGGGCTCCTTGACCTTCATGATCATGTCGGCCTGGGCCCAGACCTCGGGCGCGCCCGGGAGGATGGAGGCTCCGGCGGTGCGGTAGTCGTCGTCGCTAAACCCGCTTCCGGTTCCGGCGCCGCTCTGGACGATCACCTGGTGGCCGCGACGCGAGAGGAGTTCGGCCCCGACGGGCAGGAGGCCGACGCGGTACTCGTCCGATTTCACTTCGGAGGGAACGCCGACGATCATGCGGAGGGTCTCCGTGGGTCGGCGGGCGGGGGCCGCCGGGATGGGCCGCGATTGTAGCCGAACGCCGGATGCGCCCACGCGCACAGGGCTTGCGGCTACCATCCGCCCATGGCACTGATGAAGCCCCAACGGATGTGGTGTGCGCGGGCGGCGCTGGGCGTTGCGTGCGCGGTGGTCGGGCTGGGCGCTCCTGCCGCGCTGGCCCAGGATGACTACATCGAACGGGTGAACGCGTTCTACGCGAACATCTCGCGCGAAGCGCGGAGCGACCTCGTCGTGCTGCCGGCAGTGGGGTCGATGGCGGCGCCGCCGATCGGGGTGGAGACGATCTCGAAGGCGGCGATGCTGCCGACGACCAGTGCGCTGTGGCCCGCGGCAGAGGCGTGGGCGCAGGAGCCCGAGCAGCGGGCGGTGCTCGATGCGCTGGAGCAGGTGACGCAGGAGCCGGATTATCGGTACGCGATGGCGTTCGGCCAGCCGTACGGCGTCGAGGCGCTGGTATCGTCGGACGAGGAACTGTCGTTCATTGCGCAGGGGCTCTATACGGAGTTGGACCTCGGCGGGACGCCGACGCTCGCCGCGGCGGACTTCCGGTACCTCGACGGACTGAAGCAGGCGTTCTGCCTGGTGCAGGTGGAGGCGAGCCGCCTGGCCAAGGCGGGGGACGTGCCCGGCGCGCTGAAGGTGCTGACCAATGGGCTGTTCTTCGCGCGGCAGATCGCCGATCGGGAGTTCGCCAAAGAGAAGCGGTTCGGCATGCAAGTGATGATGCTGACCCTCGAGCGCATGCGCGACGTGGTGTTCATGGATTCGCACGGGGCGAAGTCGCTGGCCAACAACTCGCAGGCGCTGATCCCGATTCTCGACCGGATCGCGGAGACGACGCGCGAAGGCGGCAAGGGGTACATCGGCGTCGATCGGATCAACTTCCCGAGGGCGGATCGCGTCGCGGCCGAGCAGTTGTGCGAGCAGGTGTTGCTCCCGAACGCGGACGTTTCTTCTTCGATGCTCGGGGCCAATCCCGAGACGTTCGTGCCGACGATGGCGAGGCTGTCGGCGGGGAACCGTCCGATGCGGCTGTTCAGCGAGATGCCGCGATGGGAGATGGTGACACGGGTCGGACAGGCGCCGCGGGCCGCGGCGATGTCCGCGCTTCGGGCGATCTACGACGACATGGAGGTGCGCTGGAACCGGCGCAATCCGTGGGACGCGATCATGCGTCAGCCGCTGGAGATCCGTCGTCGGCGGCTGGGCAACCTGGTGGCCGTGGGGCAGGTCGTTCGCGGGCTGCCGGATCTGTTCTCGCTGTGGCAGGCGCTGCGGCTGGAGGCGGTGGGCACGCGGCACGCGCTGGCGCTGGCGGGCTACGCCCTGCGCAACGGGGCGATGCCGCCCAATGAGACGGCGGTCCGGCCGCTGTGGCTGCAGCAGATGGAGAGCGACCCGCTGGTGGATCCGCTGCAGGGCGGGACCGGGCGGGGCGCCGCGGCGAATCTTCGGTATTTCGTGCCCGAGCGCGACACGCAGGGCCAACCGCATGAGATCAACGTGGTGACGCCCGGAGCGCCCAACTTCCGCAAGCGGCTGCGCCGGGACGACTTCGTGCTGTACTCGGTGGGAACGGACTCGCAGGCGGGCTGGGCGCGCGAGGTGCAGAACACGATGGATCCGGTGCTGGGGGCGGACTACTTGATCTGGCCGCCCGTGATGAGCCTGTTGCGCGAGGAGCAGGTGCGAACGGGCCAGTTGCGGTAGCCGGAACATCCGGGGCGATCGGGCGGTTCACCGAGGGCGGTCGCGTTGGCGAGCGTCGGTGGAGACTCTCTCATGGCTGAGTCGGGCGTGCACAAGCTGGTGATCATCGGGTCGGGGCCGGCGGGATGGACCGCGGCGATCTACGGCGCGCGGGCGCAGCTCGGGCCGGTCTGCTATGTGGGGGTTCCCAAGCAGGATCCGGGCCCGGTGCTCCCGGGCGGCCAGCTGATGCTGACGACCGAGGTCGAGAATTATCCGGGGTTTCCAAAGGGGGTCGAAGGCCCGGAGATGATGTCGCTGTTCCAGGCCCAGGCCGAGCGGTTTGGAACGAGGATCGTGGGCGAGGATATCGCGCGGTGCGATTTCTCGAAGCGGCCGTTCGAGCTGCACACGGCCGGCGGCGAGGTCGTGCGGGCGCACGCGGTGATCGTCGCGACGGGCGCGACGGCGAACTGGCTGGGGCTGGAGAACGAGTTGCGGCTGGCGACCTCGGGCGGCGGCGTGAGCGCGTGCGCCGTCTGCGATGGAGCGCTGCCGGCGTTTCGCGGCAAGCCGCTGGCGGTGGTGGGCGGCGGCGACACGGCCATGGAGGAGGCGACGTACCTGACCAAGTTCGCTTCGACGGTGTACGTGCTGCATCGGCGCGATCAGCTGCGGGCCAGCCGCATCATGCAGGAGCGGTTCCTTTCCAAGCCCAACGCCAAGGTGCTGTGGAACAAGGTCGTGGTGGATGTGCTGGGCGAGCAGACCATTCGGGCGGTGCTGCTCGAGGACACCGTCACCGGGGAGCGGAGCGAGCTGGAGGTCGGTGGGCTGTTCGTCGCGATCGGGCACACGCCGGCGACGAGGTTCCTGCGTGACAGCGGGCTCGAGTTCGATGACGCAGGGTACGTGCTGCTCCGCTCGCGCTCGAGCGCGACGAACCTCGATGGCGTATTCGCGGCGGGGGATGTGGCCGACGCGAGGTATCGGCAGGCGGTGACGGCCGCGGGGATGGGGTGCCAGGCGGCCCTGGACGCCGAGCATTGGCTCAACGCGCGGGGGCTCGTGTAGGCCGGGCGTTGCGGGCCCGCGGCGGGGCGTCAACAATGCGCTGTGCCTGACGGTGGGACAGGGGCTTCTGGTGGACCGGGGTCGAGCGACGTGGCGCGACTGGTGCGCGATTCGTTCGAGCGAGCGGCGGAACAGGTTCGCCGGGCACGCCGGGCCAAGCGACTGAAGAAGTCTCGAGTGCACGAGCTGCGCATCGCGATGCGGCGGGCCGGAGCCGTGCTCCGCGCGGTGCGGCCATTTGTTGATGACAAGGCGCACAAGCGAGCGAGAACGCTGCTCAAGGAGATCCGGCGCAGCGCCGGCGCGGCACGGGATGCGGACGTGCATCGTGGGCTCATCCGCACGCGGCTGGATGGAGCGGTCGATGACAAGCGTGCGGCGCTCGAGACGATGCTGCGCGTCGTCAAGCGAGAACGCCGCAACGGGCGCAGGACGCTTCGGCGATCCCTGGAAGGGTTCTCCTCGCGACGGGTCAGGCGGAAGGGCCGGCGGGTCGCTTTGGCGGTGGGGTCGGAGTTGGCGATGGAAGAGGTCCGGCGCTCGGCGATTTCGCGAGCGGTCCGGGCGATCGACGCGGCGGATTGCCAGAGCGTCGAGGCGCTGCACGGGCTGAGGATCGCTGTGAAGCGGGCGCGGTACGCGATCGAGGTGCTGGCGCCCTGGCCGGGACGGGAGTCGGCGTCGCGGGCGAGCGATGCGCTGAGTGGACTACAGGATGAGCTCGGGGAGATCAACGACGTGTTCACGCTTCGGGCGAGGGCTGAGGGCCTGGGCGTCTCAGCCGCGCTCGTGTCACGGCTCTCGCATGAGATGGCGTTGATGGCGAGGGGATTTGCCGAGCGTTGGGAGGCCGGCCTGCGAGACCGGACGATCGAGTTGCTCAGAGCCTTGCTCGAGACCGAGCCGGGCGGGCGGGCAGCCGATGAAGTGCCGCACGACGGGCCGGAACGCGTTGGTTCCTACAGTGCGGGCCGAGACGAGGAGCCCGCCCATGACCAGGACGTATCGAGCGCTGAGCGCGTATGCCCGGACCACCGCCACGATCGAGTCGGTCGCGAGGCTCGCGGGGTGGGACCAGGAGACGTACATGCCCCCGGGCGGGGCGGAGAGCCGCGCGGAACAACTGGCGGCGCTGGCGTCGATCGCGCATGAGCGCAAGACCAGCTCGCAGATGCGCGAGCTGATCGAGGCGTGCGAGCAGGACAGGGAGCTGACGAGCGACGCCGAGTCGGCGTACGCGCGATCGGTTCATGAGTTCCGACACGACTTCGATCGCGCGACCAAGCTGCCGGGCGATCTCGTGGAAGAACTGGCCCGCGCGGCCAGCCGCGGGCAGCAGGTCTGGAAGCAGGCGCGCAAGGCCAACGACTTCGCCGCGTTCCGGCCGGCGCTGGAGGCGATGATCGAGCTGACCCGGCGCAAGGCCGAGTGCTACGGCGTGCCGCGGGGGGGCGAGCCCTACGACGCGCTGCTGGAGGACTATGAGCCGGGCGCGACGGCCAGGGAGATCGAGGCGGCGTTCTCGCCCCTGCGAGATCGGCTGAGCGCGATGCTGGCAGAGTTGGGCAAGGGGGAACATCCCGATGAGTCGATCACCCGGGTGAAGATCGATCCCGCCAGGCAGCACGAGTTGGGCCTGTTCGTGCTCAAGGCGATGGGGTTCGATCTCGATGCGGGCCGGCTGGATACGACGACGCACCCGTTCTGCGACGGGCTGGGCCCGGGCGACACGCGCCTGACGACGCGGTACCGCGAGGACCACTTCACGGGCGCGCTGTACGGCACGCTGCACGAGATGGGGCACGGGCTGTACGAGCAGGGCCTTCCCAAAGCGGACCACTTCGGAACGCCTCTGGGCGATGCCATCGGCCTGGGGATGCACGAGAGCCAGAGCCGGATGTGGGAGAACATGGTGGGGCGGAGCCTCGCGTTCTGGGAGTGGCTGCTGCCGTACGCGAGGAAGATCGTGGGCGGGGCGCTCGACAGCGCGACGCCGCGATCGCTGTACGCGGCCACGAACACCGCCAAGGCGAGCCTGATCCGCGTCGAGGCGGACGAGGCGACGTACAACCTGCACATCATGCTGCGGTTCGGGATCGAGCGGGCGGTGTTCCGGGGGGATCTCGCGGCCAGGGACATCCCGGGCGTGTGGGACGAGACGTTCAAGCAGACGCTGGGGCTGGACGTGCCCGATGATGCGCGCGGGTGCATGCAGGATGTGCACTGGTCGGCGGGGCTCTTGGGATACTTCCCGACGTACGCGCTGGGGAACCTCTACGCGGCCCAGTTCTTCGAGGCCGCGAGGCGGGACCTCGGGGACCTGGACGCCCAGTTCGGCCGGGGGGACTTTGCGCCGCTGCTTGGGTGGCTCAAGACCAACATCCACGCGCACGGGCGGCGGTTCCGGGCGGGGGAGTTGTGCCAGAGAGTAACGGGGAGGGCGCTGAGCCATGCGCCGCTGATGCGGTACTTGGAAGGGAAGCTGCGGCCGATCTATGGGGTGTGAGGATGAGCGTTATGCCGGCTGCTTCTGCGCCTGTCTCAGCCATCGCCGCATGACCGGGGTCTGCTCGATCTGGGGCCATTCGGGCGTCGGGGCGTAGCGCCGGGCGATCGCCGCGGCGATCAGGCCCATGAACATGGGCGCGGGGCGCAGGGGCCGGCCGGTGAGTTCCGGGTGGAACTGGCCGCCGACGAAGTAGGGGTGCGTGACGATGGGCGTGCCCGGCTCGGGCTGATCGCCCGGGGGCTGGGCGTGGCTGGGCTCGGTGTGGCTGGGCTGGGCGAGTTCGATGATCTGCATGATCGGCTGGGTTGGGTGGCGGCCGGAGAAGATCAGCCCCGCCGCGGTCAGGCGGTCGATGTACGCCGGGTCCACTTCATAGCGGTGGCGGAAGCGCTCGCGAACGCTGGCTTTTCCGCCGTAGAGGAAGTGGACCAGCGAGCCGGGCGTGACCTGTACGTCCTGCGCGCCCAGGCGCATGCTGCCGCCGAGGCCCTCGATCTTCTTCTGCTCGGGCAACTCGCTGATCACCGGCTCGGGGCAGGCAGGGTCGAACTCGGTGCTGTTGGAGTTGGCGATGCCCAGGACGTTTCGGGCGAACTCGATGACGGCGACCTGCATGCCCAGGCAGATGCCGAGGTAGGGCAGGGAGGTCTCGCGGCAGTGGCGGACGCAGGCGATCTTGCCCTCGATGCCGCGGGCGCCAAAGCCGCCGGGGACGATGACCGCGTCGAGCCCGGCCAGGCGCTGGGCGACGTTGGCGTCGGTGACGTCGGTGGTCTCAAGCCACTTGGCGTCGATGGCGCAGGCGTGGTGCACCCCGGCGTGCTCGAGGCACTTCTCGATGCTGGCGTAGGCGTCGCGCAGGTCGGTGTACTTGCCGGTGATGCCGACGGCGACCCGCCGCGGTCGCGGGGCGGTGAGCTTGCGGACGAAGTCGCTCCAGTGCTCGCGGGCGCGGTCCTCGTGGCCGATGTCCACGCGGTCGTGAATCTCGAGCACGGAGAGGACCTCGCGGTCGAGGCCCTGCTGGCGCATCTCGTGCGGGATGGTGTAGACGCTCTCGCGGTCGTGCATGCTGAACACGCGGCGCAGGGGCACATTGGAGAACATCGCGATCTTCTCGCAGACTTTCTGCGAGACGGCGTTGGTGGCGCGGCAGGCGATCATGTGCGGCTGGATACCGACCTCGAGCAGGCGCTTGATGCCGAGCTGGGCCGCCTTGGACTTCTGCTCGCCGAGGCTGGACGGCTCGATGACGTAGGTGAGGGCGACAAAGCACGTCGAGCCCGGGCCCTCCTCGAAGGCCAGCTCGCGCAGCGCCTCGATGTAGAAGCTGTTCTCGTAGTCGCCGACGGTGCCGCCGACCTCGACAAAGACCACGTCGGCCGGGCGCTCGCCGTCGCCTCGCAGAGCCAGTTCACGCAGCTTGCGCTTCACCTCGCCGGTGACGTGCGGGATCATCTGGACATCGCGCCCGAGGTACATGCCCTTGCGCTCGCGGTCGAGGATCTCGGAGTAGATCTGGCCAGAGGTGGTGAAGTTCCAGCGGGACATGTTCTGGTCGAGCAGGCGCTCATAGGTGCCCAGGTCCATGTCGCACTCGGTGCCGTCGTCCAGGACGAAGACCTCGCCGTGGCGATAGGGGTTGAGCGTGCCCGAGTCGAAGTTGAGGTATCCCTCCATCTTGATCGGGGCGACGACCAGGCCCTTGTCCTTGAGCAGCTTGGCCAGGCTGGAGGCGAAGATGCCCTTGCCCAGACCGCTCATGACGGTGCCCATGACGACCACGTACTTGTGAACGCCCATCCGGTACCCGTCGGGAACCGGGGAGTAGAACTCGCTGAGGGCGGAGGACTCGGCGGCGGAGGCCAGCAGGGCCTCACCGGTCGCGGCGGCGGGAACTCGGGGAGCCGGGCCGGACGCGGCGGGCCTGACTCCCCGGTTTGGTGATTGGGGAGATCCGCCGCTTCCTGGGGGCATGTCCGATTGTATCAGGTTTGCGTCGCCGCGCCCAGCGGCGGCTGGGCCGTAGACTGGCCAGAACGCGGAGACGCCGCGGGAGCGAGGGATATCAAATGAAGCGAATCGGCGCGTTGGTGGCCTCCATTGGCTTGGGTGTGGTGGTAAGTGTCGCGGCGGCGCAGCCGGGCGGCGATCGGGAATCTCGGGGCCGGCGTCAGGGCGCCGACCCTCGGATCGATGCGGCGACCGGGCGAGACATGCGGGTCTGGCCGCATCCGCGCCACTTCGACCACCTGCACATGCGGTTGGATATCGACATTCCGACGATGGATAAGCCGAGAGCCGCCGTCACCCAATCGCTGCGGCTGGCCGCGATCGGGCGCGAGCGGGATCGAGTGTTGCTTGATGCGGGGCCTGCGATCCGGGTTCGATCGGTGACGCTCGGAGGGCGGTCGCTCGAGTTCTCGCACGAGGGCGAGGTGCTGTCGATCTCGCTGGCCCGGCCCGCCGAGCCGGATGTGCCGTTCGATCTGATCATCGCGTACGACCTCGACTACTCGCGGAGCGCCGGCGGATTCCTCGGTGGGGCGATCACGTGGACAAGCGGCGACCCGGATTCGGACGATCCTGATCGCGTCGCGCCGCAATTGCACACGCAGGGACAGCCGGAGTTCAACCACTACTGGTTTCCCTGCCACGACTTTCCCAACGAGCGGCTCTCGACCGAGATCGTCGTCACGACCGAGGATGGGTACGACGTCATCTCCAATGGCAGGCGGGTCTCGAGTGAGCTGATCGCCGATGGCCGTCGGAGGACGCACTGGTTGCAGGAGCGTCCGCACGTGGCGTACCTCGCGACGCTGGTGATCGGCAGATTCGATCGCGTCGAACTGGGCGGGCCGGATTCGGCGCGACCGGGCCTGCCCATGACGCTGTGGGCGCCCGTCGGAAAGGGCGACTCGGCCCGGGTGGTGTTCAGGGACACGGCGCGGATGATCGCGTTCTTTGAGGAGCGTCTGGACGAGCCGTACCCGTGGGACAAGTACGACCAGGTGCTGGCCCGGGCATACATGAGCGGGGCGATGGAGAACACCTCGGCCTCGACGTTCTTCCCCGTGGCGGCGGACTCGGGCCCGGACTCGATGGACGACATCATCAGCCACGAGTTGTTCCACCAGTGGACCGGTGACCTGATCACCTGCCGCAGCTGGGAGCACATCTGGCTCAACGAGGGCTGGGCGTCGTATGGGGAGGCGTTGTGGGCGGAAGAGAAGGCGCGCCAGGATGAGGGCGAGGAGGCGGCGCGCGACGCGTACCTCTCCAAGATCCGGGGGTTCATGCGAGGCCAGCGGGGCAACCGGGGCAGCGCTCCGTACCAGCCGGCTCTGGCGTCGAACCTGTACGGGGACCCATTCGAGGTCTTCGCCAAGTCGGACAACCCCTATCCCAAGGGTGCGATGGTCCTCCACATGCTGCGGATGGGGCTGGGCGATGAGGCGTTCTTCCGGGGCGTCGCGCTGTACATCGATCGATGGAAGGACAACTGCGCCGAGACCGACGACTTCCGCCAGTGCCTGGAAGAGGCCTCGGGCGAGAGCCTCGAGCAGTTCTTCGACCAGTGGGTGTACCGGCCCGGCGTGCCGCGGCTGGAGATCGAATACGACAACGATGCCGACTCCGGCGTGCTGACGGTGACGGTGCGGCAGACGCAGACCATCAACGCCGACAATCCGGCGTATGAGTTCTTCCTGCCGCTGTACGTGGAGGGTTCCGGCGGCGGGCGGTATGTCTACGTCGATGTGCGAGATGAGGTCACGCGCCAGAGCTTCGAGGTTCGCGGCACCCTGCAGCAGATCTCGATCGATCCGAATCTGCGCGTGGCGTGCTCGAGGCGGGTGACCAAGGACTTTGAGTGAGGCGAGATGGCTCTGAGGGGCGATGCCCGCATGAGAGGATTGCGATGAACGTCACGTGCATCACCATCGTGGCCGCCGTGGGGCTCATGAGCCTGCCGGCGCTCGCGCAGGAAGCGATCGGATTCGATCCGGAGACGGGGCGCAACGCGCGGCACTATCCGCCGTCGTGCCCGGCCGACTTCATCCACATGAAGCTCGACCTGACGATCCCGGACATGAATGTGCCGCGGATCGAGGCGGTTGAGACCCTTACTCTGTCGGCGCGGGCCGAGCCGATCGCCTCGCTGAAGCTCGATGCGAGGCTGTTGCAGATCGCTTCGGTGTCGAGCCCGGGCCGCAGGACCTCTTATACGCACGACGGCCGGACGCTCATGATCGCGTTCGAGCCGCCGCTCAACGCCGATGAACGAGCGGATGTGACGATCGAGTACACGGTCGAAGACCCGCCCGATGGGTTGTTCTGGCTGACCGAGTCGCCCGCATGGCCGGATCGTGCGGCGCAGATCCACACGCAGGGCGAGTCGGAGACGAACTGCTACTGGTTCGCGTGCCACGATTTTCCCAACGACCGAATGACGACCGAGATCGTGGCGGCGGTGCCGCAGGGCTACCTCGTGAGTGCCAATGGGCGGCTGGTGGATTGGAGCGCGCGGCCCCACGGCACGGGAGCGGACAAGCGGGTGCTGTCGGTCTTCCACTTCCTGCAGAGTGAGCCGCACGTCGCCTACCTCGTCAGCCTGATCGTGGGCAAGTTCGACGTGGTGGATCTCGGCACCGCGGAACTGCCGATGCCGGTGTATGTGCCGCCCGGGCGCGGACCGGACGTTCCGGCGACCTATGGCCAGACGCCCGAGATGATCGATGTGTTCGCGTCGGTCCTGGATGAGCCGTACCCCTGGGACAAGTACGCGCAATTGCTCGTGTGGAACTTCGGCGCGGGCGGCATGGAGAACACGTCTGCGACGACCGTGTTCGACACGGCGGTGATCGCGCCAGATGAACTCGACGATCACGACCTGATCGGGTTGATCAGTCATGAGCTGGCGCACCAGTGGTTCGGTGACCTCCTGACGTGCAACTCCTGGGAGCACATCTGGCTCAACGAGGGGTGGGCGACGTTTTGCGAGAGCCTGTGGTACGAATCGCAGGGCGGCGCAGAGGCCTATCTGGCGGACATCCAGGCCAACGTGGACGCGGTCATCGGTGCGGATCTGGGCGCGGCTCCCTACGCGCCGGGGATGGTGTCGGAGGTGTACGACGAGCCCGATGACGTCTTTGGGCGGGATGCGAATCCCTACCCCAAGGGCGCGAGCATCCTGCACATGCTCCGCACGAGTCTCGGTGATCGCGCGTTCTTCGCGGGTGTGCGCGCGTACATCGATCGGTACAAGTACAAGACCGTCGAGACGGCGGACTTCCGGCGCAGCCTGGAAGATGCCTCGGGCGAGCAGCTGGAGCGGTTCTTCGATCAATGGTGCCTGCGTCCGGGGATCCCGCGCCTGGTGGTGGACACCGAGTGGAACTCGGGCGACTCGACGCTTGATCTGCGCATTCACCAGACCCAGGTGGTGAACGGCGCGAATCCCGCGTTCGCGTTCGACCTGCCGATCGAGGTGGCCACGAGCGCTGGGACTTCGACGCACCACGTCTGGGTGGAGACCACCGACGCGGAGGCGAGCCTGAAGCTGGACTCCGAGCCCCGCATGGTCACGGTGAATCCCGATCTGGCCGTCCTGGCCGAGATCCACGTGAACCAGCCGACAGCCCGGTGGCTTGCCCAACTCGACGGCGGATCCACGCTGCCTGCGCGGGTGCAGGCGGCCAGGCACCTTGCCGAGGCCGATGGAGTCCAGGCCGCGCAAGCGCTGCAGCGCACCGCGATGAGCGAGGATGTTCACGACGCGATCCGGATCGCCGCGGTGGAGGCTCTCGCGACTCGAAGGGATGTGGATCGTCTCATCAAGGCCGCCGGCGTGAAGGACCCCGAGGTCCGCCGGAGTGCGATTCGTGGGCTTGGCCAGGCCGGAACGGAGAGCACGTCCAAGGTTGTGCCGTTGCTGGTTCGCACGTTCAACGAGGACACGAGCAGCCGCGCCCGGGGCGAGGCGGTCCGTGCGATGGGCACCCTCGGAGCCCGGGACCAGCTCGCCACGGTGCTGAGCGCTTCGCTCAGTGAGACCCAGCACGATGGCCTTCGCCAGGCCGCCCTTGATGCGATGCGGTCGCTCGATGCGCCCGAGTGCCTGAACGCGGCGATCTTGTTGACCGACGAGTCGCACCATTCGCGCACGCGTGCGAACGCGATCGGCGTCGTCGCCGCGCTGGCACACCACGATCGAGCTCGCGCCTACCAGGCCATCGAGCCGTTGCTCGGTGATCGAACGGCGAGGGTGTGGCAATCGGCCGGCGACGCCCTCGTTGAGATCGGCGATCGCAGGGGCCTCGATGCGCTCAGAGCCCTGCTGGCGCGGCACCGTGACGACCGGATGCGGGCCCGGATCCAACGCTGGATCGATGCGCTGGAGGGCGGCTCGGAGACAGGCCAAGGAGGCTAAGTGAGTGCGACCGGGGTTCCCGCGAGCGAGCGAAGGGGCCACACCTCCGCGGCGTTGAATTGTCGGTGGCTCATGACCGGGGTAAGCCCGGCTTGCGAGAGCGCTGACGCGGCCCGCTCGGAGAGGTAGGCCTCGGCCGCGGCGAGCATGTGCGCCTCACCCTGCTCTTTCCAGGTGAAGACGGGCAAGGAATCGATCCGACCGGCCATCGTCGCCGGATCGATGGGAAACCCGGATTGCTGGAACGCCGCGGCGATGGCGATGGCGCCCAGGACCGAGGACGGCGCCCACGCGAACCGCTCATGCAAATCCACGATGGGAGCCGCATCGAACTCCGCGAACGAAAACGAGTCGATCTCCTCTCCTCCGGGCGCGTAGGGGGCACGCAGAATGAACCGCGGCGCAAGGATCGAGACGTGATGAGCCGGTTCGGACGCCTTGAGGTCGTCCCATGCCTGACGAGCGTCGTCGCTCCATTCCTGGGTCCAGTTCATCGCATCGGGCGCCGAGGCGAATGACGGGCAGGAGGCGAGCGAGGCGCATCCGCCGAGGAGGGCGTGTCCCCCGGCGGCGCGAGCCATCGCTCCGAGCGCTGAGGCGAGCGCGGCGCCGTCTGGCGTGGCATCGACCTCTCCGCCGACGATGAGCGACCAGCCGAGGGCATCTGCGCCCGTGGTGGCCGTCTTCAGGATCGCCGTCGCGGCGTCGTTCAGCAGCGGATCGGGCCTGCCGGCGAGGCTCGCGAGGAGTTCCTCGCGGGAGACGTCCAGCACGTGGATGGAGACCTCGTCGCCGGTCTCGATGCTGGTCAGCAGCATGTGCAGGCATCGCCAGGCCATCTCGAGCCGACGGAATCCAGGAGCGTGCAGCACATCGCGCATCCGCATGGTGACAGCCCGGTCGATCGAGGCGATCATGTCGGGCTGGCGCGGGTCGGGAGCGGGAACGATGCAGCCCGCGACCGCGGAGCGCAGGAGCGCGTCGAGGGCGCCGCCCCCAGCGGCTGTGGGCGGTGAGCCGCCGAGCAGTTGCTCAAAGGAGCCGCCATCGGTTGGGCGAGATGCGGGCGGTTTGGCGGCTGGCGCCGCGGCGAACCCCTGGAGTTCCGCGGCGGCCTGGGCGAAGGTCGTGGGGTCGCTCAATCGCCTTCTGGTCTTGCGAAGTTCGTCGAACACCGGCAGCGTGCGGTACAACTCGTCCGGGTGGAAGTCGTCCATCGTGCGGGGAGATACCTCGATCTCGAGCGGTGGCTCGCCAATCGTGATGCGCGCGAGCGGGCGGATCGCTTCCATCCGATCGTCGAGCTGATCGACCTCGATTCGAATCGGCTTGCGCGTCGCCAGAGGCGCGCGCGGTGCGGCGCCGGAGAGGTCGGCGAGCACGAGGAGGCGGAAGGGGCGGTCCTCGCGAGGCGTCGCCCTGGAACGAGAGAAGCCGAACTCAAAGTCCATGCTTGCGGGCCGATGCTGCATAGACGCAGTCTACACAGGAATCAGAACTCGAAGTTCGCCCAGGGACTGGTGCTCACGATCGTTCCCCCGCCGGACAGGATGGGACCGGCGGTGTTGGCGCCGAACAGGGCGAAGTTCGTGGCGTTGTCCGAGGCGGAGTTCTGAATGATCAGGTTGCCGCCGAGGTCGACGCGCAGGCCGGCGCCGTTGAGTGTGAGCGTATTGGACTGGATGCGGTTGTTGTCCTGCGTCGTGCGGATCCCCGAGCCGACGTTTGACTCGCAGACGTTCTCCTGGACAAGGCAGCCGGAGTTGACTCGGATCCCGTCCATCTGGTTGTCGCGGACGGCGTTGCCTCGGATGGTGGCGGAGGTGTCGGCGAGCACGCCGTGGCCGGCGTTGAACGTCGATCGGCAGTCGCGGACGACCGATCCGGGCGTCACCTCGATGCCGTCGCCTTGATTGCTGCTGGTCCGAGAATCGGCGACCGTGCCGGACATATGGATGCCGTCGATGCCGTTGCCCACAGCCACGCAGTTCACCACCGAGCCGGAGCCGCCGATGCCGTCGGTGTCGTTGGTTGAGGCCGTGCAGTTGGAGACGGATGAGCCCAGCGCGCTGATGCCCCGGCCGAAATTGTCCATCGAGACGCAGGACTCGACGACCCCGTTCTCGGCGTGGATGCCGTCGAGTGCGTTGGCCTGACTGACGCAGTTGCGCACGATCGGGCCGGTGGGCGGTGAGATGCCAAAGCCCGCCCGGATTCCGGTGTCGCCGTTGGCGAAGGCCCGGATCGAATCGATGACGGCGTTGTTTGCCTGATCGGCGCTGATTCCCCGGCGGCCCCAGTTGCGAACCACGCCGTTTCGGATCGCGAGATTGTTGATGGGCACCACCAGATTGCCGGTGGAAACGCCGTCGAGAGAGCCCGAAACGCCCTGGAGCGTGAACCCGTTGAGGTCGAGCGTGACGTCGTCGGCGGTGATCTGGATGCCGTGCTTGCCGGACTGCCCGACCACCGGCCCGGTGAGGTAATAGGAGCCGGGCTGGCTGATGACGTGGATGGCCTGCGTCGAGCCCGGGAGGGATTGCAGCGGGGTGCGGGGCTCGATCTCGGTGAGGGTCTTGAACGACGGCTGCACCGGGCCGCCGGGCGGGTCCACCGGACCCGCGACGGCGACGAAGAGGCCCGTGCCCAGACCTAGGGCGGCGAGCGCGAGGATCGCGCGGGAACGTGAGCGCATGATGGGGGTCTCCCTGTCTCCGAGTCCAGCTCATTAGACCCGAGATCCTTCGCCGAAGCAATGCTCGTTCGGTGCGGGTCCGGGCTGCACTCGTCGTCATGCGCGGAGGGGGGACATGGCTCGAAGGGCGAAATTCACCGAAGGGCATCGCGTGATCCGCCCGCAGCGGACGCATGGGCGAAGAGCGTCACGTGTTCGTCGAACCGCCGACAGGCTTTGGGCCAACACGAACGAGTTGGGGCCCAACAAGTGTCGCAACGGAGGGCGCCAAGGTTCGGCGCGGTGGTTGGGCCGCAACGCTCGAACAAACTGGCGCAGGGCGGCGACGAACGGGCTGACATCAAGCCATACGACGCATGTCGCGCGCTGAAGCACGAGATCGTCGAGGAATCGGTAGTTGCCATCGCAGACCCAGTATGGCCGTGAAAGGAGCTCTCGTACATGCTTTCGAAGGATGGCGCGTCGGCCCCGATGCAGCCATACGACTCGGTCCAGCTCGATGTGAGTGTGAGTGTGCGAGAGCGCGATGCGCCGGGCGAGTGTCGACTTTCCTGCCCCGCTGACACCCAGAATGACGATGCGGTCCGCAACGATTGCCATTGGCGGTACCTTCTCATCCCATCGATTGCTCGCGCCGAAGCTCCTCACGCAATGCCTCGGCGAGCCGGTCGTACTGCTCGGGCCGGTTGTAGATCTGGGCGGACACGCGGCACCAGCGCCGGCCCGTCGTCGGGTTGTTCCACACCGGCACCTGGATGCGATGGTCCTCCACGAGGCGGTCCTGGATCGGATCGCCAAAGGTGTACCGCTTTCCCTGGAGCGGTGCGGGCATGGCGGGCATGGGGATTGCAGCCATGCTCGGACAGAGATCATCGGGTGTGACGGGATCGATGCCCAGAGTCTCGCAGATGCGGCGACGGCCTTCGACCGCCATCTGGTGATTTCGACGGCGGAGCGCCTCCAGCCCACCGGGCATGAGCGAACTCATGAACGCAATCGCGTCTTTGACGGCGATCTGTCCCGTGTAGTCCGCGGTGCCCTGGTAGTCGAAGTCCCGAAGGAAGAGGTCTCGCCACGGTCGCTCTTCGCTGGCACGGCTGGAGAGCGCGATGGGGCGCGGGCGCGGCCCGCTGTCGGGGTTGACCCACAGGAATCCCGAACCCTTCGGCGCGCAGACCCATTTGTGGAGCGTGGCGACGTAGTAGTCCGCTCCGAGCGAGGTCAGGTCCACAGGGATCTGGCCGGGCGCGTGCGCACCATCGACCAGGACGCGGATGCCGCGAGCCTTCAGGCGGGAAACGAGCCGCTCGACCGGGAGGATCAGCGCGGAGGGACTGGTGATGTGGCTGACGATGGCGAGTCGGGTGCGTGGAGAGACGCCGGCCATGATGGCGTCGAGAAGCTGATCCGAATCGCGCACCGGAATGGGGATTGCGGGGCTGACCAATCTGATGTGCCGCTTCTGCTCAAGGCGACGGATCTCATTGATCGCGGACATGTACTCGTGATCCGACGCGAGGATCTCGTCGCCGGGTTTCCAATCCATCTCATGGAGGATCGTCGCGATCGCGACGGTGGCGTTGCCGGTGAAGGCGAAATCCTGCGGGCGTGCGCGCAGCAACGTCGCGAGGGCGGCGCGCGATTCATCGAGGTGCCGCTCGAGGTCGCGGACGAAGAACGAGACGGGATCTCGCTCGACCATCAGTCGGTACCGGGCCTGGGCCTCGAGCACCGGTCGTGGGCACAGCCCGTACGAGCCGTGGTTCAGGAACGTCAGGTCGGGATCAAGCGGCCAACTTGGGTCCATGTGTGGCGCTTCCATGCGCGCGGCGACTCGCTCCGTGATCGTCGTCATGGGGCTCCTTCGGCACCGGTTCAGGCCGTGACATCAAGGCGTTTGCCGAGATCGACGCCGGTTGCGGCGGCGTTGCGCTCGGCGGGGTGGCGATACAGGGAAAGGCTGGGTGCTGCGCTGCCGTCTTCGGAAAAGCTCACCTTGCCCGGGACGCCGGCGGCGACCAGGCGGCCGATGCCGTCGGAAGACTCCGGGACGAGCGGCCGGATCCGGATCTGTCCGTCTTGCGTCCGAATAACCGACGGCCGGGCGGCGCTGACGTTCGCCACCGGCCGGACCGGTGAGACGACCGGGACCTCGTAGGCTCTGGCGATGTGGAACGGGATGGAAGGCTCGATGGGATTCATGACGGAGCAGAGAATACCGGGCACATCGCGCGGCGCCTACTTTCGCGACGAAACTATCGGCAACGGAGCGGGTTTGGGCGCACGTTCCGAAGAGTTTTCCGCCCGGATAAGGGGGTGCTCAGTCGCGGTGCGTGACCCAGGCGAGCGCGCCGGCCAACATCGCGCGGACCTCGGGCTCGGAGTACGACTGCTGGGTGTGTCCAAAGCCCGTGTAGAAGGTGCGTCCTTGATCGATCTCCCGGCACCAAGCGATGGGGTGATCCGCGCCCATCTGGCCTCCCTCGTAGGATGCCTCATCAATTCGGGCGAGCACGGTGGCGCCCTCGGGCACCGCGCGATAGTCGTACCACTCGTCTGTGCGCTTCCATGAGTCGGGGAGGCGGCGCGTCGCGGGATGGTCGTGGCTGGCAATGGTGGTCATCGCCGCCTGCACTGGGGGGTGGCCCTTGAAGTACGCGCCGACCGCCAGGCCGTAGAACGGCCAGTCGTACTCGGTGTCCGCGGCTGAATGGATGCCGACGAAGCCGCCGCCGGAGCGGACGAACGCCTCGAATGCGGCCTCCTGGGTGGGATTGAGGATATCGCCGGTGGTATTCAGAAACACCACGGCGTCGTAGGGGGCGAGGCCGTTGTTGTCGAACACGGTCGGGTCTTCGGTGTGCACGATTGAGAAACCGTGCTGGGCCGCCATGTCGCGCATGGCCTGCACCCCGGCTTCGATCGAGTCGTGCCTGAATCCGGCGGTTCGGGTGAACACCAGCACTCGGGCTCCTGCCAGCCGGGGGAAGGGTGTCGTCGTTGCCACGCTGGGGCGATCGCCCGGCCCCAGCGGGCGGAGGGAGATGTTGCGAAAGTACAGCGTGTTGCCATGGTTCTGGAGTTCGATCTGGCCGGAGGGGTAGATCGGCTTGTCCCGTTCCCAATAGTTCTCGAGGATCGTGTCGCCGACGACGAGGCGACCGTTGAGGTAGACGGTGACGCGTTCGCCCTGCATGATGATGTGGAACGTATTCCATTCGCCGACGGGGCGGTCGGCAACCACGAGCGGCTGGGAGGCGTTCTTCTGGTTGTTGTAGAGACCTCCCGAGCCGATGGGGTTGTCCCAGATCTGGACCTGCGGGGAACCTCGGAGATAGATTCCGCTGTCGCCCTGCGGTCCGATCTTCCATTCCACGATCAACTCGAAGTCGGCGTAGTCGCGGGCGGTGCAGATGCTGTCGCCCTCGCCGTCGAAGACGAGCATTCCATCTTCTACGGACCAGTGGGCTCGCATCTTTCGATCGGCCTCGAACTGGGCCTGAGCGAGTTCGACGGGGGACATGCGGGCCCTGGCGGGAGGGTCGGCGACGAGGCCTTTCCAGCCGACGAGATCGCGTCCGTTGAACAGCGGGATGAACTCTGCGTCGGGTTCGGCCCGGGGCGGCGTTCTTGATGCCCAGGGGAAGCCGTTCGAGGTAATGACAAGGTTGTCGGGAACCTCGATTCGAGCATGAACACCCGGAGTTGACGCGGCGACCCGGAGCGACTCGCCGGGCGTAAGCACACTCATGGCCGTCGCCAGGGCGTCGGCGTCGGTGGCGTCGGGGGCGATGACTGTCACGATGCGCGGCTCTGAGACCGGCACCCCGGTCCGCGGATCGATGATGTGGGAGTAGGTCGTTGAGCCGATCGCGAAGAATCGATCCGTCGGGCCGGACGTTGCGATGCCGCAGTTGTGGAGCGCAACACGAGCTTGTTCCGGGCCGGTTCCCGCGATTGCGATGCCCCATCCGGTCGCGTCGGGAGGAGCGTCGCCAAGGGCGATGTCGCCTCCGAGGTCAATTAGGTGGGCGGGAGCCCCCAGTTGCGTGAGTGTTTGGGAGGCGGCGTCGGCGGCGAATCCCTTGCCGATGCCACCGAGATCCAGGGTGACTCGGGAGCGGAGCGTGATCGTGCGGGCCTCGGGGTCCAGGTCAAAGTCGCCGAGAGCTTGGGCTGACCTCCGAAGTTCGGTCAGATCCGAGAGGGTCGGGCCTCGCTGACGGGCGTCCCGCCAGAGTCGTACGACTCGGCCGGCTCGCACGTCGAAGGCGCCTCCGGTGCGCTCGCGGATCTTCTCGGAACGCTCGAGCACTCGGGTCAGGTCCTCGGAGAGGGGGAGCGTCTGGCCCGAAGGCGGCACGTCGAGGGCATTGAGTCGGGAGAGTTCGCTGGTCGGGCGGTAGTCGCTCATGATCGATTCGAGGGCCTCGATCCGCTCGAAGGCCCCCGCCGCGGCACGTCGCGCCTCGGACTCGGTTGAGGCGAAAAGGACGATCCGTGCCTGCGAGCCCATGGAGAGCTTCGTAAACTCGTGCCGCCGGAGGTTCGGTTCAGAGCCGGAAGACATGCTCGTCCCGAGAAGTCCGAGCATTGTCAGGGCGGCGGTCAGGGAGGAGCGAAGCGACATGACAGGGTCTCCCTTGCGCGGATGGATTCGGTGTTCAAGGGTAGCGGCGATGGGAGGCGCGGCCGCGGGCCTGATGGTCGTTGCTCACACTAAGGGCGCGGCGCACGGCTCGTGGCGTTCGGTGGCGGAGTCGAGGGGCGATTCGCAGCCTGAAGAACCGAAACGAGAGCCGATTCGACAGGATCTGGCCGGAACGACGGTCGAGTTCGTCATGATCCCCATCCCGCCGGGAGAACACGTGGAGCGGCTCGCTGACGGCTCTGAGCGGAGGACGGAGATCGGGGCGATCTGGATGAGCGAGACGGAGGTGACGTGGGACCTGTACGACGTGTTCGTGTACGAGTTGGATAACCCGTCAAGCGACAACCCGGTCGGCGCCGACGCGGTCACCCGACCGAGCAAGCCGTACGTTCCTCCCGATCGAGGCATGGGTCACGCCGGCTTTCCGGCGATGGGCATGACGTTCAAGGCGGCGAACACCTTTTGCGAGTGGCTGAGCCTCAAGACCGGCCGGACCTATCGGCTTCCGACGGAGGACGAGTGGGAGTACGCCTGCCGCGCGGGAACGTTCGCGGCCAGATCGGGGCCGGCGTTCGCCTGGACCAAGGACAACAGCGACTTTGGCACCCACCCCGTCGCGGAGACGACAGCCAATGCATGGGGGCTATACGACACGCTCGGCAACGTGGCGGAGTGGTGCGTGGGGGCGGACGAGAAGCCGATCGCCCGGGGAGGAAGCTACCTGGACCCGGTGTCGGATGTCGGTCCAAACTCATGGATGACGCAGACTTCGGCCTGGAACACCAGCGACCCCCAGCTTCCAAAGAGCACTTGGTGGCTGTCGGATTGCAGCTTCGTGGGCATGCGGCTGGTCTGTGAAGGAGATTGACTCGCCGCGACGGCTTCGCGGCAGAAGGAGGGGCGGCACCATGCGGAGCAAGCGAACCAAGGCCCGGACGCTGTCGGTCAGCCGGAGGGACTTTGTGAAGGCGTCGGCGGCCGTAGGAGCCGCGGCGGCGGTGTCTCCTGCGGCACTGGCCCGCGCCGCCTGGGCCGGCGGGAGCGATACGGTGCGCGTAGGGCTGATCGGATGCGGAGGGCGAGGAAGCGGGGCGGCGTTGCAGGCGCTGCGCGCGGACGAGGCCACGACGCTGTGGGCGATGGGCGACGCGTTCGAAGAGCGGATCGAGGGCAGCCTGAACGGCATCCAGAACGGGATTCGAGAGTCGCATCCCGCGCTGGCGAATCGCAAGATCCAGGTCGATGGAGACAGGCGATTCTCGGGTTTCGATGCGTTTCGGGGCGTGATCGAGAACTCCGACGTCGTGATCCTGACCACTCCACCGGCGTTTCGGCCGCAGCACCTGCGGGCGGCGGTGGAGGCCCGGCGACACGTGTTCTGCGAGAAGCCCGTCGCCGTGGACGGCCCGGGAATTCGCAGCGTGCTGGAGTCCGCGGAGATCGCGAGGCGCAACGGAACCTGCCTCATGTCCGGGTTCTGCTGGCGATATCACGCGCAGTGCCGCGAGCTGTTCGGCGCGCTGCATGAGGGTCGGGCCGGCGACATCCTCGCGGTGCATACGACGTACAACACGACGGGTTGGCACACGCCCCAGCCGCGCCGCCCCGAGTGGAGCGAGATGGAGTGGCGGCTTCGCAACTGGCACTACGCGCATTGGCTCAGCGGCGATCACATCGTCGAGCAGGCGGTTCATGCGATCGACTGGATCAACTGGATCTTCAAGGGCGCCGCACCCACGCGATGCACGGCGGTGGGAGGGCGGATGACCCGGCCCGAAGTTCCCGAGACCGGCGATGTGTACGACAACTTCGCGGTGACGTACGAGTTCGAGGGCGGCGCGAGGGGCACGCACATGTGCCGCCATTGGCCCAACACGCCCAGCGACAACACCATGTACGCGCTGGGCACCAGGGGCCGGTCGCACATGAATCCATGGGCCGGACGGCCTCATGGCATCGACGGCGATGCGCCGTGGCGAGGTGAGGCATCGGCCAACGACATGTACCAGCAGGAGCACGACGAGCTGTTCGCGGGCATTCGCGCTGGCGAGCGCATCAACGACGGCGTGTTCATGGCTCACAGCTCCATGATGGCGATCATGGGCCGCATGGCGGCGTACACCGGGCAGGTCGTGACCTGGGAGCAGGCCCTGAACTCCAGCGAGAGCCTGACGCCGGCAACGTGGGAATGGGGTGATGCCCCGCCGTGCGAATTGGCGATCCCGGGACGGCCGCGAAACTCGTAGGACCAAGACACCCGCTGGAAGGAGCGAAGCGATGGCACAGGCAGACTTCACCCGCCGGGAGTTTCTGAAGACCACCGCGGCTCTGAGCGCGGCGAGCGCGATCGCGCCCGCGACGCTGGGGCGAGCGGCGTGGGCCGGCGGGAGAGACACGCTGCGCATCGGGGTCGTCGGGTGCGGCGGGCGCGGCACCGGCGCCGCGGTCAACGCGCTCCAGGCCGGGCCGTCCACGCAGATCGTGGCCATGGCCGATGTGTTCGCGGATCGGCTGGACTGGTCGCACAGAACCATGCTCGACCAGGAGGACGTCAAGGATCGTGTGCAGGTCGATCCGGAGCGCATGTACACCGGGTTCGATGCGTGCGAGCGATTGCTGGCCAACGACGACATCAACTACGTGATTCTCGCGACGCCGCCGGGCTTCCGACCGGGCCAGTTCGAGGCGGCGATCCGAGCCGGCAAGCACGTGTTCTTCGAGAAGCCGGTCGCGGTGGATCCTGACGGGATTCGGCGCGTCATGAATGCGGGAGACCTGGCCGACGAGAAGGGATTGTCGGTGGTGACCGGGACCCAACGCCGGCACGAGGCGTGCTACCTCGAGGCGATGCGTCGCATTCGCGACGGCGCAATCGGCGACATCGTTGGGGGCCAGTGCTATTGGAATCAGGGTGGGCTATGGGTGCACGAGAGGCAGCCGCAGTACAGCGACATCGAGTGGCAGATCCGCAACTGGCTGTACTTCACGTGGCTCAGCGGCGACCACATTGTTGAGCAGCACGTCCACAACCTCGACGTGATGAACTGGGTGATGGGTGGACCGCCGGACCTCTGCCGCGGGCTAGGCGGAAGGCAGGTGCGCGTCGGCCCTCAATTCGGCAACATCTTCGATCACTTCGCGATCGAGTATGTCTATCCCGGCGGCGTCTCGGCGATGAGCACGTGTCGGCAGATCGACGGGTGCGATATCCGAGTCGAAGAGGTGATCCGCGGCACGAAGGGCCGGCTCGTCACGCGCTCTGGCTATGCGGAGATGTTCGGCGATCGCCCGTGGCGCCACAGCGATGCGAACCCCAATCCGTATGTCGTGGAGCACGCGGACCTGCAGCACGCCATCGAGACGGGCGATCGCATCAACGAGGCGCGGCGCGTGGCCGAGAGCACGCTCACGGCGATCATGGGCCGCATGAGCTGCTACACCGGCAAGGACGTCACGTGGGATCAGGCGCTCAACTCGTCGCTCAAGCTCGGGCCGTCCTCGCTCGACGTCGAGACCTATGAGCCGGATGCGGTCGCGGTGCCCGGCCGGACGAGGCTGGAATAGGAGCGTGTCGCACCCCTCATGATCGAATGAGGGTGCGTTCGACAAAGCGAATGAGCAGGCTCAGCGCGACCGCCATGAGCGCCGCCGGCAGCGCGCCCAGCAGCGTCAGCCTCGTGTCGTTGCGCGAGAGACCCCGCGCGATGAAGTCGCCAAGTCCGCCGGCGCCGATGTAGGTCGAGAGCGTCGCGATTCCAACGGTCAGCACCGTGGCGGCGCGAACGCCCGCCACGATCACCGGCGCCGCGAGCGGGAGTTCGACGAGCCACAGGCTCTGCCTCGGGGTCATCCCCATGCCAGTCGCAGCATCCCTGATGTCTCTGGGGATCTGGCGCAGCCCGGTGAGCGTGTTGAGCGTCACGGGCAGCAGCGCGTAGAGCACCAGCGCCGTCGATGCGGGCAACACGCCGAGGAGCCCGTAGATCGCGAAGAGGAAGGCGAGCATCGCCAGACTCGGGATCGTCTGAACAATCTCGCACAAGGCCAGGACTGGCGCGCGAGTCGCCGCCACTCGGTGCACCAGGACTCCGAGCGGCAGACCGATCGCGGTGGCCACCAGGACGCCCGCGGCGGTGAGTCCGAGGTGTCGCACAGCCTTGCGAGCGAGTTCTGCGCGCCGACGCACGGCGAGTTCCCAGAATGACATCGGCGCTTCACGAGGGACAGCGGCACCCCATGTGTCGTACTGATCGAGCCCCGACTCGATCCAGGCGATAGCGACCTCGGCTACCTCACGCCTGTGAATGTCCACGAGGCCGTTGAGCCGGCGCATGTCGGCGTCATCGATCGTCCCCGCCAGCGCCGCGAGCACGTCGCGGAGTTCGGGGTGATCGCGGAGCAGGTCAGCGCGGACCAGGATCGCGGCGTCGTAGGGTGGGAAGTACCGGAGGTCATCGGCGAGCACGCGCAGCCCGAGGGCGTCGATCCGGGCATCGGTGGCGAACGCGCAGATCACGTCCACCTGATCGCCGGCGAGCGCGTCGTACATCAGGCCCGGATCGAGGTCGACGATCGGAACGAATCGCAGGCCATACCGGTCTCGCAGGCCGGGGTAGCCGTCGGGCCGTTCGATGAACTCACTCGTGAATCCAGCCTTGCGATTGCCCTCTGCCCGGGCCAGATCTGATATCGTCGAGAGGCCCTGAGCATCCGCGTCGTCGCCGCGAACGGCGATCGAATAGGTGTTGTTGAATCCGATCGGCGGCAACCATTCGATCCCGAATCGCCGCCGGAACTCTCCGGCAACCCGCCGGAAGGACGCGCGGCGGTCGGCGCCGGGCGCCTCGTGCAAGACACTTGCGATCGCCGTGCCGGTGTACTCGATGTAGATGTCGAGTTCTCCCGACGTCAGGCCGGCGTGGCAGAGATCGGTCCCGCCGAGCCCGAATCGCCGCTGAACCTGGAGGTCGGTGTTTCGTTCGATCAGTTGTGAGACGATCTCCGCCAAGATGTACTGCTCGGTGAAAGCCTTGGACCCAACCCGCACGGTGGTCTGCCCGCTGGCGCGTGAAAGCACCATGCCGCACGCGAAAAGGACGAGAGTGAACCGAGAAACGGTCATGGCGCATGCTCCAGCAGTCCGGTTGCCTGTTGCGTGGCGCGCTCGAACAGACTGGAGACATAGGGCGTGGCAGGGTGATTGAGCAACTGCTCGGCAGTTCCCACCTGTTCGACGGATCCGGCGTGCAGCACGACGATTCGATCGGCGAGTCTGACGGCCTCGAACAGATCGTGCGTGACAAAGACGATCGTGCGCGGCTCACTCCGCTGGATTGACAGGATCTCATCCTGCAGACGATCGCGGGTGATGGCGTCCAGAGCCCCAAACGGCTCGTCCATCAGCAAGGTCATCGGGTTCGCGGCCAGCGCGCGGGCGATGCCGACCCGCTGGCGCTGCCCGCCGGAGAGTTCGGCGGGGCGGCGCGGCAAGAACTCGTCGGGGCTGAGTCCTACGAGCGAGAGGATCTCATGCGTGCGGGCGCGCCGGGTGTCGCGATTCCACCCGAGCAGCCGGGGGACGATCTCCACGTTGCGCTCCACCGTCATATGCGGAAACAGTCCGCCCTCCTGGATGACGTAACCGATCGACCGGCGCAGCGCGACCGGATCCATGCCGCACACGTCGCGATCTCGCAGCCGGACTTCGCCCGAGTCGGGCGAGTCGAGGCGATTGATCATGCGCAGCAGGGTGGTCTTGCCGCATCCCGATGAGCCGAGGAGCACGAGGACTTCCCCGGCGTGCGCGTGGATGGAGACGGAACGCAACGCGTGCGTGCGGCCGCGATCGAAGCTCTTGCTCACGTCGGTGATCGTGATCATCGTGCAAAGGAATGACGAGCGTACTCGATCAACCTGCGTGATGCGCTTGAGATATCGCACGCGGCACGCTATGTTGCAAAGGGTCGTGCTCGCGCCGAGTCGCGTGAGTTGGCCTTCAACGAGCGCAATCGCGCGTGGGTGCATGCGTGCCGCATGCGTCGTGCCGCTGCGCTCCGCGCCGCCGAGTTCTCGGCGGAGTGGGGCGCCACACCGAAGGAGAACAGCACGTGTCCATCGCCACACCGGCGTCCGGGGGCGGCCTCGAGCGGGCCATCGAATCGCTGGAGATCGCGCTCCCACCCGCAGGTCACGGGCTTGCCCAGGACGAGGAGTGGGCGATCGTGCACCACCGAGGCGTCTGGCGACAGGTGCGGCTGCACGACTATCCCGAAGTGTTTCGCGTGCAAGGCTTGTACGAGAAGTGGGTCTACGACGTGCTCGGGTGCCAGTCACCCCAGAAGATCGCGGCACTCCTCCAGGGTGCCTTGCGCGAGCAGGGAGTCGATCCGGGGTCTCTGCGCGTGCTGGATCTGGGGGCGGGCAACGGCTGTGTGGCCGAGGCGCTTCGGGAGATCGGGATCGGCGAATTCGTCGGCGTCGATCTCCATCCCGAGGCTGCGATGGCGGCCGAACGCGATCGGCCCGGACTGTACCAGGACTACGTGGTCGGGGATCTGACGGACCTGCCCGCGAGCGAAGAATCAAAGCTCACGGAGAACACGTTTCATGCCATGGCGTCCGTCGCGGCGCTCGGATTCGGAGATATCCCGCCGCAGGTGTTCGCTCGCGCATACAACGAGACGGAAGACGGTGGGTGGATCGCTTTCACGATCAAGCGAGACTTCCTCCTCGCCCGTGACGACTCCGGTTTCTTTGGCCTCATCCGGCGGATGATCGATGAGGGCGTGCTTGAGTTAACATCGAGGCAGACGTACGTGCACCGGCGCTCAACCGATGGGGACCCGCTCGAGTACGTGGCCGTGATCGGCCGAAAACTCGGAGCCATTCCGGAACCGTGGCTGATCGGCTGACGGAACGGGCGTTCGCGTACCCTTGCCCCCATGGGCCTCGCCGGCAGGTCGGAGACGGGCGCGGCGCCACTGAGCGCCGTCCTGGCCCTTTCCGCGCTGGCCTCGATGGGGACGGGGGTGTTCTGGCACGGCGTCCCGTTCATCATGACCGAGGAGTTTGGCTACCAGCGGGGCGGAACGCTCGCTCTGGCATTGGCATGCGGTGCGGTCTACGTGGCCGGCGCGTCCCTGGCCGGTAGAGCACTCCGACGTCTGGAGAGACGGGCCAGCGCAAGGTCCGTCCTGGGTACGGTCCTCCTGGGGCTGGGCGGACTCACGTCGGTGCCCGCGTTCATCGAATCTGACGTGGCCGTGTGGGTCACGGCGATGCTGGTCAGCGTGCTCTCGTCCCTGCTCTGGCCGACGATCGAGAGCTATACGAGCGCAGGACGCCACGGCCAGGCAATGCGCCGCGCGATCGGCGTCTGGAACATCACCTGGGCATCGTGCGTGGTCTTGGCGATGCTGGCGATCGCGCCATTTCTGGTCACGATGCCGCGGGGCGCGTTCGGGCTCGTCGCGCTGTGCAATCTGCTCGCGCTGGTCCCACTGTTCCGCCTTCCGACCAGTCCGGCTCCGCACGATTCCCAGGAGAGGACTCGTCATGTCTTGCCGGAGTATCCCGCGCTGCTGCGCGGAGCACGCGTGCTGTTGATGATCAGCTACCTGGTGACGGCCGCGATGTCGCCACTCCTGCCGTTCCTGGTCGCTTCGGTGGGGATCACGCGCCTGCGCATCCTGGGCGCGGAGTTCTCCGCGCAGACACCCCTCGTGGCCACCTGGATGCTCGCACGCGTCCTGGCCATGGCCGCGCTCTGGCGCACCGCGTTTTGGCATGGTCGCTGGGGCACGCTGCTGGCCGGCGGCGCCGCGATGGGCGCTGGATTCGCGGTGATCGTGGCGTCGTGGGGCGTCTGGACCATGGCGCTCGGGTTTCTGACGTTGGGGGCGGGCCTGGGCGTCATCTACTACGCCGCGCTGTACTACGCGATGAGCGTGGGCAGCGCGAGCGTTGATGCCGGAGGCACGCACGAGGCGCTGATCGGCGCCGGGTACGCGCTCGGGCCGGGCGTTTCACTGCTGGGCCTGGGGCTCGGGCGATCGACCTCGCTGCGTGACGAGACAGCCACGATCGCGCTCGTGTGGCTCGTGCTGCTGGCCGGCGGGGTCACGATCGTCCGATGGTATCGGCGAGCGCGGAGTCAGCATCCTGCGCGCGGACCAGACCGTGCGAGCTAGCTAGTCGTCATCGATCGTGGAAGCATCGCTCGCCCCGACCGTCACACCAGTCAGACGAGTCTCGACGCCGGGCATGGCGAAGTAGGGCTCATCGCTGGCCGTCAGCGGCCGCAGCTTGTCGAACCAGGTCGCCCTCGGGTCATACGCGGCGAAGAAAGGCTGGCGCACGAGGCTCGCGTCCCGGTGCTGCAGGAACTGCAGACAGAACGCCCGCCGCCCACCGATATTCGTGACGCCCAGGATGTGGCACTTGCCGGGGAGACACGACATACTCGGACCTCGCACGGTCCGGGCCATTCCGCTGACCCGCTGGTAGGCCTCGCGGAAGATGTTCCAGCAGCGCTCAAGCGGCATCTCAAAGTAGCCCCGGGCGCCGGTGTCCCGCTCGACGAACATGTAGTACGGAATCGCCCCTAGCGCCACGCCGGAGGTCCAGAGGTCCACCCACGCGTCGGGATTGTCATTGACGTGACGCACCACCGGGCTCTGCATGCGGACGTTGGCGCCAGTGGCTCGAATCCGGCGGATCGCCAGCTGCGCTCGCTCGGTCGAGAGTTCCACCGGATGCGACAGGTGCGCCATCAGCGCAAGGTGCCGTCCGCTCTGAACGATCCGCTCGAAGAGCCGCATCAGCTCGTCGGCGTCATCGTCCGTCGTGAACCGCTGGGGCCAATAGGCGGGCGCCTTGGTGCCGATTCGGATGGTCCGCACGGTCTCGATGTCCAACAGCGGAGCGACGTATCGCTCGAACACCCGGGACTTCATGATCATCGGATCCCCGCCGGTAAACAGCACGTCCGAGACCTCTGGATGCGCCCGCAGATACCGGGCAAGATCGTCCGCTTCCTTGTTCGCGAACTTCAGATCCTCGAGGCCGACAAACTGCGCCCAACGGAAGCAGAACGTGCAATAGGCGTGGCAGGTCTGGCCGTGGCTGGGAAAGAACAGCACGGTCTCCGAGTACTTGTGCTGCATGCCCGACACGGGCTCACCGTCGAGGGTCGGCACGTTGAGTGTCATCTGCCCGGCCGGATGGGGATTCAGGTCTCGGCGGATGGACTCGACGAGCGCGTCAAGTTCCGCCCTCTCGGCCCCAGACCAAATCGCGTCCCGCACGCGCCGATAGTGGGAGTCCTCGAGCATCCCCTTCTGCGGGAAAGTGAGCTGGAACATCGGATCGTCCGGGACTTGCTCCCAGTCGATCAGTTCATCGACGACGTACTCGTTGGTTCGAAACGGCAGCACCTGCGAGACGATCTCGATCGCCTCGCGAGTCTCCGGCCTGAGCCGACCCCAGAATCCAAGCCCCTCCACATTCGACCGGGTGATCGCGCGATAGCGTGTCGGGGCAGGGGCAGGCTGAACCATGCAGTCTCCTCTGTGCCGGCAAGTGGCCGACGGTTCTGGTTGTAGTTCCGATCGAAGCGTCGGCCGATGGCCGACCGCTCTCCGCCACGCGGCACGATCGGTGGCGTCGCAATCGGAGCACGACGCCCGAGATCCCCGCCGCCCCGCGTTCGAACTCGACAGACGTCGAACCACGCGACAGACTCAGGGGCAATACAATCATATCGCGAACATTCGGCCGAATCCAGCGTGCTCTTCGCTGCTGAAGCACCCAAGGCCCTCGAACTCACTCGGACGCACCCTGTCCTCGGATCGGCCGGCGTGTGGTAGCATCGAGAACGTCGCGCAATTCCGAAGGCGCGTGGCGAAAGTCAGCGAAGGAAGGATCCACATGACCTCACCATCGGGCATGTCCCGGCGACGATTCATGGCGACGACCGGCGCCGCCCTGGCGTTTCCAACAATCGTTCGGGCTCGTTCGCTCGGGCTGGGCTCGGCGCCGGCCCCAAGCAATCGCGTCACGCTCGGGCTCATCGGTTGCGGCGGGATGGGCCGCTCGGATCTGTCCTCGCTCATGCCCAAGGCGGGAGTGATCGCGCTGGCCGTCGCGGATCCCGACCGCTCCCATCGCGAGGCCGCCCGCGCCGAAGTTCTGCAGCGCCGGCGGGCCGCGGGGGACTCATCGCCCGCGTGCGATGCGTACAACGACTATCGGGACCTGCTGGCGCGCCCCGACATCGACGCGGTCATTGTCGGCAGTCCGGACCACTGGCACTCGTTGCACGTGGTTCACGCGGCGAAGGCCGGCAAGGACATCTACGGGGAGAAGCCGCTCTCGCTCACGATCCACGAGGGCCGCGTGATGAGCGACACCATCCGGCAGTACGGCCGCGTGTTCCAGACCGGAAGCCAGCAGCGTTCCGATCGGCTCTTCCGCCACGCCTGCGAACTGGTCCGCAATGGTCGAATCGGCCGCGTTCGGCGCGTCACCTGCGGGCTGCCCGCGGGCGAACGCACGGGCAACCACCCGCCCTTTCCCGTTCCCGACGGCTTCGACTATGACATGTGGCTCGGCCCGGCTCCCTGGGAACCGTACTGCGAACACCGCACGCACTACGAGTTCAGGCACCTGCTGGATTACTCGGGCGGCAAGCTGACCGATTGGGGAGCCCATCACATCGACATCGGCCAGTGGGCCCTCGGGGAGATGGAATCGGGTCCAACGCGAATCTCGGCCACCGGCACATACCCCCAGGATGGTCTCTGGAACGCCCCCGTCGACTACACCGTCACCGCCACCTACGCCTCGGGCGTGGAACTGATCGCCACGAGCAGCGCCGAGAACGGGGTGCTCTTCGTGGGAGACGACGGCTGGGTGTTCGTCACGCGAGGGCGCATCGACGCCCAGCCCAAGGCGTTGCTGTCTGAGGTGTTCTTGCCGCGAGAGGATCGACTGGAGATCTCGAACGATCATCATCAGAACTTCCTCGACTGTGTCCGGTCGCGGCGCGACCCGATCGCCCCCATCGAGCACGCCCATCGAAGCATCTCGATCGCCCACCTCGGCAACATCGCGCTCAAACTTGGCCGAGCCATCACCTGGGATCCACCGACCGAGACGATCGCTGGGGATCCCACCGCTTCGGCCATGCTGTCGCGCCCGATGCGCGGCCCCTGGAGGCTCTAGACCATGCGCACGCTCCAGCTTCGACGCCTCGTCGTCGGGATTGTTTCGGGACTGCTCTTCTCCTCAGTCTCCCTCGCCCAGCCGCAGGCGGGGACACAGACCCTTGAGGCATCCATCGCCGCCCTGCCGCACTACGAGTTCGGCGACAGCCGTGCGCCGCTTGCGCTGATCGAGGCTCACGTGGCCGGAGCCACGTCCGACACCGCCGCCGCGCAACACCTGGCTGATGCTCTCGCGCCCGTGCTGACCGCCGAAGCCTCGCTTGACGCCAAGGACTTTGTGCTCAGGCAGTTGGCCTTGATCTCGGCGCCGTCCCAGATCGACGCGATCGCTTCGTGCCTCGTCGATGAGCGACTGTGTCCACTGGCGCTGCGCGCCCTGCATCGCATTGGCTCTGACGAGTCCGCCGCCGCCATCCGCGCCTCGATCGATGCGGCGCGCGGCAACGCCTTGATCGCGATCATCAACGACGTCGGGGAGCATCGCGATGCGATGGCCGCCGCGTCGCTCCAGGCCGCCGGCGAGAGAGGGGACACGGCCATCAGGCGTGCCGCGCTGATCGCGCTCGCGCGAATCGCCGACCACGCGACCGCCGACCGCCTTGTCGAAGGAATCTCGCTGCTGGATGCGGCACATCCGGACTTTCCCGACGTTTGCCAGGCGGTGCTCGAAGCCGCGCACGCACTGGCGGAACGAGAAGACGCCGACCGCGCCCGGTCACTGTGCGTCGCGCTGCTCAACGCCGCGGAGCAGCCCGCCATCAGATCACGAGCGCTCCTCGAACTCGTGCGCCTGGGAGACGCCTCGGTCATCGGCCGCCTCGTCGATGACTTTTGCGGCCTGGATGCTTCCCGGGCCGCTACGGCGGGCCGAGTGATCGCGACGGCCCCAGGTATCGCGTTTACCCGCGAGGTTGCCTCCCGACTCGCATCCACACCCTTGCCGCTTCAACCCGCGCTCATCGGGCGGCTTGTCGAGCGAGGCGACCCGGAGGCCGCGCCAGCGGTCCTTGAATATCTCACGTCCGCCCGCGACGACGGACGCACTGCGGCGATCGGCGCCCTGGCGACGCTCGGCGACGCCTCCGCCGTGGCCGCGTTGCTTCCGATCGCATCGGACGAATCCGATCCTGATCATGGCGCCGCGCGCGACACCCTCCAACGCCTTCGGGATGCCGAGGTCGACGCCGTCCTCGCCGAGTCACTGTCAGCCGACCGGCCGATCCTCTCGCTCGAATGCCTCGGCCTCCTGGCGGCGCGACGGGCGTCCTCGCAATTCTCCGCGGTCCGCGCGCTCGCCGCGTCCGGCGACGACCCGCTCCGCTCGAGAGCGTTCCAGGCGCTCGGCGCGATCGCGGCCTCCCGCGATATCCCCTCGATCATTCAGTTCATCGATTCCGAACGCGTGACAGATGTGGGCAGCGCCGTGATGGCGGTTCGCGAGGCGTGCGAGCGAGTGGCCGATCGCAATGCGAGAGCCGGATTCCTGATCCAGGCTCTCGACCAGGTCCAGATGCGCCCCCGAAGCCAAGCCCTCTCGATGATGCTCTATCGAGATCTGCGCAATGCGGGCGGGCCCGTCGCGTCCCAACGCCTGATCAGCGAGTTGGACACCGGTGGTCCCTCCGTGCTCGCGAGTCTGGCGAGCTGGCCCGACGACTCGCCCGCCGCCACATTGCTCGAAATCGCGCGCGATCCGGCCGACGCGCAGCAGCGGGAGGTGGCCTTTCGGGGGTACCTTTCGCAGAGCGCGATGTATCAGGGCAGAAGCGCTGCGGAGACGGCGGCGATGTTCGAGTCCGCCTTGCAGATCTGCGCGAGCGCAGCCGATCGCCGCCAGGTTCTTGAGGCCATCGCACACGTCCCCATGCGCGAGTGCCTCAGCCTGGCGATGACGCTCGTCCAAGATGACGACGTTGCTCCCGACGCGGCACGCGCCGTGATCGCCATCTCGGGCGACATGCCCACCGAGGATCGACTGTTCGCGGTCGACGCCCTCCAGCGGGTCCTGGCGACGTTCCAGAGTCCATCTGAGATTCGCACGGCCGCGTGTGCAGCGTGGGATCGCGCCGAGCGGAATCAGGACTTCCTGATGTCTTGGCAGTGTGCAGGGCCATTTTCTCGCGACGGTGTGAATGGATCGGGGATCTTCGACCTGGCATTCCCACCCGAGCAGCGGCCCGACGACCCCGCCCTCATCTGGCGCGCTGTGAGCGTGACCCATGCCAATGCCGCACACGCATTCAATCTCAACGCCGCACTCGGAACCACGACCGATGCATGCGTCTACGTTCGAACCCGCCTGCATGTGCCGGAGGACACCACGGTCCGGCTCGAAGTCGGAACCGATGATGGGGTCAAGGTCTGGCTCAACGGAGCGATCGTCCACGCCAACAACGCCATGCGCGGGCTTCGGGTCGGCGAAGACCGCTTCAACGTCTCACTCCGGGCAGGCTGGAACACGCTTCTGCTCAAGGTGACCCAGGGCGGCGGGGACTGGTCCTTTGCGTGCCGGGCCCGTCTTCCCGATGGGCGGCCCGTCCAGTCACTTCGGGTTGACGCCGATCCGGCCGCTTCAGAGCCACCACCGGGCGCGATGCTCATCTTTGACGGCCAGGATGCATCCGGGTTCATGCACCGCGACGGAGGCGATGTCACGTGGAACGTCGCCGACGGCGCCATGACCGTGCGGCCGGGCTCCGGGGCGATCGGGACGCGCGACGCATTCCAGGATTGCACGGTCTTTGTCGAATTCGCGTGCTCCAGCCATCCACCCGAGATCACCGGGCAGCAGCGAGGCAACAGCGGCGTGTACATCCAGGCCCGGTACGAGGCCCAGATTCTCGATTCCTTCGGCGACGCTCCGGGACTGGATCGATGCGCCGCGATCTATGGCGTCAAGCCGCCCGACGCCGCGGTCTCACGCCGCCCCGGTGAGTGGCAGACGTATCTGATCGAGTTCACCGCCCCGCGCTGGGACGAGTCGGGTGGGAAGCTGTCCAGTGCTCGGATGAGCGTGACTCACAACGGAGTGCTCGTTCAAGACGACGTGGAAGTCAATCGCGCGACGGGGTCGGGCGAGCCCGAGGGGCCGTCCCCCGGCCCCATCGTCCTGCAGGATCATGGAAACCCCATCCGATTCCGCCGCGTGTGGGTCGTGCCGCGCTCCGCGTGGGAGGGGCCCGATGCGCCCGGCTTCGAGCCGCTCTTCGACGGAGCCAGCCTTCATGGCTGGACGCGTCGAGGCGGCGAGGCCGAGTACATCGTTCAGGACGGAGCCATCGTCGGCCGGACCCGACCGAATCAGCCGAACACGTTTCTCTGCACAAACCGGACCTATCGCGACTTCGTGCTGGAACTCGAATTCATGATTGATCCCGAACTGAACTCCGGTGTGCAGATCAGAAGCGAGAGCCGATCGGAGTATCAGGACGGGCGCGTACACGGCTATCAGATCGAGATCGATCCTTCCACACGGGCATACACCGCGGGGATCTACGACGAAGCGCGCCGCGGCTGGCTGGTCCCGCTCGATCACAACGAGAGAGCCCAAGACGCCTTCCGGCAGGGACAGTGGAACAGACTGCGGATCGAGGCTCGTGGACCGGAGATTCGGACTTGGCTCAACGGCGTTGCCGCCGCCTCCCTTCGCGACTCTCTGACTCCCGAGGGTTTCATCGCCCTGCAGGTCCACGGCGTTGGAGACCGCCAGGAGCCGCTCGAAGTCCGCTGGAAGGACATCCGGATCCGCGAGATCCGCTAGCGAGCCTGAGACCGCAGGACGCTATTCCGAAGGGGGCGATCCGGGCGCGCGCCGGAGCCTGCGAAGCACCACGCGAACAGAGCCTCGCTCGGCCGCCCTTGCCCGCAATTGCCCACGCGGGTTCGTAGGGAGCGCTTCGATCGCGTCCCTGATGGACCCAAATCCCCCGCTTGAATCCAGGGCAGTCTCAAACCATTCATCCCACCCGCGTTCCAGCCGTTTCAGCACCCGGCTGGGTCGAATCAACGGCTCGCTGGCGGTCAGTCCCGTCAGGGCGCGATATCCGATCGAGGCGATCGAGCGAAGTTCATCGCCCGCGAGGTCGTCAAAGCGGGGCGGGTCGCGCAGAAGCAGCGGAGCGAGCCCATAGTGCTCAATCAGCACGCTGCCCGACCGATCGACCAGCACGCCTCCGGGGTCCAGACGGCCATTTGCATGCCCTGCCTCATGAGCGCAGGCCGAAGCGTCGAGCAACTGCTCCAGCATTCGCTGGCTCTCAAACTCCCCGAGGCGACCACCCTTGAGTTCGACCAGGCCGGCCAAGGTCAAGAGCCCCGCAGGGCTGCCCGTGTACGGCGTCACGAGCCAGCCGCACCCTCGGGCCCCGAACGAAAACTGCTCGACCCGAAGGATGTGGGGATGATTCAGCGCGGCCACAGTCTCGAACGCGGACACCATCCGCCGGCGCTCGCCTCGGTCGCGGCAGGCGTCCAGTCGATGCACCACATGGCTGGACTGCCATCGCACGTGAAGCGCCAGCCACCGCTCGGCCACCGAACTTGGCTCCAGTGGGCGAACGAGCTGGTAGGGACCGAAGAACTCGCGGCTCCCCGCATGCGTCATATCACGTCTTCCCCAAGCCGCACTCCTCGCGGCGCGTCAGGGACACCGAGTGTCCACCCGCGAGGCTGCCGAGTCCGATCTCGAATCGATCGAGACCAGCATGATAGCCCTCACGCGGTGAACCTGTCATCGGGCCGAAGCTGGCCTGGGGCCCGCCTTTCTCTGCGATCCCTACTCGAATCCAAACCGCCCGGGCGAGTTGGTCACGGGCGGCCGGTCTGCTTCGGGCACGCCTCGCCGGCGGGGGTTGGCCAGGTCGCGACTAGAGTCTGACTATGGACGCGACCGCTGGATCCACGGAAACCGACGCGGCTCCCACGGATGTTCCCGGCCGATTCGGGCCGTACGGCGGGGCGTATGTGCCCGAAACGCTGATCCCGGCGCTCCAGAGCCTCGAGGAGACCTACGAGCGACTCACCGCCGAGGAGCGGTTTCGAGATGAGTTGCGAGAACTCCTCGCGAACGTCGCCGGCCGCCCGACGCCGTTGAGCCCCGCCGAGCGTCTCACCCGGTTTGTGCGCGCGCGAGCGCGCAAGGGACGTGGGGCGCGGATCTGGCTCAAACGCGAGGACCTGTGCCACACCGGCGCCCACAAGATCAACAACACGCTCGGCCAGGCCCTGCTCGCCAAGCGCATGGGCAAGCGTCGCGTCATTGCCGAAACCGGGGCGGGCCAGCACGGCGTCGCGACGGCGACCGCGTCCGCGCACTTCGGCCTCGCCTGCGAGATCTACATGGGGTCGGAAGACGCCCGCCGCCAGCGATTGAACGTCGTCCGGATGGAACTGCTCGGGGCGACCGTCGTCCGGGTCGAGTCCGGATCTCGCACGCTCAAGGACGCGACGAACGAGGCCATGCGGGACTGGATGGGCTCATCCGAGAGCACGCATTACATCATCGGGTCGGTCGTCGGTCCCCGCCCCTACCCGCAGATGGTCGCCGACTTCCAGTCGGTCATCGGCGCCGAGACCAAGGGGCAGGCGCTGCGCCAAATGGGAAAGCTTCCCGACTCCATCGTCGCATGCGTAGGCGGCGGCTCCAACGCCGCGGGCATGTTCCGGCCGTTCATCGAGGACGCCGCCACGCGCCTGGTCGGGGTCGAAGCGGGGGGGCGGGGAAGCGACCCCGGCGATCACGCGGCCAGCCTCCTCCGGGGTCGCCCGGGTGTCCTGCATGGCGCGTACACCTACGTGCTGCAAACAGATGAGGGACAAACGCTTCCGGTGCACTCCTGCTCGGCGGGACTCGACTACCCAGCCGTGGGTCCCGAGCACGCCATGTGGAAGGACTCTGGACGCGTCACCTACAACGCAGTGACCGATGCGCAGGCCCTGGACGCGTTTTCCCTTCTGGCACACACCGAGGGACTCTTACCCGCGCTCGAGACGGCCCACGCGGTGGCCGAAGCCGTTCGCCTCGCCGAGGACATGGACGAGAACGCCGATCTTGTCATCTGCCTCTCGGGTAGGGGCGACAAGGACGTCGAAGAAGTCGTGCGGTTGCAGGCGCTTCGGCAGTCGACCCAAAGCCCGTCGGATTCTCCCGCCGGCCGCGAATGACCCTCGATCAGACAAGCCGCCGACGTCTGACGGGCGCCAGCCACCGCAGCACACGAAGCGCGGCCCGCATGCGCACTCGAGTGCGCAGCCGCCGCAGCGCAGAATCGTCCTTGCGGACCCCCAATCCCTGGCGCAGCCAATATCGAACCCGACGCCACTGTCCGAGTCGCAGGTACGCCAGGGCAAGGTTGTGCATGGATGCAGTCAGCCTCGGGTCAAGCTCCACCGCCCGGCGAGTCCGCTCGATGGCCTCGTTCAACCGCCCGGCCTCGGCCAAGGCAACCCCGAGCATGTGGTGGGCCTTGGCCGAACGCGGCGCTTTCTCAACCACCGACTCAAACACGCCCGCGGCCTCGCGCGCCAAGCCGGCATCCAGAAGCAACTCTCCCAACTGATTGAGGTCTTCTTCGCCAAACGCCTGGGGCCGCTCCCTCACATCCTGCAATTCCATTCTCAGGAGCCGGTGAGCGACTTCTAACTCCCCGGCCCGCACCCTGCCCAGCACGAGTCCGGCCAGGCGGCGGCGCGCCTCGGAGTACGAAGAATCGAGCCGCAGCACGACCTCGTATTGCTCCAGCGCCGTGTTCTCGTCTCCCCCTCGCTCGGCGAGATCACCGAGAGAAAAGTGCGCCTCCACGTTGTCCGGCTCGATCTCCAGAACCCGCCGGAACTTCTCTCCGGCCTCGTCGGGACGGCCCATGTCCGCCAGCAGCGAGCCCAGATCCAGCAACGTCTCGATGTCGCCGGGGTCGCTCCGAAGCTCTCGAAGATACAACTGTCTCGCTCGCTCGTGCCGACCGGTCGCGGCGTACGCCTCCGCAAGACGGGCCTGCACGCGAGGCATGTCGGGATCGAGCCGCGCGGCCTCGCGAAGGCACCACACGGCCTTCTCATACAACCGCCGATCCAGCAGCGATTCGGCCATCGCGCTGTAGATCTCCGCATTGGCGGGATCCAGCTCCTGCGCGATGTAGAACGTCTCTTCCGCACTGTCGTGCCGACCGAGCTGCGCGAACGCCTCGATCCGATGGGCGTGCGCGGCCCCGGGCTCCGATCCGTTCTGCTGCGCTCGATCGAACCACTCGATCGCCGCCTCGGGTTGGTCTGCGCGGAGCGCGTTGACGCCCGCGAGCAGCGCCGCCTGCCCGTCATCAGGCGACAATTCGAACGAGCGGGAGAACGCCTCGACAGCCTCGCCGTTCTTGCCGGCCGCCTCCAGCGTCAGTCCCAGGTTGAAATGCCATTCGGCCTGGTACGGGTTTCGGGCCAGCGCCTGGCGAAGCTCGGTCTCCGCTTCATCCCAACGCCCAAGCTCGTACAGCTCGTGGGCTCGATCGACGTGCTGTTCGGCATCGAACCAGTCGTTCATGGTGCCCGCCCGTCCGGTCCGGTTCAGTCGCCCCATCCCCGCGGCCGATGCTACACGAAGGGCAAAAGAACTTCAACGCCGCGGTCCCGTACCATCCGACGATGCCGAGCCTGGCTCAACATGCGAATCCTCCCTCGGGCTCGCCCAACGCGACGCGGGCCCGACGTCTCAATAGTTTTCGGTCCTTTGCCGCCGCGTGGGCGAGCTTTGTCCTGCTCGTGATCGTGCCCCCCAGCCTCGCGCTGGCTCAGCCCACACCAACCACACCGACTCCCACGGCGGCCCTCGCGGCCGCCGCGTCCGACCCCGCCGCCCGCCGGACCGATCGCGAGGCCGCCGCCAGCGAGCTGATCTCCCGTGTCTCGGCCGAACCCGCCGCACGCCAGGCGGTTGCGAGCCTGTTGGCGTCCTTGGATCCTCGCGAGCCGGGTGCCGAAGCCGTGCTGAGCGCCCTGGCCCGGGTGCCGGACGCGCCCGAGGGGCTCTGGCGCTCCATCGCCATGTTCGCGCTGAGCGCTCCCCCGGCCCAGCGTCCGCTGGTGCTCGGGGCGGTCGCATCGTTCCGAACACCCGACGCGGCCCTCCTCCTGTTCAGATTCACCTCCGAGGAGGAGGCCCCGGAGGTTCGCGAGGCCGCCTTCGCCGGACTCACGCGCCTGACCGGACACGCCGAATTCGGCACGGACCCCGATCAGTGGAGCCGCTGGCTCATCATCAACTCCCGCCTCCCAGAGCGACAATGGCACGCGGAACTCATCCGGGGCCTCTCTCAGCAAATCGCCCTGAGCGCTCGGCAGGCCCGAGACGCCACTCGCCGCCTGGTCGCCGTGTACCGCCAACTGTGGATTCGCACCCCCGTGGCGGAGCGCTCCAAGTTCCTGGCGGACCTGCTCCGCGACGACATCGATGACCTCCGATCACTGGCCGTCGAACTCACTCGTCAGGAACTCGCCGATTCCAACGCCCTCGAGCCGGTCGTAGCCGAGACCGCCATCTCGCTCTTGTCCACCCCGCGCCCTGCCGCCCGGATCGACGGGGCCTCGCTCGTCAATCTGCTCGCGCCGGCCGACGGTGGCCCCGCAGTGCTCGAGGCGCTGCGCAAGGAAGGTGACCCGCGGGTCGCCGAGGCGCTCCTTCAGGCGGCCATCCGCTGGCCAACGCCCGAGGCCCGAGAGTCCGCGCTTCGTTGGCTCGAATCGGGCGGCCGAGCCGCGCCGGTCGCCGCAGACCTGCTCTGGTCCCTCCACCGGGCAGGTGTCATGGCCAGCGGGCCCGACCGCGCCAGGATCCTGCAGGCCCTGCGATTCATGCCTCCCGAGGCGATCAACGGCGGCGGATGCCGCCTCCTTGTCGCGCTGGGCGACGAGGTGGACCGCAGGCGCGTCACGAGCTTCCTGCAGTCCGATCGGGTCCCACTGCGCCTGAGCGCTGCCAACGCGCTCATCTCCCGTCCCGACTCGCTGTCGCAGGTGCTCTCGGGCGCATCCCAGGATCCCGTGCTGGTCGAAGCCGCGATTCGTGGCGTCCGCACACACATCCCCAACGCGGACGGCTGGCTCGCCCTGGAGCCGCTCATCGCCGTCGGGGGCGATGCCGTCCGGGACGCCCAGGCGCAGCTCGCAGCGGGAATGACCCTCGCCGATCGTCTTCGCGTCGTGCAATCTCTGGCGTCCGATCCCGAGCGCATCGACAGCCTGCTGTCGATCACCCCACTCCAGCAGGCCCGTCCAGCCGCCGACGCCGCCGCGGAGCAATGGTCTCTGTTTGCCGATCTTGTCTGCGAACTCGGTTCGGCGCGGATCGCGCTCGGGCATTTCCCACAAGCCGCCGAGGCCCTCGCCCTGATTCCCGACGAGCACGTGACCGAGCGCGCATCCAACCTGCTGGCGACATCGCAGATCCTCCAGGGCGAATTCGAGAGTGCCGAGCCCGCCCCCTCCGCGGTCTGGCTCTCTGCGCTCGATCGGTGCGCAGACGAGTCGCTGATTCCCCAGATCGCCCAGTGGCTCTATGACAACCGTCGGGACTCGCTCACGCCAGAGCAGGCCGAGCGGATCGATGCGCTCCGAGAGGTGCTGGCCAAGGGTGAGACCTCCGAGCCGGCTCCGGAGCAGCCGCCCGCTCCCGACGATGCCCCCGTCGGCGCGCCGCCGGCAGGCTCGGACGGCGGCTGAAGCAGAGTTGCAGACTCCAGGCTCCTGCGGGCGCGGAACCCCCCCGACGCCTATGACCCCCCGATGGGCGCCCCGGCTCTGGCGGCCGCCGCCGCATCCAGAGCATCCGCGGCCGCCCCGGCCTCGCGCTCAGCCGCTTCGGCGCTCTCCCGACCTGCGCGCTCATCGACAAGGAACATCAGCACGAATCCCGCTCCAAACGAAGAGGTGAGCAGGATCAACGCGCTCGATCCTCCCAGTCCCGCCTTGAGCAGCCCAAAGGTCAGCGGCCCCACGACCCCAGCGAACTTGTACGTCATCCCCCACAGCCCGAAGAACTCGGCGGTCTTGTGCGAAGGCGTGAACGTGCCAATCAACGCCCGACTGGAGGTTCCGATGCCGCCCAGGCCAAACCCCACTCCGTTGGACAGCACCCAGAACACCCATTCGGGCCGGTTGGGATCCGATACCAGGACCGCAAGCCCCAGCGTGCTCGCGGTCCAGATAGCCAGGAATATGTGCACCGTCAGCCGATGCCCGATCCGGTCCTGCACGCGTCCGGTCACGATCGCCGCGGCACCGGCCGTCAGCGACAGCTGAAGCATGAACCACAGCAGTTTCTGGATGCCGAACCCGAAGTCCTGCATCACGATCACGCCGGCGAAATAGATGACCGACTGCGTGCCGATGCTGTACACGAAGAAGACCGCCAGGAACACCAAGAGGTGCCTGAAGCGGCGTGCATCGCGGATCGTCTCTCCAAGCCGCGCCACGCCCAGCCGCACCGCGCCCAAGGCCCGCCGCGGGCTCGGCCGCGCCTTCTCGCGCAGCACCACCATGGTTGGCACCATCGCCAGCAGGAACCACGCCCCCGCCAGCACCATCAGCGGCCGCCACTGCTCCGGATCGCTCAGGCCGAACAAACCCACGATGACCATCGAGAGCACCAGCAGGACGAGTGCCCCGAGATAGCCAAATGTCCAGCCGATCGCCGAGACCCGTCCCATCTGTCCGGGTCGCGCGATTTCCGGCAGGAACGCCCCAAGGAAGTTCTCTCCCAGATTGAACGCGACGCTCGCGGGAATGAAGATCACCGCCGCCCACCACAGCATGCCGGGTCCAAGCAGCGCCAGGCAGCACGTCAGCGTCGAGCACAGCAGGCCCGTGCCCACGAGGAATCGCTTCTTGGCCGCGCGCTCGTCGGCGATGGCGCCCAGGATCGGTCCGAGCGCCACGGCCCCCAGCATGCCCAGCCCCGCGATCGCGCCCCACCAGCGGGCCCCGACCGCCTCACTCGGCGCAATCACACGGTTCACGTAAATGCCGAAGAAGGTCGTGACCACGATCAGAGCGAACGACTGGTTCGCCAGGTCGTACATCGACCACGCGAGGATCTCTCGCCGGTGCTCCAGGCCGCGCAGTGGGTCGTACCGGATCCGCATCGCTCGCGAGGCCAGCGTATCCGATCGCCTCACGCTATGTCGGGAATCCATCGGCGTTGATTCTCATAGACTGTGCCGAGATGGCTCTCTCAAGCAAACGTCACCGCCTGCTGCTGAGATTCGTCGCGCCGATCCCCATCGCGCTGCTGCCGCTCTCCCTTGCCCCATCCTGCGCTCGCCAACGGACGCAACCCGCCCAATCGCTCCCGCCCTCCGATGCGATCCACGACCGTCCCGGCGTCCACAACCTGCACGAGGTCGACGATCGCCTGGTCTCTGGCTCAGTCCCCGAGGGCGATGTCGGCTTCGACACGCTCGCCTCGATGGGGATCAGGACCATCATCTCCGTCGACGGCGCCTCCCCCGACGTCGCTCGCGCCGAGGCCCGGGGTATGCGCTACGTCCACATCCCCATTACCTATGCCCAGGCCACCGAGCGGCAGCAACTCGAGATCGCCCGGGCTGTGCGCGACCTGCCCGGCCCCATCTACATCCACTGCCACCACGGCAAGCATCGCGGCCCCGCCGCGGCGGCCTCCGCCGCAGTCCTCCTGGGCGTCTTCTCACCCGAGCAGGGCGTCGCATTCATGAAGACCGCCGGCACCGCCCCCAGCTACTCGGGCCTGTACGCCTGCGTCGCCCAGGCGAACCGGGCTTCCTCGGAATCGCTCGACAAGGCCCCGCACACGTTCCCTTCCATCCAGCGTGCCCGCGGCATCGTCGCCGCCATGGTCGAGGTGGACATCGCCCACGAGAATCTGGCTCAGATCCGCGCCGCCGGTTGGACCGTTCCCGCCAACCATCCTGACCTCGTGCCCGCCGCAGAGGCCGGCCGCCAGACCGACGACATGCGCCTGAGCGCCGAAGACCCCAACGCCATCGCCAGAGGCGATGACTTCATGACACGGCTGGCCCATGCGATCGCCGCCGCCAGCGCACTGGAGCAGGACATCGTCGCCGGCGCTCCATCCGATCGCCTCGAAGCCCGTTGGCAACGGGTCGCCGCGTCATGCACAGACTGCCACACGATCTACCGCAATCGCTGATGAACCGCCCGCGGTCGTCCGACCTCGCTACGGCGCTTCGCCGGCGCTGGCCAGATTCAACTCCCGGTTCTCGCTGATGAGCCCGACGCCCCTGGCGTAGTACTTTCGCTCCTGCCACCGGCCGCGGATCGTGGTCTCCCGCACCACGAGCACGTCGCCGTAGCGCCTTCCGCCGAGCGTCATCGCCCCGCCCGAACCCTCGATCTCGGCCCATTCCTCCGCATCCGGCGGCGAGTTCTCCGGCTTGAACCGCACGCCCGCCGCGAGATCGCCCGGCAGGAACAGGCACGGCTCGGTCGCGTTGCGCCCCACCAGCCACGCGCCGCCGTGCCCGACGATCTCACCGTCCTCGTAGTCGTCCACGTCCTCGCCGAAGTAGAACACGTTGCCGTGCTCATCCTGCGCGAAGAAGTTGTACGAGATTTCCTTGAGGTCGCCGCCCTCGAACTCCTTCTCAGCCATCACCAGGCACTCGACCCCGCCGACCACCCGCGTCTCGGGCTGCACCTCGCGGACCACCCGCTCATCGCTGGCCAGCAGCTCGGCGTAGCCCATGTCCGACAGCGGGAGATACGGATGCGTGATCCGCGCCGAGAAGCGAACGCCGTCCTTGAGCGGCGTCGGGATCGCGATGTCCCATGCGTCCAACGGAGCGCTGGCCGCGTGGCCCTCCGTCGCCGAGGTCTTCTGCTTGTCCTGGCAGCAACAGCCGGCCGAAAGCCCGATCAACGCTATCGCACCGGCTCGCACGATCCCGCCTCGCGTCGCCATGTGTCCCCCCGCGCGTTCGAAAGAAGTGTCAATCGCCAGCGCCATTCGAACCGGAGCATCCTACCCGATTGCCGAACGCGAGCGCCGGCCCCAACTCCCCGGCCCGGCAAAGCGCCCCGAACTCGATCGCCAGGCTCCGCGATGAGGTCACGCCGGTGAACGGCTGTGGTCGCAAGCAGACTCCCGACGTCCCGATGCCCGACCCGCGCTCATGGCTCCAGATGCTCCTCGAACAGCGCCAGGATCCTCCGGTACTCATCCAGCCACGCCGTCGGCTCGCTGAACCCGTGCGCCTCCATCGGGTACGACGCCACCACCCACCCCGTCTTCTTGAGTTCGATCAGCCGCTGCGCCAGGCGCACCGTGTCCTGATACAGCACGTTGTCGTCCTGCATCCCGTGACAGATCAGCAGCGGATGCTTGAGCCCCGCCGCGAACTCGATCGGGCTCGACCGCTCGAACGCCAGGGGATCGAGGCCCGGCGTGTTCAGGATGTTCCTCGTGTACCCGTCGTTGTAGTGCGCCCAATCGGTCACCGGTCGAAGCGACGCCCCGCACGCGAAGAGATCCGGCGCGTTGAACAGGGCCATCAGCGTCATGAACCCGCCGTACGACCCGCCGTACACGCCGATGCGTTCCGGGTCTACTCCCTCGAACATCGTCAGGTACCGCACGCCGTCGGAGAGGTCCTCCAGTTCCGGCGTGCCCATCCGGCGGTAGATGGCCGTCCGCCAGTCGCGTCCGTACCCGGCGCTGGCTCGGTAGTCCATGTCCAGCACAACGTATCCCCGCCGCGTCAGCAGCGTGTGGAACATCATCTCGCGGAAGTAGTACGACCAGCGCTCGTCCGAGTTCTGCAGGTACCCCGCCCCGTGGACGAACACCACCGCCGGCCGCCCGTCGGGCCCCGCGCCGGGCGCCCCCTCCGCAGGCCGATACAACCTCGAGTGGATCGGCGACGGCGCGTGCAGCGACAGCACGTCGATGAACTCCGGCTCGGTCCAGTCAATCGAAGCGAACTCCTCACTCACGGTCTCGGTCAGCCGGACCGCCTTCGCCCCCGGCTCGGCGTCCTGCCAGAAGATCTCCGGCGGACGCACAGGCGATGAGGCCATCATCAGCAGCCTCTCTCCATCCCGGGTGAGGCGGAACGACTCGACGCCCCCCAGCGCAGTAATCCGCTCCATCTCCGGATCACGCGTCGCGACGCGGTACACGTCGTATCGCCCCGGGTTCTCCGCATTGGAAAGGAAGTACAGAAACCCGCCGTCGAGCGTCGAAGCGACCTGCGATACCTCAGAGTTCCCCGGCGTCGCGTTGACCGTCCGGCCCGACGCCGGATCGAACAGGTACAGGTTGTTCCAGCCCGCCTGTTCGCTCGTAAACCACAACGTCCCGCCCTGGGGCAGCCACTCCACATCGGTCATCTGCCAGTTGATCCACGCCGCATTCCGCTCGTGCAGGACCGTCTCCAGCGCGCCATCCTCGAGATCCACCAGCGCGATCCACCGGTCCTTGCGGTCGTTGCTGTACACGTCGATCGCGAGCCGCTTCCCATCAAACCTCCACAGGGGCGAGCGGATCCGAACCGGCCGAGGGCCCTCCTTGAACGCCGGTGTTTCTCTGCCCGCCGCGGCGTTCTCCTCTCGTACCACTGCGAACACGTCGTCGCCGATCCCCGGCAGCGTGGACAGATCAATGTCGTGCCGCTCTCTGGTCTCCAGATCCAGCAGAACGAGCCGCTCGGCCCGATCGTCCGCCACGCCGATCTTCGGGCGCACCGATCGCGTCTCGACATACCCCGAGTCCGTCACGTACTGCGGCATCGTGTCCTGCTTGGTCTGTCCGGAGCGCTCTCTCAGCCGCACCGCCACCATCGCCCCATCCGGCGACAGCGATGCCTCCGCGATCTCCATCTCGCGTCCGAGGTAAAACGGCTCGGGTCCGCGCGTGGGATCGGCGTCGTTCGCCTCGCGCGATCGGTCCCGCTGCGCATCGCGCCGCTCTCGCTGCGCGTCAAAGTACTCAAACAGCCGCTCCTGCTGGTCGTCGATGTACCCGTCGCTGCGCGCGGCCCGCTCCTTGGGCTCGTCCTCGGCCAGCACGCGAAACGGCTCGACCTCCACACCGGTGAGAAGATCGCGGACAATTGTGGCGCCGCCCCGGCGGAACACCAGACGCCCATCGGTCAGAAACCCCGGCGAGGATTCCGACTCGCTGGTCCGCGTCAGCTGCACGATCTCACCGCGCTCGCGGCGCAGGAAGAGGTCCCCGTGATCGGCCCACGCGAGCATCGAGCCATCGGGTGAGGCTTCTACGCGGAACGGATCCAGGCGATACCACTCATCCAGCGGCACCTCTCGAATCTCGCCCGCCAGATCCACCTCGAACTGATCCCGGAGGTCGCTCCCCGCGCGCGTGCGGGAGAAGTAGATGTGCCGACCGGCAAGGTCCCATCGGGCGCCCTCGGGCGACCGCGCGACCCACTCCGGGTCGCGCATGATCAGTTCGAGCGTCACGTCCGGCGGCGCCGCCCTCGTCAAGCACGAACTCGCGCCCAGCACACTCAACACAACGCCGAGACGAACCATGGCAGACTCCCTTGACCGGTGCCCTCGCACGATACCGGCAGGCAGTCCATCGGCAACACTTCCTGTGGCGTGTTGCCGTGCGACGGATCGAAATCAACGGCTCCCCGGCGATGTGGCGGCCCAGGTCCGAGAACCTCCCCGTCCCGCGAATCCACCACCAACTCGCCTCACGCCCTCTCGGTGACCGCTCCGGCGCAATACGGCGCGAGTTCGACAGGCAGGGCCTTGAGGCCCCGTCTCCGGGCCTTCTCGACGGCGTACCGAAGCGACGCGTCCATCCGCCCCCGCACCCGGGCCGTGACGTTCAGCCCCTGCGCCTCCATCTGTTCGATCGCGAACCTCCAGGCGTGATACTCCTCGAGGCATCGCGGCCGATACGTTCCAAATCCGATCGCGTGATGCCCGATCTCATGCAGAAAGATCGCGCACGACACGGGACCGCGCGGCCGCGGCGACTCGATCAGCCGACTGACCGTGCCGTCCTCGTACGTCACCTGCCAGGCGACGCCAGACATGCTCGAACGCCACTTGCGGACCCGCACGCCGTACGCCGCGAGCATGCGGCGGGTCATCGCGTCGTAGCGTGAGTTGGACGCATCGCGCGGGGCCGCGCGCCGGCGGCGAACCGCGCCGGCCGAGGGACTCGGCGATCGACCGTCGGGCGGCCTCGCCTTGCGCCGCGTCGGCAGAAGGTCCCACAGCGTCAGCATCCCTGCTTCCTTCCGAGGATCGGGCTCGGGCTTTCGATGCGTCGCCCGCGAGCGTACTCCGCCCATGGCATCGGCCGCTTACCCGGCGCCTGCACCTCCAGCAGCCGAAGCACCGTCCCGCCGCCGCACACCACCAGCCCTCGCCCCGAGTCCACCAGGGTGCCCGGCTCGGTTCCGACACCCAATCCCGCGGCGTTCGGCAGCGTCCGCCATTCTCCATCCTCGCCGCGATCCGCCTCGCACGCCCGCAGGAACTTGACATCGCTCCCCGCCACAGCTCCGGACACCCCCGGCCACGGCGAGAGCGCGTTGATTCGGCAGCGGCACGCTCGGGCGCAGGCTCCAAAGTCCACCCACGCGTCGTCGCGAGACAGCTTCCTCGCTCGCGTCACACGCGCTTCGTCCTGAGTCGCGCCGCTGAGCCGCCCCGCGCCGAACGCTTCGAGCACGGCACCGATGATCTCGGGCCCATCCGCCGCGAGCAGGTCGTGCAGCATGCCCGTGGTCTGATCCGGCTCGATCTCGCGCCGAGACTGCGCCAGCACCACTCCCGCATCCATCCGCTCGGCGATGGTGATGACGCTGTTGCCCGTCTCCTCATCGCCGGCGAGGATCGCAGAGTGAACCGGGGAAGCCCCGCGCCAGCGAGGCAGCAGCGACGCGTGCAGATTGATCGCAAACACCCCGCCGAGGAGTTCCTGCGACAGTTTCTGGCCAAACGCGATCACGACCCACGCGTCGGCGTTCACCCCGCGCATCCGGGCGACGACCTCAGGAGCATTCACGTCCTCGGGCTCGATCAGCTCGACGCCGGCGGCGTGCTCCCTGGCCCATTGTCCCACCGGCGTCGGCGTGACGTGCCCGCCGCGCCCCGCCGGGCGCGCGGGTTGCGTCACGATCGCCCCGATGTGCAAGCGATCGTGCAGACGGGCCAGCGTCGGCAGGGCGAACGGGCTGGAACCGAGGAACGCGATCCGCATCGGGGATTATCGGCGCACCGACTGGCGTTCGAGCGCGCGAATTGCCGAGCGATTCTTGAGCCGAGACATCTGGGTGAACTTGTCGATGATGAGCACGCCGTCGAGGTGGTCGTTCTCGTGCTGCCAGCACCTCGCCACGAGGCCGCCGGCGGCCTTCGTGAACCGCTCGCCCCGTGCGTCGAGCGCCGTGATCGTGACCATCGGCGGCCGCAGGACGTCGCCGCGGATGTCGGGCAGGCTCAGGCATCCCTCCGTGAACGGCGTCGCGGACCCCTGCGGATCCGAAATCACCGGATCCAAGAACACCTCGGCGGGCACGCGCTCCCGGTCGAATTCCTCGTCGTCAGCAAGATTGACCACGCGAGTGACGAAGAGCCGCCAGGAAAGCCCGACCTGCGGGGCGGCCAATCCGATGCCCTCGACTCGGTCCATGAGCTCGATCATCCTCGCGACCACACCGTCAAGCTCGGGTCCCGGGGAGGGCACGGTGGTCGCCCGGCGGCGGAGCACCGGATCCGGGTACTGGCGAATCTGAAGCGTTGCGGGATCCACGGCCATCGATGGATCGTAAGCGATCACGTCGATGCGCGCCGCCAGACACCACCGCCTTCGCGGGTAAGATTGAGGCCCTCCGTCGGCGCGTTCGCGTTCATGGGTCGGGGAGGCGTGCGAAGGGAAACGGCGTTGGCGATCTTCGGAAGGAACAAGGCGGGCGCGGGCGAGGACGCCAACGGCGAGGCCCAGGACAACGGCGCACCCCTCTCGGGATTCCAGCCCGCCCCCGACAAGGCCAGAGTCTGGTTCGATCGGGCCCGGACCGTCCACGAGACCGGGAACTTCGACTATGCGATGACGTGCTGGCTCAGCGGCCTGCGCCTGGACCCCACCAACCTGACTGCGCTCGAGGGCTATGCCAAGTCCGCGGCACAGTTCGTTTCGGACGGGAAGAACAAGCCCAGCAAGGACCAACTCCGCTCGTTCTCCGAGAAGGGTGATGTCGAAAAGTACTGCTACGCGCTCCTGCAGTGGGGGGTCAAGCCTCTGGACGCGACCGCAGCGGTCAAGGCCGCCGTCCTGAGCGCCAGGGTCGGCGAGAACCCCGGCGTGGACATGGGCGAGGTCACGTACTGGATCGGTGCGCGCGCCCTCGAACTCATCCGCCGCAGCCAGCCCAAGTCCAACAAGCTCTACGTCCAACTCATGGACGCGTGCGAACGGGCGGGCGCGTGGCAGCTCGCCGTGGTCGCCGGGGACGAGGCGGTCAAGCTGAACCCCTCCGACGCGGAACTCGCCAACCGCACGCGGAACCTCGCGGCCCAGGCCACGATGTCCACCGGCGGCTACGAGCAGACCGGCCAGTCCGGCGGATTCCGTGCCAACATCCGCGATGCGGACAAGCAGCGTCGGCTCGACGAGCAGGAACGCCTGGTCCGCACCGAGGACGTCAAGGACCGCGCGGTCATCGAGGCCGAGGAAGAGCACCGTAAGCGGCCGGACGATCTGCCCACGATCAACGCGTACGTCAAGGCGCTGCTCGATCGCGGCAAGCCCGAGGACGAGAAGCTCGCGTACAACCTTCTCAAGCGAGCGTTCGAGGCGACCAAGCAATTCCACTTCCGCCAGAAGGCCGGAGAGATCACGCTCCGCTGGGCCCGACGCAAGCTCGGCGAGTACCGGCGGGCCGCCGAGGACAACGCCGCCGACGCGTCCGCGCAAGAGAACTTCCGAAAGGCACAGCGCAAGTTCCTCGAGATGGAACTCGAAGAATTCCGAGCCCGGGTCGAGGCGTATCCGACCGATGTCTCGCTCAAGTTCGAGCTCGGCAAGCGCGAGCTCGAGCTCGGGAATCACGAGGAGGCGATCGCGCTCTTCCAGGAGAGCCAGGGCGATCCCAAGCTCCGCAGTGAGTCGCTGGGCATGCTCGGACAGGCGTTCTTCGCCAGCGACTGGCTGGACGAGGCGATCGACACGTACCGGCGCGCGCTGGCCAGCCACGGCTCGGATGCCGATCGCGTCGGCATGGACCTGCGCTACGGCCTGATGATCGCCCTGCAGCGCAAGGCCGAGCAGGAGCGTTCCCTCGAGGCCGCGGCGGACGCGGAGAAGCTCGCGTCGAGCATCGCGATCCAGCAGATCGGCTATCGCGACATCAAGGATCGGCGCAACCAGCTCAAGGAACTGGTCGCCCAGCTCCGCCAGGCCGGCTGACCCCGTCCACGGAGGCCGAGCGAGCCCATGCCAGGCGAGCGCGTCGTCGCCATCATCCCCGCCCGATTCGCCTCCGAGCGATTCCCCGGCAAGATGCTCGCAGCGGAGACCGGCACGCCGCTGATCGTCCATGTCGCTCGCGCCGTTGGTGCCGCGGCCAGCGTTGTGCGAGTGGCGGTGGCCACGGATCATGCCTCGATCGCGAACGTGCTGGGAGGCTCCGACGTCGAAGTCGTCATGACTCGAGTCGACCACGAGAACGGTACGAGCCGGCTGGACGAGGCCGCGGGTCGTCTGGGACTCTCGCCGACCGACATCGTGGTCAACGTCCAGGGCGACGAGCCGGAGATCGAAGGCGCCGCGATCGATGCGGCGGTCGCTGCACTCCGATCTGGTTCGTGCCCGATGTCCACGCTGGCGTGTCCCATCCGCGATGAGGCGGACCGCGTGAACCCCAACATCGTCAAGGTCGTCACGAGTTTGCATGGAAGAGCCTTGTATTTCTCTCGCGCCCCGATCCCTCATCCGCGCCAGGGGGAGTGTGGTTCGGGCGTTGGCGCGCTGCGGCACATCGGGCTGTACGCGTACCGGCGCGAGTTCCTTTCTCGATACGTGTCGTGGCCGGCGACGCCGCTTGAGTCGATCGAGCGGCTAGAGCAACTGCGGGTCCTCGAGCACGGCGAGGAGATTGCCGTCGCGATGGTGGACCACAGCCCCGAGGGCATCGACACGCCGGAGCAGTACCGGCGGTTCGTCGAGCGTTGGCGGGCCCGGCAGGGTGGGCCGTGACGCCGGTCCAACTCACCCTGGCCCACTCCCCGGATGGCGACGATGTCGTCATGTGGCACGCGCTGGCCTCGGGCGATGCGACGGTTGCGGCGAAAGCCGAGTCGCTTGGCCTCTCGCACGTGTCGTTTCGGCTGATTCCAGAGGACGTGCAGGCCCTGAACCGGCGGGCGATCGAGCGCGGTGACCTCGACATCACGGCCATCTCGGCGCACGCCTACCCGCACGTGCGCGTCCGATACCAGGTGACGCGATCCGGCGCATCGTTCGGGGAGGGGTACGGCCCCAAGGTCGTCGTTGCGCAGGGCTCGCCGTGCACGGCGCTTGGCGACGCCCTGGGGCGAGCGCGGCGGATCATCGTTCCCGGGGTCCACACCACTGCCTTTCTGACGCTGCAGATCCTCGCGGGGCGCGCGATCGACGCCGTCGAGGCGCCGTTTCTTGAGATCGCCGGGCAGGTGGCGGGGGATCCGGAGTCGATCGGCCTGCTGATCCACGAGGCGCAGGTGGACGTGGAGGCGCTGGGGGTTCGTGAGATCACAGACCTCGGTGCGGCGTGGCGGGCTCGCACCGGCCTTCCGCTGCCGCTGGGACTGAACGTCGTTCGCCGCGACCTTGACCGCCACGGCCCGGGATTCACCGACCGCGTGGCGCGGCTGCTTGGGGCTTCGGTCGCGCGGGCGGTTGGAGACCACGGCCGCGCGGCGTTGGTGCTGGCCTCGAGGTCGGCCGAGCGTCCCGAGTGGGCCGATCCGCTGCTGGTGGGTCGGTACCTCGCGATGTACGTCAACGGGCGCACGATGGACATGGGTGGCGACGGGCTCGAGGCGCTCGGGCGGTTGCTGGGTGAGGGCGAAGCGCTGGGGCTCTGCCCCGCGCCGGGAGAGATCGATCTCGCGGGGTAGGGCGTGCGCGGGCCGTAGAATCGGCCGCACTTCGAGAGCCAGGAGCCCCGCCGTGACCACCGCATCGCGAAGCGTCTTTGACCAGCGTGCAGCCGACACACTCGCGATGCTGGAGGGGGCGGGCCAATACAAGCACCTTCGCGTGCTGGAGTCCCCGATGGATGCGGTGGTCCGCATCGAGGGGTTCGGCGAGTGCGCGTGCTTTTGTTCCAACAACTACCTCGGCCTGGCGAACCATCCGGCCGTGGTCCAGGCGGGCATCGAGGCCCTCGAGCAGTTCGGGGCGGGAACGGCCAGCGTGCGGTTCATCTGCGGCACGTTCCGGCCGCACCTCGATCTCGAGCGCACGATCGCGCGGTACATGGGCACAGAGAGCTCGTACACGTTCGTCTCCTGCTGGAACGCGACCGAGGCCGTCTTCCCGACGTTCTGCGAGGAGGGCGACATCATCATCTCGGACGAGCTGAACCACGCGTGCATCATTGATTCCATGCGGCTCGCGCTGCAGATCAAGAAGGGCGTCCATCGGACCGTCTACAAGCACTCGAACCTCGACGATCTCGAGACCCGTCTCATCGCGGCGAGGAACAACGACGACATTACGGGGCAGGTCTGGGTCGTGACCGATGGCGTGTTCTCGATGGAGGGCGACATCGCCGATCTTCCGGGGCTTCGCGCGCTGTGCGACAAGTACGACGCCCTGCTGGTGGTGGACGACAGCCACGGCCACGGCGTCATGGGTGAGACCGGGCGCGGCACGCATGAGCACTACGGCATGGTGGAAGGGGACGGTGGACCGGGGAGCGTGGATCTGTTTACGGGCACGCTGGGCAAGGCCCTGGGCGGTGCGGCGGGCGGGTTCATCGCGGGGTCGCGCACGGCGACGGAGCTGATCGTGCAGCGCGCGCGGCCGACGCTGTTCTCCAACGCGTTGCCCGTGACGGTCGCGGCCAGCGCCCGGGCGGCGATCGAGATCCTCATGGATGAGCCTCAGCGGGTCGCCAAGCTCCGAGACAACGTGTCGTACGCGCGCCATCGGATCGCCCGCGCCGGGTTCGAGGTGATCGACTCGCCGACGGCCATCTGCCCGATCATCGTTGGTGACACGGCCAAGGCCATCGCGATGAGCAAGCGCCTGCTGGAGCTTGGGGTGTTCGTGATCGGCTTTGGCTACCCGGTCGTGCCGGAGGGGACGGCGCGGCTTCGCGTGCAGATTTCCGCGGCGCACGAGCGCGAGCACATCGATCGTTTGGCCGACGCCTTGGCCAAGCTGTAGATCAGGGCTCGTCGCCGTTGACCGTCAGGCGAACGGGGTGGCCGAACCAAGCGTTGGCGCCCGGGCCGGAGTACTTCGCGTCGAGGAGCGAGGCCACGTCGTGCATCGTGCCGTCGGCGGGGACCCAGCCGCCGGCGATGTCGGGAAAGTCGGTCGTGCAGTTCGCGCACTTCTCCGGCGAGGCGAAGCGGATGGGGCACCAGAAGCTCTCGACGTTGCGGAGCATCTCGCTGGCGAGACTCCACACGCCGGTCATCCAGTCGCAGTAGAGGCACCAGATGAGGTCGTGTCCGACCAGTCCCGAGAACTTCTGTCGGCTGACGTTGACCCACTGGGCGTGGCGGTAGCGCGGGAGGCGGACGAGCCAGGTCAGCGGGGGATACACGGTCAGTTCGGCGAAGCGGACGACGGCGAAGACCGGAACGGCCCAGGCGGTCCACCAGACGGCCGTGTGGTTGCGCAGCGGTCCGACTTTCTTGTTGATGCTCTTGACGATGCGGGGCCCCTTGCGGGCCTGCGGGTGGGCGAGTTCGTGCAGGAACGTCCAGATGAGGACGGTTGCGATCTGGCCCAGGACCGCCGCGAGCAGGCCGAGGGACCAGTGGATCGGGGGCCAGTCGGAGGCGAGAACCCCCGGCAGGATCGGGCCGGCGATCAGGGGCAGCACCGTGAAATAGCAGATGAGCGCATCGAGAAGGGGGGCCCGGCAGAGGGCGTCGGCCAGCGTCCGTCCGGGCGAGCCGAGGCGCGGGATGAGGTGCAGAATTGCGGCTCCAAGCAACAGCGCCGCCGCGATGATGCCCACGATGCTCGCGAACTGTGCCATCGCCAGAGTCTACAGGTTGGGATGAGTTCTGCCCGCCAGCGGGAGGGGACGCGTCGAGCGGATCGCGAGACGACGGAGGGCTGGGAGGATCGTCGGGCGGCCCGGGCGCTTGCGGTGGCCGCCGTGAGGTGCCTGGCGGTTCCCGCGGGGGCCTGGAGGACGAGGCCAGGGCGCGGAGCAACGACTCGGCGCTCTTTCGTGCGAGATCGTGGGTTCTCAGCGCGATGCCGGATGGGGCGTCGGGCGCCGGCTGCATCGCTGCGAGTCGGGCGAGCGTTGAGAGCGCGATGGCGGAGAATCGATGGGCGGCAGCCCGTCGGCGCAGGGCTTCGAGCTCGTCGAGCCCATCGAGCAGGTCTGGAATGCCATCGGCTAGGAGCGCATCGGTGACGTCCTGCGGCGCGAGATCGTGGGCGGCGCACAGGTCGAGCAGCGAAGCGCCGTCGTCCTGGAATGCGAAGAGCAGTCGGTGGGCGTGGTCGTGGTGGTGCGCCATGGCGTTCCTCCGATTCGGGTCGGCACCGGGCGGAATGCGCGGGCCTCCACAGAGGGGCCGGTTCTTCGCCGGCGCGCGCGCGCCGGAGGGGTGTGCCGCGCGAGCGACGGCGCAAGTGCTTGCGGCACAATGAATAAAAAGTCTTGCAGTTTTTCAAAGATCCGGGATGGACAGGGGCGCCGGCGCGCGCGCGCCGGAGGGTGGTGCGCTGGCGGTACTTGTCGGGGCTTGTAAGGGACGCTACGCTGGGGGAGGCCGCGGACTCGAGCGGAGGCGGCGGCACCATCACAAGGAGTGGATACCCATGCGGAAATCGAATGTCGTTGGATTGTTCGTCGTCGCGGGTCTTGCGTACGGGGCGGGGAGGATGGGCGTGTCAGCGCCCGACGCGACGCCGGCCAAGGCGGTGTCGGGGTGGGTGCAGCCTGACGAGGAGATGATGGAGTACTTCGCGGCAATGGCCGAGGCTGGAATGCCCGGCGAGCATCATGAGGTGCTCAATTGCTTCGAGGGTTCGTGGGAGGGCATGTTCAAGTGGCGGCCGACCAAGGACGCCGACTGGGTGGAGATGCCGGGGTCGGTTGATCGCGAGTGGCTGCTCGATGGCCGCTTCATGGGCGAGCACGTCTCGAGCGAGATGCCCGATGGGACCGAATTCGAGGGGTATGGCCTGATCGGCTACGACAACCTCAAGGGCAAGTACGTGGCGATGTGGGTGGACAACCAGTCCACGGGCATCTACACGGAAGAGGGCGACTACGACGACGTGAAGGGCTTCTCGTTCCGCGGCCAGCACATCGATCCACTGACGAAGAAGGCGATCAAGACTCGTTCGAGCATCGACGTCAGCGACGAGGACCGGCACGTCGGCAAGGGCTGGGCGAGCGGGCCCGATGGTGAGTTCCAGATGATGGAGATGGTGTTCGAGCGCACCGATGGTGGTGACTGGGACGATGAGGAATTCGACGAGGACGACATGGACCGCTGAGTCCTGTCGGTCTTGAGTGATCGGTGATCGGGGCGGGCGCTGGCCCGCCCCGTTTCTTTGGGCTGGAGCGTCGGGGGCTCAGTCCAGCGTGGCGATGACTTTGAGTTCGACGGCGATGGGCGTGGGGAGGGCGCCGACCTCGACGGTCGTTCGGGTCGGGCGGTTGGCCGTGAAGTGCTCGGCATAGACGGCGTTGAAGGCGTCGAAATCGCGGCGCATGTCGGTGAGGAAGACGGTCACGTCGACGATGCGGTCCCAGGAAGAGCCCGCCTCTTCGAGCACGGCACGGACGTTGGTCAGGACCGAGCGGGTCTGGGCGGCGATGTCGTGGTCGATGACCTCGCCGGCGGCGTTCATGGTGACGCCGGGGATCTCGCGCGAGCCGCGGACGCGAGGTCCGAGGCCGGAGAGGAAGAGCAGGTTTCCGACCCGTCGCGCGTGCGGATACGCGCCCACGGGCTCGGGGGCTCTGGCGGACTCGATCGAGTCGGGCATTGGCGTGCTCTCCCCGGGGACGGGCTGGCTCAGTCGAATCGACCGGAGGCGTCGAGGACGCTCAGGACGCGGTTGACGAGCTTGGCCGCGACGAAGGCACTGGCGTGCTCACCGGCCTGCGGACAGAGCTCGACGACGTCGAAGCCGACGATGGTGGTGCGGTGGGCGACGCGCTCGATGAGCGTGAGGACCTGGTACCAGGTGAGGCCACCGGGCTCGGGCGTGCCGGTGGCGGGAATGAGCGATGGATCGAACCCGTCGAGATCGATGGTGAGGTAGGTGTGGGGCGTGAGGTGATCGACGATGCGGTCGATCCAGGAGTCGTCGCGGCTCCTTGCGACCTCGTGCGCAAAGACGCAGCGGGCGCGGTCGATCTTCTCCATTTCGGAGGCCTCGACGGCGCGGATTCCGACCTGGAGGATCTTGCTGACCTCGCGGGCGCGGGCCATGACGCACGCGTGGTTGTACGGCGAGTCGTGGTAGACCTCGCGGGTGTCTCCGTGGGCGTCGATCTGGAGGGTCGTGAGGTCGGAGTAGCGCTCGGCGCAGGCCTGGATGGCACCGATGGAGACGCTGTGCTCTCCGCCCAGGAGCACGGGGAGCTTGCGCGCGGCCAGCAGGTCGGAGACGCGAGAGCGGACGATGCGCGCGAGGGCGTCGGGCGGGCCCTCGAAGAGGACTGGGTGGAGCGTGGTGATGCCGCGGCGGCAGACTTCGAGGCCCGTCTCGACGTCGTACCACTCGACCTGGCTAGAGGCCTCGACGATGGCGAGGGGGCCCTTGTCCGCGCCTTTGCGCCAGGTGCTGGTGGCGTCGTAGGGAACGGGAAGGATCGCGACGGCGGAGTCGTCGGGGTCGCACATGTCGTCCGGCAGGTCGAGGAACGCGCCGGGGTGGAACTTGTCCTTGAATGTCATCGGTGGGTCCTAGGGGGCGTCGGGGGGTTCGAGATAGGTGTAACCGTCGAGGCCGGACTCGTAGAAGCGAGTGAGCACGCGGGCCTCGTCCACGGACAGGCGGCCGGCGCGAACGGCGCGTTCGCAGTCGCGCTGCATCATGCTCTTGAGGCGGGCGGTGTCGTGCTGGACGTAGGCGAGGACCTCGCCGGCGGTGTCGCCCTTGACGACGTCCTCGATGCACCATTGGCCGTCTTCGAGGCGGATGTGGACGGCGTGGACGTCGCCGAAGAGATTGTGGAGGTCGCCGAGGGTTTCCTGGTAGGCGCCGACAAGGAAGACCCCGAGGTAGTAGGGCTTGCCGTCGAGCGCGTGCATGCGGAGGGTTCTGTCGGGCTTGCCGTCGGCGATGAACCGGTCGATCTTGCCGTCGGAATCGCAGGTGATGTCGGCAAGGATCGCCTGGACCGTCGGCTCTTCCTGGAGGCGGTGGATCGGCATCACCGGGAACATCTGGTCGATCGCCCAGGTGTCGGGGAGCGATTGGAACAGCGAGAAGTTGGCGAAGTACACGTCGGAGAGGATGAGGTCGAGACTGGCGAGTTCCTCGATCTCCTCGCCGGTTCGGTCGCGGACCTCGCGGATGCGGAAGCAGGTGGCCCAGAAGAGGCGCTCGGCCAGGGCTCGCTGGGGCAGGGTGAGGTATCCGAGGCTGAAGAGCGTCAGGGCCTGGTCGCGGGCCTGCTGGGCGTCGTGGTAGCACTCGAGCAGGCGGTTGTCGGCGACGTCGTTGTAGGCCTCCTGGAGGTCGATGATCGGCTGAGGAAGGTCCTCGAGGGGGCCCTCGTGGAAGCGGGCGATTTCCGGCGGCTGACGGAAACGGCGCGGGCCGGTGGAGCCCAGAACGTCGAAGACCAGAACGCTCGAGTAGGCGACCATGGCGCGGCCGCACTCGGTGACCACGGTGGGGTGCTCGACCTCGGCGGTGTCGCAGACCGAGCGGATGCGGTAGACGACGTCGGAGGCGAATTCCTCGAGGGTGTAGTTCATGGAGGAGAACTGGTTGGCCTGCTCTCCGGTGTAGTCGACGCCGAGGCCGCCGCCGATGTCGAGGGTGGTGAGCCCGGCGCCGAGGCGTTTGAGTTCGACGTAGATGTGGGTGAGTTCGGTGATGGCGTCCTTGATGTTCCGGATGTTCTGCACCTGGGAGCCGTTGTGGCAGTGCAGCAGCGTGAGGCAGTCGAGCAGGTTGTGCTCGCGGAGGGTGTCGACCATGTCGAGCAGTTCGGAGGTGAACAGGCCGAATTTGGAGCGTGAGCCGGCCGAGTCGCGCCAGCGGCCGTCGCCGCTGGAAGAGAGCTTGGCCCGGACGCCGATGTTGGGGCGGATGCCGTAGCGGTTGGCGCAGTCGATGACGAGGCGGAGTTCGAGCTCGTTCTCGACGACGGGGATGATGGAGCGGCCGAGCTTGGTGGCGAGGATGACGGCCTCGATGTAGCGGGCGTCCTTGAAGCCGTTGCAGATGATGAGCTGGTCGGGCGTGGGGGTGGTCATCGCCATGACGGCCAGCAGTTCGGGCTTGGATCCGACCTCGAGGCCAAAGCCGAGATCGTGCCCGACGTCGGCGAGTTCGGCGACGACCTGGTGCTGCTGGTTGACCTTGATGGGATAGACGGGGCGATAGTCGCCTCGGTAGGCGTTCTCCTTCATCGCGGAGACGAAGGCCTCGCGGATCGCCCCGAGGCGGTGGGCGAGGATGTCGGTGAAGCGAAGCAGGACCGGGGCGTGGATGGCCCGCTCGCGCAGGCCCGTGACGACGTCGTGGAGGTCGATCTCGATGCCCTGGGCGGGGGTCGCGGCGACGTGTCCGCGCTGATTGATCCTGAAATAGCCGTTGGCCCACGCTTCGACGCGATAGAGGTCCGCGGAATCGCGGACGGACCACGGGTGCTGGTCGAGGGGGGGGACGGCGGGAGCGGCGGCGTGCGTTGTCATCAGGGCGACATTGTACGCGGGAGGCACCGAACGAATGCCCCCGAGGGGCGCGTAGACTCGGGTTTTGGGCGCGCGGCGGGTGCGGGCCGCTGGCCGCGCGACGACCACGAGCGGGAGGCGTCAGGGCGATGAAGATTCGAGAGTTCATGCGAACGCATTACCGGCACTTCAATGCGGCGGCGTGCCTGGGCGCGGCGGAGGCGTATGACGCTCACCTCGCCGCGGGCGGGATGATGCTCGTGACGCTGGCCGGCGCGATGAGCACGGGCGAGCTTGGGCGTTCGCTGGCGGAGATGATCCGGCGAGGCAAGGTGCACGCCATCTCGTGCACCGGAGCGAACCTCGAGGAGGACGTGTTCAATCTCGTGGCGCACGAGCACTATGTGCGGGTGCCCAACTGGCGGGAACTCAGCCCGTCGGACGAGGTCGCGCTGCTGGATCGGCACCTGAATCGCGTGACGGACACGTGCATTCCGGAGGAAGAGGCGATCCGGCGGATCGAGTCGTTCCTGCTGGCGAGGTGGAAGGCGGCGGACAAGGCCGGCGAGCGGAAGCTGCCTCACCAGTATTTCGTCGAGAGCCTGCTGTCGGGCGAGCTGGAGCCGAACTACCAGGCGGATCCGTCGAACTCCTGGCTGCTGGCGGCGGCGGAAGCGGGGATCCCGGTGATCGTGCCGGGGTGGGAGGACTCGACGCTGGGGAATATCTTCGCGGCGCGGGTGATGGATGGGACGCTGTCCAGCTCGGACCCGGTGCGCCCCGGCATCGACTACATGATCCGGCTGTCGGAGTGGTACGTGGAGCATTGCGGCGGGAAGGGCATCGGATTCTTCCAGGTCGGGGGAGGAATAGCCGGCGACTTTCCGATCTGCGCGGTGCCGATGATGCGGCAGGACCTGGAGCGGGACATCCCGCTGTGGTCGTACTTCTGTCAGATCAGCGACAGCACGACGAGCTACGGGTCGTACTCGGGCGCGGTGCCGAACGAGAAGATCACGTGGGAGAAGCTGAGCGCAGACACGCCGCGGTTCATCGTGGAGTCCGATGCGTCGATCGTGGCGCCGCTGATCTTCGGGTACGTGCTGGACTGGTGAAGCAGGCGCGGGGCGGCGCCCGGCGATCATTTCTCCAATCTGAAACTCGAGGCGGTGAGGCCGTGCTCGTTGGCGAGTGTTCCCTCGTCGGCAGCGCCCCAGCAGTAGCGCACGCGGACCGGGGCGGTCACGGTGGGGTTCGACAGCACGACGGTGTCCGCCTCGATGCGGGCGGAGGCGGGCTGGTACTCGCCGCGTGCTTCGGCGATCTCGAAGTGAGCGGGGGGAGCGCCGTCGAGGGTGTGGAGGCCAGCGGCGTGATCGAAGTGCACGACGAGTTCGCGGCCGCGCTGTTCGATCCCGGTCGCCAGCGGGAAGCGGCACGCGACATCGAGGCCGTACGTCTGGCTGAGGGCCCAGCGGGCGAGGCGTTCGCCGACGGGATCCTTGTTGACCGGGTGGATGTCTCCGGTCTCACCGAGATCCATGATCGCGGCCATGCCGGTGTGCGGGACGTTGAGCATGGTCAGCAATTGAGCTTCGCGGATTTCCGCGGCCTGGCCCTGATCGCCGCCGTAGGCGAACGGGGCGATCTGGACGAGATAGAACGGCAACTCGGGATCATGGAAGGTCCGCCGCCAGTCCTGGATCATGGCGGGAAGGAGCCTCTGGTACTGCTCGGCACGGCCGCGATTGGCCTCGCCCTGGTACCAAATGGCTCCGCGGATCTTGAAGCGGTCGATGGGCGCGATCATGGCGTTGTAGAGAACGGTGGGGACGTTCGGATTGGCGCGGGGGGCCTGTGGGAATGGTCCGAGGTCGGCCATGGAGGCGCCGAGCTTGTACTTCCACGGGCCCGCCAGGGGCTGTGAGAAAGTGACGCGGTTGCTATTCGAGGCGGAAACCACGCGGAAGAGGTCGGGGGCGCATCGGATGCCGCCGTCGCCGCCGGTATCAACGACTCGGATGGCGATGGATGGATCGTGCAGTCTGACTTCAGAGCGGGGGAGGTCGTAGGCGCGGGTCTCCTGCCATCGGCCCATGACTTCCAGGCCACCGACGCGGGTTCCATCGAGCCAGACGGTGTCCATGTCGTCGATGGCGCCGAGTTCCAGGGTGCCGCCCTCGAGAAACGCATTGGTGGGATAGGTCCTTCGGAACCACACCACGCCATCGAAGGCTCCGATCTTGCTCTCCCAGAATCCCGGAAGGTCCATGGTCTGCCAGTCGGAGTCGTCGAAATTGGCTTGAGCCCAAGCCTGGTCCCGGCTGCCGGGGTCGACCTCGCGCAGGTGGTTCCACCACGCGGCCCGCGCCTCGTCGTACGCACGAATCGCTGAGGCTGGATCGCGGGACTCGAGGCGATTGCGTTCGACCGCGGGAGTGAACTCGGGGAAGTCTCGCAAGCCCTCGGCGCTGGTCCATGCTTCGCAAATCGTGCCGCCCCACGTGGCGTTGACGAGGCCGATCGGGACGCCGAGTCGTTCGTGCAGGTGGCGAGCGAAGAACACCGCGACGGCGCTCATCCCTGGTGCATTCTGCGGGGTGGAGGCGAGCCAGCGTCCGTCGCATCGCTCGTTCGGCGATGGAGCCGTGGAGTTCACTACGTCGAACTGGCGGATTGGCAGTCGTCCGAGTTCGGAGAGCAGGGAGGAGAAGTCCTCTTCGGAGTACCAGCGGCGGCAGGCCGCGAGGGGCCACTCCATGTTCGACTGGCCGGAGCACAACCAGACCTCACCGAGCAGGACGTCGTCGAGGCGGATGTCGTTGTGGCCGCCGGAGACCAGGATTGTCTGGGGGCCGGCTCCCGCGGCGGGGGTGCGGATCTGGGCAGTCCAGCGGCCGTCTTCGCCGGTTCGAGCGGAGATGGCGGCGCCTTCGTTCCACGAGGCCCGGATCGTGACGTGCTCGCCGGGGTCGGCCCATCCCCACAGGGTGACGTCTGCCTGTTGCTGGAGCACCATGCCCTGGGAGAGGATCGAGGGCAGCGTGACGTCGGCGCTGGCCGCGGGCGCCAGGCAGGCGAGCGTGAACACGGCGATTCGATGGGAGAGGGCCGTACGGGTCATGGTCATAGCCTCCCGAGTTGCGCGGGGATACACCAGCGTACCCGGATGGGCATCCTCGCGCGAACTTTGAGATTCCGCCCGGGATTGGGGACGCGGGCTCGGTACCGTGGTGGAGGTTGCCCACGGTGGGCGCGCAGAGGTGGTGGAGGTGGGCATGGACTCGATGCGGATTGCTTCGGTGGTGTCGGGCGGAGCGGTGATCGCAGCGACGGGCGGTGGTGCGTGGGCTCAGCCCACAGTCAGCGCCCAGAACCAGCGATTCACGGTGATCGGCCTGCCCGATACGCAGCGCTACAGCGAGAGCTATCCGGAGATCTTCGAGTCACAGACGGCGTGGATCGCCGATCGCTGGCAGGCCCGCGGCATCCGCTTTGTGTCGCACTATGGGGACCTGGTGCAGCATGGTCGGGATCTGAACGAATGGGCGCGCGCCGACCGGGCCATGCAGACGCTGGACAACGCCGGTGTGCCCTACGGCACGGCCATGGGCAACCACGATGCGCTGATCGCCGGGAACGTGGGCGAGCCGTTTGACCCGACGAATTACCTTGATTACTTCGGGGCCCAGCGGTTCGCCGGGAGGGACTACTACGTCGGCGCCTCGCCCAGTGGATTGAGCAACGCGCAGGTTTTTTCCGGGGGTGGTCGCGAGTTCCTGGCGCTCCATCTGACTGTCGAGACTCCGGTTCAAGAGCTCGTCTGGGCGCAGGGCGTCATCAACCGGCATCGCGACAAGGCGGTGATGGTGACGACGCACCGCTACCTGCAGGATGCCGAGGATTATCTCGGAGGGGTGCCCCTGGTTCCATCGGGAAGATACCCGGACATCTGGTACGCGTTCGAGGACGTGTACGACCCGAGCGGGATCCACGCGGAAGAGTTCTTCCAGACGTTTGTGCGGACGAATCGGAACATCTTTCTTGTGAATGCCGGGCACTTTCACGAGGAATTCCGGCAGACGAGCACGAATCTGGCCGGCCTGCCGGTGCATGAGGTGCTCGCGGACTACCAGGATGACGATCTGGGGGGCGGGGGGTTCCTTCGAATCATGGACTTCGATGTCGGGGCGAAACGGATCGACTTTCGGAGCTACTCGCCGTGGCTGGATTCGTACTACACCGCGGACGAGAGCCAGTTTTCCATGGGTGTGGACTTCGATGCGTATCGCTCCACAAGGTCCGTGGCCGTGTTCCAGGAGGGGATCAACGGCTACGCCGGAACGCGAGACACATGGGTGGGGGAGTCGGCCTCGGGGACCAGCCATGGGAACGAGGGCACGATTGTCGTCGATGACGACACGCAGAACAACATCCTGTTCGACTATCGGGCGCAGGGGCTGCTCCGCTTCGAGGGACTGTTCGGGGATGGCGAGGGACAGATCCCGCAGGGGGCGACGATCCACGGCGCCACGCTCCGGCTCTGGATCACCGAGGACATCGACACGCCGTTGTTCGACCCGGACTTTGACGTCTACGTCGCCAACCGCGAATGGTCGGAGTCTTCGACGTGGGACTCCTTGAACGATGGGATGTCGGGCAATGACCTCGGCCAGTTTCTCGGCACGCTCGAGGGAGACAACGATCCCGATGGGGACGGGTGGCGGCTGCTGGACGTGACCGCGGCGTTGGAACTCTGGGCCGGCGGCGCAACCAACTTCGGGCTTGTCGTGCTCCCTGAGATCATCGGCGGCAACGATGATGGGATCGAGATCGCCAGCAGCGAGTGGGGCAATCCGCTCCTGCGGCCGTCGCTCGAGGTGACGTACACCTTCAACGGCCGACTGGTGCCGGGACCGGCCGTCGTGGCGTTGTTCGGTTTCGCGGCTGTGATCGGCGCGAGGCGTCGGCGCGTGGTGTGAGAGGGGGCCTACTTCCGGATCCCTCCAAACTTGCCCAAGGCACGGCGGGCGATCCTGGCCGATCCGTCGGGCACGGTGATGGAGGCGGCGCGGTCGCAGCGTTCGATCGTCACAAACGCCTGTGGCGCGGTCTTCTCGATCAGGGCCATCACTTCGGGCATGGCGCGGCGCTTGACGGCGAGGAAGTCGACCTCAACGGGCCCTCGCTGGCCCCGGCCTTCGACCCGTGTGACGCGGTAGCCGTGCTCCCGCATGACGCTTGAGACGTCGATCGTCTGGTCTGGGTTGATGACTCGGATCATGCGGTGACCGAGGGCGATGCGCTCCTCGACGGTCATTCCGAGGAGCGTGCCGCAGGAGAAGCCCAGACCGTAGGAGACGAGGGCGATCACTCGTTCGCCCATGCCGTCGGCGGTGGTCAGGAAGTGCATGACTCCCGCGACCGCCAACGACCAGATGATGACCTCGAAGAATCCCAGGAAGGCGGCGAGCCAGCGGTGGCCCGAGATCACGAGGATCATGCGGACGGTGCCGATCGGCACGTCGCAGATTCGTGCGAAGAAGATCAGGATGGGGACGTACCACTCCATGGAGCGGTCACGATAGCGGGAGATGTGCGCGGGTTCAGTGGCGGGCCTGGGCCGATCAGTGGGACCAGGGGGTGCCCGGGAACATCGGCATGACGATCTCGAAGAGAATCAGCAGGATGATGATGATCTCGAGGAGTTCGGAGCGGCGTGCGGCGGCAAAGTCCGCGAGCTTCTGGTAGACGCTCTGGGCCGCCTCGAGCTTGCGCTTGACGCTGGCGTCCCACGCGCGAAGGGCCAGGCGGTCGGCCGCGAGCCGATAGAGGCGGGCGAGATACTGATTGCCGACGAGCTTGATGGCGTTGGTCACGCCCTCGAACATGACGGCGCTGTCCGCCTGGAACTGGGCGAATCGGCGCATTTCGCGGTCGCCGGTGATCAGAGCCCACACTCTCTGGCGGGCCTGGCGCGCGATGAGTTCGTGGGAGCGGTCCAGGAGCGTGTCGAGTTGGGAGTCGAGCAGACGCATCTCAAGGAGCTCGATGTTGGCGTGCTGAAGGATCGCCAGCACGTCGTCGGGCTCGGGGTCGAACACGATCGCGCCGTTCCAGTCAAACACCGCGGCATCGCCCGGGGCGTAAGAGAGGGAGCCGCGCTGGACGTCGTCGATGAGAGCTGCCGAGAGTTCCCCGGTCTCCCCCTGGAGGATGCGGGCAAGGATTGGCGCCTGAGATGTGATGAGAGACGAGAGGGAGCCTGTTCCGGCGTCCCATTCCCGCACGGAAAACACGAAGTAGTCCTCTATCAGCTCGCTGACACGAGGGCGAGTGACGGCGTTGCCCAGCAGTGTGACGAGCGACTCGACCCGCGCCCGGGCATCTGCGACGAGTGAGGGGGCATCCATGAGGTCGCGGCTGAGTTCAACGAGAGAGTCCAGCGGACCCTCGAACGGGATCCGGTAGGCGACGCCGACAGCGCCAAAGTCGAGCAGCGTGAGTTCGACCCGCGGCAGGGTCTCTCGATCGGCCGCGGGGAGGGGGGCGATGTCCTGTACCAGATGGAGCGGGGGCGGCTCGAACTCGAACCAGGAGGGTGAAGGCCGGCGTAGCCTGACCATTCGAGGGCGGTCCGCGCCCGAGAGCCTGGCTTGGGCGCCGGACAGGTCGATGGAAAAGCCGACATCCAGTGCCAGCAGGACGTGGCAGGTGCCTCGAACGGTTGGGGATTGGGGGGGCTCGGTCATGTCTGTTCCGACCACAGGGTACGGGCCCGGACCGACACCGCATCGCATTTGGTCTTCTGGTGTTGAACAGCAAGTGCTGATACCGTGGCGGGAGGGCAGGAGCCGGAATGAGGCGGTGGAGCGCGGCGATCTCGGGTGTTGTGCTTTCCCTGGGCGCGGCGGTCGCGTGGTGCTCCAGTGGGGTCGGGACGGGGCCGCGGACGTCGTTGTTGCCCGGTGGCGCCGGGATCGAGTTTGGCCGAGATGTGCGGCCGATTCTTGCGGAGCGATGCTTCGCGTGTCATGGACGGGACGCGGGAGCGCGCAAGGCGGGGCTGCGCCTCGATACCCGGGAGGGCGCGACCTCGGACCGTGATGGACGCGGCGCTGCGATCGTCGCCGGTGATCCGGACTCGGGGCTGCTAATCCGGCGGGTGTCGAGCCTGGATCTTGCCGAGCGCATGCCGCCCGAGGGAGCGGGACTGACAGACGCCGAGATCGCCGTGTTGCGGTCCTGGATCGCCCAGGGCGCCGCGTGGGAGAGGCACTGGAGCCTGACACCGCCGCGGCGAGTCGAGCCGCCATCGGTTCGTGAGGAGTCGTGGCCATCGGGGAGCCTGGACCGATTTGTGCTGAGTTCGTTGGAGCGGGCGGGTCTCGAGCCGGCCCCGGAGGCGGATCGGTTCGCGCTGGCCCGACGCGTTGCGCTGGACCTGACCGGGTTGCCGCCACGGCCGGAGGAGGTCGCGGCGTTTGCGCGAGATCAATCGCCGGATGCGTACGAGCGGTATGTGGATCGCTTGCTCGCATCTCCGCACTTTGGGGAGCGGTGGGCGTCGGTGTGGCTCGACCTCGCCCGGTACGCGGATACGAAGGGGTACGAGGCCGATCGCGAGCGCACGATGTGGCCGTACCGCGACTGGGTGATCGACGCGTTCAACAGCGACATGCCGTTTGATCGATTCACCGTGGAACAGCTGGCCGGAGACCTCTTGCGAGCTCCCACGCACGATCAGTTGGTGGCGACGGCGTTCCACCGCAACACGATGACCAACGACGAGGGTGGTACCGACGACGAGGAGTTCCGCGTCGCGGCGGTCATCGATCGCGTCAATACGACGATGCAAGCGTGGATGGGCCTGACGGCCGGGTGCGCGCAGTGTCACGACCACAAGTACGACCCGATCTCGCAACGGGAGTACTACCGGCTGTTCGCGTTCTTCAACAACACTCAGGACGCGGATCGCGCGGATGAGTCGCCGACGATTCCCGCCGGCGACCCGCGTCTGGTGGAGACTGTGGAGCGGCTGACCGATCGACGCATCGCGCTGACCAAGGCGATCGATCAGACCGTGATGGCATGGGACTACGCGGAGCCGGAGCAGCAGACAACGCCAGTCGTGCGGGCGTCGGAGCCGCGAGACGTGTACTGGATCGACGATGAAGAGCCGGCCGGGTCCGTTCCGTACGTGGACGGGGCAACGGCGCCGTGGACGTGGGAGAAGGGGCCAGGGCCCATCTCTGGCGAACGGGCGATGGTGCGCCGGGCGAGGGAGTTCTCGCAGCACTACCTGACGGATGCGCCGATTGGGATGGTGCTCGCCGAGGGCGACGTGCTCGTGGCGCACGTGCATATCGATCCGACCGCGCCGACGCGCGAGATCATGTTGCAGTTTCACGCATCGGGGTCGTGGGAGCACCGGGCGTTCTGGGGGCAGGACCTGATCAACTTCGGGTCGACTGGAACGACGTCCCGAGCGCGCCGAGGGGACCTGCCGGAGGCTGGGCGCTGGATGAGGCTGGAGATCCCGCCCGAGGCGGTGGGCCTCAAGGCGGGCGACGAGATCGACGGTTGGGCGTTCAGTCAGCAGGGCGGCACCGTGTGGTGGGACGCGGCGGGTGTGCGGACTCGAGGTTCGCCACGGGAGCGTTGGCGCGACTCGGAGATCGCCTGGATCGAAGAGGTCCGAGCACGAGGTGGGCGAGGGCTCGGCGGCGAGGTGAGCGCGCTCGTGAAACGGGATGTCTCGGGGTGGACCGATTCGGAGCGCCGCACGGTTCGCTCGACGTATCTGCGATCGTTCAATCGCGCGGCGCGAGCGCGGATCAGGCCGCTTGAGGAGGAGCTCGAGAGCACGCGGATGACGCTCTTTTCGTACGAATCGCGGCTTGCCCAGTTGCCGATCATGCGCGAGCAGATGGACGAATCGCGCGAGACCCATGTGCTGGTCGGTGGGAGCTTCCTGTCGCCGGGAGAGCGCGTTGAGCGAGGCACTCCGGCGGCGTTTCCGGCGTTTCCTGCGGGCGCGAGGCGAGATCGGCTCGGGCTGGCGAGGTGGCTGGTGTCGCCGGAGAACCCGTTGACGGCGAGGGTTGCGGTGAACCGGATCTGGGCGAGGCTGTTCGGGCGGGGGCTTGTGCTCACCGAAGAGGATTTCGGAACGCAGGGGACGTTTCCGAGTCATCCTGAGCTGCTCGACTGGCTTGCGGTGGAGTTCATGGAGAGCGGATGGCGAATCAAGCCGCTCATCCGCGAGATGGTGCTCTCGCGGACGTATCGGCAATCGTGCGAGGTTTCATCGCTGGCTCTGGAACTGGATCCGACGAACCGCCTGTTGTCGCGCAGCGCCCGGACACCACTGCCTGCGGAGATGGTGCGAGATCAGGCGCTGAAGGTGAGTGGGTTGCTCTCGGAGAAGCTCGGAGGTCCGAGCGTTTTTCCGCCGCAGCCCGAGGGCGTGTGGCAGGTCGTGTACAACGGCGCGCAGTGGCGGACGAGCGAGGGGGATGATCGGTATCGCCGGGCGCTGTACACGTTCTGGCGGCGGACGAGTCCGTACCCCTCAATGATGACCTTCGACGCGGTGAGTCGCGAGGTATGCGTGGCAAGGCGGGTGCCGTCATCGAGCCCGCTTCAGGCGTTTGTGACCCTCAACGATCCGGCGTTCGTGGAGATGGCTCAGGGGTTTGCGCGGCGGATCGTTGCCGAGGGAGGAGAGACCATCGAAACGCGGGCGAGGTTCGCGATGGAGGTGGCGCTGTGCCGCCCGATCACCGGCCGGGAGATCGATCGCCTCGTCGCCCTCTACGGTGCGCAGGCGGCGTGGTATGGGGCTCACGCGGAGGAAGCCGAGAGGATGGCGACTGATCCGATTGGAGCGATCCCGGACGGGGGCGATGCGGCGGAACTTGCTGCGTGGACCGTCGTGGCCAACGTCGTGCTGAATCTCGATGAGTTCTTGAGCCGGCCGTGAGGAGCGATTGAGTGGACCCCAGGCTTGACTTCTTTCGGCAGGTGACTCGACGGCATTTCTTGAGTGCCGCGGCACAGGGAGTCGGAGGTGTCGCGCTGGCGGGGCTTCTTGGGCGGGGAGTGTCGGCGTGCGCGGCCGAGCCGGTCGTGCGCGGCGCGCGTGCGCCACACTTTGCGGCGCGGGCCAAGCGGGTGATCTATCTGCACATGGCGGGCAGCCCGCCGCAGCAGGACCTTCTGGATTACAAGCCGCGGCTGAACGAGCTGAATGGCCAGCTCTGCCCCGCCGACATGCTCGATGGCGAGCGTTTCGCGTTCATCAAGGGGCATCCCAGGGTCCTGGGATCCCCGTATGCGTTCGAACGAGTCGGCTCGAGCGGCGCGTGGGTCAGCGAACTCTTGCCGCACTTCAAGGGCGTTGTCGACGATGTGACGATCGTGCGGTCCATGCACACGGAGCAGTTCAACCACGCCCCGGCGCAGCTGTTCCTCTACACGGGTTCGTCGATCCTCGGGCGGCCGAGCATGGGATCGTGGGTGGTGTACGGGCTCGGGAGCGAGGCGGACGATCTGCCGGGATTTGTCGTGCTTGTGTCTGGCGGCACGACGCCCAGCGCGGGAAAGAGCGTGTGGGGAAGCGGCTTTCTGCCGAGCGTATTCCAAGGTGTGCAGTGCCGCAGCGCCGGGGATCCGGTGCTGTACGTGCGCGATCCCCAGGGCATGTCTCGAGAGGGGCGACGGGCGTCTCTGGACGCGCTCGCGGATTTGAATGCGATGAGTGCGGAGAGGCATGGCGACCCCGAAACGGCCAGTCGCGTCGAGCAGTATGAGTTGGCGTTTCGGATGCAGATGAGCGTGCCGGAAGTGATGGACATCTCGCGGGAATCGCCCGAGACGCTCTCGATGTACGGAGCCTCGCCCGGAGAAGCGAGCTTCGCGAACAACTGCCTCCTGGCAAGGCGCTTGGCGGAGCGGGGGGTGCGGTTCATCCAGTTGTTCGATTGGGGATGGGACACGCACGGGACGGGCCCGACCGACGACATCGTGACGCAGTTGCCCCTCAAGTGCCGCCAGACTGACCGACCGATCGCTGCGCTCATCGCGGACTTGAAGAGGAGGGGAATGCTCGATGACACGCTGGTGGTGTGGTCGGGCGAATTCGGGCGGACCGCGATGAACGAAGAGCGGGATGGCTCAAAGTTCCTCGGGCGCGACCACCATCCGCACTGCTTCTCCATTTGGATGGCGGGCGGCGGGGCGCCGCGGGGGAAGGTGTACGGTGAGACCGATGAGTTCGGATGCCGGATCGCGCGGGACCCTGTGCATGTGCATGATTTCCAGGCGACGATGCTGCACTTGCTCGGAGTGGATCACGAGCGGCTGACGTACCGGTACCAAGGCCGAGATTTCCGTCTGACCGATGTCTACGGGAAGGTCGTACCGGGGCTCATTGCGTGATCCATTTGCGGGCGTCCGGCGGCCGATGGTCGTCACGATTCTCTTCGGCTCTCCCTGACGTCTGGATGCGCCTCGAGGAGATCCGAGTAGCTCGATGCCATCGGCTCGCCGAGGGCGGGGGCGAACCGAGCGCGGAGATCGTCTACGCGGGTGCGGCATTGCTCGATGCCCTGGCTGGGCGTCACCATGGCTTCGAGTTCGAAGAAGTGGCCGAGATGCTCGACGACGTCCAGGTGGATTCGAACCGAGCCGAGCATGTAGAGATCGCGGCGCTTGCGGACGACGACTCGAATCGGGAGCTTGTCGGGATCGAAGCGGACCTTAGCGGCCACGGTGCTCAGGAGTTCGAAGTGGCTGACTTTGGCGAGCAGATCGTCTGGTCGGCGGTAGAAGATGAACTCATCGCGCTCCCCGGGAGACTGGCGGAGCTTCAGGCGCGCGGTGGGGTCGTCCGCGAGGTCGTAATACGTGTCGGTCTGCTCCAAGAGGCCGATGGGCGCCGCCTGCAGGCCGGCGCAAATCACGCGGGCGAGGTCGGGGTCGCGGAGCTCGGCCTTGTACTCGACGTTCTTCATGGAGAGCCTGGGGCGAAGCGGGAGTGGGAGGGGATTGCGGGGCGACTCAGAAAGGAATGATCGGCCGCGAGTTGCAGGCAGAAGGCTTCGGGACGCTACCGGTTCTTCAGGGCCTTGAGGAGTCGGGGCTCATCCCACGTTTCAATGCCGAGCTCGCGCGCCTTCTGGAGTTTGGAGCCTGCCGATTCGCCGACGATGACCAGGGACGTGTTTCGTGAGACCGAACCGGAGACCTTGGCGCCCAAGGCTTCGAGCCTTTCCTTGAGGTCCTCGCGTTCAAAGGTCTCGAGGGTGCCGGTGATGACGATGGTCTTGCCGGCGAAGGGGGAGTCGGGGGCGGCCGCGGTGGGCGCGCGGTAGTCCTTGCTGGTGAGGTCCACGCCGGCCTTGCGGAGTTTGGCGAAGGCTTCCCTCGCCTGCGGAGAGTGCAGGTACGCATACACGATGGGGGCGGTCAGGGCGCCCAGGCCGGTTTCGACGCGATCCTTGGGATCGGCGGGCAGGCCCCTGGCCTGGGCTTCGGACTTTGAGAGCGTCTTGGGTCGGAGTTGCCACTCCTCGGCGGCGATCAGCGCGTCCAAGTTGGGGAAGAGGCGGGCGAGTTGCCTGGCGGTCGAGGAGCCGACATGGGAGATGCCCATGCCTGCGAGGAGGCGGGCCATGCCGCGGGATTTGGCCTGTTCGATGCCCTCAAGCAGCTTCTCGACCTTGCGTTCGCCCATGCGATCGATGGTCACGAGGGCGTCGCGGTGCCTGTGGAGGGAGAAGATGTCGGCGAAATGGTCCATGGGGATAGCGGGGCAGTCGTCGGGAACACCGAGTTCGGCGCGCTGGGGGTCGCTCGCGGGGAGCGACGTGGCGCGGATCTGGTCGATGGTGGACTCGCCAAGGCCTTCGATGTCCATCTGGCCCCTGCCAGCGAACCAGATGAGCTTCTCGCGCATCTGGGCGGGGCACTCGGGGTTGACGCAGGAGCGGCTGGTCTCGAGGTCGGGCTGATCCGCGGCCTCCGGCGGATCGATCTCGACCGGGCCGGCGCACACGGGGCAGGCCTGGGGGGGCTTGATTCGTCGGGCGGACCGTGGACGCCTCCCAAGCACGACTCCCAGGACATACGGAATGATCTCGCCGGCCTTCATCACCTCGATCGTGTCGCCCAGGCGAATGTCCTTCTTGACGATCTGGCCGTAGTTGTGGAGAGTGGCGTGGCGAACGATGGTGCCCGCGAGAGGAAGCGGCTCCATGACCGCGCGCGGGGTGATCTTGCCCGACTTGCCGACCTGATGCTCGACGTCGAGCAGGGTGGTGGTCTTCTGCTCGGCCGGGTACTTGTACGCGATGATCCAGCGAGGGCTCTTGGAAGTGGCGCCCAGCGCATCCTGCTGCGCAAAGTCATCCACGCGCACGACCATTCCATCGGTGGCGTACGGAAGCTCGTTGCGTTTCTCATCAAAGCGTCGGATGACCGCCACGATCTCTTCAAACGTTGAGCAGCGGGTGGCGTGCGGGCTGATCGGGAATCCCAACTCGCGAGCACGAAGGAGCAGGGATGAGTGGCTGGGTGCGAAGCCGGGACTGACCTCGCCACGGCCATGAACCACGAAGCCGAGGCGCCGACTGGCGGCGACCTTTGGGTCGAGGTTCTTGAGGGTGCCTGCGCACGCATTCCTGGCGTTGGCCAGCAGTTCAAGGCCCTTGGCTTCACGATCCTGATTGATGCGGACGAACTCATCGGATGGAATGAATGCCTCGCCCCTGAGTTCGAGCAGCTTCGGGGCACCCTTGGAGACGCGGAGCGGGACGCACCGGATGGTGCGAATCGCATGGGAGACGTCGTCGCCACGGGCGCCGTCGCCCCGGGTCACGGCGTGAACGAGATTGCCATTCTCGTACCGAAGACTGACCGCGACCCCGTCGATCTTGGGATCGGCGACGAAGGCAGGGGGGACGTCGAACAGGGATGCTTTGGAGAGGGATCGGACGACGCGATCGAACCACTCGCGCAAGTCGGCCTCGTTGTAGGTGTTGTCGATCGACAGCATCGGCACGGCGTGGGCGACAGAGCGGAACCGGTCGATGGGTTCACCGCCGACGCGCCGGGTGGGGCTGTTGGGGTCATCGAGTTCGGGGTGCCCGGCCTCAAGGGCCTCGAGTTCCTTGAGGAGGCTGTCGAACTCGGAGTCCGACATGATGGGGTTGTTGTCGATGTAGTAGGCGCGGTTGGCGCGATGGAGGAGTTCGCGGAGTTCGCGGAGTCGCGATGGCGCTGACATCGGACGGATGGTACCCGGGCGGGAGCGGGGCGCGGCACGTACGATCGCCCGATGACGGCCATGGTGATCGACGGCAGGGCACTGGCGGGCAAGCATCGCGCGGGGATCCCGGCGAGGGTGGAGCGCCTGCGCCGCGGGGGCGTGTCGCCGGCGCTGGACGCGATCCTCGTCGATGCGGGTGACAACGCGGCGCGGGTGTACGCGGACAACCAGCGCAGAACATGCGAGGAGCTCGGGATCGAGTACCGACTGCACGTGCTGGAGCCGGACAGCCGGTTCGACGAGATTGCGGGGCGGGTGCTGCTGTTGAACCAGCGGGAGGACGTTTCGGCGATCATGGTGCACCTGCCGCTGCCCGAGGGTGTGGATGCGTACCGGGTGCAGCGCCTGATTGAGCCGGGCAAGGACATCGAGGGTGTGAACCCGGCGAACATCGGCAACGTGGTGTACGGCCGGGAGGGGTACGCGCCCTGCACGGCGGTGGCGGCCATGAGGCTAATCGAGTCGACGGGCGTGGATCTGCGCGGGGCGATGGCCGTGGTGGTCGGGGCGGGAAATGTGGTGGGCAAGCCGATCGCGGTGCTGCTGATGCGACAGGAGGCGACCGTGGTGTCGTGCAACGAGCACACGCGGGGGCTGGAGGGGCTGACGCGCGAAGCAGAGGTGCTCGTCGCCGCGGCGGGCAGCGCGGAGCTGGTCCGCGGATCGATGGTGCGGCCCGGAGCGGTGGTGGTGGACGTCGGGGTGAACCGGGTGGAAGGAACGGATGGGAAGCGGCGAACGGTGGGGGATGTGGCTTTCGAAGAGGTGAAGGAAGTGGCAGGTTGGATCAGCCCGGTTCCTGGTGGTGTCGGGCCGATGACGGTGGCGGTGCTGCTGGGAAACGTGGTTCGGAGCGCGGAGCGGCGGCAGCCGGGGGCCGGAGGGTGAATGAGCGCTGACGGGCGTGGCTTGTCGGTGCTGTATCTGGCGCCGAGCTTTCTCGCGTGGCGGAGGGACCGACCCCTGCGGGGCGTGGAGATCTTCGACCTGCTGCTGATCCGGCAGTTGGCCGAGGCGGGGGTCATGGTTCGCCTGCCGGCGGAGAAGTACTGGCGAGAGACATTCGAGCGGGAGCTGGATCATCCGGGGGTGAGGCCGCGGTACCTGCGGGGATTCCGGTCGTCCGGGTTTGCGGCGACCGTGGGGGCGTGGCTGCTGCGGAAGGAGCGGTACGACGCGCTGGTGATCGGGAACAACTCACGTGGACTGATGCCGGCGATCAGGATCCAGAGGATCAATGCGCGGCGGACGGTGCTGATCGCGAACCGGCGCGCTGATGAGAGATTCCTGCGCGCGATCGAGTCAATCCCGATGGACGTGATGGCCGTGAGCGAGCACGTGGCGGACTCATTCCGCGGGCGAGTGAGCGGGCGGCTGGGCGTCAACTACGGGATTGTCAACGCGGAGGCGTTCCATCCGCCCGGCGAGCGGGCCGGAGATGGCGTTGTGCGGTTCTGCGTGTTGGGGCGGCTGGAGAACGAGTGGAAGGGGGCAGGGCTGATTCGCGAAGCATTCGAGGCGCTCGAGCCTGCGGTGCGGTCGCGGTGCGAGTTGCACTTGGCGTCGTACGTGACGCCGCCGGAGGGCCTGCCAGCGGGCATCGTCGCCCATAGGTGGATGCCCAGCGGAGACGCACCCGCGTTCCTCAGATCCATGGACGTGTACGTTGCGGCTTCGACCGACCAGGAGACATTCGGGCAGACCGTCGTCCAGGCGATGTTGACGGGGCTGCCCGTGATTGCGACACCCGCGCGAGTTCAGGCGGAGAAGCTGGACTCGGGCGGCGGAATCGTGTGCGAGAACGCACGAGCAATGACCGACGCCATGGCGAGGCTCGCACAAGATGCGCAAATGCGTCGCGCGATGGGGGCGAGCGCCAGGGAGACTGCGCTTGCTCGGTACGTGTGGTCCACGTCCTTGTTCATCGACCGCTACCTTCGACCGGAGCCTGGAGAGACATCGGAGGCGCAGCGGCGGGAGGCGGCCCGGCGCGATCGGTCGAGTGGCGCTTCCTCTCGACGTGCGTGAGACCGCGGGCGGCTCGATCGCGATCGATGTGGCGATGCGTGGCTTCGACGGCGCGGGTCAACAGTGCCCGGGCGCGGGACTCGGATCGGTCGGACGAGGAGAAGAACTCGATCATCAGGGAGCGGATTTCGAGTTCCAGCGCCGCTTGGTACTCGCCGGTCGGGATCACGGCCCGGGTGCTCCCGGAGCCGTCGGGGGTGAGGAGCGGGACGATCCACGCGGCGAGGTCGCCAAAGTCGGACTTGGACATGGGCGGAACGATGGTGCGACCGGAGGCGTCGGCGACGCCTTCGGCCGTCTGAAAGCTCTCGGATTGGACCACCCGGATGTCGGCGGGCGGGGCCACGCGCAGCATGGACCAGTACGCCTCGGACTGCTCGTCCGCGACCAGCCACGAGAGCATCTCCCATGCGGTGCGCTTGTTGGGGGCGCTTGCGCTGATGCCCCAGAGCACCGATCCGCCAATCGAGGCGTCGGTGGTGCCCCGGGGTGGGGGTGCGATCGCGAAATCCAGATCGGGGGCGCGAACCTGGAAGCTGGGCGCCCACCAGGAACCGCCGAGGAACATGGCCACCGAGCCGGAGGCGAATCGGGCGTCGGCGCCGACGCCTCCGGTGCGCTCAAAGTCGGGAATCCAGGATCCGTCGCTTGCCAGAGAGGCGAGAAACATCAGGGCGTCGACGCCGGCCCGAGAATCGATGAGCGTGGTCGTTCCGAGCTCGTCCCAAATCCTGCCGCCGGCCTGAAGGAAGAAGTGGAGGAAGGGCCACTCCCAGACGTTGAGGTCGAGCCCACGGATCGGGGACCCGGGATTGTCGGAGGTCAGGGCTTGGGCGGCCGCGCGGAGGTCTTCCCAGGTCCATCTGTCGGTGGGGTACTCGATCGCTGCCTCGGGATGGGCGAGGTTGTGCGAGTCGAAGATCGCGCGGTTGTAGTACAAGCCGTACAGGGCTGTGTCCTGCGGTAGGGCGTAGAGCCGTCCATCGACGCGAAGGGAGTCGAGCAGTCTCGGAGGGAACCGATCGAGCCCGTCGAGCGAGAGTCCGACGGAGTCTGAGAGATACTCATCGAGAGGCTCGAGCATGCCCTTGCGGACCATGGTGTGGTAGTCGGTGATGCGGAGGCGCATGATCTCGGCGCCCAGGTCGCGGGCATGCCACGCGGCGTACTTCATCGGCACCTCGCTGTAGCGGAGGTAGTCGACGCGAGTGCCGGGGTGGTCGGCCTCGAAGCCGCGGGCGTAAACGTCGCGAAAGAGGCGGTCTTCGAACGGCTGTCCCCAGACGACCATTGTGATTCGATCGGAGCGGAAACGCCGGTTGCCTGGAGCGATCAGCACGGCGAGGGACGCGAGGCCGAGAACGATGGCGAAGACACGCGGGGACCGCACGGCTACTCCTTGAGTCCCGTGGACGTGAGGCCACGGACAAAGGCGCGCTGGCAAAGGAAGAACACGCCGATCAGGGGGAGCACCATCAGCGTGGCCGCGGCCATCTGGACCGGCCAGCTCTGAACGTAGACGCCGGCGCTGAGTTCGGCGATTGCCAGCGGGAGGGTGCGGTGCTCGGGGCTGTCGGTGACGATCAGCGGCCAGAAGAAGGCGTTCCACGCGTTGACGAAGGAGATGATGGCCAGGGCGGCGATGGCTGGCCATGCCGCGGGACGCGCGATGGTCCAGAAGAGGTCGAGCTCGCGCATGCCGTCGAGGCGGCCGGCGTCGAAGAGGTCTTCGGGGATGCCCTGGATGGCCTGACGCATGAACAGGATGCCAAAGCCCGAGGCGAGGAAGGGCACGATCATGGCCTGGAGATTGTCGACCAGGCCGAGCCGCCCGGCGAAGACGTAGGCGAACAGGAAGTAGCATTGGATGGGAAGGAGCATGGTGGCGACGACGCACGCCAGGAGGAGCCGTCTGCCTCGGAAGCGGAGCTTGGCGAAGGCGTAGCCGGCGAGCGCGTTGTGCGAAACCGCAAGCAAGGTCGTCACCGTCGCGACGATGAGGCTGTTTCGGTACACCCGTGCGAGCCCGGCCTCCTCGAACGCGCGGGGGTAGTTCTCGAACACGGGGCGCGATGGGAGCAGGCTCGCGGCCGAGAGGGGCGCCGTGGCCTCGGCGTCGGTCTTGAGCGAGGTCAGGACCATCCAGAGAAAGGGCACGAGCATCGTGAGCGCCAGGCCCCAGACCAAGGCGTGAACGATGAGCCGGGCCGGCAGCGCTGGCCCGCGATGGGCGTTCACGACGCGGCTCCGCGTCGGCGCGCGAACTGAAGCGCACCTGCCATGGCCGTGAGCGCCAGCAGCAGCACGCCGATGGCCGAGGCGAAGCCCAGCGAGCCCATGGAGAAGTTCCGATAGACCTCATAGTTCAGAACGGTCGAGGCACGAGTGGGCTCTCCGGCGGTCATGACGTAGACGATGTCGAACACCTGCAGGGCACCGATGGCGCCCGTGGCGAGCAGGAACACCGTGGTTCGCGAGACCCGAGGGAATGTGACGTGCCGAAGGCGGCGAAGACCGGTCGCTCCGTCGAGTTCCGCGGCTTCGTCGACGCTGGCGCCCAGGGCCGCGAGGGCGCTCAGGTAGATGACGACGCAGAATCCGATCTGCCGCCAGATGGAAACCAGGATGATGCAGACCATGGGCCAGGGGCCCTCTTCAAGCCAACGCGGAGGGGCGGCGACGCCCAGAGCCCGCAGCAGGGGGCTGACCAGGCCCGCCCGGTCGTTCAGGAGCCACCGCCAGACGAACCCGATTGCGACGATGGAGACGATCGTCGGCAGGAAGAGCAGGGTGCGGACAGCGGCACGGCCTCGGAACCACCGCGCGTGCACGGCCGAGGCGACCAGAAACGCCGCAATGGTAGTGAGCGGCACGGTGGCGAGGACATAGATGAGGCTGTTGCGCAGGGCCGCCCCGACCCGATCATCGTCGAGCAAGGCGCTGAAGTTCATCGACCCGATGTACCTTGGAGAACCGCCGCCGGTCCATTGAAAGAGCGAGAGCCCGACACCAAGCGCCGTCGGGATCAGGGTGAACACAAGGAGCACGGCGAGGGGGAACGCGAGGAATCCCATCGCGGCTGGCGCGGACCGTCGCGGCATGGAGTGCAGAATACCGTCCCCGTGGGAGATGTCATCGGAGCGTGCCCGTGGGGCGTGGCGAACCAATCGAGGGGCCCGGAGTCTGGTGGATCCGCGAGGACGCCGAGGACGCGGGCGTGCGCGACAAGTGGTTCGCGGCGCCACCCCGCGATGGATGGCGCGAGATCGAGGTGCCTTCCGCCTGGCAGACAGTCTTGGGGGATGATGCCTCGGACGTGTGCTGGTATCGCGCAACGATCCAGTGTGCGGACGTGGCCGCGCCCCGCGAAAGGACTTGGCTGCGTTTCGACGCGGTGGCGACGCGGACGGACCTGTGGGTCAATGGCGTGCGAGCGGGATCGAACGAGGGCGACTGGATGCCCTTCGAGTTTGATGTCACGGCGTTGCTGAAGCCGGGGGCCATGGACATCATGGTTCGGGTGGATCGTGTGAGACCGGAGCCTGAGCAATGGGTTGATGGGGCGCCCTTGCAAGGCGGTCACATCACCAAGGGCTTCCACGATGTGATCAGCGTGCAGCACGCGGGCATCTGGCAGGCGGTCTGGCTTCGCAGGACTGGGCCGATCGCGATCGTACCGGATGGAGCCTGGGTCGAAGCGGACCCGGAAACAGGAGCGTGCGTGGCGCGGGTCGAAGTCGAGGGCGACGCGTGCGGACTGGAGGTCGTGGTGTTCGATGCCGACGGGGTCGAGGTGTCGCGCGCCACCCGCGTCTTTGGTGCGGACGCTGGCCTGCCACTCTCGTGTGAGTTCAGGGTGGATCAACGCCAGACGTGGGACGTCGATCGTCCCGCGCTATATCGCGCCGATGTGCGGGTCCTGGATCGAGTCGGGTGGGAGAGCGACGCGTGCTCGGTCCGGTTCGGATTCCGGGATGTGCGGTGCGGCGGCCCCGAGAATCGGCAGATCCTGCTCAACGGCCGGCCGATTTTCGTACGCGGCATCCTGGACTGGGGGCACGAGCCGGATCACGTCGCGCCGGCGCCCAGCGAGGGTGAGGTTCGCGCACGCCTCGCGACATTACGTGAAATGGGCTTCAACGCCGTGTGCCTGTGCATGTGGTATCCGCCTCGCTGGTTTCACGACATCGCCGACGAGATGGGAGTGCTGATCTGGCAGGAGCACCCGGTGTGGAAGAGCCGGATGTCGCCGGGACTCAACGGTTCATACCGGGCGCAGTTCGAGCGGTTCTTCAGGCGCGATCGTGGGCGTCCTTCGGTCGTGATCGTGAGCGCGACCTGCGAGCACGAGCGATTCGACCCGGAACTCGCGGGGTGGTGGTGGGAGCGGGCGCGGGCGTTGCTCCCCCGCTCCCTCGTGCAGATCAACACGGCGTTTCTCGAGTGGGGCCACGGTCTCCCGAGCGACCTGCACGATGAGCACACATACGAGAGTTCGGGGCGATGGGCGGCGTACCTGCACGATCTGGACGCGGAGCTGCGAGTGCGGGATGGCAAACCGTTTGTGATGGGCGAGAGCGTGCTGTACGTGTCGCCCCCGGATGTGCACGCGATCGGCAAGCGCATCGGGGAGGCAAGGCCGTGGTGGACGCCGCGAGCGCTGGACTCGGTGGCCGCTCTGCGACGTGAGATCGACGGCGGGCGGTATGGAGCGTTGACGGCGGAGCGGTTCGCGGTCGAGGCGGGCGTGTACCACCTGCGCGGCCGAGCGTTCCAGATGGAGTTGTACCGTGCCCGCCCGCTGCACGCCGGGATTGTGACCAACCACCTGCGGGATGTGCCGATCTGCCCGTGCGGATTCATGGATGATCTGGGCCGATGGCGGTTCGGCCCGGAACAGACGCGGTCGTGGCTCGGCGATGCGGTGCTGCTGCTGCGGACGCCGGAGAACCTCCGCGCGTTTGAGGGTGGAAGTGAGGTTCGCCTGGCTCTTGGTCTCTCGAACTTTTCGCGCGGGCGGATCCGAGCGACCGCGTTGCTGGAGGTCCGACGTGACGATGCCGCGGCAATTCGGCAGCAGCTTGGCGTCGAGGCGGAACCTGGAGAGATCGCCTGGGCGGAGTTCGGCGTTGCGCTGGACGAAGTCGAAGCACCGGGCCGGGTCAAGGTGCTCGCGCAATGCGACGGAGCCGAGGCGAATCGCTGGGACCTGTGGGTCTTGCCGAAGATTGAGCCCGTTCCCGGCATCGCGGCGCTCGACGACCTGCCGCTGACCGAGGAGGAGCGGAGCGCGGACTTCGAAGAGCGCAGGTACAGCAGCGGCTGGGGGCTCAGCCGCGTGTCGTGGCGGGCGCGTCCGGGCGATCCATCGAACTTGGTGCCGTGGGCACGGCGAGTGAGTGCCGGGGGTGGCGAGCTAGACGATGCCAGGGTGTTGCTGACACATCGGCTGACTCGCAGGGTGTTGGATTGGACGCGGGCTGGAGGCTCGACGGTGCTGCTGGCCGGAAAGGCTGCGGGCAGTCCTCCGACACGGATCGTGCCGATGTGGGCGATCTCGCCGCTGATCGCGGATCGCGAGCCGATTCGTGGACCGAACCGTGAACTGGCGCTCGAGACGCTGGACTACGACCTCACTCGCCATTGGATCCGCACCGTGCCGACGGCAGAACTCGGATTGCACGATGCAATCATGCCCCTTGTGCGACTCGTCCGGACTCACGACGCGAGGGACGAGGTCGCGTTTTTCGATAGTGTGTTCGCGGGTCGTCACGGACGGGGCCTGGTGGTCGTGACCAGCCTGGACCACCATGAGCCCGTCGGGCGATTCCTGCTGGGGCGCCTGCTGGCGTGGGCCGCACACGGCGGCGACGGAATCGATGGCGAGATTCCGCTAGACGTGGCGGATTCGTGGGCGGTGTGACCCGGGGTTAGGATCAATCCGCGACGCGGGAATACGGGAGCACGCCACATGGCCTTCGACCTGTCCTCGATCGGGCGGATCACAACAGGCAGGACCCGCTCGATCAGCGCGGAGAACCCGACGGGAGCCCCGGGCGCGGGAGCGAGGGCGGCCCCCGGGTCCGATGCTCATTGCACGCCCGCATCGAGGGATCTCGGCGTGGGCTGGAAGGTGCGTCCGTGTCTCAGGAATCTCGCGCCAGGGTCTGTCACGACCATCGCGGACATCGCGGGGCCCGCGGCCATCACGCACGTCTGGATGACGGTGCACCACCGATTTCACCGGGCGCTGACCCTGCGAGTCACGTACGACGACTCTGCCGCGCCATCGATCGATGTTCCGTTGGGTGACTTCTTCGCCAACGGGGTGGATGGCCGGGCACTCGTGAACTCGTTGCCGGTGTGCGTGAACCCGTCGGGCGGCCTGAACAGCTACTGGCCGCTGGCGTTCCGCGGGCGCGCGCGAGTCGAGGTGGTCAACGACGGGCACGAGGCCGTGCCGGAACTGTTCTTCCAGGTGTCCTACGAGGAGCGGGACCTCCACGAGGGCGAGGCGTACCTGCACGCGTGCTGGCGGCGAGCGCGGGCGACGCGCGAGCGTCCGGAGCACGTGGTCCTCGAGCGCGCGGCGGGGCCGGGCCACTACGTCGGCACCTATCTCGTGTGGGGGCAGCGATCCTCGGGCTGGTGGGGCGAAGGAGAGGTCAAGTTCTTCATCGACGATGACTCCGCCAACGGGCCGACCATCTGTGGCACGGGGACCGAGGACTACTTCGGCGGGGCGTGGGGCTTCGTGACCGAGCCCGAGCGTTCGATGAGGCCGACGACGTACTCAACCGCCTTTCTCGGGTATCCCCAGGCGCTGTGCGACCCCGACACTCGGTTGGGCCCGCGCCCGCCCGTTCATGGACTGTACCGCTGGCATGTGCCGGACCCGATTCGGTTCTCCAGGGCGCTGCGGGTCACGGTCCAGGCGCTCGGATGGTGGCCGGATGGTCGGTACCAGCCGCTGGAAGACGACCTCGCCTCCACGGCCTTGTGGTACGCCTCGCGGCCCGCCGCCGTCGAACCGGCGCTGGGTGGTGAGGCTCGATTCCCGTCGTGATCGAGCGATTCGGGGGCGACTGCGACCATTGCGTGGGGCAGGCGTTCCCGATACAACCGGGGGCGGACCGCCTCCCCTTCGAGAGAAGCAGCCGGATGGGTCCGAGAACTTGGTTGGAGCGAGATCATGGTGCGACGTCTGTTGTGCTTCGCGTTGCTGCCTGTGTCCTGCGTGATCGCCCAAACGGCCCCGGCGGACGGCAGTCGCGCGCCCCATGGTGAGCCGCCGCAGACGGTGGCGGAGGCCTCGGCGTTTGAGCGGACGGGGACGTACGAGCAGGTCATGGGGTTCTTGAGGGCGATCGAAGCGAACAGCGATCGCGCCGTTCTCTCGTCGATTGGCAGGACCGTCGAGGGGCGCGAGATCCCTCTCATGGTGATAGCCGATCCACCTGTCGCATCGCCCGAAGAGGCGGCCAGGTCGAAGAAGCTGGTGATCCTGCTCTTCGGCAACATCCACGCCGGCGAAGTGTGCGGCAAGGAGGCGCTGCAGATGCTGGCGCGCGAGTTGACCGCGCCCGGCGATCAGCCTTTGCTCAAGGATCTGATTGTCTGCCTCGTCCCCATCTACAACGCGGACGGCAACGAGCGATTCTCGCCAGACAATCGGCCCGGGCAGAACGGTCCGATGGAGATGGGGCAGCGCGGCAATGCGGCCGGATTCGACCTGAATCGGGACTGGGTCAAGATGGACGCGCCCGAGACCAGGGCGCTCGTGCGATTCATGAATCGGTGGGATCCTGCGGTCGTCGTGGATACCCACACGACCAACGGCTCGCATCATCGCTATCTGGTCACATACCAGGGACCGAAACACCCCGCCGGCGACCATGGAGTCGTCTCGTACGTTCGGGACACGATGCTGCCGGCGATTGATGCAGCGTTCGAAGAGTCGACCGGTCAGAGCGCGTTCTGGTACGGCAACTTCGAAGCCAAACACACGCTGTGGACGACCTATCCAGCCGAGCCCCGATACGGCGTGGCCTACCGCGGGATGCGAAACCGACTCAGCCTGCTGAGCGAGGCCTATGCATACGCCTCTTTCGAGGACCGGGTGACGGGAACGCTGGCGTTCTGCCGCGAGACGTTGCGATACAGCGCGACTCACGCCAAGGAGATACGCGACCTCATCGCGGCGGCGGATCGACGCGAGATCGAGGCGGGTCAGAGGGGGGGCGATACGGCGAGCCTTGCGCTGCGCGTGGAAGCCGTCGCGTTCAAGGACCAGGTCACCGCGCTGGGATTCGAGGAGTACGACCAGGATGGCAATCGTGTGCCACCCGGGGCGGAGCGGGACTGGAATGTCGAACTGGTCAACGACTTCCGACCGACGCTGTCGGTGAAGAGAGCGTGGGGGTACATCGTCCCACGGGAGCTGAACACCATCGCTCAGCGGCTCCAGTGGCACGGGATTCGGGTCGAGGAGATTCGAGAAGACGCAGAGGTCGGTGGCGAGGTGTACCGCGTCGAAGGATTCGAATCGGGCCCCCGTGAGTTCGAAGGGCATCGCCGATATGAGCGGATCGAAGCGACGGCCGTCGACCGGACGGTCAGAGTCCGGGCGGGCGACTATCTGGTGCGAAGCGAGCAGCCGTTGGGCGGGCTCGCGGGGTATCTGCTCGAGCCACAGGCGACAGATGGATTCGCGGCCTGGGGGCTGTTTCCCGGCGGGCTCGAAGTCGGAAGCGAATTCGCGGTCGTGCGGCTGGGTGGGCCGACGCCGCTGACCCGACGGAGCGCGAGAGCATTGCCCGAGGACCTGGAATCGGGCAAACGCATCACCTTCGAGGAGGCGTACGAGGGAGATCGAATCAACCTCAACGGCTCGCCGGTGGGAGGCCTCGCGTGGATCGATGACGAGCACCTGCTCCAGAACAAGGACGGCGCGTGGTGGAAGGTCCACGCGGCCTCAGGCCGGATGGTCGAAGAGATCGCGAGCGAGCGCGGGCTTGAATCGGTGCTCTCCGCGCTGCCTTCGATCGATGAGGATGCCGCGAGAGGCATCGCCAGGCGATTCAGTCGGCCGCGCTCGGGCGACCACGGAAGTGTGTTCAGCCACGCCAACGACCTGTACTACCTCGACCCCACGTACGAGTCGTGCGTGCGCCTGACGAGTTCCCCTGAGGAGGAAGAGGAGTACTCCCTCAGCCCGGACGGACAATTCGTGGCGTATGTGCAGGACAACAACCTTTGGGTGGTGGACATCGAGACCCGGACACCCCGCGCGCTCACCATGGGAGGCACCGACGCGCTGCGGAAGGGAAAGGCCAGCTGGCTGTACTTCGAGGAAGTCTTCGGGCGCGATTGGAAGGCGTACTGGTGGAGTCCAGATGGTCAGTCGATCGTCTACCTCGAGACGAATTCAGACGGTGTGCCGCGATACACGATCGTGGACGATTCTGACCGCTCGCTTCGGGTTGAGGTCGACCACTACGCGCGTCCGGGAGAACGGAATCCCCACGTGGAGGCGTACATCGTCTCGCGCATGGGAGGGACGCCGCGACGCGTCGATCTTTCGGGTTACGACCACGGACAGTACCTGATCGCCCACGTGGCCTGGGAGCCGGACTCCTCGGACGTCTTGTTGTACGTTCAGAATCGTGTGCAGACGTGGATGGACGTCCTGCGAGTGAGCACGAGGGGAGGCAGACCGACCCGACTGCTGCGCGATCGGACGGACGCGTGGGTGGAGCCATCGGGCGATCCCATCTACTTGAGAGATGGCTCGTTCGTCATGTTCAGCGAGCGCGACGGTTGGAAGCACCTGTACCGCTTTGCCAAGGACGGATCACTCCAATCGCAGGTCACGTCGGGCGAGTTCGAGGTCCGGTCGATCGTCCGTCTCGACGAGGATCACAACGAACTGTTCTTCACAGGCACGGTCGATGGCTCGGTAGGCGAGAACCTGTATCGCATCGGGCTGGATGGCGCCGGGCTGACCCGACTGACGAAGGAGACGGGCGATCATCGCATCTCGATGAATGCAGCGGGAACGCTCTTTGTCGACACGTGGTCGGATCATGCGACTCCGACCCGGGTCGCACTGCGCAATGCCGAAACGGGCGCGGCGATTCGGTGGATCGACACCAACCCCGTGTACGAGCGGGAGGAGTTCGACCTTGGACGCATCGACATGGTGCGCGTGCCGACCCATGAGGGCGTGGACCTCGAGGGCGTGCTGGTGTTCCCCCCTGACTTCGACGCGTCCCGCCGGTACCCGGTTTGGCTCACCACCTACGCGGGCCCGCACGCTCCCACGGTCCGCGACTCGTGGCAGGGGGGGCGCATCTGGGAGCAGGTGCTCGCGGAGGCTGGAGTGGTGGTGTTCCGCGTGGACCCCTACCCGGCGAGCGGCAAGGGGGCCAAGAGCGCCTGGACCGCATATCGACAACTCGGCGTGCGGGAGCTCTCAGACCTTGAGCAAGCGGTCGGATGGCTCTGCAACGCCTTCCCCTGGGCGGATCCGGAGCGCATCGGTCTCAACGGATACAGCTACGGCGGATTCATGACCAGCTTCGCCCTGACCCACAGCACGAAGTTCTCCGCCGGAATCGCCGGCGGCTCGGTCACCGATTGGCGCGACTACGACTCGATCTACACCGAGCGGTACATGGACACGCCCCAGGAAAACCCGGAGGGGTACGAGAAGACAAGCGTGGTCGCCGCGGCCAAGGACCTGCATGGCCAACTGCTGCTCGTTCATGGTGCGATCGACGACAACGTGCACCCGATGAACACGATGCGCCTGGCTGGCGCGCTCCAGAGCGCCGGCAAGCTCTTCGAGATGGCCGTCTATCCGGGCTCGCGCCACGGCATCGGACAGCGCCAGTTCACTCGTCTGCAGTACGAGTTCATCCGCCGAACGATGAGGCCCGGGGACCACCCGATGATCGAGCCAGCTCTCGACTCCAGCGGGTCAGAAGCCGACACGCCGCATGTCGAGACGGCGGACGAACCGTTGGTGGGCGGCTGAGGCGTCGCCTGAGCCCGCCAAGAAAAGTGGGCACGACGTGTCTGGTCGTGCCCACCGGGGAATCATCTCCTTGGAACTTCAGCGCCGCCGACGCAGGCCGACGAGCCCGCAGCCCGCCAGCGCAAGCCCCGCCGAACTCGGCAGGGGAATCACCGGTCCGACAGGGTCGTTGACGTACGAGTCGCTTCCCTCGCGCCGCCCGATCGACCGAATGTGCATACCGATGCGCAAACTGCCGTTGCCCAGCGCGTCGGAAAGATCGGCGAAGGTCACCCCGTCCAGCATCATGAGCCGAATCGTCAGCGAATCGGACGCCTGATTGATGCCCTTGCTGGGGTTGCCCTGGGCGTCGGCGAGGAGGCCGAGAGTCACCTCAAAGCCGACACCGTTTCCGCCAGGAAGGTCGCCCGGGCTCGCGTCGCCCCACTCGAACTCCGTTCCGATCTGTGAGACGATGTCGCCCGACGCAACGTGCCCGGCGGGGTTACCGTTATCGAAGTAAATCTCGCTGATGCTCGACGTGATGCCGACGTTGTTGGTGAAGATGAAGTCGGCTTTGGTCGCATCGCCGACGACCGAGCACACGTCCACGCGCAGCTGGCCCGCCAGATCCTCATTGCCGTTGCCGGTGATGTTGTGGAAGGACACAGAGACGGTGTCCGCACCCGCCGCCGACACGATCAGACCAGCCACGCAAAGCACGCACGCTGCACGCATGTTCTTCCCCTCTCAGCCGCCCTCTCCGGCGGCGAATCCGTCCTGTTGATATTCTGGCAGGGGAATCGGCAGTGTCAAGCGATTTCCGGGGCTTCGATCGCGGGGCCCTTCTGCCGATATGAACCGCTCGGGTGTCGATGTGCCCGGACAGTCCCGTAACCACGCACGCGACCTTGGCTTGGGGAGGAGGCTTCATGAAAGGCGTGATCCTGGCTGGAGGGCTCGGGAGCCGGCTTCGGCCTTTGACCCTCGTGACCAACAAACACCTGCTGCCGGTCTACGACCGTCCGATGATCCACTTTCCCATTGCCTCGCTCGTGAACGCGGGCATTCGCGACGTGCTGATCGTGACCGGCGGCGACCACGCCGGCGATTTCCTGAAGCTGCTCAAGAACGGAAAGGACCTGGGAGTCCGCCATCTCGAATACGCCTACCAGGAGGGAGAGGGGGGCATCGCCGATGCCCTCAAGCTCGCCGAGGACTTTGCGGATGGGGGCAAGATCTGCGTTGTGCTCGGGGACAACATCATCCAGGGAAACGTCCGCAGGGCAGCCGGTGATTTCTTCACGCAAGGGTCCGGAGCGAAGATCCTGCTCAAAGAGGTTCCGGATCCCGAGCGCTTCGGCGTGGCGAGATTCGAGGGCGACCCGCCCAAGGGCAAGATTCTCGAAATCCTCGAGAAGCCCACGGCGCCACCCTCTCGATTCGCCGTGACGGGGATCTACTTTTACGACAACGACGTCTTCTCGATCTGCAAGACGCTCCAGCCTTCCGGGCGGGGTGAACTGGAAATCACGGACGTCAACAACGCGTACCTGGGCCGAGGGGACTTGTCGTACGAGATCCTGCACGGGTGGTGGACCGACGCGGGCACGTTCGAGAGCCTGATGAGAGCGGGGATGCTGGTGGCGGCCAGTGGAGCCAATCACATCGACTTGCCTTCCGAACCGCTGGACGACAGTCTGGCCCGTCTTGTCCGGGAGCGCTGCAGATGAACGACGCGTCGAGCCCCAGCGGCGTGCCGACATTCGGCGGGAGCGTGGAGGAGGCTTTCGAAGAAGCTCGCCAGGCCAGCCAGCCGCGTTTCGTGCCGGTATCCGTGTTCGCGGACGATCGGGGCTGGTCGCTTATGAACCTGCTCCGCGGCGTGATGTCGCCGAAAGGGCAGGTGAACTTCTCGGTGCAATACCCCGGTGTGGTCAAGGCCTGGCACCGGCACGCACGCCAGACGGACTTCTGGATCTGCCTCACGGGCAACATCAAGGTTGGAGTCTTCAGGCAGGAGGACTCGAGCGCCTGGTGGCTGGTCACGGGAGAGAAGCGACCCGGCATCGTTGTGATCCCACCACCCCTGTGGCACGGTGCCGCGACAGTCGGGCCGACCAGTGCGGGGCTCTTCTACTACGTGACACACGCCTACAGCGCAGAGGCGCCCGATGAGGAGCGCGCCCCCCACGACGCCTTCTCCGGCTTCCCGTGGGCGGTGAAGCATCGATGATCCCCCGGCGGAGTGGCTGGGAGCGGGCGACCACCGTCGTACTCGGTGGTTCGGGGATGCTCGGGCGCGCTCTGTGCCACGAGTTGGCGTCGATAGGCCGGGAGCACGCCGCGCACGCCCGATCCTCGTGCGACCTCGCGGACCCATCCTCCGTCGCGGGCCTCGATCTCGCGGAGCGCGCGGTCTGCTTCAATTGCGCGGCGTGGACCGATGTCGATGGCGCCGAGTCGCAAGAGCGCGAGGCTTCAGCGGTCAACGGCGGAGAGGGACTGGCCGAACTGTGTCGGCTGGTTCGCGCGCGTGACGCCCTGCTGGTGCACGTGTCAACCGATTACGTCTTTGACGGCGATCCCTCGATCGGCAGGCCATACCTTCCCGGAGACCCGATCGCCCCGATCAACGCGTACGGACGTACCAAGGCCCAGGGCGAAGCGATCATTCGCGAGTCGGGGTGCCGCCACCTGATCGTCCGCACCAGTTGGCTCTACGCGCCCTGGGGCAAGAACTTCGTCCGGACGATCGCGAGTCTGGCGGCCCATCGACCCACGCTCCGCGTCGTGCATGATCAGCGCGGTCGACCCACGAGTGCCGAACACCTGGCCCGAAGCCTCGTGGCCCTCGTTGATGCCCGGGCGGCGGGCGTGTTCCACGTCGCCGACGCCGGGGATTGCACGTGGTTTGAGTTCGCGACGGAGATTGCCTCTCGGCTTGGACTGGCGTGCGACGTGCAACCGTGCACGTCGTCCGAGTTTCCCCGTCCCGCCGCCCGGCCCCGCTGGAGCGTGCTTGATCTGGCCGACACCGAGAGGCTCATCGGCCCGATGCCGCACTGGACACAGAATCTCGCCTCGGTGCTGGCTCGGCTGGAGCCGCTGTGAATCAAAGCCACACGACAACCGCGCCAGTGGAGTCCGACGGAGCGACTCGCCTCGATTCGCCGCTAGTGATCGTCGGCGCGATGCGATCGGGGACGACGCTGCTGCGCTTGATGCTCAACAGCCATCCGGACATCCATGTGTTCGCCGAGTTCGAGGAGTCGGTCAAGTGGCTGGGCGATTCCGGGTGGCTCGACCTCGATCTCTACCGGCAGCGGCTCCGAGGGGATAGATCCTTCAGCGACGAGGGGTTCACGATCGATCAATCGATCGCCGACTATCCAGCGCTCGTGCACTCATTCGTGGCCCAGGCCGCGGCACGCACCAACAAGCGCCGCATCGGATTCTGCGTGCACACGCGGTTTGACCGGATTCCGGACCTGTGGCCCGGGGCGCGGCTGATCCACATGGTCAGAGATCCGCGAGATGTCGCGCGATCATGCGTGCAGATGGGATGGGTGGGGACGGTCTGGCACGGGTGCGACCACTGGCTCGAGTCGGAGGCTCGATTCGAGCGCATGAGGGACCGGCTCGCTCCCGGCTCGTTCGTCGATCTGCGTTACGAGGACCTGCTTCGGGATCCCCATCGAGCGCTGGACCACTGCTGCTCGCTCGTCGCAACCAGATTCCATCCATCCATGCTTGAATTCCACAAGACCAGCACGTACGAGCCCCTCGACGCCTCGCTGGTCGAGCAGTGGAGACGTCGGCTGTCGCCACGCCAGATCCGGCACGTGCAATCGCGGTGTGCCGTCGAAATGCTCGCTCGAGGCTACGCCGTGGAGAGTCCGCCGGGCGATCGCCGGCCGGGAGCCGCGGGAAGACTGGGATTGGCGATGGCGCACCGAATCAACCGATTCCGGCACTCGGCGCGCCGCTATGGATTCTGGCTCGCGCTCGGTCGCATCGCTCGGCGTCGGTTGCCACTCCCACGCTCGTGGAACGCGGCAATCGTGGCCCGGGCACAGGCCGTGGAGCGATCGCACCTGCGATAGGCTCTGCGGGCGAGAAACCGAATCAGGAGTGCCGTGATGGCGATCTCACACATACTCGTCACGGGAGGATGCGGGTTCATCGGAGCGAACTTCGTTCGATTCGTGCTCGAGCAGCGCCCGGGAATCCGGGTGACCAACCTCGATGCGCTCACGTACTCGGGGAACCCGGACAACCTCGCGGAACTCGCCGGCCACCCAGGCTATCGCTTCGTCCACGGAGACGTTCGCGACCGAGGCCTCATCGACGGACTCCTCTCGGACTGCGACGCGGTGGTGCACATGGCGGCCGAGAGCCACGTCGATCGCTCGATCCAGGACTCCACACCATTCATCTCCACGAATGTCTCGGGCACCCAGACGATGCTCGACGCGGTCAGGTCGTGCGGCCGTCCGATCCGGCTCCTGTACGTCTCCACCGACGAGGTGTATGGCTCGCTGCCGCTCGATCGGCCGGACATCCAGTTTCGAGAGGACACCCCACTGGCCCCGAACAGTCCGTACGCCGCGAGCAAGGCGGCCGGCGATCTGCTCTGCCGCGCGTATCACCACACCTTTGGGCTGGACATCGTGACGACGCGATGTTCGAACAATTTCGGTCCCTTCCAGTTTCCAGAGAAGGTCATTCCGCTGTTCGTGACGAACCTGATCGAAGGACACCAGGTACCCCTCTACGGGGATGGGCGGAACGTTCGAGACTGGCTGCACGTGCTGGATCACTGCGAGGCCGTGCTGGCGGTGTTGGACCGGGGCCGCCGCGGCGAGGTCTACAACATCGGCGGGAACAATGAGCGCAGCAACCTTGAACTGACCCGCGCGATCCTCTCGATCATGGGGCGGAGTGAAGAGATGATCCGAAGGGTGCCGGACCGTCTTGGGCACGACCTGCGGTATGCCATCGACGCCACCAAGATCGGGCGAGAGTTGGGCTGGCGACCCACACGCAGCCAGTGGCCCGATGCGCTCGAGCAGACCGTCCGGTGGTACACCGGAAACGAGGCGTGGTGGCGTCGAGTCAAGAGTGGGGCGTATCGCGAGTACTACGCCCGCCAGTACGGCGGTTGATCCCGACTCAGCCGATGCGCTTGCGGCTCATCGCCCGCTGGATGTCGCGCTGCGCCTCGCGCGTTTTGACGGCCTCTCGCTTGTCGCCCTTGCCTCTCCCGGTGGCGATCGCGATCAGAACCTTCGCAAACCCGTCCTTGAAATAGACCCTCAGGGGCACGATCGTGACGCCCTTTCGGGACACCTCTCGAGCGAGCCGCTCAATCTCCTTCTTGTGGGCGAGGAGCGTCCTGACGCGCGTGGGCACATGTCCCAGCGACGAAGCCGGGCCGTACTCGGCGATGTTGACGCCGTGGAGAGTGAGCACGGGCGGCGTCCCATCCGCCCGCACGAACCCCTCGGCGATCGACGCCCGGCCGGCCCGCAGGCTCTTGACCTCGGACCCGACGAGCTTGATGCCGACCTCGAATCGATCGCCGAGGTCGTAGTCGAACCTCGCCTTGCGGTTCTCGATCGTCGGTGGGGTATTGGCCTTCGACTTGCCTTTGGCCATGCCGTGGGGAGACCACCCTCGAGGGGAGATCGGAACAAAGAGAGTGGGCGCGGAGGGATTCGAACCCCCGAAGGCTTTCGCCGACAGGTTTACAGCCTGCCCCCTTTGGCCACTTGGGTACACGCCCGGGGACCCGCCGGCCGTCCGGCGGCGGGGCAATTGATAGCCCATCCGGGCCGCATCGGCAACGCGGGCGGCGGTTGCCCCTGCGATAGACTCCGCCCCATGCCTCCCGACACAAGATCCTTGATCATCGGAGCGCTCCAGGACGCTCGGAGGTGTCTCGACGCCGCGATCGCTCGTCAGGCCGACATCGATCAACTGTCGGATCTGGCGACGCGGATTGCCGAGTGCATGCGGGCCGGCGGGCGTGTGCTGATCGCCGGAAACGGGGGCTCGGCGTGCGACGCCATGCACTTTGCCGAAGAGTTGACCGGTCGCTTCCGCAATGACCGTCCCCCTTTGCCGGCGATGGCGCTGACAGACCCTGGGCACATCACGTGCACGGCCAACGACTACGGATTCGATCAGGTCTTCAGCCGTCTCGTCGAGGCCCACGGACGCGCCGGCGACGTCCTCATCCTGCTGAGCACCAGCGGCAATTCGCCCAATCTCATCAGGGCCCTGGCGGCGGGTCGCGCCAGAGACATGCACATCGCGGTGTTCCTGGGCCGAGATGGCGGCGCTCTCCGAGGCCATGCTGACGTTGAATGGATCGTGCCCGGAGAGACCAGCGATCGCATCCAGGAGTTGCACATGCTCCTCCTTCACGCCCTGGTCGAGGCGATCGAGGCGGAGTTGATCCGATGAGACCGATCCGCCGCGACCACCTCGAGCGCGCCGCGAGATGACATCCGATCGCCGTTCGCGAATCGCGCGAGTGCTGCTCAGCCGAAACGGAGCCATCGCGTCCCTTGCGCTACTTGCGATCGCGGTCCACGCGGCGATGCGCCTCGGGGAACTGCAGGGCGCGAACATCCCGCTCTTCGTTGCGCTGATCGCCGGGGGCGTCCCGCTGGTGGTCGAGCTGCTGATCCATGTCGTTCGCCTTGAGTTCGGATCGGACCTCCTCGCTGGAATCTCGATCGTGACCGCGGCGGTGCTCGGCGAGTACCTCGCGGGCACGCTCGTGGTGCTCATGCTGTCCGGTGGCGGTGCGCTCGAGGCGTACGCCGTTCGCAACGCGTCCTCCGTGCTCGATGCGCTGGCGCGACGCATGCCGACGATCGCCCACCGCCAGACCGAACAGGGCGTCCGAGACGTGCCGCTCGACGACATCTCGGTCGGTGACACGCTCGTGATCCTCCCCCACGAGGTGTGCCCGGCGGATGGCACAGTGGTCGAAGGCCACAGCTCAATGGACGAGTCGTACCTGACCGGCGAGCCCTTCGTCATGTCGAAGACCCCGGGCGCTGCGGTCATCTCCGGCGCCATCAACGGTGAATCGGCACTCACCATCCGCGCGGATCGTGCCCCTGTGGACTCGCGGTACGCCAAGATCATGGCCGTCATGCACGCCTCGCAGCAGCATCGTCCCAGGATGCGCCGCATGGCCGATCGCCTCGGCGCGTGGTATACGCCCGCGGCCGTTGCGCTGGCTCTCGCAGCGTGGTTGGCCAGCGGGGACCCAACCCGCTTCCTCGCCGTGCTCGTGGTGGCGACGCCCTGTCCCCTGCTCATTGCGATTCCGGTCTCGATCATCGGCTCGATCTCGTTGGCCGCGAGGCGATCCATCGTGATCCGCGACCCCGTCGTCTTGGAACGGGTCTCCGGCTGCCGGACCATGATCCTCGACAAGACGGGGACCCTGACCTACGGCCGGCCCCAACTCACCGACCGGGAGTGCGTCCAGGACATTGACGGGGATCGCTTGTTCGCCCTCGTGGCCAGCGTGGAGAGATTCTCCAAGCACCCGCTCGCCAAGGCCATTCTGGCCCGCGCGTCCGATGAGGGGGTACGCCTCCTGGAAGTGCGGCAGATCGCCGAGCCGCCCGGACAGGGGCTTCGCGGTCAGGTAGATGGCCGTTCCCTGGAGATCACGAGCCGAAGGCGCGCTGCCCAGGCCGATCCCATCTCGCCGTTGGCTCACTCAGAAGACCCGGGCGGTCTCGAGTGTGCCATCCTCGCCGACGGCAAGTACGTCGCGCTCTACCGCTTCCGTGACGTGCCCCGGACCGAGAGTCGGTCGTTCATCGAGCACCTCTCGGAGCGGCACGGGATCCGGCGAGTCATGCTCGTCTCGGGCGATCGAGAATCGGAGGTGCGCTACCTGGCAGAGCAAGTGGGCATATCCAATGTGCACGCAGGACAGAGCCCCGAGCAGAAGGTGGAATTGGTCAAACGCGAGAATCTCGAGGGCTCGACGGTGTTCGTCGGCGACGGCATCAACGACGCTCCAGCCCTGCTCACGGCCACGGTGGGCATCGCGCTCGGAACCAGTAGCGACGTGACGATCGAGGCGGCCGGCGCCGTGATCCTCGACAGTTCGCTCGAGCGCGTCGATGAACTGCTCCACATCGGAGCCCGCATGCGTCGGATTGCGATGCAGAGCGCCGTTGGCGGGATGGGCCTGAGCGTCATCGCCATGCTGCTCGCCGCGGCGGGATACCTTCCTCCCGTCGCAGGCGCCATCACGCAGGAGGTGATCGACGTGTTCGCCGTCGTGAACGCTCTGCGGGTCGCGCTTCGTCCCGGGCGACTGAGCGACTTCGACCCTCCGGCTCAGACTCGCTGATACCCGATGGGATTCTCGATGAGCGAGTACCACTCTCGCAGCATGGTCATGCCCAGGATCCCCACGAGCGCGAGAGCGCTCAAGATGGCGCCCTCCTCGTAGAGCCCCGCCCCAAACAGCCACGCGCACTCGTACAGCGTGACCCATACCGCCCCGTATCGCCCGATCTTCTCGGCGGACCTGGTGCCCGGTCCCAGTTCACGAATCCTGCGGGCGGCAAACCACACAAAGAGGATCACGAGCACTGCGGGAACCACCGCGGCGATCTTCGGAACCCACGATGGCCACCACCACTCTCCGTCCGTTCGGCGGTGCCACGCCAGCCACGCGAGCGCGGCGGTCCACCCGAGCCAGCCGATCGCGGCCACGATAACCGCGCGACGAGAGATCGGCGGCACCTTCCTCGCGATCCGATGCCGCAGCCCCGCAACGACCAGGGCGTGCGTCATCACGAGCCAGACTGGCCACAGGAATCGCAGGTGGAGATTGGGAACGAGCATGTGACCCGCGTAGATCACGCCCAGCATCACCAGGCCGATTCCCGGAACGAACTTCCCCGCGGCATTGAAGAGCAGGATTCCGGCGGCAAGTCCGATCGTTGCCAGCATGGCCTCGGTCCCAAACGCGGTTGCCCCGGCCATCGCGAGGATGAGCGAGAGAGCCACCGCGCTGACCGCCGCCGCGATGGAGACCTGTCCCGACGCGACCGGCCGATCGGGACGGAGCGTGCGGTCCCGTCGAGCGTCGAGCAGGTCATTGAGGCAGACGCCAAACGCATAGAGCCCCAGCGCGTTTCCCGTCCCCCCGAGCAACAGGAGCCACAAGGGGCCAGCGCGAAGCGCCGTGGTCCCGGGCTCGGTCACCGAGAACGCTCGGCTCCAGAGGATGACAAACCACAGATTGCCGACTCCGGCAAATGCCGTCGTCACCCTCGCAAGATGGAGATAGGGTGAAGCCTTGCCGAGCAGTCGCCGCATGGATGATCCTAGTGACCGTCCGATGCCGCGCCAGGAGCACTCCGCTTCTACCATCGGCTCATGTCCGACCCGTCGCCCCCTCCAGTCGCACTCGTTGTGAGCCGGTACCACGGCCTGGTGACCGAACGGCTCTGCGAAGGGGCGCGACGCGTGTACGCCTCTCAAAACCGAGACGAGTCCACCCTGGGGATCATCGACGCACCGGGCGCGTTCGAGTTGACGGCCCTTTGCCTGCACGCGGCACGGTCGGGGCTCTATGCAGGCATCGTGGCTCTGGGCTGCATTGTTCGAGGCGAGACCAATCACGATCGAGTTCTGGCCGACGCCGTGGCCCAGGGCCTCACGGCGGTCACCCTCCAGACCGGCGTGCCCGTGGCCCTCGGCGTGCTGACGGTCGACAACGATGCGCAGGCGCTGGCGCGCGCCGGTGGCGACCAGGGCAACAAGGGTGAAGAGGCCATGAACGCCCTGCTCGATACGCTCCGCGCGTGCCGAGCGATCGACGCCGCCGCCCGCGCCGGCACTCCGTCTCCCGTCCAGAGCACCATCTTCCGCACGATCGCCGGTCTCGGCGGGCACTCGCGGAGCGGCGCATGACTGCCACCCAGAGCCAGATCCGTCGTCTTGCCTTCAAATTGCTCTTTCTGCTCGACGCGCGCGATGGAGAGGTCCCCGATGCCAGCGCGTGTGCGCTCGGCGATGACGAGGCCGCAGATCAGACGCCCCGGACCACGGGAGTCTGCGGCGCAGCCGACCAGGAACGGGCTCGAGAGTTGGCGGTTGGGGCATACCACGGGCGCTCCGAGTGCGATGAGGTGATGCGATCTCTGGCGCCATCGTGGCCGGCCCACCGACAACCCGCGGTTGATCGAGCGATACTCCGATTGGCGTACCACGAGATCGCCTCCGGCCGGACTCCGGCGAAGATCGCGATCAACGAGGCGGTCGAATTGGCCAAGGCCTTCGGAACCGAGAAGTCTCCGGGCTTCGTCAACGCGCTCCTCGACAGAGTGCTCAAACGCAGGATCAGCGGGGGCGAAACGGCCATTCCACGCGCGCACGAAGCCTGAGGGTTCGACCAGTGCTCAAGTCCGTCTTCTCATCGCTCAAACGTGGACTCACCAAGACGCGAACCGTGTTTGTCGGAGGGCTCCGATCCCTCCTGCTCGGGCGCCGCCTCGACGAGGCATTGATCAAGGATCTCGAAAGGCGCCTGATCGAATCCGATGTCGGCGTAAAGGCCACGCGGCGGCTGATGGACGGGATCCGAGAAGATCACAGGAAGGGCGAGCTCACCCGCGGTGAGGACGTGCTCGAGTTCCTCAAGCGCGAACTCAAGGCCATGTGGCCGCCCCAGGATCGAGAACTCCGTCCGCCCCCCCCGGGCGTCAAGCCCCAGGTGATTCTGGTGACGGGGATCAACGGAGTCGGCAAAACGACCAGCATCGCCAAGCTGTGCCACGCCCTTCGCCAGGAAGGCAGATCGGTGCTGCTCGGGGCCTGCGACACCTTCCGTGCGGGAGCGGTGCGTCAGCTCGAGATCTGGGCCGAGCGCTTGGGCGTTGCCGTCGTCAAGGGGCAGCAGGGAGGAGATCCGGCCGCGGTCGCGTTTGACGCGTGTTCCGCCGCCAAGTCCCGGGGTGTGGATGTGCTCATCCTGGACACCGCGGGCCGCCTCCATACGCAGGATCCGCTGATGCGCCAACTGGAGAAGATCCGCAAGGTCACCGAGAAGCAGGTTCCCGATGCGCCCCACGAGACCCTCCTCGTGCTCGACGCGACCAGCGGGCAGAACGCGCTACGACAGGCCGAGGAGTTCCACAAGAGCGCCGGCGTGACCGGGATCTTCCTCTCCAAGCTCGATGGGACCGCAAAGGGCGGCATCGTCATCGCCATCAAGGACGCGTCCGACATCCCCGTGAAGTTCATCGGCGTCGGCGAAACACCGGCGGACATAGAGCCCTTCGACCCCGAACGATTCATCGAAGCCATGTTCGAGGGGTAGGCCCCGACCCGGACGAAATGTCATTGCCCGCCGATGCCAGCGCTCTTGCCGCGTCGAGCAGGATCAGCGCGCTAAGGAGATCCGGCTCACCAGTCGCGACCAGCGCCGCGTGGAGCAGCCCTTCCGCGTGCAGCATCGCCTCGGGGCATCCTCGAAGTCCAAGCAAAGCGAACACGTGTATCGCCCACGGATGGCCCGTGGCGTTGTCCGGCTGGAGGTGCTCCATGTGCCACACAGCCAAGCCCTCGACGAGCTGCCGATATCTCGCGCCATCGCGCAGATTCAGCCACCACAGCGCATGCAGCGCCGACAACTCGATTTCCGTGAACACCTCAACGGATCCGGAGCGTCCTTGTCCCGAAAGGGGCGCTTCAGCTTCGTCGAGCCACTCGGGTGCGGGCGCTCCGGAGGCGACGGCAGACCACAGGTCCACGTCAGGACCTTGGGATCCCGGCAGGCTCAGCGCCTCACTTCCGCGAGCCCCATGGTCGCCCCACGCTCGACTCACGTGCTCAAGAAACGGCCCATCCACGAGGCGCCGATGCCCATGCTCATCCCTGAACGGAGCCGCGAATGACCCGGGCCATCCTTCCCGTCTGAGCCGAGCCGCTCCGAGCGTGTGCAGATTCTCGGACCACCGACGCACTTCCTCCCGCAGCGTCATCAGAGGATGATATCGACGCGCCCGTAATAACCGTCAGCCCTCGGCCCTCGTTCCCATCTGCCCGTCCAGCACTCGCGGCAAACGACCGATCTCTCGGCGGCGAGCCGCGTCGACCCCACGCTCGGCAGGAGCCAACGTCGCATGAATCCGCTGGGAGACGACCTCTGGGACGACGAGCCGGGCACGCCCGCGGCGCCCAAGCCGGCCCCAGCGTCTCCGGCCCCTCCGGTTCCGACCGTCGAAGGAACTCGTGGCCGGCCCACCGGGTACCGCTTCGTCATGGATCTCGACGTCACGGAACTGGATGATCGCGGTCGCCCCGGCCCCCAGTGGGTCTGCCGCTCCCAGGAGCTGAGCCGCTCCCATGTCGTCATCGTCTCGCGAAGAATGGTCTATCCGGGCCGCACCCTCGTTCTCGCCGTGCACAAGGTGGACGACACGCCCACGATTCTCTGCGGCTGTGTGATCACGTGCGAGTACGCCGAGGAGGGACTATGCCGGATCGACATCGATCTGCGTCCGGTCCCCAAGACAGAATCGCTCGACCGCTGGGTGCGCTCCCAAACCGCCGCTTGACCTCCGATCCACCGACGCACACGCTTGCGCATGCGCGTCATCACCGATCGTGCCGGCCTTGAGGCCCTCGAGCCCGGTGCGCTCGTGCCCACGATGGGAGCGTTGCACGCAGGCCACGCCGCGCTGATCCGCATCGCCCGGACCGCCGCACGAACAAGCGCGCTCCCGGGCGGCAGCCAGGTCACGATCTTCGTCAACCCAAGGCAGTTCAATGACCCCCGCGACTATGAGACGTATCCCCGAACCACCGATCAGGATCTGAGACTGTGCGAGCGGGAGGGCGTGGATGCCGTGATCATCCCATCATCAGACATCGTGTACCCAGAGGATGGCCCGAAGATCTCGCCTGCCGTGCCCGCGATGGGACAGGGGAGAGGCCTGGAAGACGCGGGACGCCCCGGACACTTTGAGGGCGTGTGCGCGGTCTTGTTCAGCCTCTTCAAGCTCACTCGATGCGCCGCGGCGGTCTTTGGCGAAAAGGACTGGCAGCAGCTTCAGGTCGCTCGGGCACTCTCCGAGCAGGAACGTCTCAGCGTCCAAATCCTCCCCGGTCCCACCGTTCGCGACCCCGATGGGCTGGCCCTCAGCAGCCGGAATGTCCGCCTGACCAACGACGGCCGACGCCGCGCGCTGTCCCTCTCGAAAGCCATTCACGAAGCGCGCAAACACGCCGATCCAACCGACGCCGAGCACTCGATGCGACGCGTGCTGACCCAGGGCGGCGTCGACGAGATCGGCTACGCGAGTGTCCGCCACGCCCAATCCCTGCTGCCCATGCGAATCCGCGACGCCCGCCGGTCCCCGGGCCGCGCCCTGATCACCGCGGTCGTCGAGGGAGTGCGACTCCTGGACAACGGGCCGTGGGGCCTCGCCGCCGACGCGTCCGTATCCACCGGTGTGTAGGCTTCCGCCCTCACGTCCCGACTCTCGGAGCCGCCATGCTGCGAACGCCCCTGTACGACCTCCACGTGGAACTCGGCGCCCAGCTCGTCGAGTACGCCGGGTGGGAAATGCCCATTCGCTACACCAGCATCGTCGAAGAGCACCTGCGGGTCCGGCAGTCCGGGGGCATCTTCGACGTCTCGCACATGGGCCGTTTCCGGGTCAAAGGCAAGGATTCGGAGCGGCTCCTGGAGCGCCTGTGCACTCGCAAGATCGCGGGCATGCAGCCCGGCCAGTGCCGCTACTCGCTCGTCTGCAACGAGGCGGGCGGCGTTCGTGACGACGTCATCGTCATGCGCCACGACGAGAAGGAGCACACCGTTGTCGTCAACGCGGCCAACCGGGAGAAGCTCCTGAGCCATTTCGAGTCGGTCCGCGCGGCCGGGTCGCTCAAGGCCGACGTGACGGACCAGACGGCCGACACCGCCATGATCGCGATTCAGGGCCCCGCAGTGATGCCCTTCATCGCAAGATTCTCAGACGAGATCCCGGCGCTGAAGAAATACAGGTTCCTCGTGAAGAATCTGATGATCGCAAAGGTGCTCGTGGCGCGCACCGGCTACACGGGAGAGGACGGGGTCGAGATCATCCTGCCGAAGATGCTGACCTCGTTCGCCCTCAAGATGCTCAGGGACGAAGTCGACCTCAAAGACCCCAGTGCGACGGTCGGTCCTGCCGGCCTTGGCGCGCGAGACACGCTGAGGCTCGAGGCCGGCATGCCTCTGTATGGCCACGAACTCGGCGAGGACATCAGCGCCCTGTCCGCCGGCCTCGACTTCGCGATCGCGCTCGACAAGGAGGAAGACTTCGTCGGCCGGGCCGCCCTGCGGAAAGAACAGCACGCCGGTGGTCCTCCCCGCCGCCTCGTCGGGCTCAACGTCGAGGGACGTCGAACCCCACGGCAGGACATGCCGGTTCTGAGCGACGGCAAGCCGGTGGGATCGGTTACCAGCGGCTGCATGAGCCCGACGCTCGGTCGGGCGATCGCCATGGCCTATGTCGACCCCGCCTGCACGGGCGAAGGGGCCCGCATACAGATCGATGCGGGCCGCGCCGTCCTCGACGCCGCCGTCACGCCGCTGCCGTTCTACAAGAGATCCGACTGACTCTTCGTCGCAATCCCACGTCGTACCATCCTGCGTGGATCGCGAACCGCTCTATCTCGACAACGCGGCGACCAGCTTTCCAAAGGCGCCGGGCGTCGCCGAGGCCGTCCTCGACTTTCTCACGCGGATCGGAGCGTCACCCGGCCGAGGCGCGTACGCCCAAAGCCGCGAGGCCGCCCGCGTCTTGACGGAGTGCCGGGAGCATCTGGCACGCCTCATCGGAACGCGTGAGTCGCAACGCATCGTCTTCACGCTCAACTGCACCGACGCGTTGAATCTCGCCATCCACGGGGTGGTATCCCAGGCTCGCGCACTCTCTCCAACGAACCTTCCGCACATCGTTACGTCCGACAGCGATCACAACTCGATCCTTCGCGTGCTGAAGGCGCTCGCGGCCAAGGGAGTGGAAGTCACGCGCGTCCCGGTCAAGGCCGCCTCGGGCATCATCTCGCCGACGGACATCCGGGCCGCGATCCGTCCCGCGACGGTCCTCGTCGCGATCCAGCACGCCAGCAATGTGACCGGAGCGATCCAGCCCATCGAAGGGATCGCAGGAGCGTGCCGCGCTGCGGCCGTTCCGTTGCTGGTGGATGCCGCCCAATCCCTTGGACACGTTCCGCTCCATGTCGAAGGCATCGATCTGCTCGCATTCCCAGGCCACAAGGGCCTCCTCGGGCCACTGGGCACGGGCGGCCTGTTCATGGGGCCCGGCATGGAGTCGCGAGTGGCGCCACTTCGCCAAGGGGGCACGGGCAGCGAGTCCGACAGCGATGAGCAACCGCTCACGCTGCCGCATCGATTCGAGCCCGGTTCCCACAACATGCCCGGCCTCGCTGGCCTCGCCGCAGCCACGCGTTGGATCCTCGATCGGGGAGCCGATCGGCTGCGGGCCCATGAGCTGACCCTCTGCGAGCGAATGCTCGAACACGCCGCTTCGCTCAGGTCGGTCGGCTATCACATCCTGGGGCCAACCGACGCGCTCGCCCGCGTCGCCGTGTTCAGCCTCAGGCACGACGAGATCGATCCCCACGAACTCGCGGCCCTGCTCGAGGCCGAGCACGGTGTGCTCACCCGCTCGGGTCTTCATTGCGCCCCGTACGCCGCAACCAAAGAGCCTTCACGAGGCGGCACAACCCGCCTCAGCTTTGGCGCTTTCAACACGCTCGAGGATGTGGATCGCGCCGTGGCCTCCCTCCGGGCCATCGCGGAGGCATGGGCGGCGGTCACACCTCGCTGAGCCCTCCCCACCAGCGATCGCCCCACATCGCGAGATTGATCATGGGCCACGAGAGCCGCCACAGGCCCGATGGGTCGCGGGACACCACCTCCAGTGCACCCGGAAGGAACACCTCTCGCGCGAACTCAGACCGTCGCAGCGCGCCCGACAAACGTGAAACCCATCCCTCGAACGGCAGCGGAAAGCTCGCCTTCGGCCGCCGCACAATCTCCTCGGGCAGTTCCGGCGCGAACGCGTCGCGTAACGCGACCTTACTTCTCGCAGCCTCCGCTCTCCGCTCCGCAGGCCAGTCGGCCTCAGAGTTGTCCACGAATCGTCGGCGCACGGGAAGCGAATCGGCCATGCGGGCGACCTCGACATCGGCCAGGGGTGTCCGTCCCTCGACTCCCGCGAGCATCGTCATCGCATCCAGTCGCCGGAGCAGCCCCTCGAGATTCACGCCGCGTTGAAACCTCAGATGAGAGAGCACGCCGCAGTCTGCCCGCGCCGGATCCACACATGCGTCAAAGAGCGATCGGTACGTCTCGATCAGCACTCGATCATCCTCGGCGTCCGAAGCCCAGGTCGGCGCGAGCAGTGCCGCCTTCGCGCTCCTCGGCGCCCACGCGTTGGCATCCACATGGAACAGTCCCGCGTCTGGCTGGCCCGTCCCAACGAAGTCCAGGCAGGCCAACGTCGGACCCACGTACCCCGCGAACAACTCGTCGGCTCCCTCTCCAGACAGCGTCACGATGTGTCCTCGGGATCGCATCGCCGCGGCGACCTCGAAGATCGCAACCTGGTTCGGCGTCGAGAGCGGCACTCCACCCAGCGCCAGCAACTCTGTCCACCGCCCGAGGAACGACTCCCCGGTGATGGGCACCTCAACGTGCTCGCTGCCCAGCCACCTTGACACCCTGCGCGCAAACGCCAAATCGGATCGCTCCGGGTCCGCAGACGGATCTCCGGAGCAGTAGGTGGTGAGACCACCCGCCCGGTCCATGGCCACCTTGGCAAGGATGGTGCTGTCGAGCCCGCCCGACAGCAGGCAGCATGTCGGTACGTCACTGACGAGGTGTCTTCCGACACTCTGACGTACGACCTCTCGCACGTGCTCGTCCGAGACTTCACACTCTTCCGCCGCGTCGATCCGCGCGAAGCTCCGCCGAGATTCGCCGAGCGACTCACTCGAGAGATCGACCGTGATCGACTCCCCGGGCATCAGCGTGGTGATGTCCCTGAACATCGTGCGCCGTCCCAGGGTCACGCGGATCGTGGTCAAGTACGAACTCAACGTGACCGGGTCGGGCGCGGCCGAGACCGCCGGATGCACAAACAAAGCCGGGATCTCGCTGGCGAACGCGATCTCCGCGTGCCCTCCCACGCGACCCCGCCACACGTGCAGCGGCTTGATTCCCAGCGGATCGCGCGCCAGCAGCAGAGTCCCGGCCGCCACGTCCCACAGCGCCAGCGCAAACATGCCCCGCAGCCTGGAAAGGCCGCTCGAACCCCACGCGGCGAGCGCAAGCAGGACGGTCTCGGCGTCACAGCCGGAGCCGAACACCGCGCCCTGTCGAGTCAGCTCCAGCCGAATCTCCGGCTCGTTGTACAACTCGCCGTTGTAGACCAGGTGGAACCGGCCGTCGGGCGTGGCCATCGGCTGTCGGCCCATGGGGGACGGATCGCGAATCGCAAGCCGCCGATGCGCGAGCAGAACGTTCCCGCCGTCAATCAGCCCGGCGTCGTCCGGGCCGCGATGGACCATGCGGTCGCGCATCGTCGCCACGACCGATGGGCCGATCGAAGGAACCCGTCCGCGCGCTGTCGCGATGCCGACGATGCCGCACACCGACGATGTATCGGCTGGTTCGGTCCAGTAGGCGCACCGACGCGTCGAGTCACACCCAGACTTGAACGATCATCGCGGGCTCGGTCCCGATCTTGGTCTTCCAGTCCGCCTTCACCGTCGTGACGAACTTGACCTCGTATTGCGGGTGCGCATCGAGCCATTCATTGATCTGGCCGTCGATCATCGCCAGCGCTTCCTCAGTGAACTTGCAGTGGAAGCTCTTGACATGGATCGCGCCCGTCCCAGTGGCGTTTGGCGTCCGGTTCCACTCGTCCTCGTGCCGGCCGGAGATCAGCTTCTGCTCAAACGCCCGGATCTTCGGGCGAACCTCAGGCTCGGGGTTCACGTGCCCGATCGGCCGAATCGTCGGCGTGGGTTCTCCAGATAGCGGGATCGGCGATTCCGGGTCGCGACAAGGCCGTGCACTTCGCACGAGAGGCCCCCTTTCGAGATGCTCTCCTCCCGCACGACAGCCTACCGGATTCTGGGTGGCCTGCCAAGCGCTCGACAAGCCACAGCACGCTACTCCGCGCGGACTATCCACGCCGAGCCCTCGGATTCGGCCCGAATCACCCGAGTTCCCATACCCCAGTCAACCCGGGCCCGGAGTCGGTCCGCAGTCTCTTCGACGATCTCGCACGCGCCGGCCGCGACCCGCCGAACGTGCCCCCGACCACCGCTCAGTTGCCCCTCGAACGCGAGGAACACGGCCCGATGATCCCGGATCCGCTGGGCCCGCCAGCGCGCCCCGGCTGTCAGGTCGATCCGTTCGGACACGCGAAACGAAATCAGCCGCCGCTCCTCCTCAGAATCTCGCTCCAGCAGCCAGTCGAAATGAACTCCGTCCTCGGCCGTCGTGTGTTCCAGCAACACCATCTGTCCCATCCGACAGGCTCCACACCTCGCCACGTTCCGCGCACCGCGAGGGTACCATGCCCGATTCGGCGGGCCCGGCCCGCTCGGTGAGAATGGAGTCGAACCGATGAATCGAATTCGCTGTGCCGTGGTGGTGTGCGCGTCGTCTCTCGCCCTCTGCGGCTGCATGAAGAAGGACGAGCGCCTCGTCTCTGACCTGCGTCAACTCGGAAACCGGGCCTACGCACAGGGCGACTACCCCCTCGCGCTCAAGCGATACACCGAGATCCGAGTCGTCCAGCCCCAGAACTGGAAGAATCGCCTCGACATCGCCAGAACCCTGACGGCCATGGACGACGATGTCGGTGCCAGCGAGGAGCTCATGGTCGCGCACCGGCTCAATCCCAGCGACGGCGAGACCATGGATCGACTCGCCGATGCGCTCTACGCCGCGGGCCGGCCCAAGGAACTCTTCACGACGCTGCGGGCCGAGGCCGCCAGCGGTGGAACCGCCGAAGACTACCTCCGCCTCGGCCGCATCTCCGCCAGGGCTGGCGCCCTCGAGGACGCGACCGACGCGTACAACCAGGCCTATCGCCTGTCCGACGGCCAGGATCCCGCGCCCATCCTGGGCTTGGCCGATGTCTACCGCCGCGCGGGCGATACCGAGCGCGAGCTCTCGTACCTTCGGATGGCCCTCTCGTTCGAACCGATCCCCGCCGAAGCCCCCGCCCGCATCCGCGAACTCGGCCACGTCCCGGGCCCGAGCTTCGCTCTTCAGCCGGACGTCGAAGGCCCTTGACCCATTCCTGATTCATCCTACGATCAATCCGGATCAAAGGATGAATATGCCGTCTCTCCAACGAACTGTTTCCGAACGATTGGCCGATCTCAATGAGCCGATCCGTCTTCGTCTCCTCGCAATCTTGGAGTTGGAAGAACTGTCCGTCGGCGAAGTTGCCAGCGTCGTCCAGTCACCCCAATCAACCGTCAGCCGCCACCTCAAGATGCTCTCCGAAGGCGGATGGCTCGTGCGCCGCTCCGTCGGAACCGCCTCGTACTACCGCCTCCTGTTGGACGAACTCGACGCCGAGTCCCGCGCGCTCTGGGTCACTGTTCGGCCTCAGGTCAACTCGCTCGAAGGGTTCGAAGAAGACCGGCGCCGGCTCTCGGGCGTTCTCATGGAGCGCCGAGCCGACAGCCTCGCCTTCTTCGGGCGCATGGCCGGCGAGTGGGACGAACTTCGCCGAGGCCTCTTCGGCTCCCGCTTCACCGCCGAGGCCCTGCTGAGCCTCGTCCCGGCCGACTGGACTGTCGCCGATCTCGGCTGCGGCACCGGCAACGCCGCCGAGCAGATCGCCCCCTACGTGGGCCAGGTCGTCGCCGTGGACCAGTCCGACGCCATGCTCGGCGCCGCCCGCCGCCGCCTTTCCGACCTCTCCAACATCGAGTACCGCGAGGGCTCGCTCGAAAGCCTTCCCCTGCCCGACGCCAGCGTCGACGCCACCATCTGCCTGCTCGTGCTCCACCACCTCGAAGAACCCGGCCGCGCGTTGCGCGAGATGCGTCGGGTCCTTCGCACCTATCGAGGCGGGGGCGTCGCCCTCATCGTCGACATGGTCGAGCACCACCGCACCGAGTTCCGCCTCTCCCTGGGCCACCGCCACCTCGGCTTCGCCCAGAACCAGATGCAATCGCTGTTCAAGGAGGCCGGGTTCGCCAGCGTCCGCGTCCGCGAGATGCCAAGCGATCCCGAGGGCAAGGGCCCGGGCCTCTTCGTCGCCACCGCGCGCCTCGCGCCATGAACCCCGGGCGGGCCGGTCCACGCGCCGCCCCGTCGATTCACCCGAACGGAAGGAACGACATGACCGCCACCGCCACCAAAGCCGCCGCCGGGTCCTCCCTCGACTTCAAGGTGAAGGACCTCTACCTCGCCCAGTGGGGCCGGCGCGAGATCGAACTCGCCGAGCACGAGATGCCCGGCCTCATGGCCCTGCGCGACCGCTACCGCGCCAGCCAGCCCCTCAAGGGCGCACGCATCGCCGGCTCGCTCCACATGACCATCCAGACCGCCGTGCTCATCGAGACCCTCGTCGACCTCGGCGCCAAGGTCCGCTGGGCAAGCTGCAACATCTTCAGCACCCAGGACCACGCCGCCGCGGCCGTCGCCGTCGGCCCCAAGGGCACTCCCGAAGATCCCAAGGGAGTCCCCGTTTTCGCGTGGAAGGGCGAATCGCTCGAGGAATACTGGTGGTGCACCAACCAGATCCTCACCTGGCCCGACGGCCACGGCGCCAACCTCATCCTCGACGACGGCGGCGACGCCACCATGCTCTTGCACAAGGGCCTCGAGTTCGAGACCGCCGGCAGCATCCCGCAGTTCGACCCGCACGAGCACCCGGAGGAGTGGGGGGTCTTCCTCGACCTCGTCCGCTCCCTCGAACGCTCCCATCCCGGACGCTGGAAGCAGCTCGCCTCCGACCTTCGCGGCATCAGCGAGGAGACCACCACCGGCGTCCACCGCCTTTACCAGATGTCCAAGGAGGGCTCGCTGCTCGTCCCCGCCGTCAACGTCAACGACAGCGTCACCAAGAGCAAGTTCGACAACATCTACGGCTGCCGCCACTCGCTCATCGACGGCATCAACCGCGCCAGCGACGTCATGATCGGCGGCAAGGTCGCCGTCGTCTGCGGATATGGCGAGGTCGGCAAGGGCTGCTGCCAGAGCCTCCGCGGCCAGGGCTGCCGCGTCATTGTCACCGAGATCGATCCCATCTGCGCCCTGCAGGCCGTCATGGAAGGCTACGAGGTCAACACGCTCGAAGCGCTCCTCGAGACTGCCGACATCTTCGTCACCGCCACCGGCAACAAGAACGTCATCACCGCCGCCCACATGAAGCGGATGAAGGACAAGGCCATCATCGGCAACATCGGCCACTTCGACAACGAGATCGACATGGCCGGCCTCGCCAAACTCCCAGGCGTCGAGCGCCGCAACGTCAAGCCCCAGTACGACGAGTGGGTCTTCCCCGCCGAGGCCAACAAGGCCAGACGCAAGAGCCTGCTCGTCCTCGCCGAGGGCCGGCTGCTCAACCTCGGCTGCGCCACAGGTCACCCGAGCTTCGTCATGAGCACCAGCTTCACCAACCAGGTCCTGGCGCAGATCGACCTCCACGCCGCGGCCACCTCCGGCGCCGCCCCCAGCGGCACCGTCTACGAGAAGGGCAAGGTCTACGTCCTGCCCAAGACCCTCGATGAGGAGGTCGCCCGCCTCCACCTCGAGCACCTCGGGGTCCGCCTCACCCGCCTCACCGCCGACCAGTCCAAGTACATCGGCGTGCCCGTCGAGGGCCCCTACAAGCCCGAGCACTACCGCTACTGATCCCGCAGCGCCACTCCGCCGCAGTCTCGCATGCCCGGGTCCGCCCGGGCATGCTTTTGTTCTACAGCGGCCGCACCCTCCGCATGTCGTGCTTGGCCTCCAGCACGCTCTTCATGTTGCACAACTGCCACGTCCAGAACTGGGCCTCTTCCGCCATCGCCACCAGCGACTCGGTGTCCGCCCGGAACGGTCCCTGGATCAGCCGCACGACACTCCCCTGCTCCACATCCGGCTCCACCCGCCACTCCAGCGGCGCGTGCGTATCCGCGTTGCCCGCGTACCAGTCCCACCGGATCTTTCCGCCCGCATCGAACTCCAGCACCGCCAGCGTGGACTTGCTCCGAAACGCCCGGTCCCACCCCAGTTCCAGCAGGCCCCCGGCCCGCGCCTCGATCCGCGCCGCCACCGCGAACCACCGCATCAGCCCGCCATCGGTCGTCAGGCACGCGAACACCTCCTCGTGGTGCATCGCGAGCGGCTGCTCGTGCTCCAGCCAGTACCCGTCCTCATCTCGTCGGACCATCGCTGACTCCCACCGCGCCACGACCCCGCGCGCCAAGCCACACGATACCGCGATCCGCCGCCCCTCACACGAGGCACGCAGGCTTGGAGCGACACGGACTCAGGACTTCCCACTCAGGACTCTCCCGATCATTCCTGTCCTCCTTCCCACCATTCCCCTTGACAACCCGACCCCCTGCTGATCTTCTATCGCGCGCTGGCATCGCCGGGGGGAACTCACATGCGTCGAATTCTGCTGCCCGCCCTCTGCGCCCTCTGCCTGACCGCCTGCGAGGAATCCGGCCCGACCGTCGATCCCTCCACGGTCTCCACCGACCCGCCCGCGGGGGCCCTCGTCCTTGAGCCCGTCTTCACGCCCCACGCCCTGCTCGGCGAGGCCCGGCACGACCCCGACACCGCCGGCGGCTACCAGGACGCCTGGCTCTCCGAACGCGGCTGGGAGGGCGAGGTCCTCAGCGTCCGCAAGTCCGGGTCCATGACCCTCATCACCCTCAACATGAGCCACATCTCCGTCCCCGGCGAACTGCACGTTGTCTGCGAGACCCCCGATCCCGGCAACGTCGCCAAGGGCGGCCTCGCGCGCATCCGCGGCCGCATCGACCGCCTCGAGATGAGTTCAAATCCGGCCTTCGTGGGCAATCGCTTCTTCCTCGACCACTGCAAGGTCCTCAGCTTCATGAAGCCGTCGTGACCGTTGCTGGGGATGGGCGGTTCCTCGTATATTGACTCGGTGATCCTGCGCGACGACCATGTGGCGGCCTGGGACGCCGCGGCCGACGACACGCTCGAGCGGCGGATCTACTACGTCCAGAACTGGCGGTCCGACGTTTGCGCCTCTGATGCGGCACGTGCCCGCGCGCCTCGCGGGCTCGGCGAGGGCCGGGTGCGGGCCTGGCACGAGCCCTACGGCCAACAGAGAGGTCACATGCGCGTCACTTGGCGAGCCTCCTGACTGCTGCGATCGATGTCTCGATATCTATCCAAGACAGAATCCGCAAATTGTAGATGTTCCAGACAAGGAATGCAAAGATGGGATCGCAGTTCCGCAACAATAGCATCATTGCAATGGGCTTGTTTCTTGTTGGAGCTGTCGCCCCAGGAAGGCTGGATGATACTCGCGTCAAGTCGCCCGCATTCTCACAGGTGTTTGTGTCGCTCGACGAAGTTTCTGAGAACGAACGCACGGTAATGGTCACGTTATTGATTCGAGGTGAGGACTTGGCCGCAACGACAACGGTGGCACAGACGCTCCCCCCGAGCGTGTTCACGACGGCAAGTGCGAACGCCTTTCTTGAGATTCGAGGATTGTCTGGAGGTGCTAGTCATATCAAATCTGTACGATCTGCGGATAGAAATGACGTCGATCATGTAACCCCGAACATTCCTAGCAGCGAAAGGATCGGATTGGTCTTTGGTCAGTATGTATTTCGCCTTAAGATGGAATACTTGAAAGATGTCGATAACGGATGGAATGCGGACGATGTGGTATTTATTAGACTCGCGACATGGAATCTCAACATCCAGAAAACGAGAGAAATTGACCCCAATTTTCCTGATGTCAAATTATCCGAAGATCCTCGGGTCTTAGGCCAGGGATCTTGAATGCGCTTCAAGTAAGGAATCTCGACAACGGAGGGATGCGGCGCGATGGACCTGGCTTCTTGGAGTGAGGTTTTGGGCGATCATTGAGCCGCAACGCATGTTGCTTGTCTGGCGTTTGCGCCGTAGAGCAGGAGGAGCCTGTGCTCTCCAGCCAAGAGCGTGCGTGGCTCCTTCGCGTCGCGATCCTCGCGACGACTGGGGTATGTACCCTGGCGCAAGAGTCGCCCCTCCGCCTCTCGGGCGACCTTGCCCTCTCCCGCCTCGTGGACCTGTGCGCCGAGCGGCTGGGCACGGCCATCGAGTACCAACCGAAGGTCCTCACCGAGTCGGTCACGCTCCGCGGCGACGTCGATGACCAACAGCTCTGGGCCCTGACCAACCGCCTGCTGGCCGCACGGGGGTTCACCACCATCCGCGTCGGCGACTCGCCGGCGCTGAGCGTGGTGCGCCTGCTGGACGCTATGGGCACGGCCCGGATCGAGCGCTCGCTGGATGCAATCGATTCCGCGCCGGCGGGGTACGTGCGCGTGCTGGCGCCGATTGCCAACCGCGATGTCGCGTCGGTGCTCGAGGCCATCCGCCCGCTGCTGAGTAGGCCCGGCGGCGAGACGGCCGCCGTGGGCCGCGAGCGGACGATCCTGGTCAGCGACCTGCGTCCCAGAGTCGTGGAGATCCTGGCATTCGTGGCGGCCCTCGACGCCGCTCCGCCGGAGGTCTCGGCCACGCGCATCGAGCTGGGCCACCTCGACGGGCAGCCGATGGCGACGCTGGCGATGCAGGTCGCGCTCAAGCGGGAGGTGGCCTCGGGCGTCAAGACGCCCGGCGAGGTGGTCGCCTCGGGCGATGCGCGGGCGAGGCGGAGAATTCGCCAGAAATACGAACAAAGACTTGACGATGCGCCGACATCGCCGTACAATACCCTCTCATGCTCGCTCCAGAGGCCAACCTCCCCGCCGCCACCCAGCACGCCAGGCTCCTGGCCACGCTCCACCTCGCCCAGGCCGTCCCGATTCTGATGGACCTCATCCACGCCTACCACCGCGAGGCCCAAACCGGGCCCCAGCCCGAGTCCCTCTCCGAACCCCATCCACAGTCCCCGGCCTCACCCGATACGCCCCGCCTGCGCGAGACCGCCCGCGCCAACTGCCGCAAGGCCGTCTACCTCCTCTATCGCATCGCCCGCCTCGGCGAGGCGCCCAGCCCCCCGCGCCCATCCGGACCCAGGCCCCCTCGTGCCATCCGCCTCTCGGATCGTGACGAAAACCACCCGCCGAGCGCCGAGCAGAACGACGCCGCGCACGCCGCCCGTGCGCCGGATGCTCCCGCCGCGCACTCGGCTCAGGCGCCAGATGGTGCCGCCGCCGGCGCGCCAGCGCCCCAGCCGCAGGAATCGACTACCACTCCGGCCCCCCGGAATACCGCCCGTAGATGTCCGCCATCGCCTGCGTCATCTCGCCCAGCGTGCAGTGGCACAGCGCCGCATCCACCAGCGCCGGCATCACGTTGGTCGGATGCAGAGCGGCCTCGTCCACCCCCGGCATCGTCAGCAACCACTCCTGCATCGAGCATCCCAAGGTGCTGAGCCTGCAAGGAGGTGTCTACATATGTCACTGCCGCATTCGGTTGTACGCACATAGCCGGCGAGCCGGACACTCGCTGCACTTGGGGTCTCTGCCAAGACAGTGCCTCCGGCCGAGTGTGTACAGCGGCAGGTCCAGCTGCCAACCCTTCTCAGGCATGGCCCTTCGAATTGTTCGGTCAGCCTGAGCCACCTCTGCCGTCGAGAACTCCTTGCCACGCACGACTCTTCCGAGGACTCTTCGAACGTGTACATCGGCCTTTGGAAGCGAGTCGCCGTCGATGTGTCCACACTCTAGTAAGCCAAGTACCGCCATTCGTGCCAACTGGGGCCCCATCGTCAGCGTGTCAAGAAGGATGCGCAAGACGGCATCGGCGGATCGCCCCTGCCATATCTGTCTCGCATCACCGTCAAACTCAGCCGTAATGACTTCAGCAACATACCGGACCTTCTCGTGAGCCTTTGCGAATCTATGGAGGCGCGTTTCGGGCCGAGCAGCGAGGGAGGCCCAACGCCGTGTCGAGTAGGAACACACAGTTGCCCACAAGTCTGCAGGGTCGTCGTGTTGTTTGACGAAGCGCGATGTGTTCATCTGTGCCGTGCCGGACCTCATCTGGTAGTCAAGCAGGCAGTAGAACAAGAACTTGTTGGCTCGGCGCTGGCTTAAGCGATCTGTTGCTTCTATCCATGGCCAAAAACTCTCATTGGCTGCGCGGAGCCTGCGGCGCTCACGGCGGCGCGCTGAGATCAGCAACTCCCTGAACTCATCTAGTGTGGACTGACTGACCACAGCGCAATCCTCGCGGGGCCCGCATAGAACGCACAAAGCCGTCGACTACCCCGCCCTCTTCCGCCCTCTCCGTTCTGGCCGATCGTCAGCGACGAGACATGCAGCAGGTCGATCACTCCACGGCCTCCTCTCCCGGCACCGCCAGCACCACCGTCCGCTCAAGTCCCCGCAGAAGCGCCAGCATCTCCGGGTGCCCGACGTGCGGGACGCGTCCGTCGGACATGTTGATCGAAAAATGCGACATCCTCATCACGTGGCTGTGAGTAGACCAGGTCAAAGACCGTCTCGCTTGGCAAGGTGGATCGTCCAAATCAGGATCCGCTACCACTCCGGCCCGCCGGAGTACCGCCCGTAGATGTCCGCCATCGCCTGCGTCATCTCGCCCAGCGTGCAGTGGCACAGCGCCGCATCCACCAGCGCCGGCATCACGTTGGTCGGATGCAGAGCGGCCCCGTCCACCCCCGGCAACTGGTGCTGCAACTCATATGCCCGGCCCTGGCAGGCGCTGCGGATCGCATCAAGGGCCCGCGCCACCTTGTCCGGGTCGCGCCGCCGCTTGAACTCCGCCAGGCGCGCCACCTGCTGCTCCTCCACCTCGGGCCCGATCATCAGGATGTCGATCGGCCGCTTCTCCTCGCGGTCCACGTATTCGTTGACGCCCACGATGATCCGGTCCCCGCTCTCGCACTCCTCGGCGAACCGGTAGCTCGCCTCGGCGATCTTCCGCCGGAAGTAGCCGCGATGGATCCCCTCCACCGCCCCGCCGTACCCCCCGGCGGGCGCGCCGTCGTGTTGTCCCTTCCATGGCCCGCCGCCCATCTCGTCGATCTCGGCGATGTACGCCAGCGCCTCGCCCTCGACGTCGTCGGTCATCTTCTCGATGAACCACGACCCACCCAGCGGATCGGTCACCCGCGTCACGCCGGTCTCATGCGCCAGGATCTGCTGCGTCCGCAGCGCCACCGTCACCGCCTGCTCCGACGGCAGCGCCAGCGTCTCGTCCATCGAGTCCGTGTGCAGGCTCTGGCACCCGCCCAGCACCGCCGCCATCGCCTGGTAGGCCACGCGCACGATGTTGTTCAGCGGCTGCTGCTCGGTCAGGCTGCACCCCGCCGTCTGCACGTGCGTCTTCATGTACCACGACTTCTCGCTCTGCGCCCCGTACCGGTCCCGCATCATCCGCGCCCAGATCCGCCTCGCCGCCCGCAGCTTGCAGATCTCCTCGAAGAACTCGTTGTGGCTGTTGAAGAAGAACGACAGGCGCGGCGCGAACGCGTCCACGTCCAGCCCCCGCAGCAGGCACGCCTCGACGTACTCCATCCCATCGCGCAGCGTGAACGCCAGTTCCTGCGTCGCCGTCGAGCCCGCCTCTCGGATGTGGTATCCGGAGATCGACACGCTGTGCCACCTCGGCACGCATCGCGTCTGGAACTCGATCGTGTCCGCCACCAGCTTCACGCTCGCCTCGGGCGGATAGATGAACTCGTTCTGTGCGTGGAACTCCTTCAGAATGTCGTTCTGCAGCGTCCCCCCCAGCGAGTCCCACGAGAACCCGCGCTGCAACGCCATCGCCAGGTACATCGCCCAGATCGCCGCGGCGGGGCCGTTGATCGTCTGGCTCACCGTCACGCGATCGACCGGGATCTCCGCGTACAGCCGGTGCATGTCCTCCAGCGTGCAGATCGCCACGCCGCACTTGCCCACCTCGCCCAGGCACAGCTCATCGTCCGAGTCCCGCCCCATCAGCGTCGGCAGGTCGAACGCCGTGGACAGGCCGGTGTTCGCCGCGGTCGAGGTCTTGGCCGCCCGCAACAGGTACTTGAACCGGGCGTTGGTGTCGTCGGCCGATCCGAACCCCGCGAACTGGCGCATCGTCCACAGGCGCGTGCGATACCCCTGCGGGAACAGCCCGCGCGTGTACGGGTACGTCCCCGGCGCGGGGATGTCCCGCTGGATGTTGTTCAGGCTTTCGATCTGCTCTGGCGGCGCGGCCGCGCCCGGCCCGTAGGACGGGTCAAGCACGAACCCGGAGATCGTCACCGCGTGGGGATCGATCCGCGCGGGCTGGACGGGCGTGGCCTGCGTCTGGCGAGTGGACATCGTGGCCCTCCGTGGAAGGAGTTTCGGTCGGTCGATTCTAGCGGATGGGCCCTTCCCGCCCCGCGCACTATCCTCACGGCCCTCGCCGCCTCCCGGCCGCTGCCTCGGATCCAGACGTGCCCGATCCCGCCCGCGATTTTGCGTCCCAGATGGTCCCGGCCGACGCCCACGCCTCGTTTATCCTCCGCCTGGCCCGGGCCCTGCACGAGGCGGGCACACCGGCCCATCGCCTCGAAGAGGCCGTGGTCGGCGCGTGCGAGCGCCTGGGCGTCGCGGCCCAGGTCTTCAGCACGCCCACCTCCATCCTCATCGCCTTTGGCGAGATCCCAAACCAGCGGACCATGCTGCTGCGCGTCGAGCCCGGCGAGGTCAACCTCGAGCGCCTCGTTCGCACCGACCGCATCGCCCGAGATGTCGCCTCGGGCGCGGTCTCGCCGGGGCGGGGCACGGCGCTGCTGGACGAGGTCGCCGCGACGCCCCGCCGGTATCCGGCGTGGCTCTACGTTCTGGCGATTGCGGTCAACGCCGCGGCAGTCGCGCGGCTCTTCGGTGGTTCGGCGCGCGACGTCGTCGCCTCTCTGGGCGTCGGCCTGGTGGTGGGAGTGGTGGGAGAGATCGGCGGTCGGCACCGTCGCGCACGGCGCGTGGTGGACACCATCGCGGCCGCATTCGCCGCGGCGATCGCGCTGCTCGCCGCCCGCTTCATGGGCGCTTCGAGCTACCTCGTCACCGTCAGCGGACTGGTCTTCCTGTTGCCTGGCTTGTCGCTCACCATGGCGATCGGCGAACTGGCCACGCGGAATCTCGTCTCCGGCACCGCCCGCTTCACCGGCGCGCTCATGGTCTTCTTCTCACTCGCCTTCGGCATCGCGATCGGGCGGCAGTTCGAGCCTCTCTTGTTCGCGCGCGTGCTGCCCTCGCCGGCGTTCGATCCCGCCGCCGATCTCCCCCAGTGGACGCTGGTCATCGCCGTTGCGGTTGCGGTCTGCACCTTCACGGTGCTCTTCCGGGCCCAGCCGCGAGACTCCATGGTCATTGCGCTCTCGGGCGCGGTGGCGTTCGCCGCGTCGCTGCTCTCGCGCGTGCTCGAGCCCGAGGTTGGCGCGTGCGCCGCGGCGTTTGCGGTCGGGGTCGTCGGCAATGCCTACGCCCGGTTCTCCGGGCGGCCCTCGTCGATCGCCATCACTCCCGGCATCCTGCTGCTGGTTCCGGGCTCGGTCGGGTTCAGCAGCCTGTCGGCCCTGCTCGACGACCAGACCGTCGCCGGCATCGACACGGCCTTCCGCATGCTGCTGGTGGGCGTCGGGATCGTGACGGGCATGCTCCTGGCCAACGTCGCCGTGCCGACCCGCCAGGCCCTGTGAACCGGGGCTGTGAAGTTGGGCCTGTGAACCTGGGAGAGATCGTCCGGGTCCGCCCCGCGGTCCCATCGCATTTCCTATGATGCCCATTTCCGGCGCAGAGGACACCGATGATCCAAGAGACCAAGCCAGCCGAGGCTCCCAGCGCGCCGCGCATCGAGCGCCCGAGGGAAATCGGCTACTTCTTCATCACCGGCGCGCACCGCTCGGGCACGAGCTGGATGACGTGGATGGTCAACGCCCATCCGCAGGTGTCTTGTTACTTTGAGGCGTATCTCTTCAGCCCGGCCATCGGCGCCTCGCGATGGCTCGATGAGCAGGCCCTGAACCGATGGTCCGAGCATCCCAACCCGACCGCGGCGCTGCGGGCCCGCACCGCCCCCGAGCCCGCGCCGCGAGCCGACGACGTGCTGCGAGCGGCCCGGCGCGGGGCGATCGAGGGCGTGCTCGCCCTTGCCCACAAGCCCGGCGTCAGGCGGCTGGGCGACAAAGGCCCGGTGCACTACCTCGACGCGTGCGAGCAACTGCACGAGCTCTTTCCCGAGGCGCGCGTGATCCATCTGCTCCGCGACGGACGCGACATGGTGACGTCGATGGTGTTCCACCATCTGCGAACGGGCAACGCCGCGCCCTTTGCCGATGACGGCGACTTCGAGCGGGCACGTCGGTTCTGGCACGAGGGCGAGGGTCAGCGGGTGCCGCTGTTCAACGAGGCCGTGCTTCGACACGCCGCGTTGCAATGGCGGCGTTGCGTCCGTCGCAGCCGCGTCGCGCGCACGCTGTTCGGCGAGCAGTTCCTGACCGTGCGATACGAGAAGCTGCTGGAGGACCCGACCACCCAGATGCGGCGCGTGTTCGGGCACCTGGGCGTGAAACGCGACGACGAAACCGTGCGCGCGTGCGTCGAGTCCAACCGATTCGAGGTTCGATCGCAGGGGCGCAAGCCCGGCGAGGGCGACAACGCCGCGTTCGTGCGCAAGGGCGTCGTCGGCGACTGGCGCGAGTATTTCGCCGATCGCGACAAGGCGATCTTCAAGGAGATCGCGGGCCAGGCGCTCGTCGCGCTCGCCTACGAGTCTGACGAGAACTGGTAGCGGTCCATACTGTCCTCCATGCCGGGCGACGCCTTTCTGACTCTCGGCCTGGCTCTGGCCCTGGGCCTGCTCGTGGGCATGCAGCGCCAGCGGCGGGCCGACGGTGAGGCTCTGGCCGGGGTTCGGACCTTCGCTCTCATCACGGTGCTGGGGGCGCTGGGGGGACTTCTGGTCCCGGCCGCCGGCGGCTGGCTCGTCGGCGCGGGCCTGATCGGCGTCGCGTCGCTGGCGATCATGGCCAATGTGCTGCGGGCCCGACAGGAGCCCGAAGCGCCGTACGGCCTGACCACCGAGATCGCGATGCTCGTCATGTACGGGGTGGGGGCGTCTCTGGCCCTCGGCCAGCGCGAGCCCGCGGTCGCGCTTGGCGTGGCGGTCGCGATTCTGCTGCAGCTCAAGCCTCGATTGCACGCGCTCGCGGCACGCCTGACGGATCAGGACGCGACCGCGATTCTCCGCTTTGCGCTCATCACGTTCATCGTTCTGCCCGTGCTGCCCGACGAGACGTACGGGCCCTACGACGTGCTCAACCCGCACCGCATCTGGCTGATGGTGGTGCTGGTCGTGGGCCTGAGCCTGGCGGGGTACATCGCTTTTCGCATCATGGGCGCGCGCAAGGGCTCGCTGATCAGCGGGCTGCTGGGCGGCCTGATCTCCAGCACCGCCACCACGGCGAGCAACGCGCGCCTCGCCCGGTCGGCGCCGGACGCATCGGGCGCGGCGCTGTCGATCATCCTGATCGCCACGGCCGTCATGTATGGGCGCGTGATTACAGAGATCACGCTGGTAGCCCCGACCCACACGGCGGCGCTGATTGCGCCGGTCGCCGCGGCGGGCGGCGTGTGCGCCCTGCTTGGTCTGCTGGCGTGGTGGCTCATCGGGCGCGAGGGCGGAACGATGCCCGCGCCGCGGAACCCTGCCGAATTGCGGCCGGCGCTGATCTTCGGGGCTCTGTACGCCGCGATCATCTTCATCGTCGCCTTCGCGCGCGACCAATTCGGCCAGGCGGGCATCTACGGGGCGGCGGCGATCAGCGGCCTGACCGACATGGACGCCATCACGCTTGGCTCCTCGCGTCTGGTGGAGCGGGGCCGGCTCGAGCCGGGCGATGCGTGGCGGGCGATTCTGATCGCCTCGGTCAGCAACCTCGTCTTCAAGGCCGGCATCGTGTTCTGGCTCGGGTCACGGGCGCTGGCGGTGCGGACCGCGGTCGCATTTGCGGTCCTCGCGCTGGCGACGCTGGGCCTGGTGCTGCTGTGGCCCTGAGCACGAATGAAGAGAAGAAGGGCGGGACCCTTCGGCCCCGCCCTCATCGGATGTTGAATCAAAGGCGGCCTAGCGCCGACGGCGCGCCGCGATCAGCCCACCCAAGCCCAGGAGCGCCACGCCGCCCGGGGCCGGGAGGAGCGAGAGCCCGGTGACGACCGTGTCGAGGCCGGTGTCGCCGATGTGCGTCGGGGTGGCGGTTCCGAGGTCGATCACGAAGATCTGCCCCGTGTTCACCTGTCCGCCACCGCCGTACAGCCGGCCGTTGGAACCGAACTCGATCGAGCCGAGCACCACGCCGGTGTCTCCGATCGGGGTCGCGAGACCCGAGCCGAGATCGATGGTCACGAGCAAGCTGGTGGACACGCCCGGAACCCCGGCGGTGCTGCCGTACATGATGCCGCTCGAGACGTCGTAGGCCAGGCCGGTCACGGGTCCGACGCCCGTGAGACCGATGTCCACCGACGCGCCCGTGGTCGGGTCGAGCGTCGCGAGCGTCGATGGCGCAGCGCCGCCGCCACCGGTGATGTATGCGCCGAACAGCGTGCCGCCAACGTACTCGAGCCCGGTGAACGACCCGAGCGTGAAGACGGTTGGGCCGGCCGAGGCGCCCGTGGTGGCGACGAACTGGTTGCCGCTGAAGGAGCCGTTGGGATTCTGGGCGTAGCCGATGCCGGTGGACTGATCGATCTCGATCTCGGTCGCGCCGCCGACGAAGTTGTACGTGGAGCCATCGGACGTGATCAGCGTCGCCGAGCCGTCGATCTCACTGACCTCGAAGTAGTTTCCCACGTTGTCCGAGCCGAACAACTGGGCCGAGGCCCCGCTTGCGGCGAGCGCGAGGCCCGCCAGCGCAATGACACTGCGTTTCATCTCTGTTCCTCCTGTTGCGGCCGTCCGGACGCCGGCAGGCCGGCGGGGCACTCGGACGGGCCAAAAGTGATGGTGGGCCGTTCCCACTCTTCGGCAGGGTATCGGAGGCGCCTCCGGACGGGAACCCTGAACCCGCGGATTCATCACGTTCTTTTCAGATTCTTCTCGCCCGGCGCCATGTCAGGGTCATGGTCGCAGGATGTCACTGCGATGCCCGGGCGGCAGGGCGCGACGCGGGTGTTCGGGCACCCGCGGCGCACACGCTAAGGCGACCCGCGCTGTCTGCCTCATCGCACGAAAGGCGGCCACAGCACCAAGTCCGTCCCCGACACTGAGCCTCCGGCCCCGTGCTCGGTTCTCGCGCCGCCGTTGTCCTCGCGGTCGGTGCCGACGGCCCAAAGCCAGAAGCCGCCCTCGACCGCCGGGTCCACTCGGTACCTCACCGCTGCGTCCGCGGCGAAGGGATCGTGCGGCAGGCTTAGCAGGAAGTCTGGTACTAGAGAGCCCAGATCGGGCGGCAACTGACCGTTCTGACGCCGGAAGAGTTCGATGGCGATCTGGGTTTCGAGCAGGGCGATCCGCGAGCGCTCCAAGTCATCCCAATCAATCGCCTGGGCGAGCACCCGATCGAACCCGGACAGTGCAGCGGGCATTTGCGTTCCGGTGTCTGGCTTGAATGCAAGTTCTCGGGCCGGGATTGATCGTTCGGACGGCGAGAGCGATCGAGTTCTCAGGAGCTCGTCGCAGAACCGATTGACAACTTCGCGCGCGCGATCCCTGCCGATCACAAGTGAGTCGTCATCATCATTCGAAACGCCAGGGTCGATGTAGGCGCCGTCGCCCGACCGATCTTCTCGGTAAGATGCTACTATCATCGCAAGCGCCTCGAAGCGCGACATCTCAAACGAGATCAGAGAAGAATTGAAATCGCGGTACTGCGCGGCGACGGTTCTCACGTGCTCGAGATCACCGGGCTCGAGCCGAGGCACAGCTCGCGAGGTGTGAGCGACTGCCAGATCGAGGATCGCCAGACCTGTCAGGTAGTCGGTGTATGGCCCTTGTCGCGAGACGTTGTCACCCAGCCACAGGGCATGGCCGAAGCAAACAATGGCATCCGCAGTGTTTCCGACGCGGACCGCTCGGCTGCCCCTTGTCACCAGGTACCGCGCAAGTTCACGGTAGAGACTCAGCCGCTCGGGATCTATCGAGACACGAAGGTCGACCACAAAGTGGTGACTATCGCGCAATCGCGATAGTTCGGTGATAAGGTCCAGTTCATCCGCGCGTCGCATGTACTCCTGGGCCCACGCCAGCGCGGCCTCGTGCTTGCGCACTGCGTCTCGGTACGCCTGCTGGGTCTCGTCCAGACCTTGGACGCCATACTCCGCCCCGTCGAATGCCGAACGATCCAGCAGAGCCAGGTCAAGCCCGTGGAACTCGAATGTTGAATCGGCCAGGAGGGCGTCCTTGACGCCTTCCAGCTTTCTCGCAACTGCAACCAGGTCTTCAGCTCGGTTGGGCTCGCGAGCAACGTGCCCCAACAGTTGCGAGTGCCTCGCGCTCGCGGCCTTGTAGACGCCACTCGGATCGCCCGGCCTCGCGGCCGAGCTTCCCAGCCTGCCCGTCGCGTACAGCGTGATGATCGTCAGCGTGACCCCGACGATCGGGAACACGACAAAGCACAGGATCAGAAGCGCCTTTGGAGGTTTCTCACGCGCGTGGGCCATTGCCTACTTCCCGTACTCGAACACCCCTCGGCCGGTCTTGTCGCCCAGCCGGCCCGCCGCGACGAGTTGCTTCAGCAGCGGACACGCCCGGTAGCGGTCGTTGTTGAGGCCATCGGCGAGCACGTCCATGATGTGGACGCAGGTGTCGAGCCCGATGAAGTCGGCCAGGCGGAGCGGGCCCATCGGGTGGTTGCAGCCGAGCTTCATGATCTCGTCGATGTGCGCGGGTTCGGCCACGCCCTCCATCCAGGCGTAGAAGGCCTCGTTGATCAGGGGCATGAGCACGCGGTTGGAGACGAAGCCGGGGCGGTCGTTGGCGGGCACGGGCGTCTTGCCCATCGCCGTGGCCAGGGCGATGGTGCGGAGGGTCGTCTTCTCGCTCGTGGCGAGGCCCTTGATCACCTCCACGAGCTTCATGACGGGGACGGGGTTAAAGAAGTGCATGCCGATGACGCGATCGGCGGCGTCGCCGGCGGCCGCGGCGATCTCTGTGATGCTGATCGAACTGGTGTTGGTGGCGAGGATCTGGGCGCGAGTCGCATTGGCGAGCTGGGCGAAGAGGTCGCGTTTGACCTTGGCGTCCTCGACGATTGCCTCGATCACGAAGTCGGACTCGGAGACCACGTCGAGCGAGGCGATAGGGAGGTACCCGATCCGGCCCTTGGCGGCGTCGGCGTCGCCCTGGGTCATCTTGCCCTTCTCGACGGCCCGCGCCAGGAGCTTGTCGTGCAGGCCCCGGCATTTGTCGATGGCGCCGGGGAAGGCGTCGAGGACTTTGACCGCAATACCGGCGGTCGCGGCGACCTGCGCGATGCCTCCGCCCATCTGCCCGGCACCGATGACCACGATCGATCGAATCTCCGCCATGACGACTCCTTGGGAAGCTGGGGACCGGAATGCCGGGAAGGGTAGGGTCGCGCTGGCGGCTACCCTGATTCCATGCCGTCGCTCGAACAGCTCCAGAGACTGCTCGAGGCCGATCCTTCGGACGCGTTCGTGCTGTACGCGCTGGCGCAGGAGCACGCGCGGGTGGGCGATCACGCGGCGGCGGTCGAGTTCTATGACCGGTGCCTGGCGGCAGATCCAATGCAGGCGTACGCCTGCTTCCACAAGGCGCGGTCGCTTGAGTTCCTGGGTCGCCTGCCGGATGCGGTCGAGGCCCTGCGCGATGGGCTGATTCGGGCTCGGAAGGCGGGGGACCAGCAGGCCTTGTCGGAGATCCAGGGCTACCTGGATCAGATCGAGGGCTAGATGGCGCACGGCCCGGAACAACCGGAGTTGTTCGGGAGCGCTGGGGCCGTTGCGACTCCGCAGGTGGTCACGCGCCTTTCGGTTCTGGCCAGCGGCGATATCTCCGTCTTCGTCGGTCGGCGGCGGGTCGCGACGCTGGACCCGAAGGCTGTTCACGATCTTGGCCTGGGGGTGGGCTCGGCGTGGACGCCCGAACTCGAGGCGTCGATCGGGCTGGCATCGGAGACGCAGCGGGCGCTGTCTCTGTCGCAGCGCTGGCTGGCGACCCGCCCGCGCTCGGTCGCCGAGATCCAGAGTCGGCTCGCATCGGAGGGGGTGTCGCCCGGCGCCGCGGATGCGGCGTTGGACAGCCTGGTCAGGGCCGGCCTGCTCGATGATGTGCGGCTTGCGGGCGATCTCGCGGCGGCGCTCGCGACGCGGGGGCACGCGCCCGAGGCGATCGTGGTGCGACTGCTCGCGCGCGGACTTGCCGCGGAGATTGCGCGTGACGCGGCCGATGGTGTGGCCTCGCCCGATCCGCTGCGCGACGCCCGGGTGCTGGCGGCATCGCGCCTTCGGAGCGGCGGCGGCTCGGTCGAGTCCCGGGCGAGACGGGCGGCGGCGTTCCTGGCTCGGCGGGGGTTCGATGCCGAGACGGTCGAGCGGGCGGTCCATGCGGCGCTGGGCGACGCCGGGCTGCGGCTCGAGGGCTCGGAGTTCTGAGGCCATCCACAGCTACCGACATCTGGCGACAGACCACACTCACTGGCGTTGTGCTGGAGTATTCGGTACTACTGTTGGCATCGCGGCGCCACGGTTGGCGCACCGGGTCGGCTCTCTCGCGCCGCGACGCCGGCCAGATGACGAGGGATCGTCAAGAGTGGGAACGTGATCTTCGACCGCCTCTTCGGCCTGTTCAGCGTGGACATGGGCATTGACCTCGGCACGTGCAACACGCTCGTGGCCGTGCGGGGTCAGGGCATCGTGCTGAATGAGCCGTCCGTGGTCGCGGTCAAGAAGGGCACGAACCAGGTGCTCAAGGGCGGCGAGGCCGTCGGCTGGGTCGCCAAGGAGATGCTCGGCAAGACGCCGGGCTCGATCACGGCCGTGCGCCCGCTCAAGGACGGCGTGATCTCCGACTTCGAGATCACCGAGGCGATGCTCGGGTACTTCATCCGCAAGGTGATGGGCCGCCACCGCATGATCGGCCCGCGCGTGGTGATCTCGGTTCCCTCGGGCATTACCGCGGTCGAGAAGCGGGCGGTGTTCGACTCGGCCGAGCGTGCGGGGGCCCGCCGGACGTACCTGATCGAGGAGCCGATTGCGGCGGCGATCGGCGCGGGGTTGCCGTTTGCCGAGCCGACCGCTTCGATGATCGTGGATATCGGCGGCGGGACGACGGAGGTCGCGATCATGTCGCTGGCCGACATCGCCACGTGCGAGTCCGTGCGGGTCGCGGGCGACGACATGGACGAGGCGATCATCAGCTACATGAAGAAGACGTACAACCTGATGGTCGGCGAACAGACCTCGGAGCGCATCAAGATCGAGGTCGGTTCGGCGGCGCCCGTCGGCGAGGAGACCGAGGTCGAGGTGCGCGGGCGGGACATGATCTCGGGCCTGCCCCGCAAGACGGTGATCACCTCGGAGGAGATCCGCGAGGCGCTGATGGAGCCGGTCAACGCCATCATCGACGCCGTCACGCGGACCCTCGAGCGCGCGGAGCCGGAACTCGCGGCGGACCTGGTGGAGAACGGCATCACGCTGGCCGGAGGCGGGTCCCTGCTGCGCGGGCTGCCCCAGGTCATCCAGAAGTCCACCGGTCTCGAGGCCCGGCTCGCGGACGATCCGCTCACGTGCGTGGCTCGCGGCACGGCGATCTACCTCGAACACATCGAGGAGTGGAAGAAGACGCTCGAGAACGACATGGACGTGTGATTCCGCCGCGTCGCCCCGCCGATGGCCCGCCACAACTCCAACCTCCTCACCCCTCGCCGCGCCCTGAGCGCGAGCATCGCCGCGGCGTTGGTTCTGTCGGTCGCGCCCATCCGCTACACCGCCTGGGTGGGCTGGTTCGGTGATCTCGCCACGCGGCTGATCGCTCCGATCTCGCACCCGGTCCTGCAACTGGTGCGCTGGGTCAGCCCCGCGCGAGTTCGGGAGGATCCGCCGGAGCAGCGCCTCAAGCTCGAGGACGCCGCGCGGTTCCAGGCCCTGTACCTGCGCGCAGCGAGAGAGAACGCGGCGCTGCGCGAGCGGGTCCGCGATCTCCAGAACGGCGTCGCCCTCAACCCGGACCCGGACGTGTCGCTCCTGACCGCGTCGGTCATCGGCATCTCGACGGACCTCTCGCGCCTGCTGCTGCGAACGCGCATCGGCACGGAGGCGGGCGTGCAGCCGCGGACGGTCGCGACGGTCCGGGGCGTGCAACTGCTCGGGCGCGTGGTGCACGCCGCGAGGGGGCTGAGCGAGATCCGGCCTCTGACCGACGACGGCGCGGACACGGTGCTGGGGCGCGTGGTGCTGACCGAGGACGGACAGGGCCTTCTGTGCACGCTGGAGCCCGATGGCGCTGGCAACCTCCGCGGGGCGGTCGAAGACCCGGGCCAGCGTCCCGACCTGCCGGCGATCGAGATCGAGCCCGGGCTGCTGGTGCGCCTTGATGATGATGCGTGGCCCCGCCACGCCCAGATGCTCGAGCTTGGGAGGGTGACGCGCGTGGACCGGGCCGAGGACCAGCCGCTGCGCCGCATCATCACGGTGCGCCCCGCCATGGACCTGTCGCGCGTGAGCGATATCGAACTGCGGATCACCCGGGCTCTGGAGGGCGATGGGTGAACTGGGTGACGTTCGCCATCGTCGCGTGGATCTGCCTCGGCCTGGAGACGGGCCTGCGCGATGTGCTGCAGTTGAATCCCACGGCGATCGCGCCAAGCTTCGTTCTGCCGCTGATGGTGTTCGTGGCCATCTGGGCCCCCTCGGGCGTGGCGATGGCCGGGGCGATGCTGCTGGGCCTGCTGGTGGATCTCACCGGCCCGATCGCGACGGGGGCCGATTCGCGCGCCGTCGTCGCGGGCCCGCACGCGCTGGGGTATCTTGGCGCGTCCGTGCTCATCCTGAATGTTCGCGGCATGGTGATCCGGCGCAACCCCGTGTCGGTCGTCGCGCTGACCGTTCTGGCAGGCATCGTGTCGGGGATCGTCGTGGTGGCGCTGCACACGCTGCGCTCCATGTACGATCCGATGGTGTGGGACGCTTCGGGCCAGTTGCTCACGCGCCTGGCCTCGGCGCTGTACTCGGGCGTGACGGCGCTGGCGCTCTCGCTGATCCTGTTCCCGGCGCTGCCGCTGTTCGCGTTTGCGACCGCGCAGGCCTCGGCCCACACCCGGGGGATGCGCCGGCATGCGTAGCCCATCGAAGGCCGGGTCGGTGCGGCTAGAGTGCGCGCGATGGCCAGCCTGATCTTCTTCGATGATCGCGGCGGGGCGCTGTCGCCCGTGGACGACCTGCGGCTGTCGTTCAACATCCGCGTGGCGGCTCTGACCAACCTCGAGCGCCTGGCGTCGGTCATTGAGCACGACGGGCTCGGTCTCTGGACGCCCGACGCGCTGGCGCCGCTGGCGCGCGACCGGCACGATGTTCCGATCAACCTGCTGCCCGAGGGCGAGGGGCCGGTGCTGGCGGTCAACGGGCGGTGTCCGATTCCGGTGCCGCAGATCGAGGCGCTTGGTCCGGGGCAGGCGCTGATCGAGGCGGTGTCGGGGGATGTGGTGGCGGCGAGGCTGTCGTCCGGGGCGTGCGGGGCCATGCTGCGCGGTGAGGCGTTTGACGCCGAGCGGATCGAGTTTCCCGAGCGGGTGCTGCTGGCCAAGCCGTGGCATGTTCGCTCGGCGCGGGATCTGGCGCTCAACATCGACCTGACGATTCTGGGCGCCGGGCCGACGCAGGATCTGCCCGGCGGGGTGATGCTCGTGGGCGAGCACCCGGCCCATATCGATCCCGGGGCGACGGTGTATCCCGGCGTGACGCTGGTGGCGGAGGATGGGCCCGTCCACATCGGCACGGGGGCGACGGTTCGCCCGGGGGCGATCATCATCGGTCCCGCGGCGATCGGCGCTGGCTCGACGGTGCTGGAGCGGGCGCTGATCCGGGCGCACACGGCGATCGGCCCGGTGTGCAAGGTGTCGGGGGAGATCTCGGGCGTGGTCTTCCAGGGGTTCTCCAACAAGGCGCACGAGGGGTTCCTGGGCGATTCGTGGGTGGGCGAGTGGGTGAACCTGGGCGCGGACACGAACAACTCGAACCTGCTCAATACCTACGGCGACGTGACGGTGCAGACCTCGCCGGGCGGCTCGCGCGAGCGGACGGGCGAGCAGTTCCTGGGCGCGATCATCGGCGATCACGTCAAAACGGCGATCGGCACGCGCCTGATGACCGGGTGCGTGCTGGGGACGGGCGCGATGCTGGCGCAGACGCAGGCGGTGTCGGGGTGCGTGCCGGCGTTCAGCTGGAACACCGACAAGGGGCGGCAGGCGTTCCGGCTGGCGAAGTTCCTGGAGGTGATGCGGGCGATGATGGGGCGGCGTGAGATCGAACCGAGCGAGGCGTACCTGGAGAGGATCGCAGCGGTCCATGGGCGGGCTGGTGAGACGTAGGTTTCCGCGACGCGGGTGGCGAACGAGGGCATGGACGGCTCCGAGAGATGCCTATGACCAGGCTGAGTATGACCTCGCTCGTCGTTGTGGCGCTGCTTGCCGGCGCATGCGCCGGTGTTGCCGTGACGATGCTGCTCCCCCGAGTGATCGGGACGCATGCCCGATTCGTCTTTGTGGGAGGCCGAACCAACGCGAGTGTCATCCTCGGAGCGCCCGGCAACGGCCCGACGGTGACGCTCTTCGATGTCAGCGGGACGGCCCGGGCTTCGCTCGATCTGTCGCCGCTTGGATACCCCCTCCTGACGCTGAACCATCCCGACGGTTCAGTTGCGGTGCGCATCGGCGCGGAACCGAGCGGATCAACGATCGCACTCTGCACGCCAGGAGGGAAGGCCGTCTGGAGCGTGAAGGCGCTTCCTGATGGAACAATCGAGCAGAAGGGGGCGACGTCGGCGAATCCCGGGCCGTAGCCCGTGGTGCGCCCCATGCCGCCATGCGTCCTGTCGCACTTGCCGTCGGGTGCATCGCCCGGGTAGGCGGCGCGCAGCGCCCCGACGTACGCTGCCCCCATGCGGACGCTGTACCTGATCGATGGCTACGCCCAGTTCTTCAGGGCCTACCACGCCATCCGCACGCCGATGTCCAGCCCGGTCACGGGTGAGCCCACCAACATGACCTTTGGATTCATTGGCATGCTGCTGAAGCTCCTGCGGGGCGAGGGGAAGATGGACGGACCGCCCGACGCGGTCGCCGTCGCGCTGGATGTTTCGGGGGATCGCGGCACGTTCCGCAGCGAGCTGTACGAGGACTACAAGGCGACCCGGCCGGAGCCGCCCAGCGACCTGCGGGTGCAGGTGGACCGGTGTCTCGCGGCGCTGCGCGAGGTGGGCGTGCCGGTGGTGGGGGCGGAAGGGTTCGAGGCGGATGACGTGATCGCCACGATCGCATCTCGCCTGATCGAGGAAGACCCTGACCTGCGGATCAGGATCATCAGCAAGGACAAGGACCTCAAGCAGATCCTCGTGCCGGGGCGAGTGGAGTTGTTCGACATCCACAAGGACGAGCTGTTCACGGCCGAGACGCTCAAGGAGGAGACGGGGCTCGAGCCGCGCCAGGTCATTGACATGCTGGCCCTGATGGGCGACACGGTGGACAACGTGCCCGGCGTGGAGGGGGTGGGGGAGAAGACCGCCGCGAAGATGATCGGGGAGTACGGGTCGCTCGAGGCGCTGCTGTCGCGGGCGGATGAGGTCAAGGGCAAGCGGGGCGAGAAGCTGCGCGAGGCGGCGGGGCGGCTGGGGCTGTCGCGAGAGCTGGTCACCCTGCGCCACGATGCGCCGATCGAGTTCGAACTCGAGGAGGCGGCCCGAGATCGAGTCCATCTCGAGCGGCTGACGCCGATCCTGCGGGAACTGGGATTCAACCGGTACCAGGAGGAGGTGGAGAGGCTGGTGGGGTCGGGCGATGCGAAGTCGCGGGTTGAGGATGCGGCGTCGGGGCCCAAGCGAACAGGCTCTCGATCGAAGGGGCCCGCGTTCGGTGGGCTGTTCGACGCCGTGGAGACTCCGATCGAAGTCGGGGACGCGGACTACCGCACGGTCTGCACGAAGCGGGAGCTCGGTGCGCTGGTCGACGAGTTGAGGGGCGCTGCGCTCTTTGCCGTGGACACCGAGACGACGTCGCTTGCGCCGATGCGGGCGGAGCTGTGCGGCCTGAGCTTCTCGACCACACCGGGCACGGGGTGCTACGTGCCGGTTCGTTCGCCCACGCCAGAGCGGCACCTGGATGAGGCGACCGTGCTCGGGGCGCTGCGCCCGTTGCTGGAGGATCCCGCCCGTCCCAAGTGCGGGCACAATCTCAAGTACGACCTCCTGATCCTGCGCCGGGCGGGGGTGGAGCTGCGCGGGCTGGAGCACGAGGGCTCGTGCGACAGCATGGTCGCGAGCTACCTGATCGATGCGTCGCGATCGAGCCACTCGATGGATGCGCTGGCCCTGGCGTTGCTGGACCACACGACGATCCCGATCCGGGATCTCATCGGGAGCGGCAAGGAGCAGCGCCGATTTGACGAGGTGCCGCTGGAGCGTGCGGGGCCGTATGCGGCGGAGGACGCGGACATTTCGTTGCGGCTGGCGCGGCTGATGATGCCGCAACTGAGGGCGATGGGCCTGGCGCGCCTGTGGCACGACGTGGAGATGCCGCTGGTGGAGGTGCTCGCGGAGCTCGAATGGAATGGGATTCTCGTCGATCCGGAGGAGTTGTCGCGCCAGGAGGCGTCCCTGCAGGAGCAGATCCGTGTGCTGCGAGAGAGCATCCGCAGTGCGGCGGTCCAGGCGGTGGGAAGGGCGTTCGATCCAGACTCACCGAGACAGCTCTCGGCCGTGCTCTTCAACAAAGCCGATGCCGAGGAGCCGGGGCTGGGGCTGACGGTCATTAAGCGCGGCAAGACGGGGCCATCGACCGACGCCGAGGTGCTGGAGAAGCTGGCGCAGGACGCGACGATCGAGTCGGACCTGCCCCGCCTGATCCTGGACTACCGTCAGCTCACCAAGCTTGTGAACACGTACCTGGTGAACCTGCGTGAGTGCATCGACCCCGAGACCAGGCGCATCCACGCCAGTTTCAACCAGACCGGTGCGGCGACGGGGCGGCTGAGCTCGAGCGACCCGAATCTGCAGAACATCCCCATCCGGACCGAGGTCGGTCGGGAGATCCGGCGGGCGTTCATCGCGCCCCCCGGGCGCGTGCTGATCACGGCGGACTACTCGCAGATTGAGCTGCGGCTTCTGGCGCACCTGTCGCGCGATCCGGCTCTGATCGAGGCGTTTGAGCAGGGAGAGGACATCCACACGGCGGTGGCGGCGCAGATCCATGGTGTGCCGGTCGCGGACGTGACGCGCGAGCAGCGCAGCGGCGCGAAGATGGTGAACTTCGGGATCGTCTATGGGATTACGGCGTTCGGGCTGGCGAGGCGGCTGGACATCGGCCGGGATGAGGCCGCCCGGATCATCGACGACTACAAGCGGCGATTCCGGGGGATCACGACGTTCCTGCAGGAGTGCATCGAGCAGGCGAGGCGGTACGGGTACGTTGAGACGATGCTGGGCCGGCGGCGGCCGATCCAGGACATCGACAGCAACCAGCCGCAGCGGCGGGCGTTCGCCGAGCGGATCGCGATCAACTCGGTCGTGCAGGGATCCGCGGCGGACCTCATCAAGATCGCGATGGTGCGGATCATGAAGATGCAGCGAGGCGCAGAGTGTGAAGAGCGACCAGATGAGGCCTCGAGGGCCTTGCGGGACGTGAAGATGCTGTTGCAGATCCATGACGAGCTAGTCTTCGAGGCCCCCGAAGGACGAGCCGAGTCGGCGCGCATAGTGATCGTGAAGGAGATGGAAGGGGCGATGGCCCTGCGCGTGCCGCTGGTTGTGGACTCGCACGTGGCAGGGAACTGGTACGAGGGGAAATAGCGGTGGGACGGTTGCGGGAACCGGGGAGCCCAGAGAAGGAGGCGGCGGCATGCGCGAGCACTCGAATCGTTTGAGACTGGCGGCCCTGGTGGGGTCGGTCATGGTGCTCGGCGCGAACGCGGCGCCGCCCGATGCGATCTACTTCAACGGCAACATCTACACGATGGGTGAACGCGGACGTGCGGAGGCGTTTGCGATCGAGGGCGGCACGTTCGGCGCGGTAGGCAGCAACGCCGAGATCCTGGCGCTGGCCGGGCCGCAGGCCCGGCGGGTGGATCTCGAGGGCAGGACCGTGCTGCCCGGCCTGATCGATGCGCACGGCCACATGAGCGGGCTGGGAGCGTTCCGGCTGGGCGTGCTGGACCTGTCGGGAGCGCGCGACGAGGAGGAAATGGTGGCGCAGGTCGTCGCCGGGGTGGGCCCGGCCGAGCCGGTGCACGGCGGGAAGCGGCCCTCACCGGCCCAGGGCGCGACAGACGACGGCGGTCCGGACACGACCGATGGAGCCGCGTGGATTCTCGGCGGCCGGTGGGACCACGAGAGCTGGCCAAGCCGTTCGTTGCCGACGCACGAGTTGCTCAGCCTGGCGATCCCGGATCGGCCGGTGTGGCTCAGCCGCGTGGATGGGCACGCAGGGCTGGCCAACGCCGAGGCGATGCGCCTGGCGGGCGTGACGCGAAACACGCAGGCCCCGCCCGGCGGCGAGATCGTGCGCGATCGGCAGGGCAATCCCACAGGTGTGTTCATCGACAACGCCATCTCCCTCATCACCGATGCGATCCGGGGCGCGTTCGCAGGGCCGGAAGACCTGATTCTCGCGGCCCAGCAGGAGTGCCTGAGCGTCGGGCTGACGGGCGTGCACGACGCGGGGATCGGGCGAGAAGAGATGGAGGCGTACAGCACGCTCGCGGGGGATGGGAGGCTGAAGATCCGCGTCAACGCGATGATGTCGGCCGACTACGCGGCGACGATGACCCACCTGCCGCCGAACATGGGCGATCGACTCCAGGTCCGATCGATCAAGCTGTACATGGATGGTGCGATGGGCAGCCGCGGGGCGTGGCTGATCGAGCCGTACGCGGATCGCGAGAACGAGTCCGAGGGCGGGCCGTGGACGGGGCTCAGCGTCACCGAGCCTCGGCTGGTGTACGAGGTCGCCAGGCGTGCGCTGGAGGTCGGGCTTCAGGTCCGCACGCACGCGATCGGGGATCGGGGAAACCGCGAGGTGCTCGACGCGTACGAGCGGGCCCTTCGCGAGACGGGCAAAGCCGGGAGCGATCACCGATTCGCGATCGAGCATGCGCAGATGCTGCATCCCGATGACATCCCGCGCTTTGCGGCGTTGGGCGTCATCGCGTCGATGCAGCCTCGCCACTGCGTGACGGACATGCGATGGGTGGAGGATCGTATTGGCCGAGAACGCGCCAAGGGCACCTACGCGTGGGCGAGCCTGCTCAAGGGCGGGGCGGTCGTCGCCGCGGGGAGCGACTTTCCCGTGGAGCCGGCGAACCCGTTCCTGGGCTTCTACGCGGCGGTGATGCGCGAGGATGAGCACGGCGAACCGGCCGGCGGCTGGAACGCGCAGGAACGGATGACGCGTGAGGAGACGCTGCGGGCGTTCACGCTCTCGGCGGCGTATGCATCGTTCGAGGAACAGGTCAAGGGATCGATCGAGCCGGGCAAGTACGCGGACTTCATCGTGATCGATCGGGATGTGATGACGTGCGATGCGCCGGAGATCCTCGGGACTCGGGTGCTTCGGACGGTGATCGGCGGGCAGACCGTGTGGTCGGCACGGTGAGGGGCCCGGCGGCCGGCTACCACAATTCGCGGACTCGGATGGTCTCGGGGATGGTCCGCAGGCCATCCACGATCGGCGCTGAGTCGGTGGGATCGACATCGAGCACGACATAGCCGAGGTCGTCGAGCGTGCGGAGGTACTCGCCCGCGACGTTGGCGCCGAGATCGGCGATGAGTCGGTGCATCTTGCTCAGCACGCCGGGGACGTTGCGGTGGAAGTGCAGGACTCGGTGGCGGCGGGCGTCGGGGCCCTGCTGGGACGGGAGATCCACTTCCGGGACGTTGACCGCCCCGAGCGTCGAGCCGACGTTGAGAAAGCGCAGGAGCTTGGCCGCGACGTCGGCGCCGATGGCCTCCTGGGCCTCCTGGGTGCTGCCTCCGATGTGGGGAGTGAGGATGACGTTGGGCAGCGAACGGAGCGGACAATCGAAGGGTTCCTCGGCGCCGGAGGGCTCGCGCGGGAATACATCGACGGCGGCGCCGGACAGTCGGCCCTCGCGCAGGGCGTCGGCGAGCGCGCTCAGATCGACCACGCCGCCCCGAGCATTGTTGATGAGCGATGCGCCCGGACGCATCTGATTGATCTGGCGCGGGCCGATGAGGCCTCGCGTCGCGGGCGTGTCGGGGACATGGAGCGTGATGACATCAGAGGCGGCCAGCAGATCGTCGAGGGAGGCGACGGCACGGGCGTTGCCCAAGGCGAGCTTGGGCGCCACGTCGTAGAACAGGACGCGCATGCCCAGCGACTCGGCCAGGACCGAGACCTGCGAGCCAATGTGTCCGTAGCCGACGATGCCGAGCGTGCGGCCTCGGACCTCATGGGCGCCCGAGGCGGACTTGTCCCAGCGTCCGGCGTGGAGGGCGGCGGAGCGTTCGGACATGCGCCGACTCAGGGCGATGATCTCGGCGAGAGTGAGTTCGGCGACGCTGCGGGTGTTGCTGAAGGGGGCGTTGAAGACGGGGATGCCCCGGGCGCGCGCGGCGCGGAGATCGACCTGGTCGGTGCCGATGCAGAAGCAGCCGATGGCGAGCAGGCGAGGCGCGGCGTCGAGAAGGTCCGCGGTGAGCTTCGTGCGCGAGCGGATGCCCAGGAGGTGGGCGTCGGCGATAGCGTCGCGCAGGGCCGGGCCATCGATGGCGGCGCGTTCCGCGCGGACGCCGAGCGAGTCGGCCTCGAGGCGCGTCTGCGCAGAGGCGTGGATGCCCTCGAGGAGGACGGCGCGAATGGCGGACTTGGGGAAGCTGGTCGGGGTCATCGTGCGAGTTGTATCGGTCCGCTTGAGGTCAAACGTTGGAGGTGGCACACAGGGACGCCAGCGCTTGCACGGCCGCACCGGAATCGAGGCCGGCGAATGCCATCTTCAACCCATCGGCCATCGTCGGCGCGGCATCGGCGATGACCAGGACCGCCGCGGCGTTGAGGGCGACCGCGTCGCGCGCGGGGCCGGGCTGGCCGGCGAAGACGTCGCGGATCATCTGGACGGCGTGGCCCACATCGCGGGCGGTGATGGCGTCGATGGGTGCGGGGGTGAGGCCGAGAGCCTTCGGGTCGATGGTTTCGACCGTCACGTGGCCGTTGTTCAGATGGGCGACGCGGGTCAGGTCGGACAGCGAGATCTCGTCGAGCCCGTCGTCGCTGTGGACGACCATGGCGCGCTGGGCCCCGAGGCGCTGGAGGGTCTGGGCGATGGGCTGGACTAGGTGCGGGGCGTAGACGCCCATGAGCTGGCGGGTCGCGCCGGCGGGGTTGGTCAGGGGGCCGAGCAAATTGAAGATCGTGGGGACGCCGAGGCTCTTGCGCACGCCCGCGGCGTGCTTCGCCGCGGGGTGGTGGTGGATCGCGAAGCAGAAGCAGATGCCGATGTCGGCGAGGCAGCGGGCCTGGACCTCGGGCGGGGCGTCGAGTCGGACGCCGAGCAGGCCGAGGACTTCGGCCGAGCCGCGCCCCGTGCGGCTGCGGTTGCCGTGCTTGGCGATGCGGAGGCGGCCGGGGGCGGCGGCGACGGCGAGGATCGCGGCGGCCGTGGAGACGTTGAAGGTCTTGCGCGTGCCGCCGGTGCCGGCGGTGTCGAGCAGCGGGACTCCGTCTTCGGGGGCGGGGACGCCGGCAACATGCGCCCGCATGGCCCGGGCGGCGCCCACGAGTTCGTCGATCGACGGGCCACGAGCCTGGATCAGCGCGAGGACGGCGGCGATCTGGGCGTCGTCGAGGCGGCCCTGGAGGATGTGCGTGAACAGGGTTTCGGATTCCGGCTCGCTCAGGCGGTCGCTGCGGAGCAGTCGAAGGAGTGTCCCTGTCACGTCCATGTCACGGGCGGGCATGCCGGAGAGTAGAACGCGAGCAGCGGGGGGCGCTCGGTCGAATACAATGACGTGATGGACCGAGGGTGTCCAAGGACGCGGTTCGCCGCGAGCAGGACGCGCCGGCGGATGACGGTGGCGCGGTTCGTCTCTGCGCTGGGGTATGGGCTGCTCGGCGCGAGCGCGGGCTGGCTTGGCGCGCTGGTGGTGGGGCGTCTGGCGGGCTGGTCCATCGATCCGTGGATCTCGGGCGCGGGGCTTGGCATCGGTGGCGTGGTAGGCGCCGGGCTGTGGGCTGCCGTGCGCCGGCCAACGCTCCTGCAGGCTGCCCAGAGGCTGGATGCATCGCACGATCTCGACGATCGGCTGACGACGGCGCTCGCGTTCTCCTCTGGCGGCGCCACGCCCGGGCCATTCGAGGCGTGGGCGGCGCGGGAAGGCGAGCGCGCGGCGCAGGGTGTGAGCGCGAGGCGGGCCGTGAGGTATCGCGCGGGCTGGGCGTGGGTGGCGTGGCCGACGGTTGCGCTGCTGGGATTTGGCGCGGCTGTCCTGATGCCGCACGTGGCGCGCAGCGATGCGCCGACGCTGGATGCGCCGACGACCGAGGCGCTGACGGGCCTGCGGCAGGTCGCGAGCGAACTGAGGCGAGAGCCCCGATCGGAGATTCCGGACCCAGAGCGCGAGGAATCGATCCGGCTGCTCGAGGACGTGGAGCGAGAGTTGGCCGGCGGGCGGCTGTCGGGAGAAGAGGCCGCGGCGAGGGCGTCGGAGGCCGTGGATCGCGTGGCGGAAGAGTTCGAGCAGCGGGCGCGCCAGGAGCGCGAGGCGAGCCGGGAACTGCGGGAGCGGTTGGCCCAGGCCGAGCGCGTCGAGTCGAACGAATCGGCGGTTGAGGACCTGGTGGACCGGCTGCGAGAGGGGGATTTCGCGGGAGCGGAACGGGCGGCGGAGGCGCTTGAGCGGCGCCTGGATGAACTCTCCCCCGCGGAGCGAGAGAGGATCACACGGTCGCTGCGCGAGTTGGCCGAGCGGGTCCGGGAGTCGGCCGAGTCCGCGCCGGATCCGCAGCCGGCGGGCGCATCGGAAGACTCGGCGATGGAATCGTCCGAGCGGCCGGGGCAGGACTCGCCCGATGCGCCGTCTCGCGAAGCGGAGGATTCGCCCCGCGCGGATCAGCCTGCCGAGAGCGACACGCCGAAGCAGGAAGAGCCCGCGCCGTTGCCCGAATCGAGCGCCACGCCCCCACCGGGACGCGAGGGGGGAATCCCTCCGCCGACGGGGACCGATGAGGAAGCGATCGCCAATGAGTTGCGCGAGCAGGGCCTGGACGACGCAACCGCGCAGAAGCGGGCCGAGGAGATCGCACGACAGAATCGGCAGCGAGAGGCGCAAAGGGAGGCAAAGGAGCGCGCAGAGCGGCTCGCAGAGGCGATCGAACGATCGGCGAACCGCGCGGAGAGCCCTTCGCAGGAAGAGCAGCCGCGTGGACAGGATTCCAACGAACCGGGCGCCGAGAGCGGTCGCGAAGAGCAAGACTCGGGCGAAAAGCCGGACAGCGGTCGCGAGGGCGAGCGTCGGGATCCGTCGGGCTCGGACGGAGATTCCGGCGAGGGGTCGTCGGGCACGCAGGGAGACGGGCCCGATGCGCAGCCGGCGGGAGAGCCCAAGCAGGACGGCGCTGAGGGCGTGCAGACCCAGGAGCAACAGCCCCAGGAGCAACAGGGCGGAACGAGCGCCGACGGATCGCAGCAGCAACAGTCCGAACAGGGTCAAGAGCACTCCGGCGAGAGTTCCGACTCCGGACAGCAATCAGAGCGTGGCGACTCACAAGGCGCCGAGCAACGGCCCGCAGAGCCGGGCACACAACAGCAAGGGCAGCAGGAAGGGCCGAAGCAGGAAGGTGCGCGGCAAGAGGATTCCGCTGGGTCGCAGGAGCCGGCAGAGCCAGGGGGCGCGGACCAGCCGAAGGGGACCGAACAGGGCGAGGGGGCTGAGCGCTCGACACCGCCCGCAGGCGCGCAGGATGAGCCACCGGGGACATCCGACGAGCAGGGGCCGCAGGTCGTCGATCCCGCGAGTCGGGGCTCGGGAGACAAACCACAGCCCAATGGCGCCGATGGCCAGAGCCCGGCCGGAAACGGCGATCCTGATGCATCCCCGGACGGCGAGGGCACGCGATCCGAAGGGCCAGCGCCGACGCAGGATCGTGAGCAACCTCCCGTTGATGATCGCGGGTCGCTGAGAGAACTCCGCGAGCGTCTGCGAGAGATGCAGGACCAGCGCGAGCAAGGCGAGCGAGATCAGCAGCGTGCGCGGGACCTTCGGGATCGCGCGCAGCGGATGCTCGAACCCAGCCCCCGCGAGGATGGCCGGCCCACAAGGCCCGGCCCTTCGCCGACTCCCGGCGATGGCGGCGTGGTGGAGCGCCAAGGGACGAGCGAGGATCCGGGCCGCCTGGCCGAGCGCACGGGGGAAGACGTTGATCTGCGTGATCGGGAGGCCGAGGCCGGCGCCCGGCAACGCGTGATCGCCGAGTGGTTCACCGATGAGGACGGGCCTCGCGGCGAGATGTCGAGAGAGCCCCTGCTCGAGGGCCCGATCCGCGAGGCGGCGCAGAGCGCCGAACGCGCGATCGAGCAGCAGGCCGTGCCGGCGCGACTGGGCGGGCTGCTGCGAAGGGTGTACAAGCGGCTGCAGACCGACCGCCCGAGTGGTGGATAGATGGGGGTTTCTTTCGCCCAGCCGCTGTGGCTGCTGACGCTGCTTCTGGCGGCGCCGTGCGGGGTCATCGCGATCCGGTGGTTCGCGTCGATGAGCCGCGTGAGACGCTGGTCGGCGGTGGTGCTGCGCACGCTGCTGCTGGCGCTGGTGTCGGGATTGCTGGCGGGGGCGAGCATCGTTCGCACGACGGACCGCCTGGCCGTGGTCGTGGTCGTGGACGTCTCCGATTCGGTTCGGCTGTACGGGCCCAATGGACGCGACGCCGATGGGAGATTGCTGGGAGCGGTGGATCTGGCGCGGTCGTGGATCGAGCGGGTCGTGGCGCAGCGCGGCGCGGACGACCTGGTGGGCGTCGTCGTGTTCGATGGGCGCGCGATCTCACTGGCGGCGCCCTCGATGGCCGATCCGCTGGAGCGTTGGACGGACGTGCGGTCGAGCGAGGGCAGCGACCTCGGCAGCGCGATCGCACGGGCGGCGTCGCTGATCCCGCCCGACGCCGCGGGGCGGATCGTCGTCATCAGCGATGGCAACGACACTTCCGGGATGGCGATCGAGAGCGCCCGGCGCGCGGCAGGAGACCGCCTTGGAAAGGTTCCGATCGACGTGGTGCCGCTGGAGTACGCGGTGACCGGCGAGGTCGTGATGGAGTCGCTCGATGCGCCGCCGACGGCGATGGCCGAGTCGCCCGTCACGCTGCGCGTCACGTTGCGATCGGCGGGTGAGTCCTCGGGGACGCTGTACATCACCCGCGAGGGCGAGCCGGTTGATCTCAACGGCGAGGCACCCGGAGTGGGCCAGCGGGTGCGGCTGGAGCCGGGCATCAGCACCGTGCTGGTGCAGGCGCCGCTCGAGGCCGGGCGCATCCACCGGTTCCAGGCGCGCTACGAGCCGGACCCGTCGGGCGCTGCGGGTGGGTATCTCGGGGATCGGCAGCTGTCCAACAACAGCGCGGAGGCCTTCACGCTGACTCCGGGCGTCGGCACCGTGCTGATCGTGGATGGGGCGGGCGACGCGAGGCTCGCCGGGCCCGAGGGCCTGCTCGCGCGGACGCTCAGCGGGCAGGGCATCCGCACGGAGATGGTCTCGCCCGTGGCGATGCCGGGCGAGTTGCTGTCGCTGCAGAGCTACGACCTGATCGTGCTCCAGAACGTGCCGGCCGAGGCGCTGAGCCGCGCGCAGCACGCGCTGCTCGCGACGTTCGTGCAGGATCTTGGCGGCGGCCTGGTGATGATCGGCGGGCCCGACAGCTTTGGCGCGGGCGGGTGGAAGGGGACGCTGGTCGAGGCGATCCTGCCCGTCAAGCTGGATCTGCCCGAGCAGCTGGTGCAGCCCGAGGCGGCGGTCGTATTCGTGCTCGACAGTTCGGGATCGATGGGCATTCCCGTCATGGGCTCTGCGCGCACCAAGCAGCAGATCGCCAACGAGAGCGCCGCCCTGGCCGTGCAGACGCTCGACGAGCAGGACCTCGTCGGTGTGATCGCCTTCAGCGGAAGCACGGACGTGATCGTTCCGCTGGACAAGAACGGCGACCCACGCGCGACGGCGTCGAAGATCCTGTCGATCGGGGCCGGCGGAGGAACGAACCTCGGCCCCGCGCTCCGGGCGGCCCAGCGTCAACTGGCGGCGGTGGATGCCAAGATCAAGCATGTGATCGCCCTGACCGACGGCCGATCGATGAACTCCGAGTCGTTGCCGGGGATCGCCGAGGAGATGCGGGCGCAGGGGATCCGGCTGACCACGATCGGCGTGGGGGACGACGCGGACGACAAGACCCTCGAGGAGATGGCGGCGCTGGGGGGGGGCAAGTACCACCAGGTCCTGAACCCGGGCGTGCTGCCCCGGGTGTTCCTGCGGGCGGTGCGGGTCGTGCGCCAGCCGTTGATCCGCGAGGCGCCCTTTCGACCCCTGGTGCGTGATGGAACCAGCCCGTTGCTCGGGGGCGACGGCGCGTTCCCGACGCTCGAGGGACTGGTGCTGACGCAGCGGCGCGATGAGCCGACCGTGGTGACGGCGCTGGTGACCGCGCAGGGTGAGCCCGTGCTCGCGCACTGGAACGTGGGGCTGGGCCGCGTCGTGGCGTTCACGTCCGATGCGGATGGGGAGTGGTCGCGCCGGTGGGTGGACTGGCCCGGCTACCGGGACCTGTGGACCCGAATTGCGCGGTTCGCCTCGCGCGCGCCGGGATCGGGCCGGTTCGACCTGGCCGTGAGGCACGAGGGCAATGACCTGCGCGTCCGAATGGACGCGTTCAACTCCGACGGGACGCCGCGAGACCTGCTGAGCGTGCCGGCGACGGTGTACCTGCCCGAGGGAGAGTCGGTCGAAGCGACGCTGAGCCAGATCGGGCCGGGCGTGTACGAGGGCAGCGTGCCGGTCCGAGGCAGCGGCAACGCGATCGTGATCGCCAAGCCCCGCGAGGGTGGGGTCGCGCAGGGCGCGGTGGTGGGGGGCGTGTCGGTGGCCTCGGGCCTGGAGACGCGCCGGCTGCGCTCGGATCGGGCGCTGCTCGAGCAGATCGCCCGCGAGAGCGACGGGCGCGTGATGGACGTCATGGGGCCCGCGACGGGGGTGTTCTCGCGCGACGGTGTCGAGCCCCGTCGCGCGCTCACGCCCATCTGGCGATCGCTGCTGCTGTGGACGATCGTCGTGTTCCTGCTCGACGTGGGGACCCGGCGCATCGCGTGGGACCGGCTGGTGAGCAAGGAGTTCGGCGCGGACGTCCGGGCCGCGGCGGCGGAGGCGGTCGCCGTGCGGAGCGGTCGGGCGATGCGCGCGGTGTCGAGGCTGCGGCGACGGGCGACGGATGTGACATCGGGCACGCGGGGCGCGGAGACGGCGCTGGGCGAGCGCGAGGCGCGAGAGGTGTCCGAGCGGACGGTGCGCCAGCAGGAGACGACCCGGCTGGCGGCGCTGCGCGAGGCGCGCAAGCGGGCCCTGGGAGGGCTGGCCGCCCAAGAGAGCGGCGGCGGCGCGCGCCACGATGAACCCACGGAGACCAAGCCGGTCGAAGTCAGGAAGCAGAAGCCCGAAGCGCCGCCGGGCGAGGGAACCGGGGGCCTGCTGGCCGCCAAGCGACGGGCGCGCGAGCGGATGGGCGGCGGTGAGACCGAGGACGAGAACAAGGGCTAGTGGACGTGGAGCCAGCGACGAATCCGACCACGAGGTTCAGCGATCGGGCCGCCGACTACGTGCGGTACCGGCCGGGATACCCGCCCGAGGCGGTGGACGCCATCCTGGACGGGCTGGGCGAGGCGTCGAGCCTGATCGCGGCGGATGTGGGCGCGGGAACGGGCATCTCGGCGCGGGCGCTGGCCGCGAGGGGCGTGCGGGTGATCGCGGTCGAGCCGAATCAGGCGATGCGGGAGGCGGGGACGAGCGCGCCGGGGGCCACCATCCAGTGGCGCGATGGCCGGGCCGAGGCGACCGGGCTGGCCGCGGGCAGCGTCGGGCTCGTCCTGGTCGCGCAGGCGTTCCACTGGTTCGATCAGCCCGCGGCGATCCGCGAGTTCCACCGGATCCTGCGTCCGGGTGGTCGGCTGGTCCTGATGTGGAACGCCCGGGATCGGCGCGATCCCCTGACGCGAGAGTACTGCGCCGCCATCGAGGCCATCGACGGGGAGGACCCGGCGGAGAAGCGGGGCCTGGATGAGACCGTTATCTGGCGCGAGGGGCTGTTCGAGCCGCCCTCCATGCGGGCGTGCGCCAACTTCCACGAGCTGGATGGGGCGGGCCTGATCGGGCGGGCGATGAGCGCCTCGTACTCACCCAAGCGGGGCGAGCGGCACGATGAGCTGGTGCGGCGGCTGCGCGATGTGTTCGCACGGCACGAGCGGGGCGGGGTGGTGCGGATGGTGTACGAGACGCGGGTGTACGCGGCGGGGCGGGTGGGGGAGTAGGACGGGGCGATCGGGCACGCGAGGTGTCTCACATGAAGGTGCGCAAGGTGCGCACTGTCCTGGGCGGCGCACCTTCACTCGGTTTGCGCACCTCGGAGCACCGACTGATGAACCCTTGATGAAGCCTTTCCCCACGAGATGCGCAAGGGGTCCACTCTCTCGCCCTGCGCACCTTGAGCCACATGCTGTGGAACGCGTTCCACGGAGGGTGCCTCTTGAGAGGCTCAATCGGGGTATTGGCCGTGGGCTGGGGCCGGGCGACGCTCGCCCGACGCTCTGCGCCAAAGGGTGCCAACTCTCCAAAGGATGCCAAGTCCTCAAAGGATGCCAAGCGGCAAGAGAGAGGGCCTTGGCACCCTATGGCGCTCTTTGGAACCAACCCGCCGTGGAACGTGTTCCACGCGAAGGTGTGCAAGGTGCGCAACGGGCGGACTGCCGGGGGCTGCGCACCTTGAAGCGGGGTGAGCGCCTCGGGGCCGGCAAGGTTGCCAGGCCACCAGGGCTGCCAGCCGCGGGGGATGCCAGTGTTTGGCCTTCTTGGGCGAGCCGACCCGGCCCGGAGCACTGCACGGGCAAAGACCGCCAGGAGACGGCCTGGCGGTCTGGAAGAGACCCGCGGATAGGGGTTCAGCAGCCGAGGGCGAACACATCGAGGTAGGCGAAGAAATCGTCGGCGTCGTTGTCGCCATCGCCATCGAGATCGGCCCGGTCATCGCCGCCGGCGAACAGATCGAGGTAGGCGAAGAAGTCGTCGCCGTCGGCGTCCCCGTCGCCATCAACGTCCGCTGGGCACCCGGCAGCGCAGGCGGGTCCGGTGAGATGGAGTTCGAACTCGATCTCAACGGCGTTGAAGCCGTTGACCCGGATGTAGTATGGCTGGTTGGCCTGAACGTCGAACGTCATGGAAGGCCACGCGCCCTGGCAGCTATCGAAATCGCACGCGATCTGGTTGCCGAGATCGCCCGGACATCCGCTGTGGGCCGAGAGAAAGAAGGAGTACAGAGAGCCACAGCCATCCACCGTCACCTGACCGGATTCGGCGGGCATGTACACGTACCAGATGTCCTTGTTTGCGCCGTTGTTGCTGCACGTGGAACGCCCGTCGTTGGTCGCGCCGATCGTGTTGCCGAAGATGGTCCCGGGGCAGATCTCCAGCGCGTCCACGCAGTCGTCGGGAAGGTTGAATGGATCGCACGCGTCTCCGATGCCGTCGCCGTCGGAGTCCATCTGGTTGGCGTTGGCCGCGTACGGGCAATTGTCGTCGATGTCGGGGATGCCGTCGCCATCGCTATCGAAGTCCGGAGAGATGTCGAGCGCGTAGATGTACCCGAAATCGGCGCCACCGGCAAAGCCCGTTGCGAAGTAGGCGATCGTTCCATCGGGTGAGAACGCGCCCATCTGGCCGGCGAATTGGTGGAATCCCGCCTCGTCCTGCAACGACAGTTCCCAGAACCGATCGGCGTGACCGGCCACGTCGTATCCGCGGATCCATTGGGACTCGCCGAAGTCGTTCTGACCGCTGGCGATGAACTGCCGCTCGTCCGGCGACAAGGCGAAGTTCCCCATCATGACATCAGACGAGGGCGCAAACCAAAGCGAGTGACCACTCGCGTCGAGCGCCCACCAGTCCGCCCCCAGCCAGTCGGCCGCGTAGATCGTGCCGTCCCGGGCAATATCGAAGCTTACGATCAGGCTCCCGTTTCCCGGATGGCTGGTGACCCAGTTCTGATCGCCATCGCCATCGAACGACAGCACCCCGTTCTGTGGCCGGATCAGGATCTTCTGGCCGTTTGGGTGCACAATGGGCTCGCTGCCGACGGGGAGCGCCACGTCGCCGGCGGTCCACTGAAGGTCGCCGTCGTAGTCAAAGCAGAGCAGACTGGGGAAGCCCGACCGCAGACGCTCTACAGTCACATACAGGCGATCGGCGTCGAACACGATGTTGTGATAGCTGGGATCCTCGACCACTCCCAACGGCCCGCCGGACCACACGAGGTCGCCCTCAGGATCCACACAGAAAACCCCGAGTGCATCGGGGTCGATCCGCTGATCCTGTGCGGCGTAGATGTTGCCATCGGGCCCGATGTTTGGGCCGGCGCCGAGCACGTTGCCCGCGGCATTCTCGAGTTGCCAGCGGATGGACCCATCGGGATTGATCGCCGTGATGAGGTTGCCGCCGGTGATGATGGTCCCATCCGGGAGAAATGAGGTCGGCCGGCCGCCGCCGGCCCCCTCGACCGTCCAGAGCAGTTCGCCTTCGGGCGAGAACGCGTAGAACCGGCTGAGGTCCGACGTGTACACACGACCATCAGGTCCGACCGCCACCCTCCGGGAGAGGGAATCGCCCTCAAGTCGCTGACGCCACAGGACGCGATCATCCGCGTTTGCCATGGAAGCGAGTGTTCCACAGGCAAGGAGGATCGCCAACGAGGTGACCGAGCGTGGCTTCGGGCATCTTGACGTTCGCATGCTTCGGTCTCCTTGTCGGTTCGGCCCGACGTCACGGATCTGAGAGCAACCTACGTGCCTTGAGCAGAGCGCCGTTTAGCTGCGTCTCCGCCGGCCAGGCGTCGCTGGTGGCCAGAATTGACCGGCGCATTGGCCAGATCCCGCCGATCTCGGCTGGTCGCATGGCCGTCAGGAGGAGGAGAAGCGCGTCACTCGTGCCGCCGCAACCATTCCTCTTCCAACTCGGCCAGAAGCGACGCGGACTCCTCGCGCTGGGCTGACATCGACGCGGCCTTCATCGTGTCGGTCCAGAACGAGGGTTCGGCCATGGCCTGGTCGAAGCGGGCGAGTTCGCCCTGGACCTGCTGGATGCGAGACTCGATCTGCTCCACGGGCATCCAGGAGAAACGCGACTTCGCCTTGCCCGCCGATGACGACTTGGCGGATGCGCCCGAGTCAGCGGCCACGGGTTGTTCGGACGCGACCCGCACGGTCGGGGCCTTCGATTCGGGCTGCGAGGTGCGAGCCGCCCGCGGAGTCGCCGCGGGCCGACGATCACGCATCTCCACCCACTGGGTGTAGGTGCCGTGGAACACCCGGACAGAGCCGCCAGGTTCGAAGACGATCAAGTGGTCGCAGCACGCGTCGATCAGCGCGCGGTCGTGGCTGATCAGGATCACCGTCCCCTCGAAGGGACCGTCCGCGCGCAACGCCGCCTCGAGCCGTTCTGCCGACGGTATGTCGAGGTGGTTGGTGGGCTCATCGAGCACGAGCACGTTCTTGGCGCTGGCCATGAGCGCGGCGAGCCGGGCCCGCGATCGCTCCCCGCCGGACATCACCCCCAGGGGCTTGTCCTGCTCATCGCCGGAAAAGAGGAACGCTCCGGCCAGGTCCCGGGCCTGTTGCTCGGTATAGAGGAGTCCGGCCTCTCTGGAGATGTAGCGCTGCAGGTGCTGGACCACGGTGGCGTCGCGGTCGATCTCGGCGTCGCTCTGCGCGAAGGCGCCGACCGCGAGGCGCGAGCCGCGCTGCACGGCGCCCTCGTCGGGCTCGACCTGCCCGAGCAGGCACTTGATCAGCGTGGTCTTCCCGGAGCCGTTGGAACCGATGATGCCCCAGCGGTCGCCGCGGGTGATGTTGAGGGTAAGGTGCTCAAAGAGCGTGAGGGTGGAGCCGTCGTCGCGCGGGTATCGCTTGGCGAGGTCGCGGACCGTGAAGACCAGATCGCCGGTGCGTTCGGCGCTGGGCAGTTCGAGGTCGAACGTCTCGAGCTCGATGGGACGTTCGAGCGCGGACTCGGACTTCGCCCGGGTCAGGCGCGTCTGCCGACCCCTGGCCTGCTTGGCGCGCTGGCCGGCCTTGTACTTGCGGATGTAGGCCTCCTCGCGCCGGAACTGGTCCTGCTCCTTCTGGAAGGCGCGGGCCATGGTGAGGCGGCGCTGGGCCCGCAGCTCGCGGAACTTGCTGTAGTTGCCCGGATAATCCACGAGCCTTCCCTGCTCGACCTCGACGATGCGATGCACCACGCGATCCAGCAGGTATCGATCGTGGGAGATCATCAGCACCGCGCCCTTGAACTCGTCGGCGAGGAACCGCTCGAGCCACTCTCGCCCCTCGATATCGAGGTGGTTGGTGGGCTCATCCAGCAGCGCGAGGTCGGGGCCCTCCAGCAGGAGCCGTGCGAGCGCGAGGCGGGCCTTCTGGCCTCCGGAGAGCCCCGTGACCGGGACTCCGAACTGCGCGTCCGTGAAGCCGACGCCGTGCAGGATGGCTTCGATCCGGTGGCCGATGGCGTAGCCGCCCGCCGCCTCCATCTTGTGCTCCAGATCGGCCTGCTCCCGGAGCAACCGATCCAGGGCGTCGCCCGTGGCATCGCGCATCCTCTCGAACACGGCGTCGAGCCGGTGGTGGAGTTCGTGCAGATCCGCGAACGCGGCCTCGGCGGCGTCCCGCAGGGTGGTGGCGTCGGGAAACGTGGGATCCTGTTCGAGGTATCCGCGCCGGAGCCCGCGCCGCATGGACAGGTCACCCGAGTCGGGCGCCAGCCTGCCGGCAAGGATCTTAAGCAGCGTGGTCTTGCCGCACCCGTTTCGTCCGACGATCCCGACGCGTTCGCCGGGCTCGAGGCTCAGGGTGCAACCGTCGAGGATGATCCGGTCGCCGAATGCGTGCGTGATGTTGGCGCCGGCGAGGACAGGCATGGCGGGGATTGTTGGGGCCGTTTCCGTGCGCGGCGCGGTGGGCCCTATGTCAGGAGTGAGGACAAGCGATCGAAGATGGCGGCCGGCTCGCTCATCCGACCGACCCCCAGCGTGCGACACGCCTGCCAGCCCTCGTCCGGACCGATCGTGACGAACCCATCGGCGAGTACCCGCTCGACGTTTCGTTGGGTGCTGGGCTGGGCCCACATCGCCGCGTTCATGGACGGAGCCAGGAGCACGGGCGCCGAGGTCCGATCGACCGCGCTCAGGATGAGCGTGACCACGTCGTCGGTGAACCCGTGGGCCAGGCGTGCCAGACAGTCCATGGAGCACGGCGCGACCACGGCCGCGTCCACGGCGCGGGCCAGCGCAATGTGCTGCGGGTCGTTCGATTCGACGTGGTCCCAGGCGCTGGTGTACACGGGGCGGCCCGAGATGGCCTGGAACGTCAGGGGAGTCACGAATCGCGTCGCGCTGGGCGTCATGGCCACGGTCGTCTCGCAGCCCGCTTGGGTGAGCAGGCTGACGAGTTGCACCGCTTTGTACGCCGCGATCCCGCCGGTGACCCCAACGAGCACACGCCGCCCGGCGAAGCGATTCGCCTGGATGGGATCAGCCATGTTCGTCAGAGCAGTGCTTCGGTGGACCCAACCGCGTCGGCATCGATCTCGGCGTACTCGAGTGTGACCTTCTCCTGAAGAATCTCGTCGATGGCCACCTCAAGATCGGATCGGCCGCGCCGGTCGACCAGGGGCCGGGCGCCGTCCATCAACTCCACGAGCCGGCGCTGGATCAGCGCGCACAACTTGAATCGGCCGCCCAGGCGGCGGGCCAGCTCGTCACTCTTCAGGGCTTCGATCATGGATCCTGCGTCCTCATGGGGTGGATTGTTGGAGCGAAGATATTAGGCCGATCGGGGCGCGCGGATCGTGCGGGTTCGGGCTATGCTCCCCCTGTCCGGTCGCTCCCCCGGGCCAGGGCGGTGGGGGGAGAGCCCACGGAAGGAGACGGTGGATGGCGGAACCACGAAAGTGGTCCGTCGGTGACCGGGTCTTGCATCCTCGACAGCCGGACTGGGGGGTGGGGCGCGTCAAGTCGTGCCAGCCGGCGTCGCACGAGGGTCGGGCCTGCCAGCGACTGACGGTGTTGTTCGATCGATCGGGATCAAAGACGATCTCGACGGCGTTCGTGGAGCTTCAGGAGGTGAGCGAGATCATGGGACAATCCCACACCGAGTCCGAGCCCCGGGAAGAACTGGGAACGCGCCAGCTCTCCGAAGCGCTCGCCACGATCCCCGAATCCGCGGTCGATCCGTTCCGACCGGCCGTGGACCGGCTGACCGAGACCCTGAGGTGGTACCGGTTCGAGTCCTCCGGCCGATCGCTGCTCGACTGGGCGATGGCGCTCTCGCGCGTGCAGGACCCGCTGTCGATCCTGAATCGGCACGAACTCGAGCGGGCGTTCGACGGGTTTTATCGGAAGCTCGACGCGGTGCTGCTCGATGTCGGTCGGCGCGTCATGCGCGAGGACCGGGCGGGATTCCAGCGGATCGCCCAGGACGCCCCGGCGCGGGCCAAGCGCACCCTGGCCATGGTCATCGCCGGGCGATGATCGGACCCGCGGCGGCCGTGGCCCGCTTCGCGCGCGTTTCCCCGCTTGACGGACAGGCCTGATCGATACAGAGCGATCGAGCAATCGACGCGGCGTGGGCAATCGCCTCGCCGCGCCCGGTGGCTCGTGGCATGCTTGGTCCAACATCCGCAGAGAGGGAGGACCAGACATGAACGAGCAGGAGTTCCATGCAAAGCTCGGCGAACTCATCAGCCAGATCAACGAGCTTCCCGACGAGGACCGCGTGCGGCTCGAGCGGCTCGCGCACGAGACGCAGGAGCGGCACGAGAAGATGCGCAAGACCGTCCGCGGCCTGCAGGAATCGCTGGATCACCTGCGCTTGAGCGTGAAGTACCTCGTGTTCGATCTCGAGGCGACGCGTCGAGAGAACGATTACCTGCGAAAGATGATCGAGGGCCGGGGCGAATCCGAGCGGTAGATCGCACGCCCGGAACGTTCGAGTTGCCAATTCCAGATGACCGGCGCACGCCAGGGGAGACGTGCGCCGGTCGTCGTTTGGGTGGCTGCCCATTCGCCCATGCTCGCCGGATTGTCGGCTCGCGCCCGGTCGGCTATCGTCAGCCCGAAATCCCTTCGGAGCGGTGCCCGAGTGGCTGAAGGGGACGGATTGCTAATCCGTTGTACGGGTATTCGCCTGTACCGAGGGTTCGAATCCCTCCCGCTCCGCCTGCCTCCACACTCCGGGGCGCGACCGTTCCGGGTCGTGCGCCGGGCCGGGCATCGGGGCGGTAGCTCAGTTGGTAGAGCGCCAGCTTTGCAAGCTGGATGTCGCCGGTTCGAGTCCGGTCCGCTCCACGTTGGTTCGCTTCAACCCGATGGCGTGGATCGCGTCCAGCCCGCGAAGTTCCACGTCTCCACGCACGAGCCCATGACCGCGTGCAGCGAGTCGAGTTCGGCCTTGAGGAGTTCCGAGTTGACGGCGCGGTTGTCGATGCCCCGGGCGAGGTACAGGTGCGCCCCCGCCTCGTTGCGCAGCACGTAGAAATGCCCCGCCATGCGCCCCTGCTGCTCCAGGAGCGCCAGGTAGTGCTTGGTGGCGAACGTCTCGGGCTCGGTCAGCAGGCCGATGTAGCAGTTGATCCAGATCAGGGCGAGATCCGACTGAACGGTCACGGTGAACTCGAGGGTCCAATCCTGGCCGGCCGTCGTCTTGACGGTGTGCCTGATGGTCCACACTCCCGGCGCCGTCTCCGTCGGCGAATATCCGAGTGCATCGAGGATCGCCTTGAGCTCGGCGGAATCGCTGATCCGCCCAGACCGCCCGGGCTCAACCGGTTGCGATGATCGAACGGTGTGCCAACCTCCGACGATCGACAGGCAGATCACGGCGGCGATTCCCACTTTCCAAGTGCCCATGGCCCTTCCTTTCGCGGGTTGATGTCAGTCCACGACGTTATGCAGCGGTACCACGAGGTGTGGCTCCGCCTCGTCTCGCATGGCGGTCGACATTCGCGCCGAATCGCAATCGGCGCGCGAGCATCGGACATCAGTCGACGAGAGCAAGGCGCACAACCAGAGTCCCAGCGGCCGCGTTCGCCCGGGAATCCCCGAGGCGCGTGGGCTGTGGGTGTGCCGTGGTGCGGATCGCCGCGGAGTCTGGGAGTGCGCGCACCTGGAGAGTCCGATGAAATGCAAGTCAGCGGGCGCAGCGATGTGCGCGGTGGCCTGGGCGGCCACATCCCAGGCACAGCCCCTGGATGATCCGATTCCGGATCCCATCGTCAAAGGCACAATCGCGATCGAACTAGAGCTTGTGGCCGATGGCCTTGCGGCCCCGAACCTCGTCACCCATGCCGGTGATGGCTCTGGGCGCAAGTTCATCGTGGACCAGGCCGGGACGGTCCGAGTCCTCAACGCGGCGGACACGCTGCTGCCTACACCGTTTCTTGATGTGTCGGGCAGGTTGGTATCACTGGGTGTCTTTGGCTCTCAAGATCCGTTCACTGACTTTGATGAGCGAGGGCTGCTTGGCCTTGCGTTCCATCCCGACTTCGGCAGGCCCGGAACCGCAGGTTTCGGCCGGTTTTACACCTACACCTCCGAGCCGAGCGATGGCGCCGCGGATTTCACGGTGCCGATCCCCCCCGATCGTCAGTTCAATCATCAAGCCGTCGTGTCGGAATGGCGAGTGGATCAAAGCGACCCCAACAGGGCCGATCCGAATTCGCGACGCGAACTCATGCGAATCGATGAGCCGCAGTTCAACCACAATGCCGGGATGATCGCCTTCGGACCGGACGGCCATCTCTACATTGGACTGGGAGATGGAGGTGGAGCCGACGACACCGACGGGCAAGACTTCTTTGGAGAACCGATTGTCGGCCATGGCCCCGATGGAAATGGACAGAACACCGACAACGTCTTGGGGGATATTCTGCGCATCGATCCACTGGGGAACGGCAGCCCAAACGGCCAATACGGGATTCCCGTGGACAACCCGTTCGTGGGTGTTCCGGGTGTGGATGAGATCTATGCCAGCGGGTTCAGAAACCCGTTTCGGTTCTCGTTCGACCGGACGACGGGCGACCTCTGGGTCGGCGATGTAGGACAAAACGACATTGAAGAGGTCGATCGCGTCAGTCTCGGTGGGAATTTCGGCTGGAAACTCAAGGAGGGCACCTTCAAGTTCAACGATAACGGAGACCTCGAAGGGTTCGTCGAAGAGGACGACGGTTCGCTCCCGCCGGGTCTTATCGATCCGATCGGTCAGTACGACCACGACGAGGGCATTTCCACGATCGGCGGATTCATCTACCGGGGCTCTGCGATCCCGGAACTTGTCGGTATGTACGTGTTCGGCGATTTCTCCAGGGCGTTCTTCGCCCCCCAAGGTCGCCTGTTCGCGATGGACCCCGTCACGGGCACCATCACTGAACTGGTTCTCGGACTCGACGATCGGGAACTCGGCCTCTTCATCAAGGGATTTGGGGAAGACGAGAACGGCGAGTTGTATCTTGAAGCCGGGGTCAACCTGGGCCCGTTCGGAGATTTCGGCCAGGTGTTTCGCATCGTTTCGGTCCCGGCGGTTGATACGCTGTCACTGGTGGTCCTTGCCGGACTCGGCTGGTCCCGAAGACGACGGCCACACGAGTAGCCCTTCCCCCGCGACGTATGTCTCGGGATGGGCGCCATCCCGAGACCTGACCCGGCCACGCCGCCTGTCACGCGCACTTGCGGCGTGGTCTTTTTTGGCCCGGACCGCCACCGCCGTCGGCCGCCGGACGATCCCGGTAGGCTGCGGGCTCCGTCGGCGGCGCCGCGCCGACGAGGGCTTGCGAGAGGGCTTCTCGTTGCTGTACGTCGGGGTCGATGAGGCAGGCTACGGACCATTGCTCGGACCGCTCTGCGTCGGCCTGTGCGCATTCCGAACCGCGGACGCCGCGACGACGAAGCCCCCGGATCTCTGGCGATCGCTCAAATCGGCCGTGACGCCTGCGCCGAACGACAAACGGCGCCGCATCGCGATCGCGGACTCCAAGCGTTTGAAGGGGGCCAACGCGTCTCGGGATCCGTTGCGGCACCTCCGGCGTGGCGTGGTGGGCGCATGCGGATTGCTCGGGGACGTTCCCGCCGATGAGCTCGCGCTGCTCGAGCGGCTTGGCGTGGAGTTTGAGCCCCATCCGTGGTACCAGCAGGCCGCGCCGGTCTCGTGGCACGAGCATGTGGCCGACTACGGATTCGATTCCAACGCCCTGGCCGTCGCGTGCGAGCGAGCCCGCATCGGACTCGAAGCGCTTCGCTGCGTCGCCGTCTGCGAGAGTCGATTCAATCGCGTGACGAGCCGGACCGGAACGAAGGCCTCGACCACGGCCGGAGCGATCGCCCAACTTCTTCGCGAGACGGCGTCGAGGATGGATCAAGATGATGCGCTGGTCGTGTGCGACCGGCTTGGAGGACGAAGCCGCTACCTGGGCTATCTGCGGAGAGTGTTTCCCGCCGAACAGGTCGACGTGCTCGAAGAGACCCCGGCGGTGAGCCAGTACCGCGTCGGCCGGCTCGTGGTCCGGTTCCAGGCCGAGGCCGAAGCCGCGCACCTGCCCGTCGCGCTGGCGTCGATGGTCGCCAAGCTGGTCCGCGAGCTCGCCATGTCGCGCTTCAACGCGTACTGGTCCGCGCGCGATCCGTCGCTCAAGCCGACGGCGGGGTACTGGAAGGACGCCAAACGCTGGCTCGCGGACGCGGCGGGAGCCCTCTCACCCGAGGAGCGATCGACGATGGTGCGCCTCGCCTGATCGGGAATGGGGCCAGCAGGATTCGAACCTGCGCACGACGAATTATGAGTTCGCTGCTCTGCCGCTGAGCTATGGCCCCTGACCCCACCATGGTACGAGTTGGCGCCGGTGGCGGTGAAGTGTCGGCGGGTTGAGCCCTCCGAAGCGCGTTTCCTAGACTCGGCGGACGCCGCCGGCGGGAATTCAGCGGGCGCTGCACGCCGGCGCCAGGAGGCCGATGACGCTCTCTCTGCCTGTGATTGCCCGGGACGCCGAGGGGATCGCGCCACCCCGGCGCGATCCCGCCGCGAACGCGGGGCGGCTGATCGACTCCCACGGCCGTACGGTGCGCGACCTCCGCCTGTCCATCACGGACCGCTGCAACTTCCGATGCGTCTACTGCATGGACCCGGACGTCCGATTCATGGATCGGGCCACATTGCTCTCCGTGGATGAACTCGTGCGCGTCGCTCGGGTCTGCGTCTCTCTCGGCGTCGAGAAGATCCGCCTGACCGGGGGCGAGCCCTCGCTCCACCCCGACCTCGACGCCGTCATCGAACGCATCGCCGCCTTGCCGGTGAAGGACGTGGCGATGACGACCAACGGGTCGCTGCTCGATGAACGGCGAGCGCGCCGATGGAAGCGCCTCGGGCTCTCCAGGGTGACGCTGAGCCTTGATAGCCTGCGCGATGACCGGTTCGCGAAGCTGACACGGTCGAACACCCCTCCGCGCCGGGTGATCGAGGCGGCGCGGGCCGCATCGATCGCCGGGCTGGGGCCCGTGCGCATCAACGCCGTCATCGTCCGAGGATTCAACGACGACGAGGTCGAGGATCTGGCGGGCATCGCGCGCACGCTCGGCGTGGACGTCCGCCTGATCGAATTCATGCCTCTGGACAGCGCCCACGCCTGGGATCGTTCCAGGGTGGTCAGCGCCGACGAGATCATCGAGCGGGTCGGCCGGAGGTATCCCCTGCGTTCCGCGGGGCGTGATGGGCCCGGAGGAACGTCGCTCAACTTCGCCTTTGCCGATGGCGCGCCCGGACGGCTTGGAATCATCGCCTCGGTGACAAGGCCGTTCTGCGGGGCGTGCAATCGGCTCCGTGTCACCGCCGACGGTCAGATCCGCCCGTGCCTGTTCAGCACCGTCGAGTACGACCTTCGCGCCGCGCTTCGCCGGGGCGATGACGACGAGGCGATCGCCCGGTTCCTCCTGGACTCCACGTGGGTCAAGCCGGCGGGCCACGCCATCGATTCAACCGGGTTTGAGCAACCGGCCCGACCCATGTCCGCGATCGGCGGCTGACGCGTGTTCTGCCTCAACGCCCGCATCGGCCCACACCGGACGTTTCCAGATCGGGACGTCGAGCTTGAGCCTGTCAATGAACTCGCCCATCGCGCCCAGCGCCGGCGCCCGGTGCGGAGCGCACACCCGAAGGCGAAACGAGCACTTGCCCACGTCCACCCGCCCAACGCTGTGGTTGCACTCGAGACACAAGAGCGCGTAGCGCTCCGCGATCTCGCGGCACAGTCTCTCGAGCTGGCGATCAGCCATCGGGCGATAGGCCTCGTATTCCAGCGCCAGGATCGGTCTGCCATCCTCGATCGCGCGAACCAGCCCATGGAAGAGCAGGTCCGCCCCGGCCCCTGGAACCTCGGCCGCCTCGCCCGGAGCGGGGAGAGGCCCCTCTGAGATGGATACTCGAACGGTCATCCGCCCGACACCAGGCCAATCAGAGCGATTTCATCACCGGGTTGGACGCTCGCGTGGGATGGTGCAAATTCGTGGTTGACGGCCAGCCGGGAGTGGGAAAGAGAATCCCGCAATGCCGGGCAGGCCACTCCGATCGCCGCGAGGACACCCGCCGCGGTAGGGTCATCAGGGACATCGACCCGCATCTCGTCGGCGCCCGCAACCCGAGCTTCGGCCCCGAAGAGTCGCACCCGCAACCGCATGGCACAATCATAGAGACGCCAGAAGGAGCACAACGATGAGCATCCCGGGCCCATACCGGCAGATCACCACCGAGCATCCCGACCTGCTGTCGGCGTACGAGCGATTCGCGCAGGCGTGCGCCCAGGCCGGACCTCTTGACGCGAAGGCGGTCTCGCTGGTCAAGCTCGCGATCTCCTGCGGGGCGGGGCTCGAGGGCGCCGCCCACTCGCACGCGAGGAAAGCGATCGAGGCCGGTTGCAGCCGCGAGGAACTGGCACATGTCGCGCTGCTCTGCGCCCCAACCATCGGCTTTCCGGCGATGATGCGGGCTCGGGGCTGGGTCGCCGATGTGGTCGGGTCCGGGACATGATCACGCCGAGCCCGCTCTCACCAGCGGAAGCCGTCGAACTGATGCGGTCTCGGTGCGCGGTGATGTCGGCCGAGACCACGCCGCTGAGCGAGGCGGCCTCAAGGGTCCTCGCTGGACCGCTGATCGCCGATCGAGACCATCCCCCCGTTTCGGTCTCGGCGATGGACGGCTTTGCTGTTCGCGCCGCCGAGGTCGCGCCGGGGCCAATGGAGGTGGGGGGCGAATCGCGGATCGGCCACCCGCCACCGACAACTCCACGTGGATGCTGCGTGAAGGTGATGACCGGGGGCGCGGTTCCTGACGATGCCGACGCCGTCATCAAGCGAGAGGACGTGGGCGAGGAGCCGGGCCGCATCGTCGTGCCGGATGGACTGGTGGTTCGAGCCGGCGAGCACGTCCGGCGCGGGGGAGAGAACGCCCGACGCGGCGATCCGATCGCGCCCCCGGGTTCGCTGATCTCTCCCGCCCTCATGGGAGCCCTGGCGACGTTCGGCGTCACCCAAGTGCCGGTTCATCGAAGGGTTCGCGTCGCGATCCTGGCGACCGGCGACGAGATCCAGCCGGTCGAGGCCTTGCCGACTCCGTGGCAGATCCGCGACTCGAACTCGTGGGCACTTCAGGGATTGCTGCGGCCACAGCCGTGGATCGACCTTGTCTCCATCCAGCGATTCAGCGATGACGCCTCAATCCTGCGGCAAGCGGCTCACGAGGCGCTCGACCGCGCCGACGCCCTGCTGATGACCGGGGGCGTCTCGATGGGCGATCTCGATTTCGCCCCCGCCGTCCTTCGAGACGCCGGTGTGGAGGTGCTGTTCCATCGCCTCCCCCAGCGTCCCGGCCGCCCGATGCTCGGGGGCGTGGGTCCGCGTGGGCAGGTCGTCTTCGGCCTGCCCGGCAATCCGCTGTCGGTCATGGTGACCGCGCGCCGCATCGCGCTGCCTGTGCTGGCCCATTCGGCCGGAATCGGGCCCCCTCGAAGCGCCGATCCGGCGATTCGACTCGAACTCACTTCCTGGCGCGGCGGGAGTCTGGGCCTCTGGTGGCACCGGCCGGTCCAGATTCGCGCGGACGGGACCGGTCAGCTTCTGGAGGTGAAGGGCTCGCACGATGTCGCCGGCGCCGCGGAGTCCGACGGCTTTGTGGAGATCCCCCCGGGGGCCGAAGGCTCCGGACCGTGGATGTTCCGCGCGTGGCGCTTCTGACGGCCGCCGTACGATCCCCCCATGGATTCGCAACTCAGTCACCTCGACGATTCCGGCCACGCCCGCATGGTCGATGTCGGGAGCAAAGACGTGACGGATCGATGGGCCGTGGCTGAGGGGTTCGTCCGCATCTCCCAGCCCCTGGAGGATGCCATTCGCGAGAACGCCCTCGCAAAGGGCGACCTGTTCTCCGTTGCGCGGCTGGCGGGCATCCAGGCGGCCAAGCGGACCGCGGAACTGATTCCGCTATGCCACCCGCTCGGGCTCGATCACGTCGGCGTGGACGCCGCGCTCCACCCCGGCCGCGTCGAGTTGCGGGCGAGTGTTCGATGTCGAGGGCGAACGGGAGTCGAAATGGAAGCCCTCACCGCCGTGGCCGTCGCGGCCCTGACCGTCATCGACATGGGCAAAGCGATCGATCCCGAGATGGTCATCCAGGGCGTGAGAGTCATCGAGAAGCGAGGCGGAAGGCGCGGCGACTTCCACGCGGCTCCCCGATCCGATCCGAAATGACGGGCTATCGGGTTGCCATTCTGACCGTCAGCGACCGGGCCTCGCGCGGCGAGGCCGAGGATCGTTCGGGTCCTGCGCTCGAGGCCGTGGTGCGAACCCTCATCCCGGTAACGCACATGCAGCGGGACCTTGTGCCCGACGAGATCTCCGCCATCCGGGACGCACTCGGTCGCTGGAGTAGCAACGCTCCGCCAATGGACCTGATCCTGACGACTGGAGGCACCGGACTCTCGCCCCGAGACGTGACCCCCGAAGCGGCACTCCCGCTCTTCGACAAGCCCGCCCCAAACCTGATGGAACTGGCACGACTCCGGTGCCTCCAGAAGACCCCTTCGGCGTACCTCTCTCGCGGAGTCGCCGGCGTCATCGGACGCTCGCTCGTGCTGACGCTTCCAGGGTCTCCTCGCGGCGCCGGCGAAACGATCGAAGCGCTCGGCGACATCCTCTTGCATGCCCTCGACACCGTCGGAGACGAGGGAGACAGGCATCATGCCCCTCGCTGAGCTACGTTCCGACGAGGCTCTCACGCCCGTTGTCCTGGTCGGAGGCGCCAGCCAGCGATTCGGGCGAAACAAGCTTCTTGAGCCGATCGATCACCGTCGGCTCTTGGTCGATGCGCCGATCATGGCCCTGCGATCGGTCTTCGGATCGCGTGTCTGGGCGGTCGGAGATTGCTCACGATCGGTGGCCGAACGCGCGGATCATCACATCGCCGACTCGTACCCGGGCGCCGGCCCCATCGGTGGCATCGCCACGGCTCTGGCCGCAGCCGGTGGTGACGTGTTCGTTCTCGCCGGAGACTTGATTCGATTCAATGCGGATGCGGTGCTCGCAGTGCTGCGGACCGCCGAGCGGCATCTTCTGGCCGCGGCGGTCCTCGCCCACACCGATCGAGCCCATTGGTGCGCTGGGCTCTATCGCCAATCGTGCCTGACGCATCTCCGCGAGAGAATCTCCGCCGGCGAGTTTGCGCTGCACCACGCCATGGGGTCGCTGGACACGGCCTCTGCGCGAGTGCCTGACGAGTGCAGTACGAACGTGAACACGATCGACGACCTTCGCGCCATGTCCAAGAAGCCCGGTGAGCCGGGCGTGAGCACTGTGGCGAATCATGTTCCGCGGCGTATCCCGCCGAGGTGCTAGCGAATCGACAGCAACTCCCGGTACGTCGGCATGGGCCAGAGGTCCGCCGCAACATGGCACTCGAGTGCATCGCTCCGCTCTCGCAGGCGCCCCATGGCCGGCAGGATGCCATCGCGCACCGCCCGGGCGTCGGCCGCGGGATCGTCGCCGCCGACAGTGGCGGCCGATTCGAGCGCGTCGATGCCTTCACGGAACGAGTCCACGAGCCCGGCGAACGCCTTGAGCTGCCCCAGGCCGGCATCGACGTTGACCCCCGCGGCCTTGGATGCGCCAACGGCCTCGGCAAGCCGCCGCTGGTGCTCCATCGCCGCCGGCAGGATCAGCGTCCGCGCCAATTGCACCATCTGCTCGGCCTCGATGCGGATCTGCGTGGAGTACTTCTCGCTGAACGCGTGCAGCCGGCTCGCCAGCTCCGCGTTGGACAGCACGCCGTGGCGCTCGAACAGGTCCATTGCCTTGCGTGAGGCGAAGACCTCCAGCGCCGCGGGGGTGTCGGGCAGCATGGGCAGCCCACGGGCCTTGGCCTCGCGTCGCCACTCGTCGGAGTAGTTGTCTCCGTCGAACAGCACCCTCTTGTGCTGCTTGATGATCGACTGCAGCAAAGTGGCGCACGCCGCGTGCAGCGCCTGGGGCGTGGGCGACGTCCCGACGTCCTTCTCGAGCGAGGTGGCGATGAAGTCCAGCGAGTCGGCCACCATGCTGATGATGGCGGTCATCGGCCACGCGGGCGCAGCCGATGCGCCCACGGCGCGGAACTCGAACTTGTTGCCCGTGAACGCGAACGGGCTGGTGCGGTTTCGGTCGCCAGAGTGCCTCGGGATCTTCGGGAGCGTCCGCGCACCGAGATCCAGCGCGCCGCCCTCGATGGTCCGATTGGGTGAGCCCCGCTCGATCTGGTGGACGATGTCGGTGAGCATCTCGCCCAGGTAGATCGACATGATGGCCGGCGGGGCTTCGTGCGCGCCCAGCCGATGGTCGTTGTGCGCGCTGGCGATGCTCGCCCGCAGCAGATCCGCGTGCAAGTCCACGGCTCGGATCACCGCGCACAGGAAGACCAGGAACTCCACGTTCGTGTGCGCCTCGTCCCGCGGGTCCAGCAGATTGACGCCAGTGTTCGTCGAAAGCGACCAGTTCAGGTGCTTCCCGGAACCGTTGACGCCGGCGAACGGCTTCTCGTGGATCAGGCAGCACAGTCCAAACCGCGGCGCCACCCTCTGGAGCATCTCCATCACGATCATCTGGTGGTCCACGCCGACATTGGCGTGCTCAAAGACCGGCGCCAGCTCGTACTGGCCCGGGGCGACCTCGTTGTGCCTTGTCGTGATCGGGACACCCACGCGGTACAGCTCCCGCTCCACCTCCGCCATGAACGCGAGCACCCGCGCCGGAATCGCGCCGAAGTAATGGTCCGAAAGCTGCTGGCCCTTGGGGGGCTCGGCGCCGAACAGCGTTCTCCCACAACTGACCAGGTCCGGCCGGGCGAAGTACAGCCGCCGATCGACGAGGAAATACTCCTGCTCGCAGCCAACCGTGGGAAAGACCCGAGTCACGCCCCCAACGTTCCCAAACAGCGTCAGGATGCGGATCGCGTGGCGCGACACCGCGTCGATCGAGCGAAGCAGGGGGGTCTTCTTGTCCAGCGCCTCTCCCGTCCACGACACGAAGGCCGTGGGGATGACCAGCGTCGCGGAGTTCTCCCCCCGCATCAGGAACGCCGGGCTCGTTGGGTCCCACGCCGTGTAGCCCCGAGCTTCGAACGTGGATCGCAGCCCGCCGGACGGGAAGCTCGACGCATCGGGCTCACCCAGCCGAAGGTGCTTGCCGGAGAACGTCGTCAGCGCCCCGCCCTGCCCATCGGGAACCTTCAGGGCGTCGTGCTTCTCCGCGGTCAGCCCGGTCAGCGGCTGGAACCAGTGGCAGAAGTGGGTGGCCCCCTTCTGAACGGCCCAGTCCTTCATCGCCGTCGCAACCACGTCGGCGACGTGCGGATCCAGCGGCGCACCCACGTCGATCGTGCGCTGCATCGCCCGGCAGATCTCCGCCGGCAGGCGCTCACGCATCACTCGCTCGTTGAACACGTCCTTGGCATAGATGTCGTCGATCGGCTCGAGGGGCCCCGACCCCTGGCGCTCGCTCAGCATCGGACGCCAATCCGATGAGGCGCTGATGGCCTCCTGCCTGATATCACCGGCCTTCATGGGCTGCTCCTCAGAATCGTGCGCCGGCCCCCGAACTCCATCGGGGCCCGCAGAACGCGTGGTGTGATTTCGACAGTTTTGCAGATGGGAAACAGTTTGACCAGTCCGACAGGCGGGACCGGCGTCAGGCCTGCTCGGCCTCTGGTTGTCGCCCGGGCTTGAGAACCAAACCCCGCGACAGCTCAGCCACAAACTCGGCGGCTCCCATGACCGGATCGTTGGCGCTCCCGATTCTCTGGACAAGGGCCGATCCCACGATCGCCGCCTCCGCGTGCACAACCGCCTCGCCGACCTGCTCGGCCGTCGCGATCCCGAATCCGCAGGCAATCGGCAAGTCCGACACCTCGCGAATCAGGGCGACCTGCCGCGAAAGGTCGGAGCCCGACGCCCGCCCTCCGGTGATCCCCGATCGCGTCAGCAGGTACACAAACCCCCGAGACGCCGTCGCGATCGCCTGCATCCGCTCCGGTTGACCCCCGGGCGCCACCAGCAACGCGAGGTCCAGTCCATGCCTCGCGGCGATCTCGGAAAGTGCCGCCCCCTCATCCAGTGGCACGTCCGGCACGATCAGCCCGTCCAGCCCTGTCTCCTGCGCCCGCCGACAGAACGCCTCATAACCGATGGCGGTGACGATCGACACCGACACCATGCCGATCAGCGGCACGGCCGTTGCCGCCCTGATGTCCCGGATCGCCTCGAACACCCGCCCGGGCGTCATCCCCTGGTCGAGCGCCCCTTGCATCGCCCCGGCGATGATCGGCCCGTCCGCGATGGGGTCGGTAAACGGAAAGCCGATCTCGATCGCACTGGCCCCGGCCGACGCGATGGCCGGCACGATGCGCCGGAACGCCTCGGGCGAGGGGTGACCGGCCACCACGAACGGCATCAGACCCCTGCGGCCCTCGGCCCGGAGTCGTGCAAACATGTCGCCGAGCCGTGCCATGCGACCTCGCCACCTCCTCAGCGCCAGAGCCTACCGAATGACGTCTTCAAGGGCATCCAGGCCCTCGGACAGCACCCGGGGTCCCTCCTCGGTCACCAGCACGTCGTGCTCGTAATGAGCGCTGAGCGAACCGTCTGCCGTGTACACCGGCCACGTGCCGCGATGGTGTCGCGTCTCTCCCGTGCCCAGCGCCAGCATCGGTTCGACCGCGACCAGCGTGCCCGCCGCCAGCCGCGTCGATGCGTCGGGCCAATCCCCGGCGAACGCCGGGATCACGTTGGACACAAAGGGCGGAGCGTGGAGCGTGCGCCCATACCCATGCCCGCCGAGCCCTCGCACCAGATGGAGTTTCCGCTCCACTTCCACGCACCCCTGCACCGCCCGCGCCCATTCGATCAGCGGCGTGCCCACGCGAAGCGTGTCGATCCCCCGACGCAGCGATTCTTTGCCCGTGTCGCACAGGCGCCTCACCTCAGGCGACGGCTCCCCGAACACGTACGTCCAGGCCGCGTCGCCGATCCACCCGCGAAACGTCACCCCGATATCGATCTTCAGCACATCACCGAACTTTGTCGGCAGCGTGTACGACCCGGCCGTGCCGTGCACGATGCAGTCATTGACGCTCAGACACGCATGCGATGGGAACGCCGGCGCCCGCGGGACCTTGTACCCCAGGAAACACGACCGGCACCTGAGTTCTTCGAGCGTCGACGCGACAAACGCGTCGATCTGCGCCATGGTCTGTCCGGGCTCGAGCCACCTCGCCAACCTGCGGTGCACCTCGACGACGTGCTGCGCCGCGGCATACGCAAGGTCGGCTTCCGCGGGCGTGATGGGCTTGGGCCGGGCCATGGGTCTCGATGGTAGGAAACGCTCGGCTCACGCCGCGACGACGCCGCCGCATACCACAGCACGCACCGGGCTCCCGCCAATCTCATGGACGAGTTCCCGCTCATCGCGATGGTGCAGCAGCACCAGGTCGGCTCTCTGGCCCACCTCCACCGAGCCCGCGTCGGCCAGTCCAAGCAGCGCCGCACCGTTGATGGTCGAGGCGGCGATCGCTTCTTGAAACGAGAGCCCGAGCAGCCGAACCGCCAGCGCCAACGCCAGGGGCATCGAGCCCGAAGGCGCGCTCCCGGGGTTGAAGTTCGTGGCCAGCGCCAGCGCCCCACCCGCATCAACGAATCCGCGTCCATCGGCGTATCGCCCGTCGGTGTGGAATCCCGAGATCGGCAGCATGACTCCAAGGCTCTTCGAGCGGGCCAGCCCGCTCAGGTCCTCTGGCGTCGTCGCCTCGAGGTGATCGACGCTGAGCGCCCCGCTGGAGAACGCCCAGGGGGTCATCCCCAGGCTGTTGAACTGATCCGCATGGACCCGAACCGGGTGGCCCAGATCCGTCGCCGCGCGAAACAGGTGCGTGCATTCCTCCAAAGACCACGCGCCGTCCTCGCAGTACGCGTCGATCGCGATCCCTGGAAACGCCGCGCTCACCGCCGGCAACGTCTCTTCGACCGTCCTCCGCACGAACTCCGGCTCATCGGGGTCCTTGGCGTGGCCAATGCACGCCGTCGCCACGACCCTTCCCGGCCATCTCGCGCTCGCATCCGCGATCGCTCCCAGCATCTTCAGTTCGTGCTCGGTCGAGAGTCCGTACCCGGACTTCACCTCCACCGATGTCGTCCCCCCGGCAAGCATGCGCTCCAGCCGCTCAAGCAGCGTCTCGGCCAGCGACTCACGCGTGGCCTCCCGGACCGCACGCACCGTGGACATGATGCCCCCGCCCGACCGGAGAATCTCAAGATACGAGTCCCCTCCGAGCCGGCGCTGCCACTCATTGACACGCGAGCCCGCCCAGCAGGCATGCGTGTGCGCATCAACAAAGCCCGGCATCAGCACGCGCCCGGCCGCGTCGATGCTGCGCTGCGCAACCGTCCCGCCGCGAGTGTGCAACTCCTCGCCCGACTCGATGGCCTGGATTCGCCCTCCGCCGACCAGCACGTCGGCCCGCTCGATGATCCCGAGGTCGCCCAGGCCGGCTCCCCGCCGCGGGCGCTGCCCGGCGAGCGTGAGCACCCGCGCATTGCGGATGGCCAGATCGGCGATCATGCCAGTCGCCGGGCTATCTCGGCCAGGAACCGAAGCAGCAGGTGCGAAGCCAGGCGCGCGGTCCGGCCCCCCTCGTCGAACGAGGGATTCAATTCCATGATGTCAAAGCACCGCAATCGCTCCAGCCCGGCCGCCGCCACGACAAGGGCCTCGGCCTGCTGGGCCGTCCAGCCGCAGGGATTCGTGGCGCTCACACCGGGCGCAAAGGCCTGATCGAGCACGTCAAGGTCCAGGCTCACGAACAGGTCGCCCGACGGCCACACGGCATCGAGAGCGCCGATGCTCCCGCCGTGCGCCACAAACCACTCGCGGTGCTCGCGCGAGTTGACCAGCGGATTGAATCCGCGAATCTGCACGGATCGCGCCGAACCCGCCTCCAGCAGCCCGCGAAACGCCATGCCCGAACCCGGAGTCTCGCGCACGTCCAGATGAGGGTCGAAGTACACGCCGTCCAGGGAGCCGTGCTTCCGGGCGACCGCCGACACGAACGGCAGCGTCAGATCGTGCCCGCCCCCGATGGCGATGGGAAACAGTCCCCGCTCCAGCAACGCATCCGTAGCCTCCCGAACCCGCCGATGCGTGTCCTCGATCGATTCGCCCGGCTCGACGTCGCCCGCATCGAACACGGCTGGCCACTGTCCGCTCGCCGCGTCCGCGGCACCGTATCGCGCCAGCGCGCTGCGCAGGGCTCCGGGCCCATCACGCGCGCCCGGCCGACCTCCATTGAGCCGAACGCCCTCATCATCGGCCAGACCGATGATCGCCACGCGGCATCCGTCAGCATCCTGCGTACGGAACCGCGACGCCGCCCGTGAGTCGCTGACGTGCGATGGCCAGACCGAGGGCCGGCAGTGGGGGATCATCGGTGGATTGTACTCGATCGCGTGCCCTCTCCCCTTCGCGCTTGTGCGGCGTTCCGCGCGCGCGTACCTTGTTGATTGGAGCGCGACACACGCGCCCGCGTCCATCTGTGGCACGCTCGACTCGCGCGACGAGGAGTGCGAACATGACGACGATGACAAGCCGCGCTCGACAGCCCATGATCGGACTCGCCCGTGAGGAGCGCCGGATCCGGGCTCCCAGGAGCACGCAGCGCACCTGCAAGACGTGGCAGGCCGAGGCCGCCATGCGCATGCTCATGAACAACCTCGATCCCGAGGTTGCCGAAGATCCCTCTCGCCTGATCGTCTACGGAGGTCGCGGGCAGGCCGCGCGCTCGTGGGCCGACTTTGACGCCATCGTCGAGTCCCTCAAGTCCCTCGAGCCCGACCAGACGCTCCTTGTCCAGTCCGGCAGGCCCGTTGGCGTCGCCCGCACCCACGAGGACGCGCCCCGCGTGCTGATCGCCAACTCGAACCTCGTGCCCCACTGGGCCACGCAGGAGCACTTCGACGATCTCGCCCGCCGAGGCCTGATCATGTTCGGCCAGATGACCGCCGGATCCTGGATCTACATCGGAACCCAGGGCATCCTGCAGGGCACCTACGAGACCTTTGCGCAATGCGCCCGCCGCCATTTCGGCGGATCGCTCGCCGGTCGTCTCTGCGTTACCGCCGGCTGCGGCGGTATGGGCGGCGCGCAGCCCCTGGCCATCACCATGTGCGACGGCGTCTGCCTGATCGCCGACGTCGATCCGGCCCGCCTCGACCGGCGCGTCCACGACCGGTATCTCGACGAGGTCGTCGCGGACCTCGACGACGCCATCAACGCCGCCGTCGCCTGCGCGTCGCGCGAGGAGTCCCGGAGCATCGGCGTCAACTGCAACGCCGTGGAACTGCTCGACCGCCTGCTCGAGCGCGACATCACGCCCGACGTGCTCACCGATCAGACCAGCGCCCACGATCCGCTCGCGGGCTACGTCCCGGTCGAGATCACCGCGACCGAGGCCGAGATCATCCGCAAGATCGATCCCGAGCACTACGTCGAGCGCAGCCTCGCCAGCATGGCCCGCCACGTCCGCGCCATGCTCGATCTGCAGGCTCGCGGCGCCATCACGTTCGACTACGGCAACAACATCCGCCAGCGCGCCCGCGATTCTGGCGTCGAAGACGCCTTCGACTTCCCCGGCTTTGTCCCCGCGTTCATCCGGCCGCAGTTCTGCGTCGGCCGCGGCCCGTTCCGCTGGGTCGCCCTCTCCGGCGATCCGGCCGACATCTTCAAGACCGACCTCGCGCTGCTTCGACTCTTCCCCGAGCACCACGACCTGCACCGCTGGCTCCTCAGTTGCCACCAGGATCCCAACGCACTGCTCGAAGAGCGGTACGGCGACTGCCGCGCGCGCTTCGGCTTCCAGGGCCTGCCCGCGCGGATCTGCTGGCTCGGCCTCGGCGAGCGCGATCGCGCCGGCGTGCTCTTCAACCAGATGGTCGCCGACGGCCGCCTCGCCGCGCCGATCGTCATCGGGCGCGACCACCTCGACTGCGGCAGCGTCGCCAGCCCCAACCGCGAGACCGAGGGCATGCGCGACGGCAGCGACGCCGTCAGCGACTGGGCCATCCTCAACGCCATGATGAATGTGGCCGGCGGCGCAAGCTGGGTCAGCTTCCACCACGGTGGGGGGGTTGGCATCGGGTTCAGCCAGCACGCCGGGCAGGTCGTCGTCGCCGACGGAACCCCCGCGGCCGAGGCGCGTATCAAGCGCGTTCTCTGGAACGATCCCGCCATCGGCGTCATGCGCCACGCCGATGCCGGCTACGAGCAGGCTTCGCAGTGCGCGGCCGAGCAGGGCGTCACGATTCCACGAGCCGAGCCCCCGGAAACACGCTGACCTCCGAACCGACCGCCAGCACCGTCGAACACGGCGTGACGCCGGTCAAGGGCTTCCACATCGGGCCGTACAGCGAACCAAAGTCCACGCGCACCAGGCACGAGTCGATCGCAAACACGTCCCATTCCGGGTGCTCCACCCGGTATTCCAGCGTTCGGCCCCGCCGGTCGCGCCCAAATCCCCACTCGTGCTCCTTGAACCAGTGCTCGACCGAATCCCGCGCGGGCCGAAGGGGGGCGTCGTGCGCGATGACACGCGTCTCCATCAGAGATCGCCCCCGGCGCCGGATCGAGTGAGAAACCCTGACGCGACCCTCCGACCGCTCCACTCGAGACCGAAGCGCAGCCCGCGCATACGGCTCGTTGTACAGCCACCGCGCCGCCAGCGCCACCGCCCGACGCGGCACGAACTCGCGCACGAAGCACACCCCTCGTCTGCCGGAAGCGGGGTGGCGCACGTAGAACCGCAGATTCACCTCGGGAAAGTCCACGTGCCCCGGGATCCGCAACCCGCGAACCCGTGTCTCGAGAAAGTCGAACGCCACGAGGCTCACAAACGCCGAGCCATCCCGACGATCCAACTCAAGCGCTCGCGGCAAGTGGGAGGCAAGCCACTCATCCGGCACGGCGTAGCTGGCCAGCAGCAGGTTCGCCCAGCGCGCGGTGAGGAACGGACGGCTCATGCGGGATCTGGTCGCGAACCGGCGAGTGCGCCCTCAGCGATCAGCCCGGCGATTGCCTCGATGTCGGGCCCCGGTGGACGGTCGCTCGCCAGCGCCGGCGCCACGCCCCGGATGATCGCGTGCGCCCGCTCCACGCCCGCGCCCGAGCGCAGCGGCCGCTGGTGCTCCAGCGCCTCCGCGGCACACAGGAACTCGATCGCCACCACCAGCTTCGTCAGTTCCAGCACGCGTCGCGCCTTCGCCGCCGCCCTCGGCCCGAACGAGTTGTAGTCCTCCGTCCCCGCGCTGGTCGGCAGGTTCGCCACGCTCGCGGGCGTGCAGAGCCCGATGATCTCGTTGCAGCACGCCGCGGCGGTGTACTGCGCGATCATGAGGCCGGACTGCAGGCCCGGATGCGCCGCGAGGTAGGGCGTCAGCCCCGCCTCCGGATCCCGCGCCGACAGCATCAGGAACACACGCCGCTCGGCGATCCCCGCGATGTGAGCCATCGCGATCGCCAGCGCGTCCAGCGGGATCGCCAGTGGCATCCCATGAAAGTTCCCCGCCGAAACAATCCGCGATGTCCCATCGATCCGCAGAATCAGCGGATTATCCGTGACGGCTCCAAGCTCACGCGTCACCACGGATCGCACGTACTCGCCCGCATCGATCGCGGCGCCCACCACCGGCGCAGCGCACCGGATCGAGTAGGGGTCCTGCACCCTCGGGTCATTCTCCCGGTGGCTCGGCAGAATCGCCGAGCCCGCCAGATGCCCCCGGATCGCCTCGGCCGCGATTCGCTGCCCGTTCTGCCCTCGCGCCAACTGGACCGCCTCGTGCAACGGCTCATCCGTCGCGCGGTTCGAATCGATCGACATCGCGCACGCCAGGGCAGCGCTCGTCACGACCCGATCGAAGTCCGCGCACAGCAGCGCCGCCTGCGCCGCCATCAGGTGCGTGCCGTTGATGAGCGCAAGCCCCTCCTTGGCCTCAAGCCCGATCGCCTCGACCCCCGCCCGCCGCAGCGCCTCGCCGCCGACAAGCCGTTCCCCGCCGACAAACGCCTCGCCCTCGCCGATCAACACCAGCGCCGCGTGCGCCAGCGGGGCGAGATCCCCCGACGCCCCGACCGAGCCAATCGACGGCACCACGGGTGTCACGCCCGCATTCAGCAGGTCAACGATCCGGTGCGCAAGCGCAGGTCGCACCCCCGATAGCCCCCGGCAGAGCGATCCCGCCAGGATCAGCAGCATCGCGCGAACCACATCCTCACCCAGAGCCTCACCGACCCCCGCCGCGTGGGACCGGATCAAGTTCCGCTGAAGCTCCGCGAGTTCGTCCCGCGGAATCCTCGTCCTCGCCAACGAACCAAAGCCCGTGTTGATCCCGTAGTGCGCCTCGCCGTCATCCAGCGCCGCCTCGACCACACGCCGCGAGGCCTCCATGAGCGCAACAGCGCTCGCGCCGATCGACACCGGCACCCCGCATCGCGCCACCCGCTCAACATCAGCGAGCGACAACGGACCGCCATCGATCAGGACGCCAGCACCGGTCGAGAGGGCCATGGGGCAAGTGTCGTGTCGCGAGCAGACGGATCAAGCCCCGGTGGCATTGAGTCCGATAATATATGACCGGTCACGCGCGGCCACTCACACCCAACCAAACGCCGCTGAGTGGACACCCATGTCCACTCACGACGCGGCGCAATCTATACACCCTACAGAGTCTACTAGACCTACAGGACCTACTAGCGCACAAGAACTACGACGACTAGGCGAGTTCGAGACCTTCGGACCATTCACCATCGGAGCCGCCGCCGTCGAGAGACTCGCGAGGGCGCTCGGAGACCCCGAACTCGCCCGGGCCGTCGCCCAAGAAGCCGCGGACCGGGCCGAGGCCATGCGAGCCCGCGGCCGGACCCGAGACGCCGCCGCCTTGTTCCGATCGTTGCTGACAGGCCGGGCCGCGGTGGACTTCGTGCCGCAGGCTGTGGGTGATATTCGCGCCCGCGTCCGAGACCGAGCCGACGCCGAGGCCCGCCGACGTGAGGCCGACCACGCACGCACCCAACGACAACGGGAGGACTCCGCCATGGCCGACCAGCGCGAGCGCCAACGGCGCGCCACCGCCGCCCGACTCGACCGATTCACGGACGAACAAGCCGCCGAGATACTCGACGAGGCCCTCTCTCGGGCCTCGACGTTCACCGCCTCGCGCGTGCGCCGCAAACTCGCGACGGAGTCGGGCACGCCGCGCGATGCGTGCCTCTGGCCCATCGTCATAGATCACGTCGGCGCGGTGCTCAACGACATCGAGGCCAAGAAGCGCCACACGACCAAGGAGCCCGCATGACCGCCACGGCAGACGAAACGCTCGCGACCAACATCCGAGTATCGCGCCTCGAACTCGGAGGGACCGAGACCTCGCTCGGAAAGTTCGATATCGCCTACGAGGACGCGCTCGAACCCGAGTTCTTGCGAGCGCAATGGGGAGGCGGGACGTTCATCATTCGCGAGTACGTGCAGGGGAAGCGCGGCCACACGCGCCAGAGTCGCCCCATCATCATCGAGGGCCCGCCCGCCGGAGCCGCACCCGCACCAGCAGCGCCGCCCCCGCCGCCGCCCAGCGCGCCCGCGGGCTTTCACGGATACCCGCCGCCGCCGTTCGGCCAGTTCCCGCAGTACCCCGCGCCGAGCGATCGCACGATGGACCTGATGCTCGCGATGATGCAGAACAACCAATCGCTTCTGACCACCACGATGCAGACGGTCCTTCAATCGGTGCTACAGCGCGAGCGAACGCCAATGGCCGACATGCTCGAAGCCATGCGCAGCCTCGACAAACTCCGAGGCCGCGGCGCTCGCGCCACGGACGAGGACGACATCGACGACCAACGCGGGTTCCTGACTGAACTACTCCGCACGTTCAACGGCGCGAACAACAAGGCCGCGCCCGGACTCCCTCCGCCGAGCGCGCCGACACCGCCTCGACCCACGCCCACGCCCGCGAGACCCAACGTACCGCCGAGCGACGACGACACGCCCGAAGCGCCGAGCGAGGACGATCGCCGCGAGAACTTCGCCGCGATGGTCCGCATCCTTCGCCGGGGCGTTGCGCGCATGACCGACGACGCCGAGGACACCGATTCCATATCAACGACCTACGCCGAAGTCTTGTTCGACCTCATCCCCGAGGACGACCACGCGGGCATAGCCGAGACCGACCCGGGCACGCT
>JACKHB010000005.1 GCA_020639195.1 Phycisphaeraceae bacterium | reverse complement strand
CGAAGCCCAGCCGGCTACAGGATTTACGGGGACGCCGCGCTGGAGCGGCTGCGGTTCATCCGTGCCGCCCAGAACTCAGGATTCAGGCTCGACGACATCGCGGCTTTGCTCGAGTTGCGAGAGGGGCGGGACATCCCTCGAGAGGAGGTGCGCGCGATGCTGACGGACAGACTGGCGGATGTGCGGCGCCGGCTTTCCGAGCTGCGGGTCTTGGAGAGAGCCCTCAAACGGTCGCTCGACGCTTGCACACAGGGCGGAGAGGGGGAGAGCTGCCCGGTTGTGCACGAGATATCGCTCACAGCCTCCGGCAGGAACAAGAAAGCCCGGTAGCCGCTTGACCTTGCACCGGGTTCAAGCGCCGAAGATGGTGGATGCGGTCGGGACGGTCCCACTGCGACCAAGCGAGCGACAAGGAGCATCAACAATGACAAGGAGAACGATCATGGCAACGACGGTCACAGGCGTGGCGGCGGCCACGGCCATCGGAGCGTATGTATCGCGCCCCTCGCAGATCCAGCGCGAGGACTGCCCCGGCAAGATCATCTGTCCGATTACCGGCGAGCTGATCTGCGCTGATGAGTGTCCGGCCGAGGCAGCAACGAAGATCGACCTGCCCGTGGCGGACGCGGCGGGCGTTCCCGCGTGCTGCGCCGGCAAGGATTGACGCGCGCCCTCTCAAGGGCGAACGTGGAAGCCCGAGACTCAACCAAGAAGTTTGGTCCGTCAGGCAAAGCGAAGCCCGTACGACCGGCGCGCCACGCCCTCCGGCCCTACCAGAGACCTCGAACCTTGTGGTACGTCCACTACTTCTTGTGACACAGGGACTTGCGACAATTCGCGAGTCCCTTTTTTCGTGCCTTTGCGGGCCGACGTCATCCGGCCCGGTGGCGCGAGGGCGAGGGCCCTTGCCTCCCGTTCGAACCGTTCCATCCGCGCAGAGTCGGAGGCCAACTCCTCGGGAAGCGCTTTGATAGCCACGGGACGGTCTAGCCGCGTGTCGCGAGCGAGGTAAACAACGCCCATCCCGCCGCGGCCGATCTCTCGGGCAACCGTGAACGAACCGATCCTCACAGGCTTGCTCGTCATGGACGCGGATGATACGACGGCGGCGCTCGATCCCTTGCATCACGCGGAGCAGGGTGCGGCGGCATTGGTGCCTCCGAGGTGCGGTGGCGGCTCGACCTGAGGAGGCGGCACCTAGGGGTTCCGAAACTCCTCGTACCAATTCTCGACCACCGAAATCGAACTCCGCGCCCTCGTTGCCGGATCGGAGCGCAGCGTGACGAATCGTGTCCCATCCGCCGTCACCGACCACCCCGTCTCAAGGTTCAACCCGAGCCGCTTGGCGTCGAGGATCTTCTGAGGCAAACCGAATCGGATCGAGGGCTCGATCTCGACGTCCAAGGCGTAGATCACCTCGCGATCCTCAGACTCGAAGTACAGCGTTCTCCCATCGGCTGACCACGTCGGATTGGTCCCGCCGTCGACTGAGACCTGCCACTTGCCCGGTCCCTCAGGAAAGCGTGTGCAATACACCTGCGCGGTACCGGACTCGCGCGACTCATACGCGAGGAGGGTCCCCGACGGGTTGAGCTTCACCAGACCCTGGATGTGTCCGGAAGAATCCAGCACCACGCTCTTGTGTGAGGGATCGTCCAAGTGGACTGCCAGGTAGGTCTGTTTCTGGGCCATGGGATCGTCGGTCCCGACGGCGACGCTCCAAGCCTCATCGAACGACATGACGGCGGTCGAGATGCTCTGCCGAGTCTCGCCAGAGCCGTCGGCGGCGTAGAACCGAGTGATTGGAGTTTCATCTCTGTTGGGCCGTACCTCGATGACGGCCAGAACTGTGCTGTCCGCCGACCACGCCACCGGAAACGTGAGCGACTCGGTGAACGTGATTCGAGTTCTCGAGCCGCGAATGAGATCGTGAACCCACACGTCGAACTTCCCGGCTCGACCGGTGGAGAACGCGATCTTGCCCTCATCGGGAGAGATCATGGGCGAAATCAGGATGTCGAGCGGGTCGCCGATCGATCGCGCCTCATCGTCGGGGCCCACCATCACCAGTTGGCCCGAGAGCTGCACCGCGCCACGAAACACCAGGAGCGTTCCGTCTTCTGCGACCGAAGGGTTGCCGGCGTCGGGCATGACGAGGAACGGCTCTGACTGCACCTCCATCCGCACGGGATCGAACCCGACGGCCCAGACAGTCTGTGGGCCATAGCCGCGCACGAACAGGACGTGTCCTGTGGAAGAGAACGCAGGAGACTCGACGGGCTGGTCAATTCCGGTTGTGAGAACGACCCTTCGATCCCCATCCAGGGCCACCAGCAAGTACTCACCGTTGCGTTGATGCTGTGTGAAGAGCACAACGTTGGTGCCAGGAATCACTGTCGGTGGATGGAAGTGCCCGGCCTCTGGCAAGTCTTCAATCGACAGGAATGAGCGTGGCTCCCCGCCTCGGACGGCGACCTCCGCCAAGCACTCATCCTCGCGGTAGATGATCCGGTCGTCCTTGGTCCAACCTCCGCCCCGGTCCCAGTTCGAGTAGCTCAAGGCATCCGCAAGCTTGACCGGATTCCCACCCGACAGGGCAAGTTTGTAGATGGCGTCGCTTGTCCCGTACCCGATCCACTTCGAGTCCGGAGACCAGAACACGCTCGTGGCCCCCGCCGTTCCGGCCAACTGGCGCGGCTCGAACGAGGAGAGATCCCTGACCCACACGAACTCGTCGCGAATGAACGCCACCCTGGTCCCGTCGGGCGAGATCCGGGGCTGCTCGACCTCGACTGGCTCCGCAATGGACCCCTGCATCAAGTCGAACTTCCGAACTTCCAGCCGATCTCTCGCCGGCCGATTCAAGGCCAAGAACCATCCCACCGCGCCGACGATCAGCAGGGCCACGAGCACGGCCAACACAAGCCTGTGTTGCGACAATCCGCCATGGGACGCAATCTGCGGCTCGTCGTCGGCCCGACGCAGCTCGATCCGAACGTCGGCGATATCGCGATAGCGTTGAGACTTGTCTCTGGCCAGGCATCGCTGCAGCGCTCGCGTGACGCCGGGCGACACTCCCGGGGGGAGCCTCCGAAGATCGATCTCTTTGTGCAACACCGCTCCGATGGCGTCGTTGGGCGTCTCGCCGGCGAAGGGGCCGATGCCGGTCAGCATCTCATAGAGAATGACGCCGAATGACCAGATGTCCGTTCGTCTATCGACGTGTCGGCCGCGGGCCTGCTCGGGACTCATGTAGGCTGCCGTGCCCAGAATCGCTCCCGGGATCGTCGGGCTTCGCGGGGATATCACCGTCGGTGAGTCGGTCGGAATGGCCCCCGTTCCGGAGTCTGCCGCCTTGGCCAAGCCAAAGTCCAGCACCTTGACCGTGCCGTCGGGCGCCACCTTGATGTTGTCGGGCTTGAGATCGCGATGAACAACGCCGACATCGTGGGCCGCTTCCAGTCCGCCGGCGATGCCCTCGGCAAGTTCCAGGGCCTCATCGACCGGAATCGGTCCGGCGTCGAGCCGATCTCCGAGGGTCTGCCCTTCGACAAACTCCAGAATCAGGTAGCGCGTCCCATTCTGCTCCTCAACGCCGTAGATGCCTGCGATGTTGGGGTGGTTCAGCTGAGCTAAGGCTCGGCCCTCTCGCTCGAATCGTTCGAGGCGAACCGGATCCTTCGCGAGATCATCTGGCAACGCCTTGATCGCGACGCGTCGGTTGAGCCGCTCGTCATGCGCGAGGTAGACAACACCCATCCCGCCGCGGCCGATCTCGCGCTCCACGATGTACGGGCCGATGCGGCTTTCCACGGATGGCAGTCTACACCGGTTCGGAATGCCCGCACCCCATGCGGCAGTACCCCAACTGATGACGACAGGAAACGACTCGACCGCGACGCGCTCCCCCGCCGGCAGCGGGCGACGAGTTTCACGACGTGATCAACTCGACCGATAGGTGCCACCGTTCGACGGCAGCCGGCCCAAGCCAGTGCGCGAGGCCAGCTCGCACCGCCTCACCCAGATCATCGAACGGGCTGGTTGTGGGCTCGATTCCCACGGTGAAGTACGGAGGTGAGTGCCCGCCCGACCACCCGAGAAAGTTGATCCAGAAGCCGCAATAGGAAACTGGTTCGGAATCCCACCTGAGACGGAGGATCTCGCCCGAACGTCGGACCTCGACGCACGATGTTGCGCCAAGTGCTGTAAATGTCTTCGACGCGCTGGGAACGAACCCCGCTTTGCCGGGATCCGGAACGCAAAGGTGCCCGACGACCTCACCGCGTGGGCCAAACCAATGGACTTCCATACCCGGTTCGACGGCCAGCAGTGGGTGCGCGCACCACAGCCAAGGAAGGGGGTGCTCTCCCACGTTGCCTACCTCGTACGCAAAACCGAACCCGATCGCTGTCGCGCTGATCCGCCTGCGAAACCGAAATGGCGCACACCGGCATTCGCACGACGCCAAGATGCCCAGGTCGTCGCAATGTCCAATCGTCCAGGGGCATCTGACGAGATCGCCATGGTCCGGGGCTGCGAGGCGCTCACCCGCTGCCAACTCCAAGACGCACGGAGACACCGAGGGAAACACCTCGTCCCAACCGCCCGAGTCGAGCGCCTCAACATAGCTCTCTTCATATGACGGCGAACGCATTTCGAAGCGCGGATTGCGCCAGAGCCACTCGAAGCCCGAGCCGATACTGCGCAGACTGGCGATCTTCCCCGGGTGCGAGGGCAGCAGCAAAAGCTCCAACTCCCGACTACGCAAGCGCACGGACGCTCACCGGCCGATGATCCGCTTCAATGTCCAGGCGGCGCTCTCACAATGTTCGCCGGTCACATCCAGGTGCGTTACCACCCGAATCGTCCGAGGGCCGAATGCGAAGATCAGGACCCCCTGCCGGCGAGCTTCCTCGACGATCGCCGGTGCGTCTGGCGCTCCTTCACGCACCTCGAAGACCAGGATGTTCGTCTGGACGGACTCGGGCGCAATCGCGACTCGCTCACTCCCACCGAGAACCTCGGCCATCCGCCGAGCGTTGGCGTGATCTTCCAACAGACGACCGCGGTTGTGGTCGATCGCGTAGGTCGCCGCGGCAGCGAAGATCCCGACCTGACGCATCGCCCCACCAAGCATGCGACGGCACCGGACCCCTCGAGTCATCAGCTCCCGCGTCCCTGCCAACGCTGAGCCGCCCGGCGCGCCCAGCCCCTTGGAGAACGCGACGCCCACAAGATCGAAGGGCGCCGCCAGTTCGGCCATCGACGTGCCCGTTGCGGCAGACGCGTTCCAGAGACGAGCACCGTCCAGATACGTTGCGACCGAACGCATCCGAGCCGCGACACACACACGCTCGGCCTCCACCTGGGGAAACACGATACCGCCAGCCCGGTTGTGCGTGTTCTCGATCGCCACCAGTGTGGTGGGCGGATACACGACGTGGCCCGCCGGCTTGCACGCCCGCTCGAATTCCGGAGCCGTGAAGACGCCCCCTTCACCAATCTCTGTGAACTGCACCCCAGAGTTCGCCGACGACGCCCCAGACTCGTGCCACACCGTGTGGCACTGACGGCTCACGATTACGTCGTCTCCAGGCCGGGTCAGCAGGCGGAGCGCGGCCTGATTGACCATCGTGCCGGTCGGGAACCACAGCGCGGCCTCCTTCCCAAGCAATTCGGCCACCCGCTCCTGCAGCGCCCGAACCGACGGGTCCTCTCCGAACTGATCGTCCCCTACCGCGGCCGAAGCCATCGCGGCCCGCATGCCGTCGCTCGGCCGGGTGACCGTGTCGGATCTCAGGTCGATCGGTCGCTCAGCCATGGTGGCCAGAGCGTATCAGCCCCGGCGAGGCGGCTCGGGGGTCGACCTCGCTCATTCCACCGCACCATCCCGAACCGTGACGACCCCGTTACAGCCTCACGACGAGTGAGTTCATACCACTTGAGCTTCAGACCGACCGATCAACGGAGAGACCAAATGGGGTTCCTGACCGCCGTGTCCATCGCCGCCTGGTTCTCGTTCCACTCCCAACCGGAGAGACCCGATCCCCAGGGAGCCACGCCCGACCGACCACTTCTCGTGATGACGGGCCGGGATTCGGAATTCGATCAGCCAAGGTGCGCCCTCGCTTCGACTCAGGAAGTGTTCGATCAGCTTTGGAGCGCGCACATAGGCCAAAGGATGCCACGAGCCGCTCAGGGCTGGCCCATGACACCTCAGATCGACTTTGAAGCTTGCGAAGCCGTTCTGGTGTTCGGTGGCGATGGCTTCAACGCCAATGGCTTTCGGGTCGTTGAGATGAGCGCGGAGCCCGATGCGGTGACCGTACGAATCGAACGGATCTCGTATCAGACGGCCTCCTTTGACGGCCCCGACCCGGGCGACCCGGTCCGCCCGTGGGCGATGATCCTGCTGCCGGCGACGGATCGGGCCATCGTGCTGGAGGAGAACACGCAAGGCGTGATTGGCGGAGAGCCGATCTGGACATGCCGGGCAGCATTCCCGGGCGTCGTCGGAATCGGGCGGCCTGTGGAGGGTGCCCGACAGAGTGGCTCTCAAGGCCGCTGACAGGCGGTTCAGCCAAGGCGTCTCAGCAGCGTCACGCGCCCAATCGGCACCCATTCGGCGACGAGGATGTCGCCGCTCGCCAGCCAGATCGCGTCGTGCGGGTGGATGAACTTCCCCTCGATGAACTGCTCGCGGGGCGCTCCCCGCAATGAGGAAGGATGCCCGTCACCCAGCTGCGCCAAGACTCGGTTCTCGGTGTCGAACAGCGTCACGACCGATTCCAGGTCGGGCACCAGCATGACGCCGTCCCGAAACGAGAAATGGCAGGGCAGGCGAACTCCCTCTGAAACGAATCCCACATGCTCGCCATTGAGCGTGAGATACTGAATCCGCCGATTGGACCTGTCGGCCACCACGAGCAACGGTGACCCGGAGCGATCATCAACCCACAGGCCGTGCGGACAACTCACCTGTCCCTTGCCAGATCCGGGTCCGGCGATCGTCTGGGCATACCCACCGTCGCGCGTGTATCGGTGGATGTAGCTCGAGCCGTAGCCATCTCCGACAAAGATGTCCCCATCTGGATGGAAGGCGACGTTTGTTGGACACCAGCCGGCCTGATCCGTGTAAACCTCCGCCTCTCGAGGCATCCCGCGCTCCCAGAGCACCTCTCCCCCGAGATTCGTCTTTACGAGGCGGCGCCGATTGATGTCGCAGTGGTACAGAAACTCCTCGCCCCCCTCTTCTCGAATGTCCAGCCCGTGGGCGCCACCCCGGAACACCGAGCCCCAACTCTTGATGAACTCACCCGCTGGCGAGAACACGCAGACCGCGTCGGGCGATTCGCTCGTCGGATGCACCGTGTGCGCGAGGTAGATCCTCCCCGCACGATCCTGGGCGAGCCCGTGGGTGTCGCCGAAGGCCATTCCCATGGGAGGCGCTAGCCAGTCGTGGAGGCATTCAAACCGCCAGTCGCCCTCACCGAGGATCGGCGCCCGGCGTCCCGCCTTGTCTGCGCCGCGCACGAAGGGGGCGAATGCCGCGGCGCCAAGTGCGGCACCGGCGAAACGGTGGAATTCTCGGCGCGTGGGCATGGCCGCTCCTTTCCCTGATTCTCCGACAGTGTACCGGCCGACCATGGCGCGCCGGCGACTAGGATTTGTCATGGCCTCCAAGGGTCGGGTTCTGGTGGCAATGTCGGGTGGAGTGGATTCGTCCGTCGCCGCGGCGTTGCTCAAGCAGCAGGGATATGAGCCCGTCGGCTGCTTCATGCGCCTGGGAACCCCTGAAGAGGCCTCTGGGCCTCCATCGCTGCTGGCGGATTCATGCCCGCCCCGACAGGCAAAGCAGGGCTGCTGTTCCGTTGGCGACGCGGCGGACGCGCGACTCGTGGCGGCCGAACTGGGCATCCCGCTCTACGTGTGCAATTTCGCGCGGGAATTTGATCGAATCATCGAGTACTTCGCGGATCAATACGAGGCCGGACGCACACCCAATCCGTGCGTGAGATGCAACGACTGGCTCAAGTTCGGCAAACTCTTCGGCTACGCCGATCAGATCGGGGCGAGGTTTGTCGCTTCGGGCCATTACGCTCGAGTCGGCGAGAGTCCGGACGGAACGAGGCTCCATCGAGCCATCGACCGCGACAAGGACCAGTCGTATGTGCTGTTCGGCGTGTCTCCCGATCGCCTCGCTCGCACGCTCCTTCCGATCGGCGAGATGCGCAAGTCCGAAGTGCGCTCGCTGGCGGAGGAACTCTCACTTCCGGTGTTCGAGAAGCCAGACAGCCAGGAAATCTGCTTCGTTCCCGAGAACGACTACGCCTCCCTCGTGGAGCGCCGCAAGCCCAACGTCGCAGCCAACGGTGAGATCGTCGACGAGGACGGTCGGGTCGTCGCGCATCACGCGGGCCAGCATCGTTTCACGGTTGGCCAGAGGAGGGGGCTCGGCATCGCATCGAGTCATCCGCTCTACGTTCTCGAGAGAGACCCGAAGCGCAATCGGGTCGTTGTCGGAGCCCGCGATCGTCTGCGAACTTCCGGCTGCGAGGCCGGCGAGTTCACGTGGCACGAGGCGGCGCCCGGGCGGCGCGAGCGCGAGTGCTTCGCGCAGTACCGGGCTCACGGAGAGTCGATCCCCGCGTTCGCAACTGGCCTGAGCCCCGCCGACGATCCCGGGCCCTCGGGCAGATGCGGGAGAACCCTCATCCGCTTCGGCCGCGTCGCCGATGCCGTGGCGCCAGGCCAGGCGGTAGTGCTCTACGACGCGAGGACGGATCAGATCGTCCTCGGAGGTGGATGGATCACGCGGGCAGAGCGCGAAGCACGGGTTGCCCGTCCGGACCAGCCTGCGTGATCGATCGTGTGACACCTCGCTCGCTGTGGCGAACGATGATCTGTCGTGGTTCTGAGCCCGGTTGCGCAAAGGTCGCGCCCAAGTAGTCCCACAGGGCCAACTGCGGGCCGACCTCGCTCACGATGCGATCGACGCATGCCAATGCCGACTCCTCGAGGCTGAGCCCCGCGCGCTCAATCCGCTTCCCATCCATCCTCAGCTGCACGAACTCACGTTCGACAGTCCCCAGCTTCGCAACTCCGTGCCGGGACCGATTGGGCTCCTCGGCCAACGACTCCGCGAACACCCGGACCCTCCCGGCCTCAACCCCGTCGGAGAGCGAGAAGAACACCGCGATCCACGGATACGACGATTCGGACCCCGCCACAGCCGGAGTCTCGATCCGAGGCGCATCTGCCGCTTCCGTCGATGATTCCCCGGCAGCTTGCTGGCCGTGCCCGGATGGGCCCCAGGTCGGAAGATCCCCCTTCGGGGGAGGCTTCTCCTTCTTCTTCTTGAACCAATCGAACATCCGACCTCCAATCCGGGCCCATTGAAATAGGCAATCCGCTCCCTCGATCGGCGCGATTCTCAGGGCCTCGGAATCAGTCCGAGGTCAAGACGAAGGTCTCCCGGCAGGTATACATCCGCATCCAGAAGCCGGCTGGACACCGACGTGAACACCACACATGTTCTGGAAAAGTGAGAGGCGTAGTCCAAGTCCGCGCGGCTTGGCCCCGCGTACGAGCGCAACGATGCCTCACGAGCGTGGAAGTGGAAGTGAGCCAGTGCGGTCGAAGATTCTTCGATGAGCTCTGGCGAAGCGACGAATCGATCGTCTCCCACTCTCTCAGAAGGCCTCGGCAGGTATGTATCCGCCAGCGGCCGCTCTGCGTCCCATCGCATCATCCCACCATGCTCCGTGGAGCGATCCGCGCGGTCCACACGAGCCGCCTCGAGTAGGCTCGACGTGAGCCCTGCATCCGCGAGAGTCTCATCGATGACCAGGATCGTCAGTGCATCAGCAAACGAGAGGCGAGGTTCAATGTCCGCAAGTCGCTCCGATCGGCCGCTCAATCCGATTGGAGGATCCGTTGTCCTGACGACGGTTTGGCGAGTGGCGAGGCGATCCCGAATCTGCCGAATCAACTCGTCGCGTCCGTCGGTCAGCCATTCGGCGTGCATCTTCGCCGCCAGCCGAATCGGCTCCAGGTTTCGCATGGCCAGCGGACCATGGTCGCGTACCGATGACGCCGCGATCGCCAACCTCACCTCATCGAGCCACCCGGCGTTCTCGGGCGCTTGAGCCCGCTTGATCCATGCCAATTCCTCTCTGGTCGAGGCCAACACGCCCAGGCTGCGTTGCGCTGCGGCGGCCGCCGCGAAGAGCGGGATCCCGCCGGCTTCATCTAGTAGAGCCATCCGCCTTGACCCGTCGGGATCCAGCCGCGACAGCAGTTCCCACGCGTCCGCTCGAATCCGATCTTCAAGATCGGGGTCCGAATTGCCCGCTTCGATTAGGGGCTTGAGCACGACATCCTCCGCAATGCTCGAGAGCGAGCGATCGGCGTGGATGGTGCGAAGCGCCTTGGCTTCCTGCCGGTCGGCGTCCATCACATGCGGAGAAGGGCGGGAAAGCGACCGGACCAGTGCCGTCGTGAAGTCCTCGCGGCGCTGCTCCGCCGCGATGGCGCTGGTGTACGCGATCACGCGCGCGTCGATCTCGAACGGCAAGGACATGCGAAAGATCGCCAGCCCAGCCTCTCGGCGTTCGACATCTGGATCCGATGAGAGCGCTTCGATGATGGCCAATCGAACCTGGACCGGTGTCGTCGGATCCCAATACAGATTCTCCACGCGGTCCATGCCGGATTCGGCCGGTGCCGCCCCGGAAACAACCTCTCGCCAGGCAGCCGCGACAGCCAGGGCCCGCCGTTCAGCATTCACGCCCGGTTTGTCCAGACGATCCCACGGATCTCCGACCTGGCCCGGACTCGACGCGCAACCCGCCAGAAGCAACACGCCCCAAATCCCCCATGTCCACGCACCCACCATTCGCATCATGGCCGGAGCCTACGCCAAGGCGGAATCGTCCGCGATGTCTCTGGTACGGACATTGGAGCGATTCTAAGATCGAGGGATGCCTCAGCGAGCCGCCCCAGCCAGTGCCGGCCAACCCAGTGCCATTGAGGCCTCAGTTCGGCGAGTCTTGGAGGCCATTCGGCCGGCAGTGCAAGCCGATGGTGGAGACCTCGAGTTCGTTGGGGTCTCCCCAGAGGGCGTTGTGCGGGTCCGCCTGCTGGGCGCATGCATCGGATGCCCGTCCAGCCATTTGACTCTCCAGATGGGGATCGAGCGAAACCTCAAGACGTACGTCCCTGGAGTCTCCCGCGTCGAAGCGGTGGAATAGCCGACTCCCGTCGTTCAGGACCAGTCCTGTCCCCCAAAACTCATTGGGGCGCAGGGGGTTATCGGATTCGGCCGGGTCCGCCAACCCCACTTTCGCCTTGGGGAAGAACCCACGGACTGGTATAGTGCCGGCGCGGCGAGAGAGCGCCGCACGGAGCCTCACACAGGATGGGAGCAAGGCCATGCTCGTGATCACGAGACGCGAAGGAGAGGAAATCGTGATCGGAGACCCCCGAAATCCGTTGGGGGTCGTTCGAATCGCTTCGGTCAGGGGAGAGAGGGTTCGTGTAGCCTTCGACTTCCCGAGAGACGTGGACATCCATCGGCGCGAAGTCGCCGATCAGATCGTGCGTGAGGGCCGCGAGGTCGTCGGGCGGATCCAGCCCGGCCGAAGTGCCGGCGCGAGTTGAGCGTCAAGTCACAAGTGGCATAGGAGCGAAGGCCTCGCGGGCGAACGGCTCGCGAGGCCTCTCTGTTCGACTCGATCACTCCGGCTCGTCGCCCGACATGTCGTACACCCATTGGTCGATCGCGCGGCTCGCCTCGACAAGTTCACCGGTGCCGAAGAACCGCTCCAGCTCAGCCGCGGCGGTCTCGGGGCTGTCGGATCCGTGAATCAGATTGAACGAGTTGGACACTCCGAAGTCGCCTCGAATCGTCCCGGGCTCGGCCTTCCAGCCAAACGTCGCTCCCATCATCTTGCGGCACACCTCGATGGCGCCCTTGCCGTGCACCGCCAGCACGACCACCGGGGCGCTGGTCATGAAGCTCACCAACCCCGAATAGAACGGCTTGGTCCGGTGCATTGCGTAATGCTGAGCCGCGAGGGCGTCAGAGATCCGCATGAGCTTCATGCCCACGATCTGAAGGCCCTTGTCCTCGAACCGGGAGATGATCCGGCCCATGAGGCCTCGTTGCACGGCATCAGGCTTCAGAATGATCAGCGTGGTTTCCATCGGCATCGTGGTGTCTCCTCAGTGGGCCGCAACGATACCCGATTCTTGCCCCCTATTCTCGGGGGTCTTGGCGAGCGCGTGGGGGAGAAGCGACGCGGGCTATTGTGCGTTGGTTCTCGATTCGACCGATCCAGCCGCCACGGAGGGCCGGCATGTCCGAAGCTGCGACGATGGAACGACCAGCTCGACCCAAACGCCAGCCCAAACCTCGCGCCAGAGCCACTGCCGAGAGCCTCTCTCGGCAGCAACGAGATATCTCCGTCAGCGAGTTCTTCGCCAAGAACCGCCACCTCCTCGGCTTTGACAACCCTCGCAAGGCTCTGCTGACCACCGTCAAGGAGGCCGTGGACAACGCGCTGGACGCATGTGAGGAAGCCGGAACGCTCCCGAACATCGTCGTCGCCATCGAGGAACTCCACGCCCCCGCCCTTCGCGCCAATGGGGATGCCCAGGCAAGCAAGCGGTCCGCCGCGGCGGCGCCATCCCGCTACCGCGTCACCATCGCGGACAACGGCCCAGGCATCGTCCGCAAGCAGGTCGAGCACATCTTCGGCCGGCTGCTCTATGGCTCAAAGTTCCACCGCCTGAAGATGAGCCGTGGCCAACAGGGCATCGGAATCTCGGCCGCCGGCATGTACGGCCTCTTGACAACCGGCCGTCCCATGGTGATCCACACCCGTCCCGATGCCCGCAAGCGAGCCCACCACATCGAACTCGCGATGAATACGAAGACCAACCGGGCCGAAGTCACGGTCGATCGCGAGACCGACGACTTCCCGATCGCGCGCCTGCGCGACCTGAGCCCGGGCACGCGCGAGCTGGCTGGCCGCGACGAGCTGCTCGCGCCAGAGGTCTTCAGCACCGGCACAAGCGTCAGCATCGAACTCGAGGGCAAGTACCAGCGCGGGCGCGGCAGCGTCGATGAGTTCCTCGAGCTGACCGCCATCGCCAATCCCCACGCCCGGATCACGTTCGTCCCGCCGGCCAAGGGGGCCTCAGCACCGGATGAAGAGGAGCCGCTTCTCAACGACACGAAGGAGGCGTCCGCTCCGGAGTCCGACACCCAGACCGCCGAGTCCGAGCCGCCGGCCTCGATCACGACGCTTGAACTCCCGGGTGTCACTGTCTTCCCCTGTGGCATCGACGAACTCCCGCCCGAGACCAAGGAAATCCAGCCCCACCCTCGCGGCATCGAGCTGGGCATGCTCCTGCAGATGCTCAAGGATGCCCGACAGGCTCGCGAGAACACCTCGCTCTATGCCTTCCTGCAGGAGCAGTTCTCGCGCGTCTCCGCCGCGTCCGCCGCCGCCCTCTGCAAGGCCATCGGCGTCACCAGCCGCAGCCGCGTGGCCGACATCGACCACGCCGCGGCCGAGAGGCTGTTCCACGAGCTCCAGACCTTCAAGCTGCCCCCGCCGCCGACCAACTGCCTCGCACCCATCGGTGTCCGACAGCTTCTCGCCGGCCTGCTCAAGGGCGTCAAGGCCGAGTTCTACGCCGCGTCCAGCCGCGACCCGGCGGTGTATCGCGGTCGGCCATTCCAGATCGAGGCGGCGATCGCCTACGGCGGCGACCTGCCCCGTGATGAGCCGGCGCGTGTGATCCGCTTTGCCAACCGGGTGCCGTTGCAGTACCAGCAATCAGCGTGCTCGAGCTTCAAAGCCGTGGTGGACACCAAGTGGCGCAACTACGACCTGCAACAGCCCAAGGGCTCTGCGCCCATCGGCCCGCTGGTCATCATGATCCACGTCGCCAGCGTGTGGGTGCCCTTCACGAGCGAGAGCAAGGAGGCCATCGCCGACTACGACGAGATCCGCAAGGAGATGAAGCTGGCGCTGCAGGAGTGCGGGCGCAAGCTGGGCACGTACCTCCGCAAGCGCGCGAAGATGAAGCGCGAGGGCGAGCGGCGCGACGTCTTCGAACGCTACATCGGCGAGATCTCGCGGAGCTGCGAGGCGCTGACCGGCGCCGCCGCGAAGGAGGTCTATGAGGCCTTGCAGCGCCAGGCCAAGCGACGGACCGCCATGGCCGACCAGGTGCTCGACGACGAGGGCAAGGTGGTCAAGGAGGAGTTTGATGAGAGCGTGCTGATCGTCGAGCCGACGTCGAGCGCACAGCCTGAGGCCGCCGCTGCGGAGAGCGTCCCGGGAAGATCGAGGGCGGGAGGCACTGCCGAGTCAGACCGAGCGCCGGCAGCCAAGGGCCAGCCCGCTGCGCCGGCGCCAAACCGAATGAAGAAGGGCTCCACGGAGAAGCCCGGTGGCAAGGCGGAACGACCCCGAGACGCCCAGGCTTCATCGGCAACGCCCAAGCGCGCCGGCAAGCCCAACCCGCGAACGCACGGTCGCTCGTCCGACTCCAAACCCCGCGGCGACTCAGAGGGCTTGTTCGAGGACTCCGGGCGATGACGAAAGCCGCTGCCAGAGGCGCGATCGCCCGAGTATCGCGCACGCGCAAGCGCATTTCGAATCTCGAATTGATCCTGTATCCGCCGAGCAAGCACTACACGCATCGGGGCTTCTCAGACCAGCGCGTGCGGGACGCAGAAAAGGCCCTTGGTGTTCGATTGCCCAAGTCCTACATCGAACTCCTTCGATTCCGCAACGGCGCGAGGCTTCGGTGGGGAGGCGTCTACCCGGATGAACCTCCCCCCCGCCATCACACCGATCGCGCCGTCTACGAGTTCGAGGCCATTGCGGGCATCCACCCGACGGCATGGAATGCGCTCCCCAGCTTCGCGCGGACTTCGTCGGACGAATGGCAGGTGCCCGAGCTTCTCATCCCCATCGATGGGGATGGTCACTGGTATGTCTGCCTCGACTACCGAACCCGCGGCCCCAAGGGCGAACCGCGCATCGTTCACTTTGAAGCCGATCGGCCCAATGAGTGCACCCAGATCGCACCGAGCTTTCGGGAATTGCTGCACCGGCTGATGTTCTCGGATTCAAACTACATCTTCGCCATCGTGGATCGATCGCTTCGCGATGAAGCGCTCGATACCGCGATGCGGAGTCTGGGGTGGAACCGCCGGAGGTGTGGACACCCAAACACCTGGGACTCGCGGAGGTACGGCGGCGTTCTCAATGCCGCAGCGTACTGCGCGGTGCATATCAACGATCGAGATCGTCGCTTCCCCGATCAGCCGGTCTCGCGACCACTCCTCTGCGTGGACGTCGCACCAAAGGACCAGTCGGCGTGTGTGCGTGAGCTCGCGGCGTTCTTCGGCGACCGCGCCAGGCTTATCCATCAACCGCCTGATCGCACACCCATCGATCTCGCGAACCTGCCAACGCCCCGGGTCCGCCGCGTCAAGCCGCTCAGCCCGATCCCGTTCTCACCCAACGATGCGCACATGGCCCTCTGGGACGGACGCTTGGACGACGTGAAGAGGTTCGTCGCGCTGGGCATGAAGCCCGACCGGCGACACTCCGCCGACACGCGCACGCCGCTTGAGATTGCCGCGATTCGCGGCCACACTGCCATGGTCAGGTTCCTGCTCAGGCACGCAGAGCGCCCGGTTGCACGAGCCCCATTGGCCGCCGCCTTGGACGCCGGGCATCTGGCGATCGCCCGAGCGTTCATCGGTGCAGGGGCCGAGACGAGCCAGGCCGATCTCAGAGGCGCAGTAGAGCGGTTGCACATTGAGATCGTGCGCCTCCTCCTATCTCAGGGAATCGTGCCATCACCCGGCCTCATCAAGTCCGCACGAACAGCCGCTCTCGAACAATTGGAGCCAGGGAACCGTGCGGTCGCCAATCGCATCGCAAACTTGCTCGAAGGAGCGCAAGGAGCTCCCGCTCGCGCCGACAAACCTGTTCGAGGCGGCAAGAACCACCCGCCGGGAACATGAACCCATGGCCAAGAAGACCACCACGAAGTCTGCCCCCACCTCCCCCCGTCCCAATGCCTGGGCCCAGCGAGACGCCAAGACCGCGCGCTCCCTCCGCGACCTCGCCGACGGCGTCGTCAAGTCTTCCCTCGCCGGTCGAGAGCCCAAGTTCGACGTCCCGACCAGGGCCGCCTCCAACACGAAGTGGAACAAGTCCCGCGGCATCCTCCAGATGGGCCCCGCCAGCAACACCCGCGAACTCTTCAGTCTCGGCCAGGCCCGCTCGTTCATGCAGACCCTCCTCCACGCCCAGAGCATCCAGAAGCTGCTGCAGCAGGGCAAGACCTCCAGCCTCCGAGGCATGTACTACGAGAGCAAGCACACCATCGCCGGCACCAAGGAGAGCACCTTCGACGAGCAGGCCGAGAGCGACAAGATCCTCGAGGACCTCGAGGTCACGCTGGGCTCGCTGCGCGAAGAACTCCACATCTTCGCCGACGTCCGCGGGGGGCTCGTCGGCAACATCACCTTCATCGATGCGGGCGACGAGATCAACGCCCGGCGCATGGGCTCGGGCGGCTATCAGATTCCCTCGATCGTTGAGCCCGAGATCATCCAATTCGCCAAGTGCGACGCCGAGTTCGTCCTCCACGTCGAGAAGGGGACCGTCTGGCGCCGCTTCAATGAGGATCGCTTCTGGGAGAAGCACAAGTGCATCGTCACCCACGGCGGCGGCCAGCCGCCGCGCGGGGTCCGGCGACTTCTCCGCCGCTTCCACGACGAATTGGGGCTGCCGATCATCTGCCTGCTCGATTGCGATCCGTGGGGGCACTACATCTACAGCGTCATCAAGCAGGGCTCGATCAGCCTCGCCTTCGAATCCGAACGCCTCGCCATCCCCGAAGCGAAGTTCCTCGGCATCCGCGCCAAGGACTACGTGCAGTGCGAGCTCCCCGAGGACGTGCAGATCGCTCTCAATGAGCGCGACATCGCCCGCGCCAAGCAGATCCGCGAGTATCCCTGGTTCCGAGACCATCGGGGCTGGCAGCGCGAGATCAAGCAGATGCTCGACAACGGCTTCAAGATGGAGGTCGAGTCGCTCATCAAGAAGGACATCAGCTACGTCACCGAGACGTACGTCCCCGAGCGCCTCGCCGCGAAGGACTGGCTCGAATAGTGCGTCTCGATCACACGCGTTCGGACTCCATCCGGATGTCGGTACTCACCGAAATCTCATACCAGATCGGCACTTGTGCGCTTGCACCGCCGCTGGCGGCGCGGTACGGTGCGCCCTCGTTGTTCGAGTCGGAGTTCGCTTCCGGTCTGACACGTCGATCGCCAGGGGAGGGCTCCGTCGGCCCGCATGGATTGCGGGTTCCAGCGCCATGATGGATCACGCCGCGGCCGCGATTGCCCATATCGCACCTCGGCACATTGACCGGCCGCCAGGCTGAGGCCAGGCGGGCGAGTGGCTGGAGGTACCACTCGTTCGCCGCTTCGTCGGCGGCCGGTTCTTTTCCTATCGTCCGGCACTCAGGCGCCATGCCATGCCAGACCTCTGCGATCCCTTCACGAGTTTCGGCCTTTGCCACGCGCTCTCGGCGATGTCCAGCATCTGCGCCGCGGCGATCGCCATCACGCTCGGCCTGCGCTGGCGCCACACACGCCCAGAAATCAGGCTTCGACATGCGCTCGCCTGGGGCACCGCGCTGTGGCAGATCTACGCCGTCGTCTGGTTCATCCTTCCACAGAACTTCGATCTCGGAACGAGCCTTCCGCTGCACTTCTGCGATCTGGCCGGACTCGTTGCCCCGGCCGCGCTGCTCCTGAGGTGGCGCTTCCTTCGAACGCTCCTGTTCTTCTGGGGCCTCGCGCTCTCGTCTCAGGCATTCATCCAGCCCACGCTCGAGCAGGGACCCGCCAGCATGCGATTCTGGCTCTTCTGGGTCGGCCACCTTCAGATCGTCGGCCTCGCCCTCTACGACGTCATCGTGCTGGAGTACCGTCCCCGCTGGCGTGACTTCTTCCACATCGCGATCGCGAACACCACGTACATCGGCCTCGCGATGGCGCTCGATGTCGCGATCACGGCGAACTACGGGTATGTCGGCCGCTCCCTGCCGGACCAGCCCACCGTCCTCGACCATGTCGGCCCATGGCCCTGGCGCGTGCTCTGGCTGTACCTTGCGGGCCACGCGATCATGGCGATGATCGTCTGGGCCTTTCATGCGGTCCAGAGGGCAATCGCCGGGGAAGCCCCGGAAGCGGAGGCACGCTCAATTGGCGCGGATTGACCTATCGCATGCTCGAACCACACCAGCGTTCAGCTTTCTAGACTGAATGCCCCGGATGCTCCCCGCCTGCCTTGTTCTCGTGCTCGTATCGCTCGCACTCGCAGCGCCCCTGTCCTACGCGGCGATCAGGCTAGGCCATAGGCTCCAAACGCTCGACACGGCCGCCCGCCCCGGACAGTCAAAACTGCCCCGGCGCGCCATCCCCAACACCGGCGGGCTCGCCATCGTTCTTGCCGTGACTCTTCCGATGGTCGGCGCGCTCGTCATGGTTCACGCCGCACCGGACTTGCTCACAACCACCGTCCCCGCTCTCGCTCTTCAGATTCCCGGTCTTCGGGCGGAGACCGCCACCGCCGCGTGGCTCCTGGCCGGCCTGCTCGCGCTCCATGCCCTTGGGCTTGTGGACGACCGACGCCCGCTGGGCCCCGCAATCAAACTCCTCGCGATTCTCGGAATCAGCGCGATCGTGGTCATCTCCACGGGCACGCGCCTGCTGGTCCTTCTCGACGCCCACGCGGGCGGCCCGTGGCTCTCGTGGGTCCTCACCGTGCTCTGGTTCGGCGTCGTGATCAATGCCACCAACTTCATGGACAACATGGATGGCCTCGCGGGCTGCTCCGCCGCCGTCGCAACCGCCTGCTTTCTGGTCGCCGCGCTGATCAACGGGCAGTGGTTCGTCGCGGCGTCGCTCTCGCTGCTTCTCGGGTCAACGCTCGGATTCCTCGCGTTCAACATCGCGCCGGCCCGCCTGTTCATGGGCGACGGCGGATCCCTCGCGATCGGCTACCTTCTCGCCTTCCTGACGACCCGCACCACGTACTACAACCCCGAACTTTCCGGAGGCTGGTACGCCGCTTGCATGCCCCTGATCGTGCTCGCCATCCCGCTCTACGACTTCGTCTCCGTCACGCTGCTGCGCGTCTCTCAGGGCAAGAGCCCTTTCGTCGGCGATCTTCAGCACTTCTCACACCGACTCCACCGACGCGGCTTGAGTGTCCGGCAGACCATGATCGTCGTCGGGGCGCTCACAGGCGTCACCGGGGTCTCGGGGATTGCGCTCGGCTCGCTCGAACCGTGGCAAGCCGCCCTTGTCGGCGTGCAGACACTCCTTATTCTCGGCGTCATCGCCGTACTCGAGTTTGGCCCGCCCACGGAGCGCCGGAATGCCTGACGGCATGGACGCCCCCCGCCCACCCCGAGCCGTCGTGTTCGGAACGCTGTTCATCGTGACACTCGCGCTCCTTCGTTGCCTCGTGACACACGTCGCCACGCCGTTCTGGGACATGGACCCGCTCACGGTGCCGTCGCCGATGTCCGCCTTCGCGGCATCAGACTCTTCGATCATGCGGGTCCTCGGCGCCCCTTTGGTCGGCATTGGCCCGTCGGCCTCACTACTGCTCGACACGCTTTCCCTCCTGGCAGCGGCGCTGGTCCTTTCCCACGCGCCGGCGCTCGGAGCCCGGCGTCCAACCCTTTCCGTGTCGCTCGGCGCGCTCGGGAGCATCGGCGTCGTCGTGCACGTTCTCTGGCTCCACTCTGGAGACATCGAGACGGCCCGCGTGGGATCCGCGTGGCTCGCGGCCATCTGGTCCGGGATCGCTGTGATGCATGCGTGCACCTTCGGCGTCGCTCGTCGGCTTGTCTTGGCCACCGTATCGGGGTTCATCGTCTTCCTCGCGGCCAAGGCAATCGTGCAGGTGAGTGTCGAGCACGTCCAGACCGTGGCTTCGTTCAAGGAAGATCGAGACGCATTCCTCGCCGCTCGCGGCTGGTCTCCCGGCTCACCCCAGGCCCTCGCCTACGAGCGCCGCTTGAACCAGCCCGATGCCACCGGCTGGTTTGGCCTCTCGAATGTGCTGGCCTCGTTTGCCGCGGCCTCGCTCGCAATCGGCGCCGGTCTCATGCTGCTGACGCGGCGGGGCCCGGGCTCCCGGCGAACGGTTGCAGTCGCCGTCGCCGTGTGCGCTGCGGCCTTGGTCACGCTCGCGCTCACGAGATCGAAAGCTGGATTCGTAGTCGCGCTGATCGCCGTTGGTCTCGCCGCGCTCACTCGCGTGATCCATGGCGAGCGGTTTGAGCGGGTTCACGCGCTGGCGACTCCCAGCCGCGTCGCGATGATCTCGATTCTGCTCGTCGGGCTTCCGCACGCGGTCGTCGCCCTCCGGGGACTCATCGGCGAGCGCCTCTCGGAGGCAAGCCTCTGGTTCCGCTGGTTCTATGTTGAAGCCGCCGCGAGAGTCACGTCCTCGCATCCGCTCACCGGAGTGGGGCCTGCCGGGTTCCAGGACGCCTATTCGCTGCAGAAGAACCCGCTCAGCCCGGAAGAGGTCACCAGCCCGCACAGTCTCGCCTGGGACGATCTCGCAACCCTCGGCGTATTCGGCGCCATGTGGGTCGCCCTGATCCTGTGCATGGCCTGGCGCGCAGGCCGCTGGCTTGGCGACGCCGACCTCCGCACGAGCGCGAACGCACCAGCTCTTCCGGCCAAGGCCACGACGTACAGCCTCGCCGCGACGTGCGGCGCTCCGGTGTTCGTCTCACTCTGGCTCGAACGCGGGGCCTCGTTGCCCGGAATCTTGTCCCACGCGTTGGACCCATCCGGATCGATGTGGGCCCTCGTGGTTGGCCTCCTGCTCGTGATGGGATTACTAGCTTCGTGGATCGCGGTCGCGGCTGTTCTGGCGCTGTGCGCCGGGCCCGTCCTGATCACCTCGGGAGCCCTTGCCGCCATCGCGCTGCTGATCCACGCGCAGGTCGAGATGACGCCCGTACAGCCCGCATCGGCCCAGTTGTTCATGGTTATCGTCGGAGCTGCGGCGGTCAATGGGCGCTCAGCCCCCTCCGCCGCGAGCACGCGACGAACCACTCTGCCACATGCGGTCCCCGCGTTGGCCCTCGGTGCAGTTCTGGGCTTCGGGGTGCTGCCGCGAGTGCTCCGATGGGAGGCGTCGCTGGTTGCTGCTGCGCACGAGATCGAACCGATCGGCCGCTTGACCGCCCAACTTCGCGATGCGTCCCGTCAGATGCCAACGCAGGAGACGCCCGAGCTTCGTCGCATCTCGGAGGAGGCCTCGGCCCTCATCGGAGTCGCCGTCTCACCGCGCTCTGACGCGATAGAAGCCGCTCTTCGTTCCGCGGCTCGGGCCCGCATCCCAAGCGCCCTGGCTCAGCTTCAGCGAGCCATCGATGCCACGGGCTATCACGATCGGTCCACTGTGCGGGCCACAGCGTCCCTGTGCTTGACCCAGGCAAGAGCGGAAGAGAGCCAAACACAATCGGATTGGTACGACCGAGCCCACCTCATCGCCCAAGGCGCTCTGGAGGCCAACTCGGACTCGGCTTGGCCTCACAGCCTTGCCGCCCGGGTGCTCGCGGCCCGCTCGCGCGAGACCGACCGGACCGAGCTTCTCGCGACCGCGATCTCGCATTGGGAGGCCGAGCTGAGGCTGAATCCTTTCGGCATGAGTACGGTATTGTCGCTCATGAACGCGAGCAAGCAGCTCGCCCGGACCCAAGACGCATCGAAATGGGCCCAGAGGGCACTCGAGCTCGATCGGCTGGCTCGTTTGGACCCCACTCGCCAATTGAACGAGTCCGTCCTTCTGGAGGTCCGCAGGCTCGCCGCCGCGCCTTGATCCGCACCCACAATCGGCTACGATTCGCGGCCTGTGAGGGTTCCACCCTCATCGGCCGATTCTTCGTCCAAGTGAGCCCGATCCGGAGCAGACCAGCATGAGCGACCCCGACAACGAGGTGGCCTGACGCGAGCGTCCTGACCGGTCGAGCGATCACGTTCACGTCATCTCATCACAGTTTGATCGGATCTTCGCCGATCGCCGCCGCACCCGACCCAGGGTCTGGCCGATTCAGGCGGGATCATTCCGAGTTCGACACGACGAAGCATCGTTCGGGCTGAAGCGCCCCGATCCGATGCGAGTCGAGAAGCCCATCCCGCCCGCCACGATGAGTGGTCCGGCCCGCACCCAGGAAGCGTCCTATGCCCCAAGACCTGAAGTTCATCCGAAACATCGGCATCTGCGCCCACATCGACGCGGGCAAGACCACCGTCACCGAGCGCGTCCTGTTCTACACGGGTAAGAACTACAAGATGGGAGAGGTCCACGAGGGCACCGCCACCATGGACTTCCTGCAGGAAGAGCAGGAACGCGGCATCACGATCCAGTCCGCCGCCACGACGTGTCCGTGGGAGCGGCTGGGCGAGATGTACCAGGTCAATCTCATCGACACTCCCGGCCACGTCGACTTCACGATCGAGGTCGAGCGCTCCATGCGCGTGCTCGACGGCGCGGTCGCCGTCTTCGACGGCAAGGAGGGCGTCGAGGCCCAGTCCGAAACCGTCTGGCGCCAGGCCGACCGGTACCGCGTCCCTCGGATGTGCTTCATCAACAAGATGGACAAGCTCGGCGCCGACTTCTACTTCAGCTTCGCCACCATCAAGTCTCGCCTCGGCGCCAATCCCATCGCCGTGCAACTCCCCATCGGAGCCGGCCCGACGCTCGAGGGCATCATCGATCTCTTGACGCTCAAGGCGTACTACTTCGACGCCAACGAACTCGGCGCCGTGATCACCGAGAAGCCCATCCCCGAAGACATGGTCGACGTCGCCAATGAGTGGCGCCACAAACTCGTCGAGGCCGCGGCCGAACTCGACGACTCCCTCATGGAACGCTACCTCGCCGACGAGCCGATCTCGGTCGACGAGATCCGTGCCGCCGTCCGTCGAGGCACCATCAAGCTGCGGTGCAACCCCGTCTTCTGCGGAGCCGCCCTTCGAAACATCGGCGTTCAGCGCCTCCTCGATGGAGTCATCGACTACCTGCCCAACCCCACCGAGGTCCCCGCGGTCGAGGGCACCGATCCTCGCGACAAGGAGAAGCGACTCACCCGCCCGAACTCCCTGGAAGCCCCCTTCTCGGCCCTCGTGTTCAAGGTCGTCAGCGACCAGCACGGCGACCTGACCTACATGCGCATCTACTCCGGCTCGATCCAGAAGGGCTCTCGCGTCATCAACCCCGTCAACGGGAAGAAGGAGAACCTCTCCCGCATCTTCGAGATGCACGCCAAGGACCGCATCCCGCTGGAGTCCGCCGGCGCCGGGACCATCGTCGCCGTTGTGGGCGTAAAGGACTCCTACACGGGCGACACCCTCTGCGACCCCGAGGACCCCATCGTCCTCGAGCGGATGGAGTTCCCCGAGCCCGTCATCTCCATGTCCATCGAGCCCAACACGGCCGACGACAAACGCCGCCTCGGCGAAGCACTCCAGATCATCCGTCGCGAGGATCCATCCTTCCGATCCCACTACGACGACGAGACCGGCCAGACCATCATCATGGGCATGGGAGAGCTGCACCTTGAAATCATCAAGAACAAGCTCGTCCGCGACATGAAGGTCGGCGTGCAGGTCGGCAAACCACGCGTCAGCTACCGCGAAGCCATCAGCCGGCCCGCAGAGTACGTCCGAGGGCTGTTCAAGAAGCAAACCGGCGGACGCGGACAGTTCGGCGACGTCACCATCAATCTCATGCCATTCACCAAGGAGGAAGCCGAGGCCGACGAGCTCAAGTTCAACGACTCGGTCGCCTTCGTCAACAAGATCATCGGCGGGTCGATCCCCAAGGAGTTCATTCCCTCTGTGGAGGCCGGCATCCGGCAGACGGCCGCCTCCGGAGTCTCCGCCGGGTATCCCCTGATCAACATCAAGGTCGAGCTGGTCGACGGCTCCTTCCACACCGTCGATTCCTCTCAGGTCGCGTTCGAACAGGCCGCCCGCCTCGCGCTCCGCGAGGCAGTCTCCAAGGCCGGCAGCGTCCTGCTCGAGCCCATCATGAAGGTCGTCATCACCACGCCGGATGATTATCTCGGAAACATCACCGGCGACATGTCATCTCGGCGCGGCATGATCGTCGAGACCGAAGACCGGGGCCACGTCAAGCTCGTCAACTGCGAGGTCCCACTCTCCGAGATGTTCGGCTACACGACCGCACTCCGCGGCATGAGCCAGGGTCGCGCCAGCAGCACCATGGAGTTCCTCGCCTACCGGCCCATGCCGGCCAGCCTCATGAAGGAGGTCCTCGCCGCCGGCTGAGTCTTCTCGGACGCTCTCGCCGCCTGGCGCGGGGTCCGTGCGGAAGAGGCTCCCCCTTTCGCGTGGACGGGTCATGGCCTGAGCGCTTTGGTACGATCACCCCTGCGCGATCCCGATCGGCGGGGGATCTTCGGGCGGCGCGCTCGCCCCCCCAACGGACGCGCACGGTCAATGGAACTGGCAGCATGACGCAGCCAAGACCGGCAGTCCTGCTCTTTGGGCCCCCCGGGGTGGGGAAGGGCACACAGGGCGCAATCCTCGGCGCCATACCCGGTCTATTTCACATGTCGTCGGGAGACATGTTCCGCTCCATCAATCGCGAGAGTGAGGCGGGAAGGCTCTTCCACGAGGTCTCCTCTCGCGGCGAGCTCGTCCCGGACGAGCTGACGATCCGCCTCTGGACGCAATTCATGAGCGAGCGATACGACGGAACGCCGCACCAGGGCAGCGTCGTGCTCCTCGATGGCATCCCGCGCAGCACCAACCAGGCCCGGCTCCTCGAGCCGGAAATCGATGTTCGGCTCGTGATCCATCTCGTGTGCCGCGACGTCGACGCAATGGTCGCGCGGCTCCGCAAACGGGCCATCAAGCAGGGCCGACCCGACGATGCGGACGAGTCCGTCATCCGGCGCCGCCACCAGGTCTACCAGCAGGAGACGGCGCCCCTGCTCCAGTACTATCCACCAGGCCTTGTCCGCGAGATCGACGCACTCGGCACGCCGCTCGCCGTGCTCCGACAGATCGTCGACGTCCTTGAACCGGCGCTTCGTGGCTGCCTTCTCGCCCCTTGACGCTCACGGCGCCCCGACGAACGTCAGCCGAGGCTCAAGCTCCCAATCCGCCCCGAAGTAGCCCGCCCCGCGGATCGCTTCGTTGCCTCGAATCAGCGCATCGCTGCCGATCACGAAGAAGTCCGGGTACCCGACACCCGAAACGAAATACGGCAGCGATGTGCTGAATCTGGCACCCGCAGAGCCCGTCCACGCAACCGTCCCGACCATTGCCATATCGCTGCCCGGCCGCGGCCGCACCATCAGGCAGACGAGGTCGTCTCCCTCGAACTCCCGGTCGCCGATGCGCGCGCGCCCGGCCCCCACCACAACCGGCGATGACCCCAGCATCGCCTCCCAGTCTCCGTTGGTCTCCGCACTTCCGTACAGCACCACGTTCCGATCTTGCTCGACATCCGGATCGAACGCCGTGTCCGGCACGACCTCGATCCCACCGTTGCCCCGATACCAGAATGTCTGCGCATCGAGCAGCGCTCGAGCCCGGGCCAGCTCACGATCTTCGTCATCGCCCCCGGTGCCGTACACGAGCACCACGTCCCGATCGAACGCCTCCTTGAACGGGCCCATCCGCTCGGCCCGCTTCTCTCTCGGATCCGGCTCTCCCGCCAGACTCCATGAACCCCCATCCCGCTCGATCCACAGCGTCGTCGGCCCAGTCACCCCTGCAATGCCCTCGATTCGCTGCCCGTCCAGAGTAATCGCCAGTTCGCCGCCGTCATCCACGGCCTTGAATGCCAGGTGATCGCTCGCTCTCGCCCCGCCTTCACCACTCCGCGGAGCGAGGCGAATCCCCAGCCTCGACACATTGCCGGTGGTCCCCTCGATCACGGTCGAACCGGAGGTACTCCGCAAGTGAATCTCAGCAACCCGGGTCGGATCCTGCAACCGATCGATGCGAGCCCACCAGACATCGGGCGAAACGCCCGGCCGCGCCGTCACGAAGTCGATCCTCTCGCGCCGAGCCGGGTTGCCCCGATCCCGCGCATGGAGAAACTCCATCAGGGCCGGCCAGTCAACACACTGGTTCCCCCACCAATGTCCCGCACCCGGCCTCTCGTAGTACGCGAAGTCGGGATGAAACTCACCGAGCCGCGATCGCATCCTGCGTGCCTGGTCAACGGGCACGTTGTCGTCCGCATCGCCATGCAGCACGTAGACGCCCAGGGATTCGAGATTCGCGGACAGGCCGAGAGTATCGCTCGGCAGCGTTGCGCTTCGGAGAATGCCGTCCAGGATCGACTCGCCCTCCGCCTTCGCCGCTCCCGTGTAGCTCCAGAAGCTCACCCAGCCGGCGCTGGGGGCGATCGCCGCCCATCGATCCGGGAATGTCACACCCAGATGCCATGTGCCGTGGCCGCCCATGCTGTGCCCTGTGAGCCACGTCGCGCCAAGGTCGGTCCCAAGCCGCTCGCTCGCGAGGGCCAGCACCTCCATCGCGTCTTTCCGCCCCCAGTCCTCCCAGTCAAACCCGAAGGGCCGCCGGTTCGTCGGGCACACGATCGTCGCCCAGTCCTTCGGCGCATACGCCGCGGCCTGCCCGCTCGCCTCCACGCTCGCCCCGTGCAGCGACAGAATCAGCCCGCCGGGCTCCGGCCCGGAAGCAGGGACGACCGAGTAGTACTGCGCGCTGCCGTCGATCTCGCTCACGAATGTTTCGCGCCGTCGCGACCCCGGCTCAACCGCCCGCAGCGCCACCGTATCGCTCGCGACGACCGTGCCGTCATCAATGAGCTCCAGCCGCGCCTCCACGCCGCCCACCCTCTCCACAGCAGGCCCCATCACCCTCACCGCCACCTTTCGAAGCGCGCGCGATTCAATCCGGCCGATGTCGGAAGACACAATCCGCTCTCCAACCGAGCACTCCACGCGCGCGTCAACCAGCGGCTCGTCCCCACAGTTCACGACCACCACGCCCATCCACGCATCCACCTCTCGCCCCGCAACCAGATCGGGCAGCGTGCGATCGAAGTCCGCGAATGCCACCGGGGCCGCGGGCTCGGTGAGCCTCGCCAGCAGCCGCCCGCGTCCGCACTGAAACACAAGGGAGTTCTTGCCGGCCCTCAACGCCACCGGCGCATGGAGGATCCCCAGCGAATAGGGGTCGCCCGCGACGGGCAGGCCATTCACCCAGGACATTGAGTGGGACTGTGCCTCCAGGACCATCACCGCCGGCTCGTCCAGCATCACCTCGAAGCACGCGTACCCGCCCGCCAGTTCACGCCCCGTCAACCATCCATCTTCGCCGGCGAGCAGCGTCGACCAGCGATTGACCTCGCCATCGGCCCGCACGAACTCCTGGCCATCCGCGGCACGAACGAACCCATCGCGAATGAACCCGGCCAGCACGTCGTCTCGATGGACCGGGTCGCGCCCCCCCAACCCGCGGCGTCGCAACACCGTCGCCTCTCGAAGCTCAATCGTGTCCTGCTGCCCCGCCCCCGCTCGTGCCAGCTCACCTCCGAAGACACACAAACAGGCGCACGCCCACGAAACGATGCCGTGCTTCATCCAATTCCCCGATTTCTCGTAGTCTCGACTCGCCTCAGGTCCGCTCGTCACACGCGTCGTCTCCGAGCAGACGAAGCAGAGGCTCCAAGTGCTTTCGGTACCGCCGCCACCGCCCCACCGACGACGTGAAGATCGGCCGGCGCACCTGATCGTAGCTGTGCGTTCGAATCGATCGTTGGGTCGTATGGAAACTCTGGCATCGGTCATCCCACGGCAACCCGCAGAATTCCACGATGCGCCGCATCCAGGAATCAGGATCCTCAACGAGCGATTCGTATTGGACTTCGAGCACCGGTGCCGCGCTCTGCGCAATCCAGAATCGCATCAGGGCCGTGTGCTCGCGATAGACGGCCGCCATGCTCGCGAAGTCCGTCGCATACCCGTGCTGCTCCACATTGAAGTGCTGGGTGAACATGCTCAGGCAGTTGTCCCTTGGATCCCGACGCACCCAGATCACACGTGACCCCGGAGCGAGGCTGGCGATCGCCCCGATGTAGAGCCAGTTCAGCAGATGTTTGTTCACGACACGCGCTACACCCGGCGCCCGCTTCCGCTGGCCCTCCAAGTAGCTCGCGCCAATCCGGTCCATGCCGTCGGTGGACAACCCGGCGAAGCCCTCCGGAAATGGATCTCGACTCCCGCATGCGTCCGCCACCGCCCGATGCAGGTCGCCATTCTCGCCGACGCCGCGCGCATCTGGATGCGCGTCCAGAATCGTCTCCACCAGCGTCGTTCCAGACCGCGGCATCCCCGCCACGTACACCATCTGGCCCGGAGCCGCATCCAATCCTCTCGCCAAGGGATGGCGCTCGCAGAAGGCGCGCCGGATCCGCTCGATGTACGCCCGAAACGCCGAGGGGTCGAACCGACTCTCCTCCGCGGCGTTTGCCGCCGCGAACGCCTCAAACGCCTTGTCGTACGCCCCGAGCCGCTCGTAGGACTGGCCGACGAGATACCCCAACAACTGCCGGCATCGCGCGCTTCGCTCGCCTCCTTCAAGCCATCTGGTCGCCATCGAAACAGCTTCTTCGTGCGCCCCCTGCCTCACCAACGCCCGAACCATCAGATGCACGGTCTCGTCATCGACAGATCCTGCCTCGAGCAGCGGTCGCAGAACATCCAGCGCCGCGCCTGGGTCTCCTGATCGCTCCAAGACGACAGACATGCCTCGTCTCGACGGACCGTGTCCCGAGTCGATCTGCAACGCCCGCTCGTAGTGACCCATCGCCTCGTCGTAGCGTTCCGCCATGGCGCACGCCTTTCCCATCAGGTACGGGAATTGCACCTCGCCCGGCACGACAGCCGCCGCACGCCCGAACCACCCAAGCGCGTCGTCGGGAGCTTCCCGACGCAACGCGATCAACCCGAGAATCCGACAGGCCTCAGGAGGACTGTACGAACGCCCGACCTGAGCCTTGGCGATCGCCTCGGCCAGGTGCAGGCGACCCGCCCGATAATGAATCGCCGCTTCATTGAGCCTGTGTCGAGAACCTACCCCTGACATGGGATCCCCGCGCGTTCCCCACGATCCAAGTACCACGAGAAAATCCGCCGCCTCAACGAGACGCGCCCACGTTCGGCAAAGGCGCAGCTCCCGCGGCTCGGCATTCGATTCGCACGCGCACCCCGAAGGGATGCGTCTGTCCGAAATGTCCCGGGGAAGCCCCGGTCTTGCACTCAGTCGACCGAGTCGGATCCCTCGGAACCGTCCAGGCTCTCGTTGAGAGGACCCAGATGGACCCGATAACGTTGCCAGCGGCCGACCGACGTCGTGTAGATGGGTCGGCGGACCTGCGCGTGGCTGTGCGTCGCCGCGACACGCCCCGAGTCGTAGAACCGAAGGCAGCGCTCATCCCACTCCAGCCCGGCGAACTCCACGATCCTGCGCGTCCACGATTCCGGGTGCCGCACCAGCCGTTCGTACGGAACTTCGAGTATCGACAAATCGAGCACATCAATCCAATACCGCATGAGTGCGACGTGCTCTCGATACACCGCTCCAAGCATGCGCAAGTCGGTGGCATACCCGTGTGCGCGCGGGCTGAAGTGATGCATGTAGACGCCCAGGCAGGTGTCCCGGGGATCACGACGGATCCAGACGACCCTCGACCCCGGAACGATCTTCGAGACGGCGCCCAGGTGATGCCAGTTCTTGAGATGCTTGTTCACAATCCTTGAGGCCCCCGGTGCTCGTTGATCCTGCTGGACCAGGTATTGCCGTTGAAGACGTGTCGCCTCGTCCGCGGGGAGCCCATCGAGCGAATCGGGATACGCCAAACCTCCCGATTCCATCGCGTGGCGCTCTACGAGACGCTGGAAGTCCGCGCGCTCGCCCACTCCCTGCGCTTCTGCATGGGCGTCCAGGATCGTCTCAATCAGCGTCGTGCCGCTCCGGGGAAGGCCCGCGATGTACACCATCCGTTCCGTTGTCTGCGCAGCGATCGATGCGGTCGAGTCCGGACCAAGCACGCGACGAAGATCGCCGAGAAACCGCCGATACTGATCGAGATCGAAGCCTTCGTGCTGCATCGCGTTGGCCCGCTCGAACGCGTCGAAAGCGAGGTCGTACTCCCCCAGTCGGTCGTAGGCATGCCCGATGAGGAATCCGAGCAATTGTTGAATGCGCCGCGTGTGCTCCCCGTTCGCAAGCGTGTCCTGCGCCAGACGGAGCCCTTCTCGGAACCGACCCTGCCCCATCCGGACGCGCACCATCACGTGCCGCGTCTCATCGTCGGCCGTGCCCTGCTCGAAACACGGCGAGAGCAGGCCCTCGGCGTCATCGTACCGGCCGGCTCGCTCCAGCACCGCGGCCTTCCACGTCCGGGCTTGACGGTGGTCCGGATCCAGTTTGAGTGCTCGGTCATAGCTCTCGATCGACTCCGAAGTCCGCTCCAACATCGCGAGCATCTTCCCCAGCAGATAGTGGAAGTTCGGCTGCTTTGGAGAGAGCCGGCTGCACATCCGGAAGCACTCGATCGCCCGCTCGACGCGTTCCTGGTGCATGGCCACAAGACCAAGAACATGCCACGCGCCAAGTGGACCCTGGCCTCGTCGAATCAGAGGCGAAGCCGCCCGCTCCGCCATGTCCAGGCGTCCAGCGTGATAGTGCTGCTGCGCCTGGGCCAGCGCTCTCTGAATCCTGTCTCCCGCCATCACGACTCCACGCTTGCCGTCCTTCGATCGTATCGTCGGCGCAACCGCGCTACGCGTACGCTCTCCACACTGCACCCCGGTTGCCATTGGAACAGCCGATGCGATTGCCCTGTCGAAAGCTCCTTCTCACCGCACTCCTCGCGCTGGTCGCGCCTTCTCTGGCTCAGAACGGCACTTCTCAACCCGAAGCACCCCAGGTCTCTGCGCCGGCCGCCGAACCCACCACCGCCGAGGAGATCCAGGCCCGCTTGGACGCCCTCAAGGCCCGCACCGATCTTACCGAGGCCGACAAGCACGTCTTCACCGAAGAGTTCGTGGCCAAGATCGAGAACTCCCTCAGGCAGATCGCCACGAATCAGGCCGCAGCCGCGGAGAACGAGCGGCGGACCGCGGAGGCCCCCGGCCAGCTCGACCGAATCCGGGCCGATCTCGCCGCACCAACGGACGACTCCCTCCCGGCGCCCCCTCCCGAAACGCCCCTCTCCCAGTTGCAGCAGTCGCTCAGCGAAGCCCAGGCCCAGGCCGCGGCCGCAACCCAGACCGTCCAGCAGGTGGATGCTGATCGCGACGACAGAGCGAAGCGACGCCCCGAACTCGACCCCCTGATCGCGGCGGCGCGTGAACGCCTTCAGGATGCCAACGACGACCTCGCCACGCCCCCACCGGCCGACCTGACCCCCGTCCAGGCCGAGGTTCGTGCGCTCGAGCTCATGACCGCCCAGCGCCTCGCCCAGACGCAGCTCAACGCGCTCGAGAAGGAGCGAGCCAACATCGACGCCCGGGTCGAGGTTCTGCCCGCCCGACGCGACCTCGCGACGCGCAGACAGGCCCAGGCCCAGCGCCGCCTGGACGCCTGGCAGCAGATCGTCGACGCCGCCAAGCGCCGAGACGCCGCCCGAACAGCCGAGGAATTGAGGCGTCTCGCAAACGAACGCCTCGCCGAGGACGAGAAGGCCAGCCGCCTCATCGAAGACGTGAAGGACCTCGCCGAGGAGCGTGCCGGCCCCAAGGGCACCACCGCCGAACTCGCCGACGCCAACGCGAAGCTCGACTCGCTCAGAAAGCGCCTCGCCGCGCTCCAGCACGAAGCCCGAGACGCCGAGCGCCGCGTCGAGGCCGCCGGCCTGTCCCCGGCCGTCGGCGTCTTCCTGAGAGAGGAACTCAGCGAACTCGAGAATGTCAACGTGCTGCGGGCCGAGCGTCGAGGCCTGCTCCAGCGCATCGCCGACCATCAACTGAGACTGATCGAACTCGAGGACCAGCTCGGCCCACCAGGCGAGTCCGCCGATCGCACGGCCCGCAGCGTCGCCGAGGTGGTCTCGCGGTTCCAGCCCCGCATCACCGACCCCAACGCACTCGACGGCATCCGGCAGTCCGCCAACGACCTGTTCACCCAGCAGGAGAAGCTGCTCAACGATCTCAGGGCCGAGCACGAGAAGCTCGTCGAAACCCTCTCGAATCACGATCTCTACCTCGGCCAGCTCATCGACATCACCCGTCGCTACCGCGCCTTCATCGAGGAACGCATCCTGTGGGTCCGAAGCGTCCAACGAAGCCTCGTCCCGCGCCCGCACGACTTCGCCGGCGCGATCGCCTGGATGGCCTCTCCCCCCGAGTGGCAGGCCGTGTGGACTTTTCTCCGCGATCGCGCCGGACAGGCTTGGGTGGAGCTCGGCGCCGTTGTTCTCGGCGTCGCCCTGCTCATCTGGCTCCGCGCTCGCGCGGCCAGAGAACTCAACGACGTCGCGTCCCAGGTGGCCAAGGTCCAGACCGATCGATTCCGCCTCACGATGCGGGCGCTCCTCCTGACCCTCGTCATGGCCCTGCCCGTCGGCGTCGGGATCTGGCTCATCGGGTGGTGGCTCGCCCGCCCCGCGGGAATCCCATACCACGCCGTCGCCATCGGCGCCGGCCTCATGCGCATGGGAACGCTCATCTGGGCCCTGACGCTCGGGCTCGAGATCCTCCGGCGAAACGGCCTCGCGGAGGTCCACTTCCGCTGGCCCATGCGCGTCGTCCGGTCCATGCGCTTCCACATCCGCTGGTTCACGCCGCTGGCCGCCGCGTCCGCGTTCTTCACCGCGACGCTCGACGCCGCCGCCTCCGCCCCCACCGCCATCATGCGCGCCGACGGACAGCGATACAACGACGCCCTCGGCAGAGTGGCCTTCATCATCGGCATGATCGGCCTGACCATCGTCCTCCAGCGCGCGCTCAACCGCTCCAGCGCGATCTTCGAAGAGATCCGCTCCCGCACCAAGGGCGCCTGGCCCGATCGGTTGCGCGTGCTCTGGTACGGGCCGCTCGTGCTCACGCCCGTGGTTCTCGCCATCTCCGCCGCCGCCGGGTACTACTACACCGCCTTCCAGCTCGAATACCGCCTGGTCGACTCGATCGGCATCGTGGCCGTGCTGGTCATCGTGCAGGCCATGCTCCTGCGGTGGCTGTTCCTGGCCCGCCGCCGCCTCGCCATCGCGCAGGCCAAAGAGAAACGCCGCGCCGCGCAGGCCCGCGAATCCGCCGAGCCGGGAACCGAACCCGCGCCCGCTTCGGAAGAGTCCGGCGTCAACATCCCCGCCATCGACCTCCAGACACGCCAGCTCATCCGGGCCGGCATCTTCATCTCCGGCCTCATTGGCTTCTACATCGTCTGGTCGGGCGTGTTGCCCGCCCTGCGAGGGCTCGACCGCCTGCACCTGTACCCACGCGTCGAATGGGTGGTCGAGACCAAGGGCGCCATCTTCTCCGAGCCCGCCGCCCCCAAGCCCGAAGCCCAGCCCGCGACCGACACGTCCGCCGCACCGCCCAATGGCGCTGCGAGCACTCCCGATGCCGCGCCCGCGACGCCGACGTTCACCATGCCGGGGATGCCCACGCCCACCAGCGTCGGTCCCGACACCGGACCCTCGGTCGTCGTGACGCTCGCCGATGTCGGCGCGTCCTTCATCATCCTCATCCTCACCGTGATCGCCACGCGGAACATCCCCGGTCTGCTCGAGATCACCGTTCTCAAACGCCTCCCGCTCGACTCCGGCACGCGCTACGCCATCTCCACCGTTGCCCGCTACGCCATCGCCATCATCGGTGGCGCCGCCGCGTTCAGCTCCGTCGGAATCTCATGGGCAAAGGTCCAGTGGCTCGCCGCGGCACTCATGTTCGGCCTCGCCTTCGGCCTCCAGGAGATCTTCGCGAACTTCATCTCCGGCCTGATCATCCTGATCGAGCGCCCGTTCCGCGTCGGCGACACCGTCACGGTCGGCGACGTCGACGGCACCGTGACCCGCATCCGTATGCGCGCCACCACCATCGAGAACTGGGACAAGCGCGAACTCATCCTTCCCAACAAGACGTTCATCACCGACCGCGTCATCAACTGGACGCTCTCCAATCCCATCAACCGCATCCGCATTCCCGTCGGGGTCGCCTACGGCTCCGACACCGATCTGGTCCTCTCAACGCTCCTCCGCATCGCCCGCGAAACACCCTCCGTCCTCGGAGATCCACCCTACCAGGCCCTCTTCCTCGGATTCGGCGACAGCTCGCTCAACTTTGAGCTTCGGGTGTTCGTCCTGGGCATCGATCCCATCGTCACGACCCGCCATCGCCTCCACATGGATATCGACAAGGCCTTCCGCAAGGCCGGCATCGAGATCGCCTTCCCGCAGCGAGACCTCCACATCCGCAGCGTCCCGCCGGAGATGCAACTGGGCCCCGGCAAGCACGCGGCGGACAACGCCTAGCCCTGCCCCCCCGTCGCGGATACCTGCGGTCCAGGCTTCACAATTGGCGCGCAGACCCGCTCCCTCTTGCGCTACACCACCGCTTTGCGCGCGCGCACACGCTCCCTTCACCCGTTCCACCATTGACACCCCTTCGCGCACGCCCGAAACTCCCCCCATGACTATCACAGCAACACCGTGCGTCCTCGACGCGTCTCGCGCCATCAGGTCCCACATCAGCGCCCAGACCCCCGCGCCATCGTCCGATCGGCAGCCGCCCCTAACGACCTCACCTCCTCGACCCGACGCTCTCTCCCGACCCGCACCCCGCCGCTTCATCGGCCCCTACACTACCGACGCCTCCTCGAGGACCTCGCCTGCGACCACGACTCCTGCTGGCCCCTCTCCAGGCCTCGGCGCCGCTCTCGATGGCTGTGCGAGTGGATGCAGCGCCCCTGAGAACGCCGTGCGCATCGCATCTCCGCCGCAGCCGCCGCGCCCACCTCGCCGCGTCCATCCAGCTTCCCAAGTGCGTCGTCGTGCTGGTGGACATGGTCAAGGGCTACCACCACCAGGAGACCCACGACCCCATCCGCAACGACCTCAGGCAGTGCCGCCTGCGCGAGACCCAGCGCGCCAACGCCCGCAAGGCGATCCACCTGCTCTACACCTTCCACCGGATCGGCGTGCCACGTCCAACCCACTGGAGCGTCGCGCGCCAGGCCCGCGGCGCAATCTCGGGCTCACGATCCGCCGAACGCAACGACCGTCACGCCCCGCAGCCCACACCCACGGAGCCCGTCACGACTCCACGCCCCGGACAAACGCCCGCGCCCCGGCCGTGCGAATGGTCCGCCCCTCCGCCCGAAGCAGCCGAGATTGTTTCGCCACCCCGCCCGGGTACCTCGGATTCAGCTCCCCACGCGCCTTGACCGTCCGCCACCACGCCGCCGTCCGCTGAGCGCCGTCATTCGCGCCCTCGTCGTGCGCGTGCGCGATGATCCAGGCGAAGATCCCCGTCGTCATCGGACAGCACGTCTCGACACCATGCTCGCGCGCGATCCGCTCGGCGATCTCGGCCACCGTGCGCACCTGTCCCCTGCGCACCTTCCGCATCTCCCGCTCCACCTCCGCGGGACTCGGCACGACGAATCGACAGCCGTCCTTCTCAATCACCTTCGGCAGATCGTCCTTGGCCTTGGCCTCGCCGAGCTTCTGCCGCCAGGACTTATTCGCGCCCACGGGGCTCTCCGATCAGGCGTGCACCTTCGACACGGCCTCGACCGCGTTGGAGAACAGCATCTGACCCGGGGTGGGTCCCTGGCGCGCTGCCGGATCCAGCCTCGTCCAGAACGGATGGTGCAGCCACGACAGAAACCGCTCCGGATGGGGCATCAGCCCGAACACGCGCCCGGTCGCGTCGCACACCCCAGCGATTCGATTGCACGATCCGTTGGTGTTCTCCACATATCGCAGCGCCACGCTTCCGGTGCGTTCGAGCCTGTCGATGGCCTCAGCAGAACCCCACAGCCGGCCCTCCCCGTGGGCCATCGGGAACATGAGAAGATCCGCCGGAAACCGATCCAGACCCCTCGTCCACACGCACCCAGACCGCGAGTTCACCTCGTAGTGGTTCCACCGATCGTGGAATCGGCCGTCCGCGTTGTCCGTCAGGGCCAGCGTCGCCGCGGGCGCCGCCGAGGGGATTTCCTCTCCGGCATCCGGCCCCGGAAGCAGCCCGCACTGCACCAGCACCTGGAAGCCATTGCAGACGCCGATCACGCAAGCCCCCCGCGCAACCGCCTCGCACAGCGGCCCGTACAGGTGCTGGCGTGTGTGCAATGCGAAGATCCGACCCGACGCCACATCGTCCCCGTAGGAAAAACCCCCCGGGAACGCGATCAGGTCGTACGAGTCGAGTGCCGCGGGCGCGGCGCAGACCTCCCGCAGCGTCCGCAACTCAACCGCGGCGCCCGCGAGCGAAAAGGCGCGGCACAACTCGGCATCGCAGTTGGTTCCCGGAGCCCGAAGCACGATGGCACGCGGCATGTCCAATTGTAGCGACGGCCCACGCGATTCAGGGGCCGGCGTCGAGGCTCGGCAGGCTCACGATGAGGCAGAAGGCTCACCTTCCACTGCCCAGCACGCCACGCGATGGCCACCGCCGCGATCTTCCAGCGGCGGCATCTCCACGCGGCAGCGGTCCATCACCAGAGGACATCGGGTCTGGAACGGACACCCGCTGGGAGGATTGAACGGTGATGGGACGTCACCCTTGAGCACCGTCAGCGGGCGGCGGTCGTCGGGGTCGTCGATGGGATTCGCCCCGAGCAGCGCTTTGGTGTACGGATGCTTGGCCTCGGCGTGCAGATTGTCGCAGGACAACTTCTCGACCGCATGCCCGAGATACATGACCAGGACCCGATCGCAGAAGTGCTCGATGACCTTGAGATCGTGGCTGATGAACAGCATCGTCAGACCGAGTCGCTCCTTGAGGTCCATCATGAGGTTCAGGACCTGCGCCTGGATGGAGACGTCCAGAGCCGAGACCGGCTCGTCGGCGACGATGAAGTGCGGCTTGACGGACAACGCCCGCGCGATGCCGATCCGCTGGCGTTGGCCGCCGGAGAACTCGTGCGGGTACTTGTCCGCCGCGTCCGCCCGGAGCCCGACCGTCTGGATCAATGACTCGATGTACGAGTTCACCTCGGACCTGGGAACGATGTCGTGGAAGAGCACGCCCTCTCGCAGCAGCGCCCGCACGGTCATCCGCGGGTTCAGCGACGAGTACGGGTCCTGGAAGATGATCTGCATCTTCCGGCGGAACGCCATCATCTCCGCGTGCGAGAGACCGGTGATGACCCTGCCCTCGAACCTGACCTCGCCGGCGGTGGGCTCGAGCAGGCGGATGATCACCTTCCCCAGAGTGGACTTGCCGCAGCCCGACTCACCCACGACACCGAGCGTCTCGCCGTGGTTGACGTACAGGGACACACCGTTGACCGCGTGCACCTTGCCGACCACCCGGTTCAGCACGCCGCCGCGGACGGGAAAGTGCTTGACGAGGTCTCTGACCTCGAGCAGCGGGCCGTCGCTGTTGGATGTCACGGGGCGAGTGGTCATGGCACTGGGTGGGGCCGGATCGGACGGCCGTTCACGGTCGGCTTGGCGGGGAGCGGAAAATGGCAGCGGACGGGGTGATCCTCGATGTCATGGGGAATCAGATCGGGCTCCTCATCGACGCAACGCTGCTGCTTGTAGTCGCAGCGATCCTGGAACCGGCAGCCCTTGGGCAGTTCGAACAGGCTGGGGACGATGCCGGGGATGGCGTGCAGACGCTGCCCCTTGTGCTTGCCCCCGGCCTTGGGAATCGAGGCGAGCAGGGCGCTGGTGTACGGGTGCCGCGGGTGGTGGAAGATCTCGGCGACCGAGGCCGACTCAACGGCCCGCCCGGCGTACATCACCATCACCCGATCGCAGACCTGCGCGACCACGCCGAGGTTGTGGGTGATCAGGATGATCGCCGTGCCGAGCTTCTCCTTGAGCTGGTTCATGAGCGCGAGGATCTGCGCCTGGATCGTGACGTCCAGCGCCGTCGTCGGCTCGTCGGCGATGAGCACATCCGGCTCGCAGCACAGGGCCATCGCGATCATCACGCGCTGGCGCATGCCCCCCGAGAGCTGGTGCGGATACTCGTCAATCCGCTTCTCCGGGTTGGGGATCTCGACGAGACGGAGCATCTCGACGATGCGATCCCGGCGCTCATGGGAGTTGAGTTCGGTGTGGTACCGAAGCGCCTCCTCGATCTGCCAGCCGATGCGGAACACAGGATTCAGGCTGGTCATCGGCTCCTGAAAGATCATGGCGATGCGCTTGCCGCGGATCGTGCGCATCACCTTCTCGGGCGCGTGGGCGAGGTTGGTCTCGCGGAAGAAGATCCGGGAGCGGGCGTCGATCCTGGACAGGTGCTCGGGCAGGAGCCGCATGACCGACTTGCTGGTCACTGTCTTGCCGCAGCCCGATTCGCCGACGATCCCCAGCGTCTCGCCGGGCGCGAGGTCGAACGACACATCGTCGACAGCGGTGATCCAGCCGCGTTCGGTCCTGAAACTCGTCGTCAGGTTGCGAACGCTGAGGATGGGCGGAGTGGAGTTGGTCATTCGCGAGGATCAGCCGGCATGCTTGGGGTCGAACGCGTCCTGCAGCGCATCGGAGAGGACGTTGAAGGCCAGCACCATGATGAGCATCAGGACGGTGGCCGAGCCGAGCTGCCAGAAATTGCCGGCGAGAATCTGCTCCTTGGACATGGAGATCATCAGGCCCCAGCTCGCCCCATTCTTCACGCCCAGACCGAGGAAGGTCAGGATGACTTCGGCCTTGATGGCGGAGATGAACAGCAGCGAGAAGTTGATCAGCATCAGGTGGATCGTGTTGGGCAGGATGTGGCGAAGCAGGATGGAGAACCGGGCAAATCCGATCGCCGTCGCCGCCTGCACGTACTCGAGCTGCTTGACCTTGAGCGCCTCGCCCCGGATCACGCGGCACGGTCCGATCCAGAACGTCAGCCCCATGGCCACATACAGCGGGATCAGCGTGTTGGCGACGCGGCTTTCGGTGAATGGAATCGTCATGTCCGATTCCCCGATCGCGAAGCTCAGCACGCTCATCAGCACGAGGTACGGAATCGAGGAGAAGGTGGAGTACACCCAGATCACGCCGTGATCGACCCATCCGCTGAAGAACGCCGCGGCGGCCCCCATCAGGCTGCCGATCACCACCGCCATGAGCGCAACGACCACGCCGATCTGGATGGCGGTCTTGATGGAGTAGAACGCCCGCACAAAGACGCTGCGCCCGCTGCTGTCGGTCCCCAGGCTCGTGCGCAGCCGGTACATAAATCCCGAGAATCCGTCCGGGATCGGCAGCAGCCGGAGCATGACCTGGTCGAGTTCGGACGCCAGCGTCGCGGAGGCCGCACGAAGGTGCGTCGGTTGATCGGCGATCGCGGCGTCGGCACGGGCGAAGAGGTCTTCGCCGGGCAGGACCGCGTCGTCCCCGGATTCGATGGCGTCGGCGAGGGCGGCGATCTCGCCGTGGATCGCCTCGAGCGGATTGGCCTCGGCCGCCGGCGGTTCATCTCCGCTGGGTTCGGCCTCGTCCCGCGCATCCTCGGGTGGGTCCCGCTCGCCCTGCGCGGCGTGTTGAATCCGCAGCACCTCGGCCAGAGGTTCGGCGATATCGAGCAGCTTGAACGCAATCTCCTCTTGATGCAGGAGGATGTCGTCCTCGATGTCCGCGGTGTTCCCGCCGGAGGCCTGGGCCCGGGTCAATCGTGCCTTGGCGGTCCCCAGGGCCTCCACCTCGGCCTGGAGCGCCCGGCGCAGGTCGGCGCTCTGCAGGTCCCGGCGGATCACGCGCAGCTTGTCGGCCGCCTTCTCGAGATTGGCCTGGCGCGTGCGGATCGAGTCGCCCTGGTTCCAGATGGCCCTGACCTCTCCGAATGGCGCATCGACCAGCCGGCGTTCGGCGTAGGCATAGCCGTCGCGGATCTCCGGCGGAATGGCGTCCTGATCGCCAAGGTCGAGCTGCGCGGCCGAGCCCGGCTCGAGGCCGAGCACGTTGCCCCAGTCCTTCAGGTACGACAGGTTGATTCGGAGCAGGTCCTCGGGCTCGGGTTTGAGCAGCGAACTGCCCATGTCGTTGGCGCCCACGCGCAGCGTGGTCTGCCGTTCGAGCAGCAGGCCGAGCACTGGCCGGCTTTGCAGGAACGTCCGCTCGCCGGGCCCCCGGAACTTGCTGTCGATCCAGTCCACCGTCTCGGTGACGACGATGAACGCCCCGATCAGGAGGTAGATCAGGATGATGACCGAGGCGACCCGGGCGGATCGGTTGCGCTTGAGCTTGCGCCAGCCACGGGATCGGGTCAGGCCTCGCATCATGACAGCCGGACCCTCGGATCGACCAGGGCGTACAGCACATCGGTGAGGATGTTGCTGACGATGAAGATGGCCGCGAGAACGGCCGTGAAGCCCTGGATGACGGGGAAGTCCTTGTTCACGATGGCGTTGATGAGGGTTCGGCCCATGCCGGGGATGAGGAAGTACATCTCGAGCACGACCGACCCGGCGATGAGGAAGGGCAGGGTGATCATCAGATGCGTGATGATCGGGATCATCGCGTTCTTGAGCATGTGCACGAACATGATCTTGCGGCGCGTGGCGCCCTTGGCGCGAGCGGTCACGATGTAGTCCCTGTTGGTCTCTTCGACCATCACGGCGCGGTAGTAGCGGGTGTCGTAGCCCATCGTGACGATCACGTTGATGATGACCGGCAGCATGCAGTAGTAGACCCACTTGTTGGGCCTGAGGAAGAACCAGGGATCGGAGACGTCCGCCCCGGCCGAGACGGCCACGGCGAAGACGTCCGTGTTGAGGCGCTGCTGCGGGAGGAACGCTCCCCAGTACTGGCCCAGGATCACGTACACAAGGAAGCTGATGCTCATCCCCAGAACGGAGATGAACATGAGGAACTTATCGGGGAATCTTCCCCGGTAGAAGGCGGCGATCAGCGCGACGGTCATGGAGATCAGCGCGGAGGTGACCAGGCTCGGGACCGTGATCGCGAGGCTCGGCGGGATGGACGAGGCGAGCTGCTTGCCGACGGAGGTCTTGTTGTTCCAGCCCTGCTCGGAGAAATCGAACGTGACAATCTGGCCGACGAAGGTGGCGTACTGGACGATGAACGGACGGTCGAGGCCCATCTCCGTTCGCTTGACGTTGATCTCCTGCTGCGTGGCGTTCTTGCCCAGGTACGCGGCGACCGGGTCGCTGACGCGGAGGGCGAGCATCATCACGAGGATGATGCCCAGGTAGACCGGGATGTTGTACAACAGCTTTCTGAGGATGTACGCCCACATGGTCGGCAGCGCCCCGCGAAGTCCGCCGCGTCAGGACGGGCGCTTGGAATCGTCCACGTCGACGTACTTGAACCAGCCCCAGTACCGCTCGGTGACCCGGGTGTTGAGCATCCACGGGGCGATGAGGTAGTGGCGCGTGCGGGCCATCGATCCGAGGTAGGGGGTGTCCTCGATGAGCATGTCGCGCATGGTCTCGTAGATGGCCGTGCGCTCGTCGCTGGGGGGCATGGTGCGGATCTGCTCGTACATCCGGTCGTACTCGGCACGCTTGTAGTTGTAGTGGTTCGAGCCCGGCGACTCGTACGGGCCGTAGAACAGGGCGAGGTTGTTCTCGCCGTCGGGATAGTCGCTGCTCCACGCGAAGGCGAACATGGGGGCCCGCTTGTTGTTGACGTTGTCGATGAGCGTGGAGAAATCGACGTACTGCGGGTCGATGGTGACACCGATCCGGGCCATCTGCTTCTTGAAGGTCTCTGTCATTTTGCGACTCTCGTCGCTCTGGTCGGTGAAGTACTTGATGGGATCGAGCCCCTGCCCGCCCGGGTAGCCGGCCTCGGCCAGCTTCTCTGCGGCGAGCGCCAGGTTGGGGCCGCGATAGGTCAGCGGGGCGCGCCCGCCCTCGGGGTGGCCGTCGAGTCCGGGGGGGATGGGGCCGTCGTAGATGTACGCCTGGCCCATGTAGTTGGACTCATTGAATTCCTGCCAATCGACCGCAAGGCTGATGGCCTGGCGGAGCGCCTTCTTCTCGCTCGAGTATCCCCCGACGAGCGGGTCCTCCATGTTGAAGCCGCGGAAGATGAAGTCGAGAAGGAGGTCGCTCTGATGGGTCACGCCGCGATCGGCGAACTCAGAGTTGAGCTCGTTCGTCCGGCGGTTGATTGCCAGGTCGAACATGGGAGCGGGGACCATGATGTAGCCGAGCTTGCCGGCGCCGAAATCCAGCCAGAGCGGCTGGTCGGGCACGTACATCGTGAACTCGATGCGGTCCACGAACGGGACGAGCTGTCCGGCGGGGCGGTGCAGACGCATCCGCTGGTCCTCCCTGGACCACTCATCACGGGCCGGGTATCGAACCTCGTGATAGTTGGGGTTGCGGTTGGCCGTCAGGCTCTGCTGGGGCACCCAGGTGTCCAGGATGAACGGTCCGGTCCCGACGGGGTGCTGGAAGAAGTTCTTTCCGTACGTCTCCACCGCTTCGCGGGCGACGACGGAGGTCTGGAACATGCTCAAGACGTACATGAACCGGTAGACCGGCTCGGTCAGCCGGATCTGGAACTCGGCGTCGCTGCGCTTGATGAATCCGGCGACCGGTGCATCAAAGTCGGGGCTGTCGGTCATGCCGGTGGAATCACGCCAGGCGTCCAATCCGACGATCGCGCCTTCGAGCAGCCACCAGTTCTTGGCGCCGGCCCGGGTCGCCAAGCGCTTGATCGAGTAGAACACGTCGTCGGAGCGAATCGCGCGGCCTCGCCCGCCGGGAAAGCAGGGGTCGTCGTGGAACCGGACGCCGGGCTTGAGCTTGAAGTTCCATGTCAGGCCGCCGTCGTCGGTCGTGGGAATCTCGGCGAGCAGCCGGGGCTCCATGTCGAGAGGGTCCGCGTACTTGTTCTCCAGCAGGGTTTCGTAGAACTGGCAGCAGGCCATGTTGTCGTAGACGGTGGAGCCCGCGGCGGGATCGAGGCTCTTGGGACCATCGGTCCGCATGGGCACCTGGAGGACCTTGAGAGCGCCTTGGCCGATGTCGGCGACGGCGCCGTGCGCGGCGGACCCAAGCGCCAGGCTGGTCGCCGCGATCGTTCGCATCGCGGTGCGTTTGAGGACTCCCATCATGGTGCGGCCTCCTTGTTGCAGAGCTCGCCTGAGGCAAGCGGTGCGGCCGATCGGACCCGGCGACGCCGACCAATCCGGCGACACCCCGCACGCGGGGCGATCGTAGCCGAGGGCGGTTGGCCGCTCAATCGCAGTTGTACAGTTGACCCGAACGCCCGTTGAGGGGCGAGAACGTGGAGGACGGATCATGGTTGGTGGACGGCTGGTGATGGTGACCGCGCTCGTGACGATGCTCAGCGGATGCGCGGGCGTGCGCAGGGAGGCGGGGCGGCCGGCGCTGATCGAGCACGTGGTGTTCGTCAAGCTCAAGGATCCGGGCCGGGCGAGCGCCCTGATCGCCGAGAGCGATCGCGTGCTGCGGCCGATCCCGGGAGTGGTGGCCTACGCCGCGGGGCAGCATCTGGAGACGGGCAGGACGCAGGTGATAGCCGACTACGACGTGGCGATGTTCATCGGATTCGACAGCGAGGAGGACTACGCGTCGTATGTGTCGCATCCGAGTCACGTGGGGATCGTGGATCGGTGGAAGCCGGAGATGGAGTGGCTCAGGGTGTACGACTTCCTTGATGCCGGCGACTGAAGCGCACGAGCGGCGCGAGAACGGCGACCACGGGGCCGGCTGTGCTCGTCCCGGGAGTCGATCGTCGATAGGATGATTTCCATGCACACGGACGTGCATTCTGCGGCTCGCGATGGCTCGATCGAACGCCCCGTCACGAGGGTCGGGTTCGGCGGCTGCGACTACTTGGGCTACTCGCGCCATCCGGCCGCGGCGGCGGCGCTGGTCGCAGGGGCGACGCGGTACGGCGTCTCTTCCAGCGCGAGCCGGACGACCACCGGGAACCGGCCGGCGCACGATGCCCTCGAGCGAGCGTTTGCGGAGTTCGTTGGGCATGAGCGGGCGCTGCTGCTCCCCGAGGGGTTTCTCGCGAACCTCGCGATGTGCCAGGCGCTGCGGTCGATTGCGGACACGGCGGTGCTCGATGAGCGCAGCCATCGCAGCCTGCGGGATGCGTGCGCGGGGGCGGGCCTGACGGTCCGGACCTATCGGCACCTCGACGCGGGGCACGCGTGCGAACTGACGCGGCGGTGCGGGGGGCGGACGATCGTCATGACCGACGGGGTTTTCACGGCCGACGGCGACCTGGCGCCCGTGCGATCGCTGCTTAACGGGCTGCCGGCGGATGCCCTGCTGGTCGTGGACGACTGCCACGCGCTCGGCGTGATCGGGCCGCAGGGCCGTGGCACGCGGGCGATGCTCGGCACGAGCGATCCGCGCCTGCTCATGACGACCACGCTCGCCAAGGGCGTGGGGTGCTATGGGGGATGTCTCGCGGGGCCCGCGTGGGTGGTGGACGGCGCGAGACGAGACTCGTCGGCGTTCATCTGCACGACGCCCGTCCCTCCGGCGCTCGCTGAGGCCGCGGCGACGATGCTGGGCGTCCTGGCGGGAGATGACCAGAGGTTGGAGCGGATGCGTCGCAACGCTGGGCGACTGCGCCGGGGTCTGAACGAGCTTGGGATCGGGCCCGGGGAGCGAGAGCCCGAGACGCCGATCTTTGCCGTCTGCCTGGCCGATGGGGCCGCCATGCGTGCGGTCGTTGATCACGCGGCGAGCGAGGGGTTTGAGATCCCACTGATGTCCTATCCAGGCGGGCCGGCGCCGTGCTATCTGCGCCTGAGTGTGACCAGCGAGCACACGATCCACGAGATCGACGGCCTGCTTGGCGCGCTGGAGCGGGGCATGTCGCGTGCCGCAGCGGAGTCAGGCGACCGTCGAGGCCCAACCGACCTCCCGGAGCACGCGCGTCCAGCGACGGTACAGGCGGCCGGCCTCTCCTGAGCCGGATGCGCCCTCCCTCCACCACCAGCACAGCTCGACCGGGACGGCGAGGTCCATCGCCAACTCGGCGAGTTGCCGGTCGGTGAGGTCGATGTAGGGAGTCTCGACCCGGAACTCCTGGATGCCGTGGGGCGGAGAATCCAGCGAGACCAGGCGTCCGACCAGCAGCGCCCGATCGACGCAGAGGGCGAGCTCATCCAGATCCGGCCACGCGCCGGGCTCGGGCGACTCGAGCTGATCCGGCCAGGTGAGAGAGGTTGCGCCGCGCGCAACCGCCTCGTAGCAGGCGCGGAGCAAGACGAGAGTGCGGTCCTGAGGAGTCGACGCGGCGGAGGGGGCGAGGTCGATCCGCTCGAGATCGAACGTCTCGGCCTGAGCCGCGGCGGCTTCAGAGCGCGCGATCTTGAACTCATCGTTCGGGACGGCGACGATAGCGAGCGGGCGTCGCTCTGGAGATTCGGGGGGCTGGTTCGCGCACGATGCGCAGGCGATCACGCCCCCGAGGTCCCCGGTGAGCAGCACGGCTTCCCTGCCGGCGTCGGCCATGGCCCCCATCATAACGAGAGGACGGACCAGCCGCGAGCCGGGGATGGAGGCCTACTTGGGGAGGGCGTCGGCGTAGAACGCCGCGGCGTCGGCTTTGAGGGCGGCGAGGTCCTCGAGCCGGACGTACATCATGTGGCCGGCCTCGTAGTGGTGGATCTGGATGTTCGATCGAAGGGATGGGTCGAGGCCCAGATGGCTGATCGTGTACTCGGCCGCGAAAAAGGGAGTTGCGAAGTCGTAGTAACCCGAGGCGACCATGACCTTGAGGGCCGGATTCTTGCTCATGGCGGAGCGAAGCGTGTCGCTGACATTGACGTAGCGGTTCTCGTAGCGGTCGTAGCTCCAGGGGTTGACGCGACCGGTGAGGATTTCGTAGGGGTGGTCGTTCTCGAAACCAAGGTCGCGCCGGATGTAGTCGTTGATGGTGGCGGTGTACGGGCCCTGGATCGCCGAGTAGCTCGGGTCGTATTCGAACCCCTCGCCGATATCGAGCCGGTCGATGCCTCGATAGCGGCTGTCGAGCCTGCCGACGGTGCGGCTCTGCTCTCGCAGGAGGCCCTTGCAGAAGCTGCCCAGGCCGATCCGGAGATTGGTGTCGAGGATGAATTCCTTGGAGAGTCCGGTGAGCTGGCTCAGGCGCGTGGCGATCCGGTCGCGCTCCGCGGGTGGGAGTTCGTCTCCCCGGGCGAGAGCGCGCAGGTAATCGTTCTGGGCGAAGTCCCGGGCGGCCTGGACGGTCTGGCGGAGGCTGCGGGCGAGGTCCCCCTGGAGCTTTCCGTGGAAGAAGGCCGTCGCTGCGTAGGTGGGCAGGTAGAGCCAGTATGGCTCGTCGTTCCCGACGTCGAAACGCGCGGTCTGGAAGTCGAGAATGGGTGAGACGAGGATGATGCCGTTGAGGAACATCCCGTGGGTGTCCTGCAGGTAGCCCGACAGCCCCGCGGCGCGCGTGGTGCCGTACGACTCGCCGATCAGGAACTTTGGGCTGGCCCATCGCTCGTTGCGCGAGGTCCACAGGCGGATGAAGTCGCCGACGGAGGAGATGTCCTCCTCGAGACCATGGAACTCGCGCTTGTTGACGCCCTCGGCAGGGCGGGAGTAACCGGTGCCGACGGGGTCGATGAAGACGACGTCGGTGAGATCGAGCCAGCAGTGCTCGTTGTCGACGAGGCGGTACGGCGGCGTGGCGCCGAAGCCCTGGGCGTCGCCCATGTCAACTCGCCGGGGACCGAGCAGACCCAGGTGGAGCCAGACGCTCGAAGAGCCGGGCCCTCCGTTGAAGCTGAACGTCAGTGGACGCGTCGATGGAGCGCGGTCGCCGTCGAGCGTGTAGGCGATGTAGAAGACATCGGCCCGCTTCTCGCCCTCGTAGTCGGGCAGATCCATCATCCCGGCGGTCACCGTGTACTGGAGTGTCCGGCCGTTGAGAGTGATGGAGTGGTGCGTGACGCTGGGTTCGCCGGGTTTGGCTTCGGCCTTGGGCGCGGCGTCGTCGGCCTGTTGGGCCGCGACCGAGGGCCCGAGGATCGTGAGGAATCCAGCACCGGCACACGCGATGAGAGTCCGACTGCACTTCACGACTGGTCTCCACGTCAAGTCTGGGCGGGAAGGGTTCTGGTCGATCCTACCGTCGGGGGCGGGTGCGGAGGCGATGGAATGGCGGGCGGTCGTGGGAATCCGGGCGGACCGGCGCTCGAAGCCGCCGCGGAGGCGCTGCGTCGGGGACGCGGCGTCGTGGTGCTAACCGGCGCCGGGGTGAGCGCCGAGAGCCGCATTCCGACGTTCCGCGATGCCATGGAGGGGCTGTGGAAGAGCTTCGACCCGCTGAGGCTGGCGACGCCTGAGGCGTTCGCGGCGGATCCCGTGACGGTGAGCCGTTGGTACGACTTCCGTCGGAAGAAGTGCCTGGAGGCGCAGCCGAACCCGGGGCACTGGGCGCTCGCCGATCTCGAGCGACGGGTGCGGGCGAGTGGCGGGCGATTCCGGCTGCTCACGCAGAACGTGGACGGCCTGCACCAGCGGGCGGGGAGCGAGGACGTCGTCGAGCTTCATGGCTCGATCATGCGGTGGCGGTGCTCGGTGACTGGCGAGCCCGTGTCCGGGCTGCCCGAGCAGTTTGCCGAGTACCCGGCACGGACCCCTGACGGGCACGCCATCCGTCCGTGCGTGGTGTGGTTCGGGGAGGCGTTGCCCGAGCGCGCGCTCGAAGAGGCGTATGAGGCTCTCGAAACGTGCGACGTGTTTGTGTCGGTGGGCACCAGCGCCGTGGTGTATCCCGCGGCCGGATTCGTTCACCTTGCGGCCCAGCGCGGGGCGACCACGATCGAGGTGAATCGCGAGCAGACGCCCATCTCCGGCTCGGTCTCGTTCTCGCTGCGGGGTTCTTCGGGCGAGATGCTGCCTCGGCTGGTCGAGTCCGCCTTCGGTGCGATCGATGGGCGGTAGACTCCGGTCATGGCGATCACATTTGAGCGGCGGACACTGGACAACGGTCTCACCATCGTGGCGGAAGTCGATCCGGACGCACACTCGAGCGCTGCGGGCTTCTTTGTGCGGACGGGGGCCCGGGACGAACCGGCGGACCTGATGGGAGTGAGTCACTTCCTCGAGCACATGATGTTCAAGGGGACCGAGGATCTCTCGACCGAGGACATCAACCGGGGCTTTGACGCGATGGGCGCCCGCAACAACGCGTTCACGAGCCACGAGATGACGGTGTTCTACGCGCAGGTGCTCCCCGATCGGCTCGGTGACGCGGTCTCGCTGCTGGGGCGCATGATGCGGCCGGCGCTGCGCGAGACGGACTTTGAGTCCGAGCGGCAGGTGATCCTCGAGGAAATCGCGATGTACGCGGACATGCCGCGGTGGGTGCTGTACGAGTCGCTCGGCGAGCATCACTACAGCGGTCATCCGCTGGGGTTTCGGGTGCTCGGCACGCCCGACACGATCCGCGCCATGCATCGGGACGCCATGCGGACCTACTTCGATCATCGGTATGCGTCGGACAGCACGACGCTGGCTCTCGCGGGACGGGTGGACTTCTCGGCCGTGTGTGCGCAGGCGGAGGACTTGTGCGGATCTTGGACAAGGGGTGGCGCGACGAGGGACTCGAGCCGGCCCGCCACGTCCACCGGCGGGTTCGCGCTCAAGGATGACTCAAGAGCTGGTGTACATGATGGCGGTGCGATGGCTCTGGTGCAGAGAGCGGCGATCGATACGCGGCGGCGATCGCGCGCAGATACTGGCGGTGGCGACAACAGCCGACTCTACTGGGGCGCTGATCGAGCCGGAATCGCTGGTGAGGCGCAGGCCGGGTACGAGGCGCACGACGGGATCGAGGTCACGCGCAGGTACGTGTCGGCGATTCCTGGGCGGGCGGACGCGCGGATTCAGCGCGGTCGAGCAGGAGATGGAGGGTCTCGGTACCGCTGACCGAAGACGACCCGCAACGTGCGCTCTGAAAGAGTGCCCGCCACCGGCGGTGACGCCGGCGGGAGAGCGCCCCGGCGACCGGACGTGCCGCCTGGGCGGCACTGGACGTGCTAACGTACCCACCCTCGATGAGGAACTCGAGAGGGATCGACTGCGTGTCGCTCGGGACGATCTGCAAGCGTGTGCTGGAGGTACGCTCTGGCTGACGGCCGGACCGTGGGGCGACCCTCGCCGGAATAGGGCGGAGGTCAGGCCGCGGTGCTGCGGGGTGAACACGGCGTAGCGAACCCCCGCCGTCCCAAGTGCGGATCAGTGGCCCGGAGGGCGGAGGCGAGCACCACATCGGAAGTGGCTGGCGACCGAAGGCAGTGGTGTCGGGGCTCAGCACCGCCAGGCCGACGCTTGCGGTCAGGCGCAGGCCGGATTCGGCTGCGGGCTCGGCGCCGAGCGCGGCGTTTGCTGCCGACGCGACGGTTCGCAGGCGATCCGGTGAGACTCCGGTCACAACGACGGCGAAGAGGTCCGGTCCGAGACGTCCGCCGACGCCGCCCTCGGCGTCAAACAACTCGCGCAGGACCCTGCCCGCGTGGTTTGCGATCTCGACGTCGATCCCGTCGGTCTGGGCACACAAGTCCGAGTAGCCGTCCACGCACAGGACCAGAAGGCCCACCGTGTCGTTGCGGGTTGTGGCGACGCTGAGCGCTCCGCGAACCGCGCTGAGAAAACCGTCGCGGTTGAGCAGCCCGGTCAGGCTGTCGACCTGGCTGGTGTCGACCACGAGGCCCTCGGCATCCGGGGCGAACGCCGCGGCGGAGGGGTCGGAGGCGACCAGTTGGAGTTGCTGCTGCCGTGCCCGCTCGAGGATCTCCTGCGCATCGGGGGCGGCGCCCGTGTCCAGCTGGAACAGGCGGCCGAGTTCGCGTGAGGACTCCGAGACCCGGCGAACGAGGTCGTCGAACTCGGCGGGTTCCATCTTCATCCAGTCTCTGGCCCGCGCGTACCCGGCCTTCAGGGCCAGGGCGGCGTCGCGGCAAGTGAGCACGTCGTGGACGAGGTTGCCCAGCGCGACGCAACGGACCAAGTCCGTGCAGCCGGCGGGGGCCGCCGTGGGCTGATGGTGGTACTTGACGGGCTGGATGAGCTCCGGCGGGAGCTTCCACTTCGTGGCCAGCATCGCGCCGACGTCGGCGTGCGAGAGTTCGAACTCCGCCAGTTCGAGACGCGCGAGCTCGGCGTGATTGCCGTCGCACTCGGTGAGCAGGGCCTCGTACTTCTCTCCAAGCGTGCGGTGGAGCGCGATCATGCCGATGTCCTGCAGGAGTGCGCCCAGAAACGCCTCTTCGGCGGCGTCCTTGTCGACCTTGACGGCCGCGATCGCTCTCGCCGCCGTGGCGCTGTATAGCCCACGCCGCCAGTAGGACACGTAATCGAAGCCGGCGCCGTTGCCCGAGACCGCACCAACCAGAGAGAAGCCCAGGGTCAGGCTCTTCACGGGGGAAAGGCCGAGCATGACGAGCGCCCGGCGGATCGTTGAGCAGGGCTGGCGCAGCCCGTAATAGCTGGAGTTGATGGTTCGGAGGACCTTGGCGGACAGCCCCTGGTCGTTCTGGATGAGATCTGCGAGTTCGTCCAGCGAAACGTTGGGATCGGAGGTCAGCTCCACGACCCTGGCGGCCACCGCCGGGAGGGACGGCAGGTTCGGGCAGTGAAGCACGGAGTTGAGCAGTTCTGTGTTCATGGCCGACGGCATCCGTGGTAGGACCGATCGATCGGTTGATCGGTGGGCCCCTCGCTTCGATCCATCCAGAGTTCAGGAGCGATTGGGGATTCACCCGGTTCCGGCGGTCAAGACGCGTCGGAGTCGCCGAAAAGGAACCTCGCCGCGGGGGTCTCTCGTCCGAGAATCTCCCGTGCGTACACGTGCAGGAGTCTCGAGGCCCGGCGAACGGTTTCGACCGCGAGGCCTTGAATGTGTCCGCCGGCGCGGGCCTGGCGAAGCGCTTCGAGCGTGGTATGCCGGATTCGCCACGCGCCCTGGGTGGCGTTCGATGAGTCGGCACGAACGCCGCCGAGGCGGGAATCAAAGACATACGCCCCGGCGGGGCTGAGCGGTCCGCGAATCGCCACATCGGCGTCGAGTTCGGGACGGTGCCCGGTGTGCTCGAGCACGCTCCATTGGAATCTCAGCAGCGCCGCATCGGTCCGAGCCGTCTCGACGAGTTGGCGGAGCAGCCCGATCAACGAGTCGTACAGTTCGGGGTGGGGGTCGGCGTCGATGATGACGTGGGCGATGAGGTCCGCCGCGTACATTCCAATGTGGAACGATGCGAGGTCTGAGCGCACCGCCGGGAAGATCTCGACGAGCGTCCACGAGGTCACGTTCGAGAGGCCCGGCGGGGGCTTGGGCGAGATGATCGATTCGCCACGAGTCAGGGGCTCGAATCCGCCATGGAAGTTCGATGGCTCTCGCCTGGAGCCCTTGGCGAGGCCTCGGATGAGGCCGTGCCGGCGCGCGAGCAGGCGCACGGTCTGACTGGTTTCGGACCAGTCCCATGCCCCGATGCAGACGCATTCGTCTCTGAACGACGCCACAGACGCGAGCGTAGCGAGGCCTGTGGCCGAGCGCGGTGCGAGGAGGTATTGTCGCGTCCATGCGATTCGAGTTGGTCGACCGGGTTCTTGAACAGAGCGATGACCGCATCGTGGCGGTCAAGGCCGTGACCAGCGCGGAGGAGTACTTGCAGGACCACTTCCCGGGCTTCCCGGTGCTGCCCGGCGTGCTGATGATCGAGGCCATGGTGCAGTCCGCCAGGCGCCTCGCGGAAGCCGGGCCCGGGGGAGCGAAGGGGCGCTGGGTGCTGGGCGGCGTCCGGGCGGTGAAGTTCGGTCAGTTCGTCCGGCCGGGCCAGGCGCTGCGGATCGAGGTCGATCGGGTCAGAGCCGCTGAGGATGGCGTTCAGGAGTTCCGTGGCCGCGCGTTGGTCATTGGGCCCGCCGGAGAGGCGGGAGATGGGAAAGTTGCGGTCTCTGGACGGCTGACATTGAGGGAGATGGGCCCACTGGGCGCGGACGCCTGACGACCGTACCATGGCGACTCGGGCGAAGCAGGCCCGGCAAGGGGATCCGCCGGATGACACGCGAGGACATCTTCGACAAGGTTCGCGGGGTTCTGATCGAGGCCCTTGCGCTCGATGAGGACGAGGTCACTCCAAACGCAAAGCTGACCAGCGACCTGGGCGCCGAGTCGATCGATTTTCTTGACATCCAATTCCAGCTGGAGCAAGCCTTCGGGTTCAAGATCGAACAGGGCGAGCTGTTTCCCGAAAACGTCCAGCAGGACCCGGAATTCGTGCAGGGCGGAAAGGTCACCGAGAAGGGCATCGTGGCGCTCAAAGAGAAGCTGCCGCACGCGGACTTCACAGAGTTGCAGAGCGACCCCCGAGTCAGCCGTGTGCCCGAACTGTTCACCGTTGACGCCATCGTGAATTTCTGCCAGCGCAAGCTCGCGGCCAGCGCCTGAGGCCGCATGCGCTGGCTGTGGATCGATCGCATCACCGACTTGATCGCGGGCGAGCGGGCCAGCGCGATCAAGGCCGTCAGCCTGGCGGAAGAGCATCTGCACGACCACTTTGAAGGGGATCCCTCGACGGGCCGTAGCGCGCTGCCGGTGATGCCCGGAACCCTGATCCTCGAGGGCATGGCGCAGACGGCGGGGATTCTGGTGGGCTATTCCAGCGGTTTTCGGGAGAAGGTCGTGCTCGCCAAGGTGGTGCGGGCGGACCTCTCGCTCGATGCGCTCCCGGGACACGTGATCCGCTACGACGTTCGAATCACCCAGATCTCTCCCCAGGGCGCCGCCACGGCGGGCGACGTGTGGCTGAGCGACGCCGCCGACCTGAACTCACCGCCACGCCGTCTTGGAACGATCGATCTCATCTTCAGCCACATCGATCAGAACATGGCGGGGTCAGAGTTTGGCGATCACAATTTCGTGTTTGGTGAGTCTTTCTGGACCCTGCTGCGGCTGAGCGGCGTGCAGCCTCCATCCGCGTGAGTCACGATTCGCGGCTGAGTCGGGAGTCGGCACGACCCGGGCTCTCGGCTAGACCATGGGCAGGCGACCCGAGGCGGCCGCAGCGGCGATTTGCGCTCCGGCCGCGATGACGGGCATGCAGTTGAGTGCGATGCCCCACTTCACCACCCGAAGGGACGTGACGGGCCGGACCCGCCGGATGTACTCGCAGCAGATCAGGACGATGCCCACCGAAACCGCCTTGAGCGCGGCGAGGCCTGGGATTCCTGCCGCGTCGAGGGCGTGACGCGCGATCGCGTTCACCTCGATGCCGCCGAGCGCCAGGATGCGAGAGGTGAGAAAAATGTCGGCCGCGGCCATCGTGGCCAAGGCCGCGTACAGACTCCTGGAGCCTGCGGGCTTAGGAGCAAGCTTGGCTGCGCGCATGGCGCTTTCCTCCGCCGGATCGGGGGCTCTGCCCGATCGAGGTGACTCTTCCGGTCAGGAGCGTCGAATCAGCCGCAAAGCTCACGCGCCACCTGCCAGAGCAGCGGCATTGGAGCGGAGCGCTTCGTCCAGAGCTCGAACTGAGCCGCGGCCTGGTAGACGAACATGTTCAGCCCGTCCTGAGCGCGGAGCCCCAAGCTCCTGGCCTTGCGAACAAGCGGCGTCCCACCCCTTCTATACACGGTGTCGAACACCGCGGTTCCCTTGGGAAGCGCGGCGAGCCACTCGTCCGACAAGGGCGACGTCGGCGGTTCGCCTTCCCGGGCCATGCCGACGGGCGTGCAATTGACAATGAGATCGGGTGCGGGCGCCAAGCGATCCGGGTCCGTCTCGAGCCAGACGCGATCGCCGAATATCGCCCGCAGCTCCTCGGCAAGCTGGCGTGCGCGACTTTCTGAACGGTTCGACAATCCGATGCGGCCACCGTTGCGGAGCAGGGCGACGGCGACGGCCCTCGCGACGCCGCCTGCACCGAGGATCAGGGCGGTCGATCCCACCGGCTCAACGCTGAGGTCATGCACGCAGCGGACCGACGCGTCGGCGTCCGTGTTGGCAAGCGTCACCCGAGCCACAGTTCCGGTTGCATCGCGTTCAACAGTCAGCGTGTTGGCGGCGCCGATCTGGTCGAGGCCCGGCTGGAGTGTCCAGCCCAGCTCACGTGCGAGACGGACCACGGGCTCCTTGTGGGGGATTGTGATGCTCAGGCCATGCAGACAGAGCGATGGATGTTCAATGAGAGCCGGCAACGTCGCCTTGAGGGCCAGGAAGGCGTCGTCGGGACAGTCGCCGGCGGCCACCGGCATGGGCAGGTACACGCCATCGTGGCCGGACGCCTCGAACGCCGCGTTGTGCACCGCGGGCGAAAGAGAGTGCTCAACCGGATCGCCAACGATTCCGTAGACGCGGGTTTCGGGGTGGATCTCTCTGAAGCGATACGTCGCGAGGAGGTCGTGGATGGTGGGTTGGCCTGGAGCGGTGGCTGCGCCGGCCCGCAGCGCGGCGAAGGTCAGAAATCCCCCGCATTTCGGCGCGAGGACTCGGCTGGGCAGGCCATGTCCGCCCATTCCCAGCGCGATGGTCGGCGTGGGCGCGTGGCGGCAGAGGTCCAGCAGTTCCAAGTTGTCTCTGAGTGAGCGGGCGACGAACGCGATCTTGCGAACATCGGCCAGATCCAGCGATTCGAGACGCACCAGCCGCCGGGAAAGGTCTGCCGGCCTGCCGCGGAAGTCATGGATCGAGACGATGACTCGCGTGGTCGAGGCGGACTTCGCGGCACGAAAGGCCTGCAACACATCGGGATCTCGTTCAAGGGCGGCGAGTTCGACATCGACGAACGCGGGGGGATGGTCGCTCGCCAGCGCGGTGTGGAGGAGGGTCAGCCGGTCCTCTTCCGGCCCTGTGTAGGCTCCGCCCTCGGAATCGGGGCGGCACGTCAGGATGCACGGCAGAGGCGTGTCTCGAAGGAGTCGAATGGTCTGCTGGCGCGAATCCGGGGTGGATTCGGCCAGCGTGTCGATTCGGAACTCGACGAGATCGGCCCCCGATGCGCGGGCGGCGTCGGCGTCGAGCAGGGCTGCGTCGACGGATTCGACCTGCAATGGAACGCAGATGAGCGACCGGCGGGGCATCGCCCGACTCTATCGGCGAGCGAGGTCGCTTCTTGTCAGGAGGTCCGTCTGAGAATCATGCGCAAGAAAAAACTCGGCTGCGTTCGTGCCCGCACGCAGTCGAGTCATAGGAGGAGAGAGACAAGACAATGGGAATCTGCCACCGATTTGGCAGAATGCCATGAATCCGCGAAGGTTTTTTCCGGTCGTCGCGATGGACCACGGAGCCGTTTACGCCCGATAACTCGCGACAATACGCAGAGTTTGCATTGTGAGCGGGTCTGAGATCGGGCGGCCGGGCTGGGGTGCGAGCAGAGCGACTCGCGTCAGTGCCCTGTTGCGGCGGCGAAGCGTCTCGAGACCTCCTTCCATGAGATCACGTTGAAGAACGCGTTGGCGTAGTCGGACCGGCGATTCTGGTATCGCAGGTAGTACGCGTGCTCCCAAACGTCGATCCCCAGCAGAGGCACGACGCCCGTGAGCATCATGTCCTGCTGCTTCTCCTCCTGGATGATCAGCAGGCGCCCTGCCGCGGGCTCGTGGACGAGCCACCCCCACCCCGACCCTTCGACGGCGTTGGCGACGGCCCTGAACTGGGATGCGAAGGCCTCGAACGAGCCAAAGTCGCGGTCGATGGCCTGGCGCAGCGCCCCGGTGGGTTCCCCCCCGCCGCCGGCACCGGAGGGGCCCATGCCGCTCCAGAACAGGGAGTGGTTGATGTGGCCCGAGCCATGGAAGCTCACCTCGCGGGCCCAGTGCTTGATGGTCGAAGCGTCGCCGCCACCGGCGCGGAGCTCGGCGAGGCGGGCCAGTGCGGTGTTCAAGCCGCGCACGTACCCCGCGTGGTGTTTGGCGTGGTGGATTTCCATGGTCTGCGCATCGATGTGAGGCTCGAGCGCGTCGTAGGCGTACGGGAGCGGCGGCAGCACGTATTCGTTGCGCTGCGCGTCGAAACCGGGTGCCACCGGCTGGCCGGCGGCCAGAGGCACCCCTCCCGAAGCGCACGCCGCGAGCGTCCCGCCCGTCCCAAGCGTCATGATTCCCATCGCGGCGCGTCGATCGATCGAGCCTGTCTGCTGTGCCATATGGATGGCCTCCTTCCGAATCGCATGCTAGAGCACGCGCCGCGGAAAGACGGCCTCAGTTCGAGAGAAGATCGAGCATGCCGGATCCCTGGCTGTCCTGTCGGCCCTCGATCGCGGCGATCAGGCAGCCGGCCGCGAGGATCATCAGGTCGTCGAACACTGGGTCCTCCGCCGTCACGGCGACGCCGAGGCGATAGACAAAGAGATTGAAATGCGTGCGAAAGACGGCGACCGTATCGCCGGTCGCGTTGGAAAGGTGGAATCTCTGCGGGCTGAAGACGTTGTAGAGCGGCAGGATGCGGCGCATGAACGCCTTTCCTGAGGAATCCTCTTTCAGCGTACCGATCTGCGCTCCGTCGGGGCTGAACACGAGCCAAGAGTCGCGGACCATGGACTTGAAGCCCTTGCGTCGGAGCGACCCGATCGCGCTGCCGTCGGGCAGGTTGACGTCGTAGGTCGCACCGAAATCGATGATGCTACGAGCCTTGAGTATGAAGAGCTCTTCTTTGCAGGACTCGTCGGTGTACAGACGGATATCTTCCTTCAGACGCAGCGCCCTTTGCTTGCAGTACGCGACGAGGCCTCCGCTGGGGTCGTAGACGTGGAACGCGGCGCCGAGGACTTTGAGGATTTTGCGGCGGATCGTGTACCGCTCGCCGGGGGCCGCCTTTACGGGCATGGAGTCATTCCCAGATTCAGTGTCGTCCGCGACGCCCCGGGGGATTCAAGCGCCGTTGAACGCAGCCGCTCAGGATGTGGATTCGCCGACCTGCCAGCGAACGAAGCCGACGATCGTGGCGGCGCCGACGATGTCCTTGACCGTCTTGGCGGGGTCCATGATGAACGGCTGTTCGAGCAGGGCGATCTCGGAGAAGAACTTGCGCATGCCGCCCTCGACGATCTTCTCTGCGATCTCCTGCGGCTTGCCGGACTCCATCGCCTGCTCGATGCGAAACTTGCGTTCCTTCTCGACGACCGCGGCGGGGATGTCGTCGGCGGTGACACCAAGCGGGCGGGGGACGGCGGCGGTGACGTGCATGCCGAGTTGCTTGAGCGTCTCGTCGGAGATATCGCCCTCGGCCTGGACGATGACTCCGGTCTTGCGGTCGTGATGGACATAGCTGCCGAAGCGGGTCTTGCCGGATGATCCGGCCAGCTTGTGGGCGCGTGCGACCGAGCAGTTCTCGCCTGTTGACGCCCGCAGGTCGTCAACGACCCGGGTCATGGTGTCGTTGCTCGAGATGTCGCCCGCCGGATGGGCGAGCAGGCTTTGTGCCATCTCCGCGGCCCCCTGGACAAACCGCTCGTTCTTGGCGGTGAAGTCCGTCTCGGCCCGGAACTCGACGATTGCGGCGCCGGAGTTGTCGGGTGCGATCGCGACCGCGATGCAGCCCTCGCCCGCGGCGCGGTCGGTGCGGCTCTCCATCTTGCCCTTGAGCTGCTTTCGGAGCAGATCCTCGGCGACGTCAAAGTCCCCCTGCGCCTCTTCCAGCGCCCGCTTGCACGCCATCATGGCCAGGCCGGTCTTGTTGCGCAGCTTCATCACGTCCTTGGCGGTGATCTCGGGCATGGGTGGTTCCCTCCGGCGGTCTGATGGGCGTGCCACGAGGCTTCGCGGCGAGGCACGTACGTGTGTTTCGAGGTGCAATGGCTTCGGGCGGGACTCGATCAGTCGGCCTTGATGGCGGGCTCGGCGGCGCCCGAGGGGGCTCCGGAGCCGCCCTGCTCATCGGAGCGGAACTGGGCGCGCCGACTGCGACGGCGGGGCTCCTCGGCCGCGGCGTCATCGGAGTCGGAGCGATCACGCTCGCCGGCCTGACGCTCGGTGCGGGCCTGCTTGCCCTCGGCGATCGACTTGCAGAGTTCGCGGATCACGACCTCAATGGAACGCATGCTGTCGTCGTTGCCGGGGATGGCGATGTCCGCCAGCGAGGGGTCCGCATCGGTGTCGATGAGGCAGATCGTGGGCACCCCCATCTTGCGGGCCTCACGGATCGCCGTGATCTCGCGGCGCACATCGACGACGACCATGGCGCCGGGGATCTTGTCCATCGCGCGGATGCCGTCGAGGTTCTTGAAGATCTTCTTGAGTTCTCGCCTGAGCTGGCTCTCCATCTTCTTGGAGTAGCCGGCAAAGTTCGATTCCTTCGCGATGGACTCGAGCTCTTCCAGCCGCTTGAGCCGCTGGCGGATCGTGCGGAAGTTGGTGAGCGTCCCGCCGAGCCACCGCTCCGTGACCCGGTGCATTCCAACGAGCGGGACCTGCTCATCGATGACGTTCTTCGCTTGGCGCTTGGTGCCGATGAACACGACGTCTTTGCCCTCGCCGACGACACGGGCCACGAACTTCTTGGCGAGCAGGAGACCCTTGACGGTCTCTTTGATGTCGATGATGTGGATGCCGTTGCGTTTGCCGTAGATGTACGGCGACATCCGAGGATTCCAGTTGCTGGCCCTCTGGCCGAAGTGGATTCCCGCGTCCACGAGTTCTTTGACGAGCGACTCGGCCATGATCAACCCCTTTCGAGGGCAGCGACACCGGCGCGTCGTGGTTGGGAGGAGCCGAAACGCCACGCGGCGCCGACGCCGACGACAACGCCAAAAGGGCGCTTTCGCGATGGAACCCGGCGAGCTCCCGGCTCGACGGGCTGATTTGCCTCGACTGGAGCGCTGACAGACAGCGAACGCCCCGGTGCGGACCCACCAACCCGGACCGCTTGGAAGCATAGAGGGCCGGCGGGTCAAGGCAAGATAGGGTGGTTCGGCGGGTTGTAGGCCGCTGGCAGCGCTCGCGTCCCCCGCGAACGCGCCGAATCGCTGGTGCCGCGTGAATCTCTGGCGCGAATCCGCCGACGATCGACGGATCCACAAGAAACCCGGATCGGGTGGTCCGGGTCGCAGACGAAAGGCTCGAGGCTCCATGGGCGACGCATCGGGATTGAACATCCGGCGCAGCGTGCGAAACGAGCTGTACCTCCCGGCCAAGATCGCGATCGCCCCCGAGCATCGTTCGCTGGTTCGCTTCGCGCCCTCTGCGGGCGCGAACGGGTGGATCGACGCGGACCTGCTGGACTTCAGCCCCGGAGGGGTGGGGCTCATCACGCGCGTGTTCGTGCCGCGGCGATGCCGGATCCAGATCCGCGTGTTCGATCTCGCCGATCCGTCGGTCCAGTTGCTCGAGACGACGGCGCGGGTGATGCGTCTTGTGATGACCGATGGGCGACCGGCGTACATGCTCGGAACGTCGTTCGAGGACGACGACAGCCACACGAGCGAGGGCATCGAGCGGATGATGAGGATCGCTGAGGCCGGCCGCGCCGGCCCATCGCAGGCGGCGTGAGGGGAGCGATCGCGATGTTCGACACTTCCCAGTTCCTCGTTCAGACGCTGCTTGACGCGGGCGAGATCTCCTCGGCCGACGTGCAGCGTGCCGGAGATCTGGTCGCCACGACGGGCAAGCCGATCGCCGAGGTGCTGGTGTCGATCGGGGCCATCACGTCGCGGCGCCTGGCCATTGCGCGCGCCAAGATCTGCGAGTATCCATTCGTTGATCTGTCGTCCTTCGAGGTGGACATCCGAAACGCAAGGATGTTGCCCCGGAGTGTGGCCGAGAGGTTCTGCGCATTTCCGCTCTTCTGTGTCGACGGCATGGCGACTGTCGCCCTGGAAGACCCGCTGAATCTCCAGGCGATCGACCAGATCCGCCAGCTCGTCAAGATGGAGGTTGAGCCGGTCCTCTGCGAGACCGAGCCGGTGCGGGGGCTGATCGCGCGGGCGTACAGCATGGTGCGCGCCGACGAGCGAGCGGACTCGGCCGAAGACGCGGCCAGCGATGGCAACCTCACCACCGGCGATGAGCCGATCGTGGCCGCGGTCAATCAGATCATTGCGGGCGCGATCGACGCGAGAGCGAGCGACGTTCATCTCAATCCGGACGAGCACGACCTGCACGTGCGATATCGGGTCGATGGCGTCCTGGTTCAACAGCAGGGGCCGGGTCGCGCGGCGCATGCGGCGATGATCCAACGGCTGAAAGTGATGGCCAACCTGGATCTGACGCAGACCCGTCGGCCGCAGGACGGCAAGTTCCGGTTCGCGCACGGCGAGAGCTACGTCGATGTCCGCCTGAGCCTCCTTCCCACCATTCACGGCGAGAACGCGGTGCTGCGCCTGCTGCGCCCGGCGTCGTCGATCGGGTCGATCCAGGATCTCGGGATGCCCGCCGACATCGCGGGCTGGTATGCCCAGCTCATCCGGCGACCGCACGGGATGATCCTGGTCACCGGGCCGACCGGATCGGGCAAGACGACGACGCTGTACACGGCCCTCTCGAGCATCAACTCGCCGGAACTCAACATCATGACGATCGAGGATCCGGTGGAGCTTCGGCTCCCGCTGATCCGGCAGATCCAGGCGAACCACGAGATCGGGCTGAACTTCGCCAGCGCGCTGCGCTCGATCCTCCGGCAGGATCCCGATGTCGTGCTCGTCGGCGAGATCCGCGATGAGGAGACCGCCCGGATCGCAGTTCAGGCCGCGATGACCGGTCATCTGGTCTTTAGCACGCTGCACACGAACGACGCCGTGGGCGCTGTCCCGCGGCTGCGTGACCTCGGCGTGCCCGATTTCGCTATCAACAGCGCGCTGCTCGCGGTGCTCGCCCAGCGGCTGGTCCGAAAGGTCTGCCCAAAGTGCGCGGCCACATACGAACCCGATGACGAGTCTCTGGGCCTGCTCGGACTGTCGCGAGACGACGCGTGGGGCGTGGTTCGGGCGGAAGGATGCCCTGACTGCCACGGCCTTGGATACAAGGGGCGCGTGGGCGTGTACGAGATGCTCCGCGTTACCGATCGCCTGCGACGGCTCATCGAGGCGGGTGAGGGGACGAGCGAACTGCTCCCCGCGGCGAGGGCCGAGGGCATGCGCCTGATCTGGGAGGACGGGCTCGACAAGGCGCGGCGTGGCGAGACCACACTCGATGAGCTTGGCAAGCTCCGAACGGTTGTGAACGAGGACGTGCCGCCGATGAGGGCCGCGGCATGAGCCGCCAGTCCTATGAGTTCATCGCGATCGATCGCGGCGGATCACGGGTCAGCGGCTCCGTGCTGGCTCGGGATCAGCAGGACGCCTTCCGACAGGTGTCCGCGGGTGGGCGCACGCCGGTGAAGATCCGTGTGGAGCGTCCTCGACGATCGATGTTCCGGCGAGTTCGCATCGGAAAGGCGGAGGTCGCGGCGCTGACCCGTGAGCTGTCGGTCCTGGTTGAGGCGCGCATCCCGATCGCGCACGGCCTGATGAGCATCGCCGAGCACGAGAAGAACCCCGAACTGCGTCGCGTCCTCATCGACGTGGCATCGAATATCGAAGCCGGCTCGACGATCACAGAGGCCTTGGCCCGCCATACGGAAGTGTTCGGCTCCGTGTATGTCGAAACGATGCGCGCCGCGGAAGCGTCGGGCAATCTCGTTGCGGTCACCAATCACCTCGCAGAGATGCTCGAGCGGCAGATCGAGGCCGGGCAACAGCTCCGGCGTGCGATGGCCTACCCCGTCATCGTGGTTGGCGCGGTCACGCTCGCGCTGGGCGTGATTCTCACGTTCGTCGTGCCGAAGTTCGAGGCCATGTTTGCGTCGCAGGAGGCTGCACTTCCGCTGGCGACGCGCGTGGTGCAGGCGTTGGGTCGGTTCGCGAACCACTATTGGTGGGCGGTGCTCGGTACGGTCGCCGCGCTGGGAGTCTTCTCGCGGCAGGCGATCAGGACACGGCGCGGACGGCTGCTCTTCGAAGAGCTCCTGCTGATGCTGCCGTATGTCCGGCAGGTCATCGTCTCGACGACGGCCGCGAGATTCGCTCGTGTGTTTGGGATCGGCCTCTCCAGCGGCCTGAGCCTGCTCGAGTCGATGCGCGTCGGCGGCAACGCGTCGGGTCGAACGCTGTTCACGCTGGAGTGCGACTCGATGGCCGAGCAGATGGGGCAGGGCGAGCGCCTGTCGGATGTCATCCGCCACAGCCGGTACCTGCCGCCGTTTGCGCAGCGCATGCTCGGCGCTGGACGTGACACCAAGGACCTCTCGAACGCGTGCGGAATCATCGCCCGCCATTACGAGCAGCAGACGACACACCTCACGAAGAACGTCAGCACGATCATTGAGCCCATCCTCACGGTGCTTCTGGCCGTGATCGTGCTCATCGTGGCCCTGGCCGTGTTCCTGCCGATGTGGAAGATGGTGGGCATGAGCCGGTAGGCCGGGCGTTTCGAGTGGGGACTCGCACATGGAGGCACCAGAGAGCATGCCGCATCGAACCACCACCCTTCGATCCACCGCCTTCACCCTGCTCGAGGTGCTCGTGGTGGTCGTCGTGATCGGAATCCTCGCAGCCCTGGTCGTACCACAGTTCGCGGGAGCCACCGAGCAGGCGAAGTCGTCGGCGCTGGAAGGGGCGCTGGGCGGCGTGCGGTCTGGCATCGCGTCGTTCCGCTCGCGGGCCGTGATCAGCGGGAACGATCCCTACCCCTCGCTCGAAGAGCTCACGACGGGTGGCGCCGTTCTCGAGTCGGGTGTGCCGATCAATCCCTACAACCAGCTGTCCTCGGTGCAGGCGGTCTCGGAGGCCCAGGCCGATGCGCGGGCGGTGTCCTCCCCCGACGCGTACGGCTGGAACTACTTCGTCGACAACGAGGCTTCACCTCCGCGAGCCGTGTTCTACGCGAACTCGGACGAGGAGACGACGCTGCCGGACGGGAATGGAGGCCTTGCGATGAGCAATGAGCTGTGAGGGGAGACCCCTGGTGATCGCTCCGCCGCGGTTCCATCGTGGATTTTCGCTGATCGAGGTGACCCTCACGATCATCCTCATGGGAATCGTCGCTGCAACAGTGATGCCGTCTCTCACGACCATCGAGGACACCCGAGGAGCCGCCGCCGCGGACGAGGTCCGCCGACTGCTCGCCGTCGCCCGGGGCCGGGCGATGATGACGGGCTGCCCGTGCGGCGTCGACGTAGACCCGGAGACCGAGACGCTTCGGCTCGTGCAGATCATCGAGGAGGGCGGAGACGTGGAGCCGATGACCGACGGCCTTGGCGCCGCGCGTGATTCGGTTGTGATGCCCTCGATCTTCCGGGGCGTGGGCATTTCGGAATTCACGGATGGTGCGGGGACCGGCGGCGCGGGCACAGCCTGGTTCGGGTACGACGGAATCCCCGAGGTGAGAGACGCCTCCGGGGCCCTGATCTCCATGGCGGATGAGGACATCAGAATCGAGATGACCGGTGGAGAGATCGTGATCGTTCGCGCCGTGTCGGGGCTCATCGAATGACCCCGATCTTTCGTCGTGCGGTCACTCTCATCGAGGCGGTCGCCGCCGTCACGGTGTTGGCCATCATTGTGCCGCCGACGGTGTCGATGTTGGTCACGTCGGCCAACGGACGAGCGGACTCGGTGATGATCGCCCGCGCGTCGGCTCTGGCCGACCTGGTGCTCGAGCATGTGCTCGCGGATAGCTGCAGCGACGCGCCGGGTCTGGGCTTCGATGCGCTGTCCGACCCGGACGCATACCTCGAGACCACGACAACCGGTCTGTACGACCGTCTGAGTGCCGCGTGTTCGCCCTACGCGAACGTCGGGCTCTCCTTCTCTCTCGAGATTTCTGGACTGGTCAGCGCCACGGGGGAGGTGACCGGCGACGCCGGAGAGGACGTCTACCGCGTGGTCACGGTGATCGTTCGCACTCCGATGTCGTCTGCCGACCCCCTCTCGATCCGGGTCTCCAGCGTGCTGTGCGATCTCTCATGACTCCAACGGGACGACAGCTCGGGGTCACGCTGCTGGAGACGCTGATGGCGATCGTCGTGCTCGCGGTCGTCGGCGCGACCGTGGTGCCGCTGATCGGCTCGAGCGTGGACGTGTACGCGAGCGCCTCGGATGCGAGGGAGATCTCGGATCGCGCCGCGTTCGCGATGGAGAGGTGCGTGCGGCTGCTTCGAGAGGCGCCCGGCGAGATTGACACGGGTGATCTGGACATCACCGTCGCGGAGCCCTCGCGAGTGGAGTTTGGCGACGGTCGCGGGCTGTCCCTCGACGGGGAGGTCCTGCTCATGCATGTGGACGCGGATGTCACTGCGCCGCTCTGCAGGGACGTGTCCTCGTTCACGATCCAGTACCTCGGGTCCGACGGGTTGACAGACACCCTGGACACCCCCGGCTTGACCGATCGATTCGTGGTCTCGATCACCACCTCGAGTCTGACCCTTTCTGGCGCGGCGTTCTGTCGCCTTCACATGGTGCGACCATGACCAGCAATGCACCCGCGAGGTCGGCTCGCTCACGACGCCGCGGCGCCATCGTGGCGGCAATCGTCGTCTTGCTGGCACTCATGAACCTCGTCGTGGTCGGAGTCTTGCGTCCTACGGCGGATGAGTCCCAACTGGCGGAGGATCGGGTTCAGTCTTCGAGAGCCTTTCATGCTTCAGAATCGGGGGCGCGGATTGCCATTCGCCGGATCCTCGCCGGTGATGACCCGCTTGAGGCCGGCACCACCGTGTCGGTCGGAGTGGCCGAGATTGAGTTCATCCAGTCGCCGGAATCGGGAGAGCCCGGCGAGATAGTGATTGAGGGCCGGTCGGGCGACGCCCGCCGACGCCTCAGCGTGATGGTCCAATAACTGCCTCCTCGGCCCGAACAGTCGAGTGGGCGGAAGTTCGCGACGGTTGGCGACGATTCCTCCTCGTGGGTCAGTCAAAGCCCACGCACAGACCGGAGAACGGACCGTGCTACCGAACAGCAGTCTGAGCATCCACTTGTCGCCGTCCCGCCTGGAGACGGTCCTGAGCGCTGGCGGTCGCGTGAAGCGGGCCGATCGCGTCGATCTCGACCCCGCCCGATGGGCCTCGTGCTGGAACGACGAGTTGCGCCCATTGGACGCCCTCCTTCGAAAATCGCTGGAGCGAGTCGGAGCGCGTCGCGGCATGTCCGCGCGAGTGTTCTACATCAGCCCGGACTGCGTCGTGGGCCTGAAGACGGTTCCGGCCGTCGGTGCGGCCGCGCGGGCCGCGGCAAGACTGGCGCTGACCGACATGGTGGAGTTCGATGCGTCCTCATGTCCGACCTCACTCCACGTGCTTGGAGTCGATCGAACGGGCGCCGCAGGCACACACGTCGTCCTCGCCGCCGACAAGGACTCAACGACTGACGCCGTTGCCGCCTGGGTGGAGCGGGCTGGGTGCAGAGTGGGAACCATCGGACCGAGCTTGGCGGGCATCCTTGATGCCGTGGCTGCCGAGCGACTCACCTCGCCCGAGACCGGGATCGACCTGTTCATCGGCGAACACTTCAGCGTGCTGGTCGCCGCGGGCGAAGGGCGGCTCGAGTTCGCCCGGACCATTTCCTGCGGTTACTCCGCACTGCTGGACGCGATCGCCCGATCCGAGCGGACCGAGGATGAAGCCCACGCCACGCCTCGGGCCGAGATCGCAACAAAGCTGTTCGAGTGCGGGCTTGTACGATCGAAGAACAATGGGCCCGGACTGTCGGCCGACGCATTCGCGCTGATGCAACCCATCCTGCAGCGCTTGGTAATCGAGGTCAAGCAGACCCTTCGGTTCATGCTGCGCGGCAAGTCCACGACCCCTCAGCGGATGAAGCTCAAAGGCCCGGGCGGAACGATCCCGGGCCTGGCCGACCTGCTCTCGGCCAGCCTCGAACTGGACGTCGAGCCGGCCGACGGCGTGGGGACGCACACCCCTCTGGCGGCATGCGCTCCGGGTGGCGAAGCGTGTGCGCTGGCCCTGGGACTCGGACGCGCATTCGACCTGGCACCTCGACGCATTGAGTCTCGGCGTCTGCTGACCCGAGCCCGCGCAGCCGTGGCCATCGGCGTCCTGGGGGTGGCCGGCCTCGCCGTCTCGGACGCCATGATGACGATTCGGCGCACGGATCGCGCAAGATTGGAACTCGCGTCCAGCGACGGCGCCATGGCCTCGGTCGAGCGCATTCAGGGCGTGGTCGACGAGGCTATGCGACTGGCCGAAGACGTCGGATCCGCAGAACGATCGCTCGAGGAGGCCATCTCGGGTCGCCCCACCTGGTCGGGACTGCTGGCCGAACTCGCCAGGCTCGCGGATGAGAACGTGCGCCTGACCGACATCCGAGGGCAAACCGGTCCGCTCGGCTCGATCGTGCTCATCAGCGGCGTTGCGTTCCAATCGGACGACCGGCGCACGGACACGCTCCGGGACTTCGTGGACGGGCTCAAGTCTTCCGCGGCCGTCGGCGGCGTATCGCTTGGAACCGCCAAGTCCACGGAGATTCACGGACGTCGCGCCAAGCGATTCGAACTCGAAGTCACTCTCGCGACGCTTCCATCGCTCGCCCAGGTGCCCCAGGAGGGACCATGAACACCACGGGATCAAGAGGACTCATCACCCTGTGCGCTGGGGCCGCTGTCGTCACAGGAATCGCCTGGCTCGCGGCGGTCCGTCCGCTGCATGCGGCGCTGACCGACGCGAGGGCTGAACTCGCAGTCCGCCACAGGCAACTCGCCGAGTTCGAGAAGGCTCGCGAGAGTGGAGAGGTTGCCGAACACCAGAACGTCTCGCTCCGGCGTCGGGCCGCGTGGATCGGACAGGAGACGTCGCTCGCCCAATCCGAGGACGCGCTCTTTGATGAAATCGAACGGATCGCCGCGGCCAACTCTGTCCGCATCATCGAGATGGCCCCACGCCGAGTCGTCATCGGAGGGTCGAGGCTCAAGTCCAAAGAGTCACGCCGCGAACTCAACGAACTCCACTGCACCCTTTCGACCGAGGGCGCATACGACGACCTCGTGCGGCTCGTGCGAGAGATCGAATCGCAGACCGGGCTCTGCAAACTCGCATCGGTTCGGCTCTACGCGGACCGGGCCGAGGCGCAGACGGCCGTGATCAGCGCCACGATCGAGACCGTCCACTATGCCCTGGTGGAACCGCTCGAGATCGGCGAGGGAGGTGCCCCGTGAGCAGTCGGATTCCACACGCCCGCCTCGTGCTCCTCGGGGCTCTGTTGTCGCCCGGCGCCGGTCTCGCGCTCGCGATGATCGCTTCGGGCTTGCCCGGCCCATCCAGCGCTCGCGCGAGTTCCAAGAACCCGCGAGCGGAATTCGCCCAACTGCCGGAGCACGCCGCGCTCAACGACTCGCAGCGGCTGCTCGTCCGGTTCCTGGATCGCTTCGAGGCCGACGCCGTCCAAGGCAGCCCGTTCTACATGGATCCCCGCCGCACCGACGACCCCGAGTCCCTCGACGAAGAGCCCATTGTGGAAGTCGCCCCACCGCGGGTAGAGGTCAGTTCGATCATTGGAGGGCCTCATCCGGTCGCGGTCATCGAAGGAACCCTGCATTCGATCGGTGACGAGATCGGGAATGGATGGGTGCTGAGCGAGATCGACCCCGACGGCCCCATGATCGCGTTCCGACACGTTCAGAGTGGCCAGACCTACACGCTCCATCTGAGAGATCGTCGCTAGGCACGCCTGCGCGGTTCCGCTCTACGATCCGACGATGCCCGATCCGCGCCGAGTCCTGATGCAGGCCGCAGAACTAGCGGATCAGGGCGAGCCGTTTGTCCTGGCGACCGTTGTGTGCACGGAGGGGAGCACACCCAGGGAACCCGGCGCCAAGATGATCTGGCGGCCCGGACACGACCTGGTCGGAACCGTCGGCGGCGGGCAGTTTGAACACATGGTAATCGCGTCGGCCGAGTCGGTGTTCACGAGCCGGGGCGCCGCCAGTGAACGATTTGTGCTCGGGGCCGACGCGGACCAGTGCTGCGGAGGCACGGTTGAGGTCTTCCTCGAATTCATCGGCCCTCGACAACGGGTCATCCTGTTCGGCGGGGGTCATGTCAGCCAGGCTGTTGCCGGGATGCTGCGCCCCGCTTCGCTCCAGATCATCGTGGCCGACGATCGTCCGTCCTGGGCGAGTCTCGATCGCTTTCCCGGCTGCCGCGTCGAGCACGACTACGCACGGGCCCTCTCCCTCGCCCGCGAGCAGCCGGGCGCAACGCTGGTGTGCGTGATGACGTGCTCCCACGACACGGATCTGCACCTGCTTCGCGAGCTGCTCCCGATCCCATTGGGGTTCATTGGGTTGATCGGCTCCAAGAGTAAGCGGGCGTGCTTCGTGACTCGTCTTGCGGCGTCTGGCGTGTCGCGCGAAGCAATCGCGCGCCTCAAGTGCCCCATCGGCCTTGGGGACATGGGCAAGGCGCCCGAATTGGTAGCGGTCTCGGTGGCCGCGCAACTCCTGACCGAGTCTCGATCCCTTGCGGCGCTCTGACGCGACCACCATTCTGGTCCTCGCCGCGGGAAGGGGCAGCCGAATGGGTGGCCCCAAGGCCCTCCTGGCACTCGACGAGATTCCCTGGTGGCGCCTCCAGGCCGATCGAGTGCTGGCCGCCGGCATCGAGGCACTCTGGGTCGTCTCGCCCGCGGTCGAAACGGCGCTCCGCTCGCATGCCGATGCTCCTTCACGCCGGGTGGTCGCGAGCGACGCGGGCCCGATGATGCGCAGCGTCATGGCCGGGATTCGGGAGCTCGCCTCCGCTCCGCCCGCCACGGTCTTGGTTCTTCCCGTGGATGTCCCAGTTCCGGAGGGCCGAACGCTGGCTCGCTTGATCGCCCCGAGCACACCCTGTGTTCCCACGTTCGAAGGACGCAGGGGCCATCCCCTGTCGTTGCCCTGGGCGTGGGTCAAGATGCAACTGCTCTCAAAGGCCATCGATTCCGACGCACTCCGGCTCGATCATCTCACGGCGCGCGATGCCTGTACGATCGACGTGGACGATCCGTCCGTCGTGGTGAACCTCAACACCCCCGAGGACCTCGCTCAGTGGAAGAACCCACCGGACCGCAGCCCCTGACCGGACATCGGCCCATCGTCCCTCGGACCGATCGGGAGTTCCTCGCCGTCGCTCGCGGAGATTCCCCTCCACAATTGCTCCTTCGAAACGCGCGGGTCGTCAATGTCTTCTCGCGGAGTATTCGAGAGGCGCACGTCGCGATTCACGGCGGACGGTTCGTGTCGATCGGCCCCGCTCGATCGGCCGAGCGTGAAGTGGATCTCGATGGTGCGTTCCTGTCCCCCGGCCTGATCGATGCGCATATGCACGTCGAGAGCACGATGATGATGCCCTCGGCATTCGTGGATCTGGCCGTCCCCGATGGGACGACCGGCGTTGTTCTTGACCCGCACGAGATCGCCAACGTGCTGGGACTCCCTGGCATCCGGCTGCTTATGGACGACGCCCGGGGCTTGTCCATGAACATGTTCTTCGCCGCATCCAGCTGCGTGCCAAGCTCCCCACTGGAATCCGCGGGCGCAGCGCTCGAGGCAAACACCCTCGCGGCTCTCTTCGACGATCCCCGCGTCGTCGCGCTCGCGGAGGTGATGAACTTCCCCGGCGTGATCCACGCGGATCCTGGAGTGCTCGCCAAGGTGCGGCTCGGACTCGAACGCCGCGTCGTCGACGGACACTGCCCCGGGCTGGCCGGGTCCGCGCTTGACGCGTACGTCGCCGCGGGCATTTCATCGGACCACGAATCGATCACCGCGGACGAAGCCCGCGAGAAGGTGGATCGAGGGCTCTACGTGTACCTGCGTGAGGGCAGCGCGGCTCGGAACCTGGAGGCGCTGCTTCCGAGCGTGACGCCGCAGAACGCGCACCGATTCTGCCTCTGCACCGACGACCGTCATCCCACCGATCTCCGCGATGAGGGCCATCTGGGCCACGTGGTGAGGCGCGCCATCTCGATGGGGCTGGATCCGCTGCTGGCGCTGACGATGGGGTCATTCCACGCCGCAGAGCGGTTCCGGTTGTCCGATCTGGGCGCCATCGCCCCCGGCCGCATCGCGGACTGCTTCTCGTTCGCCTCGCTCGAGAGCCCGCGCGCCGATCGGGTGTGGGTTCGTGGCAGACACGTTGCGAGCGGCGGCAGGATGCTCACCGAGCGCACGTCGCGTGTGCGAGTGCCGGAATTCGCCCTCGCCACCGTCCGACTGCTCCCCGAGATCCCCAGCGACGCCCTCGATGTGCCGGGTCGATCCGGCAGGATCCGCGTGATCGAGATGCGACCGCACCAGCTCGTCACGGGACGCCTGTCGGTCGAGCCCACCATTCGCGGTGACCGATGCGTGAGCAACCCGGCCCGAGACGTGCTCAAGATCGCCGTGTTCGAACGGCACGCCGCGAGCGGACGCATCGGCATCGGGTTCGTCCGCGGGTTCGGCCTGAAGAAGGGCGCAATCGCCTCGACGGTGGGTCACGATGCCCACAATCTCGCCGTCGTGGGCGCGGACGACTCGGACATGCTGCACGCCGCCCGCATCCTGGAGGGCGTGGGCGGGGGCCAGTGCGTGGTTGTCGGTGGCAGAGTCGTGGGCCTGCTGGAATTGCCGGTAGCCGGCCTCATGTCCGACCTGCCCGCCCGAGACGTGGCCCAGCGTCAGCAAGCGCTGCTGGCGACGGTGCCCGCGACGGGATGTCCGCTGGAAGACCCGTTCATGCCGCTGTCGTTCATGTCCTTGCCGGTCATTCCGAGTCTGAAGCTGACCGACCTTGGACTCGTGGATGTGGACGAATTCCGCGTCGTGCCCCTGTGGGTCGACGCCGAAGCCGTTGGCTTCAATGACGGTACGTGATGCGAGCCTTATTGAGGTCGTAGGGGTTCATCTCGACGGTGACCGTGTCGCCGGGAAGAATGCGAATCCGATTCTTTCGCATCTTTCCGGATAGGTACGCCAAGACCTCCGTCTCCTGCTCGTCGGGGAGTCGGACCCGAAACATCGTGTTGGGAAGGGCGGCCGTCACGACCGCTTCGAGTGTGAACTTATCATCCTGCTTCGACATGGGCTCCCCGGCGGTCCTGCGCCGTGTCTGACACCGTTTCGCTCGACGCACCACCGACACGGTGGCCACTTCGTGCGAACAAATGCCGATTGCATCCTATTCCCAACGACACGATCCGCCAACCGGGCGCGACCCGCGTCAAGCCACCTGTCGGACTCGAACCGACGACCTGCGGTTTACAAAACCGCTGCTCTACCAGCTGAGCTAAGGTGGCGGTCCGACGGTCGCATCCGCCAGGCCGCAGCATAGGCCGTGGCGCTCAACACCCCGCAGAGAACAGTTCGAGGTAGTAGAAGAAATCGGATGCGTCCACGACCCCATCGCACACCCCGTACGCGGGATTCTGAGGATCATCCGACCCGGTCAGATCGGCAACCGAAGATCTCAAGGCAAACTGATCCACAAAGTAGAAGAAGTCACCGATGTCGACGCGCCCGTCTGGAACGCCGTACGACGGGCTCCCCGGGTCGCCCGAGCCCGTGAGATCGGCGGGACAATTCGGAATCTGCAGCACGCGCAGATCATCCCAGAAGATCGTTCCGGACTGGGTGCTGAACTCCGGATCGAGGAACCGAAGCGGCAGGACGCTCACGCTCGTCGGGAACGGCGGCCACGGTCCGCCCCATTGCGCCTCCAGGGTCTCGATGTCCTCGTCCGTGATGGTGAACTCGAAATAGCGCCACTGTCCGCCCGTGTGGCCCTGCAATTCGAGGCGCTCGAAGGACAGATAGATCGAAAAGTTCGGGGGCTCGCGCCGGAGCTCGAGTTTGAGCCCCGCCCTCGCGTTGACCAGCGGATCGCTCGCGGGAATCGCGTACCAGCCCGAGACGGTGAGCGGCCCACCCAAGTAGATGTAGGTTGGGTCGTACAAGTCGCCCTGTGGATCGAAGACGTTCGTCGTCCACGCGAGGAACCTCTGCCCACCGACCGTGGGCAGCTCGATCGAGTGAGATCCCGAGCGCACCAGTGGTGGGTGAACCGGGTCGTCCCCCACTTGCCGCCACCGGGGACCCCCCGGGGGAATATCGCCCCATCCCTCCGGGAATTGCGGGAAGAATGGATCGGTGAGTTCGAAGCCGCCATTGAAGAGCGCCGGCTGGCAGGGCTGCCCATGAGCAGTCCCGCACGCCGCGACCAACACGACCCACTGAGCACATCGCATGGGCGTTCGTCCTGTCAAGCCGCGCCGAAAGCGAGCACGTCTCTTCATTCCCATTGTGGGATCCCCCGGTGAGGGTGTCAACGCGCGTCTAGCCTGCGGAACGGACGGAGTCATGGGGCATTGACCTCCGGGATCGCTTCTCGGCATTGATTCGATCCAGCGTCTCGCGCCACTGCGCTGCATCGACCATGATGCCCGTCGGTCGCCCATCGGCAAAGGGACTCCCCACGCCTTGATCGGGCGCGATCACACCCGGCCTGGCCATCAACTCGGACTCGATCCGTCCACGAACGGCGTCCCATTCTCGCCCCGTCTCGGTGCAGCGCATCCGGACGACTTCACCCATCCGAGCCGCCGAGTAGGGATCCTCCCGACTCTGGCGCAGAATCACCCAAGCTACCAATGTGCAGGCCGCGCCGACGAGAACGACTCGAACCGACCACCGGCGCAGCGATCGCGCGAGATCACGGTCCATATCGATCCGGGTAGAAGTGCCCCCAGTTGTAGAACGGACCGGGCGCACCCCAGAAATCGCGGGCCTCGTACAACAGATAGTCCGGCGGCCTCAGCGAGCGAACCTCGACCGATTCGTCGCCGAGCAGGAGGTTGGTCCGCCCCTCGTGCCGGGGGATCCAGTCCACAGCGTCTGCCGCCCACACGATCGCATCGCGATGTTCCAGCCGACTCAGGTCTTGCCCGCTCACCCCGAGCGGCTTGGCGGGGTTCTTCGCGGCGTCTCCAAACAGGTCGCGATACGTGCCCGCGAGTGAGTCATTGAACCAATACTCCGTGTACTCCTCAACTCCATCGCCATCAAAGTCGAACACCTGGAATTTCCCGGCGCGGCGCTCCATGTCCAGTCGCACCATCGGATCCAGTACGCTGCTGGCCCCCCGCGCTTCCGGGCAGGCGAAGACTCCGCTGTCCGGGGGGCCCGAAAGGAAGGGATCGAGAAGCACCATCGCGTTCCAACGATCGGCAAACCGCCGGTTTCGTGGATGGAGGTCGAGGAACACCTCTGGCCCGTCGCCCTGTTCATCCAGGTAGGCGCGAATGCCCATCCCAATCTGCTTCAGGTTCGACTGGCACACCACCGCGTTGGCCGCTCGCCGCGCGCCACGGAGCGCGGGCAAGAGCAAGGCGATTAGCGCGGCAATGATCGCGACCACGAGCGCCAACTCGATGAGGGTGAACGCACGTCGCTGCCGCGCAACGGCTGGCTCGATCGACTTTGATGGCCGCCCCAACATCGTGTTCCCCGCGGCCCGCGGTGAATCTGCGATCAGCCCCCAAGGCCCCTGCCGACTCGACCGCATCAGCGTACCACGATCAGATGTCGTTGGCGGGCCAATATCGTCCGAATCGAAAGCCGCCAAAATCGCTTTCACGCCCCGCCATGCCTAAGCCACATCGGCCAAGGGGCTTATGCGCGAGCCGAGGGCGTGCGAAATCGGCGGCGGCGGCCCGCTCGAAGTCCCAGCAGCGACAGCCCGATCGCCGTTCCAGGCGTTGGAACGGCGATGCGCACATCGCGAATTTCCACCGATCCGAAGTCGTCCGGATTGCCATCGTCCGGAGCAAACTGCGCGTAGAAGCCCCCCACGGTGCCATCGATCATGCCGTTCTCAAGATTCCCGAAGGCGATCGGTCCGCTCCCGACCCCCTCGTAGAAGTACTCGATCGTCGCAGGGACCACGAAGTCACCCCCGCTGCCCGGGGTGTAGACCATTCGCATCGTGACGGTGCTCCCCGGGACATACACGAATCCGAACGAGAAGAACGGAAACGCACCGTCGAACGCGGCGACCTCACCATTGCCCTTAATGATAAAACGGGGTTCGCCGAACTTGTCGAAGTAGAACCCGGCCTCCTTGCCGTCTTCCGTGCCCCCGTCCAGCCGGATGCGCATGCTGATGTCAAACGCAGTCTGGTTGTCAAACTGGTACCGGCTGAGAGCATCGGACGTGTAGAAGAGTCGATGGCGATTCGCAAATCCCCCCGAGCCGAATGCAGACTCTTCCACACGAATCAGGCTCGGGAAGTCCTCCTCGATCACCAGCGTGCTGTCGGGATAGTCGTCGAAGTTCCTCGCGTCAATGAGGACATCGTTGATCTCGGTCACATCCGCCACAGCGGGCGCGGTAAGCCAGCCGGCCATCAGGAAGGTCGCCACCTCGCGGATGTCGATCATGCAAGCTCCAGTCCGGCTCTCGGCCGACCGTCAACTTCCAACCCAAAGCATGATTCAAATCCCGGCCGAACGCAAGGACTCTTGGCGGCTCAAGGCCTCCGGCCAGCCAAGCCGGGCTGCGGCACCCCGCACAAACCGATGAGCATGGAACAACCGCCAGATCAGCCCCGATCTCGCATTCTCAATTCCCAACAGCAGCATTCCTTCGTCAATCGCGATCTGCCCCCCCGAGGCCCAGGGTGCTCCGTCCGGACCCTCGACATTGAACGCGTCGAAGAATCCGTATCCGCCCTCTCTCGGCTCGGTCCACACCAGCGGCCTTCCAGTTTCGTCCGATAACTGCAGATAGTGCCGCATGGCTCGAATCGATGCATAAGGAGCGAACAGAATCGAAGCCGCCGCCGCGTGGGGAGACAGCGTGCCGTCGCCCCATCGATCGCTCGGGACTTCTGGGGGGACATCCCGCCCGACCAGGGCTCCGGGAAGCGGAACCGGAATGGGCGAGAGACCCAGAGTCTGGTATCCCAACGGCGTATCGGAGGCGCTGAGCCCCCACGCATCGGGGCCCAGGTTGGGAAGCCGCACCCGATTCTCCGCACACCGACGCCGTTGCATTTCGACAGCCCGCCGGGAGTTCTCCCACCAGTCCACGGCCAGCCGCGGCCATTCGAACGACCGCGGATCTTCGGGTCCGACGGAAGACCAATCGACCCACATATGGCTCAGGAGGTGCGTGAAAAGGGCACCAGAGAACGCGTTGTACACGAACGGTTGATCCGGGCGATCCCGACCGATCGGACGGCGGAGCCGGAAGTACAGCGCTGCGGGTGGTCGCTTGGCAGGGTCAGGCACAGACAGAGCCATGAGCAGCGTGAGTCGCTGCTCGCACAACGCATCCAGCCAGTGATACGGCAGAAGCTCGCCCTCCGAGAGGCTCAACTTCGGATTGAAGGGAGCCCATCCCAGGCTCAGGGCTCCGGCGTGCCCCTCTCCGGCGGCGGGATCCTGGAATCGAGTCCAGTCGGCGTCGGAAACCAGAGTCTCCGCCTGATGTCCAAGATCACCGCCGAAATAGGAGGCGACCGTCAGCAATCCGGCGAACAGGATCGACGAATCCACGGTGCTCACGATGCACCATTGCGGCTCGCGGACGGGAAATCCGGACTCCAACTCCAGGAAGTGGAAGAACAGCCCATCCCGGCGGTTGTCCCGGACGGTGCTGAGCGTTCGAACGATCTGCCGCGCACGGGCCTCTGCCGCGTCCCGTCGCACCCAGCCCCGCTCAACGCCGATGGGGAGCGCGGCCAGTTGGAAACCGACTCCCGCAACACTCGACATGGCTGCACCGGTGCGGTCCCTCACAAGGCCGCTTCGCGGCGAGACTTCGTTCCAAAGGAACCGGAACGCCCCTTCCTGAACCCGGTCGAGGAGATCCTCGTCTCTTGAGGAGAACCGAAAGGGGGGTCGGGCCGTATCGGTCTCTGCTATGATGGCGTCCGGAACGGGCCACCGCACCTGCGGGGACGTTGAACATGATGCGAGCGCCCATGTCACGCTCGCCGCGAGCACGAGTCTTCCAGGCCTGATGCGGGCCTCGATCATGCGTTGAACCGGTTGGAGAGGGGAGTTTGTCGCGTGGCCAGCCAAGGCATTTGGCCGGCATGGGATCGACCCTCGCCTAGTAGGATCACGCCATGAGCCATCGGACGAACGGGACGCGTCGGACGATTGGCCAGCGGCCCGTGGCATCGATTCAGGATGTTGCCGACCGGGCCGAAGTCTCCATCGCCACTGTAAGCCGTGCGTTGAACAAGCCTCACTTGGTCTCTCCCGAGACCGCCCTGCGCATCTCCAGGGCGGTGACCGAGCTCGGATACAGGCCAAACCGCCTTGCTCAGGCGCTCATGACGCGCCGGTCCGGGGTCGTCGGGATCGCGCTGCCAGACATTCACGGAGAGTTCTATTCCGACCTCATGCGCGGAGCAGACGCCGAGGCCCGGGAGCAGGGATGCCACCTGCTGGTCGGATCGAGCCATCTCGCGCCTCTGGACGGGACCGATCCCGCCACCGGAGGCATGGGACGAGCCCTCGGTCTGATCGATGGGCTGGCTGTCATGATCACGGAGCCGCGTCCGACGCTGGACGCCGAACTCGAGGCCCTCGGTGCACCGATCGTCGTTGTGGACGCCGAAGTCGCAGACCACGACGCGGTCGTTGTCAACCATGCGGGAGGCGCGCGCGAGGCGACTCGCCATCTGCTCGACGGCACGCCACCATCGAAGTGTTTCTTCGTCGGCGGTCCCGAGTCCAACCTGGATTCCAGGGCGCGCGCTCGAGCGTTCGGCGCGACGTTGTGTGAGGCCGGGCACAGCCCCACTCCTGATCAGATCCGTTTCGATTCATACTCGATCGGCTGGGGACAGCGATGGACTCGCGATGCCGCACGGATCCAGGATCTGCGAGGGATCGCCGTTTTCGCCGCGAATGATGAGATCGGCTACGGGGTCGTCACCCAAGCGCAGGACCTCGGGTTTGGCGTGCCCGACGACGTGCGTGTGGTCGGATTCGACGGCACGCGACTCACGGAGATCGCGCGGCCGAGCCTCTCGACGGTCCTGGTTCCGCGGGAAGAGCTCGGAAGGCAGGCCATCCGAGTGCTGCTCCAGCGCCTCGAGAGCCCCGATGCGCCCCGCCGGCGAGTCATGCTGTCCACGAGTCTCATCGTGAGGGGCAGCAGCGGGCAGTGACGGCTGCTGCCTGATCGCCCCCCCGCGGGTCGTCCTTTGAGTGTCTGGAGTGCCGGTTGCCCGGGCCGCGGACGATCAGTTGCCCGGATCATCACCGATGATCGCGGTCCTTCGAACCAGCCCCGGTCTGCTCGGTGCCGCAATCGCCGGGCGCGTGGGCAGTTCGGGGGCGTCGGCGAGCACGCCAGCCACCCAGCCGCGGCGTCGCAGCCGATCGGCATCGCCGTCCGGGCTCTGGCCACACGCGCACACGGGCTCAAACCAGACCGCGCTCGGAACTACCGACACAATGTCCCACGCAACAGCAAGCAAGGCCAATCCCGTTTCGCGAGTGCCATCCACGGCCGACCAGTTCGATCGATCGATCGCCGACATGGGAGTCGGATAGTCGCCGCGGCCACGAGCGTCGCGGGCCATGCCCCATTGCGTCGCGTAGGTGGGTCCGTGATAGGTCGGATCGACCGGAGACTGGATCGCCACCGTTCGCCATGCCGAACGATCAATCGGGGCGGGCGCCAACCGCACTCCAGCGCTCGCGGGACGGTCTCGAAGCCCCGCCTGCACGCCACCCATGGCGGAAGTCCAATGCGGATCGGAGCCCACCGATCGCTCGTTTTCGGCCACACGGCACCCGGACACACCCGCCGCGAAGAGCACCAAGGCCACCGTCATTCCACCTGCGACGCCTGCTCTCATGGGACGACTCTAGCCCGCCACTCTCCGAGTCGAATCCGCGCACAGCACGACGCCCGAACCGGGCGGGGGCCGGTCCGGGCGTCGTGCCAATCTAGTTTCTTGTCGAGTTCAGTGGCCTCGGTTGGCCAGTGGTGAGTGACGCACCGGGTCGAGTTCGATCACGCGTTGCTCAAGCTCGATCGGGGCGGAATCTTCCGAGCCCGCTCCATTGTCGATCTCAAACTGGGCCCGCGTCTCGTAGGTCTGATGGGTCGCGTTGCCCGCCAGCCGATCCAGCTCGGCCTCCTGAGCCGACCTGCGGCTGGCCAGTTGCCGGTGGAGGCTGTCCAGCGACGTCGCTTCGTACCGCGAGTGTTCGTCGATGCGATCCTGACGCTTCTTCATGATCGCGATAAGACGGTCATTGCGTGCCACCGCATCAACCTGACGATCGAGTTGCCACAACTGGGCCTGGAAGTCCGCCTGCTCGGTCTGAAGCTGAGTCAAGAGCTGATCCAGCCGCGACTCCTGCTGATTCAGCACGGCCAGTTCCTGGCGGAGGTCGCCGGCCCTGGACTTGTACGAATCACGCATCGTCGAGATGACGTTCGCCTGGGCGTACGCCTCACGGGTGGTCATCAGCCGATCCTCGTAGCGCACTCGGACCACGCCCCCCCCGCTTTCCTGCTGGCTCGCGCGGCTCAAGAGAGTCTCGAAGTTCTGGAGATCCCCCTCGGCGAGCTGAACGACGCGGTCGTTGATGGCCAACTCACGGTTGAGCTGCGAGACATTGGCTCTCACCTCGTCCAGATCTCGCTGAACCGCGGCGATGCGCTTCGGGTATTCGGCCTCGAGCGACTTGACCCGCTCTCGCAGGGCAATCGGATCGTCGATGGCAGAGTCGATGCTGGCGTTGATCGTCGAACGAGCCTGGTGAATCAGGGCTCGGACGCGACCGGGCCCGGCAAGCAGGATGACGCCACCACCCACGATCGCCGCAATGACCCCGAACCGAACGACGCCTCGAACCATACCGCACATGTTCGTGCCCTCCTGGATGTGCCCTGCAGATCGTGAGAGTTCCGCGACTCAAGACGGAGTGTGATTGGGAGGTCGCGCGATGGGATTTCATGGTCGAGGCCCTGCCCGGAAGAAAGTCCCGCGCACCTTTGCTCCGAGTCACCGACTCACGGCTGCTATCCTTCATCACCAAAGGTGATTGGCTCCGGGAAACCCAGGTGGGTCGGTCCCTAATAAGGAAGCGGCCGGCGAGGTCGGCCTCCGCGGGGATTCTCGGACGATGGCGGGGCGCCCATGGGCGTCGTCGGGCGAGATTTGCGATGCTCAACACTCTGACCACCAGCTTCGTGGCGAGGCTCAAGGCCCGCGACGAGGCCGCGTGGTTCGAGTTGTGGGAGACCTTCGGACCCGTGATACGGGCCCAGCTCACCAAATGGGGCCGGGGCAAGATCGGCGTGGAGACGGTTCGAGACCTCTCCCAAGAGACCCTCGCGGCCCTGTCGGGATCGCTGGATCGGTACGACCCGGCCAAGGGCGCGCGGTTCAGCACCTGGCTCCTGGCGATCGCCAAGCACGTGCTTGGCGACGAAATGGACCGGCGCATGGCCCTGAAACGTGGCGGCGGGAAGGGCCACGCCGAGTTGGATGAGTCATGGATGTCGCGCGCCGGAACCCGCGCCGATGTCGAATACGAGGGTGCAGTGTTCCGCGCCAAGGTCGAGAAGGCCATTCGGATGGTCGAGCACGACTGCGACTTCGCCGATTTCGCCATCTATCGCATGCGTGTGTTTGACGGCATGAGCGGCAAGGACGTCGCCGTCGCCCTGGGCACCAGCGAGCCAACGGTCAGCCGCCGCCTCACCAAGGTGCGCGATCTCCTCCGCATTCGCATCGCCGAAGTCGTTGCCATGTACAGCTTTACGGAAGAGGAGCAACGGGAGGCGGAGAAGAGCGGTCTCCTGGACGGCGCCAAGCGCAAATCGGAGAAGGACGCCGATTCGATGTTCGACGAGTGCCTGTGCGAGATCTTCCACACGCAGACGGAATTGCGGAAGCGAGACCGGGAGGCCTCCGATTCGGCCCGGTGGTGAAGCGCGGGGAGGCGAATCTCCAATGAGGGTCGCATGAGCGCCGTCGGACTCTTTGGGCTCATCCTGGGACTGCTGTTGGCGATCGGCGCCGCGTTCGCTGTCGTCGCGCTCACGCTGCCGGTCGTCCGTGCCGTCGGGATCGCCGTCGGATCGATCTTCCGGTTTGTCGGCATGGAGATCTCGGACTCGCTTCGCCTGGTCGGCTCCGTGATCACCAGCGTCGTGCTCGCGCCATTCGTGCTGGCCACGGTCATCTTGGGCCGCTGGTCCGCCGCGGCTCACTTTGGCCGAGCCATCCAGGGTGAGGTGGTGACCGCCGGGGCATGCGTCTATCGGATGGCCATCGGACACCCGGCCGTGCTCTTCCGCGCACGAGCCCTGACCGAGGGCATCGAGCGACGGTTGCCGGAGGTCGTCCGCGCAGCCCCGGGGCGCGATCGGCCGAGTGCGCGGGTGGGACAATTCCAGGGCTACACCATCGTCGGCAGCCTCTCTGGAGGCGGTTCTGGAGGCAAGCTCTACGTCGCCGAGCCCGATGCCATCAAGCAGGCCGCCTTCGAGAGGCAGGGGGCTCCTGGCGTTCAGCAGGTTGTCATCAAGAGTTTCAGCCTGCAGGATGGGTCCACGCTACCCCAGATCATCCGCGAGAGCCGGGCGCTCGACGCGGCCAAGAAAATGGGCCTCGTGCTCGAGCACGAGCTGACAAACGACCGGTTCTTCTATGTCATGCGGTTCGTGCCCGGCGAGAGTCTCGCGATCGTGACGCACCGGATGCACGCCGCCAGCGGGGACTCGGGTCTGAACGACTCCGCTCTGCGCCGGACGGTCGGCTACATCGCTGATGTCCTCCAGACGCTCACGGGCTATCACGAGGGCGGACTCTGGCACAAGGACATCAAGCCGGACAACATCATCGTCGACGCGCGTCGGGCGCAGATCGTCGACCTGGGGCTGGTGACGCCGCTCAGATCGAACATGACCCTGACCACGCACGGCACCGAGTACTTCCGCGACCCGGAGTTGGTCCGTCTCGCGCTCAAGGGCGTGAAGGTCCACCAGGTGGATGGGGCACGCTTCGACGTGTATGCAACGGGCGCGGTGCTGTTCAGCGTGATAGAGAACTCGTTCCCCGCCCACGGGGTGCTGAGCCCGCTGACAAAGCGGTGCCCCGAGGCGATGAAGTGGATCATCCGTCGGGCCATGGCGGACTATGACAAACGCTACCCCACTGCACGCGCCATGCTCGATGACGTTCGCTTCGTCGCCGCAGCGAACGATCCGTTCGGGATCAAGCCCATCGAACTGCCGAGCATGAGCGGCGCTCCGACGGCCGATCCCGCGCCCTCAACCGACGTGGAGCCCGAACTCGTGGGGGCCGCGGGTCCAGCGCTCGGCGCATCCTCTTCATCCATGGCCGGTGTGCCCTCGGGCCCGCGCCTGCGGATCAAGAGTTGGTGGCAGGATCGATGCAGCCGGTTCGACCGCGGGCGCGCCGGCCGCCGCAGCGGGCTGTGGCTCGGCCCGGTTGGCCTCTTCGCCCACTGGGATCGGGGCGGCCCGTCCCCAAAGGGCAAGAACGAGGGCGCCGAGGAAGCGGTCGCGTCGGCTCGGCGCGGGTCGCCGATTCCAAAGAACGCGGGAAGGCCATCGGCCGAAGAGCAGCGAACTCGCGCCCGCGAGCGCGCCAATGCCGCACGTGAGAGAGCCCGTCAGCGCCGCGCGGCCCGCCGCACGCCGATCGCAAACGACTTCAGACCCGGGGTCAACGTCGGCGTCGCCGTCGCGCTGGTCATGCTCCTGGTCGGAGGTGGCGTCGTCGCTGTTGCGATTATCAAGCATCGCGACGAGTCCAGGCAGGCGCAGATCGAAGCCCCCGCAGCGCCGGGTATCGGCGTCATTCCGGGCCAGCGCGTCCCGCTGCTGCCTCGCGCCGGAACGGCGTCGGTGGATCTCGACACAGCTTCGGATGTTCCGTCGGTTGTTCCCGCGGCGAGCCGTCCGCAATCGGGGCTCGGTTCCGCCCTGAGTCTGGCCGCCGCCGGCGCCGGCTTGGCCATCGATCAGACCGTTCGCGGCAGCCGCGTGCTCGTTGTCTGCGAAGTGACTCCGCCGCTGTCCACCGCGGCCCGCAACCGGATTGCGCCCATGCTGACGCGCCTGCACAACGCGGGCGTCATCGTGCTGGCCGATCCGTTCCATGATGCATCCGGCGCGGACCAGGCGACCGAAGACCGGCTGGTCTCGCTCCATCGGCAGCGCGAGCTGCGCTCACTGGATTCTCGCCAGCTCGAAGACGACATCGGGGGCTGGCTTCGGGCCGATACACAGGTCGACTTCGTCGTGTGGATCGAGCCCGAGCCGCAGCGACCCGGCGGGGTCCTGGTGCAGTTGTTCGGTGACCGCGAGCAGCGTCCCGACTGGAACGGGGCGGCCCGACTGCTCGCCTACGCGGTGATTAAGGACCTCGTCCGGCCCGATTGACCCGGGGTCGCCGCTCCATCACTTGATCGAATCCCTCGCCGCGCAGGGTCAGTTCCGGCCCGATCCGGTGGGTCAGACTCGCCGCCGAGCCGAGTGGGTACAATCGCCGACACTCGGGGCGCATAGCTCAGTTGGCTAGAGCGCATGCGTCACATGCATGAGGTCACAGGTTCGAGTCCTGTTGCGCCCATTTGCCCCGATTGACGCTGAGCCGCACTGCTCGGCATCAAGCGGCAAGTCCCCTGCAAAACAAGGCTGTTTCGGAGCGCTGCCCCGATCCTTGCCGATCGATGCCGCTTGCTGCTGCGCTGCTTGGCGCGTCGCGCGCGCGTCGAAATGCGCGTCGTTTTCGCGCGAGGCCACTCCGATCCCCGCCGCCAGGTCGAAATGTGCGTCGCGGGTCTGGAGGTAGTGCCGCGCAGCGATGAGGGGCGAGTGCCCGAGCCTGACACGGCAGCTGCAGCCGGACACCGCAGACTAAGCCTGTCCACTGGCGCCCAAACGACCACTCAGCACCGGTGCCGCGACCTTGATGGAGATTGTGAACAGCATCAGTCCGAACGCCCAGATCCCGGCCGTCACTCTCCACTCCGTGAGGCTGGGTTGGTACTCGACGATCTCATGCAGGGTCGATGGGATGAATCCGGGCACGATGAGGCCCATCCCCTTCTCGATCCACACGCCCGCGAACGCCATGGCGCACGCCACTACCAGCGACCCCGCCGATTCCGCAACCCGCGGGATCAAGAACAGAACGGCCGCGGCCACGTTGAGCCCAACTCCCGTCCAGAACCACGGCACGAGGGCACCGTGCCCGTCCAACCCGAAGAACAGATAGCGGGCAGAGGCAGTGTGGCTGCCGCCCGCATACAGCTCGGTGAAGACCTCGGAAGCCAGCATCAGCAAGTTGATCAGGATCGTCACACGCACGATTCGAACCAGCGTTCGGATTGCGCTGTCGTGGATGGGCAGCGTCGATCCGACGCGCCGGAGCACCAGCAGCGTCGCGATGATGAAGACCGGCCCGGAGACGAACGCCGATGCAAGGAACCGCGGCGCCAGCAGCGCGCTGTTCCAGAGCGGGCGCCCCCCCAGACCACTGTACAAGAACGCGGTCACCGTGTGGATCGAGATGGCCCACACGATCGAGAGCATCACGACCGGAACGTACCAGCGCGCCGACGGCCGCCGACCGAGGTACCGCGTGTACAGCAAGTACCCACAGATATGCAGGTTGATCAGCAGGTATCCGTTGAGCACGATCACGTCCCAAGTGAGCATGGAGATCGGGAAGTTGAAGCGGCCGATGAAAGGAAGCAGGTGCCAGAATCGGTCCGGCCGGCCGAGATCCACCGTGACCAGCAGCAGGCACATCACGATCGCCGCGATGGCCAGCAGCTCGCCGATGATGACGATGTCGTGCATGCGGCGGTCGTGATAGAGGTAGGCGGGGATCACCATCATGACGCCTCCCGCCGCAAGGCCGACCATGAACGTGAAGTTGGCGATGTACAGTCCCCAGCTCACGTGGTCGGTCATGTGGGTGCGGATCATGCCGTCGGCCACCTGGTTTGCCCAGGCGTTGGCCCCCACCAGGAACACCGCAGTCAGCGCCGTCATCCACGCGTAGAACGCCAGCGAGCCGTCGGTCGCCAGCACGAGCATGCGCCACAGGAACCGTGGATAGTCTCGCCAATACCCCGCGAGCCCTCGGGCCGGGACGGGAGTGGTCGGCCTGTCGTTCCCCACACGCATGGTCTACCGATCGAAGAAGTAGAAGAAGCTCGGCTCCGTGCCGAGGTCCTCCTTGAGCACAAACACCCTCTTGTGCCTGAGCACGGCCCGGATCTCCGAGTCCGGATCGAGCAGGTTCCCGAAGATCCTGGCGCCAGTCGGACACGCCTCCAGACACGCCGGCAGCCGGCCCCGGCGCGTTCGATGCAGGCAAAAGTGGCACTTCTCCATCACGCCCGCGGGCCGGATCCGATTCGACAGGTACCCCTGGTCCGGGTTGACTTCTTCTGCGGGCACTCGCGGTGCCTTCCAGTTGAACCGGCGCGCGTGATACGGGCAGGCCGCCTCGCAGTAGCGGCACCCGATGCACCAGTCGTAGTCCACCACGACGATGCCGTCGTCCTCCTTCCACGTTGCCTCCACCGGACACACCTTCACGCACGGCGGGTTGTCGCACTGAAAGCACTGCACCGGCATGTAGAACTTGTCCGGCGCCGGCACCTCGTGGGTATACGTCGAGTCCGCGCCATCGAGTCCGAGCGATCCCCTTGGCAGCTCCAGCACGCGGATGTAAGACTGGTTCGTGTCGCGGTCGTGGTTGTTCTCGCGGTGACAGGCCTCCACGCAGGCCCCGTTGCCGTTGCACACGCTGAGGTTGATCGCGTACGCAAACTTGACTCCCGGGATGGGAGGATCGTCAGACACGGTGATGTCGTTGCGCCCCGCCTCCTCACGAGCGGCCTCCTGCAGCCGCGCCAGCACCGCCTCCTTCTCCCGCTCGTCCAGCTCCTTGTAGTGCTTCTGAAAGTACTCATCGGCCGTCAGTTCTCCGGCCACCCTCCGCAACGGCGAGACCGCCACTGCAAACGCCGTCACCCCCAGGGCGGCGCCCACCCCTTTGAGCGCCGTCCGGCGCGACACCCCGCCAAGCACCGGCAGTTCGATCCGTCGTTGCTCGCTCATCGGTGTTCCTCCCGAGGCGGCAGGAACCGGTCGATCGGCTTGAACGTCGGGCGCATTGCCGGCATCGCCGGCGCGTGCGGGTCGTGGCAGTCGATGCAGGACTTGCGCAGACGTTCACCGCGTGACGTGTCCCAGTACCCCGTCATGCCGCCGTGCAGCCCGCGCTCGTAGTCCGCCGCCTGCGGGGCGTGGCACTGGGCACACAGCGTGGCGGAGGCCTCAAAGGCCACCGACGCTCCGCCCGCCAGCCGGAGCGTGCCATAGTCGCTCGGATTGTGGCACGAAAGGCAAGTAAGTGCGCCGTGCCGCACCACCAGCCCTTGATGGAACAGGTAGAGGTCCGCGGCCGCCGCGTTTAGCGGGTTTGGCTCGCGCGTGTCGTGGCAGGTGGCGCACGCGATGCGCAGGTTCGCGTGCTCAAGCCCCGGCAGATCCACCACCGCTCCGCGGCGAGGGGACGCGGCGGCGTCGGACGCCAGCCGCGCATCGGCCGCCCCCGGGAGAATCGCCGCGCCCGTGCGGGGCTGCCGCAGAACCGAGGGAACCACGCCCGCCCCCACAGCGAGCGCTCCCGCGGCGATCAGCATCGCAATCCGACCTCGGCGCACGGGGCCTTGCCTCCAGTTCTCTCGCCAGCGTAGCGACCGCCCGAAGATCGGGCAAATCAGAATCCGAGGTCCATATCTCTTGACCTCACGAACAGGGTACACTCCTGATGATCCAAGGGGCTCCTTGATGCCCATCAGTGGTCTTGTCATCCTGCTCGACTCCGACGAGACCGATTCGGCCTGCGCCTTCGACGCCCTGCGTCATCTCCCCGAACTCGAACTCGGCGACCAGGTCGGACCACGCATCGCCGCGGTTGCCGTCACCCCGTCCACGAGCGCTGATCGCGCCCTGATCGACCAGATCCGGGCGTTGCAGGGCGTTCGAAACGTGGATGTCGTCTTCGTGGAGGTCTCGCCGGCCGTGGCCGAGCCTGGCCTCCATCACAACTCATGGCTGCGCGAGGTGCCACGATGATCCAGGCCGACCGCCGCACGTTCCTCAAGCTCGCCGCGATGTCCGCGGCGAGCGCCGCCGCGCACCGCGCCGAGGGCCGGACGACCGCGCTCCCGCAGCTCGACGGCGCGGGCATCCAGTGGCACAAGGCGCCGTGCCGCTTCTGTGGAACGGGATGCCACGTGCAGGTCGGTGTGGAGGCGGGACGGGTGGTCGCGATCGCGGGCGACCGGGAGGCCGAGGTCAACAAGGGCCTGCTCTGCGTGAAGGGCTACCACGTGGGCATGGTGCTCTACGGCAAGGACCGGTTGACCCAGCCCCTGCTCCGTCGAGGCGACCAGCACGTGCCGATCTCGTGGGACGAGGCCATCGACGTGATCGCACGACGCATCGTCCGTGCACCCGAGCGCTTCGCGTTCTACGGATCGGGCCAATGGACCATCCCCGAAGGATACGCGGCCCAGAAGCTCATGAAGGGCGGGCTCTCGAACAACCACATCGATCCCAACGCGCGGCTGTGCATGGCGTCGGCTGTCACGGGATTTCTCGCGACCTACGGCGTTGACGAGCCGGCGGGCTGCTACGACGACTTGGACGCCTGCGACGTCGTGATCTGCTGGGGCAACAACCCGGCCGAGATGCACCCCGTGTTGTTCTCCCGCATCGTCGACCGCCGCTCTCGGGGCCAGCGCGTACGGTTGATCGATATCGGTACGCGCCGCACGCGGACGACGGACCAAGCCGACAACTACCTCGAGATGAAACCCCACGGCGACGTGGCCATCGCGCTCGGGATCTTGGCACTCCTGCGGGCCCAGGGCTCCTGGGACCGCTCCTTCGTCGACAAGCACTGCGCGTTCCGCGCCCTGCAGGCCGAGAACACGACGCTGCAAGGCGAAGCCATCACCTTCGAGACGTGGAGCGAGCGCATCGCCGCGTACACCCCGGACGTCGTCGAGCGCCTCGCGGGCATCTCGCAGGACGACCTGCAGATGCTCGCCAAGCTGTTCGCCGACCGCTCGCTACGCATCACCAGCCTTTGGTGCATGGGCGTCAACCAACACACGATGGGCACGGCCGTGAACAGCCTGATCCACGGTGTGCACTTGTTCAGTGGGCACTTCGGCCGGCCGGGCGATGCACCGACCAGCCTCACCGGACAGCCGTCGGCCTGCGGCACTGTCCGCGAAGTCGGAACCCTCGCGCACGCGCTCCCGGGTGGACGTCTCGTGGCCAAGCCCGAACACCGCGCCCAGTGTGAGGAAGCATGGAACCTCCCCGAGGGTCGCATCAACCCCAAGCCGGGCCACCACACGGTCAAGATGTGGGAGCAGTTCACGACCCCCGCTGCGGACGGCGGCGACATCGACACGATCTTCGTGCAAGTCACCAACCCCGGGCAGACCCTGCCCAACCTGCCGCTGCTCTTCGACCGCAAGCAGGGCCAAGACGACAAGTTCTTGATCGTGGCCGACGCCTACCCCACGGCGACGACTCGCCTCGCGGACCTGATCCTCCCCGCCGCAATGTGGGTCGAGAAGAACGGGATCTTCGGCAACAGCGAGCGACGCACGCAACAGTGGTTCAAGATGGTCGACCCGCCGGGCCAGGCCCGCGACGACTGCTGGATGACGATCGCGATCGCCCACCGGCTGCTGGAGCTGGGGCATCCCGGCATGAAGGACAAGGACGGTCGGTTCCTGTTCCACGTCGAAGACGAGCAGGGCAACGTCGTCCCGATCTGGCAGTGGGAGCACTACTACGATGTCAACGTCGACAAGGCCCTGTTCGAGGAGTACCGACAGCTGACGCGGATGAAGCACAAGGACCTCGCGCCGTACGAAGAGTACGTGAAGGCACGAGGCCTGCGCTGGCCCGTGGTCCAGCAGCCCGACGGGAGCTGGCGGGAGACGCGCTTCCGCTTCAGCGGAGTTGACGACCCGTACGTCGAACAAGGCCGCGACATTCAGTTCTACCACTCCGTCACCGGTGACGACCGGGCCCAAGTCTGGTTCTACCCCGCCAATCCACCCGCGGAATCTCCCGACGGCGAGTTTCCATTCTGGCTGTGCACCGGACGCGTGCTCGAGCACTGGCATACCGGAACCATGACCCGCCGAATCCCTCAACTGCTCCGAGCCGTCCCTCGCGCCTATGTCGAGATGCACCCCGCCGACGCCCGGGACCTCTCCATCGCCAACGGCGAGTTCGTCGCAATCGAGTCTCGCCGAGGTCGAGTCGAGCTGCCTGTCTGGATCGAAGGACGCGGCGCGCCGCCTCGCGGCAGCCTCTTCATCCCCTTCTTCGATGAGACGGCGTTGGTCAACCGGATCACTATCGACGCCTACGACCCGATCTCGAAACAACCCGACTACAAGAAATGCGCCGTGCGCGTCCGACGACTCTCCAACGGGAACGCGGTCCGATGAGCGAGTCGCAGCGTATCCGCAGTCTTCAGGTCCTCTGCGCGGTCGTGATCGCTGGAGCCCTCACCGGTCTCATCATCGGTCTGACCGGCAACCGTCTCCCGCCGCACGAGGTTGGCGTCCTGGCCGCGCCCCGCGTCGAAGAGCCCAAGGGCGTGATTCCGTCTACGAGGTACACCGAGTTCTCCAGGCGTACCCACGGCCCCAACGCCGGCTTCAGCAGCCGCCTTTCCAGCCTTGTCCAGCCCCCGCTCCCCGACCCGCGGGATCTGCTGGATCAGACCCATGAGCAGAAGCTCGATTCGCTCGCCCGCCGATCGAAGCGCCGGGCCTACAACGGCGCACCGCCGGTCATACCGCACGCGATCGACCAGCGCACGCCCGCGGCCTGCCTCTCGTGCCACGGTTCTGGCCTCGTCATCGACCGCATCCGTGCGCCGGTCATGTCGCACGAGCCCTACGCGAGCTGCACCCAATGCCACGTTGAGAACCGTCCCGCGGCCATCGCGTCATACTCAGGCGAGGGCAATCGCTTCGCCGGGATCCCCGCGCCGACCAGTGGTGAACGGGCCTGGACCGGCGCTCCTCCATCCATCCCGCACGCGACCCACATGCGCGAGAACTGCCTCAGTTGCCATGGGCTGACGGGCTGGCCAGGCATGCGCACGACGCACCCCTGGCGACTGAGCTGCACCCAGTGCCACGCCCCGCAGGCCGAACTCGAGCAGGCGCCGCGGTTCGTCCATGCACCGGACGTCTCACGATTCAGGATCGCCGCCGATGGGCTCTGATCAGCACGTGAGCCGCCGCGATCTGCTCCGGGGCCGCGTGCGCCGCGACTCTCCTCCGGCCCCGGTGGAGTCGCCAGAGGTGACGGCCGCCCGCGCCGAGATCCTGGGAGTCGCAGGGCCCGCGCCGCGATCCCTCGACGATGCCCTCGGAGCTGCGCCCCTGCCCGAGGTGGTCGAGGCCAGGCTCACCCAGGCCCAGCTCACCGCGATGTGCCGCGAGTTCGAGCAATCAGTGACGATGCACCAGGTGCTGCTCCGCGCCGATCGACGCGATCCCTCGCCGGCCGAAGCGCCCTCCTTCGAGCTCGCCATCGAGCGCCTCATCGCCGGCGACGCCCGCGCCATCCAGCTCCGCTACACCTTCGAGGGCGGGCGCTGGCTCGACACCATCTCGCGCGACGCCTTCGGATTCCGCCTCATCCGCGTGCAAGACCTCACGGACCCTGCGCACGCCAACAGGACGGGCGCCCACACCGGGCCGGAGAACAACCATGCCTGACCGTCTCAGCCGAGCCGCCGTTTCCATCCTCCTGGCCGTGCCCGCCGCGGCACTCGCCCAGTCCGAAGAGGCCCCCGAGCCGCCCCCGCTCCCGTTCGGATACCTCTCCGACCCGGCGACGACCCCGCGGACGATCTTCGACGCCCTCTTCGGCGGCAAGGTGCACCTGAGTGATCGGCTTCGCGTCGAGGCCGCCGACACCACCGGACGCCGCTCTTCGATCGCGGTCACGAACCGTCTCCGACTCGGCTACGAGACCAAGCCGTTTCAAGGCCTGAGCGCCCTGATCGAGATGGAGAACGTCGCGGCCATCGACTCCGACGCCTATTTCGTGCCCGCGACCGGCGACGGCGATCCCACCCGCACCGTGATCTCCGATCCCGTCGGCACCGAGGTCAACCAGGCCTACGCGCGGTACCACACGGCGAGCCTCGGGGACTCCGCCGTCACGCTCGACGTGCGCGCCGGCCGCCAGCGCATCGCCCTCGATGATCAGCGGTTCATCGGCAACGTCGGATGGCGCCAGTTCGAACAGACCCTCGACGCCGTCAGCGTGCGTTCCAATCTCGGCATCGAGCGTCTGAGCGTCTTCTACGCGTACGTCTGGAGGGTCCAACGCGTCTTTGGGCCCGATGGGCCGAACTGGGATTCGGACTCTCACCTCGTCAACGCCTCGTATGAGCTCTGCCCCGCGCTGCGCGTGACGCCATTCGCGTACCTCCAGGACTTCGAGAGCGACGCCCCCGCGGCGTCGGTCGCCAGCTATGGCGTCCGGATCAGCGGCGACCTCCCCGGGAAAGACATGGGCCACGACGACCTCTCGATCGGGTACGACCTCACCTACGCAGATCAAACCGAATACGGCTCCAACCCAGTCAGCTACGACGCCGGGTTCTTCGGCGCCCAAACGAAGCTCGCCAAGCGCGGCCTGGGCGCTGTCGCCATTGGCTATCAGTGGCTCGGCTCCGACGGCGGGCTCGCCGCCTTCCAGTTCCCTCTGGGGACGAACCACGCCTTCCAGGGCTTCGCCGACCAGTTCCTCACGACGCCTGCTTTCGGACTTCATGATCTCTATTTCACGGTATCTGCCGAGGCCCCCCTCGGCCTCACGCCCGCTCTCACGTGGCACCAGTTCTGGTCCGACACCGGCGAAGTCGATCTCGGATACGAACTCGACGCCGTGGTCGGAAAGAAGTTCAACCCGAACTGGTCCGCTCTCTTCAAGGCGGCCTTCTTCGACGGACACAACGGCCAACCCGACACATTCCGCCTGTGGATTGAGACCACGCTGAGCATTTGAACTTGCAGTCCGGATCATCTTGGCGCCAAATCGCCTCGCGGAACCCCTCGGGGGCTCTGTCGGCCTTGCTCGACGACCCTGTGCTGTCTCGATCACGCGGGCGCGCAGGCAGTCTCATGTCTGTCGCCCGACCCGGCTCTCCGGAGTCGAGCGGATCGCCGGCGAGGGCGTCTCCCCCGTGGGCCGTTCCTACCGGCCGGTCGCCTGCGGATACACGATCAGCCGGTCGTGCACGACCAGCAACAGATCGTCTCGATCATCGCCCGTGCAATCGACGATCATCGCGGCCGACGGCTCAAACTCCCGGGCGTCGCCCCGCTCGAACAGGCGCGATTCGAACACCTTGAACTCCGTCGCGGGCAGCACGCGCTCCGACTTCGACACCGTGAGCACCGCGCACATCTGCGACCGCGCGTCGAGCGTCACCAGGTCCGTGTATCCATCGCCGTTGAGATCACCAGAGGCCAACTCGTGCTCCAGTCGGTCCTCGGCGTCGGGCCGGTAGACCGCCAGTTCGTCCAGAGTGATCGCGTGGCCGCGCAGGCGCACCGCCGCGAAGCCGGCCTCTCCCAGCGCCAACACGCCAGTCTCGGTCGATCCCAGGAACGCGCCCGCCTCGATGGCTCCGGGAGCGAATCCGACCAGCCGCAGGCTCCTGCCCAGCGACCAGCCCGAATTCGTGCGATCGAGCACGAGCAGACGCCCGCTCGCGCCGTCGGAAACCACCAGCGCGCCCTCGATGCCGCCCAGAGACGCCATCCCCACCAGCCGCGTCTGCGGATCGGGCAGGTTGTACTGCTCGACGACTCGCCAGCCGCGCTCCGCGTGATACTCCACCGCGCGCACGAAGTTCTCGTCCGCGATGAGCAACTCATCGGCCCCGTCGCCGTTGACATCCATGAGCAGCGTGTTGACCGGTCCAGCCGCCTGCACCAGCCCGAACTGTTTCATCGCGTCCTTGTTGATGATCCTCGAGGGTCGCGAGCCCTCCGCCGTCGCCTCCCCGTGCACCATCACCATGGGCTCGCCGGGAGTCAGCAGCAGCAGATCCGTCAGTCCGTCGCGATCGGCATCGATCACCCGGATCGCCGCGGGAGGGCGGATCAGGTCCTTCAGCTCAACGATCGTGGTCTCCATCGCCTCGCCGGTGGCCGGATCAATCGAGTGCAACTCGAGCGCGAGATCTCGCCTTTGCTTGACCACCACCGCCAGCGTCGGACGATCGTCCAGTTCAAGGCATCGCATCGTCACCGGCGCCGCGCCGCCTGTCGCCAACGAGAGCGGCTCAGGAAACGACAGCGTCCCGGTCGCGTCGTCAAACCACGCCACGCCCACGGCCTTCTCTTCCTCCGAAAGCACGAACACCGCGGGCTCGGAGCCGCGACTCCACCGTCCCACCGCCACCGACGCGGGCCGCTTAAACGCCGCAAACGTCTGCGCGGGCGTAAGGCCCACACCGGGCCGCTGCCAGTGCACCGCCACGGCGTTGCCTTTCTGGTCGGTCGTGACCAGGTCCGGCAGCCCGTCTCGATTCAGATCGGCCGTCACACACGAGCGCTCTCGCTGGGCGTCGTCGGGAAACGAGATCAGCTCAGCCAGCACCGTCGCCTCGCGCTCATCCAGGTCGCCCGTGCCAAGTCTCGACAACACCAGCCGTCGGGTCGCGGTCTCCAGCGTCGCGATGCACGTCGCACGCGACCCCGGCAGCCGGACCGGTCCGGCGTCCTGCAGGCTCGGCACGTCGAATCGAAGCTCCCGCGCGAGCATCGGCACGCCGTCCGGGCCGGGCTCCTGCAGCCACGCCCGAAGCGGCGAAACCACTGCCCCCGACGACGCCAGCACGTCCAGCCTCCCATCTCCATTCAGATCGGCCGCGAACACCGACCTCAGGTCTGCCGGCACGCCGATGCGCCGCGCCAGCCCGATCGATCCGTCCGACGAGAGCGTCATCGCATGCGCCGCTCCCCCGACGATCGCCAGGATCTCGGGCCTTCCGTCTCCCATCACATCGCCGATGGCGAGCGCTTCCGACTTCGCCGCGATGCCGGACAGCGGCCGGCGCGACACCTCCCGAAACTGCCCAGGCTCAACCTGGCGCAGCATCACGACCCCTTCGGGCGCCCCGCTCACGTAGACCAGGTCCCCAAGCCCGTCGGAATCGACGTCAATCGGCGCGAGGGCTCCGATTCGATCGCGCACGACGACATCAACCCGGTCGTACCACGGACTCGGCGCAATCTCATTCACCTCAAAGGTGCGCTCGGCCTCTTCGAGCGTGCGTTCCTTCGCACGCAGCGAGTGAATCTCCAGCCGGCTCTTGCGGTTGTTCACGACAACGACATCCGGACGCCGGTCGGCATTCATGTCAAACACCGCGCTCGGCCCGCACCCATCATCCACCACGATGATCCGGGGCGGGTCGAACCCGAAATACTCCGACAGCGGGGGCACCTGCCCAGCGCTCCCGGCCGCCAACGCCGCGCCCGCCGCCAACCCCGCCACCGCCGCTCGGCGACCGCTTCTCATACGTCGAGCCTCCCTGTCCGCCCCACCAGATTCCCGTGGTTTGCACGCCCACCGGGCCGGTAGACTCTATCGAACCGGGGCCAGCCGTGGGCGGACTTGGCGACCCCGACGCCGAGCAAGGAGCGCCCCGTGAACCAGCGGCCTTCTCATGGACACCGATTGATCGCGCTCGTCGCCGCGGCCGCCTGCGGCTGCGGGCAAGCGTCCGGTGCCGACACCCTCACCATGGCGGACGGCCGCGTCATCTCCGGCCCGGTCGTCAAGGAGACCAGCGAGACACTCTGGATCGATCTCGGCTTCACCCTGGTTGAGGTCCCCAAGTCGGTCGTGCTGTCGCGCGTTCGCGCAGAACAAGCGCGCGTCGCCACCACGGGTCCTGGCGACTCCCTGTACACGACCTCTTCTGATCTGCCCGAGCGTGCCCCCAAGGAACTCGCGCGAACGTACGGCGAGGCCGTCATTAAGGTCTCCACGCCGTCCGGATTGGGCTCGGGATTCATCGTGAATCCCGACGGGTACGCCATCACCAATGCCCACGTTGTTCAGGGCGAGACCAAGATTCGCTGCACCGTCTGGGAGCAGACCGAGCACGAGATCCGCAGGCTCCTGATCGAGGACGTCAGGCTGATCGCCGTCAACAACCACGTCGATCTCGCCCTGATCAAGCTGACCCACCCCGACGGCCACCCCTTCGAGGCAGTCTATATCCAGTCCAGCGATAGCCTCGCCGCCGGCCAAGGCGTCTTCGCCATCGGGAACCCCCTCGGGCTGGAGAGAACGCTCAGCCGGGGCGTCATCTCCACGACGCAACGCAACTTCGAAGGACTCACCTACATCCAGACCGACACGCAGATCAACCCGGGAAATTCCGGCGGCCCGCTCTTCAACGATCGCGGCGAGGTGATCGGCGTCACCAACATGGGCATCCCGTTCGGCGAAGGCCTGAACTTCGCCATTCCCGCGCGATACGTCCGGGACTTCATCAACAACCGCGAGGCGTTCGCGTACGACCGCGAGAACCCAAACTCCGGCTACGACTACCAGCCCGGCCCGCAGCGCAGCCGCTTTGAGCCCCCACCGCAGCTCGACGACGACTCGGGGCGCTCCTGATCTCGCCACGAAAGGAACCGCACATGCCCCGCCTCTGCCGCGCCGCGTGCGTAATCGCCACCGCCGCGCTCACCCTTCCGGCCGGCGCGCAGTCCGCCGACCTCGCCGCACGGGTGCCCGCTCGGACGATCTTCTACGCCGAGATCCCGAGCGCTCGTGCCGTTGGCGAGGCTCTGGCGCGAGCGGACATCCTCCCACTGCTCGAGAGCGAAGAGGTGGACGCGCTCTTCAGGGCGTTCGCCGACTCGTCCCAGGGGTGGAGCCTGCGCGATGCGCTCGCACAGGTCCATCTCGAACTGGACGACCTGCACTGGCCCACCGGCCCCGCCTCGATGGCGATCATCTCGCCCCTGGACCCCGAGGCCGCCGCCCGGGCCATGGAAGCCGGCAGCGACCTCCCCCCGCCCGCCTTCGTAGTCAGCGCGGACTTCGGCGAATACGCCGACGCCGTCGAGGACGCCATCGATGCCATCGTCGATGAGGGCCTCGACCGCAAGATCCTCTCCCTCGAACGCGCCGATCCCGTCAACGACGTGCGCATCCACGTCGTCTCCTCGATTGTGTTTGAACGACGCCGCGCCGCGAACAAGGCGTTCGAGGACGAGTACGAGCAGCGCATGCTCGCGGCCGAGACGGACGAGCAATGGGATGCCCTCTGGGAGTGGTACAGCGCTAACAGCCCTGAAGTCGAGGACGATCCCGATGCGCTGAGCGCCGCGCTCGCGTCGTTTCCCGCACTGGCCTATGCCAGATCCGGCGACGTCATCACGGTCGCCAGCAGCGCCGAGGCCCTCGCCGATGCACTGCTCGGCCCGCGAACCGGGGAGTCGCTCGCCGATCAGCCCGCGTTCCGAAACGCGCTGAAGAACACCCACGAATCACCGCACATCCGCGTCGTCCTCAACCTCGCCGCGATGCACGAGATGTCCGCCGCGTCGGCGGCCGCGGATCCCGACGCCTTCGTCGGCTGGTTCGGTGGCGTCTCCTCAGAGGTGCTCAGCGCGCTGGGTCTCGACGCGATGCAGTCGCTGGGCGTCACCGCCCAGATCGACGCCCCCGGCGGCCTGCTCGAGACCCGCATGCACCTGCACCTTCCCGCATCCGACGGCCTGCTCTCCGTGTTCACCCCGTCTGCCGAGCCATACTCCCCGCCGTCGTTCATTCCCCAGAGCGCCTCCGACATCACCCGGATCCGGATCGATCCAAGGCGACTCATCGACATCGCCCGCGATGCGGTCGATTCACTGCCAGAGGAAATCAGAGACCAGGCCAGAGCACAGTTCAACCAGTTCGTCTTCGTCGCGCGCCCAATCCTCGACTCGTTCGTCGGCGACCTCCATGTGTGGAGCATGCCGATCAAGGCCGCCGACCTCGATCCAGAAGAATGGTGGGCGCCCGCCTCCCAGACCTGCTACGCCGCACGAGTGTCCGACCCCGTCCCACTCTCGAACCTGCTCGGCGCGTTCGGCACCCAGATGGGCCTCACCGCCCGGGAATTCGTTGGTGGCCAGATCTTCGCGCCCGGCGACCAGAGCATGCTCCCCGTCGCGATCGGCATCGGTCACGGCTGGGCCATCGTGGGCCCCACGTCCCACGTCGAGGATGTCCTTCGTATCGCGGCCAATCCCGCGCCCGTCGTCGGCCAACCCGCCAACGACGGCTTCGCCCGCGCCATGGAGGGGCTGGATTCGCGCGCGCCAGTGATCGCCTACGTGAACATGCGCAGCTATCTCGACGGACTCCGGACCAGCCTGGAACGCACGCCCGAGGACTACAGGCCGGACTGGTTCGCCAGTCTGCCATCGACCGAATTCCTGATCCGGTGGCTCGGCGACTCCGCCAATGTGATCCGCATCACTCCAGACGGCGCCGACGCCGTGTCCCTGATCCGGCGCTCCATCGAGGACTGATCTTGCTCAGCTTGCCGAACCCACGGCCTCCAGGCTCGAGCCATCCGGCCGCGACGCGGCGGCATCCCCCCAGACGATCTCCACCTGAATGCCGAAGAGCGCCAACAGGTTCTTGAGCTGACGCTCGACGCACCGCCGCGCCTCGGCCAGGTACTTCGCGTCATTCACCTCGAACAGCTTCCCCGCCTGCTCCTGCGCCCGCTCCATCAGGTTCTTCTGGGTGGCCGCGTTCATCTGGATCACATCCAGCAGACCCAGGATTCTCCCGTCTTGGATGTCATACGGTGACACGTCCGTCAGCCGCAGCGATCCCTCGATCTCCGGCAGGGTGAGCCGGTACGCCCCAGGCTCGATCTCGCGGACCCGCTCCTCCCCGAGGCGAGTGAGGTCCACCCAGTACTGCTTCTCAAACTGGAAGATCATCGCCAGCCTGGCCTGGCTGAGCAACAGCGGCGGAAGCCACGACCAGCCCTTCTTGACCGTGGCGATCTCCTTTGCCGACACCTCCAGCGCAACCAGTCTGCCCACCGCCCGCACCCGCTCCGCAATGACGTGAATCTCGGTCTTTGCGGGCGCGTTCCTGCCGCGCCGACGGAGCCACAGCAAGAACCCGCCAAGCAGAATCACTCCGCAAGCCAGCCCAATCCCCAGCAGCACCAAAGAGTCAGCCAGCGGCATTCCGCACGCCTTGTTCGGAGCCGGAACCGCCGGGTTTTGCTCCGGCCGCGGAGTCTTCCCGCAACTCGATGGCCCGTTCGAACGCCCGGACGATCAGGTGGGCTCCCACGCACGCCATCGCACACACAACGATGGCCAGCAGGATCGCGCCGATCAGCCCGGCCAGGTGCACCGCGCGGACCTCCCCCGCCGTGGCCTGTTGCAACTTCCACGCGCCGGCGCCCAACAGGCCGGCCCCCGCAAGAAGCGCCGCACCGCGAGAGAGCATCGTCCAGCACTCTCTTCGCTCACCCAGCGCCAGGACCACCGAGGACGCAACCAGCAATCCGGCGAGCCCGAATCGCAACAGAAACAGCGGCTGCGTGACCGTCGCGCTCGGCGACTTGCCCAGCGAGACAAACGCCAGCCCACCCGCAACCACGAGCGACATCGCAATCAACGCCGGCGTCAGCCCTCCATCGGGCCCCAGTCTTCCGAGCCCGTAGAACAGCCCGACAACCGCGCTGATCGCGATCACAAACTCAAAGCCGATGGCCCCCACGTTCGGGGTTCCGATAACCCCCGCCGACAACAGCCCCCAGATGCAGGTGCCCATCGCCGCCGCGCTCAGAGCGGCCACGCCGAGGGTCGTTCGGTTCGGTCGCGCCATGGCCGATCGTATCGGGCCGTCTGATGCACGGCTTGGGCCCCTTGCCAACAACGCGCATCCTCCGCGCGTGCCCCAGCCGCCCACGACCGATTCTGCCGATCGGCCTCCCGTCACCGTGCGCACGCTCCATCGGGGGGTTGCATTGCAGCCAGCCCACGTGGCGGACCGATCCTCAGGTGACGGACCCCGAACTCATGAAGACTCCGCGGCACCAACTCTCGGTCTTGTCAGCGCTCGAGGCTTCCCCTCAGGGGCAGGACGCGCGACGGCTGTGCGCCCGCGTGGCCGAGCATTGGGCCATCGATGCGCTCCACCTCCGCCGCACGGGACAGGACATCCCTCAATTCCGACCGTGCTCATTCGATCCTCCGGCCGACGGGGCGCCTCCAGACGCCCTGCCGGCCCTCACCTGACGGCAGCCAAGGACCAACCGATGAGCGGCATCTCGACCGGGACCGGTCTGTTCAGCGGCATCGACACCCAGTCGATCATCGAGCAGTTGCTCGCCGTGGAAGCGCGCCCCCGCCTGCTCATGCAGCGGCGGGCCGCCACGCTGCAGCTCCAGCAATCCGCGATTCTCGACATCAACTCCCGCCTCAACGCGCTCAAGTCCGCCGCGTCGGCCTTCCGGACCGGCTTCACCTTCAGGCAGAAGTCGGCCACCAGTTCGGATTCCGACGTGCTCAGCGCGACCGCGAGCTCAACCGCGCAGATCGGCTCCTATCAGTTCCTGGTCGATCGGCTCGTCACTTCCCAGCAACTGCTGACGGACGGCTTTGCCGACAGCGACATCTCAGGCATCGGCATCGACCAACTCACCTTCGAGTCCGCCGACGCCCGCCTCGACCGCGACATGGAGCTTGCCGAACTCAACGGCGGCGACGGCGTCTCTCGAGGCAAGGTCGTCATCACGCAGGGCACCGCGTCGGCCACAATAGACCTGACCAAGGCCGTCACCGTCAGCGACGTGCTCAACGCCATCAACGCCGCGACCGGAGTCAGCGTCACGGCCACCGTGAGCGACGCGGGCATCGTGCTCGAGTCCGACTCGGCCTTCACGGTGTCCAACGCGGTCGGCTACGACACGGCCACCGATCTGGGCATCGCCGGCGCCAGCGCGGACGTCGGCGGCACACAGACCATCCAGAGCGGCGACCTCTACGTGCTCGGTGCCGGCACCTCGCTCTCCTCGCTCAACGATGGCAACGGCGTCCACATGACCGACACGATCGGCCAGAACCGCTACGACTTCACGATCACGCTCGACGACGGCGTGAACCCCCCAACCCAGGTCAACGTGAACGTCGGCGACGTCTACGACGCCGAGGCCAACAAGCTCGAAGGCCGCGCCACGACGGTCGGCAAGGTCATCAGCCGCATCAACGCGGCCCTGTCCGCCGCCGGCGTCACCGACCTTGCCGCCGCGATCGGCGCCGACGGCGCGCGCATCGACTTCTCGAACGCCACGGGCATGGACCTCACAATCGCCGAGCACGACGGGACCACCGCGCGCGATCTGGGCATCCTCATCGAGTCCCCCACCGCCGCCTCCACCGTGTCGGGCCGGCGCGTCATCGCCGACCTCAACGGCACGCTCGCGCACACGCTCAACGGCGGCCAGGGTGTGTCTGGCGACGGACAGCTCTCCATCACCGCCCGAGACGGCACCGTTCTGACGATCGATCTCACCGGCGCCGAGACCGTCCGCGAGATCCTCGACGCCATCGAGTCCGCCTCCGGCAACAACGGCAAGATCGTCGCCTCCCTCAACAACGCCGGATCCGGCCTCTCGATCGCCGACACGACGGGCGGCGTCCTGAATCTGATCGTGACCGGAGACGCCGCGGATGCCCTGGGCATCGCCACCGATCCCGCGGGAGTGGAAGAGGACAGCGTGCGGGGACTAAGCGCCCAGCACGCCTACGTCACCGAGGCGCTCCTCCTGGAGGACTTCAACGCCGGCAAGGGCGTCGGCACCGGCGAGTTCACCATCACCGATGGCAACGGCCGCGCTCGAACGATCAACATCGGCAGCGACACCAAGAACATCTTCCAGCTCGTCTCGGAGATCAACAAGCAGCTCAAGAACGGCAATCTCAACGCCCAGGTTCGCATCAACGACCGGGGCGATGGACTGATCGTCGAGGAGAAGGACGGACAGCCCGAGGCCACGGGGAAGATCCGCGTCAAGGACGAGAGCGGCGCTGTCGCCCGCAACCTCGGCATCAGCGGCGAGGCCGCGGGAACCGGCGACGAGAACGTCATCGACGGCTCGCTCGAGCACACCGTCGAGCTCGAACTCACCGACACGCTGGCCGACGTTGCCCGGAAGATCAACGAAGAGGGCGTCGGCGTCTCCGCGACCGTCTTCAACGACGGCTCGGCCGCCGCGCCCTTCCGCCTGAGCCTTACGAGCACATCCTCCGGACGCGCCGGCCGATTCGTTCTCGACACCCACGGATTCGACCTCGGCGCCGACACGATCGAGGCCGGCGAGGACGCCCGCGTGTTCTACGGCTCGTCCGATCCCGCCAGGGCCGTGCTCCTGACCAGCTCGTCCAACACCCTCGATCGCGTGCTGACGGGCGTCACGATCGACCTCAAGTCCGTCTCGACAGAGCCCGTCACCGTCGCCGTCAGCCGCGACACCGCCAAGATGGAGACGCAGATCGACGCGTTCGTCAAGGCGTTCAACACCGTCATCGAGCGCATCGACCACCAGAGCCGGTTCATCGAAGAGACCTCCGAACGAGGGCCCCTACTTGGAGATTCGACCGCCCAGCAGCTCCGCGCCCGGCTCTACAGCGTCGTGCAGTCCGAGGGCATCGGGCTCTCCGGATCGTTCCGCAACCTGACCCAGATCGGCATCACCGTGGGTGAGGGCGGCGCTCTCACGCTGGATCGCGACCGACTCCGCGAGGCGATGGAACAGGACTTCGACGCGGTCGCCGACCTCTTCACCAAGCGCACGCTCGTCGCCAAGGACGAGTTCGTCGAGATAGACGACGGCATCTTCGTGCGCAACACCGACGACGAAGACCACTTCAGCGAGCTCGGCGTCGCCGGGCTCATCGAAGAACTCGCCAAAGACTACACCGACGTCGTCGACGGATTGCTCACCACCCGCAACCAGTCGATCAACACCCAGATCGAGCAGCAGCAGGATCGAATCGAAGCCTTCACGGCCCGCCTCGACAACCGAAGGCTGATCCTCGAACGCCAGTTCCTCGCGATGGAGCAGGCGATCGCACTCCTTTCGACCCAGCAGGGCGCACTCTCGGGGATCGCCCCGCTGACCGGCTGATCCTTCCCCCCGTCCCGCACCCCTCAAGCGGCCCCCGAACCGGACCGATATCCCTCGCCATGACGACGACGCTCCCCAACCAGGCCATGGCCTACCTCCGCACGAAGGTGCTCTCCGCCTCCCAGGAAGAGCTGCGCCTCATGCTCCTCGAGGGCGCCGTCCGCTTCGCCCGCCAAGGACGCGAGGCCATCGACGGCAAGGACATCGAGGCCACCGTCTCGGGCATCTCCCAATGCCGCGCCATCGTGGGCGAGTTGCTGACGTCCATCCGCGACGACGTCGACCCCGAATTGACCGATCGCGTCAAGAGCATCTACGCGTTTCTCTTCCGCGAACTGCTCGAACTCGGCGTCGCGCGCGATCCCCTCCGGCTCGACAAGGTGATCGACGTGCTCGAGTACGAGCGCGAAACGTGGGTCATGCTCATGCAGCGTCTGGCCGCGGAGCGACCCCGAAACGGCGTGGCCCCGCCCGACGCCATCTGCCTCGACGCCTAGCTCCGCCGCGTTCGGACGCGATCCTGCGCGTACCCTCCATGGCTCGGATTGCCAGCCATGGATCGACCGCACGCCCATACGACGGTCCTCCTGACCCGCATCGTTCACGGCGATCCCCGCGCCGCCGATGAGTTGCTCCCACTGCTCTACGACGAAATCCGCGGGGCCGCGGGCCGCCTGCTCGCCAACGCCGAGCCCTGCACGCTGCAGCCCACCGCCCTGGTGAACGAGGCGTACCTGAAGCTCGCCGGGCACGCGGACGATCTCAGCCGCAGCCATTTCTTCGCGCTCGCCGCGCGAGCCATGCGTCAGGTGTTGATCGACCATGCCCGCGCCGGACACGCCCTCAAACGCGGCGGGGGACACCGTCACATTCCACTCGCCGATTCCGTCTCGATGAGCGAGCGTGAAGAGGTTGACTCCGCGGCCATCGATCGGGCGCTCACCCGACTGGCCTCGCACGATCAACGCGCCGCCCGCGTCGTTGAGCTCAAGTTCTACTCCGGACTCACCAACCCACAGATCGCACAAGTGCTTGGGGTCGCGCGTTCAACCGTCTCGGACGATTGGGCCCACGCACGCGCCTGGCTCAGGCGACAGCTCGCCTCGGGGGACGGGGGATGAACCACGGCCACTACGAGGAGATAAAGCGCCACTTTCTGCGCATCCGTGGGCTCGATCCATCCGCTCGCCACGAGGCGATTGCCGCGCTCGACGAGCCGACGCGGGAACGCGTCCTCGAACTCCTCTCCCACGACGAACCCGACGATCCCGAGGCCGACGCGGATGCGCCGGTGATCCCCGGATACCAGATCCTCGACGTCATCGGAGAGGGTGGGTTCGGGATCGTCTATCGGGCGCTCCAGCTCGAGCCGGTGCGGCGCGAAGTCGCAATCAAGCGACTCAAGGCGGGCATGGACTCTCGGGCCGTCGTGAGCCGGTTTGAGTCCGAGCGACAGACGCTCGCCCGAATGAGCCATCCCGGCATCGCCCGCGTCTTCGACGCCGGCACGACCAGCGCCGGGCTTCCGTACTTCGTGATGGAGCTGGTGGAGGGTCCGCCCATCACCAGATTTGTCCAGGAACACGGGCTGGACCTCGATGCTCGGCTCCGGCTCATGGCCCGAGTCTGTGACGCCGTGCACGACGCACACACCAAGGGTGTCATGCACAGGGACCTCAAGCCCGGCAACATCCTCGTGCAGCAGCACGCCGACGGCCCCGCTCCCAAGGTCATCGACTTTGGAATCGCCAAGGCGCTCGCGCCCGGCGACGACCTCGGCCCGATGACCACGCAGGGAATGATCGGCACGCCGGCGTACATGGCCCCCGAGCAGGCGGATCCGGCCTACGGCGCCCCCGACACGCGAACGGACATCTACGCCCTCGGCGCCGTGCTGTACGAGTTGATCAGCGGCGTGCCGCCCCTCGATCCAGCCTCGATCCAGCGAGGGACACCGCTGAGCATCGCACGTGCCCTCTCGTCGCACACGCCCCTGCGACCAAGCACGCAACTCCAGCAGCAGCACTCCGAAGCGGCTCCCCGCGACGCGACGCCGCGACGCCTTCGCGGCGACCTAAATTGGATCGCACTAAAGTGCCTCGAGCGCGAGCCGGGCCGGCGATACGAGTCCGCCGCGGCCCTCGCCGCCGACATCCGCCGTCACCTCACCAACCGACCCATCGAGGCCGGACCGCCGAGCGCCCTCTACCGGATCTCGAAGTTCGTGCGTCGGCACCGCGCCCCGGTCGTGGCCACTGCCGCCATCGCGCTGCTGCTGATCGCGAGCGCCGTCACCACAACGCTCCTCGCGATCGGGCAGGCCAGGGCTCGCTCCCGAGCCGACACCGAAGCGATCGAAGCGATGCGCCAACAGACGATCTCGGGCACGCTCACGGACATCCTGCTCAACGACGTGATCCGGGCCGCGGACCCCGAGGTCTCCGCCGACCCGGACATGACGATCCGAGAGGCCTTCCTCCTGGTCGCAGATCGCCTCGAAGGGCGATTCGCCACCGAGCCCGAGGTCCGTGCGGGCATCGACCTGTTCCTCGGGCGCACCCTGCTCGGCCTCGGCGAGGTCGACCGTGCGCGAGTCCATCTGGAAAGAGCGGCCGATCTGACCCGCGACTTTGCCGGCGCGGACTCCCCGGAGTTGCTCGGCGCCCTGACCGGAGTCGCCCGGTCGCTACACAAGCTGGGCAGGCGCGAGCAAGGCGTGGCCGTGCAGGAGCGGGTGTTGGAGGGCTACCTGCGCACGGTGGGGCCCGATCACGAGTTCACGCTCGACACGCTGAACAATCTCGGCTTCCATTATCTGGGTCTAGGCAGGCTGGCCGATGCGCGAGACGCGCTCGAGCGATCCTTGGACGGGCGCGAGCGGACGGTGGGCCGAGACACCGTCGATGCGACCTACGCGATGAACAACCTCGCCATCGTGTACGAACGGCTCGGCCAGTTCGATCTCGCGGCTCCCTTGCACCGGGAGGCCCTGCGGATCCGCGAGCGAGAACTCGGCCCGGAGCACCCGTTGACGATGTCGCTCCGCGCCGCCGCGGCGGCGGACTACTCCCGCGATGGACGCCACGACGAGGCGATCCAGGAAGCGCTCCGTCTCCTCACATTTCGCCGCGACCACTTTCCCGCGGGACACGCCAACATCCTGAGCACGGCAAGCCTGCTGGGGAGCATCTACATGACGGCGGAGCGCTACGACGATGCCGAGCCGCTCCTGCGTGAGGCGATGGAAGGACGCATCGCACTCTTCACGCTCTATCACCGCGTAGCGCTCAGATCTGTGTGCCAGTTGGGCAGATTGCTCGTCCTCACAGGTCGAGCGCCCGAGGCGATCGGGTTGCTCACCCCGGCCATGGGCGCCGCGTCCGACGCCATGACTCCAGACGATCCCGAACTCGCCGCGCTGCAAGCGGCTCTGGCGAGTGCGTTGGCGAGAGATGGCCAGATCGAATCCGCGATCGAGCAGTACGAACTCGCTCTCGCGTGCTACAACCGCGGTCTGCCTCCTGGCCATTCTTCGTGCAGGCACGTCCTGGAGCGGCTCGTCGAGTTGTGCGAGCAGGCGGGCCGCCCGGCCGAGGCTGGACGATGGCAGCAAGAGCTTGCCGCCGCCGAGGCGGCCGGCCGGACCCACGCTGCCGATGACCCCGACCCGTTGCCCTGAGCGCGCGCCACACCGCCGACGATCCGCCCGGGAATCGTCGGCGGTGTGTGAGGTGCCGCACCCGTGTCAGGCCGCGAAGCGAGTCCCAAGGGCCCGGCCCGTCTGAGACTGGCCCATGACACCGGCCGGGCCGATTCAGCAGCCCATGGCGAACAGGTCAAGGTATAGGAAGAAGTCGTCGGAGTCGCAGTCGCCATCCATGTCGAGGTCGCAGACGTCAGCGTCGCCTGCGGCGAATGCGTCGAGGTAGAGGAAGAAATCGTCGCCGTCCACGTCGCCGTCCTCGTCGAGATCGGCCGGGCACGAACCATCGCAGGGCAGCGCCTCGATGGCGCCCATATCAACCACCGGAGTCTCCGCCGGCGTGCAATCGACGTTGTCGTCCGCGCACGGATCGTCAACCACGCGGTCATTGCCCACCACGTCCAGAGGGAATCGCTCGCCCGTGTCTTCGTCGAAGTCCACGTCCAACGCATCGGTCGGCAACGCGTCGTTGCACGCGGCATCGATGCAGGCCGACCCCTCCATGAGGCTCAGATCATCATCGTCGGTGCCGCAGGTGTCGTCGGCGCCGTCGGCATCGACAAACAGCGGATCGGCGCAGATGTTGGTGCCGGGCCCGGTGCCGTACGGCGAACGGAGATCGGCCGGCGGCGGACAGGCCGGATCGGTGAAGCACGAGTTGTCCACGGCGATGGTCCCGGCTACTCGGTAGATCTGGGCCGTATAGGTATTCCCCGTCGAATCGAGGTTCTCAAAGAAGATGCTGTTGTCGATCGTGGTCGACGCGTTCTCCGTGTAGACCCCGCCGCCCAATCCGACCGTCGGGTCCTGCGTCTCATTGGCGCTGAACGTCGAGTTGACGATCGACATGCCGCCGGTGTGATTGGCGTAGATCGCTCCGCCGAAGATCTCTGTCGTGTTGCAACTGAACAGGCAGCCCACGACGTCGAGCGAGATCGATCCCGCGCTCGCCGAGCAGATCGCCCCGCCGATGTCGTACGAGTCGTTGCCGAAGAAGCCGCAGTTGTGGAACACCGCGTCCTGATCGACCGTCACCGCGCCACCGGTGCCGAGCGCAGTGGCGTTCTGCACGAACCGGGTCCAGCGATACCGGACCGGCAGCGGCAGATCGGCCGTGTGATGCGCCCCGCCGGAGGAGAACTCACCCAGATTCCCCCGGAACTGCCCCTCGCGGACGGTCACGTCAACGTTCCGCGTGAACAGCCCGCCGCCGTCCAGCGCGCGGTTGGCCCGCAGGATCGTCGATTGCATCGTCAGGACGCTCTCCTCGACGAACACGCCGCCGCCCTCACCGAATCCCACCGAGACCCCGTTGCCCACGATGTTGGCGCCCGAGATCTCGGTCGTCGGACAACGGAAGCTGAACACCCCGCCTCCCTGCAGCGCCGCGACGTTGTCGAGAATCTCGGTTCCGTCGATCGTCAGGGCCCCCGTATCGCACAGCGCCCCGCCGCCGACCACGCCGGCCTGGTTGCCGCTGATCTGGCCGCCCTCGATCCTCAGATCGCCGTTCACGCTCGCCACGCCGCCCCCGCTCCCGTCGGTTCCCACGCCATTGGGCGCGTAGTTGCCGATCAGGTTGGTGTCCCGGAGCAGGGTCTCGCTGGCGCTGTCGCGCGAGGCGACGCCGCCGCCGATCCCCGTGTCAGCGGTGTTGTTGTGACACGTCGAGCCCGAGATGCTCAGGTGACTCTGGTCGTAGCTGCTGATCGCGCCGCCGTCGGTCTCGGCCACGTTCATGGTGAAGGTGCTGTCTCGGATCTCGAGCATCGACCCGCCGGAACTCGAGACCGCGCCGCCGTCGAGCACCAGCGATTCGTTGTCGTCAAACGTGCAGGTATCGATGACGCCCGAGGCGCCATCCTCGTACCGCAGCGCTCCACCCCCCTCGGTCTCGGCCATGTTGCGGTCGAACGAGCACTCCGTCAGATTCGCGACCGAACTCTGCGTGTAGATCGCCCCGCCCTCGCGCCCGGCGGTGTTGTCCGTGAACTCGGTCAGGGTCGCCTCGCACGTGGCTCCCGTGGCGTTGCGGATCGCGCCGCCGCGCCACAGCCCGGAGTTGTTGTCTCGAACGAAGCTGTCGGTCATCACCAGGCTCGAGGCGTCGTTGTAGATCGCACCCCCGCCCAGCGTGCCGGTCCCATACCGCAGCGTGCTGCCGTCGATGGTCACCTCCGAACCGTTGGCCATGTAGATGAGGCCGCCCAGGCGCGTGGCGGTGCTGTTGAGAATCGTGGTTCCCAGGATTGATACCACCGCATTGTTCGCGCTGATCGCGCCGCCGTTAGTGCCCGCCGTGTTGTCGAACGGCCCGACGCTGCCGATCTCGCAGCTCGTGATCATCACGTTCGAGCCGGACTCGAACAGCATCACGCCCCCGTCGGAGTCCGCGGAGTTGCTCACGAAGAACGCATCGCTGATGGTCGTCGTGCGGCTGCTTCGGATCGCCCCGCCCCGATCGGCGTGGTTCTCGCCGAAGCTCCCGCCCGAGACCGTGAGCGTGCCGCCCGCCTGGACGATCGCGCCCCCCTCGCCGTCGGCCGAGCAGCTCTCGAACACGCAATCCTCGTACGTGCCGCTGCCGCTGAGCACAAACACCCCTCCGCCATCGCTGAGCGTCGTGCAGTTCTCGAAGCAGCACTCAGAGAACGTGACGTCGGCGGTATTGGCGAACACCGCCCCGCCGCTGATGGTCCCGCCCGTGCCGCCGAAGCAGTCGCGGAACGTGATGTTCTCCACGCGCAGCGTCACCCCCGGATCCACCGAGAACGCCCGCCGGACGCCCTCGCCGTCCATCACCGTCTCGCCGCAGTTCCCGGCCCCGATGATCGTCAGGTCCTTGTCGATCACGAAGTTCATCGTGCAGCTCCCCCGGTAGAGGCCGCGACGAACGATGATGGTGTCTCCCGACGACGCCGCGTCCACCGCCTCCTCGATCGAATCGAACGGGAAGATGCTCGACCCGTTCTCGCCCAGGCGCTGATGTCGCGCGCCCGGCCCGATCCGCCGGCGCATCGTCGTCCACATACCAGGTCGTGGCCTGGCAGACCCCGTCGCCAGCCCCGCCACCGCGCACACCACCCCGCGAGCGTATTCCCCTTGGCTCTCAGATTCGACACAGTGCACCTCCTTGGTTCCAATCCGGCGGCGACGTTCGCCGCACACCGAAAGGGAACACGGAGGCGCCCGTGCGCGCTCGGATTTTTCTCCAAAGCCCTGCGCGCTGGGGCCTCGCCCGCTACTCGTCCTCGTCGATCGTCGGGTCTCGCCCGCGCGCCGCCGCGGCGGGCGCCGTCACCTTGATCCGCAGCACTCCCGCCGGATCTCCTCGAACAGCTCGGGATTGTCCTTGAGGAACTGCTTGGAGTTCTCGCGTCCCTGCCCCAGCCGGACCTCGCCGTAGCTGAACCACGCGCCCGACTTCTGGCACACGCGGGCCCCCACCGCCAGGTCCAGCAGGTCGCCGGTGGCGCTGATGCCCTCGTTGAACATGATGTCGAACTCCGCATCGCGGAACGGCGGCGCCACCTTGTTCTTCACCACGCGCGCCCGCACGTGGTTGCCCACCGACGTCTCGCCGTCCTTGATCGACCCCGTCCGCCGGATGTCGATCCGCACCGACGAGTAGAACTTGAGGGCCCGCCCGCCCGGCGTCGTCTCGGGGCTGCCGAACATCACGCCGATCTTCTCGCGGATCTGGTTGATGAACACCACCGTGCAACTGCTCCGCGCGATCACCCCCGTCAGCTTCCGCATCGCCTGGCTCATCAGCCGCGCCTGCAGCCCCACGTGCGTGTCGCCCATCTCCCCCTCGATCTCCGCCTTGGGGATCAGCGCCGCCACCGAGTCCACCACGATCACGTCCACCGCGTTGGACCGCACCAGCAGCTCGCAGATCTCCAGCGCCTGCTCCCCCGTGTCCGGCTGGCTCACCAGCAGATCATCGATGTTCACCCCGATCTTCCGCGCCCACGTCGGGTCCAGCGCGTGCTCGGCGTCGATGAACGCGGCGACCCCGCCCCCCTTCTGCGCGTTGGCCGCGACCGTCAGCGCCAGCGTCGTCTTGCCCGAAGACTCGGGCCCGAAGATCTCGACGATCCTGCCCCGAGGGATGCCCTTGCCCCCCAGCGCCAGGTCCAGCGACAGCGCGCCGGTCGAGATCCCCGGCACCGCCAGGTACGCCGTCTCGTCCAGGCGCATGATCGAGCCCTTGCCGAACGCCTTGTCGATCTGCGCCAGCGCCCGGTCCAGCGCCTGGACCTTGGCCTTGTCCACCGCCCGCTCGCCCTCCTGCGGCCCGGCCTTGACTTCCGCCACCGACGACGACGAATTGCGACTTGCCATGACTGCCCCTTCTGCTCGCGAGGCCGGCTGGCCGACCCGAAGGCCGCCAGGTGACCCCGCAACACCGCAGCGCGGAATCCCGAGGGCTCCAAGAGCCCTTCGAGGCCGGGGGCGGCGCTGGACGCGAGCCCGGCAACCCGAATATATCAGACCCCGAACCTGCCTGTCAATGTTCGGATCGAGTTTGTGGATAACTTTGGTAATGGTCGCTTTCCGATTCGGGTTGCGTTATTGTAGCCACAGAATCGCAGGGGTTGTAGACTCCGCGTATGGCCAAGAAGGTCAAGTCCAAGCGGCCGAAGTCGAGGCAGGCCCCCACGGATCCGGGCAAGGCTGACCGACAGCCGAAGGACCCGAATCAACTGGCGAAGTGGCTCTTGGACAAGGCGACGGCGGACGAGCCGGAGCAGCACGGCCGTGACGACGGCGGTCACGGACGGCCGGCACGTTGACCTACGGCCGGCAAATCGGTATCGTCGGCGGCCATGCCGATGACCCAGCACCAGTACGAAGCCGAGCGCATCGCGCTGGCCAAGAAGGCCGACCGGCTGCGGGCCGAGGCCAAACGCATCATGGAGGACGTAGACGCTTTGGACCGCCTTTGGGAGCGGCACTGGAAGCAGCAGCCTGCAGCCGTCGCCCCTTCCGCCGCCTCCGCGAACGGCGAGGCTTCCCCGCCTGTTGAGCGCGGCGAGCTCGCCGCGGCGGTTCGGGCGTATGTTGCCCAGAGTTCGGCGCGGTTCACTTCACAGGACGTGAAGAGGCATTTGGTGAATGAGCCCGCGTTGGCGGGGGCGGACATCAGCGCGATCGGCAAGACGCTCCGAAGGATGCTGGCGGATTCGATGGTCGTCCAAGTCACTCCTGCCCACGGCAAGACCCCCGCGACCTACCGCAAACCTGAGCCAGGAGGGCGATGAACCATGGATTTGAACTAGCACTTTTTATCCACAATCCCTAGAAAAAAACGCGCCGGATGATGACGCACCCGGCGCGCCGTTTTGGCCCAGCGGCCATCGTGCAACCAAAGCATACCCCCCGCTGGGCCGATCTGACAAGTTCACCCCCCTTTGTGGGAGGGCTGTCACATGGCCCGCAAGAGTCGGTACGCGCGATACGTCCGCGTCCATCGGCTGCGGTGGCCGCGTAACCACTGGCCGCGCCATCGGCGGCCCAAGGTCAAGCCGCCTCGCCGTCGTTCATAGCCCCGCCCGGCGGGGACGAGACCCCGCCGGGCGCACTTGATCCCGCAAGCCGCAAGAGGGCGTCTCTGGCCCACGCGGAAGTCGATTGCCCGGCGGCCTTGGCCGCCGCGTCGATCAAGTGTCGCTCTGCCGGCGCGAGCCGAATCCGCAGCGGGGCGTCTCTCCGCTGGTCTTTCGGCTTTGGCGGCCGTCCCGGTTTGGCGGCATCGTTCATTCTCGAAGCGTAGCCACAAAAATGGTTGAGGGCAATAAAAACGTGGCCACAAATATTGACCGCCCTATTTATTGTGGCTACATTATTCGTATGAACCGCCTCAGCAACGAAAAGCGAGCCCGAATCGTCGCGGCCCTTGTGGAAGGGTGCTCGGTCGCGAGCACTTGCCGCATGGTCGGCGTCAGCAAGAGCACGGTTCTCCGGCTGCTGGAGAGCCTTGGGGCGTTCTGCGCGCACTGGCACGACCTGAAGGTGCGCGGGTTGAAGTGCGCTCGTGTGGAGTGCGATGAGCTGTGGTGCTTCGTCCACGGCCGCGAAGTGCGCCTGACCGGCGATCGCATGGCCGATCCAACTCTCGGCGATACCTGGACCTGGACCTCGCTCTGCGCCGACAGCAAGCTGATGATCGCGTGGCACATCGGCGAGCACACCGCCGACGATTGCTGCTCATTCGTGCTGAACTTTGCGGGCCGGATCGAGGGGCAGTTCCAGTTGAGCACCGATGGCGCGCGTCTCTACCGGCAGTTTGTCGGCACCCTCATCGGCGATCGGGTGGACTACGGACAGGTCATCAAGACCTTCGGGATCCCCGGCGGGAAGTCGGCCAACTACGCACGCGGGGACGTGGTGTCGATGAAGCGCCACGTCGTTCAGGGCAACCCCCGCGAGGCCGACATCAACACGGCCTACGTGGAGCGTGCCCACCTGACGATCCGGATGCAGAACAGGCGCTACACCCGGCTGACGAACGCCCAGAGCAAGAAGCTCGACAGCCTTCGGCACTCATTCGCGCTGCACGCCTTCGCCTACAACTGGATCCGCCGCCACACCAGCAAGGGGGCTACCCCGGCCCAGGCCGCCGGGTTGATCGACCGGGCGATGACGCTCGACGAACTCGCCGCCCTTCACGAGCAGTACGAACGCCGTGCGAACTCGAAATAGACCATTACCATAACTTTGTCTTTGGAAGCGCGGCAGGACAGCCAGCGCCCGATTTCCACTCCATCGACACCGATCTCAGTCACCGCCCCTGCGAGGCGGGACCGGCGCGCTGGCGATCGGCTTGATCCATGGCAACGGCTCGATCTCCCAGCGTTCGAGGCGGCCTTCGGCGACTTCGCGTTCGAGGTCGGCCATCGTGATCGTGCCCTCGGCCAGCAGCTTCATGCGGTAGCGGTAAGAGACAGGGACGCTGTCCCAGATGCGGGCGGTGCGGTCTTCGGAAGTCGTCACAATTCTCGAACCGTCCGGACTCCACTCAGAGAACGTCACGCAGTCCTCATGTCCACGCAGAACGATCGGATTAGCAAAGTCATCGATTCGCCACACCCGGGCGGTCTTGTCGTCCGACGTCGTAACCAATCTCGACCCATCAGGACTCCATCGCGCAGACGACAGGGCATCCATGTGCCCTCGCAACTCTCTGGGCTCGATCGTGCCTTTAGAGTCCCATATTCGCACTACACCAAACCGATCCATGGTCAAGATGTTCGCGCCATCCGGGCTCCAAGATGCCCATTGCAACGGGGTCCCGTTCGCGAGCAAGATGCCGAATTCTCCGCCCCCTTCAGTGTCCCAGATCCTCGCGGTTCCGTCCCAAGACGCCGTGACAACTCTCGTTCCTTCGGGGTTCCACGAGGCGGAAAGCACGGCGGCGGTGTGACCGCCAAGAACAACCGGATCACCAAGACGCTCGGTGTTCCACACTCGCACCGTGCCATCCCACGATGCTGTCGCCACCCGATCTCCATCGGGACTCCACGATGCCCAGAACAGAGCACCTTGATGCCCCAGCAGGACGGTGGGATCATCCGAGCTATAGGAGTCCCACACCCGAGCGATTCCGTCTTCAGATGCGGTGACGATCTTCGAGCCGTCTGGATTCCACGAAGCGTACCACACGGGCTGGGCCGCGCTTCCGATTTCGAGTGGATCACCCGAACCGTCGGCACGCCACACGCGCGCGATGCCATCCTCGGAATCCGTCAGAAACCTCCGCCCATCTGGACTCCAGAAGGCCAAGCCCTGGAGTATCCCACCCGAGTCAAAGACGAGGGCTTCAGTGAGGGAATCCGCCGGCCATTCGCGGACCGTACGGTCGTCGGAAGTCGTCAGAATCCTCGATCCGTCAGGACTCCACGAAGCGTTCAACACTGCGTCGTCGTGACCTCGCAGGACACTCGGACGCTGGGCTCCAGCCGCTCTCCATATGCGCGCCGTGCCGTCAGCCGAAGCCGTGACGATCCTCTGCCCATCGATGCTCCATGCCGCAGAGCGAACTCCGCCCCCATGCCCTTGGAGAATGAGGGGGACGCCAGTCCCGTCAGCTTCCCAGACGCGAGCGGTCCCATCGTCAGAGGTTGTCACAACTCTCGATCCATCTGGACTCCACGCCGCCCAACGCACTTCGCCTTCGTGCCCTCGAAGTACCAAGGGCTCATGCGAGCCATCGATGGTCCAGATGCGCGCGGTGCAATCCAAGGACGCGGAGACGACTCTCAAACCATCGGGGCTCCAAGCAACGGACTCAACGAGGTCCTCATGGCCTCGCAGAACCAACGGCTCGTCCGGACCGTCGGCTGGCCAGATTCGGACGGTGCCATCCCAGGACGCTGTGGCGATCCGAGATCCATCCCGGCTCCACGACACGAAGCTCACGCCTTGCGCCTGGCTACGGAGGACAGTGGGCTCGGAGGAACCGTCGGCCTGCCACACACGCGCAGTGCCGTCTCTTGAAGCCGTGGCAATCTTGGAGCCATCCGGGCTCCAGGAAGCGAAGAGCACTCGGTCTTCGTGCCCAGCCAAGACGATTGGCTCGGCCGAGCCAACGACGCTCCATACCCGCGCAGTCTTGTCGTACGAGGCCGTCACAATCCTTGTACCGTCAGGACTCCACGAAGCGGATTCCACCCTCTGATCATGTCCACACAAGACCAGAGCCTCGCCCGAACCGTCAGCATTCCATACGCGCACAGTCGCGTCTTGTGACGCCGTAACGATCTTTGATCCATCCGGACTCCAAGCGCCCGACAACACCCAGTCTTCATGTCCTCGCAAGTGGACAGGACTGCTGACGCCATCGGCGTCCCAAATGCGCGCCGTTCCATCCGCTGAAAGAGTCAAGATCCTCGTGCCATCTGGACTCCACGAAGCGAGTGTCAAGAACTTCTCGTGCCCGCGCAGCACACGCAGTGAATCGTCCGACATCGCCCACAGATGCCCCCATTCCCAGCCTCGCAAGTGCGCTGCGCAGGCTCTCAGGCGGTCCCTCGCGAGGCCCATCTGACCCCGCTCCACAAACTGACCCGCGGCGAGAATGTTCGCCGAATAAGCCTGTTCTTCGGCCTCCTCAGCGCGCCGCTGGGCCTCCGCCTTGGCGCCCGATTCCGCGGCAAGCGCCGCGCTCTCTCGGCCCAGCGCCGCCGCGGTCTCACTCTCCGCCTCCTCGGCCTTGATCCGCAGGGCGCGCTGACCCAGCAGTGCCCACGTCGTGCCCGCGATTCCCGCGAGCAGCACCAGGAGCACCACCGCCGCCGCGCCCAGCGGGGCCCGGTGCTTGCGCGCGAACTTGCCCAGCCGGTACCGCACGCTCGGCGGGCCCGCCAGCACCGGCTCATCGCTCAGGTATCGGCGCAGGTCCATCGCCAGCGCGTTGGGGGTGTCGTACCTGCGGTCGCGCTCCTTCTCTAGGCACCGCATCACCACCCAGTCGAGATCGCGCCGCAGCAGGCCCGAGAGCGGTCGAACCTCCGTGCGCCGGCGGTGGGCGATGGCATCGGCCGAGTGCGCTCCGACGCCGGAGGTCAGGCGCGTGCTCGGGCGCGGGGGCTCGACCTCGCGGATGATGCGCTGGATCTCGTTGAACGCCGCGGCACGCAGTTGCGCGGGATCGAACGGCAGGCTGCCGGTCAGCAGTTCGTAGAGCAGCACGCCCAGCGAGTACACGTCCGAGCGGGTGTCGATGTCCACGCCCGACATCTCGGCCTGCTCGGGGGACATGTACTCGGGCGTGCCGATCATCTGGCCGCGATCGGTGAAGATGGTGTGCTCGCTCAGGCGCTGGTTCAGGGCCTTGGCGACGCCGAAGTCGATGACCTTGACGCCGACGCCCTCGAGCGGGGACCGCGCGTGCGGGTCCGCCGGCGGCGTGTCGGACTGGTAGAACGCCAGGACGTTGGATGGCTTGAGATCGCGATGGATCACGCCCTTCATGCGGGGGCGCTGCTGCACGGCCTCGCAGACCTTGATGAACAGTTCGAGGCGGCGCGTTGGATGGTGAGGCGGTGCCGGTCGCAGAAGTCGGTGATCGGCTCGCCCCGGACCAGTTCCATGACGAAGTACGGGTACCCCGCGTCGGTGGCCCCGCCGTCGTAGACGCGGGGCGATGCAGGGTGGTCCATGACGGCCAGGGCTGGCGGCTCGGCCTCGAACCGGGCGACCACGGGCGCTGGAGTCCATCCCGGCTTGATGATCTTCAGAGCGACCCGCCGACGGACGGGCGCGGTCTGCTCGGCCTCCCACACGACGCCAAAGCCGCCCTCTCCCAGCCGGCCCAGCAGCCTGTAGTGGCCGATCGTCGAGCCCTGGGTGATGCGCGGATCCGCGCGGGTCGGATCGGTGGGCTCGTGCTTGTCGCCGGGATGGGCCACGCATCGCAGTGTACCTGTCGCGGGGCGGAATCGAGGAGCGCAGCCGTTCGACACCCTCGAAGTGGGCGCTCAATCTCGCTCCCATCACCCGTCGGCCGCGTACGAGTCGCGCCTTCCTCCGCCCACGTGCCTCCGAAGACAGCGAGGACCCGGCGAACACCGCCACCGGCTCGGCCCAGCCCTTCCTCAGAACAAGAGCCGCCGAAGGTGGCTGGAAGACACGCCCTTGCTGGTCGGAGGTTCGTGGCGCGCCCGTCCGTGCCCCGGCTTTCTTTCATGGCCCACGCTTCACAATTGGCGCGCAGACCCGCTCCCTTCTGCGCCACACCACCGCTTTGCGCGCGCGCACGCGCTCCCTTCACCCCTTCCACCATTGACACCCCTTCGCGCACGCCCGAAACTCCCCCCATGCCTACCACACCAACACCGTGCGTCCTCGACGCGTCTCGCGCCATCAGGTCCCACATCAACGGCCAGACCAGCTCGCCATCGACCGATCGGCAGCCGCCCCCGACGATCTCTCCGCCCCTCCGACCCGACCTACCCCCCGCGCACTCCACTGCCGCCCCCTTTGAACCCGATCCCGACACCACCGAGCGCCTCCTCGAGGACCTCGCCTGCGACCACGACTCGCTGCTGGCCCTCTCCAAGGCCTACGGCGCCACACTCGATGGCCTGTGCGAGTGGATGCAGCGCCCCGAGAACGCCGTGCGCATCGCGCGCATCTCCGCCGCGGCGGCCCAGCGCGCCCATCTCGCCGCGTCCATCCAGCTTCCCAAGTGCGTCGTCGTGCTGGTGGACATGGTCAAGGGCTACCACCACCAGGAGAACCACGACCCCATCCGCAACGACCTCAGGCAGTGCCGCCTGCGCGAGACCCAGCGCGCCAACGCCCGCAAGGCCATCCACCTGCTCTACACCTTCCACCGGATCGGCGCGCAAGGGCCATCGGCTCGCCCCGCGCCGATCCCGCACGTGCATCCGGGCGTCTCCCACGCCCCCGCCGCGTCGCCCGCCAACGATGCCCCATGCCCGAAGCCCCAACCACCCTGCGCGACCACCTCGCCGTCGATCGAACCGTCCTGGCCAACGAGCGGACGCTGCTCGCCTACATCCGCACCGCCCTCGCCCTCGTCGTCGTCGGCGCGAGCGCCCTGAAGTTCTTTGATGACCTGCTGCTCGAGGCCATCGGCGCGCTGTTCATCGCCCTGGGCCTGGGCGCGGCGACCCTCGGCGTCTTCCGGTTCCGGCGCGTCCACCGCCGGATGCGGGCGATCTCGCGCCGATCCGCGCCGGAACAGCGGGCGTGACCGGGGCGCGCTCGCCCCGCGACCCCTACCCTCTCGCGGCGTGAAGAGCCCTCTGCACGAGTCGTGGCGGGATGAGCTGCGCGAGGTCGTGGACCTCATGCGCGACCTCAGCCGCATCTCCGATCCGCAGGAGGCCGGACGCATGTACGGCGATCGCGTCCGCCAGCGGCTCGTCCCGATGGACGAGTTCATCGCCGTCAGCCGGCGCGGCCTCACCGCTCCCAACTACCGCATCACGCGCTCATCGCGCTGGCGCGAAGAGATCAACCCCTGGCAGCAGCCCGACAAGCTCCCCATGTTCTCCTCCGGCCTGCTCGGGGAGCTGCTGTACTCCGATGAGCCCGCGATCATCGAGGATCTGCCCTCGCGCCTGTCGAAGGACGATCCCGCGTACGACTACCTTCGGCGCGCGCGGCTCATGGTCACGATGCCCCAGTACGAGGACGGCATCGCGCTCAACATGAACGTCGTGCTCATGCACGACGCCGACAGCCTGCCCCTCGAGCGCGTGCCGACCATGGTCTGGAACTCCAACCTGTACGGACGGGGCACGCTGAATCTCGTGCTGCGAAGAGAGCTGGCCGAGGCCTACGAGGACCTCCGCCGGGCGCACGAGGCCATCGACCACGAGATGCGCGCCGTCGGCGACATCCAGCGAGCCCTGCTCCCCCAGACCCTGCCGTCCATCCCCGGGCTCGACCTCGCCGCCTACTACGAGACCAGCCGGCGGGCCGGCGGAGACTACTACGACCTCTTCGATATCAACGACCACGCCTGGGGCATCTTCATCGCCGATGTCAGCGGGCACAGCACGCCCGCCGCGGTCGTCATGGCCATCACCCACGCCGTCGCCCACCTCCACCCCACGCGCGGCGCGCCGCCGGGCGAAATGCTCAACTTCGTCAACCGCACGCTCGCGGAGCGATACGCCCCCAGCACCGGCGCGTTCGTCACGGCGTTCTACGGCATCTACGACTCGAGCGAGGGCGCGCTGACCTACGCCCGCGCAGGCCACAACCCGCCGCTGCTCCGCCAGGCCGGGCAGGTGCGCCAGCTCAACGACGTCGGCGGATTCCCGCTGGGCATCGAGACCGGAGAACGCTACGAGGAGGGGCGTGTCGCATTGAATCCCGGCGACGCCATCGTCCTCTACACCGACGGCCTGACCGAGGCCCGAAACGCCTCCGACGACATGTTCGGCGTCGAGGGCATGGCGGCGATTCTGCGCGGGCATCGCGGCACAGCCGCGGAGATCCTCCGAGCCTCCGTCGACGCCGTCCGCCGCTTCGACGGCGGCGGCCCACCCCTGGACGACCGAACGGCGCTGGTGGCCCTGCGCCGATAGCCCATGGCGCGTGAGTCGAACGCGAGTCTGTCGCTTCCCCGCCCGGCAGGTCATGCCACCGGGAGACCCTTCACGATGCACTCAGCGCGATTCCTGCTCACCGCGGCCGCCCTGCTGGGAACCCTCGTCCACGCCCAGACCTACCGGCTCACCGACCTGGGCGATCTCGGCGGTCCCTTCTCGCACACCGTCGCCGGCGGCATGAATGAGGCCGGCGAGGTCGTCGGAACCAGCAACGTCTCGCTGACGGCCGACCACTCGTTCATCTGGCTGCCGTCGCCCGCGCACGGTCTGGGCGCCGGAATCAATGACCTGTCGCTGGCCATCGGCGAGACGTCGACCGAGGGCAATGCCGCGATCAACGACGCCGGCCAGGTCACCGGTGGCGAGTACCGCTGGCAGATCCAGCCATTCTCGAAGACTTCCCTCGGCACGCTCCCGAGCGGCTCGGTCGTCGGGGGCCGGGCCATCAACCCGGGCGGCTCGGTGGCGGGCTTTGGCAACGGCTCGCTCGGCTCACCCGTGGCGTTTCGGTGGGATCCCATCGGCGGCCTCGTGCAGATCGACGGCCTGCTCGGGCCGGACCAGTTCGCGACCGGGCTGGCGATCAACGACGTGGACGCGGGTCAGGTTGCGGGGTATTCACGCACGAACGTGGACAAGGCGTTCCTGTGGATCGATCCCGGCACGCCGGACACGCGGTACCCGTTTCTGCCCTCGGGCATCATGGACCTGGGCACCATCGAGGGGCCGTTCATCGGCAGCGCCCACGGTGCGGGAATCAACGACTCGACCGTCATCGTCGGCGACAGCAGCACGGGCACGGGTGTCAGCCACGCGGCGATGTGGACCCCAGACCCCGTCTCACCGGTGTTCTTCCTCGCGACCGACCTGGGCGCGTTGGTCGGCGGTACGGGCTTCAGCCAGGCCAGCGACATCAACAACAACGGCGACGTCGTCGGCTCGAGCAGCGCGCCGGGCGGCACGGTCGCCGTCGCGTGGCTCGGCGGCGGACCGATCACCGATCTCCACACCCTGGTCGATTCCTCCGGCGCGGGCTGGACCCTGATCGAGGCGATCGCGATCAACGACGCGGGCTGGATCGTCGGCAATGGCACGAATCCGCAGGGCGAATCGCACGCGTTCCTGCTCCGCCCGAAGGGGTGCGTCGTGGACTTCAACCTCGACGGCGCGCTCGATTCCCTGGACTTCTTCGCCTTCCTCGACCTGTTCGCCGCGGGCGACGACGACGCGGACCTCAACGGCGATCTCGATCTCGACAGCACCGACTTCTTCCTCTTCCTCGACCTGTTCGTGGTGGGCTGCTGACCGCCGCGACCGGGGATCTACCCTTGGGCATGGACCTCTCTCTCAAAGGCAGGCGGGCGCTGGTGTGCGGCTCGACCCAGGGCATCGGCCGGGCCAGCGCGATCGTGCTGGCTCGGCTGGGCGCGTCGGTCACGCTGATGGCGCGCAACCAGGAGACACTGACGCAGACCGCCGAGGCCCTTGCCTGCGACTCGGGGCAGGAGCACGACTGGCTCGTCGCCGACTTTTCCGACCCCGACGGCGTCAAGCAGGCGATCGGGCGCGCGTTGGACGACGGCCGGACGTACCACGTGCTGGTCAACAACACCGGCGGACCGCCCGGCGGCCAGGCGATCGATGCGCATCCCGAGGAGTTCGAGCGTGCGTTCCGCGCGCACGTCGTCTGCAATCAGGTGCTGGTGCAGGCGCTGGTCGCAAGGATGAAGGCCGCGGGGTACGGGCGCATCGTGAACATCATCTCCACCAGCGTGCGCCAGCCGATTCCCGGGCTGGGGGTCTCGAACACGGTCCGCGGCGCGGTCGCCAGCTGGGCCAAGACGCTGTCGATGGAACTGGCCGGATTCGGCATCACGGTCAACAACGTGCTGCCGGGGTTCACCGAGACCGCCCGGCTCATGGGCCTTATCCGGGCCAAGGCCAAGGCCCGGGGTGCATCGGAGGAGGCCATCGCCGAGGAGATGCGCTCGAGCGTGCCCATGGGGCGATTCGGCGATCCAGAGGAGATCGCCAACGCCGTGGCGTTTCTGGCGTCGCCGGCCGCGGCGTACATCTCCGGACAATCGCTGGCCGTAGACGGCGCGCGGACCAGCGCGCTCTGATCACGCGCCGTTCCAGGCGCGACGGCCCGAGAGCGAGCCGCGAAACGCCGACTCGAGGCGCTGCTCGCGCGAGCGGGCCTCGTCGAACTCGACGGGGAGAATGACGCTGAACATCGAGCCACGCCCGATCTCGCTGACGAGCTGGATCTCGCCCTGGAGCAATGAGGCGAGCTCGCGGCTGATGGCCAGTCCCAGGCCCGTGCCGCGATGCTCGCGCGTGTGGCCCGCATCGATCTGGTAGAACTTCTCGAAGATGCGGTGCTGCTCGGCCTCTGGGATGCCCGGACCCGTGTCGATGACCGAGAGCCTGACGCAGTCGCGGTCGCCCTCGGCTCGGGGGCGGAGCCGTTCGGCGCGGAGAGTCACGCGCCCGATCCGCCCCGTGCGTTCGGCGGGCTCGGTGAACTTGACGGCGTTGGAGAGGAAGTTGAAGAGCACCTGGTGGAGGCGCTTCGGGTCGGTGCGGATCGTGCCGGCGTCGGAGGCGATCTCCTGTGCGATCTCGATGCCCTTCTGCTGGGCGAGCGGGAGGATCAGTGCCGCGAGCGATTCGCAGACATCGCGGACGTTGACATCGGAGAGTTCGATCTCGACGCGACCGGCCTCGATCTTGGCGAGTTCCAGCAGGCTCTCGATCATCTCGAGGAGGCTCCGCCCCGCGCTGACGATGTTGCGCTGGTAGCGGGTGCGTTTGGACAGGGCGGGGGTATCGCCGGTTTGCTCGCCCTCGGAGCGGGCGATCTCCATGAGCAGTTCCGCGAACCCGATGATGGAGTTCAGCGGTGTGCGGAGCTCGTGGCTGACGTTGGCGAGGAACTCGCCCTTGAGCCGGTTGGACTCGAACAGCGCGGAGTTGGCCTCGGAGAGTTCCCCGAGCTTGAGATCCAGGGCGCGGTTGGCGGCGGATTGCTGCTCCTGAGCGGACTGGAGGCCATGGAGCATCTGGTTGAAGGTCTCGGCGAGTTGCTGGAGCTCGTCGCCGGTCTGGATGTCGGAACGGATAGAGAGGTCGCCCTCGCGGACCCTCGCGGCGGTCTCCTTCAGGCTGCGAACGGGGGCGAGGATGATCTTGTGCGTGATGAGATAGAAGACCAGCAGCGCCATCGCGAGCACGAGCAGGCCGGCACCGAGCAGATAGACAGAGTTCACGATGAGCAGCACGGCGGTCTCGTCGGAGCGCTGTTCGTGGAGCAGGACGCCGGAGAGTTCTGTGGTGGCGTCGCCCTCGGGGCGCACGGCGCGGGCGTAGCGGTAGATGCGGGTGACGCCGTCCCAGCGGGCGCTCATGTCATCGACGTGCTTGGGATCCTCGCCGAACGCCTCGACGACCCGACGCAGAAAGGGATCGTCCTCCGCCTGCGCGACGGCCTCATCGAGGGTGAGTGGGCGGATCTTGATGCCGGCGTGCTCGACGAACCCCTGATCGTCGATGACCGGCGGCGCGCCCCGGGTTCGATCCTCGGCATCCAGGCGCTGCCAGATCTCGACGAGGCGGCGTGCCATGTCGAACTGGCGCTCGCGGATCAGCCCCTTCATGCGGACCCACGGCGCGATCATGGCGAGCACGATGATCAGGACGATCGCGCCGCCAAAGAGCAGAAGGCACTTGTCGGCGAGCGAGATGGAGCGTTGCCAGGGCCAGCGCATGGGCGACGCAGAGTCTATTCGAGCGCTTCGTGATCGCCGGGCGCGGGAGGGCCGCGGCGTACAATGCCCGCCATGGCCCGGGCGCGCGTGTATCTCGAGACCTTCGGCTGCCAGATGAACGAGCTGGACTCGGAGCTGGTCGCGGGCCAGTTGTCCGGCCTCGGGTACGAGTTGACCGCCGACGCCGACCGGGCGGACGTGGTGCTGTACAACACGTGCTCGGTGCGCGAGCAGGCCGAGCAGAAGGTGTGGTCGCGCCTGGGAGAACTGAAGTTCCGCAAGCGGCGCGAGCCGGGGCTGGTCGTGGGCGTGCTTGGGTGCCTGGCGGAGCGGGATGGGGCGGACCTGGTGCGCCGGATGCCGGTCGTGGACGTGATGTGCGGGCCGGGCGAGCTGGACAAGCTGCCGCGACTGCTCGACAACGCGATCCGCACGCGGCGCGCGGTCTCGGAAGAGGGCGGCGTCGGGACTCGGGCGGTGCGCGAGATGGTGTCGGCCGGGCAGATCGCGCTGCAGGGGAACACCTCGCGGCGCAGCGCGACGCTCGCCGCGGCACAGGACGATCTCGAGCTGCTGGACCTGTCGCGTTCGATCTCGGCGACGGATCACGCGGCTTCGGCGTACGTGCGGATCACGCGGGGGTGCAACAAGTTCTGCACGTACTGTGTGGTGCCGTTCACGCGCGGGGCGGAGGTGCACCGACCGCCCGACCACATCGTCGATGAGTGCAGGCGGCTGGCCGACGCGGGGGTGGTCGAGGTGACACTGCTGGGGCAGACGGTCAACCACTACCGCTTCGAGCACGATCACGCCTCGAGCGTCAACGGCGTGACGCAGCCGCAGAAGGGCCGGACGTACCAGGGCTCGCACCGGCGTGATGCGTTGGCGGGCGCTCGGGTGACGACCTTCGCGGATCTGCTGCGCCGGATCCATGAGGAGGTTCCCGGGATCCGGCGGCTGCGGTTCGTGACGAGTTACCCGCGGGACTTTGGCGACGACGTCTTGGAGGTCATGCGGGCCAGCCCTCGGATCTGCCGGTACCTGCACGTGCCGGCGCAGTCGGGCTCTGACTCGGTGCTCAGGCGGATGAACCGGGGGTACACGGTTGGCGAATATCTCGAGTTCCTGGATCGTGCGCGGGGGATGCTGGACCAGCCGGAGATTGGCCGGCCTCTGATGGTCTCGGGCGACCTGATCGTCGGGTTCCCCGGCGAGACGGAGGAGGATTTCGAGGCGACGCTGCGGCTGGTGGAGCGGGCGCGGTACAAGAACTGCTTCGTGTTCAAGTACTCGCCGCGGCCGGGGACGGTGGCGTACGACCGTATCGAAGACGACGTGCCCGACGGAGTGAAGCGCCGGCGGAACAACGCGGTGCTGGCGCTGCAGGCGGGCATCGGCGAGGCGATCGGGCGAGAGCAGGTGGGGCGGGAGTTCGACGTGCTGGTTGAGGGCGTGAGCAAGCGGGGGCTCAAGGCGTCGGGCCTGACGAAGTCGGAGATCCGCAAGCGCGATGCGGTGTCGCTGACGGTGTCGGCGCGGGGGGCGACAACCACCGCCGCGATCGCGGAGGCGCCGGCGACGACGCAGGTGTCGGCGCGGACGGACGGGGACCTGATCGTGCTGCTGGATGCGCCGGGAGATGGAGCGTCGCTGATCGGGAGGATCGTGCGGGCGAGGATCACGGGGGCGGGGGGATTGAGTCTGCGGGGCGAGATGGTGGGGTGAATCGCGTCCGACTCGCGTTCTTCGCGGGCCGTGGAACAATCGTGCGCGCAAGTGCTCAAGTCGATCCGGCGCTGGGTGCGCGCCTTCACGCCGTCAGTGCAAGACCCAGATGATGAGCGCGGTGAGGAGCGCAAGAGCCCCCACCGCCGCGGCGAGCATGCTGAGCCAAACCGGCTGGGTCCTGGCGTCGCTGCGCGGGTTGCGGATGAGCGTCAGCCGTTGCTCGACGTTTCGTGACAGGGCACCCTCACCAGTGCGGGCGCCATCCTGGACGACGGCGATCACGAGGTTGGCGTCGAATTCGCGCAGTCCCATGGAGACGCCCTGTGCAACGAGGCGGCGGCGGCGCTCGGGCGGGAGGAGGCCGGCGCGCTGGCCGTCGAGACTTTGGGCGACGCGAGCGGCGAGGACCCATCGGGCGTCGGATGGCTGGAGGCCCGCCGCGGCGACGTTCTCGGACGTGACGGCCTGACGGGGCGTCGGCCGGGGCGTGGAGGCTCGCTGGGCCAACGGGAACGGGATGGGGGCGGTGTCGGACACTCCAAGGGCAAGCGTATGGCGAGGCTGTGCGGACGCCAGCGAGTTGGGCTGGAGGCGGGCCGAATCCCGCGGTTTGTGGAGCCGGGTGCGGGGATTCCCGGGCGTGGCGGAGGAGAGGTGAGCGACCGATAGACTGGCTGGCCCAGAAGGAGGGGAACGCGTGGCCGATCGAACCGAATCGGAGGGATTGCCCCGCGTGGCCACGGACCTCGACGCGGCGGCGATCGTGTCGCGGCTGGATGCGCGGGCGCGCCGGGGGAAACTCGCTGGATTGCGGCACGAGGATCGGAAGCGGGATTCGGCGGCCCTGTTCGAGGTGGACTCGCTGGGAACGCCGTTCGAGCACGTGATGGGCGCGCGGCTGGAGGGCGGCGAGATCGTGTTCTCGCTGCGCCGCCTGTGGAAGGCGCCGGTGATCTTCGCGGTCGCGCTGCTGGTGACGATCGAGCCCGGGCGGTACTTCGTGGACCAGTTGATCCCGGCGTCCTGGGGATGGATCGACACGATGTGGTGGTACTACCCGCTGACGATCCTGCCGATTCCGTTCATGTGGCGCTCGGCATCGCGCCGGTCGCGGCTGGTGGCGATGGCCGAGGCGGCCGAGACGATCCAGAAGATCGCCGAGACGACGGGGGGACGGGTGTCGGGCGAGGCGTGAGTGCGCGCGGAGCACCGATCGCCGCGAGCGGCGATCGGTGTCACGCGATGCACTACCTGGCGTCTATTCGACGTCCTTGCCTTCGATCACGTCGGCGGCCTTGGGATAGGCGTGTCCCTTCATTTCACCGCTCTTGAGCTTGCCCATGTAATCCCTGTAGGCTTTCATGGCCATGGGCCCGAAGATCAGCATGATGGGGATGTTGACCCAGAGCATCACGCCCGTGCCAAGGGTGGAGATGACGTCGAGCTCGTCCTGCGTCTGGATGAGCCCCGCGCATGCGGCCATGATGAGAATGCAATACACGATGCGGTAGGGCATGACCGACTTGGAGCCGAAGAGATACACCACGCCCTGTTCGCCGTAGTAGGACCACGAGATCATGGTGGAGAAGGCGAAGAGGAACGCGACGGCCGGAACGATCCAGAATCCGAGGTTGGGGATGACTCGGTCGTACGCCTTGGCGGTCAGCGTCGCGCCCTTGAAATCGAAGTAGACACCGGGGATCGCGATTCGGGGAGTCTCGTCCTTGGCGAGGTCGAGCGTCTTCCACTCGACGCGGTAGCCCTCGTCGTCGGTTCCCTTGACGGTTCCGTTCAACCGGTGGCGCGTGCCGCCGGTCTCGCTGTTCCTGGCCCCTTCGACGACGAGAAACACCCCCGCCTCGGCCTTGAGCTGGTTTTTCGCTTCGGCCTTGGCCTGATCGTTGTTCACGATGGTGATCGGCGTGGGATCGGCCGTCCACGAGGTGGTCTGGCCCTCGGCGAGGTGCATCCGCGGGGCCTGATCGCCGTAGGTCAGCACGGGATCGCGGCTCCACGCGCCGCTGAGCAGGATCACGAGGGCGGTGATGGTGCAGACACAGATCGTGTCGATGAACGGTTCGAGACCGGCGACCACACCCTCGCGGACGGGCTCATCGGTCTTGGCGGCGGAGTGGGCGATCGGAGCCGAGCCCTGACCCGCCTCGTTGCTGAACAACGCACGCTGCATGCCCTTGAGGAACCCGTAGCCCATGGTGCCGCCGATGAAGGCGCCCACGGCTTCGCTTGGCGCGAAGGCCTCCCTGAAGATGAGGGCGAACATGGCGGGAATCTCGCCCGCGCGGGTGATGATCACGAAGAGCCCCGCGAGGATGTAGATCGCGCACATGAACGGGACGATCTTGCCGGCGATATCGCCGATGCGCTTGATGCCGCCGATGATGACGATGCCCACAAGCACGGCGAAGAGGATGCCGGTGACGATCTGCGGAATGCCAAAGTAGGTGAAGCCGATGTCGGCCACGTTCCAGGCCTGGAACATGTTGCCGCCGGTGACGCACGAGATCAGGAGCGTGACGCAGAACAGCCCTCCGACGGCCGCTCCAAGGGGCGCGAGGCCCGGGTTGAGCTTGGCGAATCCGCGCTTGCATACCCACATGGCCCCGCCCTTGGGGTTCTCGGGGTCTGAGGTATCGCGGAAGAGCATGGCCTGGGTGACTTCGGTGAGCTTCAGGGCCATGCCGCAGAGTCCAACCACCCACATCCAGAAGACCGCGCCCGGTCCGCCGAGACTGATCGCGATGGCTACACCGGCGATGTTGCCGAGGCCGACGGTGGCGGAGAGGGCCGTTGAGAGGGCTTGGAAGTGGTTGATGGCTCCGGGGTCGTTCTTGTCGTCGTACTTGCCTCGAACGACGGCGACGCCGTGGGTGAGGGCGCGAAACTGGCAGAAACCGCTCCAGAGCGTGAAGAGCACACCGACGCCGAGCAGGAAGAACAGCACGTACTGGTGCCAGATCACGCCGTTGATGACGTTGAGAACGTCCATCAGTTCTTTCATGGTCGATCACACTCCCGGAGGCTGGGGTTGATCTCGGCCCGGCGGGCCGCGATGAGGGTGCCAGCGTAGCGAATCGTGGCTGAGCCCGCCAGCGAGGGGGTCCGGGCTTCGTGCGGGTACCCTCGTGTGATGTGGGACGCATCGGCGGTTCTGGAGTTCTGCGTGGACGGGCTGCGCGCGCGGGCGGCGGCGCTGGATGCCGAGCAGGCCCACAGCGGGCTCGAGGCGCTGAGCGAGCTGGAGCTGCAGGAGGTGCTGCGGGTCGGGTTGCACACGGCGGGGCTGGGTGTGTTCGCGGAGCAGCCCTTTCCGGGTCTGAACGAGGGGCTGCCCAGGCGTTCGGAACGCGAGCGATGCGACATCGTCCTGACGGCGCGGCCGGACTCGGCGCCGATCGATCCGGTGGCGCGGCGGGCTGAGATCGCTCGCGCGGCGGGGACGCTCTTCGAGGGATCGGCCGAGGGCCTCCTCGCGGGTGAGGCGGGGACGCCCGTGGAGGAGGCGTTCTGGATGGAGGTCAAGACGGTCGCGCAGTACAGCTACGTGGAGGGCGTGCCGGGGCCGAACCGCGGGTATGCGGGGAGGCTGAGCGCGTGCGGGACGGACCTGGCGAAGCTGGCAAGGGACCCGCGGATCGCCTTTGGCGGGCTGATTCTCGTGATGTTCACGGAGACCGAGGACGTGGCGCGGCACGACACGGGGCTGTTCGTGCACGCGTGCCTGGACCGGGACTTGAGCCTGTCGGGGCCGGTTCAGGCGGGGTTTGCGATCACCGATCGCGTGGGGAATGCGTGGTGCCATGCGCTGCTGGCGCCGATCCGCCCGGACTTCACGCGGCTGAGGGTCGGGCCGGGCGGGACATGACCTGCTCGATCGCGTCGGCGGCGGCGGCGCCGGCGGAGCGACCGAGGAACTGGGCGGAGATGCTCTGGAGCTCGTTGCGCTGGCGGTCGGCGAGCTGGGGGGAGCGGAGGAGGCGGTCCGCGGCCGCGACGATGTCGCGCTCGTCGCCAAAGTGCGGGACGAACTCGGGGACGATCTCGCGTCCGGCGATGAGGTTGGGGAGCGTGAGGAACTCTGTTTCGATGACCCAGCGCGCGATGAGGGTGTAGGCGATGGGGCTGGACTTGTAGAAGACGACCATCGGCTTGGCCTGCTTGGCGAGCTGCAGAGTGACCGTGCCGCTGACGACGAGGGCGAGGTCGCACCAGCGGGCGATGACGTCGGTGGCTCCGGCGCGCACGTCGAGGCCGTCGGGCCAGCCGCCGTGCTGAGCGGCCATGTCGCGGAGGCGCTGGGCCACCTCGGGCGTGGTGGCGGCGACCACGCCGCTGGCGCCGGGGTGGGAAGCGAGCAGAGACCGGAAGGCGGCCAGCAGGATGGGGAAGTTCTTGGCGATCTCACCGGGGCGCGAGCCCGGGAGGAGGGCCAGGCGGGGAGAGCCGGAGGGGAGATCGCTCGCGGCGGCGTCGAGAGCGGACAGGTCCAGGGGGGCGTCGAAGAGTGGATGTCCGATGAACCGCGCCTCAAGGTCGCGATCGCGGAACCAGTTCTCCTCGAAGGGCAGCAGGCAGAGGACCATGTCGGTGCGGCGGCGGAGCTTTCCGATGCGCCAAGCGCCCCAGGCCCAGAGCTGCGGGGCGACGAGGTGGACGACGCGGATGCCCTGGCGCTTGGCGATCTTGCAGATAGGGAAGTTGGCGGCGGGCGAATCGACCGGAACGTGGACGGCGACGGGATACTCGCGCATCCAGCTCGCGATCCGCTGGTTCATTCGCTTGTGCTCGCGGATCTTTTTGAGGCCGGGCATGCCCATCACGGCGTCGTCGCCGGTGCGTTCGATGATGGTGGCGCCGGCGCGCTCCATCTTCGGGCCGCCCCAGGCGTAGATGGGGAGATCGGGGTGCCGGCGGCGGAGTTCGGCAATGACGATCGAGGCGTGGTCATCGCCGCTCGGCTCGAACGCCGTGAAGAGCACGCCCCGTCCCTGGTCGGCTGCGCCGATCACGGATGAGTCAAGCCGCGGGCGAAGTTGAAGTCAATGCTCGGCATGGTTGCGGGGCGGTTCAGAAGCCCGCCTGGGCGATCCATTCTGAGGGCCGTCGCTCGAGCGCGTGGGCGATGGCCAGGAGCGATTCCATGCTGGGGAGATGGGCAGCGCGCTCGATGGATGAGAGCTGGCTGACGCTGACGCCTGAGGCGTCGGAGAGGTCCTTGAGGGTCCAGCCGTGCTCGGTGCGGGCCAGGCGGATCTGGCGGCCGAGTTCGCGGCGGAGACGGTCGGGGGGCGCGCCGCCGAGGCCGAGGCGCTGGGCGGCCTGGGCGAGCGTTCGGCGGAGTTCGGCGACAGAAAATGGTTTCGCGAGGTAGTCGAAGACGTCCTGGCGGAACGTCTCTCGCATGGAGTCGAGCGAGGGATAGCCGGTGACGACGATGACGCAGAGGCGTGGCCAGCGGGCTCGGACCTGCGTGAGGACCTGCTCGCCGGAATCGCGGCCCATCTTCATGTCGAGCAGGAGGACTTCGGGGAGCCGCTGCTCGCAGGTGTCGTAGAGCGCCCTCGGCGTTGCGACGACGCGGACGTCGTGCCCGTCGCCCTGGAGGAGGGACAGGATGTACTCGCGGAAGTCGGGGTCGTCGTCGAGGGCGACGATCGAGAGGGCCGGAGGGGTTGGAGGGTCGGGCTCGGACATCGGATGGTCATTGTTGGCCGGGTTGGGGCCCGGGCTGTGCGACGGCGGGGATGAGCACTTCGAAGAGGGCTCCGCGAGGTGCGTTCTCGTTGCGGGCGAGGAGTACGCCGCCGTGCTCGCGCACGATGCCGTTGGCGACGGCCAGGCCCAACCCCGTGCCGCGGGCGTCGAGCCGGGTGCTCGCGAAGGGTTCGAAGAGATGGGTGAGGATGTGCGGATCCAGCCCGGGGCCGGTGTCGCGCACGCGGATGGAGACCCAATCTTCGCCGTCTCGGGCGATGGTCTCGGCGGTGATCTCGATCACGGCGGGCTCGCGCGGAGACTCGGGCAGGGCGCGGATGGCGTCGACGGCGTTGCGGCAGAGGTTGACGAGCACCTGCATGATCCGGTCGGCGTCGCACTCGGCGGTGAGGGCGTCGGGGATGGCCTGCACGAACTCGATGTCGCGGGCCTCGCGATCGAGGCGCACGAGGGTGACGGCCTCGCGGACGAGTGGTGCGATTTCGACGCGACGGCTGGCGGGCGGGCGGACGCGGGCGAAGTCGAGCAGGCTCTCGCTCAGGCCTTCGAGGCGTGTGACGACGCGCAGGAGAAGCTCGGCCTGATCTCTCGGCAAGCCCTCGCGCGGGCTCGCCGCGAGTCGTTCACCCAGCCCTCGGAGCACGGTCAGGGGCGTGTTCATCTCGTGGGCCAAGCCGGCGGACATGATCGCCAGGCTCCGGAGTCGGTCGGCGTCGGCGATGTGCTGGCGAGCGCGTTCGAGAAGGTGGTTTTTGCGGGCCAGGTCGTTGGCGACGCGCTCGAGCTGGTCGAGCGCATCGGCGAGGGCTCGCTCGTGTTCTCGCATCTGGCGCACGGAGGTGTTGCGCGAGCGCATGATCTCGCCGAGTTCGTCGTTGGGGATCTGGGATTCGGGGATCTGCTCGGCGGCGAGGTCGCCCTCCTGGACGGCGCGCTCGGCCCGGAGCATGGTGCGGATGGGCGCGTAGACGTGGCGCGGGAGGACGAAGAGTTCGAGCGAGGCGGCGACGAGGCCGTAGATGACCAGCAGCGAGATTCCCAGCACGCTGTAGAGCCGCCAGACGGCGGCACGAGCCTGGGCGTCCCGGACGCGGACGCGGATCCATCGCTGGGGCGGCCCGGGAATCAGGGCCACGACGCTTCCGGCGCTCGACCGGCCGTGCTCGATGACAGCGGCGCCGGGGGTGGCTCGTGCGAGTTGTTCGACCGCGGCATCAGGGGCGATGGCGTCCAGGTCGCCCACGCTGACGTCGATGCCCTCTTCGATTTCGGAGGCGTTCGGCTGCGCGGTGGCCTCATCGGAGCGGACGAGCCAGGTGTCGAGGATCGCGCGGGCCTCGTTGCGCTCCGCGCTGACGACGACCTGCTGGATTGCCGGGCGGAGGCCGACGAGCAGCCCTCCGAGCAGGAGCAGCCAGAACACCGTATGGAGAACGATGAGCTTGCGGCGGATCGGCAACGCGGCGAGCAGGCCACGGGCCGTGGCCGGAGGACCGCCTGGAGCGGGTGATGTGGCCTCGGGTTGTTCGGCAGTTGCGGCCATTGGGGTTGTGGAGCCCGCGGGCGCGGCGCCCGGTAGACTCCCCGCGCGATGGCCCGAGATGGATCGTTCGAGCGCTCGGGCGGGGGGACAAGCGACCGCAGCGCCAGAGGGCGTGCGTTGGAGGTGCTCGTCCGGCAGGCGGAGCGGTTCCCGGATCTGGCGATCCTGCCGGTGGATGGCACAGGCCTGGAGGCTCGAGACGCGGCGCTGGCGCACGCGATTGCTGAGCAGTGCCTGCGACGCTGGCTGACACTGCGGCATGTCCTGTCGGCATACTTGAACCAACCGTTTGACCGACTCGAACCCGCGATGCGGGCGGTTCTCCTGGCGGGGAGTGCCCAGATCCTGCTGCTGGAACGTATCCCGGTGCACGCGGCGATCGACGAGTCGGTGGCATGGGCCAAGCGACGCATCCGGCCGGGAGCGGCAGGCATGGTCAACGCCGTGCTGCGAAGGGTCGCCGGACTGAAGGGCAGGGGCACTCGCCGGGATTCGTGGACACTCGGGGCGGACGAGTTCCCTCTGGAAGACGGCGGGGTGATGGTGCTCTCGGACCGGATCATGCCGCGACACGCGGGGCAGTGCCTGAGCGTGGGCGCGAGCGTGCCGGGTGGGTTGATGGGGGGCTGGGTCGGGCGCGAGGGCCAAGAGCGGGCGGAAGCCCTGGTTCGGCATTGCCTGTGCCGCGCTCCGATTCTGCTGAATGTCGCGCACGGCGCGGCGCTGGGTGACCAACGGCTGGCCCCGCATCGGGCGGCGGGGCACGCGGTGTGGGTGGGGAAGGCGAACGAGATTGGGCCGTGGCTGCGAGACCATCCGGGCCTCTGGGTTCAGGACCCGGGCTCGGCGGCTCCGGTGGGGCTGACGCGGGGACTGGACGCGAGCCGAATCCTCGACCTGTGCGCGGGAAGAGGAACAAAGACCCGCCAGTTGAGGGCGAGGTTTCCCGAGGCGGCCATTGTCGCCACGGACATCGACGACGGCAGGCGGGCGGATCTGGCGGCGACGTTTGCCGATGATTCGAGCGTGCGTGTCGTCGAACCGGGAGATGTGCGCGCGGCGTTTCCGGATGGCGCGGACCTGGTCTTGCTTGATGTGCCATGCACGAACACGGGCGTGCTCGCGCGACGAATCGAGGCCCGATATCGATTCTCACGAGACGCGCTCCAACGGCTGGTCGCGACGCAGCGCGAGGTGCTGGCGATGGGTGTGTCGCTGCTGGGACGGGAGGGTCGCGTGCTGTACGCCACGTGCAGCCTCGAGCGAGAGGAGGGCGAGGACCAGGCGGCCTGGGCGTGCGAGGAGTTCGGGCTGACTCTGGAAGCGGAGGAACGGACCGATCCCGCCGGAACCCCGGGAGAGGGCCCGGACGCTTACCGAGACGGCGCGTACGCCGCGATGCTGCGCCGATGATCTCGACCCGGACCTGAACTGGGGCCCTACACTCCCCCCCACTGCGCGCTGTGCGCTATTGCGGGGACCGTGTCCTTCTCCATGTTCGCGCGAGGGCCCGGATGAATCTGCTGGACATCCTCACAGAAGAGTGCATTCGGGCTCCGCTCAAAGCCACCGATAAGCGCGGGGTGATCGAGGAACTCGTGGACCTGCTGGCCTCGTTGGGCAAGGTGCACGACGCGGCGGCGCTCAAGGAGGCGGTGTGGACTCGCGAGCAGACTCGGACAACCGGCATCGGTCACGGGCTCGCGATTCCGCACGGCAAGTGCCCCGGCATGCCGGCGTTGGCCATGGCGATCGGCAAGCCCGCCCAGCCGCTGGACTTTGAGGCGATCGATGGCCAGCCCGTTCGGCTGGTGGTGTTGCTGGCGAGCCCGCCGGACCGGACCAGCGATCACATCCACGCGCTGGCGCGGATCAGTCGGCTGATGGTCATGGAGGATTTCCGCACCAAGATGTACAACGCCACGACCGCGTCTGAGATCTACGAGTTGCTGAGGTCTCAGCAAGAGGTCGCCGCCTGAGGTTCGCCTCGCGGGAGCGGCGCATCGGACGGTGTGTAGACCATGAACGCGGCGCTAAGGACCTCCAGCCGGCTGTACGCCCGTTCGATCTGCCCCTTGAAGTACATGTAGGGAAAGAGCGCGACCAGCGCCACGATCAGTCCAAAGGCGGTCGTGATCAACGCTTCGGCGATGCCCCCGGCCACAGCGCTCGGCTCAGCGTTGATGGTGGTTTCCAGGACCCGGAAGCTGCTGATGATGCCCAGCACGGTGCCGAGGATGCCGAGCATGGGTGCGCCGGTGATCACCGAGGACAGCATCACGCTGAAACGCTCGATCCGCGGGCGGACGGCCTCGATCCGCTCTCGGGCGCGCTGTTCGAGCTGGGCGGGGCCAGCGTGGCCCGATCGGGCTGCCACGAGCAGCGCCTGCGCCAGTTCCGCGTGGACGGAACGGAGGCCCTTGAGGGACTTGGCAGCGGCGGAGAGTTCGCCCCGTCCGATCTGCTCGACGGCGCGGTCCACGCGTGCGAGTCGAGATCGCCCGTGCTGGGCGCGCCAGAACCCGATGCGCTCGAGCGACGCGGCGACGGAGAGGATGCTTAGAGCGAGCAGGGGATACATCGCCCATCCGCCGGCGTCGAATATCCGGACTATCTGCTGGAGCATCGCGGCTCGATGGTAGTGGGACCGGACGCGGGCGGGCGGGTCACGAGTACCATCGTTTCGGAGTGTGGCCGATGTTCCAGAGCGCGCGCGTCGCCCCCATCGTCGGTGAGATCGACCGCGCGATGCGCGAAGCGATCGCCGTCAGAGCGATCTGCCCTTCGCTGGCCGAGGCGATGGAGTACGCGGCCCTGGGGCCGGGGAAGAGGGTTCGCCCGGTGCTGGCCTGGCTCTGTGGGGAGGCCGTCGGCGGGCACGGGCGCGAAACGCTCGCGGCGGGCGTGGCCCTCGAGTTTGTGCATGCGTTCAGTCTCGTGCACGACGACCTGCCCGCGATGGATGACGACGACCTGCGCCGAGGACGGGCGACGCTGCACGTTGCCCGCGGGGAGGCGATGGCGATTCTGGCGGGGGACGGACTCCTTACGCTCGCGTTTGACGTTCTGGCCCGTGATGCTGGAGACACGGGGCTCGCGGGCGCGCTGATGGCGGAACTGAGCGCCGCCACGATCGCCATGATCGGCGGGCAGGTGCTGGACACCCTGGGCGGCGATCCGCCCGAGTCGGCGGAGCTCCGGGTTCGGAAGGTTCACGAGCAGAAAACCGGGGCGCTCATCCGGGCGGCCTGCCGCATGGGAGTGATCGCGGGGCGGGGTCTGGCGCCGGGCCCCAAGGACCCCGCGCTGGACGCGGTCTCGACCTACGCCGATGCCCTGGGCTTGATCTTCCAGATTACGGACGATCTGATGGATGTTGAGCAGGAGGCGGGCCACGTTGGCAAACGCGTGGGAAAGGACCTCGAGGCTGGAAAACTGACGTTTCCGGGGGTGCTCGGGGTCGAGGCGTCGCGGCGGGAGGTCGGGAGGCTGTTGACAGTGGCTCATGAGGCGCTGGGACCCCTGGCAGGAGCGGGGCGGGTCCTGGCCGAATTGTGCGACGCCATCGCGCATCGGACCCGATAAGGCTCGATCGAATCGGGATGCCCGTGGCGAACCAAGGTGGGCCGGATCACATAGGATTGGCTGCATGGGCCTGCTCGACACGATCTCCTCGCCTGCGGATCTGCGGTCGCTGCCCGTGGAGCGGTTGGACGAACTGGCCGCGGAGATTCGCGAGTTGATCATCGGGCAGGTGTCGCGCGTCGGCGGGCACCTCGCGCCAAATCTTGGCGTCGTCGAGCTGAGCTTGGCGCTGCACTACGTCTTCGACTTTTCCCACGACCGCCTGCTGTTCGACGTCGGGCACCAGTGCTATCCACACAAGCTGGTGACGGGGCGGGCGGGTCTCATCTCGGGGCTGCGCACGCGCGAGGGGATGGCGGGGTTCCCCGCCCCCTCGGAGTCCTCGTTCGACCTGTTCGCCGTCGGGCACGCGGGCACCGCGATCTCCACGGCGGTGGGCATGGCCCGGGCCGACACGCTCAACGGAGAGGCCTTCGATCCGCGCGCGTGCCCCGAGGGTCGGCGCGTCGTGAGTCTGGTCGGTGACGCTTCCATCGTCAATGGTGTCGCGCTCGAGGGACTGAACAACGCGGGAACGCTCTCTCGGCAGTTCCTGGTCGTGCTGAACGACAACGGGATGTCCATCAGCCGGCCGCAGGGCGCGATCTCGCAGTATCTGGATCGGTTGCGGCTCAGCCACATCTACGGGGGGATGAAGCGCGGGGCGAGGAAGATCCTGCGGCACGTGCCCGGCGGATCGCTGATCGGAGACGCGTACCACCGGCTGGGCGACGCGACCAAGGCCATGGTGACGGAGAATTCCTGGTTTGAGCGGTTCGGACTGCTGACCGTCGGACCGATCGACGGGCACGACGTGCCGACCCTGATTGAGTTCCTGTCCGAGGCGCGCGACTTTGATCGTCCGATGCTGCTGCACGTCAAGACCGTCAAGGGCAAGGGGCTCGAGGTGGCCGAGCGGGACGCGACGAGGTTCCACTCGCCCAGCGCGTTCACGATCGATCCCGACTCGATGGGCTGCCGCGTTGAGGTGCGCCGCGGCGGGCGGAGTTTCACGTCGGCGTTTGCGGACGCACTGGTTGACCTGATGGAGCGGGACGAACGGGTCGTGACGTGCACGGCGGCGATGCCCGACGGCACGGGAGTGGCCAGGGCGATCGAGCGTTTTCCGCAGCGCGCCTGGGACGTTGGGATCTGCGAGAGTCACGCCATGGACATGATGGCGGGCCTGGCCAAGGGTGGTTTCAAGCCGTACTTCGCGGTGTACAGCACGTTCCTGCAGCGAGCGTTCGACCAGGCGTTCCAGGAGGTGTCGCTGCAGGGCCTCGGGGTGCGTCTGTGTCTCGATCGGGCGGGGCTTGTCGGCGGCGACGGCGCCGTGCACCACGGATTCTGCGATGTCGCGCTGCTGCGGACGCTGCCGGCGTCCGTGATTATGGCGGCGATCGACGAGCCATCGCTGGTTGCGGCGCTGGAGTTCATGCGGGACCTGGACGAGAGTGTCTCTTCCGTGCGATACCCGCGAGATGACGTGGACCCGCGATTCGGTGACGAGGCATGCCCCCCGTTCGTGTTGGGACGGGCGCGATGCCTCACGGCGGGCGCGGAGGCGGCCGATTCGCGCCTGGACGCGGCGGTGCTGGCGTTTGGCGTTCCCGCGTTGACGGCGGTGGACGCTGCGGCGTCGCTCGCACCACGGCTGAGAGTGGGAGTCTGGGACGCGCGCTTTGCCAAGCCGGTCGATGCGGATCTGATCGAGTCTCTGCTGGGGCGCGGCGTGCCAATCGTGACTGTGGAGGAGCACAGCGTCATCGGCGGCTTCGGTGAGTCGGTGGTGGATGTGGCGCGTCGGCGCGGCCTGGACGCGTCCCGGATCACGGTGCTAGGCATGCCGGATCGGTGGATCCACCAGGACTCACGATCGAACCAGATTTGCGAAGCGGGCCTCGACGCGGCGTCGATCGCGCGAGCCGTTCGCGAGATGACCCCACCGGCTGGAGAGGCATTGGCCGAGGCCAAACCCGGCGTCGGGACGCCCGCGAGCGCGAGTTGAGCATGGGTCGCCACACGGTCCTGCTGGTGAACCAAGAGAAGAGCGACGCTGTCCGCGCTGCGCCTGTGGTGCGGGACTTGATCCGGCGGCATGGCACGCTGGTGCTCGAGGGCGATGCTCGATCATGCCCGCCTCTCGAGGGGCTCGACCGGCTCGATCTCGTCGTGGTGCTCGGAGGCGATGGGTCGCTGTTGGCCGCGGTGCCGGAGGCGGCCGAGCGCGGCGTCGCGCTTCTGGGGGTCAACCTCGGCAAGCTTGGGTTTCTCGCGGAGTTTGACTTGCGGGCGTTCGAGCGGCACGCGCCGTCGGTGCTGGGTGACGGGCTGCTGAGCTTCCGGGAACTGGGGCGACTGGCCGTCGAGGTCGTGCCGGCGGGCGGGGAGGGCGCGCGAGCCGAGGGGGTCGCGCTCAACGATGTTGTGATTACGGCGGGGCCGCCGTATCGGATGATCGCGCTCAGCCTGAGCATCGATGGCGAGCCGGGACCGGAGATCAGCGGCGACGGGCTGATCGTCTCCACGCCGACGGGGTCCACCGCGTACAACCTGTCGGCCGGTGGCCCGATTCTGGCGCCGACCGTGCAGGGCGTGGCGATCACGCCGATCGCGGCCCATTCGTTGTCGTTCCGGCCGATTGTGGTGGACTCGGCCAGCCGGGTGGAGATCTCGCTGCTGCGGGCCAATTCGTCGGAGTCGGGCGAAGGAACGACGCTGGCGATCGATGGGCGGCCGCTGACGCAGCTGGAGGCGGGCGAGCGGATCGTCGTTCGGCGGGACCGCCAGGTGGTTCGGTTCGTCACCAACCCCGATCGGAGCTATTGGGCGACGGCCATCGACAAGCTGCATTGGGCCTTGGCTCCCCGGTTCCGCGACGGGTCGGGCTCGTAACGATCGGTCCAGGTCGCGGCGACAGCGAGCGTCTGGCATCGAGGAAACGAGGGCGAATTGGGCTCGGCTCCCCCATCACGGGCAGAACGCGAGACCGGAGGCACGGTGGTGGCGGCGAGCGCAAGACAGGCTGGAACCGCGTCAGACTCTGTGGGCCTGCAATGCATGGAGGTCTGGGGTGGGAATCAGTCCGTGTCGAACACGGTCTCCACACCGGGGATCGATGCGGTGGTGTACGCCAGGCCGTTCGCGGGCAGCGATCACGGGGGAGATCTCTACTACATCTCGGTCTGCGGCGCCGGGTCCATCAGCCGATTCGTTGTGGCGGATGTCGCGGGTCATGGATCGGAAGTCGATGAGGTCGCGAGATCCCTGCGCCGATTGATGCGCAAGCACATCAACACGGTGGATCAATCGCGGTTCACACGTCGGCTGAGTGACGAGTTCTCGCACGTTTCGACGGCGGGACGATTCGCGACGGCCGTGCTGATGACCTACTACGCCGCGACGGACCATCTCATTGTGTGCAACGCGGGCCATCCGGCGCCGCTGTGGTATCGGGCGGATCGAGATGAGTGGGCACTTCTGCGGCATGATCTGGGTGAGGCGATCGAGTCGAGCGGATCGCCCGAGGTAGGAGTGGCGAACCTGCCGCTTGGACTGATCGAAGAGACGCCGTATCACCAATTCGCCGTGCGGCTCTCCCGCGGCGATCTCGTGGTTGCATATACCGACGCGCTGATGGAGGCCACGGGACCCGGGCAGCGGGCCCTTGGGGAGCATGGTGTGCTCGGGCTGGCGCGGGAGGTCGGCGTGGAAGATGCCGTCGAGTTTCCGTCGCGGCTCGTCGAGCGAATCGAGGCGCATCACGGCGGCTCTCTTGGCGACGACATCACCGTGCTGGTGCTGCATCACAACGCCGCGGATCCACCGAAGCAGACCCTGACGGACAGGCTGCGGGTGCTGGGCCGCATGATGGGGCTTGGGGTCTGAGAGGCCCCCCACGGGCAATCCTGAAGGCGGGCTCAAATCACCCAGGCGTCTTCCACCCGCATGCCCGTGGGCACAGACGCGGCGTCGCCCTGTTCGATCATTCCGGCGACCGGGAAGGCGCAGTAGTCCAGCGAGAACGAGCCGGCGGGACGGTGGTTGCCGGAGTGTCCCAGCCCGCCGAAGGGCAGCCTGCTGCTGGCGCCCGCTGTGCCCGCGTTCACGTTGATGCAGCCCGCTCGGGCCGTTGCGAGAAACTCCTCGGCGGCGGCGTGGTCGCGCGTGAAGATCGAGGCGGCGAGGCCGAAGCGAGTCGCGTTGGCCTGCGAGATGGCCTCTTCGAGCGAATCAACGATGCTGAATCGGAGGAGCGGTCCGAACACCTCGGCGTCGCAGCCCGCGTCCGACGCGTCGTGTGGAACGAAGCGATCGACCCGCACGACGCCCGGGGTGAGGTACCAACCGCCCTCGGGCGAATCAACCGATGTGGATTCGAGAAGGACTTCGCCGCCGGCTCGCGCGAAGCCGTCCTGGGCTTGATGGACGAGCTCCCTGGCCTCTTCCGAGATGATGGGGCCCATGAACACGGGCGCGTCGGAGCGAGGATCTCCGACCAGGAGGTTTGACGTGACCTTGAGGAGCGCGGGGACGAACCGGTCCGCGATGTCGCGATGAACGACCACGCGACGGGTGCACGTGCAGCGCTGTCCTGTGGTCACGAACGCCGAGCGCGCGCACTCGATGACGGCCTGGCGCACGTCCGCATCGGGCATCACGACCGCGGCGTTGTTGCCCCCCATTTCGAGCGCGATGATCCGGCCCGGGCGATCGAGATTCGCCTCGAGTATCCTGCGGCCTACGGGCCATGAACCGGTGAACAGGACGCCGTCTACACCTTCGTGTGAGACCAGGCGCGACGCGATGTCTCCGGCGCCATGCACGAGGTTTACAACGCCCGGCGGGGCATCGTGGGCCTGTAGAGCATCGTGGAACAGTTGCACGAGCATCTGCCCGACCCCGGGCGCCTTGTCGCTGGGCTTGAGCACCACGGTGTTGCCCATCGCGAGGGCCGGGACCATGTGTCCATTGGGGAGGTGGGCGGGAAAGTTGAATGGCGCGATCACGGCCATGACGCCGTGGGGCCTGAACCAGCAGCGGCCGATTCGCGAAGGGGCAAGGTCGAGCTCAAAGGACGCCACTCGCGACATTCCGGTGTTCGCCCCGGATTCCAGAGTGATATCCACCTTGCTCGCCAGCGCGCCGGCCTCCTGCCGGCTGTCCCACAACACCTTGCCGGTCTCGTCGGCGATGCGATCCGCGACCGCATCGGCGCGCTCACGGCAAAGTCTCTGATAGGTTCGCAGGACCTCCATCCGGCGTTCGGGCGGCCATCGTGACCAGATCGAAAAGGCGGCACGGGCCGCGTTCACGGCCTGTTCCACGTGGGCCGGAACTGGATCGGCGGCCCACATCACCGTGCTTGGCCGCGCCGGATTGTGCTTGACTATCGCGTCGCCCGTGAGAGGAACCCATCGTCCGGCGATCAGGTCCGCGGGGGCGAGATTCGATCCAGGCGGGGCCGGCATGTCCATCAGGCGCCGCCCGCGGGCTTGCGGCGAGTGCGTCGGGCGGGGCCCGACTCGCGTGGTTTGGTTCGTTTGGAGCGGGAGGCGGGTGCGTCCTCGAGGGGCGACCCGTCGAGCGGTGTCACGCCGATCGGTGCGCCCGCGAGCGCCCGAAGGCCGGATGCGAGTTCCTCTTCGAGCACGACGCGCCCATCGCCGGCGATCCCGAACTTGGCCGACGTCGCGCGGAACTCCCCATCGCTTTCCATCGTGCTGACGATGCCCTCCCGATCGAGGTCCGACGGGCGCGCGGAGCCGCCAAACTCACGCCACCGGGTATCGCGCGCCGGGGCGATCTCGTCGGTGCGGGCGTGCAGGTGGGGACCGCCGTCGAAGGGATCGACGAAGTCATCGTAGCGAAAGCCCAGCTTCTCGAGCATGCGGCGCGCGGGAACCGTCTCGGGATTGACCTGCCCAACCACGGAACGGGCCGCGGGAGGCAAGAGCGAGAGGTAGATGTCGTCGCGCGGGAGGAGCGCGAACATGAATTCCCTGGAATGCTGGCAGAAACGATCGGCTTCGTCGTAGCTCAGGGGCACGAATCGTCGCCCGAGAGACTCCCAGAAGAGATTGACTCCGTCGGGTGTGATCGGGGCCATCATCTCGGCCAGCACCTGATCGGCGAACATCGGCCGGTGCAGCCCGATGAAGTGGAACCGGACGAGGCTGAGGAGCCTTCCGAGGCGCTGCTTGTGGCCGCGGAGCGAGGGCTGGAGGATGAGTCCGCCGATCTCGGTCGGGCCGGACTCGTCCAGATACATCTTTGCAACGATGTGGCTCGTGCCGGTCTGGAGGCTCTGGCTGAAGAAGCTGCGCTTCTCGAGCTTGTAGCTGACATTCGGGTTGCCTGGACCGCCCATCCTGGCGAGAACCTGTGAGGTTCCCAGGCAATTGCCGGTCTCGGTGTCTTCGAGCACGAACATGAACAGGGGCACGCGCCGAGCCGCCGCGGCCAGGCCGGTAGGCGTGCCATTGCGGGCAACCGAAACGGGTTCCGGCCTGTCGGCGCCGGAGGCGGCGCGGATGAAGCAGTTGCGACTATGGACCACCTTGTCGGCGATGATGTCCTTGTCCGGCGGAAGGTTGATGAAGTGCACCATGCGCCCCAGTTTGAGGAGCGTTTGCACATCCTCCATCCTTGCTCGCCGGATCAGAAACACGTCCGACTCCCTTTGAACACCATTGCGATCGCGTCGCCAGGCTCAGGCGATCCGGGCCAGGCCCCGCTCGACGACTTCGAAGACGCGCGGCCAATCTTCCTCGCGCATGACGCCAAGCGGCGGGAGCATGCGGAGGTGATACGGATCGTGGCCGCAATAGAACACAATGACGCCCTCGTCGTAGCACGCGTGGCAGGCCTTCAGAACGCGATCCTTCTCCCCGCCAAACGGCGTGAACCGCATCATGCCGCCCCGCCCCCCGACGATGTCCTTCGCCCCCGTCTGGAGCAGGGCCGACTTGGGAGCGGGGAACCAATCCGGGTGACGGGCGGCCAACGCGCGAACCTGCTCGACAAAGTGCCGATGGTGACGCGCGTGGCGACCGTCGGCTCCGTATGCGTCGGAATCTCGCAGTCGCTCGATCACACGCGTTCCAACGGCGAAACTGACCGTCTCGCCGGTAAACGTACCGCTGAGGAGGCCCGACTTGGGGTTGTACTCCGGAGTGAACAGCGTGGCGCAGGCGTGGGACATCTTCCCCAGGCTCAGCACGTCGATGTAGTCTCCCAGATCCAGCGTTTCGTACGCGAACATGCGGTCCAGCCGGCCAAAGGTCTGGATCTCGTCGTCCCAGATCGCGATTCCGCCGGCCTTGCACACGTCCATGAGCGCGACGAAGAACTCGCGGGGCGCCGTGTTGAATCCCCCCTCGCCCTGGAGCAGTTCGAAGACGAAGCACGCGTGCTGGCGCGGGTAGCGTTCGATGAGCGAGGCGACATGGGCGACCACCATGTCGATGAACCGCTTCTGCCCCATCCGTTCGGCCGCGATCTCGTCATAGAAGGGCACGTAGTCGACCGAGACGTTCAGCGGCAGTCCCTGGCGGTAGGCGGGGCCGTCTCCCAATTGGGCCATGGTGTTGGTGCGACCCATGAAGCAGTCTTTGAAGACCATGACGCGGCTGGCCGGAGCGTGCTTCTGGTAGCAAATCTTCAGCGCGTTCTCGTTGGCCAGGGCGCCGCCGGTGGAGAGGAAACAGTGGCGCAGCCGGCTCTCCCGGGAGGCTTCTGTGACCAGCGCGTCGGCAAACTGGAATGCGGCGGCGTTGGTCTGCAGATTGCCGTGCTTGACGACATCCTCGATCGACGCGAACAGGGCTGCCTCGATCAGGTCGGTATCGCAGTGGCCAAAGAAGTGCACGCCGATGCCGCAGATCATGTCCCACTTGACCGAGCCGTCGGCGAGCTCGACCAGCGCGCCGTTGCCCATGCCCGAGCCGATGTATGGGTAGTACAGTCCCCGGCCTCGCAACTCGCCAGCCCTGGCGATCGCTGCCTCGTACGGCTCACGCAGGCCCGGCGTGGCGGCGCGGATGTCGCGGATTTCAGCGCTGCGCGAGCGCAGCTCGCCGAGGATGGATGCCACCCCGGTGTGCACGGAGGGGCTCTGCCGGAGGCGATCTCCGACCGTCATGGCCGCTGATGAGGCCTGAATCATGGGCAACTCCGGAGACGATTGGCTAGCAGAACCGAGCTGTTTGAGAGTCTAGGCGTGGGACGATTCGGCCCCGCACAGTCGGCCGATGAGCACCGTGAGCAGCTGGCATCGCTCAACGAGGCTGTCGAGGTCGATCCATTCCTGAGACGTGTGCAGGCCTCCACCTCGAACACCGACCGTATCGATCGTGGGGAGGCCCGCGGCCTGGAGGATATTGCCATCGCAGACGCCACCCGTGGCCGCGAAAGGGAGCTTCTGGCCGAGATCCTCGGCAACGGATCGTGCAACGTGTGCCAGACGATCGACTTCAGGTGTCAGCGGCTTGGCGGGACGGTTGAAAGAACGCAGCACCCGTACGTGGGGCAATTCGTCCGCCGTCGTCTCGAGATCCAGAAGCATGCGTTCGAGGTCATCGGCCACCTGCTGCGTCGGGTAGCGAACGTTGCCCCAAGCTCGGGCAAGGTCGGGTACGGCGTTGGTTGCGCGACCGCCATCGATGGGTCCGATACTCAGGATTCGGCCGTGGGCTGGATCGGGAATCGAGGCCGCCGCGACGATGCGGTGGGCCAGTGCGGTCACGGCAGAGATGCCCCTTTCGAAGTCGCGCCCGACGTGGGCGGACTGGCCTCTTGCCTCGATCATGAATTGACCACTGCCCAGGCGCTCGACGGCGAGCGCTCCGCCGGGGAGCGCCGGTTCGAGTGCCAATCCCACCTCGTGCCTCTCCGCCTCGCGGCGCAGGGTCCGCTCCGAACAGTACGACCCCGTCTCCTCATCGGCGGTCATGAGGAACGACCAGGCGCAGGACACCTCGAATTCGTGGAGCGTTTCGAGTGCCGCGACGGCGATCACGAGTCCACCTTTCATGTCCACGCACCCCGGCCCCGTTGCCGTCTTCGCGTCGGGCGCGATCTTCAGCTCGCGGAACGGGCTGTTGACATCGTGGACCGTGTCCAGATGCCCTGCGATGAGGACGCTCTTGCCCGTCGCAGAGCCCCCGGACCGACCGATGGTCGCGGGCGGGGGCGGCTTTTCCGGTTCTGCACCGTACAGCCAGCCCGGTTTGGCCTGTCCGGGAACCTCCTCGATGGCGGCACCGATCGCCCGAAGCCGGTCCGCAAGGCGGCTTCGTGTCTCATCGATGCCGTCGGTCGAACCCGGACCGGTCGGCGTGTTGACGTGCAATCGCAGATCGGCGAGCAGGCTGTCGCGCCTCGATGCGATCGCATCGGCCAGGCGCCGCTCCGTCGAGGAGAGTGGCATGCGGCGATGGTAGGGATGGGCCTCAGTTCGAACCGCTAGACCGGAGGAAGGCACATGGCGCGACGCCACGCGCTGAGCTGTCCCAGGTGGGTCGCCATGTGCTTCACGAAGAACTGGCTCGGCAGGTGTGCGATGGTGGGGAATCGAGGGATCCATCGCGCGATGGGCGTCGGCTCGTCCATGCGGTCGGCGTGCATCGCCTGGAGTCCCGCGGCGGCCGCGTCGTACGAAGAGGTAAACCCTTCGATCAGCGCACTGCGTTCGGGGTACTCGGACCGGTCGTTCAGGGGTTTGGACTGCCGCCCGTAGCGGTTCGTGAGCGGATCCTGGGCTGGCTTCGCGCGGAAGATGTCGTCGATGACCCGTCCGTACACGGTCAGGTGGGCCAGAATCCAGGCGGGGTGGTTCATCGTCGCGCCCGCAACGGGCTGGGCGATGAGCGACTCGTCGTCGAGATCGTCCACGAGGCGGAGCGCGTAGTCACGCAGTTCCTTCCAGTTGGCGAGGATGACGTGCCTGGAAATCATGGTGCACTCCGCGTTCTTAGGCGATCACACATCCATGGTCATGAGACGCATGAGGCGATCGACGCTCGGCTCGTCTTCCAGGCCCATGACACACGCCTCGATCTCCGCGCAGCGCTTCTCCCCCACCACATCTCGTCCCAACGCCCGGCACTTGACGCCGATCTCTTCAGCGGTCATGGGGTCGCGCGGATCGCCCTTGGGAACATCAACCCGTGTCGCGAATGAGCGGCCGTCGGTCGTCGCGATTGTGACGCGACTGGGTTGGAACTTGGGGAACAGCGCCTCGAACTCGTCGTTGGCGATGACCTTCACCTTGTCCATGACCGGGAACAGGCCCCGGTCCATCACTCGCTCGGGTTTGAACTGCAGCGGCGTGACCATGCCGTCAACGAGCCCCACCGCGAGCGAGTACGGGAGTGAGTGGTCCGCGGTCTCCTTGCTCGTCGGGCGGTACTTGGCCGGATCGCCGAGAATGTCCGCGGCTCGGGCGATGACCTCGACCCGGATCTCGGCCACATCCGCGGGCTTGATCGCATTGTCTTTGACGCAGCGAAGCATCGCCGTGAGGGGAGCGTGGCTCAGGGCCTCGATCGGGAAACTCTTCATTCCACAGTCCAGGATTCGGTAGTGATCGCCGGAGGACCGCGGCAGGTCACGTAGCAGCGCTGCAGCATCGAATCCGCATGGCTTGCCCTTGTGCACGCTGTGTCCAAAGACGTGGAACAGCCCCTCCTTTCCGTCGAACACGTGTTCTGGGCCCGAGTAACCGCGATGCGCGAGCAGGGCCGACTCGACCGCCATCCGCGCGGCCCACGGGTCGACCGTGTTCTTCATGTTCGTCAGCTTGCCGGCAGTGACGGCGCCCAGGCAGCAGGTGCGGCTGGCGCAGATTCCGATGGCCTGCACCATCTGATCCACCGTGAGATCAAGCGTCCGTCCCGCGGCCAACGGCGCCGCGAACGCGCTGAGGGTGGCGTGGTGCCAGCCGTACTCGCGGATTCCGGGCAACCCGATCTCGCAGAGGCGCATCTCAACCTCGTAGGCGATGATGGTTGCGACAATCAGGTCGCGCCCGGAGCGTCCGAGGTGCTCGCACAGCGCCAGCGGAGCGGAGATGAGATCGCTTGGATGGCAGGGATCGGCCTTCCAGTAGATATCGTTGTAGTCCATCGAGCGGATCATGTGCCCGTTGAGGAATGCCGCATCCACCGGGTTGGTCCTGAATCCGCTGACAAACGCGGTGCACGTCCCCTCGGACTGGCCCGACATCTCTCGATGGTGGTGGAGCAGGATGTGGGCATCTTCTTGTCGACTGCCTCCCAGTGCGCAACCCAGCGAGTCGTACCAGAAGAGCTTCGCCCGCTCGATCGCCTCTCTGCTCAGGTGCTCGTAGCGGAGCGCCGTGGCCCAGCGAGCCAGGTCGTAGCTGAGAAACCCATCTGTCTTGAATCCTGCACCCATGCGTGCCCCTCCGTGCCACATTGCGAGCGAGAGATCGCCAGTGTATCGCCGCTTGGGCGACGCAACGTCGAGATGAAGGCGCACGCCTCCTGACAGCGTCATCCGTGGGAGTGAATCGGAGCGCGATCGGAGACTCCGGTTCCCATCTACCCTGAGACATGCTCGGGCTGGTCATCCTGCTTGGCGTGGGGCTGGTGATCGCCTGGTTTGCCGGCGTCATCTGGACGATTCGCTTGCTCACGCACCCGCCGCGCCGGACGTTCGCATGGGCGGTCTCCAAGGGTTTGCCGTCTGACCCCTCCGAGGCCGACCCTTCCCGGGAGTTTGACGCATTCACCTTTCGAACTCCCGATGGCCGGGGCGAGTTCGCCGCCTGGTCGATCGCCGGCGAGGATCCAACGGGTCCGATTGCGATCTTCACACACGGGTGGGGCGAGTCGCGTCAGGCGGTGATTCCCAGGCTCGATGCGCTCGCGCCGGTGTGCTCGCGGATCTTCGCGTGGGATCTGCCCGGTCACGGAGAATCGAGCGGCGCATGCCACCTCGGTGCGCGAGAGTCGCGTCCACTGCACACTCTCATTGGTCTGGCGCTTGGGGCAGGCGATTTGCCCAGGGATCGAAGCGAACCCAGCGTCACGTCCGCAAGAAACCGGGCGGTCGTTCTTGTGGGGTTCTCGCTCGGCGCGGGCGTAAGCCTCGATGTCGCCCGGAATGGCGACCGACGTGTTGTGGGCGTGATCGCCGAGGCCCCGTACCGCCTGCCGGTCACGCCCGCACGCAATGTGTTGAGCATGCGTCGCCTGCCGCATCGGGCCACGCTTCGGCCGGCCGTCGCCTGGCTGGGGCTGCGATTCGTGCGGGATCCGCGCTGGCCGGGGTTCGATCGAGCGGAGATCGCCGCGGGGATTCGATGCCCCGTGCTGGTGCTGCACGGGGATGCTGATGCCGTGTGCCCTTCCCGTGACGGAGCAGACATCGCCCGTGCGGCCCCCGGGGGTGCGCTCGCGAGCATCTCGCAGGGCGCGCACACGTCCCTGTGGACTGAGGACACCACACGAAGGGCCGCCATCGAGGCGACTACCGAGTTCTTGCGCCGCGTGTCCCGATCAACCCCGGTAGCCAGATAGGATTACTGATGGCACCGACGGTTGATCGCGTGATGGCCGAGGCGCGTGCCGCGAGCTTTCGTACGCGATCGATCAAGAAGGACTCGAAGGTCGCTGCCCTCAAGCTCGCGCTCGCCATGTGCGACCTCACGACCCTTGAGGGCAAGGACTCTCCGGAGAAGATCCGCGCGCTCTGCGCCAAGGCCATACGGCCCATGCCCGATGATGAGGCGGTGTTCGGGGAGCGATTGCCAAGCGTCGCGGCGGTATGCGTGTACCCAAGCCTGGTCGGTCTGGCGAGGGAGTACCTCGATGGATCGGGCGTGAAGGTCGCCAGCGTCGCGACGGGCTTTCCGAGCGGCCAGTACCCGCTTGCCGTGCGTCTGCGCGATTGCCAGCGAGCGATCCGGGACGGCGCCGACGAGATCGACATGGTGATCAACCGGGGAGCGTTTCTCGCCGGCCGTTTCGATGAGGTGGCCAAGGAAATCCGCGAGGTGGTGGCCGTCTGCGATGGTGCAGACGGCGACGTGCATCTGAAGGTGATTCTCGAGACCGGCGAGTTGGAGACCTACGACAACGTGCGCAGAGCCAGCGATCTGGCCATCTCGTGCATCCGCTCTGGTGATTTCATCAAGACCAGCACGGGAAAGATCAGCCCCGCCGCGACGATGCCCGTCACCCTCGTGATGCTCGAGGCGATTCGAGACGAGTTTCTCAGGTCAATGGCGACAACCGGAAAGAAGAGCCAGCCGCGCCTGATCGGCATGAAGCCGGCGGGCGGCATCCGCGACGCAAAGACCGCCGTGCATTATGTGGTCATGGTGTCCGAGACCATGGGCGAGTTGAGGCCACCTCGTTCGGCCGCCCGGCGCGGTTCGACTGGCGCGCCGGCCACCGGCTCCAAGAACGGGCGAGCCCTGGCCGTGTGTCCGTGGCTCACGCCGGCATTCTTCCGGTTTGGTGCTTCGTCGCTTGTCAACGACGTGCTGCGCCAACTGGTCAGGCAGAAGACCGGTCGCTACGCGGCATGGCACGATTTCACCGAATCGTGAGGCTGGCGCGCGCGACCGCTTCCGCGCCGCCCGCAACGATCAACTCCTGCGCGACCGGGCTCAGCGTCGGGAACTCGAATTCCCGGCCGTCGCATCGCACGACTGAGATGCCAAAGTCCACCTCGACTTCCGGACCCGGGATAGTCCGACTGTCCGATCCGGCCTCCATCAAGGTCTCAGACAGATGATCGACCAGTCCGGGAGACTCGAGGCACAGGAGCCCGTTGTTGAAGGCGTTGCGCGCGTAGGTCTCGCTGAACGATGCCGCAATGACACACGGCACGCCCTTGAGCTTGAGTGACGTAGCCGCCTGTTCGCGCGATGAGCCGGTCCCAAAGTTACGGCCGGCTACCACGATGTCCCCATATTGGTAGAGCTTGTTGAACTGCGGGTCGTAGTTCTCGAACGTGACCGCCCGCATCTGCTCGGCCGCGAGGTCGTCCTTGTACGTCCACTTGCCGGCGAAGATGCCGTCGGTGTTGAGATTGTCCTTGGGCAGGAACAGCGTCCGACCGCGAAGAGTTGTCGGGAAGCCGGGAATCGTCTCGCCGGCCCGCACGGACGGCCTTCTCTCGCCTTCCCTGCGGATCGTGTGGCGGGCCGGCCGGTCTTCGAATCTCGTCGGCGCTGTCACGTACCCGGCTATCGCGCTGGCCGCGACGACCCCCGGGGAGCCCAGGTACACCTGCCCCTCGCGATCGCCCATGCGACCCTCGAAGTTCCTGTTCGTTGCGGAGATGCCAACCTCTCCCGCCCTGATCGTTCCGCGACCGAGTCCGATGCAGGTCCCACATCCCGGCGGCAGTTCGATCGCCCCAGCATCGAGCAGCGATTGCCAGTCCCCGCGGGCTCGCGCGCGCTCTTGCACTTCTGCGCTTGCCGCGGCGAGGTAGAACTCGACTCGCGGCGCTACGCGTCTGCCCCGGACGATCCTCGCGGCTTCGGCGATGTCTTCATCGCGAGCATTCACGCAGCTCATCAGCCACGCCTTCTGGATGGGCACTCGCCGCCGCTCCATCTCCGGCAGCGACACCGTGGTCTTCACATCGTTTGGGCCCGAGACGTGCGGGATAATCGTGGAGAGATCGATAGTGAGATCCACGGCGTACTGGGCGTCCGGATCGGCCGCGAGGCGGCAGCCGTGATCTCGCGCCGAGGAAGTGGCTCCGGCGGGCGCTGCGTCGCTCCGTTCCCACCATGCCTCGACGTCCTCGCGCGTGTATGAGCCGAGCGAGCCCTCGCGGCGCTCGCCCGGCCGCCGGCTCGTCTCGAACATCTCGGCGCGCGAAAGGAGGTAGTCTCGCAGTCTTTCATCGAACGGGAAGACACCCGCGAGTGCTCCCCACTCGGTGGTCATGTTCGCGATGCTCAGGCGCTGATCGATCGAGAGGGCCGCGACACCGTCGCCGGTGAACTCAACGGCGTGGTTGAGCACCTCATCCTGGTTGAAGAGCCCGCACAGCGCGATGATGACGTCCTTGCCCACCACGCCGGGTGCGAGCCGGCCCGTCAGTTCGCAGCGCGCCACCCGTGGCACCATCCACCACGTCGAGCCCGTGGCCCAGAGGCACGCGGCGTCGGTTCTCACCACGGGTGTTCCGAGAGCACCAACGCCTCCATACAGGTTTGAGTGCGAGTCCGAGCCCACCACCAAAGACCCCGGCACCACGTACCCCTGCTCCACCATCACTTGATGCGAAATGCCGGTCCCGGCAGGGTAGAAGTCCACCCCGTGCTCTGTTGCAAAGCTGCGGATCTTCGCGTACTTGCCAAGGTTCTCAGGCGAGAGATTCTGGATATCGTGATCGATCGCAAAGACCGGTTGGCGCGGGTCCGCGATCGATGGCTCGCGACCCGTGCCCTCGAAGATCGAGCGGAACTTGGGGATGACCGCCCCGGTGTTGTCGTGGGTCATCACATGCTTGGGTCGGATGCGGATGATCTGGCCGGACCGGACAGTCTGGCCCGGCGCGAGTCCAGCGGCGTATCGGTTCGCGATTTTCTCGACTCGTGTGAGCGACATGCCAGATCGTAGTGCGGCAGGTCTCAGAATCGGAGCATGCATTCTGGCCACGATTCGTTCTGGACTCGCTGCGACTAACCGCTCTTCTCAAGCCAGTCGCCACTCATCCAGTCACGAGCGAGCACCCGCCCCTCGCGGGTCATCACACAACGAATCGGCTCACCACCCGTTCTGATCGTCTTTCCGATCGCGTCGTAGGGGGGGGCAACGATTGCAACGTCTCCTGAGTGCGGCCGCGGCACGGCGACTCGGCCATCTCTGGCGCGAAAGAGCGATCCGGCGAATCGATCGTGCTCAGACCTTGAATGCCAGGTAGGCCGTTCCCGGTCTGCTCGCAGATCGATCAAGCCGAGCGGCAGAACGGTCCGTGCATCCAGTCGCAGCACCGTGTCGCCCGTCACTACCCAGATCTGGTCTTCAAGCCGCGACAGCTCAGAGACATAGCTGGACGACGATTGAACCCTGCCTTGTGCCAGATCGCGACCCAGATGCAATTCCACTAGAGAGGGTGGCTCGTTCATCGCCACAACGACGCCCGCGGTCCCCGAGAGCTCGACGGCCCCCAAGACGCCGCGGTAGGTCAGCGGAATGAGCTTGGCTTGCGATCCCTCTGGATCAATCGACAACAGACATGGTCCAACCCTGGGCAGCGTCGTCGCATGGATACGCGGGATTCCTCGGCACGCGGCCGCATCGCCGGTGATCTCGACGCCTCTGTCAGACGCGGAGAGCGTCCATTTCGATGTGCCGGGATCGGAGAAGCTGCGGATCGACACTTCCAAGGCCGGGTCGGCCTCCCGGACCACGGCCGCCAGGAACCGTTCTCCGTCGACATCTGTCACGCGAATGTCCGTGGCGTCCGGAACCCGATAATTGGTCGGAAGAAGCGAGCGCACGTCCCACTTGCAAATCGCTGCGCCGTCCAGCCAGGACTCGGCCGCGACAATGACGCTTTCGGATCGATCCAACAGCATGCGTGCCGGTGTATCGGCCCGATCACACAAGGCTGCGGGATCATCTGGTGATTACGGCGAAGAAGGTCTTCCTCGCCCCGAACGAGCGGCGCCACGACCGCCACGACTGGGATTGGCGCCTGAGCCAACCGCTCGTGGTGTCCGTTCCGAGGACGGATTCTTCGGAGTCTTCGTCGTGCCCGCTTCGGAGCGTTTCCCGGCATTCGCGCCTCCAGAAGCGCGGGTACGGGCCGAAGATCCTGACCCCGCCGCCACCGCGGGCGATGAGCCCCTTTTTCCAATGCCTTTGATGACCGACTCGTAGTGATCCAGATACGCCCGCGCCGGCACACGCCGGATCGCCTCTGCGACGACATCCAATGGCACGTCCTCAAGCCTCTTGAATCGCACACAGCACTTGCCCATGTCAAGCTTCTTGCCCGACTTGGCCCAGGCATCTCTGAGCCAATCCTCCTCCTTGCCGTACGCGGCCATCAGGTAGAGCGACATGTAGTTCTTCTGCGACGCGAGCCCGCCAAACGGCACGGGCTGTCTCGGATCGCAGTGGTAGCCGGCCGGATAAACCCGATGCGGGATGTAGTACCCGATCATGCCATACTGCATGCCTTCCTCGAAGTCCTCGTCCAGGTTCGCGAGAATCACCTTGCGGACGGCGGAGATCGCCGCCCGGCGATCCTCTGGAAGTTCGGCCAGATACTGCGAGACGGTCTTGGCTTTGGATTGCATGAGCAGAGTGTACCGGGCGCAGTCCGTACCGATCGACCGCATCAGGAAAGCGCCAGATCCGCGGCCTCCGCGCCCGTTGCCCACGAGAACGTCACCCCGGACCGCCCGTGTCCATAGTTGTGGACCACCATCCGCCCGGCCCCGCGGTCCTCGCGCTCGACTCTCGGCAGGTCGAACACACCCGGGGCCCCTCTCGTCGCTCGGATCCCCGAGAGCGCCCGGATCTCTGTTCGCCCCAGATCTCGCCACCGTGGGTGACCGTCAATCCTCAGCAGGTCGCGGCAGCGCCCAATGACGGCGTCCAGCGTGCCTCGATCCGTGCCATGATCCTCGCGGCCGCCCTCGAACGTGCCCCCCAGCACGAGCCGACCGCCAAAGGCGAAGATGTAGGCGACCAGCCCGTCCGGGGCATCGTCGTGGAGGCTGTAGTCGAGGCCGATGTCGTTGGGCACATGCACGACCTGCCCGTGCATCGGCTTTACGAGAGGATCGTCGGCGAGATCTCGCGCCCAGAACCCCGCACAGTTGACGACGACCTCGTGGCCGCGCGCAAAGAGGTCATGGAGAGTTTCGATGCGACCCACGTCCATGCCCACCCCCCGAGACCGAGCCTCTTCCAGGAGCCACGGCATGTACCGAGTCATGTCGATCATCGGACGGATCGTGATGTTGGCCCCGACGCACGGCGCGGGCGCAGGTTCGATCGCACGCGTCTGAAGTAGCCGATCGAGCCACGGCCTCGATTCATGCGGCGCGTGAGAATACTCGCGCAACTCGCCAATCACCACGCCGCGCTGCGATCCCGCCTCCCGCGCGATCCTGGAGAACGCCTCCATCGATTGCTCGGTCCGCCGCCTGAACACGTCCTCATCGCCCGCGGGATACGGCGTGAATGCCGCCGGCGCGGCCAAGGAAGCCGGCGGGCAGGCGTTTCGATCTGCATAGACGGTGACGCCCGCGCCGCGATCTCGCAGCACAATGGCCGTGGTCAAGCCGACCACCCCCGAGCCCACGACGGCGATGTTCGGTGGCGTCATGAGCGTGCGCCGGGGCGCCAGAGCGGCCGCCTCACGCCCGCTTCCCCAGAACCTTGGCGATGTCGAAGTCGATGAAGTCCGCGTGGTGGAAGATCCAGCTCTCGATCGTCCGCTCCACCCTGTCTCCCTCGTGGCTGTGGGTCGCCACGATGTGCATCACCTCCGCGGGAATCCCGTGCTTGTAGCACAGTGCCACACCGCTGAAGGGATGCCGGAGCATCTCGCCGGAGTATCCCTTGACGACCTGTCCGCCGCGCTTGTCGAACTCCAGCAGCTTTCCAACATCCGCCAGCAGCGCGCCCGCAATCAAGTGGTCGAGGTGGATCGGCACGCGCTGTCCAAATACCTCGCCGAGCACACCGGCGATCGCGATGCACTGCTTGCAGCACGAGTTCAGGTGCTCGATGAACCGAAGGTCGATCTTGCCGGCCAGCAGCGTGAACGGGATGGCCCGAAGTTCGTCAAACGTCCATCCCTGGCCGCCGCAGCCGGTCCGCAGGGCCTCATCCCACACCGCGGCCACGCGACCACGGAGGTCTCCGTCTCGGATGTCCTGCAGATGCGGAAACAACTCCGAGATCTGCTCGACGCCATACGCCATGCTCATCCCCTCATGTGCAGCCAGTCGTCATGCAGGATCGCCCACCGCACGACGTCGCGGAACTCGCCGTTCTTCCGAAGGAATCCGCGCATCGTCCCTTCCAGCGTCATGCCCAGTTTCTCGCACACGCGCCCAGAAGCAGGGTTCTCAGGATAGTGGTCGGCCGTCAACCGATGCAGGCTCGGCGATCTGGCGTCAAACGCGTATGCCACCACCGCTCGCAGCGCCTCGGTGATGAGCCCGCGGTTCCAGAAGTCCGGTCGAAGCGTGTACCCCAGAATCCCCCGCGAGTGCGTGTCGTCGGGCTGAAACCCGCACAAACCGACTCCCTCGCCCGAGTCCCGCGCCATGATGAGCCAGTTGCAATGCTCGCCCCGCGAGTTGCGCGCCATCAGGTCGCCGAGTTGTCGCACTCCGTCGGCCCGGGTGTACGGATGCGGCACAGAGAGCACGCCATTGGCAACCTCCTTGTGGCGGTTGATCGCGATGAGGGCATCCAGATCCTTCGATTCGAACGCTCGGAGCACGAGTCGAGGGGTCTCGAGCGTCGGCGGCATGCCACCGTCTCGGCGCGCTTCCCACTCCTCTCGGGTGATGGAATGAACGACGTCGTCGATGTACGCGCCGTCCTTCTTGAGTTGCTTTCGCAGCACGCCCTCGCGCGTCATGCCAAGCTTCTGCTGTACGCGCCCCGAGGCCTCGTTTCCCGCGAAGTGCCCCGCCCAGATCCTGGCGAGCCCGAGACCGTCGAATCCATAATCCAGCACTGCCCCGGCCGACTCGGTGGTGTAGCCCTTTCCCCAGTACGGGACCCCCATCCAGAACCCCAGTTCTGCACGATCGTGCTCGCGACGGATCGAAAGCCCCACTCCGCCGATCAGCGCATCGTCGCGGCGAAGTGCAACTGCGAACTGCGTTCCCTCCCCGCTCTCCCACGCCGATCGCGAGAGCTCCAGCCATCGCTGGGCATCCGCCCTGGAGTATGGATGCGGGATGTTGATCGTGGTGCGGTAGATCTCGGGCGCTCCCGCCAACTCGCACAAGCGATCGAGGTCCCGAGACTCCAAGGGGCGCAGCCTCAGCCGCGCCGTCTCCAGCGTGACTCTCGGGATTGATGCGTGGCCGCTCATGCCCTGCCCGTCGCTCGCTCTTGAATCGCCGCGCCTCGGCGGTCCCCGTGATCACCCGTGCTTCAGTCATCCAGCCGCCGCGGCGCGGGCCCATCGTATTCCTGTTTGTCAGGATCGGGGTCGATGCGCCGCATCGGCTTCTCCCGGGTCTGCTCCTCGAAGACGTGTGCGACCAAACCCGGCGCCCGCGCGATCATGAAGATCCCGTTCATTACCCCCGGCTCAAACCCAAGATCCGCCAGAAGTGCCCCGATGGCCCCGTCGACGTTGATTGGAAGCGGCTTGCCGCGCTTGACCAGCGCCGCCTCCACGGCCCGCACCGCCCGCACATGCGGTCCATCGAGCCCGATCTCCGCCGCAAGCGAGAACAAGCGGGCCGTCCGCGGATCGCTCGTGTGCACACGATGGCCGAACCCGCTCATCCGTTCGCGACGCGCCGCCATCTCCTGAAGTTCGTCCGCCGCGGAGTCCGCCAGCGAGCGATTCTGGAGTTGAGAGCGCTCCACGATCCGCCTCAACTGTCCCGCACAATCCTGGATCGCCCCGCCGTGCCAGCGATTGATGCTGGCGATCCCCGCCGCGACCGCCGCAGACTGCGAGGCTCCCGTGCTCGCCACGCTCCTGGCGCCAAGCGCGCTTGGCGGTGTCGGCCCGTGGTCGATGCTCGACACCAGAATCGCGTCCATGAGCCGTCCAACCGGCTCGGGTGGCAGATCGCCCCGCAGGATGAGATACACAGCGCTCCCGAACGACACGCGCCCCATCAACTCGGCGATGTCGTACCCCCGCACCCTTACCTCGTTGGGCCGGATGCGTGAGATCGCAGTCTTCCATGTCTCGGCCATCGGTCCCTCCTGCTCTGGCAATCCTATATGCTCGCGTCGTGGGCCCGATTCTCCGCATTCTTGGAGATTGCCATGCCGATCGGTCGCTTCATCGTGCTGCTGGCGTGGTGTCTGGCCGCGCGCGGGGCGTGCGCCCAGCCCGCCGTGGTCGAGCCTCCGCACACGCCAGGCCTCGTCCAGGCGATCGACGCCGCCAGTTCGCACCTGGAGTCCCTCCGACGCGCACACCATATCCCGGCGATCCAGGCGGCCGTCCTGATCGACGGCCGCATCATCTACTCCCGGGCGTTCGGGCTGGCGGATCTCGAATCTGAAACGGCCGCCCCCCCGACCACGGTCTTCCGCATCGCGAGCATCTCCAAGGCGATCACCGGAGTCGCACTGGCAAAGATGGCTGCTCGCGGTGACATCGACCTCGACGCGCCGATCGGTGATTCGATCTCCGGCCTCCCCGAGGACTGGCGCCGGATCAGATGCCGACAACTTGCGTCGCACACCTCGGGCATCCGCCATTACCGGGGCCTGGAAATCTGGAACCAGCAGCACTACGCCTCGTTGAGCGACGCTCTCGCGATCTTCCGCGATGACCCCCTCTTGTTCGAGCCAGGTGCCAGGCGCGAGTACTCGACATACGGGTTCACGCTGCTCGGAGTGGCGATGGAGGCCGCCACGGGCGAGCGATTCGATCGGATTATCCAACGCGAGGTCCTCGATCCGCTCGGCATGGCAAGCACGATCGTCGAGGGCGCCCCAGACGCGCCGCGGCCTGCCACCCCGTACCTTCTTGTGGCCGGCGACCACGCCGCACCCTCACCGCCGACGGATCACAGCTACAAGATTCCCGGTGGAGGCTACCTCTCAACGGCCGAAGACCTCGTTCGCCTCGGCTGGGGGGTCATCGGCGCGGAGACGCTCGGCGACGATGCGCTCCGCCTGCTTCACACCCCCGTGACCACGGCCGATGGCAAGACACACGCGTACAGCCTCGGATGGAACGTTCAGGGCGCCCCCGGGAACGATCTCAGACTCTCTCACGGGGGCAGTCAGCCAGGAAGCCAATGCTTCCTGTTCGCCGACGCCGAGAGACGGATCGTCGTGGCGCTGCTGTGCAACAGCCGCGGCGCGCCCATCAGCGCAGCCGAATGCCAACGAATCGCGGCCATGTTCATGCCGTCCTCGCGATAGGTATCACGCCGGCCGTTGAGTGCCCGTGCCTCTATCGCGAGAAGCCGGGCTCGGCGTGGTACCTCTCGAGATGACGGCGCAGCAGATCGCCCCCCAAATCGTGCTCGAGGTCGCGCCAGAGCGCGTGCACGTGGTCGGGATCGGCCTCCGGTGCGGCGTACTCGATCGCGAAGTGCGGCCCCACGATTCGCCAGTAATGCGGCTCATCCGCGCCCGTGCCGCCCAACCAGTACAGGCGGGTCCTGTCCAGCGACTCTTTCACCCGCGCTTCTTCCGCCGCGGCAAGGTTCTCGTGCAGCCACCCGGCCCAATCCAAGATCGCCTCCATCAGGGCCGCACGCTGCTCTGGCGTCATCTCTGCCGCCACGAGACCGAGATCCTCACGAAAGCCATCATCTCGCCCGGGGATCAGCACCACGTTTCCTGGGATTCGGACGCCACCCACCGCTCGTGCCCGCTGTTCGTCGCTCAGCATGGCCAACAAGGCGCGGACGTCGTCGTCATGGTGACCAAGGACGCGAAAGCCGTCGTGCTCGCCGCCGCGCACGCGCGCGGGCTGGGCCCCGACGAAGATCGGCCCATGCGCGGTCCACTCGCCGGATTGGCACGTAAACGTCATCGAGAGGTGGTGTCCTTCGATGCGCCAGCCCCAGGGATCCTCCCCCCGCGGCTCGCCATAGATCGTCACGAAGTACCGCTCTGGACCGTGGAAGCGGCTGGGTCGACCCGCCTGCTCCTCGATCGCCACGAGGATCGCTTCGAGGGTCATGACCCCGTCCACGGTCGCCAGCCCCTCGGCCGAGAGCGCGCTGCCCAGCAGGCTCCTGAGCCTTTCGCGCTGCGTCGCGTTTAGGTCCTCGAACCGCACGCCCGCATCGCCGAATGGCACCGGCTGCCAGTTCCGCCGCTCGGCGTCGTCAAAGTCGAATCGGCAGTCCTCGCGCTGGCGATCGTTCAGACTATCGAGGAAGGCGCCCGCGGCGTCGGCCATCGGATCCGCTGCCAGGCGCGAGTCGGCGGAGGGCGTGCCGGCGATGAAGCCAACCGCCATAAGGGCCAAGAGTCGCATGTGGGTTCCTCCTCTCCGAGTCATTCCGTTTGCGGTGGAGTCCCCACCACCGCCAAGACCGCCTCGGGCAGATCGCCGAAACTCTCAACGACGGTCGCTCCTGCCTCCCGCAACGCCTCGACCTTGCCGGCGTGCGTCCCCTTGCCACCCTCGATGATCGCCCCGGCGTGGCTGAAACGTGTCCCCTCCCTCGCCGCCTTGCCCCCGATGTACGCCACCACGGGCTTGGTCACCCTTCCCTCGCGCATCAGCCCCGCAAGATCTTCCTCCATCGACCCGCCAATCTCCCCGAAAATCACGATCGCCTCGGTCTGCGGATCTTTCTCGAACATCAGGGCCGCGTCCGGAATCCGAACGCCCAGCACGCTGTCGCCGCCCACATGCACGATCGTCGAGCAGCCGATTCCGGCCTTGCCAAGGTAGTACGCGGTCGAGGACGACATGCCGCCCGAACGGCTGATGACTCCGACTCCACCGGGTCGAAACCAGCTTCGCGCCGACTCCGCCCTTCCTCCGATCATCCCCACCACGCCCCTGCCCGGGCTGATTACGCCCAGCGTGTTGGGCCCGACAAACGAGGCGCCATGGGCCCGCCCCGCCGCGGCGATCTCCATCGCATCCCACACCGGCACGCGGTCGGGCACAAGCACCAGAAGCCTCACCCCGGCCTCGATCGCTTCGATCGCCGCTGACTTGACGAATCGCGCCGGCACGAGGACGACCGAGATGTCGAGGTCTCCTCCCGCCTCCACGCGCGAATGCGTCATCGCATCGGCCACGGACTCGAACACCGGCACTCCCTCGACAGACTCTCCCGCCTTGCCGGGCGTCACGCCCGCCACCACCTTGGTGCCATAGCCGACCATCAGCTTGGCGCGGGCTTGTCCCTCCCGGCCGGTGATGCCCTGGATGCAAACGCGCTTGGATTCATCGATCAGGATCGCCATCGCGCTAGTCCAGTCCCTCGATTTCCAGCTCTACGAACACCACAGGCCTACCCCCTCGACGGCACTCCACCTCGCACGCGATCAATTCGGAGTCTTTGCTCCTGAGTTCATCCTCGCCCACCGCAAGCGCCGGTCTGCCCTCTCGCGAATCGAACAGCCCAGCCCCATGCCGCACGACCATCGCCGTGGCCTCGGCATCGCACGATGCCTCGTCCAGCCACACCGTGCCGCCGTTGATCGCGTAGCTCCGCGCCGAACCCACGAACGCCGGAACGCGCGCCCGCCTCGACCTCCACTCGCCTCGTACCGACCCAGCCACGAGCGCCGCGAAGCGGTCCGCGATCTTCCGAGGCGGGTCGTCCTTGCGGTATCCCTCGATCGTCGCCGGCACCGTCGCACCGACCGACTCGAGAATCTCGACGGCGCGATCCTCCGCGTTCCCCCCCAGGCGAATCACGACCGGGATGTCGAGATTCAGTTCCCAGAACGCCTTGGCCAGCCCATATGCCGACCAGAACTGCTCCTGGCTTGCCACGCCCGATCCCGACCCGAAGTACCCGCACAGCCCGGGCTGGCTCAGGATGATCCGCGCTGCCCGGTACACCTTCGCGGCGGACGGATTGCCCGAGGTATCACAGAAATTTGCGATGGTGAACCCGGCGTTCGTGATGGCGTCCATCGACATCATCGAACCGCCGCCGCCGGCGCCGTGGAACCCGACGAGTCCCTTCGAACCAATCTCCGGCTTGGTGTTGAGCTGAGCAAAGTAGAACGTACCGCGATGGTCCGCCTGCTCGACCCTGTATGCAATCCGCTCGAGTACCGTCGGCGGATGGTCCAACTCTCGGGCGATCTCGATACCAAGGTCCGGATGCCGGAACACCGCGTAATCGTCGATGGTCACGCGGCAGTCCGCCGCGACCACGCGCCCATCGCGCAAGATGGCCAGCGGATTGATCTCAACGGACCTCGCCTCGTGTGCGCGCGCGACCGCGAAGACCTGCCGCACCGCCTCGGCGACGGCCTCCCGCTCGGGCTCCGAGAGATCGGACCGCCGCAGCACGCCCGCCAACTCTGCCTCGTTCACGCCATCCAGCGGATCACACTCGAGCCGCATCGCCGCATCGCCCCGCGCCTCGACGCCCGATCCACCAGAGAGCGACAGCAAAATTCGCGGCGCGCGCGCCGCGTCATCGATGTACATCGACACGAACAGCTCGCGGGCAATCTCGACGCGCTCCTCGACGAGCACGCGATCGACCGCGAAGTTCCCTACCTGCATCCCCAGCATCCGCGCTGCCGCGTGACGCGCCTCGCGCGCCGTCTCCACCAGGGCGACTCCCCCGAGCGCCTTGCGGCCCGTCGTCCAAGCCTGGACTTTGACCACGCAGGCCCCGCCGAGCGCGATGGCCGCCGCCTCCGCCTCGTCGGGGCTGCACGCGATGCTCCCCCGCGGGACTTCCAGGCCGCGGCCGCTCAGCAGCCGCTTCCCTTCGAACTCGTGCAGTCGGGCCATCTCTGCTCCCCGGTGGAGCCGCCATCCTAGGGCGAACCTGCCGGCGCCCCACCCAGGTCCGCACGGCTCGGGCCGGGAAGCCACGCCACGCCGACCAACGCAACGACGAGCAGAACCACAACCGCGAATTTGAGGCGACGGACCGCGGCGTCGATCGGCGCCTCATCGCACGGCGTTCCGACGAGCCGCCTCAGACGCTCCACGCGGGTCCGGATCGAACCATGCCGCCATGTGGATCGCTCAGGGTCCATGCCCGCAAGCGTCGCCACGTGGAGCAACGCACCGGCCATCGTGGCCGCGGCATCATGCGAGATGCACGGTGCGGGGCCGGCCCCGCCGCGCGACTCAAATCCACTGAGATGCTGCGCGGCAAACGCATCGGCCTGCCACTCGAAACGTTTGCTGATCCAGGAAATCACCGCCAGCACCAGCACGAGGCTCAGCACCGCCACCGCCCCTTCGAACCACTCCGGATACGGACCGGCGCCGAAGCTGGCCGATGCCGCCAGTTCAAGGCCTCCAATGAGCACGAGCACCGTCGTCATCACCGACGCGACCAGCCACGGGATGTGCCTGCGCCTGACATGCGCCACCTCGTGGGCCGCCACCGCCTCCACGGCTCTCGCCGGAAGGGCATCGAGCAGAAGGTCCGACAGGAGGATGTAGCGAAGACTCGGCAGGACGCCCATCACCATCGCGTTGGGGCTGGTCGAGCGCGTCCGCCACATCAGCACGCCGCGAACACGAACGCGGTGCCTGCGGCACATGTCGTCGATCCGCGTCCGGATCTCGCTCGCTCCGATCGGCGTGGTGCTCCACGCCGCCCGGATCAGCAGCGGCGCACACGCGAACACTGCCGCCATGCCGGCCAGGAGCGCGACAACATACGTAGCCTCCGCCCGAACCAGTTCCTGCCCGGCCATGTTCTCCAGCCACGCGGGAGGATTCGCCTCTAGTCTGACGACCGCCTCGCCCCACGCCAGCATGGGAATCAGAGGAATGAGAATCGGCCCGGCCTCGTGGCGAGCCTGGTCCAGCACGTGACGCCATCGCGAGACCACAACGGGCGGAGGCAAGCCCTCATCCAGCCGCCGCAGGATGACCGCCTCGCGAACACGCCGCTCGATGGGCGCGATCGCCCACCAAACCAAGACGAGCAATCCCAGCAGCGGCATCAGCGCGGCCAGCTCGTCGAGCAGGATCCAGTCTCCGATCCCCGCTCGCACCAAGTCCAGCCAGCCGAGCAGCGCCACGCCTGCACCGAACAGGATTCCCGCCGCGAGGCGCGCCGTGGTCGCCCACCGGTCCAGCCGCAGGATCGCGCCGCGTTGGCCTCGATCGATCCGCCGGCCGGCGCGCATCGCCGCAACGGCAAAGCCCAGCCCGATGGCGAGCAGGCCACCGTTAATGATGGCGGCAACCGACCAGGGCTGCGTCTGCCACAGATCCGACCAGGGCCCGCCCTCGGTCCCGAGCCGCATGAACAGCACGAGCACCGCGGCGATCAGCGTGACCTGCACCATCCGCTCTCGCCTCGCTCATCCCGCAATCCATGAACCGGGCGGCCCTACCAGACGTTGGTGGTCTCCCCGGCCGGCTTCGAGGCCGGCACTCCGTTGCGCTGCTGCAGCGGCGCGTGATGATCCGCCCTCCACGACTCGGGATAGTGCGAGTCATCCAAGTCAAGCGCGGCCCGCGTCGGAAACATTGGCCGGAACGTGTCGCACATGACCGCAAGCTCATCGGTCCACTTCTTGCCCAGCGACGCCTCTACCGTCCCCGGGTGCGGTCCGTGCGGGATGCCCTGGGGGTGCAGCGAGATCGAACCGACCTCGATGCCGCGCCGGGCCTTGTAGTTCCCCTCCACGTAGTACAGGATCTCGTCCGAGTCGATGTTGGAGTGGTTGTAGGGAATCGGGATTGCCTGCTCGTGCCAGTCCAGCATCCGCGGGCAGAACGAGCAGATCACGAAGTTGTGACCCTCGAACGTCTGATGAATCGGCGGCGGCATGTGCAGCCGACCGGTAATCGGCGCGAACCGCTCGATATTGAACGTGTACGGGTAGTAGCAGCCGTCCCAGCCCACGACGTCTAGCGGGTGGTACGGATACACATACGAGTGCACCGCGTCGCGGGCCTTGATCCGGACCTCAAAGTCGCCCTCCTCGTCGTATGTCAGCGGCAGCGACGGGATGACGAGGTCCCGCTCGCAGTAGGGCGCGTGCTCGAGGAACTGCGACGTCTGCTTCGAGAGATACCGAGGCGGCGGCAGGATATGGCTGCTGTTGGCCGTCTCGAACGCCACGAACTTGCCCAGCGGCATCGCGCTTCGAGGATGCCCGCCGAACGCCTCGTCGTCGGATCCATCCCCCGCTCGCTCCTCGAACTCGACTCGGTAGATCGTGCCCTTGGGGATCACGACGTAGTCCTTCGGGCCAAACGCCAGCGTCCCGAACATCGTGAAGACGGTGCCGCGTCCGTAGTGGACGAACAGGCACTCGTCCCCCTGTCCGTTCTTGAAGTGGTATTTCATCTGCGCTTCAGGCACGCAGACGGACATCTCGACGTCGCTGTTGCCAAACAGGACGATGCGTCCGGTCACCGCGTCGCCCTTGGGCGACATCGGCGCGGTCTTGAGGTGCCTCATCCGCATCACGTCCACCTCGACGTACTCGGGCGTGGTGCGATACAGCGACTTCCATCCGGTCACCTGCGTGGGTGGGTGGATGTGGTACATGGTGCTCGTCGGCCCGACGAACCCCTCGGTCCCGAACAACTCCTCGGAATAGAGCGCCCCATCGGGTCGCCGGAACTGAACGTGGCGATAGTCCGGGAGACGCCCGAGCTTCGTGTAGTACGGCATGAGACCTCCTGCCATTCCCTCGCATTCCATCGTACGCGCCGCACCGCGGACTCTCATCCCAAGTGCGAACCGGGCCAGGCCACGCCCCGCGACGCGGCCCGACCCGGTCTCTGCGCCTCGCGCCGTCGCTCCCAGACGCGGGCGGCGGGTCTACAGCGGAACCTCCTGGAACAGCACGATCTTCGGCTTGTCTCCCCGGCGTTTCACGCTGGAACGGTCGACAACCATGACGAACCGCCGCGCGATGGACGGCACCAGCGGATCCGTCGGCTGCAGATTCTCCACGTCCGAACGCTGGTAGCCGTGCACGAGGAACCACACCGCGTACGTGTCGCTCCGCACGGACAGGCTGTTGATCGCCGCGTTGGCGATCGCCAGCCGCTCGTCGAACTCATCATCCACGCGATCGTCCGCCTGGCTTGCGTGCAGGACCGAATCGACACCCTTCTCGTCGATCGAGGCGTTGTCGAACCCAAGGCGATCGATGTTGTGCCAACGCTGGGCGGGCGCCAGCGTCGCCGGCGGAGAAACGAAGCCAATCCGCCGTGCGGCGAGCAACTCGCCGATCGATGAGAACCCCGGCCGTTCGTTCGCCCCGCTGATAAGCGTGCCAAACTGCCGGCCCTGATCAACATCCAGCCCCGCAGCGACCGCGTCCTCATCGCTGAAGCTCACCGGAATCGGATTTCCTGGGCTTAGACCGCGCCGCGCCAAGAGGGAGACCTTGTCGCGATAGGCCACCACCGTAGAGGCGACATCGCTGATCGGACCGTGAGGCTGCTGCCCCCACCACCATCCGTTGTTGGTTGGCGTGAGCATCGGCACGCTGCGAAGCACCGCGCGCGAGGCGGTCCCCATGTTGATCAGGCCCGGCGTCCCCCGCTCCAGGCCACCCTCATCGCCCTCGAGCGTCCGCTCGAGTTCCAACAAGACCATTCCGGGAGGCACTCCGCGTCCAAACAGGATGTCTCCGCCCGCCGGATCGAATCGACCCGCGGGACTCGACGGCGTCAGATCCAGGAACGGGACGAAGTCGTCCAGCACCAAGCTCCCCCGATCGAGAACACCCCTCGTGACGGGTCCCGCGAGGGACGCCACGCCTTGGGACGCGGTCTGATCCTGCGTGGTCAGACGACCCGCATCGGCATACAGGTCTGCCAGCGGCGCCCGATCGTACCCAAGCGCTATCGCCATCGCCTCGCCGAGTGTGGTCCATTGCTGCTGCAGATCCGCGCCCGACGGGTCATACGTCGCGCACATGCCAAGCGGCCGAAGCAGGTCCAGCGGCCGCATCGCGTCCCCGTCGATCTCGCCTCCCACCTCGACCCGGAGCTGATCGATCGGAGTCCCGTATCGATTGTCCGATGCCGAAACGATCTCCCCGGCTTGGTTCTTGTCCCGCGCCTGCTCGTGCAACTCCGCCACCGTGCGGATGAAATTCCCCTGTTGCCCGCCCCCACCCAGACCGGGTTTGATGAAGTCCTGCGCGAAATCGCTCCACTCGCGATAGCAGTTGATTCTGGCGCCGTCGAAGTACGAGTCTTCCAACTCGGTCAGATCATCGAGCGGATCGGGCGTGCCCTTGCGATTCCATCCGGTCGTCTGGAATTTCGGCTCGAAGCAGTACGCTGGCAGCGTGGCGCCAATCGTCGCCGGATCGTTGGGGTCGGAGGGCCGACGAACCGACGCGTGAGTGATGACCGTCAATCCGCGGTTGTAGTTCTTCGAGTCCGTGTCCGTCTCATCCAGCGCGAGCGCGTGCTTGACCTTGTACCCGACGGCGTGGGCCTCATTGACGAGCGGCTCGAGCGCGAGCCTCCGGTTCAGGTGTTGATCGGGCACCCGCAGGCGGTCCACAAGCAGGTCGTTCTCCTGCACGTTGGTGAATCTCGTGCTGCTCGAGTCCTCGTCGCCGGGGTTGGAGGCGTCGATGCTGTTGCGCATGATCCGCCACAGGCGAACCTCGGAGACCGGCTGATCAAAGATCTCTCGGACCAACGGATCGCTCTGCATCCCCGGATAGAAGCTCGTGGCGATCGGGAACTCTCGCACGTTGTTCGAGACGGCGCGCTCGATGATGACAGCGTTCTCGAGGTTCGACGCAACGGCAAAGTGATTCTTGATGAACCGCCCGATCTGCCCGATCTCGTCTCCGCCGGGCGTCGTGCCGCCGCCGTCGACCTCGTCGATGCGGTCCTCGATGTCCCTGAGCGGCTGGCTCAAGATCACAAACGTCTTGGAATCGTGCGGCGCCAGCGTGATCTCGCCCGGAAATTGGCGGGGGTTTCCCGGAGAATCGAAGTCCGGAATCCCGTTGCCCCCTGGCGGCGGATACCGAATCACTCCGCCGTTCTCGACCAGCACCATCCCCGCCATCGGGAAGTACTCGCCGTTCACCTCCAGGTAATACGCGTGGTCGATGTCGGCAGGTTCGCCGGGACGCCCGATGTACCGGCCGAGCCGGATCGACTCATCGAACGGATTCGTCAACTGGATCGCGAGGATCTCACAGATGAAGTCTGGATTCGTCGAGGTGACGCGGGGGTCGATCGTCACTCGGGCCTGCGCATTGCCGAAGCCCGGCGGGATGCCCGGAGGCGGCGCCTGCTGCCACTCGTCATCGCCTCCGGCCGACTGCGGAGCGTCTGTGTAGATGAAGTAGCTGGCTACCTCGGTGATGAAGGGCTGCTTCTCAATGCCGTAGACATTGAGCGCCCGCGCGCGAGGCGTCTCGCTGGCGATGTTCGAATCCGCCAACGCGTGCCTGGCCGGAGCGATCACTTGATTCGTCGAATTGCGGAGCAGGTCCAGACGATGTCCGTCCACAAGGCTCGGATTGCCGGTGGAATTGGCCCACCAGGCCCAGGGATTGGTCCGCTGGTCCACCGGGCGCCCGTTGTCCAGATCGAGCGTCTGGCGAAACCGCTCGTCGATCAGCGCCGTGAAAACCGTCGGCACATCCTCCGGGTCGTTCGCGGAACGCTCGACCATGTCGGCAAAGTTGGCCACCATCGCCGCACAGATGCGCAGCGCCAGCTCTGGCCCGCGATATCCATAGAACAGAGTGTCCGTTTCGCTGCCACCCACGAGCGAGAGCCGCTCCCACGCCGTTTCCGCCGCCGAATACGGGAGCAGCGCATCCGCGTACAGCCGGAACAACTCGCCAGCCCAGATGTAGTCCGTCGGGCCCGATGCCGAGCGAATCAGGTTCGGCACGTGCACCTTGACCTCTCGCGACGACATCGCCGAGAACACGCCGGGATCGGCCTGGAGCGAGGTCGGCGTCGCGACCACCGTGGACCTCAGGGGCCTCGACGAACTCATCGTCGTTAGCCACCCTCGGACGTCGACCGCGGCGTGCGCGTACGCGTCGTAGTCCGTCACGCCGTCGGGCGAGTTCGCGCCCAGCACCGCGTCGTACCGGTCGCGGTCGCCCCGCTCCTCCACCAGCCCGCGGTTGCTGCGGAGCGGATCGAACTCCGGCCACTGCGCGAACCGGCCGGCGACGGTCGCCTCCAGCGGGCTCAGCGTCCGCGGATCGTTCACGTGATTGAAGGCCAGGAGGTCCAGGAGGCTGTCGGTGCCGTAGCCGTTGGTCAGCAGGTGGCGGTTGGAGTTCCCGCCCATGGGATCGGTGTACTTTGAGCCCGCCGTCGCGAACGCGTCCGAGGCGAAGTGCAGCGCGCGGCCCTCGCTGGACATCAGCCACGTGTCGGGAGCGCCCGGGATGATCGTCTCGAGATTGGGATTCGCCCCGCGGACCAGGCCGAACTCGTTCGTGGCGAACGCGGACAGCTGGTTGTCGTTGGTGTCGTTGGCGACCCAGCTCGGCGGCACGACGCCGGTCAGGCGAGTGAACTGGAGGAAGTGATACGCCTCGGCCCCCACCTGCGTCTCGGGCCCGTCGTACAGCGAGTAGTTCGCCGGCGATTGATTCGGCGGAATCGGGTTCCCCCCGGCATCGCGCGGAACCTCGAGCAGCGCGTACCCATCGCGAGTGTCGATGAACGGCTCTTCGAGCGACAGCATCCGGTGCAGCGAGACGTCCGACGGCGTGAACCCGGCGGGGAACTCCTCATCCGGCTTCCGGCCCACGTCCGTCGCGGTATTGACGTTGACGCGGGCGCTCAGATCCTCGGCGTGCACCGCGACGAAATAGCGGTACCGCCCGTCGGTCGCCAGCAGCGAAATCGGTCCATTGGGGTCCGTCGCGTCGACCAGCTCGGTCCAGCGCGAATCCACCATCCCGTCTCCATCCGCGTCGGCGTATTGGTAGAACAGGAACTCGGGATCGGACCAGTCGCGATTCGGATCCGACATCGCGCGGAACGCGCCGCGCTGATACATGAACCAGTCCGCGGGCACGTTCGGGTCCGCCGCGGTGCCGTCGAGCTTGAGGTTCGTCGGATCGCCGTTGTCATCGAACAGCGTCAGGCCCTCGCTGATCGAACCCGGCGTCGAGCCGATCGCCGAGCGCGCATCGAACCCGTATCGCCGCAGGTTGAACAGATTGACCGCCCGCCCGTCCGGAGAGAACGCCGACATCTGCATGATGTCGCGGTTGTTGAACCACCAGAGCTGCTCGGCCGACGCCGGCGACCCGCCGCCGGGCGGCTGGGGCGCCACGTAGTCATCGAACAGCGAGAGGTTTGTCGGACCCGACACACCAAGCCACGGATCGCTCGGCACGCGCGGGTCCTGGCCAAGTCCGCTCGCAAACGGGTTGAACAGCGGATGCCCGCCCGTGGGAGAGAAGCGATAGACCGTCCGCTGTCCCGCCGAGGGCTGCGATCGCACGGAGGGATCCGTCGACGGATAGTCCGTCGTCTCGCGCATGAGCACGTAGTCCATCCGACGATTCGGCGCATCCACGCCAACGACCGGAAACACGTCCAGCGCATCGTCGCCGATGATCGAGGCGATCCGATCCCGGATCTGCTCGGGCACCCGGTCCTGGCTCTCGCGCCGGGCCAGCGCGCCGCCCGTCCGCCGATCCGAGCCGGTGATCCCGATGTACACCACCGCCAGCACGCTCATCAACGCGAGAGTCCCCAGGATGAGCACCAGCACCGACCCGCGTCGAGTCCGCCGCACCGTCGAGACCGTCCCCGACGCGACACGCACGGCGCGCGCCGCCCCGCCGGAACCCGCTCGCAACATCCCAAGCACTGTCCGCACCATCGCATTCACTCCTCACCCCACTCTCCGCCGGCCCGGATCACGCGTCCTTCGGATCCAGTCGGTACACGAACTGAAACGCCTGCTCAACCGTCGGGTCCTGCGGATCCACCAGCTTGAACGTGATCCGAAGCAGCCTCGGCCAGGGCCACGCCAGCGACGGCAGATCCGCGGAGCTCTGCGGGCGATAGGTCGGGTCGAAGTACCCGAAGTACGACACCGTCGGGGCCAATTCCTCCTGCACCGACGCCGTTCGCGCCCCGTGGATCAGCCGGTCGTCCACGAGGTGACCCAGCGCCTCTCCCTGCAGATACCGGCCATTGATCGTGCTGACCAGCAGCGGCGGAGTCCCGGGAGTGGCGCCGCCGTTGGATCGGTAGCGCACGATCCGCCCCTCGTCGGCGACCCCGTCCCCGTCCGTGTCGGTCAGCACGCTGCCGCCGTACCAGATCGTCTCGCCGTTGCGCGGATCGGTCAGGTCCGAGGTGTTGCGGTACACCTGGCCGAACGACCACTCGACCATGAACTCGCTGCACTTCGCGGCCAGGTTCGCCGAGGCGATCATCATCTGGTCGCTCGCCCGATCCGCTTCCTGGAACGCGTCGGTCGGATGATCGGGGCTGCCCGGGTCCAGCACATCCAGGAGCGCCGGCGGCGAGACCTCCGCCCGCATCCGCAGACCCCCGATATCGCGAAGCTCGTCGAGATCCTCGCCGATCGCATCGGTCGGCAGCGCGTTGCGCATCCACGCGTGCATGCCGAGCACGAGCGCTTCTCCGGGCGTGCCGGGCGCAAGATCGCTCGCGGCATCGATGAACGGCGCGTATCCGCGAGGCTTGAAGTCCGTCAGGTCGCGCTGGTCGCGGAGGTCCTGCGGAAACACAGGCACCATGCTCCCGGTCCCGCCGATCGGATCGAACGTGAAGGGGCCGTCGTGCATGCTCGTGACGTAGGCGCGGATCTCCCGCAGATCGGTCGTCGCGATATCGAAGAGATTCGACTGCTGCACGAACAGGTCGCCCCGGTCGTACCCCGACGATGAACGCAGCGTTGAGCCCGCGCCGCCGATCGCCCCGATGCCCGCCTTGCTCTCGGCAAGATTGACGTGCCTGAACACGCTGGGCATCGCGGGCTGGAAATCGATCTGGCGATCGCTGTCGACAAGGCGCGCCGCCAGCTGCGCGTTCACCGGACCGCCGAACCACGTGTCGGGCAGGTCCCGGAGCACACTCGACGGCTCGCGCAGGACGGTCAGGTGACGCAGGAGCGTCCAGTCCGTCGCGTAGGCGTTGGGTCGGCCCTGCTCGCCCAGAAGCCCGATCAGCTCATCCAGCGATCCGCCCTCCAGCAGCGAAGCCCGATCGAGCCCCATGTCGTACTCCGGCAGCCTTAGCGCCGCCGGCTGGATCGCGTCGGCCCGGGCGCCCTGCCCGTAGTACACCCGGGCGACATCGCCCGTCGACGCGTACCCCGGCGAGAACGGCGCCCGCGCCGTCTTGTGCGCATCGCGCACGAAGAACATCAACTCGTCGGTGCGGCGCAGCCGCGGCGACTCATCGCCCGCATACGCCTCCACCAGAATCGGACGCAGCGTCCCGCCCCGCACCGGGGGACCGTCGTTGGCGAACTCGTGCCGGATGATCAGGAATCCCTCGCGCGTCGCCCTGTCAAGGTCGTCGCGAATCCGGCGCTCCACGATCGTCGCCTGGCGGGACAACGCACTCACCCGCCGGCCCGTGGCCACCGTCTCGCCCGCGCTGGCGAACAGCGACGCGATCGCCAGCACCAGCAGCAGCGCCGAAGCAACGGCGACCAGGATCTCCAGCAGCGTGAATCCGGTCCGGTCCGCAAAGCGCCTCATGGCTGCACCCTCACGATCCGCACCGCCGCCGGAACCTGCGGCATCAGCAGCACCGAGCCGAGCTCGCTCGAATCCTGCACGGACTGGGGCACCGGCGGATCCACGATGACGATGCGCGCGCCCGGGTCGTCTTCCTTTGCACGCTCGTCCACCTCGAGCACCGTGTACACGTTCCCCAGGCCATCGACCAGCTTCTGACCGATCTGGCTCGCGATGCGAAACTCGAGCTCCGACTTCTGAGGATCCAGGCCGATCCCCGGCCGCAGCGGAATCCGGTTGCGCTCCAGGTCGCCACCGCCCACGAAGCCCGGCCCGCCGCCCGAGCCGTACGACTGGTTCGGCGCCACCGCGATCGTGAACGCCTGCCCGTAGTCGCCCCGCCCGTTCCTCGTCGGCAGGCCCACGCCGTCGCGAACGTATCCGCGCCCGCCCCGCGAAGGCACCGCAACAGGTACCACCGCCTCGGCCAGACTGATCTCGCCGGCGTTCCGGGACACCAGATCCGAGAGCCGAAGCCGCGGGCCGTACGTCGGAACCTGGCTCTTGGTCTTGCGCGGCCTCGCCGGGACGGCGATGCCCGAGTCGACCGCACGCACGAAGACTGCGATCTCGATCGGGTCCCGCACCGTCGCCACCGTCGGCTTGCCCGACGCGTCCAGCCCCGTCCGAACCCGCCTGGCCACGAAGTCCCACACGAACCGCGGCTCACTGCCCCGCGTGTAGGCCCGAGGCGTCAATCGCTCGCTCAGCGGCAGCCGGACATCGAGTGTCGCGTTGAACCCCTCGACCACCACGTCCCCGGTCACGGGATCCAGCGTCATCGCCGAGTTCGTCCCGTTGGGAAGCATCCACTGCCCCTGTGGCGACCAATCCTGGATGTCCTGCTGCCACGCCCGCCACCCGCGAAGCTGCGGCGTATCCGCACCACCCTGCTGCAGGTACGGCTCGTTCAAACGCGGATTGCTCAGCATCGCGGTCACCGCCGTGTCCGCCGCGGCGATCCCCGCCACCTGATTCGTCGCCAGCCTCTGCTGCGGAATCCCGACCGTGAACACCGCCGCCAGCCCCAGCACGCCCAGCGACAGCACCAGCACCGCGATCAGCACCTCGATCAGCGTGAATCCGCCGACGCGCCTCATGACTCATCCCTCCCGACGCGCTGAGGCGCCCCGGTGTACCTCTCCACGACGTACACGTCGGCCGTCGTCGCCATCGCGTCGTTCGCCGCATCCACCACCTCGGGGTCGATCACCGGTGCGGGCGTCTGCTGCCCCACCGCGCCCACATACAGGCAGCCCGTCAGTTGGTCCAAGCCCCGATACCCGGACACGCTCTTGCGCACTTCGCGGGCCAACGCCCGCACGTCCACCAGCGCCACCGCCGACACCGGCCGCGCCAGCACCGTGTCCGACGATTCGTCGCCCAGCAATTGCTCCAGCTTCGTGTCGTCGATCTGCTGGGTCGCGTACGCCGCCAGCATCGAACGCACCAGACGCCGGTGGTCCGTCACCCGATCCGGACGGAAATCCCGGTACGGCGCAGACGTTCGCCTCGCGTCGAGCGTCGGCAGATACACCAGCCCCTCCTGGTCATCGCCCACCGCCAGCTCCCCGCTCCCCGCCCGGAATCGCACGAAGAACGTCTGCCGCTTGCCCCCGTCGGTCAGCGACTTGCCGCTGAAGAACCCCGTCTCCGGGAACACCCAGTTCACCTGCGACCCGCCGTACCGCGACCTGGCGTACCACCCATACGCCTCCGAATCGTCCGCCGCCGTGATCGTGTTCGCCTGCGCCAGCCCGTGCACCACCCACGGCCGCGGCAGCTGCCGCACGTCAAACGTCGGGTCCGGCACGAACACCGCCCGCGTCTGCCCGTCCACCGCGCTCGTCATCTCGCCCACCTTGGCGCAGATCACGATCGAGATCGCCCCTCCCGGCTCGTACAGAAACACCGCCGCGCTGTCGCCCCCGTCGGCCGACTGGATCGCCGCGTCCCGCGCGCTCAGGAACGCCGCACGCAATCCCCCATCGGCCACCGTCGCGCGCGACGAACTCAGCATCGCGCTGAACGCGGGCACGCTGATCGCCACCAGGATCACGATGATCACCATCACGCCCAGCAGTTCGATGAGCGTGAAGCACCGACGCGTCAATCCCCGCCCCGCAGCGATCACTTGCCCACCTCCACCACGTTGTCCTCGGCGGCCTTCCGGCGAAGCTCGGCCACCGCGCCCGCGTCGCCGTTATCGCTCAGCGGCCCCATCTGAAGCTCAAGCTCCGACACGGGCTCGGTGCCGAACAGCCCATCGGGCCCCGCCCCCACGATCGCGTACGCCGCATCGCGATACCGCAGACCATCCTGCCCATCGCCCGCCGAGGCGTCGGGATCGGCCCACGTCGCCGGGTTCTGCAGAATCCGCGGGATGTTCAGGAACCGCCCCAGCGCATCACCGGCCCGCTTGGGCTCGCCGTTCTCCCAGCGGTAATACCGAAACGCCCTCCCCTTGCGATCGACCACCGCCACGCTCGACGTCGGTCCGTCGATGTCTCCCGGGTTGCTCCCCAGGTGCTCGCGATACTCCAGCACATCGACATAGCCCCGCACCACCCGGTCCGACTGCCGAGGTGAATAGAACGATTCGTGCGTCTTGCCCCGGGGGTCCCACCGGCCGTCCCGCATGGGCGTCTTCATCCCCGCACCCTCGACCCAGTCGATCTCCTTGTCGTCCGGGCTCGGCCGGTTGTGCCTGACGCCCGATGCCCCCATCTCGTAATACGGAATCGTCAGCTTGCTGTACCGCTTGTCGCTGTACGAGGCGTTGGGACCCGCCAGCCCGTTCACCGGCCCGACGATCGCGGGATCCATCGTCCCATCGGCGCGGCGTGCCCGCATGAACGCGGCGTCGCGCAGCGCGACCGCCCGAAGCCCCTGCAGCGGCGTGTCCTCGAGGATCGGCCCCTCGCTCGCGTTGGCCAGCGGCTCACCGTCGACCACCAGCCCGGGAAGGAACCCGAATTCGTTCTTGAAGTGCTCCGTGGAGGTCGCCATCCCCGTCGCCATGAACTGATCGCTGGCCCTGCCGGCGAGCCTCGCGCCCCCCCGCACCGCCAGGCTCACCAGCGTGATGAGCGCGGCCACGACCACGATCGTCACGAGCAGTTCGATCAGCGTGAATCCCGCGCCTCGATTACCCGTCCGCACGCCTGCGCTCCTTCACTTCCGGCCGCGCCGCCGATGCGCCCGGGACCAGCCGCCCGGGCGCCCCGCGCCGCCGCGCCGACTCAACCGCCCTGGAGCGATTCGATCATCGCCACCAGCGGCAGGAACATGGCCACGACGATCGTGCCCACCATGCCGCCGAGCATCACGACCATCAGCGGCTCGATCAGCTTCGTCAGCGACTGCACCGCGACATCGACCTCCTCGTCGTAGTTATCCGCGATCTTGAGCAGCATGACGTCCATCTCGCCGGTCTCTTCACCCACGTCGACCATGTTCACCACGATCGCATCGCACGTCTTGCTCTCACGCAGCGGCCCCGCGAAGCTCTCGCCCTCGCGGATCGAGTCGTGCACGTTCTGCAGCGCCCTCTCGAACACGTAGTTGCCGCTGGTCTCCTTGGTGATCGTGATCGCCTCGAGGATCGGCACGCCCGCGCTGATCAGCGTGCCCAGCGTCCGCGTGAACCTCGCGATCGCCGTCTTGCGGATCAGCGCCCCGAAGATCGGCACGCGAATCAGCATGATGTCCGTCGCCGCCTTCCCCGGCCCCGCCTTGCGGATCAGCTTCCAGAAGATGAAGAACACAAACGGCGACGCCAGGATGTACACGATGCCCGGAACCTGCTGGTCCGGCGACGAGTTGCCCGCCGCCCAGCGGCTCGTGTCGATCAGCCACGTCGTCAGGCCCGGCAGCTTGACGCCGAACTCCTGGAAGATCTTCTCGAACTTCGGGATGATGAAGATCATGATCGCCGTCAGGATCGCCATCGCGATCACCACGACCACCACCGGGTAGATCATCGCGCCCTTGATCTTCCGGCGCAGGCTCTGGCTCTTCTCCATGAACTCGGCCAGGCGCTGCAGGATCACGTCCAGCACGCCGCCGATCTCCCCCGCGTTCACCATCTTGGTGTACAGCGTGTTGAACGCCTTGGGATTCTTGCTCATCGCCTCCGACAGGCTCGACCCTCCCGAGACCTCCTCGCACACGCTCAGCAGGCAGTTCTTCAGAGGACCCGGCTTGGCCTGCTCCTCCAGGATCTGCAGCGACCGCAGCAGCGGAAGCCCCGCGTCCTGGAGCGTCGAGAGCTGGCGCGTGAACGCCGTCAACTGCTTCGCCTTCACGCGCCCGATCGCGAACGTCTGGCCCTTCTTCTTGGCCTTCTTCTTGCCCTTGCCGCCGCTGGCCGCCGTCGCCTGCGACTTCTTCACCTTCTGCTCGCGCACCTGCGTCGGGTACAACCCCTGGCCCTTGATCCGGGCGATCGCCTCCTGGCTGTCGCCCGCCTCGACCGATCCCTTCTGGGTCTTCCCGGACGCGTTGAGCGCCTCGTACGCAAACGTCGCCATGCCGCCTCCTTACGACGCCGCGATCCACTCGCGCCGCCGTCGCTACTCCTCGACGATCGTCTCCCGCACCACCTCGTCGATCGTCGTCAGCCCCTCGTAGATCGCCATCAGCCCGCACTCGCGCAGCGACCGCATCCCGCGCCGTCTCGCGTGGTCGCGCAGCACCGCCGTGCTCGCCTCCTGCATCACCAGCTCGCGCATCTGATCGTCCATCGACATGATCTCGAACAGCGCCATCCGGCCCTTGTACCCCGAGCCGTGGCAGTTCTCGCAGCCGCGCCCCCGCATGAACCGGCGCCCGCGGACGTCGTCCGGGGTCAGGTTCAGCTCCATCAGCTCCTCCTCGCTGGGCGTGTACTCCTCCTTGCACCGCGCGCACACCGTCCGCACCAGGCGCTGCGCCACGACCCCCTCGATCGTCGCCGTCAGCAGGAACGGCTCCATCCCCAGGTCCACCAGGCGGATGATCGAACTCGGCGCGTCGTTGGTGTGCAGCGTGCTCAGCACCAGGTGGCCCGTCAGCGAGGCCTGCACGGCGATCTGCGCCGTTTCCAGGTCGCGGATCTCGCCCACCAGGATGATGTCCGGATCCTGACGCAGGAAGCTGCGCAGCGCCCTCGCGAACGTCAGCCCGATGTCCTCGTTCATCTGGCACTGGCACAGCCCGTCGATGTCGTACTCGACCGGGTCCTCGGCCGTCAGGATCTTCGTCTCGATGTCGTTCAGGTCCGACAGCGCCGCGTACAACGTCGTCGTCTTGCCCGACCCGGTCGGGCCCGTCACGATCACGATGCCGTTGGGCTTCTCGATCAGCCCCCGGAACTTCGCCAGGTCGTCCTCGCGAAACCCCACCCGATCGAGCTTCAGCTCCACGTTCGCCCGGTCCAGCACGCGCATCACGCACGACTCGCCGTAGATCGTCGGCAGCACCGCCACGCGCAGATCGACCGGGTTCCCACCCACCGTCAGCTCGATCCGCCCGTCCTGGGGCAGCCGCCGCTCGGCGATGTCCAGGTTCGCCATGACCTTCACGCGGCTGGTGATCGCCGGCCCCAGGTGCTTCGGCGGCGGCACCATCTCGTACAGCACGCCGTCGATGCGGTACCGCATCTTGAACTCGGTCTCGAACGGCTCGAAGTGGATGTCGCTGGCCCGGTCCTTGATCGCCTGCAGCAGCACCAGGTTCAGAAGCTTGATGACCTGGTTGTCCTCGGCCGCCTCCATCACCGCGTCCAGGTCGATGGATTCCCCGCGATTGGCCAGCACCTGGAACTTCGAATCGCTCGCCAGCGTGCTGATCACGTCCACCACGGACTCGCGCTTGGCGTAGTGCTTGGCCAGCAGGGCGTCCACCGCCTCGGCGTCGGCCACCACCGCCTCGACGTTGAACCCCATCAGCAGCCGCAGGTCGTCCACCGCCCGGAAGTTGTCCGCGCTCTTCATCGCGATCTTCAGGCGCTTGGTCGGCTTGTCGTACTCGATCGGCACCACCTGGTACGCCTGCGCGCTCTCGGCCGGCAGCGCCGCCACCACGTCCCCATCCAGGTTCACCCCGGTCAGGTCGATGAACTCCATCCCCGCCTGGCCGGCCAGGGCCGCGCTCACATCCCGATCCGTGCAGTTGCCAAGCTCGACCAGCAACTGCCCGATTGGCACCTTGCGGGTCCGCTGAATCTCCAGCGCCTGGTGCACCTGCTCGCGCGTCACCACGCCGAGCTTGGTCAGGACGCGCCCGAGCTTGCGCCCTTTCAGTTCAGAAGCTGGCACCTGCGCTGAAGGCATCATCACCCTCCGGCCCGAACTCTTCGGACCTTATCAACGATCTTCGCACGAATAATCGGCACAGTTCAACCCGCGACCGCATTGGATCGCAAGTTACGTGGACACGACACTTGGCTTTTTGATCGAATACGCCACGATCAATAGCCATCAAAAACCGAACAAGACTTCGGCCGGAGCATTCAAGCCGCGGTCACATCTTCCTGATCCAGCTCCTGACGACCGACCGTGCGGCCCATCCGGTGAATCTTCTCCGTCAGGTCAGCCGGGTTCTTGCTCTTGTCCACCATCTCATCCGCGGCGATCTTGCCCTCGGTGTACAGCGACCACAGGTGATCATCCAGCAACTGCATGCCGAACTTCTTCCCCGTCTGGATCGCAGAATCAATGCGGTACGACTTGTTGTCGCGGATCAGGTTCGCGATCGCAGGCGTGATCACCAGGAACTCGTACCCCGCCACCATCCCCGGCTGATCCACCCGCGACAGCAGCACCTGGCTCAGAATCGAGATGAGAGCCGTGGACAACTGCACCCGGATCTGGTTCTGCTGCGCCACCGGGAACGCGTCCACCAGTCGGTCGATCGTCTTGGCCGCCCCCGTGGTGTGCAGCGTCCCGAACACCAAGTGGCCCGTCTCGGCCGCCCGCACCGCGGCCTCGATCGTCTCGAGGTCGCGCATCTCGCCCACCAGGATGTTGTCCGGGTCCTGTCGCAGCGCGCGACGCAGGGCCTCGGCGAAGTTCGGCACGTCGTTGCCCACCTCGCGCTGATTGACGATCGACTTCTTGTGGAAGTGGTAGTACTCGATCGGATCTTCCATCGTGATGATGTGGTGATCCATGTTGATGTTGATGTAGTCGATCATCGTGGCAAGCGTCGTGGTTTTGCCCGACCCGGTCGGCCCCGTCACCAGGAACAGCCCTCGCGGGCGCCGGATCAACTCCTTGCAGATCTCCGGCAGTCCGATCTGCTCGAACGTCAGCAGCTTGTTGGGAATCTGACGCAAGCAGATCGCCAGGTCGCCGCGCTGCCGGAACACCGACACGCGGAATCGAGCGGCATCGCCGTAGGCAAATCCGAAGTCGGTGCCGCCCTCCTCCTGCAACTCTTGCTGGTTGCGCTCCGGCGTGATCGACTTCATCAGGCCGACGAGGTCGTCCGACTCGAGCACCTTGGTCTGCAGGTTCCGCAGACGCCCGTGCAGGCGGATGGTCGGCTGGCGACCGACCGTCAGGTGGAGATCGCTCGAGCCGGTCTTGACCACCGTGTCGAGCAAACGATCGATCTGCATCGTGGACATGCTCGTCCCACTCCCTCAGGCCGCCGGGCGAAACCGGCCCGGCCGGCCGCCGATCATGCGTTGTCATCCACCTGCGCCACGCGCGCCACTTCCTTCGGGGTCGTCTTGCCCGCGAGAATCTTCAACCGGCCGTCGTCCACCAGCGTCTTCATCCCCGACGCCACCGCCGCCTTCCGGATGTCCGCGATCGGCGCCTTGTGGAATGCCAGGTCCCGGATCCGCGCGTCAAGCTGCATCAGCTCAAAGATGGCCCGCCGGCCCTTGTAGCCCGTGTTCGCGCACGCCGGGCACCCCACGGACTTGTACACCTTCCCCGCGCCCATCTCCTTGGTGAGGCCCACCAGGCTCATGTGCTTGGGGTCCGGCTCGGGGTCCAGCTGCCGGCACTGCTGGCACAAGATGCGGACGAGCCGCTGCGCCAGCACCGCCTGGATCGACGACGCCACCAGGAACGGCTTGATCCCCATGTCGATCAGACGCGTGATCGCGCTGGGCGCGTCGTTCGTGTGCAGCGTGCTGAACACCAGGTGGCCCGTGAGCGCCGCCTGGATCGCGATCTCGCCCACCTCACGGTCTCGGATCTCGCCCACCAGGATCACGTTCGGAGCCTGACGCAGCATCGAGCGGAGGATCGCCGTAAACGTCAGCCCGATGCCCTCGCGCACCTGGCACTGGTTGATTCCCTCGAAGTTGTACTCGACCGGGTCCTCCGCGGTGATGATCTTCTTGTCCGGACGGTTCAGCACGTCCAGCGCCGAGTACAGCGTCGTCGTCTTGCCAGAGCCCGTCGGGCCCGTCACGAGGAAGATGCCGTTCGGCCGGCGGATGATCCGGTTGAACGTCGCGAGGTCGTCCGCCTCGAGGCCCAGGTTCTGCAGGCCGATACGGGCCGACTCCGGACGCAGAATACGCAGCACCACGCTCTCGCCGTGGTACGCCGGGCACGCCGACACGCGGAAGTCGATGTTGCTCGCGTCCACCTCGAACTTGATGCGCCCGTCCTGCGGCACGCGCTTCTCCGCGATGTTCATGCCGCTCATCAGCTTGCAGCGAGACAGCAGCGCATTCTGCATGCGCTTGGGCAGGTTGTCGCGCTCGATGCACACCCCGTCCACCCGGTACCGCAGCCGGACGCGATCCACCATCGGCTCGATGTGGATGTCGCTGGCCCGCATGTTCACCGCCTCGTACAGGATGCGGTTCACCAGCTTGACAACCGGCGCGTCCTCGCGCGTCACGTCGATCGACCGGTCCATCGACCGGTCCAGAGAGCGATCGATCGAGCGGTCGATCGAGCCCGTCACCAGGCTCTCGCCCTCCCCCACCATCCGAGGCTGGGACTTGAGCCCGCCCTCGATGAACTCGCGGATCTGGCTCTTGGCCGCAAGCTTCGGCTCGACCTCGACGCTGTACCGGAACCGCAGCAGATCCAGCAGTTCGAGGTCCATCGGATCGTGCATCACCAGCATCATCCGGCCGTTGGCCTTCCCCAGCGGCAGGATCGCGTGCTTGCGGATCAGGTCCTCGGCGATCAGTTTCAGGTCCACCTGGCTGGCGATGTCGCCCGTGCGCAGATCCACAAACTCCAGCCCGAACTGCTCGGCCAGCGCCCTGGCGACCTGGTCCTCTTTGGCGAACCCCGCCTCGACCAGCGCATCGCCCAGCCGCTTGCCGGCCCCCTGCGCGATCTTCACGCCCTGCTCAGCCTGCTTCGCCGAGATGACGCCCGAACCGACGAGGATCTCACCCAGTTTCTTTCTCGATCGCGCCATGCACCTTCCTTCGAGTCTCGACGGAGATCGATCCTAGCCCCGCGAGCCGCCAATCCCGGACGATGAGGGGGGCCAAGCTTATCATGGCTCACCCCGTCGGCCGCGCACCATCGCTCACAACACCGAGGCCCGCCGTGTCCAGCCCCCCGCGCCCAAACGGGCGTCGCATCCTCATATCCGCTGGACCCACGCACGAGCCCATCGACGCGGTCCGATACATCGCCAACAGGTCGTCCGGCAGACTCGGCATCGCCCTGGCACAACGCGCCGCGAACGCGGCACAAGACGTCACGCTTCTCCTCGGGCCGACACCCCTGACACCCACCGATTCGCGGATCGCCCTCCACCGGTTCCAGACCACACACGACCTTGACCTCCTCCTCACCGAGCACTTCCCGTCCTGCGATGCGCTCGTCATGGCCGCGGCCGTCGCCGACTACCGCCCCGCCTCCCCCAGCCCCACCAAGATCCGACGCGCTGCCAATCCACTCACGCTGACCCTCGAACCGACCCCCGACCTACTGGCCAACTGCTCGAGTCGCCGCCGTCCGGGGCAGGCCATTGTCGGGTTCTCCCTCGAGCCCGCCGAGACGCTCCCCGCCGCGGCCCGCGAGAAACTCATCCGAAAGCGCCTCGATCTGGTCGTCGCCAATCCTCTCGAGACCATGGATTCCTCCGACATCGACGCCATCCTCCTTTATGCAGGCGGGCGCGAGGTCCGGATCGCCGACCATCCCGTTCCCAAGTCCGCGTTCGCCGACGTTCTCTGGACGGCGATTCAGGAGCTCCTCGATGCCGCCGTCCCCACGTCCTAAGCCCAAGTCTCTCCGAACGCCGCTGCGCGCCAGGCGCGAGGCCCTGCCGATCCTCCACCACGACGACGACGTCATCGTCACCGTCAAACCCGCCAACATGCCCATCTCCCGCCCTCCCGGCCAGCGGGTGGACCTGCGCCAGCCCACGCTCATCGAATCGCTCCGCCACCAGTTGGCCCCCGGCGGGAAGCGCGGGCCCTCGCTCCGGGCCGTCCACAACGTCGACCCTCGCGGCTCGGGTCTGGTCGTGCTCGCCACCAACCCGAATAGCGCCGAAGCCCTCCGCGCCCAGTTCAAGTCCTCCAAGCCCACGCGCATCCTCTCGGTCGTCGTCGCCGGTGCGCCCAGGAGTTCCGAGGGCGAGGCCGTCGCGCTTCGCGGCACGCTCCGGACCGAGCCCGAGGCCGGCCCTCGCGCCCTGCGCATCCCCGCCGTCACGCACTTCGAGCTGACCAAGGGCGGGCCGCAGCGGTGCCTGCTCCGCCTGCGCCTGGAGACCGACTTTCCGGCGCAGCTGTCCGACCACCTCGCGCGGCTCGGCTGCCCCGTCTACATCGACGCCGCGCCGAACCGCTCGCTGCCGGATCGGCTGTGCGTGCACCTCTCCCAGATCGCCTTCTCGCACCCGACCACGGGCATCCCGCTGCGATTCTCCAACGCGCCGCCGGCGCGTTTCCTCGACCTCGTGCGATCCATTCCGCTGAGAGTCACGCCGCCGCAGACGCCCTCGACGTCTCGCGCGGGAGATTGGCCCGCGCCGCCCGCCGTCACCGAGCCGCCGTCGGAGGCCGCCGAACCTCTCGGAGACGCCGAGCCCGATCGGGGCTGGGACCACGTCGCCCCCTGGTACGACCGGCTGATCTCCGAGAAACGCTCGGACCACTTCGAGCGCGTCATCCTCCCCGGCGTCCATCGGCTGCTCGGCGAGGTCCGCGGGCTTCGCGTGATCGACATCGCCTGCGGGCAGGGCGACCTCGCGGCGTCGCTCGCCCAGCGCGGCGCCGACGTCATGGGCATCGACGCCTCGCCACGCCTGATCGAGGCGGCGAAAGAGCGCGTCGGCGAGCGGGCCCGGTTCATGCTCGCCGATGCGCGGGACCTCGGCTCGCTCGCGTTCGAGCCGGTTGACGGCGCGACGTGCGTGATGGCCCTCATGAACATCGAGCCGGTCGCACCGGTGTTCGCCGGGGCCGCGGCTCGCCTCAAGCCGCTGGGGCGGCTGGTGGTGGTGATCCTGCACCCGGCGTTCAGGGCGCCCGGGCGGACCGCGTGGGACTGGGACGCGCGCGAGGATGGCTCGCCCCGACAGACCCGTCGCGTCGAGGCGTACCTGTCCGACTTCGCATCGCCGATCGTCATGAACCCCGGCGAGGTGTCGTCGGGGGCCGAGCCGGTCACGACCACCACGCACCACCGGCCGATCTCGCGGTACGCCAGCGCCCTGCGCGAGGCCGGATTCTTGATCGAGGCGATCGAGGAGTGGGCGAGCGATCGCACGAGCGAGCCCGGCCCGCGGGCGGAGGAAGAGGACCGCGCGCGGCGCGAGATCCCGATGTTCCTGGCGATCAGCGCGGTCAGGCGACCGCCGCCCGGATTCGGCGAGCATCGACCGGCGCTTCGACCCGGGCCTCGCGCCGGCGGGCCGCCATGGATTCGCCCGGGGCCGCGAGGGGCGCCGCCCGGGGGACCTCGCGGAGGACCTCGCGGCGGACCACGAGACTTTCCGAGTCGGCCGGCGGGGCCGAGGCGTCCCCCGGCGCGGGGGCCCATGGGTGGCGGGCCCCGGGGTCCGCGTCCGGGTGGGCCGCGTCCCGGTGGTCCGCCGCGCGGGCCCAATCGCCCGGCGCGATGAACCGGCACGATTGCTACGAGGCGTGCGTGCAGTCGCCTCGCGACACCGTCGCCCTGCTGCGCGCGGTGCACGGGCGCGGCCCGCGCGGGCTCGCCGAGGACTTCTGCGGCACCGCGGCCGTCTCGCGCGCGTGGTGCGCCGCCGACCCGTCGGCGTGGGCGGCCGCGATGGACCTGGACGGCGCGACGCTCTGCGAAGCGCGCGATCGCGCGGAGCGCGAGATTCCAGAGTCGCTCGGGCCGGGCGGCTCGGGGCGCCTCACGCTGGAGCGAGGGGACTGTCTCGGGGCGTCATGCCGCGCGGATGTGCTGTTCGTCGGCAACTTCTCGATTGGCGAGATCCATCGGAGGCAGGATCTGCTCGGATATCTGCGCCGGGCCCGCGCGCGCCTCGAGCCCGGGGGCGTGTTCGTGTGCGACACCTACGGGGGCGAGTCGGCCTTCCGCATCGGGCACGTCCGGCGGACGCATCGCGTCGGCGACCTGCGCATCGCGTACACCTGGGAGCAGCGCGAGGCCGATCCGCTGACCGGGATGGTCATCTGCGCGCTGCACTTCCGGGCCGATCTCGCCGGGGACGTCGTGGCCGACCTGCCCGACGCGTTCATCTATCACTGGCGGCTGTGGAGCGTGCCCGAACTGCGCGATGCGATGCGCGAGGCCGGGTTCACGATGACCGAGGTCTATGGGGCCCTGCCCATCGAGGGACGGATCGAGCCCATCCGGGATGTCGCGGGGCTGGGTGAGAGCTTCATCGTGTGCGTGGTGGGGAGGATCTGAGCGGGCCTGGTCCGCGGGTTCCGGGCGCGGCGCGGACGGGTCGGCATCGGGTTTGGTGCAGCGGGTGGGGAGTAGCGACGCGGCTCCGTTGGAGGTCTGTGCGCCGGGCTCGGAGCGCCGGGCCTCCCTGGACGCGGCGATGTCCTTGAGGGCGTCGTCGATGGTCTGGTAGCCGAGGCGTTCGGGGTCGCCGACGTTCATGCCCGGGCCGAGTTCGCCGAGCGTGGGCCTGGGAATGTTCCCGAGGGCGGGTTCAGTATCGCTCTTGCGCGTTCGTCTGCCGGGAGTTGCGCCGCCCTGATCGCGTTCGATGATGAGTGAGAGCTTGATGAGGTCGGTGGCGGCCTTGCGGGCGGTTTCTTCGTTGGAGGCGGTGGCCGCGAGGTCGGCGAGGCGGATGAGCGCGGCGGCGCGGGCGTCGGCGGCGATGAATCGGGCGCGGAGGAGGGCGAGGGCCTCGAGGGTGGCGATCAGGGGCGCGTGGGGCACGAGGCCCAGGGCGACCTCGCGGAGTTCGAGGCCGTTGTTGTTGGCGAGCCAGGGGAGGCGGTCGGCGCCCATGAGGAAATCGTCGAGCACGTGTGACATGGGAGGGGTCCTTGTAGAGAGCGGAGAGGCGGAACGGGCGGAACAGGAAATGGCGAGGCGGTGATCACTGCGCCACGCGGAGACAGGCGGAAGATAAGCCGTGCCGCGAGCGATGCAAGCGCGCACGGGCGAAGGGACCGGGTTTGGGCGCACGAATGAGAGAGTTGGGGCTCGAGCGCGCCAGAACTGAAGAGAATGGAGGCGATGGGGCGCGTCGGGAGGTGCGGGACGGAGATCCGGCCGCGCAGCGCCGGCGGGACTGGCGCACAGGTTGAGGGGAGCGGCGCGGGGGGCCGGCCTGCCCCTGCAACCCCGGCCCGGAGGGCTTGTCTTCCAGCCGCCTGCGGCGGCCTTTGGTCTGAGGAAAGAGGAGGCGCGATGCGGCGCATCGGGGCCCACGGGTTTGCTCGACTTGCTTGGTGAGGGGTACAGCGCGGTCTTGACCGCACTGATTCGCCCCGGAATTGGGCTGGCGGCAAGGATGCCATAGTTTCAATGGGCATCCAGGCATAGTGGACGTAGCGTTTGCCGGCCTGCCTACCAAATCAACACGCGCCGGCGCGCATCAGTCCAACGGAAATACAACGATATCAACGCCATGCCGTGTTTGAGCAATAATGTGATTCTCTTGGGTGCGCAAATCAATGCGCCCGTGATCGAGTATTATATTAGCCATAGCCAATCGCGCGTTAGATGCCTGCTCGGGCGTTAGTCCCATGTCAGTCGCGAGCGACTGAAGCACATAGTGCGAAGTAGATACGCCAGAGAATCTTGTGTGTGTTTTGACGCCTGTTAATAACCCAACCATGCGCTCTTTAACCCACGCCGCGTTAGATGGAGGAACCGGGTTGTCTTCTGCGACGGTGGCACGCTGCCCGACGGCATGCCCCAGTATCCGGTACGAAGTGCGCTTGCGGCCTGAATACACTTCGGTTTCGTGCACGGCCTGCGCAGAGAATAGTGCAATTAGAATGAAAAGAACTAAGAGTGCGGCAAGCACGAATGCGTACGGCCGTTTGGTCACCTTCTGATTCCCCGTTTCCCTTCCCCGTCGAGCAATCGACTTCACAACTGCGTTCGCAAGGCTTGTTAAATGAACCGGAGTGTGAACAGCCCAAGAGAGTCAATCGAGTCAATTGGTTTGTCGTGCGCGCATAAATACCAATTGGATCCATCAGCAGGTTCAATCGGATCTCTCTCCCTCCACCTGCCCAACTCCGGGAAGTACGTCCGGAAGCGCGCCGTGTAGGTCCCGTCGGTGGCGTTGAAGACGTACCCGTCGTAGCCGATGGGGTTGTCCGGACCGGCGGGGTCGGAGATCTGCCCGAAGGCCAGGGCCGCGGTGGTCAGGGCGTCGGTCACGGCCTGGGCGTCGTCGGCGTCCACGTCGCCGTCACGGTCGATGTCGGCGTCGGCGTTGTAGCTGCCGCTGGTGATGGCGATCGGGAAGCTGCCCGAGAGGGCGTCCATGATGGCGTCGTCGGCCGAGTCCACGTCGCCGTCGCCGCCCAAGTCCAGCGGCCACTGGTGCCGCGCCCGCCCGTAGGCGTCGTACACCACCCGCTCGACCAGGTTGGCCGCGTCGTCGATCATGGCCACGCTGGAGAACTGTACGTCGGTGATGTGGAAGAAGGTTGCGTCGGATCGGCGGCACGGGTGCGGCGCAGGGGGCTGGCCCGCCCCCTGCAATCCCCGCCCGGAGGGCTTGGCTTCCAGCCGCCTTCGGCGGCACTTGTTCTGAGGAAAGGGGGATTGGCGGGAAGGAAGAGCGAAGTGGCGCATCGGGGCCCACGGGTTTGCTCGACTTGCTTGGTGAGCGGTACAGCGCGGTCTTGACCGCACTGATTCGCCCCGGAAGTGGGCTGGCGGCAGGGATGCCATAGTTTCAATCGGCATCCAGGCGTCGTGGATGTAGCGGTTGCCGGCTTGGTTGGCGGGGTTCTTGGTGCGGGTCAGGGTGCCCGCCTTGCCGTGGCGGAGGTCCTGGGTGCTGGCGCTGACCCCAGAGGTATCCAGGTCGGTGATCTCATTGGCCGAGTTGTGGGCGCGGGCGGCCCGTCAGTGCCTTGGCAGGTGCCTCTCGCGGCGCAAAGACATTGCGTCCTCTCGAGCCTTCGCTGCCTCATGGGACATCCAATACTCCAACTTGCCTGGCGCGTATCCGTCACCTCGCTTGATCGTGATGTCCGTCAGCGGCCTGCAGACCGCGCCCGTGATGCGATGCTTCTTGAGTAGGTCCGCCACGCGCTTCGAGACGAAGATGGAGACGGGCATCGGCCAGAGCATGAAGATGTCTTCGTGCGGTGGAGCAGAGCTGTCAATATCGATGCCGCCGTCGCTCAGCGCCTCCCATGTCTCCCGGCCGCACCCCGGACACCGCTCCTTGATCGAGATCCTCGATGAGCCGGCGACCAGCCCTCCCCATCCGACATTGCGAAGCTCCCAGAGCGATGGAGGCTGGTCCGGCGGCGGCAGGACCTCCTCCGGGTCGGGGTAGCGCGGCGGCTTGTACGAGCCCGCCACCCTCACGGGCTCGAACTCCACCCCGGTGATAGACGCGTCCTCCATGAGACCCTTCAACCGCTCGGTCAGCACGCACTCTGAGTACTGCGTCCAGTACGTGTCGTAGTGCCTCTGCCTTGGAAGGAGGATGCGCAGCCCCCGGTTCCGGCGGTTCCGGCGGCCACCGATCAGGTGCTGGCTGTTGACCGGACACACCGCGACCGGGCGGACACACGTCATAGAGTGATCCCAGAACGCCGATGCGGCGCGGGCATGCTTGTCGAGAAGGTAGTAGGCAGTCGGCATCGCTGACCCCTTGCTCATTCGGAGAGTCTGTAGTAGTCCCGACGCATCTTCTCGAGCTGCTCAAGGATCTTGTCACGCGATGCATCTGGGTTCTGCCTGATCCAATCATCCCAGGCCTTGTTCCACGTGCAGCGATCCTCGGTTACGCAGTGCAGCCCGTCGGATCTGAGCCGGTGATTCGACTTATCAAGGGGTCTTACGAAGTCATCGATTTCCAGCCCGTGCTCGGCGAAGAAGCCCCTGAACTCCCGCGGCAACTCGTGGTGGCCCTCGATGTTCCTGAGCCTGACGGCTGCGGTCCCCGTGACTTCTTCCAGCTTGCCGCTGCGGCGCCAGAACCACTTGCCGTTGCGCTTGACCAGCCTGGCCCCGGCCGCGGCCATGTCGGCCAGCTTCTTGCTCCCAAACACCCCCGCGAGCACGAGATCGCTCGGATCGGGGATGATCATGAACCCGGCCACGGCCATCTGGCCCACGTTCTCGCCGGCCTGGAGCGCGCCATCGGCCAGCCTGGAGCACGTGTTCAAGAACTCGTGATCAGCGGCGATTTTGTCGGCTATGGCAACCTCGCCTGGATTCGACTCCTCGTAGTCGAAGTAGCCAAGATACTCGCCGCGCGGACCGTAGAAGTGGCGCCGGATCACTCCCTTCTTCTTAGAGTGTCGTATCTCGGTGTAGTACCGGCCATCGGTCCTGAGGCCTGTCGGATCGCCGTTGACGACTGGATTAGATAGAGTGAACAGGTATCGAGAGAGGCCATCCACGTACCCCGCCGGATCCCTTTCCCCCCACCTCCCCAACTCGGGGAAGTACGTCCGGAACCGCACCGTGTAGGTCCCATCGGTCGCGTTGAAGACGTACCCGTCGTACCCAATGGGGTTGTCCGGACCGGCGGGGTCGGAGATCTGCCCCGCAGCCAGGGCCGCGGTAGTCAGGGCGTCGGTCACGGCCTGGGCGTCGTCGGCATCCACATCGCCGTCGCGTTCGATGTCGGCGTCGGCGTTGTAGCTGCCGCTGGTGATGGCGATCGGGAAGCTTGGCGCGAGCGCGTCCATGATGGCGTCGTCGGCCGAGTCCACGTCGCCGTCGCCGCCCAAGTCCAGCGGCCACTGGTGCCGCGCCCGCCCGTAGGCGTCGTAGACGACCCGCTCGACCAGGTTGGCCGCGTCGTCGATCATGGCCACGCTGGAGAACTGTACGTCGGTGATGTGGAAGAAGGTTGCGTCGGATCGGTGGCAAGGGGTGCGGCGCAGGGGGCTGGCCGCCGCGGCCCGTCAGGGGCCTACGGACTCCGGGGCAACCCCCGCCCGGAGGGCTTGGCTTCCCGCCGCCTGCGGCGGCCTTTGGTCTGAGGAAGGGGTCGGCAGAAGGAAGGGCGATGTGGCGCTGGAGCACCGTTCGGCGAAGGCGCGATCGGTCGCACGGGCAGACTCTTGCACGCGCAGACCGGGGGCACGGCCGACTCGCTTGGCTCGCTGGCCGCGGCGCACGGTGACGGCGTCGGTCGGGCCGTGGACTCGGCTCTACGCCATCCTCACCCACTTGATCAGCGTGCGGAAGTTCGGCGGCTTGCCGTACATGAGCACGCCGATGCGGAAGATCTTGGAGGTGATCCAGATGGCGCCGATGACGCCCAGCACACCGACGGCGATGGACGCCGCGATCTGCCACGCGGCGATGTGCTCGGTGCCGCCGAGGCGGATGACCATGACGAAGGGGTTGATGGGGGGGACAAAGCTGAGGACGGTGGCGAGCATGCCGTTGGGGTTGCGCCCGATGGGCATCCAGAGCATCATGGGGATGATCAGCACGAGCATGATCGGCGTGAGCAGGGCCTGGGCCTCGCGCATCTCGGAGACGGCCGAGCCGATGGCGGCCATCAGCGAGCCGATCAGCAGGAAGCCGATGATGAAGTAGACGACCAGCAGCGTGAGCTGCGAGGCGCTGAGCAGGTACAGCAGGTTGAACTGGCGCAGGGCGAGCACGCCGAGCACGGCGTAGACGACCAGGATCGAGAGGGCGACGCCCATCTGCCCGATGATCTTGCCGGTCATGATCTGGACGGGGCTGGCGGCGCTGAGGATGACCTCCATCACGCGGCTGGATTTCTCCTCGATGACGGTGGTCATGAGGTATTGCCCGCCGGTGAAGACGCCGACCCACATGAGCATCATGAAGCCCATGGGGAGCAGGAAGGTGGCGCCGCCGCCGATGCTGTCGCGCTCGCCGGTGGAGGTGACCACGGTGCTCTTGGTGCGGCCGACGGTCATCAGGCGGGCGAGCAGGGCGGCGTCCTGGCCGGAGGCGGCGATGCGGGCCATGCGGATGGCTTCGCGGACTTTGTTGTGCAGGGGGTCCTCGGTGCGGTCGTCGAGCTTGGGCCGGAGGTAGAGGTGGTACGCGCCGAAGGCGCCGGTGTCGTCGGCGCGGACGGCGTTGGGGTCGATCTCGACGATGGCCATGAGGCCGCCATCGCGCACGCCGCCCTCGTGGAGGCGGGCCTTGTGGGCCTCGAGGTCGGCGTCGTCGGGGATCTGCCGGATGGTGAAGTTCGGGATGGGGCCGAGCTGGCTTTCGATGGCGGCGCCCGCGGCCGAGCCGGCGGACTCGCCCAGGGCCTGCTTGGCCTGGGCCTCGGCGCCGCGCTTCATCATCTCGAGTTCGGTGCGGAGCACCTCGGGGGAGTAGGCGGTGGTGAGCTGGGCGCCGATCGTGGGCGCGGACTCGGAGCCCTCCCAGCGGGTGCGGTCGAGGATCTCGATGGTGCCTTCGAGCGCGGGCTGCTTATCGCTGACCAGGCGCGGGATCAGGACGATGGCCCCGACCATGATCAGCGGGACGATGAGCACGCCGATCAGGAAGCCCTTGGTGCCGACGGTGGCGAGGAACTCGCGGATGGCGACGAGGACGGTCTTTCTCATCGCTCGGCCCTCTCGAGGTTGGCCTCGTTGTGGTGGATCTGCTCGCGGAGTTCGATCTCCGACTTGCCCTCGCGGGCGGCGACGATGGAGATGAAGACGTCCTCGAGGGCGATTCGCTTGAGTTCGGCCCGGCGCATGGGGATGAGGTTGACCGCTTCGCGGAGGATGGCGTCGGGCTCGGCGGCGGCGGCGATGTGGGCCCGCCAGACGTGGTTGTCGGCTTCGAGGACATCGACGCCGGGCAGGGCGCGGATGGGCTCGGAGTCGGCCGAGGCGTCGACGGGCTCGAACTCGAGGGTGCGCGGGTCGAACTGCTGGTAGATCTCCTCCTTGGAGTCGTCCAGGACCTTTCGGCCGGAGTCGATCATGACGATGTGGTCGCAGAGCTGCTCGGCCTGCTGCATGACGTGGGTGGAGAAGATGATGGTGGCGCCGCGCTGGTGCTGTTCGAGGAAGAGGTCGCGCATGAGGCGCATGTTGACGGGATCCAGGCCGGTGAAGGGCTCGTCGAAGATGAGCAGGTCGGGCTCGTGGAGGATGCAGGAGAGGAACTGGACTTTCTGCTGCATGCCCTTGGAGAGTTCCTCGCAGCGCTTGTTGAGGACGTCGGCCAGGCCGACGCGCTCGAGCCAGTCCTTGATGCGGGTGGTGAGGGCGGGGCCGGGGTCGGCGCCCTTGAGGCGGGCCATGTACGAGAGGAAGGATCCGACCTTCATCTTGCGGTAGACGCCGCGCTCCTCGGGGAGGTAGCCGATGCGATCCTTGCTCTCGACGGCCGAGGCGCGCCCGAGGACGGAGAGGCGTCCTGAATCGGGGAAGATGATCGACATGATCATGCGGATGGTGGTGGTCTTGCCGGCGCCGTTGGGGCCGATGAAGCCGTAGAGGCCGCCCTCCTCGACGCGGAGGGAGAGGTCCTCCACCGCGACCTTCGGGCCGAAGGTCTTGGTGACGTTCTCGATGATGATGGCGTCGGACATGGTCCTCCCGCGAGTGTCGGCGGCCCGGCGACGCGAGAACGCCGCGTGGGTCGGAGGGAGGGATTATGGCCGCGCACACCCCGCCCGTCCGGCTCGGGGCGAGGGATCAGCCCGCCCTGATGGTGATTGGGAAGCGGGTGGCTCCTATTTTGGCGTGATGACGACGGATCTTGGAACGATTCCGACCTCGCTGCTCGAGCGGCTGGACGCGATGGTGGCCGAGCACGCGGAACTCGGGCGCCGGCTGGAGGATCCGGCGGTGCTCGCGGACCACAAGGCCGTGCGCGATCTGTCGATGAAGCGGAGCGCGCTGGAAGAAGTAGTCGAGGCGTACGGGGAGTTTCGGGGGCTGGTCTGCGAGGCGGAGGACCTGCGCGCGGCGATGGCGGACCCGGACCTCGCGGCGATGGCGGAGGAGGAGTTGCCTCGCGTGGAGCGTGCCGCGGCGGAGGCGTGGGAGCGGGTCAAGACGCTGCTGGTGAGCGCGGATGACCGGCAGGTGGGGTCCGTGATCCTGGAGGTGCGCGCCGGGACGGGGGGCGATGAGGCGAGCCTGTGGGCGAGGGACCTGCTGACGATGTACGCGCGGTATGCCGCGAGCAAGGGGTGGGTGTTCGAGGAGATGGAGGTATCGGGCGAGGCGACGGTGGGCGGGATTCGTCACGCGGTGGTGACGGTGCGCGGCCCGGGGGTGTGGCAGGAGCTTGGGTTCGAGGCGGGGGTGCACTCGGTCAAGCGGGTTCCGGCGACGGAGAGCCAGGGTCGGATCCATACCTCGACGGCGACCGTGGCGGTGCTGCCCGAGCCGGAGGAGGTGGACGTGCAGATCGACTGGGCCAACGACGTGGTCGAGCACGTGACGACGTCGCAGGGGCCGGGCGGGCAGAACGTCAACAAGGTGGCGACGGCGGTGCACATGGTGCACACGCCCACGGGGGTCGAGGTTCGGATGCAGGAGACCAAGAGCCAGCAGCAGAATCGCGAGCGGGCGAAACGGCTGCTGCGGGCGCGGGTGTACGAGCTGGAGCGGGCCAAGGCCGAGGCGGAGCGGGCGCAGCAGCGGCGGGGTCAGATCGGCACCGGCGGGCGGAGCGAGAAGATCCGGACGTACCGGTATCAGGACAACATCGTGAGCGATGAGCGGCTGGACGCGAAGTTCACGAAGACGGCGATCCTGGACCAGGCGGACCTGGGGCCGCTGTTCGGCGCGCTGATCGAGCGGGAGACGGCGCGGAGGCTGGCGGCGCTGTGATGTTGGGGCGTTTGTACCGTTGATTGTTGGGCGACGGGAGGCTCGTGTGCTCAAGAGTGTGGTCGTGGCGTACGACGGATCGGACCTCTCGCGCGAGGCGTTCGCGTACGGGACGATGCTGGCCCGCGCGGCGAACGCGTCGATGGTGGTGGTGCGGGTGATCGAGCCGTTGCCATCGGTGACCGTCCTGCCGGACCCGGCGATCGCGGTGGCGCCGATCGTGGACGATGTGGCCGAGGACCCCGCGCGGATCGAGGCCGAGCGGGAGACCGCGGTGCGCGAGCTGTCGGAGCAGGTCGGCTTCGCGCGGACAGCGGGCGTCGAGTGCTCAGCCCGGATCGAGGAGTCGGGACTGATCGATGCGCTGCGGCGCGTGGCCGATCCAACGGACCTGATCGCGATCGGGATGAAGGGGCGGTTCGCTCGCGCGCGGATCGGATCTTCGACGGCGGAACTGGTGAGGCACTCGCCGTGCCCGGTGCTGGTGGTCAGCGGGGCGCTGCGTGACGTGAACCGGGTGCTTTGCGCGTTCGATGGATCCGGCCCGTCGGCGCGGGCGGTCGAGTGGTCGAGGGCGCTGGCCGAGCAGAGCGGCTGGCCCCTGAGCGTGCTGGCGGTGGAGCGGCCCGGAGCGACGCTGGAGCAGGCGCTCGAAGGGGCGCAGCGGCTGGCCCCCGAGGCGCAGGTCATCAGTTACGGAGATCACGGGCAGAGTGAGGCGAGGCAGATTGAGTCGGCGGCCGAGCAGACGCGGACGGCGCTGCTCGTGATGGGCGCGTTTCCCGACTCGTGGCTTCACCGGCTGTTCTTCGGCGGAACGACCGATCACGTGCTCACGCACGTCAATGCTCCGGTCGTGCTGATCCCCTGAGTCGCCTATCGGAGCGGGACCATCGGGAACGGGGGCCACCCCTTCTTCTCTCGCGGCCATTCCAGCATGAAGGATCCGCCGTCGAGCGGCGCGGCAATCTGTACGGCTGGGTCCTTGGGCTGACCGTCGATGGTATCGAATCGAAGGACGAGTTCTGCATCGGTGCGCTGCCATGAGCCCTGACCGGTGTGGCGCTCGGCGCCTGGACCGGCCACTTCGACGTTCAAGGAGCCGTCCTGCTCGAGGCCGAGCTCGATCGCGAAGTCGGCGGCGATTTGCTTGATGTCGGCGAGGAAGCTCAGGTACTCCGGGCCGTTTTTCGCCTTGTCGGCGGGCACCTCGTAGTTGGCTTCGAAGTAGTCGATGATCGTCGCCTGGAAGGGCTCGCGATCGATCACCCAGTACCGAGTGGTGGATTCGGGAGCGTCTGCCCGGGCGTTTCGCGGCAGAGCGTTTGCGCGCGGGCTGTCGGTCTCGGGGCGTTGCTCGCACCCGCTCACGCCGAGCATGGCGGCGATTGCAAGGAGGCGAGAACGGACGAACCGGGGGTGATTGCGGGCCATGGAGAGTCCTTCATGGGGAAAAGGTGTGGATTCTAACGTTGGCGCGGCGCGCTCGCGTGTCGCAGATTCGCGACAGATTCGACCAGAATCGTTCGGTATTGGCTCAGAATCGCGTCAGGGCAGAGCGCGGGTGAGGACCTTGTGTGAACACGGCGTTCTTTGGGGAGAATCCGCTTTGCAGAACTGATCGTGTTCGTTAGGCTTTCGCGTGTGTGTTCGCGACCTGAGCGGATCGTGACAGGGGGACGATCATGGGTGAGGGCGTTTCAAAGATCTGCGTGCGTTGCGGGATGGACTGTTCCGGAAAGCCCCGCGTGAAAGATGCCCAAGGACGCTACATGTGCCGCGAGTGCGCGAGCGCGATGCGCGCGAGGCCTGCGGCACCCGTGGCTGCAGCGCCGATCGTCGCGGCGCACGACGATGACCTGATGGCATCGCTGGTTGACGACTCGGTGAAGTCGCAGGGTGCGCCGTGCCCGGGTTGCGGGTTTCCAATGAAGTCGGGCGCTGTGCTCTGCACGCGTTGCGGTTTCAACACGCATACCGGCACGGCGATGCGGACGATGGTGACGGCGGACCAGGCGGAGAAGGAAGAGAGTTCCGGCAGAACGATCGGCATTCAGATGAACGGCGGACCGATCTGGGCGATGGTGTTTGGCGCCGTGGGTGCGTTGATTGGCGGGCTGATCTGGAGCGTAATCACCTATCAGACTCAAATGGACATCGGCCCGCTTGCGCTTCTGGTGGCGGCGTGTTGCGGCGGCGGCGTGGCTCTGGGCGCGCGGGGTGATACCGGGATTCACACCGGGTTGATGGGGGCGGGATACGCGGCCGCCACGCTGCTGATCGCGCGCTATGCCGTGATCGATCAGTTTGTGCACGACGCCGTGGAGCAGGTCAGACGGGAGGTCGATTCTGCGGCCGAGGACTTCAGAGTGGCCCTGATGACCGACGACGAGGCGCAGGTCTCGATTGCGGATGACGTCGTGATCGAAGCGGAAGATCGCGGCGAGACTCTGCGCTGGCCGCGCGGGCAGACGCTTGAGACCGCGTCGCGTCCTGGCGACTACCCGCCGGGCATCTGGGACAAGGCGCAGCGGCGCTGGAGGGGAATGGATGCGGCGGCGCGCGAGAAGTACAAGGCGGACCGCAAGGCCGCGATCGAAGAGGAGATGCGGGTGGCGTCGGAGGAGCTTCGCGCGGCCATCTCGGGAGCGACGGACGAGGCGTTCCAGGAATCGCTCACGGGAGGAGGAGGAGGCATCTCTCGGCGCCGCAGGGGTCCGATCTACTGGCTCATCATCGGCGTGATCGTAGGATTCGGAATCGGCAGCGGCGGGAAGCTGCACGAGTAAGATTCTCCGGACAACGTTTCGAGACTCAGCCCAACCGATCGAGGATCGCTTCCGCCTCGCGCTCGACGATGACTCGCTCGCGCGTCGCCGGGCCGACGAGTTCGAACTCGAGCATCCGGTCGAGCATGGCGATGAGGGGGTCGAAGTAGCCTCGGACGTTGAGCAGACCGATGGGCGCGTTCTCGAACCCGAGTTGCACCGCGGTCACGACCTCGAAGAGTTCATCGAGCGTGCCGACGCCGCCGGGCAGTGTGCAGTACGCGTCGGAGAGTTGCATCATGCGCTGCTTGCGTTCGGCCATGGTCTGTACGACGTGCATGGCGGTGGCGCCGCGGTGGGCCCTCTCCTTGGCGACCATCGATTCGGGGATGACGCCGATGACCTCGCCGGATTCCGCGAGGGCGCCATCCGCGAGAGCGCCCATGAGGCCGAGACTGCCGCCGCCGTAGACCAGTGAATGGCCGCGGTGGGCGAGGCGGGCTCCAAAGTCGCGCGCGACTTCGAGCAGCCAGGGCTGGTTGCCGGTGCGGGCGCCGCAGAAGACGCCGATGGCGGTCACTCGAACGACCCGGCGATCTTCAGCTCGAAGTCGTTGATGGACTGCAGGTCGACGTGATCGAGCCGGTGCAGTTGAGAGAATCGGGCGATGATCGCCTCGGGGTCTTTGCCGACCATCGCGGCGAGCATCTCCCACTTAGCGTGGAGGAGGTCCTTGAGATCGGCGGTCGTGTTGCGCGCGTGGCCCGCGGGGTACATGATCATGCCGGAGTCGAAGGTCGCGCCCGTGTCGTCGGTGATGATGACCGAGGTCGGGATGCCATCGGGGTAGCGTCGGTCGTACTCTGGGCCGCCGTGCTCGAACTCGATGAGGTTCATGATGCGCCGGGTCTGCTCGTGGTTGATCGACGAGCCGGAGTAGTCGTCGGGGCCGAGCATCAGGGCCTTCCACGTGGGCTTGTGGCCCATCTGGCGGCATCCGAAGGCCTTGCGCAGCAGGGTGCCGATGATGTAGCACATGGAATGATCGGCGGACTGGCGGGTCTTCGGGTCGCGCTTGGCCGGGTCTCCGATGATGCCGAACGCCGGTTCGTACGCGATGATTCGCACCTTCTTCAGCTTGGCGCCGGTGGGGTCGTCGAGCAGGTGCGGGGCCTTCTCGAGCAGGCTGATGACGGCCTGGATGGCGCCGGCCGACTGGTGCTCGTACACGCCGATCTTGAAGTGCATGCCCATCACGGCGAAGTCCGGGCCGCTCTTGCCGAGGTGGAGCTCGAAGGGCGAGGCGTCGGCCTTCTCCGTGTTGGCCTCGTGCGCGCCGACGGGCTGGAACATCTGGCCCGGGCCCTCGAAGATGCGGAACACGGCCTCGGGATTGCGGAAGATGTCCCGCGGCCCGATGAAGCCGGCCATGGAGCGCTTGACCGACAGGATCGCGGCCTCGGTGCTGATCGCGGCGCTGGCGCCCTTGGAGTCGGATAGCTGCTTCCCGGCACGGATGGCGCGGAAGGGCACGAAATGGGCGACGACCATCCCCACGGCGGACTCGATCTGCTCGGGCGTCGCCCCGACCATCGCGCCAAAGACGACTGCGGAGGCGATGGCGCCGTGCAGCACGTGATCGATCTTGTAGGTCTTGAGGCTGAAGACCTCGGCCAGTCGGCCCCGGATCTCGTCGAGACAGACCATGGCCTTGAGCGCGTGGGCGCCATCGGTGCCGATCATCTGCGCCGCGGCGAGGCAGACGGGGTAATAGTCGTTGTGTCCGAATTCGCCGGCGGTGTGGCCGAGCTTGGGGTTGTAGCCGAAGTTGGTGCCGTTGGAATCCCACTCGCGCACGGCGGCGCAGTTCGCGACGATGGCCTTCTCGCTCTTGACGCGCGTCGGGCAGCCGAAGAGGGTCGCCCCGTGGAACTTGGCTCTGCCCAGGGGCTTGCCATTGTCGCCCGCGGGGACGGCGTAGCCGAGGGCTTCGCGCCGGAGGACGTTGGGCGCGTTGGTGCCGCGGGCGATCGCCGAGAGGCCACAGAGGACGGCGTCGGTGTGGAAGAGATTGGTGCGCTCGAGGACGGCGGGGTCGGGCGTCGCGTGCTCGAGGAAGTCAATGGCGTAGGTGGCGAGGCCGAGGGTCTGGTTCGAGTCGCTCGGCAGGACCACCATGGGAGATTCGCTGGGCATCTGGCTCCTCCGGGAGAAGGGACAAGGGTAGCCGGGGGGAGAAGCGACCCCGGGGACGACCTCAGGTCTCGGGTTCGAGTTCGTAGGGATTGAATTCCTGCGTTGGAGGCGGAGGCGGCGGAGGAGGCACCGCGCCGGGAAGGGGCTTGGTTCTCAGGGCGACCGGCTCGCTCCAGGCACGTCGCACGGTCGGCGCTGAAGGCCCCTTGCGCGCATCCGTGTCACGGACCTGCGCCCAGTGGCGGATGGTCCAGATGACCGTGCGGAGAAGGTTCAGCACGCTGACCAGGACGAGGATCTCGGAGATCACAAAGCCGAGGAAGATCAGGCCGTAGGCCATAATCGCGGGGATCAGCAGGACGGCGATGAACTTCGGCATGACCGCCGCGAACGGCGTGATGAGCAAGAGACTGCCGAACACGCCGATGCCCCAGGCGGCAAGGTGCAGACGGTCGGTGAGCTCATCCTGGCTGGCCCAGTGCGCAAGGTCGGAGAGGTGGACGCACAGCGTGATCAGGCCCGCCAGCGCGACGATGTTGAAGCACAGAGCGGCCAGCCCGAAGATCAGGTCGACACGAGCAGAGAACCCCCCGACAGCCGAGTAGATGAGCATCAGAACGGACGCGGCGAGCCAACCCGCCTGCGTGATCCGATTGATCCGGCGTAGGATGCGACGCTCTCGGCGCATGAGGCGCGGATCGCGGTTGGGCGTCTTTCTCGGCTCGGTCGCGATAATGACGCCCACCCACCAGGCGGCGGCCGCGACCACGGAGGCCCCGGCGCTCATCCATGTCTCCCTGAATCGAAAGACAAACAGCGATGCGGTCGAGGCGAGCATGCCAACGACAAGCAGCCAGAGTCCGAAGCGGAGGTTCTTGAGGTATCCGATCGGTGCATCGGAGATGCGATCGATGGCCCGACCACCCTTGCCTCGGATGGTTGTGCCGCACTCGGGGCACGCGGCCCCGACTGTGAGCCCCTTGAGGTTGTAATCACAAACGCCGCACGGACGATCGTCCTCGATGACGGTCGGGCCCTTGAGGTGGCCGAGTTCGCGCGGGTCGATGGGCATGGCGCCGAGTTTACTGGCGGCGGTCCAAATCGTTCGTGGCGGCGTCGGGCGCGCCCGGGTGAGACGGTGACTCTGGCGAGGAGTAGCGGCGAGTGATGAGAGCCGCGGCGAGGTTGCTGTGGGTCGCACTCAGCACCCTCTGGAGGCCGGTGAACACGGCGACGAGGGCGGCCACGAGGGCGATCGCCCAGATGACGAAGAATCCGACCGTGTCGGTCGCGGCGGCCAGGATCGCAGCCGCGCCCCCGATCGTGAACAGAAGAGTGAGGACGGGAAGGGCGCGAGAGAGCCCGATCGCGCGGCGATGGACTGGAGGATCTTCGGCGAGGACCGCGAGTGTGGCCAGGTGGCTGGTCGCCAGCCAGATCGTGACCGCGCGGGCCCCGGCGGCGAGGATTCCGAGCGTGGCGAAGACCCGGCCGGCCCCATCGGCGGACCAGCCAAAGCGGGCCCGCAGCGAGAAGAGCTCGTCGTGGCGACCGGGAAATAGAAGCAGGGCCGCGACGGCGGCGGCGGTCGAGGCGGCGTCAATCCCGATGCCCACCCGCAGGAGCACTCGTGCTCGGCGGGCGCGCGGGCTCCACCCGGCAAGTCCATCGGCCCGTGTGAGCCACCAAAGGCCCAGGAGGATCGCCGGCGCGCCGACAATCGAGATCGCGGTGAGGGCGGGGTGTTCGAGCCAGACGCGAAGAGCCCAGGACACGGCCATGCACCACAGCCCCAGCGAGACGAGACGCGCGCCGCGAAGCTGTGCGACCAGCACGGGCTCGGAGAGGTTCCAGAGGCGCGGTCCGCGATGTGCGAAGAGGACCGCCTCGGCGCATTCAGGGCAGACACCGGTGAGCGGGAGAGAGCGGAGGTCGTAGCCGCATCGCACGCACGGAAGGGGCGTTTCGGAGAGGCTGGCATCTGGCGTCGCTCTCACGGCTTGAGCGTACCACACCGTTGCGAAGCCTCATTTCGCCGATGCGAGAGGGCCTACGGCGCCGGCGCGGAGTTGATGAGCCCGATGAGTTCATCGGCGCCGATGGCGCCAACCGCTGAGGCGGTCACGCCTCGATCGCGGATGATCAGCGTGGTCGGGAGGTACTCGACCTCAGCGCCGATTCGTTTGAGAGTGTCGACAGAGGCCCAGTCGTGATCGGACTCGATGTAGATCCCAATCGCATGCATATTGATCGCCGCGATGACTTGTTCGGAAGCCAGTGTGGACCGTTTGTAGGTCTGACAGGCCGGACACCAGGAAGCCCCCACCACCGCAACGACGGGCCGGTGCTGATCGGCGGCGGCCTCGAGGGCGGATTCGAGAGACCCGTACCGCGCGAACGCCTCGGGCACGTCGGCCGTCCGGCCGGAGTAGATCCGCCACGCGGCGAATCCGAGTACGACCAGGCAGAGAATCAGGACTGGGCGGATGCTGCGCATGAGGGACGGATGTCTATCGGTCGGGTGGATGTCCATTGGTCGGGTGAAGGAGCAACTCCGGCGCGTGGGCGTGTATTCCCGGGCGTGCCTACCACGCGAGCAACTCTCCGGTCAGGCGCTCGACCAGATCCTTGGGCGTGACCAGGCCGATCGGGATCCCGGACTGTTCGACGATGGCAAGGGGTGCATGGGCCGACTGGAGAACGGCGAGGGCCTCGCTGGCGGGAGTGCGTGGCGGAAGGCGCGGCACGTCGCGGAGCATGGCGGCGAGATCGGTTGCGGGCGAGGTGAGGATGTCGATGGCGCTGACGAATCCCACGACGGCGCCGGTGGCTGAGGCGACGGGAAAGCGGGTCCAGGTCGTGCGCTCGATGAGGCGGAGCGCCTGCTCGCGCGAGGCGTCGTGCGCGAGGGAGGCGACGCGGGACCACGGCGTCATTTCGTCACGCACCGAGGCCTGCCTGAACGAGAGGAGGCGGTCGATCAGCTCGGATTGCGAGTCGGTGATGGCGCCGGACTCCTTGAGGTTGTCCGCCAGTTGCGCGCGGGCGCCGAGTTCCGGCTCGCGCGGCATTCCCGTGGCGCGCGCGACGAGTCTGGCCAGGCCCACGACCAACGGCAGACTGAGCGAAAGGAGGGCGATGATCCTGAACGCGGTGAGTACCCAGACGACGCGTTCGAGGCCACGCTCGGCGACGCGCCGGAAGAATTCCTTGGGGAGGCTCTCGCAGAGCACCAGAACGATCGGAGTGACGGCGAGCGTGTTGACGATGACGATCCCGGTCTCCGAGAGCGACGTCTGGGTGAGCAGCGCAGTCACGCTGAGCACGGAGAGGTAGTTGAAGGAGTTGTTGGCGATCAGGAGGGTGGCGAGGGACTGGTCGGGCCTCGCGATGTGTGCGAGCGCCGCGCGGGCCCGTCGGCCGCGGGCCGATTGGGCCCGAACGGTCAGGCGTGCCCGGCTGGACGCATACAGGCCGGTTTCCATCCCGCTGGCGAGCGCCGACCCGACGAGACCGATCGCCGCGAGACCGAGCCACAGGATGAGTTCGCCGGCGTTCATTTCGGGTGGGTAGCCGGGGTGATTCGAACCCGATCCGCCGTTCGATGGCGAACGCGCTCGACAAGGAGATGAAAGCCGAGGAACTCGGCGTGATCGCCGATGCGAGGGAGGCGGCCGAGGCGATCGGAAACAACTCCGGCCACGGTGGTGACCGACGGCACGGCTCTCGAGACGCGGTCTCCGTCGAGGTCCAGCACGTCTGCAAGATCGCTGAGGCTCAGCCTCCCGGGCACGACCCAGACGTCGGGAGCCGGCGAGACGATTTGATCGCGCGGATCGGCGCGCCGCGAGGCGAGGGGCAAGGACAACGCGGCCCCCAGGTTCTCTATCTCGATCGAGCCTGTGACGGACCCAAACTCGTCCACACACACGGCCAGACTCGCCCCTTTGTCTCGGAAGGTCGCGAGCATTCGATCCAACCGCGTGTTCTCGGGGATGATGAGCGCCGTCTCGAGGAATTCGCGCGTTTCCGGCGGCGTCGCTTCTCTGCGCAGACGCAGGAGGTAGCTCCGGGTGTTGAGCACGCCGACGGGGGGTGCATCGGGAGTCGCCTCAAAGACGGGCACTCGGGTGTGGCGCGTCTGGGCCACGTGAGCCGCGATCTCATCGGGTGATGCGCCGAGGTCGAGCCAGTCCATGTCCCGGCGCGGCACCATGACTTCACGCACGCGGCGCGAGGCAAGATTGACGATGTCTCGGAGCAGGGCCTGCTCCTGAGCATCGAGCGCGCCCGACTCACCGCTCAGACCGATCAGCGCATGGAGTTCGCTCAGGCTGGCCGCCGCCGACGCGACGCCGTCGGGCCAGATGAGCCGGAGAATCGGACGCACGAGGATCTGTTCGACGACGAATCGAACGGGCGTGAGCGCTCGACGGATGAGCAGCAGGGCCGGCGCGACGACCGACGCGAACGCGACGCGGCGCCATCCGGCGAGGAGCTTGGGCACGACCTCGCCGCAGAGGATCAGCGCGAGAAGCGGACCGATCGAGAACACGGCTCGCATGACTCCGTCGGCGTGCGCCACGGCCAGGGCCGAGGCGATGGCGAAGTAGGCGATGTTGATGAGCATGTTGAGAATGAGGATCGTGACCAGCAAGCCGGATGGCGCGTCGAGCAAACGCGACACGGCCCGGGCCGACCTCGGACGAGTGCGAGCCAGGGTCGCGCGATCACGCTGGGTCAGACGAAACAGCGCCGTCTCGGACGCGGAGCAGAGCCCCGACATGACCAGCAGGACGGCCAGCACCGCGATGAGGGCGAGGGTGTGCGGAGGCACCGTGGGGATCGCTCTCGTTCGTGTTGGACCTAGCGCGGAGAAGGAGCGTCGTCGGCCGCGTCGGCACTCTCAAGGCGCTCCAGAAGTCGAACAACGTAGCGAAGGACGTTGAGTTCGACACGAATCGTCCGGATCGGTGTCGCGTCGTTCCCCGCGGCCAGGACCTCAAAGCAGCGTGTGATTTCCTCGAGACACTGGGCCTGGCGGGTCTCGGCCCACGAACGAGTCTCGCGGACCCTTGCGGAGTCGCCGGCGTCGATCGCCTCTTCGAGTTGAAGATTGATGCTCATCATCTTCGGGAGGAGTCCTTCCGGAAGCCCTCTGGGATCCTCTTCCGGGCCTCCGGCGTGGCGAGAAAGAAGGATCTGGGCTCGGCGTTCGGGATTCAGGAGGTCCGACCGAGCACGATTCAGGATAGATGTATCCGGATATGTCTGGTCTTGGCCATGGATCGAGGCGTCTGGGTGGACATGGGCGACGCGATCTAGGTATGCCTGTTCGACTCGACGGGAATCGAGGTCGAAACGGGCCGGAAGGCCGAGCAGATCGAACGCGTCATGCGGCATGGCATTCAACTGTAGACTGTGGACGTGGCGCGCCGGTCGGCGGCGGGGCGTCCAGAACGGGACAGGGAGCCGTCCAATGACCAAGCACATCGGGGTGGTCGGGGTGAGCCCGGAAGGGGCATCGCTCTGCTTGCGTCAGTTGTCGCGGCAGGCCGCCCACTCTCTGCCGCCGCGAGAGCATCCGAGGATCAGTCTTCACAATGAGCCCCTCGCGGAGTACATCGAAGCGATCGAGGCGGACGACTGGCATCGGGTCGGGGATCTGCTGCGGAGGTCAGCCGAGGTGCTGGCCGGCTGTGGGGCGGAGTTCTGCATCACTCCGGACAACGCCGTCCAATATGCCATCCATCTCGCCGAGCACGGGAGCCCAATCCCCTGGCTGGCGCTGCCGGATCTGGTGGCAGACGCGGTCCTGGCGGACCATCGGACTCGTGTCGGCATCATCGGGACGCGGGTCGTCACCATGGGATCGACGTACCAGTCGCTGCTGGGGATCCGGGGGGTGCAAGTCCTTGCGCCCGCGGGAGAAGAGATCTCGTCGTTGGATCGGATCATCTTCCAGGAGTTGATTTACGGGGATACCAGAACAGAATCCCAACGAGAAATCCTCAGGATCGTCGCCAATCTGGCGTCAAGTGGGTGCGAGGGCGTCATCCTCGGGAGTTCCGAGACTCCTTTGTTGATCAATTCGGAGAACTCGCCGTTGCCGGTGTACGACGCCGGAGCGATTCTCGCAGAACGAGCGCTCGGCTTTGCGATGGCTTCGCGTTGAGTTTGGGATTATCGAAGGAACTCGTGTCGAGCCGACATCGAATAGCAGGACGACGCATCGAAAGGGCGGAGGCTCCGTCCACTTGGTGCGAGCGGTCGGCTTGGGCGATGACCGGGACAAATCGCTCAAGACGGCTGGACGCCACCCGAAGAAATCTGCTACTCTGTGAGGCAAGCAGAAATCCGGGTCGGCGCCCGCCGACCGAGCCCGGCGCCGCCAGGCGCTTGCCAGGGCCTGCCCGGATGGAGTCAAAGCGTCGGACGGATGTGATAGGCTGAGTGTGACTCAGTCGTCGCACCGGACGATGGATGAGGCCGAGACCGCCCCTCCAGCGCAAGGGGCCCCCTCAGTACAGGGAGATCGCGATGAGCCGATGGGACATCCGTTCAGTCTTCTCCCGGACGCGTCCGCACCGCCGGATCGTTCGTCATGATGGCAGCGCCACGGGCGGGCTGGCGCGACGCGCCGGCGCTCGACAAGGCGGCGAGGGGCTCGAAGCACTCGAGCCTCGGGTGTTGCTGTCGGGTGACCACCCAAGCCTCGTGGACTTCCCGTCTGCGACCGAGATCGCGATCGACGCGGCGGGAATCGGTTTCGATTCGGGCATGATCGAGAGCGTCGGAACCGATGACCTGTTCAAGTTCACGGCTCCGGCGACGGATTTCGTTCGCATCCGGGCCGACGGGTTCAACCCCGCTAATCGCTCGGGTGACACCACTCCGTTGGACACCAAACTCGGCATCTACGACTCGACGGGAGCCCTGATTGCGACAAGCTCTGGCGATGGAGTGCTGACCGGCGGAACCCCCAAGGACGCGTGGTACGGATTCCTGGCCATCGCCGGTCAGACCTACTACGTCGACGTCTTGAGCGACTCTGCGACGACGGCCACCGGTACGGGCGACTACGTGATCCGCATCAAGGCCGCTTCCACATTGCTCAAGGTGGATGATGTCACGGGCGAGGCCCTGGCCGACGAGGAGGACATTCCAGACGCGCCGGCCCTTCTCCCACCGATCATGGGAGAGATCGGCACGGATGATCCGGCTTCTCCCGGCGATGAGTTTGCGGGCGATGACATCGTCTACAAGGTCACGACGCTCTCCGGGAGCTTCTTCCAAAGCATGGCTGGCATCGCAGCCGACGCGGACGCGGAGGATCTCGATTCGCGGCTGGACGTGTACGACGCGACGGGCGCGATCCTCAAGACCAATAGCCAGGCCGGGTTCCTCACGTCGGCGTACACGATCTTCCAATCGGCTCCCGACGCCACGTACTACATCCGGGTGCGCAGCGATGAGTTCAAGGATCCGGGGACAGTTCCGAGTTCGGGCGAGTTCGTGCTGCGGGCGGACTTCGCCGCGGAGATCGTCGAGTTGGACCCGGTCTCGAGAATCGGGCTGGCGCCGCTGCCCTTGCGGCGCAACCCGACCGACACGGGACCGGTGATTCGCAGTGCCAATGACTTTGATCTGTTCCGATTCCAGAGCAAGGGGTTCGGTCAAGCCTTCATCACGACTAAGGACACCGGCGCACCGCATGATCTTGCGCTCACCGTGTTTGACGACGCCGGCAATCAGCTTGCGTTCATCGATGATTTCATCGGCAATGACGCGGAATCGCGTCTGCCGTTCAACGGCGGCCAGGAGATCTTCTTCTCGGTTACCGGGTTCGATGATCGGCCCGGCGGAACATACATCTTCGTGATCGAGGCCGACCACACCCAGACATCGTCGGATGACATCTTCACCGACGACCACGTCGATGATCTCGACACCCAAGCCCAGGATGCGACCGCGCTGATCGCGGGCACGCCGACGCCGCTGTTTGATGGCTACGGGAACGTGGTTCGCGACCATGGCATCGTGCAGCAGTACCTGGCCCGGGGTCGGATCTACAACCAGGGCGACGTCGATCTGTTCCAGTTCATTCCGCCGGTCGACATGCTCGGCGACTATGCGGGCAACAACGACGACGCCGGATCGGCGCTGTATGTCGGCGGGCTGTTTAGCGGGGCTGAGCAGACCACCGAACCATTCCCCGTCGACTCTCGCGCGCTCACGCTGTGGGATGCCGGCGACTTCTGGCCCGTTTATTACCAGATGTCGCCCGTGATTCCTTACGGGTTTGCCAACAACGCGGACACTCCGGAGACGGCGGGGCCCGCTGTCTATTCGATGCAGGAGATCACGGTGAACGGGCAGCCTGCCCTGGCCGTGGGTGGCGACTTTGACCTGGTGGTGCCGGGGCCGTTCGGTCCTCAGACTTTCAAGAACCTTGCGCTGTGGCTCTACAACCCGAGCACCGGACTCTACGACTGGGCCAGCATTGGCGACACAGACGGCCCCGTCCGCGCCATGATCACGTTTGATCCCGAGGCCTTCGATCCCGACGGCGACGGCACGGGGATGCAGATCGAGGATCCGGGTGGTCCGTGGTTGATGGTGGGAGGCGAGTTCACGACGGTCAACGGTGGGAATACGGATGCGACCGGGCTGGCGTATTTCGACTACACCGACGGCACAGGCTGGACCGGATTGACGGACCTGGATGGCGCGGTATACGCCTTCGCGACCTACGACCCGGCCGATCCGGGACAGGGGCGAGACGCCAATCCCGGCGAGGGCCTCTTGGAGGTGCCCGACCCCCCCGATGCCCCCACTTCGGTCTTCATTGGCGGCGAATTCACCGCGGCGGCAACGACGTTCTACGGCGGCACGATCACGGCGACCAACATCGCGACGTTCAATGGAGCGTTCGTGGCGCCCGCCGGATTCGGCAGCAGCGAAGTCGCCGGTGGAAACCCGGTGCTTCCGCCGTCTTCGGCGAATGGGCCGGTGTATGCGATCACCGTGTACGACCCGCCGCCCATCCAGGGCCCGGGCGGCGAGGTTGACCTGCCCCCGGTCGTGGTCTTCGGAGGCGATTTCACCGAGATCGGCGGCGAATGGGACGACGGCATCGACGACTACGTTCCCTTCGCGGCGAACAACCTGGCATACATGGGACTGGTGGACGCGACCCAAGACGGACAGGTTCCAGGATACACACCGAGTCTGCTCTGGAACGCCGTCGGGACGGGAACGGACGGGCCGGTTTATGCCCTCAATATCTGGACCCCTGCAGAGAACACGCCGCTGCCGGCGGTGCAGCACCTGCTGATCGGGGGCGAATTCGCCGATTTCGACGGAGCCGTCTCGGGCAACATCGCGGCCTGGCGGTTCGATACATCGTTGGCCCTGGGGGTGGGATTCAACGGACCGGTGCGCACGATCCAGGTGTTCGTGGACGCTCAGGAGCAGTTGGTCGAGAACCTCGAAGAGGACTACGACATCGAGACCAGTCGCCAGGTCGTCTACGCCGGCGGCTCGTTCGACGAGATCGCGACGCTCCCAGCGCCGACTCCCGTCGGGCACATCGCGGCGTTCGACGTCCACGACACTCCGTTTGGGCCGCAGTTCTTCTGGACGCCGATGGCTGAGGGTGTTGACGGCGACGTCTACTCGCTGGCTGTGTTCGATGACCAGAACCCCGCCGTCGACAACAGCGGTAGCCAATGGGACCGACACGATCGCGCCTCGGGGCGCGCCCAGATCGTGCTCAGCCCTCTGACCGACGCCTTCGCGAACATGTACGTCAGAATCTACGACTCTAACTTCACGCTGTTGTATGAGAACGACACGATCGCCCCGCCGTTCCCAGATCCCGCTGGCGCCTTGGATCCGTCGCGCGCACCTGGAACGACCGCGGCGTTCATCGCGCCCGAGATGTGGGCCGGCGAGACCTACTACATTGAAGTCTCGGACGTCAACGGCACCGGCACAGGCCGCTATCAATTGTCGGTGATCGTGGAGGCCGAGCCCACGGGCTTCCCGCCCGGCTTCACTCCGAACGAGGACGCCGACGGCATTTCGTACGACGTCGACGAGATCTTCTTCGAGCCGGCGGACCCCGACGACGACATCCAGAAGTTCGCGTCGGCGCGACCGTTCATGGTCGACAACTTCGGCGACTTCGTGAACGTGAACGCGACGGCGACCAACCCGTACCCGTCCGATCACGGCAAGACATCGAGCTACAGCGGACGATTTCCGGCGTACAAGACCAGCCCCTCCCTCGGCGGTCCGATCAGCGATCTGAGCGACTTCGAGCGCATCGACAGCATCCAAGACACGGATGTGTGGGCGTTCACGGCTCCGACCACGGGCACCGTTGAGGTCCGCATCAGCACGCTCGGGTTGCCGTTCGAGTTCGCCCAGCTCCGGCCCGATGCGGTCGTGACGAAGACGAAGACATTTGACAGTTCCCTCGACGCGGCGATCCGCATCTTCAACAATGACCTCGAACAGATCGGGTACAACGACGACAATCCCGTTACGCCTGGCCCGTTCATCAATCACGGGATCGGCGCCGTCGGCGCTGTCGACTTCAAGCCCAAGGACCCGCGGCTCGTGGTTCCCGTTGTGGCGGGCGAGCGCTACTTCATCATGATTGAGAGCGGCCAGCGCTATCTGGATGGGTCGCCGGCGAACGAAGAGGATCGCATCGAGGCGAACATTCGGCAGATCGATCCTCGCCTCGCCTATGGGGCCTACCGACTGTTTGTCAACGCCCCGGCTGATCAGAACACGCTCGATGCTCGCGGGCACACCGGGGACGATCACCTCGACACGATCAATGGGTTTGGCACCGTGGTGCCGGTCCGAGATGACGGCCGGTCATCCATGGGGTTGTTCGTCAACAACCACGGCACACCGGATGATCCGATTGACGATTTCCTGTACGACGGAACGATCGGAGTGGCCGGCGATGTCGACGTCTTCACGTATATTGCCCATCAGGAGGGCACGGTCACTGTAACGGTGGATCGCGCTCAATTGTCCCCGAATCTGATTCCACGGATCTTCGTCCAGGACGTCAATGGGGACGTGCTTGTGGACGTGAGCGCTACTTCGCAGACGCCTGCCGTCGCGACATTCCCGGTGCTCCATGGCGAGTACTTCAACATCGTCGTCGCCTCCGTGGGCGGCACAACCGGCCAATACACGTTCTCGCTTGAGGGGCCGGCCCTCGAGGACGATTACGCCGATTTCGGCGAGTGGGGCCTCTCACAACCCATCCAATTGTTCGACTTCCTCGGGCGGGGCGAGATTGATGGCTCGATCGAAACACCGGGCGATTCGGATCTCTTCACCTTCCAGGCGTTCGACTTCCAGCAGATGACCGTGCGGGTGAACAGTCAGGGGTTCCTGAATCCACGGGTGACCGTGTACGAGGTGACCGAGGATCTTGTCGGTAACCCGATCTTCGTTCGCATCGGCGCGAACGACGACGCCAATGGAGGCACGGATTCCGAAGTCACCGTCAGCGTCAGCACGAATCGCACATCGCTGCTCACCGAAGAGACGTACAACGATTACTACATCCTGGTCGAGGGGTCCGATCCGGGCTTTGACAAGGGCGAGTACATCCTGAGCCTGGATTTCGACACGACCGATGATCACGCCGATCGTCCGGAGTTCGAGGACCAGAACACTCGCGAACTCGCGACCCGAATCGTGATCGACTCTTCCACAGGGCAGGGCAGCGAGCCGGGCGTCATCGAGCGTACGAGCGATTCGGACGTGTTCCGGTTCATCGCGCCTGCCGGCGGTGAAGCGGGGCTGAACGTCACGCGCCAGATCGGCAGCATCCTCGATGCGACGATCACCGTCTACGATCGCGACCTAAACGTGTTGGCGACGACCAGCGGCAATCTGCCTGCGGCGGTGTTCTTCAACGTCACACGGGGACTTGAGTACTACGTGATCGTCGAGCCGCGCGGCGCATCGCCCGAGGACGAGCAGGTTGGCGGATACACCGTCTCGATCGACGGCCCGGCCGTCGACGACCATCCCAACGAGACCGAGTTCAACCTTGCGACGGTCATTCCGCTCAACGCCGCCAGCGGCGACGGACAAGTTGGCACGGGCGTGCTCGGCGGCAACAACCCGACGATCTCTCCAGGCAAAGACACGGACCTGTTCCGATTCACGACGATCGCCAAGGGGCAGGTCGCCATCGCGGCTATCCCGCTTGGCAACTTCGCGACCCTTCGGCCCAAGGTGACGGTGTTCGACTCGACATTCACCGAGATCGCCTCGGCGAGCACAACCAACGAGGCCACCACGGTCACTGTGACGCTCTCTGGCACGCTGAAGAACCAGGTCTACTACGTGCTCGTTGAAGACACGTTCGGCGCGGCGCCTGCGTTGGCCGAGTACACCCTGGTGGTCAACGGTCCCGCGGGCGTGACACCGCCACCGGATGATCCCTCGGAGATCGATTTCAACAATCCAACGACGATCGTGCTCAACAACTCCGGCGACGCCCAGGCCAACGACGCCGTGAACGTCGCCAACGACCGCGACCTGTTCTCGTTCGTCGCTCCGGCGGACGGCGAGGTGTTCGTTCAGGTCGTGACGCCCGGCGGCTCGCTGCTGGACGCCACGCTGACGATTCTCGATCAGCCGAATGAGAATCCGGACTCGGTCGTCGCGTTCGACGCGGGCGGCATCCCGGGCGCCACCGCCAACCTGTCCTTCGACGGCGTGGGCGGAACGATGTACTACGCGATCGTGGACGGGGTCGGCCTCTCCACCGGGTCCTACACGCTCAGGGTCGACGCCGTCGGGCCGCGCATCGTGACCGGCATCGACGAGGTCGACGCCTTCGAGTACAACCATCGCATCTACTACCCCGAAGGATTCGCCAACAACAAGATCCGCGAGTACGTGTCGATCGCCAATCCAAACGACTACGACGTGCGGTACTCGCTCATCCTGAGGTACGAGACCGGGTCTCGCGACGCGGTCATCCAGAAGAACGTCCTGGTGCCCGCGGGCTCTCGCGGCGGCATCACGCTGAGCAACGCGGGCCTGGGCCGCGCAGACGGCGTTCGCAAAGGCGCCCCGTACGCCATCGAGATCGTCTCGACGGGTCCGCTCGGCGCCACCCTCAGCCACTACGACTTCGACATCAGCACGGGCGAGCCGTTCACCCAGGACTCCTCGGCCACATGGACGCTCGCTCGCGTGGAGCGCCGGCCGGGTCTCGTGAACGACTTCATCGTCTACTTCAATCCCAACCCGTTCGACGTGACGGTCAACATCATCGCTCACAGCGCCGGAGGAGCGACAACCATCACCCAGACCGTCGGTGCTCTGCGGCGCGGCGGACTCAACATCAACAACACGGTGACGCTCCCTGTCGGCACCTTCGGCGTGACCGTCACCAGCTCGGCCAAGAACGCATCGGACTCGGGCCAGTTCGTCGGGATCGTGACGGCCCTCTCCCATTTCGATGTCGCTTCGACCTACGGGTTCGGGGTGCTGGGCAGTTCGACCGGCGGGGCCACCCGCGGGGCGATCACCTCGCTCACCCGAAGCTCGTCCGTCACGCCCGAGATCGTCCTCTACAACGGCGGCGCAACCGCGGCGACCGTGGACCTCACGGGCAAGTACATCCGGGCGAATCTGCCGGACCTCCTCAAACGCGTCCAGGTGCCAGCTCGAAGCACGGTCGTGCTGACGGGCGCGAGCCTCGGGCTCATCAACGACCAGCCCGTTGGAATCGAGTACGTCGCCGATCGGGTCATCAGCGTCACCTCGAGCGAGGTGCAGAAGGGCGACGCCGATGGCATGCGGGGCATCTCCCGCGTGGGGACCGAGTGGTTCTTCGGAGACGCATACATCGGCCGCAAGCGTGCCGGCGAGCTCTACTTCGAGACGCTGAATTTCTACAACCCGGCCGCGACGAGTGCGGATGTCGCCGTCACGCTCCTGTACACCAACGGCTCATCGACGACCGTCAATATCTCGGTCCAGAGCCGCGACTTCGCCGAACTGCAGCTCCACGAACTCGATGCATTCCTCAATGGCGCCAACAGCACCAACGCCTTCGCGATCAATGTGTCGTCGATCACTCCGATCGCCGCGACGCTGACGCACTACGATCTCTTCCTGGGCGGCGGCTGGGGCATGTCTGGTGCGCCGTTGGGCCTGCTGAACCCGATTTCGGACATCATTACCGTCTGAACCGGGTCGGCTGATCTCATCGCTCGATGCTCGCGTCCGTGGGGCTCCCGTCCAGGGAGCCCCATTTCTTGTCTGCCAAAGGCTCTGGCCGCCCAAGTGAGGAGAAACCCGGGACTGGGGCATCCCGCTCCCAACCCGCGAATAAAACCCGTCGGGGAGCGTTTGCATGTGACGCGAAGCCCACAGGAGGCCGAATGGCGCCGATCGCCGCAGTGATTGCTCTGTCCGTGGCCCCCGTGCTGCAGCCCTTCGGGGCCTCCGAGGGAGACTTGGTTCGAACGACGGTCATGACGGACCGCGATCGCATTGCGCCCGGCGACACGTTCACGGTTGCGCTCGAATTCAAGATCTCTCCCCATTGGCACATCTATTGGGACGGCCTCAACGACACGGGAGTCCCGACGCGGATCTCGCTCGAGGCCCCCCGGGGATTCGAAGTGGGCGAGTTTCGATGGCCGGCGCCCACTCTTCACGAGCTCGACGGTGGGCTGCTCGACTATGTGCTCGAGGACCGCGTCGTCGCATTGGCGGAGGTTCGCGCTCCAGATGACGTGACCGTCGGCTCGGTCGTCGAACTTCGCGGAAGGGCTCGCTGGCTCGTCTGCCAGGAGACGTGCATCCCGGGGGATGCGAACTTCTCCCTCGCCCTGACCGTGGGTGGCACGGCCATCCCTTCTCGACATGCATCAATGGTGGAAGAGGCCGCGACTCGGCTCCCGGTTGCGCTTCCCAATGCCAAGTCGGAGGTCAAAGTTCGCATTTTGTACGAAAAGACCGCCATGTGGGCTTCCGCCGACGGAGCCACCGACATACGCTTCTATCCGAAGTCGACCTGCGTTCCGATGCCGGACCGCCGCGCGAGACAGAAATCGAAAGACGGTTGGTTCGGCTTCGAATTCGAAGATTCGGTCGAGAATGGCCGAGGCGTTTGGGGTGTACTTGAGATTCGCAACGACGATCAGGAGAGCCCAAGGTGGTACCTGATCGCACCGGAGACCGAAGCGGCGGATGATGCTCGGGAATGATCGGAATCGCGTTCATCGATCTCGACAAACGTCTGCGAGCATGCGATCGAATTTGGACCATCACATGGAGAGGTCACAATGAGCAATCGTGGATGGAAGTATCTGGCGTCGGCGGCGGCCGCGGGAATGGCGACGGTCGCTCTGGCGGCCGGGGCGTGGGGGCTCGACCAACCCGACAGCCCGCGGGCCGTCTCGCGTGCGCCCGAGGGCGCCAAGATCGGCGAGAAGGTCGAGGTCAATGAGATCATCCTCAAGGACACCGAGGGAGAAGAGCACAACATCCAGGCCTATCTCGACGAGGGCAAGACCGTTGTGCTCGAGTGGTTCAACCCGGACTGCCCGTACGTGAAGAAGCATCACGTGCTGAACCACTCGATGGCAGAGGCGTATGAGTGGACGCAGCAGCACGAGGACATCGTGTGGCTTGCCGTCAATTCGGGCGCGCCCGGCAAGCAGGGCGCCGGCCTGGAGCGGAACGTCCGCGCCAAGGAGGAGTACAAGATCGAGTACCCGATCCTTCTTGACGAGGAAGGCACGCTGGGGCACTACTTCAACGCCAAGACGACCCCCGACATGCGCGTGATCACCAAGGACGGCGTGCTGGTCTACGCGGGCGCCATCGACAACAACGACGACTCCCGAGAGGTCGGCGACGTCATCTATGTGACCGAGGCCCTGAAGTCGGTGCTCGCCGGAGAGACCGTCGCGGTGGCCGAGGCCCGGCCGTATGGCTGCTCGGTCAAGTACGCGAGCCCGACTCGTTCGAACCGCCCGGGCCGCTAGGCCGGCGGCGTTGGCCAGTTCGAGAAACTCCGGGGCGTGGGTCCGGCAATGGGCCCACGCCCTTTCTCTTTCGGACGAGGCTGACTCGCGATTCCAACGGTGAGTTGAGAACCGACAGGGCTTCTGTCCGATACCATCTTCAATGACCTCTGTGCTCTCTAGCCTGACGTGGGCGCTCGACCTGCTTCTGGTCATCGTCGGCTTCGGCCTGATCATCTTCATTCACGAACTTGGGCACTTCCTCGCGGCACGGTGGGCTGGCATCCGGGTCATGGCGTTCGCGATCGGCTTCGGCCCGGCGGCGCTGAGCTTCCGGCGCGGGATGGGATGGCGGCGCGGTTCGTCGGAGCCGGAGTATCTCGCCCGGCTCAAGCACGACGGCCTCTCCAGCGCCGAACTCGCACACCGTGGCGTGCACTCCACCGAGTACCGCCTCAACTGGATCCCATTTGGCGGGTACGTGAAGATGCTCGGCCAGGATGACGCCGACCCGACCGCGGTCTCCACCGAGCCCGACGGCTACCAGATGTGCCGGCCGTGGAAGCGGATGATCGTGATCTCGGCTGGCGTGATCATGAACGTGATCGCGGCGGCGATTCTCTTTGTCATCGTTTATCTCGTCGGTATCCAGAAGGAGCCCGCGAGGGTGGGCCTCGTGGCGCTGGACGGGCCCGCGGCCCAGGCCGTTGCGCTCAATGGTGGGCCTCTCGGAGTGACTGAGTCGGGGCTCAAGCCCGGAGATGACGTGGTCTCGGTCAACGGCTCGCGACCGGACAGCTTCGACAACCTCATCCTCTCAACGGCCATGGCCGGACCGGGCGAGGTGCTCGAGTTCGAGGTGCGGCGAGCCGGAGTCCCTGAGCCGCTGCGATTCGATATCGAGCCCACGCCCGGCCCGCTCACGGGATTGCTTGAGATCGGCATCGAACCGGCACGCTCCAACCAGATCGTGTCATCCGACCGGGCCTCGGAACGCGCTCAGATCGCCAAGGTCCTCACGATGTCTGGCCTTGAGGGGGTCGACGCGGGTGACCACCTCGTTTCGATCGATGGCCACCGGGTCGACAGCGCCCAAGCCCTCGTGCTTGCGGCTCGGGAGTCTCGGGGTCGACCCCTAACCCTGCGCTTCTCGGGATCTGGCGGGGAGACGTCGGTCGTGATTCAACCCCGGGCGCAGCTCCAGATCGGGGTGCTGGCATCCGAGGCAAAGACGCAGGTTCTTGTGCCGCATCTGCTCGGCTTCCAGCCCGTGATGCGCGTCGGCTCGGCGGGCGAAGCCGAATCGATGGGGCTTCGTGATGGAGATGTATTCCTGCGGCTCGGTGCGATTGAGTACCCGAGCGTGGCACAGGGCCGCGCGGAGATCCGGGCCCACAAAGGCGGCAACATCGAGGCTGTCGTCCAGCGAATCGATGCGGACGGTAACCCGCGCGAGATTCCGCTCTCGCTCCGCGTCGGCCGAAGCGATCCTCCCACCGTTGGCTTTCTTCCCGATGACACGGCCGACCAGAGCACGCTCATGGCGGCCCCCCTTTCCGTGGCCACTTCGGTCGAGCACGGCGCTCCCCAGCGAGCCTGCGCCGCGGCGGGCGTTGTGCACGCCCCGGGGGTCTCCATCGAGCGTGTTGCCGGGACGCCGGTCGCGAACTTCACAGAGGTCCGCGAGCGGCTGCGCGAAGCAACGCGAGAGGCGTTTGAGCGGGAGGAAGAGACCGCCCATGTGCCGCTCGAGCTGAAGCTCGGCTACGCGCATGCCGAAACGCGAGAGATCGCGACGCTCACGCTCTCTCGAGCGGATCTGGAGGAACTGCACGCCCTCTCCTGGTCGTTGCCGTTCAGCCTTGCGCTCTTTGAGCTCGAGCATTTCACGCTCAAAGCGAAGGGCCCGGTGAGTGCCATCGCCCTGGGGCTGCGAGAGACGCGGCGCGTGATGCTCTCGACCTATCTCACCTTCGCCCGGCTGTTCCAGGGGACGGTGAAGGTCGAGCACCTCAAGGGTCCCGTCGGCATCGCCCATCTCGGCACTCGCATCGCCGAGCGAGGGTTTGTCTGGCTGCTCTTCTTTCTCGCACTGATCAGTGTCAACCTCGCCGTGATCAACTTCCTGCCGCTGCCGATCGTGGACGGCGGACAGTTTCTGATGCTGCTGTACGAGCAGATTCGCGGGCGACCGGTGCCCCTCGCGGTCCAGAGCGTCTTCACGCTCGTGGGGCTGGCCATGATCGGCGCCTTGTTTCTGGTCGTGACCTACAACGATCTCCGCAACCTGTTCGTCGGATAGCCGCGACTCACGGTCGAATTCCCAGGAGGCCGACCGCGCGCCACGCCGCCTCGCTCCACGGGGCCTCGCGCGTGATGCGAATCAGCGATTCCTCGTCCTGCCGACTCAGGGGCGTCCCGGCAGGTATTTCAGTCCTTGTGCGCTCAAACTCGGCCCAGAGTCGCTCTCCCGCCGCGGCCTCCTCGGACAGTCGCTCCCGGCGAGGCTCATCGACCCACGCGAGCGCCTCGAGGAAATACTCCGGCGCCGGCATTCCATGGCCCATGTCCTCATAGGAGAACAGCCGAGCCGGAAGCCCGTCATTGGCCATGCTCTGCGTGCGCAGCCGAATCTCCTCGAAGTTGAAGTCGGGCGGACCGGAGATGCTCCCGAGCCGACGGGTCTTCAGGAGCGCCCAACGATCGCCCCGCGGACGCGAGAAGCCCGCGGCGAGCGTCCTGCCGTCGACGAGGACCTGGCCGTAGTGATTCAGGCCCACCACCGGCACGGCGCCCGCGAAGACGTCGGGGCACGAGCCCCACAGCATCGAACTGATGCGACCGCCCCCGGACATACCCGCGATGTAGATCCGGTCCGGATCGATGTGGAACCGGCGGCTCACCGTTGAGATCGCATCCATGGCCAGCTGCATTCGGTCCACCATCAACCGGTCATTGCCCGCGTTCCGGGGAGAGACGGCGATCATCCCAAGCTCATCCAGCGCGCTGTGGAGCGATGGACGGATCGTGCCGTCGGGCGTCGGGTCGATCCAGACAACCAGGCCCGCCGGCCGCCTCGGTGAGTACCCCCGAGGCAGACGGCACCACAACGATTCATCGTCGAGGTCCCGGGTGGTCGGCGCCACCCGAAGGCGCGTGCCCGTCGTGAGACGGCCCGCGAGCGTGGAGCGATCGAAGAAGACCGGCCCCTGCGAGTAGGGCCGGGGCAACTCGAAGACCACCTGCGATGGAGTTGAAGGCGAGGTGTATCCGCCCTCAAATGGTCGCCACCCACCGGCGATGTCCGCGTACTTCGCCGGATCAAGCCACACGCAGGGCGTGATTGTCGTGATCGCACCCACCGGCCGCACAGCCGCCCGCCCATCGCGCGCGCGGAGCACCTCCACAGCGCTGTGCTCATCTCGAGCGAACAGGTGGATCACAATCTCGCGATGTGCCCCTTCGAGCGCCGGATCCGTCAGACGGGCAGGCAGCGACGCCGACGAAGCCAGAGCCTCGAGGCCGCGCCGATCCAGCGAGTCGAGGACGCCCGTGAGCTCTGCGATCATCGCGGAAGCCGGCGCTCGGCGAGCGGGCACATCCTCGCTGAGCGTCACGATCGCCAGGTCCGGACGGCGGCCATCGACGAGAAAGACTTCCGCAGGAGTCTGTGCCGCACTCGGCCGGCCGATGGACAGGGTCACACCGACCATGAATCGGAGGAAGCGCCTCATGATGCGCGGGATACCGGCTGAGCCTCACGGCGATGCGGATCGAGGTCGGTTCGCCCGCCTGCCCACACCTTTGTGATCCGCCCGACCGACCTTTGCAGCAGCACGAAGAGCAACAGGAGCCCACCCCCAACGATCTTGGCCCACTGCGCGCTCAGCGATCCGTCGGACACGATCACCAGTTCGATCACTTTGAGAATGGACACGCCGACACCGGTGCCGACGATCGAGCCGACCCCTCCCGACAGCGGGGTGCCACCGATGACCACGCCGGCGATCGCATCCAGCTCCATCAGTTCGCCCGCCTTGGCGTCGCCCGCTCCCACACCGACCGAATGCACGACGCCTGCCAACGCTGCGCACAGCCCGCACACCGCAAACGCGCCGACGCGCGTTCGCGCGACTCGTATCCCCAACAGTCTCGCGGCGTGCTCTCCGCCGCCGATGGCACGAACGCCGCGACCGAAGACAGTCCACCGCAGAACCAGCGCCCCCATCCCGAGCGTTGCAAGGAACACAAGTGCCGGGAGCGTCAGCCCCACCACCCGAACTCCCGATCCCCAAAGGTGCACCGGGACTCGATTCATCGAGATTCGGCCCTCGGAGGTCATCAGGAGCGCCACGCCACGAGCCAAGAACATGCCGGCGAGCGTGACGAGAAACGACGGCAGTCGCGCGGAATGGACCAGGCCGCCCACCGCCGCGCCGTATGTCGCGCCGATCGCGCAAACCAGAGGGATCGCCAGCCACGCGGGCAGACCCCACCGCTGAAGCGCAATCGCGGTCACCAGGCTCGCCAACGCCAGCACCGCGCCCACCGAAAGGTCGATCCCCCCGGCGAGGATCACAAACGTCATGCCGATCGCGCACAGGCCCAGGGTGGCTGCGCTATCGAGAATCGTCGCGGCCGTCCGCCACGACATGAACCATGGGAACACGCTGCCGGCCGAGAGATAGATCGCCAAGAGCAACGTCACGGCCGCGAGCAACGACCAGGCCGACGCCGGGACCAGTGACAGCGATCGCAAGAGTCGGAGAGTCATCGCCGCCCAAGCCCTCCGAGCAGCGCCGCACGAAACCGGTCCGACAGCAGCACGCACACGACCAGCACGACTCCAGCCTTCACCACCAGCGTGGCCTGCGCGGGCACACCCCGGGCCACCACCGTCGTGTCCAGCAGTTTGATGAGCACGGCCCCCACGGCCGCGCCGCAAAGACTGAAGCGTCCGCCCGCCAGCGCCGTTCCACCAAGCACGACCGCCAGAATCGCATCGAGTTCGATCGCCTTGCCCGCCGTCGTCGGATCCGCCGCGCGGATGTCAGCCGCGACGATGATGCCCGCAAGCGCGGCGCCGACTCCGGCCACCACGTAGGCGAACATCATCACTCTTGCGACCGGAACGCCAGCCAGCCTTGCCGCGACGGGATTGTCGCCGATCGCCTCGAGAAACAACCCAAGGGCGGTCGTCCGTACCAGTGCGACCAGTCCGACGAGCCACGCCCCGGCGACAACCACGGGCACTGGAATCGCGCCGATGTGGCCCGACGCCAACGCGAGCACCATCGAATCTTGAAACGACACGGTGCGTCCATCGGTCAAGAGCTGGGCGCCCCCGCGAACGCACGCCAGGAGCACGAGCGTGGCCACGATCGGTTGGAGTCCGATGCCCGAGACCAACACGCCAGCCACGAGGCCGATCCCCAAACCCGCTCCCAGCCCCGCCGCGATTGCCGGAACAGGCCCCCACCGTGGCCCCGTCAGCAGGACCGCCACCACTGCTCCCGCCATCGCCAGCGTCGAGCCGACCGACAGGTCCACACCCGCGGTCGCGATCACGAGGGCCATCCCCACCGCGATGATGACCAGCGGCGCCGCGTTGCGCACGACGTCCACGACGGGCCCGCGCAGCACGCCATCGTCGAGGCCAAGCCGTGCAAAGCCGTCGGTCCAGAGCAGGTTGAAGCCAGTCAGCGCGGCCAACGCAATCAGCGGCCACCACACCCGCGGGGCGGTTCGCCCGGGCCGGCTCACGCGCGCCGCTCCGCGCCGATCATCCGCATGATTCGGTGCTCATCGATCTCACCGGATCGCAGTTCCCCGACCGTCTCCCGGTCGCGCATCACGACCACTCGGTCGCAGGCCCGGACGATCTCCTCGAGCTCCGCCGAGATGAACACAACGCCCAGACCGTGATCGCACATGGAGCGCACGCGACGAAGGATCTCGTCCTTGGCCCCAATGTCGACGCCCCTCGTCGGCTCGTCGAGCAGGAGCACGCGTGGGTTGGTGGCGATCCAGGCTCCGAGCAGGACCTTCTGCTGATTGCCCCCGCTGAGTGTCCCAACGGCCGCCCTCGAGTCCACCGCCCGAATCGCGAGATCGCGCGTGAGCCGGCCCACGATCTCCTGCCGCTCCCCCCGTCGAAGTGGACGCCACCACCCCCTCTTGGCACGCATCGCCAACGTCAGGCCCTCGGCCACCGAGAGGCCGAGGCACAGGCCCTGCGACTTGCGATCCTCGGGGCATAGCCCGATTCCCAACCTGCTCGAGCGACGCGGCGTGAGCCGCCGCCGCCGACCATCGACCGCCAACTGCCCCGCGTCTGGACGATCGGCGCCGAACATGGCGCGTGCCAGCTCGGTTCTTCCCGATCCAAGCAGGCCGGCCAACCCCACCACCTCCCCACGACGGACTTCCAGCGAGGCACCGCGAAGCGCTCTGCCCCGGCGAAGGCCTCTAGCGCACACGACCGGTGCCGACGCCTCTTCAGCAGGCTCTGACTCGCCATTCCGCCCCGCGAGTCGGCTCTCACGCTCCGCTACGTCGCGTCCCAACATGAGCGAGATCAGGCGAAGGCGGGGAAGGTCCGCCGTTCGCCCGGCTCCGACGACCCTTCCGCCGCGCAGCACCGTGACGCGGTCTGCGATCTCGTACACCTGGTCAAGGAAGTGAGTGATGAACACGATCGCAACGCCGCGGTCTCGGGCTGCACGCACGACCTCGAACAGTCGCTCGGTCTCGGTTCGATCCAGGCTGGAAGTCGGCTCATCGAGAATCAGCACGCGGGCCTCGCCCTGCATCTCCCTCGCGATCGCGACCAACTGCCGGATGGCGATCGGCAACTCGCCTACCGGCCTTCGTGGGTCGATCGAAAGACCCAGCTCCGCCAACGCCTCCCGGGCTCGGCGTCGCACCGCCCGCCAGCCGATCACCCCAGCCCGACTGGGGTAGCCTCCGATCGCGAGATTCTCGGCCACACTCAGGTGCGGGAGCAGCGTGAGTTCCTGGTGCACCGCCCGAATGCCGAGCCCGCGCGCATGGCCGGGCGATGAAGGCGAAACAGGCAGACCGTCCAGATGGATTTCTCCAGCATCGGGCCGCTGCGCGCCGGCGATGATCCCAACGAGCGTGGACTTGCCCGCGCCGTTCTCACCCATCAGCGCGTGCACCTCGCCCCCGTGCAGGACCAGGTCGGCCTCGTCAAGAGCCTTCACGCCCGGATAGACCTTGACGATTCCCGACGCCCGCAGCGTCGGCGCCTGAGTCACGGCAGAACTTCCCACTCGAGGATGCCCCCGGAGTAGCCCTCCTGCAGGTCCACCTCCACGCGGAGCGCATCGACGATGATCGAATCAAACCGCGCGTCGCAGGGCGCGTCCCGAGCCACGGGATAGTTCGCATCGATCGCGCGCCACTGCCCGTCGCGTAGCCCCAGCAGCCTCCACGCGCCGGGCACCCGGCAATACCCCGCGCCGCTGTCGTCGAACCAGTAGACCGACACGGCCGAGACGCTGGTGGGCGTCTCAAAGCTCAACTGCGCCCATTCCCTCGAGCCCCGATGGGGCCACCAGGTGTGTCGGGGGATCGAGTGATCTCCGGATGACCGTGGGACTTTCTGATCATTGATCGCGCGTACCGAATCGGCGCTCCATGTGTGCGACGCGGAAGGCACCGCGCAAGACGCGATGGTGGAAGCCGGCGGCGCCGACACCGCATCCACCGAGGCAGGAATCCAGATGGCCATCTCGCCCGGCCCGCGGTTGTTCCACGCGAAGTACGGGATCGCCGTCAGTTCCACGCGTTGGTCGAGGATGGCTCCTCCCTCGCGTTTTCTCGCGATGCCCGGCCCCCGAATCACAGACACTCCACCCAGCAGATCCGGCCGTCGGGTCGCGGTCAACGAAGAATCGCCCGGCAGCGCGATGTTGAGCGCCCGGCCGTCGTGATCCACTCCCTCGATGCAGTACACGATCGGACCGCGCTCGATGGCCACGCAACCGCGACAGGCCTCCACCTCGCTGCGCGCCACCACGCGGCGAGCCGGCATGGGCAGCACCAGTTCGAGCGTGTCGCCCGGCCGCCACATCCTCCGAATCTCCGCGTATCCGCAGTCGATCGGCGCTTCGACGAGGTCACCGTTGAGCGTGAGCCTCACCCCTTCCTCGCCCTCGTCGGCGAACCGATACAGACCTCCGGCGAATCCGTCCCCGCGCGCCCAGCCCGGAACGCGAAGGCGCACGGCAAAATCCCGCGGCGCCCGCGGGGTCAACTCAACTCGAACCCGGCCATCCCACGGATACTCCGTCGTTTGGCGCAGGCGCACCGGCCCCAGCCCCGCGTCGATGGTCGCCTCCGATGCCGCGAACTGGTTGACCACGATCGTCCCGTCATCACCGGTCGCGTACATGAAGCCGAGGATCTCTGGGAGGAACCGCACGTCGTTGCTCGGACAGCACGCACACGCGAACCACGGGCTCCGCTCTGCAGACCCATGATTGAACGGCGTGAGCCCATCGCACCGAAGCGGATTCGGATAGAAGAATCCGCGGCCGTCCTGCGACACTCCCACCAGGAATCCATTGAACATGACCCGCTCGACGATGTCCGCGTACGACCCATCCGCGTGCAGCCGGTTCATGCGGTCTGCCCAGAGCGCCAGGCCGATCGCCGCGCACGTCTCCGCGTATGCACTCTCGTTGGGCAACTCGTACGGTCCCCCAAACGCCTCGCCGGCGCGATTCGCCCCAACCCCGCCCGTCACATACATCTTGCGTCCGACCACGTCGGCCCACAGATCATCCAGCGGCGCCAGCAGATCTCGCCTTCCCGTCGCCACACCGACATCCGCCATCCCGCCGTACAGGTAGCACGCCCGCACCGCATGCCCGACGGCCTCCCGCTGGTGGATCACCGGAAGGTGATCCTGCTGATACTCGCCGCGCAGGTCCCGATCATCCCGCCCGCGAAGATCCAGGAAGAACTCTGCGAGCCTGACGTATCGAGCCTCACCCGTCACTTGTGCGAGCCGCACCAGGCCGATCTCGATCTCTTCGTGGCCGGGCGGCTCCTCCAGCCGATCCGGCCCGAACACCGAGTCGATGTGGTCCGCGAATCGAATCGCCACGTCCAGCAGCGACCGCTCTCCGGTCGCCTCGAAGTGCGCGCACGCCGCCTCGAAGAGGTGTCCGGCGCAGTACAGCTCGTGCATGTCCTTGAGGTTCGTCCAACGCCCGCCGGGCTCCGCGAGCGTGTAGTACGTGTTGAGATACCCGTCGTCCTGCTGCGCCGCCCCGATCAGCCGCACGATTCGATCGACCTCCGCCCGCAGTTTCGCATCAGGCCTGATCTGAAGCAGCCGGCTGGCGCCCTCGATCACCTTGTACACGTCCGAGTCGTTGAAGAAGTACCCCTCGTGAGGCCCCTTCTCAATGCCGGCCGCGCGCGCGAAGTTCGCAAGGCGCCCGGTCTGAGCGCACTGCTCAATGCAGGCCCAGATCGTTTCGTCAGACGTTCTTTCGAGCCGATCCCGCCAGAACCCATCGGTCAGCGTGACCGCCGACGCGGGCGCCGCCCGCAGCCGATATCCCGAGTCCTGCGCGACAGCGCCCGCAGTCGCGCCGCAGATCACCACGCTCGCCGCCATCGCCCGAACCATCGCTCATCCTCCGCGGCTCGCGGGCGGCACCCGGCGGCTCGATCCGGGTTCGATCGTGGTCAATACCTGCGCGAGCCGATCACATCGGCCGCGGTCGTCTGGTCGAACACCTGATCCTCAACCCTGATCCACTTCGGCAACTCCTCACCCGTCGCATGCCGCCTGATGGCGTCGAAAACCTTCGGTCCGAGCAGTGGGTTGCACTCAACCGTGCAGTTGAGCGTGCCCGCGACCATCGCCTCGAAGGCGGCTCGCACACCGTCGATGGACACAACCACGATGTCCACCCCGGGCTCGAGACCATGCCGCGCGATCGCCTCGATGGCGCCCATCGCCATGTCGTCGTTGTGCGCGAAGACCGCGTCCAGTTCGTCGGCGTGCGCCGCGAGGATCCCCTCCATGACCTCCTTGCCAACCGAACGACGGAAGTCGCCCGATTGCGAGGCGATGATCTTCATGCCCTCGTGCTTGGCGATCTCCTCCGCAAAGCCTCGCTTGCGGTCGATCGCGGGCGCCGCCCCGACGGTCCCCTGGAGCTCAGCGATGTTCGCCTTGCCGCCAAGCTCATAGGCCATCCAGTCTGCCGCGAGCCGTCCCTCCTCGACGAAGTCCGACGCAATCAACGTGACATAGAGCGACTCGTCCGAAACGTCCACGCCCCGATCAACGAGGAACACCGGGATGTTCGCGCGCTTCGCATCCCGCAGCACGGGCTCCCACCCCGTCTCGACGATCGGCGCAAGGATGATCGCGTCCACGTCCTGCAGGATGAACGCCTTCACGTCAGAAATCTGCTTCTCCTGCCGACTCTGCCCATCGGCGAACTTGAGGCTCACACCCAGACGCTGCGCCTCGCCGCGGATGGAGTCCGTCTCGGCGGTCCGCCAGTCCCCCTCGGCCCCCAACTGAGAGAAACCGATGGTCATCGCGCCGAGTTCGGTGGGACGCGCCCCACCGCCCCGGTCCGACGGATTCGAACCGTCCGCCTTCCCGTCCGGGCTTGCCTTCTCCTGTTTCTCGCCCCCGCAGCCCCACAGCGCGAGCACCCCCGCGGCCATCGCCGCTCCAATCGCGCCCGCCCAGCCTCTCCCGACGATCTGTGCCATCAACTGCCCCCTGTCCATGAACCAAGCCGCCCGAAGCGGGACAGTACGCCCCGGCAAATCGCCCGGTCGTGGGTGCCGGTCTCGCCCGCCTGATGGGCGCGCGGGGCGGAATGCCTGAAAGGACCGAATCTCCGCAAGTCGTTCTTGACAAAAAGAATTGTCAACGCTACGTTGCCCTGCGTGCAAGAGCTCCTCGTCATCGACGATCCGGCCTCGGCCAGCGTGGCTCTTGACCCCGTGCGCAGCCGCATCTTGTCGGAACTGCACACCCCCGGGTCCGCCGCGAGCCTCGCCGGTCGCATGGGGCTGCCGCGGCAGAAGGTGAACTACCACCTCCGCACCCTGGAGCGTCACGGACTGGTCCGCGAGGCGGGCAAGCGGCGGTGGGGCGGCCTCACCGAACGCCGACTGGTGGCGACCGCATCCTCGTACGTGGTCTCACCCGGTGCCCTCGGGCCCATCGCGCCCGATCCCGACCGCAAGATGGACCGCCTGTCGGCGGGCTATCTGGTGGCGCTCGCGGCCCGCGTCGTCCGCGAAGTCGGGCAATTGCTCCGAAGATCCGAGCAGCTCAACAAACGCCTCGCGACGCTCTCGATCGACTCCGAGGTGAGATTCCGGTCCGCCGAGGATCGCGCCGCGTTCAGCCGCGAGCTCTCCGCCGCCATCGCGAATCTGATCTCTCGCTACCACGATGAGTCCGCGCCCGGCGGGCGTCGGCACCGCCTGATCATCGGGGCCTACCCCGCCCCCCAATCTTCGACTGAACCCAAGGGAAAGGAAACCACGTGAGCGTGAACAAAGAACCCTCAGGGCGTCGATCGGTGCAGGTTGAAGTCGAGGTCCCCGGGACGCCCGAGGAAGTCTGGCGGGCAATCGCCACAGGACCGGGCGTCTCGTCGTGGTTCGTCCCCACTCGGATGGAAGAACGCCAAGGCGGAGAGATCGTCTCCAACTTCGGACCGGGCATGGACTGCCCCGCCACGGTCATCGAGTGGGACGCGCCGAGGCGCTTCGTGGCCGAGGCCGCGATGGGACCTCCCGGCTCGCCGACCGTGGCGACCGAATGGAGCGTCGAGGCCCTCGCAGGAGGAATGTGCCTGGTCCGCGTCGTCCACAGCTTGTTCGCAAGCACCGACGACTGGGACAACCAACTCGACGGACTCGAGCAGGGCTGGCCGACGTACTTCCGCATCCTCCGGATGTACCTCGAACACTTCAAGGGCATGCCGTGCTCGGCCATGCAGTTCGTCGGCTTCTCCGGCGAGTCTGAGTCCAAGGCCTGGGAGAAGGCCGGCGGCGAGCTCGGGCTCCTCAAGCTCAATCAGGGACAGAAGTGGAGCGCTCCCGATGGCCTGCCCACGATGGCCGGAGTTGTCGACTCGCTCGGGAAGGGGATGCACTCCAACACGGTGCTGCTCCGACTCGATTCGCCCTCCCCCGGATCGGCCTACATCGGCGCGTTCTCCTGCGGCGGAATGGTGATGGTGTGCATGAGCGTCTATCTCTACGGCGACAAGGCAAGTGCTGCCGTGGAGCGCGATCAACCAACCTGGCAGACTTGGATGAGCGAGAGCTTCCCGATGCCGCAGATGGGCTGAATCTCGCGAGCGAGCTTGATTGCAACTGCTTTCTCTGGGCGACGCCCGCGCGCCCGCCACTCGAGTCGTTGTTGGATCGTGCATTCCACAGCCACGGAACCCCAAACCCGAGGATCCGCCATGGGCGTGAACAAGGAACCCGACGGGCGTCGTTGGATACAGATCGAAGTTGAGGTTCCAGGAACGCCGGAGGAAGTCTGGCGGGCCATCGCCACCGGACCAGGAATCTCTTCCTGGTTGGTGCCGGCGAAGTTCGAAGAGCGCGAGGGGAAGCCGGTCGCCGTCACGTTGGAGTTCGGCCCAGGCATGGAGAACACCTCCTCGGTGACCGCCTGGGAACCGCCGCGAAGGTGGGCCGCGCAAGCCGCTGGTTGGGTCCCCGAGTCACCGCCGCTCGCAAGCGAGTGGAGCGTCGAGTCCCGCGGCGGAGGCGTCTGCGTGGTCCGGATCGTCCAGAGCCTCTTCGCCAGCACCGACAACTGGGACTTCCAGCTTGAAGGGGCCGAACACGGCTGGCCCGGCTTCCTGCGCACTCTTCAGGTCTACCTCACGCATTTCCGCGGCCAGCGCTCAACGATGTTGAAGTGGATGACCGCCGTCGCCGGATCGGAGGCGGAGGCCTGGAGCACCTTGACCGCGGCTCTCGGCCTGCAAGGGCTGGCCGTCGGCCAGCGTCGGACGGCGCCAGTCGGCGTCCCCGACCTCAGCGGCGTGGCGGAGCACGCTACCGAGGACCCGTACGACTTGCTCCTGCGGGTGGACAAGCCTGGCCCGGGCGTCGCCGCCCTCGGCACGTTCAATCGTGGCGGCCAGACCATGGTCGCGCTGAATCTCTACCTGTACGGTGACCAGGCCGCAGAGATCGCCCGCCGCGAGACACCGCTCTGGGAGGCCTGGTTCCAAGAGCGGTTCGCGACACCCGAAGAGTCAGGCAACATGGCCTGACCTCAAGCATCAACGACCGCCGGAACAAGACTCCTTCGACGGAATCGGGGCGACTGGATTCGAACCAGCGACCTTCTGACCCCCAGTCAGACGCGCTAACCAAGCTGCGCTACGCCCCGGACGTTCCAGCATAGGCCCGCGGCACCTCTGCGCGGTCCACACCGCCCCCGTCCGCCGGCATCTCCCGCCTCAACGGGCCTGTCACCCCTCCCACCTGGGATCGTGACGAACCCTCACACCCTGCAATCCGAGACACCACCCCGGATCAACGCGGGCGAACCGCCCTGTGGCCTCCGCGCACCGCTCCGCGCCGCCGTGATCCCGGACTCGATGGGCGAGGGGTCTCCCCGTTCTTCCCATGCCCTCCCTTGGAACCGGGCCTCGGGCCCCTGCGCGGGGTCGATCTGGCGCCGGCCGGCCGCGAAGCCGGGGACCGGGGGAGCGTACCGATGGAGCGTGAATCCACCGGTGCGCTCGGGGGTTCCGGGGCAAGCTCGAACCCAGCGGGAACCTCCCTCGTGTCGATCCGCTTGCCCAGCACGCGCTCGATGCCACGAAGCAGCCCGCGCTCCTCGCGGCTGCAGAATGAGATCGCCCGGCCCTTCGCACCCGCGCGACCGGTGCGCCCGATCCGATGAACGTACGCCTCCGGCTCCATCGGAAGGTTGAAGTTGACGACGTGCGTGACGCCGTCCACATCGAGCCCGCGCGCCGCGACATCGGTGGCAACCAGCACGCGGCATCGACCCGTCCGGAACTCGTCGAGGGCCCGCTCTCGCTGACCCTGCGACTTGTTCCCATGGATGGCCCCGGAGGCCACGCCCTGGGCGCGCAGCCGCTTCGCGAGCCGTTCCGCGCCATGCTTGGTCTTGATAAACACCAGCGTTCTGACGAACCGCTCATCCCGCAGGAGGTGACCCAGCACCGCGAGCTTGTGCTCCTCGGGCATGTGGTACAGGGTCTGGTCGATCAGCGGCGCCGCCGATGCCGCGGGCGCGACCGACACCCGCACGGGATCCCTCAACATCGAGTCCGCCAGTTGCCGGATCTTCGGAGGCATCGTCGCGCTGAACAGCAGCGTCTGGCGATCCTCGGGCAGATTGCTCGCGATCTGACGAATCGGCTCGATGAACCCCATGTCGAGCATGCGGTCGGCCTCATCGAGCACGAAGATCTCGACCGCACCCAGATCCACATACCCCTGGTCCATCAGATCCATCAGGCGGCCCGGAGTGGCGACGATCACGTCCACGCCCGCTTCCAGATCACGGACCTGCCGGTGCTGGCTCACGCCGCCGTAGATGACCGTGTGGCGCAGCCCGCAGCGGTGTCCGTACGTGCGCAGGCTCTGCCCGATCTGCGATGCGAGCTCGCGCGTTGGCGCCAGGATGAGCGCGCGAGCCACGCGGCGCTGCTGTCGGCGTCCCGGGCGCCCGCCGGCGCTCAGCAACTCGATCAGGGGGAGCGCGAACGCCGCGGTCTTGCCCGTGCCCGTCTGGGCACACCCGAGAAGATCGCGCCCCGCGAGCACGGGAGGAATGGCCTGCGCCTGGATCGGCGTCGGCGTCTGGTATCCCTCCGCCGAGAGGGTGTCGAGGATTCGAGCGGACAGGTTGAGTGATGCGAACGTCGTCAAGAGAGCGATCTCCGACACCGCCGCGGCGGAGCCGCGTGGTGCGTGTGAGGGCAACCCGGAACCAATTGGTGTTGGTGCTGGAGCGGCCGGCTGGGTGCGCAACCCGCCGAGTACGCGGCGGGCGCTGCCAGCAGATTCTCGTCCGCCGCCCGGGTCACAACGGCTCGGGCGGGCGAGGCCACCGGCGAATGAGACACAGTATAGGCCCGAGCCCTTCCCCCAAGCCGCTACGCTCTGCGTGTGCCCATTCTCCTGACCAACGGCCGCGTCATCGACCCCACTTCGGGCCGCGACGCCATCGCCGATGTCGCCATTGACGGCTTCACCATTGCCGCGATCGGCCCCAGTCTCCCCCGCCCGGCCGGAACCACTGTCATCGACGCGGCCGGCCGCATCGTCTGCCCCGGCCTGATCGACCCCCACGTCCACCTCCGCGAGCCCGGCGCCGAGCACAAGGAGAACATCGAGTCCGGCACCCTCGCGGCCATCGCCGGCGGCTTCACCACCGTCTGCTGCATGCCCAACACCTCCCCTGCCCTCGACTCGCCCGAGGCCCTCGCCCTCGTCCGCGAGCGTGCCCGCGAGAGAGGCCACTGCCGCGTCTTCCCCGTCGCAGCGGCGACTCTCGCCCGTCAGGGCCGCCAGGTCTGCGAGATCGACCTGCTCGCCCGCGAGGGCGCGGTGGCGTTCTCCGACGACGGCGACGCCATCGCCTCCGCCGGCATGATGGCACGCGTCCTGCGCCTCGTGCGCGACACCGGCCTCGCCGTCATGCAGCACGCCCAGGAGCCGTCGCTGACCACGGGCGCAAGCATGCACGCAGGCGAGATCTCCACGCGCCTGGGCCTGATCGGCTGGCCCCGCATCGCCGAGGAACTGATCGTGCAGCGCGATGTGATGCTCAACCGCGACATCGGCTGCGCCTACCACGTCCAGCACGTGAGCTGCGCCGGCACGGTCGAGATCATCCGCCGCGCCCGCGCCGAACATCAACCCGTCACCGGCGAGGCTTCCCCCCACCACCTCCTGCTCACGCACGATGCCTGCGAGGGGTTCGACACCTGCGCCAAGATGAACCCGCCGCTTCGGGAGAAGGCCGACGTCGCCGCGCTGCTCGAGGGCATCGCCGACGGCGCCATCACCGTCCTCGCGACCGACCACGCGCCGCACACGGCCGATGAGAAGGCCCGGGACTTTGAGTCCGCCCCCTTCGGGATCGTCGGGCTCGAGACGGCGCTTGCGCTCTATGTCAAAGCCCTGATCATGCCCGGCGTCATCGACTGGCCCCGCCTGATCGCGCTGCTCACCATCGAGCCCGCCCGACTCTGTCGACTCGAGTCGCGGGGCCTGGGATCGCTCGCCGTGGGCGGCCCTGCCGACGTGACCGTCATCGATCCCGATGCGCTCTGGACCATCACTCCCGAATGCCTCCGAGGCCGCTCGCGCAACACGCCGTTCCTGGGGTGCGCCGTCAAGGGGCGAGCCACGATGGCGATTGTCGCCGGAGAGATTCGCAATGCGGATCCGTCCACCTCGTTGAGCCGGACGTAAGCGCGTGGGGGCCGGCGCGATCGGTGCGCCCCGGGGAGGAAACGCGCTCGTGGTTCGCATCGCTCTCCAGCTCTACACCCTCCGTGCCCAGTTCGAGTCCGACCCCGCGCAGACAATCGAGCGGATCGCGGCCCTCGGGTTCGATGGCATCGAACTCGCGCAGCGACCGTCGATGCAGGCCCGTGAGTTTGCCCGTCTGCTCCGTGGCTACGGCCTCGAAGCGTGCTCAGCACACGTGCCGATCGATGTGTTCGATGGCCCGTTGGACCAGGAGCTTCTCTGGGCCGACGCCCTTGGCTATGACACCGTCGTCGTGCCGTGGGTCACGCCCCCCTCCACCGCATCCGAGCGGGACGCCATGGCTCTTCGCATCGCCCGCGCCGCGGAACGGGCGCACAACGCCGGCGTGGGCTTCGCCTACCACAACCACGACTTCGACGTGCGTGCCATCGACGATGGCCCGAGCCTGCTCGAACGTCTGATCTCGCTCGAACCCGACCTCCTGCTCGAGCCCGATGCGGGCTGGCTCTGGTTCGCCGGGCTCGATCCCCTCGAGTTCCTTCGCACCCACGCCGATCGCTGCCCGCTGGTCCACATCAAGGACTTCCGCGATCGGGACTCCCACTCGTTCTGTCCGGTCGGCCAGGGCGCCGTCGGGTTGGATCGGCTGATCCCCGAACTGCCCGAACTCCCCGTGCGGTGGGCCATCGCCGAGCAGGACGAGTTCGAGCCCGGAAGCGACCCCTGGCAGAGCGTTGAACGCAGCCTCGAAGCCATCCGGAGTCACCTGCCATGACCGCCCGCATTGGCGTTATCGGGTGCGGCAACGTGGCCCCCGCCTACGTTCGCAACGGCGCGAGGTTCCGCTCCTTCGAAATCGTGGCGTGCGCCGACGCCGACGAAACACGCGCGCGATCGCTCGCCGCTGTGTCCCCGGGCGTCGAACCCCTCCCTGTCGAGTCCCTGCTCGCGAGCCCGGACATCGACGTGATTCTCAACCTCACCCCGCCGGCCGCCCACGCGGACATCGGCGAACGAGCCCTGCGCGCCGGCAAGCACCTGTACCAGGAAAAGCCGCTCGCGACCGACCTTGCTCGGGCGCGATCGCTCGCCGCCCTCGCCACCGGCTCGCGCCTGCGTCTCGGCTGCGCTCCCGACACATTCCTCGGCGATGGCCTCCAGGCCGCGCGGCGCGCAATCGACGCCGGTCTCATCGGCGCGCCCGTCGCCGCAACCGCGTGCATGGCCTACGCCGGGCCCGATCTCTGGCACCCCGAACCCGAGTTCTTCTTCCAGCACGGCGCCGGACCGCTGCTCGACATGGGTCCCTACTACGTCACCGCGCTGGTCCAGATGCTCGGTCCGGTCGCGCGCGTCAGCGCCGCGACCCGAGTCTCTCGTCCCTGGCGCGAGATCCACAGCGGCCCGCGCCGTGGCGCACAGTTCCCCGTTACCACCCCCACCCACGTCACTTCCATCCTCGAATTCGCCTCCGGCGCCCTCGCCACCATGGTCATGAGCTTCGATCTCCAGGCCCACCGCCTCCCGGTGCTCGAGATCTACGGCGACGACGCCACGCTGCTGCTGCCTGATCCCAACACGTTTGCCGGCCCCCTCTGGCTCAAGCGCAGGGACAGCGAGCCGGAATCGATGCCCGTTGATGGGGATTTCGCCGACAACGCCCGCGGCGTCGGGCTCGCCGACATGTGCGAGGCGACGGAATCAAACCGACCCCATCGCGCCTCCCCGGGCCTCGCGCTCCACGTGCTCGAAGTCCTCTCCGCCTGCCTCCACGCCGCCGAAGCCGGGCGGCGAGTCGCCATCGAGTCTTCCTGCAGCCGAGCGGACCCGCTCGCGCCCGGCGAATCGCTCTGACCCGCCGCGCGTTGCGCTCACGGCTCGGCGATGCCGTGCCGAAACGCGAACCTGGCCAGCGCCACGCGGTCGTGGATGTCGAGTTTGGTCATCACGCTCGTTGCGTGATTGTCAACGGTCTTCACGCTCACGTGCATCAGCCCGGCGATCTCCCGCTTCGAGAGCCCCTGCGACAGGTACCGCACGACCTGCCGCTCGCGGGTAGTGAGCGCGTCCAGCGGCCCGGGCTCTCTCAGCGACTCGCGCAGCCGGACGCCGCTGCGGTCAACAACCAGCCTCGCCTCGATCTCCGGCGAAAACCACGTTCCCCCCGCGCCGACGGCCCGGACCGCCGCGACGATGTCATCCGGATCCGAGTCCTTCCCCAGAAAGCCCGACGCCCCCGCCCGCAGCGACTCGTCGATGGTCTCATCGCCCGTATGACCCGTCAGGAAGATGAGCTTGGCCTCGGGAAGTCTCGACAGGATGGTCCTCGCGGCGTCGAACGCGGCGAGCCCCGGCATCGCGACGTCCAACAACACCACGTCCGGAGAGGTCTGGATCGCCCGATCCACCGCCTCACCGGCCGTCCCCGCCAGCGCCACCACGCGGAGATCCGGCTCCCTGACCAGCCGCCGTTCGACGGTCGAACGGATGATCGGATGGTCATCCGCGATCAACACCGAGATCGTGCGTTCCACAAGACGCCCCACTGCCGGTTCGCAAACCCGGCGCTCAAGGCGAAGAACGACGACAGCTTCCAGATCGCACGCAGTGTACAGGCCGGGAGGCCCGAGACCGTTCAGAACGGGGGAAATCTGGACCCGACGTCGACAAATCACCCCATCTCGAGTGGCAACCACCATGCCGCCCGCCGACTATAATCGTAGTGAACACTAACCTATCCGGAGGCGACCCCGTGAACACACGCAGATTCTCACTGGCCTTGCCCCTGATCGGCTTGATCGTCGCCGCGGGGTGCCAATCCGCCCCTCGCGGCACAAACAGCGGGCGAGTCGACGTCGGCTGGTCCACTCCTGCCGAGGCGGCCGACGCCCGGCCCCTGCCCGACGACCTGGTCGCCTTCAGCGACCAATGGGCCGAGTCGCTCATGCGCGATCTGTCCGACCTGCCCGAACTCAGCGACACCCCCTACCAGGTCACGCTCCTGTACGGCGACATCCAGAACCGCACCGACATCGTTTCCACGAACGAGTTCGAGACCATCCGCGAGCGCATGAAGGACAACCTCCTCAAGAGCCGCACCTTCCGCGACCGCTTCCGCTTCCTCGTCAGCCGCGCCCAGCTCGACGAGCTCCGCCGGCGCGAGGTCAACACACCCACCAACCCCAACCGCTTCGACGAGCAGAACACCTACCTCATCAACGGGACGATGTCGCGCATCGGCCGGGGCGACACCCACTACTACTACATGAACTTCAAGCTCATGAACTTCTCCAGCGGCGAGGAGATCTGGTCCGAGCGATACGAGGGCAAGCGCGTCGGGCGCTGATCCGTCAAGGCGACCCACCACCATGACACGGCTGCGCACCATCCTGCTCTTCGCGGCGGTCGCCTGCCTCGGCCCCGCCCTCGGCGGCTGCGCCTCGTCCGCCGGCGCCCAGACCACGCGCCTCACGACCGACGACCTCATCGAGATGACCGAGGCCACCGCCGAAAGCCTCCGCGCCAGCGACCTCCTCGCCGAGCGTTCGCCCGACTCCCCGCCCTGGACGGTGACCATCACGCGAGTGGACAACCTCTCCAGCGACGTCATCCCCGAGGGCGAGCGCTGGCTGCTCATGGAGCGCATCAAGGACTCCCTCGCGATCGCCACGCTCTCGCGAGAGAAGGCCATCCGGTTCGTCATTCCCATCGAAGTCCTCCGCCGCCTGAAGCGCAGCGAGGACGTCGAGCCGGGCGTCGGCGCCGATCGCTCGCCAACCCACACGCTCGGCGCAACCTTCCGATCCCTCACGAGACGAGGCGAGCAGGCCCGCGCCGACCTCTACGTCGTCGAGTTCATCATCACAGACCTCTCCACCGGCCAACTCGCGTGGACGGACTCCTTCGAACTCAAGCGCGCCGCGTTCGGGCGCGCCTGGGACTGATCGACCCATGGCCCTCCGCCGCCCATTCCGACGCGCGCACGACGCTCGATGGGCCGTCGCCGGTCCAACCGCCCTGCTCCTGACCGCCATGGTGGTGGGCTGCGCCGCCCGCGCCCCCGACCTCGACCTCACCCGCAGCGTTTCCGCCGGCGACTTCGGCTTCGCACGCTCGCACCTCAATGCCCAGGTCCGGGACACCGGCGATCGCCCCGATTCCGAAGAACTCCTCCGCCTCATCCACCTCGGCCTGGTGGACCTCGCCGACGGCCTCGCGCCCGAGAGCGAGCCCGTCTTCAACCGAATCTACGAACTGCTCCGCCTCCGCGGCGTCAACGACAACACCCGCCTCGCCGCCATCGTCACCCACGAGGGCGTCAAGGTCTTCCGGGGCGAGCCCTTCGAGCAGGCGCTCGCGTACCACTACGTCGCGCTCCAGAAGGCCATCCTGGGCGACTGGGGCAACGCCCGCGCCGCGGCCAACAGCGCCCTCGAACTCCTCGACGAGTTCGACGACGTGCGCTACGACAGGCGCGCCGGAGATCCCCAGGCTCCCAAGGGCTACCAGTACGCCGTCGAGGACGCCAACTTCGCCCTCGCCTACTTCATGAGCGGCCTTGCCAACCACGCGCTGGGCCGGCTCGAAGAAGTGGACGACTACTTCGCCCGCGCCGTCGCCCTCCGCTCCGACCTCCAGTCCGTCGCCGACGCCATCCGCTCCGGCCAGGCCAACACGGTCCTCTTTGTCGATGCGGGACTCGGGCCCCAGAAGCAGGGCGGCGGCGAGGCCGGCTCGCAGGAGATCTTCGTTCCCCGGTTCCCCAGCGACGGCCGCGCGTTGCGCGTCTCGGTCGCCTCGGGCTCGGCGCTGGCCGGCGCGCAAGCGCAGGACACCAACCTGATGGCCCGCGCCTACGGCTGGGACGACCTCGCGGGCGCTCGCGGCGCCAAGGCCCTGCTGGGCGAGGGCATGACCGCCGCGGGCATCGGCATCGCTGTGTTCGCCGAAGACGATGAAGCCAAGCTCGCAGGCCTCGGCCTGGCGGCGCTCGGCCTGCTCACCCAGGCGACCGCCCACGCCGACACCCGTCATGTCGAGGTCTACCCCCAGCGCACCTACGTCGTCGCGCTCAATGCGCTCCGTCCGGGCTCGCGCGTCGAACTCCGTCTCGACGGCGCGCTCGACACGCGCCTGATGCTCCCGCTCGTGCCGCCGCCCACCGACGACAACCCCATCCGGGTCGGTTACGTCCGCCTCGGCGCACCAACCTATGCCGCGCGCCCATCCGATCTCATCCTGTATTCGAGCGACGCCACCGACGAGCCCGCGGGCTACGACCTGCCCTGGATCCTCGGCGGCCGCGATCTCCGAACCCCCACGCACACCGTCCTCCGCCAGTACCAGGACTCGGGGTACTTGCTCGGCTTCACCCTCAACGACCTGCTCGAGCTCTACCGCCTCGAGGGCATCCGCGTCGGCACCGACGGCGCCGGCGGACGAGTCGGCCGGCACATCCTCGAAGGCGGCACGTGGCTCTTCACCCCCGACCCCGTCTCCAGCGGCTTTGTCCGCCTCTTCTGCCGCGAGCACCCGCCCTACCGCCCGCGCTCCGACCGCGTGCGCGAGCTCGCGGACCAGATCGCGGCCGCCCGCCGCGCGCCATCCCAATCGCCATGACCACGTTCAATCACACCCAACGCAGGACCCCCAAGGGAGACCAGACCATGACCACCAATCGCCTCTGTGTGTGTGCCGCGATCACCACGTCCGTCCTCGCCCTCACCGGCTGCGCCACGCGCGACGCCAGCGCCCCGGGCGCCATGGCCGACCCCGTGCCGCGCGTCAACTACCCCAACATCTCCATCCTCGACGAACTCGTGCCCTACGTCGTCGTCAGCGAGCCCATCGTGACCAAGGGCCCCGACCAGCCGCTGCGCGTCACCGTGCCCATCCGGGCCATCACGCGCCCGCGCGAGCTCAACACCCAATACCGTTTCATCTTCTTCGACGCCGACGGCCGCCCGATCGAGCCGCAGCAGGCGTGGCAGTACGAGCGCCTGCCATCCCGCGCTCAGCGGTTCTTCGAGGCCAACGCCCTCGACCAGCGCGCCGTCGATTGGCGCCTGGAAGTCCGGCCCGCCCGCTGATCCACGCGCGCGAACTCAGCCCTGGGGCGCCGGCTCGACCTTGGGCGCATCGGTGATGAGCCGCTCGGCCAGCTCGCGCTTGGACACCTTGTCCTTGAGCGCCGCCGTGTCGCGGTACAGCCGCAGGATCGCGCCCGCCTGCGTCTTCACCTCGCCGGTCGCGAGGCTCCATCCGCTCTTGCCCTGCACCATCGTGAACGCACGCTGCAGGTCGCGGGGGCTCGGCCCCGCGCCGCCGCCCAGCACCAGCACCGACGCGTTCTCCTCGAGCCACTTGCGGCTCGGGATCACCTCCACCGTCACCTCCGCGACGCCCGCGATCTCGCCGTCCTTGACGCGCTTGAGCACCCCCTCCTGCACGCGCGCCCGGGGCTCGCCCCCTTCCACCGGCTCCATCAGATCGCCCTCGGCCACGCGCACCGCCTCCACGCGCACGAACCGGTACTGCACTCCCATGCCCTCGACCACGTGCCGTCCGCGGGACCGAAAGCCATCGCTCAGCCGGCTGAACGCGACGCGCTCCGAGGCGCTCAGGTCCTTGATCACGTCCCCCGACCTGAACTGCTTCTCCAGCGCCGTCACCGCCGCCGTCGCCGCGTCCTTCGAGCCGCACCCCGCCAGCACGATCGCCGAGAGCACCGCGAGCAGGACGATCGAACGACCCCGAGTTCTCATGGCCGACCTCCTCGCTGAATCCCTCTCCGCGACACTCTACAGGCACGCGCCCGTCGCTGCCAACTCGCCTACCGCTCGAACGCCGCGTCAAACGCGACCCCCGACGGCGCGAAGTCGATCGAGCGCACCAGGTCGCACGCCTCCATCGCGCCGTGCTCGCGGTCCATCGCCGTGTCCTCCCACTCCACGCTCAGCGGCCCCGCATACCGCGCCCGGTTGAGCGCCCGGATGATCTCCTCGAACTCCACCTCGCCCCGCCCCGGCGACCGGAAGTCCCACCCCCGCCGCCGATCCCCGAACGTCAGGTGCGACGCCAGGATCGACGACTCACCGTCCAGCCGGCGGATCGCGTCCTTGATGTGGCAGTGGTAGATCCGATCCGGGAAGGTGTCGATGAACCGCGCGGGGTCCACTCCCTGCCAGATCAGATGCGACGGATCGAAGTTGAACCCAAACGCCTCGCGATGCCCAACCGCCTCGAGCGCCCGCCGCGCCGTGTGGATGTCGTAGGCGATCTCCGTCGGGTGCACCTCCAGCGCGAACCGCACGCCCGCCGCATCGAACGCATCGAAGATGGGGTTCCACCGCGCCGCAAAGTCCCTGAACCCCGCATCCACGTCCGCCTGCCCGGTCGGCGGAAAGAAGTACAGCTTGTGCCAGATCGATGACCCCGTGAACCCGTTGACGACCTTCACGCCCATCAGCGCCGCCGCCTTGGCCGTGTCCTTCATCTCCTGCGCGCACCGCCGCCGCACGCCCTCGGGGTCGCCATCTCCCCACAGCCTCGCCGGGATGATCGCCTTGTGCCGCTCGTCGATCGGGTCGCAGACGCACTGGCCCACCAGATGGCTGCTGATCGCAAAGCAGTCAAGCCCCTGCGCTTCGAGAATGTCCCGCCTCCCGCGGCAGTACCCGTCCGACGACAGCGCCCTGTCCACCTCGAAGTGATCGCCCCAGCACGCCAACTCCAGCCCGTCGTAACCGAAATCCGACGCCCTCTGAGCCATCTCGGAGAGTGTGAGATCGGCCCACTGACCGGTGAAGAGCGTGACGGGTCGTGCCATGGCCGGCTCCTTTCGGGTTTCACAGGGTAGCGATCCGCGCTCCCCACCGGGACACACCCCAGCCCGACTCTCGCTAGACTCGCCGCTTTCGGGATCCGCCCGGACTCGCCGGAGACCACCGATGGACAGCACCGCCGAACGCAACGCATCCATGGTGCGGACGCGACTGAGCGTCATGATGTTCCTTCAGTACGCCATCTGGGGCGCGTGGCTGCCGCTCCTCTGGCCCTTCCTCAGCGGTCACCGCGGCTTCTCGCCGTCCCAGATCGGCGACATGTTCGCCGTGGGCGCCGTCGGCGCCATCATCGCCCCGTTCATCGCGGGACAGATCGCCGATCGCCGCTTCGCCACCGAGAAGTTCCTCGGAATCAGCCACCTGATGGGCGCCATCCTCGTCTGGCGGCTCGCCACGCTCCAGGGGTATGGGCAATTCCTTTTCTTGAGCCTCTGCTACTCGATCATCTACTCCCCCACTCTCAGCCTCACCAACTCCATCTCCTTCCATCACCTGCCCGACCGAGACCGCGACTTCGGCAAGGTCCGTGTCTGGGGAACAATCGGCTGGATCTTCGTCGGCATCGGCATCGGTCAGTGGCTGCTCAACGTCCATACGCCCGGCGAAGGCACCGCCGAGGAGATCCTCGCGGCACAGCATGCCGGAATGGCCGATGCGTTCAGGCTCAGCGCCATCCTGGGCGCACTGATGGGCGTGTACTGCTTCACGCTGCCGCACACTCCTCCCGCCCGCCAGGCCAAGGAGTCCAACGCCTCGTGGGAGGCCATCAAGGAAGTCCGCCGCCAGCCCCTCGTGACGCTCTTCCTGCTGGCGGTCCCGATCTCCATGATCCACCAGTTCTACTTCGTGCACACCTCCACCTTCCTGGGCGAGTTCCAGTCCAAGACCGCCACGACGATCAACAAGGTCTTCGGAGTCGGAGGCGCCGGCCTCATGACCATCGGCCAGATGACCGAGGTCGCCGTCCTCGCGCTCATCCCCTTGGTCGCAAAGACGATCAGCCGCAAGGGGCTCCTGGCCATCGGCATCGCCGCCTACGCGCTGCGCATGTTCCTCTTCGCCTATGTCAAGTCCATTGCGGGCTCGACCGGCATCCCCGAGATCGCCCTGCTCATCAGCGGCGTGGCGCTCCACGGCTTCTGCTTCGGCTGCTTCATCTTCGTCGCCTTCATGATCGTCGACGAGGAAACCACGCCCGATGTCCGGGCCAGCGCCCAGAGCCTCTTCAACCTCGTCATCGTGGGCATCGGCATCATCGTGGGAAGCAAGGTCGCGGGCTGGGTGGCCGAGTGGGCCAAGACCGCCGACGACAAGACCGACTACACGCGCCTGTTCAGCGTGCCCATGTGGGGCGCTGTCGGGTGCCTGGCCGTCCTCCTCGCCCTCTATCCGCGCAAATCCGCGCGTCTCGCGCTACGAGCAGAGCCGCCCGACGCCCCTTAAGACACAGCGATTCGGCGGCGCCGCGAGCCGAAGTGCCGCGACGCCCCCCGCGCCCCGCTACAGTCTCTCCCGCGCCGGAGTGGCGGAACTGGCAGACGCGACGGATTCAAAATCCGTTGTCCGATAAGGACGTGTGGGTTCGATTCCCTCCTCCGGCATTACCCCCCAAACCTCTCGCGATTCGCGCGGGCTGCGCGCGCTTTGGACGCACAGCGTGCAACCCCTCCCGCCGGGCCTGCGAACAGGGCGTCAGGACCCCCACGGGGTCGCCGGGGCACCCCCTACCCCTGGCTTTTCGGTGGATCAGCCGCACGCGCGGTCTATCCTTCAGATCCCGGCGGCTGCGTGCTCGCTGCCGCGGATCCGGGCATCCCACGGGGACGCCCGCCACCACGAGACCAGCCCGAGGAGACGCCCGATGGCCGAGAACGAGTCCCAGTCGCGCCAGATCCAGCTCCGCATCGACGAGTCCAAGATGACCTCGTCCTACGCCAACACCATTCGCACCAGCACGACGCAGGACGAAGTGGTGCTCGACTTCGGCATGAACCTGCCCATGCAGGGCAACGACGGCCAGCCCGCGCTCCTCTTCGCCGTGGGCAGCCGCGTCATCATGAACTGGTCCGGCGCCAAGCGCCTCGCCATCAGCCTCGGCCAGATCATCCGCCAGTACGAGGAGCGCAACGGCGAGATCCAACTGACCCGTCCGCAGGCCCCCGCCTCGGACTCCGGCCCGCGCCTCACGCGCGAGGACTGAGCGTAACCCACGCGGTCAACAGCGCCGGGGGGCACTGTCGGGGACGGCATGAGCACCGGGTCCGCTACCCAGGCGCAGGGCCCATCTCGAGATCTCGTCGGAACCGGCGCGCCAACGTCTGAGTCGGCCCGCGACGTCCACGTGTTCCTCGCGGCCCTGCTCGAATCCCAGTGCAAGCTCGTCGGCGCATGGGCCGGCGTCATCGTGCTCGCGCCCACCCAGGCCCGTCGAGGCGGTGTCGCCGCCAACTGGCCCAAGAGCGAGGACGCCCTCGACGCCGCCGCGGTCGGACGCCTCGAACGGCTCGGCGCCGAGGTCGCGCAGCAGCGCCTGCCGCGGACGGACTCGCTCACGATCGCCCCCAAAGCCGGCCTCTACGACGCGGGCCGCGCGCATCGCGTCCTCGCGGCCCCGCTGATCGCCGCGGGCCGCGCCGAGGGCGCCACCGTCGCCGTCCTCCCCGCCGGCGCGACACCAGACGAGCAGGCCCGCCTCGAGCGCCTCGCCCTCTCCTGTGCGCGCTTCGAATCCTTCGTGTGGGAACAGCAGGCCCTGCTCGAAACGCGCCGCGCCATGCTGCTGCGCCAGACCCTCGAACTGCTCGACGCGAGCCAGCAGGGACAGAACGCGCGCGCCATGGGCTCGCTCATGTGCCACGAACTCCAGCAGCGATTCGGCTGCACCCGCGCCTCGATCGGACTGGTCGATCGGGCCGGCGGACGCATCCGCGTCGCCGCGGTCAGCGGCTCGGAGGACGTCGATCGCCACGCGCCCGCGATCGAGTCACTCGAAGCCGTCATGGAAGAGTGCGCACTCCAGGACGTCGAACTCATCTTCCCGCTGCCCGAGCCGACGAGCGACGATCCCGGCGGCCGGCGCGTCCTCCGCGCCCACGAGCAGTTGAGCCTCAAGTTCGGCCCCTCGGCCATCCTGAGTCTGCCCCTGCGCGTCGAGGGGGACCTGGTCGGCGTCGCCGTCCTGGAGCGCGAAGCCAACGATCCCTTCCCCGCCGCATCGGTCCCGCTGCTGCGCCTCGCCTCAGAGTTCATCGGACCGGCGCTCTGGACGCGCCGGCTCGCCGACCGGGGCGTCCTCGCCGTCGCGCGCGATCGCGTCCTGCGTCTGGGATCGGCCATCGTCGGCCCACGCCACACCGGCGCCAAGCTCATCGGGCTCCTCGTGCTCGCCCTGCTCCTCGCCGCGGCACTGGTGCCGATCCCCGCTCGCGTGCGCGGAGAGGCCGAGGTCCGCGCCCGAGTGAGCCGCACCGTCATCCCGCCCTTCTCGGGATTCCTTGACGAAGTGCTGGTGCGCCCGGGCACGCCCGTGGAGGAGGGACAACTCCTCGCAAGGATGGGAACCGAGCCGCTCGAACTGCAGCGTCTCGAACTCGAATCGCGGCGCTTCGGATTCGTCGCCCAGCGCGATCAGGCCCAGTCCACCGGCCGCGCCGGCGAGGCCGCCCAACTCGAGGCCTCGATCGACGAGGTCGACGCCCAGCTCAGGCTCCTCGATCACAGCCTGTCCCGAGCCGAGATCCGGAGCCCCATCCAGGGCATCGTCAGCCGGGGCGATCTCGAGGACTTTGTCGGGGCCCGCGTGGAGCCCACCCAGCCGCTCTTCGAGATCGTCGGCCCGACGCGCGTCATCGTGGTGCAGGTTGACGAGCGCGACATCGGCGACGTCGAGGTCGGCGGGGAGGGCTGGCTCGTCAGCAAGGCGCTCCCCGACCAGCGCGTGCCGGTCCGCGTCACCCGCCTCAACCCCGTCGCCGAGGCGGTCCGCGGCGCCAACGTCTACCTCGTCGAAGCCGAGGTCACGCAGGACGACGGCGCCGCCTGGCTGCGCCCCGGCATGACCGGCACGGTGCGCCTCAAGGCCGGATCGACAACCGTTCTGCGCACGGTGCTCGGCCCGATCGCCGACGAGATCCGCCTGCGCCTCTGGTGGTAGCCATGTTCGATCGCGACGTCCGCGCTTCATTCAGCGAGTCGTGGCACCGCGTGGCCGAGACGCGACCGCGCCTGAGCCCCCACGCGCACGTCATCCGCCAACGATTCGGCGCCGAGACCGCGTACATCGTCGAAGATCCCGCCGGCGGCCACTACTACCGCATGAGCGAGTCGGCGTTCCTGTTCCTGGGCATGCTCGACGGACGGGCGAGTGTCGACCAGGCGTGGGAATCGTGCTGTCGGCAACTCGGCGACGCCGCGCCCTCGCAGCGAGAGTGCATGCGCCTCCTGGCGCAGCTGCAGCTGTTCGGCCTGCTCTCGGGCAGCGAGCCCATCGCCCCCGACATGGTGACCGAGCGTGTGCGCCAAGCCAAGTCCGAGCGGTTCCATCGAAGGACCGGCCGGTTCATCTTTCCGACGATCCCGCTGCTCAACCCCGAGCCCGCGCTCGCGCGGCTCGAGTGGCTCTGCCGCGCGGTGTTCTCCAGGCTCAGCCTGATCGTTTGGCTGATCGTCGCGGGCCTGTCGCTGTCGCTGGTGCTGCCCCGCTGGCGCGAGTTCGGCGACGGCCTGTCGGAGATCCTCGACCCGGCGAACCTCGTCGTGCTCGGCGGCGTGTTCATCGTGATCCGCGCGATCCACGAGTTCGGACACGCGATGGCCTGCAAGGCCATGGGAGGCCGCTGCACCGAGATCGGCGTCATCCTCGTCGCACTGGTGATTCCGCTGCCATACTGCGACGCCTCCAGCGCGTGGCGGTTCCCCGACACGTGGCGGCGCGTGCTGGTTTCCGCGGCCGGCATGCTGGTCGAGTCCTTCTTCGCCTCGATCGCCGGAATCGTCTGGGCGCTGACCACCCCCCAGGATGCGCCTCTGGCGCACGCGATCGCGTTCAACATCATGGTGGTCTCGGGCGTCGCGACGTTCATCTTCAACGCCAATCCGCTGCTCCGCTACGACGGCTATTACATCCTGACCGACCTGACCGGGGTTCCCAATCTCGCTCAGCGGTCCAAGGACATCTGGAAGTACCTCATCGAGCGGTTCGCCTTCGGCCTGCGCAATCTCGATGCGCCGTGGGTCCGCGCGCGGGGCGAGCTGTGGCTCATTCTCGTGTACGGCGTGCTGAGCCCGCCGTATCGGCTGTTCATCGGGATCTCGATCCTCCTGCTGGTCGCGAGCCGGTTCTTCACGCTGGGACTGGTGCTCGCGGCGGTGCTCGCGGTGCTGTGGTTCGTGTGGCCGGTGCTCAAGGGCCTCGCGTACCTGCTGGGTTCATCGCGTCTCATGGGCAAACGCGGGCGCGCCGTCGGGGTGTCGGCGTTGGGCGCCGCGGCGCTGCTCGCGCTCATCGGGGTCGTGCCGTTCCCGTCGGGCGCGACGGCGTACGGCGTGATCGAGCCGGTCCGGCGCGGCGTGCTGCGGGCGGGAGAGTCCGGCGTGATCCTGCGCGTGCTCGCCAGTGCCGGAGACGAAGTCCGGGAGGGCGAGCCGCTCATCGAGATTGAGAATCGCGAGCTGATCGGCGAGCTGGAGGCGACCTCGGCGCAACTCGCCCGGGCCAGAGTCGATCTGGATCGCGCGATCGCCGAGTCGCCGATCCAGGCCGGGCTCGCGGCGAAGCGGGTCGGCGCACTGGAAGACCGGCTCGAGCGCGTGCGCCGACGCGTCGAGGGCCTGACGATCCGCGCGCCCGTCTCCGGCCGGCTGGTGGCGATGGGCGGCGCCGGCGTTGATCTGGACAATCTGACGGGGCGGTACGTGCCGCGGGGGTCGCTGCTGGCAATGGTCGCTTCGACCGAGGAACTTCGGATCCGCGCGGTGATCTCGGACCGGGACCGGGCGTACGTGTTCCCCGGCGCGGATGACGCCGAGGCGGCGCGGGTTCCGGCGACGATCCGCGTGCGGGGCCGGGCGGGCGTCGGGCTCGACGGGCATGTGACCCGGCTGGCCCCGGCGGCGGGCACGTCGCTCGCCGATGATGCGCTGTCGGTCCGCGCCGGTGGGCGGGTCGTGATGGATCCGACCGACCCGGCCGGGGAGCGGACGCTGGTTCCGTACTTCCTCGTCGAGGTGACGCCCGAGGCGAGCCTTCGCGGGGCGCAGCCGGGGCAGCGGGCGCACGTGCGGTTCCGCGCCTCGCCGCAGCCGATCGCGGCGCAGGTGTGGCGCCGGTTGCGGCAGTATGTCTCTGAGCGGCTCTCGATCTGAGGCGGGCGATGGCGCAGGCGTCGAGCCAGTTCGAATCGCTGCTGGGGGCGGGCGCTCCGCGCGATGGCGCGGGCGATCGGCTGTGGCCGGCGCTGTCGCGTCCGTTCCGGCGCGTGCTGCCGGCGAGGGGGATCGACGAGATCGGCGAGCGTCTTCGGGGCGTGGTGTCGCGCCGGCGCGCGAGGCGCATCGAGTGGAGGCGGGCGCGGGCCATCGTGCGCGAGGCCGATGGGCTGCGGTCGCACAGCGAACACGCGCTGGATGATCGCATCGCGGAGATGCGCGAGGCGGTCGCGCTGCGCCGGGATGACCCTCGCGCGATGGACGCGGCGTACGCGGTGATGCGGGAGGTGGTGCGGAGAGAGACCGGCCTGGACCTGTTTGTGGAGCAGGTGCTCGGGGCGATCGTCATGGCCAACGGGTGCTGCGCCGAGATGGCCACGGGCGAGGGCAAGACGGTCACGGCGATTCTCCCGGCGGCGCTGGACGGGTGGCTGGGGCGGGGCGTGCACGTCCTGACGGTCAACGACTATCTGGCGCGGCGCGATGCGAGGTTCACGTCGGGTTCGTACCGGAGGCTGGGTCTGCGGGTCGGGCTGATCCAGGAGCAGACGGGGCAGGAGGAGCGGCGGCGGGCGTATGAGTGCGACATCACGTACTCGGCGGACAAGCAGGTGATCTTCGATTTCCTGCGCGACCGGCTGCATGCGCCGGTGAGCGCGCGGCTGGCGCCGATGCTGCTGGATGAGTTGGCCGGGCCCGAGGGGGAGGGGGCGGCGCACTGGATCCGGCGGGTCGTGCAGCGCGGGCAGTACTCGGCGATCGTGGATGAGGCGGACAGCGTGCTGATCGACGAGGCGATCACGCCGGCGATCATCGGCGTGGATGTTCCTTCGGAGCGGGAGGGGGAGCTGAGCCCGCATCGGGTCGCGGCGGAGGCGGCGGAGTCGTTCGCCGAGCGGGAGGACTACACGGTGGACCGCCGGGCGCGGCAGGTGCGGCTGAGCGCGGCGGGGCGGGCGCGGCTGATCGGCCTGGCCGAGCGGTTGCCGGCGTTCTGGCGGGGGCCGATCCGGCGCGAGGAGCTGATGATCCAGGCGCTGACGGCCAAGGCGCTGTACCGGCGGGGCGAGGACTACATCGTGCGCGAGGACGAGGTGGTGATCGTCGATCGCTCGACGGGGCGCGTGCTCGAGGGCCGGCAATGGCAGCTTGGCATCCACCAGGCGGTGGAGGCGAAGGAGGGCCTTGCGCTGTCGAACGAGCGCCATACCGCGGCGAGGGTGAGCTATCAGCGGTACTTCCAGCGGTACCGGCGGCTGTGCGGGATGTCGGGCACGATCTGGGAGGTCGCCGACGAATTGTGGCGGGACTACGGGCTGACGGTGGTGCGCGTGCCGACGCACCGGCCGGTGATCCGTCGGCAGGAGCGCGATCGCGTGCTGCCGACGATCGAGAAGAAGATGGACGCGGTCGCGGCGCGGGTGTGCGCGCTGCACGGGCAGGGCCGGCCGGTGCTGGTGGGCACGCGGAGCGTCACGAGTTCGGAGACGCTGGGTGAGTTGCTGAGCGCGCGCGGGGTGGCCTGCCGCGTGCTGAACGCGACGCGGGAGGGTGAGGAGGCGGAGATTGTCGCGGGCGCGGGTCGGAGCGGGGCGGTGACCGTGGCGACGAACATGGCGGGGCGCGGCACGGACATCCTGCTCGACGATCGGTCACGTGAGCTTGGCGGGCTGGTGGTGATCGCGACGGAGCGGAACGAGGAACGGCGGGTGGACCGCCAGCTGTACGGGCGCGCGGGTCGCCAGGGCGATCCGGGGCTGGCCGAGACGTACGTGTCGCCCGAGGACGACCTGGTGGTGCGGCATGGGCTGCGGTCGCTGGGGTGGCTGGCGCGGCGCTCGCCGCTGCGGGGAGTGCTGATGTGGGTGCTGCTTCGTCAGGCGCAGCGGACGGCGTCGGCAAAGGCGCGGGTGCTGCGATCGCAGGCGGCGAAATCGGAGGCGTGGTTCGACCTGGCGATGCATCATCAGACGAGGTGAGAGGGAGGGAGCGGGGGCATGGAGAGTCGGGAGAGCGGGAACCGGGGGATTGGGAATCGGGAGGGGGGAGTTCTGAGTCCTGGATGCTGAGCGCGGGGGCGTGCTGTTCGCAGCCCGAGTCGGAGCGGCGCGCGGACGGGGGCCTCAGCCGGGCGCCGCGCGCGGGTTGCATGGCTCGTTGACAAGGGCGGGCGGCGGGTGTGTTGCAGAATGGTGGTGGCGGCGCGGCGTGCCTCGGCGGGATCGGTCGAGGTGCGGGCGATCGCCGCGAGGGCGCTCAACGCGGCGAGCGTGAACCGGCTCGCGAAGAACTCGGAGCGGAGGCGCTGGAGGGTTTCGACGGCGTCGAGGAGCGCGGTGAAGGAAGGGTCGCTCAGACGCCCCAGCAGGTCGGACAGGGGAAGACCGGCCCTGCGCGAGAGGGATGGAAGGTCGTGGACCTCGGGGTCGAGGAACAGGGCGAGCAGTTCGGGATTGGCAGGGCGCGACCGAGCCATGACAGCGAAAACATACCGTACATTTTTGTGTATGTCAATTATTTGATAGGATTTTTATCTGATTCTTTTGGGATTCACGCGGCGCCGTGGGCGGTGTCGGGCACTCTGAGGGACATCGAGCCTGGAAGCCCGCGCGGGCTTGGGGCTGCGTCCCGGCGATTCCAGCTCGGGACCGCCTCATCTTCCAGCCACCTTCGGTGGCCCGTTTTCTGAGGACTGGTCCGGCTCGGCCGACGGCGAGTCCCTTCGTTCTTGGCAGGTCCGGCGGCGCTTGGTTGAAGAAGGCGGGCCCCTGCGTCGTCGGCTTCGGAAGTTCTCATCTTCCAGCCACCTTCGATGGCCCGTCTTCTGAGGAGGCGTCCGGCTCGGCCGACGGCGAGTCCCTTCGTTCTCGGCGGGTCCGGCGGGGCTTGGCTGAGGAAGGCCGCCGCTTGCGTCGTCGGCTTCGGAAGTTCTCATCTTCCAGCCACCTTCGGTGGCTCTTGTTCTGAGGAAGGACTATGCAGCGGCGATTGGGGTGCGAGGGGCGGGATTGGGTGCGGGTAGATGGTCGGGTATATTGACTCGGTGATCCTGCGGGACGACCATGTGGCGGCCTGGGACGCCGCGGCGGACTCGACCCTCGAGCGCCGCGTGTACTACGTCCAGAACTGGCGGTCCGACGTGGTCGCCCTGACCGCCGACAACGGCCGGGTGCTCGAAAGGGCGTGGTACGAGCCCTACGGGGTGCCCCACGGGCTGCCGGCCAAGGACCTGACCGCCACCATCTCCAGCGGCGCCGACGACTACGGCGTGCCCAACGGCGCCGCCGACCTGAGCGACCAGGTCTACTACAACACGCTCTATGGCGGCAGCAGCCCCAGGGCCGACGTCACCGGCTCGACCACCGGCGGCGACTTCGACTACGGAAGACCCAACGGGACATTGGACTCAGACGACAGCACGTACTGGTCGGGGCTCAGCGCCCAGCCGGCCATGGGCCGCAAGAAGCTCAGCAGCTACACCAACGCGAGCGACCTGCGCAACCGCAAGGGCCTGGCCGGGTACGAGTGGGACCCCGCCATCAAGAAGTACCACGTCCGAAACCGCGTGCTCGATCCGGAGATCGGGAGGTGGACCAGAAGGGATCCACTGGAGTATTCGTACGGTCCGAACGTGTATTCATATGTTAATGCATCACCGATGGTCATGACAGACCAATCTGGACTAGGCAACTGTATACCCGGCTTCGAAGAACAAGTATTTAGTAAACCCACCTGCATGAGTCATGACGTTCCAGTGTTGCCTCCTCCTGGCGATTACTATGAGAATTTCACCTTCCGATCAGGCGACGTTACGATTACTATAGCCTATCTATTCGAGGCGCGACAAAGCAATACGTTCCTCGTCGCTACAACCGAAGGTTTTACTAATGCACACGTACCAGCTTGGGGGATACCGTGGATTTGGTGGCACCAGGCCATAGATCATCCCGCAAAGGCATATGCCGAATTACGCCTGCGCATCAGGTGTCCAGGAGCTAACGCGTTTCCAAAGTCCACCCCGCTAGATGGCAGTGGCAACCAGATCGCCGAGCGCAAAACAAAGTGGGTCCACGTGCGCAGCGAAGTCTACATGAATGAAAGAGAAGTTCTTGCCATCGAATGCCACAAGATAGTTCCACCGCCAGCCTTGTTGGAGGTGAATACCACACACAAGGTGACATTTGTTTTCCGAAGAAATGTCACCTACTCAGGAGGTGGTGGCGTACGAAGCGGTCCAATCGATGCTAACGTTAAAATACAGGCGACCTATGATGCCGGCGACTCCCTATTCTTTCAGAGGAGTTTCCATAGATGGTGGTGGTGTCCTGGCTGTCCCTAGGTACTGATGGTGTGCCCGGTTGTGACTAAGAAAAGGACAGTATGGTGGCTTTCTGCTGGTGTTTTGGTCGTAGGCGTCGCTTCGGCCGCTACTGCTCTACTACTCCCGATTCCAGTAAAGCTACTGGGGTCAGCAACGACAACGGCGTACTTAATTCAGGCGGAGGGGAAGTACGTAGTCTATTGGGAGCCGCCTCCGGCCCAGTGCATCGCTGTTGATGTCACACTGCAGCTCTGGCTTCATAGTTCTCAACGACCCTTGTTTTATATTGCCAACACGATCGCCCCAGATGCAACGGATTGCCAGTTCGATTCCATACAAGAACGGACCGACATGGCTGCCATCGGTGGCATTGACTTTGTACAACATGTCGGTGCCCAGATAACGGGTCTGCCTCGAATTACTAGGGATGGCGAGATACGGAAACTGCTCTTCGGCAGAATTGCATTTCGATCATTCGTGCTATATACGGTCGTTCTGATATGTGCTATTGCTATCGCCAATCTGTTTTATCAAATTAAATACCGGATTCGACAATCGCGGCGATGCTGTGTGAAGTGCGGTTACCCGTTGTGCGCGGAAGCGCGGCAGTGTCCTGAATGCGGTAGTGATTACGGCTCCATCGTTAATGCGGAGGCCTTTGCCCCGACGGCTCGCGCCGAACAGACTTGTATAGACCGCGACTGACTGCTGCGCAGAATTTTATGGTATTGATCGGAGGACATAGTGCTCCCCTGCCGAGGCTGCGCGTGGCTTCCTCAGATGGCGATCCTCGCCGTAATCGCCCCGCTCGGCACTGCACAAGAATCGGCATTACGCCTTTCGGGAGACCTCGCGTTGTCCCGCCTCGTGGACGCCTGCGCCGAGCGGCTGGGGGTGGTCATCGAGTACCAACCAAAGACCCTGACCGAGACGGTCACGCTGCGCGGGGCGGTCTCCGACGCCGAGCTGTGGGACCTGACCAACCGCCTGCTTGCCGCCCGGGGCTTCACGACCATCCGCGTGGGCGACTCGCCGGCGCTGAGCGTGGTGCGGCTGCAGGACGCGGTGGGCACGGCCCGGATCGAGTCGTCGCTGGACGCAACCGATCCCGTGCCCGCGGGCTACATGCGGGTGCTCGTTCCGGTCACCAACCGCGATGCCGCCTCGGTGCTCGAGGCCATCCGGCCGTTACTCAGTAAGCCCGGCGGCGAGGCGGTGGCGGTGGGCCGCGAGCGGACGATCCTGGTCAGCGACCTGCGTCCGAGGGTCGTGGAGATCCTGGCATTCGTGGCGGCCCTCGACGCCGCTCCGCCGGAGGTCTCGGTCACGCGCATCGAGCTGGGCCACCTCGACGGCCAGCCGATGGCGACGCTGGCGATGCAGGTCGCGCTCAAGCGGGAGGCGGCCTCGGGCGTCAAGACGCCCGGCGAGGTGATCGCCGCGGGCGATGCGCGGGCCGTGCTGATCGTGGCGCCGCGATCCTCGACCGAGTTCTGGCGGGCGCTGATCGAGTCGCTGGACGTGGCCGAGGCGCAGGACACGCGGACCTACACGCCGCGGCACTTCGGCGTGGCGGAGGTGGCCTCGCTGCTGGGCCAGACGCTGGCGGGCCTGGCGCCGCCGCCGCGGGTGGTGGTGGACTCTTTGACCGGCTCGCTGATCGTCACGGCCACGCCCGCGGCCCACGAGCGGGTGTCGGCGATGCTGGAGCGCCTGGACGCGACGCCCCCGGGCGAGCGGCGGCCGATGCGGTCGTACGCGATCCGCAACCGAGGCGTGGAGGAGATCCTGCGGGTGGTGGGCACGCTGATCGAGGCCGGGGCGCTCGAGAGCGGCGCGGACGAGGGGTCGATCGACGCGACGGCGGGGGCGGACCGGCCCGCGGACGCCGGCGCGCTGCGCGCGCTGGGCACGCCCGCGCTGACGCTGACGGCCGATGCGTCCACCAGCCGGCTGATCGCGTGAGTGATTCGGCGTCGTCGGTTCGTCCCTGGGCGGCGCAGCGCATCGCCATGGCGTCGGCGGCGGGTCTGCGGGTGGCACGGGGGCATTATGAGGGGGCCCGCGGGCGGGCGTAGATGCCACCAAGTCCCGAACCGACGGCAACTGCGGCGAGTACCATCCATATAGAGGACGCGGCGGTGGTCTCTCGGGTCTCCACGGAGCGGAGCGGGAGACGGGCGGAAGCCGCCACCACCCCTGGAGATCTGGATGACGACGGCAGCCGACGGCATGACGGTGGACGCGGGTCAGTTGGTGGAAGAGGTCGAGCGGCACAGCACGCTGGTCCGGGCGCTGATTCGCTCGGTCGAACGGGTGGTGGTCGGGCAGCGGGACATGGTCGAGAAGCTGGTGATCGGGCTCTTGACGAATGGACACATCCTGATTGAGGGCGTGCCTGGGCTGGCCAAGACGCTGACGGTGAGCGTGCTGGCGCAGTCGCTGCATGCCGAGTTCAGCCGGATTCAGTTCACGCCGGATCTGCTGCCGGCGGACCTGATCGGCACGCAGATCTACAACCCGCGCGAGGGAACCTTCAGCGTTCGCAAGGGACCGATCTTCGCGAACATCGTGCTGGCCGATGAGATCAACCGCGCACCGGCGAAGGTGCAGAGTGCGTTGCTCGAGGCGATGCAGGAGCGGCAGGTGACGATCGGCGATCAGTCGTTCCGGCTTGGCGATCCGTTCCTGGTGCTGGCGACGCAGAACCCCATCGAGCAGGAGGGTACGTACCAGCTTCCCGAGGCCCAGGTGGACCGGTTCATGCTCAAATTGACGATCGATTATCCGCAACGCGATGAGGAGCGCGAGATCGTGGATCGCATGGCCTCGACGAGGCCCGCGACGACGGTCGAGCCGGTGGTGCAGCTGGACGAGGTCGCCAAGGCGCGGGCGGTGGTCGATGCGATCTATATCGACAAGAAGGTCCGCGACTACATCGTCGAGGTGGCCCGGGCCACGCGGGAGCCCGCGGCGATGGGGCTGGACCATCTCGGCCGGTTCATCGAGTTCGGCGCGAGCCCGCGCGCGAGCATCAACATGGCGCTGGCGGGAAAGGCCCGTGCGTTTCTCAATCGCAGGGCGTACACCACCGCCGGGGATGTCAAGGAGATCGGGGCCGACGTGCTTCGGCACCGCATCATCCTGAGCTACGAGGCGCAGGCCGAGGGTGTGACTCCCGACGACATCATCCGCGAGGTGTTCGATCATGTCCCGGTCGATTGAGCGGCCCGACGCGGCGGCGCTGGCCGGCTCGCTGGCGCGCGAGGTCAAGCGGTTGGAGATCCGCGCGAGGCGGCGGGTGGACTCGCTGTTCGCGGGCAACTACCACAGCGCGTTCAAGGGCCAGGGCATCGAGTTCGCCGAAGTACGCGAGTATCAGCCCGGAGACGACGTCCGGGCGATCGACTGGAACGTCACGGCCCGCGCGGGCAGGCCCTTCATCAAGCTGTTCGTGGAAGAGCGACAGTTGACGGTGATCCTGGCGGTGGACGTGAGCGGCTCTACGCGGGTGGGGACGAGCGCGACGACCAAGGGCAGGCTGCAGAGCGAAGTCGCGGCGACGATCGCGGCCGTGGCCGCCCGCCACCAGGACCGCGTGGGACTCGTGCTGTTTGCGGGTGAGCCGGAGGTGTTTGTGCCGCCCCGGAAGGGCCGAAGGCACCTGCTGCGGGTGTACTCCGCGCTGCTGGGCCACCGGGCAAAGAGCGAGGGGACTGGCCTGGGCACGGCGCTTGAGTTCGTCGCCCGAGTGCAGCGCCGGCGGGCGATCGTGTTCCTGATCTCGGACATGCTGGCCCCGGCGACGGGCGCCGCGGGGTACGAATCGGGGCTCTTGAGGCTGGCCAGGCAGCACGAGGTCACGGTGGTGCGTGTCGGGGATCCGCGCGAGGACGTGCTGCCGCGGGCGGGGTTGCTGAGGCTGCGGGATTCCGAGTCGGGACGTTCGTACCTGGTCGATACGAGTTCGAGGCGAGTGCGGCGGCGGTTCGAAGAGAATCGGGCCGAGCGAGACCGAGAGGTTCGCCGCGCGGTTGCACGGGCGGGCGCGGAACACCTGGAAGTATCGACGGACCGACCGTTCATGCCGGCGCTGATCGCACACTTCGGAGGTCGCCGGGGCAACCAGCGCGCTGCCGCGGGGAGGTCGGCATGAGACGCGGGTCGGGCGGGCTCATGACCGTGCTGGTCCTCCTGCTTGTGTTGGGAGGGTGCGGCCGTTCGAGCGAGCCGAGCGCCGCGCATCCGGCTCAGGAGGTCGAATCCAGCGATGGGCCTCTGCGGGTGAGGGCATCGGTGGATGAGTCGGTGATCGATACGGTGGCGTCGGCGCATCTTCGCATCGAGACGTTTCTCCGCCCCGGAAACGTGCTGATCGAGCCGCGGATCGGTGAGAAGCTGGGTGATTTCCGTGTGGAGTCGATCGCGCGGAGTGGCCCCGTCCTGACGGAAGACGGCGACCTGTGGGTGGATCGACGCCTTGTGCTCGAGCCCTATCTGGACGGCTCGTACGAGATTCCCAGGCTGTCGTTCGCCTATCGCTCGCTCGAGGGCGAGCGAGAGGGAACCGTCGACTCCGGGCGGATGGTGGTCCGGGTGGAGTCCGTGCTCGACTCAGAGGGCTTCGATCTCGGCCAGCCGGGAGATGTGCTCGACGCGCCGGAGCCGCCGCCGTCGCCGGTGCTGCCGTGGATCGTCGCGGGATCTGTCGGTGGGCTGGCTCTGGCGTTGGTTGGCGCGCTGGTGGTGATGAAGCGCCGGGCAGAGACGCCGGAATCTCCGATCCCCGCGTTGAGGCGGCGGCTGGATCGCTTGGCCGAGAGCCAGGACTTCGATGCGACCGGGCTGCTCGTGGAAGTGCAGGAGATCCTGGGTTCGGCGATCGCGGCGACGGTAGAGCGGCACGCCGCCTCGATGTCCTCGCGGGACCTGATCGGCGCTTCCAAGGGGTGGCCGGGATGGCAGGCCGATGACCTCTCGCGGTTCCGGGAGTTGGTCGACGCGCTCGATGAGGCGCTCTACGCGCGATCGCCGGTTGAACTCGATCGGGCGAGAACGCTTGCGAGAGAGGCCTCTCGCGTGGCCGAGGCGCTCCACGTCGCCGGAAACGCGATCCGCATGTCGGAAGGTGCGGCGTGATGGCTCGCTTCCTCGACCTGTTCGACTGGTTCATCTCGCTGTTTGGCGACGCCGATCGCGTCGCGTCGCCCCAGTGGTTGTGGGCGCTGCTGGCGATTCCGGCGTTGGCGGCGCTGTGGGTGCGACGCGCCCGGCGTGGCGCCCTGCGCACGGCCGTTGCGTCTCGACGCGCATTCCCGCGATCGTGGCGAACGTGGTGCGCGTGGGTCCCGGGGGTCACGTGCCTGGTCGCGTACATGTGCCTGGTGATCGCGGCGGCGCGCCCGCAACTTGTGAGGGGCGAGCGGCGGATGAGCACCGAGGGCGTCGCGATCGAGATGGTGATCGATCGCTCGGCGTCGATGACGGCGCCGATGATGTACGGGGGAGAGCGGCTGACCCGATTCGAGGTCGTGAAGCGCGTCTTCACGCAGTTCGTCGAGGGAGACGGGGGTTCGCTGCGCGGACGCGCCGGTGACATGATCGGCCTGACCGCCTTTGCCGGCTACGCCGACACGATCTGCCCGCTGGTTCGATCGCACGAGACGCTGGTCGCGCTGTGCGAGCGGATGCAGCCGGCGCCGCCGACCATGCCCGAGGGCGGCACGGCGATCGGCGACGGGCTGGCACTGGCCGCGGCGAGGCTCAAGTCCGCCGAGGACGACATCATCCGGCTCAATCGGCAGAGCGATGCCCCGCCGGAATTCACGATCAAGAGCAAGGTCATCATCCTGTTGACCGACGGCGAGCACAATCGCGGCGAGTTGCTCCCGGACCAGGCCGCCGAGCTGGCCAAGGACTGGGGCATCAAGATCTACACGATCGGGATCGGCGGCACGGGCGGCATCGTGTACATCCCGGGGCCGACCCGGGGCAGCCGCGTGCCGATTCGCGACTGGGTGGACGAGGCGACGCTCTCTCGCATCGCCGAGGGCACCGGAGGGGTGTACTGGAACGCCCGCGATGCCGAGACGCTCAGGAAGATCTATTCGCAGCTGTCGGAGCTGGAGCAGACGACCTTTGAGACCGTCGAGTACACGAACGTCGAGGAGAAGTACCACGTCTATGCGCGGCTTGGCATGGTCTATCTGGTGCTCGGCGTGCTGCTGCGATGGGGATTGCTGAGGCGAGGACCATGATCGACTGGCTGCCCATCCCGGAGGACGCCCGTTTCGCGTCGCCCGAGCGGCTCGTTTGGCTGTGGGCCGTCGCGCCGGCGGTGCTGCTGCTGGTATGGGCGGTGCTGGCCCGGACGCGCGCGCTGGCCCGGTGGGCCGTGCGGCCCAGGCTCAGGGAATCCGCGCCGCGGGGCGGGACGTGGCGACGCGTATTCAAGGGCGTGCTCGTCATCGCCGCGGTCGCGAGCGTGGCCGTCGCTCTCGCCCGGCCGCAGTGGAATGCGCGCGAGCGGACGATCGCGAGGTCCGGGCGGGACGTGGTGTTCGTCGTCGACGTTTCGAGGAGCATGCTTGCGCAGGATCTGGCGCCAAATCGCCTCGAGCGGACCAAGCTCTGGATCAAGGACGTGATCGGCACCCTCGACGGGGATCGGGTTGGCCTGGTGGCGTTCGCCGGCATGGCCGTGACGAAGTGCCCCCTGACGCTGGACTACACGTTCTTTGAGATGGCGCTCGAGGAACTCGCGCCCGACAGCGTGTCGCGCGGAGGGACGTACATCGGCGATGCGATACGGCGCGCGATGTCCGAGGCGTTCGACGAGTTCGAGGGCCGGTATCGCGACATCATCCTGATCACCGACGGAGAGGATCAGGGGTCGGAGCCGCTGCAGGCCGCCGCGGCGGCCGCCCAGCGTGGCATTCGGATCATCGCGATCGGAATCGGCGATGACGCGCAGGGATCGCGGATCCCCGGCGAGACCGGGGGGTTCGTGCGCGACGACGGGCAGGACGTCCGGAGCCGACTCGATCGGTCGGCGCTCGAGCCGATCGCGCGGGCGACGCCGGGAGGCGTGTATCTGCACGTCGGGACGCAGAATCTGGATCTGGAGCGGATGTACCGGGATCTCATCGCATCGGCGGAGGGCACGACGCTCGACGCCGAGCGGGTCACCGAGTATGAGGAGAAGTTCCAGATCTTCCTTGCCATCGCGCTGGCGCTCTTCGCCTGGGAGGGACTCATCCGTGATGGACGCTGATCGCATCGTGCGAATGGCCGGGGTGGCGGCGCTCATCGCCTGCGCCGGCTCGGGACCGCTCAAGGACGATCATCGCCGGGCGCTCGACCGGGCGAACGAGGCATTCCGCGAGGGCAGGGTGGCCGAGGCGCAGGAGGCGTATGAGCGCCTCGGCGATCGCACGGGACCCAACGCCCTGGTGCTGCACAACCGTGCGCTGGCTCTGGCGGCGCAGGGTGAGCATGGGATGGCCGAGCAGTTGCTCCGCAAGGCGGATGAGTTGGCCCTGTCCGACGATGTTCGATCGAGCATCCGCCAGAGCCTCGGGCGATCGACGTTCGAGTCGGCCAAGGTGCTGCTTAGAGAGGATCCCCATCGCTCGATCGAGATGCTGGACCAGGCGGCGGAGGCATACCGCTCGGCGCTGCTCGTCGATCCCGACAACGGGCAGATCCGTCGAAACGTTGAGACGTGCCGCCGCGCCGCGCAGCTCGTTCGCGATCAGCTTCGACTCCGGGAAACGGTCCCCGAGCTCGCGCAACGCCAGCGAAGCCAGGCCGACCGGAATCGGCCGGAGGACGCCGCCGACACGCCAACCGAGCAGGAAGATCGGGGGCCGGAGCCCGGAGGACCGCCACCGGAGGGGACCCAACCACCGGCACAGAATAACCCGGAGGTTGAGCCAGCTCCCGCGGACCCCGGCGACTCGGATGCTCCCGAGAGCGAGTCGCTCCCCCCAGCGGAACGGCCGGCGTCTGAGACGACGGACCAAGAGCCCTCGGAGATGCCGCCCGGGGGTCTGAACGATCAGCGCTCCATCAGCGAGGAGACGCAGGATGCGAGCGAGACCATGCGCCAGGCGATGGACAACGGGCTCGTTGCCGGCGATGAGGACTTCGCATCGGCCGTCAAGTCCGCCCTGGACGCAGCGCGCGAGGAGCAGTTGCAGGCCGAGGATCGGCTCGAGCAGAATCGGCCCAGCGAGGCCTCAGAGCATCAGGGTCGGGCCGCGGAACTGCTGGAGATGGCGCAGCGCATGCTCCAACGCGGCCAGCCCCAGCCGGGGCAGGAGGGCTCGGGAGAGCAGCAGCAGCGAGGCGATCAGGATCAACAGAACCAACAGGACCGACAGCAGGGCGATCAGCCAGCCGGTGATCCGCTGGCCGATGCGCTGCTCGAGAAGGAGCGAAAGGAGCGGCAGGAGCGCATGGCCTATCAACGAAGCATTCGGCGCGGGAGAGACCCCGTCGCTCGGGACTGGTGATCCAATGAGACTCATCTCGCGTCCCTGGACGATCCTGCTTGTGGCTTTGGCATCGCTGTGCTCCGTTGCAGCCGGGCAGGGTCTGCGCGCGGAGGCTCGTCTCAGTCCTTCGAGCGTTCCCGTTGGCCTGCCGGCCGAGTTGTCGATCGTCGTGGAGGGCACGCTGGCAGCGCAAGAGCCCGTCCCTCCGCGCGTTGAAGGGCTCGAAATCACGTACGTGGGCACCTCACGCCGACCGGCGCCGACGATCATCATCAACAACCAGCCCGTGGATGGCGGGCCGGACAGCGTGTCGTTCACGTTCCGAATCACGCCGCTGATCGAGGGCACCTTCGAGATCCCCGCGATCGATGTGCTCGCGGCGGGCCAACGGCTCAGGACGCAGCCGGCAACGCTCACTGTTCGGGAGGCCGAGGATCCCGTTGACCAGGAGCTCGTGCTGGAAATCCCGCGGCGCGTGGCCTGGGTCGGCGAGCCCGTGCGGATGCGGCTGACGTGGATCATCGGTGGCGACGTGAGGGGATACGAGGAGTTTGCGGGCCCCCGGCCCAGCGAAGACCTCAAGATCTCGACGCCGCAGGACAATGCCTGGCTGAAGGACGCTTCCGGGGTGTTCGAGGTGCCGTTCCTCGGACAGTCGGCGCGGGCCGCGATCCGTCGCGCCGATCCGGACCACGGGGGACTCGACACCCTGACCATCGAGCAGATTCTGGTGGCGCATCAGAAGGGGACGTTCAACCTCGGGCCGTTCTCGGCCGTGTACGAGGCGCTTCGGGCCGACGGGTCGGGGCGGCTGCGGCCCACTCGCGGCGTGGTGCGGTCCGAGATGGTCACGCTCGAGGTCAAGCCTCTGCCCGAGATGGGCCGGCCGGCGGGGTTCAATGGGCTGGTCGGTCGGAGTTCGCTGTTTGTCGAGGCCTCGGAACGCGACCTGAGCGTCGGGGATCCGATCACGCTCAGCCTAACGATTCGCACGGACGAGCCCGTCGACCGGGTAATCCCACCTGATCTCGCTTCGTCCCCCGGGTTCCAGACGGCCTTTCGGCTTGATTCCGGCGGCTGGCAACTGCGGCGAGGCGACGCGACCACGCGAACCTACACGACGCTCATCCGACCGCGCTCGGCCGATGTTGCAGAGATCCCGGCCATTGAACTCCCCTACTTCGATCCCGAAACTCAGTCGTACCAGATCGCGCGAACGGAGCCAATCGCCATCACCGTGGCGTCGGTTGGAGAGGTCACGATCGCCGATGCCACCATCGCGCCATCGGCCGAAGCGCTCTCGGCCCGGGAGGCCAAGCCCCTGGAGGACCGGCTGTCGGGAGTGCTGGCCAATCATGCGACGACGGGCGCGCTGATCGACGAGTCCGCTCGACCGCTTTACCGCCTCGACACTCCCGAGGGCGTCGTGGTCGTGATGGCTCCGCCGGGCCTCTTCGCGCTGGCCTGGATGGGCGCAACGGCTCGTCGGCGGGTTCGTTCCGCTCCCCACCGCCGTCGGGCCGCCCTTGCTCGAGCCCGGCGCGCTCTTCGGGCGCGGGGTGACGCCGCGGTCAGGGCTCGCGATGCCATCCGCATCTATGTCGCCAACCGATTCGACCTGGCGCCGGTCGCTGTCACGCCGGCGGACTGTCGCGTCCGACTCGAATCGCTCGGAGAGGGCGCGCTGGGGGCGGACCTGCAGCGCATGCTCGAACGCGTCGAGTCCGCCACGTTCGAGCCGGACGCTCCCGCCTGGTCGGGATCTCCCCGGGAGGTCTTGAGCCTCCTTCATGAGGTGGACAACGCGACGCGGAGGACGCACGCATGATTCGATGCATCGCGTCCATCGTCATGGCCCTGCTGGCGGCGACCCCGGCGACCCCGGCGACCGCGGCCGAGCCGAGCGCGGGGGCCGAAGTGCTTCTGGCCCGCGCCAACGAGTCGTTTGACCGAGCGGTCTCTCTCTGGCCGACCGAAGAGACTCTGTCACGGGCCGCGTTTGCCCAGAGCGCCGCGCTGTACGACTCGCTCCGCCGCCAGCACGGCATCCACAACCACCGCGTCGAGCTGAACCTGGGCAATGCCGCGATGCTGTCGGGCGATCCCGGCAGAGCGGTCCTGGCATTCAGGCGTGCGCAGCGCCTGAGGCCGGACGACCCTCAGGTCCAGACCTCATTGGACATCGCCCGATCACAGGTTGGCGTGGAGTTCCGCCCAACCCGCGGGGACCTCCTCCGCTCGGCCTCGCTCGCATGGAGGAGAGTCTTGCCCGCGCCGATCGTGGTCTGGGCGCTGATCGTCGGGTATGTCTTGCTGTGGCTCATTGCGATTGCCAGAATCGCGCTGAGCATCCGCGTTGACCGCAGGGTTGTAGCCGTCATCGCCCTCGTCGCCGTCGCGGCCCTGGGCATGATCGTCATCGAAGATTGGACGCTGTCGAGCGGCCGGGATGCCGTGATCGTGGCGCCCGGGGGCGCCGAGGCGCTCAAAGGCCCTGCTCCGGGCGTGTACGAACCATCGTACGAGACCCCACGCCTGCCTCCCGGCGTCGAAGTGCGCATCGTGGAGGAGCGGAACGGCTGGTCGAGGGTGCGGCTGATCGACCGCCGAGAAACCTGGGTCCGCGATGAGGCGCTGGAGCGGATCTAGAAAGCCACCCGTGGGACTCGAACCCACGACCTGCGCTTTACGAAAGCGCCGCTCTACCAACTGAGCTAGGGTGGCGAGCGCTGCAAGTATCCGCGCCCGATGTACCGGAGTCCACTCCGACATCCGGGCACGGGCCACGTGGGAGAACGGTCGAATCTCGGCGCTCGCGTCCGTCCACCCGGGCCCCCGAAAGCGGGACAGACGAGGCTCGGCCGTAGACTCGACCCGATGCAGACCGTTCGAATCGCCATGTGGTCCGGCCCGCGGAACATCTCCACCGCGTTGATGCGGTCGTGGGGCTCGCGCCCAGACACGATCGTCTGCGATGAACCGCTCTACGCCCGCTACTTGGCACGAACCGGCGCGGACCACCCCGGCCGCGAAGAAATCGTCGCGGCGGGGCAGACCGACCTCTCTTCGATCATCGATAACCTGCTCGCGCCGCTCCCGCCGGGCAAGTTCATCTTCTACCAGAAACACATGGCGCACCACCTGCTGCCCGGAGACGACACCGCATGGATGTCCGGCCTGCGCAACGCGCTGCTGATCCGAGATCCCGCCGAGATGATCGCGAGCTATCAACGGGTCGTCGCAAGTCCGACCGCTCGGGATCTCGGGCTGCCGCAACAGCTCGAACTGCTCGACGCCATTGAGAAACAGACGGGTTCGGCTCCCCCGATTATCGACGCGCGAGATGTGCTCACAGACCCCCGCGGCGTGCTCGCTGCGCTCTGCGCCGCTCTGGGTGTGGCGTTCGATCCATGCATGCTGTCCTGGGCGCCCGGGCCCCGCGAGACAGATGGCCCATGGGCCCGGTACTGGTACGAATCGGTGGAGCGGTCAACCGGGTTTGAGCCATACCGCCCTCGCACTCCCGAGATCCCGGGGCGCCTCTCGGGCGTACTGGCGGAGTGCCGCGGGATCTACGAGCGGCTCCACGCCGCCCGATTGCCGCCGACTTCGGCGGCATAGGGAGCCGCTCGACTCGGGCTTACCCTTGGCACATGCTGCAACGATTCGATTCCCGGAACCGCGACCTGCTCGTGAACATCAATGGCACGCTGATCCATCGTGATCAGGCAGGCGTCAGCCCATTCGACTCGGCCGTACAGGGCGGCGACGCGGTGTGGGAGGGCCTGCGACTGTACGACGGCAGAGTCTTCCGCCTGCGCCAACACCTCGAACGGCTTCGGTCGAGCGCTCTGGCCCTGGCGTTTGTCGAGATCCCGCCTGAGGCGTCGATCGCCCGCGAACTCCGTCGAACGCTCTCTGCCAACCACATGACCACGGGTGTGCACATACGCCTCACGCTGACACGTGGCGTCAAGGTCACCAGCGGCATGGACCCTCGACTGAATCAGTCGGGACCGACGCTCATCGTGCTCGCCGAGCACAAGGCGCCCGTGTACGGAGAGACGGGCGTCCGCCTCATCACCAGCTCGATTCGGCGATTCCGACCGGACATGCTCGATCCCAAGATCCACCACTGCAATCTGATCCAGTCGATCCTGGCCAAGCTCGAAGCGAATCACGCCGGCGCCGACGACGCAATCATGCTCGACGACCGGGGCTTTCTCGCCGAGACCAACGCCACGCATGTGTTCTTGGTGAATGACGAGCGCGTCGAGACGAGCCGCGTCGTCGCCTGCCCGGAGGGCATCACGCGCTCGGTTGTCTTCGAACTGTGCCGTGAGCACTCGATCACCTGCGTCGAGCGCGACATCTCGATGACCGAGGTGTACCGGGCCGACGAGGTCTTCTGCACCGGCACGATGGGCGAACTCGTGCCGGTACTCGAAGTCGATGGACGGCGCATCGGCTCGGGCACGCGCGGCCCGATGCTCAATCGCCTGCGTGAACTCTTCCGCGCCTGTATCGATTCCGAGCCGGCCTGGTGGCCTGATGGGAGCGAACCCTGAACGGCCCCGGCTCCGTTGGGGCCACGACTTCACTCGTCGAGGAGGTCCGGCCTCCGCTCGCGCGTTCGTTTGAGCATCTGCTCCAGCCGCCAGCGCGCCACGGCGGAGTGATCTCCGCTCAGGAGCACCTCGGGCACCTCCATGCCCATCCACTCACGAGGGCGCGTGTAATGCGGACAGTCCAAGAGCCGCGCGGCACCAGGGATTCCAAGTGAGTCCATCAGCCCGGGCGGCACCGGCGAGCCATCGGGATCACGACTCGGAACGATCCCAAAGCTGTCCTGGAGCGCGGATTCCTCGTCTCCGAGCACGCCCGGGATCAGACGAACAACCGCATCGATCAGAACGAGCGCCGCGATCTCGCCTCCACTGAGCACGAAGTCGCCCACCGAAAGTTCCATGGGCGCCAGCCTCTGGATCACGCGCTCGTCGATGCCCTCGTAGCGGCCGCAGATCAGCAGCAATCGTTCTCGCCGCGACAGATCCTCGACGATCGGCTGCGTCAGACGCGTCCCCTGCGGCGTGAGCAGGACCCGGGTCGCCGGCCGTGGGTCGCTCGCCTCGACCGCGCTGACCGCATCCCAAATCGGCTGGCACGTCATGACCATACCCGGCCCGCCGCCGAACGGCCTGTCGTCCACCTTGTCGTGCTTGCTGTCGGTGAATTCGCGGATGTCCGCGGCGTGCCACTCCACGAGGCCCGCGGCGCGGGCTCGAGCGGGAATGCTCACCCCGAGCGCGCCAGGGCCCTTGGGCGCAAACACCTCCGGAAACGTCGTCAGCACGTCGATGCGCAGCCCCATCTCCCTTACAGCGTAGAGGCCTCGCCGTCGCACAAGACAAACGGCCGGCCCTGTCGGGACCGGCCGCCGCTTCATCAGGAATCCGTGATTAGAGGGCCTATTCCGCGGACACCGCGTCCGTCTTGGCTTCCGGCTCAGCCGCCGCCGCGGCGGCCGCGGCCTCATCGGCCTTCTTCTTCGCCACGCGAGCCCGATCGGTGGCCCGCTTGGCCTCCCACTCGGACTTCATCTTGCCCGGGAGCAGATTCTGCCGACCAAGCAGATCCTTCACCGTGTCGCTCGGCTGGGCGCCCTGATCCAGCCAGAACTTGATCCTGTCGGTCTTCAACTCCACCTGCTTGGTCTTGTCGCCCTCGATCGGGTTGTACCAACCGAGTTGCTCGATGAACTTGCCGTCCCTGGGCTCACGGCTATCCACCGCCCCGATGCGATAGAACGGGCGATGCGTGCGACCCATGCGCTTCATTCGGATTCGAACCACGGAAGACTCCTGTCTGGCACCGTCCAGAGCCCTGCCCGGGGCCACCCGGAGCGGGACGGCAAGTCTAGGCGACACCCAGCAGGCGGCAACCACCGACCTCCCGGACCCGTACCAAGGCGGGAGAGCGCCTTGGACACCGGCCCGATGATCACGTTCGCCATCCCCGCTCACAATGAAGAACGCCTGCTTCCTTCCACGCTTGCGGCCTTGCACGAAGCGGCGAGCGGCGCGGGCTGCCCATATGAGGTTGTCGTCGCCGACGACGCGTCGACCGACGGCACCGCCGCCGCCGCCAGACAAGGTGGCGCGAGGATCGTCCCGATCGACCGTCGCCAGATCGCCGCCGCCCGCAACGCCGCCGCGCGAGCCGGGACCGGCGAACTCCTGTTCTTCGTCGATGCGGACACGTGGATCAATTCAGAGGTATTGGCGCAAGCGATGCGAGCGATGGAGCGCGGCGCCGCCGGGGGAGGCTGCCCCGTTCGCTTTGACGGAGTGATTCCAATGTGGGCCCGACCAACGCTCGCCGCGACACAACTGCTGTTCCGAATGATCAGAGTATCCGGCGGCGCTTCGATGTTCTGCACGCGACGAGCCTTCGAGGACGGAGGTGGCTGGAACGAAGACCTTTTCGCCAGTGAGGAGATGGCGTTTGCAAAGATGATCAAGAGGCAGGGTCGATTCGTCCTCACCCGCGCCCGTGTCACGACTTCTGGACGGAAGCTCCGCGCCTATTCGGGGAGAGAGATCGGCCGTGAAATTTTGAGGCTGGTCCGGCACCCACGCTCGAGCGTGCGATCGCGTGAGGGGCTCGACATCTGGTACGGACCGCGCCGCGAAGATCCGCATGACACCACGAACCGGGATCCATCCGCATAACGGGGCGTGATGAAGGCCGATCGGTCGACGTGGCCCCGGTGGGATTTGAACCCACACTCCCCATACGAGGAAGCGGATTTTAAGTCCGCCGCGTCTGCCATTCCGCCACAGGGCCCGGCTTCAGACTCTACGGACAGGCCCGCCGCGCCGGACGGCTACCAGTCCATCGCACACTGCGCCAGTCCGTGCCGGATCTGGTCGATGTGCCAGACGATCAGGCGATCCTCCAGCGTGAGCGCGACCAGGAGCCGGCCGTCGGGGCTGAACAGAATCTCCGGTATTCCAAACCGCTGCGGATTCGGCAGCGATGCAAGCGTCTCGCCCGAAGCGGCGTCGGCAAGGCACAGGGTATGTGGCGCGACCACATACGCCAGCAACCGTCCGTCGGGTGAAACGGCCGACGCCCCGGCGATCCCGGGCGGGTTCGATGCCGGCAGCGCGATGCGGGTCGGGCTCTGCCATTCCCCGACTCGGTATGCCTCCAGCACGCCGGGCCTTCCGACCGTCAGCACGCTCGCGTCGGGGCTCATCGAGCCTCGGACGCTGGAATCATCGAATCGAAGCGCATCCTTCCCCGTCCGAGTGTCAACAACCCTCGCCGGCGCGCCACGCCACGTGCCCAGAAACAGCCAGCGGCCCGACTCGTCCAGTACCGGGCGTTCAAGCGATCCGAGCGATGTTGCAAGCTCCGTGATCTCGCCGGTCACGACATCGACCCGAACGACTCGCTGCCCGTCGTAGATGACGACACCGGCGCCGTCGGGATGGTGGCTCGCCGAAGCCAGCGCAGGCCCGTTCCAGAGAGGCTCTCCGTGTTGGACCCAGTTTCCTGCGGAATCACGGTCCCACGCGACCAGCGAGCCGTCGATGACGCCGACGAGGTTCGGGCCCGACCTCGGAAACACCACACTCCGGGTCAACTCGCCCAAGAGCTGATGAACGCTCCACGTCTGCGCATCGAGCACGAAGGCGCCGCCAAGCCCCGCGACGGCCAGCAGCAGCCCATCATCGCTGAAATCGAGGGACGCCTGCGATCCGAGTCTGCCCGGGAGCGGAACGTCGGTGCGGGGCACGTCGTCGGCAAAGCGCAGCACTCGAACCTCACTCGCGCCGAACAATGCGAGCTCTCGGCCGTTGAGCCCCCCCGCTTCTACGCCATTGATCGGCGCGAACTTCTGCTCGCCCCGTTCCAGGTCCCAGATCCGGACCGTGCCATCCCAGGACGACGAGAGAACGACGTCATCCCTCGACTGGAGAGAAACCACCGCCGCGCGGTGGCCGACCAGCGGGCCGAGGGGCGCCCAGCCCCGCGCGTCCCATCGATAGATGCGCCCGTCGCTTCCTCCCGCAAGCACCTGCTCACCGTCGTCGCTCCAACAGACTGATCGAAGCGAGACGCCGCTGGTGATCGAGGCAATGGGCTCACCGTCCTCCATGCCCACGACCCCGAGCCTGAGCCCGTCGCCGCTGAGCCCAGCAAGCCGCGCTCCATTCGGACTGACGCAGAGCAGAGTTGGCGGCTCGGCCAACTCCACCCCGGCGAGACGCTCACCCGAGTCCGGGTCGAACACCGAGACAACGCCAGGCTCATTCACGAGCACGAGCCGCTCCGCGCGATCCCTTCCAATCCACGCCATCGGTGCGCGGGCGACTGATCCGTGAATTCGGGCCCGCACGGAGCCATCTTGAGCACTCCAGATCACAACCTCGGCCCCATCTCCGACGTTGAACATCGACGCGACCCGTTCGTTCGAACGGGTGACCAACGTCTGAGACGGAGAGAATCCCGGTCCGCCCCGCAGCGATCGAATCGTGCCCGAGACGGGATCGAATACGTCCACCCCTCCGACCGTGGGCGCGACGGCGAGCGTCCCGTCGCCCGCCGGTCGCCACGCCCCTTCCCGAGGCCAGGCGCGTGCCGCGACGGGCTCGAAGTCCGCCTCGCAGATCGCCGCGATCGCCTCGGACCTCACGTCCGCCCCTGACCGAATGTCCGCGGCTTTGCGAAGGAGACCGAGCGTCTCGAACCGGCGCCCGATCGCTCCCGCCGCGAGCGTCGCGCGGGCCTGGCTGAGGTACGACTCCCTCAACAGCGCCCGGTTCTGCACGCGCGCTCGCTGCGCAACGCCATACAGGGTCCATCCGATGACAGACGACGCGGCGAGGAGAACGAGAAACGAGGCGCCAACCCCGAGCATGACGCGGTGGCGCCACATCGTCTTGCGGAGCACATACCACCCGCTCCCTCGCCTTGCCGCGATGGGCTCGCCCCGCAGGATGCGCCTGATGTCCGCCGCGAACTCGCCGACGGACGCATAGCGTCGCGAGCGCTCCTTGGCCATCGCGGACCGAATCACCGCATTCACCTCGTCGCGGATGGCGCGATCAAGCGATCGAATCGTGGGCGGCTCGCGCTCGCGGATGATCCTGGAAGCCTCGTGCAGCGCGACGCCGCGCACATCGTACGGCAGGGCATCGACCATCAATTGGTACAGCAGCACGCCCATCGCGTACACGTCCGATCGTGTGTCGATCTCACCTCGATCTCCCGAGACCTGCTCTGGACTCATGTACGCGAGCGTCCCGACCATGCGACCGGTCGCCGTCACGGCCCTGGTGAGGTCCTCGTCGGGCTCGCTGACCCGCGCCACCCCGAAGTCGAGCAGCTTCGGCCTCACGCCCGTCAGGCGCGAGCCGGAGTCACTCGACGGCTCGCCGGTGTCGCCGCCGCCCTCGGGGCCCTCGCACGCGACCAGGATGTTGTCGGGCTTGAGATCCCTGTGGATGACGCCGTGCTGATGCGCGTGCTGCAGCGCATCACACGCCCTTGCAAACAGTGCGAGCCGATCTCGCACCGGCAGCGGCGGCCACGCTCCATCGTCGCCCCGGGCGAAGTCGATGATGTTGGGCCCCTCGACATACTCCAGCGCCAGGAACGGCTGGCTCAGGGTCAGGTCGGCGCCCGACGCATCGCTCATGCGCACTTCCGCGACCCCAGCCTCGTAGATCTGCGCGATCCCGGGATGGCGGAGCCTGGCCAGAATCCGCGCTTCGTACTCGAATCGCCGCGCCGATTCTCCCGACGCGAACGCGGTCCGCAGCAGCTTGAGCGCCACCGTCCGCCGCGGTCGATCCTGCTCGGCGAGATACACGACTCCGAAGCCGCCCGCGCCAAGCTCCCGGATGATCCGGTACGACCCGACGCGCGTGGGCGTGACGCCCGATCCCGAGTCGCGCATCGCCGATTCGACCGCACCCCGCACGGCCGTCTGAAACGCGGGATCCGGCTCGATGCCGCCCGCCTTGTCGTGCTCAAGAAGACTCAGCACGTGCTCACGGAGCTCGTGGTCGGCGGCACAGGTTTGGCGCACGAACTCGAGTCGGACATTCGGCTCCACTTCGAGTGACGCCCGGAACACCTCCTCGACCTGCCGGAACCGTTCGGGCGTCACGACTCGCCGCCCGCCGCCTCATCCTCCGCGAGCGCTCTGGCCAGCCACGCCCGCGCGAATCGCCAGTCGGCCTCGGCCGTCGACAGCGATACCCCGAGCGCCGACGCACACTCGTCCATCGTCATTCCAGCGAAGAACCGCATCTCGATGAGGCGCGCTTTGCGCTCATCCAGCGCCGACAAGCGCTCGATCGCTTCGCTCAACTCGATCGCGTCGAGTTCCGCGGCAGGGCGCGCGATCAGGCCCGCCTCCAGACTCACGGCCGTCCGGCCCCCGCCACGCTTCTCGGCCTTGCGGGCCAGCGCATGGTTGACCAGCGCGTTTCTCATCGCTCTCGCGGCCACAGCCAGAAAGTGCGCTCGCCCCTGCCAATCCGGCTGCGCACCGCCGACCAGTCTCACGTACGCCTCATGCACCAGCGCCGTCGGCTGAAGGGTGTGCCCGGCCCGCTCCTGGCGAAGGTACCTCGCCGCGAGACCCCGCAACTCCTCGTACACGACCGCAAGAAGTTCGTCCGCGGCCCGCCGGTCGCCCTCGCCGATCGCCCGGAGCAGTTCGGTCGCGTTGGCCTCTGCCCCCATGCACCCGCTCCAACCCATGAATCCGGCCATTGTACGGTCCGGTCAAAGATTCTGAACATTCCACCAAGGGCGAGGCCCGGGTTTCCTGCCTTCATGGGTATGCGACCCACTCCCACAGCAAGCCCATCCCGCCCTCTTCCCGAGCGAGGATCTCACCGCACGCCCGGCCGATCTCGGGTGCTCGTGCTGGGCTCCGAACGCCTCGCCCTGAGCATCGCGCTCACACACCCCACGGTGCAAGTCGAGCTGTACGCGTCCGATTGGAACGCGGTGGACCACGCGCGAGAGTCTGTGTTCTCCCAGGGTCTGTGCGACCGGATCACTGTCAGGCACCGCAACGCCATCGCGCCCTTCGTGGGGCGCGATCACCCAGACCCGAACCCGCCGTCGCGGGCCCTCTGGCCTCGCGCCATCCAGTCTCGTCACTCACGCATAGGAGACCGTTGATGTCCGCCATTCCCGCAGCCGTCCAGCCCCGATTGGCCGAGCGTCCATCCGCCACGTCACGATTCGGGGTGTTCGCATTCGGCCTCTTCTCTTACGCCGTCTTCTTCATCGCGTTCACATACGCGATCGGGTTCGTCGGCAACTGGGTCGTGCCCAAGTCCATCGACTCGGGCACGCCCGGCCCGCTGATTCCCTCGCTGCTGATCAACGGCGCCCTGCTCCTCGCGTTCGTGGTGCAGCACACGATCATGGCCCGCCCGGCCTTCAAGCGCTGGTGGACCCGCATCGTCCCCAGGTCCATGGAGCGCAGCATCTTCGTGCTGCTCGCCAGCAGCATCCTGCTGCTCATGTACTGGCAGTGGCGGCCGCTGCCGGAGGTCGTCTGGCACACCACGCACCCCGCGCTGGTCTGGGGCCTGAGCCTCCTCTCCCTCCTCGGATACGGAATCGTCCTCTACTCCTCCTTTCTCATCAACCACTTCGACCTCTTCGGCCTCCGCCAGGTCTGGCTCGCCCTCCGCGCTCGCACGTATGGCCCCGTCGGATTCCGCCTCACCGGCATCTACAAGCTCGTGCGCCATCCCCTCATGCTCGGGTTCCTGATCGCCTTCTGGTCCACGCCCACCATGACCGTCGGGCACCTGTTCTTCGCGATCATGACAACCGCCTACATCTTCTTCGGCACCCACGTCGAAGAGCGCGACCTCGTCGCCGAGCACGGCGCCGATTATCTCGACTATCGCCGGCGCGTCCGGGGGCTGGTCCCGCTTCCCCGCCGCGCCCGCCAGCGCGCCTGAGCCACCCCACCCCACAGGAGAACACCACATGCGGCTCGCTCACGCAAGGCACGCCGGACTCGCCGCCCTCGCCTTCTTCACCATCAAGGGCCTGCTCTGGCTCGCGCTGATCGCCGGGGGCGCCTCGGTCCTCTGACCCGCCCCTCTATCGAACCCTCGCGGCCCGCCCATCGCGGCGGGCCGTTCTCTTTGCCTCACAACTCCGGCGCAAACCCCCGCCGCATCATGTTCTCCGCGCACGCCCGCGGCTCCACGAACTGCAGCAGGTACTCCAGCCCCCCCGCCTTGCTCCCCACCCCCGACATCCCGAACCCGCCAAAGGGGTGCCGCCCCACGATTGCCCCAGTGATCCCGCGGTTCAGGTACAGGTTCCCCACCCGGAACTCGCGCTTGGCCCGCTCGATGTGCGCCGGCTTGCGGGTGTACACGCCCCCCGTCAGCTTGTACGGCACGCCGTTGGCGATCTCCAGCGCCCGCCCGAAGTCCTTGGCGTGCAGCACCGCCACCACCGGCCCGAAGATCTCCTCCCGCGCGATCGTGTGCTCCGGCGTCACCCCCGAGAAGATCGTCGGCGCAATGAACCGCCCGCGATTGGCCGCGACGAACGCGTCCCCCTCGGGCAACTCCATCTCCAGCTCGACGCGGCACCCCTCCTTTTTCGCGATCTCGACGAACCTGCGAATCCCCGTCGCGGCCGACTCGTCGATCACCGGCCCCACGTCCGTGCTCGCGTCCGCCGGATCCCCGATGATCAGCGCCCGCGTCGCCTCGACAAACCGCCGCAGGAAGTGCGTCATGTGCGGCCCGCTCTCGCCCTCCTCATCCACCACGATCACCCGCGAGCACGCGCTGCACTTCTGCCCCTGGAACCCGAACGCCGACTGCCGCACGCTCACGACCGCCTCATCCAGGTCCGCCGACGCGTCCACGATCAGCGCGTTCTTTCCCCCCATCTCGCACACCACCCGCTTCACGTGCGTCAACCCCGACACATCGCCCCCGGCAAACGGCGACGGCGGCGCGCTCGCGTGCAGGATGTCCAGCCCCACCGCCTTCGACCCCGTGAACGCGATCAGCGCCACCCGGGGGTCGCGCACCAGCGCCGCCCCCACCGTCTCGCCCTGCCCGGGGCAGAACTGCAGCACGTCCTCCGGCCGCGCTCCATCGCGCCCCTTCGCCAGCGCTTCGCCCAGCGCCTCCCACACGATCTCGCACAGCAGCCTCGCGATCCCCGGCGTCTGCTCCGCGGGCTTGAGGATCGTCGTGTTCCCCGTCACCAGCGACGCAACCGTCATCCCAGTCGCGATCGCCAGCGGGAAGTTCCACGGGCTGATCACCACCGCCACGCCCCGCGCCTGGTGCCAGTGCTCATCCAGCTCCCCGATGAACCGCCCCATCCGCCCCCGCTCGAACAGCGGCGCCGCGCACCGCGCGTAGAACTCGCAGAAGTCGATCGCCTCGCACGTGTCCGCGTCCGCCTCGCGCCAGGTCTTGCCCGCCTCCTTCACCATCACGCCAGACAGCTCATCCCGCCGCGCCCGCATGATCGCCGCGGCCCTCACCAGCACGCCCGCGCGCACCCGCGCCGGCACATCCCGCCACGCGGCGAACGCCCCCTGCGCCCGGTTCACCATCTCTATGGCTCGCTCCGCCGGCGTGTCGTTGGCCACCTTCGGCACGACGGCCCGCCGCACCGCCGCGCCAAACGCCTCGCGCTGGCTCGCGTTGGCAAAGTCCCGCACCGGCTCGTTCACAAACGCCTTGCCGTCTCCCACGCCCTCCACCGCCGGGCTCAGCCTGTGCCGCTCGGCCGCCTGCATGTACAGGTCCGGCTTCGCCTCGCCCGCCGCCTCGCCGTTGGCCCGCGCATCGGCGCCCACCGCCCCCGGCCGCGCCAGCAGCGCGCTCGGATCCGCGTTGTCCAGGAACCCCGCCTTCAGCCAGCTCTCGTTGCTCGTGTTCTCCAGCAGCCGCCGCACCAGATACGCCATCCCCGGGATCATCTCCCCCACCGGCACATACTCGCGAACACGCAGCCCCATCTCCGACGCCGCGTACTTGAGCTGATCCGCCATCCCGTGCAGCATCTGCAATTCGATCGCCTCCCGAGGCAGCGACCGCCGCTCCAGCCCAGCCAGCGCCGCCGCGATCGACCGCGCGTTATGGCTCCCCAGCGCCAGCCGGATGCCCCCCTCGCCCGCCTTCCTCGGAGTCGCGTCCAGGAACACCTCGCTCATCCGCTCAAAGCACGCATCCGTCTCCCACTTGCGCGTCCACACCGGGTTCGGCCACCCCTGCATCTCCGCGTGGATCGTCTCGTAGTCCCAGTACGCCCCCTTCACCAGCCGCACCGTCACCGGCCGATTCAGCCCTCGCGCCCACGCCGCGATCTCCCGCGCATCGCGCTCCCCGCTCTTCAGGTACGCCTGCATCGCCAGCCCCGCGTGAAACTCGATCCGCTCCACGCACCGCCGGAACAGGTCCAGCGTCAGCGCCTTGAGCTGATCGTGCTCCATGTCGAAGTTGACAAACACGCCCTTGTCCCGGGCCACCTCCAGGATCGGCAGCAATCGCACCATCAGCCGCTCGATCGACGCATCCTGATCGATCGGGTCCACCTTCGCCGCGAGAGAGCTGATCTTGATCGAAACGTTGACCCGCGGCACCTCCCCCACGTGGTCCCGTTCCAGCCGCTCCTGACCCTTCCACCCCGCCACCGTTCCCGGCAGGTTCTGGATCAGGTCCAGGTACTTGTCGCGATACGCGTCCGCCTCCGGGTCGCTGATGCACGCCTCACCCAGCAGGTCCACGCTGAACCCGATCCCGTCCTCCCACAACTCCTTCAGCCGCGGCAGCGCACTCGCCGCATCCGTCCCCGCGATGAACTTCTGCGCCATCGAGCGGATCTGCCCGGCGATGGTCTTGCCCATCAGCCCCTTGGCCAGCCCACCCGCCTTCAACCCCAGGTCGATCGTCGCCGGAACCTTCACCCCCGGCTGCGACAGATAGTCCACCAGGTGATCATGGATCATCTCCGGCGTCGTCAGCATCGGAAACGTGTCCACGAACCGGAACAACTGCACCTTGAACCCGTGGTCCTTCATGGACCAGTTCATCAGCTTGTCCGAGTAGAACTTCGCCGACAGCACCCCCGCCTTGTGGTCCCGCGCCCGATCCAGCAGCTCACGACCCAGCTCCAGGATCCGCGCTTCCGCGGCGTCCGACCCGCCGGTCAGCCGCACCGCATCCCGCCCCGCACCCGGCGAGGCCTTCGACTTCTTGGAGAACAGCGCCATGGGCGGAATCGTCCGTTTCTAGAAGGAGTTCAGGCTCGCCCGGGCGCCCCGCCGCACCGGCAGAACCCAAGCCCCGCAGTGTAGGGATCCGCCTCTCCAATCCCCCCGTGTGCCGCGCCCAGCGAGCGAGGCGAGTCGGCCGCGCGACCCCCGTTCCCGACTCACGACTCTCCCACCTCGCCGCTCGCGTCGTCCCTCCCCTGTCCCGCCAACAATCCCCCACAGGAGGACCCCATGACCACCACCACCGCCGCCCCCTCCACCGAGACCCTCGAGTCCCTCTCCTCCCTCACCAACGAGCAGCTCCTCGAACGCTACCGCTGGGGCGTCGAGAACCTCTCCAGCCGCATCTTCGAGCTCTCCGACGACCAGCTCGACACCGCCTTCCTCCCCGACGCCGAGGTCGGCGCCTGGCCCGTCCGCGACCTCTGCGGCCACCTCGCCGACGCCGAGATGGCCTTCACCCACCGCATCCGCCGCGCCCTGGCCGAGGATGGCCCCACCTTTGAGCCCTGGGACGAGCACGCCTTCATCGACTCGGGCACCTACCGCAACGCCAAGCCCGGCGGCTTTGTCGCCGTCGTCTACACCCTCCGCGTCTGGCTCGGCGAACTCCTCGAGTCACTCACGCCCCAGCAGTGGCAACGCTCGGGCATGCACCCCCAGTACGGCGCGCTCACCATCCGCCACATGGTCGAAGTCACCACATGGCACCTCGAGCGCCACGCCTGGTTCCTCAACCGCAAGGTCGAGAAGATGCTCGGGCCCGAGCCCGAGTGCCCCGAAGACACCCAGGGCGGCTGCGGCCCGGGGTGCGGGTGCAGGCATTGAGCGACCGGGCGCGGTTGACTCCCCGGTCTCCCGAAGTGACCAAGCTCCCCGTCCCCTCAGGCCGCTCCCCGGACCGTTCGGCTGTAAACCAGTGGGTTTCCTGTTCGAGTCCGCGTCAGGGAGCTTCAGACGCCGTCGCCCCAACTGAGGATGGGTGCGGCGGCGTTTTGGTTTACGGGTCGGGCCGTTCGGACGGGCCTCCGCCCCGATCGCGGAAAGTCCCGTGTTTGCGGGCGTTTCGGCGCGGTGCCGCTTCCGGGGGCGCTCTCGGTTTCGGAGAGCATGATCTCGGGGTGCGAGAGCAACCGTGGGGGTTGCTTTCGTCGATCGAGAGCAACCCTCTCAAACTCTCTTCCTCTCTGGTTGACAGGTCGGCTGAGGTTAACGCGGGGTTGCTCTCGGGGTGCCTTCTTCGACCATCGAGACCGGCGGCCCTCAAACTGGTACAATCTGGGCACAGGAGGTCCAACCCATGACCAAGACCACCTCACCAGAACTCGAGTCGAATTCGCAATTGATCGATGAGCGAGAGACTCGATGCGCTCACGACGATCACGGCCACGGCGACGAGCCCATTGTCGTGCGATTCCTCAGAACCGGAAGCGCCCACCAGCGATTGCTTCGCGTCGGACAGAGTTCGGCGGGGTGCGGATGGTGCGCGCACAACAAGGTGCTCTGACTGGGCGCTGGGTTGTGGAAAAGCCAGTCCGTTGGATTGATCGGCTAGGCACATGGCACGACCGGCTTCACAGATCGTCCACGAGCGGTCGTTCCCGCTTGATAGCCGGGTCGACGTCCCGCGCGACATCGACATTCGAAACGTCGATGACGCCTACCTTGCGGTAGCTCCGCTCCATGCTCGCTGGTGCGTCATAGACACCGAGGCGAAGGTAGGTGCGCTGCGACTCCTATCCGGTGGTGCACATCTAACCGACGCGCTGTCGTTTCTGGCGCGCACGCTGGGTTCCGAGTCGGCCGCGCGCGCTGAGTTGGCAGACCTCCTCGCGGAAATTGAGGACAAGTCCTTCTACGACTCGGCACCCGTTCGTGACAAGTCGGAGTTCAACTGTCTCAAGGTCAACATCACTGAAGCCTGCAATCTTCGCTGCACCCACTGCTACAGGTGGTCTGGCGATCCGCTTGAGCACGAGTTGCCAGTCGAAGACTGGCTGAGAGTTGTAGATGAACATGTGGAGTTGGGGGGCGATTCGCTCATGATCGGCGGCGGCGAGCCCCTCGCGCGCAAGAATAGGACGATCCCCGTTCTGTCGCGCGCCAAGGAACGCGGCCTTCGAACGGTCATGCTGACCAATGCGACGCTAATCTCAGCCCAGATGGCCAAATCACTCGTCAATCTCCTTGACCAACTGCAAGTGAGTATCGATGGCCCAACTCAAAGCTCGAACGACTGCATCCGCGGCGAGGGTACGTTCGATGCTATCAAACAGGCACTGGCCCACTTCCGAGGCACGTCATTGTTCCTGATCATCGCGATGACTCCTGTGCCGCACACGATCGACGAATTTGAAAGGGAATGTGGCTCGTTGCTAGCGTTCTTGCGCGATTGGTTTGGTGACAACGTCATTTTGAAGCTCGGAGGAGTCCTCCTAGATGGGAGAGACGTCCAGGCGATCCGCGAGGAATCGGCAAGGCAATGGTCAAAGAGGGTTTCGCGCCTACAGCACGAATTGATGGGGGCTGGATGGCAGGCGAAACTCGATGCAGCCTCCTATGAACCAGGGGTTCGCGTAACAGGGTGCGGATTCGGTCAGAGTCTGTGTGTGGAAGCCGATGGCAATGTTCTTGCTTGCGATATTGCTGAGGACGCAATCGTTGGAAACGTTCGTCACAGCCATCTGAGGGAGATACAGCGTTCGCTTCGACAGCGCAGCGACGATGTATCAGTCGATCGGTCCCCTATCTGCTCGAGTTGCTCGCTGAGGTATCTTTGCGGAGGAACGTGCCGCGTCGAGGCGATGCAGCGTACCGCTTTGCACGGCGTTACGGTCTCCATAAATGGGAACGCGATCAAGGGTGATCCGCTCATCCCCCACTGTGACGAGGTGCTCAAGTCGGATTTGTGCCGACGGCTTGTAGCGCTGAACAGATTCCGCTATGAGCGTTTGTGATCACCGAGACAACCGCAATGTGCTCGTCTACTCAAGACATGTACAAAGTGCGCAGGTTCTTGAGGCAACGCGAGCGCTCATGGCGCTTCGTGACCATCACACCTCGATAGCCAACTGGCTTGGTGCAGGCGACTCGGCGGCGATCTGCGAAGTAGGATGCGGCACGGGTGCTGTACTCCGCTCCCTTGTTTGCAAGACCAGTCGCTCTGGTCTCGGAGTTGATTCTGACTCTCGACTCATCCGCGCCGCCCGGTTCATTGCCCGCTCGTGCCCACAAATTGAGTTTCGCTGCGGCGACGCGCATCGATTGCCGGTCCTAGATGATGCGTGCGATGCGACATTCGCATTCGGAGTGCTTCAGCTCGTCAGTGACGTTGATGTGGCTATTGGCGAGATGTTCCGAGTAACGCGCCCCAGAGGCCATGTCATGGTGGCGCACCCAGTTGAGGAGATTGAAGTGCCGGTGGACCCAGCCCTGGCCGAGATTGACGCTCAAATTGCGCTACGTGAACAGGAACTTTGGTCGCGGTTTCGTGACGCGCTTGTCGAGCCGGTTCCCGCGGTCACCAGCGCATCCACTGACGCCATTCTTACGGCCCTGAGGGCACGGTCGGCCACGCCCGTGAGGGTGCGGGGGCTCTTCCTGCCATGCTCCGAGCAGGACCTTGATCGACTCTCATTTGAACGATTTGTGACACGCATGGGTCGACAACGAACGCTGTGGGCTACACGTTTGGCTCGGGAGGCGCAAATACCTGAACCGGAACTCATGGAGTTGGTGTCAGCCTATACGCGGCGTGTACGTGCACAACTTGCAACACATGACAGAACAGTCGCTGGTACCCTTTGGACGTCACCCCCTTTGCTCGTGCTGATCGGTACTGTGCCGTGACTCCGAGAGTCGTCAAGACACGCAATAGTGCGCGAGCACAGTGCCATCAGGCGCTGCACGATGGCGCAGCGGTGGCGGGCATGCCACCGAACGCGCTCATGTGCATGCACGAGGCGTTCGATCTCCTGACTGCGGAGGATTTTGAGAATCCCCCTGATGACAACCTCCTTGTGTCATCTGGATACCCGTTCGAGCTCGCATTCAGGTTTGCCGACGGTTCAGTGTGCTTCAGCGTTGCAACAGAAATCGGCGGTCATCTTCCGCTTGAAGACCGCCTGCGCGAATCGCTGCAACGCTTGAGCGCAGCATGCCACAAGCTCGGCATCGATGCTAGCTACCTGCACCCTATCGAGTTACTGCTAACCAAGCGGCACACGCATGGGGCGATCGCATGGCTGATCCACACAGCGTTAATGGGAACTGGCGCGGGCGACATGATGCTAAAAATCTATCTCGGTCCGTGTTTGGTTGGAGACTCTGCGATGACTGATTCACAACACGAAGGCACCGATGACGTGTGGCGTGCTGTTGAGGCGCTGCTTCGATCCTATGACCTCGACAAGGAAGTAGCGGATCTCGCCTCGATTCGGCGGCAACTCACGATGCCTGGGAAAGGCGCTCCGCAGATCACATTTGTTGGGGTCGATCTGCGGCCTGGTACTAAGCCCGGCTTCAAGGTGTACCTTAATCCGAACGTGGGCGCTACCTGAATCGACGAAGGACCTACTTCAATGAACGTCCACTCATCGGTTGGCCCCAATCGTCAAGCAGCCGTCATGACAGAGCAGTCACACGAACGAACGGGCGCGCCGATCCGTGCGTACGTGTTGGTCGCGATTCTCTATGCGGGCCAAGGTCTTCCACTGAGCTTTCTGTTCGTCGTTTTACCTCTGGCGTTGAACAACTTGGGCTTGGAAGAGAGTGCGATTGGTGCATATATCGGCATGTGTATGTTGCCGTGGATTCTTAAACCGCTCTGGGGCATCGCGGTGGACCGTTGGCCTAGGCGAACAGTGTGGATCGTGCTGGGACAGAGTTTCGCCGTTGTATCTTTGGCCGTTGGAGCGGTTGTGAGTGCGACAATGCCCGCTTCGGGCCTGATGATTGGCGCGATCGCCGGTGGATTGGGTTGTGCAGTTCAAGACGTTGCCACAGACGGGTTTGCCATTGCGCGTTTTCCGCGGGAGCGGAGGGGCGCGGTGAACGCCGCGATGGCCATCGGCATGACGGCGGGGAGCGCCATCGGAATGAGCGCGGGCGCGACGGTCTATGGCCTGTTCGGAGTTCCCCTCGCGCTCACGGCGTTGTCAGCGAGTACTTTGGTGCTCACGCTCGCAGTCGCGTCATTGGCGGCCGGACTCAGAGCACCAATCGTTGGTGCTCAATCGCCCATCAGCATCAGAGTCCTGGCGCGATCCCTAGTTGCACATCGATCGTTCCATCATGGATGGGTCACGATGGCCCTGATCGCCGCCACAGGTATCTCAGGGGCTCTGATCCCGTTGTTCTTTGAGACAAAGTGCGGAATGACCGAGGAACAGGTCGGTGTGTTTATGACTTCGGTCGGTATTCCGGCCGTCTTCATCGGCAACCTGCTTGGCCTTCGACTAATAGATCGAATCGGTCGCCGCATCGCCGCAATCGGCGCGATTATCGCGATCGCGCTCGTGAACGGAGGTATGGGTGTCGCGCTACTCTTCGGAGCGTCACCGGGCTTGTTAGGGGCCGGCGCGTACTACCTCAGCGTTCAGATCGTCGAGGCATTCGGAGCAGCTGCAGTGCTTGGATTGCTCATGGACTGCTGCATCGCGCGCTTTGGCGGCGTTCAATTTGCCACAATCATGGCACTGGGTCAGCTGGGAGGTGCGATCAGCGCTTGGGTCGGCGGCGTCCTTCTCGATGCGACCGGATGGAGTGTGCTGCTGCTGCTGCAGGGTGTGCTGTGCGTGATTCCACTCCTTTGTGTGATCGCACTGCTTCGACCTCGGAGAGGTGCGCCGTCTGACCCTTCCCTGGAGTATGAAGCCGCATATGTCCCCGCCGTTGTGATGCCGCTTAGCGGTGAGGCAAATGTGTTTTGCGCTGGTGATTCAAGGTCTGGCATGTCCGACGATTGAGACGCCCAACCTTTCACTTCAGGCGTGCATCGCACGTGTCGCCTGCGTAGGTATCCAGTAGCAGGCCCTGGTTAACAGCGTTCGCGGGGCAGTGCACAACCGACCATCACGACGACCGACCACGGACGGTCGCGTGGCGAACACCTCCGCACCGAGGAGCGTGCCGATGTCCCTCTGCACCGACCCCAACGACATGTGCGCCGACGAACGACTCGAAGAACTCGCGAGCATTCTCGCGCGCGGCGTTCTGCGCCTGCATGGCCGCCTCCGGCGCGATGTTCCTGACGCGGAATTTCGCGAGGAATCGTCTCAAACTGGCCTTGATCTCTGCGCCAACTCTTGCCCTGATCGCGTCACTGGTTAACGCCCAGAGAAAGGAGATGACGCATGGGCTTGAACGTAGGCCAGATGGTGAGCGGGCTGCGGCGCATGACCGTCCCCGAGCTGAAGCAGCGCTACGCCGAGGTCTTCGGCGAGCAGACGCGCTCGTACCACAAGGTCTACTTGATCCGCCGTATCGCGTGGCGCGTCCAGGCCAACTCCGAGGGCGGGCTCCCCGCGCAATCGCGCCACCGAGCGATGGAGTTCGCCTTCGACGGCGACCGCTCGCGCTCGATACCTCTCCCGGCCGCGCTCGCCCCTCCTTGCCGCTGGCATTTCCCTACCCTGCCCCCATGACCCCCCGCTACCACATGACCCTCCTCCGCGCGGGCCGCCTCCTCCTCGACGGCGGCGGCATGTTCGGCCTCATCCCGCGCGTCGTCTGGTCGCGCTCCGTCGACACCGATGATTCCAACCGCATCGAACTCCACCACAACTGCGTCCTGCTCGTCGGCCTCGACCCCGACCCCATCCTCAAGCGCCCCCGCCGGATCATCCTCGAGGCCGGCACCGGCGACAAACTCGACCCCAAGATGGCCGCGATCTTCGGCCTCGATGGCCCACCGTCAGAATCGCCCTGCGCGAGGCCGGCTACGACCCGCGTTGAGCATCGACAGCGTCGTCGTCTCCCCACCTCCACTTCCGACCACGCCGGCAGCTGACCTGCTGCATCCGCCTGGCGAAGCCCCGACTGAGTCCGCTCCCGCCGAACTCGCCTCGGGCGACTGCCCCGACCTCCGCTTCACCTTCCCAAACGCCCGCATCCACGCCCAGCGCCGCGAGTGGACCGACGCCCGCAACAACACCAGCGTCATGACCCGCACCTACTACCGCGACCACCTCGACCCGCTCGGACTCCCCCTGCCCGACGGTCGCCCCGCCTCGTCCTCGCCGACTCGCCGCGACCCTTCGCCCCCGGCCTCATCCCTACGCGCGATGTCCGCCCCCGCGGCAGCGCCCTGCTCCGCTCCACCCAGATCCTCCCGGGCATCCGCGTCTTCCTCGTCCCCGGCCACACCTGGGGCCAGCAGGCCACCCTCTTCCACGACGCCGACGGCCGCCCCACCGTCTTCACGCCCGATGTCATGCCCAGCCGCCACCACATCGGCGCCGCCTACTCCCTCGCCTACGACGTCGAGCCCTACACCAGCATGGTCACCAAGTCCTGGTTCCTCGAAGAGGCCGCCGCGGGCGGCTGGACACTCATCCTCGACCACGAGCGCGACACCCCCATCGTCACCGTCCAGCCCGGCAAGAAGGGCTGGTTCGACCTCGTCCCGGTGAAGTAGCCTCGCGACTCGCGACTCAGGACTCCCTCCCCCCTCCTCCCGACCACTCCCCCACCGCCGCTATAATGCCTTGGGTCGCACGTGCTCACGGAAGATCCCAGCTTGGCGACCCTTGACCCCTCGCCCGAGGACGCGGCGATCGAAACCCCCTTGAACGAACCCGGCCTGGACATCACGCCCGCGGCGGCCATCCGCCGCAAGCGCTCTTTCATGGACCGAATCGAGGCCTCCCTCGCCCGCCTCAGCACCCGCAACAACTTCTGGCACCGCGTCTTCTCGCTGATCTGGCTCCCCTTCGCGGCCCGCTCTGGCCTCCGCATGAAACGCCTCGACAAGAGCACCTTCCAGGCCGTCCTCCCCTTCAAGAAGTTCAACCGAAACTGGTACAACGCGATGGCCGGCGCCGCCCTCGTCGGCAACGCCGAGATCGCCGGCGGCATGTACGTCTTCGGCGCCTGCAAGGGCCGCTACACCGTCGTCTGCAAGCAGATCCAGTACAAGTTCCTCCGCCCCTGCTTCGGTCCCGCGATCTACCGCATCGCGCCGCGCGAAGACCTCGAGCCGCTCGTCGAAGCCAACGCCGAGTTCAACGTCACCCTCGAGATGGACGTCGTCCAGCAACTCCCCCGAGCCGACAAACTCCCCAAGGTCCGCGAGAAGCGCGTCGGGCGCGTCGAGGTCACCTTCCACGTCACGCCCATCGAGCACCAGAAGCGCAAGGGCCGCAAGACCCGCCCCTGCCGCGAGACCATCCGCCGCGGCGAATCCGAGAACCCCGGCAACGCTCCGGCCTCCTCGGCGCAAGCGGGCACGGACGGCGCCGAGTCCTGAGCGCCACGTGCGCGCCCACCCTTGATCCGGCGCGGCACGTCTCCCCGGCCCCTTGTCCAACTATGCTGAGCCATGGAACAGGAACGAGCGCTCGCGCTGCGTGTGGTGATGATGCCGCGGGACACCAACGTGTACGGCACGGTGTTCGGCGGCGTGATCCTGAGCTACATCGACCAGGCGGGCTTCGTGGAGTGCCGACGCCACGGGCGACACCGGTGGGTGACGGCGTCGATGGACCGCGTCGACTTCAAGGCGCCGGTGCAGGTCGGCGACATCGTGAGCCTGTACGCACGCCCGACGCGGATGGGGACCAAGAGCATCACCGTGCAGATCGACGTGGAGGCGGAGCGCTACGCTGGAACCGAGGTGGCCCACGTGACGCAGGCGACGGTGACGCTGGTCAGCGTGGGGCCCGATGGCCGGCCGATTCCGTTCCGCGATCCGCCGACATTCGTCGGGTGAGTTGCCAATAGTACGATTCGTACTATTTACCTCCCCGCGCGCCCGGCCGGCCAATCACTTCTTCCGCGGCGCAAACGCCCGGCGCACCGCCTCGAGCGCCGGCTTGGCTCGGCCCGCGCCGTCGATCAGCGACCACGACGGCGCCGTCCAGCAGTCGTTGAGCTGCCACACCAGCGCACCCATGCACCGCCCCTCGTGCGCGCGCAACCACTCAACGTGCATCGCCAGGTCCTCGGCCTGCAGCGCCTGCGCCCGCTCGATCCACTCCTCGAGCGACATCGCCGCGGGGTCCTGCCCCAGCCGCTCGCGGATCGCGCGGTCGATCTCTTCGCCCGTCCCCTTGGTCGATCGCTGTCGGTGCTCGATGCCGCGCGACCCGACCCGCAACTCTCCCGCCCCCAGCGCCTCGCGCAGCGTCTCGAGTGCCGGCGGCGACTGGCGCCCGAACTCGCTGACAAACCGCGGCACGGCCTTGCGCACCTCCTCGAACCGCCGGTCCCACGTGTGCCGATCGCCCCGCGAATCGTCCTGCGCATCGAGCGCCGCGAGACTTCCGCCATCGCCCGACGCCGGGCTGTTGGGCCAGTAGGGGCGCGTGCCATCCACTGCCGCCACCGCCCGCGGCAGGACGTCGCTGAAGTACCGCTCGCCCCAGGTCTGCCCCGGCATCAGCCGCCCCTTCCACCCCCACTTCTGATAGCCCCAGACGCACTCGTTCCCGCCGCACCACATCGCGACGCTCGGGTGCGCCGCGAGGCGTGAGACCTGCTCGCGCGCCTCGCGCTCGATCAGCGACGCCAGCGGCTCCTCCTCAGGGTAGAGCGCGCAGGCGAACATGAAGTCCTGCCAAACCAATACGCCCAGCTCATCGCAGGCGTCGTAGAACGCCCGATCCTCGTACATGCCGCCGCCCCAGACGCGGAGCATGTTCATGTTCGCCGACGCGGCCTGGCCGATGCGCTCGCGATACCGGGCGGGGCTCAGGTCGCCCGGGAACAGCCCATCGGGAATCCAGTTGGCGCCCGTGCAGAAGATCGGCCGGTCGTTGACGAGGATCGCGAACCGCTCGCCGAACTCGTCGGGCGAGGTGTCGAGCGAGACGGTTCGAAAGCCGATGCGCCCGCGCCAGTCGTCGAGGAAGGCGTCGGCCGGCGCGCCGGCGCGCGCGGCACGGCTCGGCGCGCCGTCTTGTGAGACAAGTGTGACGTGCAGGTCGTAGAGCGGCTGATCGCCGTGAGCGCGGGGCCACCAGAGATCGGGGCGATCCACCTCCAGAACAAGCGATGCGCGGGTGGGGCCGGGCGCGCCACTCGTGGCGTCGGCGGACGCGCTCGCCGCGGGCGAGCCGTCGCGGAGGAGTTCGGCGTGCAGGGCCGCGCGGACGGGGGCGGACCACTGGATCTCGCAGGCGACCTCGACGTGCCAGCGGCCGGAGCCCCCGTCCGGCTTGGCGTCGGGGCCGGCGCCCGCATCGGGGCTGGCTTGGCAGTCGGCGCGGCGGACGCGCGGGGTGACCGAAGCCAGGCGGGCGCCGGTCCAGGCGTGGAGGTGGACTCCGCCCCAGATGCCGCTGGTCGCGATGCGCGGGCCCCAGTCCCAGCCGAAGTGGCAGGCCGGCTTGCGCACGTACTGGAACGGGAGCCACTGGCCGGTGAAGTCGCCGTTGTAGGGACGCGGGCCGAGCCGGTCGCGCTCGGCGAGGATGTGGCGGATCGGTGAGGCGATCTCGATCTCGATGTCGTTGGTCCCGGGGCGAAGGACCGAGCGGGCATCGAGGCGGTGGGTGATGAAGAAGCTGGCGCATTGGCCGACCTCGCTTCCGTTGATGCGGATGCGGGCGATGGTGTCGAGGCGGTCGAGGACGAGGTCGATGCGGTCGTGGGCGAGGGTCTGGGCGTCGAGGTGGAAGTCGCGCCGGAAGAGCCAGTCGGTCTGGCCGACCCAACGCTGCTCAAGTTCGGCAAAGCCGCGGTCGGGGTGGCGGATGAGGCCCGCGGCGATGAGGGCTTCGTGGGCGGTGCCGGGGAGGCGGACGGGGAACTCTGCGCGGGCGGGCGCGGGGACGTGGTCGAGCCCGCCATCGGGCGCGGGCAGGGCGCGGCAGCGCCAGTCGCCGGCGAGGTCGAGGATGTGGCGCGGGCCCATGACCCAGAGCGTACTCTGGGGCGCGATGAGCCAACCGCCCCCAACGCCGCTGCCGCCGGCGCCGCCGATCCGGCGCTACGTGTGCCGGCGGGCGCCGTTTCCGCCGGCTGAACTGGATGGGCGGCTGGACAAGGCGTTCTGGGCGGGGGCGGTGTGGACGGACGACTTCGTGGACATCGAGGGGGAGTTGAGGCCCCGGCCGCGATGGCGGACGCGGGTCAAGATGCTGTGGGACGACTCGTGCTTCTACTTCGGGTGCGAGATGGAGGAGCCGCACCTGTGGGCGACGCTGACGGAGCGCGAGAGCGTGATCTTCCACGACAACGACTTTGAGATCTTTCTGAACCCGACGTGCGACCGGCTGAACTACTACGAGTTTGAGATGAACGCGCTGAACACGGTGTGGGACTTGTTCCTGGCGAGGCCGTATCGCGACGGCGGGCAGGCGGACAACGGGTGGGACATCGGGGGGCTGCGGACGGCGGTGCACCTGGACGGGACGCTGAACGATCCATCGGATGTGGATCGGGGATGGTCGGTGGAGGTGGCGATTCCGTTCGCGGCGTTCGACCGCCATTCTGATGGCGCGAGACCGCCGCGGCCGGGAGAGGTGTGGAAGGTGAACTTCTCACGGGTGGAGTGGGACCTGAGGGTTGAGGATGGGCGGTACGTGAAGATCCCCGGGCGGCCGGAGCACAACTGGGTGTGGTCGCCGATGGGGCTGGTGGATATGCACCTGCCGGAGCGGTGGGGCGAGGTGGAGTTTGGGGGGAAGTAGGAAGTCCTGAGTCCTGGGTTCCGGGGGCTAGGTGGAGTCGAGGGCGAGTGGCGATGTGGCCAGCGGGGAGTGCAGGTCAGCGTGAAGTGAAGAGCCCGTGCCGACGCGCGACAGACCGATTGAGCAGGACGTGTGGATGTCGGGCACGGCCCAGTTGCGTTGCTCGCTGAGCGCGGCGCACGGAGCAAGGTTGTCAGCGCGCGGGGCGCGGACAGAAGCGTCGGCCGAGCGACCGGGTAGAGGAAGGTTGCCAGCGCGCGAGGATGCGGCGGCTGGGTCGTCGCAGACGTGATGCCGCGCGCGGGGATTGGCGGTTCGCGAGTCGTCGTTCATCCTGTCTCGCGTTGATCTCTCTGCGGGTGGGCGAGGGGGATGGGTCGGGGAGTCGTTCGAGTGACGCCGCGAGGAGTGGTGCGCGTGAGATGTCGGGCGGCGGGTGTGGGTGAGGATGGTGGTGGCAGCGCGGCGGGCCTCGACGGGGCTGGGTGAGGTGCGCGCGATGGTGGCGAGGGCCTCGAGCGCGGCGTGGGTGGCCTGGCGGGCGAGGACCTCCGCGCGGAAGGCTTCGAGGGCCTCGACGGCTTCGAGGAGAGCCTGGAAGGCGGGGTCGAGAAGGCGGATGAGCAGATCGGCGAGAGGAAGATCGGTCCGCTGGGCGAGGGCGGGGAGATTGCGGATCTCTGGATCGAGAAAGAGGGCGAGCAGGTCGCGGTTGGAGGGGGAGGAGTCGGGCACGATGGGGGCAGGATACAGGATGGGCGATTTATGTCAAGTTTTTGATCGGTTTTTTATAGATTTTTCTTTGGGTCAGGTTAGGGGGCCACGGCCGCGGGCTGGTGGAGGCTCGGGGCTGTGGCGCTCGGGGGCGAGAGGGGGCTCGGATGCAGGGGGGCTGGCCGCCCCCTGCGACCCCCGCTCGGAGGGCTTGCCTTCATGCCGCGTTCGGCGCTGGGCTGAGGAAGGTGGCTGGGCCTCGACGAATCGGGGCACTTCGAGGACGGAGCTTGCGGCGAGGATGGCGCTGCTGGGGCGGCCGTGGGTCCATGTGTCGTTCCATGGGCGCGGGCTGGGCGAGTTGCTGCACGCGCTGCGCGTGGCGGACGTTCGGGCCGATGATCAGCCACCGGCGTCAAGCGCGGCCTGGTACTCGGCCAGTCGGTCGGCCATGTTGGGATCGGCTTCCGCGGGCATGAGCGAAATCGCGCGCTTCTGGGTCTCGACGGCTGACGCGTTGTCGCCGCTCATATGCTGGGCAAGAGCGAGGGTATCGAGGTACATCCAGAGATCGTCCCCACCTTCGGCCTCGGTCAGCGCGCACGCGCGGGTCGCGTAGCCCAATGCCTTTGCGGCATCGCGGACTTCTTCGATCTCGAAAGTCAGCAGCGTCCATGCGGCGGCATTGAGTGCGTCTGCGTTTGCGTCGGGCTTGTCGGCCGCGGCGGCTTGAAGGCCGAGCAACTCACGGTACAGCGGCAAGGCCTCATCTCGTCGATCGAGGTGCATGTACGCGTTGGCCAGTCCCTTCATGGCGGATCTTGTCCACGGGTGCTGCTCTCCCAGCACGCGTCGCTTGATCGGCAGGCTCTTCTCGAACATCGCCGCAGAGTCGGCGTACCGCCCCATCGTGTCGTAGAGCAGACCGAGGTTGGTGATGCTGCCCAGCGTACTCGGGTGTTCCTCGCCTAACACACGACGCTCGATCGCAATCGTGTCGAGGTAGAGAGGCTCGGCCTCGGCGTAGCGGCCCTGCCGCCAGAACAGAATTGCCAGATTGTTCATCCAACCCAGCGTTTCCGGGTGGCCCTCGCCCAAGACTCGCCTTTGGACCTCGAGCGCGTGCAGGCACAGCGGTTCGGCCTCCGCGTATCGGCCCTGGGCAGAGTACATCATCGCCAGGCCACTGATGGAACTCATCGTCGTGCGATGCTCATCGCCGAGCACGCGCTTACAGACCGCGAGCGTCCGCAAGAACAACGGCTCGGCCTCGGCGTATCGCCGTTGGTCTCGGTAGACGATCGCGAGACTGACGATGGATTGCAGCGTCGTGGGGTGTTCTTCGCCCAGCACGCGTGTCAGAATCTCCGAACCATCGACAAACCATGATTCTGCTTCGACGAGGCGGCCCTGCATCTGGTACAGCTTCGCCAAGTGAAGCATTGAGACCAGCGTTTCTTGGTGCTCATCGCCCAGCACGCGCCGCTGGATTTCGAGCGTCCTCAGGATCAACTGCTCGGCCTCGACGTAGCGGCCCCGATTGATATACAGCTCCGCCAGGCTGCTCATCTGACCCAGCGTGGTGGGATGCTCCTCACCCAGGACGCCCTTCAGGATCTCAAGCGTCTCGAGATGCAGCCGTTCAGCTTCGTCGTAACGGCCCTGTTTCGCATACAGAAGCGCCAAGTTTGCCATGTCTCTTAGCGTGTTCGGGTGCTCTTGGCCCAGCACACGCTTCTGGAGCTCCAACGTCTTGAGCAACAACGGTTCGGCCTCGGCGTATCGACCTTGGTCTACATACACGAGTCCTAGGCTGTGCATGGATTGCAGTGTGCCCGGGTGCTCTTCGCCGAGCACTCGTTGCTGCAGCTCCAACGTCTTGAGAAGAGCCTGTTCGGCTTCGGCGTCTCGCCCCTGGTCTCGGTAAAGGAGCGCTAGGCTGCACATGGAATCCAACGTGCCCGGATGCTCCTCGCCCAACACGCGCCTGCTCACCGCCAGCGTTCGCAGGTACAACGGCTCGGCCTCGCTGAAGCGGCCTTGGTTCCAGTACAGTCTCGCCAAATTGAGCATTGAAGCGAGCGTTTCCCGGTGCTCCTCACTCAGCAGTCGCGTGCGGATCTCGACGACCACGGGCAGATGCTGCTCGGCCTGAGGGAAGAGCCCGAGCATGCGGTACACGTTGCCCACGATGTAATGCAGTTCCGCGGCGATCAGTTCGTCTGTGATCTCACCGCTGCCGATTCGAGCCGACGCGTCGTCGAGGATGCCCTTGAGCAGCGTCGTGTCGGCCCGCTGGGCCTTGGCCGGGTCCAGGCCCGTGAGCATGTCGGAGACGAGCCGCTTTATTTCGGTGGCCCTGGCGAGCTCCCGCTCGGCCCGCTGGGCCTCGGCGGCCGCCCTTTGCTCGTTGGCAATGGCCGTCTGCTCATTGGCCTCGGAGGTGAGGCGGGCCCGGGCCTCGGCCTCCGCGGACTTGCTCGCCCGCGTGGCTTCGGCGTCGGCGCGGTTCTTCTCGCGCAACGCCCAGACCATTCCTGCGCTGGTGCCCACAACGCCGAGAATCAGGATCGCCGTGATCACGCCGGCCGCGATGACCTGACCCCGATTGCGCTTGACGAACTTGTGCATGCGATATCGCGCGCTGGGTGGCCCGGCGGTGACCGGCTCGTCTTCGAGGTGCCGCTTGATGTCGGCCGCCAGCCCGTCGGCAGTCTCGTAGCGTCGCGTCCGGTCCTTCTCCAGACACTTCATGGCGATCCAGTCGAGGTCGCCTCTGAGGATCATCACCAACCTGGTCGGGTCAACCACGCTCCGTTGCACGGCGGTTCGCGCTGCCGTATCACCAAGATCAGAGAGTCGTGTGCTCGGCTTGTGCGGCGTCTCTTCGCGGATGATCCGCATCATCTCCGCCAGCCCAGCCCCCAAGAGCGACTCCCCGTCAAATGGCGTCGTCCCCGTCAAGAGTTCATACAGCAAGACGCCCAAGCTGTAAATGTCCGAGCGCGTGTCGATGTCCAGCCCACTCATCTCTGCCTGCTCCGGCGACATATATGCCGGCGTGCCGATCATCTGCCCATGTTGGGTGTACAGCGTCTTGTCGGTCAGTTCCTGATTGGTCGCCTTCGCGATACCGAAGTCGATGACCTTCGGAATCGGAAGGCCGTCGCGCACGGTTACTATTACGTTGCTCGGCTTGATATCGCGGTGGATGATTCCTTTTTGGTGCGCGTGCTGGATGGCGTGGCACACCGTCATGAACAAGTTCAGCCGCCCCGCGGTATCGACCTTCTCCGTGTCGCAGTAGTCGGTGATCGGCACTCCCTTGACCAACTCCATGACAAAGTAAGGACGACCAGTTTCGGTGCTGCCCGCGTCGAGCACCTTTGCGATGTTGGGGTGGTCCATCGTCGCGAGAGCCTGGCGTTCGGCCTCGAAGCGGGCGATTACCTCCCTCGTGTCCATACCCAGCTTGATGATCTTGAGGGCAACCCGGCGCTTCACCGGCTCGCGTTGCTCGGCCGCCCAGACGCTCCCGAACCCGCCCTCGCCGAGCTTCTCGAGCAATTTGTAGCGGCCGATCTGCTCACCCGAAGCCTCGCGCCCTGAGCCTTTGATCGTCGCATCCGGATCCGATCGCGAAGTGCTTTGATCCGCGTTCATCGACGGTCTCCATCGGGAAAGCCGTCATTTTAACGAGATGTGACGATTGATGTGAAGGTGCGATTGCACTCGCGGGCGCGCGGGGCGTCTTGCGATGCCCATGTCCCCGAACCAACACCCTCGCCCGCGCTCAGGCCTCCAGTCAGGCCTTCGCGCCCGGCCGCCCCTCCCCCACCACCAGCGCGAGGGCCGCGGGATACGCATCGCACTCCTGCTGGAAGACGCGGGCTGCGAGGGATTCGGGGGTGTCGGTGGGCAGGACGGGGCAGGTGCGCTGGAGGACGATCTCGCCGCGGTCGTAGTGGTCATCGCAGAAGTGGACGGTGCAGCCGGAGAGGCGATCGCCCGAGGCGAGGACGGCCCAGTGGACGTGGAGGCCGTGCATGCCGCGGCCGCCGTGGCGGGGCAGCAGGGCGGGGTGGATGTTGAGGATGCGCTGATCGGGGGGGATCTCGACCAGGCGGAGGTAGCCGGCGAGGCAGACGAGGTCGATGCGGTGGGTGCTGAGGATGTCGGCGAGGCGGGGCGCGGGGATCTCGCCGGGCTCGAGGACGGCGGGGATGCCCAGGGACTGGGCGATGGCCAGGCCGGGGCAGTCGCGGTCGGCGATGACGAGATCGATGGTGGCGTTGAAGGCGGCGCGGCGAGTGCAGAGGTTCTGGAGCGTGCGGCCGCCGCCGGAGAGCATGACGGCGAGGCGCTGGGGGCGGTTGAGGCGGAGGGCGGCGGAGTTGAAGGTCATGTGCGGGGGGCTTGGCGGCGGACTGGGGCTTGCGCTCAAGGATGGGGGGGGGGGTCACAGTTCGGTCCGCACGTCCCAGAGTTCGGGGAAGAAGACGTGGTCGATCATCTGGCGGAGGAAGGGAGCGCCGGAGGTGCCGCCGGTGCCGCGTTTCATGCCGATGATGCGAGAGACGACCTTGAGGTGTCGGAAGCGCCAGAGGGCGAACTGCTCGTCGACGTCGAGGAGTTTCTCGCACATCTCGTACTCGTCCCAGTGCGAGTCGGGGTGGCGGTAGATGGCGCGGAGGACGGCGATGATCGCGGGATCGGCGGGGTGGGCGCGGGTGATGTCGCGCTCGAGGACGGATGCGGGGAGGGCGTGGCCGTGGCGGGCGAGGTAGCGCAGGAACTCGTCGTAGAGGCTGGGGGCGTTGAGGGCGGCCTCGAGCTGCTCGTGCCAGACGGCCTCGGTCTGGTGCATGCGGAGCATCGCGGGGTCCTTGTTGCCCAGCAGGAACTCGACGAGGCGGTATTGGGGGCTCTGGAAGCCGCTGGCGTTGCCCAGGACGTGGCGGAACTGGGTGTACTCGCTGGGGGTGAGTGTGGCGAGGACGCTCCACTGGCTGGTGAGCTGGGCCTGGATGTGCTTGACGCGGGCGAGGATCTTGAAGGTGGCTTCGAGGTGGTCGCGGGCGACGAGGTCCATGGCGGCGCGGAGCTCGTGGATCATCAGCTTGAACCAGAGCTCGGAGGTCTGGTGCTGGATGATAAAGAGCATCTCGTCGTGGTGGACGGGAGTGGAGCGGGGCTCCTGGGCGCTCAGGACCTTGTCGAGGCGGAGGTAGCCGGCGTAGGTCATGCCCGAGGAGAGGTCGGTGCGGGTGCCGGGCTCGAGGGGTCGCTGGGCCATGGATCCTCCCCGCGCGGGGTCCATCCCGCACGGGCGATCCTACATCGCCGGAGGCGCGTTGGGCGCTATTGGCCGTCGACCATCACGATGATGGTGGTCGAGACGGGCTCCTCCCACCAGGCGAGTTCGACGCCGTCGGGCTCTGGCATGGAGAGCGCGACGAGGCTGCCGTCGCCCTGATCGGCGGGGAAGCGGAGGCGATCGATGAGCATGGCCTCGTCCCTGGCCGACCAACCGCCGCAGCCCGTGAGCGCGACTGCCGCGGCGCTCAATCCCAGCCCCATTGCCCCCCGCGAGCTCCGCTCGCGTCGTCGCATGGCATCACCCCGGAGGCGTGCGTGCCCACCATCGGGCCGCGGGTTGCCTCCAACCCTTCAGCGTGTCGAACGGTCGGGGATGGGGCGAGTCATCCCGTCGGCGGCGATGTGAGGGGGAAACGGTGGTAACGGGTGTGTCACGTGGGGGGGCGAGACTGGGGCGTGAGCGTGCGCGGCGGGGCGGAGCGGGCGGGGATCGCAAGGCCCGCATATCCTGTGCCCTTCGCGAGCGAGACGCCATGAGATCAGCCTTCAGCACGATTGCCTGTCCGGAGTGGAGCCTGTCGAAGGTCGCACAGGTTGCGGGCCGGGCGCGGTTCCACGCGGTGGAGCTTCGGACGTTCGGGTTCGGGCCATCGCAGCTTGTGTGCGAGCCGGCGCACACGGACCCGGCCAAGACCGCGGGCCTGTTTCACGCGCGGGGCGTGGCGATCCACTCGCTGGCGACGTCGCTGACGTTCGATGATCCGATCCGGCCGCCGGTGCTGGGGCGGGTGCTGATGGATCAGGAGCGGGCGGTGCGGCAGGGTCGGCGGATGGTGGACCTGGCGAGCGCGATGGAGTGCGAGTGCGTGCGGGTATTCGGGTTCCGCCGGCACGGGAGCGAATCGCTCAAGGCGTGCGCGCGGCGGATCGCGGAACGATTGACGATGGTGGTGGATCACTGCCGGCACAAGGGTGTGCGGACGCTGATCGAGAACGGCGGGTCGTTCGAGACGGCGGGCGCGCTGGCGGACCTGATCGAGCGGGCGGACCGGGACAACCTGCTGTTCGCGGCGTACTCGCCGGCGGTGGGCGCGAGTGCGGGCGAATCGCTGGACACGGCGATGGGCGTGCTGGGCGACAAGCTGGCGACGGTGAAGCTGCGCGAGTCGCATGGGGGATCACCGGCGCCGCTGGGCGAGGGCGAGTGCGGGAGTTTGCGGACGCTCGAGGCGCTGCGGGGCGCTGGGTTCGCGGGGACGGTGGTGTTCGAGTACGACCGGCTGTGGTCGGCGGGGCTCGATGATCCGACCAACGCGCTGGCCAGCGCGGCGTCGCGGATCGCGGGGGCGCATCCGGGCGCGACGAACCAGCACGCGGCGGTGTGAGGGGCGCGGACGCGGTCAATCGACGATGCGGCAGAGGGCGCCCTGGCGCTCGTAGCGCTTGACGCTCGGATCGACGACGACCGACCACAGGTCGATGCCGCCGACGACCGAGCGGGCGGAGTCGATGCCCAGGGCCTGGAGGGCCATGGCGGCGCGCAGTGAGCGCACGCCGTGGTGGCAGATGACCAGGACGGGCTCGCCCTCGATCTCGTCGGCGCGGGCTTCGAGTTCGTGCAAGGGGATGTGGACGGCGCCGTCGAGACGCACGGCGACCCACTCGGCGTCGGTGCGGCAGTCGATGAGCGTGGCGCCGCGGGAGATGAGGGCGTGGGCATCTCGCGGCGAGACCTCGTAGCCCTCGCGGAGTTCGCGTCCGGCGGGCATGCCGCGATGGTCTACCTGCCAGTTCTGCATCGGGGCGCTCCGGGGCGTGGTGTGGGGAAAGGCTACCCTCGGAGAGGCGGGTGGAGTTTGAGTGGGGCGGAACGGGGTGGGGCTGAGTCTGGGCGGGGAACGGGGACGCATGATCAGGTTGGCGGGCATCTTGATGGCTCTGGTGCTGTGCGCGGCTCCCGCGGGCCTGCTGTCGGGTTGCGAGCGATCGGTCAACGACACGCCGGAGAAGGCGCTGCGCGATCTGCACGGCCGCCTGCGGGGCGGGAGCAGAGAGCGGGTGCTGGCGATGCACCCGCCCGATGCGCGCGAGCTGTGGAAGCGATCGACGGCGATCGGCGAGCACGAGGGTTCGAAGAAGCGGGACAGGGCTCAGACGTTTGTGGCGGAGCGGCTTGGAGAGGCCAGCGGCGAGGCGTTCACCGAGGTGGCCCAGGGACACATGACGGCGAGGCTGTTTGGCGACCCGGACGTCATGATGCTGCTGGCACAGGGCGGGTCGGGGATGAAGTCGCCGTCGGCGGTGATGGACTTTGCGAACAAGCCGTTCGACATGGAGCGATACCGGGTCGTGCAGGACGGGACGACGGCGCAGGTGTTCGTCGATGAGCGGCCGCTGTGCGACCTGCAGAAGGTCGATGGGCGGTGGTATCTGGGCAAGCCCATGACGGCGGAGGCGCTGGCGCAGAACATGCGCGCCATGGATGCGCTCGAGGAAGCGCTGACGGCGCTGGGGCGGGCCAGCGATCGCCTGTACGACGAGGTCTCCAGCGGCCGGGTCACCGCGGAGAATCTTCGAGAGCGGTTCCGCGAGGTGCTCCGCGAGGGCTGATTGGGGCCGTTTTGCGGCGGCGCGATCGAGCGAGCGGATCCACGGGGTCGAGCGACGATGCGGCACACCCTCGCAACGTGGTTCGATCGGCATCGGCTCGCCGTCGTCATCGCGGTGTTGCTCATCACGCTGTGCGCTGCGATCGGTCTGACGCGGCTGCGCTTCAATTCGAATCTGCGGGACCTGTTCCGGGCCGACTCGGGGCACATCGAGCGGATGGAAGAGCTGTACGCGCAGTTCGGGTCGGACGATGCCGAGGGATACGTGGTGGTGCGCGGGGAGGACGTGTTCGCGGGAGCCGCGGCGCGGGCGCTGCGCGAGGTGACCGCCGTGCTGGCGGAGGGCCCGTGGCGCGTGCGGAGCCTTGTGTCGCCGGCGCCGCGGTCGGCTCCGGGGCTCACGCTGCTGCCGGCGGAGGGCGCGGAGGAGGATGAGATCGAGGCCATGCGCCGGACGGCGCAGGCCAACCCGTTGATCGCGGGGCGGCTGGTGTCGGCCGATTCTCGCTCGGCGCTCGTGGTCGTGTCGTTGTCGCGAGAGCATCCGCTCGCCTCGGGCTCGACCGATGAGCTCGTGCGCCGGCTCGGGGGCTACGACCCGCCCGATGGTGTCGAGGTCGTGCTGACCGGCTTGCCCGTCATTCGGCGCGAGTTGCTGCTCTCCATGGGCTCGGACCAGGTGCTCTTCTTCGTGCTCGGGAACGTGGCCGGGATGACGGTTGCACTCGTGCTGTTCCGTTCTCTGGTGCCGGTGGTCTTGTGCACGATGAGTGCGATGCTCGGCACCGCCTGGACGCTGGGAGCCCTCGGGCTGGTCGGCGAGCCGCTGAACCCGGTCAACGCCGTGATCACAGACCTCGTACTCATCATCGGGTTCACCGACTCCGTGCATCTGGTGTTCGAGGCGCGGCGCGGCATCGGCGAGGGGCTCACGCCGCGCCAGGGCGCGGTGCGTGCGCTCGCCCGCATCGGGCCGGCGTGCTTCCTGACGAGCCTGACGACCGCGATCGGCCTGGCGTCGCTGGCGTTCACGAACCAGGAACTGCTGCGCCGATTCGGCATCGCGGCCGCGGGCGGCGCGTGCCTGACGTTTCTCGCCGTCATCACCGTGCTGCCGCTGGCGCTGGGCACGGGGCTGGGACGCCGGCTGGGCAGGCCTCGCCTGGATTGGGTGCAGCGCCCTTCTCGCCCGGTTGTTGCGCCTCTGAACTGGCTGCTTCGACACGCGAGATCCATCTCGATCGTCGGCATTGTCCTCACCGGCGTGCTCGTGCTGGGCGCGATGCGCGCCAGACCCGATGCACTGGTGCGCGAGGCCATCCCCTCGGGCGCCGATGCGGCCCGCGGCATCGAGCTGATCGATGAGTCGTTTGGGGGCATGCTCTCGACGCTGGTGCTGGTGCAGTGGGATGAAGGACTGTCGGCCGACGCTCCGGAGGTCCGGTCCGCGGTCGCCGAGGTCGGACAGGCGATCCGAGAGGAATCGATGTTCGGCCCGGTGCTCTCGCACGTCGCCATTGGGGGTGGGAGCGGTGATGGCGCGATCTCACGCCTCTTGGGCGCGCACACCGCCGATCTGCGCGCCGGGCTGGTTCGCGAGGACCTGCGCCGGGCGCTTGTGCGCACGAGCCTGCCCGATGTGGGCGCGGCGGCGCACGCGGCGCCGCTCTCCAGGCTTGCCTCCACCCTGCGCGCGATCGAGTCCCGTCACCCGGGCGTGCGTCTGACGCTCGCGGGGAATCCGATCGCGATCGGTCAGGCGGCCGAGGAGATCATTCGCAACATGCTGGTCAGCCTCGGACTTGCGGGCATCATCATCGTGGTCGTCATCGGCATCAGCGAGCGATCGCTGGTGCTGGGGGTGCTGAGCGTCATTCCCAACGCGATCCCGATCCTGGCGGTGCTCGCGGTGCTGGGCGCGGTCGGCCGTCAGCTCGATCTCACCGCCGTGGTGGCGCTGTGCGTGTGCCTGGGCATCGCGGTGGACGACACGATCCACGTGCTGACGTGGACGCGTCGCGAGCACGAGCGCCTCGGACAGGTCGCGCCCGCGGTCCGCGCCTCGATGCTGGGCGTCGGGTCCGCCCTGGTCACCACCACCGCCATCCTCATCGGCGGCTTCAGCGCCACGCTCATCAGTTCGATGCCGCTGATCCGCGTGTTCGGCGGCCTGGCCATGATCGCCATGGCGGTGGCGCTGGCCGGAGACCTGATCCTGCTGCCCGCGCTGATCGCGTGGCTGTGGCGGCCACGCGCTACGCCTGCAGCGGCTGCTTCCTCGGATCCGTCCGGCTGATGATGTCGCTCACGCCGTGCTGGTTGAACCCCTTGTATCCGTCGTGACGCTCGAGGTTCTCGAGGTGCGAGCCGATGGCCCCTTGCGTGCGGAAGTCGTACGCCTGCATCGCGGTGATGAGCCCGGCCTCCTGCAACCGGTCGATCCTCGCCCCATCCACCGGCCAGCGCTCGCCCTGCGTGAACGCCTGCTTGAGGAAGTCGAAGTCGGTAAACGGCGCCATGGTCTGGATGCCCACGGCGCTCAGCTGCTCGCGCAGGGCGGCATGATCGAACTGGCACTCGAGGTGGTGCATGCCCGCCTGCAGGATGCTCTCGCCGTGCAGCCCACACCACAGGCCCACGGTGCCAAGCTCCTCGCGCGTGCGGAGTGTTTCGTGCGCGAAGTTGCCCGCCACCTCCTCGGGCGAGAGGTCCACATCGGCAAACACCGTCAGCCCGCACACCGGCTGCTCGAGCACCTGCGCGCCCCAGCCCGCCTCCTGGCCGGCGTAGAACCGCTCGCGGCAGCCGAACCCGAGCTTCTCCAGCAGCGCGACCAGCCGACGGAAGTTCCGCCGGCTGGAGCGGAACGTGTGGTGGTCGTGGTTGGCCCACCCCAGGCCGAGCCGGTCCTGGCGCGCCTTCTGCACCTGCCCGGCGCGGTTGCGGCGCTGCCAGTATTCGCGCTCGCTCGCAAAGAACAGGTCGCACGTGAGGTCCACCCCGAGATCGGCGATCGACGCGTCCACCAGCGCGTTCGCCCGTGCGAAGCCGCGATCCTCATCGTCCCACAGGCGCAGCCTCCGCCGGAAGCACTCGAGATGCCGCAGCGTCAGCACGCTGCGCGCCGTGTCGGGCTCTGCGCACTCGAACGAGCCGTACCCGTGCCGCTCCACAGCCCAGAGCTCGGCGTTGTCGCCGTACGCGGCGCACACCCGCCTCAGGCGCGACCACGGCTCGCCCTGGATCACGTGGTCGTTGGGCACGGTCCACGCGGACGCGAAATCCGCGACGCTCTCGACCTTGATGCCGACGCGGATCGTGGGCCCGCGCTCGAGCAGCACCGGCGGGAACAAGGCCCCTGGATGCCGGAAGCAGCGCGGCGCACCCGGCTCGGCCCGTTCCACGAACCCCGAGGCGCTCAGCGTCGCCGCCAGATCTCCCTCCTCCGGCGCCGCGATGAAGTCGATCCAATCGAAGAACCGCGTGCCCGTCTCGGCGCGCATCCGCTCGCTCATCACCCCCGCAAGCTCGTTGCGCGACAGGAATCGCTCGACGATCCCGTCGAGGATCCGCTGCCCCCACGGCTGGGGCTCCCAGTGAAACGACGCTCCCTCGGCCACCATCGCGCTGCCCTTCCGTCAAGCCCACCCGCGCCCGGGGACGCCCCGGCGCGGAGGTCGGGATTGTTCGCAGTCGAGCCGGGCCGAGTCACTCCCGCTCGCTGTGGGCCTTGCGCCCGCCGCGAACCGGCCGCTCGCCCCCGATCTTCCGCCCGATCAGCACCTCGCTGGTCTCGAGGCATCGGTCCATCAGCGCCCGCGCGCCCTCGCGAAGCTGCGTGCTCCCCCGCACCACCTCGACGTTGCGCTCCATGTCCTCGGCCGACCAGCCGCGGGAGTGCGCGATGAACGGAAACGGCGGGAACTGGCAGCCCAGCTCGCCAAAGAACGTCAGCATCTGCCCCACCACCGCCTGCACGTTGTCCTGACCACCGGTCACGATGAACGCCGCGGTCTTGTGACGCATGAGCACCCTGTTGGCGATGGTCTCCTGGTTCTGCACGCAGTTCATCCGCTCGACCATCTTGGCGTACAGGCTGCTGGGCGCGCCCCAGCGGATCGGCGTGGCCACCAGGATCACGTCCGCCCACTGCACCACCGCCTCGTACACGCGGTCCATCTGGTCCTTGGGGTCCATCTGCGTGATCGAGCAGGGCCACGTGCAGGCGTGCGCGCTCTTGCTGTAGTACCCCTCGCAGTGCCGGAACGACAGCTCGGCCAGCCGGATCAGCCTCGTCTCGGCGCTGCGCTCTCGCGCCCGCTCCAGCGACGCCTCCAGCAGCGCCTCGCTGGTCGAGAACCTCGGGTTCGCCACGTCCATGTTCGTCGTCGAGATCCCCGCCACGCGAAGCGGCGCATCGATCGCGATGCCCCCCGGCTCGCCCCGCACCGTGATCCTCGTCAGCGGGTGCGGCGGGTGCTTCTTCTTACTCCGGCCCGTCGCGGCCTCAGCGCACACCAGCACCCGCCCGCCCTCGATGCGCACCTCGTACGACGGGACCCGGTCCTCCTCGTACCCCGGCTCGCCCTCGCCCGTGCGGCAGTGGAACTTCCAGTTGTGCCAGGGGCACACCACGTACTCGCCGTCGAGCCGCCCGTGCCCCAGCGGCCCGCCCACGTGGTTGCACACGCCCGAGATCGCGCTGAACACCCCATCGCGCCAGACCAGCGCGACCTTTGTTCGCCCGACCATCACCTGGCGCAGCGGCTCGCCCGCCAGTTCCTCGGCCGAGCCGACATCCACCCAGTCCTGCGCCATGGGCCGCCTCCACCCACAGCGTATCGCGAATCACCCGCGGCTCGCATCCTCGCCGCCCCCGGCCGCGTACGGGATCCCGTGGCCAAGTTCCGCCTCGTCACGCGGAAATCGCTCAAGCGCCTCGCCATTCTGGCCGCCCTGATCGCAATCGCCCTCGTCGTAGCGTGGTGGGTCATGATCCGGATGCCCGGCGCCTCCCACCGAGGCCCCCTCCCCGCGCTCACCGAGGCCCAGGCCAGCCTCGCGACGGAGCTCGAGTCCCACGTCCGCATCCTGGCCGGAGACCTCGCCGCCCGCAGCGCGTTCGCACCCAACAGGCTCGAGTCCGCAGCCGCGTACATCGAATCCACGCTCGCCGCCGTCGGCCTCTCACCGGCCCGGGAGTGGTTCGAGATCGCCTCGCCGCGCGCACAATGCAGCAACATCGTCGCCGAGATCCGCGGCACCACCTTTCCCGGCGAGATCGTCGTGATCGGAGCGCATTACGACGCCGTGATGTCCCAGCCCGGCGCCGACGACAACGCCAGCGGCGTCGCCGCGGTGCTGGCCCTGGCCAAACGCCTCGCGCCGGACCCCCAGGAACGCACCCTGCGCTTCGTGCTCTTTGCCAACGAGGAGCCCCCGTTCTTCAAGACCGACCAGATGGGCTCGCTCGTGCACGCCCGGGCGTCCAAGGCCCGCGGCGACCGCGTCGTCGCCATGCTCGCGCTCGAGATGCTCGGCCATTACGACGATACGCCCGGCTCGCAGCGCTACCCACCCGGTCTGGGCCTGCTGTATCCCGATCGCGCTGACTTCATCGCCTTTGTCGGCAACGTCGGGTCGCGCGCCCTCGTCCGCCGGGCGATCCGCGTGTTCCGGGCGAACGCCTCCTTCCCATCCCAGGGCGGCGCGATCCCCGCGGGCATCCCCGGCGTGGACTTCTCCGACCACTGGTCGTTCAACAAGGTGGGCTACAAGGCCGTCATGATCACCGACACCGCCCACGAGCGCAACCCGCACTACCACACCCGGGGGGACACGCCCGACACGCTCGACTACGAGCGCATGGCGCGCGTCGTCGAGGGGCTCGGGCACGTCATCCGCGATCTCGCCTCGAACTAGCCTACAGCCCCGCGAACCGGATCCAGTCGTAGCGCACGATCATGTCGCGATTCCCCGGCGGGCTCGGCACGATCACCTGGTTGAACGCCGGCGCCCCGCCCGGGTACGCCCCCGTCGTCGGCCAGTCGGTGTACGAGTGCAGCCCGACCTGCACCGTCTCGGGCATGTCCGGACGCATGTACGTGTGGTGCAGCACCCACGCCTCACCGTCGTACCGCCGCCACAGCGTGAACTCCGCGCCGCGCCGCTCGATCCGCAACTCCACCCATCCAAACCGCCCCGGGCTCAACACGAGCGTCGACTGGCTGTTCACCGTCGTCTTCCGCTCGATCTGAGGCGTCGTGCCGTTCGTCCCCCGCCCGGTCGTGATGAACAGCCAGTTCTCGCCGCCGGGCGTCCACGCGCCGGGCTCCCGCGGCGTGCGCACCATCAGGCCCGCCAGCGTGAAGTCCGCCTGCGGCAGGTCCGTGTTCAATCCAGTCACCCACACGCGCGTCGTCACACGGAAATTCCCCGTCACCTCCTTGGACAGATACACGCCCCGATAGTCCTGGAACCACGAACTCACCTCGGGCTCGATGTACAGGTGCCCCGGGCTGCTCGTGTTGATGTTCAGCACCCGCGCCTGGTCCGGCCAGCCGTAGTCGTCGTGGTGCCGCGCCCACTGCCCCAGCGTCGCCGCGCTGTTGAACTCATCGTTCAGGTGCGACAGGTCTCTCGCGGCGACCGTGGGCTGCGCCAGCACCGTCGCGGCCAAGGCGGTGATCAATCCCATCGCGCGCTCCTTGCTCGCATGGTACCGAACGGGGCTTTCGAAGCGACACCCACGCCCCGCGGTCACGCCAAGATTCGAGAAACGTTCTCCGTCCCTCGCACCCCGCGTGCCCGCATCCCTGCTGTCCCTTGGCTTCCCCCTGCCCCCTACCCTTCCTCTCACATCTTCACCGGAGGAAGCCCAATGCCCACCGCCGCGGCCGGCAGCCAGACCATCACCAAGACCGACGACGGCCTGAACGTCCCCAACCAGCCCATCCTGCCATTCATCGAGGGCGACGGCACCGGCCCGAACATCTGGAACGCCAGCGTTCGCGTCTTCGACGCCGCGGTCGCCAAGGCCTACGGCGGCGAGCGCAAGATCACCTGGCACGAGGTTCTCGCGGGCGAGAAGGCCTTCAACCAGACCGGCAACTGGCTCCCCGACGACACGCTGGACGACTTCCGCAAGTACCTCGTGGGCATCAAGGGCCCGCTGACGACGCCCGTCGGCGGCGGCATCCGCTCGCTCAACGTCGCGCTCCGCCAGATCCTCGACCTCTACACCTGCCTCCGCCCTGTCCGGCTACTTCTGACGGCGTGCCCAGCCCCGTCAAGGCCCCCTGAACTGACCGACATGGTCATCTTCCGCGAGAACTCCGAGGACATCTACGCCGGCATCGAGTTCCAGGCCGGCACCGACGACTGCGAGGACTTCCGCAAGCTCCTCGAAGCACTTCCGAGAAGATGTACGACAGCGTCCGCTTCCCCAAGACCAGCGGATTCGGCATCGCCCATCAGCCAGAAGGGCACCGAGCGCCCTGTCAAGGCCGCGATCGAGCACGCCATCCGCGAGGGACGAACCTCGCTCACCCTTGCACATGCTGCGGGCAACATCATGAAGTTCACCGAGGGCGCTTCCGCGTACGCTACGCAGGTCGCGGCGAGCACTTCAGCGCCACCCTCGACGGCGGCCCCGGCACGTCATCGACCTCAAGGACTCATCCCGCCATCACCCACCGCCCCACTAGGGGCCGGCAAGGCTAAGGCCGACCCTCCAGGCTCATCATCAAGGACGTCATCGCCGACGCCTTCCTCCAGCACCCCTCACCCGCTCCTGCCGAGCACGACGTCATCGCGACGATGAACTTGAACGGCGACTACATCTCCGACGCCCTCGCGGCAGTGCGTCGGCAGCATCGGCATCGCCCCTGGCGCCAACATCAACTACGACACCGGCCACGCCATCTTTGAGGCCACCCACGGCACCGCCCCAAGTACGCCGGCAAGGACCAGGTTAACTCGGCTCGGTGATCCTCTCGGGCGAGATGATGCTGAGGTTCATGGGCTGGACCGAGGCCGCGGACCTGATCATCAAGGGCATCGAGGGCGCGATCCGGGCCAAGACCGTGACCTACGACTTTGAGCGGCTGATGCAGGGGGCGACGCTGAGGAAGTGCTCAGAGTTCGGAGAGGATATTGTGAAGAATATGGGGTGAGCGGTGGCGCGCGTCTACTTGGACACGAGCTTTGTCTCCGCGTGTGTGACGACGCGCGAGGATGCCCAAAGCACTGTCCGTCGAGACACGAGCATCGAGTGGATGCAGACCCAGAGCCCGCTCCACGACTTGCTTGTCTCCGCCGAGGTCGTCAACGAACTCAACAACCATTCCTACCCCCGCCGCGAGGCCGCCCTGCAGGTCCTCAACCGCGCCGCGTTCCTCCACCTCAACGATGAAGTCGTCGGCGTGGCGACCGTATTCATCGAGCAGAAGCTCATGCCCGCGCCGATCAAGGGCGACGCCCTCCATGTCGCCGCGTGCGCGGTGCACCGGGTAGAGTACCTCATCAGTTGGAACGTCCGGCACCTTGCGAACCCCAACAAGACCACCCACCTCCGAACGATCTGCGCCAGGCTCGGCCTGATTCCCCCTATCATCGTGACGCCGGATCTGCTCTGGAGCGAGCCATAACCCCATCGCCCCCCCAGGAAGACCAGCCCCGCACCCCGCGTCACGAGGATCCATTCCTCGAGGAGGTCCATCGCCTCAAACGCGAGGCGGTAGAGGGACTGAACATGCCGGAACTCGTCAAGAAGCTGCGCGCGATCGAAGAGCAGTACAAGGACCGGCTCGTAACGGCGCCGCGCCGCGAGTCCGACTCGAGTGCGGCATGACACCCATGCTGCAAACCCAGTACTACGACTATCCCGCCGCCGCCGCCGCGGCCGGGCTCGCCCTCCCCCCAATCCCCTTGAACCCCTCCCCCACCCTCGCGTAGATTGATTCCGCCGGCGCGCGTGCCGCGCCGCCCCGGAATCCAGCCATGAACAAGTCAGGCGTCGCACTCTGGGCGTCCGCGGCCATCGCGGGCGCGGGCATCGCATTCATCGCCCTCGCCGGCCCCCTCGATCCGCCCGCCGGACCCGTCGCCTCCACCCCCAAGACCAAGCGAGATCGCCGCATCGCCATCAACCTGACGAATAACACCCCCGGCGACGCTGATTCGCTGTTCAAGATCTCCCAGCCCGGGTCGTACTACCTGACGGCGAACATCACGGGTGTCGCGGGCAAGCACGGCATTGAGATCGTCGCCGATGGCGCTCACCATCGATCTGATGGGCTTCGATGGTCGGCGGCGTCGGCTCGCTTTGCGGCATCACGGTCCTGGCGCACGAAGCCTGATCACCATCCGCAACGGCTCGATCGGCGGCTGGGGAGACAAGTGATCGATCTCGCCGTCGGGCAGCGGCGAGGGCTCGCCTGTCGAGAACATCATCGCATCGGGCAACTTCGCATAGCGGCATCGCAGCAAGGAGCCTCGGTGGTGGTCCGCGGGTGCGAGGTCACCAACACGCTCGGGGCCGCGGGCGTATCCACCGGAATCCACCTTGTCACGTCGAGGACTGCAGCGGTCCACTTCAACAATGGCACCGATCTTCGTCGATATCGGCAGCGCGGTCACCGACTGCACGGTGCCAGCCTCAACGCGGACGGTATTCGCGCTCTACTACGGCGTCAACCGGGTGCACCGCCAGAGAGAATGGCGATGATGGCATCCAGGCCGGCCAGGGCTCGAGCACGAGGGCGCGCCAACGCCAACGGGGGCCTTGGATCCAGGGCGGAGAGAGCACGATCACCTGAAAGTGCCGCCGCGTACAACGGCTCCACGGGCCTGTTCGCGTCGCAGGGTTCCACGATCACCGACCGCCCGCGCAGGACAACCACCCGGGAACGGGGCATCCTGGCCAGCGTCGGCACGGTGGTGGTCGAAACGCGCCGCCAGCGCAACGGGCATACACGGCATCCGATCAGCGGCCCGCCATCGCCCGCGGCAACACAGCTTCCGAACAACGGCCTCAACCCGCGGTCGGGGCTGCATCCACGCGCCTGCCAACTCAGCAATCGCATCGAAGGGAACAACTGCGTCGAAACGCACTTCGGCGTCCGTGTCGAGGGTGCACCAGCCTGGTGTTCGAGCAACCGTGCCGCAGCAACAACGCGGGTAACTTCAGCATCGAAATGCCGGCAACCGGGCGGGGACCATCGTCGTGCCAACGCAGAGCGGTGATGAGCGGCAACAGCGGGGCTGCGGACTCGGATCGACAGATCCATGGGTCAATCTCGCATTCTGATCCACAGACTCAGGAGACCTCGAATGAAGCGCGCCATCCACCCTCGCACCGCCGTCGCGGCGGTCGCCCTCGCCTCCGCGGCCATCCTCATCGCCGGCCCGCTCGACCCGCCCGCCGGACCCGTCGCCTCCACCCCCAAGACCCTCGCCGAGATCGAGCCCCGCATCCCCATCGGCCCGACCACCACCCCCGGCGACGCCGACTCGCTCTACCGCATCACCCAGCCCGGCTCCTACTACCTCACCGGCAACGTCGCCGGCGTCGCCAACAAACGCGGCATCGAGATCGCCGCCAGCGGCGTCACCATCGACCTCATGGGCTTTGAGCTCGTCGGCATCCGCGAGTCGCTCGAGGGGATCGCCATCGTCGAATCCGGCCCCACCAACATCTCGATCACCAACGGGACGGTGCGGGAATGGGGCGCAGCGGGGATCAACCTGTACTACTACAACGCCATCAACAGCACCATCTCGCGGATCCGGGCCCTCGACAACGGCGATGACGGCATCGGCATCGGCCGCGGCGGACGCATGATCGACTGCGCCTCCATGCGCAACCTCAACGTGGGGATCGTGGCCGCCGAGGGCGCCATGGTCTCGGGCTGCTCCTCCTACGACAACGGCGGCGTCGGCATCTTCGGCCGGCACGGCGCCGTCTTCCTCAATTGCACCGCAAGCCTCAACGGCGGCCACGGGTTCGAGCCCTTCGGATCGGTCACCCTCTCCAACTGCACCGCCTACGGCAACGAGGGCGACGGCATCGTCGCCACCGCCGGCAGCACCGTGATCGGCTGCCACGCCTCGAGCAACGACGGCTCGGGCATCGTGGCCGAGGGGTCGACCGTGTCGCACTGCTACGCCTCATCCAATACCCTCAACGGCATCCGCGTCACCAGCGACAGCCTGATCCTCTCCAACACCTGCGACAGCAACGGCTTCTTCGGCGACGGCGCCGGCATCCACGTCACCAGCAGCGACAACCGCATCGAGGGCAACCACTGCACCGACGCCGATCGCGGCATCGACATCGACGGCGGCGGCAACATCGTCATCCGCAACACCTGCAGCGGCAACACCCTGAACTGGAGCATCGCCATCGGCAACGCCGTCGCGCCCATCGTGCAGGCGGCGACCAACGCCATCGCCATCTCGGGCAACACCTTCGGCGGCTCGCTCGGATCCTCAGACCCCAACGCGAACTTCACCTTCTAGCCCGCCGGTCCGAGCCCGGGTCTGCGCTCAGTCGTCCTCAGCCATCATCGGCGGCACGCACCCGTACTCCGACTCGACCATCGCCGCGCGCATCCGGTCCATGTGCTCGCGCTGCATCTGCTGCGCCTCGCGCGCCGTCCGCATCGCCTCGCGCATCATCGTCAACTTGTTCACCTGGGGCGTGCTCGCCCTCGCCCGGCTCCTGGGCTTCTCCGGCGACGGCTCTCCCCCGGGCAGTCCGACGCCAGAACAAAGAGCCGGGACCTCTCGGTCCCGGCTCGCCTGCACTCTCAATCACACCCTTGGCCCTTCGAGAGCCGGGCCGGGTGCGCTACCAGCGACCGCCGCCGCCACCGCGGTTCCCACCGCCTCCGGTCCGCGGCTCGCGGGCTTTGGCCTCGTTGACCGTCAGGTCCCGCCCGCCCACGTTGCTGCCGTTCAGGGCGGCGATGGCCGCCTGGCCGCTGGCGGCGTCCGCGAACTCGACGAAGCCGAACCCACGCGGGCGACCGGTCTCACGGTCCATCACCAGCGCGGCGCTGGTCACCTCACCGTGCGGGCTGAACAACTCGCGAAGCTGCTGCTCCGAGGTGTCAAACGAAAGGTTGCCGACATAGAGCTTCATACTGCGTCCTTCACATGCCCGTCGTGAATTACCGGTGCGATCACTCGAGCATGAAGTGCGCGTCGGTCTCGCCGCGGTCGACGCCTTGAGCAGTCAGCGCCGCGCCGATTACGGGAGCGTAGCGCCGCGCCGGCCCCGGACAGCCACAATCTCTCTGGGAACTCGCACCCCGCGCTCCTCCCGCCGCGGCCGAGCCCCCAAGAGCGTCACCTCTGGAGCCTTGGTGTCCCCGCCCGAAGGCTTGACCGCCCTGTCTGGTCCACGCCGACCGAACTGCCGCGCGGGCGAGAACGTCATCGAAAAGCGCCATGGCCCCGGCGCTGACGCGCTCCCGCTCCGTGCAGCGGTGCGTGGCGCCTCTATTCGTCCTCGGCCATCATCGGCGGCACGTACCCGTACTCCGACTCGACCATCGCCGCGCGCATCCGGTCCATGTGCTCGCGCTGCATCTGCTGCGCCTCGCGCGCCATCTGCATCGCCTCGCGCATCATCGTCAACTGGTTCACCTGGGGCGTGCTCGCCCGCGCCCGGCTCCTGGGCTTCTCCGGCGACGGCTCGCGCGACACCGCCTGCCACACGCCAAAGCCCGCAAGGCCCAGCCCCGCCACCGCGATCACCGCCAGCAGTTTATTGGACTGCCGCGGCGAAGGGGCCTCCTCCGGCAGCGGCACGAACTGCATCGGTCGGCCCATCTGGGGCAGCCCCTGCGCCCCGAGTCCGTACTGGCCCGACACCCGCGCCGAATCGCTCTCCACTTGCCCCGGCAAGGGGGCCTTCATCACGCCCGGAAACTCGTTCGTGTCCATGACCCCGTCCCCCTCGGCACCCCCTCAACCCCGCGGCGACCGCCGCGCAGCCCGGTGCCTCCCCACCGTCGGACCCACCTCGGGCGCGCCCGAGCCCCATGCGGCTCGACGCCCGACACCGCGCGTACATGTGCCGTCCGCGACGAACATGCCGAACGTGCGCACCCGTTCTCGGCTCCCCCATCCCGGTGCGGCGCAAGCGCGAGACTCGGGGCCGAGTTCCCTCGCCCGCGCCGGACCGGTACGCTGCAGCGATCACCAGACCCTGGAGCCCGCCATGACCAGACTGCTCTGCGTTCTCGCCGCGATCACGCTCACGGGCTCCACGCGCCTGCCCTGCCAGCCCGAGGCCGAGCCCGCCGAGGGCCTCGCGGCCCATCCGATCGCCGCGATGATCGGCCTGTGGCGAGGCGCCGCATCCAATCTCGGCCGCGATAACCAGTGGCACGAGGCCCAGGCCGTGGAGCGGGCCCGCTGGAACCTCGCCGGAACCGCCATCCTTGTCGAAGGCTACGGCTACATCGAGGACGCGCAGACGCACGAGCGCACCGTCGGCCACGACGCGTTCGGCCTGATCGAATTGCAGGAGGACGAGGTCGCGTTCTACGCCCGGCGCGCCGGCGCCGACTTCGAGCGCCGCGTCATCGAGACGCTGCCCGATGGTCGGCTGCGCTGGTCGATGCAGGCCCGCGGCGCGACGATGCGGTTCACCATCACGCTGACCGAAGACCGCTGGCACGAGATCGGCGAGATGTCACGCGACGGCGAGCGGTGGTCTCGCATCATCGAGACCGACCTGCACCGGGTCGATCGCTAGGCACGCGCTGCGGGGCCGGACGCGCTGCCCGGCCCCGCTTTGGAACGCCCCAAGGCGCGTGATCCTCAGCAGCCCCAGCGGTATGGAAGCGGGTCGCCTGCCGTATCCATGATCTACGCCCTGAACGCTGTGACCAACCCATCGTTGCACGCCACGCTGTCAGGAAAGCCCGATGCGCCGAACGGAGGCGTGATGTCCTTGAAGACCACTGTCGCGCCGAGATCTGGCACCTGATCTCCCGTCCGCACCATGGACAGGACCGTGCCAGGAAGCCCCCAGAAGACGCCCTTGAGCAGGGCAGTATCGCTCCGCCCCTCCGCGTAGAACACGACGATCCCATCGTGCAGCGCCGGAGCCCCGATCAGCGTGAACGCGAATCCCGGCGCTCCGGGCTCGTCCATCCCGGTCTGCACCACTCGCCGGAGCGTGCCCGAGTCATCGCGGCGCCAGATTCCCGTTGGATCCGTGTCGCCCGCCTCCACCTTGCCCCAGAAGGCCACGTTCCCCGCGTTGTCCAGATTGACCGCTCGCCAATCGGAGAACGTGCCCGGAGGCTCCGCCTCCGGCGCGGCATCTCCCGACACCAGCACCTTCTCGATGACCCCTGACCTCGCCAGCCAGATCCCACTCCCGGTCGCGCCGTTGTAGAGACTCGATCCGAACACAATATCGCCGGCATCATTGATCGAAGGGCTATGCAGTGTTGAGAACCGTCCCGCGGTTCCGGGCGCCAGATCGCCAGTCCGGGCGAGAATGCCATACTCGAATGGTTCGGCGACAACAGCCGACGCGAGCAATGTCCACAATGCAATACCCAATGCAACAGTGGATCGAGAATGCGCCAGCATGAGGACCCTCCCGCAAAGTGATTCAAGACTACAGACAACACGCGTCGAACCGGGCACCAATCCGCAGGCTTTGTGTTCAGAAACGATCTCACGCGGCCCGCCGGGGTCTTCCCGGTCGAATCCGCCGTTCTCCCCTCAGGGACGACGAAGCCGCCCAGAACCGCGCAGAAAGCGCCATCTGACCCCGCCACTTTGGTACCATGCAGACACCATGACACGCCCGAATTCGACGCTCTGTCTCGTCGCCGCCCTCGCTGGCTCGGCCCTCGCCCAGCCCACCCGATGGGCCGAACTCGACTCCGATCGAGACGGCCTGCCCGACTCGCGCGACGGTTGCCCATGGATCACCTACGAGCCCGGCTTCGACTGGGCCGACTGCGCCGCGATGGATCTCAACCCGGACAACGACGCCAGCGCCGCGTGCAAGGCGCGAGAGCGCATCGCCAACTACCTCGTCCACGACGACGCCTTCATGACGCACATCGCCTTCAGCATCGTCGTCAACGGCGAGCTGCACTTTGCCGACTCGTTCACGTACCTCGGCGGCGGCCAGTTCGTGCGAGATCCCGACGGGATCAATCGGCTCTACCGCATCGGCTCGACCACCAAGCCCATTGTCGCCCTGACCGCGATGATCCTCCAGGAAGAGGGCGTCCTCTCGCTCGACGACTGGGTCAACGATGATGACGGCTCGCAGATCCTGCAGGGAGGGGAGCGACGGCTCCGCCACTTGCTCGCCCACCAGGGCGCCTTCAAGGTCGACAACGGCGCCGCCCACCTGTTCTGCTATCCCGGCGATCTCGCCGCGTTCTGGGCCGACCCCAATGACCTCATCTCGCCCCACTACGACAGCGCTGTGTACGGCAACTTGGGCGGCGGGTACAACTACTCCGCGTTCAATTACTCGCTCGCCGGGGCCTACCTCGCCAACCGGACCGGCGAGCTCTTCGAGCAGGTCGTCCAGTCGCGCGTCTTCGACGCCGCGGGAATGTGCACGGCCTCGTTCGACGGTGCCCGCGCCGTCTCGACCTACCGCGGGCGCGAGCCAGGCGTCTCGCAGGCCGCGTCGATGCACATCGGCCCCTACATCAACCTCATCGCCCCGGAAGACGAGAAGTGCGATGACAACTTCTACAGCAGCGAGGATGTCTACGGCGACAACTACACCTGGCAGTACTACCACCTCGACGAGACCGACGGCGAAGCGCGCGACCCCGCCGGCGGCGTGATCGCCTCGGTCATCGATATGGCGCACTTCGCCGAGGCCCTGCTCGCCTGCTACAACCGGGTCGACGGCCTCGTCTCGCAGCAGCACATCCGCGAACTCTGGGAGCCCACGCACGACTTCGGGTGCGCCGGCAACTGCCCGTACGAGCGGTACTACGCCATGGGAATGTTCGTGGACACGCAGGCGGGCCTGCCCATCCACCAGGTCCAGCACGGCGGCAGCCGCGCCGGGTTCGCCAGCGCCTTTGTGCTGCGGCCCGAGGACAACTCCGCCGTGTGCATCCTGACCAACGCCGACGCCAGCACAGTCGAGATCGCCGCGCTGGCGCGCCAGATCCTCGACGACTTCGAGAACTGACCCGCCCCTACGCTTGGCCGATGGGCGGGCTCTTCGACGGCACACCACTCCAACGACCGGTCACCTGCGAGCGGTGCGAGAAGCCGCTGGCCCAGTGCGCCTGCCCGCGCAACGCGTCGGGCGTCGTCACGCCGCCCTCATCCCAGAACGCGCGAGTCCGGCGCGAGAAGCGCCGCGGCTCGTGGACCACCGTCATCTCCGGGCTCGATCCGGTGGCCACCGATCTGCCCTCGCTCTGCGCTTCGCTCAAGAAGGCGCTCGCGGCCGGCGGCGGAGTCAAGGGCGAGGGCGCGTCGGCCACCATCGAGATCCAGGGCGACCATCGAGACAGCATTGTCCGGCGGCTGACCGCGCTGGGCTATCCCGCCAAGGCCGCGGGCGGTTGAACGCGGCAGGCCCATCGGAGCTAGGACCATGGCGACCTCACCCGAAGCACAGACCCAGTCGATGATCGCGAACATGAAGGACAAGACCGGCAAGACGCTCGAGCAGTGGACGAAGATCGCCGCGGCAAGCAAACTCGCCAAGCACGGGGAGATCGTCAAGCACCTCAAAGCGGATCACGGCTTGACGCACGGCTACGCCAATCTCGTGGCGCACACTGTCCTGAAATCCGACGCCGCGAGCGTGGCCCAGGCCTCCGGCGGCGATGAGGCCCTCGTCGACGCCCAGTACGCCGGCGACAAGGGCGAGTTGCGGCCGATCTACGACGCGCTGATCGCGGCGATCAGGAAGTTCGGGCCCGATGTCGAACTCGCACCCAAGAAGGCATACGTCAGCCTGCGCCGATCCAAGCAGTTCGGCCTGATCCAGCCATCAACCAAGACGCGCGTCGATGTCGGCATCAATCTCAAGGGAACGCCGTCCACGGATCGGCTGGAGGCGTCCGGATCGTTCAACGCCATGGTCTCGCATCGCGTCCGGATCGAGAACAAGGCACAGGTCGATCAGGAAGTGATCGGCTGGCTTCGCGCGGCCTACGAGTCGGCGTAGACACTCACGAATTGGCGCCGCGCCCGGTCTGGCAGGCGACCGCCCCCAAAGAGATGTCTCATCCGCCCCCGCCGTCGGGCGGCTCATCGCCGGCCGCTTGCGCCGGCTCAAGCCGCACTTCGAACTGGCCCTGACCGATCCAGACGCCGTCAAGAGCCGAGCCGTCGTCGCTGAGCGTCAGCCGATACGAGAGCAGAGCCCAACCGGCGTTGTTGTCCGGCATGAACCCATCTTCGGCCAATTGGACGACGCGATCCCGCAGCATGCCCGTGACCGTGCGGTGAGCCGTGCCAAACCGGATACTCCCCTTCACGCCGCCGTGCTCCGTGATCTCCGACAGCGTCAGCGTGACATCACTGGGTGGGTTTCCCTGCCGACTGGACTTTGCCTGCCCCGTCCAGGCCGTTGCACCCAGCGTCTCGCGGACCGCCGTCCGCATCTCGATCGTCTCTGTGGTCACAGGACGCAGCGTCATCGTCGTGTGTTCCGGCCCATAGCCGATGTACGCCGATGGCCGCTCGAACGTCCCGGTGATCTCGCTCTCGGCCCCCTTGAAGTGGTAGATGGCAAGCTGCCAGTTTTTGGGCGCATGCAGGATCTCGCCCTCGCCTTCGGTCACCTTGATCGAGCGCCCATCTTCGGCCGGCGCGCCCGTGATGGGCCGCGTGTAGTACTCCTGATTGTCTCCCAATCGCCACCGGAGGGTGCCGCTGACCGCTCCCGTCTCCGGGTCGAACTCTTCGAACAGGAACGAGAAGAACATCGCGTTGTTGAATCCATCGCTGACGCCTTCCCACACGTGCGAGACCTCGAGCGCGGTCGCGAACGCCGCGATGCTGGCCGACCGGGCCTCCTCGATGGCCCGCTGACGCTCCGCCTCGCGCCGACGGATCACCGCCTGGCGCTCGTCTTCCAGGCGCTGCTCCTCCGAGGCGTGCCACGCCCGGAACTCGCGCTCGCGCTCGGATCCCCGCTCGATGACTTCCTTGCAGACCATCGCGCTCCGTGCGGTCCCTCCCGCGAGTTCCAGGAATCGGGATCGCTCGTTCTCGCGCGCCATCAGCTCTACCGATCCGATCGACCACTGGTCGGTCGGTTTGGCCGCGGTATAGGTGCCGAAGAGCTCCATCGTCGTCCCCTTGCGCCCCAAGACCTCAACGATGGAGTAGGTCTCCTGATTGGGCGCGCGAACGACGTACCCCGGCGGCGCGACCGATTCGAACTGACGAACCGAGTCGTCCGACAGCTGAACGGTGCAGCGAATCCTGCCCGTGACTTCGGGAAGCACCGAGCTGCCGCCCTGCTCGACGGCCTCGATTTCGAGCGATGCCAGTTCCCATGCTCCACGCAGGACTCTCTGCTCGCCGATCCACGCCGAAATCCGCTCTCCGCTGGGTCCGGGCCACGACCGGCTGCTGGTCGACGTTCTGCCGTCGGAGGCGTCGGAGTCGGATCCGCCGCCGCATGCCGCCAGCATCGTGATCGCCGCTATCACCACAGCCCGCGCGATAGCGTGCCGCCAATTGCAGGTCATCCTCAGCCCTCCGAGAGAAGCGGGGCGGCAGTCTACCAGACCGGCACAACTCGCGCAACGCAAGAGCCGGGGCCCGAAGACCCCGGCTCTGTGTGTGTCTCACATCAGGCGATCGGCTTACCAGCCGCCGCGACGGCCACCGCCGCCGCCGCCGCCACCATAGCCGCCACCCCCACCGCCGCCGTAGCCGCCGCGGCCACCACCGCTGCGACCGCCGCCGCCGCCGCCGAAGCCACCTCCGGCGCGGGGCTCGCGCGGGCGCGCCTCGTTGACCGTGAGGCTGCGGCCGCCGATGTTCGCGCCGTTGAGCGCCTCGATGGCCGCCTTCGCCTGCTCGGCGTCGGCGAACTCGACGAAACCGAAGCCGCGCGGGCGTCCGGTCTCACGGTCCATCACCAGTGCGGCGCTGGTGACCTCCCCGTGCTGGCTGAACAGGTCCCGCAACTCATCTTCCGACGTATTGAATGACAGATTTCCGACGTAAAGCTTCACGACGATTCCTTCTTCTTCTCTGCCCGATTGTGCGTGTGAGGTCCGGTGCTGCTGCTCGGGCAAGACGGAAGCGTCGGATCAACCCCGGGCCGGCCCGCGTTCGGACCGTGTCCAGCATTGATCCTCTAGTCTAGCCAGACCCACACCATCGGGCAACCAGATTCCGAATTTCGCTCCCCGGTCGCAAGAGGCGGCGCCGCCCAGAGTTAGAGCCGTGCCCCTTCGCCCGCCCGCCCGGCCAAAGTAGACTCGCGATCATGATCCGCACCATGACCCTCGCTGCCCTGCTTGCAAGCGCGGCCGCCGGCCAGGACCTCACCGTCGTGTCCCTGGACCCGCCCGCCCGCGCGCTCACCGCATCCACTTCCTCCACGATCTCCGTTGAGTTTGATCGCCCGATCGACCCCGCGACGATCGACGGGTTCTCCTTCGCGGCGTTCGGACGCTGGAGCGGCCCCGTCGCCGGCACGCACTCTGTGTCGCCCGATGGACGCACCGTCACGCTGACGCCGTCTCGGTCCCTGTCGGCCGGCGAGCAGGTGATGGTGATTCTCTCGCACGACATCGCCGCACTGGACGGCACGCCCTTGCGCGCCTCGGGATACTCCTGGCAGTTCTGGACCGGCACGGCGCCGGCCGACCTCATCTTCCGCACCCGCCAGACCCTCACCACGCGCACCACGCAGGGCCAGGGCTCGCGCGCCTACGGCGCTATCGGCACCGATCTCGATCTCGACGGCTGGCTCGATCTCAGCGTGATCAACGAGGACACCGCCGACCTGCGCGTGTTCATGAATCGTGATGAGGGCTGGTACGACCCCTTCCTCACGCCTCCCGCGCCGCTGGGCAACCGCGCCAGCCCCAACGAACCGGCCGACTTCAATCGCGATGGTCTGCCCGACATCTGCGTCGCCAACATCAACGTCAACACCATCTCGGTCCTGTTCGGCAACGGCGATGGCACGTTCACCCCCTCTCAGGCGATCCCCGTGGGCAATGCGCCCCGCGGCGTGGCAGTGCTCGACGTGGATGGTGACGGCGATGCGGACATCGTGAACACCAACTCCGGCTCGTCCAATCTGTCCCTGCTCATCAACAACGGCGCCGGCATCTTTGCGGCGCCGGTGTTCTTCGAGGGCGGCGACACCAACGAGTGGGCGCTGTGTGCGGCGGACATGGACGAGGACGGCTTGCTCGATCTCGTCATCGGCGCCCGATCGCCGCAACGCATCCTGATCCAGCGAAACAACGGCGACGGCACCTTCTCGCTCCTCTCCTCCACGGCCTGCGGCGGCAGCGTCTGGATGGTCAACGCCGCGGACGTCAACGGCGACGGCCACGACGACGTCGCCTGCGCCAACAGCACCAGCAACAACGGGGCGATTCTGCTGGGCGACGGCGCGGGCCACCTCGGTGCCGCGGCGACCTTCCCCTCCGACCCGTTCTCGCTGGCGACGGATCTGGGCGACCTCGACGGCGACGGCGATCTCGACTGGGTGTTGTCGGCGTTCACCGGCGACTGGTTCGTCCTGACCAACGACGGGACCGGCACGTTCGCGTTCGACCAGGAACTCGACGCGCCCCAGGCGGCGTCGTGCGCCATCCTGCTGGACGTGGACAATGACGCCGACCTCGACCTCGCGATGATCGATGAGCTGGAGGATGTGCTGATCATCGCGATCAACGCCTGCCCCGCGGACCTCTCCGGCTCGGACAACCCCGGCGATGAGCGGTTCGGTGCGCCCGATGGCGCGGTGGACTCGCGCGACTTCTTCTACTTTCTGGACCGATTCGTCGCGGGAGATCTGGACGTGGCGGACATCGACGACGATGGCGATCTCGACGGAGACGACTTCTTCGGTTTCCTCGACCTGTTTGCGCAGGGGTGCTAGGCGCTCAGCACCGTCGATCACGGAGCCTGCGCGCCTGAGTCGAGATTCTCGATGGCCAGCGCGGTGCGCGATGACCAGCTCCGCGGTTCGAACCGCGGGTCGACGCGGCATCATGATGTGTCGGGCCCGGTGGGAGTGGAGTCTTCTGGACCGGGCGGGATTGAGGAATCGGTGGCGACGAGGGACAGGGCCCACTGGAGGGCTCGCTCCAAGGCGGCGCCATCGACCTCCTCGGGAGGGAGTTCTTCGAGGTCTTCGGGGGAGGGAACGAAGGGCTCTGGCTTGCGGGGAGGCTCGGCGGGATGCACGGTGGAGCGTTCGCGCGCGCGCTCGCCCGAGTTCGGGTCCGTGATCTGCGAGGCAGAATCCGAGAGGGTGGGAGCGTGGCGCGGACGCGCGACGCGAACGTTGGAGCGGGAGGCCGTTTGACGCGGGGTCGAGCCGGCGCGGAGCAGGGCGGTGGCGATGAGGCGCAGTTCTTTGAGAGAACGGGCACGGGTCGGCTCGGACGGGGGTGCATCGGCGCCAGGATCGGAAGGATCGGAGACCGGCCGACTCGCTGCACTCGCGGAGTGCTGCGCACGGGTGAGAGACGGGAGAAGGCGCAGGAGTTCGAGGCCCTCGCGTCGGGCGGCGCGGGTGGACGGCTCGTCGAGGAAGTCGTCGAGGGCGCGGCGGGCTTGGATGTAGTGCTGGATGTGTGGCTGGGCGAACCAGAGCGGGAGGTCGAGCGCGTCGAGGCCCGCGGCGGTGAGGGCGGAGGCCAGAGCGTCGGCGGGTTCAGAGCACGGTTCGGTGGCTGCGCTCCCCGGCTTCGGCTCACGAGTGAGCACGGCGCGGAGGATGGCGCGGTCGGTTTCGGCGAGGGGGATGGTGGATTCGATGGGCATCTCTACCCATGGGCGGGTTCTTCGCCAGCGCGCGCGCGCCGGAGGGGTGTCGCGCGAACACGTGCGCGCAAGTCGTTGGGGCGCATGGCGCAAGATTTTCTGCTGGAATCTCTGAGAATCTCAAAGGCAGGGGCGCCGGCGCGCGCGCATTCTGAAGCATGGGGGTTTGGGGGGTTGGTGAAGTGCGCGGGCTGTGCGAGAGCGGGATGCGGCGCAGGGGGCCGGCCGCCCCCTGCAACCCCGGCCCGGAGGGCTTGGGTAAGGCCGGAAGGGACCACGCGAGTTGATCGCGAGTTTCGCGTGAGTCGTGTCCGGCAACGTCGCTGACCTGTTGGCGAGTGATGGCGCCGCTTGCATGGAGATCCTCCGATGCTGGGGACCAGGCGCAATCGCTCGTGCCGCGATGGGATCGCGGCCTTCCGCTCGTTGGCCGCGTTGGTCGGGGCTTCGCTGGGCGCATCGGTCGCGCTGGCGGAGGACCCGCCGCCGCCGCCACCGCCGCCGCCGGTCGAGGTGCCCGTCAGCCCGCTGTACCAGACGGGCGATCAGACCCGAATGGACCACTCGCCCGCGACGATCAACGACTACGGCTGCACGCTGGTGACGTGGACGATGTTCATCAACCAGCAGATCTCCAAGGCGGGAATCGTCGACGGCAACGACCGCCCCATCGTCTACACGCCGGCGCAGGTGAACACGCTGCTGAACGAGTACCGCTTCGACTACCAGGACAAGAGCGGCGCGCAGAAGGCCGTCAACGGCTGGGGACAGCCCATCGATCCCGGCAACGGGCAGTTGATCGGCGACCCGCCCACGACGGCGCCGGGACTGAACCTGGGCGGCCTGTTCGCGGCCGTCAAGCAGGACACCAAGGCCCGCAGCAAGGACAACAAACCGCTCACGATGGACTCGTTCGACTCCAAGGGCTTCGACAACGGCACCGACCTGAACTCGGACGACTATCGCGAGACCGTCATCCGGCGGCTGCGCAACGGGGACTCGGTGCCGGTGCGCGTGGCGGACGACTCGGGCAACGAGGGCCACTCGGTGCTGATCACGAGCTTCCACCCCGCGGACCCGAACGTGCAGGGGAGCAAGGACCGGTGGGACATCAAGGACCCGTACAAGGACGGCAACGGAAAGTCGTCGATCTGGCTGGATGACTCGCCGTACAACAACAAGATCTTCTCGGCCGAGGCGGCGGTGCTCAAGAAGGGCGGGCTGGTCGCGCCCTACACGCAGCCCAGTCCGTACTGGTTCGATCCGAATGATCTGTTCGATCCGCTGGTCAATCCCGATCAGTTCGCGCCGTACTACGAGGTCGGGAGTTTCCCCGCCCTGCCCGCGCCGGGAACGACGGCCCTGCTCGCCATCGGAGGCGTGCTGGCCTCGCGGCGGCGCCGCTAGGCGGGACCGGATCAACGCACATCCTCCGGCCCCGGGAGCGCCCGCACTCCTGGGGCCGGTTGCGCGTAGCGTGATCAAAGGAGGACAGGGCGTGCGCGTGTACGGGCTGGCGTGGGTCGGGCTGCTGGCGATCGCGGTCGCCAACGGCGTCGTGCGCGAGGCGACCTACGGGCCGGGGATGCGTGCGCTCGCGTCTGAGTGGACTTCGACGCTGATCGCGATGGCGGCCCTGGGCGCGTTCATCTGGTGGGTCATGCGCCGGTGGCCGGCGCGCCACGCCAGGCACGCGGTGAAGATCGGGGCGGCGTGGGTGCTGATGACCGTGGCGTTCGAGTTCGCCTTCGGGCGAGCCAGAGGAAGGGCGTGGGGCGAACTGGGGGCGATGTACGAGGTGTGGAATGGGCGGCCGTGGGTTCTGCTGCTGGCATGGGTGGGCGGGCTGCCGTGGGTGATGCGGCGGACTTCAGAGGCGGGACGGCACGGGCAGAAAACAACTTGACTGATCATTCCATAATGATATTCTCTTGAGGATGGCAACGGGTCGGCCGCGCGAGTTTGATCGTGATGCGGCGCTGCTGAGCGCTATGGACGTATTCTGGCGGCAGGGGTTTGAGGGCACTCAGGTCGAGGACCTGCTGGGCGCGATGGGGATCGGGCGGGGATCAATGTACGCCGCGTTTGGCGACAAGCGGTCGCTGTACCTCGAGGCGCTGGAGGCGTTCACGGACCGGATCACGCGGTGGTACCGGCAGCGGTTGCTCGACGGCGGCGGGTCGGCGCTCGAGCGGCTTCGGGGGGTGATCCGGGCGTGGCCGGATTTTGTCGAGAGAGGCTGCGGAAAGGGCTGCTTTCTGAGCAATTCACTGATCGAGAGGGCGGCCGTGGATGAGGACGTCGCGCGGATCGTGACGCGGACGTTGCGCGCGGAAGAACTGCTGATCAGAGGCGTCTTGAGCGAGGCGCAGGGAATGGGCGAATTGGCCGCCGAGCGTGACGTCGGCATGTTGGCCAAGGCCATTGTCAACGCCCGGCTCGGGGTCACGCTCCAGGCCCGACTGGGCGCGCCGCGCGAGGGGGCCGAGGCCGCGGCGAGCGCCATGCTGGAGATTCTCAGATAGGTGCAACCGATCGGGCGTCGTGCAATATATGGACTGTTTGTTCCAATACATGTGCCGCAGGCGCGGCCAACCGAGGAGCGGACCGATGGACAAGAAGGCGTTGCTCGATACGTACGCGTTCCAGCGCGGGTACATCTCGCTGCTGGTGGACGACATTCCCGAGGACCGGATGACGCATCAGCCGGCGGGGGTGCCGAACCACCCGGCGTGGCAGATCGGGCACATCGCAGTGGCGACCGACGGCTTCATGCCCGGGCTGGGGCGCGAGTCGGCGCTGGATGAGACGTGGGGCGAGTTGTTCGGCATGCGGTCCACACCGGTGGCGGACGCGTCAAAGTACCCCGACAAGCAGGAGTTGCTTCGGGTGATGGATGAGCGGCGCGGGGCGCTGGCCGCGGCGGTGAAGGAGGCGTCGAACGAGGTGCTCGCGCGGCCGAACCCGGTGCCGGTCCTGGCGCAGGGGCTGCCGACGATGTGGCACATGGTGCACTTTGGGATGCTCATGCACGAGGCGACGCACCTGGGGCAGTTGGCGGTGTGGCGCAAGGCGGCGGGCATGGTCCCGGCGCTGTCGAAGGTCCAGATGTAAGCCACGTGAGAGAGCGTGCGCGATCACGCCTCGGCGTAGAAGCCCTGGCCGGTGTGCTTGAGCTTGCCGGCGTGTTCGAGGGCCTTCCAGACCTCGGGCGGGAACTCATCGGGCGGGAGGATGGCGTCGATGTTGGAGGCCCGCCCGCCCGAGGTGTAGCGCCCGCCGAGGCGGGACTCATCGGCGAGACGGCCGAGCTTGAGGCGCTTGCGGAAGGCCTTGAGGGCGGCGTCCATCTGGTCTCGGGGGACGTCGGGCGGCGGGGCCGCGGGCTTGCTCGCGATGCCTTCGAGTGCGGAGACGATCTCGTCGAAGGCGGCGAGGTCCTTGGCGGCGCAGGCCTGCTGGACGCGCGCCTGGTCGGCCGGGAGCGAGCGGAGCAAGCGCGAGGCGAGGGCGAAGTGGTCCGCGGCCTTGGCGGGCTGCCTGGGGATGTCGGTGACGAGTTGGCGGAGTTTTTGGAGGACGTTCATGGGGGGAGGGTAGAGCGTTCAGACGCGAGTCCAGAGGCGTCCGCTGGGAAGCGAGCGGTCGAGCGACTTCAATGCTTGAGCCATGAGCTCGACAAACTCGAGCAGCCCACTACAGATTCCCCCGCCGCTCCTGCTCCAGCTCCAGCGCCTCGAAGAGCGCCTTGAAGTTGCCCTTGCCGAACGACTGTGAGCCCCGGCGGCAGATGATCTCGAAGAACAGGGTCGGGCGGTCCTGGAGCGGCTTGGTGAAGAGCTGGAGCAGGTACCCCTCGTCGTCGGCGTCCACGAGGATGCCGAGGTCCTTGATCTTCGTGTGGTCTTCCTTCACAGCCTTGTGACCGTGCTGTGTGAGCATGGTGTTGACGCGATCCCAGACACGCTCGTAGTAGGTGTCCGGGAGTGAGAGGAAGTCCACGCCGCGTCGCCGGAGTTCTGCAACGGACGAAATCTCGTCGTCGGTGCGGAGCGCGAGATGCTGCACGCCGGGCGTCATGTTGTGCCACTCGAGGTATTCGAGGATCTGCGACTTCTTCTTGCCGGGCGCGGGCTCGTTGATGGGCATCTTGATGAGGTTGTTGCCCGATGCCATGACCTTTGACATCAGCGCGGAGTACTCGGTCGAGATGTCGGCATCATCGAAGTGCTTGAACATTTTGAACTCAAGCACGTCCTCGTAGAACTTCACCCAGTGGTTCATCTTGCCCTCTTCGACGTTGCCGACGAGGTGGTCGACGTACTTCAGGCCGCACGGGTGCCTGCGGTTGTGCTCGTTGATGGACAGGACGGCGCCGCCGATGGACTCGAGCTTCTTGAAGCGCGGGGCGAAGAGGCCGCCCTTCTTGACGGTGGGCAGGTCGTACTGGCCGGAGCGGCTGACGAAGGTGTGGACGACGCGCCCGTAGGTGCGGATGCTGGCGGTGGTGATGCTGCCGCGCTCGTCGGAGACGGTGCGGGGCTCCTGCGCCGAGGCGGCGCCGTTGGAGACGGCCTTCTCCCAGGCCTTCTCGGCGTCAAAGACGGTGAAGGCAACGTCCTTGACGCCGTCGCCGTAGATGGCGACCTCCATGTTGGCGGGGTGCTCGGCGGTCAGGCCGCTGGTCAGGAGGAAGCGGATATTGCCCTGGGTCAGGAGATAGGTCGCGGCCTCTCGCGAGCCGGTGGTGAGGTCGGAGACCTCCTCGATCTGGAAGCCGAAGCAGTGGGCGTAGAAGAACGCGGCCTGCTTGGCGTTGCCGACGTAGAAGCGGACGTGGTCCACGTCGATCAGCTGCAGAGGATCGGTGGTCTTCCCGGAGAGGCTCGCGGGAGAGGTCGTCGTCTGGCTCATGCCTCGAACTCCATCGTCTCTTGGGCGGTGCGGGTGCGGCCGCGCGAAGGCAGCCGCGGGAGCCCAGGTCCCGTGAGGCATTTTAGCGCGATGTGCGGGGAGGGGGAGCCGTACCTAGGCACAGCCATGTGCGAAGCGGTCGAGGTAGAAGAAGAAGTCTGACGCGTCGTATCGCCCGTCGGGCACTCCATAGCCGGGGTCGTTCGGATCCGATGACCCTGTCAGGTCGGCGCGGGCATCATGGTTGGCAAACCAGTCGAGAAAGACGAAGAAGTCCTGCGAGTCCACCCGGCCATCGGGCACGCCGAAGGCCGGATCGACGGGGTCTGTCGAGGAGGTGATGTCGGCAAGGCAGCCGACCTGCGCATAGCCGATAACGGTCTGCCATCCGAAGCCGAACTGCACCTGGCCGATGCCCCAGAAGACCGAGTCGGAGAGTGGATCGACAGCGACGCCGAAGTAGTCGCCCCAGCGGCCATTGGCGTCGGCGGCGCCCGTGCCGAACTGCACGGGAGCGCCCATCGTTCCCGGCGGGTCGTCGGCGCGGCGCGCGGCGATCTGCATCGAGGCGAACTCACTCGGCCCGGACTGGCCAAAGACGACGGCGACCTCGTCGCGACGGTTCGCGGCGATGGCGGGGAAGAACGTCCAGCGCGAGCCGCCAGCATCGATGGTGCCGGACTGCGTGAGCGTCAGGATGACGCCCTGCCCCGAATCGGGCCAGTCCTGGAGATCGATCTCGTACCAGCGGATGCCGCCCCTGCCGCCGACATCCACGCCGTGGGTGGCGTAGAGCACGCCGTCGCGAACGTGCACCTCGCCGATCGCGCCGCCGGTGTTGAGCGCGCCGGCTTGCCCGTTGGGGGCATCGCCCGGCGGCCCGGCGAACGCAGGCACCGAGACGAGCTTGCTGCGCGGCGATGGATTGGTCAGCGGGTCGAGCAGAGTCTGCACACGGATCTGCGTGGAGGACCAGATGGAGACGAAGTACGGATGGCCGTTGCCGCTGAACACCTGGGCGGGCCGGACGGTGGCGGCCGAGCCATCTCGATAGTCCTTGAAGACGGCGGGTTGACCGGTGAGCAGCGGCGACAGGTCGAAGGAACGGAAGATCACGCCGCCCCAGCCGCCGCCCGGGCCCTGGAGCTTGAAGAGGTTGGCGGCGACGTAGATGGCCTGATCGTCGTAGGCAAAACCGGGAAAGTCTGGCCAGTAGGTAGAGTCACCGATGGGGATGGCCGCGGGAGTGCGGTAGAGGTACCACACGCCGACGGGGTCATCGTCGTCGGAGACGCCGATTGTGATCCACGCATCCTCGGAGTAGACCTCCAGCGCGAGAACGAAGAATCGGCCGGCGGTGTGGTGGTAGAAGCAAACGGGATCGAACGTGAAGTCACCGGCGCCGGCGGGCTCGAAGAATCCGGGGCTGCCCGGACTGCCGAGGTGCGCGGAATAGAGCAACGTGCCCTTCTTCTCGTGGAAGGCGATGGCCTGATTCACGGTGGAGACGACGTGGCGAGGACCGACGGCGAGAGTCGCGTCCGAAGGGATCCAGCCGGTCGGCCCGATTCCGGGAAAGCGGCGGGAGGGGCCGAGGGTGGCGTCGTCGCGCAGGTCGCCGTCTGGTGCACGACCGTTGGGCGGCCCAACGCGGATCGACTTATCGAAGGTGTGCGGCGGCAGACCGTCCTTGACCACGCGGATGGTGGCAAGGTCAAATTGCGCGAGTTGGGTCGGAGACTCGCGCGTGTCGATCGTGACCGCGGGGACGGGCCTTGAGTCCGGCCGGATCAAGCGTGAGGGCGCGACCGGGCCGAATGAAGGTGAGGGCTGTGACTCGGCGCCGATGGGGATCGCGGGGCTTTGGGGGGCAATCTGGTGCGCGCACGCGGCAAGCCACGGCACGACAGAGGCCAGGCCAATCTGGATGGCACTGCGCATGGATCGAGTGTACGGACGGCGGACGCGGCCACAAAGGGTGTCATGCGCGGCCGGTTCCGAGAACCGCGAGTTCGCGCTCCACGCGGATGGGCACGCACTTGAACGCGGGTGTGCGGCTGAGCGGGTCGGCGGCCTGCGGGACCAGGACGTTGGCCTCTGGGTAGTACATCGCGGCGTTGCCGGCGCGGATGTCGATGGCGCGCACCAGCATGCCCCGCATCTCGCCCACGCCAGAACGGACCGTGACGCGGTCGTCGGGGCGGAACCCCAGTCGCTCGATGTCCGCGGCGTGCATCATGATCACATCGCGGCGTTCCTGGCCCCGATAGAGGTCGTGTTCCTCGTAGACCACGGTGTTGAACTGGCCCTCGGAGCGAAGGGTCATCAGGCGCAGCTCGCGCGGGTCGGTGGTGGCGGGCGGGCAGAGCGTGATGGGATGCAGCCGGGCGCGGCCCGTCGGCGTGGGAAATCGCGGCTCGTGCAGCACGCGCCCGGCGACGGCGAACTCCTCCTTCGTGCGGTCGATCTCGCCGATGCGCTCGTAGCCGGGGATGATCGCGCCGATGGCCTCGCGGATCGTGGCGTGGCGGCGCATGGATTCGAGATCGAGTGGGCAGCCGGGAAGCAAGCGCTGGGCGAGATCGGCGATGACCTCGACTTCGGGGCGCGGGCCGTCGTGGCGCGGAGCGCCGCCGTCGGACAGGCGAACGAAGTTGAACATGGACTCTTGCGTCGTGGACTGGGGGTCCTCATCGCGGGCGAGGACGGGCAGGATGATGGAGGTTCTGCCGCGGCCCTGGATGTGGCCCGTGTTGAGGGTTGTGGAGAGGAACACGGTGGTGTCGATGCTGGAGAGCGCGCGGTGGGCCGCGCCGGCGTCGGGGCATGAGCCGAAGAGATTGCCACCGAGATGAAAGGCAAAGCCGATGCCGGCGTCGGCAGCGCGCTGGACGCAGGCGAGTGTGTCGAGGCCGGGAGTCGTGGGCAGCGAGACGCCGAAGCGGGATTCCAGCGCGGAGAGCACGGCCTGCTTGAGAGCGGGCGTCGCGCCGACCGAGCCGATGCCCTGCACGTTCGAGTGGCCCCGAAGCGGGAGGAGGCCGGCGCCCGGCGAGCCGACCATGCCCCGGAGCAGAGCGAGGGCGGCGATCGCGCGGACGTTTTCTACGCCACGGGCGTGATGGGTGATGCCCATAGTCCACGCGAAGACGGTGCGCTTCGAGGCGGCGTAGAGGTCGGTGATCTCGTCGATCTGTTCTCGCCGAACCCCGGATTCGCGCTCGACGCTCACCCACTCGAGTGCGTCGAGCGAGCCAAGGAACTCCTCGAATCCATCGGTGTGCGCGGCGAGCGATTCGGCATCGTGGGCGCCGCGGTCGATGACGGCCTTGCACAGCCCGGCCAGAAGTGCGAGGTCCCCACCGGCGTGGGGTTGGATGTAGTGGGTGGCGATGGGCGTGCCGAAGAGCAGGCTGCGGACATCGGACGGCACCTTGAAGCGGACGAGGCCGAGTTCCCTCAGGGGATTGATCACGACGATGCGCCCGCCGCGCCGGCGAAGATCCATGAGCGTGCGCATGAACCGAGGGTGGTTCGAGGCGGGGTTGCCGCCGATCAGGAAGAGCAGGTCGCATCGGTCGAGGTCCTCGAGCGCGATCGTGGCGGTGCCCGAACCGACGACGGAAGAGAGGCCGACGCCCGAGGCCTGGTGGCAGAAGTACGAGCAGTTGTTGACGTTGTTGGTGCCGAAGAGACGGGCGATGAGCTGGAGCAGGAATCCGGCTTCGTTCGAGGAACGGCCCGAGAAGTAGAAGAACGAGCGGTCCGGCCCCGCGGAGATGGCGCCGTCCGCCGCGGCATTGAGGGCCTCCTCCCAGGTGGCTGGTTGATACGAGCGGTCACCCGGCCGGGCGATCAGGGGCTCGACGAGTCGGCCGGAGGACTCCAGGTCGCGGGAGGAGAACCTGCCGAGGGAGTCGAAGCTGAACTCGTCGAAGAAGCCCGGACGGACGCGGCCCTGCATGTCCGCGGCCATGGCCTGAACCGATTTCTTACACACTTCCGGGAAGCGGCCCGCCTCATTGACCATGCCGCCTCTCTGGCCACCCATGCCGAGCGCGCACGTCTTGCAGGCGTTCCTGGAGCGGAGGGCGCGGTAGGTGCGCAGGATGCCCCCCGCCTGTCGGGACTTCCGGAGCGTGTACCAGATGGCGGGCCAGCCGCCTGCGGCGGAGGGGCGTCGCATGGGCCTCCTTGGGGCCCCGGCGGGCGCCGGGTCCGAGGTGTGGCATGGTACCCGAAGCGAGTTACGGCGAAGCGCCTTGAGCGAAGCGGCAAGAACCGGCACAATGCGTGTCGGGTCGTGGGACACAAGGAGATTGGCGATGGGGCTTCGAACGACATTGGCCGGTGTGTGCGTGGCGGCGGGCATGGCGGCGGTTGCCACGGGTGATGACCTGCTGTTCCTGGTGAAGGCATCGATCCACGATGCACCTCGGGACGGGTCGGGCGATTCGTTCAACAACTCGCCGTTCGAGGGGTTGATCCGCGCGACGTCGTCGCAGGAAGATCGTCCGATCCTCGAGTACGACGCGTCGGCGTTCGTCGGACAAACGGTGACGGCGACAATCCGGGGAACGATCTTCAACAACAACGCGGGCGGGACCTTCCCGCGCGAGTTCAAATTTGACATCTACTCCGGGAATGGGACGGCCGACCTGTCCGACTTTCAGTTCGCCGGTTTCCAGGTGGGCGATGCGAGTTGGCCGGCGCCGACTCCGCCGCTGGAGTTCTCGTTCGACGTCACGACGGCGGTGCAAACGATCCTGGACGCGGGCAACGGATTCATCGGGTTCCGAGTGCGGGGCGTTTCGAGCAATCTGTTCCCGTGCATTCTCGATGATCAGACCACACTCGTGATCGAGTCGCAGGGCGGTGGCTGCCCCGATCCGGATGCGTGCGGCGACTGGGACGGGGTCGGCGACCAGTCCGACGGGAACGACTTCTTCGCCTTCCTGGATGACTTTGCGACCGGGAATCCGTGCGCCGATTTGGCGGCGCCTTCCGGACTTGGAGGAGAGGACTTCTTCGCGTTCCTCGATCGGTTTGTCCTGCCCTGCCCATAGCCGGCGGCGATTCAAGATGTTGGACACCGCGGGCGGGCCATCGGGCCCGCCCCTTTGTCATCGACTCTGTTGCACCATCACATCGCTCCTGCGCGGCTGGCTCGGACCTCGCGCCGCAGCAGGAGAATAAAGACGGGGCCACCAAGCAGCGCGGTGAGCACGCCGATGGGCAGCCTGCCGGAGGATGGTTCGACGACGCGGACAAGCACGTCCGCGAGGACGACCAACGCGGCTCCCGCCAGCGCCGAGCAGACGGCCAGCGCTCGATGGCTCGGGCCGGCCAGAAGCCGCGCGACGTGCGGGCAGACGAGTCCGACGAATCCCACCGGGCCGGCAAGCATGACCGAGCCCGCGGTCAGCAGGCCCGCGATGAGGAAGAGCGAGATTCTCAGCGCGCCGAGGCGGACGCCGACGCTCGCGGCCTCGTCGTCTCCCAGGCTCGCGGCGTCCATGGCTCGACCAGTACGAACGAGCCATGCGAGGCCGGCCACGGACGCCACGGCGATCAGCCAGAGTTGCAGTGTCGGGGCGTCCTCGCGCAACGATCCGAGCAGCCACCGGCGGGTTTCGAGCCCCCCATCAGGCAGAAGCGATTGGAGGAGCATGGTGCCGGCGGAGCAGAGGATCGAGACGATGACTCCGAGCAGGATCAGCGGAACGGGATCGAGCAGGCCGCGGCGCTGCGCGAGGAGATAGGTCGCGCCGAGCGTGATGAACGAGCCGAGGATGGCGGGGGTCGTCGTTCCGTAAAGGGCGGTGCTGCCCAGGCCGGCCAGATGGCCGGCGAAGTAGCTGCACGTGACGCCCAGGCCCGCCCCCGACGCGAGGCCGAGCAGATCGGGGCTTGCCAGCGGGTTTCGAAGCAGCGCCTGCAGGGCGAGCCCGGCGAGGGAGAGTGCGGCGCCCACCGTCGCGGCGATCGCGATGCGATGGGCGCGGATCTCGAGGATCACCGGGTCCTGCGGCCAGGCGAGGGATGCGCTCTGAGCGCACAATCGCAGCAGCACCGATGCGACCAAGAGCAGGCCAAGCGCGATGAGCGCGATGCGCGGCCGGGAGACCATTGCGTGGGAGCGTAGCGGCGGATCAGCTTCGCCCGTAGACGGGGACGAGACCGGCGCGGGTGAGGGCGTTGAGGGGACTGACGAGGAACGCGACCGTCGCGGCGACCTCTTCGACCTTTGGCCACTTGGAGTAGTCGGCCCCGGGCATCGAGGCTCGGTTCGCCGGGGTGTCCATGATCGACGGGACGATCGCGTTGACCAGGATGCCGTCGGGAGCGACCTCCTCGGCGAGGGCTTCGGTCATCGCGGCGACGCCGGCCTTGGTCGCCGTGTACGCGACCATCTTGGCGCCAGAAGTCGGGACGATCGCGGGTCGAGCGGCGACGTTGACGATGCGCCCGCCCTCACCCTGCGCCTTCATCGCGCGGACCGCTTCGCGGCAGCAGAGAAAGGCCGTCGTGAGATTGAGCCCGACCAGCGAGTCGAAATCGGACTGCTTCGTGTCCTCGATCGGACCCATGGCGAATCCGCCGGCGATGTGCACGCTCGCCCATGGCGCCCGGCCACCCGCCGCCAGATGCACTCGGGAGTAGAACGCCTGAACGCTCGACTCGACTCGCAGGTCTACCTCGTCGGTGACGTGGACGCCCTTGGCGTCGGCGTGTGGGAAGCGCTCGAGCTCACGGGGATCGAAGACGGGCACGTGGCACTGTGCCCCGCAGCCGAGCAGGGCGCCCACGACCGCACCGCCCAGCGCTCCGGTTCCGCCGGTCACGACGACGTGTCGCTGTTCCAGGTCGATGTTCATGGGGCGGCCTCCGGCGCCGTCGGCGCGGTCGAACCTCGGGCGGCGCGTTGCGGGCGTGACTCGGCGTTTCGGCGACGGAGCCGAACCCGAGACGCGTCAGGCGAAGTGGGCAAACGCTCGGTTGGCCTCGGCCATGCGGTGGACCTGCTCACGGGTCATCATGGCCTTGCCCTCGCCCTTCGCGGCGGAATACAGCTCGTCCGCGAGGCGTTGGGCGATCGGCCTGCCCTTTTCGCCGCGAGAGGCGGCGATGATCCATCGGAACGCGAGCGACTGCTGCCGTTTCTTGTTGACGGGCTTGGGGACCTGGTAGTTGGCGCCGCCGATTCTCTTGGAACGGACCTCGATGAAGGGCTTGACGTTCTCGATGGCGCGAAGGAAGACCTCGAGGGCGTCCTTGGGCGCCTCGGGGCTGGTCTCCTTGGAGAGGCGCTTGTCGATGATGTCCATCGCGTCGTAGATCACGCGCTGCGCGACGGATTTCTTGCCGTCGTACATCACGCAATTGACGAACTTCGAGACGACGAGGTCGTTGTACCTCGGGTCCGGTCTGAGTTGATCTTCGCTTGCGGTCCACTTGCCGGCCATGCGGCTGCTCCTTCAGGCTGGGCCCGACCCATGCATGGGGGCGGGCGGAGTTCACCGGCGGGCTGGAGGGTCCGCCGATTACTGGCCTGGCCGGCGCCGGAGGCACGCGCCCCCGAGACTCATGCCGGCTCTCGTGAGGGGCTACTTGCCCTTCTTCGCTCCGTACTTGGATCGGGCCTGCTTGCGACCGTCGACGCCGAGGCAATCGAGCGAGCCGCGAACGATGTGATACCGGACACCGGGAAGATCGCGGACGCGGCCGCCCCGGACGAGCACGATCGAGTGCTCCTGGAGATTGTGTCCTTCACCCCCGATGTAGGCGGTGACTTCCTTGCCGTTGGAGAGCCGCACGCGCGCGACCTTCCGAAGCGCGGAGTTCGGCTTCTTGGGCGTCACGGTCCTGACCTGCAGGCACACGCCGCGCTTCTGGGGGCTCTCGTCGAGGTCCTTGACCTTGGACTTCGCGGCCGGCGAGCGACGGGGATGACGCACGAGCTGATTGATGGTCGGCATGCCGAGGCTGTTCCTGTTCCGTCCGGAGTGGCCCCAAGTGTAGCCCTGCACCCCGGACCGGCAACCCGACCACGGGCCGGGTACATTCGGGCATGGCACCCACCCTGCAAGCCCTTCAGGACCTGATCCGGGATCGGTATCTGGCGACGGACTCGGCGCGCGGCACGCCGGGCACATTCATGTGGTTCATCGAGGAGGTCGGTGAGCTGGCGACAGCTCTGCAGGCCTGCGCCGCGGGGAGATCCCCCACCGATGCCGAACGGGCGAACCTGTCCGAGGAATTCGCGGACGTGCTTGCCTGGCTGATGACTCTGGCCAACGTCAACGGGGTGGACCTTGCCGAGGCGATGCGCAAGTACACCGACTCGGGGCGCGTGGACGGCGTGAAGGACTAGGTCGAGACTCTCCCGGTCTCGCTGGCGAGACGCACCCCGCTCTGGGTGCCTCGCGACCGATCCGACACGGGCCGATACACCTCGACCACGAGCGTGTCATCGCGCGGCGGGCCGTGCCGGAACGCGTCGACAGCGTTGACGATGAGTTCGGCCCACGCGCCGGCCGGAACGGTCCGATTGGAAGCGATGAGGCGACGCACGCCGCCGATTCCCAGCATTCGATCTTCGCGTCCACGGGCTTCGACGGCGCCGTCGGTGTAGATCAGCACGGCGTCGCCGGGACCGAACCGAACCGTCCGCGGCGCCGCGTCGAATTCGCCGGGGCCGCAGGCCCCGAGCACGACGCAGGTGGACTCGAGCTCGTCGATTGTGCCATCCACGGCGCGGATGAACGAGGGCGGATGCCCCGCGCTCGCGTAGACGAGGCTGTCCGCCTCGGGGTCGACACGCACGCACATGGCGGTCAGGTACACGGAATGGGGCGCGAGCGTGAGGTGCGCGTACCGGTTGAGCGCGGTCATCAGGCCACCGGGATCGAGCGACGGGTCTTCCGCGAGGAGGCGCTGCAATTCGCCGTAGAGGCGATTGACGGTCAGAGCCGCGGGGATTCCATGGCCCGTGACGTCAGCCACGAGCACGGTCATGGCCGGGCCGGACCGGTGCGTGAACAGGAAGTCGCCTCCGATCAGGCGCATGGGCTCGTAGCGGAACGTCATCCGCACCAGCCCGCTGGTGACGGATCGCGGGAAGATGGACTCGTGCAGCTTGCGCGCGTCGATCAGCTCGCGTCGGACCTCCCCGTACCGGCGCTGGAGGAACCGGTACCTCGATCGTTCCGACCGGCGGAGCGCCCTCACCCAGCACAGCACCAGGCCGGGCACCCCGGCGATCGGGCTCAGCGCGATGATCGCCGCGCGCTCCAGCCACGGAATCGACGGTGTGAACACGAGGCACACGGCGTTGAATACCGCCAGCACGAGGATGGGAAACACCGCCTGCCACCACGTCCAGGGAAGGAACGCCGTCGCGATGATGTGGCTGAACACGATCGGAAAGAGCGTGGATTCCGGGCGGACCTCCCTCGAGAACAGGTAGACCCCGATGATGTTCATGGCCCCGTACACGATGACGAGCCAGTAGGTCAGGCTGAGCAGGGCCTGCTCGCTCACTTCACGGGATCGCACGCGCAGGAACGTCGCCCCGAAGAGGCCCGCAACCACGAGATGCATAAGCGGGTTGAGCCACAGGCGCGACAGGGAGACTCCGCGCGACTCTTCGAACCCTCCGAGGATCTCCTCGCCTCGAACGACGAGCGCGATCGATGAGGCGAGGGCCATGAGCAGCGTCATGCCCCCGACGATGGCGGTGAACCACAGGAAGCGGCTGAGCAGCAGGCTCGTGGTCTCGGCGCGGAATTCCTGGTGGTAGTCGGCGGTGAAGAGGCCCGAGGTGGAGTGCTCGCTCGCCATGGCCGACCGGTCCGGTTAGGGGCTGGGGCGATTCGCCGCGGGAGACCAGAGCACGTCCGAACGGCCCCGGTCGTTGGCAACGCGGGCGAGAACGAAGAGCAGATCGCTGAGCCGATTGAGGTACCGGACGGCCTCGGGGCCGGTTCTGCCCGGCTGGGTGAGATCGAGTTGAATGGCATCTCGCTCGGCGCGACGAACGACGGTCCGAGCGACGTGCAGCGCGGCACTCAGCGGCGTTCCTCCCGGTAGCACGAAGCTCCGCAGCGGCCCGAGGCCCTCGTTCCAGCGGTCGATGGCCTGCTCAAGTCGCAGGGTCTGAACGTCGGCGATGCGCAGCGCTCCTCCCTCGGCGGAGTCGGCCGGCCCCACGGGCGTCGCCAGGTCAGCTCCGAGGTCGAAGAGATCGTTCTGAATCGCGCGGAGCTCGCGCCCGATGTCTCTCTCGAGAACACCCGAGCCCGGCACACGCGACGCCTCAACGATCGCGACGCCGATGAACGAGTTCGCTTCATCCACGGTGCCGTAGGCCGCGACCCGGATGTCGGTCTTCGAGACGCGCTCGCCGGTCACCAGTCCGGTGGTGCCGTCGTCGCCGGTTCGTGTGCATATCTTGGTGAGCTTTACCATGGAGGGGCTCGGCGTCACACTAGGGCGATCATGGCGGCAGGGACGGCGGCAATCGATCGAGGCTCGGCGCGGACCCCCGCCGGACGCGGACTCACGCGCGTGTGGCGATGTCGGTCGGCGCCGGGGTCGCGCGGCGGGCTGCTCGACAGGGTGCTGGCCGCCCGCGGTGTCCTGGAGACCGGCGCCGCGGAAGCCTATTTGAGGCCCGCGCTAACGGGGCTGCACGACCCATCAGGAATCCCGGACCTCGACTGCGCGGCCGTGAGAATCATCGAGTCGGTCCGGGCGCGCGAGCCCATCGTGATCTACGCGGACTATGACGTGGACGGCACGTCCGCCGCGGCGATTCTGTTTCACATGATCCGGGCACTCGATCCCGAAGCCCGGGTGACGACCTACGTCCCCCACCGCCTGGAGGAGGGCTACGGGCTGAACGTCGGCGCGATCGAGGCACTCGCGGCGGAGGGCGCCCGGCTGATCGTGAGTGTTGACTGTGGTGTCACCGCGATCGAGCCGGCCCTTGCCGCGGTGAGGCTCGGCGTGGACCTGATCATCACCGATCACCACACCGCGCCTTCGAGGCTGGAGGATCTTCCACGCGCGCACAGCGTGGTGCATCCGGGGCGGCCGGACTCCGAGTACCCGTTCGGAGACCTGTGCGGGGCGGGCGTGGCGTACAAGCTGGCGTGGCGGCTCGCGACGACGTGGTGCGGCAGCGATCGTGTGACGGACACGCTTCGGACGCTCCTTGTCGAACTGCTGGCACTGGCGTCGCTCGGCACGGTGGCGGACGTCGTGCCGTTGATCGGCGAGAACCGCATCATCACGGCGCACGGGCTGCGGCGCATCCGGTCGTCTCCGCTCGCGGGGCTTCGCGAATTGGTGGACGCCTCGGGGCTCGACAGCGCTCACGTCAGCAGCGCCGATGTGGGATTCCGCCTCGGGCCGCGCTTGAACGCCTGCGGCCGCCTGGGACACGCGGCCGAAACGATCGAGCTGCTCACCACCGCCACCGGCGAGCGAGCTGCCCAGATCGCCCGAGAGTTGACGCGCCTGAATGAACGGCGTCGGACGCTCGAACGCTCGATTCTGGAGCAGGCGACCGAGCTGGCCGACCGGGCGGGCATGCTCGCCGAGGGCTCACGCGCGATCGTGCTGGCCGATGCGCGATGGCACGCGGGGGTCGTCGGCATCGTGTGCTCGCGACTGGTTGAACGATTCTGCCGCCCCGTGATCCTGATGCAGACCGCCGATGGCGTGTGCAAGGGCTCTGGTCGTTCCGTTGAGGGCTTTGACCTGCACGCCGCGGTCGCACAGACGTCGAGTCTGCTCGAGTCATTTGGCGGCCATCGGATGGCGGTTGGCCTGTCGCTGTCGGAGGCGAACCGCTCCGCGTTCGAGGCGAGCTTTGCCGAGGTCGCGCGACGCGAGTTGCACGATCGCGAGCCCGTCGGAGTTGCTGAGTACGACGCCGAAGCGGGCCTGAGCGAGCTCTCGCTCGAGTCGGTGCGGGATCTCCAGCGAATGGAGCCCTTTGGCCGAGGCAACCCCGCCCCGGTTGTCCGCGTCCGCAGCGCAACGCTGGAGGGAAGGGCGCGGGTTCTGGGGCGGGCAGGAGATCACCTTGCGCTGCGCCTCTCAGACCAGGGGCGCTCCATCCGGGTGGTGGGGTGGAACTGGGGCGCCCGGCGAGGCGAATTGCCCCCGGGCTCGCCGGTGGAGGTCCTGATCCGCCCCAGGGTCTCCTCCTGGAGCGGGCGGCAGAGCGTCGAGGGCGAGCTTGTCGACCTGCGAATCGCGACGCGGGGCTGAGGATCAGCCCTCGCCCGCGGTCGCCAGGGCGCGGGCCTGCTCGACGGTGCGGATGAGCGCGGCGATCGAGCCGTTCTGCGGATCGATGCGCTGCGCATCTCGCAGGGTGCGGAGCGCCTCGTCGTGCCGGCCGAGTTCCTGCTGCACCAGCGCCTTGAGCGTCAGCACCATCGCGTCCTGTGGCGTGATGCGCAGGGCGGTGTTGAGGTCATCCAGTGCGCGGGCCGCATCGCCCGTGTCGCGGCGCTGCAGGGCCCGCAGGACGTATCCCTCCTGGCGGTTCGGGTCGAGGGCGACGACGCGTGCCGCGGCATCCCGCAGGCGGGGCTGATCGCCCAGCGTCCACGCGACCTGCCCGAGTTCGAGCCACGCTTCGATGTCGGTGCGCCCGGCGTCGCCCTTGGTCAGCGACAGGAGGTCCTCACGGGCCTCGACTGGGCGGTCGAGCTCGATCAGGCACCTCGCGTGCATGTGCAGCAGATCACGCCGGGACTCGTTGCCGGGCTGACGCAGCAGTCGCGCGAGGTTGTACTCCGCATCCGCGAAGCGGCGCGAGCGGATCTGCGCATCGGCGAGGTCCTCGACGATCATCGGATCGTCGGCTCCGAGCAGGCGGGCCTCGGAGTACATGTCCACCGCCCGGTCGTAATCCCCCTGGAGCATGGCGATCATGCCCAGCGTGTGCCTCACCGACGCGTCGTTGAGGTAGAGGTCCTGCTTGGACAGCAGGTATGCCTCGGCGTCAACCACCCGCTTGAGGTCGATCATCACTTCGGCCACCGCGATGGCGTACTGCCCGCTGGAGGGGTCGAGGTCCGCGGCCTTGGTGTACGCCTCCAGGGCCCGGTCGGGGTGATCGAGCCGCTCCTGAACGATCCCGATGTAGTAGAACGCCTCGTGCATGGTGGGGTCGAGGGTCGACGCCGTTTCGAGGGATTCCATCGCCTTGCCGAGCTCGCTCTTCTCGATGAGAATGCGTCCCCGCAGCAGGTGGCTCTTGGCGACGTTCGGGTTGATCGACAGCGACTCGTCGACCTTCTTCAGGGCCTTGTCGAGGTTGCCGCCCATGAACGCCTGCTGCGCCATGTTCCACTTCGTGCCGCTGGTGAGCTCGAGCGAGCGCTGTTGGGCCAGGTTCTTGCCCTCGCCGGTGTACGTTCCGTGCCCCGTGCAACCCGTGAGGGCGAACGCGGCGCCGCAGGCCGAGAGGACGATGGGAACGAGGCGGGTGCGGAACATGCTGATCTCCTCGGAGCGTGAGGCGTGTGACGGTTGTGCCGACCGTGCCGGCGACCCTCGTCCTTATCGGAAGAAAAACCGGGCCCCTGAAGGCCCGGTCGTGAACTTCGAGAGTTGATCGGCCGGACTCAGTCGTCGAACTGCGAGTCGTCCTGAACCTGCGCGAACGAGGGCAGCGTGGCGTGGATCGCGCCCGATGCCTGGTTGTATTCCCAGGCCGCGCCCGAGCCGAACTCGCCCACACGGGAGGCGTGTGTCCCCACGAAGTAGGGATTGACTGGCGACGACTGGAGGTAGGACCCGTTGATCAGGACACCGAAGGTCGAGCCGTTGCTGGCGTTGGACGGCGCTGCCTGCAGTTGGCTGAGAGTCGGATAGGCGCCGGTGCGGGCGCGGAAGAGCTCGATCTGGTTCTGGAGCGTGGTCTGCGTGGAGGCGACGGTCTGGTTGATGGTGTTGACCGGGACCGAGCCGCGGATCTCGCCCGTGCTCGGGTCGTACTCGAACGCACAGGCCTGACCCGCGGTTCCGACCGCGCTGGCCTGCGACCCCGAGAGGAAGGGGTTGGTCGGGGCCTGGAACAGGTAGCCGGCATCGACCAGCACACCGAAGCTCGAGCCGAACGAGGAGTTGGCCGGACGGCTCTGCAACTGCGTCAGCGACGGGTACGAGCCCGTGTTCTGGTGGTACAGATCGATCTGATACTGCACCTCCTCGACGAGGCTCTGGAGCTGATCCTGCGTGGACACGAAGCGACCGAGCGTGTCATCGGCGGTGTTGGCGACCTGGGTGTCCGGCCGGTTGTCGGAGGCAACCTCGGCGTTGGCGTTCGAGGAGCTCCATCCCCAGAAGCCCATGTCGCGATCCGCGCTGGAGTCCGAAGAGAGTTCGGAAGTGGCCGCGTCGCCGGGGTTCGAGTCCGCGTCGTCGATGCCCCACTCGTAGAGATCATCGGTGCGGTTCTGATCCTCGTCGTTCGAGGGGAACTGCCACTGCTCCCAGTCGCCCTGGCCGTCGGCCGGGCTCTGGTCCAGACCATCCCAGCCGTAGGCATCGACCTCGTCCGCGCCGAAGGCCTCGTCCGCGTCCTCGACGGCGGAGAACTCGCCCTGGTCGTCGATCGACTGCGACTGCGCCACGTTGTTCTGAGCGGAATCTGACCCGTCGGACCGGCCGACCTGGGCGGCGGTGCCGCTCGTCGTGGCGGTCGGCGTCGTCTCATCCGAGGCGGGCTGCGTGGCATCCTGTGCGGCGTTCTGCTCCTGCATGAGCGTCACGCTCTGGCGGAACATCTCCATCCGCTCTTCCGTCTCATGGTTGATGATCCGCTCCAGACCAGAACTCGTCGGCCAGATCGTGGGCTTGGAAAGCAGGCTCTCGCGCAGGGCGATCGCCTCGGGCTGGTTGTGCGAGAGGGCCAGCGAGCGACGGATCTGCGCCAGCGCGCCGTCGGTGTCGCCCTGGGCGGCCATGCGCTGGGCTCGGACGAGCATCTGCGATGTGCGGCGCTCGCGGCTCCAGATCAGCAGGCCCTCGCGTGCGCCGGCCCGCGAATCGACCACGAGCTGCTCGCCCGCGGCGCCCTGGTCGGCCATGTCGTCGTCACCGATCGTCTCGGGAGTCACCAGGAAGACGATCTCGGCGCGGTCGGTGGTGTCTTCCATGCCGCGGAAGGCGTACCCGATCCACGGCAGGTCACCGAAGCCGGGCACCTGGCGACGGCTGGAGACCGTGCGCTCGGTGAACAGGCCGCCGAGCACGATGGTGTCGCCGTCGCGGACGATCACGTTGGCCGAGAGCGTGCTGGTGTCCTCGTCGGGGATGGTCGCGGTGGAGCCGTCGCTGCTGCTGACGGTCCGGATGATGGGCTGGCTGATCTCGGGACGCAGCTCCATCCGGATGTAGCCGTTGTTGGTGACGAAGGGCCGGACGTACAGCTGCGTGCCGGTGTCGAGGAACTCGACCGTCTGCTGCGTGGACGTGTCGGTCGTGGTCGTGCTGAGGTAGCCGACGCGACGGCCGACCTGCACGCTCGCCGCCTGACGGTTGAGCGTCAGGATCTTGGGATTGCTGATGATGGTCGTGTCGCCCACCTCGTCGAGCAGTCGCAGGAAGACCGCGATGTCGTCCTTGACCACACCGAACTTGAAGCCGCCGGGACCGCCCGTGCGGCCGACGGTGGACTGGTAGGCCGAGCCGGTGCCGTCGGTCGGCAGCATCGTGGCCGCGACCGTCTCGCCCTCTCCGCCGCCGCCGCCCTTGGACGACCCCGCGATCATGCCGTTGACGACGTTGAGCGGGCCGCCCACGTCGACGAAGTCGGCGAAGTCCATGTCGTCGATGATCGAGAAATCAACGCCCCAGGCGTTGCCCTCCGAGAGCGAATTCTGCAGCACCGTGGCCTGCACGAGCACGCTGACGGGCTTGGTGTCCAGCTCCGACACCAGCGAGCGCACCTGGTTGAGCGTCTCGGGGTAATCGAACACCACCAGCACGCCCGAGCCGGCGTAGTCGTCCTTGTTTGAGGGCGCCGAGTCCTGCAGCGAGAAGTCCGGGGTCGCGCCGTTGGTCACGATCGCGCCCTCGGGGCTCAGCAGCGGCTGAACGAACTGCGCCGCGTCGACCGCCGTGAGATAGTTCAGCGAGATCACCGAGTACTCGCGCTGGCGCTGCGTCGCGATGATGTTCTCGATCTGCTCTCGCGGCATGACGTAGATCGTGCCGTTCTCCTCGATGTAGCCGTAGCCGTTGTACAGGAGGATCGCATCGAGCGCCTCGTAGAAGCCAACCCCGAACAGGTTGGCCGTCACCGAGCCGGACACGCTCTGGGTCGTCACGACGCTGCGCTGGGCCTGGATGGACAGGATCTGCAGCGCGGTGGCGAGGTCCTCGTCGCGGAAGTGCAGCTCGATCAGCTCGTGATCGTTGACGGCAACCGCGCTGTCGTCGTTCGGCTGGGCGTCCGGCGCGACGTCCCCGATGGGCGCCAGCCCCGGGATGTCACCGAAGTCGGTCTGCGCCAGAGCGGTCGCACTGCCGGCGGCAAGCGCCAGAAACGCCGCGAATCGCCCGTTCCGTGTGCTCGTCCGCGCCGTGATCTTCTGGACGGTGCTCATCGTCGATCCTCGCAAAGTGCCATCGGGTCTCTACGTTTCCCGACGCTTCCTCCCGGCCGGCGAATCGCCGAAACGAGTGGAACGTGCGCGTCGGACGTCGGATGAGTTTGTCGGACGGCGCAACGGACCACTTTGGGCCCACTCGAAGGATCGTGACGGAATCGCATTCTGCGAGGGCTCGCTGGGCCGCGTGTGGCCACCGCCCACGAGCCACGCGCAACATGTGCGCACGCCGGGCCTCTCGCGCGCCATCCTGCTCACCCAGTCAGGGGCTCGGCAGCGGGATGACCGCCCCGTTTTCCGAATCGCGCTCGCCGATGATGCACGACACGATGACAGAGGCAACCGAGGCTGGGCTCAGGCATCTCGAGCCGGGAATTGCCCGCTCATCAAAGAGCGATCGGAGCATGGGTGTCTCCACGGCCCCTGGCGCCACCGCGAACGCCCGGACCCCGTGCGCCCCACCCTCCATGGCGCAGCTCTTGGCCATCAGGTTCACGCTCGCCTTGCTCGAGGCATATGCGAAGAACCCCGCGAACGGATCGATCGATGCCATGGAGGACACGTTCACGACGCACCCCCCCCGCTGACGCACGAACACCGGCCACGCCCGGGCGATCAGGTACCCCGGCCCCAGGGCATTGACGGCGAACGTCTCACGCAGCACATCGCCGTCGGTCGCCTCGATCTCGCGCATCGGCGCGGCGCCGGCGTTGTTCACCAGCGCATCGAGTCTTCCGAATCGCGCCACCGCGCCGTCCACCATGGCGTGGGCCTCGCTCTCGACGCCGACATCGCCTCGTACGATCGCCGATGGACCGCCGAGCCCGCGCGCGACCTCGCGCAGCGGCCCCTCGCGCCGGCCGCACAGCACGAGTCGCCATCCACGCGCCGACAGTTCTCGCGCCGTGGCCTCGCCGATGCCCGAACCCGACCCGGTGATTAGCGCCACTGGTTCCATCACCCCTCCGCACAACGTCGTGAATCAATTCGTTCTATGCCGACTGCGCGTTCGTGGCTTTGCGGCGGCCCCGGGGAACCTGCTCGGGCCATGATCGTGGCGGTGTTCACACCAGTTATCCCGCCGCACCCACCGACCCGCCGTAGAAGTACCACCCGAGCCCGATGGTGAACGCGAAGTCGCCCCACAACGCGTGTTCGATCGAACTCATCAGCGTCGAGCGCGTCCGCTGATACGTCCACGCGAACAAGACTCCCACCGCCATCGTCAGCGGCACGGCGTACACGTTGTCGAAGAACAGGTGGGCCATGCCGAACGCGATCGCGCTCGCCGCGATCATGCCCCACCCTCGCCCGAAGACCGCTTCGTACCGATGGAAGATGAAGGCTCTGAAGATGACCTCCTGCGGATACACGCTCGCGATGGGGTAGACCACCATGATCGTCGCCCACAGTTTCGAGTCGCTCCGCGGCAGGGCCAGCCATCGCTGCGGCTCGATCAGGTAGAACGCCATCCCCGCCAGGATCGCCAGCGGCACGAACGCGACCGCGACATACAGCAGGTCGCGCCACAGCCCATCGGCGATCCACAGCTTGCGCCGCTCGAACCGACGATCACGCAGCAGCAGGATCAGGCACACCGCAAGCCCGGCAAAGATCAACGGGAAGACGAGCCTCGACGCGTACGCCCGCTCAAACCAGAGCCAGATGGGCACGCCGATGAACAGCGCGATGAACTCGACGACGAGGGCGGCACGGACCCGCGAGCGGGATCGTGCCGCGGCGCGCTCGATCGACCCTTCCACGGCCCTGTCCTCGCTCTGGCGCAGCACGCATCTCCGATGCCCGGAATCAGACCCGGATCATCCTAGAATTCGGCCTCGCCCGGCCTTGGTTTCGCGCCGGCCCGACTCGTACAGGAGATCGAGATGTCCACCACCCCCGTGATCGTCGCCGCCAAGCGCACCCCCATCGGCCGTTTCATGGGCGGTCTGGCCGGTGTGCCTTCCCCCATGCTTGGGGCCCACGCCATCCGCGCCCTGCTCGACCCCATGCCCCAGATCAAGGACCAGGTCGATGAGTGTGTCATGGGCTGCGTCCTCCAAGCGGGCCTTGGCCAGAATCCTGCGCGACAGGCGGGGCTCAAGGCGGGCCTGCCGACCACGCTCAGCGCCAAGACCATCAACAAGGTCTGCGGCAGCGGCCTCGAAGCCGTGATGATGGCCGCACAGTCCATCAAGGCCGGCGACGCCCAGTGCGTCATCGCCGGCGGATTCGAGAACATGTCCGCCGCCCCCCACTACGCGCCTCTCCGCAACGGTGTGAAGTTCGGCGAAGTGAAGTTCGAGGACCACATGCAGCACGACGGCCTTTTCTGCGCCTTCGAGTGCTGGGGCATGACCAACGCCGCCGACCACATCGCCAAGAAGTACGACATCTCCCGCGCCGAGCAGGACCGCTTCAGCGCGCAGTCGCACCAGCGGGCCGCGGCGGCGACCAAGAACGGCTGGTTCAAGAGCGAGATCGCCGCGCTCACCGGCGAACAGGTCGGCAACCGCAAGAACCCCGGCCCCGAGGGGGGAGTCTCCGCCGACGAGGGCATCCGCGCCGAGTCCACCGCCGATGGACTGGGCAAGCTCAGGACCGTGCCCGGGCACGAGTTCATCACGGCGGGCAACGCCAGCCAGATCTCCGACGGGGCCGCGGCGATCTGCGTGATGTCCGCATCAAGGGCCGAGCAGGCGGGCCTCAAGCCGATGGCGCGGATCGTGGCGTACCACACCCACGGCGTGGACCCCAAGGACATCTTCGCGGCGCCGATCGGGGGCATCGCGGGGGTGCTGAAGAAGGCGGGGCTGGCGGCCAAGGACATCGACCTGTTCGAGATCAACGAGGCGTTTGCGGCCCAGGTGCTGTGCAACACCAAGGAACTCAAGATCGACGAGTCGCGCCTGAATGTGTGCGGCGGCGGGATCGCGCTGGGTCACCCGATCGGGGCGAGTGGCGCCCGCGTGCTGACCACCCTGCTGCACCAGTTGCAGCGGACCGGCGGCAAGCGCGGCGTCGCGGCGCTGTGCCTGGGCGGCGGGAACGCGGTGGCGATGGTTGTCGAGGTGTGAGCTGCGACGTTCGCGTCTGTGTGCGGTCCGTGGCTCGTCTCTCATGACGACGTGATCGAGGCCGCCAGGAGCGTTGGGATGCTGAGTCGGAGAGCCCCGGGTCTCGCTCGAGCTTGCGCTTCGCAGCGGGCCGCTCGCGCCGGTTGAGATCGATGCGAAGGGCACCAAGACCCTCGATGAAGACCTCATCATGGTTCGCGAAGAGTGTCCATATGACGATCGCAACGCCTTGGACTTGATCGCCAGGGCGCGGCAGGTGGTGGTGTTTCGTGTGCTTTGGAGCCTTCGAGCACCAGAAGACTCGATGGAGGCCATCCTCGTCGGCACTCGGTCGATCAACTCGTGTCGAGGGGGATCGGGCGCGGGCTGGTGGTACCGGCCACGTTGAGGAGGCGGGTGACGGGGGCTGAGCGGTCGAGCGGGGGGAGGGAAGCAGCGACTGAGCGAGTGATTGACTGAGGGGGAGACGGGGCGGAGCGGGCCGGGCGATCAGCGGTGATGGGTGGTTGCGCGGCTCGGGCGCGGTCGGCCTTGGGCGCGGAGGACGCTGTGCACCTGGTCGCGCTGGGCGCGACGCTCTCGCGGGCAGAGGGTGGGAGTTGAGAGCGCGCAGGAGAGGCAGCCCTCTGCGCGGACTTGTCGATCGGCTCCTTTCGCGGGGAACGGAAGCGGGGAGCGGAGGCAGGAGTGCGCGGCCCAGCTTGGTGCGCCGGGCTCCCCCGGAGGAGGGCGGTGGAGGAGAGGCGTTGCTGGACGGGGTCCCGCGTCGTTCGGGCGAGGGTTCGAAGGAGTTCGACGCCCTCGCGTCTGGCGGCGCGGGCCTCTTCCAAGTCGAGGAAGTCGTCGAGGGCGCAGCGGGCGTTGATGTAGTCCTGGATGTGGGGCTGAGCAAACCAGAGCGGGAGGTCGAGTTCGTCAAGGCCCGCGGCCGTGAGGGCTTCGAGCAGCGACGGACAAGCGACCGGCTCGGATGCTGGGGCAAGATGGTCGATCGGATCGGAGCGCGGCCGAATCGCTGCGCTCGCCGGGCCCGGCACGCGAGTGAACAAGGCGCGGAGGATGGCGCGGTCGGTGTTGGCGAGGGGGATGGCGGACTCGATGGGCATCTCTACCCATGGGCGGGTTCTTCGCCAGCGCGCGCGCGCCGGAGGGGTGTCGCGCGAGAGCGTGCGCGCAAGTCTCTGGGGCGCATGGCGTAAGATTTTCTGCGGGAATCTCTGAGAATCTCAAAGGCAGGGGCGCCGGCGCGCGCGCATTCTGAAGCATGGGGGTCTGGGTAAGGGCGCCAGCCAGGCAACGGCGCGGCGTTGTGGGCTGAGAAGCCGGCGGACGTTCATCCAGAACGGCAGAGCAGAGTCCCATACCCGGCACGCGGGGTCTGAGCGCTGTCACGTTCGTGCTCGTTTCGCCCCGTCCGCCTCCGCATCGCAACCGCTTTCGAGGCCTCGCCCGTACATTCGAGGGCGCGCAGAGCCCCATCGAAGGAGACGAGCATGCCCCGCGCCCTCGCGGCGATCACCGCCCTTGCCCTGTGCACCGCCGCCCACTCCCAGGTCATTCTCATCGGAAGCTGGGCCGACCACAGCGTCAAGCGTCTCGATGTCACCCCGGGCATGCACAACGCGTTCCTGAGCCCGTTCGTACCTTCCCGCTCCGGCGGTCTCAGCACGCCCGATGGATTGGCGTGGGGGGCCGATCGCAACCTCTACGTCTCGAGCAGCGACACTGGCCAGGTCCTGCGCTTCCACGGCCACACCGGCGAGTTCCTCGGGGTGTTCGCCTCGGGCATCAACCAGCCGGGCAACCTGCGGTTCGGGCCCGATGGCCTGCTCTACGTGTGCGAGAAGGGCGCCAGCCGCGTCATCCGCCTCGACCCCGACACCGGCGCGCAGATCGACGTGTTCGCCCAGGCCCCTCAGATCGCCCAGCCGGTCGGTCTCGAATGGCGCAACGGTGTGCTCTACGTTGCGGACTTCGCAAACGCCCGCGTCGTCAAGTACAACGCCCAGACCCGCGCGTTCCAGGGCGTGCTGGTCAACATCCCGGGCCGGCCGCTGATCCTGCGCGTCGGGCCAGACGACAACCTCTGGGTCTCCGCCCATATGACCAGCGACATCTCGGTCGTCGATCCGGCAACCGGCGCGGTCCTGCGCACCATCAATCAGAGCCCCATCTTCTGCCCCGTCGGGCACGTTCTGGCCGACGACGGCACCACCATTGTTGCGAGCTGGCAGAACCATCGCATCCTCCGGTACAACACGGAGTCGGGCGCGTTCATCGAGGTCATCGCATTCAACACGTCGCTCCTGCAGTTGCCCAACGACCTGCTCTTCACGATCGAGCAGTGCCTGGCAGACCTCACTGGCTCGGGCGATCCCAACAATCCGGAGTACGGCGCACCCGACGGCGCGACCGACGCCGACGACTTCTTTTTCTACCTCGACGCGTTCGCCGCCGGCGACGCCGCGGTCTGCGACCTCGACGCTGATGGAGACTGCGACGCCGACGACTTCTTCATGTACCTCGACCTGTTCGCCGCGGGGTGTCCGTAGCGAGCGCGCGACCGGCTGACGTGGAGAGGCCGTTGAATCTCGATGAATCGTGCCCGACCCGGCGCGCCCGAGCGTGCGCCGGGTCTTATTCCTTGGGACGGCGCGGGCATCGGGCGCTGCGCTTGGCTCTGGGGCACGGAAATCGGCGCGGCCAGGGTCCACATGAGCCTTGTGCGGGGAAATGCCGTGGATCGCGAGTCCGGCGTCCGAGTCCGGCGATCCTCGGGATCTCGAGTCCTGCTGCCGCACGGCGGCGTGGAATCCGTCTTCCTGAGTGACCGCGGGAGGACGCGCGCGGTCCGGGCAGGGAGACGGCCATGAGCGAACTCAAGAGCGGTGTGCTTTCGATCGTGATCCTGCTGGTGCTCGCGGCGGGGGGCGTCTGGCTGTTCAAGAGCTGCACAGGCCCCGGAGCCGGCACGAGCGCGAGTCCCAGCGTGACCGGGCGGTGGACGCTGCATCGGAAGGACACACTCGACGCGCTGATGGGGCAGTTGGCCGCCGGAAGCGTTGGCACCGACGGTGAAGTTGCCATGGCCATGTTTGGAGGTCTTGTCGCCGACAACATCAAGGCGAGTCTGCAAGCCTCGGACGTGGACCTCCGGCTCCGGCGCGACGGGACGTTTTCTATTGAGTTCCTCGGTCCGGCTGGGTCGATCGTCACCGACGGGACGTGGCGACGAGACGAACAGGATTCTCGCCGACTGCTGATGTCGCCCAAGGGCGGATCGGCCTTCGAGCTTCGCCACCACCGGAGCCGGCTGCGCATGGTGGTGAATCCGGGTCGACGGAATGAGTCGGTCGAGGCGGTGCTCCACCAGCCAACCATCCTCGACAACGTCGTGAACTGGATCAAGAACCGCTAGTCGGCACTCTGCCGTCGGAGGCCCCATGTCACGCTTGCTCGGAATCGGTGTCCTTGTTCTGGGCGTGTATCTCATCCTGATCCACCCAGCGGCGCCGATTCCGCGCCTGGTCCGCGCGTTCACGGAGTCGCCGCGATGTCTGATCTGCAATCGGGCGGCGACCGTCGAAGTTCGCTATGGCCCCGATGCCGCGCGAGGCGGTGGATTCCCCCACCGCTTCTGCCCACGCCATCCTCCGCCCAAGAAGCTGTGGCACACGATCTGGCCCGAGGTGGACAAGTACGCCTTCATGCTCTTGGCGATCGGCGCCATGGGCGGAGGCATCGGCCTGGCGCTGGGAGCCATCGCGATTGGCGGATTCGAACTGGTGAGCAGCGCCGGTGGCATGATCGCCTTCGGCTTTGTCGCCAACAACCTGATGATGTGGATCAACTGAGCGCCGCCGCCGAGCGCACCTCGGGAAGGAGCCACGATGGGCCTGTACGACCGCGACTACATGAGGGCGGGTCGCGCCGCTCGGCCATCCCTGAGGGTCTCCCGGGTCGACCCCGTACGCCCGTCCAGGTCTCGGCTCGCGCGATCTCACCCGCGCGGGCCGCTGGCGTGGCTCGGCTCAGTGATCTTCTGGGGAGGTGCGCTGACGATCGGATTCATCGCTGCGCGGTATCTCTGGAGCGCTTTGGTCGGCTGAGTCCGCCGGCTTCGGCTCCGCAGCGGGCTCCTCGTCCGCGTACGTCGTCCGCGGTATCTGGGTGATGAGCTTGAGTTTCGCCCAGAACAGCATGGAGATCGCGGTGCCGCCGGCCGCGACGATCAGCAGAACGCGCGCTGCACGATTCGGGGTCTTCCGCATGTCCGCGCCTCCCACTGCTGCCGATACGCCGCCGGGCACCGCCGGGACGCACTGGCCCCGTAAATCCCTACGTGATTGATGGTTATGGCTCCACCCGCCCCGTCGTGACGTGCCCGGTAAACCCATCCACCGCCACCCAGTAGTCGCCGTTGCCGCTGGTGAAGTTCACGATGCCCCCCGAGGACGGCGTGTCGCCCTCGGGCTCGGTCACGGGCGCCCCCATCTCATCAAAGATCAGGACCGCCTGTCCGTCGAACGAGGCGCTCTCCATCACCGCCCCGCCAAACCGCTCCTGGTCGAAGTCCATGTCCATGATGCCCGACTCGCGCGTCTGGTCGAACAGCGCATCGTTCTCGGGGTCGAGCTCCGGACCGGTCACCTCCACCACCACGTAGCGGTTCTGCTCCGGGTAGAACACGATCGCCCGGCCCCGCTGGAACGCCATGGCGTCCGATTGCGCAAACGTGATGTCCGAGACCAGCGTCCGCACCGCCGAGCGCACGCGAAAGGTCCCCGCCTGGCTCAGGTTGGGGATCACCATCGCGCCCATGATCCCCATCACTGTCACGACGATGAGGACCTCGATCAGCGTGTACCCGCGACGCACGCGAGCCATGCCCGCTCCTTCCGCCCTCCGAAGGACCTACCGGTCCTCCTTGGGGAGCTTGATCTCCGGCATGTCCGTCACCCGGACGTCCAGCCCGCGCGACAGCGTGGCTTGCATCGCCTCGATCTGCCCGCGAAGGTCCTTGATCTCGCGGATGATCACCTTCCGCTGATCCGCGGCACTGACCATCCCGCCGGAGTTGGGCTCGTTCCGTCCGGTCTGGGCCTGGGCGGACGCGGGGCCGAGCCCTCCCGCCAGCCGATCCAGCGCCAGGACGCCCAGCAGGAGCGCGATCACGGTCAGGACGCCGTTGACGTAGCTGCGATTCCGGGTCACGACTTGGTCCTCCACTCGGGTTGCTTCCGCCATGGCTATCGGCCGGAAGCCACCCCGCCATGAGCCCGCCTACGGCTTGGGCAACGGCTCGTCGTTCTCATCAAAGCTCGCGGCCCAGATGTCGCCCGTCGTGTCGTCGAAGATCCACCCGTAATCGGTGTGGTACGCCCCGTCCGGCTCGTCCCCGATCACGATCTCCCGGCCCGTCACCTCGCCCACCCAGGCGTTGGTGGGTGGCCCCGAGAGATACTCCCCATCCATCACGATCTCGCCCCACGTCCCGTCCCCGGCCAGCACGCCCGGAAGCCCGTTCGAGTGGCGCGTCATGTACACCTCGACGGCCCGGCGCAGCTTCAGGAGCTCGTGGCGCGTGGTCTCCTGCCTCGCCTCCTCCGTGGCGCCGAAGAAGCTCGGCACCACGATCGCCGCCAGGATGCCCAGAATCAGGATCACGATCAGCAGTTCGACGAGAGTGAAGGCCCGAAGTCGATCCCGGCGTGGTTCGCTCGTCATGGCTCGCTCCTTGCTTTCCCAAGCAAAGCGGCCGAACCCGTCTCCAGGTCCGGCCGCGTCTTCGGTTCACACCGTCAGGCGAGATCAGCCCTCGTTGGCCGTCAGCTCACCGGAGGCCTCGTCGTACTCCCAGGCGGTGCCGTCGCCGACGTCACCCACCTCGGTCGCATCCGCGTCGTCGGTGTAGTAGGGGTTGCGCGGCGTGGACTTCAGGTAGTCGCCGTCAACCAGGCCGCCGAAGGAGGGGTTGGCGACGGGGTCGTCGGTCGCTGCGGCCTGCATCTCGGCGAGAGTCGGGTAGGCGCCCTCGCGAGCGCGGAAGAGCTCGATCTGGTTCTGGATCGTGGAGATCTGCGTGTCGAGGTTGCCGCCACGGGCCTCGTTGGCCGCGTTGGTGAACTGCGGCACGACGATCGCCGCGAGGATGCCCAGGATCACCACGACGATCAGGATTTCGACGAGGGTGAATCCACGCTTCACGGTCCGCTTGATGCTCATTCGTTCATCTCCTTCCGGATCGGCCGGATGCCTTGCCCGAGGTCGTGTCCACGCCCCCGTAAGCCCACCGTCGCGCCGGTCTCTCGCGAGCCTCGGCAGAGGCCGGGAGTCGCGAGATCCGGCGTCGCCCGCCGCCCACACGGACGGTCCCGGACGAGTGACGCTGCTGTCCATCGGAGAGCATCGATTACGCAATCAGCCGAGCCACGCCTCGGGGTTGCGCCGGGTCCATCTGTGCCGCCTGGCGGCGGCGCAACGCGGGCATCAGGAGAATCGCGGACCTGCCAGATCGGCCGGAACGTCCGCATATCTCCGGGAATGCCGGGCCGGCCCCGATCTTCGGGCGCGTCCGCGGCTCAGCCGCCCTTCTTCTTGTTCTTGCCGCCGCCGAGGATGCCGTCGAGCGCGCCGCCCAGGCGATCCCCGATCTGGTCGTTGATGCGTTCCTGGACGTCGCCGATCAACTGGTCCGCGTGCTTCTGCACGAGCCGCGCCGCCTCGGCCTTGCCGACCGCGACCAGCGAGTCTCCCAACTCGTCGTAGTCCAGCCGGACGCGTGGAGACGACAACCTGCCAGAAAGATGCAGCGCGACGTCCAGCGCCTGATCGATGCGAACCGTCTGCCCGCCGGGGATCGTGATGGTCGTGTCGTGCAGCGTGAGCGCCAGCGGCAGCGCCAGTTTCGAGACGTCGAACTCACCGTTGAGCCGGACGTCGATCGTGCCGCCCTGGATCGGGCTCTGCCCCTTGAACTGCGGCGCCATCCAGCTCGAGGCGAGGTCCTTGAAGCCAAAGTCGACGAGATTGGCGCCGCCGGCACGGCTGAGCGCATCCAAGGAGAGGTTTGCGATCAGCCGCTGCGAACGCGAGTGCAGGTCCAACTGCGGCGCTCCGTCCACGAGCCAGGGCTGGGTCGAGATATTCCGGACGACGATGTCCACCGGGTCATCACCGAGCTTGCGCACCCGCATGCCGTTGACTTCGATCGCCCCGACTCGGAACTTGGGAGCGCCCTCGACCAGGTGCGTCGCTCGGACGGCCAGGTATTGTCCCGCCGCCTTGCGAAGCCGGTCGTATACGGTGTCCCCGTCCGACTCGGGCGCCCGCGGGATTCGATCAATCCACCCCTCGATCTGGCGCAGCCGCTCGTACCAGCGCTCGGCGTCGGAGAGGATCTCTTCGAGCGATTTCCCGTCTCCCTCGGACTTGTCCTTGTCGTCGGGGCGCGTCTTGACTCCCGCGCGGGCCCGCTTGAGCCCGCTGCTCGCATCGGTCACCCGCACCACGTCAAGCGCGATCCGGCCGCGCAGCAGGTCGCTGGTGTCCACGTCGCCGGTCAGCTCTGCGGCCCGGAACAGATCCTCGGTGAGCTCCCCTCGATCGGCCATGGCCAGCCCGACGAGGGTGACTCGACCTCCGCCGAGATCCACGTCCACGCGATCGAGATCGACAGTGGCCCCGTTGACCCGCTCGAGAGCCGAACGAATCCCCTCGCGCAGGAGCGGTCCGGCCAGGACGCTCTGGAGCGCGTAGAGCGCCCCCACCACCAGCAGCGCGACGATCACGCCGACCGGACGGATCGGCAGGCCCACGCGGCGCTCGAGCAGTTGGGCGTAGGTGCGCTTGCCCTTGCTGCCACCGATAAGCACCCACGAGAGGAACTTGACACCGGGCCGGCGGGCGTACTTCTTGTACCGCTCGGAGTCCTGCTCGATGCGCGACATGCGCCGGCGGAACGCCGAGACCGAGCGGCAGACGATCAGGCCGCACAAGACGCCGAACGCGGCGCCGACCACCATGGATCCCGAGGTCACGTAGTAATCCAGGCCCATCAGGGCGAGGACGGGCGCGTTGATTGCCCACTTGAACAGCGGCTGGGTTGGCCCGTCGAGCAGGAACCCGCCCACGGCGAATGACACGGGAATCGTCACCAGGGCCATGATCTTGGAGAGCGCCGCCACCAGCAGCGCCACGACCAGGTTGGCGTTGAGCACGAGGAGCAGCAGCGCAAGGACCACCAGCAGCCCGCCCGCCTGTCGCACCCCGGGGACGAATCCGATCATGGCGCCAAGCACGCACGCCATGAAGAGTTGCAGCGGCGTGGCCTTGCCCCGCAGGATCTTGCCGACCTTCCTCCATGGCAGCATCGATCACCTCCCGCTCGCCCGTCGACCCGAGGGGCCGGTCCGTGGGCGTCGTCGCAATGGTACGAGTCCGCGCGTTGCGCCGCCCCCCGCTACCATTGCCCTTGTGAGACCCTCACGGATCATCGTTGCGGCACTGGCGGGCCTCCTGGGCGGGTGCGCGTCCAATCCCTGGCCCAAGAACTACATCGCTCTGGACGCGACCCAGGCGGCGCCCGTGCGGTCCAGCGACCTGCTGCTGGTCGAATTCGAAGAGGCGGTGCGGGATCGCCCCGAACCGGGATTCTCGCCGATCGGCTACGCCTCGTTTTCGGGCGAGTATTCCTCGGACGTGGAGGACGAGCTCCGGCGGTTCGCGATGGATCTCGGGGCGGATCGCGTGGCGTGGGGGGCTCGGTTCATGCACGCGCAGCGCACGACGACCCTGACGCCCACGTTCGACACGGTGCACAGCCGCACCCGCGGCAGCCTGTATGACCCGCGTACGGGGACGTACTACGACGACGTCGACCTGGAGACGACGCACGCTACGACGCGGTATGTGCCGACGGTCAACGACGAGATCGTGTACGCGTTTCGCGCGGTCTTCTATCGCGCCGATTCGCGTTGAGATCCATGCGGCACGTCACGATCATCACCACGGGCGGGACGATCGAGAAGACCTACGACGAGCGGACCGGTGCGTTAGAGAACACGCGATCGATCATCCACCGCATGCTCGGCCGGCTGCGCCTTGAGAAGACCGAGGTCGGCGTGGTCGAACTGATGAGCAAGGACAGCTTGCACATGACCGACGAGGACCGGGCCCGTGTCCTTGAGGCGGTGCGCGGGGCTCTCGCCGATGAGGGCACCTCGGGCGTGGTCATCCTCCACGGCACCGACACCCTCGAGATGACCGGCGACCTCCTGGCCAGGTCTCTCGGATCGATCCGGATGCCCGTCGTACTGACGGGCGCGCTTCGGCCGTACGAGATGAAGCGGTCCGATGCGCTGCAGAACCTGACGGAGGCGATGTTCGCCGCGAGCGCGCTGCCGCCGGGGGTGTACTGCGTCGCGCACGGCCAGGCGCTGCGGTTCCCGGGGGTGCGGAAGAACCGGGACCGCGGCACGTTCGAAGGCGGTTCGTGACCGATGAGGCGGGTCACACCATCGTCATGCCGCCGTCGATGCACAAGACCTGGCCGGTGATAAAGCCGGCGTCGTCGCTGGTGAGATAGGCAACGCCGGCCGCGATGTCGGCGACCGCGCCCAATCGGCGCACGGCGATCATCTGCCGAAGCATCTCCACGCGGTCGGACGGCAGATCCTTGGTCATGTCCGTCTCGATGAACCCGGGCGCGAGAACGTTGGCGGTGATGCCCTTGGCGCCAAGTTCGCGGGCGATGGTCTTGGTCAGCCCGATGAGGCCGCTCTTGGCGGCGGCGTAGTTGGCCTGGCCCTCATTGCCGACCAGGCCCGAGGTTGATCCGACGTTCACGATGCGACCGAAGCGGCCCTTCATCATGGCGCGCGCCGCTGCGCGGCATGCGATGAACGCGCTGGTCAAGTCCACGCGGATGACCTCGTCCCATGCCTCGTCGCTCATGCGGAGGATCAGTCCATCGCGCGTGATGCCCGCGTTGTTCACGAGGATGTCGAGCCGGCCCCGCTCTTTGACGACTCCGTCGATGGCATCGGCCAGGGCCCGGCCGTCACCGACGTCGACGGCGCATGTGCTGGCGCTCCCGCCCGCGGCCTCGATGCCGGCGCGGACATCGGTCAGCGGTCCCTCGGATCGCGCGCACAACACGACGTGCCGACCGTCGGCGGCGAGCCGCTCGGCAATCGCACGGCCGATGCCGCGACTGGCTCCTGTGACAAACGCAACTCGCTGCTCGGCCATGGTCGGATCTCCCGGCGTTTGGTCGCTGGCAGTCTACCCGGCCGATCGGCGCTCGGGTCGTCTCGCGCCATTCGGTACACTGGCGCCACAGTTGCCCGTACAGCTTGGGAGAGCGACCATGACGACTCGGCGCACGTTTCTTGGATCGATCGTGGCCCCGGCGGGCGTCGCGGCAATGGCTCCGCGTCTGCTGGCCGTGCGGAGCGGCTCGGCGTGGACCTTGGCGTCGGAACTCGCCGGCCATCGGGGCGATCCGGAGGACATCGCGCGCGACGAGTCGTTCTGGGCGCCCGTGCAGCGTGCGTTCACCGTCGATCGGTCGATCATCAACCTGAACAACGGCGGAGTGTCACCGGCGCCGGCGGTGGTGCAGGAGGCGATGAAGCGGCACCTTGACTTCTGCAACTCGACTCCTCCGCCGATGGCGCTGTGGCAGATCCTGACGCCGCGGGCCGAGGGCGTGCGGGAGCGAATCGCGCGGCACTGGGGCGTGGATACGGAGGAGATCGCGCTGACGCGCAACGCGTCGGAGGGCCTGCAAGTCCTGCAGTTCGGATTCGACCTCCAGCGCGGCGACGAGGTGCTCTGCACGACCCACGACTATCCGCGGATGCGCAACACGTTTCTGCAGCGAGAGCGGCGAGAGGGGATCGTGCTGCGGCAGTTCGACATCCCATTCCCGTGCGATGATCCCGGGGAGATTGTGCGACTGTACGAGCGGAACATCACCGATCGCACCAAACTCATCCTGGTGAGTCACATCGTCTTCCTGACCGGGCAGGCACTGCCTGTCGGTGAGGTTGCGGCGCTGGGCCGCCGGCGGGGCATCCCGGTGCTGATCGACGGCGCGCACGCGTTTGCGCACCTGGACTTTCGCCTCAACGACCTCGAGTGCGATTTCTACGCCACGAGCCTGCACAAATGGCTGTTTGCGCCGCACGGCACCGGCCTGTTGTACGTCAGGCGGGATCGGATTCCGGAGGTGTGGCCCCTGATGGCCGCGGCGGAGACGCAGCGCGACGACATCCGGAAGTTCGAGGAGATCGGAACGCACCCGGAGGCGAACACGCTGGCGATCGCCGAGGCGCTGTCGTTCCACCAGGCGATCGGGGGCGCGAACAAGCTGGCGAGGATGCGTTTCCTGCGGGACCGATGGGTCGAGCGAGTGCGGGATCTGCCGGGCGTGGCGCTGCGGACGAGTCTCGGACGCGGTCTCTCGGGCGGGATCGCGACCGTCGACATCGAGGGCGTTGAGCTGGGGCCCATCTCGTCGTGGCTCTGGGATCGCCACCGCATCTTCGTCGTGGTGATCAATGACACCGGCGAGGGCAAGAGCGGCGTGCGGGGATTGCGGATCAGCCCGAGCGTGTACACAACAACCGAGGAGATCGACCGCTTCGCGGATGCGCTCACGCACGCGATCCGCCATGGGGTGGGTTGAGATCGATCAACGGTTGATCGAGATGGAGCCGTTTGAGGTGGTGATGCGGCACTGGGGGCCGGCGCCGCAGCGGATCCGTGCCGACGTGCGCTTCTTGGACGCCACCATGCCGTCGTCGAATCCCTCGAGCGAGACCCTGCCATTGGACGTGTCGGCCTCGATGACGCCGGCGAATGCGGACCCGACGTCGAGGTCGATCGACCCATTGGACGAGGTCAGCTGGATCGGCCCGACCGAGTCGTCGTCGAGCGCTACGCGGATCCGCCCGTTGCTGGTGCGAGCCACGACCGACCCACCAACGCCCATCGTGCTGAGTGCGCCGTTGGAGGATCGCACCTCAACATTGCCCGAGGCGTGCTCGATCTCGACCGCACCGTTGCTTGTGTGAGCCGTGACGTTGCCGTCCTGCTCCTTGACCGTGATTCGGCCGTTGGACGCGCTCAGGTCCGCGTCGCCCGAGGCGCCGCGCAAGACGATGGCGCCGTTGGAGGTATCCAGGCGAACGCCGACGGCGCCTGGAAGGGTCACTCTGAACGAACACCCCTCTGGTCCGAGGCGCTGGTCGTTTGGCCACACGACCCTGAGCAGGAGTGTGCCGTCGTCGAGGCGGGATGCCGCGATCTCGGTCGCGTCGAGGCGTTCCTGGGACGTGGCCTTGATCGTGGCGTCGATGAGCACCGCGTCGGCCTGACCGACCTCGACTTCGATGGCGCCGTTGGCGGTCTCGATGTCGATGGCCGATCCCGGTCGATGCTCCACCTGGAGTTCGCGAGTTTCGTGGAACGGGGCAGACCACGTCGAGCAGGCCGCGATGATGCCACAGGTCAACAGCCCGACCAACTGAGCCATTCGGTTGCGGGTCGTCGCCACGTTGCGTCCTCCGGTTTGCCGCGAGTGGATTCTCCCGGATGGTCTTTGGGAGCCTCGTGGCCGGGGTTTCACCTACTCTGCTGATCCTACGGAGGGTGCCGATTGCCGGAATGGACTGCGCCGGTTGTGTCTGAGATGCTCGGAGATCGCATCGCGAGGTTTCGCGCGGGCGATGTGGTGCCCTTTCCGGGCTATGTGGAGCCGCCTCGAGCGACAGGACCACTCCCTCCGCACTGGAGCGCTTCGCCTCGATTCGCCCGCGTGGGGAGCTGCGGAGTTGCGCGCCTCTGGCTCGAACCGGACATCGATTTGTATGGCACTGGGATGGTGGCCGGTCCCCTACGGCGGAACGGGACGAGCATCCGCCTGGACAACTTTGACGCGTGGGGCTACGCGGCGGCCTCCCGGAAGCTGTACCAATCACATCCCTGGGTCCTGGGCGTCCGGCGGGATGGCTCGGCCTTCGGCATGCTGTTCGAGACCACTCGACGCGCGACGATCTCACTGCGCCGGTCTGTCACGTGCATCGCGATGGGTCCGGCGCCCGCCGTCGTCGTCATCGAGCGCGCGCATCCGATGGAAGTAGTTGAGGCGCTCGCGACTCTGACGGGGTGCGCGCCAATGCCTCCGCGATGGGCGTTGGGGTACCACCAGTGCCGCTACTCCTACATGACCGCCGAGAGAGTGCTGGAGGTCGGGCGGGAGTTCCGTGCTCGGCGGATTCCGTGTGACGGCCTGTGGATGGACATCGACCACATGAGCGGGTTTCGGTGCTTCACCTTCGACCACGAGCGGTTCCCGGATCCGCGGGGACTGCACCATGCGCTGCACGAGATGGGGTTCCACGCGGTGACAATGGTGGACCCGGGGATCAAAGTTGATCATCGATACGGTGTGTATCGATCCGGGCGCGCGGGCGGTCACTTCCTCCGCACGCCGCACGAGCCCCCCGGCGAGGTGCACGTAAGAGTGTGGCCGGGGCAGTGTGCGCTGCCGGATTTTCTCAACTCGCGGGTGAGGGAGTGGTGGTCGGAGCAATGCCGCGAGCTGACCAGCGTGGGAGCCGATGGGGTCTGGAACGACATGAACGAACCGGCGGCATTCGACGCCGGGCCACGCAAGACGATCTCCGACGACATTCCGCACCGGGCCGATGCGGATCTGGGAGGGCCGGGAGATCATGGCCGGTATCACAACGTCTATGGAATGCAGATGGCCCGCGCCACGTCGGAGGGCCTCGCCCGCCTGCGCCCGAACCGGCGAGTGTTCGTGCTCACGCGCGCGAACTTCCTTGGCGGGCAGCGTTACGCCGCGTGCTGGACCGGCGACAACACCAGTAACTGGTCGCACCTGGCGATGTCGATTCCGATGGTGCTGAATCTCGGGCTGTCGGGACAGCCCATGGTCGGACCGGACATCGGGGGTTTCAGCGAGAACGCGACGCCGGAGCTGTTTGCGCGGTGGATGGGGATCGGCGCGCTCCTGCCGTTTGCGCGTGGACACAGCGAGAAGGACACGAAGGACCACGAACCGTGGTCCTTTGGTGCCGCGTGCGAGGCGACGTGTCGGAGGGCGCTCGAGCGCCGGATGCGCCTGTTGCCGTACCTGTACGGCGTTGCCCGCGAGAGCGCGATGACGGGTCGCCCGATCGCGCGCCCGGTGTTCATGGCCGACTCGACAGACGCGAGTCTCAGAGGGATCGAAGACGCGTTCCTGCTGGGCGGGGATCTGCTTGTTCGCGCGAATGTGTCGGAGCCGAGTGCGAATGGACAAGGCTCGATGCCGGAGCATGGACGCCCCGTGCCTGTGCTAGCGTCGTGGCGGGACCTCCGGTTGGAATCGGAGGATGACGAAGTGCTTCCGCGCTTGGCCATCCGCCCGGGTGCCATCGTGCCGATTGCGCCCATTATGCAGCACACCGGAGAGCATCCGGTCAAGCCGCTGACGCTGCTGGTGAATCTCGATGCGCGGCATGAGGCGAGAGGGTCGTATTACGAGGACGACGGTGAGACCCTGGACTTTCGCCAGGGGCAGTACCGCTTGACCACGTTTGAGGCGGCGGGCGACGAGCGCGGCGGTGTCGTGGTGCGCATCGAATCGGTCGAGGGCACGTGGCCACCGCACGCGCACCTGATCCAGGTGGATTGCGTCAATCCGGGGACGCGGTCCGTGCGAGTGGAGACGATCGACGTGAGCGGTCAACGCCCCAGGGCAAGCTGATCGACCGCGGCTGCCCGGGGCAGCGATGGGATGGCCCCGGCGATCGTGGTAGCAAGGGCCCCCGCCGCGCTGGCCCAGAGGCAGGCGTCCCGGGCGGCCGCGGGAGTCAGCCCCTTGAGCCCGCCTCGGCGCACGAGCGCGCACGTCAGCGCGCCCACGAACGCGTCGCCGGCGCCCACGGGATCGATGGCATCGACCCTGAAGGCCGGGATGTCCTGTGCTTCGTCGGCCTGACTGATCCAGGCGCCGTGCTCGCCTCGGGTCATGACGATCAGGTCGATCCGGTGCGCGCGGCCGAGTTGCGTCAGGTCCACGCACGGATCCTCCGTCGCGCCCAGCAAGACCATCGCTTCGTGCTCGTTGACGACGAGCACGTCGACAAGGTCGAGCAGATCGTCAGGAACGATCGAGCCGGGCGCGGCGTTGAGCACGACCGGCACGCCTGCGCCATGGGCGATGTGCGCCGCCTCGGCGACCGAATCCATCGGGATCTCGAGTTGGAGGATCAGACCATCGGCCGACGCGATGGCGGCTGTGTGCTCGCGGACGTGAGCGGGCGTCAGCGCCAGGTTGGCGCCCAGAGCGACGACGATCGTGCTCCGGGCCTGAGCGTCGAGCGTGATCAACCCGACGCCGGTCGGATGGTCGCACGCGAGCAGGCCGGAGGTATCGATGCCCTCAGAATTGAGCGCTTCGCGGAATCGGCGGCCGTAGTCGTCTTGGCCGACCATCCCCACGAAGCGCACCTCGGAGCCGAGCCGCGCGCAGCCGACGGCCTGGTTCGCGCCCTTCCCTCCAGGAAAGCGATCAAACCGCGTCGCGGCCACCGTCTCCCCTTCGCGAGGCAGGGAGGTGGCGCGCAGCACGTGGTCCATGTTGAGCGAGCCGACAACGGTGATGCGCGGTGCCATTGGCAGGCAGGGTACGTCGCAGGGGAGGGGGGACCGCGATTCGACAGGTCGTCCACTCGCGGGGATCACCGCTACCGCGTGCTGATCCGGACTCGCCGTCGCTCGCCATCCTCAGCGCGCAGCACGACCTCCACCTCGTCCCCGGAGAGAAACCCCGCATCAACGAGTTCGGCGCCGACGTCCGAAGCCGTCGACACCGACTTCCCTCCCACTTGTTCGATCACCTGGCCGCGTTCGAACCCGAGATCGGCCGTCTGTTCAGACATCAGCTGCGACACCACGGGGCCAGCGGGATTGTCGTCGATGATGACGCCAAGGAACCGCGCCAGCGCACTGCGCCCGCGCTGGCCGTTCTTCTGGCGCGCCGTGAACTCTCCCATGATCACGCGTGCCGAGAGCAGGGCGTCCTCCCGCTCGCGCCAGAACTCGACAGCGACCTCCTGGCCCGGTCGCTTCGATGCCACCACCGACTGGAGCACGGGCACGCTCGGGGTTCGCTCTCCGTCGATCCTGACGATGACGTCGTTGGCCCGCAGCCCGGCCTGCTCGGCGGGGCCGCCCGGTTGGACGGAATCCACCAGAACGCCCGTGCCACGGAACGACGCACCCGAAACGGCCGTGGTATCGCGCGGGGGGAGCGTGATGCCGAGGAATCCGCTGCTTGGGTCGCGCCCCGCGATCAACTGCTCGACGACGTAGTCGATGGTGGCGAGCGGAATGGCGAAAGAGATGCCCGCGGACTGGCCGGACTCGTTGGTACCCTGCGTGTCGCGTCCCGTAGCGATGGCGACGTTCATGCCGATCACCCGCCCGTGGATGTCGACCAGTGGGCCGCCCGAGTTCCCTGGATTGACCGCGGCGTCGGTCTGGATGAAGTTGGTCATGCCGCCGAACTCGACAGCGCTGGTCGGCGAACGGCCCAGGCCCGAGATCACGCCACGGGACATCGAGAATTTGAACCCAAACGGAGAGCCAAATGCGAACACGTTCTGGCCCTGGCGGAGCAGTTGCCCCGAGGCCCGGCGCGCCGGGATGATGCCCGCGGTCTCGGCGACGCGGAGTACGGCGATATCGGTGCCCGAGTCGGCTCGCACCAGGCGTGCCGGGACGACGCGTCCGTCGAAGAACTGCACCTCGATGCGTTGGGACTGCTCGACCACGTGGGCATTGGTGACGATGTGGCCCTGATCATCGAAGATCCAGCCCGCGCCCGACGCCCCGAGGAACGTGCGACGAGGCCCGCGGACCTCGATGTGAACCACCGACGGCACCACAGCATCGGCCACGCTCGTGAACGCCTGGTCGAGCCGATCGAGAAGGTCGTCATCGTCCAGGGTCTGACGGGCCAGCTGCACCCGCGCTTCGGCCGCGGCGAACGTCGCTCGACGAACGGTCAGCGGCACAACGTACAGTGCCGCGATCGCGACGGTCAGCACGAGGGTCGCGGGGAGGATCGAAACGAATCGTCGCATGTCGGTTACCTCTCGCTGGCGGCTCGCGCGCCCCGGCGGTGCCGCACCGCCCTCTCTTCGTCGGATTCGGCCCCCTGGGTTCGGATAGTCGCGGGCTTCTCGGGCTCGAATTCGTACCCTCGACCGCCGATCCTGCGCTCCGCAACCCGGGTGACCCACTCCCTCCCGGCCTCGAGCAGCCGATCTCCGAGGGCATCCACGGGCTCGGCGAAGCGGGGCGCGTGATCCGACAGTCCGACGAGGTCGTGAAACACGAGGATCTGACCGTGGCACGCGGGTCCGGCGCCGATCCCGATAAGGGGCACCTTCGTGCGCTGCACGATTTCGTGCGCCACATCGTCGGGCGCTGCCTCGATCAGCAGCAGCACCGCTCCGGCCCGCTCCATCTCGATGGCATCCTGCACCACATCCGCCGCGTCCTCGCGCGTGCGGACGGTGGACCCATACCCACCTCGGAGTGCGGCCCGCTGCGGGAGGCTGCCGACGTGGGCGCAGACCGGAATACCAGCGCGGGTGAGTTTCCGGACGAGCCGGGTTTGCGAACGATCGATCTCGAGCTTGACCGCGTCGGCCAGCCCCTCGGTCATAAACCGGCCAGCGTTTCGGATCGCCTCGGCATCGCTGGCCTGGTAGCTCATGAAGGGCATGTCGGCGATCACAAATGCGGACGGTGCTCCCCGCTTGAGCGCGGCGGTCAAGGCGACGGAGACCTCCATCGGCATGTGGATCGTGCGGGGTTGCCCCAGAATGACCTCCGCCGCGCTGTCGCCAGAGAGCAGCACGTGCACGCCCGCTCGCTCCATCCATCGGGCGGTCGTCGCGTCGTAGCAGGCGAGGCAGGCGAACGGCTCCGCGCGAGCCGCCATGGCCCGAAGCGTGCGGATCGTCACCGGTTTGCGCGAGGGTCCCTGCGCGCCGACCGGTCGGTCACCGTTAACAGGAGGCGATGCGCTCACGCGCTCAGTATAGGAATGCGCCGCTCTCGGGTTGCCCGACGATGAGTCACACGCGGGTAGCATGCGGAATGACGCGGCGGCTCACCCCCGAACTCATGGATGCGCCGGACGTCGATCGGGACCAACTCGGACGTGCGCTCGCGTACATCCGGTGGGTCAATCGCCGCCTGGGCGGGACGCGCGCGCTCGTCGCACCGCTCTCGCGATGGGCTCGTCGCTGGCCGTCTGATCGTCCGATCACAATGCTCGACGTTGGAACGGGATCGGCCGACCTGCCTGTCGTAGCGGCACGGTGGGCTCGGCGCAACGGCCATGACCTGCGCATCACCGCCATCGATCTGCACGACGGGACCCTCGGACACGCTCGCGCGTTCGTGGAGAGGAACACAGACGTCAGGGACGCAATCACGCTCGAACTCGCCGATGCGCTCTCGCTCCGCGAGCGATTCGCGGATGGCTCGTTCGATGTTGTTCATGCGGGCCTGTTCCTCCATCACCTCCCGGAGGAAGGCGTCGTGCGAGTGTTGACCGCAATGGACCACATCGCGAGGGCTGGAGTCATCTGGAACGACTTGTGCCGGTCCCTCGCGGCGAAAGCGGCCGTACGCCTCCTGACGCTCAGCGCTTCGCGCATGATTCGGCACGATGCGCGGGTGAGCGTCGAGGCTGGATTCACGAGGCACGAGGCGATCGAACTGGCGCGCAGAGCCTGGCGGCGCACACCCGAATACACACTGAGTGTGCGATATCAGCGATTCACCGTCGTCGGCCACACTCCGGGAGGGTGGGCATGATTCTGGACCAATCTGCGCGGATCGTGATCATCGGCGCCGGACCCGCCGGCTGCAGCGCGGCGATCGCCCTCGCGTCCGCGGGCTGGCGCGTCACCATCTTCGAGCGAGCCGTGTTCCCACGCACCAAGCCGTGTGGCGAATTCATCAGCCCCGCGGCGACGCGCCTGCTCGAGAGGCTCATTCCCCGTCCGCGGCTGATCGCCATCGGCGGCGCCCCGGCGCGTTCCATGCTGCTTGAACGAGGGAGTGGAACACTGCGGGCGCCGCTCCGGTCGAGCGCATGGGCTGTCCCCCGAAGCGCTCTGGATCATGAGTTGCTCCGCCGCGCGCGGGAGGCGGGCGCGCACGTCGTTCAGCCGTCGGCCGTGCTCGGCGTGGGATACAGCGCCCACCGTGCGCTGGTCCGAGTCGCTGACGGCCGAGAGGTCTCCTGCGGATTGGTCGTGCACGCCGATGGAACCGGCCGCCACGATCCGCGCGGCCCCGTCGCCATGGCTCCGGGCTGGATCGGGATCAAGTGCCACGTGCGGCGCATGTTTGAGGGCGTTCGGATTCGGGCGTGCCGCGGGGCGTACGTCGGGACGATTGGATTCGGCGGGAACCGGGGCACGATCGCGATTGCGGTGAGGTCGGCATGGCTGGGCGCACACCGGGGAGACCTCGACGCGCTGGCCCGAACGCTGTGGCCGGAGTTCGATCCGCGATGGCGAGAAGGCGAGTGGACCTCGTGCGGCATCGCCCGAAGCCGCTATGTGGGATCCGGGCATCCGCGCTCGATTCGGATCGGCAACGCCGCGGCGGCCGTGGACCCCATTGGCGGAGAGGGCATTGGACTGGCGCTCTGGTCGGGAGACTTCCTGGGACGCCTCATTGTTGAGTCGTGCGCAATTGACGACTGCTCGCCGGACACATGGCAACAACGATTCGCCCGCGAGTTTCGGCGACGGCTTCGGCTCCGGAGCCCGGCGTGCCGAATGGCCGCGGAGGTGCTCGTTCGTCCCATGGCCACACGAGCGTTCTGGTCGATGGTGGGCGCGCGTACCGCGCTCGTACGCGCGTGGAGCAGCGCCTCGGGCAAGGCCGGGCCGCGGCCGACGAACTGAGAATCGAGCGAACGGGTGTCAGCCGCGCCACGTGCTCGCCACGTACAGTTCATCCAGTTGCGACTTCTCCACGGGGCTGGGCGCTTCGGTCAAGAGATCCTGGCCGGTGTGCGTCTTGGGGAAGGCGATGACCTCGCGGATGTTCTCCGTCCCGCACAGGTGCATGATGAGGCGATCGAGTCCGAACGCGATTCCGCCATGGGGCGGCGGGCCGTACCGGAGCGCCTCAAGCAGGAAGCTGAACTTCTCCTTCGCCTGCGCCTCGGTCATTCCAAGTATCGAGAAGACCTTGGCCTGAACCTCGCGCTGATGGATGCGGATGGACCCGCCTCCGATCTCCGAGCCGTTGACGACCAGGTCGTAGCCATCCGACACGATCGACTCGATGGCGCCGATGTCCGCGGCGTCGGCCGAGAGAAACTTGTCGAGCTGGTCGCGCCGGGGCGCGGTGAACGGGTGGTGCATCGCGAAGAAGCGGCCCATCTCCGCGTCGTGCATGAACATCGGGAAGTCCACGACCCAGAGGAAGTTCCACGCGCCATCCGGAATCATGTCGAGGTCGCGGGCGATGCGCTGCCGGAGCTCTCCCAACGCCTTGGTGCACACGGCGTACGTGTCGGCGCCAAAGAGGATGGTGTCCCCGGGCGCCGCGTCGACGCGGGTGATCAGCTCGGCGGCGATGGACTCCACGAACTTGGCGATGCCGCCCTCGAGCGCGGCGCCTCCGTCCCTTGACACCACCTTGGTGACCGGCACGCCTCCTGCGCCAAACGTCTTGACGAATTCGCTGTACCCGTCGGTGATCTTGCGGGTCAGTCGATCCGCGCCGCCGGGAACGCGGATGGCCTTGACGGCGCCGGTCTCTTTGGCCAGCGCCTCGCTGAACACGCGAAACTCCGTCCGTGCGGCGAGGTCCGAGACATCGATGAGTTCCAGCCCGTACCGCGTGTCTGGCCGGTCGATGCCGTAGCGGTCCATGGCCTCGCGGTAGGTCAGGCGCGGGAACGGGCGCGTCTCCACCCCGAGCACCTCGCCCCACAGCTCGCGCGCAAATCCCTCCATCGTCTGAATCACGTCCTCGCGCTCGATGAAGGACATCTCGAGGTCGATCTGCGAGAACTCGACCTGCCGATCCTGTCTCGGGTCCTCGTCGCGAAAGCAGCGGCAGATCTGGAGGTAGCGGTCGCATCCGGCCACCATGAGCAGCTGCTTGAAGAGCTGGGGGCTCTGCGGAAGCGCGTACCACGTGCCCGGGGAGTTCCGGCTTGGAACGATGAACTCCCTCGCCCCCTCCGGGGTGCTCTTGTACAGGATCGGGGTCTCCACCTCCAGGAATCCATTGCGGTGGAAGTAACCGCGCGCGATGCGCGAGACGTCGTGGCGCGTGCGCACGATCTTCTGCATCGCCGGCCGACGCAGGTCGAGATACCGATGCTTCATCCGCACCGACTCGGCGCTCAGGCCGCCCTTCTCATCGCCGGGGATGACCGGCGGAGGATCGCTACGGCTGAGGAGCGCCAGTTCCTTGACCACGACCTCCACCCGCCCCGTGTCCAGATGGGGGTTCACGCTGGCGCGGGCCCGAATCTCGCCCGAGACTCGCACGCAGTCCTCGAGGCGGAGCTTCTCTCCTCGTTCGACGACGTCTGCGGGCGAGTCCTCCTGGTCCAGCACGATCTGCGTGATGCCGAACCGGTCCCGCAGGTCAAGGAACAGCAGGCCCTGGCCGTGGGAGCGGCGGGCATGCACCCAGCCGCACAGCGCGACCGTCTGTCCGATGTGGTTGTCGCGCGCTTCACCGCACGTGTGCGTGCGCATGGGCATGTTCGGAGCTCCTTGAATCGGGCGGGCAGTATAGGAAGAGCCCGTTCGGCGACCGCCTTGGCCACGCTCTACGCTGCAAGCATGGCGAGGGGCCCCCACCGCACCGTGGCGATCCTGTCGGTCGGCGATGAGCTGGTACTCGGTCAGACCCGCGACACGAACTCGCAGTGGCTCGCGGGCCGCCTTCTCGCGCACGGCGTGACCGCGCGGGAGTTCGCATGCGTGCCCGATGATGCCCGGGCCATCGCCGAGGCGCTGGGCAGGCTGGCGTGCCACGCGGATCTCATCGCGGTAACCGGAGGGCTCGGACCCACCGAAGACGACCTGACGCGCCGGGCCCTCGCCCTGGCGATGGACGACTCTCTCATCGAGGACGCCGCGGCGCTGGAACAGATACGGAGGTACTTCCAAGGGCGGGGGCGGACCATGCCCGAGGCGAATCGCGTTCAGGCGCTGCGCCCGACGCGCGCCGAGGTGCTCCCCAACAGTCGCGGCACAGCGCCCGGGCTGTACGCGATGCTCCCGTCGGAGGCGGAGGTGTGCTGCCTGCCCGGCCCGCCCCACGAGATGCGTGACATGGTCGAGAGGTGCCTCATCCCGAGGCTGCGCCCGGACCCGTCGCGCGTCGTGCGGACACTGGCGATCCACACCTTCGGACTTGGCGAGTCGGAAGTGGCCCGTCGCCTGGGCGACCTCATGGCGCGAGACGCCACACCCTTGGTCGGAACGACCGCGAGCCTCGGAGTGGTCTCGTGCCGCGTGCGGTACGAAGGCCCCACCGAGCACGCCGATCGAGTCATGCGAGAAACGCGCGACGCGATCCGAGAGCGCGTTGGCGACGCGGCGTTCGGCGACGCCGACCAGACCCTTGCCTCCGTGGTGATCTCGCTGCTCAAGAATGCCGGAACGACCGTCGCGACGGTGGAGAGCTGCACGGGAGGCCTGCTCGGTGAGTCCCTGACCGAGATCGCGGGCGCATCAGCGGTCTACCTCGGTGGCTGGGTGACGTACTCCAACAAGATGAAGGCCTCGCAGGTCGGCGTGCCGGCCGAGATTCTCGATCGGTTCGGCGCGGTCAGCCGCGAATGCGCGCGGGCGATGGCCGTCGGCGGGCTCGCCGGCAGCGGCGCCAACCACGTTCTGGCCATCACGGGGGTCGCGGGACCGGACGGCGGAACGACCCAAAGGCCAGTCGGGACTGTGTGGATCGCCCTGGCGTCAGAGGGGGCGAGTCTCGATGTCCGGCGCTTCGTCCTTCCCGGCGATCGGCGCACGATCAGGGCGTGGTCCGCCCTGTCCGCGCTGGCGTTGCTCCGGCTGAGGCTTCTGGGGATCGACATGGAACTGCTCGGACAGATGGAGCGGTGACCGGGGCGGCTCAATGGCCGATAGAACTCGATCGCGGACCACTCATACCGTTGCGCGGGGCGGCGGCTCCGACGGTTCCTCGATGGCCTTCACGGAAGGGGCACGATCATGAGCGTTCGAATCGGCATCAACGGCTTTGGACGAATCGGGCGGCTGGTCTGTCGGATGGCCTCGCAGGTCGGCGGCTTCGAGATCGTGGCCGTCAACGACCTCGTCCCGGCCGACAACCTCGCATACCTGCTGAAGTACGACACCATGCACGGCCGCTTTGACGCGGACATCACTTCCACGGAGAACTCCTTTACGATCAACGGGCGAACGACTCAGACCATGAGCGTCAAGGATCCGGCGCAGCTTCCCTGGGGCGACCTCGGAGTGGACTACGTGCTGGAGTCCACCGGCCTGTTCACGGACTTCGAGAGCGCTGGCAAACACCTTGCCGCGGGCGCGAAGCGGGTGCTGATCAGCGCTCCCACCAAGAGCCCCGACAAGGTCCCCACGATTTGCTTCAAGGTGAATCACGAGTCCTACGACCCAAAGAAGCACACGGTCGTATCCAACGCCAGTTGCACAACAAACTGCCTCGCGCCGGTGGCCAAGGTCGTTCAGGACGCGTTTGGGCTCGAAGAGGGGCTCATGACGACGATCCATGCCGTGACCGCGACTCAGCCCACCCAGGACGGGCCCAGCAAGAAGGACTGGCGGGGTGGCCGCAACGGCTACATGAACATCATCCCTTCGAGCACCGGGGCCGCCAAGGCGGTCACGCTCTGCATTCCCGAGCTCAAGGGTCGCCTCACGGGGATGTCCTTCCGCGTGCCCACGGCGGACGTCTCCGCGGTCGATCTCACATTCAAGACTTCCAAGTCCACTTCGCTGGAGGCGATCAACTCCGCCATGCGGGACACGGCGGCGGGCCGGATGCGAGGCGTTCTGGACTTCACGGATGAGGAGGTCGTTTCGAGCGACTTCATCGGTGACCGCCACAGCTCGATCTTCGACGCCAAGGCCGGAATCGAGCTGAACGACCGGTTCTTCAAGATCGTTGCGTGGTACGACAACGAGTCTGGCTACTCGGCCCGCTGCGTGGACATGCTTCGGATGTTCGCCGATCGAGAGTAACCGGCATCCGAAGTCCGCACCCTCTGTGCCAAGAATGATTCATTGTCCAAATGTCGTATCGCGTGAACATCGCGCGGCGGTGAAACCGGGACTCCGCTGTTGTCGAATCATGGGTTGACCTCGGAATCGACGGCGTTCCGGTCGTCTGCCGAGGCACCGGCGTCCAAAGCCGGACAACTTGATCCGTTGGGCCAGCGCGAGATTTCGATCCGGACGGGTCTCTGACCCACGATCGTTCTCATCCATTGCTGCATCTTCCGGGGTGTTTCGCAGCTGGCTCGGGGCGGGGACGTTCCCGCATCCCGAGGCGTTGTGTGTGCGCGCCCGGGGCTCGTCAGTGGCTCATGGTCCGGAGCGGCACGCGATGGGAGCAGTCATGGAATCAATTGGTAGAGAGGGCGTCCGAGCGGACGCTCGGAGGAGCCGGTGGCCAGGCGCCGATCGGGCGGCCGTCCAGAGGGGAGACACTCGGGCGGTCCCGATCGGCGTCGGGGGCCGCCAGGCGATCCGTGACGCCCTGGAAGAGCTGCTGGCGGGTCGGGACCGTCGGTTCGAGGACCAGTTGTGGCTGGGGCTGGGCGACGACTGGACCCGTATTCTGGATCTGCTGATCCAAAAAGAGCACGTGGAACGCCGCGCGGATGATTCCCTGGGGATTCTGCCCGCTGGAGTCCGACTTCTGGAGGCGCTTCGGGGGCACGACCTCCGGTAGGCCGCTGATCGCCGTGTAACAACTCGGAATCCGAGGCACCCCGCCGAAGTTTGCGGGTACAAACCTCTGAGTTGGGCGGGGTCTGCCGGAACGCTCCGGCGTTCGCGAGAGGGCACAGGAGGCTGGCCATGGCAAGGATCCGGGGAATTGCGTGTCTGCTGACGGTCGCGGGGCTGTGCGCTTCTACTGCCCATGCAGATCCCGGCGGACGGGATCGAGGCCGCGGCGGCGATCGAGGACGTTCCGGCTCAAGGGTGAGCTACTCGCATCCCGTGTCGGGCGGATGGGCCTCGGGCTCCTCGAACAGGTTCAGCATCTCGATCGGTTCGACCTGGGGTGGTTCGCGGGGGGGTGGTTCGTGGGGAGGTGATTCGTGGGGATCGCGCCGAGCTCCGTCGTATTGCCCACCGAGCCCGCCGATCGTCTATCGACCGACCTACCGGCCCGTGTACGTGGCACCGACGTATTGCCCCCCGCCGGTCGTGGTAGCGCCCTGCGACACCCGTCCGCAGGTGTACTACGGAACGCCGCGACGCGAGACTGTCGTCATCCGCGAGACGCCTCGCGTGGTGTACCAGTCGCCGGTGATGTGCGAGCCCGCACCTGTAGTCTGCGCGGTGACGATCGAGCAAGGCTGGTCGGAACTGTCCCGGGGCGACTATCGAGCCGCGTTGCGGACGTTCAGCACCGTCGCCGAAGCGCAGCCGCACCGCAGCCTTGCGAAAGTGGGCTTCGCCCTGGCAAGCGCCGCCCAGAACGATGATCGCAGTGCGATTCGCGCCATGCGTGCGGCGTTCAAGGCCGATGCCGACTCGCTTCGGTTCTTGCCCAAGGACGAGAACATCTCGGGCCTGATTCTGGCGCTGAAGGACAAGTACTACCAGCACACGCAGCAGTACTACAGCAGCCCCGATCCGCACTTCATGCTCTCGTCGCTGTGCTTCATGATCGGCGACGTCGAGGGCGCGCTTGGCGAGGTGGCCCGGGCCGAGGACCAGGGAGACCGAGACCTGTCTGTCCGGGAGCTGCGCCGCGTGATCCAGCAGGAGCACCCGGACTACGCCAGCCCCTACGGTCGGTGATCGGCCCCCGAAAGAGCTTTTGCGAGGGCGCGGGCGGACTTCCGCTCGCGCCCTGTCTGTCTGCGCGCCTCGCCGCAGAATGAGCCTCACGCCGCGCCGGAATCCCCGGCGGCGGACTGTTCGGGCGGTGAGTCGGCAGCAGTCTCAGACTCGCAGAGGCGCACGATGAGGCCCCGATCCGACCCTGCCACGCGAACCCGTCGCTGTCGGATCATCTCAAGCATGGCGAGGAAGAGACCGATCATCTCGGCTCGTCGGCGACCGGCGAAAACTCTGGCCAGCGGCAACCCCTCGGGCGACGCGTCGCGACGAAGTCGATCCATCAGGTCCTCGGCGTGCAGTTCGAGGGGCGTGTCATCGCTGTACACCTCGTGGTCGCCGACTCGATCGAGGTTGACAGTCTCGACGATGCGATGGAACGCCGCGACGAGGTCGAGCAATTCGACGTCGCCGAGGTCGATCTCCTGATCGACGTCCGGGGATTCGGGACGGTCCGCCGCCGCCGCGGGAAACCGACGCTGCCACTGCTGGAGGCGGGCATCCAGGATGTCCGCGGCGTCTCTGTATCGCTTGTACTCGAGGAGTTGTGCGATCAACGACGCACGGGGGTCTTCGTCGTCCTGGAGCGAGTCCTCCGAACTTCCTTCCGGAGAAGGCGAGCCGGCCCGGGCGAGCATCCGGCTCTTGATTTCCATGAGGGTGGCTGCCATGAGCAGGAATTCGCCGGCAACCTCGACGTCCACTCGGTCGATCGCGCTCAGGTGCTCCATGAACTGATCGGTGATGACCCCGATGGGGATGTCCTCGACCTCGACCTCGGCACGGCGGACAAGGAACAAGAGCAGATCGAGCGGACCCTCGAACGACTCCAGGCGCACTCGGTAGTCAACAGCCATGTCTCGGCACCTCTGGGGCGAGTGTACCCTTTGGGCGATGGTCGACGCGGCGGCGGAACTTGCGTTTGCCCGGACGGTGATCTCGCGAGAGGCGACGGCGCTGGAAGCCGTTTCGGCGCTTCTTGATGACCGTTTCTCTCGCGCGGTGGAGTTGCTGGCGCGCTGCGCCGATTCCGGCGGAACCGTCCTGGTCAGCGGGCTGGGTAAGAGCGGTCACGTGGGAGCGAAGATCTCGGCGACGATGGCGAGCCTCGGGATCCCTAGCCATGCGGTGCATCCCACGGAGGCCGCGCACGGGGACCTCGGCCGGTTCCGCGCGAGCGACACCGCGGTGTGCCTCTCGAATTCCGGGGAGACCCAGGAGGTCGTGAACCTCGCGGCGATCCTGCGTCAGGATTCGATGCCGATTCTTGCGATCACCCGGAAACCCACCGAAGGGGCCAGGGTTTCGAGCCTGGAGGAACTGGCGACGATCACGCTGCACCTGCCGCCCGAGGGTGAGGCGGGTGAGCCGGAGTTTTCAGCGCCGACAACTTCCACGACCGCGACGCTCGCCATCGGGGACGCCCTGGCGCTCTGCGTTGCCCGGCGGCGAAACTTCACCGAGCGGGACTTCGCGCGACGGCACCCCGGTGGATCGCTCGGCGGCCAGCTTCGGCCGGTGATGGACGTGGTTCGAGCGATCGCGGGGCGCGATCTCGCGATGGTGCACGACGGTCTCACGGTCGGCGAGGCGCTGCGAGAAGCGGACAAGGGCGATCGGCGGCGTTCGGGGGCCCTGTTGCTGGTGGACGGGCCCACCGGCAGGTTGACTGGGATCTTCACGGACGGGGACCTCCGTCGACTGATCTGCCAGGATCCCGGGGCGCTGCACAGGCCAGTCCGCGACCGCATGACCCGCAATCCCAGAACGCTTCCGGCGAGCGCGCTGCTTCGAGACGCGGTGGTGCTCATCCGAGAGCATCGACAGGATGAGATCCCGATCGTCGACGGACAGGGACGACCGGTGGGTCTGCTCGATGTTCAGGACCTGGTGACGCTTCGTCTTGTCAGCGAGGAGTCATGAGCGATCCACGGCGGGTCAGGCTGCTGGTGCTGGACGTCGACGGCGTGCTGACCGACGGGTCGATCTATCTCGATGATCAGGGGAACGAGACCAAGCGCTTCAATGTGCGCGACGGCCTCGCGATCAAGGTGTGGCAGGAGGCCGGACTGGGAATCGCGATCGCCACGGCCCGCTCGGGGACGGCCGTGCGGCATCGCATGCGCGAGCTTGGCGTGGCGACACTGATCCAGGGATCGATGAACAAGCGCGAGGCGCTGAGGTCCATCGAGCAGCGGACGGGTGTGCCGCTGAACGAGATGGCCTACATGGGCGACGACTGGCCGGATCTGGCGCCGATGGCGGCTGTCGGATACGCGATGGCCGTCGCCGATGCCGCCCCAGAGGTGCGGAACGCCGCGGCCTGGTGCTCGACGCGACCGGGCGGGCGCGGCGCCGTGCGGGAGGCCATCGAGCACCTGCTCGAGGCCAGGGGCCTGCTCGAGGGGATGCGCGCGAAGTTCATGCTCTTCGAGGACAAAGACGACCCAGGCTCGTCGTTCTCCTGACGCACGAACGAGACCGCGCGGACCTGTCGGAACCGCACGGCGCTCTCCTGCGGGTGATACGATTCCGTTCCATGGTCACACATCGCTCGGGACGGGTCGACGCCCAATTGATCGGGTTCCTGCTGGCCGTGGTCACGGCTGTGGCATCGCTGGGGATCATGGCCGTCTACCTGATGCGCGGGCCCTCGGGCTCGTCCGCAACCGTGCCCGATATCGGCGAAGCGCCCGAAGTGGGTACCCTCAAGACGAACACCCCTGGGACGGCCGCCCAGGTGCGCGGGAGTGAACTGGCTATTCAGTTCACCGATCGAGACGACCCGACTCGACTCGCCGGGGACCTGCGATTCTCGCGCCTGGATCCTCTTCCGAACCGCACATACCGCGCCGAGGGAGTCCGAGGCTGGGTGTTCCTCGAGTCGGGCGAGTTCCTTCACGTGCGGGCGCCCAACGCCCGCCTGGTGATGCCCGACGGCAAGCGGCCCGACTCGGGGTCGCTGTCCGGTGGGGTCGAGATCGATATCTACGACCCTCCACCCTTCGGTCGCCGACCCGATCCGGCGATCGACACACCTCGACTTCGGGCAAAGACCCAGACGCTGCACTTCGACCTCGCGACCGGAGAGGCCTCGGCCCCCGGCGATGTGTGGGCGGCGACGGAGAACCTGGAGTTCGTTGGGTCCGACGCCGCGGCGGTGTTCGATGAAGTGCAGAATCGCGCCCAGTTTCTGACGGTCAAACGCAGCGGGCGGATCACGTACTTCCCGGGTGAGGGCGGCGTCGAGGACGTGCTCCCGACTCGGCCCCGCCAGACTGGTCAGAACGTTTCGCGCGCCGCGCGCGGCGGGAACGCGGCGCGTCCCGGAGATTCAACGGGCGAAACCGCTATCGAGCTCGATCCAGAGTCCGCCGTCGAAGAAGAGGCTGCCCCCTCAGGCGCAGGGCGGAGGGGTCGGGGACCCGCGCGAACGCACTATCGCGCGAGCTTCCAGGGCGATGTGGTGCTGACTCAGGGCGATCGTCGCGTCGAGGGAGATCAGCTCGAAGTCTGGGTCCGCCTGATCGACAACAAGCTTCCCCCCGGCGCGCTCGGGCGAGAGCGACGCAGCGCGGCGCTGCCCCCTCCCGCACCATCGAACATCCCGGGCGCCCTTGCTTCGTGGTCGCTCGCGGCGTGGCCGTCCTCGGCTCAGCCCGTGGGCCCGGAACCAGCCGACGCGAACGCGTCGCCCACCGTCCAGCAGCAGGGCGAAGACCCTGTCATCCTGACCTGGAGCGGCCCGCTGATCGTTCGACCGATGGAGCAGCGTCCGGAAGAGCTGCGCGTGGACCACGTGGCGGCGAGAATGTCCGCGTTGGCCAGCGGGCTGGTACGGCTGATCGACGGCGGATCCGGCGGCGTGGGACGGTGCGCCACGCTCGATTACTTCGCATCGCGCCGGGAGATCGCATTCTCGGGACCTGGACCGAGCAGTGTGACGCTCGAGATGCCGGGCTCGGGCGCCATCGAGACCCACCGCGTCCGCCTCTCGCTTGAAACGGGTGTTGTCTCGATCCCGGGACCCGGCGTGGCGACTTCACGAGATGAGGACCCAGAAGGGCCGATGCGTCAGATCTCGTGGAACGAGCGCGCCGATCTCCGTCTGGCCATGCGAGACGACACGGTGCTGGGAGCCCTCGAGTGGGCGAGGCTCGTGGGCGGGGTCCGCGCCCGCGACGGACTGGCGGAATTGTCCGGTCGCGCGATCGAGGCAACCTTCTATCCGCCTGGCGACGATGACCGCACGCTGATGCGGCGGCTGGACATCGAGGGCCCGGTCTCCGCGGCTGACGGCAAGGGCGCCATGCTCCTGGGCGATCGGCTCACCGCCAATTTCCGGATGGAGGAGTCGGGCGATCGATCGAATCCGGAATTGGTGACGGTGGCCGGGCACGCGATGGCGACGCGTGATGGCGCGGAGCTGCGCGCCGGGCTGGTGGACGCGACGCTGGGCCGAAACGAGCGAGACGAGGTCTCGGTCCGGTTCGTCTCGGCCCGCGAAGACGTCGTCTTCACCGACGTGGACAACAACGTCCGCGCGACGGCGGACCGCATCCGCGCCAACGCCGATCTGAGACTGGCCGACCTCGAGGGTGAGCGTGTGGTGATCGCGCAGGGACGAGACTCGATCGAGGCGACGCAGGTTCATCTCAACGGCGAAGCCCGCGTCATCGATGTCTTTGGGGCTGGGACATTCGAGCGGCGCGCCCCGGAGGCCGCTCAGGACTCGGACCCGATCGCGACGTCCCGATGGACCAAGCAGATGACGTTTGACGATCGACGCGGCACGCTCGACTGCTATGGCGATGCGTTTGCGCGATGGACCCCTGAGCCGATGGTGACCGACGATGTGACGGCCGAACGGGTCCATGTGCGCCTGACACCCTTTGACGACGAGCCGACTGACGGGAGCGAGGCGGAGAAGAGGCGGCGCGAGGTCCTCGAAGTCCGGGCCGTCGGCATGGCGATGCTGGAGACCAATGGTGCGCCCGCGGTCGTTCAGTCGGTGCGTGAGAGGCCCGGAGAGGATGGGCCGATCATCGAGCGCCTGCTGCGCCTCGAGGCGCCCGAAGCGATCGCGGACAACACGACGGGGCAGCTTCGCGTCGATCGGCCCGGCCGGCTCGTCGTGGCCGACTTCCGTGAGTCGGCCGGCGACCCGGAAGAGGGTTTCACCGCTCGGGATGTCGAGAGCATGCGCGGCAGCGCGATGTTCAGATGGGAGGGTGCGCTGCTGGTGGATCGCGCCGCGCGGACGATCGACATGACGAGATCGGTGACGATGACCCACCTTCGGCCCGACGGACAGAAGACCGATCTCGTGTGCGAGCACGTTCGCGCCGCCTTCGAGGGCGGGGAGGACGAGCAGAGCGTCGGACGTCTGGTCAGCGTTGAGGCGGATGGCGCCGTGTACGTGACGTCCGGTGAGCGCGAGCTCGTGGCCGACGCCCTCTCGTACGACGCTCAGGCCCAGACGGTTGAGGCCAGGGCCAGCGAGGGCGGCGCGGTGACGTTCTTCGACGCCGCGACCGGCGCTCCGGTATCGGCCCGTGTGCTGTGGTGGGATCTCGCGACGGATCGGATTGAGATCCGTGAGCCCGGCTCGGTGGTGGCGCCGCGCTGACGCAAGCCTTGCTGCTCAGGACGAGGTGCGATCGATGACGCGGTACGACTCTCTCTCGCCTCGACCGCGCAGGGGATAGTCCTTGCGCAGCGGGTGGCCGGGGTAGGTCTCCCAGGTCAGGATGCGGCGGAGATCCGGGTGGTTCCGGAACCGGATGCCGAACATGTCGAAGACCTCGCGCTCAGGCCATTCGGCGCCGGGCCAGAGGTCGCAGGCGCTGTCGAGCCAGAGCGCGGGGTCGGCGTCGATGCCCTGGGTTGGAAGCGACGGATCCAGAAACACCTTGACAAAGAAGAGGTCGTTGCGCTCGGTGGAACGGAGGATGTAGACGACCCCAAAGCGGCCGGGCATGGGCGACGGGTAGTTCAGATAGTCGATGCCGACGACGTCCGAGAGAAGGTCGTAGCGAGTGCGGACATCGTCGCGGAGCACCGCAAGCACTTCGTGAAGATCCGCTGCCGCGACGACCAGCGTCGGACGGTTGCGGAATTCGGTGGCCCGGAACGAGCGCGAGGGGAACGCGCCCTTGACGACGGCGAACGTCGGATGGTCGAACGATGGCGTGGCGGGCATGGGATCTCCGGAGGCGTCAACTGTACGCGCCGCCGGGCGTGGGAAGCCCCGCCGGACGGATGAGTCCCAGTTGCTTGGGCAATTCCTGCTCAATCAGGATCACCGGGCGCCCGCACGCGACGATGGGCTCCAGCACCGACATGGGATCGATGGGCCCTCGGTGCACCGGCGCTTCGGCGAGCTCGACGCGGTGCGGTCCCGTGGGAACCCGCCTGACATTGGCCGCGACGATCGCGATGACGCGTTCGTGGCCGCCCAGCGCCTTCGCGATACGGGCGATGTGGTCTGGAGCGTCGGCCACCATGTCGTCCGTGAGCATCGCGGCGGGATCGAGGATCAGATCAATCGGCGCATCGTTCCAGCGTTTGATGAATGAGAGGCATGACGGAACGTCGTTGAGCGTGTGGCGCGCGTGGGGCCGCAACGCGAGCCTGAAACCGGCGTCGGCCAACGACGGCGCGAGCCACTCGACCAGGTCGTCCAGCCGGGCCCGCCCTTCTCCCATCCATGTCTCGGGGCCGCTTGGGAACGTCCCCTGTCGGGGCCTGGTCTCGGGTGGGAGCCATCCGCTCCAACCGGCCACGTGCGAGCACAGGCGAGATGGAGGCGTCCGGGGGACGGCGCCGGCCAGGAGATTCAATGAGGCGAAGAGGGCCAAGGGGGTCTCGCGGGCCCGGCCCTCGATGGGCATGATGACGCGCTCGGCCCAGCCACCCGCATCGGGGGCGTCCCAAACACCCGCCGTCTGGGGTTGTCGAAGCACGTGGAGGATCATGCCGTGGCAGGATAGGGAGTTGCGCAGGGCGTGCGCCGGGGCGTGGGAAGCCTGAGCGCCGCGGCTGCTGTCGTCCGATAGGCAGCGTTCGCCCGGATGGAGCCGGGCTTGCACAGGAGTTGTTCGAGCATGGATCACCCCGCGCGCGACGTGGGGACGGCGGAGCACGTCTCAGATCAGTCAGGCCGGTTGACTCGGGAGCAGATGGTCGACCGGATCATGCACATCAATCGCGGGGCATCGCCGGGATTCCTCGGCTCGTTCAGCGATGGCGACCTGGAGTTGTACTTGCAGCGTCTGAGCTCCATGAACGAGCCCCGAGGTCGGCGGGCGGTCTGGGTCAGACGGGGCGATTCACCGGCTATCTCGTCGCGCAGACGCCGCGAGTAACCGAGCTGAGACCCAATTGGCTTACTCGGACTCATGCCGGATCCGAAACGGTCCGATGCGCTCCGACGACTGGGCCGGTCGGCTCAAGGACGTGAATCGGTACGCCCGATAACGTTGGCAGCCAGAGCCCCGGCCAGAGGCCCCGTGATTGGCACGGGGGCATCGACCGAACGGACGCGCTGGATCCGAAGCAGGGTCCGGGGGGCCAACCGATGCGGACGACCGGTACGCGAATCTCGGGGCTGATCGCGACGGGTGTCGGGCTGATCGCCCTGGGCGGATGCTCTACCCTTTCATGGATCACCGACGAGTCCAGCGAGCCGAGCACGCAGCGCGTGTTGGCCACGCCCGCTCCTCCGGAACGCGGGCCAACCGCGAACGCAGGTCCTGAGGGTTCGGGGGCAGTTGAGGGATCGTGGTGGCGCACAGAGCCTCCGACTCGTGCGGGGCTCTATCCGGGTCGGTTCCGGGCGTCGCCGGCCGACCTGCCCGCTCGCGATGGTCAGCCGATGTCGCCCAACGTGCGTCAGGTGACCTTCGCGTATGAGGGAGGGGTGTTCGACCCCGCCGTGTCGCATGGTGGCGGACTGATCGCGTTCGCCAGCACCCAGCACCGCCAGACTTCTGATGTGTACGTGAAGCGGGCTGACAGCCGCGTGATCACCAGGCTGACCAACGATGAGGCCAACGACGCCATGCCCGCGATCAGTCCGGACGGGACGCAGATCGCATTTGCAAGCGACAGGTCCGGATCGTGGGACATCTACGTGATGCCCGTCTCGGGCGGGCGGCCCATGCGGGTGACAACCGATCCGGCACACGATATTCATCCCTCTTGGTCGCCCGACGGCACGCGCGTCGTGTTCAGCCGGCGCGGGCAGGTCAGCGGCCGCTGGGAGCTCTGGGTCACCGACGTGCGCAGCGGCGCGACGAGCGACTTCATCGGCTACGGGCTGTTCCCCGAGTGGTGCCCGGTGGCCGGCACGGGCGTGAACGGCGCCGATCGAATCGCGTTCCAGCTCGGCAAGGAGCGCGGCGACTACGCGTTCAGCATCTGGACGATCGACTACCGGGACGGGAATGCGAGCCGACCGACCGAGATCATCTCGAATCCTCAGGGCGCGCTGATCAATCCGTGCTGGAGCCCCGACGGGCAACGGATCGTGTGCGCGAGCGTGCCGAACGACGGCAGCTGGGAACTGCTGGCGCGCAGACGGCCGGCCGACTCTGAGCTCTGGATGGTGGACGTCGCCGGCGGGAGTCTCATCAAGCTGACGGACGGTACCGCGGTCGATCTGATGCCAGTGTGGGCCGACGCTCGAACGGTGTACTTCGCCTCCGACCGCGGCGGGGTGGAGAACCTGTGGTCGCTGGACGTGTCCGACGCGGTGGCGCTGGCTGAGGGTCGGCCCTCTGCGGACTTCGCCGGAGCGGACGACAACGGAAACTGACGGGGCCCGACGGCCCCGATTGACACGACCGACGCCTCGGGACGGAGTTCGAGGCTTCTCTGGCAGGACGCCATGACAAGTGCACAGATCATGCTGATCGGGGCTGCGCTGGTGTGCTCGCTTGGTGCGTGCACACCGCAGAAGGCCGAGACGCTCGATGTTCCCGCGGTGCTCGAGTCACCGTACGACGAGCGCGGCGGCGACGTCCTGTTCGCGATCGTTCCGCCCCGCAATGAGTCGGGCACGACCACGGTGGACCCGCTGATGGTCGGAGACGCGCTGGTCGCGGCAATTGAGGAGGCGCGGGGACTGAGATCCCTGCCGCTGAACCGCACGCTCGACGCCATGCGCGAGCTTCGGCTGGGCTCGATCGATGCGCCGGAACAAGCGGGGATCCTGGCCGCGGCCCTGGGTGTGGATGGCCTGCTCCTGGGGTCGATCACGGCGTACGACCCGTACGACCCGCCGACGATTGGGCTCTCGCTGGCGATCTACAAGCGGGAGGGTGCGCTCGACTCGCCGTCTTCGGACCTGGACACGCGCCTGCTCACGCACCAGCCCACCGAGTATGCGTACTTTCCGCGCAGCGCCCACGAGAGCTCGCCGGCGTCGGGGGTCTCCAAGCTGTACGACGCGAGGAACCACCTGGTGCTCGGAGAACTGCGTGCGTTTGCGCAGGGACGGCACGATCCCACCCGTCCACTGGGGTGGCGTCGATACCTGGTCAGCATGGATCTGTACACGCGGTTCGCGGCGCACTCCGCGGTGGCCTCGCTGCTCGATGCCGAGCGGCGCCGGCTGTCCCCGGAAACGACGCGGGCGCCGTGACGAGGCGGGCCCATGCCCACCGAGCCACGGGGCGGCCGGAGATCGCTCGAGGGCGATTCGGGCCGCGAGTTGTGTTGACCCGCCCCACGTGGGGCGTTTCGAGGAGTGTTCGTCCATGTCCACGCTCCCTCTCACCGATTCGTTCGCGAGCTACCTCGCCGATGAGCGTCATTTCAGTCCGTACACGGCCAGGTGCTATGGCGCCGACTTGCGGCAGTTCGTCGCGTTCCTGTCGCAGGCTCACTCGATTGCCATCGATGCGGCCAAGGAGCAGGAGGCCCTGACGCGAGCGTCGGAACGCAAGGGCAGGGGCGACATTGCGGGGACTATTTCGCCGCGCACCATCACCGATCTGATCTGCGAGGCGGACGCCGAGTCCATTCGGGGATTCCTGGCACACCTGAGCGAGCGGAGCTATTCCGCCGCGACGATGGCGAGAAAGATCGCCACGCTTCGCTCGTTCTACAAGTGGGCACACCGCCGGGGCCTGTGCGCAACGAATCCGATGACGCTCATTCGCACGCCCAGACAGGCCAAGCGCCTGCCCAAGGCGATCACGGTCGAGCAGATCGAGCGGCTCCTGAGCGCGCCGGGTGACGCGGACGTGCTGGGCCTGCGAGATCGCGCCATGCTCGAGACGCTCTATTCCACGGGGATCCGCGTCTCGGAACTCGTTGGCCTTGAGGTGACGGACCTCGACCCGCAGGGCGAGGCGATGCACGTGCGCGGCAAGGGCAAGAAGGAGCGAATCGTTCCGCTGGGTTCGCACGCGCTTGGCGCGATTCGGCGGTACATGGACTTTGCCAAGACGGATCCTCGATTCGTCGACGCGTGGCAGGACGGACGCTCGTTCCGGCCGCTGTTCGTCAACAAGCACGGAGGCCGGCTGAGCTCTCGTTCGGTGCGCCGCAAGCTGGACAAGTACCTGCGACAGGCGGGGCTCGATCCAACGATCAGCCCTCACACGCTGCGGCACAGCTTCGCGACGCATCTGCTGGAAAACGGGGCGGACCTGCGGAGTGTGCAGGAGTTGCTGGGGCACCAATCGCTGAGCACCACGCAGGTCTACACGCACCTCGCGGCGAGCCACCTGCGCGATGCGTACGACCGCGCCCATCCCCGCGCCGAAGCGGGCTGAAGGAACGAGCCCCGTCGGACGCGCGATCCCTAGGGTGAGTCGTCCGGGCCGGGATCGACCGGGAGATTGATCTCTGCCAGGACGGCCTGTTCGACGGCCGATTTGATGTCCAGCGAACCCGCTGCTCCCGATTCGATCGGGATCGCGCGCAATAGTCTCGCCTGCTCATCGATGAGCGTCAGCACGATTGGAGCGCGCAGGTCGAGGCGTTCGATGGTCTGGCGTGCCGGCATGGTCCAGAGCAGATCCGGCGGATCCGGCATCGCCGCCGAAATGGCCGTGGTGGCTTCGGCCAGGCGCGAGTCGGAGAACTCGCCGACGCTCTCGAACACGACGACAGGGTGGCACTCAATTCCAACGCTGACCCGGCGAGGCCCGAGGCCACTCTCCTGGATGCCGCGGGCCGTGAGGGCTTGCTCTGCCTTGCGAACGTCGGAGATCGCGGTGGCGACCTGACGCATCAAGGCGGAACGCCGCTCGGGCGCGGGCCACGCCACGAACACCAGCGCAGCAAACCGCTGCCCGGGACGCCCGTTGGATCGTCGATCGGCGACGGCCGAGGCGAGGTCCCAGACCGATCGATCTTGCAGGAACAACGGCTTGATGTCGACGACCGCGCCTGCTTCGAGCGGAATGGGCCTGGGTCGAAGCATCGAGGCTGCGGCTAACGGCTGACGCCTTGAGACGTCAATGGTCCAGGCGTCCAGAGCTCCAGGATCGACCGATTCGACTTCGGCCCGCAGAACCGACACTCCGCTCTCGCCGGAGAGTTCCATGTAGAACGCATGCAGGCGATGCGAGGCGTCGTCAATCTCTACACGAACCGTGCGCCCGTTCGAGCGCCCGATCAGAAGCGTGCGAGGGGGCTCATCGGGCAAGTGCTCGGCCGACACCCAGACGATGGAGTTTGCGAGCGCTCCAAGCCCACCCGCCGGGCCCGAGAGCGCCATGGAGAGTTGTGGCAGTGGGATGGGAGGAAGCACTGTCCGTATGGCGTGCAACGAGAGAGCGCCGTCAAAGGCCTGGACGACGCAGGTCGTCGGATCCAGGCGATGAACCACACGGAGTTCGCCCCGATCGCCGTTGGACTGGCCGAATAGCTCGAGATCCCCCAATCTGAGGGCGAGGCGCTGGCCGGCGAACTGCGGCGCCATTCGCAATTCGATGTCGGGTGGCGCCGCGGGCTGGGACCCCTCGAACTCCAGCCTGATGCGCTCCGCGAATACCGTGCGGGCGTAGATCTCGCACGCACGCGCAAACACCTCCGCTGCATCGAGATCTTGTGCCGAGACGGGCGCGGCCAAGCACACGGAAACGAGGCACGCCATGCGTCGGGAACGGAGCTTGGCGAAGGTCGGCTGATCGATCATCGCTCTGCACCCAAGCCCTGCGGGGTTTGGCGGCAGAGCAGTTCCCCCACCGTCATCGCGAGGCCGGGAACAAGCGTCTGCGCGGCGATCTCCGCGAGTGGCGCGAGCACGAACCACCGCTCGTGCATGCGCGGATGCGGAATGGTGAGGTCCGGAGACTGGATCTCCACGTCTCCATACATCAGAAGATCCAGATCAAGAGTCCGGGGTCCCCACTTCGGCGATTCGCTCCGATCTCGTCCGGCCTCACACTCAATCTGCAAGAGTCTGCGGAGGAGTTCGTGTGGACCGAGTGTGGATTGAACGTGGATGACGGCGTTCAGGAATCGGGGCTGAGCCGCGAGTCCGACGGGGTCCGTCTCCATAATGGACGAGCTGGCGATCAGTCGAACACCCGGCGTCGCGCGAATGCGGAGAACGGCATCTTCGATCGCGGCGCGGCGATCGCCCAGGTTCGATCCCAAGGCGATGAACGCATCTGCAGCCAACGGCCAGCCTCCCAGTTCGCGCAGGACATGGGCCACCCCCTCGGTGGCCCACGTGCAGAACTGTAGGGATGTCGCCCGGACGGACGTGGTCAGCGGGGCTCGGCGGAGATGTCCCGCATCCTGTGCTGCATCTGCGACTTGAGACGCTGCAGGATCGAGCTGTGCATCTGGCTGACCCGTGACTCGGACAGGTCCAGCGTCGCGCCGATTTCCTTCATGGTCATCCCTTCGTAGTAGTAGAGAATGACGATGAGGCGCTCGGCCCGGCTCAGACCCTTGGTCATGAGCTCCTTGAGATCGCGTCGCTGGGCCTCGCTGACGGGGTTGACCTGGGCCTCGTCCTTGATGACGTCGATTTCGCGCACATCGCGACCGCTATCTGAGGAGAACGCCCGACGGGTGATGCTGATGGTCATGACCGGCTGCCCGTCGCGCTTGTACTTGTCGAACTCCTCGGAGGGCAGCCCCAGCTGACCAGCAATCTCGGTATCCGTGGCGCGGCGACCCTCTCGCATCTCGATGCGCTGCCGGGCCTGCTCGATGCGGGACGTGCGATGACGCACGAGGCGCGGCACCCAGTCCATGGAACGGAGTTCATCGAGGATGGCGCCTCGGATGCGGGGCGCGCAGTAGGTCTCGAACTTCACCTTTCGCTCAAGGTCGAACGCGTCGATCGCGTCCATGAGGCCGAACAGCCCCGCCGACATCAGGTCCTCGACGTCGACCTCATCGGGCAGGCGAGCGTGGATTCTCTCCGCGTTGTAGCGGACGAGGTGCAGGTACCGCTCCATGAAGTAGTTGCGAAGCGACTCGCTCGGCCCGTCGGCGTATTCGCGCCACAGCTCCTCGACTGGGCGATCGTCGTAGGGCGTCGGCTCGGGAGGAAGTGTCCGGGCCTTGATCCGGCTGCTGGATCTGGTGCGCGGCGTCGATTGTGTGATCGTCATTCGGTCCTCTCCTTGACCCTTCGGCGCGGACGGAATCGCAACTCGCGCGCCGCGCCATCGTCCGGTCGTCCCTGACCGGGGCCGCAATATAGCAGACGGTCGCGCGGCACGCGAGCAAGTCCGGATCTACTCGCATGCTTTCCCCCACTCATGCTCCGGTCGCCTCCAGGGCACGTTGCCGGCTGATCGCGTCCTCGATCTCGCCGACAGAGGGGATGGGATTGGCCGCTTCGTACGAGGCGTTGTGGTCGCGGATGACCACGCCCGCCACGGCCCCTATCGCCTGGCCCGCCGCGTGACAGACGATCAGCACGAGCAGGCCTCGAAGCAAGATCGTGGGAGTCGGGTTTCCGGCGGCGAAACCGGCCACCGTAGCGATGGCATAGGCCGTCAGCGCAAAGCTGGCCGCGATGACTGACGCGATACGTCCCAACGGAGGTCGTTCTCACCACCTGAGAGTGTGCGAATCGCCGGACCGTGTGGCAACGACGCGTATCGTCGCGCGAACCCGCGATCTTCGGAAGAATCGCGATGATTCATTCCAATTGAGCAGATTCGCGCAAAGACTGCCCGGCGCGACGGCGTCCGAGAAAGGCACGGAACAACCCCCTGGAAGGTCGATGTGCGGGACGGCCGGAGGAATGGACCGGACGGAGTCGAACTCGCACCGCTCTCGCCAGTTCGTGAACCTGCGAGGCCGCGGGTGAGCCGAGCGAGCCAATCATCAGCGGTTGGCGAGTCCTGATCGACCGGGCCGCGGCGGCGGACCAAGGAACCCATCCAAGCATGTCGAGTCGGGTGCCGAGGAATCTCTCGGCGACCGCGTTGAGTCTCCCATGCGCCTTGGCGGCTTCTTCGGCGTCCGACGCCTGATTCACGACGACCGCCGGCACGGGGCCAGACTGGCCCGGGTCGGGTCGTGCGGAAGTCAGCATCGCCTTGATCAGGGCGTACGCGTCCGCGATCGACGTCGGATCGGGCGTTGCGACTACGACCGGGAGAACAGCGGCGGCCATGAGCTCCAATACCAGCGGGGAGAGGCCCGCCGGAAGGTCGATGATCAGCAGACCGGACGCCGGGGCAGGCCCACTGCACGCGTTCAGGATTTTGCGGGCGGTCACCGCATCGTCTCCGACCGCGGTCCGTCGGCCCACGGTTCCCGGCACGAGCCTGACCCCACCGGGCGCCTCGATGGTGACATCTTCCAGTCCGATCGCGTGCTCCGACTCGATGATGCGGTCGAGGCGCTGGCGGGGAGTCACACCCAACATCACGTCGGCGTTGGCCAGCCCGGCGTCGGCATCCAACAGAACGGGCTGATCACCCAGCGCCGCGAGCGCGATGGCGAGGTTCACGCTGAGAAACGTCTTTCCGACGCCGCCCTTTCCCGACGCGAAGGCGATCAGGTTTGGCGGCCGGACCAATGGCGAGGAGGACTCGTCGGTTCGTCCGAGCGGGTGGGTCCGCCTCAACTCGCCAACGAGCGTGCGGAGGCGTGATGCCTGATCGGCCGGAGCGGGATGGAGTCCGGCCCCGGGTGTCACGCGCCCAGCCCAAGGGTGCGGGCTTCGCCGACGACCAGCTTTGCGAGGCCGTCGGCGTCGGCGGGCTCGATGTGATCGGGGACTTCCTGGCCCGTGGTGACGTAGCTCAGTCGGACACCCAGGCGAGTGGCGATGTTCAGCACGCAGCCGAAATGCACACCCTCATCCACCTTGCTGACGATCAGGTCGGTTGGCGAGAGCGCGCCAAATTTCGCCGCGACCCGGTCGATGACGGGCTGGTCGGCCGTGCATGAGATGACCAGGTGAGTCTCATGAGGCCTTGCCGCGTCGACGAGCGCGCGGAGTTCATCGAGCCGGCCCGCATCGTGCTGCGATCGGCCGGGGGTATCGATGAGGATCACATCGCGATCGCGCAGGGATTCGAGAGCGTCGGGCATGTCGGAGGGCGACATCACGACCTTCACGGGAAGTCCGATGATGTTGGCATAGGTGCGAAGCTGCTCGACCGCAGCGATTCGATAGGTGTCGCACGTCACGAGGCCCACGCGGGCTCCGCGTCGAAGCTTGGCGGCCGCGGCCAGCTTCGCGAGCGTGGTGGTCTTGCCGACGCCGGTTGGACCGATCAGGGCGATGGTGCGAGGCCTGCCGTCTTCGGTGGGGGCGGCGATGTCGAGCCCGCCGGCAACGGGAATGCGGCGGGCAATCTCTCTGAGCGCCGCACGCCGGGCGAGACTGGGGTCTTCGAGGGCGCCTTGAGATCGCACTCGCTCGATGACCGCGTCGGCAATCTCCGGGCGGACTTCGTGTTCGATCAAGGCCAGGTAGATGCCCAGCAGCGGTTCGGGCACTCCCGGAGAGGCCGCCAGGGCCGTGCCGCAGCGGTGGGAGTTGTGGATGACCTGCCCGACCAGACGGCGGATCGCTGCTAGCTCCTCCTGAAGGGCCAGACTTGCGGCGGCATCCACGGGGGCCAGTGGCGCGCGAACGGCCAATCCGGTTGCGGAAGGGCGACCAGAATTGCCGGGAACGGAGTCCGCGCGGGGGCCGGGCACCTTTACCTCTACCGTCGAGGCGGAACGGCCCGGGACAGGGTGGTAGGTCGACCGGAATTCGCTGCCGTTGTGCCCATCCGAGGGCGGGGGCGGCACATCGGGCGCGGGGGCCGCCTTGTTTGCCGGACGATCGACCGCAGCGGTCATCCGTGCCGAAGGCTTGGGCCTGCGCGTGGGCACCGCGGCGTCTGGCGAGGCGGTAATCTCCACAATCGACTTGGCGCCGATTCCGGCGAATCCGCCGACCCGGTACGAGCGAGTGTGCAAGATCACAGCATCCGACCCGAGGTCCCTCTTGACCTCGGCCAGTGCGCCCGCCATGGTGTTCGATCGATACGTTTTGAGAATCATGCTCGCCATCCGTGGCTTCGATGAGTCTTGGGCGATGGTAGCAGACGACGTGGCATCCTGCACGATCATGCCGCCGGAGCCGCGACCGAGGACTCGGCCGGCGTAACCAGAGCGAGAGTCTCGACCTCGATCCCGGCGGCGATCTCGTTGTAGCCGAGGACGGTGATGCCGGGGACCCGCGATTCGAGCATCTGCCAGACGATGGCGCGGACCTGCGGCGAGGCGACGACAACGGGGGGGTGGCCCGCGGCGGCGAGCTTCTCGAGTGAGGCGCCGATCCTGGCGGCGTACTGATCGGCGACCCGCGCCGGCATGGAGACGGTGGTGCCGCCGGCGGACCGATCGACATACGCGGCGATCAGGTCCTCGAGGGTCGGATCCAGCGTGATGCACGCGATCTTCATTGCACCGGAGTCGGAGACCTGTGCGACCTGCTGGCAGATCGCCCGTTTGAGAGCGTTGCGAACGTATTCGGTGAGGACGTCGGGGTCCTTGGTGCGTGGGGCCCAGTCGGCCAAGGCCTCGACGATGGTCTCCATGTCCCGCACCGGCACGCGCTCGCGAAGGAGATTCTGCAAGATGCGCTGGAGGTCACCGGGTTTGACGACGGCTGGAATCGCTTCTTCAACGAGTTTGGGGGCGCGCTCCTTGAGCTGTTCGATCAGATTGGCGACTTCCTGCCGGGTCAGCAACTCGTCCGCGTGGCGCTTCACAACCTCGGACAGGTGGGTCGCGATCACGCTCGTCGGCTCGACCACCGTGTAGTTGAGCGACTCGGCCCGCTGCCTCAGGGCCGGCTGGACCCACCACGCCTTGAGACCGAAGGCGGGCTCGCGAGTCGCCTCGCCCTCGATGCGGCCCGACGCGATGCCCGCGTCCATCGCCAGGAGCAGGGAGGGCCGGACGGTGCCGCGAGCCACCGGGCTCGAGCGGATCCGAATCCTGTACGCGTCGGGCTCCAACTGGACGTTGTCCCGGATCCTGACCGGGGGCATGACCAGGCCGAGTTCCGAGGCCAGCTGGCGGCGGACGCTCGTCACTCGGTCGAGCAGATCCCCGCCCTGACTCCGGTCCACCAGCCCGACCAGCCCGTAGCCAAGCTCGAGTTCAAGAGTGTCCACCTTCAGTGCAGACTCGATCGGCGGCGGCTCGGCCCGGGCCTGCGCCGCATCCTGCGAGGCGGCGTCGAGCGCCTGGCGGGCCCGATCTCGGTCGGCACGGAACAGCGACCAGCTCAAGATTCCCAGCGACGCCGCGGTTGCGACCAGCGGGACGGTCGGAAGCGGCGTGAGGGCCAGAAGTCCGAGGAAGACTGCGCAGATCACGAGCCCTTTGGGCTGGCTGGCCAGTTGGCCCGTGAGCTCCTCTCCGAGTTCCTTCTTGGTTCCCGATCGCGTAACGATCAGCGCAGAGGCGATCGAGATCACCAGAGACGGAATCTGAGCCGTCAGTCCGTCTCCGATGGTCAGCTTGGTGAAGATCTCCGCGGTCCGGCCGATCGGCCAGCCGCGTTCGACCACGCCGACGGCAAGGCCGCCGATGACGTTGATGGCGGTGATGATGATGCCGGCCACGGCGTCGCCCCGAACGAACTTGCTGGCACCGTCCATGGCTCCGAAGAAGTCGGCCTCTCGTGAGATCTCCTCCCTTCGGCGACGGGCCTCGGTCTCATCGATGAGCCCCGCGTTGAGATCCGAATCGATCGCCATCTGCTTGCCCGGCATGGCATCGAGCGTGAACCTCGCCGCCACCTCGCTGATGCGACCCGCTCCTTTGGTAACGACCATGAACTGAACCACAATGAGGATGAGGAAGATGACTCCACCCACGAACAGTGAGTCCCCTGCCACAAAGTTGCCAAACGCCTGGATCACCTTTCCGGCGACTCCCATCGCCTCCTCGGGTGTGGTGGCGTCGGCCGTGAGGATCAGGCGCGTGGACGCGATGTTGAGCACGAGGCGGTAGAGGGTGGTCGCCAGCAGCAGCGAAGGAAAGACCGAGAAATCGAGCGGGCGCTGCATGTAGATGGTGGTGAGCAGGATGATGACGCCCAGGGAGATATTGAGCGCGATGAGCACGTCCATCATCGCCGGAGGGACGGGCACGATGAGGACGACCATCAGGAACACGAAGCCGACGGGAACGATCAGGCCGCGATGACGATGGATCGCCCGCACCCATGAGGGCATCGAGGAGTGCGTGCTGGCGTCGGGGGTCGTCATGCGCTATGCCGCCGCGGCCTCCGTGCGGTATACGAACGCGAGGATCTCGGCGACCGCCTCGTACATGCTCGGTGGGATCTCCTGCCCGACCTCGATGCCGAAGTACATGGCTCGGGCCAGGGGTGGGCGCTCAACGAGCGGAACCGCGTTGGCGATGGCAATCTGCCGAATCAGAAGGGCCAGATGATCGACGCCCTTGGCCACAACGCGCGGCGCCCGCATGCTGTGCTCGTCATACCGCAATGCCACGGAATAGTGCGTGGGATTGGTGACCACGACATCAGCCTTTGGCACCGCCTGTCCGACTCGATGGCGTGCGATGTCCATCGCCATTCTCAGCCGGCGCTTCTTGGTCTCGGGATCGCCCTCCATGCTTCGCCGCTCATCCTTGACCTCGTGCTTGGTCATGCGCATGTCGCGCATGTGCTGCCACCTTTGGTAGATGAAGTCGACGATCGCCAGGAGCAGGAGGATCAGGAGCAGCCACACGGCGAGCTCGATCAGCATGCGCCCCACCATCGTCAGGGATGATGTGGCCTCCATGCGAGGCAGCGAGGCCAGCCGTGGAGCGAAGCGTGCGAGCGTCCACCACGAGACCGCCGCGACCAGTGCGAGCTTGAAGAAATTGACGCCGGACTTGGCGAGCCCCTTGAGGCCGAAGATGCGCTTGAGCCCACCGACGGGATTCAGGCGCGAGAGATTGGGCTTGATCGGGTGGGTCGTGACCAGCCACTTCACCTGCCCGGACCCGGCGATGAACGCGATGAGCGCGATCAACAGGAAGATGGGCGCCACGGCGCTCGCCGCGGTCATGCCCGCCCACCGCATCGCCTGACCGGCGGACGCGATGTCGTGTGGGTTGCCCGGCGTGCGGCCCTCCAGCACGCGACTCATGATGGTGGAAAGATCCCTGACCAGCGACGCGCCGAACAGCAGCAGCAGAGAAACCCCCGCGATGAGAACGATCGCCGCCGAGAGGTCCTGGCTGCGCGCCACACTTCCCTTGCTCCGCGCATCGGAGAGGCGCTTGGCTGTCGGGCGTTCGGTCTTCTCGCCCATGTCCTCACCCGCCACGGCCTACTCCCCTGTCCCGTGGCCGGACTCGGCCCAGGAAATCACGTTGCGGAGCGCCTGTCCGATGTCCTGACCGGCGACGTCCCCGATCACTCCGATCGACCACAGAATGATGGTGATTCCCGCGACGATCTTGAGTGCGAAGCCAACCGAGAGGATGTTGATCTGGGGCATGGTCTTCATGATGAATCCCAGCGCCAGCAGGATGAGCATCAGCATGCCGATCACCGGGGCCGCGACACGTATCGCCAACTCGACGCCGCTGCGAAACATGCCCATGTAGAGATCGATCGGGATGTCCATGGACGCGAAGGAGCCCGCGGGCACGCGCTCGAACGAGCGGGCCAGCGCCAAGAAGAGCGCTTCGACCCCACCCATCGCCACCATCGCCGCCCCGGCCAGCGCAAAGAGCATCTGTCCGATCGAATCGGCATCGGTATCCAGCTCGGGGTTGTAGCTCCGAGCCAGGCCGAGCCCCATCTGATGCCCCATGATGGTCCCGGCCATCTCCATGGCGAACAGCGGAATCGAGGCGAGCAGACCGATCGTCATGCCCACCATCGTCTCGGCGACGATGGCTGGAACAATGGCCACGATGTCGAGCTGTGCCTCCGCCGACCGCGGCACGACGGGCATGAGCGTCAGGGTCATGACGAATGCGAGCAGCGCCCGGGCCCGCAGCGGCACAGAGGTGCTCGAGATCACGGGTGCGAAGACGAACAGGCCAACGAGGCGCGCAAGCACCAGCATGAACGGCACGATCAACGGAACCAACGAATCGAACCCGGGCATGGTGGCACTCGGTCGTCATGGCGCAAACTGGAATAGCTCGCCGGCGTACTCGACCAGCCGTGCGGCGATCCACGGCAACAGCACCGCGGCGACCACGACCATGACACAGATCTTCGGAACGAAGGTCAGCGTCTGATCCTGGATCGTGGTAATCGACTGAACAAAGCTCACCACGAGCCCCACGAACATCCCCGCCGCCAGGATCGGCGCCGCGATCTTCAGCACGATCAGCAGCGTCTCGCGGAGCATGGCGATCATGGAATCGTCTACGCCCACACCAGCCCCTCCTATCCAAGCCCGATCAGCGCGAGCATCGGCTGCGCCTGCGGCAGAAGCGAGATCGATGTTTCTGTCAACCTCGGGCCCGCGCCATCGCGCACGAAGCTCGTCATGAGGCTGCCAACCACGAGCGACCACCCGTCAACCATCACAAACAGCAGGAGTTTGAACGGCAGGCTGATCAGCACCGGTGGCAGCATCATCATGCTCATCGAGATCAGAATGCTGGCAATCACCATGTCGATCACCAGGAAAGGCAAGTACACCTTGAACCCCATGAGGAACGCCGTTTTCAACTCGCTGAGCATGAACGCAGGGACCAACTCGGTCATCGCCACGTCGGCGCGAACCAGCGATTCGGGATGCGAGGTGTCCAGGCGTCCCCGGTAGTTCAGCACCATGTACAGGCTGGACCAGTTTCCCGTCGCCTCGATCTGGTCGAACATGAAGTCACGCATGGGCTGCGAGGCGCGTTGCCAGAGATCCTCATGGTCTGCGACCTCGCCCCGCTGGTACGGAACAACCGCCTCATTCCACACGCGCTCGAGCGTCGGGCCCATCACCAGCAGCGTCATGAACAGCGCGAGCCCCGTCACCATCTGCGCGGGCGGAAGCGTCTGCGTTCCCAGCGCCTGGCGCAGCAGGCCGAGCACAATGAGGATCCGCACGAAGCAGGTTGTCATGAGCATCAGCGACGGCGCGAGCGAGATCACCGTCAGCACGATCATGATCGTCAGCGCGGTCGAGAGCCCTCCCTTGCCCGAGTCCTGCGAGATCGCGGAGCCCGCCGCATCGAGCACATCGAGCGGGTTGAGTCCGCCCGCGGCGGGGGCATCCAGACCCAGCAGTTCCGCGGTGCGCGCGATGCCGGATTCCGCCTTCACCTGCTCCGGGCCAGGCGGACCGAGCAGTTCCTGTGCGTTCGCTCGTCCGGGAATCCCAAGAAGGCACGCGAGGAGAAGGAGTCCGACGATCCGCGTCATCTCGTCATCTCCGTCGAAGCGCGCAGTCGGGCGAGCCGATCGCGGATCGACGTGACCGCCGAAGGCTCGACCGGCCGCGGACTGATCGGCGGCGTTGGACGGACCGACTCGATGGTCTGGGACCTCGGGTATGGACCCTCTAGCGACTCTCGCTCCTGTCCCGAGAGAATGGCCTTGAATCGGCGAGAGATCGACTCGTGACGCTCGTCCTGGCACTTGACGAGGATCGAGGCGACCTCTTCCGCATCGGTGATCTCACTGATCGTGGTCATGGATCCGGGCCGACGTCGCATCAGCGACCCGGGGGTCATGGTCACCAAGAGGATCCGACGATCCAATTGCAGCAGTGCGAGCGTCTGCCCCGGCCCCATTGGATATCGCCCCAGGACCGACAGCACTCCGGATGGCGCTCGCCCCCCCGCGCCCATCTGCGAAGCCAGCCCGCTCCCGGCCGAGGAGACCTTGCGGGCCAGCGCGGCCAGCGCGACGATCAATGCGACGACCCCGAGAAGGGGAAGTGCCGTCTGCGACGCCCAGCGCGCCAGCGACCGTGGGCCGAATCCCCCAGCGTCGGCCGATCCATTGGGGCGGGTCGGCAACTGACTCGATGAGTCTCGCTCTGCGCGACCCGCTCCCAGCGGTCGCGTCTCGGTGCGAGAGGCCTGGGGTGTGGGCTCAGGAACGGTCGGCTCAGGAAACGGACCCATCTGCGCACCGCACGGGCCCGTCGCGGCACAGACAAGCAGCATGCCCGCCACCACCCGGCAACGGATTGAGTCGATCAGACGCCGGAACACTGCGGACCCTCCTGGTCCAATTGCTCGCCGGATTCCACCGGCGATCGCGGCTCAGGCGCCGCGCCGCTGTGGCTGGGCGATGGCGCCCGCCACGATCTCGTTCACGCGCACGCAGAAGTTGTCGTTCAGAACGAGGACCTCTCCTCGGGCGACAAGCCGATCGTTGACGTAGACGTCGACGGGGTCTCCCGCCAGCTTGTCCAATTCGACCACCGATCCCTCTCCGAGGCGAAGGACGTCCTCGACGAACATGCGGGTTCGGCCCAGTTCGATCTTGACCGTCAGATTGACGTCAGAGAGCAGGCCGATGCCCTCGGCCTTGTCCGAAAGGCCGCCGACCCGAAACGTCGGAAGCTCCACGGGCCTGGCTCCGGTTGCGTCTTCTCCGGCCCGTTGGGCTGTGGCGTCGGGCTGAACGGCATCAGGCGTCCCGGGTTGGGCTTCGGGATCGCTCACCGCCGATTCTTCTTGGTGGGGTTCTTCCGGTGGCATCCTGCCCTTTCGATCAACATCCATCTGCGCGCGACCTCGCCCAGCGCGGCTTCAGTTCGGGCTGATCGGTTCGGCTCGAATCCCCGGCACAGAATTGCCGACACCTGGGCATGGATTGCGCTGCGCGGTACCCTGATGAATGCAGTGGCCACCGCGCAGAGGTTGCGCAGACGCTTCTGCTCGGCATGAACTACGAGGCTCAGAAGTCGGCGGGGTAGCCGTCGCACTTGGGCAGCAAGACCCGCTCCACGTACGGGACCCCATCGGCCGGATCGGCTCCGAAGACCTCGAGCATGTACGCCGTTACCTGGCGCGAAATGGTCTGGAGCCCGGGCTCTTTGAGCTGGTTGTGCTGCGACTTCCGGAAGATCCTCGCGAGTCCCTCGTTGATCTCGGCCTTGCGGCGCTCCATCGTGGAGCGGACCTTGTCCACGTATTTCTCGCGGACCTTGAGGAAGATTTCCACCTCCCAGTCCCATACGCGTCCTGTCGCGAGGTTCTGGAACCGGCCCCGGAAGAGCTCCACTTCCTGCAGCGCTTCGCCGTCGGCCTCGTCGGTCCCCGCGATGCCGGCGGCTCCCGCTTGGCTGGGAGCGCCCGACATGGCCATGAACAGGGCGACTCCCGCGCCCTCCACCACCATCAGGCCCGCGACGATCGCGATCACCAGGATGGGGCTCTTCTTCTTCGAACTCGCCAGGTCCTGCGGCTGGTCTGACTTTTCATCGGCCATGGATGTCTCTCCGTGCGCCTACTCGACGCCCTGGAAGTCCGGGTCGGGATGCACCTCGCTCAGCATCCGCTCGGTCACGATCACCTCAACGCGTCGATTCGACGCCCCGGCCCCGGAGTCCACCCGGTCCAGGGCCCGCGGCTCGGAGTTGCCGACGGCCACCGCGGACAGCAACTCGGGACGAACCCCGCACTCCGTTGCGAGGAATGCCTTCGCGGCGCGAGCCCGTGCGTACGAGAGATCGTCGTAGTCCAGGCCCTCGGCCTTGTCCTCGAGCCCGTACGCGTGGCCCCGGATCTCGATGGTTCTGTTCTGCGCGCCCACGATTCGGGCGACCTCACGCAGTTGCTCCTTGGCACGCTCGCTCAGTTCGGCCGAAGCGGCCTCGAACCCGACCGGCCCGCCGATCACCTGGCGCGTCCCGGGATTGATCGTGGTCGTCGTGTCGTCGCGCCCGTCCATGTTCTGCTCGTTGATCTCTGACCTCGTGATCATGTCGCCGGTCATGCTGATCGTGTTGCGGAGGTGGTTCCGAGAGCTGTTGCGGGTATCCACGCGGTTGCTGATGATGCCCAGCCCGCCATCGGACCCGAACGCCTCCTGGATGGCGTCGAGCACTTTCTGGAATTCCTTGGGCTTCTTGAGCTCGCTGAACGCGCTGAGCAGGATGAAAAAGCACAGCAGGAGCGACATCATGTCGCCGTAGGTCACGACCCACTCTGGAATGCCGGGCGCTGCCGGCGGCTTTCGCTTGGCCACGGCTGGGCTCCTAGGCGGCGGCCTGCTCCTGCGACGCCTGCTCGTACATCGTCCGCTGGCTCGGCGGCAGGTAGGTCAGCAGCTTGCTCTCCACGACGCGCGGATTGTCGCCGGACTGGATGCTCATGACTCCGGCGATGATGATGGTCTTGAGCAGCACTTCTTCCGCATCGCGCGCCACCAGCTTGTCGGCGACCGGGTAGATGGCGACGTTGGCGATCAGCGCGCCGTAGAGCGTGGTCATGAGCGCGACGGCCATGCCCGGCCCGATGGCCGAGGGATCACTCAGGTTCTTGAGCATCATGATCAGGCCGAGCAGCGTGCCGATCATGCCGTACGCCGGCGCGTACCGCGCAACCGTGTCGAGCATCGACTTGCCCTGCCCATGACGTTCCATGAGCGACTCGAGTTCGGTGTCCATGATCGACCGGATCAATTCCGGATCGGTGCCGTCCACGGCCATCTTGACGCCCCGGACCAGAAAGGGGTCCCTCATCTCTTCGATGACGTTCTCGAGCGCCAGAATGCCCTCACGCCGCGCAATCTCCGCGAAGCGCACGAGGTCCTTGATCGCCGAGATCGCGTCCACCGGCTTGGTGAAGACCGCCTTGAGGATGATCTTGTGGACCTTGAACACTCGACCCAGAGGGAATGCGATCAGGATCGCTCCGCCCGTTCCCCCGAACACCACGATGATTGACGCGACATCCACGAAGCCGCCGAGGTCTCCGCCACCCATGATGACCGACAGCAGCATCGCGCCGACGCCGATCACGAGGCCCACGATGGTGCCGATATCCACGTCCGTGCCCTCCGCGCGCAGCGCGGTCCGGCCCTTCCTGGCCGACCTGTCAGGATCTATCGGGACCCCTCAGACGTGACTTGATGAAGCCATCCGACGCCGGAGTTTACGGACGTGTCGGAGTCGGACCATCCCCCACCAGAGCCGCCGGCGGGAGCCCGTGACGCAGATGGCGGCGGTACTCGATCGATCGCTCGACAACCTCGGAGGTGGACTCGCGCACCACGACGTGCTCTCCCGAGATCAGCGTGATCACCGTGTCGGGGTTCTCCTCGACCTGCCGGATCAGCTCGGCGTTGAGCACGAACCGACGCCCGTTGAGTCTGGTAAGCGCGATCACCAACGGCCCTCCGACCCAGAGTGGAGCGCTCATCGGCCCCCGGACACCGCGGCTTGAGCGTTACCGGGCCAACAGCAGCAGTTGATCCATCAGTTGGTCGGTCGTCTGGATCACGCGCGACGAGGCCGAGTATCCCGTAGTCGCCAGGATCAGATTGATGAACTCCTGCCCGAGATCGACGTTCGAGAGCTCGAGCGACCCGCCCACCACCCTTCCCGCGCCCAGATCGCCAGGCGCAACCACCACCGGAATGCCGCTGTTGGCGCTCGGCCTGAACAGGTTGGAACCGATGTCTTCCAGACCCGACGGGTTTGTGAACGTCGCCAGCGACAGGCGACCCAGGGGCCGCGTGAGCGTGTTGCTGAAGGCGCCGAGGATGGTGCCCTCCCGATCGATCGAGAAATCTTCGAGCGTTCCGATCGGCGCTCCGTCCCGGAACGTAGCCGCGATCTGCGATTCAACATCCGTCAAGGCGGTCACACCGTCCTCTCCTCCCAGCAGCGAGAGGTCGAACACCATCGGCGTCACGGCGCCGGTGTTCTCGCGGTCGATCGAGACCGTGATCGGCGCAGCGCCCGAGATCAGGCCGAAGGGATCGAAACTGACGGTGCCCGTACCCAGCGCCAGACCGCTGGTGTCGTCGGCCGACTCGAGAAAGTACCGCCAGACCGTGCCCTGATCGCTCTTGGTCTCGAGCGTAAACGTCGCGTCCATCTCGACGGGTGAACCCAACGAGTCAAACGCGATCAGCGTCGTGCGGATCGACTCGCCATCGGAGTGCGCAGACTGTGTTGGGACAAACGGGAATCCGAGCGTCGCACCGGCCGCGTCGAGGAGGCGGATGTCCGACGCCTCGATCTCGAGGTCGCTCGCCTCGCCGGTGTTGCCCGTCAGCGAGACCTGACCGGTCAGCGTGTCGAGGATCGCTCCGGGCGTTCGACCATCGGGGTTGCTTCCGCCCGTGGTCTGGATCCCAAGCGCGGCCACCAGAAAGTCCATGAGGTCCCGCACGGTGCTTGCCGCATCGATCGGGAAGCCATGGCTTGGAAGCGTCGAAGCACCCTTGCGCGCTCCGGCTATCTCGATGGATTGCCCCGCGGTAAAGAGCGGAACGTCAGTCCCGGGTTGGCCAGGGTCCTCGATCTCGATGAGCAGGCTGGATTCTTCGAGCAGATTGGGATCCGTCGGAGGAACGGTCGCGGTGGAGATGAGGGAGAACCCGGCGTCCTCGGATGAACCCAATCGAACCAGTGAGCCCCGGGTCGCGCTCGTCCCGCCCGCGTTGAGGTTTCCCGCAAGCCGCACCTGGCTGGTCGCCTCGGCGAGTGTCAACTGGCCGAGCGGGATGCGCAGGGGAGTGAGGGTTCCCTCCTGGACCTGGAACTCATCATCGATCCCCGCTCCCAGCACGAAATCGCCCGATCCGGTGACCAGATTGCTCTGGGCATCGAGCCGAAACGATCCGTCCCGAGTGAACAACTGGTCTTCGCCGCGAAGCGCGACGAAGAATCCCGCGCCATCGATCGCCACATCAGCGGGACCACCCGTGGCCGAGATCGATCCGAGACGAAAGTCCCGCAAGGTACCCGCGACGCGAACACCCATGCCCACCTGGGACGGATTGGTGCCGCCCGTGGACTCTCCCGGCGGCTGACCCAGCCGCAGGTTCCGATAGAGCACGTCGGAGAACTCGACGCGCGAAGACTTGAACGCCGTCGTGCTCACGTTCGCGATGTTGTTGCCGATCACGTCGATGCTTCGGGCGTGGGCGTTGAGCCCACTGAGCCCCGTGAAGAGTGCCTGCGTGGAAGCCATGCGATGAGTCCTCTCTTGGGCCGTTGAGACAAACAGTGATGGCCGGTCCGAGCCCGAAGTTGGGGTTGCTAGCCGGCGAGCGCCCGCAGCAAAGCAACAGCGCTGTCGCCAATCGACGGGCTCTCGCCGGGAGAGTCGGCGGTCACGAACGCGTCGATCCCCGCGACCACGTCCGCGTGGAGCGCCTCCACTCGCTCTGTAACCTCGCGCTTCGCGACGTCCAGCCTGAGCAGTTGGCCGTCGATCGACACAAGCGCCCGACGGGCTCCGGCGGCCTCTGCTCGATCCGCCGCCTCCGCCAGACGCCCCCACTGCTCGTCGGTCAAGTCGACAACCAAGCCCGGCGCGGCCCGCACCGCTCGCCCGGTACTCGCCCCCCCGGATCTCGCCAACTCGAGCACGTGCGAGAATCCGCCCGGCTGCAGCGCTGGGAGGCCACGGTCCACCGGCTCGATCCTGGGAGAGAGCGGCAGGAGCGGGTTCGAGGCCCCAGTTGGGTTCATGATTCGTTCTCCCCGCCGTCGAGGCGAACGATCTCGTCCACCTGGGCCATGGGGATTCGTTGGCCCGTATCGATCGTCAGAACCGCGCCCTCGTCGCGACGAACCACCGAAACGACGATGCCCGCAGCGCGCTCCGCATCCTCGGTGACGCCGCTGATTGCATGCCCAATGAGGCCGGCGCTCGTTGCGAACTCGCTGTTTCGGCCCAACGCCTCGAGCTGTGCTCCGAGCTGCACGTCCGACTCGATGGAGCGGATGTCCGCGAGTTGCTGCAGCAGAGCGCCCGTGTCGTTGGGCTTGAGCGGATCTTGTCGGCCGAGTTCCTGGAAGATGATCCTGAGGAATTCATCGCTCGAGAGCGACGCGAACCCCCCGGGCCGCGACGCGTCCGCCGCGACCGCGCCGATTGCGCTCATGCGTCACCTCCGCGCGCACAGGAGCACACCGGTGCGGCGCCGGATGGCGGGCCTCCCTGCCCTCGTGCTATGCCAGCGCGTCCACGCGCAGCGATCCACCGACAAGGCGCAGCTCCGCGTACGCCTCGCCCAGCCGAGTCCACGCATCGGGCGCGAGTTCCATCGCGTCCGACGCCCCGTCCGCGCTCCGCACGGTCGGTCCGGCTCCGCCGGTCGTCTCGGGGCGATCCTCCGCACCCCGGTCCGAAGCCTCCCGCTCCCCAGCGCCGCCGTCAACTCCGACGTCGAGGCGCTCCACGTTCAATCCCCGCGCCTCCAGCGCGGCCCGAAGGTGATCCAGCGAACTCTCCAGCAATCCTCGTGCCTCGTTCGATGCCGCCCGAAGCGTCGCGCTCACGCGGTCGGCCTGGACGCGCAACGCCACGTGCACCACGCCAAGAGCCGCCGGAGAGAGCCTCAGAGACACCCTGCCATCGCGCGATCGGAGCGCCGCGTGCAGGCCGCGCTCGAACTGAGCGTGCGGAGGCTCTTCGGCGCGGCGTGGCTGCGAACGATCCGGTGAGGCTGGCTTCTGCGCGGGCGCACGCGTCTGGCTCGTGGTGCTGCGCACGGCCTGCGCTGCCTGCGTGACCATTCGCCCAGTAGTTCCGGAGGCCGCGCCGCGCGGTTCCGCGCGGACGGGAGCCGGCGTGCCCGCAGAGGCTCTCAACTCCGGCGGTGGGGTACGTGTCAACGTGGTTCGTGGGGAATCGGACTCGTTCCGGCTCGCTGCCTGCCGATGCGAGCCAGCAGAGTCAGAATCCCGCGGCATGGCCTCTCGGGCCGGGGCCGTCACGGAAGGACCATCTTGAGGCGCGCGCGGGGCCGCGTGCCCGTGCTGCCGCACGCCACCGGTTGTGGGCGCTTCCACGCGATGGGCCGGGACGGTTCGTGAGGCCCGCTCAACGGCAGGCTCCACCACCACGCCGCCGTTCTCGGGGATGAGCGAACTGTCGGGCGTCGAATCGGGCCGGACCTCGACGTCGCGAAAGGCGGCGTCCTCGCTCCCGATGAGGGAGGCCCTCCGCAGCGCGACGCCCGCTCTGGCATCTTCGAAACTCGCAAACGCCGCTGCCACGACCGCACGCGTGGAACCGTCGGCAATGGGACGCCGCGCGCCCGCAGACGGGACGCTCTCAACATGTTCGGTGGCGAGAGATGGCACGCGTCACGACCCCTGATCTCCCAGGGCCGCGAGGCCACGGGTCCGGAGACGCTCCAGCAATTCCGCGGCCAACTCAGGCTCGTCCTTCGCCAGTTCGCTGATGACCTTCAATCGAGGTCGCTCCTGCATCGCGTTCAGGTACGACACGGCGCGGTCCTTGCCCGTGACCATCTTGTGAGGATCTTGTTGCGCCACGTTTTCTGCGCCATCGCCTGCGTCATCCCCCTCACCAAGCGGGTCCTCTGACCCCGACATCAAGGCCCTGAGCACGGCGGCGCCCCGGGCGGGCACAAGACCCTCCAGCAGGCGAACGCTCTTCTTGAACTGTGCCGATCCGTCAACCGCCTGCACTCGCGCGCGCTCCTCGCGAAATGCCTCGGCCCGCAACTCGAACTCCTGCCGCTGCTCCTGAAGCGTTGCTTCGCGGCGCGACAATTCTCTTTGCAGGTCCTGAACCTCTCGCCGAAGGCGTTCGAGCCGCTGCCGATCCACCTCCGACAAGTCTCGGCGAGCCTCGACGAGGTCCTCTGAGCTTCGTGCCATGCCCTCCACCGGTGGCGCGGCAGGCTCCGCCGCCCACTCCGCTGCCTCCCGCTCTGACTGCTCTCGCTGCGCTTGCGCGGGCAGCGACTCGGTGAGCATGAGCCGGATCTCGCGAACGCGGTCGACGTTCAGCCGCTGGGTGCCTACGAGCCATCCCACGAACGCCGCCAGCGCGAGGAGATTGGCCACCGCCGCGATCGAGAGAATGGTCCAGAGTCTCCTCATGTGTCCTGCCCCTCCTTCGAACCGATGCCGTGAGATCCAAGCCGCGCCATGACTCCGTCATCGGATTCCCTCACCTCGGCCCGTGACCGCTCACGACGCCACTCCTCAAAGCGAGTCTCCCGCAGGATCTCGACAGCCCGTCGCTGAGCCGCCGCATCGGCCAACGCTCGCCGGGCTTGGGCCAACCTCGCTTCAACTCCGGCCGTCTCGACGGCGAGCCGGCGCACGCGCTGCCTGAGGACGACCGTCGCGGACGCCTGCTGCCGAATCGCCCGGACATCGAGCCTCGCGGCGCCGGCAGCGGCAAGAGAGGCGGTGGCCGACGACATCACGAGCCGACGCTCTTCCAAGATCGCTCGATCGAGTCGCTCGGCCAGTTCCACGAGTCGGACGCGCTCCCGCTCCAAGACGGCAACGTCGCGCTGCCTCTGGCGCTCTTCTAGCCGTCGGACGCGAAGCACCACTTCAAGATCAAAGATGAACCTCGCCATCCACTATGCCCCGCTCTCGACTCGTTTGGACATGGCCGCGTTTGCCCTCGCTGCGGTTGCCACGAGCATCGACCTCGCGAACTCGATCGTCGATTGCTCTCCCCTCCCTTGACGGAGCACCGCCTCGATCTCGCGATGCATCTCGATCGCGACGTCAGCCTCGGGATCGCTGCCCGCGGCGTATGCCCCGATCCGCACGAGTTCTTCGATGTCACGATGCTTGGCGAGCAGCCTTGAGAACGTCGCCGCCGCCGCGAGATGCTCGGCGTCGCAGACGTCAGCCGCGACTCGGCTGATCGAGTCGAGCACGTCAATCGCCGGGTAATGAGAGCGTTGCGCGAGCTTGCGAGACAGGATCAGGTGTCCGTCCAGAATGCCGCGAGCCGCGTCGGCGATGGGCTCGGTCATGTCATCGCCCTCGACGAGGATCGTGTAGAGCCCGGTAATGGAGCCGCCGCATGACCCAGAGTCGGCCACATCGACGGCCCCCGCCCGCTCCAGCAGAGCCGCCATCGACGCAAAGACGCTGGGCGTGTAGCCCTTGGTCGCCGGAGGCTCGCCGGCCGACAAACCGACCTGCCGCTGCGCGTGGGCAAAGCGAGTGACCGAGTCCATGATGAGCAGCGCGTCCCGCCCTTGGTCGCGGAAACACTCGGCCGCGGCGCACGCGAGCTTCGCCGCGCGGATCCGCATCACAGGCGATTCGTCCCCCGTCGCCGCGATCACGACGGATCTTCGAAGTCCGTCTTGCCCCAGCGTGCGCTCGACGAAGTCCCGGACCTCCCGGCCTCGCTCGCCGATCAGGGCGATCACGGTGGCGTCGGCCTCGGCAGAACAGGCGATCGTTCCCAGCAGCGTGCTCTTGCCGACCCCGGGGCCGGCGAAGATCCCCATGCGCTGGCCGCGCCCGAGCGTCGCCATGGCATCCACGGCTCGCACGCCCGTGCCCAGGGCGCGACTGATCTCCCTTCGACGCATGGGCGGCACCGGGGGCGGATCCAGCGCACGCCGCTCTCCATCGAGGATGGGCGGCCCGTCGTCCAGAGGCCGTCCCACGCCATCGATGACCCGCCCGAGCAGGATGTCCCCGACCAGCGCAGTCGGACAAGATTCCACGCAGCGGACGGGGTCTCTGGGTCGGATGCCAGAGAGTTGCCCCAGGCACATGACGATCGCGCGATCTCGAGAGAACCCAACCACCTCCCCGAACGTACTGCTGCGAGAGTCAGCCCCGATCGCCACCAGCGCGCCGACCGGCGCGCCCAAGTCCTCCACCAGCACACCAAGACCCTGCACCCCTACGACCCGCCCGGTCAGTCCGGCGGGCTCCACCTGGTCAAGCAGTTCGATGAGCTGACCGAGACCGCTCATGCGGCCTCCTGGGACGACAGGGCCAGACCGGGAACGATCGCCTTGGCGATGCGGTCGAGCTGAGTCTCCAGCGAGAGATCGATCTCACCACCCGATTCGGTCCGCACCACGACCGAACCCCGGTCCATCGATCCGTCGCCGACGATCTCCGCGTGATGACTGCCAGAGGCGCGTTCCAGGCACCGGGGCAGACACGCTCGCGCCAATCCCACGTCGTCAGAGTGCACCCGGATCACAAGACGCGACGGCCTGGTCACGAGTTCCAGCGCGGCATCGATCTGCTCCGCGATGAGCGTCGGCTCGGCCCTGATAACTCGCTTTACGACCCTTGAAGCGATGGCGAGCGCGAGCCCGACGACATTGCGCCTCGCATCAATCAGGATTGCCTCTCGGATTCCCTCGAATCGCTCCAGGGCGCTGGACCACGACGCCTCCAGCCGCGAGAGCGCTTCCGCGTGAGCCTCCCGCGCTGCCGACTCCCCCTTGTCTCGCCCCTCAGACTCACCGCGCACGAGCCCTTCTTGATACCCCCTCGCGTCGCCGATCTTCGCGGCATCGGCGATACGTCGATCTCGCTCTCTCCCGGCCTCTTTCAGAATCCGATCGGCTTCTTCCCTCGCGGCCCGGATCACAGCGTCGCCCTGGCGCGCAAGATCGCCCAGATCAAGCGCAATCGCATCTCGCGCAATGGTCGAAGCATCGGCCTGGCGGATCAGCGCCATCACGGACTCCGGTTAGGACACGAGCTCTTCGCCGCCGCCCCGACCCTCGATGAACAACTCTCCGGCCTCCTCGAGTCGGCGCACGACGTCCACGATGCGCTGCTGCGCCGCCTCCACGTCGCTCACCCGCACGGGGCCCATGTACTCCATGTCTTCCTTGATGAGCTCCGCCGCGCGACTCGACATGTTCTTGAACACCTTCTCCCGCAGCGTGTCGCTCGCGGTCTTGAGCGCCAATGCCAGCTCGTCGTTGTCGACTTCTTTGAGCACGGACTGGATGCCCTTGTCGTTCACGAGATTGATGTCCTCGAACACAAACATGAGCCGGCGGATCTGCTCGACGAGGTCGGGATCCTCCGCCTCCAGCCCTTCCATGATGGTCTTCTCGGTCGCGCGATCGGCCAGATTCAGAATCTCGGCGACCTTCTCCACGCCGCCCGCCTTCTCCATCGACTGGCTCAGCATGTTTGCCAGCCGGCTCTCCAGACCCTCTTCCACCTCTCGGATCACTTCCGGATTCGTCTGCTCCATGTTCGCGATCCGCTTGATCACCTCCACCTGCTTCTGCATCGGCAGACCCGAGAGGATCTCGGCGGCCTTGTGGTGCGGCAGGTGGCACACGATCAGCGCGATCGTCTGCGGATGCTCATCCTGGATGAACGTCAGCACGTTCTCGCTCTCTGCCTTTTGCAGAAAGCTGAACGGCGTCTTCTGCACCTGCGTCTGGATCTGGCCCAGGATCCTCTCAGCGAGCTTCGGATCCAGCGACTGGAGCAGCACCTCGCGTGCGTAGCCGAGGTTGCCCTCGTTCGCGAATCGATACGCCAGCGACAGGTGATAGAACTCCTCAACGACCTCAGCCTGCAACTCATCGGGAATCCGGCCCAGCGAGGCGAGCTCGCGCATCACCTCTTCGACGTGCTCCTGCCCGACGTGCTTGAGCAGCTCTCCCGAAGCGCCCGGCCCGATGGCCAGCAACAGGATGGCCGCCTTCTTGATCGGCGGCAGTTCCGCGGCCGTCGCCGGGAGCCCTCTGGAACTGTCACGCACCGCGGGCATCGCTACACCTCCGGCGCGATCCAGCGGCCCAGCAACGAGGCCGTCGCCTGCGGGTTGCTGCTCGCCAAGTCACGAACCTGGTCGAGCATCATCGATCGTTCGACCTCACTCTCGCCCACCACCAGACCGGGCATCGCGTCCTCGCCCTCACCAACGTCACCGATCATGTCCTTGGGCATTTCCACAGGAGGCGGCAACCCCGCGAGCGCCTCCGCCGAAGGCATCCGCGACTGCCTGCCCGCCTTGCGCACCATCATGACCATCAGCCCCAGCGACACCACGGCCAGCACCGCCACGACAACCGTGTCCATCAGCCCCCCGCCGTTGCCCAGCAGGCCGCCGCCGGCGCCCGCCACGCCACCAAACAGCCCCGCTCGCTGCGCCTCTCCGGCCGCCGCGGGCGCAGAGACAGGAATGAGCGCGACGGCCACCTCTCCCGGACCCTGCTCGGTGCGCAGATGTGGCGACACCTGTGACTCGATGTCGCGCTTGATCTCATCCCAGGCCAACTTGATCTGGTCCTCCGTCGGCCTCTCATCCGCCGATGACTGCTCGCCCGCGACGGCCGCCACATAGTCCTTGGGCACATTGATCGACGCGACCAGTCGCGTCGGCATGCCCTTGGGATCGGTCCGTCTCGTGAGCGTCTCGCCCACGTGATTCTCCATCGTGGTCTCGGTCAGGCTCTCCTCCGACGACGTGCCCGTCCCGCCGCCCCGATTGACATCCGCCCCCACGTTCGAGCGCAGTCCCGGCTCTCCCGCGCCCGTCGCGGTCGACTGAGAGTTGGACTTGACGCTCTCGTGCCCCAGCAGGCTGACAGTTCCACCCTCCTCGGCCGTGGAGAACTGGCGGCGCTCCACGTCCTCGCGTGCGATGTCCACCTGGGCCGTCACGGCGACAATCACCCCAGGGATATGGCCCAGGAGCGTGAGAAGCTTGGCCCGGGTCAACTGCTCCACCGCCGCCGAGTGCTCCAGGTAGTTCGAAGCGCCAAGCTCGCCCTCGCCCGACGACGAGAACTGTCGGCCATTGGTGCCGTCGATGATCCGCACGTTGCGCACGTCGAGCCCCGCACGCGCGCCGGCGATCAGGTTGGCGACCGCGTCGACCGTGTGCTGCGACAGCGAGCCCGTTCCCTCGCAGAAGATCGTCGCCGACGCGGTCGGCTCCCGAACCGCGAGCCCGATCCCAGTCGCCCGGGGAACATCCAGAATCACCGTCGCCGACCGGACGCCCTTGAAGTCCGAGATCACCCTCGCGAGCTCGTTCTGCAGCGCGATCGTGAACAGCTGCTCGTTCTGCTCTCTCGAATTTGTCCATTTCTGCTTGTCGACGAGATTCCCAAACAGCACCGCGGTGTCGTCTGGCAGCGCGCCCGACTCGGCCAGGGTGGCCAGGGCGATGCTCCGGTTGCCCGGCGAGACATACACGCGCCCATCGCGCAGCTCGGCGGGGATGCCGCTGGCCTGAAGAACGCGAACCTGGTCGCGATTTGGGTCGGCGGCCAGCAGTTCCTCCATCGAGGCGCCGCCCGCGTACTGCGCGACGATGAACATCGCCATCGCGACGATCACCGCCAGCGAACCAATCAGCAGCTTCTGGGTTGGTGTGAGACGACCCAACTGGGTCCCGATCCGGGCGATGAGCCGACGGAGTTGCTCCACCGCGCTGGCCTCCATGCCCCTGCCGCGCACGGTCCCCGCGCGCCCGGCTCCTCGGGGGCACGCGCCCCGATCGCCTCGCCGCTACTGTCGGATCCCGCGTGATGAGCCCTTGAACCTGCGCTCCGCCGCGCCGAAGTTGCGCCCGATTTCGCGCAATCGCTTCACCGGCCCCGAACTCCGGGGCTCATGTCCGCATGCTCTTGATCTCCTCGTACGCCTCCATCACCTTGTTGCGCACGGCCTGGAGCATCTTGAACGCGGCGTCGGCCTTCTGAGTCGCCATCGCGACGCCCTCAACGTCGTCTCGCGAGCCCGAAGCGAGGTCCTCGATCGCGCGATTCGCCTCGATCTGCATCTCATTGACCTGACGAAGGTTGTCCAGCAGCACTTCCTTGAACGCCGTGCCCGAACCGGCGCCGCCCGATCGGGGCGCTGGGCCGGCGCCCGACCCGCCCGTCGCCCCAATGAGTCCAACAGGATCGCTCATATGCCCAGCCTCACGCAATCAGGCGCAGGGCCTGCGCCATCATGGTCTTGGTCGCCTCCGCGGCCATGACGTTTGCCTCGTAGGAACGCGCCGCCTCCAGCGCATTGACCTGCTCCACGATGGGGTTGATGTCCGGAACCATGATGTAGCCGTCGCCGTCATCGTCGTATGGGCTGCCGGGCTCGTACGACGAACGCAGGGCGCCCGGGTTGGCGAAGATGTCCGAGACGTGCACGCCGAGTTCCCGCGCCGCGCCGCTGCCGTTGGGATCGCCCGCCGAGAACATGATCTCGCGCCGGAGATACGGGCTGTAGTTGCCCTTGGCATCCTCGAGCGTGTTCTGGTTCGCAACGTTCGCCGCGATCACCGCCAGACGGGTCCGCTGCGCGACCATCCCGCTCACCGAGATATCCAGGGCGCCGTACATCCCCTGCCGGTCTCCTCAAACGCACTAGGCCTGCTCGCGGATCGCCGCCTTCAGCACATCCACGCGACTCTTAAGCAACTCCGATGCCGTCCGGAACACGGCCCCGTTCTCAGCCAGGCTCTGCATAAGCCTCTCGAGGTTTCGATTGCCGCGGTCGTGGAACAGCACGCCACCCGCGCTGCCCTCACTCGGCTCAAACGACCGCTCAAGCATCCCCAGATCCAGTGAGCCCTGCGCCCCGCCCGTGCGGTCCCGCCGGTGCTGGATGGCCTCGCCGAGGGCCTTCTGGAACGCCCGGGGATCGAGGTCGACGGGCCGGTAGTCGGGCGTGTCCAGGTTCGCGATGTTCGCGGCGATGTACCGCTGACGCTGGCCCGCGAAGCGCACGAGCGCCTCGAGGGCCGGCATCGCCCCGGCGGACCCGAGTTGCTCGATCAGAGCCATCGACCACTCCCGACCGCAAACCCCGGACCAATCCGGGCCTACAGCGTCTGCTCCACCAGCTGCTCTTCCTTCCACTTCTTCAGCTTCAGCCCCAGCGTCCGCACCCCGATCCCCAGCGCTTGAGCGGTGCGCTGACGATGCCCGCTGAACTTGCGCAGCGTGCGCACGATCGTTTCCCGCTCAATCTCGTCGAGCGTCTTGAGCCGTCCGTCCTGCTCAAGAGCAAGTTCCTCCCGCAAGGAGGCGTGACCATTGACGTGGACGTGCCCGTTGGACCACGCCGGGGGCTTGCTCTCGACGATCGACCGCCCCGACCCACTCGGCGATGCCGGGGCCGACAGCCACGACTCGATGAGCCCGCTCCCGATGAGCCGCTCTTCCGCGCTTCTGTGCCTCGCGGCGTTGAGCACGGCCGCCCGCTCGCAGATGTTCTGCAGCTCGCGCACGTTCCCCGGCCACCCGTATCCCAACATCAGATGCAGCGCCCCGTCGTCGAACCGCTGGATCGCCCGCCCCTCACGGCGGCACACTTCCTCGAGGAAGTGCGCCGCCAGTTCCGGAATGTCCTCGGGCCGATCACGCAGCGGCGGCATGTGGATCGGCAGCACATTGAGCCGGAAGAACAGGTCCTGCCGGAAGTCCCCCGCCTCGACGGCACGGGGCAGATCGCGGTTGCTCGTCGCCACCACCCTCACGTCAACGCCGATGGACGTGCTCGAACCGACGCGCTCGAACGACCGCTCCTGCAGGACGCGTAGCAGCTTCGCCTGAATCTTCGGGCTTACCTCGCTGATCTCATCCAGCAGAAGCGTGCCCGAGTCGGCCAGTTCGAACCGTCCCTTTCGCATCCGCTCTGCGCCGGTGAACGCCCCCCGCTCATGGCCGAACAACTCGCTCTCGAGAAGTCCTTCGGAGAGGGCCGCGCAATTGACCGCCAGCAGCGTGCGATCACGGCGTGGACTCAGGTCGTGGATCGCCCGAGCCACAACCTCCTTGCCCGTGCCGCTCTCCCCGCAGATCAGCACGTTGCCGCCCGAGGCCGACACCGCCCGCACCTGCTCCTTCACGCGGCGCAGAGCCGGCGAATCACCCACGAGCCGCTCGAGACCCGTCCGGCCGGGAGGCGCAACGCCCGCCCGGAGCACGGCGTTCTCCCGAAGCGTCTTGCCATGCCGCACGGCACGCTTGATCCCGATGATCAGCTCATCGCCCTCAAACGGCTTGGTGATGTAATCGAACGCGCCCAGCTTCATGGCCCGGATCGCTGTATCGATAGCCCCGAACGCGGTCATCAGCACCACGGGCAACTCGTCGTCGATCGATCGAATCCGCTCGAGCAGCGTCAGCCCGTCCATCCCGGGCATGCGAAGGTCGGTGACGACCGCATCGGGCCGCCGAACGGCGATCCGTTCCAGCGCCTGATCGCCCCCCTCGGCCATCTCGACGGCAAACCCCGCTCTCTCGAGCGTCTGGCCCACGCTGTCGCGCATCATCTCCTTGTCGTCAACAACCAGCACCGTGCTCATGCCGCTCGCTCCCGTCTGGTTCGTGGTGGTACAACGATCTCAACCGCATCGGGCCCGTCGGTCGCCCCCCTGGGCAGTACCAGACGCACCAGCGTGCCCCTGCCATCGCGGCAAGGGCTCACAACCTCAACGCGCCCTCCGTGCGCCTCGGCGATGCGATGGACGATCGCAAGGCCAAGCCCCGTCCCGCTCTTGCGCGTTGTGAAGAACGGGTTGAACATCCGCGCCCGGATCCCGTCAGGAATCCCCGGGCCGGCATCCTCAACCTCGAACACGATCCCCTCGCCCCCGTCCGCGGGCGCGGCACGAGCGACCAACACGCCGGCAGCGCCGTGCTCGAGCATGGCCTCCAGACCGTTTCGAACGAGGTTGACGATCGCTCGATGCACAAGATCCGCATCGCATCGAGCCCACTTCGAGGCAATCTGGACCTCGACACGCCGAAGAACCTCCGCCGACATACTTGTTCGCCTCCCGCTTACAACGGCGCGGTGCCGATCGGCTCTTCGACATCGCGGATGTCCCTCGCAAGCAAAACACACGTCCACGTGCCGTCCAGCCGCACTTTTCGACGCGATCTTCTCGACCTTTCTCTCTCGTCGGCGCGTCCAAGGAGATTTCCCCAGGCATCCTGGCGGCTGGCGAGATCAGGCCCAGAGGGTTTCACACCTCGTGCGCGATGCCGCCGCCATCTCCCCAGCGCGCGCCAGGCGTCTCGACCTCGACCTCTCGTTGGCACGGCTCAATTCCATTGAGCCCTCACCACCTCGGCCCTGGCGACTCGCTTTGCGTGCGCTCTAGGCGCGTACCTCGTTGAACGCTCGATCCAACTCCGCCAGATCCGATGGCGAGAGATGCCCCAGGCGCACGCAGGCATCCCTCCGCGATCGGAATGGCGGTCTCGCGACCGTCATCGTGACGATCCTCGAATCCGCGCCCAGGGAGCACCACCGGTTTCCGTACGCGTGACGCTGCGGCTCGACCTGGTTCCGCCACAGTTCACGCGTCATCGATTCGCTGGCTGGCGTTCCATCGCCCTCCGACCGCGATCATCAATCTCGAATCCGCTCCACGATCGCAGAACCGCCGCCTCAAGTCAATCCACCGAAACGGCGACAATCAGGTCCAACGCGCGAGCCCCCGCGGGCCGATTCGGTCCTGCCGTCCGACGGTTCAGAAGAGCATCGCTGACGCTCCGCCAACAGCGACGCGATCGACTCAGGCTCATCATGCCGATCCGCATCGACGATCGCTCGACAACCGCTCCATCGAACGCAGCCGCTCGTACCGCTTTAACCGCGCCTCCAGGTCCTCGACCAGCCTCGGTTGTGCCCGCCTCAATCTGCTCATTCTCGTTCCATCTTCGTTTCCGAACACCTGGTCATCCGACACACTCGCCAGCCGAGCCGAACTCTCCAGCCAACGCTCCCAGTCGTCCCGCCCCATCGGCAAGTAGGGGTCGTTCCACGCCTCGTCGGGAATCGACTCGAAGAACCGCCGGGCCCGCTCGTTCGATGCGCGGGCGCGCTCCGACTGTCCCATCGCCAGTTGCGCGTTGACGATCTGCACCAGCGCAACCAGGGACGCGGGATCGCGCGGGTATCGCGTGTAGGCCTCGTCGTACGCCCGGATGGCGGCGTCGTAGTCACCGAGATCGAACGCGCACGACGCCGCGTAGAAACTCGCATCCCGCAGGGCTCTGGTCACCACGGCGGACATGTGGGCTGGCGAGCGCTGCGACAGGGCCTCGACGGTCGCCGCGTACAGCGTCCCGGCCCTCGCGGTGCGCTCCCGCCACAACGACTCAAGCCTCTGCCGCTCACTCTCGGGAATGGAGCCCTCGAGCAACCCCCGAAGACGATCTCCCTCGCGCCGGCACGATTCGGCGAGATGGAATCGAAGCAGATCTCGCTCCGGATCGTCCGGAAATCGATCGATCGCCTCGTCGTAGCGTGCGATCGCCCTCGTGTCCTGGCCTGACCGGGAGTAGAAGTCGGCCAGCGCCACGACTCCGTCGCGATACATGGCGGCGTCGGGCTCCCGAACCACCGTGCCATCGACAACCGAGAGCAGGAGTTGCTCGGCGCGGGCGTCGTTCGATGCATCCGCGTCGTCGAGCAGCACCTGCGCCAGCGGCACGTAGCTCAGGTCTCCCCAGAGCCCCACGCCCTTGACCTGCGGATCATTGCGGTCGTTGACGAGCCCCTGGAACAGATCCGACGCCAGCTGCAGCTCCCCGCGGCCCTGATACGCGCGCCCCAAACGGAATCTCGCCTCGGCCCGGCGCGGATCCTCCGGAAACGAGTTGATGAACTCCTGATACGCGCCGACGGCCTCGTCGGAATCTCCGGCCAGGTCGAAGCTGTCCGCGCTCATCCACAGAGAGTCGCCGTAGGCCTGATAGTCGGGCAGGATCATCCGATTCGCATGCTGGCGATAATTGCTTCCCGCCGCGATCAGGTGCCGACGCGCCTCCTCGCGTGAGGCGGGGTCGAGGCCGCGAAGAGTGGGCACGCCGATCGTCGGACGATCCCCGATTAGGACGTCCGCGAGGGCCCGCTCCGCCCTGGCCACCGCCAGGAAGACCTCAGATGGCCGCTCATCGATCCCCATGAGCCGCTCGGCCTTCCGAGCAAACGCCAGCGCATCTGTGAGTTCGCGCCGTTCGAGCCGATCGTCCGACAGCCGCAAGAGCCCACGCACGACCCTCTCCCGGGACACATCCGGATGGGTCCGATGCCCCTCCATCGCGCCGATCAGGCGGGTGAACGCGTCGAGCGACTCGGCGGTGTGACCCAGCGAGGCCTCCACCTCACCCAGCCGAAGCATCGAGGGCAGGCTCTCATCCGACGCCCCCATCTCGTCCACGATGAGCGCGTAACGGTCTCTCGCCGACTCGAGATCCCCCGCGGCATCGTCCACCAACCCACGCAGGTACGCCAAAGTCGATCTCGCCGGATCCGTGTCGAGCATCAGGCCCTCGGCGAAGTCGAGTTGCGTGCTCGCCTGCGCCGTCGCCCCGCCCTCGACATACGCCCGCGCCAGCAGCAGGTGCAGCTTCGACCGAGCCTCGCCTGACGCTCGATCCAGCCGCTGCATCTCGCGGAGCAGCCGCGCAATTGCCTCGTCGGCCATGCCGCTCTGCAGGAGAAGCGAGCCCTGCACCTGAACGACCCAGGCCCGCTCGTCATCGCTCTGATTGGCCTCTTCGAGCATCGTCGAGAGCAGGCCGAGGATCTCGGTAGATTCGGAGCCCGCGGTCTTCAGTTCTCGCTCGACGACGCGCCGCCGAATCTCCCTCGCCCGCGGCGCATCCTCTGGTGGAAGCCGCTCCGCCCAACGCAAGGCCCGTTCGGTGTCGCCGAGGGAGAGCTGCGTGTCCGCCAGCGCGTAGAAGTCTGAAGACTCCAGCAACGCATCGACCGCGATGGCCTCCTCGTAGGATCGAAGGATGTTCTTGTGATTCTCCGGTTTGTCCAGCCCCAGGTCCTTCTGGCCCCGGTACAGCGCCCGAGCCAGCAAGAGATGGAACCGCCGCACCTCGCCCGGTGACACCTTTCCCTTGGCGAGAGACGGAAAGACCTGGCCGTTAAGCGAGTCGATCGCTTCGAGGAACTTGCGCGACTCGATCAGCGCCTCGCAACGATCCAGCCGCGCGGAAATGTCAATCGAGCCCCGCGTGACGACGGCGTAGACCAGGGCGCCGCACAGCAGAACCACCGCGCCCGCCAGCGCGGGAGCCTGCCACAACTCCCGCCAGAACGGGGGCTTCGGCTCGGTCGCCTCCTGCGACTCGATCGGTGTGTCCTCGACCGCCTCTGCCACCAATCTCCAGACCCGGCTCCGCCGGCGCACCCGGACCCGCCCGGTGCGAACCCGCCCCGGACCTCGCCGGTCTTATCGGCTGGAACCGGTCGGCAGGCTTGACCGGAAGATGCGCATCAGCTGCGCGGCGGCTCGCTCCCCGAATCACGCTCACGGATCGGTTCGACGACCACGCTCCCGGCCAGCAGGTCACCTCGGTGCCGCCGATCGGCATCCAGATACGCCAGCCAGGCGCCGGGGGGGAAGAGCCACCGCCACGCATTCCGGACGAGGCTCGAACCCAGACCGATTCTGCGGGGCGTCTGGGCGGCTCGGGCCACCACGCATCCGGTGAGAGCCTTCCCGACCGTCCGGCCGGTCACCGTTTCGAGCACCGATGACGACAAGAACCCGACCCCAAGCGTCCACAGCAGCCCAAACCCCGCATCCGGCGCTCCCGTCACCCACGCCAGCGTCAGCGCATCGGCGATGGAACCCCCCAACACGATCGAGACGGCGCTGGCGCATAGCAGAAGGTCGATCCCGCCCGCCAGTACGCGACGCCAATCGCGTGCAACCGCGAATCCCGCCGGCAGCGGCGTCGCGGCCCGATCAGAGCGGAGCACAAACGCCAACACCACGAAGAGCACGCCTCCGAGGGCCAAGACCAGCAGCCGCACATCCCCCGGGAGCATCCGTGAGCCGAGCTGGGCCTGCACGGTCGCCAATTCACGTCCCGAGGCCCCCGACACCTCGATCACTCGGGGTTCGGAGCCCTCTGCCGCGACGGCCACGATGATCCGATCCACGTCCTCGTGCCAGGCGGCGACCCAGGCCCCAGGCACGTCGTCGATCTTGGCGATTTCGCGAAGGGTCCCGCCGATGTCTGCCCGGAGTCGTAGCCGGTCCTCACCCGCCCTTTCGATGACCATGAGCCGACCCGCCATCCAGAAGAAGGATGGGGCCGAGCCTTGGGGGGCGGTTCCACCGGCGACCGTCCGCCGGGACCAGCTCGCATCCCAGGTCGCCGGGACCGGCGACGGGTCGGCCCTCCGTCCGGTCCGATTCGATGGCACATCTCCCCGGGGGGGATCGGGCAGAACTCGGGAGAGCGCTCCCTCCCAGACATCCAGCCGTCCGGACGGTTCGACCGCGATGATCCCGACTCCGGAGCCGAGGCCAACCAGGGAGAGACCCGCGCCCGAGGTCGGCAGTTCCGGGGGCGCTGAAACCGGCCGCCAGTCCGAGCCGTCCAGCACGAGCAGGCCGAAACCATCTTTGGGCAGCCGAAGCAGGGCGACGACCCCGTCGGGTGTGCCGGCCAGAGCCACCAAATCGCCACCGGCCGGAATGGCCCGCTCCGCCGCGAGCCGGAGCGGTGGTTCATCCACCCACCGGCCATCCTGCGCGGTCACCCCGACGGACATGACGGGATACCCGGCCTCGGGCCCTCCGGTGCGGGGGAAGACCAGGTAGACCCGCGCGCCCCTCGCCGCGATTGCCAGCGGGGCCGTCGACAGGCTCTCGACGTGGCGCAGCGAGCCGGGCTCGGCGCCGCGAAGGCCCGGCAGCGACCAGCGCGGCGCGAGGTGGGTCAAGGCGGACTGCCCCTCATCGTTGAGCAGCACGAGCCATGCGTGCGAGGGGGCCTCCCCCGGCGGGGTGCCCGCGCCAAGCTGCCCGCGAGCCGCGGAGGCGAAGAGACAGGCGATGGACAGCCAACGGCCAATGGTCGCGATCAAGTCGAGGGGTCCTCATCCAGCATCGCGATGCGGTCTTCGGGCACTCCCTTGGCCCGCAGCAGCATTTCGAGATCGAACGGCGCATCCTTGGGCTTGTCGGGCCCGCTGTACGGGGCATCCAGGTCGATGATCACCTCCGCCTCGATTCGGGGCATCGAGATTTCCACGCGTCCGGCGATGC
>JACKHB010000004.1 GCA_020639195.1 Phycisphaeraceae bacterium | reverse complement strand
GTCGATCGCGACCTTGTCGCCCGCCTGCGCCTGCGTCAGCCCGAACTTCTCGCACAGCGTCCGCAGCGCCCACGCGCGCTCCATCGCGTTGAGATCCTCGCGCTGCACGTTCTCGACCAGCGCCCACTCGGCGCTCTGCTCATCGCTCAACTCGCGCACCAGCGCCGGCACCGATCTGAGCCCCGCGAGCATCGCCGCGCGCCATCGGCGCTCGCCCGCCACGATCTCGTACGGCGCATCCCCGCTTCCGCGGCGCACCACGATGGGCTGCATCACCCCCTGCTCGCGGATCGACGCCGCGAGCTGCGCGAGCGCCTCCTCCGCGATCTCCGTTCGCGGCTGGAACGGATTGGGCGACACCTCCCCCACCGCCACCATCACGATCCGCTCGCCGAGGTCCCCAACCGCTCCCTCGCCCGGTCCTTGGCTCGAGACGGCCGCGCGTCCGGGCGCGTCGCCCGACGATCCGGGCGCACCGGCCCCTTCGCGCCGCTCCGGTTGATGTGTGTGATCGGATGCCACCAAAGCGTCTCCCCCGCTCGCGATCGCGCTTGTTGTTCGCTCTATGTTTGTAGTTCTTCGCTCTTCCTCCCCCACCTCGACGCGCACCGGCGGGTGCGACATCAGGCTGCTCAACCCTCTTCCCAAACGCCGCGGCTTCGTGGACTCCGCCATCGCCGATCCCTCCAATACCAAACACAATACTATTATGACCTCGCGATCCCGGCAACCGCTACCATCGGCAAACCCACGGAAGGGAGTGGAAATGGGCGCACAAATCGAAGTCATCGCCCGGGGCGTCGCCTCCGGCCCCCGGGGCATCCTCATCTGCCGCAACGTCAAGCATGGCTACCTCTACCTCCCCGGCGGCCACATCGAGTTCAACGAGACGGGTGCGACGGCCCTGGCGCGGGAGTTCCTCGAGGAGACCGGCCTGAAGATCGAAGTGGGGCCCCTGCTGCTCGTGCACGAGTCCAGATTCACGCAGAACGGCAAGGCCAGGCACGAGGTCAACCTGGTGTTCCACGTGGAACACTCGCAACTGCCCGAGGTCGTGCCCTCGATCGAATCCCACATCGCGTTCGATTGGGTGCCCCCGACGGAGATCGCCGGATCCCGGCTTCTGCCCGAGGCGATCAGGCCCTGGCTCGCCGAGTGCCCCCAGACTCGCGAGATTCACTGGCTTTCCTCGGGCGCATAGGCCCACGTGGGCCCGCCGCCCGCGACCACCCGGCCCCAAGTCCCCGTCGAATCCCGCCGATACGACCGGCACGTGTCCACCGACCGCACCAGCCACCGGCAGACCCGCGCGTTCGAGCATCTCGACGCCATCCAGGCCCGGTTCGACGAACTTAAAGAGCAGTTGGGCCCGGAACGCGCGCCCAGCCTCCACGCGGCGCTCGTGGCCCACGACGTGAGATCCATGCTCGCCGCGGCGGTCCTGCAGATCGACGCGTCCTGCCGCCAGGTCGCCAGTCCCGAAGTGGCCCGGCGCCTCAACGCGGCGTCGGACAGCCTGGTCGCGGCGGGGGCCCTGCTCGAATCGCTGGTTCCTCGTGGAACACCCGCGAACCCGGGGGGCTGCGGGATCGCGGGGATCATCACCCGAGAGATCGAGTCGCGCGACGTGCTGCTCTCGGGCAGGGGCATTCGTGTGGATGTTCGCGCCGGTGATTCCGACGCCACTGTGGCGATGGGGGAGTTGGAGCTGCGCCGGGTCATCGGCAACGTGCTCGACAACGCCGCGAAGGCGACGCAACGCGGCGGGACCATCACGGTCTCGTGGCGCCCCACGAAGTGTTCCTCGTGGAACACCCCTGGATGGGGGATCGAAATCACGGATGATGGAATCGGATTTAGTTCGGTATTACAGACCACGGGCATGGGCCTGGCGATCTGCGAGGCGCTGGTCTCGGGATGCGGCGGGCAGTTTGAGATCGGCCCGGCCGAGAGTGGGGGCTGCCGCGTGATCGTGGCACTGCCCGGCCACGGCACACGCGCCTCACGCGCGGCGTAAGTCTCGAAACCACAGTACCTTCTGACTCGATTCGACGGCCCGCGCGGACCGCCATCCGCCGATGTCTCGGTGTCGCACTGGGGATCACCGGTGGGAATCGGCCGCCGAGACCGGTCAGAAACCCCATCGAAGAGTGAACAGATATCAAATTCTCGTCCACACCACCGATTCCGGGGAAATTCTTACCCGCGGCAGGGGTCGGTCTGGTAGTTTCCGGCGTGGGCCGTGCCCGGCCCGCCCGGCCGCGCGTCGTTCGCGTGCGCCGAGAGAGAGTCCGCAGAACCGGAGGAACAGAGACATGAAGGCCAGACACGCGGGATTGTTCGGCGGCGCGCTGCTGTGCGCCGGCATCGGCAGCGCCCAGGCGCAGGAGTTCGACTGGGTTGGCGCGCCGTACAGCCACTACAACTCGAGCGGTTCGTACGCGCTGGACTACAGCGACTTTGATCCGCGCGACTATGACTATGCCTACGGCGGGGGCGTCTTCAGCACTTCGATCTCCAACGACTACGGCGCCTCATCGGCCGAAGGGACGGCCACATCGTTCCGCGCCAACGGCAGTTCGACGGGCAACGCCTACGGCTTCGGCATCACGTTCAACTACCACCAGTTCCGGGTCACGCAGGACGCGACCGTGGACATCTCGTGGGACATGACGGCGTTCGACTTCAATTTCGGCTCGCACCTGTCGATCTTTGAGGTGGGCGGCGGCTCGGTCTTCGACACGGGCTTCAACACCGCCGGCTCGGGCCAGGCGTCGCTGCTGGCGGGCGTGAATTACGCTCTGGAGAGCGTCACCGGCGCCGGCACGCTGCCGGGACTGGGCGCCACGAGCGCCTTCGCGCTGATGACGATCCCCGCGCCGGGAAGCGCCGGGCTGCTGGCGCTTGCCGGCCTGGCGGCGGTGCGGCGCAGAAGGTAGCCAGGGGAACGAATCGGCTTTGTGAGTCATCGCCGATGCGCGGGAGCGATCCCGCGCATCGGATTGGAGTTTTCATCGATCCAACGGAGGAAGAGAGACATGAGGGCCAGACACGCGGGATTGTTCGGCGGCGCGCTGCTGTGCGCCCAGCGTGCAGTGGCCTGACTGGAGCGCGCGGCGTACAGCGGGAACAACCGGGCTTTCGTACGCGATGACTATATGACTTCGCGATCCGTTCGACTATGACATTGCCTACGGCGGGGGCGCGTTCGCACTTCCATCTCCAACGACTACGCGCCTCATCGGCTGGAAGGAAGGAACGGCCACATCAATTCCGCGTCAAACGCAGTTCGATTGGCCTCGCCAACGGCTTCGCATCACGTTCAATCAGTCACTACTTCCGCGTCACGCAGGACGCGACCGTGGACATCTCCTGGGACCTCACCGCCTACGACTTCGACTTCTTCTCGCACCTGAGGATCCTCGACGACTCGCTCACAACCATCTTCGACACGGGCTTCAACACCGCCGGGTCGGGCCAGGTGTCGCTGCTGGCGGGCGTGGACTACTTTCTTGATTGCGTCGTCGGCGCCGGGACGCTGCCGGGACTCGGCGCCACGAGCGCCTTCGCGCTGATGACGATCCCCGCGCCGGGAAGTGCCGGGCTGCTGGCGCTTGCCGGCCTGGCGGCGGTGCGGCGCAGAAGGTAGCCCGAGGAACGAATCGGCTTTGTGAGTCATCGCCGATGCGCGGGAGCGATCCCGCGCATCGGCTTCAAGTTTCAATCGAACCATCGGAGGAACAGAGACATGAAGGCCAGACACGCGGGATTGTTCGGCGGCGCGCTGCTGTGCGCCGGCATCGGCAGCGCCCAGGCGCAGGAGTTCGACTGGAGCAGCTCGCCGTACAGCAGCACCAATCTGAGCTACTCGATCGTGCTGGATTACTCCGATTCCGTCCCGCGCGACTACGACCAGCACTTCGGCGCCGGGCCGTTCAGCACGTTCGTCTCCAGCGACTACGGCGTCGCGTCCGGCGAGGGCACGGCGACGTTCTTCAGAACAGAAACGAGGTCCACGCACACCGCCAACAGCCTCGCGAACACGCTCCACTCCCTCGCGTTCCGGGTGACCGCGGATGCGACCATCGACATCTCATGGGATATGACGGCCTTCGGCTTTGGCACACAGAATTTCATGAACCTCTTCGATCTCTCGGATGGCTCCACCATTTTCGACACGGGGATCAACACGGCGGGGTCGGGCCACCTGTCGCTGCTGGCGGGCGGGGACTACGGCATCGCCTGCACTCTGGTCGCGGGGACGCCGCCCGGTGGTCAACCGGGGACCAACTTCGCGCTCATCACGATTCCTGCGCCGGGAGGCGTCGGGCTGCTGGCCCTCGCGGGCCTCGTCTCGGTGCGGCGCAGAAGGTAGAGAGAGGAACGAATTGGCTTTGTGATTCATCGCCGATGCGCGGGAGCGATCCCGCGCATCTTTTCTTTGACTCAACACGCGAGTCGTCCAGTTTCCACGAGCCCGATCGCCCCCGCCGCGCCGTAGACTGGTCCATGACACCGACAACGAGACTCGGCGCGATCCGCGTGGTCGCGGTTGTGCTGTTGGCGCTGGCATCGCGGGGCGCTGCGCAGGGCGAAACTCGCGACGGCGGCGCTGCCTCGCCGATCGTCGCGGCGATCAAGCCCGCGCCGCCGTACGTGATCATCGAGGAGGGCGAGCGGCCGGCGGGGATCGCGATCGATCTGTGGGATCGGATCGGCGCGAGGCTGGGATATGAGACGGAGTACATGGCGCTGGAGGATCTGCCGGCGGTGCTCGACGCCGTGGAGTCGGGGCGCGCCGGGGTGGGCCTTGGCGCGATCAGTGTGACCGCCGAGCGCGAGCAGCGCCTGGACTTTACGAATCCGTTCGCCGTGGCGGGCCTGGCGATCGCCGCGCCCAAGGGCGAGAGCCGGCCGTGGCTGGGCGCTGCGCGCCGGCTGTTCTCGTCGGCGTTCTGGCAGGTGACCGGAGCCCTGGTGCTGCTGCTGATGGCGGTGGGGGCGCTGGTGTGGCTGGCCGAGCGGAAGCGCAACGAGCATTTCCCGAGGGACGCGATGCGCGGGCTGGGCAGCGGGATGTGGTGGTCGGCGGTGACGATGACCACCGTGGGTTACGGCGACAAGGCGCCGGCGACGGTGTCGGGGCGCGCCATCGCGCTGGTATGGATGTTCGCCAGCATCATCATCATCTCGTTCTTTACGGCCGGGATCGCCAGCGCGCTCACCGTATCGAGCCTGGACACGGGGATCCAGGGCGTGAACGACCTGCCGGGGCGGCGGGTGGCCACGGTCCGCGGCACAACGAGCGAGGCGTTCTTGCGCCGGCGTGGGATCGAGCGGGTGGGATGCGATTCGCCCGAGGAGGCGCTCGATGCGGTGGAGCAGGGCGACGCCGCGGCGGCGGTGTACGACCGGCCGGTGCTCGAGTACCTGCTCGGTCGGCGCGAGGGGACGGCGATCCGCGTGCTGCCGGGCGGATTCGAGGAGCAGATGTACGCGCTGGTGCTGCCCAACCAGAGCGAAGCGCGCGAGGAGATCAATCGGGCGCTGCTGGAGATCGTGTCGGACCCCGCGTGGCAGGCGGGCGTGGATCGGTACCTCGGGAAGTGAAGTCGGCCACTTCGTGAGTCGGAGTGTCGTCTGTCGCTTGCCATCCTGGCACGTTTGTACAGGAGACATGCGATGAAGACCGGAACCGTGGCATTGTTTGGCGGAGCGTTGGTGTGTGCCGGCCTTGGATCGGCACGGGCACAGGAATTCGATTGGGCCGGGGCGGCGTACAGCGGCTCGAACTTCAGCTACGCCGATGCGCTCGATTACAGCGACCTGGATCCATTCGACTACGACATCCACCTGGGCGCCGGCGCGTTTAGCACCTCGATCTCGAACGACTACGGCGCCTCATCGGCCGAGGGCACGGCGACCTCGTTCCGCGCAGAAGCGAGTTCGACCGGGCGCGCCTACGGGCTGGGGGTCACGTTCAACTATCACTACTTCCGCGTGACCCAGGACGCGACGCTCGCGCTGGAATGGGACCTGACGGCCTACGACTTCGGGTTCTCCAGCAGCATCGCGATTCTCGAGGTCGGAGTGGGGACGATTTTCCACACCGGGACCAACACCAGCGGCACGGGCAGCGTGTCGCTGCAAGCGGGCGTGGACTACCTGCTGGACTGTCCCGTGGGCGCGGGCACGCTGCCCGGCGGCGGGCCGGCGAGCAACTACGCGCTGATCACGATTCCGGCGCCGGCGGGCGTGGGGCTGCTCGCGATCTCGGCCGGCGGCGCGATCAGACGGCGACGCTAGCGGATCGGGGACACTGCCAAGGAGGTGTCGCCGCGTGGGAGCGATCCTGCGCGGCGTCTCTTTGTCGCCGTGGCTTCGGGTGGCAGGGATATCGGACCCGTGTTGGCCCTCGGGCCGACGAATTGGTGTCGCGATCGCGCGCGTGGGGTACCTTTGAGTGGCCCGCGGGCGATGGAGCGCGCGGATCGTCGCGAGGGTGAGTGCATGGGCGCCGGAGAGGGAGGCTGTCGCGCGCTGTTGTTCGGCGGGGCGTTGCTGTGCGCCGGGGGCACGGTCGCTTCGGGCGAGGAGTTCGACTGGGCAGGCTCGGTCTTTTCCGCATTCAACCTGAGCGCGTCGTACGCGATGGACTTCCTGGATTCGGACCCGGCCGACTTCGAGTCGTTCGCCGGGGCGGGCGCGTTCGAGACGTCGGCCTCCAACGACTACGGCGCGGCGTGGGCGGTGGGCGCAGCGCGCGAGTTCCGGGCGGAGGCGAGCTCGACGGGCCTCGCGTATGGGCTCGGCATCACGTACAACTATCAGCTCGTGCGGGTCACGCGGGACGCGATGGTCAGCGTCGCATGGGACATGACGGCGTATGACTTCGGGTTCGAGAGCCAACTGAGAATCGGCGTGTATCGCGGGCAGATGCTGCTCGAAACGGGCATCAACTCCGCGGGGTCGCAGCGCGTTCATCTGCTCGCGGGCGTGGACTACGCGTTCGTGTCGCTGGTCGGGGCCGGAACGCCGCCGGGCGGCGAAGCGGCGAGCGCGTTCATCGTGATGACGATCCCGGCGCCGGGGAGCGCGGGGCTGCTGGCGATCGCGGGGCTGGCGGGGATACGCACCGGGCGCCGTCGAGATTGAAGATCACGGCGCGTTCTGGCTGACCAGTTCGCTCGAGCGTGCGAGCGCGAGGCGGTCGACCACGGCGCTCAGGCCGGCGCGTGAAGCGGTCAGCGCCGATTCCGGGTCCTGGCCCTGGGCGAACTCGATCGTGAGGATCGGGATGCGCCGGTCCACGCCGACGAACGTGCCGATCGATCCGGGCGTGGGGTAGCCCATGTCGCGCACGACGGACCAGCCGTCGGCGACACGACGCGCGGCGTAGGACCATCGGTGCGCGAGTGCCGCGGCGGGGCCGTCATAGTTCACAAACGGCGCGTTGGCGCGTGCGGTGGAATGGAAGACGACGACCAGGTCCGGCGCGAACGCGAGCAGGTCGTTGTGGACGGCGGCGGTCTCGGGCTCTGAGAGCGGCGAGGGGCCGTTGTCGGGCGAGGGCTGGAAGTTTGAGGCAGGCCAGTTGCGGTTAAGGTCCACGCCGCGAGCGTTCTCCCGCGAGCGCGCGTTGGTGCCGTCGGGATTCATGTCGCGGACGACTCGGAGGGTGAGGTGTGGGCTGTCGATGAGTTCTCGGGCGAGGCGGTCGGCCGCGGCGATGCCCTCGGGCTCGTTCCCATGGATCGCGGCGATGAGGTAGACGCGGGTGGGTCCCTGACCGACGGTGCGCGCTTCGAGGGGTCGGCGCTGGTTGGTGGATCCGAGAGTGAGCCAGGCGCGAGAAGGGATGGTTGACGGGGAGAGGAGGTCGTCAATGGAGGAGAGGGGCTTCCAATTGTCGCGCGGGCTCGATGAGCAGGCGGCGAGCAGAAGACAGAGCGCAAGGGGCAGATATGGGAAGGGGCGCATTGGGGTGGGATATCGACGGAGGCGGTTCTCGGGCGTGAACGGAGGGGGCCCCGGCGGCGGTGGGGGAGGATCGGGCCGTCCCTCTAAGTGCTTATGAGACAATAGTTTGTGCGCCATAATGAGGTCCACATGTGGTTATTTGCGGCGTTTTGGTGGTCGGTGGTGGTTTCCTGAGGCATGTTGTCAGACGACGTGATAGAAGGGTCATAGACGACCCGAATGTCGCGCGGGGGAGCGCGAATCAGACGGCCACTCTGAGCGAGGCGTGGCGAGGGCGCGTTGGGCGCGCCGGGTTGTCGGTGCGCGCGGTGGTGGAGCGAGAGTTTGTTTCAGCGAGGGAGAGTGAAGATGGCTCGGACGATGCGGAGCGTTGTGGTGTTGGCTGGCGCGGCGTCGCTGACGGGGCTCGCGCAGGGCCAGACCGAGCTGCAGGTGGACTTCGACGCGTTGTCGGCGATGGTGAGCGGGCCGATGTCGGAGTCGTTCACCGGATCGCTGCACGTGTACAACACGCTCGCGAACCCGGATATCGATGGCGATGCCTCGATTCTGGATGTGTTGATTGACGGCGATTCGCAGCAGACGGGCGGGGCCTCGGTCGCGGGCTTCGCGTTTGACATGATGATCCGTTTCCTGGATGGGCGTCTGACGGGTGGCGAGTTGATGTTCTCGGTGAACCAGAGCGGGACCGAGAACACGTACGCGTCGACAATCCTGCCGTCGCCCACGGTTTCGATCCTTCAGATCGCGCCGAATCGGTTCATTCTTGGCGGGCTCCTGGGTGAGGGGGCCTGGAGCGAGGGCATCGGGACCTTTCTCGGGGTGGACATCAATCCCTGGGCCACCTCCGTGGGCTCGTTCAGCCAGATCGAGATGAACTTCGGAGCCAACCGCCTCGACCCCGATACCGACGTGGATGTGTTCCTGAACATCCCGGCGCCGTCGAGCTTGGCGTTGCTGGGCCTGGGCGGGCTGGTCGCGACACGCCGCCGCCGGTAGGCGCTGAACGAGAGAGAGACTCATCTCGTACGCCGCGAGGATCTCCTTCCCGCGGCGTTCTCTTTGCGCGCTCGCTAGGGTTGTGGGATGGCTGGTCGCGGCGACATGATGGACGAGTTGGAGGCGATCGACCCCGAGGGGCCGAGCGCCGAGGATCTCGAGCGGTTCGGCGACGAGTTCCGGACGTGCCCGGAGTGCGGGTCGCTGGTGTACGACCAGTCGGAGATCTGCCAGGCGTGCGGGCACGCGTTCGAAGAGAAGGATGCGCCGGTGAGCCGCTGGTGGATCGCGGCGGTGGTTGTCGTGCTGCTGGCGTTCGTGCTGGTGTTCGTGCTGTAGTTCAGCGCATGAGAGCGACCGTGGTGTTCCCGTGCCGTGCCTGTGAGCGCCCGTCAGCGCTGGGCGAGCATCGAGAGCCAGAGCAGCGAGACGATCAGATTCGTGGCGACGCCCGCGGCCGCGAGGAGGCGGATGCGCACGCGGACCTCGCGCCGGGGTCTGCGCTGGGCGAGGATGTGGGCGCAGAGCGGGGGCCAACCGAGGATGACGTAGAGGATCGCGGGGATCCAGATGAACCAGGTGATGGAGAGGGCGAGGCCGACCCACTCGGCGAGGTTGGCTCCGAGGATGGTCATGAGCACGAGCATGGCGAGCGTGGGCCAGGCCATGCGGAGGAGGCAAAGGACGGGGTGTGGGAGAGGGCGGGGCCGCCACGGGCCGTAGGGGTTGAAGGCCTCGCCGCATTCGGGGCAGATGCCGGGGCTCTTTGGGCCGAGCAGGGCGCAGAGGTCGTAGCCGCACTCGCGGCAGGGGGTGAAGATGTCCGAATCGGGATTCACAGGGAGACGAGCGCAAGGGCCAGGAGCGAGCCCACGACGTTGAGAGTGATGGCCCAAGTCACGTGCTCAGAATACTCCGAGGCTGGGGCGGTCAAGGCGTGCGGCGCGGCGATTCGACGGGACATCAGCGTGGGGTAGGCGACGGCGCAGAACAGCCACGCGAGGAGCCAGAGGATGGTGAAGGCTCCCCCGGCGAAGGCGCCGCCGAGCCACGCCGCGAGGAGCAGCAGGGGCTTGAAGCTCGCCAGGGCCAGGAGCGTGGGCCAGCAGAGCAGGGCGAGCCATGCGGCGCGTCCGGGGAGGGGGCGGACGAAGGCGGGGTCATCGGGGTTGAAGGGGTGGCCGCACTCGGGGCAGGTGCCCAGGCCCTCGGCGGTGTGCAGGCCCGATAGGTCGTAGCCGCAGTGCCGGCAGGCGGGGGTGGTGGAGATCGTGGGCGGCCTCGGGCTGGTGAAGAGGCTGAGCACGGGTGATTGTTCATCGCCCGGATGGCGAAGAGGCGTGAGGGGGATGCGCGCGTCAGTCCCGGACGATCACCCGGACGTTGCGGCGGCCGTCCATTGGGCCGTTGGGGGCCCAGAGCGAGCGGGTCCACCGGCGCAGGGCGCGGACGAGCGTCGCGATGACGGCGAGGATCGCGGCGAGCACGGCGATGGGGATGATGATCAGCAGGCCGATGACGAGGCCCAGAGCGATCAAGAAGGTGTAGAGGAACCGCTGCGCGGGCGTGAGGCCCTGCAGTTGCACGGTTCGGAAGGACTGGAACGCGTTCACCGCGGGATTGTAGGGGCGGGTCATCGGTGGTTTGGTGGGAAGGAGACAAGAGGGATTTCGGGGTGAGTGGGGCGAGTGGAGCGTGGATCGAATGGCACCGTGGCACGTCAGGGGATGGCGCTGAGGAGACTGTCGGAATCGGCCGGAGTGATTGACGCATCGGGTACGATGGTCCGGACCCAAGCAGGATGCGCCCGATGCCCACGACGGATCGACCGTTCGTTCATCTCCATCTGCACAGCGAGTACTCCCTGCTCGACGGCGGGAACCGGCTGGACCGGCTGGTCGAGCGGGTGAAGGAACTGGGGATGGACGCCGTGGCCGTGACGGACCACGGGAACATCCACGGGGCGGTGGAGTTCGTCGCCGCGGCGAAGCAGGCGGGGATCAAGCCGATCCTGGGGGTCGAGGCGTACGTGGCGCCGGGAGACCGGCGGGACCGGACGCACACGGGCGTGGCCGACGGCGGGTATCACCTGGTGCTGCTGGCCGAGACCAACGAGGGGTGGCGGAACCTCCTGTACCTGTGCTCGGAGGCGTACCTCACGGGCTTCTACTACAAGCCCCGGATCGACCGGGAACTGCTCGAGCGGCACAGCGCCGGGCTGATCGCGATCAACGGCCACCTGGGCAGCGAGATCGGCGAGCACCTGCTGGCGTACGAGAACACGAAGGACCAGTCGTGGTGGGAGCGGGCGGTGGAGAGCGCGCGGTGGCATGCGCGGGTGTTTGGGGGACGCGACGAGGGCGCAGGGGACGCGCGCTTCTACATCGAGCTGCAGCACCACGTGCCGGAGCAGATCGCGATCAATCCGCACCTGATCCGGCTGGCGCGGGAGTTGGGCCTGCCGCTGGTGGCCGACAACGACGCCCACTTTCTGCGCGCTGAGGATCACGATGCGCACGACACGCTGATCTGCATCTCGATGGGCAAGAGCAAGGCCGAGCCGGACCGGCTGCACTACACGCCGGAGCTGTACGTCAAGAGCCCCGAGCAGATGTGGGAGGTCTTTGCGGGGTACGGCGAGGAGGGGCGCGAGGCGCTGCTGAACTCGGCGCGGATCGCCGAGCGCTGCGCGGTGGACCTGCCGGTGGGGGAGAACCACGCGCCGATGGTGCGGGTGCGGATCCCGGAGGACCTGCCGCGGGCCGACGACGCGGTGTATCTCGGCGATCTGACGGCGTGGTACCGGGACTACTGCTCGCGGTTCGAGCTGGAGGCGTACGAGTCGGGCGGGGCCGATGAGGCGGAGATGAAGGCCGGGTGCGACCGGGCGCTGCGGATGCTGGCCGAGGCGGGGATGGTGTGGCGGTATGGCGAGAACGGCAAAGGGCAGGGGGCAGATGGCGAAGAAGCCGCGGATGAACAAGCGGAGTTTCTCGATCGCGTGCGGGCGCGGCTGGAGCGCGAGCTGTCGATCCTGGCCGAGAAGCACATCAGCGCGTACTTCCTGATCGTGTGGGACTTCGTGAACTGGGGGCGGCAGCGGGGGATCCCGGCGCTGGCCCGCGGCTCGGGCGTGGGCACGATGGTGGGCTATGTGCTGGGGCTTTCCAACGCCTGCCCGGAGCGGTACGGCCTGCTGTTTGAGCGGTTCACCGACCCGGACCGCAGCGAGTATCCCGACATCGACATCGACCTCTGCCAGGACGGGCGGGCGGGGGTGATCGACTACGTGCGGGCCAAGTACACGCACGTGGCGCAGATCATCACGTTCGGGACGCTCAAGGCGCGAGCGGCGGTGCGGGATGTCTGCCGCGTGCTGGATGTGCCGGTGTCGGAGGCGGACAAGCTGGCCAAGCTGATCCCCGAGGCGCTGCACACGACGCTGGAGAGCGCGCTGAAGGAATCGCCGGACCTGGCCAAGCGGTACGAGGCCGAGGAGCCGGTGCGGCGGGTGATCGACACGGCGATGGTGATCGAGGGGCAGGCGCGGCACGCGGGGGTTCACGCGGCGGGGGTGGTGATCGCGAACCGGCCGCTGCACGAGATCGTGCCGCTGTACAAGCAGAGCGGCGCGGCCGAGCACGAGATCGTGACGCAGTGGGACGGGCCGACGTGCGAGAAGATGGGCCTGCTGAAGATGGACTTCCTAGGCCTGCGGACCCTGAGCATCATCGAGCGGTGCAAGAAACTGATCAGAGAGACGCTGCCGGAGGGGGAGGTGTGGCGCGCTGTCGGGCGGAGCGATCAGGCGATGGAGCGGACGAGCGACGCGCGGGAGTTGGCATCTTCGCCCCATCCGTTGGATCTTGATCGCCTGCGCTACGACGACCCGAGGGTCTTTGCGCTCTTCCAGCGGGCGGACACCACCGGCGTGTTCCAGTTCGAGTCGGGCGGGATGCGGCGGTTGCTGCTGGACATGAAGCCCGATCGGCTGGAGGACCTGATCGCGGCCAACGCGCTGTTCCGTCCGGGGCCGATGGACCTGATCCCGGACTACGTGCGGCGCAAGCACGGGACCGAGCGTGTGCCGCGGGTGCACGAGATCGTGGACCGGCACACGCGCGAGACGCACGGGGTGATGGTGTACCAGGAGCAGGTGATGCAGATCGTCCACGAGTTGGGCGGCATCCCGCTTCGCGAGGCGTACACGCTGATCAAGGCGATCAGCAAGAAAAAGAAGGACGTGATCGCATCCATGCGCGAGCGGTTCGTCGCGGGCGCGGCGGGGCAGGGGCTGGACGCGTCAAAGAGCGCAGAACTGTTCAAGCTGATCGAGGACTTCGCGGGGTATGGATTCAACAAGAGCCACTCGACCGGGTACGCGATTGTCGCGTACCAGACGGCGTACCTGAAGACCTACTTCCCGCGCCAGTTCATGGCGGCGTTCCTGACCTATGAGAGCCAGGCGCAGAAGGTGAGCGACTGGCTGGGGTACTTAGACGACTGCAAACGGACGCGGACGATCGACCCCGTCAGCGGCCGGATGATCGGCGAGGGCATCCGTGTGTCGCCGCCGTCGATCAATCGATCGCAGGCGGAGTTTGGCGTGGTGTTCGACTCCGGGGAGGCGCCGCGCGCCGACACCGGGCACATCCGCTTCGGCCTGCGGGCGATCAAGGGGGTGGGCGGCAAGGCGATCGAGGCGATCGTCGCGGAGCGGGAGGCGGCCGCTTCCGCGGAGGAGGGCGGGGTGGCGCGCGGCGGTCCGTACGCGTCGCTGTTTGATTTCTGCGAGCGCGTGCCGGGGCAGGCGGCCAACAAGGCGACGATCGAGGCGTTGATCCGCAGCGGGGCGTTCGACGAGGTGCACGGGCGTGAGGCGCGGTTCGCGATGCTCTCGACGCTGGAGCGCGCGATCCAGGCGGGCCAGAAGGTGGCGCGCGACCGGGCCAGCGGCCAGGCGCAGCTGTTCGGGTTCGGCGCCGAGGTCGCCGAGCCGGAGGCGATCGATACCGCGTTGGCCCGCGTCGAGCCGTGGAGCGAGGCCGAGACCCTGCGTCAGGAGAAGGAGGCGCTGGGCTTCTACGCGTCGTCGCATCCGCTCGATGAGTGGTCGGTGTGGACCGAGGTGTTCCCGACGGTCACCAGCGCGCGGGCGCGCGAGCTCGCTCAGGACATCCGCGTGATCGTCCCGGCGATGGTGGGCAGCGTGCGCGAGATCGTCGTCCGCCAGGGCGCGAGCGCCGGGCAGAAGATGGCCGCGGTGACGCTCGAGGACCTGTCTGGCACGGTGGACGGCGTGCTGTTCGCCGACGCGTACGCGCGGTACGAGCACCTGACGCGGTCGGATCAGCCGATGTTCGTGCTGGGGCGGATCGACCTGCGTCGGGGCACGCCGCAGGTGGTCGTGGACCAGCTGGTGCCGATCGACGGGGTGCCGCTGACGCGCGGGCGGCTGCGCGTGCTGCTCGACGATGACACGGCGGGCGAGCCGGCGCTGGAGGAACTCGGCGCGGCGCTGCGGGCGCGTGGGCCGGTCCCGGGGGAGATCGCGCCCGTTGAGTTCGTGGTGCGGACCGAGATGGACGAGGTGGTGCTGACGCCGGAGCCGGCGCTGCGGGCGGAGCTGACACCGGACCTGGCGCGGGGGGTGCAGACGCTCCTGGGGCCGCACCGGCTGCGGCTGGTGGGGGGCGTGTCGATCGAGGTGGAGAACGCGCGCGAGGCTCGCGCGCGCCGGCCGGCGTGGGCGGGGTGAAGCTGGAAAGCCTGCATCAGGGTTGGGCGGGTGTCTCGCCCCAGCGGGTCGCGAGGTCGTGCTCGATCTCGAGAAGATCGAGCACCTTTCCCACGACGAAATCGACGATGTCTTCGACGCGGGCCGGGTTCAGATAGAAGCCCGGGTTCGTCGGACACACGACCCCGCCGGCCAGCGTCACGGTCCGCATGTTCTCGATATCAATCAGGCTCAGCGGTGTCTCGCGATGGCAGAGGATGAGGCGGCGGCGTTCCTTGAGCGTCACCGCCGCGGCACGGCTGAGCAGATTCGATCCCGAGCCGGTGGCGATCGCGCCCAGTGAGGCGCTCGAGCACGGGAGCACCACCATACCGTCATGGAGGAAACTGCCCGAGGCGATGACGGCGCCGACGTCCTTGTGCGGGTGGATGAGCAGCGAGCCGGCGCCCGGGGCCACGTTGGGGGCCAGGGCTGCCCGCTCGAGGCGAGACACGCCGGCCTCCTCGGCCAGAAGCCGCCGGCCATAGTCGCTGACGACGAGGTGGACCTCGAGGTTGCGCCCGAGCAGTTGCTCGAGGAATCGGAGGCTGTACGCCGCACCCGACGCCCCCGAGATGCCGACGACGATCCGGCCCGTGCGCATCGTGGAATCGTAGCGCCGGGCGGCCCGAGCCCATAGACTGACTCCGCGTGAGACGACACGAGAATCCGAGGTGCATGATGCTGGCACGGATGGTCGCGGCGGTGGCGGTGGCGGCGCTGATGGGCGGGTGCGCTGGCTACGGGACGTACACGCCCGGGCCGGATCGCGAGATCAATCTCCAGACGCTGAACCATCCCTCGCTCGAGGCGGTGATGGCCGAGAGCTTCCGATGGACGATCACGAACCTTCCGCCATCGGTCTCGCCCCAGGCGGCTCGGATCGGTGAGTTCGCGAGCGAGCCCGATGGTGGGCCGGTGCTGATCAGCCTGGCGCCCGGGATGACGCCCGTGCAGTACCGCGCTGTCGTGGGCAAGGCGTGGGCGGGGGCCGAGCCGCTGACGCGGGCACGGCTGGCCGAACGCTCCTATCGCCTCGGACGGATCCGCATCCGGGGCTCATCGGCGTGGGTGGACATTCACCGCCCGATCGAGGCGATGCCCGGACGCCACCAGTGCGTCACCGTCCAACTCCGTGGCGGCACGAGCCCGTGGCGCGTCACCGGGTTCGAGGCGTGGGAGGTCGGCGTGATCTCACTGCCCGCGCCGGCGCCCATCGACGGAAACGAGCCGAAGGCCGAGCCGACCGAAGAGGGCTGAGCCCCGGGATCAACGGAGCTCCCACGCCCCGCGGAGCAGTTCCTGCTTCTCGTCCATCGGCAAACGCTCGATCATGTCGCGGACGATCTCGAAGCGCTCCTCGGCCGAGGCCTGGCTGGCACGGACCGCGGCCTCGGCGTACATCTGGCCAATCTGCGGCGGGCGCTGCGCGCCGATCTCGATGAGATGGTCGCCCGCCAGGCGCAGGGCGTCGTGGTAGATCGTCAGCGCTTCGGAAGCCTGGTCGTGCAGCAGGTAGCGCAGCAGTTCGTCCGGTTTCTGCGGCCGATCCTCCCGCGTCGCGCCGATGATGTCCTTGCGCAGCGCGTCGTCATACCTGCTGACCATCCACCAGTGCATCGCGTCCTGCCGCTCGTCGAGGATGCCGGCGTCGTCGAGTTCGTCGCCGAGCGACTCTTCGGGCGACACGGCGTCAATCATGAGGCGGATGCGGTCGATCTCCGTCTGATCGTCGTGGGTCGCACGACCCAACGCGCGATCAAGCTCGACCATGAGATCGACGTTCTCGACGATCGACGCGAGCGTGCGCTCGACGCGGCGCTCGATCACGAGCCGGCAGGCCGTTCGTGTCTGCTCGTCGGCGATCAATGGGTTCAGGTCGATCGCGACGAATTCCTTGGGGCGATCCAGCGGCCGCACACGTCCGGACTCCTCGCGTCGAACGAGCGGATTCGGGGTGTCCCGAAACTCGCGGGCGATGCTCCGGCGGCGCGCGGTTCGCTCGGGCGACTGGGCGTCGCCGAGCCTTTGCCGCACAATGTCGCTGATGCGAGTTCCGATCATGGCCTCGCGGCTGTGCGTCGCGATACTCTCAAAGCCCCGATGGCGAGCCGTGGGCGCCGGCACGATCTCGCCCTTCGCCGCGGGGACGAGCAATGCGACTCCGATCAGCACATGCGGCGTCATTGGTCTCCGATCGCTCGTGCTACCGCAGCGCCCAGGCCGCGCGGAGCAGTTCCTGCTTCTCGGAAAATGGCAGCGCGTGCACCAACTCCCGCACGATCGTCAGGCGCTGCTCGGACGTGGCCTGGCTGGCACGGACGGCGGCCTCGGCGTATTTCTGGCCGATCTCGGGCGGGCGCTGCTCGCCGATCTCGACGAGGTGATCACCCGCGATTCGCAGCGCGTCCTGGTAGATCATGATCGACTCACCGATCGGCTCTCGCAGGTGATAGCGAACCATGAGGTCGAGCGCTGATGCCTGCCCGATTTCGCCGGACTTTGCGGCATCCACGAGGTCGCGCCGCGCCGCTTCGTCGTACTTGGCCACGATCCGCCAGTGCATCGCGTCTTGGCGCTCATCGACGATCCCGTAGTCGTCGAGATCGTCGCCCAGAGAGTTGGTGTTCATGAACACCACACACGCCTGGCGGAGGTTGTCCATGGCCGCACGGTTTGAGATGGTCGCGCGGTCGATCGCGCCCTCGTCGATCATCTGCATGAGGTCGGCGTTGATCACGATCGCCCGCATGAGCCGATCCTGGCGATGCCTCAGAATCTCCCGCGCCGCACGGCGGACCGTCTCGTCGGCGAGAAGCGGGTTGCGCTCGAGAGCGAGGTAGTCCTTGGGCCGCTCGAGCGGCAGCACGCGCCCGTTCTCGTCCCGCTCTACGAGCGACTCGAACTCGATGTCGGCGAGTTCCGCCTGGAGAGCCTTGCGGCGTTCGAGGCGCGCGGCGTTCGCGGCCTCGTCCAGCCGCACGGGTTCGTCGACAACGCCGCTGTCGACGATCGCCTTGGCCTGGTTCCATCGATCGATGAGCATGCCCTGTCGCTTGGGATCCGGCGTGGCCTGAGGGGGGGCGACGTTCTTGAAGCCGTCTTCCTTTTGTGAGGGCGGCACGACGATCTGCGCATGCGCGACGCCCGCAGCGGCAAGCAGGAATGCAATTGGTGCGATTCGAATCATGGTCTTCTCCCTATCCCGGCCTGTCCCTGTGGCCGACCTCATGTACCGGGGCTATCCCACGGCGGTTCGGGCCTTCAGAGTATGGACCCATCTTGGTTGCACGCCACGGCATCTACCAGTTGCGCTGGTGCGGCGGGTCCACCTGCTCGGGTCCGCGAATACGCTCTGGCCATGGTGAACCCCAAGCAACTCGCGGCTGCGATCGCCGAGGCGTCGCTGTTGCGGGGCGATTTTGTGCTGCGTTCGGGGCGCCGAAGCTCGTACTACCTCGACAAGTACCGATTCTCGACCCGGCCCGAGATCCTGGGGCCGGTGGCGGAGTTGTTCGGGCAGCGCATCGGGGCCATCGCTGCGGAGCTCGGTCCGATCCATCGGCTGGCCGGAGCGGAACTGGGGGGCATTCCGCTGGTGACCGCGACGAGCCTCAAGTCTGGGCTGCCGTGCGTCTTTGTTCGCAATCAGAAGAAGGGCTACGGCACGGCGAAGCAGTTGGAGGGAGACCTTCACGAAGGGGATCGGGTGGTGCTGCTGGAAGACGTGGCGACGACGGGCGGCCAGGCCCTCGAGGCGGTCGGGGTGATCCGTGCGCAGAGCGCCGACGTGGCGGCGGTCATCGCCGCGATTGACCGGCAGGAGGGCGCAAGAGAGAACATCGAGCGCGACGGAATTCGATTCGAGGCGCTGTTCACGAAGTCGGACCTGGGGATCGACGAGTAGCGCACGAGAAAGGGCGACGCTCCGAAGAGCGCCGCCCCCTGGGTGGTGAGCGCTTGATGTATCAGCGGCGACGACGGGTCGCGACCAGGCCCGAGAGCCCGAGCAGCGCGACGCCGGCCGGTGCGGGCGTGATGCAGATGTTGTCGAAGGCCGCGGCCTCGAAGGGCACGTTGGCCTCCATGCGGATCTTGAGCTGCGAGCCGACCCCGGTCAGGCTCGTGAAGAACGAATCGATCTCACCGGCGCCAAGGCCGGAGACTACGCTCTTGTCGACGTAGGTGTTGCCGGCGGCGGACCCGTCTTCGGCGAGGAACTTGGTGACGCCGTTGGGCCCGTCCACGCGGAGCAGGCGTCCGCCACCGGACGCGCCCGCGCTGTCCATTGGGCGAGTAGTGAACTGGCCGACGTTGTCCTCCGCGGTGACGGCGAATGCGAGCGTCTCGGCGCCACCATCGAAGGAGTAGTAGAAGTTGATGAACGTGTCGGCGGAATAGCCGCCCGACGAAGCGCTCGATATTCCGCCGATGTCGATGCTGAGACCGAGGTTCGAGGCGCCCGACACGTCGAAGGTCCAGTCCGCCTGGAGCTGATCGGCGGTCCACTCACGCGTGTCGGAGAGAGCGAAGTAGTCGTTGTCGAAGTCGCTGTTCATGCCATAGATGCCCTCGTTGTCGCTGGGGAAGATGCCGCCGCCGGAGTAGTCCACGACGGAATCGTCGGCCAGGCTGAAGGGCACGCCCGTGGCCTGGGGCCAGCCGTTACGGCTCGCAACACCGAACCAGTCGCCGCCGCCACCGTCGAGGTTGGTGATGTTCCGGCCGAGCAGGCCGATCGTGTTGCCGTCGAGATCGTCCTTCGCGACGGTGTCGGCGCCGGCCGCAGCGGCGAGACCCGCGACGGTGAGAAACGCACCAATCTTGGTCATGCTCAATCCCTCCCGAAATCTGTGGGTTCACAAAGGCGCGCTGTGCGCGCCGTGTCTCATCTCCTGTCAGGAGGGTACAGGCTCACAGATCCAGACTCAACGCTTCTGCCATGAAACAAGTGTGAAGAGATGGTTTCGATCCTTCGTGGATGGGATGTGGAGTGGATGGGGATCATGGCCCATCGATCAGGCCGCGCCACCACTCGACCAGCGACTCGCTGATTTTGCCCATTTTGCCACTCGCAATGTCCTTGGCTTCGACCCCGACGACCGGGAGAACCCCTAGGCTGGAATTGGACAGAAACACTTCGTCGGCGCTGAGCACATCCGAGATCGAGAGCATGCGACGCTCGATCTCAAGGCCGTGTTGCTCGGCCCAGTCGATGACGGCCGACCGAGTCACGCCGGGGAGGATCGGGCTGGCGATCGCGCCCTGTGGTTCCTCGCCTCGGACGATCGGGGTCAACAGACGGCCGTCCGACGCCAGGAAGACATTGCTGACGCAGCCTCCGGCGAGGTGGTTGGAGACCTGGAAGACCAGAGACTCGGAAAGACCCCGCGCCGCCGCGGACCGGAGTTCGCGAAGGCGTGCCCAGTAATTGAGCGTCTTGTGTGCGGCATGCGGATCGAGGGGATTGCTCCTGAAGTCGGCGACGCCGACTCGAACGCCCTGAACGAACATCTCGGGCGGGTAGGGGGTCGCTTCCTGGGCGACGACAAGGATGGTGGGGGTGTGGCGTTGGGGTGTGCCGCGGCGCAGATTGAGATCGCCACCGGTGACGGTGACGCGGATGCGTGACAGGCCAGGACCGCGGCGAACTGAAGCCTGCAGGACGACCTCGGCAAGGGGCTCTGAGTGGAACTCTTGGGCGAGATCGAGGGCCTGGATTGAGCCGGCGAGCCGCCGCAGATGCTCATCGAGGTGAATGACGCGCGGGCCGGCGTCATCGACCATGGCTGTCATCGTCTCGAAGAGGCCGACCGCGTGCTGGAATCCGGCATCGAACGCGGAGACTGCCGCGTTCGATGGGTCGTCGAAGAAATGTCCATTGAGCCAAGTAACGGGCATGCGCGAGTGTAGTGAATCGCCGCGCGTGAATGGTGCTTGTGGGCAAAGCCCGTCATCCACCCTTCGGCGGACGTGTCGTCGCGAGGATGCCCAGTCCCGCGGCGCCCGCGAGCAGGCTCGCGCCGAGGATGGCGACCTTGACGCGCGCCAGGTCCGTGGGGTCGGAGAAGGCCAGGGCGCCGATGAAGAGTGCCATAGTGAAACCGATGCCGGACAGGAACGCCGCACCGAGAACGTGTCTCCAGCGCACTCCCTCGGGCAGGCTGGCCACACCGAGGCGGACTGCGAGCCACGAGAAGCCGAAGACTCCCAGCGGCTTGCCGGCCAGCAGTCCGACGACGATGCCGATGCCGATTGGGCTCGAGCCCGCGGCGACGAGGTCGTCGGGGCGCACCGCGACGCCCGCGTTGGCCAGCGCAAAGAGCGGGACGATGACGAATGAGACGAACGGCAGCAGCGCGTGCTCGAGCCGGCGAAGGGGGCTCTCCACGCGTTGGGTCGCGCCTTCGATGGCCAGGGCGACGCTGCGCTGCGCTTCGCTCAGATCGGCCGGCGCCTCGGAGACGCCGCGTGCCTCGATGTCGGAGGTCGCCTTGCGCAGGAATGCGATGAAGTCCGGCGCGCGGATGCGGCTGGTGATCGGGATGGTGGCCGCGAGCGCGACGCCCGCGATTGTCGCATGCACCCCGCTCTTGAGCACCAGCAGCCAGAGCAGCAGTCCGAGCGCGAGGTAGGGCAGGAGGCGTCGCACACCCAGCGGGCCGAGCGCCGCCAGGACGGCCAGCACGACGCCGGCGCCGCCCAGGGCCTGGAGGTCGATCCGCTCGGTGTAGAAAAGGGCGATGACCACGAGCGCGCCGAGGTCATCAACGATCGCAAGCGAGGCGAGGAAAACCCGCAGGCCAAGGGGGGCGCGGGTCCCGAGCAGAGCCATGATCCCCAGCGCGAAGGCGATGTCGGTGGCCATCGGCACACCCCAGCCGTCTATCGATGGCCGCCCCGCGTTGATCGCGGCGTACAGGGCCGCGGGCACGGCCATGCCGCCGATCGCTCCCGCGATGGGGAGCGCCGCCCGGCGGGCGGATCGAAGCTCGCCCCGGAGCAACTCTCGCTTGATCTCGAGGCCGACCAGAAGGAAGAACAGGGCCATGAGCAGGTCGTTGATCCAGACGACCACGGGCTTGGTGAGCGACCACTGGTTCAGCCCGACGGTGACCGTGGCGTTGTTCCACGCGGCCTCGTAGGAGCCCGCGCCCGGGCTGTTGACCCACACGATGGCGGCGACGGCGGCGGCGAGCAGCAGGATGCCGCTGGAGGCCTCGAAGCGGACGAAGCGCGCAAAGGGAGCGGCAAACGCGTCGAGGGGGACGCGGCGCTGCGGCGGCGGCGTGTCGTACCGGCGGGTCGTCCCGGCCACGGGTCAATCCTTGGCGAGCCGGCGCTCGAGGACGCGCTCGAGCTTGCGCGCGGTCTGGCGCACCACGTCGTAGAGGTCTTCCCCCTCGTGCTCGGCGACGAGCGGGTCCATCGACAGGGGACGCGCCTCCATGAGGCATCGCTTGTCGGCGGGGCCGCTCTTTCGGCTGTTCTGGTCGGCGATGTGGACCTCGACGCGTGACAGCCGGTCGCTGAACCGGCCCACCGCCGCGTCGAGCTCCGAGCGGACGTGAGTATCGAGGGCCTCGGAGCGATCCGTGCCTTGGTAGCCGATCTCGACGTGAAGGTTCATGGTCTTGGTCTCCGGATGGGCTGTGGCGCATACGTTCCGCAGCGGCCGAGGTTCGATCGCCGCGACCGCGGATGACCGTGGGGCGCTCAAACCGAATCCGTTCAGATCGCTCACGGCGCCCTCACGCCGCCGGAGGGCGGCACTCCATGAGCCGGAACCCGGCATCGAACGCGGAGACCGCCGCGTTCGATGGGTCGTCGAAGAAGTGTCCATTGAGCCAAATGACGGGCATGGCCGAGTGTAGAAGTGGGGGTCAGGCGTACGGCCGAGCGATGCACTCGAGCGCGATGCGGTCGATTGTCGGGGCCGGCAACCCGAAGGCGCCCAGCGCTGCAGCGAGTGTGATCGGCTGGCCGGGGGTGATCAAGAAGCTGTAGCGTCTCCCGGAGGCCAATCGCACGCGCAGGCGGGCCGCGCGGCTGGCGGTCCAGAGAGAGAAGCCGACGCGGGCTCGCGCCTCGCGGATGTCCGTGCGAGCGATGACGAAGTTGTGATCCGCCTCCTGAATGGTGGCGTCGCGCGGGTCCATGGTGTCGTACATCGCCTCTCGCTCGAGGCTCAGGGCGAGGCGCTTGGCGAACGGTTTGGCGAAGAGGGTGGAGAGTCCGGGGCCGTTGTCTTCGCCCAGTGCGGAGGGATCGCCGCTCTGATTGTTCGTGAAGTCAAGGTACGCGGCGTAGAGGGTGTCGCGGCCGAGCGCGTTGCGCGACCTGGCGGCAACGCTCTGTTTGAAGCCCTTGATGGACCCGGAGGTGTGGAGCATGAACGTGCGGACGTCGTAGATCTGTGAGCAGAGATACGCGCCGAAGATGGCGTCGCGATCGACGTACAGCTTGTAGAACCTGTCCCACTTCAGCCATCGCGTTTCAAGGGCGTACATGGCGTCGCTCATGCGCCGGATGGTAGATGAATCCGGGATGTGGCTACCCGGCCGGCAACGCTGCTCGCTCGAACACCACCGAGCCGCCCTTGGCGTCGACGGTGATGCGGTGGCCCGGCCCGAACTCGCCCGCGAGGATGCGGCTCGCCAGGGGGTTCTCGATCCGCTGCTGGATGGCCCGCTTGAGCGGGCGGGCGCCGTACGCCGGGTCCCAACCCTCCTGTGCGATGAGGTCCTTGGCGGCGGGGGTCAGTTCGAGTCGGATGTCGCGCTCGGCCAGACGCTGGCGCAGGCGGTTGAGCTGGATCTCGATGATCTGGCCGAGGTGCTCTCGCTTGAGCTGGTGGAACACGACGATCTCGTCGATGCGGTTGAGCAGTTCGGGGCGGAAGAACGGCCCCTGCATATCGAAGCGCAGGCGCGCGTTCAGCTCGCCCTTGTCGATGTCGGGCGTCAGGCCCTTGCCCTCGACGTCCACGCCCGGGCCGTGGCGGATGAGATCGCGCACGGCGGCCTCGATCTCCCAGTCTTCGGCGCCGGCCTCGGTCATCTGCTGGATCTTCTGGCTGCCGAGATTGCTGGTCATGACGACGATGGTGTTGCGAAAGTCCACGGTGCGGCCCTGGCCATCGGTCAAGCGGCCGTCGTCGAGCACCTGGAGCAGCACGTTGAACACGTCGGGGTGGGCCTTCTCGATCTCGTCCATGAGGATGACGGCGTAGGGCCGGCGTCGGATCGCCTCGGTCAGGGCGCCGCCCTCGTCGTAGCCGACGTAGCCGGGGGGGGCGCCGATCAGGCGGCTGACCGCGTGCTTTTCCATGTACTCGCTCATGTCCATGCGAACGAGCGCTTCCTCTGTGTCAAAGAGGAACTCCGCGAGTGCCTTGCACGTCTCGGTCTTGCCCACGCCGGTGGGGCCGAGGAACAGGAAGCTGCCGATGGGGCGGTGGGGGTCCTGCAGGCCCGCGCGGCTGCGGCGCACCGCATCGGCAACCGAGGTCAACGCGTGGTCCTGGCCGATGACGCGCTCGTTGAGCTTGTCTTCCATGCGGGCCAGCTTGGTGCGCTCAGACTCCACGAGCCGGCTGACGGGCACGCCGGTCCAGCGGGCCACGATCTCGGCGATCTGCTCGGCGTCGACCTCTTCCTTGACCAGGGCCGTGCCCGCGGCTTCTCGCTTGTGGGAGGCCTCTTCGGCCTGCGCGAGCCGGCGTTCGAGTTCGGGGATCTCGCCGTAGCGGATCCTCGCCGCGGCCTCGAGTTCGCCCCGGCGCTGGGCCTGGTCGAGTTCGGTGCGCCTGGCGTCCATCTGCTCCTTGATTTCCTTGACCGCGTCGAGGTCCTTCTTCTCGCGCTCCCACTGGGCCGTGAGCGCGCGGTCCTTCTCCTGGAGTTCGGCGAGTTCGCGCTCGATGCGTTGGAGGTCGCCCTTGCGGCCATCGGACGTCTCGGCGCGACGCTTGCCGGCCTCGATCTTCAGCGCCTCGCGCTCGATCTGGATCTGCGTGATTCGCCGCCGGATGTCGTCGAGTTCCGTCGGCAGCGAGTCGCTCTCGATGCGGAGTCGGCTCGCCGCCTCATCCACGAGGTCGATCGCCTTGTCGGGCAGGAAGCGGTCGGCGATGTAGCGATGGGAGAGCTGGGCCGCGGCGAGGAGGGCTCCGTCCTGGATGCGCACGCCGTGGTGGGCCTCGTAGCGCTCCTTGAGCCCGCGGAGGATTGCGACGGTCTCTTCCACCGACGGCTCGCCCACGTAGATGGGCTGAAATCGGCGCTCGAAGGCGGGGTCCTTCTCGATGTGCTTTCGGTACTCGTCGAGCGTGGTGGCCCCGATACAGCGAAGTTCGCCCCGGGCGAGCGCGGGCTTGAGGAGATTGCCGGCGCTCACTGCGCCCTCGGCGGCGCCCGCGCCGACGACGATGTGCAGCTCGTCGATGAAGAGGATGATCTGGCCCTCGGAGGCCTGGACCTCGCGCAGCACGGCCTTGAGGCGTTCCTCGAACTCGCCGCGGTACTTCGCGCCCGCGAGCAACTGCCCGACGTCGAGCGCCATGATGCGTTTCTCGCGCATGGAAGTGGGGCACTCGCCGTTGACGATGCGCAGGGCCAGCCCCTCGGCGATGGCGGTCTTTCCCACGCCCGGCTCGCCGATGAGCACGGGGTTGTTCTTGGTGCGCCGGCTCAGCACCTGCATGCAGCGGCGGATCTCCTCGTCGCGCCCGATGACGGGGTCCAGCTTGCCCTGCTGGGCACGCTGGGTGAGATCGATCGCGTACTTCTTGAGGGCCTCAAACGTGCTCTCGGCGTTCGCATCGGTGATGTTGGTGACGCCAGAGGCCTGGCGGATCTCGCGGATCGCCCGCTCGATCATCTTATGAGAACCGCCGAGCAGTTCGATCAGCTCGCGCGCCTGGGTCTTGGCCTCAGCGAGCGCCAGCAGCAGGTGCTCGCTGGAGACATACGAGTCCTTGAGGCGCGTGGCCTCGGCATCGGCCTTGGTGAGCACGTCCATCATCTCGCGCCCGCCCGTGCCGGGACCCGAGGACGTGGTCGGAAGGCGCGAGATCTCAGACTCGGCGATCTGGACCGCTCTGGCCGGATCCAGCCCCGCACGCTCCACTACAGAAGCCGTCGGTCCCGTCTTGTCCTCGAGCATCGCCGCGAGGAGGTGGAGGCCGGTGACCTCCGGGTTGGAGCGTCCGACCGCCGCGGCCTGGGCGTCGGCCAGCGCCTGCTGCGCGGTCGAAGTGAGCCTGTCCATGCGCATGCGAGTCCTTTCCGAATCGTCGTTCGGAGTGATGCAAAGCGCGGACCGCTCGCCGCGGGCTCAGGGGACGCGTGCGACCCGCCAAGGCGGAGTTCAGACGCGTGCGGGCTGCCGATCTGGCAGCGCCGGCCCCGGGGTCGGACGGCAGGGCGGGTGTGGGGCCGAACCCCCCGAACAAGGTGGGTACTCTCGGAATCGCACCCGGCCTTCCCCTCGATGGAGGCCTGGCCATCGTCGGTCCCATCTGAGTTCCCGAAAGAGCCACAGTGGGTTCGGACGCAAGGACCCGATCCTGCCGACCGGCCCCGGGGCCGGACTTGCCCAACCTACCCCGGCGCCGAACCGGGGACCAGTGAAATCCGGGAACGGGACGCGTTGTGGAGCGTCAGTGCAGGGCGGAGGAACAGCAGGCCGACGTAACGCGAATAGCGACGGGAGTTTGACGCGGCCCGTCCGGTGCGATACAACCGGGACCACGAGATTCAGGAGAAGGTCATGCGCACGCGAGTTCGGGCGTTGGGTGTCGGTGGTCTCATCGCGGCGGCGGGCGTTGCCGGCTGCGCCACACAGAAGTCCGCGGATGTCTGGCATATCCGTGCGAATCCCACGCCCGAGTTGAGCACGCTGCACGAGCGTCCGGCGGACATCTACAACAATCTGGCGCTGGTGAACAACGAGAACTGGCGCATGTTCTGGTCGGATCTCGGTCGGGCGATGCTGCTCAATCGGCCCAGCCGCCTGACGCCCGAGCCGATGCCCCGCTGAGTCGGGCTACTTCCACGTGCACAACGGGCGTCCCACAAGGGGACGCCCGTTTTCTCTTTGGGGAGTGGTTGATGGAACCGGTGGGTCCCGTCGGACCCAAACTCAGGCCGTGGTGTACTGACCCCGGGCGACCTTCTTAAAGTGCTCGCTCCGAAGCAGCGTCTGATTCACCATCGTTCGGAAGTTCTCGGCATTGGTCTTGTAGCCGCCGCTCTTGACGGCCTGCGCGAGTTCCTGCACGCCCATGGTCTTGCCCTTGAGTGTCTTGTACATCGCCTGCTCGAGCGTCATGGAGTTCGCCGCGCGCGTGCGTGCCGCGGGCGAGCGCCCGGAGGCCCTTCGTCCCGCGGGACGGCCGGGGCGTCGGCCGGGACTGCGTGGCGCGTGGGTTCGTTCCCCCAGCATGCCCAGCGTCTCATCGATCTCCGCGATGCGGTCGACGAGTTGCTGACGCTCCTGGCGCATCTGCTGGATCTCGCTGCCTCGGCGGCTCAACTCGTGCAGCAGATCGGATGCGGAGAGCCGGCTCAACGACGGCCGACGACCGGCCGCTTTCTTCCTGCGCCTCTTGGCCATTCTGTTCCCTTCGGATTGTGAGTGCGCGATACGCCCGGAACCCCGCGTTCTGACGCTCCGGGAAGAATCGTGATATTAGTCATTGCTGGATTGTTGTAAAGTCGGCGAAAACAACCGGGCCACGTGCGTGCGCCAAAGCCGCGAACCATTTCCTCACGAACACCGACTTCGAATCACCCGATCGGGCGCATCAGCGGGAAGAGCAGCACATCGCGGATGGAAGCCTGGCCGGTCAGGGCCATCACCACGCGATCGATTCCGACGCCGAGCCCGCCCGCCGGCGGCATGCCGACGCGAAGGGCGCGAAGGAAGTCCTCGTCGAGCGTGCGGAAGGTCTGTTCCTCGGCGCTCACGCCGGCGAGCTGCTTCTCGAACTTCTCCCGCTGCACGTCGGGATCGTTGAGTTCGGTGTACGCGTTGGCCATCTCCATGCCGCCGATGAACAGTTCGAACCGCTCCGCAACCACGGGGTCGGTCGCACTGGGACGGGTGAGCGGGCTGAGCGCCGCGGGATAGTCGATCACGAACGTGGGTCGGCCGGGATCGATCGTGTCTTCGGCGTCGTCGAAGAGCGCGTTGACAATGAGCCAATGGTCCATGCGCGCCACATCCAGGCCCCTTGCGGCGCCGAGGCGACCAATGCTCTGGGTGTCTCGCATGTCGACGCCGTGGGCGCGGCGAAACAGCTCGCCGTAGGTCACACGCTCGAACTCTCCGTGACAATCCACCGGCGCCGGTGTCTGGTCATCCGTTGTCGAGGATTCCTCGGACACCACTCGCGCGAGCTCCTTGATGAGGCCCTCGGTGAGCTCCATCATGGTGTGATAACTGCCAAAGGCCTCGTACGCCTCCATCATGGTGAACTCGGGATTGTGGGTGCGATCGAGCCCCTCGTTCCTGAAGTTCCGCGCAACCTCGTAGACCCTGGACATGCCGCCCACGAGGAGTCGCTTGAGGTACAGCTCGGGCGCGACCCGCATGTACAGGTCGATGTCCAGGGCGTTCATGTGCGTGACGAAGGGCCGCGCCGCGGCGCCGCCGGCCAGCGTCTGCAACACCGGGGTCTCCACCTCGCGGAAACCGCGCGAATCCATGAACGCGCGCAAGGCCGAGATCATGTCGCTGCGGAGGCGGAGCACGCGCGCCGCCTCGGGGCTGGACCAGAGATCCACGTAGCGCTGGCGATAGCGGAGTTCGATGTCCTGCAGTCCGGCGTGCTTCTCCGGCGGCGGCACCAGGCACTTGGCCGCGGGAGTCAGGCGCGACGCCCAGATGGTGACCTCTCCCGCTCGAGTCTTCATGACGGGCCCCTCAACGACGACGATGTCGCCCAGGTCCGTCAACTGGGCGAGCGCAAAGCCCGCTTCATCGCAATCTCGCTTGGAGACGGCGACCTGCAGGTCCGCGGTCTCGTCGCGCAGATTCATCCAGATGAGCTTGCCATTGTCGCGATGGAGCATGACGCGTCCCGCGGCCCGCACTCTGGGCCGCTGGTCGTTCGAGGCGTCGCTCTGATACATCGCATCGGCCTCTGCGTCGTACCTTGCCCTGGCGGTGGCCAGCGATACGAGATTCGTTTCGCGTGCGCCGTAGGGCGCCATGCCCAGCGCGCGAACCCTCTCGCGCTTGGCGATGCGTTCGCGTTCCTGCTCGTGAATGGGAGTGCCGACCTGATCGCTCACGGGGCGGATGGTAGTCGGTCGGCGGTCTTGGGCCGATGGCTCGCGTCGGCCGTGTGGACCCGTGCGCCGGAGGCGAGCAGTTCGCCGAGCGTGGTACGGCCAAGCGTGGCGACGAGGTGAGTCCGCTCGTCGTCGAGGAGACGATGCAGGGCGCACAGACCCGTCGCGGCCTCTGGATCGAAGGAATGCTTGCCGCCCGGCCCGAGGTCGCCGACGGCGCGAACCACCTCGATCAGCGTGATCGAGGCGGGCTCGCGCGCGAGGCGATACCCGCCTCCGACGCCGCGTCGACCCGTGATGATCTCCGCGCCCGCCATCGTCTGGAGCACCTTGGCGAGGTAGTTCTGCGGCACGCCGGCTCGCAGGGCGAGTTCGGCGGTCGGGACCAGCGCATCGTGGGAGTGAGCGAGGCAGACCGCGGCTCGCAGGGCGTACTCGGCTGTTTGTGTCAGCGGCATGTCGCCCTCCCGTGGCTTTGCCCGTCAGGGCCGTGAGCCCGGCGCCCCACGACTCAACCCGCCGAACGCGTCACGGCATCGAGCCGGCGCCGCTCGTCGGAGGAGCCGCCCTCGACCGGAACCGCGTCGAGCAGGCCGGCAATGATCGTGTCGGTCGAGACCTGGTCCGCCTCGGCGTTGAAGTTCGTGAGCACGCGGTGGCGCAACACCGGCTTGGCCATCGCTCGAACGTGGTCGGGCGTAACGTGCGGCGAGCCATCGATAACGGCCCGGGCCTTGGCCGCGAGGACGAGAAACTCACCCGCGCGGGGGCCCGCGCCCCAGGCGACGTAGTCCTTGACGATGTCCGGACGCTCCAGCCCGTTCTCCATCGGCTCGTTCACGCGCGTCGCGCGGACCAGGCGCAGGGCGTAGCGGATGACATGGTCCGCGACGGGCGTATGCCGCACGACGTTCTGAACACGCTTGATGTCCTCTTGCGTCAGGATCTGCTCGATATCGACGTCGGTGCGCGTCGAAGAGTTCCTGACGATCTCCAGTTCCTCATCCGCGCTGGGATACTCGATGAGAATCTGGAACATGAACCGATCGAGCTGGGCTTCAGGGAGCGGATAGGTGCCCTCCTGCTCGATGGGGTTCTGCGTCGCAAGGACGAAGAACGGATCGGGCAGGTCGTGGCGTGTGCCGCCGATGGTGACGTGCCGCTCCTGCATGGCCTCGAGCAGCGCTGCCTGCGTCTTGGGCGGGGTGCGGTTGATCTCATCGGCGAGCACGACGTTGGCGAAGACCGGTCCTCGCACAAAGACGAGGCGGCGCTGTCCGGTCGATCGGTCCTCCTGGATGACCTCGGTCCCCGTGATGTCGCTGGGCATCAGGTCCGGCGTGAACTGGATGCGAGAGAAGTCCAGGTTCAGCGTGCGGGCGATCGTGGAAATCAGCAGCGTCTTGGCCAGGCCCGGCACGCCAACGACCACGGCGTGCCCCCGGCAGAAGACGCTCATGAGCATCTGGTCCACGACCTCGCTCTGCCCGACGATGATCTTGGAGATCTCCTGCCGCAGGCGTTGGTACGCGGCGCGGACGTCGGCGGAATCGTGGGGGTGCGTGGCGCTCATCAGGCCTCCGTGCGGTGTGTCGGACAATGGTACCGCTCAGGTGGAGGCGCAGTTCGACTCGGCGCCGGGCGTCGTACAGACCTCGAAGACAAGAAAACGGCCGCACAGGACGATCCCGTGCGACCGCTCGCGGAGCAAGAGAAGCGAGGCCGGGAAGTTGTATTGGGATTCCCGGTCCCGGGTTTCACGCCTCAGTCTTTATCGCGCTCGCGCTCGAGATGCGAGACCAGACGGTCGAGCTGACGCTCGAGGCGATCCAGACGCGTGGCCAGCTCGTCAAGCCGGCGACCCGTGTCTCCGGGCATGGCTGGGGGCTCGACAAGCGCCTGATCGCGGGCACGTGGGTTGCTGGGGGCCTCGGGCAGCCGGTCCAGCCGCAACTCGGGATGCACCTGGAACTGGAATCTCGGAACCACGAAGCGGTTCTCGCCGGGCAGCTGCGCGAAGATCCTGGGATGAAGGCCCTGGATCAGGGACTCGTGCAGGCGCCGGATGTTGTCGTCGGTCAGGCCCTGGATCTCCGAGCGGTGCTCGCGCAGATGCTTGATGATGTCCTCGATGTCGATGTCCACGTCGTGGTCGGGGACCTCCACATTGAAGAACTGATTGGCCACGGCCTGACGCTGCGGGTATGGCGCGAGTTCGAGCTCGACCTTCTTGCGATCGCCCCTGCGAATGACGCGGATCTCCACCTCGTCGCCCGGGTTCTTCGACTTGAGCACCTCGCGGAGCGATTCGGTCGTCAGACCGTCGTGCCCATCGATCGAAATGATGATGTCGTCGGCCTGGAGACCATCGTGCTCGGCGGGCGAATCGGGAACGATCGAGTCGATGCGGATCCCCTTGGACACACCGAGATGCTCGAGGAGTTGCGCATCCGCGTCCGACATGCTGATGCCAATGAACACCTTGGGGGTGTCCGGCGCGAGCACCATCGAGTTGCCGTCCTCATCCGACCACAACATGAGCCCGCCCAGGGCGTCGTCGCCCAGATGCGGCGCGCCGAATTGGACATCGGCATTCCCGAAGGCCCAGACACCGCTGCCGGGGGTGTGGATCTCGGTGATCTGCTTTCCGTCCTTATCGACAATCACGATGCGACCGTCTTCGCGCCGGATGCGACTGCTGGGCACCTCCTGGCCGTTGACACGCGCCGTCACCTCGCCGTTGTTGATAACGATCTCGATCCGCTGATCGTCGTCAACCTGCACGATGTTCATGCGCTGCGTCACGACGTTCTCGCCGGGCTCCCATCCGAACGCGACGTTGTTCAGCGGCGACGCCTCGGTGGCGAGCACTCGCCGCGTGGCGGTGGCGCCCGCCTGGGCCTTGCAGCATCCATCGGGGCAGTCCTGATCGGGCCCCATCGCGGCGCCCGACGCCAGTCCGGCGATGAGCGTCAGCACGGCGGCCGACACAGAGTGCATTGAGTTTGTCATGGCTTGCGCTCCCTTGAGTGTGCGTTCGACTCGGCCCCTCCGCGATCCCGGAACCGGCCGTTTCAATCCGTCAGATGCGCGAATCTCCTGTTCCCGTCGGGACTTCAGTACGTCCGCCGGGTCTTGGGCACGGACGTCACGGGGATCCGGACCGCGTTGCCCGCCTCGTCTTCCGAAACGCGATAGAGATCCACGACGGCCCGCTCGACGATCCTGCGGACATACAGGACCTCAATGCCCCCGTCCGCCTTGCGAGAGTCCAGGACCACCAGATCCGGATCCTGCCCGATGACCCGACCGCTCTGCTGTCCGGCTGTCAGATAGGCGTCCAACGCCTCATCGGGCGTCCACGACGTGGGCAGGAGACTCGCCTCCTGGCCGCCCGAGGGAATACCGGCGATCGAACCGGCCCGTCGGCCGCTCGGAGAGGCGGTGAGCCATGCCAGGGCCAGCGCGGCCGCGGCGATCCAGCCGCCCCACTTTCCCGCCGATGCCAACCGCCGGCTCATCGCATGGTCGGCGTGGGCCTCGATCGGGGCCTCAATTCCGTCGGCAACGGCCACCGTGCGATCCACGGCCCGCCGCAGGTCATCGTGGTCCTGCTGCATCGCTGCCAGCTCGGCCCACACCGTGGCATCCGCCGCGGCCAGCGCCCTGAATGCCGCCCAGTCTTCAGGGGTGGCTTGGGCGTCGATCACGCGAGTGATGAGCAGATCTCGATCGATGATCGGTGCGTCATTCATGGCGTCACCTCCTGGGCAGACTCGGCCCCCTGGTGGGCCAGAATCTCTCGCAACATCCGCCTGCCGCGGGCAATCCTGGTCTCGACGGTGGTTTCTGGCAGGCCTAGGGCCTCTCCGATCTGGCGATAGCTCATTCCGTGCACGCACCGCAGGATGAGCGCTTCTCGGTAGGAATCAGGAAGTTGCTGGGCTTGTCCGAGCACGCGGCTGGCTTCCTCACGTTCGGCGGGATCCATCGGTTCGTGGCCGGTGGCTCCTAGGCGCGCGACGACCTCCCGATGGCCAGCATCGCGCCGGCGCCGGCGGGCTGTGTCCCGGCCTCTGGCCCTGGCGACGTTGAGTGCCACCGTGCGCAGCCAGCCACGCAGGGCTGCGCCGTCGCGAAGCTCGTGAACCCGACGGACCAGTGTCAGGGCGACTTCCTGGAGGAGGTCCTCGAGGTCGGCGTCCTTCGGTTTGTGGGCCAGCAACACCGCCGCCACCCACCGCCGGTGATCGGCCCAGAGCGCACGGATGGCCTCGGGGTCTCCCTTGGAGGCCTCGGCCGCCAGCCTGTGCTCGCTGAGATCGATCGTGTCGGTCAATCGAATCCCTTCCGCGACCTGATACCGGATGCGCGAGCGGAGGAAACCCGTCGGGGCTTCCCGCGGCGATCACGTCCGATAGTCCGGGCCGTCCTCAGGTCGGCGACGGCGGTTCTATGCTCCCGGCCGCGAGCGCGCTCGCACGAGGGACGCGATGATTGGACGTTTTTCGCCGGTGCGAGGTTCGCGCCGGGATCCCAACGCCATGTCGCTGGGCGAGCACCTTGAGGACCTGCGACTCAGGGTCTTTCTGGCCGTGGTGGGCCTCGTCCCGATCTTCGCCCTGGGCCTCTTCCTCGGAAAGCCCCTGCTGGAATTGCTGATCGAACCCGCTCGCGTGCAGCTGCGCGAGGCGGGACTGCCGGCGACGCTGCAGGCCACGGCGCCGCTCGAAACCTTCTTCGCGTATGTGCGCATCGCCGTGGTGGTCACGCTGATCGTGGGGAGCCCCTGGGTGCTCTACCAGATCTGGCGGTTTGTCTCGCCGGGGTTGTACAAGTACGAACGCCGATTCGTCTACCTGCTGCTGCCCATGTCCGGCCTGCTGAGCGCGGTCGGCGTCGTGTTTCTGTACCTCGTGATCTTTCCCGTCATCTTGTCGTTCTTCATCCACTTCGGCTCGTCGATCGGTGTCTCGCAGCCCGGCCACGCGACGCTTCCCGAGGGCGTCACGCTGGGACACATCGCTGTGCTCAACGGCGACCCGCCCGAGCCGCAGATCGGCGATGAGTGGATCAACAAGCGGATCATGCAGCGACGCGTCTGCATTGGCCGGGAGGGAGACAAGCCCGTTATCGTTGGGAGCGATCTGACGCGCGGGTCGGGTATCGCGCAGCAATATCGGATCAGCGAGTACGTCAAGACGTTCCTGTCGATGGCGATGGCGTTCGCGATCGGGTTCCAAACACCGATCGTCGTGCTGCTCCTGGGGTGGATCGGCCTGATCGATCGCGCCTGGTTGAGTAAGTATCGAAGGCACTCCATCATGATCTGTGCCGCGGCGGCCGCCATCCTCACGCCCGCGGATCCTCTGTCGATGGTGCTGCTGGCGATCCCGTTGTACCTGTTGTACGAGTTGGGCTCGTTCCTGCTGTGGATGCTGCCCGCGTCGAAGATGCGAGGAGAAGGGCCGGACGCAGAGGCGGATGAACCGACCGACGAGAGCCTGTCCTGATGCTCTTCTGGCCCTGGTCCCGACGAACCGCCAAGCGACCCGCTCTTCAGGAGCCGAGCGAGACCGACATCACGATGATGCGCCGAGCGCTGGCGCTCGCGCGTTCCGCGGTCCACACCGGCGAGGTTCCGGTTGGGGCGGTCGTGTTCGAAACAGCCACGGGAAGGGTGATTGGTGAGGCGTTCAATCGGCGCGAGGGCGATCACGATCCCGCCGCCCACGCCGAGTTCCTTGCCATCCGGGCGGCGAGCCGCGAGATGAAGGAGTGGCGCCTGGTCGGTTGCTCGCTGGTGGTCACGCTCGAACCCTGCGTGATGTGCGCCGGCCTGATCGTCAACGCCCGAGTGGATCGTGTGCTCTACGGCGCCTCGGACCCCAAGGCGGGCGCGTGCGAGTCGCTGTACCGCGTGCTCGACGACCGAAGGCTGAACCATCGGCCACAGGTCATCGGTGGAGTCCTCGCGCACGAGAGCGCCGAGCTGCTCAGGGCGTTCTTCCGGGCCAGGCGAGCGCGGACGGCCCGCTGACATGCCCGAACTGCCCGAGGTTGAGCATCTGCGTCGATCGCTCGAACCGATCCTGCTCGGGAGGACGGTTCGGTCGGTGCTGGTGCGAAACCGTCGCGTCATTGTCGCGCCCGGCGATCCGCCCGGTGGATGGGGGCGTTCACGCTCCACCACGACCCCTGTCCCGCTCCAGAGGCGTGCGCTGTTCGAGGGATTGCGCATCGAGCACCTCAAACGTCACGGCAAGCACCTGGCGATCGTGACAAACGACGGCCCGGCCATCGACGTCCATCTGGGCATGACCGGATCGCTTCGCGTGATCGGGGGCGACCCGCCGCCGCATGTGCACGTGGTGTGGGCGCTCGACGACAATTCCCGCCTGGCGTTCATCGACCCACGGCGCTTCGGAGGGCTGTGGACGTTCGACACGTTCGACGCCCTCCACGAGTCCAGGTGGGGTCGCCTTGGCCCCGATGCCCTTGCGATTCGTGCCAAGGCCCTTGCCCGGGCTCTCGCGGGATCATCACGCGCGATCAAGGGCGCCCTGCTGGATCAATCCGTCCTGGCGGGGGTTGGAAACATCTACGCCGATGAATCGCTGTTCGCCGCCCGGATCGCTCCCGTTCGCCCGGCCGCGGCCCTGAGTGCCAACGACTGCGCCACGCTCGCATCGGAAATCCGGAGAGTGCTCAGAACCGCGACTCGCCACGGCGGGTCCACGATCCGCAGCTACGCGGACGCAAGCGATCGGGCCGGACGAGCCCAACTCATCCACAGGGTGTATGGCCGAGCTGGCCTGCCCTGCCTTCGATGCGACGCGCTGCTTGAGGCGGCCACGATTGGCCAGCGAACCACGGTATGGTGTCCCAGGTGTCAGGCGCGATAGCGTGTTTTCCACAACCGAGAACGCGAGCGTTCGGCCGTCGCCAAGGATGCGTGTTCACACGATCGCTGATCACTGCATCTATGACGAAGGAAGTACTTTCTCTTCTTCTTCGTCGTTGATACGCCGCGTCGGTTGGGGAGAATCGGGGCGACTCGATCGTAATGTCCTTTGGGATAGTCCTTTATCAACGCGGCGGGTCTCCAGCAACCTGTCGCTTTGCTGACTCTGGGCTGGCACCGGACTCCTGCGGGCTTGAGCTTGCTCGGTCCTGGCCGCGAAGAGCGCACCAATCGACACACCACGCCGCCATCGGTCGCGCGCCTTCCCACAGGTCATGCACAGGTGTAGCCGACAGCCGGATGGACCAAACAGCCCGCAGCCACAACCGAAGGGCGGGTCAGGCCCTGCGGTCACGGAGGCGACGTTCGAGCGTGTCCACAACGAGGTGGAATTCGGGATCGCCGCCCTTCCGGCCTTCGATCGTCTTGACCGCGTGCATGACTGTCGTGTGGTCGCGCCCGCCGAAGTACCCGCCGATCTCCTCCAGTGAGTGGCGGGTGTGCTTGCGGGCGAGGTACATGCACACCTGCCTGGGCAGCGCGATCGACCGCTGCCGCCGCTTGGACTGCAGGTCGGTCACACGAACGTTGTAGAAGTCCGTCACCGTGTCGATGATGATCTGGATCGACGGGCCGGCCGAGGCCCCCGCGTGGTTCTGCCCCAGGGCCCTCCGGGCGAGATCAACGTCAATGCGCGTACGTTCCACGTTGCTGTACATCTGCAGCGTGGTGATGGCCCCCTCGAGCTCTCTGATGTTGGTGTCCTTGACGGTGGCGATGTAATGGGCCGCATCGTCGGGAAACTCCAGGCCCCGAAGGCGAGCCTTGGATTTGATGATCGCCACGCGGGTCTCAAAGTCCGGTGGTTCGAGCTCGGTCACCAGCCCCCACTTGAAGCGGCTGACCAGCCGATCCTCCAGATCGGGGATGTGCTCGGGAGAGGCGTCGGACGACAGCACGATCTGCTTGTTGGCCTGGAACAACGCGTTGAACGTGTGGAAGAACTCCTCCTGAGAGCGTTCCTTCGCGGCAAGGAAGTGGATGTCGTCGATGACGAGCACATCGACATCGCGGAACCAGTGACGGAACTGCGTCATCTCACCGGCGCGGATCGCGTCGGTAAATCGTGTCACGAAGCTCTCGCACGAGAAGTACTGAATGATCGCGTCGGGCGTGTGCTCGCGGATCGACAGACAAATCGCCTGCAGAAGGTGCGTCTTGCCCAGCCCCACGCCGCCGTGGATGAACAGCGGGTTGTACGCCTGCCCGGGACGCTCCGACACAGCCACCGCCGCCGCGTGGGCATATCGATTTGCCGGTCCGACCACGAAGGTCGCGAAGTTGTAGTCGGGGTTGAGCGCGATGGTGTCGGGAAACCCCGCGGCCCGCTGCGATCTCGGCACCGCGCGCCCCCCCGATTCGGACGCGATCTCCTCATCCGGGCCGAGAAACCGCACCGGCAGGAGATGCCCCGTGGCGTTCTGGAAGGCATCGTTGAACGCGCTGGCGCAGTGCCGCTCGAGATATTCCCTGTGGACACCCGAGTGCGCCCGAAGGCAGAACGACCCCGAGACCAAGCCCAGCGGCTCGATTTCCTCGAACCACTGACGGCAGATTTCCGGATGCTGTGCGCGCAGGTGCGACAACATCCGATCCCATGTCTGGCGATCGGGATCGGTCATGGACCAACCGCCTCGCTTGGCGTGAACGTGCCCGGATGTGCTGCCCCGGGGCGCGTCCCACCACCGATGACGCGCACCGCTCTGGGCGTACGACGCCAGAGTCCCCCAACGTAGTGCGCACCTGTCAGCCTGTCAACGGGATTCATCACCGGCCTCCCCCGGAGGCGCAGCCGCCTGCGCCTCGGCCAGTTGCTGCTCATAGCGGGCACGGTTCGTCCGGTGGTCCATCAGGAGATGCACGCGATGCGCCCGGTCGGCGCCGACCAACTCGAGCAGGCGTGCCCGGGCGGCCGCGAGATTGGAGCGCCGCGACACGTGGTGCAGCACCAGGTGCTCGCACTCGAGCACGCGCAGCCACTCGATGATGTCGTCCAGGTGCATGTGCTTGCCGATCTTCGCGCGGTCGCGATGGTCGGCGTCGAAGAACGTGCATTCACAGATCACGATCCGGCTGGTGCGCACGTCCTGCCGGACCAGCGGCGGGCCCGGGGCCGTGTCGCCGATGTACGTGATGAGGGGGATCTCGAGCGTGCGAGTGATCTCCTCGCCCCGGGCCTTGATCTCCCGGAGCTTCTCCTGCGGAAGGCCCGTGAACTTCTCGAGCAGCTTGTTGCGCCGCTCGATCAGCACGTAGCCCATCGACGGCGCCGTGTGCTCGACATGGAACGCACGAAGCAGCAGGTTGGGGCGCAGCTCGTACGTCTGCTCGGCCTCCAGCGAGACCAGCTCGTAGGGAGTGCGCTGACGCTCCAAGCGGTGGAACCCTTCCATCATCGCCTGCACGTCCGCGGCGATTCTGGCATCGCAGACGATCGTGCCGGTTCCCATGCCCTGGAACCGACGTTGCGAGCAGTAGTACGCGAGCCCGCCGGTGTGGTCCATGTGCCCGTGGCTGAGCGCGACGCAGCGCGAGGGCAACATCGCGCGCGGGCACACACCCATGTCAAAGCTCAGGTCGAACTCCGGCACCTGGACCGCGACCGCCTCTCCCGCGACGGAGATGCCCTGGATGCGATACGGCGGCAGGTAGAGGAATCCCAGTGAGGGCTCCCGCGGAGGGGGCTTGGGGAGCATGGGCGATATCTCCTCGGCGGGCTCTCGCCCGGCCAGGAAAGGTCCGACGGCACCGGGCCGAGTCTAGACGGCGGCGCACGGCGCGTCCGCGCGGCTCCGTACGATCTCGCGTGTTCGACCGCGACCCATCGGGAAACGTGCTGCTGCGCGTCAAGGCCGTGCCCGGGTCGAGCCGATCCGCGATCGCGGGCAGGCTCGGTGATCGGCTCAAGGTGCGGGTGAGCGCGCCTCCAGAGGGCGGCCGCGCCAACCGCGCAATCCGTGAGCTGCTTGCCGAGGCGCTCGGGATCGCGCCCGCGGCGGTGGAGGTCGTGTCCGGGCACGCGAGAGCCGAGAAGGTTGTCCGGATCGCCGGCATCGAGCCCGAGCGCATCGAAGCGCTCGCGCGGGAGTAGGCCATGAGCGCTCGACCAACCGCTGCCGGCCAGTCCCAGCGATTCCGCTCCACCCGCGCGGCCCATCGGGACGAGACCGCCGAGGATTATGTCGAAGCGGTTGCCGAAATCGTCCGCGTGCGGGGCGAGTGTCGCGTCAAGGATCTGTCGCAGCTGATGGGGGTCAGCCACGTGACGGTGACGCGCATCGTCACCCGACTCAAGAAGCTTGGTCTGCTCGAGACCGAGCCCTACCGGCCGATAGCCCTGACCGACGACGGTGTCCGCATGGCCGATCGCGCCCGCGAGCGACACGAAATCGTGCTGCGCTTCCTCCGCGAGATCGGCGTGCCCCGAAAGCAGGCGGAGATCGACGCGGAGGGCATCGAGCACCACGTTTCGGACGCGACGATCCGCGCGATGCGGCGGATGGTCCAGCGCGGATCCAAACGGCCATGACCAGCGTCCTCGGCCGTGGGTGTGCATGCGCAGCCCGGGTTCTGGCGTGGCTGACTCGTCTCATCGGCTGGCTTGTCCTGGCGCTGTGGGCGGTGGGCGCGATCGCGAGCGACCGCTGGGCATGGTCGCAGCCGCTCTCGTGGATTCCAACGCCCGCGGCGCTCGTCGTATCCGGCGGGCTCCTGTCGATGGCGTGGCTTCTCGGAAAGACCAACCGTCGAAAGCGGCGGCGCCGCGCACTGGCCCTGATGGCTCTGTGTACCTGGGGGCTGTGCGCCGTCTCGTTCGCGTACGAGTGCCGCGTGTGGCGCTACGCATCTCCGGCATCGCGCCCGGAGCAGTTCCTTCGCGTTCTGTTCTGGAACAGCGCAAGCTCAAGCCTGGAGTATCCGCCCAAGCTCATCACACAGCACGCGCCCGATCTGACGGTCTTCGTCGATCTGCGCTGGGGCATGGGCAGAGAAATGCTGGCAAAGTGCGTCGGCGAGAACGGCACCAGCCTCTGGGTGGGTGGATTCAGCCTCGCATCGCGGTACCCGATCACGGGATGGGGTCACACGCTGCTCGGGTTCAAGGGCGTGCGCGCGGGGATGGACCCCGCTGAGGACGGCCCCGCCGCGTACGACAGTGGCGAAGCCATGTTCGTCGAACTCGATGCCACCGAGGCAATCGGCCGGTCCATCGTCGTGTGGATACTCGACATCCCCTCCGATCCCAGGCTCCATCGCGTGGCGATGTTTCGCCAGGTGCTCGAGAGAACGAGCGCGTGGTCGCGCGGGAGAGAGGCCCCCGGGTTTCCGGCGCCCGACCTGATCATCGGCGACCTCAACACACCACGCGGCGCGGCGTCGCTCCAAGTGCTCGCGCCGGGCGCCACCAGCGCGTTCTCGCAGGTCGGGCGCGGATGGGCGGGCTCTTGGCCGAGGAGATGGCCCGCATGGCACATCGATCACGCGCTGGTCGGCGATGCTCTGCGCGCGGCGTCGTACACGATCGTGGACCCCGGCCGCGGCACGCATCGCATGCAGATTGTCGATCTCACGGCAATGGATCGCTGACGCGATCCGTGTGTCCCGCGCATTCCTCAGCGAGGTTTGACGTATCGATCGGGCGGGACCGGACGATGCTCGCCGCGGTCAGTACCGCAAAGATCCCACCCAGCAAGAGCGGCCCCAGCCAGCGACCCACCCGCACGAGGGCACGGTCTCTGAGGGGGATGATCGCGAGCGGGCTCTCGGCAATCTCGCGGGTGCGAACCGCCATCAGCGGCAGAAGCATCAAGAACATCGGCTCGACATAACGCTGCCACGCCTGGCTCGACGACGTCTGCGCCGCGATGAACGCCGCGAAAATCGCGACCACCACCCAACGATCCCTCCAGCGCAGGGCATTGGCCCACCCCATCAGAAGCACCGCGCCCGCTACGCTCAGCAGAACGATGACCGGTGAGGTCCGCCCACCGAGATCCGGCATGATCGAAACGACATTCCAGAGCCCCGTCCACCGTCCGTGCTCCTGCGAGAACGTCGTCGCGGGCACGATGGAGACGACCAGCCCCGCCGCCGCGGCGGCGATCAACCAAACCCGGGTGTCCCTCCAGAGCTGCGCGAGAGAAGGAAGCACATAGGCGGCAAAGAACGCCGACAGCACCGCGAACACACTGAGCGTGAACGCCGGCGAAGCAAGGTTCGCCCCGTGGTATCCGATCTCACCCGATTCCCGCGTCTGAAACGAAGGAGGAGTCAGCCCGTTCCACAAGTTGAGAAAGTACGCCGCGACACCAAATCCCGCGCCCGTCGCGACCACAGCCATCCCCGCGTGCGACGCTCGACGCGGAACGTCCGACAGCAGCGCCTCGGACGGCGCCGAGTCGGGTGAGTCAGCGTGAGTCCACGGGCCGAGCCACGCCGCGGCCCACAGCGGGGCCGCCGTCCAGAGGTGGATCTGGCGCACGAAGACCAACAACATGAGCGTGAGCCCGCCCGCCACGAGCGAGAAGCGATTGAACGGCGCATGCAGCGAGATCAGCGTCATCGCCAGCACGCCCCACCACCCCGCGTTGTCGGGCAGGAGCCACACGCCGCTGGGCCAGACGTACAGCGATGCGACCATCGGCGCGCACAGCGCCACGGTCAGAGCCGGCGGCGCGCGCCGTGCCACCGCCCAGCCGAGCATCGCAATCAGCCCAACGGTAAATCCCGAACCGAGCAACTGCAGCACGATCCGAGAGTCCGACGTGACCAGCGAAACCGCCGCAACGACCGCGTGAAACCCGGGCGTGGTCGCCGACAGATAGTCCGAGAAGTCGAGCCGGGGCCATTGCCGGGCAAAGGTCCGGATGACCTGCTCGTGATAGCACAACTGATCACGCGCCATCCTCCCTCGGTGGACCTGCAGCACCACGACCGGAAGGGCCGACGCAAGGAAGATCGCCGCGAGCAGCAGGCCGGTCCACGCGGGGCGTCCGCGGCGAGACTCGTGCTGCGGCGACAGTTCCTGAGCCATGCGAGAAGGTCCGGCGAGGTCTATCCGACGCTAGAATCAACGCGGGAGGAATGATGGGGTCTTGGTTCGGGTGGATGCTGGCGGGAGCATACATCGGCCTGATCGGTGCCGATGCGCGCGGCCAGACCGAAGTTCTCAGGGAGGATTACCGGCACCGCCTGCGCGGCATGTGGCTGGCCGAGTCCATCGCCAACTGGACGGGCCTCCGGGGCGAGGGACGCAGGACCAATCCCCCGTTCGCGACCGATGCCGATTGGGGCTCGGATCTCGGGCGCGGTCCGCTCATCTTCGTGCTCGACCCAGATCCGTGGGGTGCAGACGACGACACCGATATCGAGTACGTCTACGCGTACCTCATGCGCACCACCTCGCCGCGCCTCTCCGCACAAGACGTGACCGACGGCTGGATCGAGCACATCAACCGGTTCATCTGGGTCAGCAACGAGCAGGCGAGAGAGCTGATGGAGCAGGGCGTGCGCGCCCCGGCGACGGGTCTGCCCGCGGCGAACCAGTACTGGCCCCAGATCGACGCACAGCTCACCACCGAGGTCTTTGGCGCCGTGGCGCCGGGAATGCCCGGCCTCGCACTCGAACTGGCCGACCTGCCCATCCGCACGACCAGCGGGGGACACGCCAGCCACGCGTCGCAGTTCCACGCCGTGCTGTACGCGCTGGCGCCGCTGGTGGACAAGACGCTCGCGCCGAACCAACAGACTCTCTGGCTCGTGCAGGAGGCGCGGCGCTGGGTACCAGACTCCTCCAAGGCCGCGGACATCGTGGACTTTGTCACCGCCGAGTTTCTCGCCAATCCCGACAAGGACAACTGGGAGCAGACCCGCGACCGCATCTACGAGCGATACCACGGCGATGCAACACAACATGGCTTTAAGTACCGCGGCTGGACCGAGTCCAGCGTCAACTTCGCCACGTCGATCATGTGTTTCCTCTACGGACAGGGCGACCTCCGTCGCACCATCCAGATCGGCACACTCAGCGGGTGGGACGCCGACAACCCCACGGCGACGATGGGCGGACTGCTCGGGCTGATCAACGGCGACGCATGGGTCGAGGCACAGTTCCCCGAAGCCACGCTCTCGGACCGCTACTGGATCTCGCGCACCCGCGACGGCATGCCCGACCATCTGCCCGCCGATCCCGACGCCGAGGACACGTTCACGCTGCTCGCCGACCGCATGCTGACCACCGTGGATCGCGCCCTCGCCCTCGGTGGGGCGCGCCGCCACGACCGCACCGGCGATTGGCTGGTGCCCCCATTGCCCGCCTCCGATCCGCTCGCCCGCAACCCCCGCGCACGCGAGTTCGCGCGAAGTCACGTCCACGCCGTGCGAGCGGCCGGGGGCAGCGTCACGGGCGCCTCGTCGGTGACATCTTCTCCGACCAGCGGCGGCGTCGGCAGCCCCGCGTACCTCGCCAACGGATTCAACACCGACTTCTCCGGCGTCGACCCCCTCAACGACTCGCTCCGCCGGTACTACTCCACGCAGAACGCCGGCGCGTCTCCGGGCGATTGGCAGACCCTCACGATCACGTTCGATCGTGACGTGCTCATCGGCGCCGTTCGGTTCATCGAGGGCGACCACTTCCACGACACCGTCGAGGGCGGATGGTTCGAAGAAGCACACGTTGAAGTCCGCGTGGACGGCCAGTGGGTGCAGCCGGGCGCAAGCCCCTCCGAACCACTCGATCCAACCAGCGCGTTCCAGACCCTCGACTTCACGCTCGATGCGCCCGTGCTCGCCTCGGGCGCGCGCATCGTCGGACGAGTCGGCGGGGCCCAGGCCTTCGTGACCTGCGCGGAACTCGATGCGCTCACTCCCCCCTCCGAGCCTCCGGTCCCCGGTTTCGATGTGGACAGAAACTCACGCGTGGATATCGAGGACCTGTACAGTTGGTACAGCCAGCCGGTCGATCTCTCCGGCGACGGCGTCGCCGACGCCGTGGATCAATCCCTCGTCGCGGCGGCCGTTCGATGGCGGGAAGTACAGGACATGACGGCGCCGCGGCGACCCTCGACGCCGTGACCGAGCCAGACCCGGCCGTGGCCCTCGCCCGCCCCACCTGGCGGCACTTTGTGCGCCTGGCCCGCCCGCACCAGTGGGCCAAGGGGGTCTTCGTCGCGATCGGCCCTGCCTACGGCTTCGCGTTCGGAGAGGACGTCTCTCTCGCCATCGTCGTTCTGGCGATCGTCGCCTTCGGCTTCGCCTCCAGCGGCTGCTACGTCGTCAACGACATCAAGGACCGTGAGGCCGACCGCCACCACCCCCGAAAGCGCCGCCGTCCCATCGCGTCGGGCGTCATCTCAGTGCGCCAGGCGCTCTGGTTCGCGCTCGCGCTCTTCGCCTCGTGCGTCGGCGTGTGCCTCTCGGTCTCGCTGCTGGCGAGCCCCACCCGTGCGTTCTGGCTCGGAACCTGTCTGGCCCTGTACGTCACAAACGTCCTCGCCTACAGCCTCTGGCTGAAGCACGTGGTCATCGTGGACGTCATCTGCCTCGCCCTTGGATTCGTGCTCAGAGTCCTGGGCGGTTGCGCCGCGGCCGGCGTCGAACCCAGCACCTGGCTGCTCAACTGCACCTTCTTCCTCTCCATGTTCCTCGCCTTTGGCAAGCGCCTGGGCGAACGCCGAACCATGGGAGACGCCGAAGCATCCCGCGCACGCGAAGTCCAGGGGGACTACACCGAGGCCCTCCTGCGCATGGTCGTCGTCATGACCGCCGTCGCCACCCTGATCACGTACGCCGGCTATGTCGAAGACCGCGCTCCAGAGTTCGACATCGGCTTCAACGTGCTCTGGCTCACCATGCTCCCGGCAACCTTCGCCCTCCTGCGATGTATCGTGCTCGTGGAGCAGGGCCGCTACGACGATCCCACCGAACTCGCCGTCCGGGACCTCCCGTTCCAGATCGCCGCGGCCCTCTTCGGCCTCCTCACGGTCTGGATTGTGTTATGATGTCCGAGCCGATTCCCCCCGGATCGGCGGATCCTGCGCGTGTTTCAGCTGTTCCGACAGCCCAGGGACTGGACACGCGCCCAGATTGTGGAGACGCTGTCGGAACGTCCGAGCGAAGCTCGGCGGCCGCGCGAAACGGAATCGCACGAGATCGGTGACCCCCGAAGGAGTACCTGAGTCATGCCAGAATCGACGGTGGGAAGAAAGGTGAGGCTGGGCCTGCTGATCGCCGCAGTCGGCGGTCTGATGGGCATCTCGACCACCCTGGGTCAGTCCGACCCGACCAACACCGAGCCCACCGGGGCAGATCAGCTCACCCCCGCCGAAATGGCGAGAATGATGGGCGGTCGGTCCGGCGGCGGTTCGCGGGATCAGGACTTTGCCGACTGGAGCGACGTGTCCGAGGGGTTCACCCAGGTGGTCTCCACGGCCGACGGTGACAGCTACTACAACATCTGGACGCGCAGCAAGGACGGCCAGATGCTGGCCGAGCTCCCCCGTGGGTTCGACCGCAAGCGGCAGTTCATTGCGACCACCATGGGCGGCGGCGACGTCTACGCCGGCCTGCAGGTCAGCGACCTCTACTGCTACTGGCGCCGCTTCGACAAGACCATGGCCCTCATGGCGCCGCAGATCTCCGTGACCTCCACGGGAGACGCCGAAACCGGCAGCAGCGTCCAGCGACTCTTCACCGACCGCGTCATCCTCAGCGTCCCGATCGTCTGCATGGGCCCCAACGGCCAGCCCGTGATCGACATGGACGACTTCCTGCTTGGCAACGCCTCGCAGTTCTTCGGCGGCTCGGGCATGGGCCTGCAGACCCGCCTCGCCACCATCGCCGAGGCCAAGGCCTTCCCCTCCAACGTCGAACTCGCCTGGGAAGTCCCCGCGCGCGACGGCACGCTCCAGACCTTCCACTTCTCGCTCAGCGAGATCCGCGGCAATCCGTCCTACCGCCCACGCGAGGCCGACACCCGCGTCGGCTACTTCACGACTACCCACCTCGACTTGGGCAAGATGAACAGCGAGGAGACGTGGGTTCGCTACATCAACCGCTGGCACCTCGAGAAGCGCGACCCGAGCCTGCGCCTGAGCCCGCCCAAGGAGCCCATCGTCTACTACATCGATCACGCCACGCCCGTGCGCTACCGGCGCTGGGTGAAGCAGGGTCTGGACTACTGGAACAAGGCCTTCGAGCAGGTCGGCATCCTCGGCGCCATCGACATCCAGTACCAGGACGCCGAGACCGGCGCCCACATGGACAAGGACCCCGAGGACGTCCGCTACAACTTCATCCGCTGGCTCGCCAACAACCAGGGCACCGCGATCGGGCCCAGCCGCGTCAACCCCGAGACCGGCCAGATCCTCGACGCCGACATCGTGCTGACCGACGGCTTCATCCGCGGCTTCTACTTCCAGTACCACGACATGATGCCCGAATTGGCAATGGAGAACTTCTCGCCAGAGACGCTCGCGTGGTTCGACTCGCACCCGCGTTGGGACCCGCGCATCCGCCTGGCCGACCCCGCCGAGCGTGACGAGATGATCGCCGCGCGTCTCGCCCAGGGCCCGCGCGCCTACGGCGGCCACCCCGCCACAATGGTCGACGCGACCGTCGCCGGCGACGACCTGTACGACGGCCTCGGCGCTCGCCACAGCCAGATGAACGGCATGTGCATGGCCTCGCACGGCAAGGCCATGCAGATGGAGCGGCTGCGCATGCAGCTCGAGATGCTCGACGGCCACCTCGCGATTCCCGACGACGACACCGTCCTCGACGGCCCCGACGACATCCCCGCCGAGGTCCTCGAGATGATCCGCAAGCAGCTCGAGCAGAACCCCGAGCTCATCCACCAGATCCCCGACGAGATCAAGGCCAAGCTCGGCATGGGCCAGGCCAAGCCGCCCGCCGCCGAGCAGCAGCCCGAGCGACGCCGCCGGGGCAACCGCCCGGCCCCCGAAGGCGAGGGCGGTGAGGGCGGCGACGAGCCGACCTCCCTGCTCGACGGCATCCCCGAGGAGTTCCTCGGGCCGATGCTCGCGGACCTGGTCGCCCACGAGGTCGGGCACACTCTCGGTCTTCGCCACAACTTCCGCGCCTCGTCCATCCAGACCCTCGACGAGATGAACAGCGAGGAATTCGCCGGCAAGAAGACCTGGGGCGCCAGCGTCATGGACTACAACGGCGACAACATCCGCGTCGCCAACGGCACGGTTCAGGGCGACGTCTCGATGACCAACATCGGGCCGTACGACTTCTGGGCCATCGAGTACGGGTACACCTTCGGCGACCCCAAGGAGATCGTCAAGCGCGTCGCCGAGGAAGACCTGCCCTACGCCACAGACGAAGACACCTGGGGGCCCGATCCCTACGCCGCCCGCTGGGACCTCGGCAAGGACGTCATCAACTACGCCCGCGAGAACATCCGCCTGGCCGACTGGCACCGCCAGCGCATCCTCGACCGCTTCGTCAAGGACGGGCAGTCGTGGTCCCGCGCCCGCCGCGCGTACTCCATGACCCTCAGCCTGCAGACCCGCTCGCTCTCCATGATGAGCCGCTGGCTCGGCGGCACGTACGTCTACCGCGACAAGAAGGGCGACCCCAACGGACGCGCCCCCATCGAGATCGTCGAGCCCACCAAGCAGCGTGAGGCGCTCCAGTTCATCATCGACAACAGCTTCTACGACGAGGCCTTCGGCCTGACGCCCGAGCTCTTCCAGTACCTCGCCAACGACCGCTGGTACGACGAGGGCGGCATGGCGGCCATCTTCGACAGCCCCTCGTGGCCCGTGCACGACCGCATCATGGGCATCCAGGCCTCGGCCCTGTCCATGGTCATGAACCCGGGCACCCTGGGACGCGTCTACGACAACGAGCTCATGACGCCCACCGGTCAGGACGCAGTCACCGTCAGCGAAGTCATGGACTCCGTGTACGGCTCGGTCTTCAGCGAACTCGACGGCTCGGCCGACCGCCGCTACTCCGCCCGAGATCCCATGATCTCCAGCCTCCGCCGCAATCTGCAGCGCGAGATGGTCGAGCGCCTGATCGACCTGTCCCTCGAGGGCGGCTCCAGCAGCGCCGCGAGCAAGCCCATCGCCACGCTCGCAACCATGAAGCTGCGCAACCTCAGCGACAAGCTCGGGCGAGTCACCTCCAACGGAAACGCCGGCAAGCTCGATCCCTACACCCTCGCCCACCTCACCGAGTCGAAGATCCGCATCGACAAGGCCCTCGAGGCACAGTACATCTACAACATGCCCAACATGGCCGCGATCAGCGCGCCCCGCGGCAGGCAGTTCGGCACAGAGCAGCCCGGCCGCTGATCGGTCGAGCCTCTCGGTCCATCCACGGGGCCGTCCCACACTGGGGGCGGCCCTGTTTTCGTTTCGCGTGGTCGGCCCTACGCGCGCTCGACGAGCCTCCGAGCCTCGCGCCGAGCCGACTCATCGGCCTCGACCACCGCCGCCAGCACCGGCTCGGTCGCGGGCTCGATGGCGTCCATCACGTCGGCCACGATCTCCGCGATCCGAGTCAGCCCGATCCGGCCGCCGAGGAACGCGCCCACGGCCACCTCGTTGGCCGCATTGAGCGCAGCGCCGTGTCCAGTCCGCATCGCCCGGCGCGCCAGCCCCACGGATGGGAACCGCTCCGAGTCGACGGGCTCGAACACCAGCGAGGCAAGGGCCCGCAGATCAAGACGGCGCGACGGGCCAGCCATCCGGCGCGGGTGCAGCAACGCGTGCTGGATCGGGCCGCGCATGTCCGGGGCGCCCAGGTGCGCCATGCAGGACCCGTCGACGGTCTCCACCATCGCGTGCACGATCGACTGCGGGTGGATCAGCACGTCGAGCCGATCTTCCGCGACGCCAAAGAGCCAATGGGCCTCGATGAGTTCGAGCGCCTTGTTCATCAGCGTCGCCGAGTCGACCGTCACCTTCGGCCCCATCGACCACGTCGGATGCCGCAGCGCCTCCTCCGGCGTCGCCCGCGCCATCTGCACGCGCGTCCACGAACGAAACGGACCACCCGAAGCCGTCAGCACAATCCTGGCGATCTCGCCCACGCACGTCAGCGGCGGACACAGCCCCGGCATGATTGCACCGAGGCACTGCCACACCCCCGCGTGCTCGGAATCCACCGGCAGCAGTCGCGCGCCGGTTCGGCGTGCCACGCTCATCACCACCGATCCCGCCGCGACCAGCGATTCCTTGTTCGCCAACGCCACATCGCGCCCGAGTTCCAGCGCCGCGAGCGTCGAGCCCAGCCCGGCCATCCCCACGATGGCCCCGAGCACAATCTCGCAGTCCACCTCTCGAACCATCCGCTCCGCGGCGTCCGTCCCCACAAACGTCGCCGCCCGACCACCCCCGCCCGCGAGCGCCGTATGAGCGACTCCAAAGCGATCGGCCTGATTCGAGAGCAGATCGCCATCACGCCCGGCGCACAATCCCACCACGCGCAGCGGCGGCGGTTCGCCCCGGGCCCGCGCGGCCTCGGCCAGCGACTCGACGACGTCCAGAGCCTGTCGGCCGATCGAGCCCGTCGACCCCAGAACGATCAATCGTCTGGTTTCCGCCGCCACCGACATCACGCGCTCCCACGGGGTCTGCGGTCGGTCCTAGCGGTCATCGGTGCGTTGCCGCCGCTCGCCGGGCGCGAGCTTTCGCCTCGCCGCGTAGAGCACCCGGGGCTTCGGGGCGCCCGAATCACTCTTGGCTGCCGGCGTTGAAGCGCCATTCTGCGTCGCGGTTGGCGTCGGGCGCGCAGGCTCGGCCGACGGCTTGACCTCGCGCTCGCCCGACTTCGGCTCTTCGCCGGAGCGACCCCGTCCGCCGCGCCGCCGCCGCCGCTTGCGCTTGGCGTCGGTGCCGCCCTCCGCGCCGTCAGACTTCGCAGTGGGCTTCGCGTCCGACTTCGCGCCCGATTCCAGCTCGGGTTCGGAAGCCGCCGACGGCTCCTTCTCGCCGGTCCCCGTTGTCTCGGTGGCCGACTTTCGTCGCCGACGGCGCCGACGCTTCTTCTGCGTCCCTCCGGTCGATGGCGCTTCTTCTTCGGCGTCAGCCCTTGATGGCACGTCCGCGCCGCTGTCCAAATCGTCTGCCCCGCCAGACTCTTCCGCCGGTTCGGCCGAACTGTCCTCCTCCGCAGCCGCGCCGTCCGGCGCGTTCTCCGCGGCGCCCTCTGCTCCAGCCTTGCGGCGCCTCCGCCGGCGGCGCTTCTTCTTCGGTCCGGGGGAGGCTTCCGCAGCGTCCTCCTTGACCGTCGCGTCCTCGGTCGTCTCGGCGTCCCGCTCGACCTCGGCCTCGATCTCCTCATCGTCGAAAGCCCAGTCCTCCACGGGCGAGTCGTCGGCCCAGGCATCGAGTTGCGGCTGGGCCCGACGCGTCCGCAACGAATCGATCTTGAGGTCCGAGCCCGTCTCGTCGTAGGCGTAGAACACGACGCGATCGATAGGGATGGCCTCGCTCACGCGCACGTCGGCGTGCTTGCCGATCGTGCTCTCGATGTGCGAGAGCGACTGCCGGCGCGAACTGAGCAACTCGCCGGCCAGCCGAGGCGCCACGACCATCTCGACGCGATGCACCCGATCGTGGGCCAGCAGCGCCGCCATCTCGCGCAGCGCATCGGCCACCACGCTCCCGGGCTTCTGCACCAGGCCGCGCCCGTGGCACGTCGGGCACGGCGCGAAATGCACCCGCTCGTGGCTCCCGCGCATGCGCTGACGCGTCATCTCCACGATGCCAAAGGCGCTGATCGGCAGCACCGTCGTCCTTGCCCGGTCCCGCTTCAGCCGCTCGCGGATCCGCTGCTCCACCTTCTTGCGGTTCGACGACGCGTGCATGTCGATCAGATCCAGGATCACCAGCCCGCCCAGGTCGCGCAGCCGCAACTGACGGCAGATCTCGTCCACCGCGTCGAGGTTGACCTTGAGCGCCGTGCTCTCGGTGTCCTTGGTGTCCCGCACCTTGCCCGAGTTGACGTCGATTGCCACCAGCGCCTCGGCCTCATCGATCACCAGCCGAGCCCCCGACGCCAGGTGCACCTCCGGCGAGTGCATCGTCAGGATCTGTGATTCCACGCCGAATGCGTGGAACATCGGCTCCGAGCCCGCGTACCGCAGCAGCTTGGCTCCGCCCCGGGGCGCCACGATCTTCAGAAACGCCGCGGCCCGCGCCAACGCGTGCGGGTGATCGATCACCACCTCCTGGATGTCGCTGGTCAAGAGGTCGCGCAGCGCCCGCACCAGCAGATCGCTCTCCGAATACAGCAGCCGCGGCTTGTTGCCCTGCGCCTGCCGCTTCTCCATGTCCTTCCACAGGCGCATCAGGTACGCGAGGTCTCGCTTCAGCTCGAGCTTGGTCCGCTCCAGACCCGCCGTCCGCAGGATGAACCCGAATCCGTCGGGCAATTCGAGCTGCGCCAGCGCATCGCGCATCTTCTTGCGCAGCTCCTCGTCCTCGACCTTCCGGCTGACGCCCACACGGTCCATGTTGGGCATCATCACGAGGTAGCGCCCCGGGATGCTCAGGTAGCTCGTCAGCGTCGGGCCCTTGGTCCCCACGCCCTCCTTGAGCACCTGGACGATCACCTCCTGCCCGCGCTTGAGGCATGCCTGGATCGGGGGGCGCTCCCGCCGGGGCGTCTTCTTGCCCACGCGCTCGGTCGTCTCCTCGTCCTCGCCCGGGAAGTACATCGGGTGAAGATCCGAGACGTGCAGGAACCCGTTGTCGGAGAGCCCGAAGTCCACGAACGCCGCCTGGATCGCGGGCTCAACGCTCCGGACGCGCCCTACATAGATGCTGTTGACGTGGCTGGCCGAGTCCACCGACTCGGCGTGGTATTCCTCGAGTTTGCCGTCCTCGATGATCGCGACGCGGCACTCCTCGCCGGGCGCATAGTTAATGAGCATTTGAGTCTTGGGCATTGCCAGATCCATGGCGCTGGATCGGCGAGGAGCGCGAGGTCTGCGACACAGCGCGCGTCGGGCCTCTTGTTCATGCAGCGTCCCCGCCTCGAAGGACAGAGCGAGCGTCCGTGACGGGAACCGTGACGACGTGGGGCGCGCGCCTCGGGAAACCCGGGCCCACTGCCCCGCCCCTGCAACGACCCCGGCCCGCGCATGGCTGCGCATGGCCCGAGCCGCGTGCGCGACAGGGCGGTCCAAACCGGGCGACATGGCCCGGGATCACCCGCCGCGCGGGTTCGCGTCGGCACGACGCACCGTTCCCGGGCGCCACACCGGCCAGTCTTCGCCCTTCGGCCAGACCCTCGCGGGTCTATTCGACGGAACGACCGTCGAACGCCTCGGGCACAATCGTGCGGGCCCGGGTGCGGAGAAACGCCGACACCTGGGCCGCGGAATCGAGGGTGATGGCCTTCGCGGCCATCCTCTCGCAGGTCTTGACATCGACCGAACGGACCGCCCGCTTGAGGGCCGGAATGGACCCCGCGGTCACACTGAGGGTACGCAAACCAAGCCCGATCAGCAACAGGGCGTACTCGACGTCCGCCGCCGCCTCCCCGCAGCACGACACGTCGATCTTCTGCCGCCGGGCCGCCTTGATCACCTGCCGGACCAGCCGCAGCACCGCCGGATGCGTCGGCTCGTACAGGTGGGCCACCCGCTCGTTGGTCCGGTCCACCGCCAGGGTGTACTGCACCAGGTCGTTGGTCCCGATGCTGAAAAAGTCCGCCTCCCTCGCGAACGACTCGGCCAGGATCGCCGCCGACGGCACCTCGACCATCATCCCCACCGGCACCTTCGCGTCGAACGCGATGCTCTGGTCGGCCAGGTCCTCCATCACGTCGTTGACGTGCAGGCGCGCCTGGCGGAACTCCGCCACGCTGGTCACCAGCGGGAACATCATCTTGACCGGCCCCAGCGCGCTCGCCCGCAGGATCGCCCGCAGCTGCGTCTTGAACATCGGCAGCGACCGCAGGCAATACCGGATGCTGCGGCAGCCCAGGAAGGGATTTCGCTCCGGGATCTCCTCGCGCGCCTGCGTGTACTTGTCCGCGCCCAGGTCCAGCGTGCGGATCGTCAGCGGCTCGCCCGCCAGCCGCTCGATGCACCGGCGATACGCCTCGAAGTGATCCTCCTCGGTCGGCTCGGCCTCGCCGGTGAGATAGAGAAACTCGGTGCGGTACAGCCCCACGCCGTGCCCGCCCATCTCGTGAACGTCGTCCACCTCCCCGGGAAACTCGATGTTTCCCATCAGCGAGATGGCCACGCCGTCGGTCGTCGATGCGTCCAGCGCCGACAACTCGCCCAGCGACACCTGGTACGTCCGGGCGCTCTCCATCCGCCGGCGATACCGCGAGAGCGTCGGCTCGTCGGGGTCGAGGATGAGCACGCCGTCATCGCCGTCCACGATCGCCGTCTGGCCGGTCTGCGCGATCCTCGTCGAGCCGCGCGCGCCCACCACCGCCGGCAGGTGCAGCGCCTTGGCGACGATCGCCGTGTGGCTCGTGCGTCCGCCCAGGTCGGTTGCAAACCCCAGCACGCCGGCCCGCCCGAACCGCACGGCCTGCGTCGGCGTCATGTCCCGCGCGATGACGACCGCGTCCCGCCCCGCCCGCTCGATCTCCTCCTGCCGCTCGCCCACCAGTTCCGCCAGCAGTCGGTTCGTCAGGTCGCGGACATCGTCGGCCTTGGTCGCAAACACCGAGTCGGTCATGCCGGCCAGTTGCTCGGCCCACGCCCGGAAGACCTCGCTCACGGCGAACTCGGCGCTGACCCGCTGCTCGCGGATCTGCGCCCGCACCGGCTCGATCAGCGTCTTGTCCTGCAGCATCCCCAGGTGGAACAGAAAGATCTTCGCCGCCTCGACGCCGATGTCGCGCTGCGCTTCGGCGTACAGGCGGTTGAGCCCGTCCATCGCCGCGGCCCGCGCCTGCTCGAACCGCTCGATCTCCGCCTCGATGCGCTCCGCGCTGATCGTCCGCCGACGGATCCGCGTCGTGGAGTCGTCGAGCACGAACACACGGCCGATAACGACGCCGCGCGAGACCGGGATCCCTTCGAGTCTGTCCATCGACCCCCTTCGAAACGCAGGAGGCGCATCCTAGCGATGACCTCGCGCTCCCACGAACCCCCGCTTGACTTCCGGTCCCGCCGACCCTCTCATGTACGTGTCGAGGACATTGGCCCGCGGCGGACGGCCCCATCTGTGGGGCATGCCCCGCGATTCTGCCTCGAGACCGAGTCCACAAGAAGGCATGAGGACGCTGACCGGCATTCTTCAATGGCCGAGCCGCGCCGATGGCCGGGTTCGACAGGTCGCCAACGCAACGCTCATCGAACGCGATGACGACCCGTTCGTCCCACACGCCCTCGGCGAGCAGTTCAACCTGCGCGATGGCCTCGAGGTCACCGTGGACGTCGTCGATCGCGTGCCCAGCCGCCGGCGCCGGCGCAGCAGGGGACCGCGCACGGCGCGCCCCGTGGTCGAGCGCATTCTCGCCATCGAGGGCATGGACCCGCAGGCCTTCTCGGATTGCAAGCGATTCGACGAACTCACCAGCATCGATCCCCAGCCGCGACTGACCCTCGAATACCCCGGCTGCCCGCCGGCCTGCCGCCTGATCGATCTGTTCTGCCCGATCGGCCGGGGCCAGCGGGGCCTGATCGTCAGCCCCCCCAAGGCCGGCAAAACCACCCTGCTCAAGAACATCGCAGAGGGCATCCTCCACAACCACCCGCAGACGTCGCTGTTCATGCTGCTGGTGGACGAGCGCCCCGAGGAGGTCACCGACTTCCGGCGCACCTTCACGCGCGAGGGCGTCAACTGGGACCCATCGCGCGTCCAGATCATCGCGTCGAGCAACGACCACGACACCGAGCGCCACATCTCGGTCGCCACCACCTGCATCGACCGCGCCAAGGTGATGGTGGAGACCGGGCGGCACGCGGTCATCCTGCTCGATTCGCTCACGCGCCTGGGCCGGGCGTTCAACCGCTCGCGCGAGCACGCGTCCTCGGGCCGCACGATGTCCGGCGGCATCGACTCGCGCGCCCTGGAATTCCCCAAGCGGATCTTCGGCGCCGCCCGCAACACCGAGGAGGCCGGCAGCCTCACCGTCCTGGCCACCTGCCTGGTGGACACCGGCAGCCGGGGCGATCAGCTCATCTTCGAGGAGTTCAAGGGCACCGGCAACATGGAGCTCATCCTCGACCGCAAGGTCGCCGAGCGCCGCGTCTTCCCCGCCATGGACCTGGCCGGCAGCGGCACCCGCAAGGAGGAACTCCTCCTCGACGAGCGCACCTACCAGACGGTGTCTGCCCTGCGCCGGCGCATGCTCGCCATGCCCCCGCACCAGCAGATGGAGCAGCTCCTCGCGGCCCTGCAGCGCTACCCCACCAACCAGGACCTCGTCGGCGGCGCCGCCGCCAAGGCGGGGTGAGGCGGGGCACGGGGGAGTTGAGCGCGGGCTGTCGAGGCACCCGCTCGCTCACGCTCGGGGCTCGTTGTGGGGCCGATGCAAGTCGCGGAGTCTGCTTGGAGGGCCGACATGCCCGGGGCGGCGGGCGCATCACCGAGTGCTTCGTGGGTCTGCGGAGTGTCGATGCGCTCTCCCTGACGGTCGGGCCTGTGATTAGAGGACATCGCGGCGTTGAGCGGGTCCTGCTGCGCGGTGGGATCGGCGTGTTCCGTCATGCTTGGCGTGGCGCTGCCGGTGTCGGAGGAGGCAGTAAGCGGTGATGCGGAGTCGGCTCGGAGAGCCGACCTACCCGGAGCCGGCGCATCGGGAGAGCCGGCCGCGGCTGCGGCGGGGTCGATCGGGGCGGAGGGAGTTGGAGGAGGGGTAGGCACGACAATCCTGGTGGATTGTCGTGGCACATCGAGCGCGGCGGTGCGGCGGGCGGCGATGTCCTTGAGGGCGTCGTCGATGCTCTGGTAGCCGAGGCGTTCGGGGTCGCCAACGTTGATGCCCTGGCCGAGTTCGCCGAGCGTGGGCCTGGGAATGTTCCCGAGGGCGGGTTCGGTTTCGCTCTTGCGCGTTCGTCTGCCGGGAGTTGCGCCGCCCTGATCGCGTTCGATGATGAGTGAGAGCTTGATGAGGTCGGTGGCGGCCTTGCGGGCGGTTTCTTCGTTGGAGGCGGTGGCCGCGAGGTCGGCGAGGCGGATGAGCGCGGCGGCGCGGGCGTCGGCGGCGATGAATCGGGCGCGGAGGCGGGCGAGGGCCTCGAGGGTGGCGACCAGGGGCGCGTGGGGCACGAGGCCCAGGGCGACCTCGCGGAGTTCGAGGCCGTTGTTGTTGGCGAGCCAGGGGAGGCGGTCGGCGCCCATGAGCAAATCGTCGAGCACGTGTGACATGGGAGGGGTCCTTGTAGAGAGCGGAGAGGCGGAACGGCCGGAACAGGAGATGGCGAGGCGGTGATCACTGCGCCACGCGGAGACAGGCGGAAGATAAGCCGTGCCGCGAGCGATGCAAGAGCGCACGGGCGAAGGGAGCGGGTTTGGGCGCACGAATGAGAGAGTTGGGGCTCGAGCGCGCCAGAACTGAAGAGAATGGAGGCGATCCGCGATGATCGCCGAATTCCAACGCGGCTCACGAGGACCTGCTGCCAAGCTCGCGCGTTTGCTGGCCGATGCCCCGCACGCTGCTGGCCATCGCCACCGCGGTTGCGCCGCCGAGCAGAGCCAGTGTCAGGACCGCCGCGACAAGCGGGCGCGACGTGATCAAGACCATCCAGAAGAACACAAAGGGAAACGCGGGCAGGAACTGCAGCGCCACGTAGCGAGGCACCGCCATGCGCCGGATGCGATGGCGATAGACGATGACGCAGACGAGGCATGCGGGGAGGAGCAGAGAGAGTGAGTACGCAGCGAGTGAGAGTGGGTCAGGCGAGGGTGATCCGGTGTAGTACACCCCAAGGTCCGCAAGCATGAGTGCTCCGAAGACCCACAGGCCCGAAGTAACCCCAAGCCACACGGCCAATGGCCACACCCGCTTGTATCCGCCCCGAAGGATGTGTTCCGCAAGCGTGTTGCATCCGCACTCTGGACAGGTGTCCGCGCCATCACCGCCGTAGCCGCACTTGGGGCACTCGCGTTTGGCGAAGGAACGCGCCATCATCGTGCCTCTTGAGCGTCGCGCGTTCCCGGGCTTCGGTCGCCCGCACCGAGCACCCACTCCACACACGCTTCCAGCGTCGCGGCCACCACCAGCACGTGCCCGATGTCCTTGGCCTCGCGATACGTCACGGGCAGGCCATTGGCCGCGGCGCGCTCGGCCGCGATGCGCAGCGGCTCGGCGGGGATGATCCGGTCGAGCTCCGCGCCGACGATCAGCAGCGGCGCCATGGGCGTGCCCGGGCGGGGCGGGCGGCCGCCGGCGATCGCGCACACCGCGCTGAGCACCTTGCGCTGCTGCCACGCCAGGCCCGACACCAGCATCGCGCCCAACGAGTGGCCGATCGCGCTCACGCGCCCCCGGTCCACGTCGTACAGCCGGTCGATCTCGTCGAGCAGGCCGGGCAGCAGGCCGGGCGCGCCGATCAGCGCGTACGTGCTGGGCGAGACCGCGATGAAGCCGTGTGTGTCGGCCAGTTCGCGCAGCAGCCCCGCGCCGTACCCATCCATGAACAGGTGCTCGTTCCCGCCGGCGCCGTGGAAGGCGAAAACGACGGGAGCGGGAGCGCGGAGCGACTCGGGCGCGTACACGCGGCAGGGAATGGACACGCCGCTCACGATGAACTCGTGCCAGATGTCGCCGCGATGATCGAGATAGGGGTCATCGCCGCGGGCAAGGGCGCTCGCTTCTAGCTCGATGGAGCGCAGCAGCGCGCTGGGCCCAAGCAGCCAGCGATCAACCGCTCGCTGGCCATCCGTGAGCACCGACAGCCGGCGGCGGAACAATTCGATGGACAGAGCAAGCACTGCCGGCGCCGCACCGGCTTTCTGGAGGGCCGCGTCGGCGATCGCTTCTGGACGCTCGGGCCACACCGTGCATGCGCCGACGACCTCGTCCGCGTCCCCTGCCATGACGCGGAACTCGAACGAGGCGGCGTACCGGGCATCGAGCGGGATCGAGGCCGGCTCGATCGTGCCCGATCGGGCATCGATACGCAGCGGCGTGATGGGCTGGCGGATGCTGGCCGCGACGTCGGACCATCGAGACACGTTGATCGCGACACGCAGATCGGCGGGCGGGCCCATCGGGATGGGGTACATCGACTCGTAGACGATTTCCGGCGCGGGCTCAAGACCGACGATCCAGTCCGGTGCGATGGCGTGGATCGATGCCGCGAGGCGCTGGGCGTCGGTCACCTCGCCCCCGGATTCCAGCTCGAGTCGGATCTCGTTGAGTTCGCGGACGGCGTCGATGACCTGGCCGCTGAGGAATCGCCACGCGACGCCGTCGGCCGCGCGGTTCACGCGGGCGAGGTCCTCGCCGGTGGGAGGGTGCTGGCGCACGGCCCGCTCGAAGGCGAGGTAGGCGCGGGCGAGATCGATCTGCGTCGGCGGGCCGGGGGACGCGGAAACGAACGCGGCCAGAGCGAGGGTCGGGATCATGGGGGTGCTCCCTGCGGGTCGGGCCGGGGAATCAATCCTCGGTCGCGCCCGTTCGTACGATTGTTGGGGTGTTCCGGTGCGGGTTTCCCGGCGCCGGTCCGGGTCCGCGATCCGGCTGGGACGGCCCGCCGGAGAGGCCGATAGGAGTGGCATGACGCGCGCGCAGCCGACAACCGACCTCCCGCCGGCCCTGAAGGCCCACATGGACGCCATCAAGGCCAAGGCGGTGGAGTACGGCCTCGATTTCTTCGAGGTCGTGTTCGAGGTGCTGCCGTTCGACGTGATGAACCAGATCGCCTCGTACGGCGGTTTCCCGGTGCGGTATCCGCACTGGCGGTGGGGGATGGAGTACGAGCGGCTGAGCAAGCGCGACGCGTACGGCCTGGGCCGCATCTACGAGATGGTGATCAACAACGACCCGTGCTATGCGTACCTGCAGGAGTCCAACAGCCTGCTGGATCAGAAGCTGGTGATGGCGCACGTGTACGGGCACGCGGACTTCTTCAAGCACAACTTCTGGTTCAGCAAGACCAATCGCAAGATGATGGACGAGATGGCCAACCACGCGACGCGCGTGCGGCGCCACGCGGAGCGCCTGGGCCACGACGTGGTCGAGCGGTTCATCGACCTATGCCTGTGCGTCGAGCACCTGATCGATCCGCACTCGATGTTCGTGCGGCGCGAGGACGAGCCGGCGCGGGGCGCCGGGCCCAAGGCCGGCTACGAGCCCGACCGGCTGCCGGCCAAGGACTACATGGACGCGTTCATCAATCCGCGCGAGGAGATCGCGCGCCAGCGCGAGGCCCACGACGAGCGCGAGCGGGCCGAGCAGGCCCGGTTCCCGCGCACGCCGACGCGCGATGCGCTGCTGTTCCTGCTGCGCCACGCGCCGCTGGAGGAGTGGCAGCAGGACGTCCTCACGATCGTCCGCGACGAGGCGTACTACTTCGCGCCCCAGGCGATGACCAAGATCATGAACGAGGGGTGGGCGACGTACTGGCACAGCAAGCTGATGACCGAGCACTTCGTGCAATCCAGCGAGATCATCGACTACGCCGAGCAGCACTCGGGCGTCATCCACATGGCCCCGGGCGGGTTCAACCCGTACAAGATCGGCGTGGAGCTGTTCAAGGACATCGAGCGGCGCTGGAACCGCGGGCAGCACGGCCCGCAGTGGGAGCGGCTCGACTCGATCGGCGCGCGGGACGCATTCGACGACGGCTCGATGCGCGGGCGAGAGAAGATCTTCGAGGTGCGACGGATCTACAACGACGTCAACTTCGTCGACGAGTTCATGACCCCGGAGTTCGTCGATCGGCACAAGATGTACCAGTACAAGCGCGACCCCTCGACGGGCGAGATGCGCATCGTCAGCCGCGACTACCACCGCATCAAGCAGTCGCTGCTGTACCAGATCACCAACATGGGCCAGCCGTTCCTGTACGTGGTGGACGGCAACTACCTCAACCGCGGCGAGCTGTTCCTGGCGCATCGGTTCAGCGGGCTCGAGATCGACGCGGCCAAGGCGGTCGAGGCACTCAAGGCCCTGCGTTCGATCTGGGGCCGGCCGGCCCACCTGCAGGCGCGGATCAACGACGAGATGTGGCTCCTGTCGTGCGAGAATCCGGACGAGGACGTCAAGCGCGAGAAGATCACCGATGAGACGCCGGCGCCGGCCAATATTGTTGAATAGGTAAAAGAAAGCAATTTGTTCATAATTTAGTTGGATTCTCGTCAAAGCTGGCCTAGGCTGGCGGCGTGGATCGGCTCGAATTGGCCGCCGAAAACCGTCCGGACGGTTTGATTCCGACCGTCCAGACGGTATCGTCTGAGCCCATGGAACGGCCGGGACCGACCGTACGTGATCAGCTGCTCGACGCCGCCGAGCGGGTCGTCGTGCGCCAAGGGATCGCGAATCTGACGCTTGAGGCGGTCGCCGCAGAGGCGGGCATGAGCAAGGGCGGCCTGCTTCACCACTTCCCCGCGAAGGACCGGCTCGTTGAGGGACTGGTCACGCGGAGCGCCGACAACTGGCGGGCGTGCTACATGGACGCCTTCGAGCGGACGCCCGAGGGGCCCGGGAGGATGTGCCGCGCACTGCTGTCGCACTGCCTGTCCGACGCGGCGTGCTGGACGGACCAGTTGCGGAGCAGTTCATCGGCGGTGTTCGCGGCGCTGGCGCAGAACCCGTCGCTGATCGAGCCGATGCGGGCGGTGTACCACGAGCTGCACGCGAGGATTGCGGCCGATGGCCTGCCCGAGGGCGTGGGGGAGGCGGTGATCTCGGCGATAGATGGGTTGTGGCTGGACTGGGTGCTGGGACTGGCGCCGGTGGACCAGGCGACGGTGGTGAGGGTTCGCAAGGCGCTCGAGGCGATGCTGGCGCGGACGGGAGCGCCGAGAGATGGAGGGCGAGAGGGATGAGCGGCAAGAGGGTGGCGATGGTCGCCGCGGGAGTCGTGTTCAGCCTGGCCGCCGTCGCCGGGGCGTACGTGGTGTATCGGTGGATCGAGAAGGGTCCGCCGGGCGGCCCGGCCGCGAGTCAGGGCTTTGAGCCCATGGAGGCGGTGCAGATCGTCGAGGCGGTGGAGAAGACCTGGTATCCGACGGCGGACCTGGTCGGCACGGTGATCGCGAAGCGATCGGTGGTCGTGCGCAACGAAGTAGCGGGAGTCGTGCGGTTCGTCGGGTTCGATTCGGGATCGGTGGTGGAACCGAAGCAGGAGATCCTTCGCCTTGATGACACCGTGGATCAGGCGGACATGAAGGCGGCGAATGCGAGCGTGGCGGTGGCCGATGCCGCGATCGCCGATGCCGAGACGCGCATCGCGCTGGCCGGTCGCGAGTTGGAGCGTGTGCAGGAGGCTTCGGCCGGCGGAGCGACCGTCGAGGCGGAGATGGACCGCGCCGAGAGCGCGCTCAAGAGCGCAACGGCGGAGAAGACCCGTCGCGAAGCGGAACTCGATCTGGCCAACGCGCGGGTGGCGCAGGTGCAGGCGCGGCTGGACAAGCTGACGATCACATCGCCGTTTCGCGCTCGCGCCGGGATGCGCACGGTGCAGGAGGGGCAGTACCTGGCGGAGGGTTCGGATGTGGTGGCGCTGCAGGAGCTGACCGACACGATCTACCTCGATTTCGCGATCCCGCAGGAGTACGCCCCAAGGGTGCGGGTGGGCACGACGGTGATGGCGACGGGGCGGCTGCTGGGCCCCGAGCCGGTGAAGATCGAGGTGGTGGCGGTGGACGCGACGGTGAACTACGACACGCGGAACCTGCGTGTGCGTTCGGTCGTGGACAACACGTCGGGCGCGCTGGTGCCGGGAATGTTCGTCCAGGTCCGCGTGCCGATCGACGAACCCCGGCCGTACGTGATGGTGCCGTCCACGGCGGTACGCCGCGCGCCGTACGGTGACCTCGTGTACGTGATCGCGCCCGATGAGGCCGGGGCCATGCGGGCCCAGGAGCGGCTGGTCTCGCTCGGGCAGACCGTGGGAGAAGACGTGATCGTGCTCAAGGGGCTGGGGGCGGGCGAGCGCATCGCCGCGGCGGGCTCGTTCAAGCTGCACCACGGGGCGCTGGTGATGGTGGGCCCGCCTCCTGGCGCGGAGGGACAGGGCGGGGAGCCGGGCGGAGCGCAGGGCGGCTGAGTCGGCGGTCGGCCGCGACGAGCGCGGCCCGTGGGGACGAGAGGGCTGGGCGTGAAGTCATTCACGGACATCTTCATCAGGAAGCCGGTGCTGGCGGTCGTGGTGAACCTGATCATCCTGGCGGTGGGATGGCGGTCGATCGACACGCTGGCGGTGCGGCAGTATCCGAGGCTCGAGTCGAGCGCGATCGTGATCACCACCGTGTACGTGGGCGCGAGCGCCGAGACCGTGCGCGGGTTCATCACGACGCCGATCGAGCAGGTCGTGTCGGCGATCGATGGGATCGACTACATCGAGAGCAGCAGCCGCGCGGGCGTGAGCGTGGTGACGGCGCGCCTGCGGCTCAACCACGACAGCAACGATGCGCTGGCGGAGATCAGCGCGCGCCTGAACCAGGTGCGCAGCCGGCTGCCGGCCGACGCCGAGGCGCCGGCGGTCGACATCCAGCGGACCGACAAGCCGTACGCGACGTTCTACATCAGCTTCACGAGCGATCAACTGAGCCTGATGCAGCTCAACGACTACCTCGTGCGCGAGGTGCAGCCCGAACTGCAGACGATCGCCGGTGTGCAGCGCGTGGGCGTGGAGGGCCCGCGCGAGAGGGCCATGCGGATCTGGCTCGACACCGTCAAGATGGAGAGCTTCGACGTCACGCCGGGGGAGGTGTGGCAGGCGATCCAGCGGAACAACTTCCTCGCGGCGGTCGGCCGAACCAAGGGGCGCGACGTCCAGATCGATCTGCTGACGGACACGGACCTGCGTGACGTGACGGCTTTCGAGGATCTGATCGTGCGCGAGCGAGAGGGCTCGCTGGTGCACCTTGGCGACATCGCGCGGGTGGAACTGGGCAGCGAGGAGCCGACCGGGCAGGCCGGTTTCGACGGCAAGCCCGCCATCTGGCTGTCGGTGTGGCCGCTGCCCAGGGCCAACGAGCTCGAGGTGGCGGCGCTGCTCAAGAAGCGCCTGGAGGAGGTCCGCCCGTCGCTTCCGGCCGGGGTGGACATGACCCTGGCGTACGACGGCACGTACTACATGGACCACGCGATCAAGGAAATCACCAAGACGCTTGCCGAGACCATCGGCATCGTGGCGCTGGTGGTGTTCCTGTTCATGGGCTCGATCCGGACGGTGATGGTGCCATTGATGGCGATGCCGATCTCGCTGGTGGGGGCCTGCGTGGCGATGCTCCTCTTCGGGTTCTCGCTGAACCTGCTGACGATCCTTGCGATTGTGCTGTCGGTGGGGCTGGTTGTGGACGACGCGATCGTCATGGTCGAGAACGTCGAGCGCCACATCCGCGAGGGGAAGGGCAAGATGCAGGCGGCCCTCTCCGGGGCGCGCGAGCTCTTTGCCCCTGTGGTCTCGATGACCATCACCCTCGCGGCGGTCTACACCCCCATCGGGTTTCAGAGCGGTCTGACGGGCATGCTCTTCCGCGAGTTTGCCTTCACCCTCGCGGCGGCGGTGGTCATCTCCGGCATCGTGGCGGTGACGCTCTCGCCGATCATGAGCGCGTGGATGGTTCCTGCCGGTGGGCGCGAGGGGCGTTTCACGCGCCTGGTCAACGCCGGGTTCGACCGGCTTCGGGCCCTGTATCAGCGGGTGCTGGGCGGCGTGCTGCGGGTGTGGTGGGCGTGCGTGCTCGCCGCGTTGCTGATCTGCGCGTTCGCCGTGCCGCTGTACCAGGGGTCGAAGAAGGAACTCGCGCCCACGGAGGACGAGGGGATCGTGTTCGCGTTCGTGCAGACGGCCCCGGACGCCACGCTCGACTACACCGTTCGCGGCTTCCGCAAGGTGGCCGACGCGTTCATGTCCGTGAAGGAGGCCAGATTCTTCTTCGAGGTGGCGGAGTTGGCGATGGGTGGTGGATTCGGCGGCATCCAGACCGTGGACTGGCACGAGCGCGATCGCAGCACCGAGCCCATTCAGAACGAGGTGATCGGCCGGCTGATGGGCATCGAAGAGCTGCGGTCCATCGCCATCCGGCCCGCGCCCCTGCCCGGCGCCGGGCAGTTCGACGTTGAGCTGATGGTCACCAGCGCCGAGGAGGCGCCGGAGATGGAGCAGCACGTCCAGCAGATCATCGGCGCGGGGTACGCCAGCGGGAAGTTCGTGTACGTGGACTCTGACCTGCGGATCGATCTGCCGCAGACGCGCATCGAGATCGACCGCAAGAAGGTCGCAGACCTCGGGCTGGACATGGCCGATGTGGGGCGCGATCTGGCGGTCCTGCTCTCGGGCGGCTACGTCAACCGGTTCAACTACGCGGGGCGGAGCTACAAGGTGATCCCGCAGGTGGCCGATGCGCAGCGCCAGAACCCCGAGCAACTGCTCGAGTTCAAGGTGCGCACCCGCGACGGCGGGACCGTGTCCATGCGCTCCCTTGTGACGCTGCGGACCGAGACCGTGCCTCGGGTGCTGACCCGATTCCAGCAGCGCAACAGCGCCAAGGTGTTCGGGGTGGTCGCGCCGGGTGTGACCAAGGAAGAGGCGCTCAGTGCGCTGGAGACCGCCGCGAAGCAGATCGTGCCCGGCGGGTATGGCATCGATTACGCGGGCGAGAGCCGCCAGATGCGCACCGAGGGCGCGACGCTGGTCTCGACGCTTGGCTTTGCGATCGGGCTGATCTATCTCGTGCTCGCGGCCCAGTTCGGCAGCTTCCGCGACCCGTTCATCGTGCTGCTCGGTTCGGTGCCCCTGGCGCTGACCGGGGCGCTGGTGTTCACGTTCTTCGGCCTGACGACCGTGAACATCTACTCGCAGGTGGGGCTCATCACGCTGGTCGGGCTGGTCGCCAAGAACGGCATCCTGATCGTGGAGTTCGCGAACCACCTCCAGGAGCAGGGCCTGAGCAAGCGAGCGGCGGTCACTCAGGCGGCCGGCACACGCCTGCGCGCGATCCTCATGACCTCCGCGGCGACCGTGTTCGGTCACTTTCCGCTGGTGCTGGTCAGTGGGGCGGGCGCCGAAGCCCGCAACAGCATCGGCATCGTGCTGGTCAGCGGCATGGCGATCTCCACTGTCTTTACGCTGTTCTTCGTGCCCTCGATGTACATGCTGATCGCCAAGCGGCGAACCGCGCCGGCGCACGTGGTCGAGGACGACGCCCTGCGGGTGGTTGCGGCGTAAGGGCGCTAGTTCCTCGGCAGCGGCAGGTGTTCGAGAAGGATCGGATCGAGCGAGGTGGCTGGGTTGCCGGTGTTCTGGGCGTCGTGGCGGAGCATGTACCAGCCGTTGGTCGCCGAGGCGCGTCCCGCAAAGCCGGTGACGCACAGCGCCATGCCGTAGCGCTTGGGAGGTGAGCCGTCGGGGCCCGGGGCCATCCCGCCGCCGACAACAAAGAACGCGTCGAGCAGGCCGTCGCCGTCAAAGTCGGCCAGCGTCGGGCCGTGCCACGATGCCTGCGAGAGCCTCCCCTCCCCGCAGATCGCGGTGGCGTCGAACTCGTATAGGACCCCGTCTCGTCCGACGACGCGGAACAGCCCGCCTCCGGTCAGGTACGCGAAGTCCGGGGCGCCGTCACCATCGAGGTCCGCCAGGCTCACGCCGCGGGCGACCGAATCGCCGGGCGCATCGTCTCGAACCGGGCGCGGCGGCATCACCGATTCGCCCAGGCCGTCGAACGCCTCGACGGCCTCGGACGCGACGATCACCCGATCCAGGCCGGAGTCGTCGATCTTGGCCATGACCGTCGGCGACATGATGTAGCGGCTGCCCGAGCGCCTGGACCACAGCGTGTCGCCGGTGCCGGGGTCCACGAGGTAGACGCGCCCGTCGTACGCGCCGAAGGCCATGCACAGCGCGCCGCCCTCGCGAGCCGTTCCAATGCTCGGTCCGTGGTAGACGCTCTGGCCGACGGGCACCCGCCACAGGCGAGCCCCGTCGGCGCCGCTGACGGCGTACAGCCCGTGATTCGCGGCGTCGCGCGAGAAGATGGCGCCGACGAAGTCCTTGACGCCGTCGCCGTTGACGTCCATGACCAACGGGCCGGACTGGACCGCGCCGGCTTCCGCGATCGGGATCGTGCGCACGAGCGTGCCATCGGAGCCGCGGACGACGTGCATCCGGGCCTTGAATGTGCCGACGACGATGTCTGTTGCGCCGTCGCCGTCGGCATCTCCGATCCACGGCGGCGTGTCGATGCAGTCGCCCTCGCCGACGAAGGTGTCCCACAGGATCGAACCGGTGGCGGCATCAAAGGCCAGCACGCGGCAGCCGGAGGAGCACGGAACCACCAGATCGAGCTTCCCATCGTCATTGACGTCGGCGAAGCGGCACGAGGCGTCGTAGCAGTCGTCGGCGCGGTCTGGCGAGTGCCACGACCAGATCTCCGACCCGTCCTTGCCCGAGAGCACGCGCACGCGTGCATCGCCGAAGTAGGTGGCAAAGGCGATGTCGGTGATGCCGTCGCCGTTGACGTCCGCCGCGGCGCCGCCTCCAAAGCTCGCCGAGTCCAGCGGGACGCTCCAGAGCACGCGCAGGGCGGAGGGCTCTGGCGGTTGGGCCGTCGGCTGGAGCGCCATCCACATCGAGCACACGAACATCGGGGTCATGGCGGGGCTCCCTTAGAGCCCCACGATACCAGAGAGGTCGCGGAGGCCGATGGGCTCGCGGGTGAAGAATCCCTCCGCGGCGTCCACGCCGATGCGCGAGCCGAAGTACCCCGCCTGCTGGCGGACCCACTCGACGACTCGCCGGTTCTTCTCGGGCAGCACGAACTGCGTGTGGTACGCGTTGATCGCGTCGATCTTGCGGTCGAGGTGTCCGGACACATCGATCAGGAAGCTCGGGCTGGCGATGTGGCGCAGGTGCGTGCAGTAGTAGTAGAAGAGCCATCTCGGGTAGATCGGAGGGCCGGGCTCAAGCCCGGCGGGCGTCGGGAGGTCGAGGCTCGTGAGCTTGGCGTCGAAGCGGGCGTCCTCGGCGATTCGAGTGGTGGCGATGTGGTCGGGATGGGCGTCCTCAAAGAAGGGGATGAACACGACATCGGCACGGTGGGCGCGCATGACCCCGGCGACCGCGTGGCGCGCCCCGATGCCGTGCTCGACGCGCCGGTTGAGCAGGCCCAGCAGGACGCGCCGCAAGGGGCGTGATCCGGGGAACCTGGCCGCGTCGGGCGAGAGGATCGCGCGGGCGGCCTCGGCTTCCTTGGCGCGGGTCACGGGATCGCCAAACGGCGTGGGTTCGCCGTTGGTCATATCCAGCAGCAGAACGTCGTGGCCCTGCTCTGCGAGCAGCGCGATCGTCGCGCCCATGCCGAGTTCCTGGTCATCAGGATGGGGGCCGATGACGAGGATGTTGGCCATGCAGTCCCGCTCCTACCTGCCCCTGCCCTCGACCACGACGAGTCCGAGCAGCACCGGGACCTCGCCCTCGACGGTCTGGTACTGCACGAGCACCACGTCGTCGGGCTGCTGGGTGGCCCAGAAGCCGCCGGCGCGGAACGGCTCGCCGAACTCATCCACGAAGGATGCAAGGTCGAGCGTGACTTTCTGGCCCGGCGCGATGGGCTCGTCAGATGGGCGGCTGTAGAAGCGATTGACCCAGATTCGCCCCGGGGGAAGGGTCACCAGCGTCGTGTTGGTGAACGCGATCTTGCGAACGCTCCGGATGACGTGGATGTCGAGCGTTCGGTCCTGTGCCATGCCGGTGGGGAAGGGAGTTCCGGCGGGCCGCGGGCCGCTGGAACACCCCGCCGACAGCATCGCGGCGAGCAACACCACTACCCTTCCACCGTGTCGTGCCATGGCAACAACGCTACGCCGCCCAGCCCGGGCATCGCCCCGGGGAGCGAGGGAATCGACCCGGCCCGCGTCGCGGCGGAGGTGGGCGAGATCTGCGCGCGGCAGGGCGCGCTCGACCCGCGCCTGGCGGAGTTGGTTCCGGGCTTTGATGCGCCGTTCGTGCAGGCGGGGCTGGCGGGGTACTCCGATGCGGCGATGCGGATCATCGCGAGGCGTCACGGCTGCCCGTTGTGCGTGACCGAGGCGCTGCTCGACCGGACGCTATTGGCCGGCGGGCGGGGGTTCGTCAAGGCGGACCTGGGCGAGTTGCACGACAACGTGCCGGGGGGAGAGGAGGATCACCCGCTGGTTGGGCAGATCATGGGGAGCGAGCCGGCGGAGATGGCCGCCGCGGCGCTCAAGATGATCGAGCAGGGTGCGCGTGCGAATCGGGCCTATCGGCGGTTGGCGTACGACGGGGCGCTCGCGCCGGGGCAGGAGCATCTGAGGCTGCCGGGCGGGGAGCAGGTTGGGAGGGAGCGCGAAGCCCAAAGAGCGCAGCGCGAAGCCAGAGACGAGATCGAGACCTATCGGTCGAGGCTGGCTCACGATGGCGGCCGGGTCTCTGCGTGCGCCAATGGGCATGCTGGTGGCGCTCCGGCCCCATCCGGTGCTCACGATTCTCTCTTTGGTCCTGGCTGTGCGTCGTTCGCCGCGATCGACGTGAACCTCGCGTGCCCGGTCAAGAAGATTTCGAGCAAGTCTCGCGGCGGGCACTGGCTGGCCGAGCCCGAGGGCGCGATCCGGATTCTGGAGGCGGTGCGCGAGTCGGTGCCGCGCGAGATCCCCACGAGCGTGAAGATGCGCCGGAGCTTCGACGACACGCCGGAGATGGCCGGGTCGTTCGAACGGATTCTGTGCGCGGCGTTCGACATGGGGTACGCGTGGGCGACGGTGCACGGGCGGACGGTGGAGCAGAAGTACGTCGGCCCAAGCCGGTGGGATCTGCTGCGCGAGATCGTGGCGCGCCATCCGGGGCGGGCGATCTTCGGCTCGGGCGACGTGTGGGGCGTGCGCGACATCTTCCGCATGATCGCGTACACGGGGGTGAGGGCCGTGAGCGTGGCGCGCGGCTGCATCGGCAACCCGTGGATCTTCCGCCAGGCGCGGCAGATGATGGCGGGAAGGCCGCCGCAGCCACCGACGATCGACGAGCAGCGGGCGGTGCTGCTGGAGCACTTCGACATCGCGCTGGCGGTCAACCGCGGCACGCGCCGGCCGGAGATGCACACGGCGCGGGCGATGCGCAAGTTCGGGATCCGGTTCTCGGAGCACCATCCGCGCGGGGAGGAGGTGCGCCGGGCGATGATCGGGGTGGAGAGCCTGGAGGACTGGCGGAGGGTGGTGGGGGAGTGGTATGCGGGAGACTTGGCAGCGGTGCGCGGGACGGGTGCGTGAGACTCAAGCGAGTGAGAACCTCACTCGGTTTGCTCGTGCTCGTCACAACGATGCGCGGCGCTTGGGCAAGTGAACCTTCCTGGCCCTCGGTCCACGCCCGCGGGCTCGATGACCTCGGCGCGAACTCGCCGCGAGCGCTGTACGCGTTTGTCCCGCGTCCGGGCGTGGATGCAGCGGAGATTCCCGAGGAGATCCGCGGCGCGCTCACGCCGCTGTACGAGATCGGCCACGTCGAGCGCACATCGACCGGCCTGCTCCGCGTGTTCGAGCGGCTCAAGCCCCGCGATGAGGGCGTCTTCGCGATGCGCGGGTTCGAGCCCAACGCCTCGTTCGTGGCCGATACATGGTGGGCGGTGTTTGGCGATCGCTCGATCGAGATGGCCCGGGCCATGCGAGACATCCGGGAGACGTGGCTGGACGCGAATCCGCGGCTGGAACTGGGCACGAACGAGGACGATGCGCACCTCGACGCGGGGATCCAGATGTGGATCCCGCCGCCTTCCGAGGCTCCCTGCCGCGGCATCGTGCTGCGCATGGAGGCCCTGACCGCCAACGACTACGAGGCCAAGGCCCTTGAGGACCTGGCCGAATCGGGGTGGGCCGTGATTCGGCTGGACACGCGGGCCCGCATCGATCCACCCAATCGGCGGGAGATCCTGTCGCAAGAGTCGCGCCGCCAGCGGCGCCACTCCGAGATTCTCCGCGGGCTGGTCGAGGCGGCGCGCGCCGAGCGGGGCGGCGATGTTCCCGATGAGTTGTTCAACGCGCTCTACGAGCAGGCGCTGGGCGCGGCGGTGGAGGAGACGCCGATTCCGGATTCCGATTTCCTTTGGCACGTGGGCGACGACGCCGGGGCCAAGGGCGAGATGATCGCACGGGCCGTCGATGTGACGCTCTCACAGAACGCGTACGCGGCGGAGGCGGCGATCGACTACGTCGACGCTCACCGGCCGGATCTCGCGGGCAGGCCGGTGGTGATCGCGGGATTCAGCGCGGGGGCACTCGCGGCGCCGGCCGCCGCGGCACGACTGGGCGATCGCGTCAAGGCCATGATCCTGGTCGGGGGCGGGGCGGACCTGCTGACGATCGCCAGCACATCGAACCTGACCACGGGCGGGCTTGACCTGACGCCAGACGGATCGCGACTGGCGCCCGAGGCGATGGCGGCGCTGGTCGAGTCGTACCGCGTCCACGTGCAACTCGATCCGTACGCGCTGGCGCCGGGGATGACGGTCCCCACACTGCTCATCCTCGGCATGTTCGACTCGAGCGTGCCGGTCGCGACCGCGAACATCCTCGCTGACCGGCTCGAGGGCGAGCAGCGGATCGACCTGCCGGTGGATCACAAGCCGCTGTTTCTGATGCTGCCGTTGATCAAGGGGCGCATCGCCGAGTGGGTGCGGGCGGCCGTGCCGGACGGCGCCCGGGAGGACGGCGATGGCGGACCATAGGTACACCAGCCCATGGGTCGGCGGGCGGATCGAGGTGTGGACGGGTGTGTTTGCGCGCCAGCGCGCCTTTTCCGAGCACTGCCTGCGACAGCTCGACGATGCGCGTTTCTTTGCCACGCCGGGGCCGGGCATGAACTCGTGCGCGACGATCGTGCGGCACATCGCGGGGAATCTCTCGAGCCGTTTCACCGACTTCCTGACGGCCGACGGCGAGAAGTCAACGCGGGATCGCGACGCCGAACTGGCCCCGCTGGCTCCGCCCGCCGACGGCGCCGCGCGGGCGGGACTCCGGGCCGCGATCATGCGAGACTGGGAGGCGGGCTGGTCGGCCCTGGAGCGCACACTTGGCGCTCTGGGACCCGACGAGCTGGAGCGGATCGTCACGATCCGCACCGTGCCGCACAGCGTCCACGCGGCGATCGCGCGCGCGATGGACCACCTCGCCTTCCACGGCGGGCAGATCAGCGTGATCGCGCGCATGCTCGTCGGGACCGAGCGGTGGGAGTGGTTCACGATCCCGCCCGGCGGCAGCCGCGCCTTCAACGCGTCGCTCGGGGCGGCCCGGCCGTCGCCCTGAGCGCCGTGTGCGTCAGCCCGCGTCCGTCGCCGGGTGTCCGGGCAGAACGAAGATCAGGACCCCCGCGCTCGCGACCACGAACAGCGCGAGCATCAGGAGCATCGCGGCGACGACCGCGCGCAGGACGCCCGTCGGCGATTTGCTCTGGAAGAACACCACGCTGGCCCAGGTGGCGAAGGAAAGCTTGGCCAACTGGAGCGCCGCGTTCCCGCCGAACGTGCCGACCACACCCAGCGGGCTCAGCAGCAGGGAGGCGAGCACGCCGTGCCCCTGCACATACAGCGCCAGGGCGCAGCACTCTGCGAAATTGCGCCCAGCGCGTCGGAAGAGCAGTCGCAGCGCGCCGGCGTATGCCGGCACCGCGAGCAGCAGCAACAGGTTGATGTGCCGGCGCACCCAGCCCACCCCGTCGCTGAGGATGGCGCTCAGCCGGGCAGTCTGCTCGGGCGTCCCGCCCTCGACCTTCAGATTCACGGCGTTGCCGAGATCGACGTTGAACGTCTCGAGCACGAGCACGTAGAGCGCGGTCAGAATCAGGGCGTACTTGACCGGCGACGTGTACCGCATGCGCCGCCCGGAGACGTACTCGTCGGCGACGCGGCCGGGACGGAGCGTGAGGTCCCTGATCGTGCGCCACGGGGGCGCCTCGAGATCGAAGAATTGCCCGATCGCGTGCGACACGACCTCGCGCGTGCGGAGCCGACCGATGCCGGTCCGCTGGCCGCACGACGCGCAGTACCGACGCGTGATGGATTCGCCGCAATTGAGGCAATGCTCCGAGGGCGGTCCCGAGGCGGGAAGCGCTTCGGCATCCATGCTCACATCCACCGCATCTTCTTGAACAGCCACAACTCGAGAACGGCGATGATGACCAGGAAGGCGGTGATGATCCACAGGCCCGAGGCGTCCTGTGACCAGGGAATGCCGCCGACGTTCATGCCCATGAGGCTTGCGATCAGCGTGAGCGGAAGGAAGAGCCCCGCGGCAACGGCGAGCACCGTCGTCCGGCGTGTCAGGCGCTCGGTCGTGAGCGCCATGAGTTCCTCGAGCGTGACGGTCGCGCGATCGCGTGCCGCGTCGAGGTCTTCGACGAGGCGGGTGAGTCCCAGCGAGACGTCGCGCAGCGCGCAACGGTCCCGCTCGGTGAGCCAGGTGAGGTCCATGCTCGCCAGGCGGACGAGCACGTCACGCTGAGGCGAGAGGTAGCGTCGCAGGTGGATCGCCTGGCGCCTGACGGCGCTGATGCGCGCCCGCGACTCACGCTCGCTGATCGTTTCGAGGGACTCTTCGCAGGTGTCCAATTCGGATTCGAGGCGGTCGATCACGTCTCCGGCCCGGTCGGTCATCTGCTCGGCCACCGCCACGATGAACTCGCCGGGACGGTTCGGGCCGCCACCGGTGGCCAGCCGGTCGCGGATGTCCTGGATCGCCAGCACCTTTCGATGGCGCAGCGTGATCACGCGGTTGGCGTCGAGCCATCCTCGGAGGGCCACCATGTCCTCGGGATCGGCGTCGGGGTTGAGGTTGACGCCGCGAAGCACCACCAGCAGGCCGTCGCCGATCTGCTCGGCCCGGGGTCTGGGGTCTTCTTCCAGGAGTGATCGCTGGGCGACGGGGTCGAGCCCGGATTGGCGGATCCACTGCTGGCTGCGCGGCGCCTTGCGGTCCATGTGGAGCCAGATGGGTCCATCGGCCGGCTGCCACTGCGCGATCCCTTCCCAGCCCAGTTCGCGCGCAGACGCGTCGCCCGGGAGCACGCGCGCCGTGATGAGCCCGTGTTCGGGAGGCATCCCGCCAGTCTACTTCGGTCGCGCCGCGCGGGGGGGTCAGCCGGTGCGTCGATCGTCGCGCGTGGGACGGATCGATCCGGACTTGGGCTCGGCGCTGGGGTACGCGATCCGGCCGTGGTGGATCGACTGCACCGTGCGCGAGATGGCCTCGACGATGGTGCTGAGTTCCCGCAGGGTCAGGCTGCACTCATCGAACTGGCCGTCGAGCAGACGCTTGTTCGCGATGGAGCGAACAACCTGGTCGATGCGGCTGGAGGTGGGCTCCTTCAGGCTGCGCGTGGTGCTCTCCACCGCGTCGGCGAGCATGAGGATCGCGACCTCTTTGGTCTGGGGTTTGGGGCCCGGGTAGCGGTATTCGAATTCGTTGGGACCCTCGCCGGGGTTCGCCTTGTCTTTGGCCCGATGAAAGAAGAACTCGACCAGTGTGGTGCCGTGGTGGGCCTCGATGAAGTGGCGGAGCTTGCGGGGCAGACCGAACTCGCGGGCCAGCTCCACGCCGTCCTTGACGTGCCCGACGATGACCAGGAGGCTCATGGCGGGGCTCAGCTTGTCGTGCTTGCTCGGCCCACCGGCCTGGTTCTCGACGAAATACTCGGGCTTGTTCATCTTGCCCACGTCGTGGTAGAGCGCGCCGACGTAGGCCAGCAGGCTGTCGGCGCCGATGGCGTCCGCGGCGTCCTCGGCGATCGCGGCGACGTTGAGCGAGTGGTTGTACGTGCCCGGGGCGCGCTGCTGCAGCTCCCGGAGCAGGGGCTGCTTGGGATCGCGCAGCTCCATGAGGGTCATGCCGGTGGTGATGTCGAAGGCCCGTTCGAGCACGGGGAGGATGAACATGGTCAGGCCGGCCACGAGCAGGCCGCCCGAACCCGCCAGCAGGGCATCGACGCCGATCTCGCGGATGAGCGCGGGATTCATCGGCCGGTGGATCGCGCCCACCAGCGCGGTCGCCAGCGCCAACGCCGCGGCGCTGGCCACGCCCATGCGCACCAGCGTGCCTCGATCGCGGATTCGCGGCAGGTTCCACGCGGCGACGCCCACCCCGGCGCCGACCACCGCGAGGATCTCCATGTGCTGGTCGAGGGCGACGCCGGTGACCAGGGCCTGCACGAGCCCGAGCGCGAGCCCGATCCGCTGGTGGTACGCGATGGCGATCAGCACCGCGAACAGCACCGAGGGGGCCGTGCCACTGAGCATCATGACGCCGGGATTGGAGACCGTCGCCGCGGTCGCCATGAGCAGCATCAGCAGGCTCAGCCCGGTGAGCCAGCCCATCCGCGCCGGGCTGCGCGCGATCCGATCGCAGAAGAGCGAGATGTAGCACGCCGCGGCGCACGCGATCACCAGCATGGCGCCGAACAGGCCGAATCTCAGCGGCCAGATCATCCACCACGTGGCCTGGGCCCGGAACGCCTCGAGCTCGGCCTTGTACAGCTCAAAGGCCTCGGGCTTGATCGGATTGCCGCGCCGGAACAGGAGGGTTCCCTCGGGCACGCGCCGGTATTGATCGGAGACCGCATCGGCCGCGCGCTGCTGATTTTCGAGCGTGGCGGGCTCGTCGAACCGGAACGTTGACCCGGGATCGTGGACCAGGGCGCTGAGCACCGCGCCCGCCGCCGCGCTGTCGAAGCCGGCCCGCCCGACGGCGTCGCCCATGGCCCGATTCAGCCCATCGACGTTGGAGATGCTGACGGCGGCGTCGGCGCTGACGCGGGCGATGCCCCCGCTGGTTCGCAGCTCGAGCCACTTCTCGCCCCGGAGGCCCGACTGGCTCTCGACCTGCCACGCCTCCTGATCCAGCAGAGGCGTGACGGTCAGGATCTGCATCAGCCGATCGACCGAGAGGTCCCACCGCGCCAGGCCCTCGGCCTGTCCGCCCAACTCGCGGAGCGCGGCAAACCGTTCTTCGTTGAGCTCGAACTTGGTGCGGATCGTCGATTCCACCTGGTCGAGCGAGTCAACGCCCGCGATGGTCCTGGGCAGGTTCGTGAGGCTGGCGCGGATCGCCGAGAGTTCGGCCTCGTTGCTGACGTAGACGCGCGCTGCGCGGAGCCGCTGCTCCTGTCGCATCGACTCGGTCGTGGTCTGATCGATGACGCTCAGCTCCACCCGCGCCATGCGGGTGACCGTCGCGATCCGGCCCGGCGCAAACATCGGGCGCTCGTGCGCCCAGATCGCCAGCAGCCCCGCCACGAGTGTGAAGAGCGCAACAAAGCACACGGCCAGCGTCAGGCGCCGGGTCTGGCCGGGACGTGCGCGCACGCCGCCCGAACGCCGCCTGACCCGCAGCAGCCGACCCCGCCCCGCGCCCGGGCCCTCACGAGCCATGGTCGGCCCCCCGGTCCTCGCCGTAGGCCTCGACGATCCGCTGCACCAGCGGGTGGCGCACGACATCGGCTCGGTCGAGCGTCACGAACGACACGCCGGACACGCGCCTCAGCCGGCGCGCCGCATCCACCAGGCCGCTCTGGGTCGGATCCTCCAGGTCGATCTGCGTGACGTCGCCGGTGACGATCATCTTGGACCCGTTCCCCATGCGCGTCAGGAACATCTTCATCTGCCCGGCCGTCGAGTTCTGTGCCTCGTCGAGGATGATCGCCGCGTTGTTCAGGGTGCGGCCGCGCATGAACGCCAACGGCGCGATCTCGATCACGTCGCTTCCCATGAACCGACGGAGCGTGCCGTAGTCGATCATGTCGTGCAGCGAGTCGAGCAGCGGTCGGAGATAGGGATTGACCTTCTCCACAAGGTCCCCGGGAAGGAACCCCAGTTTCTCTCCCGCCTCGACCGCCGGGCGCACGAGAACGATTCGGCGGACGAGGTCGGCCTTGAGCATGTGGACCGCCGCGGCGACCGCGAGGTAGGTCTTGCCCGTGCCCGCCGGCCCGATCGCGAAGACCAGATCGTTTGTGCGGATGGCTTCGAGGTAGGCTTCCTGGTTGGGCGAGCGGGATTCGATCCGCCTGCCCCCGACGAATACATCGACTGGGCCACCCCACGAGGGCACCCCCGGCCCCGGGGTTCGCGCCGGGGCGAGCAACTGACGGCCGGCCGCCTCCCTGCCCGATTCTTCGGCGATGAGCTCGAGGACCTGCTGGCGAGACATTCCATGCCCCACCCGCAGGCGTTCCATGACGTTTCGCGCCACGGTGACCGCGCCCCGGTCGCCGCTGAGGTGGACTTCGCCTTCGCGGGCGACCACCTTGACGCCCAACGCCTCGCGGATCATCTTGAGGTTTCGATCCGCCTGCCCGAACACTCCCACGCGATCGTGTCCGGAGGGGACCTGAATGGTGAGATCCACGCGAGCTTGGCTCCTGCGCCGGGCGACCGTGGGTCGAGGTCCCACGCCCCTTCCCAGCCCGGACCGGAATCCCGAACTCCATATTACGCTACAGCAAGGGGTCGGTTGGATCGCTGGCAGACTTCATCGAGTAGTTATATGGAAATTGTTCGGAACTGCCGGATGAGGATGCTAGAGCCGTTTCTAATTATCGGACTATTAATCGTCGGTGGGATTGGGGGGTGCCAAACGCCCGGCGTCTCGCCCCCTCTCGGGGATGCGTCGAGCGCACGCAGTCTCGGAGATCGCAGTGACATCGAAGCGGCCGTCGCCGCGGGTGTGGACAAGTGTGCCCTCGCGATCGCGGGGGTCAGGCGCGAGCCCGGACTTCTGACTTTCACGCTGCTGACTCCAAAGGGCCAGCCTGGCGTGCTCACGGCCAGCTTTGACGAATCGAATCCAGATATCGAAATCCGATTGGAGACTCGGCTGGGCCGATTCGGCAACGCCGCGGCTGAGCGCGAGCTGCTGGATCGGGTGAGCGAGCGACTCAGGCAGCTTCGTGGGGTGTCCGTGGCGCCGCTGCGCTGGTGACCGAGAGCGCGCTGGTGGGCAGTTCGACCCAGAAGGTCGAGCCCCGGCCCAGCACGGATTGGACCCCGACGGATCCCCCCAGTCCCTGGACGGCGTGCTTGACGATCGAGAGGCCAAGGCCCGTGCCGCGTCCAGAGGCGCCCGACCGGGCCGGATCGACCTGGAAGAACCGCTCGAAGATCCGCTGCTGATCGGCCAGGGGGATGCCCAGGCCCCGATCCTCGACCTCGAACCGCACGCCCTGCGCGCCCGGGCCCACGGGCCGGATGCGGACATCGACGCGCTCGCCGTCGTCGGAGAACCGGATCGCGTTGTCGATCAGGTTGGCAAGGATGACATCGAGCAGTCGCGGGCTGGTCTCGATCGACCCGTCGAGGGTCGCGATGGCCAGTTCGATGTCGCGCGCCTCGCACGCCGGGGCGAACCGCTCCTGGAGGTCGGACGCGAGGCTCGACAGGTCGAGGCGTTCGCGAGCGAGGCGTCCCTCGCCGGACTCCAGGCGGGAGAGTTCGAGGAGATCGGTGAGCAGTTGCTCGAGCCGATCGACATTGGCTGAGATCATCGAGACCAAGCGGGCCCGCATCGCGCCGGCGCCTGAATCGAGATCGCCCAGCGTCTCCACCGCGGCGCGGATCGAAGCGAGCGGGGTGCGCAGCTCGTGGGAGGCGTTGGCGACGAAGTCGGTCTTGAGCCTCGCGGCGGTCGCCAGTTCGGTGACGTCGAGCAGCGTGAGCACCGCCCCGGCGCCTCGTTCGCGAGAGGGCGCCGCATGCACTTCGAATGTGGACGTCCCGCCGCTGGAGCGCGCGATCGTGACCCGCTCGCGGATGCGTTCTCCCTTGACGGCTGCGGTCGCGATCCGGATGAGCTGTGCCTGAGAGAAGAGCTCTTCGATGTGTCGTCCGACGACGTTGGCACGCGAGCGGCCGAGCAGGGAGAGCGCGCGGTCGTTGGCCAGCAGCACCAGCGCCTCGCCGTCGAGCGCGAGTACCGGTGTGCCGACGGCTTCGAGCACACTCTGCGCGAGGCCGAGGTCTCCCGCGTGTGGCGCGGACGGTCGGTCGGCGTGGGCGGCGGCGGCTCGCTTTGCGCGCAGCCGCCCAAGCCGGGCGAGCCGGGATCTGCCCATGGCCCTCGCGCCACTCCACATGACGAACGTCGGGGCGACCAGCCCGAACAGCACGAGGAGCCAGGCGGGCGCACCCGCGGCCCAGGCGCCGAGCAACGCCGCGGCGCTCATGCACAACGCGACGATCGACGGGACGGAGATGGACCGTGAGCGGGACATCGGACGCGGATCAGGCCTGATCCCCGGCGAGACCGTCATCTGGGGTGCCGGGTTCCACCACACGATACCCGACGCCGCGAACCGTCCGGATCATCGAAGCGTGTTCGCCCAGCTTTCGGCGGAGCGAGGTCACGTGGACGTCGATCGTGCGCCGGGTGACGGCGACGCCGACCCCCATGGCGCGACCGATCAGGGCCGAGCGAGAGAGCACGCGCCCGTGCGCGCCCATGAGCGCGGCCAGGATCCGGAACTCGGTCCGGGTCAGTTGGAGCGGCTTGCCGGCGAGGAAGGCCTCGTGGGTGCCGAGGTCGAGTCGAACATCCCCGACGGCGAGCTCGTCGCGACCCGTGATCGCGGGCTCGCGGGCGCGCCGGCGGAGCGCCTCAACCCGGGCCAGGAGCACCTTCATGGAGAAGGGCTTGGTGACGTAGTCATCGGCGCCGACCCCGAGGCCCGCCAGCTCATCGGCCTCCGATGCCTTGGCGGTGAGCATGAGCACGGGCACGCCCGTGGTGGCAGGGTCGGACCGCAGCCGGCGCACAAGTTCGACACCGTCGAGGCCGGGCATCATGATGTCCACAATGGCCAGATCGGGCCGGTCTTTGCGGGCGAGATCGAGGCCCCGCCGCCCGTCACCGGCGGTTTGCACAATGTATCCACATTTCTGGAGATTGAATGTCAGCAGCTCGACGAGGTCTGGCTCGTCGTCGATCACGAGGATCTTGGCCTGTTCGTTTAAGTCTTTGTGAGACATCAAATTATGTCGATTGTCAGACGGTGGAAGGGGTGAGGGACCGGACCGAGCCCACAGGATAGGAGGGTGGGGGTCTGTTGGGAGCATCGATCTGCGTGTGGTTTGCGCCAAAATGAGAGGGGTGGTTCAAATCTCGAAACTGGACAGATTTCCCGGCATGTGCCGATGCGCTGGGCCATGCCACCGGGCCCGGAGTTGGCGGTTGCTAAGGGCAGGGGTATACTGCCCGCCCATTGCGGGAGCAGGAGAACGATTGCGCGGCACGGACGCACTCGACTCGGAATGTTCGCGGAGACGCCGAGAGGTGCGTGGGGCATAGGGTCTTTGGTGAGTCTCAGGGCGACTCGGAGTTCAGACGTGTGTCCGGGAGAACCGCATGGTGCGGTCTCCGGAGTTCAGATGGTGTGGTGAGTCGGAACGCCTTTCGGATCTCGACGGCGTTCCCAGCCTCGTATCTAAGGAGTTTCACGAGATGAAGGGTAAGAGCTTGGTTCTGCTCGCAGGAGCGGCGATGGGCCTGGCGACCGGCGCGGCGCTGGCCAACGATGCCGACCGGGCGTATCGCGCCGAACTTCTGGCCGATGCGCAGCAGCGTTCCAGCCTGCTGGCGGCGGGCGCGACGCTGTCCCACGATGGACACTTCGGGTTCACCGACGCCACCGGCAACAACACGATGACGGTGTTCCTGTACAGCGACTACCGGCACTTCTTCAACCTCTCCGAGGTGCCCAGCTCCGACGGGACGGCCGACATCACCCACGGCGGTCAGCTGAACCGCGTTCAGCTCGGCTTCCACGGCAACGTCGCCAGCCCGGACTTCCAGTACTGGGTCCTGTTTGGCGCCAGCGGCCTCGAGACCATCAGCTTCTCTGACGACAGCGACAGCAGCACGCCGAGCCTCGGCCTGCTCGAGGCCACGGCGACGTGGTTCTTCAACGGCGATCAGAACACCTACCTGCACGCCGGCCAGGGACGTCCCCTGCAGGCGCTCGAGATGAGCCATCGCCCGTGGGACGTGCAGGCGTTCGAGCGCTCGCTGCTCTCCGCGGCGACCTCGATCAACCGCACGCACTTCGTCGGTATCGGCTACCAGGACGAGCAGTGGCGCGGTGAGGTCAACTTCATCGACGGCATGCAGGACACGTCCGACTTCTTCAGCTCCTCCGAGGCCGACTTCGGCTTCGTCGGCGCGGTCCACTTCCTCGTGGACGGCACCTGGGACACGTTCAACTACCAGGGCGCCGAGCAGGGCGTCCAGAGCGCGACGGCCATCGGCGGCTACGCGCACTGGCAGAGCGGCGGCGACACGGGCATCTCGACGGCCGACGTTGACATCTTCACGGTCAACCTCGGGGTCGAGCACAAGGGCGACGGCTACAACGTGTTCGCAGAGGGCATGTTCCAGTCGATCGATCCGGCGTTCGGTTCCTCGATCGATACGTGGGGCTTCCACATCCAGGGCGGCTTCGCGCTCGACGCGCAGACCGAGATCTACGCCGGCCTCACCGGCTTCTTCCTGGACGACGACTTCTTCAGCGACGAGGAGCACTTCCGTGCGATCCTCGGCGTGACCCACCACCCCTTCGCCGGCACCCGCGCGGTCCGCGTCGGCGCCGAGGCCAGCTTCTTCTTCGACGACAACTTCGACCTGCTGAGCTACTTCGATGCGCTGGACTCCGAGTTCAACGCCAGCTGGTTCTCGCAGTCGGCGTTCAACATCCTCGGTGACTCGGACAACGACATCGGCTTCGGCTTCCGTGTGACCGTCAACAACTGATCCGATCCGCAACGATCGTCCGACCGGCCGGGCCCAGCGCCCGGCCGGTTGCTTTTTGGGGGGTGGCTCGTCATCATCCGCCTTCACGGAATCTTCACGGAGACACCATGCCCCTTCGCGCCCTGCTGGAAATCGCTGGCGTCTGTGCCGTGTGCGTCGTTTCGGCCCGGGCGGAGACCGAGGGCGAGCGGCCGCGCGTGGATTGGTCTTCCCTGATCGACTCACGGGCCTTTGTGGGCCGCGAGCCGTCGCCGCCGACGGTGGGGCTTCACTCCCAGATCCGGTACACGGCCAACCACCGAGACAGCGACACGGACGCGTTCACCCATGGCATCGGCCTGCCGCGGACCAAGGCCACCATCTCGGGCGGTACGATCGAGGGTGGCCCCAGGTATCAGGTGATCTTCGCGGCGGGCACGAGCGGAGAGGTGCTGGTCGAAGCGGCGTTCATCACGCAGAGCCTCGGCGACGGGTTCGGCCTGCGCGTGGGACAGGCAAAGCTGCCCTTCTATATCGAACGCAACACGTCCGCGAAGCACCTGCTCACCGTGGACCGATCGCGCGTCTCGGCGGTCTTCGATCAGGGGTTCAGCCAGTTCGTCGAACTCAACCACGAGTCGGACCGGTGGCGTTCGGCCATCGCGCTGTCCGACGGCCTCAAGACCAACGACACCGACTTCTTCAACATGAAGGAGGCCGACCTGGCGATCACGGGGAGGCTCGAGCATCGCGTGGGTGAGGCGACGTGGAAGCAGCTGGCCGACCAGACGAGCTTTCCGGGCGATCCGTTCGGCGCACAGATCGGCGTGGCCGCGCACGCCCAGTGGGGCGGCGACACGGGCATCGCCACGAAGGACACGGACATCCTCTCGGCCACGCTGGACGCCGGCGTGGGCGGCGACGGGTGGAGCGTGCTGGTCGCCGCGGTGTGGCGGCGCGCGGACAGCGCGGGCATGCCGTCGTACGACGACTATGGGCTGCTGGCGCAGGGCTCGGTGTTCCTCGACCGGCACAATGAGGTGTTCGGCCGGATCGACTCGGTGATCCCCGACTCGGATCGGGCTTCGGGCGATCCGTTCACGACGCTGACCGCCGGAGTCAATCACTACCTCGTCGAGCGCAGCCACGCCGTGACCATCACCCTCGACGTGCAGTACCTGCTGGACGACCTGGCCGGAAGCGCCTCGCTCGTGGGGCAGAGCTCGAGCCTTGGACAACTGGCGGACTTGGAAGAGGGGCAGTTGGTGTTTCGGTTGCAGATCGAGTTCGTGCTCTGATCCGGCAGGGCGCGCTCATGCGACGCGCGCCGGGGCGATCGTCCGCACCCTGAGCGCACCGACCTCCGAGTGGATGCTGAAACCGAGCCACGTGGACGGCCCGCGCCGGGCTCTGTCTATTGAAGGCTCTGCACGAACATCAGCGCGTTGCCGTCGGGATCGAAGAACGTGGCGAGCTTGACCATGCCCGGGATGGTGACGGTGTCGCCGTCGAAGCGGACGCCCTGGGACTCGAGGCGCTTGCGGGCGGCGTCGATGTCGGCGACGCCGAAGGTCGGCACGGGCCCGCCGGTCTGGACGTCCTCGACCTCGGAGAAGCCGATGTTCATCTTGTCCACGGGCGTGCGCATCTCGCACCAGCCGATCTCCGCAACGTCGTAGAGCAGTTCGAATCCGAGCACTCGGGTGTACCAGTCGATCGATTTCTTGCGGTCGCGGCACTTGCACGAGAGCGTCACCTCGCCGTTGTAGCCCAGGTCCTGTCCCATGCGTTCGCCTCCTCTGGTTGGGTCGCGTCCGCGCTCGCGACGGGTGGTGGATTGAAAGTATAGTGGCTATACTTGCGTGTCAAGCCCCGGTCCTGTGGATTGTTCCATGCCCGCGACCCGCTCGATGACCCCGCTGTCGGTGCTCTTCCAACACCGCTGGACGCTGCCCGTGCTGGCGGAGCTTGGAGCCGCGTCGGGGGCGAAGGCGGTGACGCTGGTCAATCGGCTGGGCGTGTCGCGCGCGGTGCTCTCGCAGACGCTCGAACATGCCATCGATCGGGGCTGGGTCGCCCGCAACGAGGGGTACGGGCATCCGCTGCGCCCGGAGTACCTGCCGACGGCGGAGGTCGGGCGGCTGCTGCGCCCGGCGGTGGCCTACCTCGCCGCGGCCGAGGCGCAGGGCTGCGAGGAGGTGGCGCTGCGCAAGTGGAGCGCTTCGGTGCTGGTCGCGCTGGATCGGAGGGAGGGCCGGTTCTCGGTGATCCGCGAGGCGATTCCCGGCATCTCGGACCGCGCGCTGGCGCTGGCGCTGCGTGACCTGGAGGGGGCGGGGCTGGTGGCGCGCCGGGTGGTGGACGATCGTCCGCCCCGGGCGGAGTACGAGATCACGCCGTCGGGCCGGGGCCTGCGGACGGCGGGCGCAGCGCTGGCTCGGGCGCTGAAACCGTAGAGGGCGCGGGCCGCGCCTCGCGGTCACGGCCCGCCGCTGGCGGGCGCGGCGAGGGCCGCCTCGTACTCGGCCAGGCGGTCGTGCATCTCCGGGTCGGCGTCGGGCGTTGACATGAGGGAGATGGCGCGGCGTTGGGTGTCGATGGCCGCGGCGGTGTCGCCGGTGGCGTGTTGGGCCAGGGCGAGGGTGTCGAGGTACTGCCAGAGGCTCGCGCCGTTGGCGGCCTCCTCCAAGGCGCACGCGCGTTCGGCGTAGCCCAAGGCCCGCGCCGGATCGCGCAGCTCCTCGATCTCGTGCGTCAGCAGGAACCACGCCGCCTCGTTCAGCGCAAAGTCGCTCGCGTCCGGCTTGTCCGCCTCAGCGGTCTGCAATCCCAGCAGCTCGCGGTACAGCGGGACCGCCTCCTCACGCCTCCCGAGCGCGAGGTACGCATCCGCCAGGCGCCGCTCATAGTCAACGCGATCGGCCCGCGCCGGCGGCATGAGCGACAGGGCGCGCTTCTGCGTCTCGACTGCCTTGGAGGCGTCTCCCGTCATCCGCTGCGCCAGCGCGAGCGTGTCAAGGTAGTCGAAGAGGTGGTCGCCACCAGACGCCTCCTCCCCCGCACACGCCCGCTCCGCCAGCATCAGCGCGCGCTCCGGATCACGATCAGCCTCGTTCCGCAGGTTCAACAGCCACCACGCGTCTTCGTTGAGCCGGCGAGCCGACGCTTCGTCCATCCGCTCCCGGTCAAGCTCGAACAGTTGCGCCCGGAGCGCCTGCCCTACGTCCGCCCCACCCGTCGCTCGTGCCTCCTGTAGCTCTCTCATGTACCCGACCACTCGCCACGTCAGCACGTGCGAGATGCCCTGCGCGTTCGCCAGGACCTTGTACGCCCTCGAGAAGTCCGACGCCGCGTCGTCATGCAGGCCCAGGCGCGTCTCCACAAGCCCCCGCTTGCCCAGATACAGGCCCACCTGCCAGTCATCCGGCGAATACATGCGCGATGCTGTCTCCACGAGTTCCTGCGCCACCGGCATCGCCTCGTCGCTCCGCCCGAGCTGCGCCAGAACAAGCACGAGGTTGTTCATCTCGGTGAGCGTCCCGTCATTCTCGGCGCCTCCGGCTCGCCGCCGACTTTCGAGCACTTCCCGCACCAGCGGCTCCGCCTCCGCGTACCGCTCCTGTTTGATGTAGAAAAGTTCCAGGTCGTTCACCGACGTCAGCGTGCTCGCGTCGTCGCTGCCCAGGGCCCGCCGCTTGATCTCGATGATCTCGTTGAGCAGCGCCTCGGCCTTGTCCATCTTGCCGATGGCCCCGTACAGGCCGGCCAGGCTGTTCATCGTCGCCAGCGTGTCCTCGTGCACCCCGCCCAGCACCCGCCGCTGGATCTCCAGCGTCTTGACGTACAACGCTTCCGCGTCGGCATTGCGCCCGTGCGCCCAGTACACACCCGCAAGAGTGTTGATGGCGTATTGGGTTTCAGGGTGCTCCTCACCGAGCACACGTCTTCGGCCTTCGATCACCTTCTCCAGAAGCTGCTCGGCCTTCGCGAACCGGTTCTCTCTCGCGTACACCTCCGCGAGATTGATCATGGTCATGAGCGTGCCAGGGTGCTCGTCGCCGAGGCGGGCCCGCTCGATCTCCAGCGTTTCCAGGTACAGCGCCTCCGCCTCCGCGTACCGGCGCTGATCCTTGTACCCCAACGCCAGATTGTGCATTGTGACCAGCGTGTAGGCATGTGTGGCACCCATCACGCGCCGCTCAATCTCAAGCGCCTTGAGATTCAACGCCTCGGCCTCCGCATACCGGCCCTGACTGCGGTACACAAGCGACAGACTGTTCATCGTGACGAGCGTGTCCGGATGCTCCGCGCCCAGCACACGCTTCTGGGTATCCATCGTCTTGAGAAACAACTCCTCGGCCTCGGCATACCTGCGCTGCGCCCTGTACGCGTTCGCCAGATCGTGCATGGACGTCAGCGTGTCCCTGTGCTCCTCGCCCAGGACGCGCTTCTGAATCTCGACGGCCTTGAGGTCCAGCGCCTCCCTCTCGTCGTAGCGTGCCTGCTCCCCATAGACCCACGCCAGGTCGGTCATGCCGCTCAGCGTGTCGTGGTGCTCCTCGCCCAGCACGCGAGTGCGCAGCTCCAGCGCCTTCTTCAAGCGCGATTCGGCCTCGCTGTATCGGCCCTGCTCCGCGTACAACAATCCCAGCTCGTGCATCGACGCCAATGTGTCGGGGTGCTCTTCGCCGAGCAGCCGTGTACGGATCTCCGACGCTTTGGTCGTATGGGGCTCGGCCTGGGGGTACAGAGCGAGTAGTCGGTACACGCGGCCCACGACGTGGTGCAGCTCCGCCGCGACCAGTTGGTCGGTGATCTCGCCTTTCTCAAGCCGCGCCGAGGCGTCGTCGAGAATGCCCTTGAGCAGCGTCGTGTCAGCCCCTTGCGCCTCCGCCGGATCCACGCTCGTCAGCATGTCCTTGATCAGGCTCTTGATCTCGTTGGCCCGCGCCAGCTCGCGCTGGGCCCGCCCGGCCTGCTCCTTGGCGCGGACCATCCCCCAGCTCGTCCCCACCACCCCCAGCACCAGCGCCGCCGCCACCACGCCGCCGGCGATGACCTGCCCGCGGTTGCGCTTGACGAACTTGGCGAGCCTGTACCTCGCGCTGGGCGGCCCGGCCAGCACCGGCTCGTCGCACAGGTGGCGCTGGATGTCCGCTGCCAAGCCGTTGGCCGTTTCGTACCGGCGCTGGCGGTCCTTCTCCAGGCACTTCATCACGATCCAGTCGAGGTCGCCCCGGAGGATCACGCCGAGCTTCTTCACGTCCGTGCGGCGCTGCTGGGCGGTGCGCGTCCCCGTCTCGCCCAGCGTCGAGAGCCGCGTGCTCGGCTTGTGCGGCTCCTCCTCGCGGATGATCCGCATCATCTCGGCGAAGCCCTTGGAGAGCAGTTCCTCCGTGGCGAAGGGCGTCGTCCCCGTCAGCAACTCATAGAGCAACACGCCGAGGCTGTAGATGTCCGAGCGGGTGTCGATGTCCAGCCCGCTCATCTCCGCCTGCTCGGGGCTCATGTAGGCGGGCGTGCCGATCATCTGTCGGTGCTCTGTGTAGATCGTCTTGCTGGTGAGTTCCGCGTTGGTCGCCTTGGCGATGCCGAAGTCGATGACCTTCGGCACCGGCACGCCGTCGTGGAGCGTGATCAGCACATTGCTGGGCTTGATGTCGCGGTGGATGATCCCCTTCTGGTGCGCGTGCTGGATCGCATGGCACACCTTCGTGAAGAGGTCCAGTCGGGCGCGCGTGTCGAGCTTCTCCTTGTCGCAGTAGTCGAGGATCGGCACACCCTTGACCAGTTCCATGATGAAGTAGGGGCGGCCGGTCTCCGTCGCTCCTGCATCGAGCACCTTGGCGATGTTTGGGTGGTCCATCATCGCCAGGGCCTGCCGCTCGGCCTCGAACCGCGCGATCACCTGGCGCGTGTCCATGCCGAGCTTGATGATCTTCAGCGCGACCCGCCGCCTCACGGGCTCCTTCTGCTCGGCGGCCCAGACGCTGCCGAACCCGCCCTCGCCGATCTGCTCCAGCAGCTTGTAGCGCCCGATCGTCTGGCCGGGCCTCTCGCGGGGTGCGTCGCCGATGGTCGCGGCGGCGCTGGATGGCGTGGGGCCGTTGGGGGAAGGGGCCTTGTTTGCCGTCGGGTGGGCCAGGAACCGGTCGTCCTCGGCCGCGGCGATCATGGCGAGGATCCGCGCCCTGAGCCGTGCATCCCGGCACTCGCGGTCGAGCAGGGCGCCGCGGTCTTCGGGAGGCGCGTCCATCGCAAGGTCAAACAGCCGGCGGACCTCGTCGTGGGGATGCTCGGTCATGGCGTGCCCTCCGTCAGACGCGTTCCGATTCGATCGCCTCCCGCAGCCAGCCCCGCGCGAACGCCCAGGTCCGCTTGACGGTCGGGGCCGAGACGCCCAGGACGGCGGCCGTCTGCTCGATCGTGAGCCCGGCGAAGTACCGGAATCGAACGACCGCCGCGGCCTGCTGGTCCACACCCTCCAAGCGGGCGATCGCGTCGTGGAGGATCAGGAATCCTGCGGATTCGACCTCGGAGTTGGGATCGGGGAGCGACGCGAGGTTGATCGCGGCCCGTCGAGCACTGTTGCCCCCCCGGACGTGGGCGGCCTTGGCGCGGGCATGGTCGATCAGGATGCGGCTCATGGCCTGCGCCGCGGCCGCGTAGAAGTGGGCCCGTCCGGCCCAGGGCACCTCGCGCGGACCGGCCAGCCGGATGTAGGCCTCGTTCACGAGGGCCGTGGCTGAGAGCGTGTGGCCGGGTTGCTCGCCCGCGAGGGACCGGCGGGCGGCGCCGCGGAGTTGCTCGAACACCAGCGGGAGCAGGGCGCCGGCGGCGATGGGGTCGCCCTGGGCCGCGGCGTTCATCAACAGCGTGGCCTCGGTCTGGGCGCCCTCGGGCATTGGATGATTATGCCAGGCCCCGATGAGGCGCGCGCATGAGAAGGGCGGCCGCGAGTGCGGCCGCCCGTGGGCCTGACGAGCAAGGGCCGCGATCAGCGGCGCCGGCGCCGCGCGATCAGCCCCACGCCGGCCAGGGCGAGCAGGCCGGAAGGCGCGGGCACCATGAACACGTTCCGTTGGAGTTCGCCGATGTCCGTGTTCAGGCTGATGATCTGGCCGAGGGTGAGTTCGCTGAGCTCATCGAGATACGGCAGCAGCGCCTCGTCGTTGAGATAGAAGAAGCGATCGGCGTCGCGCAGGCGGGTGAACTGGTCGCGAAGGATCGCCGCGAGCGTCTCGCCCGCGCTCGCGCCGGCGAGGTGATCCTCGGCCATGATGCCCATCCAGGGATCGATGTTGTCGACGGAGCCGTACGCGGCCTCGAGCGCCGCGGCGAGGTCCGAGTCGGAGGTAATGTCGGAGAAGGTGTCCACCCGATCGAGCCCGAAATCCTCGCGCATGGTGTTGTAGTCGGCGACGCCGTGGTCGCGCCCGCGCTGGAGGTTCAGCGAGATCAGATCGAGCCCGCCGGCGCCGGGGGGGCCGAACAGGAAGTTGCGAACCGCGTCGACGGCCTGAGTGTCGAGCTCTTCGGCCTGCTGGAGCACGAGGCCACAAACGATCGCGTCGAGGCTGCCTGCGTCGACAATGAGCTCGGGCTGGAAGAACGCCTCCATCAGGTTGAGATGACCGCCGGCGAAGTCGCTGCCGTCGGCGTGCTTGCGGAGCAATTGCTCGTTGAGCATGGTGTGGCCGAAGCGGAATGCGGCGGTCGTGAACGCGCTGGACTGCGTCGGATCGGCCTGGTCGTTGTACCCGGCGTACGACCCGACGCCGTGGCCGCCAAGAAGGCTGGGAAGCCAGTCGTCGTACGTGATCTTCTGGATCTCGGCGCCCACGATCTTGCGAGCCGTCTGGTAGATCTGCTCGTCGCCCCATCCGGGGTTGTCCTCGCCAAGGCGCTCCGCCCAGCGGTTGTGCTCTCGCACGAACAGGGTGTGCATGGCGGTCAGGCCCGATTGCTCGTTCGATCGAACATCACCCGCGACGAACATCTGCTCGTCGGGCAACGGACCGTCGTTGGCGTTGGCCAGCCCGTCGGTGTTGCGGGGCATGAACCCGTCGGCGGTCATCTTCAGGCGCCCGCCATCGCCCTCGCGCAGCCAGTCGGCGCGGAAGTCGTCCGAGCCGTAGACCATCGAACCATCGAGCCAGTGGGTGATGGCGTTGGGGTGTTGGCGGGGCGAGGTGTCGCCGTCAACATACGAGGAGCGGACGAACGGGATGATGCCTCCGAAGAAGTAGGGATCGTCCGGGGGCGTCAAGATCGGAACGAACTCGGTGCCCCCGGGCACCATCGCGATGTCGTGATCGATGAACTGCCCCCATTGCCAGAACATGCTCGAGAGATTCCGGTCGTTGCCCGAGCCGGTCTGCACGCTCAGGGCGTTGGAGATGACCCGCGGGTTGCCGCGATCGATCATCGTGCCGAGCCCGTCCGCGTAGTGGGCCCCGCTGGCCTCGCGCAGCAGGGTCTGCCCCGCGGACCCGAGCGGCAGGTTCCCAAGGTTGTTGCCCGATCCATCGATGGATCGGTAGTCCTGAGCGGACGCTGACGCGGCGACGCCCGCGACCGACACGACCCAAGCCATTCTGCGCGACATGGTGTTCTTCCCCTTCCGGCCGAGGCCGGCCCCCTCCAACCCCCAGTATTTCCCTGGGACAGAGGGTGCACCACGATCGACCGGAGTGCCACGGAACGGGCAACCCGAATTTCGGACCCAATCGTCACAGACGGACCGGTTCGTAGGACGGCGGGGTCACGCACCCCGCCTCCGTGCTTCCGGGCTCGTGAGGGCCGCCCCCGCTCGCTCAACGTGAGACCGAAGTTTCCGGCGTCGAACCCCCAAGCCCCTAGAATCGCCCTCGATTCGGGAGGCCCCATGCCCAAGAAGGTCTACGACGGCACGCCATCGCACGTCCTGTGCAGGAGGATCCCGACCCCTCCCTTCGGGCGGTTCGAGGATCGGCACGTCGTGCGCTACGAGGCGTACCGCAAGACCGGCGGGTACAAGGCGCTGGAGAAGGCGCTGGGCATGGCGCCGGGCGACGTGACCGAGGAGGTCAAGGGGTCGCAGCTGCGCGGGCGCGGCGGCGCGGGATTCCCGACGGGGCTCAAGTGGACGTTCCTGCCCAAGGCGGAGGACATCAACAACGTCGGGACGCGGTACCTGGCGGTGAACGCGGACGAGTCGGAGCCCGGCACATTCAAGGACCGGCTGCTCATGGACTTCGATCCGCACCTGCTGCTCGAGGGGATCGCGATCTGCTGCTACGCGTGCCGGATCGAGAAGGCGTTCATCTACATCCGCGGCGAGTACCACCACCAGGCCCACGCCCCTCGAAGAAGCCATCACGAGGCCTACGCCAACGGCGTCTTCGGCGAGAAGGGCTGACCAACCAGGCCAACACCGGCGGCGACCGGTTCACCGTCGATTGCCATGCGCACCGCGCGGCGCGTACGTGTGCGGCGAGGAGACGGCGCTGCTGGAATCCATCGAGGGCAAGCGGGGCTGGCCGCGGATCAAGCCGCCCTTCCCGGCGATCGAGGGTCTGTTCGGCAAGCCGACGATCATCAACAACGTCGAGACGATCGCGCACCTGCCGTCGATCATCGAGCACGGGCACGAATGGTTATGGGCCAGGGGCGTTGAGAGCAGCGTCGGCGGCCTTCGTTCAACGGCACCAAGCTGCATGGGCATGAGCGGCACGTCGAGCGTCCGGCAGGCGAGGTTCGAGCTGGGCATCCGCTTCGGACATTCGTGGAGGAGCACTGCGGCGGCATGCGCCGGCAAAGCCGCTTCTGCAGCGCGATCCCGGGCGGCGTGGCGATGGGGATGCTGGGGACGGACCAGTTCGACGCGGAGCTCGATTTCGACATCGGGCGCAAGTACAACGTGCTGGGGCTGGGGACGGCGTGCCCGACGATCTTCGACGAGGACACGGACATGGTGGCGGTGGCGCGGAACATCGCGCGGTTCTTCAGCCACGAGAGCTGCGGCCAGTGCACGCCGTGCCGGGAGGGCAGCCAGTGGGTGTACAAGCTGCTGTGCCGGATCGAGCAGGGCGACGCGCGGACGAAGGACCTGGACCTGACGCAGGAGATCGCGACGACGATGGGCGCGATGCCGGGGACGACGATCTGCGGGCTTGCGGACGGGACGAACTGGGCGGTTCGGACGATCCTGAACAAGTTCCGGGGGGAGTTCGAGAGCCGGGTCAGGCCGACGTTCGTGCCGGTGACGGCGAGCGTGGGGGCGAGCGCCAAGGGGTGAACAAGTGCTCCGAAGGCTGCTCGCGCGGTTGCGCAAGACTCATGAGAACGGCCCCGAGAACGCGCCCGTCGTGGGGGGAATCTACACCATTGCGGATTCGCCCGGACAGCCGTTCGGAGTCGTCAAGGTGTTGTGTTGGGAAAGTGGCGTCGTTCACCTGAGCTTATATCGAAACCGATTCCAGACGAGGCCAGAGCGCATCAATCCTGTCTCGCTCGAACTTGGCCGAATGGGCGATGCCGAGGGCTTCGGGATCGGGCATCTACCGATTAGCTCACGCTTGTTCAATGCGTGGCGTCCGCAGCTGGTGGCTCGATCCGAGGTGCCCGCCGAAGAGTTGGAGGGCGTTCGCCTCTGGAAAGAAGCACGTGGCGGTGTGTGGGATTGACGATGGCCGCTGTCCGGCCGTGAAGCACCTCGGCCTGTCCGCCGATGACCACGAATTCGACGCCGTGACGGCGAAACGCCTCAACGAACGCTTCGAACGGCGGCGTTTCGGCCGGCATGGGCAAGTTCCATGAGGCGCAGGGCCTGGCGTCGCGTGAGATCGCCGCGCCGGATGCGCTGCTCGGGCGTCAACCTCAGATTCTCCCGGATCAGCGTCAGGTCCACCCCGTTCTCGTCCTGCCCCGGCCAGGGCGTGAAGGGGCGGTCGGCCGGCGCGGCGGGATCGCCGGGGTCCGGCCCTGCGAATCCGGGCCCCGCGCGGCAGGGCTCATCGGGCAGTCGGGGGTCGCTGCTCACAACGTCATTCTATCGACTCAGACACACCGCCCCGGAACGAAATCGGTGCCCACGAACGCCTCGCCGCCGCCCCGCCGACCTCGCGCCACGCCACGAATCTCGCGGAACTCTCTCGTTTGTGCGCCCAAACCCGCTCCCTGGATGCCGAGGCCATTGACGATTCGTCAGTGCGCCCCCACACTTGGTCCACGCCCGATCCAACGGCGAGAAAGGACCACGCCCATGCCCCGGGCCATGCTCTGGCTCATCTTCCTGCTCGGTCTGCTGGGCGCCCACGCATCCGCCCAGGATCGCCCCAACATCATCTACATCTTCGCCGACGACCACGCCCGGCGCGCTATCTCCGCCTACGACCCCGAACTCATCGCCACGCCCAACATCGACCGCCTGGCGCACGAGGGCATGCTCTTCACCCGGTCGTACTGCGCCAACTCCATCTGTGGCCCATCACGCGCCACGGTCCTGACCGGCCAGCACTCTCACATCAACGGCTTCACCGGCAACGGCAGCGAATTCGATCCGAAGCGCACCACCTTCCCGCGCCTGCTGCACGACTCGGGCTACCAGACCGCCATCATCGGCAAGTGGCATCTGGGTTCGACGCCCCAGGGCTTTGACCACTGGGAGATCCTGCCCGGCCAAGGCTCGTACTTCAACCCGGACTTCGACACCGCGGACGGGCGCGTGCGCCACGAGGGATACTGCACAGACATCATCACCGATCTCTCGATCAATTGGCTCGAGAAAGCCCGGAACGAGGGCCGCCCCTTCCTGCTCATGACCCAGCACAAGGCGCCCCATCGCAACTGGATGAGCGCCCCCCGTCACCACCGGCTGCTTGCCGACACCGACATCCCCGAGCCGCCCACACTGCTCGACGACTACGCCGGGCGCACCCGCTGGCTCTCGCGAAACGCCCAGTCCATCGACGGCGACATGGCCTGGCAGCACGACATGAAGCTCCCCGGCGAGAACCCCTATCCCGAGGTCTTCAAGGGCTGGAACAACGCCGAGTGGGGGCGCATGACGCCCGCGCAGCTCGCCGCGTGGCACGAGGCCTTCGACACAGAAAATGAAGCGTTCATGCGGGCGCTGGGCTCGGGCGCCATGTCCGATCGCGACCGGCTCGCCTGGATGTACCAGCGCTACATGAAGGAGTACCTGCGCTGCGTCGTCGCCGTCGACGAAAACGTCGGCCGTCTGCTCGACTACCTCGACCGCACGGGCCTGGCAGAGAACACGATCGTCGTGTACTCCTCCGACCAGGGCTTCTACCTGGGCGAGCACGGCTGGTTCGACAAGCGCTGGATGTTCGAGGAATCGCTCTTCATGCCCCTGCTGGTCCGCTGGCCCGGCGTTGTGCCGCCCGGCAGCGTGTGCGAGGCCCTCGTGCAGAACATCGACCACGCGCCCACGCTCCTCGACGCGGCGGGCGTCGCCGTCCCCGCCGAGATGCAGGGCGTCAGCCTGCTACCACTCCTCCGCGCCGGGCACGGGCCCGAGCGCTGGCGCGACGCGATCTACTACGCCTACTACATGTACCCAAGCGTGCACCACGTCCCGATCCACTCCGGCGTCCGCACGGACCGCTACAAGCTGATCTGGTTCCCCCAGACCCGCGAGTGGCAACTCTTCGATCTGGAGTCCGATCCGCACGAGATGCGCTCGGTCCACGACGACCCGGCCTACGCCCACGTGCTCGATGAGATGAAGTCCCGGTACCTGGCCCTGCGCGACCTGTACGACGTGGACGACCAGCCGATCATCGACGCCGTGCTGGAGGCGGCAGGGAAATAGCGCCCCTTTGGGTACCGATCCATCCTTTCCTACCATCCCCACCGTGCCCGAATCTCCCCTCCAGACCGTCTCCTTCGTCAGCCTCGGCTGTCCCAAGAACCTCGTGGACTCCGAGAAGATGCTCGGCCTGCTCGCCGAGGATGGCATCGTCCCCATCTCGTACGACGGCGGGTTCGGGGGGGCCGACGCCGTCGTCGTCAACACCTGCGGCTTCCTCGAGGCGTCCAAGGACGAGTCGCTCGAGGTCATCCGCGAGGCGATCCGCGCCAAGCAGGCCGGCGAGGTCGGGCGGGTCGTCGTCGCAGGCTGCCTCGTGCAGCGCCACCGCGACAAGCTCCTCGACTGGGCCCCGGGCATCGACGCGATGGTGGGCGTCTTCGATCGCGACCACATCGTCGAGGCGGTGAGGGGAGAAGGAGCACAGAGCACCTCGCAGGCGACCACGACAGAGCAAGCGCTGGAGGGGCGCCCCCGGTATTGGATCGCCGGTAACGCACTGGTCGCCGCGAAGCAGCGGGGTGTTGGCACCGTCGGCCTGACCGTCAACGGCAAGGACGGCAAGGGCATCGGCTACTTCGAGGACGACTCGGCCCGCCTGCGCCTGACGCCCCGCCACTACGCCTACCTGCGGATCAGCGAGGGGTGCAACCAGAACTGCGCGTTCTGCACCATCCCCTCCATCCGCGGCAAGATGCGCAGCAAGTCGCCCGAGGCCATCCTCGCCGAGGCGCGGGAACTCATGGCCGATGGGGCGTTCGAGCTCAACCTCATCGGCCAGGACACCACCAGCTATGGGGACGACATCTGGGCCACCCGGGGCAACGGGCACAGGCCCGACTTGCCGGGCCTGCTGCGCGCGCTCAGCGATGCCGCCGGCGAGCACGGCGGCGGGTGGATCCGCCTCATGTACGCCTACCCCTCCACCTTCAGCGACGACATGATCGACGCCTTCGCCGACGTGTGCGCCGCGGGCAGACTGCTTCCCTACATCGACATCCCCCTCCAGCACGCCAGCGACCGCATGCTCGCCGCGATGCGCCGAAACGTCACCCGCGAGCGACAGGCCCGCGTGCTGGAGCGCCTGCGCGAGGTTCCCGGCATGGCGATCCGCACCACCTTCATCAGCGGCTTTCCGGGCGAGACCGAGGAGGACCACGCCCAGTTGCTCGACTTCGTCCGCGAGCAGCGGTTCGAGGCGGTGGGGGTCTTCGAGTACTCGCGCGAGGACGGCACGCCCGCCGGCACGATGGAGGGCGATCCCGCGCTGGCCGTGCCGGCCGAGGTCAAAGCGCTTCGCCGCGGCGAGATCATGGCGCTGCAGCAGGAGATCGCCTTCGCGCGCAACCGGGAGATCGCCGCGGAGCACGATCCGGCGCGACAGGGGTCGGGCCAACGGCGGGACGTGCTGATCGATCGGGCGCTGCCGACGCGCGGGCGCAGGACCAGCGGCGTATCAGGGTCGGGCCGGCTCTACCAGGGGCGCACCCGAGCGCAGGCGCCGATGGTCGACGCTGTGACGTACGTCCACGCCGAGCACGCGCTCGAGCCCGGCGCCGTCGTGGCGTGCACGGTCGTCGACGCCGATGGGTACGACCTCGTCGCGCGGGCGGACTGATCGCGCCCCGCCGGTAGATCGCTACACTCCCGGCCCCGCGCGCCTCCCAACCAGTGAAGGCCGAACGGGATGGGATACCACTCGTGAGGGCTCGGATGTCGCTGTTGAAGCTTCTGTTGAGCGTGGTCGTGTCCGTGGCGTTGTCGATCGCGCTGGTCTCGTGCGGCGGAGAAACCAAAGCGCCCGGTCAGGTGGCGACCGCTTGGTACCGGGCGATGCTTAGTGGCGACGGCGTTGCGGTGAAGCGATGGAGCCGCCCGGACACTTCTGACGAGACGTGGTCGCAGTTGTCGCAGATGGTTTCCGCGGGCCCCGTGAAGGCCACCGAACTCGGCGAGCTGCAGAGCGTGGAGGTCGTGAGGACGGAACTGATCGGCGGCGACAGGGCCAAGGTTACCGTGCGACCGAAGTTCGGAGGCAACGGGCAGGGGACCGACGGCGTCCTGATGATGATCAAGGTCGACGGGAAGTGGTACGTCGATACCGAAGCGAAGGACGGCGATCTCAACTGATCGCACCCCGCCAGCGAATCGCTACACTCCCGGCCCCTGGCGCCTCGCAACCAGTGAAGGCCTGACGGGATTGGATGCCACTCGAAAGGGCTCGCATGTCGCTGTCGAAGTTTCTGTTGCGCGTGGTCGTGGCCGTGTCGATGTCAATCGCGCTGGTCTCGTGCGGCGGCGGGGGAAACACGCCCGAAGGCGTGGCCAAGAAGTGGCAGCAGGCCCTGGCTCGGGGCGACACCGCCGCGGTCCGCAGCGTCATGAGCCCCTCCAACCGCGACGGGCGCGACAATGCGGAGATCGTCGCCTCCACCGCCAAGGAGTTCGCCAAGGCGATGGGCGGCCTCGATCATGTCACGGTCGTCAAGACCGAGAAGGACGGAGACGACAAGGCCAAGGTCACCCTCAGCGTGAAGTTCAAGAAGGAAGCCGAGGCGGACACGGTGGTGGTCACGGTCGTCAAGGAGAAGGGCAAGTGGTACGTGGCGGGCTAGCGCCGAGTGATCACGCGCACTCGATGCTGGCCGCCTCGTCCCCGTGGTCGCAGTTGTCGCAGTACACCAGCAGGCTGAACCACGTGTAGAAGTCCTGCGGGCGTGCCGCGTCGTCGCCCTCGAGCGATTCCTCGAGGTCGATGGGGTATTCGAACGCGACGAAGCACTCGAACTGGGCCTGTCCGCACTCCGGGCAGAGGTACTGCGTCAGCGGCAGATCCTCCTCGTCGGCGGTGAAGCCCGACTCGCCGTCGTGCCCGTCGCGCCGGTTGTCGAACGAGAACCGCGGACGCTCGGGCTCGTCGCCGAGCACCACCCGCTGCCAGAAGCCGAGGTCCTCGTCCTCATCCTCGCCCTCGGGCAGGCCCCCCCACACCCGGTGCGACGCGTCCTCTGGCCCCACCCGGAAGATCGTCCAAAAGTCGCCGTAGTTGTCCCTCAGATCCTCGACCAGTTCCTCCGGCGCGGCGGAGAACCCGCCCGCCAGGCATCGGGGCGGGGACTTCCACATGCGATCCATGAACGCCTGCACGCGCGGCTGGTCCTCGGACGGCAGGCTCTCGATTCGATTGTCACCGTGCATGGCACCTCTCCCGGCGCGCTTCGCGCGGCAGGAGGGTACGCCCGGTCTACGCCGCGCCGATCCCCAACACCCGGATCGCCTCGATCACTCGGGCGTGGACCGTGGGTTCGGCGCAGACGATGCCCGAATTGGCCTCGAGCCCGCGCCCGTGAGAGAAGTCCAGCGGATGGCCCCGGATGTCGGTGACCAAGCACCCCGCCTCGGTCGCGATGAGCGATCCCGCGGCGTGGTCCCAGATGCGCTCGACGTAGGACTTTCTCGTCGGCATCCGGAGATAGGCGTCGGCCTGTCCCCTAGCGACCACGGCGTACTTGGCCTGGCTGTCGAGGCGCACCGGCTCGCGCGCCTGGCCGAGATGGTCGAGGATTCGGTCGGTGTCGTCGGCGCTCGAATGCGCGGCCTCGACGCTTGCACAGATCCGAAGCGGGGCCGAGGGTCCGGCGCGCCGCAGCCGGCGGGGCGCTGCGGACTCATCGCCCGAGGCCTCGAGCACGCCCTGCCCGGCAACGGCGACGTACAGCGAGCCGATCGCGTCGGGCGTTTCGACCGGGGCCGCGGGATCGATCGAGAGATTGGGGCACGCCAGCGCGCCGACGACAGGCGAGCCCTTCTGGATGTACGAGAGACTGACGGCGTACTGCTGATTGCGCAGGAAGCCCTTGGTGCCGTCGATCGGGTCGAGCGTCCAGAAGCCGTTCGGGTGCGGCCGACCCGCCCCGAGATCAATCGCCGCGAGCACGTCGTCTGGCGAGAGGTCCGGCAGCACCGTGTGGACCGCGCTGACCGCGGCGGCCAGGTGGGTCGCGTGGGCGGGATCGCGCAGGAACTCCGACGCCTCTTCGGCGACGAGGCAGATCGACCCTGCGCCGCTGGTCAGCCCGTGGGTCAGCGAGTGGGCGACGACGGCCTGAGAGGCGAAGTCGGCGACGGTGACGGGCGACTTGTCGTCCTTGGTGATCGAGCGGACGCGATCGAGGTCGCGCTGGACGTGGCGACAGACGCGGGCTGCGAGGAGGACGGCGTCGCGCGCGGCGGAGGCGAGGAGCCCGAGGTCCGCCATGCTACTTCTTCAACTCGATGAGCTTGCGTCCCGCGAGCATCTCCAGCACCTGCCTCACGCTCTGCTCAACGCTGAGTTGGTCGGTCTTGAGGACGAGCTCGGGCTTGTCGGGGGCCTCGTAGGGGTCGTCGATGCCGGTGAAGCCCTTGATCTGGCCGGCGCGGGCCTTCTTGTACAGGCCCTTGGGGTCGCGCTGCTCGCAGACCTCCAGCGGCGTGTCCACGTACACCTCGATGAAGTCGATCGCCGACGGCTTGGCCTCGCCGTGGATCTGGCGGACGAGGTCGCGGTCCTTGCGGTATGGGCTGATGAAGCTGGTCAGGGCGAGCACGCCCGCGTCGGCGAAGAGCTTGGCGACCTCGCCGATGCGCCGGATGTTCTCCGCTCGGTCGTCGGCGGAGAAACCCAGGTTCTTGTTGAGGCCGAAGCGAACGTTGTCGCCGTCGAGGCGGTAGCAATTGACCTTCTGGTTGACCAGGGCCTGCTCGACAGCACTGGCAATGGTGCTCTTGCCCGAGCCGGAGAGTCCGGTGAACCAGACCGTACAGCCGCGGCAGCCCAGGGCCTTCCAGCGCTCGTCGCGCCCGATGTCACCCTCGTGCCAGTGGATGTTGGTGGACTTGATCTCGCTCATCGAAACGGCCTCCGTGAAGAAATGGGAGCAATGGTAGGGGGAGCGGCGCCACCAAGAAGCGAGTCGATCGGCGAGGAGCGGGGGTGGCTCGATCTCACAGCACGAAAAGGTCCAGGAATGCGAAGAAATCGTCCGAGTCAATGTCGCCGTCGTCGTCGATGTCGGCCCGGTCGTCCTGAGTCGCGAAGTAGTCGAGGAAGGTGAAAAAGTCGTCGCCGTCCACGTCGCCGTCGCCGTCGACATCGGCGGGGTGGGGCACGACCTCGAGCGTCGGCGTGGGCATCAGCACGACCGGACGTACGCCGTCGTCGGCCGTAACACGGAACACGTCAGTGCCGGCCGTGATCGACCCGCCGAGCGCGACGTTGAAGACGCCCCCACCGAGGCTGGTGATGGCTCCGATCGTCGTGACCCCGGCGGACTCTGGCGCGTGCTCGACGGTGATGGAGGCGCCGACGATGACGGGATTCTGCTGCCAGTCCAGCAGCGAGACGGTCATGACCGCATCACGCCCGTCCGCGAGCAGCGGCTGAGCGTCGAATTGCACGTCGGAGACAATCGCGTCAGGCCGGCCGATCAAGTCCGTTCGCCACTGGTCGAAGAGGTTTCGGAGCTGGCGTGTCGGGTCGTCGTCACCGGCCGATTGATTGGCGATGTTGAAGTTCATGAAGTAGTCGCCGTTGGCGCACCCCAGTTCCGTTGAGAACCGCCCAATCGGCGAGTCGCGCAGATTGGCGATGCCGCTGAGCCCCTGGTTGCCCGAGGCGCTGATGGCGTCGGGGCAACCGTCACCGGTCAGATCCACCAGCGCGAAGTCCGCCCCACCTCCGGCGAGGCGGTGCGCGCCCTCGTAGGCGAAACCGCCCGATCCGTCGTTGAGCAGCAAGCGGAAGTCGGGTCCGGAGAGTCTGAGGCCGGCGAGGTCGGTGTCGCCGTCGCCGTCGACGTCCGCGGCGGCGATGCGGACGAGGCGTTCCACGACATCCACATCGACACGGTCGAACCCGGTGTCCGAGCGAGTCAGGATGGTGACAGCGCGTCCGGTTCGTGCGGCCACGCCGAGGTCGTCGCGCCCGTCGCCGTCCCAGTCGCCTACGACCGCGTCCTGGGGCTCATCCGCGACGTCATAGGTTGGACCCAGCACGAAGGCGCCGCCGCCGAGGTTGAGGATGATCTGCACGCGATCGACAAGTGTCTGCAACACCGCGATGTCAAGGTCTCCATCGTTGTCATAGTCGAGGGTGACGCCGCCCACGCAATTGGTCCCCGCGCCGATGAACACGGAAGGGCCAAAGCCGCCGGCGCCATTGGTCGGGATGATCACGGCGGTGTTGCCGGCGTTGGTTGTGGTGATGATGTCGAGCGCCGAGTCGCCGTTGAGATCCGCAAGATCGATCGACGCGGCGTCATTGCCGACCGAGATCGTGATGGCCGGATCGAACGCACCACCCCCGAGGCCCCGGAAGACGTAGACGGCGTTGCCCGCGGCGCTGCCGGTGACGATGTCAGGGATGGTGTCGCCGGTGACATCACCGACCGCGACGCGTTCGGCCCTCGCGGGAATGGGTTGGATGATCTGTGCAGAATCGAGCTTGAGCATGGTGCCGTCGGGGTCCGCGGCGCTGCGCATCGCCATGAGCGACGAGTTGCCGGAGATGACCACATCGAGCACCCCGTCGTCGTCGAGGTCGACAAAGCCGTGCCCGTACCCAGGAGTCTCGACGCGGTAGACCGAGAGAGCGGAGTTGGTATCTCCAGCGCGCCCGATGAGCATGTACGCGATATGGGCCGACTTGTCCGCGGGCGGGTCGAAGCCGGCAGGAGGCGAGCCGCAGCCATCGGGATCGCTGTTTGAGCATGAGCACCGGCCATCGCCGCCGAGGAGGTGCGCCGCCTCCATTCCGGCCATCAGGCGTTCGGCCACATCACCGGGCGTATTGATGATCGCTTCGATGGCCTCGGCGACGACGGGTTCACCGGCCAGAACGTTGCCCTGAACCGCGTACACGATCGTCCCGGTGTGTCCAGCGTTCGTGTAGGTAAAGCTCCCGGTCTGTCCGCCCTTCCACTGCCCGGCGTTTTCGCCGGAGAACGTCATCGCCCTCCCCTGTGTGTCCACGAGGCCGTATTGGCGCGACTGGTGAGCAGAATCGAACCCTTCGAGCAGCGCGAGGATGTCATTCGGATCGATTCCCTCGCACATGCGGTCGCGGGCAAAGGTCCGGTTCAGGCCCCTTTGATCCACAGAAGACTGGGCGGTGAGCCCGCCAACTCCCACGATCATGACCGGGGTGTTGTCGCGGAGGTCAAAGTTCGTCAGGCAGGTGGCCGAGGCGACGGCGACCTCGCCGGTGCGGGTGTCGACCAGGATGATGGACCACGTGGCCTGGGCGTGCCCCGCGAGGGCCATCGTGGCGACGCACGCCGCGACTGGGGCCGAGCGAGTCCGGGCTCGACGAAACATGGAGAGGAACATTCGCGGCCTCCAATCCGGGGGGATGCGGGGCCCGGGCGAGGGGCACCACTCTCGAAGATACCGACAGTGGGCCGAATTTCGGAGAAGAGGTGGGCCCGAGGGAAGAATTCGGGCCTTTCCCGGGGCCCGAAAACCGCTGAATGTCGGCGAAAACGGCCCGAACGGACGCGATTGACCGGCAGGCGCGTTCGCGTATGATCCGGGCCCTTCCGGGGCCAACAGGTGCTGGTGGGCGTCGCCGCTGTAGCTCAGTGGTAGAGCGCACCCTTGGTAAGGGTGAGGTCATGGGTTCAATCCCCATCAGCGGCTGTGGTCGGCGGTTGGGGTGGGTTGGGTTCGAGTCGGGTCGGTTCGAGCGATCGGGCTCGACATCGGCTATGAATAGGGAAGAATCCGGGCCGCGGGCGTTTGGGACCGCGCGGTCCGGCCGGTCGGCGTCGTGATCGGCGTCGCGAGGCGGAGTTTTGAGCAACCAACGGTAGAGGTGGATTCCGATGGCCAAGGGAGTCTTTGAGCGGACCAAGCCCCACGTGAACGTTGGGACGATCGGTCACATCGATCACGGCAAGAGCACGCTGACGGCGGCCATGTCGGCGCGGTCGGCGGCTCGGTTCGGCGGCGAGATCAAGAGCTACGCCGACATCACCAAGGGCGGCACGGTCCGCGACGCGAGCAAGACAGTCACGATCCACTCGTCTCACACCGAGTACGAGACGGAGAAGCGTCACTACGCCCACGTCGACTGCCCGGGCCACGCCGACTTCGTCAAGAACATGATCACCGGCGCCGCCCAGATGGACGGCGCGATCCTGGTGGTCGCGGCGGACTCGGGTCCCATGCCCCAGACGCGCGAGCACGTGCTGCTGGCCCGCCAGGTCGGCGTGCCCAAGATCGTGGTCTTCATGAACAAGGTGGACCTCGTCGAGGATCCCGAGCTGCTCGACCTGGTCGAGATGGAGATCCGAGACCTCCTGAACAAGTACAGCTTTCCCGGCGACGACACGCCGATCATCCGCGGGCAGTCGAAGGCGGCCCTGGAGAACCCCAAGGACGACGCCATCTGCAAGCCGATCGACGAGCTGTTCGAGGCGATCGACACGTACATCCCCGAGCCGCCCCGCGAGGTGGACAAGCCCTACCTGCTGGCCGTCGAGGACGTGTTCAGCATCAAGGGTCGCGGCACGGTGGCCACGGGCCGCATCGAGCGAGGCGTGATCAAGGTCGGCGACGCCGCGGAGATCATCGGCCTCACCAAGGAGGCGCTCAAGACCACGGTGACGGGCGTGGAGATGTTCAATAAGACGCTCGACGAGGGTCGCGCGGGCGACAACGTCGGTCTGCTGCTTCGTGGCGTTGAGAAGAACCAGATCCAGCGTGGGCAGGTCATCTGCAAGCCGGGCTCGATCCAGCCGCACACGAAGTTCAAGGGCGAGGTCTACGTGCTGACCAAGGAGGAGGGCGGGCGTCACACGCCGTTCTTCAGCAACTACCGCCCGCAGTTCTATATGCGGACAACGGACGTGACCGGCTCGGTCAAGCTGATCGGGGCCGAGATGTGCATGCCCGGCGACAACATCCAGATGGAGATCGACCTGATCGACAAGCCGGTTGCGATGGAGAAGGGCCTGCGCTTCGCGGTTCGCGAGGGCGGGCGCACCATCGGCTCGGGCGTGGTGACCGAGATCATCGAGTAGGCCGGGCACGCAGGTCGCGTTGGACACAAGCGGCCCGGGGCCCCACGGTGGGCGTCGGGCCGAGTTTTCGGGATGACGCTCGATCCTGGGCGTTCGCACGGGTCCAGTAAGGGAGGAACCGGCGATGGCGAAGAAGAAGAAAGAAGCGCGGGAGTACGTGTGGCTCCAGTGCACCGAGTCGGGCGACTTCAATTATCGCACGCCGGTGAACACGAAGGGCGGCATGCCCGAGAAGCTGAAGGAGGGACTCAAGAAGTTCTCTCCGAGGCTGCGTCGGCACACCCTGCATAAGATCAAGCGCAAGTGACGGCGTGAAGGGCTGGGCGGAGCGGGTCGTCGTGGGGCGAGCCCGAGGGGACCGGCCGCGCGTCCGTCCACGCTCGACGAGGATGACACACGCCGGTAGCTCAATTGGCAGAGCAGCGGATTCCAAATCCGCAGGTTGGGGGTTCGATTCCCTCCCGGCGTGCATAGCGGACGGTGGAAGGGGCCTATGAGCTTTGGCATTTACAAGCCCGGTCAGGGGTACTGGGTCCGAGTGATGACGGCCGTGTTCGTCGGCGTGCTCGTGCTGGCGGCGGGCGCGTGGGCGTGGGCGCAGGCCGGCCTGATCCGTCCGCCGACGCCGAGCTGGATGGTGGTCACCCGCGCGAACCAGGGCGAGGCCGCGGTCGGCCAGACGCTCGAGTTCGTCGGGCGCAACCCGCTGACGGCCGAAGACGGGGTCGTTCTGGGCACGGGGCGCGTCAAGTCGCTCGACCAGGGCTCGTTCGTGGTGGGCGAACTCGCGTTCGGCGAGGGCTTGAACCCCAGCCAGGCGCAGCGTGTCGCTTCGGCCGGAGACGGCGCGTTCGCGGGGGTCCTGGTCAACGCGCAGGGCATCCCGGCGTACGAGCCGATCCTGGTGCAGTTGATCGCGCTGGGGGTCGTGGCGGTCCTGGGCGGCGGGTTGATCTATCTCTTTGTCGGCCTGCGGCACCGCAGCGTCGAGTTCCTGATCGCGACCGACGGCGAGATGAAGAAGGTGAACTGGTCGACCCGCAAGGAAGTGACCGGCTCGACGTGGGTGGTCGTGGTCGCGTGCTTCCTGATCGCGGCGGTGCTGTTCGGCTTCGACCTGATCTTCTCGACGATCTTCAAGTTCTTTCATCTGCTGGAAAACGCGTCCGGCTGAGGTCTTTGGTCCCCGTACCAGACAGGGCAGGTGGCATGAGCGCTGAACCGGAAAACGTCGCCGCGGAGAGCCCCGAAGACACGCTCAAGAGCGACGTCATCGGCGCGGGAGAGCCGATCCGCCAGCAGGGCATGGACTGGTTCGTGCTGCGCGTGGCGTCGAACAAGGAGAGCTACGTCCGCAACACGCTGATGCGCAAGGTGCAGATCGAGGGCCTGACGAACCTCGTCGGCCGCATCCTGGTCCCGACGGAGAAGACCAAGACGATCAAGGGCGGCAAGCAGCGGATCACCGAGACGAAGCTGTACCCCGGGTACGTGTTCGTCGAGATGCGGCTCGAGGACGACGGGCGCATCCCGCAGGACGTGTTTTTCCTGATCAAGGAGACGACGGGCGTGGGCGACTTCGTCGGCCCGACCGGGCGCCCGACGCCGATGGCGCCGCACGAGATCGAGAAGATGATCCTCGACTCGCGCAAGCCGGACGAGATGCCGGTGGTGCGTCTGGTGTTCGAGAAGGGCGACCAGGTCACGATCAAGGAGGGCCCGTTCGAGGGCTACGAGGGCACGGTGGACGAGCTGTCCCCGGAGAAGGGGATCGTGCGCGTGCTCGTGACGATCTTCGGTCGGCAGGCGCCGATCGAGCTCGAGGAGTGGCAGATCTCGAAGGTGACCGACCACTAGTCGGAGCCGTCCGATGGGCCGCCCCGAGGAAATCACCCCCGAGCCGCGAGAACGGCGCGGCGCTCGACGAAAGATCATCATCGTCGTCGCGGTGGCGCTGTCGGTGCTGGCGGTGGTGGTCGCGGTGTTCGGGCCCGCGATCGGCGGGGCGATCGCCCGCCGGATCGTGCAGGGTCGGATCAATCGCGACATCGCCGGAAGCGTCCACATCGATGGAGTAGTCCTGACGTGGACCGGCGAGCAGCGGCTCGAGGGGCTCGTGCTTCGCGATCCCGAAGGCGCGGTCGTCGCCGAGGTTTCGGGGAGCGTGCGGGCGAGCCTGATTGACCTGATCCTGGGGTCGCGCAATCTGAGCGAGATGAAGCTGACGGGATCGGCCGACCTGGTCGAGCGCGCTGACGGCTCGCTCAATCTGCGCCGCGCGCTGGCGCCGCGTCGGAAGAGGCCAGCGTTGCCGCCCTCGCCGCTGCCCAAGGGGCTGCGCGCCGCATTGCGTCTGAGCAACATCGATGTCACCTACACGCGCGAATCCGGCGACGGCTCGTCGAGCGCGTTCGGGCTCCGCGGGATCGAGGGGCTTGTCGATGTGTCGGTGCTGCGCCCGATCGAGATCAAGGTCACGATGGAGACGGCCCATTCGGCCGGCGTCGGGCCTGCGCTGCGCGATGCGGGGACCATCGTCGTCGATGTGATGGTCGAGAACTGGATCGACTCGCTGCGCATCCCGACGCCTCACAAAGCGGTCGTGCGGGCGTCGGTTGGAGCCAAGGGGCTGTCGATGGAGGCCGCCGATCGCCTGATTGGCTGGACCAGCGGGCTGGCCGGCGCCATCGGGCCGCGCCTCGACCTCGATCTCGGAATCAACGGGTCGGGAGGCGACTGGTCGGTGACGACCAGCGGGAAGGGCGCGTTCGCGTCGATTCAGGCCGGCGCACGGGTCTCGGGCGATGGCATCGAGACGACGCGTCCGCTGCAGCTGTCGGTCGATCTGCTCGGGGCGCTCGCCGCGGCGCCGCCGCTGACCCAGGCTGTCCATCGCGTCAACGGCGCCGTGCGATTCGACGATCGGCCGAGCCTGACGCTGCGGCTCGACGATGCGCGCCTGCCGTTCTCCGGCGGGTTGCCGACGCTGACGGGCGCGAGGTTCGCCGCGAGCGGGGCGGTGTCGCCGGGCATCGCCCGGGCGATGCGCGAGGACCTTCGATTCGGCACGCTGGAGCTGCGGCCGGCGACGTTCAGCCTGCGCCTGGGAGAGGACTCGAGCGCGAGCGCCACGTTCAACGCGTCGAGCGTCATCGACGGTCAGGCCGGGGGCGAGGTCGCCGTGAGCGCCGGCGTCGAGAGGCTGCTTGACGATCGCGGCGAGGTGTCGATCGACCCGATGGCAATTGCCGGAACGGTTGGAGTCACCGGCCTCTCGACCTCGGTCGTTCAGATGTGGTCGGACCCCGAGGTGACCAATCTTGAAGAGGACGTCGGCCCGACGGTGGACCTGAGCATCGCCGTCACGCCCGATGTAGCCGGCGGACGATCGATCGTGGATCTCGGGCTCGATGCGCTGCACGCGGATCTGTCCGGGCTGCTGGCGCTGACGCGCGAGCGGCTCTCGCTGGCGGGAGATCCGATCGAGTTCTCGCTGTCGCCTCAGGCCTCGTCGATCGCGCGGCTGCTCCAGGAGGGCTCGCTGATCGAGGTCACACGGGCGGGCGGCGTGACCGGGTCCATCAGCGATCTGTCGATCCCGCTCGAAGTGGAATCGCTGGCGGAACTGGTGGCGGGCGCAAGCGCCCGGCTGACGCTCGGCGTATCTGGCGCCGCGGTGTCTGCCGGGGACGGAGAGGCCCGGGCATTCGAGCTGCGATCCGGAACACTCGTGGCGGCGCTCACACCCGACGGCCCCGCGACGGTGTCGCTGCAATCGACGCTGGCCAACGGCGGAGAGGCATTCGGAGCGACCATCTCGGCACAGATCGCGCGCCCGGGCGAGATGGTCGGCGCGGGCGCGGTCGGAGACGGCTCGATCCGATTCGATCTCACCGATGTGCCGGCATCGATCGTCGGAGCGCTCGGTCTGGAGGTTCAGGGTCATGACGGCGAACCCGCCGATGTGTCGCGAATCGCCTCGCAGGCGGCGGGAGCGCGGGTGAACCTGGGAATGGGCGTGACGCGAGTCGGCGAAACGACGGGATTCGTTGGCGAGTTCCGTTCGCCACGGTTGGCCGTGGCGCTGGACGCGTCGCTCTCGGGCGAGGTCGTGAGCGTGTCGCGTCTTGATCTGGGCGGCGAATTGTCGCCGGGATTGATGCGGTCGATCGTGGAGACGTTTGCCCCGCCGATGGAGCCGCGCCCGCGGCTGGAAGGGTCCACGCGGTACACGCTGAGCGCCGAGGGATTCTCGGTGGATCTCTCGGGCGAGCGGGCGAGACCGACCACACCCATTCGCGCCGCCTTGACCATGGAGCGCGCGGATCTGCGGGGCTTGGGGATCAGGCTCGATGAGGACCAGACCCGGTTCTACGGCCCGGTCATCGTGGATGAGGCGCGGGGCGCGCTCACGCTCGACTTTGGCGATGGCGGCGGTCGTCCCGATATCGACATCTCGCTGTCTGCCTTGGCGCGGGATGGCGATGGCGCGCCGGTCGGGCGGCTGGCGACGAGCCTGGGTCTGGCGAGAGACGGGGGGCTGCGTGGAACCGCGGATCTCTCCGAGGCGAACGCGGCGTGGTTCGACCGGCTGACCGGACGGCCGGGCCTGGTCGCCGAGGCGCTTGGCTCGCCATTCCATCTCGGTGCGGGAGTGGAGCGGGCGGGTGGCGCGACGTCGATCCGGGCCGAGCTCGCGTCGCCTCGATTCAGCACCGATGGGCCGGTGGGCCTGACGCTCACGGAGGAATCGGCGCGGGTGTCCAACCTGAAGGCCGACTGGACGATCGATCCGGCGTGGATCGCGGCGCGCACGCCGGACTTCATCTCGAATCGCCTCGAACTCGAGGAACCCGCGCCGGTGCGGATCCAGGTCGACGCAGCGACCTTTTCCAAGGGCAAGGCGATCCCGTCGGAACTCAAGGGACGCATTGATGCGCCGGCGCTGTCATTCCGGTCCGGGAGTCACGTGGAGCGATTCTCCGACGTCCACATCTCGATGACCGATGCGCCGCGGAATCCCAACGCGCTGCGCTTCGAGGCGGGCCTGAGGCGCGCCGGCGATGCCGCCGCGGAGTCGGGATCGACCTCCGGGCTCACCCTCTCGGGCGTGGTTCGTCGGCCGACACCGCAGGATGAGCCGGGCCCGGACACGGCGCGTCTGGATCTGCAGTTCGAGGCGACCGATGCGCCCGTTGCCCTGCTCGACGCGATGCTCGGTCAGAGCGGGATGCTCACAGACCTGGTGGGAGAATCGGCGAGCGCGACGCTTCAGACGCGCAACTTGTCCTCGACGACCGGGCGCATCTCCGGATCGTTCCGGTCGGCCCGAGCATCGGTCGCGCTGGGCGGGCGGGTTCGCGATGGCCTGTTCCTCCTGGACATCCCCCAAGAGGGCGATCCGGCGCAGGTCAGCGTGTCGCAGACGCTTCCCTCGCTGAGCGGGCGGATCTCTCGCTTCCTGCCCCTGATCGGCACGGTCGAGAAGCGCAGCGATGATCCGCCGGCGATGGTCAGGATCACGCGACTGGAGGTGCCCACGGATGGGGATCTCTCGCGGATGAACGGGCAATTCGTCGTTGACGTCGGCGCCGCTCACTTCAAGGCGAGCTCGATCTTCGGTCGCCTCATGCGGATCGCCGAGTGGGATTCCGGGATCGGGCGGAACGTGGAGGCCATCCCGTTCACAATTGAGTCTGGTGTGCTGAGCTTCCCAAGAGTCAAGCTGCCGGTAAGCGAGTTCACGATCGAGATGCGGGGCAGCGTGGACATCTCCAAGCGGGGCCTCGACGTCGTCACGTACGTTCCGCTGGGAGCCCTCAGCGAGGAAGTGGCCTCCCGATTCCGGCTCGACACCGGGCGGATCCTGAGCGGACTGGGCGGGCTCGTCCCTTCGTTTGAGCGGCTCACCTATGTCCCGATCCGGACCACCGGATCGATGGACGATCCCAAAACCGCGATCGATCTGGAGCTGTTCGTCAAGGAGACCGTCACCGAGACGCTCCAGCCGGGCCAGATCCTGCGCCAGGGAGTCAGGGACATCTTCCGCCTGCTTCCCGGCGGGTAGCGCCGCAAGACGGACAAGCGGGCGAGCCCCCGTGGCCCGCCCGCTCGGTGATGGCGGGCTCTGCGTTGCGCCGTTGTCTGCTCGGCTGTCAATCTCTGATACTTCCAGAACGCAGCCGGATCCGATCGGTCACGCAGGAATCTGAGATTTCTGCTCCGGGGTTCTCAGGGCCGATCGCGGTTCATGCCCGGCGGCGGGCATCCTCGGCGAGCACGAAGCCGCGCTCGCGCCACAGCTTCTCCAGGCGATGGCGGAAGTCCGGCGCCTCGGGCAGGTCAAGCGAGCAGGCCACGAGCAGATCGACCAGACCGTCGAAATCGGTGAGGCTGATGTACTCGCGGGCGATCTGGGCGCTCGCCTCGGGGACGCCGGCCTGCACGTCGGCCAGGTTGGCCATGTTGTGGTAGTTGCCCAGCGCGAGGCAGACGCACGTTGCCTCGTGCCCGTAGGCGCAGAACACGCTGGCCTCGCACGCGCCGCCGGACATCAGCTTCCGCTGCCATTTCCACGCCGGCGCGGCCGCGAGCCTTTGGCTGGCCGTCGGCTTGCTGCCGCCCGCGATGCGCTCGCATCGCTTGTCGATGGCTGCCGTGAGCGAAGGCGAGAAGATGGAGAGCCGATCGCCGACTCGGACGATCGGGCCGTCGCCCATGCGGGCTTCGGGAAGCTCGCGGCTGTTCTCCAGCGCGACAAGCCGCGCGCCGTGCGGGATCGAACCCTCGGCGCAGGCGCCGATCGCGCCGATGAACCCCACCTCCTCTGCCAGCGTGAACAGCAAGCGCACATCGGGCAGCCTGTTCGGCCCGGCGAGGCAGAGCAGGGAGTCCATCGCCGCCAGGGCCGCACCGGCGGCGGCGAGATCGTCGCAGACCGGCGCGTGGAGCAGGGGACTCCCCGTAGGGTCCGGGAGGATCTCGCTGGCGGGCAGGTCCCACGTGGCGAGGAGCCCCGGCTTCAACTCGGTGGACGGCGCGTCGTCTTCCGCCATGGCGATGAAGCGCTTGAACGGCTCCTGGCTGCCGGTGGGCTCATGGATCGTCGCACGCACCGGTGTCGGGGCGTGAACCGCGACGCGCGCACCAATGAAGTAATCGTCCAGCACGCCGCCGCGAAAGGTGAGCTCGATCTCGCGCCCTCTCACGCGCTCGACGTGGAACGCGGGGTGATCGAGGTGGGCGGTAATGAGCAGCGGGCGATCGGATTTCGGCACTCCGCGGCAGGACACAAAGAGATTGCCGGTGGCGTCTTTGGTGAGATCGAGATCCGGGCGCTGGGCGACCCAGCGCTCGATCCACTCGATGGCTCTGTGCTCGTGCCCCGCCGCGGTGGGGACGCTCGTCAGCGCGAGCAGGTCTGCGTGATGCCTGTCGCGCTGGTCGGGCGAGATGTCTGGAAGCTCAGCGCCCATCCTGGCCTCACGCCGGCGGGTCTTCGAGCTTGGTGGTTCGGCTGGTCGGCAGGCGTCCCTGGAGACGCTTGGGAGGCAGCTTGGTCGGCACGACGCCGCCGGGGAACATGGTCTCCAGCCTCTTCTTGTCGGCGTCGGAGCGGGGGGCCGCGGCGGGCACGCCGGGCTCTGCGTACCGATTGCGCGCCCGTGGCACGGGGCCCAGGTCCGGCGGCGCGTGCGGCGACTCATCCCGGAATGAGGCCGGCTTCTCCGTCGGCTGGAAGTCCGGGTATTCCATCTTGGGAATCTCGGCGTTGATCAGGTGCTCGATCTGCGTGAGCAGCTTGCCCTGGGCCGGAGTCACGAAGCTCCAGGCGTGGCCGTTTCGGCCTGCGCGGGCCGTGCGCCCGATGCGGTGGACGTAGACGTCGGGGTCCTCGGGCAGGTCGTAGTTGATGACGTGCGTGATTCCCTCGACGTCGAGACCGCGGCTGGCCAGGTCGCTGGCGATCAGCACCGCGAGGCGGCCCTTGCGGAGCCGCTCCATCGTCCGGTCGCGCTGGTTCTGACGCATGTCCCCGTGCATGGGGTGGGCCTCGATGCCCTTCCTGGTGAGGTACTCCGACAGTTCATCGACCGACCGCTTGAGCCGGCAGAACACCAGTGTCAGGTCGGGGCTCTCGTGCGAGAGCAGGTGGGCCAGCAGGCGCTTCTTGTCCCAGGCGGCGACGGCCAGGTAGTGCTGCTTGACCATCTTGACGGTCAGCGATCCCGAGGACGTCACGATCTTCTCGGCGTTCCGCATGTACTTGCGGGCCAGGTCCTCGATCTCGGCGCTGATGGTGGCGCTGACCATCACGGTCTGACGGTCCTTGGGGCACATCTTGAGGATGCGCCGGATGTCCTCGCGGAAGCCGATGTCGAGCATGCGATCGACCTCGTCGAGGATGGCGAAGCGCACGCGATCGAGGCGGACGTGGCCGCGATCAACCATGTCCATGACGCGCCCGGGCGTCGCGACGATGACCTCGGGGTTGCGCTTGAGCGCATCGGATTGCACGGCGATCCGCTGGCCGCCGTACACGGCGACGATCTTCAGGCGAGACTGGTGCGCCAGAGCCCGGAGCCCATCGCGCAGTTGGATCGCCAGTTCGCGCGTGGGCGCGAGGATCAGGGCCTGGAACGGCTGGCCCGGTTCGACCATCGCCAGCACCGGCAGGCCGAACGCGGCGGACTTGCCCGTGCCGGTCTTGGCCTGTCCGAGCACGTCCTTCCCGGCGAGCACCGGGGGGATCAGCTGCGCCTGGATGTGCGTCGGGTGCACGAATCCGGCCCGCTGTACGTCGCGGACGATGGGTTCGGGTAGCCCCAGATCGGCGAAGGTCTTCTCGAGGTTGAACAGTTCGGGGTCGTGCGCGATCTCCGGCGGGGGAGTCATCAGCACGGCCTCGCCGTCGGGATCGTCTTCTGTGGGCGGTCCGTCGTCGGTCTCGGTGGTCGCGCTCTCGGCGCCCGGCTCGCCCTGACCGGGCTTGCGGCGCCGCCGCCGCCGCCGGCGCTTCTTCGGTGGGCTTTCGGTTGGAGACTCGCTGGCCGGATCCGGCCGATCGGACGATTCAGACATGGGGACTCCGAACTGGTGACGATGGAGCGCGGGAAGACGGCATTCTATGCCGAAAGACCGACAGCCCGGGACGCGGAGGCCCTCGCGCGGGGCCGCGCTGCGAGCGTGCCTGGCAGGATCACAGCCCGAGGCGCTCAGCAGCCGAGCACGAAGAGATCGAGGTACATGAAGAAGTCGTCGGCGTCGCGGTCCCCGTCGCCGTCGAGATCGGCGCGGTCATCACCTGCGGCGAACAAGTCGAGAAACCCGAAGAAGTCGTCGCCGTCGGTGTCGCCATCGCCGTCGATGTCGCCGGGACACGCCTCGGGCTGGAATTCGACGGCTCCCCGGTCGGCGATCTCGCTGTGGCCGTTGCCCGAGACCCCGCTGTCGAGGGCATCGGGGTCATCGACGAATCGGGGGTTGCCCGGCAGGTCAAGCGTTGTGCCAGCCGGGAGCGAGGTGTTGTCGCCCGAATCGATCGCCGGAGAGCCCGAGAGGAGCGAGAAGTCGCCGGCCTCCGGATCCGAGAGCATGGGGTCGGTGTTGAGGTTTCCCACGCCGCCAAGGGAGCCGTCGCCCCCCTGGATCGTGCAGCGGTTGACCGAAGCGGCGCCGCTGTAGATGAAGATCTGGCGTTCCTGCGGGGACGAGAGCGGATCTTCATTGCTCCACAGGATCGATCCCGTCAAGGTCAGCGTGGAGGCCGAGAGCACGATGCCGCCGCCGCGGGCCCCCGACGCGTTTCCATACACGGTGCAGTGTGCCAGAGTCAATTCGGAGGAGGCATCGGCGCGGACGGCGCCGGCATCGCCGGGCGCGCTGTTGTCGGCGAACAGACAGCTGAAGAACGAGGCGGAAGTATCCGGGGCGAACACGTCCACCGCGCCCGAGGAGTCGTCCGCGGTGTTGGACACAAAGGCGCACGCGTCGAATGAGGCGGATGATCCACCATCGACCCACGCGGCCCCGCCGTACAGCGAGGAGTTTGATTCGAACCGGCAGCGCGAGACGCTCGCCGCGCCGTTGTAGATGCCAAGGGCTCCGCCGGCGTACTCCGAGCGGTTGCCCTCGAATGTGCAGGCTTCGATGGTCGCGGGTCCGCCGTCGACCACCATGATGGCGGCGCCGCCGCCCACAGCGGCGTTGTCCAGGAAGCGAGAGTTTCGCACGGTCGGCGCGGCCTCGAAGCAGTACAGGCCGCCGGCGTCGCCAAAGGAATTGCCGTCGCGGACGACAAAGCCGTCGAGCACGGCGGTGTGGTCCGTCCCGATGGCGTCGACGACGGAATAGGAATTGTCGGCGGGATCGCCGGGGACTCCGATGTCGCCGCTGAGGATCGTGGGATTGCCGACGGGATCGCGCTGCGAGAGGCTGGTCTCGCCGCCGCCGGGGTGGGATCGGCCCTGGAACCCGCCGTAGAACGTCAGACCATCGCGCAGCGAGAATCGCCGCCACGGATCGGCGGAGCCCTGGTCGGGCAGGTAAACGCCATCGGCGACCCAGATCTCTGCAATGTTGGAGCAGCGCAGGCTCGCGACTTCGAGCAGACCGGCGAGACTCTTGCGCGAGTCGGACCACGTGAGGCCGACTCCTTCGGTGGGCGCAGAGCCGTCGACGTGGAGTCTGAGTTCGACCTCATCGGGCCGCCCGTTCTCGTTGTCGTCGTCGCTGGTGCCGTTGGCGATATCGGTCGCGTCGTCGATGCCGTTGTTGTTGCAATCCAGGATGCGGCCGCTGACTCGATAGCTCGAGAGCGTCCACCTCGTCTCGTCGATGACCAGCGCGTTGTAGGCGGGGAGCGGATCCGAGAGCGGCGAGCCAATCGGCAGCCCGCCGGGGCCGGACTGGCCCGGATTCGAGAACTGCGACAGGTACACATCCGGCCCGATAGACATAATGGTGCCGTACTGCGCGCCCGCGTGCGAGTACTTGTAGCCCCAGGCGTAGAACAGCGGCGCCGAGGCGTCGTTCTCGCGATCGTGCGCGCAGCCGAGATTGTGCCCGAGCTCGTGGGCCCAGGTGTTCGACCCTCCGCCCATCGCACGCCAGTTGAGCGTCGAGAACGCCAGCGCCTCGTCCCAGATCGCCCACCACGCCGTGCCGCCCGTGAATCGAGCGTCATCCACGATGAGCATGACGGTGTCGGCCCTCGCGGCATCGCGCATCGCGTGCACATCGTCCATGTATCCGTCGCCGGGCTCGGTCAGGCGGATGAGATGATCGATCCACTCCGGTGCGCTCTCGTCGTACTCGATCTCCTCGAACCCCACGCGCACGCAGGAGAGGTCGTCGATGCCGCTGGCGACGTACGCGGCGTTGGCCGAATCGAACGCGTTCTGCACCCGGGCCTCGAGGGCCGCGGCGCCTCCCGCGGCGTCGCGTGCTGCGCCCGTGTACACCACCAGGACGTCGACGAACGAAGGATCGTCGAGGCAGGGGTCGATCGCCGGCAGAGTTCCGGGCCCATCCGCGACGATCATCGGGGACTTGCGATCGTGCGAGGTCGGCTTGGCGGCGGGGGGCGCTCGGCCCCGCACCGGATGGTGGGCGATCGGTCGGGGCCGGCTTGGCTGATGGGGCTCGATGCACCGGACGACCTGCGACGGATCCAGTCGCGCGGAACGGCACACGGCATGGCCCGAAGCATCCACGCGACCAGTCGGAACGATCTCGAACGCGCCACGAGAGGTCCAGGCTCCCGCGCAGACTAGCCCGTTGACCGTCGAGACCGAGACGATCGCGGCCGGGTCGCCCGGAACCGAACCGAGAATCGAGACTCCATCCGGGCGTGCAACGATGCTCGTCACGCGAGAGCCGACGCCGTCTGCGAACGGAAGGCCCAGCATCTCACCGGGCGCGAGCCGCTCGAGCGCTGCCACATCGATCGCCACGAGTCGGGCCTCCGCGTCCGGCGGCAAGCCCCCCGAGGCACGCGAGGCGCTCCAGATGAACCCAACACACGCGAAGAACACCCAGGCGCAGCGCATGGCGACCCTCCCAGTCTCTCTTCAAGTAAGGTACCGGTTGAGCCCGGACCGGATCAAGGCTTCGGATCGATCACCGCGCGCGTGATCCTGCCCTGGGCCCCCACCAGCCACGCCACGCCGGAGTTGGGCGCGAAACTGACCGCGTGCGGCTGGCGATTATCCGGATCTTCAAGCGGCCCGAACGCGGCTCGCGGGTCCGCTGCAAAGTACGGTCCGCCGAACCCAGCGGACAACAGAACCGGCCCGCTCGGCCCGCGCCCCGCCGCCACAGCGGAGCGATACGGGATTGGCGTCTGGGCAATCGGCGCCTGCCAGGTCCGACCTCCGTCGTGTGACACTCGCGTGGACATGACCGCAACCCCGCCTTCTGCGGGCGAGGGTGAGGCGTAGTCGCCCCCCACCGCGACGGCGGTGTGCCCCTGAATCGCGATCGAGAAGATGCCGGAACTCTCGCCCGTGGGCGTTCCCGACTCCGAGGCGCTCCACGAGGCGCCCCAGCTCGTGCTGCGAAGCACGCGCGCCGAGGCCAGGCCCGTGCTCCCGCCCAGGCCGATCAGCGCGAGACCGTCGGGCCCGGTCGCCAGGCAGGTGCCGCTCGCGGCGAACGCGATCTCTCCGGGCAGCGCGCGGGGGATGCGTGCCGCATCGACCGAAGTCCAGGTGCGCCCACCATCGCTCGTGAGCAGGATTGTGAACACGCCGTCGATGGGATCGCCCAACACGACGCCGCGGTGCGAGTCCCAGAAGTCCATCGCGTCGAAGAATGCCTCCGGCCGGGAGTCCTCATGCACGATTTCCCACGTCCGGCCGCGATCTTCCGATCTGTAGATTCGCGCGGGCGTGCCCGCGGTCAGCAGCAGGATCGTCGAGTCGTCAGGGGCGTGCACATCGCGAAAGTCCAGCCCTTCCGAGCCGGGCACGAGGATCGGCGACCACGAGTGCCCCGCATCCGCGGTCCGCAGGACCGTGCCGTCGCTGCCGCTGGCCAGACACTCGGACTCAGACACCGCGAACACGCCACGGAGCGACGCGGGGACGTCGCCGTTCTGGGTGTCCAGGGAGACCCGGATCGGCCGGCTGCGCGCGCACGCCCCGCACGATGCCGCGAGGGCGAGGCAAAGAAAAACTGCGCGCCGCTTCCGCATGCGCGCAGTCTAACAGGTCTCTTCGGCAGGCCGGAGGGGCTCAGCAGCCCTGGGCGAACAGGTCCAGGTACATGAAGAAGTCATCCGCGTCGCGATCGCCATCGCCATCGAGGTCTGCCGCGGCGGCGCCACCGGCGAACAGGTCCAAGTACCCAAAGAAATCGTCTCCGTCGGCATCGCCATCGCCGTCGATGTCGGCCGGGCAGCCGACAAGTGCTTCGAGGGCATCGATGTCGCTCTGGGTCGCCTCGTCGGCGTTCTCGCCGCCGGGTCCATCGGTCGGATCCATGGAGCGCAGCGCCTCGAGCACGTTGAACGCGCGTCCCTGATACACGTAGCACTGGTAGGGGTCGCCTGTGTTGGGGTCGATGATCGGATCCCCATTGCCATCGAGGCAGTCCTCCCGGTCATCGAGGGTGGCGCCCAGCAACGATTGAGCGATGGTCAGATCACTCTGGGAGACGCTTCCATCGAAATTGAGGTCGCCGACGACGAAACGGAACTGCGCGACAGCGCCGAAATCGTTGAACGACCCCGGGGTCAGCCGCGCGCCCGTCAGGTCCAGCCCCGTGGGTCCGGCGAACTCGGCCGCGACGTATGGAAACGTCACGAGGTCGAGGATGTCGCCCCGCACCCACTCCTCTTCCGCGCGCAGGCCCGGCCCGGGCCCCGCGTTCGCGTAGTACCGAAGGCGGCTGATGGCATCGGGGTTGTAGCCGACCGTCTCGTTGATCTCGTCCAGGCTGTCGCGGGTGTATTCAAAGCCCGCGTTGTTCGACCACGCGATGTCATCGATCATCTGGTAGGGCTCGAGGATGGCCGCCAGCGGCACGATGGGGTAGTCGATCGTGCCGTTGAGGTCCACATCGTGGGCGACGTCCTTGCGCCAATCCGTGCCGTACTGGCCGCCCGTGACCGGGCGGGCCCGGATCAGCACGTACGTCGAAGAGTCATCGTTGCCCAACTTGCCCGGCGTATCGACCGTAGGGATATGGGTCTGCGTGAACGTCGCAACGGTTGTCTCGGGCGGGAATGGCGGCAGCAAGGTTCCACCGCCGGTGTCGTTGACGAGTACGAGCAGACCGTTCGAGCCGAGCGAAAGGCCGTCGAGACTGAACGCCTCGTCGATCTCTACAACCTCGATCGTTCCGCCCTTGAGCAGCGCGATGGCCATGCCATCGAGCGACATGCCCGGCCGGCCGTACAACTCCATGTACTCGTAGAACTCGTCCGTGCTGCCGGGCGGATTCTCCTGCACCTCGTTAATGACGACCTGGGCGTGGAGGCCCGAGGCGAGCGTCGAGGCCGCGAGCATCGTGGACAGTGCGTTGCGAATCATGGTCTTCCTCTCTCTTTCTCTCATGTGTGAGAACCGCTTCCGTTGAGTCGCCGCGACCTCACGGCTTGCCGTTGGTGAGCGTGCCGAAGAACACACGCCCCTCAAACTCCCGATACGTCACCGGCACGAGCGTTCGCCCCGACCCGTCCGTGTCCGGCGCGAACACGCCATCGGCGTTGAGGTCCTTGAACATGTCGGCGTGCCCATCGGCGAACGAGAGCAGGCCGACGGTCCGATCGTGACGACGGAGATTGAGCACGCCGCCGCGAGACGCGTACGCCGGCCCGAAATCCGAGAACTCCTGCCAGTGCCACTCGAAACCGTCGGGGCCGAACACACCCGCGCGGGGCCCATCGGTCATGAGCTTGGCGGTGGGGTACAACTGCCCCTGATACAGAATCTGCTCGCCGCGATCGTCCACGTCGGTGTGCGGATCGCCGAACAGGGGCACCATCGACGCGGGGGCGTTCGCAAGATACTTGTCCTGGAGCGGGCCCAGCGTGTCTCGTGGATTGAACAGGTCCGCCCCGCGGTTGTACCGATCCTTGACCTCTGTGTGGGCCATATACCACGAGAGCGTGTAGTTGGTGTTGAACCCCGCGGCGATCAGCGCATCGCGCTCCGCCTCGCTGAAGGGCTTCCAGACGGGCCCGGCGTTGAGCTCGGACATGATCAGTTGCTGCGAGAATCTCGCCGGCGTGCCCGGCGAGAGCAGGTTGCCCGGGATGCAGTACCCGCCGTTGACAAAGTCGGCGACCCACCCCGCCCGATCCACCGCCCCGAACGATCGCGTCTGTCGATTCCACCACGGACCCGAGCAGTAGAAGCCTCGGTGGTCAATGCTGTACGCGATCGAGGCCGATGCGAGCGTCCGCAGATTGCTCGCGCCCTTGGTTCGTCGCGCCGAGTCTCGCGCGGCCCCCAGCGATGGAAGCAGAATGCTGATAAGCACCGCGATGATCGCGATGACCACGAGCACTTCGATGAGCGTAAAGGCGCGGTGCTTCGAGGAGCGAAGGGATACTCGAAGGTCGGATGGAGTGCGCACGGTCCCCGCCCTTCAGTCCTAGTGGGGGCCACTGTAGATCTGACGGTCACACGCGCCCGGAGACTCGTGTGTCAAGATTGCGCAAAGTTGATCGCCTGCGGGCGCCCCGTTGAGTTTGGCGCAGAATTAGCGCTCGAGCGAGCGATCCCTCGTTCGAGCGAGGTAGCGTTCTGGCCGCATCGGGATGCCGATGCGTCGTGCCGCAGGGCGTGCCCGGCCCCGCGGACGCCGAGTCGTTCTTGTGTTCAGGTTCACCCATGGGAGGAAAGAGAGTCATGAGAAAGCACATCGTCTGCGCAGGAATGGCGGCTTTGGCCGCGGCGGCGACCGCCGACGTCACCATCACGGAGACCTACATTGGGATTGACGGCCCCGATGGGACCGCCGACTGGCTCGAAGTGACCAACACCGGCCCCGGCTCGATCGACACGGCGACCTATTGGTTCGACGATGTCAGCGCTGACATCTCCGAAGCCGGCAACCTCGACAGCTTCATCCTGGGCCCCGGAGAGTCCGCGATCTTCCTGATCAGCACGGACGGCGGCGAAGTCGGGCTCTTCGCGGCGCTCTGGGGCGCGGTCGCCAACGTCGGGCTCACCAACGGCGGAGGCAGCCTCGGCCAGGGCGGCGACGCGCTCAACCTGATGCTCGGCGACGGCACGGTCATTGACAACCTGACCTACGACGCGAGCCTCGCCAGCAACAGCGCCACGATCGAGCGCCTGCCCGGCGAGGCCGCGCGGATCTCCGTGCTCGGCGAGAACGGCGCCTACGAGTCCGATCCGTTCTTCAACGACACGATCGGACAGCCCCCGGACTTCCTGATCACGCTGGTCGGTTCCCCCGGCCTGCTCCCCGCGCCCTCGTCCCTGGCCCTTCTCGGCCTGGGTGGGCTCGCCTTGGGCCGTCGCCGGCGCTGATCGAGACTGCTCACTTGCGGCGAATGGAAAGGGGCCCCGCGAGGGGCCCCTGTTCCTTTGTGGACGCGAGGGCGCTCAGCACCCAAGAGCAAACGCGTCGAGATACCTGAAGAAATCGTCGGCGTCGCGATCGCCGTCGCCGTCTAGGTCAGCCCGGGCATCGCCCGCCGCGAACAGGTCGAGGAATGCGAAGAAGTCGTCCGAGTCGGCGTCGTGATCGCCGTCGGTGTCCGCAGTGCATACCTCAGGGCACCGCGATCCGCAGAACAACCGAACCCGGATCGCATCCGAGAACGCAAAGCCTCCCGGCGAGGCGCCATCCACGACGCGCCATTGCATGTAAAACGTCTGTCCATCGAGGTTCGGGTCGGCGGCGATCGGCCAGCGGAACGTCGCATAGCCCGAACCGGCGCCAGCGCCCTGGACGACGAACGGACCCTCCAGCACATCGGCGGGCACGACACCCGCGAGCGGCGGCGACTGCGAGATGGCCACGAGCGCGATCGATCCGCCAAGGGCCCGATCCAGTCCGATCTTGAACCCATCGCTCCCGACCAGGGGCGGCGCGTTGGCGATCACCCGCGGCTCGAAGCCGCCCGAGCCGGATGTGCCGCCGCCCAGGTTTGCCGGTCGATCCGCCGGCCGCTCGACGTACAGCGTGGGCCGGTCGAACGGGAACGTCTCATTCGCCACCCGTGGGTCGGTCAAGGCGTTGGCGAGGAAGTCGATGACCGCCGGGACTTGTGGCGGGGGCACCGCGATGGGCAGGAGCGGGTCGAGGTTGTTGTTTCCCCCCGCGCCGCCACCGGCATAGAACGGGAAGACCTGGTTCAGATTGGTGAACTGGCCCGTGTGCATCAGCGATGACTTCAGCCCCACGTTGCGCAGCGATGGAACCTTGAAGCGCCCGCGATCCTGCGGGTTGCCCGTCACGCCCTGGCGCCCGATGTCCTGCGCCGTCGGGCGAACGCCGATGTTCCGGAAGGTGTCGTCGGTGAACTTCGGTGGCGCGTGGCACGCCACGCAGTTGGCCGCTTGCAGCGTGTTCCAACCCTGGATCTGGCCGGGCGTCATCGCGTTCTGCTCGCCCGCCTGGAATCGGTCCCACGGCGTCTGGTCGGGCACCAGCGTCCGTTCATAGGTTGCGATCGCCATCGCGATGCGAGATGCCGAGATCTCCGGATCGCCAAACGCGGCCTGGAACAGCTCGGGATAGGTGGGGTTCGCGTCGATCGCGTCGGACATCTCCGGCGGAATGTCCGAAGCAAGCGCGAGCGGCACGGACGTGGCCAGCTTGCCCGTGACGTGGTCCCAGTCCCTCGCGGCGTGTCCCATCTCCACGTCGGACACGATCGGGCCGACGGCCTGGCTCTCCAGTGCGCCACCGGCGGCGATGACCACCTCTCCGGTGACGGGATCGCGAAACTCGCTCGTCGCGCGCCCATCCCAGAACAACTCCGGGGCATACATCGCCATGACCGCGGAATTCGCGGCCCGCGGCGTGGTCTGCGTGTCGAGCCCGAACACCGGATCGGGCTCGTAGTCCGCAGCCTCATCCGAAGCGATCATCCCGAACGAGGTAAAGATGTCGTCGGGGGTGTTGAATCGCTGGTCGAATCCGGGGTTCAACGCGCGGATGGGATCCGTGCCGGCCGCACCCGGCTGGTGGCACGTGCCGCACGACACCGTGTTATCAGACGAGAGCTGCTCTTCCCAGAACAAGATCTTCCCAAGGACCCGCTTGGACTCGGTCAGGGGGTTCTCCGGCGGGAAGATCACGTTCGGCAGGGCCGCCGGGCCGGGGCCGACGGGGCCATCGAACGACGCGAATCCAGCCGCGGCGAACAGGGCGAGGGCCCCCGAGACCGAGGCGACGACCGGGGCTTTCTTTGGCATGGCGGGAGCGTAACGGTCCGCCCCCGCCATTCATTGCCTGCTCTGATCCGGGGATTTGCGTCCACGAACTCAGCAGCCCGCGGCGAAGAAGTCAAGATAGAGGAAGAAGTCGTCGGCATCGCGATCGCCATCGCCGTCGAGATCGGCCGCGGCATCGCCCGCGGCGAACAGGTCGAGGTACCCGAAGAAGTCGTCGCCGTCGGCATCGCCGTCGCCGTCGATGTCCGCCGCGCACGCGGGAGGCAGCGTGATGATGAATGTCTGCCACTCGAACGTGTCGAGAAGGCCGTACCCGATGATGGCGGATCCATCCGGGGTCACCGCGACGAACTGCCGAATGTCCATGTTCGCCGGCGCCTGCAGGCCAAGCGATGCAAGGAAGTCCGTGTCCTTTACGAGGCCGGTTTCCGGGGTCCACACGATGCCGTCCATCTGGCCGCCGGGGTTGAATGTGTACATGTTGGTGCCAACGGCGATCCGGCCGTCGTCCGACACGCTGTCCAGCCAGGCGCCGCCCGAGTTGGGGTGCGTTCCCACGAGGAATCCCACGCGCTCCATGTCGTAGTCCGTGCCGTTCCAGCGCCACAGCGTCGCGGAGCCGACGGCGTTCTGTGGGTCGAACGAATCGCCGCAGACGATCGAGCCGTCGCCGTTGACGCCCCCGGCCTCCGAGCCGCTCTCCTGCTCGACGAGGATGTACCGCTGCCCGTTTCTCCAGGCTCGGGGCTGCCACGGCCCATCGAATCGCTCCTCCCAGCCAACCACGACGGACCCGTCGAGGTTCGCCGCGTTCACCCGGGCGCTGCGTCGGTCCGTCTTCTCCAGCGCGAGCATCCCGCCGGCCTGCGACCAGGAACACGCCTGCGCATCGCCGTCCAGATTCCAGTAGAAACCCACGAGCGTGGACCCATCGCCCGAGATGTCCCACGCCGACCCGTACGACTCGTCGAGGCTCGCCCCGTCGGCCGGCGGCGGGGGCATGGTCTCGATCCATCCCTCCTCGATGTCCCAGATGCCCTGAGTCACCCGGCTGTCCGAGCTCAGGATGCTGGCGGAGATGCGCGTGCCATCCCGCGAGATGCCGGGTGTGCCGGCGCCGCGCCCGATGGCGGGCACGGAAGCGCGGCCGAGTCGATGGGCGCCCTCTTCTGCGGTCCATCGAAACGTCTCGTACGAGCCGTCCCACACGACGTTGCCAGCGAGCGTTCGCCCGTCGGCGGCGATGTCCGTCGCGATGTACCCGGGTGTGATGAACTCGATGGACTGCGCCGAGGCATGTCCGGCGACGGCGGCGAGCAGGGCGATGGCGGAGATGCGGATCATGAGGGAGTCCTGTTGAGGGAAGGTGGAGCGGAAGCGCACGCCCTCGAGCGGCGCGCGCCCCGCACTCCGGAGGGGGGACGAACTCAGGCGCGACGGCGACGGGTGGCGACCAGCCCGCCCAGGGCGAGCAGCGCACCCGACGCAGGCGCGGGCGCAGGATTCCACGAGATGTCATCCACGAACGCCTCGGGGAAGAACCCGAAGCCGAGCATCCGAACCTCATCGAACACCGAGCCGTTGTCGGCGACGATGTTGAAGTACTCATCGCCGACGCCCGCGTACGCGGGGTTGTCGACGAAGAAGAACGCGACCTCGATCCCGTCGTTGAGCGCGACGACCGCGGCACCACCGCCGCTGAACGTGGCCGGTCCGGAGCTATCCCAGTAGCGCACCGAGAACGCGTCGACGTCACCGTCGAAGGTAAGGAACGCGCCCCACGGGGCATACAGGAGGTTGTTGTCCGGAAGCCAGCCGAACCCGGGGTTGGAGTGCAGGTTGCCGACGAACTGCGACCCGTCGCCGCTGACGAGTTGAGAGATCCCCATCGGAGACCACTCGTCGCCCACAACGGCGCCGACGGGGCCGCCGACCTCGTCGAAGGTCAGCAGGGACGGGTAGGTGGGGGCGCTGTCGCCCTGGGTGATGGTGACATCCGCCTGCGCGCTGGCCGCCGCGATGGCAGTCAGGGCGAAGGCACCGATTCGAGCGTTCCGATTCATCGTGAGCTCTCTTCTCTAACGGGGGCAGGAGTGGACCGGGACGCCCCCGGACCAGACGAGAGCGAGAATAGCACCGGAGAACGTCACGTCAAGTGTCACATTTGACAATTCTTGAGACATCCATTTGAATACTGAAACAATCCATGATAGAGTTTGGCCAGATTCATGATCACAGAACCAAACAAATTACAAAACAACGAGGCTTCGCCAGATCGCGAAGGGTCCATCGAGACGGTGCTCGAGGCGTTCCATCGAGCCCGGGCGGAGGTGGCGACGCTGTTTGCGCTGGCGGGGATCGATCCGACCAAGACGCGGGACTCGGCCCGGGAGCTCGGGATCAATCGCGGGCTGACCTGGCGGCTGACGCGGATGGTGCGAGAGTCGGATCCGACATCGGTGGTCAGCGATGTGCCGGGCACGCAGAGCATGGCGCGGTTCTTCGATGCCTGTCGGCAGAGGGGGGCCCCCGAGCGGGCGGTGGAGTCGGCTGTCGAGGCCCTGGACCGGTTCGAAGAGGCGCTCGCCGCGTGCTCGGGGGACCGCAAGACCCTGGCGATGCTGATGGCCAATCGCGGCGATGCTGGCGGCGACAGCGAGCGGGCCCGGCGCACGCTGTTCGAGGGGGCGTGCGGCGTGTGGGGTGTGCAGGCCCAGACGCGATTCGTGACGGTGTTCGTGTTCCCAAATCCGGAGAATCCGGAGGTGCTCGACGCGGGGCACGTGACCGGATTCGTGGGGTTTCGCCGGCTGAGCGCCAAGCCGTGGCCCCTGAGTTACGAGGCGGTGCACAAGTCCACGGGCGAGGCAGCGCAATTCACCAAGGAGCCCCTGGACCCCGAGGGCGTGGGCGAGGGGCAGTTGCAGTTGATGAGGCGGTTTTGCTCGCCGCAGTCGCCGGACATCCAGGTGGTGCGGGCCGGTGAGTACAAGCGGTTCGAACTGGCGTCTGGCCCGGTGGGAAACCAGGGCGTGACGACGTGTGTCTTCGGCACGCGCCTTCGGGGGCTGTATCCGCGGTACAGCGCGACTCCGGACACGGCGGGGTTCATGGTGATCCTGACGACCCCGACCGAGCGTGTGCTGTTCGATATGTTCGTCCACAAGGACCTGGGGCTGACGACCCCGGCGCGGACCCAGTTGCTCGACCGGCTCGCGTTCCCATATCCGAACATCGAGGAGGAGTTCGACCGCCGGTCGCTGGCGCTGCACGAAGAAGCGCGGATGCTGCCGGGCGGTCGGGCGGGGACCCTGTGTCCCTATCTTCCCTGGTATTCGACGCTCGTGGAGGACGTGGCGGGGCGGATCGGGCACGCGGTGGACGACTTCGTGGGTTCGCGCTTCGAGATGGCGTATCCGCCGATCTCGACGACGCTCAGCCGGCGGTTCGACCTCGGTCCCAGGCCGGCGTAGGGCGATTCGTCGCGGCCAGGCGCGGAACGCGCGAGGTCAGCAGCCCTGCGCGAAGAGGTCGAGGTAGAGGAAGAAATCGTCGGCGTCGCGGTCTCCGTCTTGGTCGAGGTCGGCGCGCCCGTCGCCGTTTGCAAACAGGTCCAAGTACGCGAAGAAGTCGTCGCCATCGGCATCGCCGTCGCCGTCGATGTCGGCCGGGCAGCAGGGGTCGAGGTCGGCGATGAAGGCCGAACGGCCGTATGTGAAGGCCACGAGCGTGTTCTGGTCCTGGAAGTCGAGCGACTCGACGACTGTGTGGGCCAGGCCGGTGTTGGCGGGGCGCCAGGTTTCGCCGGCGTCGTCGCTGGCGAAGACGCCGAGTTCGGTCGCCGCGTAGAGCTGGTCGGAGTCGCACGGACGGACGGCGAGCCAATGGACGGCGATATCGGGGACCCCGTCGGACGCGATGCCGTCGATCGAGTACCACGAGGCGCCGCCGTTGTTGGTGCGGTGGATGTGGTTGACTCCGAAGGTAGAGGACGTGGCGTAGGCGGTGTTGGGATCCTCGGGATCGACCGTGACGCTGCTGACCCAGGCGCCGATGGGCAGGCCGGCGCTGACGAGCGACCACGTCGGCGAGGCGGACAGCGCGTTGGTGGAGCGGGCGACGTACCCGTTGTTGAATCCCAGATAGACGACGTTGCCGTTGGTGGGGGCGATGCCGATAGCGGAGATGCGATCACCGCCGGGGATATCGGGGCCCGCGGCCTGCCACAGCGCCGCGCCGTTGGTGGTGCGCCACGGGCGGCGGCCGCCGGTCCAGAGCACATTGGGGTCCTCGTGATCCATCGCGATGGGAGTGACGAACAGGCCGTCGGTGTCGGTGATGCCATCGAAGGCGGGGGAGAATGTCAGGCCGTCGTTGACCGACTTCTGGATGGTCGGGAAGAACTGGTACTCGACGTACATGACGTTGCTGTCGGCCGAGCTGATGGCGGTGTATCCGCCGTCGCCGCCGAAGACCATGCTCCAGCCATCGGGATCATCGCGCGACTGGCCCAGGCTGGTGCCGTTGTCCTGCGCGCCGCCCAAGAACTTGTCGTCGAGTTTCGACGCCGTGCCGTGGTAGTACTGCGTGACGGCGTAGCCGTTGTTCATGCGCTCCCAGACGATCTCGGGGAAGGGGTCGTCGCCGGGGAGGGGGCAGTCCTCGATGCTGGTGGCGGCCCGGGCGTTGCGCGTGCGAAAGATGCCGCCGTCGCAACCGACGAGCATGGTCTGGTTCTCGCCGCCGTCGTAGTGGGGGTGGAAGACGATGACGTGGTGGTCGGGGTGGAGCTGGTACGGCCGTGGATTGAAGAGGTCCCGATAGAAGATCCAGTACGCCGCGATTCCGAAGTTCTGGGCGCCGTCGTCGGAGCGGAACATGTCCACGCCGCCGACCCAGACGACGTCGGGATCGACGGGGTCCACCGCGATGATGTTATCGTACCAGCCCTGGGAGTAGGTGCCGCCGGGCTGGCAGCCGGTGGCGAGGATGAGGTTGCTCAGCAGCCACGGCCCGGTCAGGCTGTTCATGTTGACGCGCGCCTGGAACGAGTTGCCGCCATCGGTGGAGCGGTAGACCTGGACGAGCTTGCCGGTGGGATTTCCCTGGCCGTTGTCGGCCATGAGCAGGTAGAGGACGTCGTTGTCGCTGGGGGCGAAGGCGAGGGTCATGCGCCCCTGGTTGGCGCCGGTGTTGTAGCGGACCCACGTGGTGCCGCCATCGTTGGAGCGGAACAGGCCATCGCGCTCGAAGACACCGAACGTGGCGAACAGGACGTCGGGGTCCCGGTCGGAGCGGATGGCCAGATCGGTGCAGCCAGTGATGCAGCCGAGCGACGCCGGCTGCCCCTGCATGTAGCGGGGGTTGCGGAGCACGGCCGACCAGGTCTCGCCGGCGTCGAGGCTTCGCCAGACGCCGAAGCGCGTCGCGGCGTAGATGCGGCTGGGGTCGGTGGGGCTGATGACGATCTTGTTGACGTAGGAGAACGCGCCCTCGGGCACGTCCGAGATCGTGCCCTGCAGATGGGTCCACGTGGCGCCGGCGTCAACGGACTTGAAGATGCCCAGGCCCCGGGCGAAGACGGGGTGGGTCAGGCCGAAGGGAGAGGCGTAGTACCCCTCTCCCGTGCCGGCGTAGATGACATCGGGATTGGTGGGGTCGATCGCCAGGGCGCAGACGGCGAGGTTGGCCATGAAGTCGTCGGTGGGGAACCAGTGCTCGCCGCCGTTGATGCTCTTCCAGACGCCGCCATCGACGCCCGCGGCGTAGACGATGTCGGGGTCCTGCGGGTTGAAGACGATGGCGCGGGTTCGGCCGCCGACGTTGCCCGGGCCGATGGACTGCCAGGAAGAGATGCCGCCGGGAAGGTCCCGGGGGCCCAGCTCGCTCTCGCGAGCGCGGACCTGGGCGAGCACGTCGTGGACGTGGCGGGCTGGGTAGTCCTGGCCTGGGGCGACGCGCTGGGCCAGGAAGAATTCCCGCGCTTCGCCGGGCTGGTCAAACGACTTGGGGCCACGTTCGTCGAGCCTGCGGCGCTTGGCGTCGAGCGCATCGTGGGCGAGGGCGAGGTGGCGGTCGGAGAGGGTGTGCGGCCCTGCGTCGGAGGCCCGCGGGGCCGGGGAGCGGGCGCAGGAGGCGAGGACACAGGCGGCGGCCGGGCCGAGAAGAGCGGTGTGTCTCATGGCGTGGCGCTCCGGTCCACGGGCCATGGTACAGGCGGGGGTGGGCGGGTCCCAGCGCGGACTTGCGGAGGGACGGCCCGGATTTCTCGCCTTCGGAGGCCGGGCTCGTTGCCTTACGCTCTGCCACCGCGAGTGGTCGCGGCCGGGAGGCGAGCGCGAAAGGCATCGCTGCGGCGGGCACTCTGCTCACCGCACTTCAACTGCCCAAGTATTCTGGCTATCGTCCCAACGCTCGCGCCCACTTGACCAAGTGAGGGACTTCAAAGATGACGTCGCCCGAGTACTCATTAACCACGGATTGCACCTGCGCTACAAGCTCCTCGACCGATTGGCCCGAAAGCCGCTCGATCTCTCGGCGCCTCGCCAACACGAAATGCTCTCGACACTTCTCTTCGTCGAACTTGCTCACATCGCCGCGCATCTGGCAGACTTGGCAATCGCAGCGCAAATCCGGGTGCGCTTCAATGTCCCTAACTCCAAATGCATCCACGAGGATCTTCTTCATCAGCTTCTCGAAGTAATACCGTGTCGGGATAACTGCATCATCGGCGTCTTGATCAACACTTCGCATGTCTCCATAACATGGACCACACGACACCTGACAAACGCCGTGATCGCCAAGCAGAACCGACAACCCACCGGCATAGAGATTCCCGATTGTGTGTCCTTGCTCAGCAATCGTTTCAACCGCATCGACAAAGGCAGCCAAGTGCGCATCGCTGGCATCCGACTCACGAAAATCATTGACCCACACCAGGACCCCGGTCATCCCAGCTTCGTCGATCAGCTGGGCAACCCATGCGGGGAGATTTCGCAGGTCGTCTTTCGATAGACATAATACACCTAAGACAGCGCGCTGTTCGTCAGCGAGATCCCGAGCGGCATGCGCAAGTCGCACATTCAATTGCAGCCATTCGTCGCGCTGCAAGGGGTCGATGTAGAAGTACGGCGCGATGAGCGCCTCTGGCGTATTGTCCAGCACTGTCTCATGTCCTACATACTTTGCGTACTTTGCGTACTTGGCCGACACATCGAAGACATCGTCTTGAAACTGCAGGACATGCGATACAAAATCCCTTAGATCGCGCTCTTTGGCAAAGGATCTAGGTGTAACCGATTGCTTGCGTTTACAGACATCTTCTATTACCCGCCCGTATTCGCCGCCAGCGAGTTTGGCGTAGGATCGCTTGATAGACCCCTTTACCTTACGACCGAGCCGGTCACGCTTGATCTTCTTGTTCTCATCGCGCTCGGTTCGGCGAATGATCCCTGGGTGCCGGCCGAATACGAACGTGAACGGGTCGATCAGGAAGGGCTTGCCAAGCGACGCGACGAGTTCACCGCAGGACTTTCGGTAGTAAGAAGCAATGTGCGCTGAGAACACGACGCCATGATACGCATCGCGGTGTCGTTTGAGTACATTCTTCTCACGCGCTACGCCGAAGCGGTAGTAGCTTTGCAGCATGGCGCTCTCCATGAATCAGATCAAGTGCCTGTGTAAGCGACATAACAGATCGGCGACGGTGGTCCTCGATGCCCTTGACAGTGCCCCGGCGCAGGTGCAACACTAGGCGTTCCGAGCGGCTCGGAGGAATCAGTTGGACGACGCCATCGTGTGTGATGGATAACAGTCCGACGCCCTGACACCGAAACACATCGGCGTGCGCCGCATAGGCTCTAATGGCGATCGTCTCTGGCAATCCTACCACACTGAAGTTGGCGACGCGCTGAGCAAGTACGGCTTGTCGAAGTGCAAGCCATGGTGCTCTGCGCTTCAATTCGGCAGCGAGTAGTAAGCGATTCCGAGATGTTGAGAAAACCAAGTCAATCGAGGACCTACCGGCGGGAACCTCAGCGTGCACATTCGCGTACCTGCCAAAATGTTCGAGAACGGGGGGGTACAAATCAACTTCCCGCATCGATGCTCTCCTCGGCGGCGCCGCGCGGCCGCGAGTCCAGATCCATCGCGCGGACGGTGCGGACCGTCTGCATGAACACCGCATCCAGCACGGCGGCGGCAACGACCAATAGCACAATCACTATGACGAGGGTCAGCACCATCGAAAGGGCAACGTAGAAAGGGCCTCCAGTTGCCCCCAATGCGAGAGCGAGTAGGGCGAGGATTAGGGTGAAAAGACACGCGCCACACAGGATCTCTGCCGATTGGAGAGCGCGGTGCAGCCATCGATATGTGGCTTTCAGGGCCGTGATATGGCGAGTGCATTTAGCGGCCAACGATATCTGCGTGGAGCCCTCCTGACTTCGGGCGATTCCCTCGATGCCCCGGCCATCATCAGCAAGATCCAGCATTCGGCGGAGACAGTTCCGGAAGTGATCCTTCAGCAAGCCGATGGAGAGATCTAGATCTGCGGCGTGCTTCTTGTGCACGTCGTAGAGCCATGTTCTGATCCCATGCAAACCCGCTAATGCTATAATCGTCACAGCGTTGGTGCCCAGAAGGAGTTCACTGGCGTGTTCTTGGAACCAAGCACTCATAGCGAATCAGCGATCTTGGAGTTCTCGGCAAACTTGGGGTACTTGGAATACACATACTTGAGGAGTGTCCGAATGGGCATCTGCGCGTAGTGGTGCACAACCGTGGCGAGTGCCTGCTGGAACTGTGGCGACAGCGATTCCCACAAGTCATGAGCGGCACGTTGACCATTGGGAGTTAAAGTGAAGTCCCGGCGACGCATACCCTTGGCGGCGACATGCTGGAAGGTGCCCAAGAACGAGTCTCCGTCAGCGTCGACGAAGGCGTCTGTGAGCGGGACGTCTTGCGACTTAAGCAGCCCCACGGATTCCGCGAAATCGAGGTCGTCGTAGACGTCGTCCAAGCATGGCCCGAAGTCGTAGGCCTTAAAATTGTACAGATCAGCTACAAGCTCATCAAACTGCCCCTCTTTCCAAAGAAGGAAGAGGAGTTTCTGGAGCCGCGTGGTGCCTTGAAGGACGGCCGTGCCACCGAAGACCTGCCGTTGGGCGTACAAAAGCAATAGCACCAAATCGAGGCCGTTCTCGACGGCGATCCCATCGTTCGGCATGTCGCACCTCCGGCAGTACCTCAGGTTACTGTGCCGCACCCAGATGTGCAGCGGCAGCGAGGCCGAGAGTACGGCAGATGATAGGCAACCTCTACGCGTTGACCATCCTGCCCTCGCTGCCCAGGGCCGCCTCGCGCACGGCCTCGTGCATCGTCGGGTGGGCGTGCATGGTCGCGATGAGTTCCTCGCTGGTCGCCTCCAGGCGGCGGGCCAGGGAGAGTTCGGCGATGAGTTCGGTGGCCTGATCGCCCATGATGTGGGCGCCCAGGATCTCGCCCCGCGGCAGGCCCCGGATGATCTTGACAAAGCCCTCGGTGTGCATGGCGGCGATGGCCTTGCCCGCCGCGGCGAAGGGGAACTTGCCGACCTCGTAGTCGGTCCCCTTCTTCAGGCCGCGCTGCTGGAGGGCGCGCTCGGTGAAGCCGACGCTGGCGACCTGCGGGTGGCAGTAGGTGCAGCCGGGGATGACGGTGTAGTCGATGGCGATGGGCTCGTGGTCGAGCTTGCCGGCCTTCCAGGCGATGCGCTCGACGCAGAGCATGGCCTCCTCGCTGGCGACGTGGGCGAGCCACGGCGGGCCGATGACGTCGCCGATGGCGTAGACGCCCTCGAGGCTGGTCTTGTAGTCGATGGTCTTGGCGTCGGCGGGTGAGTCGGGGCCGAGCGGGACGTAGTCGGTCTTGATGTGGTCCTTGACGATCTCGAGGCCGAGCTTGTCGTCGAAGAGGCCGTCGAAGCGGCCCTTGACGCCGATGGCCAGCAGGACGCGGTCGGCCTCGATGGTCTCGGCCTTCTTGGTGTCGGGGTCGCCGTCCTTGAACGGGGCGACGGTGACCCTGACGCCGGACTTGGTCTTCTCGACGCCGGTGGTGACGTGCGAGAGGCGGAAGTCCATGCCGATCTTCTTGTAGTGCTTGAGCAGGGCCGCGGAGACCTCCTCGTCCTCGACGGGCAGGATGCGGTCCATCATCTCGACGACGGTGACCTTGGTTCCGAAGGAGTGGTAGAAGTAGCCGAACTCCATGCCGATGGCGCCCGCGCCGACGACGACGAGGCGCTTGGGCATCTCCTTGTTGTACATGGCCTCGCGGGCGCCCCAGATGCGGTCGTGGTCGAACCTGGCGAAGGGCAGGTCGCGCGCGACCGAGCCGGTCGCGATCAGGATGTTGGTGGCGGTGAGGGTGTCGCGCGGCTTGGCTGCGGGGGTGGCGGGCGAGTCGGTCCGCTCTTCGTCGACCTTGCAGTCGTAGAGCTCGACTTTGCAGGGCGTGCCGCCCTTGCGCCCGGCGACGACCTTGCCGTGGCCGACGAGGTGGGTGATCTTGTTCTTCTTCATCAAGAATTCGACGCCCTTGTTGAGCTTGCCGGCGACGTCGCGGGATCGGCCGATGACCTTGTCCCAGTCGAAGCCGACCTTGCCCTCGAGCTTCAGGCCCCAGTCCTGCTGGTGGGCGAGCTTCTCCATGAGTTCGGCGTTGGAGAGCAGGGCCTTGCTGGGGATGCAGCCCCAGTTGAGGCAGACGCCGCCGAGCTTGGCGCGCTCGATGATGGCGGTGTTCATGCCGAGCTGGGCGGCGCGGATGGCCCCGACGTAGCCGCCGGGCCCGCCGCCGATGACGATGAGGTCGAAGTGCTTGTCGGACACGGGTTCACCCCTTGGTGCGTGGCGTGGTGGAAGTGGCGGGGAGTATAGGGAGAGGGGGATTTGGGCCCGACGAGGCGGAGGGGCTGTCGCTTCGAGCGCGTAGGACTCTGCCGAAGGGCTTACTCGGCGTTCGGAGAAGCGGGGTATTGCGAGGCAAGTTCGGCGGCCTCGTCGTCGCGGCCAAGATCGGTCAGCAGCGCGGCCAGAACCTGCGCGGCGGCGAGGGTGTCGGCGTGCGTCGTGCCGCGGGAGGCTTCGATGATCGAGAGCGCCTCGCGCAGCAGGGGTTCGGCGTCGGCGTCCCGCGAGAGGGCTCGCAGGGCGCGGGCGTGCCATTGCAGGGCGATGGCGAGGCGAACATCGCCGGGTGCGTTGGCCCGGCGGCGCCGTTCGACGATCTCGGCCAACTGGGTCTCGGCCTGATCGGTCTTGCCGGCCTCGAAGAGCGTTCGGGCGAGAGTCTCCTGGATGGCGATGACGTTTGGATGATCGCCGCCGAGGCGCTCAGAGAGCGCCGGGATCACCTCGTCGAAGATGGGCAGGGCCTCGTCGTAGCGGCCCGCCAGATGCAGGAAGTCGGCGAGCACGGCGCGGCCGATGAGCGTTTCGGGGTGGTTGGGCCCGAGAGTTCGGGCTTGGATCTCGGAGATCTGGGAGCGGGTGCGGATGGCGGCGTCCTGATCGCCGGCGCGGGATTCGAGCATGGCCATGTTGCCCATTGCGATCAGGGCGTACGGGTGCTCCGGCTGTTCGATGCGGCGCCAGGAATCGATGGCGTCCTGGAGCAGCGGGCGCGCTTCGTCGTGGCGCGCCTGATCGATATACAGCCCGGCCAGATGCTGGCGAGTGACGATCGTGTTGATGTTGTCATCGCCGAAAGCGTCGCGCAGATGGGCGAGGGCATCGCGGAGTTCCTGCTCGGCGAGGCCCCGTTTGCCGAGGGCGTCGTGCAGGCGGGCGAGATTGACCTCGGCCACGAGCGTTTCCTCCGCTTCGACGCCGTTGACGATGCGGCGCGTGCGGAGGTCTTCTTCGAAGAGCGGCGCGGCGTCGGCGAGGCGGTTGAGCGACTTGTAGAGGATGGCGAGGTCGCCCACGGCGCTCAGGCGGATGGGGTGGGTCTCTGGGGCGTGCTCTCGCAGCAGGGAGACGGCCCGCTCGAGGTGCGGGAGGGCGTCGGCGGGAAGTCCCAGGCTTCGGTAGGTGTCGCCGATCACGCGCCGGATCGCCGCTTCGACCATCGGCTCGTCCCTGAACTGCTCGCCGACATCGGCCGCGGCGGTGTCGAGAGCCTCGCGAACCGTGATGTCGGGGTCTCGGGTGTTGCGGGGATCGGCGGTGGCGAGGATGCGCTGGAGAAACTGGTTGACGGCCTCGGCGATGCGGGATTGCTCGGTGGCCGTGTCGAGGCGGGTGAGCGCGAGGCGTTCCGCGGTGGTAGCCCTGACGGCCTGCCACACCGTGGCGACGACGCCCGCGCTGATGGCCGTGAGCAGCAGGCAGATGGCGACGAACGCGAGCGTGTTGCGTCGCGCCAGCTTGCGGATGCGATAGATCGTCGAGGCGGGTCGGGCGAGGATGGGCTGATCGGCGAGGCATCGACGCAGGTCAGCGGCGAATTCGCCGGCGGACTGGTATCGGCGGGCCGGGTCCTTCTCCATGGCGTGGGCGACGACGATCTCGAGGTCGCCGCGGAGGGACCGATTCAGCCGGCCCACCAGCGGCGGATCGCGCTCGCGGATGGCGAGAGAGACCTCCGCGAGGCCGCCCTGGACGTCTGCGAAAGGGTGCTTGTCCGAGAGCGTCTCGTACGCGAGCACGCCGAGGGCGTAGACGTCTGAGCGGGCGTCGACCAGGCTGGGGTCGGCGTCGAGTTGCTCGGGGCTCATCGAGCGCAGCGTGCCGACAAGTTGTCCGGCCTCGGTGCGCATCGTCGCGTTGAGATCGTCGTCGACGAGCCGTCCGACGCCAAAGTCCAGGATCTTGACACGGCCCGATGCGTGGCCGGAGGGTTCGGTGGATGTGCCCGAGTCGGCGGACTCGACCAGGACGTTGGCGGCCTTGAGATCTCGGTGGATGACGCCGCGCTGGTGGGCGTGTTGCACCGCGTCGCACGCCTGGACCAGCAGATCGACGCGGTCGGAGAGGGTCGGCTTGGTCCAGCGCACGTGGGAGTTCAGGGGTTCGCCTTCGACGAGTTCCATGGCGATGAAAGGTCTGCCACACTCGTCGGCGCCGGTCTCGAAGACCTGGGCGATGCCGGGATGGTGAAGCCGGGCGAGGAGTTCCGCCTCGCGCTCGAATCTCCGGCGAGAGGCCTCTGAGGCGAGGGTGTGACGCATCATCTTGAGCGCGACGGTGCGGGCGGGGCGCTCCTGCCGGGCGCGATACACCACGCCCATGCCGCCCTGCCCGAGGACGCCCAGGATGGTGAAGCCGGCGATTCGCGGCACGGCCTCGGGGGCTTCGGTCAGCAGTGCCGCTCCGGCCTCGGAACCGAGCGCGGGCGTCTCGAGGAATACCCGATCCTCTGCGTGAGCCAGGAGCGATTCGACCTCGCGGCGGAGCGACTCGTCGCCATCGCATTGCTCGTTCAGGATGGATGCACGCTGCTCGGGCGGGGCCCGTCGCACGCGAGAGAACACCTCGCCGGCGCGCTGATGGAGGTCCGAATTCATGGCGGGCCCTCCAGCGCGCGGCGCAACCATGCGCGGGCGATCGCCCAGTCGTCCTCGACCGTCGTCGTGCCGACACCGAGAACCTCGGCGGTCTGCTGGATGGTGAGTCCTGCGAAGAACCGCAGCTCCACGACGCGCGCCTGGCGCGGGTGCAGGTCGTGGAGTCGGGACAGGGACTCGTCCAGGGCGAGCAGGTCGAGATCCTGCGAGCCCGACCAGTCCACGCTGGCATCCAGCTCGACGCGCTGTCGCTTGCCCCCACGCTTGGCCCGTCCCTTGGTGCGCGCGTGATCCACCAGCACGCGCCGGATCGTGGTCGCTGCGACGGCGAAGAAGTGGTTGCGGTCGCGGAACGACGCGCGCGTCTGGTCCACCATCCTCAGATAGGCCTCGTTGACCAGCGCCGTGGCCTGGAGCGTGTGATCGGCGCGTTCGTGTCCCATCTGCGCCGCGGCGAGGCGGCGCAGCTCGTCGTACACGAGCGGGATCAGCCTCTCGGCCGCGCGGTGATCGCCGTCGCTCACGCGCCGGAGCACTTCCGTGACCTGGTCCGGGCCGTCCATGAGCGCATTGTCCGGGCGAGGCCGCGTCGCTTCAAGGAGGGTGTTCGGGGGCCGAGGCAGAATCTGATGAAGCTGGGGAGGGGAACGACCCCCTCAACTGTGGCCCGAATCCTCATGTTCGCGACACGGATCGGCGAGATGGACGTGGACCTCCGCGCGCCGGACACCTTCGACAGTCAAGGGGAGATCCGGCTCGCTGCGCATTCGAGCATAGAGAATCCAGCATTCCGCGGCCATCCCAGTCGGCATGGCGTAGCCGAACCAACGCGGGCCAGGTGCCCCGCGCTCGTCGCTGATGCCATCGAATTCTTTGTCCACCTCCACTTTGTCTGCTTCGACCCACTCGTCCTCGAATACCCATCGGAAGCGCCGATGACCACTCCGAGAGCGCACGGCGGGCCCGGGTCGCCTCGAATGTCTTCGCGCGCATGCACAGTCGTGCGGAGAATCCATTCCCACTCGCGACCCAATCCGGTACACTGCGCCCGCTTGAGAAGGAGAGGCCACATGAAGCGCATCGCCTTGCTCGTCGTTGGATTATCGGGCCTTGCGGTGGGCGGCCCGCCGTTTGACATTCCGGTGGATGAATCGCAGTCGAGCGTCACCGTCACGCTGACCATTCCGTTCGGGTCTGACAGCGACTCTTCGCCGGTGAGTGGGGTGGTCACGGTGTCGCTGGATGACGCGGACGCTCCGTCGTTGATCGAACTGCACAACTTTGAGCTGCTGCTGACGCAATCGATCGACTTGGACATCAACGCGGGGATCCTGGGGAGGATCACGGCGACGGGCACTTCGATGAGCGTCGAGTACGCGACGCCGGGGGAGACCACGGGACCGGCGGCGATCGAGGGCGGCGCGTTCCTGTTCGAGAACGTTCCGGTGCTTTCCAAGGGCGTGATCTCGTACAACGCCACGGGCGCGATCTGTGCGCTGCTTCAAGGCGCGGGCTTGCAGTGCTCGGGCACGTTCAACCTGCTCGATGCGGGAGCGCAGATCGTGCCGGAGTTTGGCGGCACAATCGGCGTCGCGGGTGGCGTGGTCACGCTGTCGAACACGTTCGCGTTCGAAACGCCGCTCGACCCCCTCAATCCCGGCCTTGGATCGGTGTCGATCGACGGATCCATTACCGGCAGCGCCGAGGCGCCGGTGGATTGTCCGGCCGACATCGATGGGGACGGCGATGCCGACGGCGACGATTTCTTCGCATACCTGGACCTGTTCGTCGCGGGCGATCCCGGGGCCGACCTTGACGGGGACGGCGATCGCGATGCCGACGACTTCTTCCTGTATCTCGACTCATTCGCGGCGGGTTGCTAGGAACTCGAACGATTCGGCGAACGAGGCGCGCGAGCGCCGGCGGGGAAGGAGGCAGGGCCATGTCGAGTCTGCTTCGGGCGGTCGCGTGCGCAGTGACGGCCGCATCCGTGGGGGCCGCCAACCAGCCTCCGCTGCCGCCCGTGATCAACGAGCCGGCCGTTGACGGCCAGATTGTCAATCCCGCCGACGTGCACATGGAGACCGGTCCATTCCAGGATCCCGATGTCGGCGATCAGCACCTGTGCACGGATTGGGAAATCTGGACGCTGACACCGCCGCAGCGCGTATGGGTGACGGCGTGCATCGGCGGGGTCGAGCGCGTGCACACGCACCTGGGCGACGGTGTATTCGAGGGCTCGCACACGGGCCGGAGCGAGTTGGTGGCCGCGACGCAGTACTTCTTGCGCGTGCGGCACCGAGACGACAGCGGAGACGCGCTCACCGAGTGGAGTGACTGGTCTGTTCGTTTCTTTGAGACCGGCCCGTTGTCGGAGGTGTTTCCGCTGGAACTGTCGGATGTCGCGCCCAATCCCGCGCCGATGTGGCATGACGCTACCGGTGTGGCGATCGTGCTTCCGGGCGGAGGCTCACCCGCGCTCCTGGAGGTTGGGTCGGCATCGGGCGATCTGCTTCTTCGCTTCGCCGGGCTTGATGGACTCTCCAACGAGGTCACCAATCCCCCGGGGCTTCCCGACCACGTGGACGCGCGCGTCGTCGTGAGCGCCGGGACCTTGTCGGTAAGCCTGCCGGAGTCGGATCTTGCGTTCACGACCGAGGATGGGGAGGATGTCACGATCTACTTGCCCTCAATCGGGCTCGATCCGGGAACCGGCGCGGTGTTCTGGGTGGCTGCCAACGGGGGTACGTATGTTGGTCACCCAGGCGACACTGAGCCGGACTTTTCGGTTCTGGCGCGCGGCGCGCCGGTTCCGTGGACCGTGGCTCAGCCGGGATTCGTCGTCGAGGTGGTCGCGACGGGCTTCCAGCTACCGGTGAACATCGCCTTTGTCCCAAGTCCGGGACCGGAGCCCGATGCGCCACTGTACTACGTGACGGAGTTGTACGGGAACATCAAGGTCGTGATGCGCGACGGCGCCGTCGGCGACTTCGCGTCAGGCCTGCTGAACTTCAATCCAACGGGAAACTTCCCCGGCTCCGGCGAGCAGGGGCTGACGGGCATCGTGGTGGACCCGGCCAGCGGCGATGTCTTCGCGTCGATGCTCTACAGCACTGATCCAAACAACGACAACGCCCCCCATTATCCCAAAGTGGATCGATTCACGAGCGTGGATGGCGGGCGGACCGCGGCGACGCGAACGACGATCCTGGACATGGTGGGCGAGACCCAGGGGCAATCGCACCAGATCTCGAACCTGTCCTTTGGGCCCGACGCCAAGCTCTACGTGCACATGGGTGACGGATTCGATGCGAGCACCGCGCAGAATCTCGGGTCGTTTCGCGGCAAGATCCTGAGGCTCGACTCGGACGGGTCGGCCCCGGTTGACAACCCGTTCTACAACGGCGCTCCGATCACGTCGCGCGACTATGTGTTTGCGCTCGGAGTGCGGAATCCCTTCGGGGGCGCGTGGAGAGAGTCGGACTCGATGCACTACACCGTCGAGAACGGTCCGAGCGTCGATCGATTCTCGCAGACCGTGGCGGGGCGAAACTACCTTTGGGATGGCTCGGATGCTTCGATGATGAACTTCGCGATCTACAACTGGAGCCCGGCACATGCGCCTGTCAACATCGCGTTTGTGCAAGCGGGCACGTCGGGCGGGAGCGGCTTCCCAGCGAGTCGCTACGACCACGCGTACATCGCTGAGTCCGGGCCGACCTGGGCCACAGGGTTTCAGAGCCTGGGCAAGCGGATCACAGAGTGGGTGCTCGATGGCGGCGGCGCCCTTGTCGACGGGCCACGCGATCTGGCGTACTACGCGGGCGCGGGAAAGGCAACTGCTGCGGCGATTGCCGCGGGCCCTGACGGACTCTACTTCAGCGACCTGTACAAGGACCAGGACTACCAGTCCCCGATTGATCGGGGGGCGAACATCCTGCGGATCCGGTACGTGGGGACTGCGGACTTTGGCGCGGATGTCCGTTTTGGGGACCGGCCGCTGGTGGTGAGCTTCAGCGATCGATCAGATGTCCCGGGTGCGTACGAGTGGACGTGGACGTTTGGAGATGGATCGTCCAGCCAGGAACGCGACCCAATCCATGTGTACGGCGTGGATGGGGTGTACGACGTTCGGCTGGCAGTGCGGGGAACCGTGGGAACGCGCGTGGTTCAGAAGAACGGGTATGTCAAGGTTGGGCAGTTTCCCTCGGTTGCGATGATCGGCGGGAGCATCCCGCCGTCGGCGTCGGACCAGGCGATCGCAACGTTCCTCGATTCGGCTGGATTCCAGGTGACAAGCTTCGACGATGACCGGTCCAACCGACCGAGCGCTGCCGAACTGGCGGGAGCCTTCGACGTCGTGGTAGTGTCGTCGACCGTGGCGTCGTCCAATATCGCCGGGGACTTTCGCGATGAGGAGATCCCGATCGTGCTGTGGGAGCAGGCGTTGCTTCGGACGGACCGGGAGCCGTTGGCCGATGACGGCATGACGATCCCGATGACACAGCAGATCACGATTGTGAATAACACCCATCCAATCACCGAGGGCTTTGCTCTTGGCGAACTGGCCGTGTTCGGCGGCGGCGCGACCATGAGTGTCGGAAGAGGAAACTTCGCGCCCGGCGCCCAGGTTCTGGCGACACGAGCCGGCGTGCCGGCGGACGCCTCGATCCTCGTCGCGGAAGCGGGCGCCGCCCTTCTCGGGGGGCACTCAGCCCCGGCCCGGCGCGTCTTCCTGTTCCTCGAGGACGCCAGTTGGCTTGGCGCCACCGATGTCACACGCACGATCCTGGAAAGGTCCGTCGCGTGGGCATCGGGATTCACGCCGCCGGGATGTCCGGCGGATCTCGATGGCGATGGCGACGCCGACGGCGATGATTTCTTCAGGTTCTTGGACCTTTTCGCGGCGGGTGACCCTGGTGCGGACCTCGACGGCGATGGCGATCGCGACGCCGACGATTTCTTCACATACCTCGACCTCTTCGTCGCGGGCTGTTAGGACTCGGCCGGGCATTCACCGCAATACAATCCGGGTTGGAACCGCTTTCGCCATCTTGTACACTTGATCGTCGTGGGGGCCGTGCGGGGCGATCCGTCGCTCCATTTCAACGCGGGGCGCCACCAAGAAGGAGATCCGAATGCTTGCCCTTGTCGTCCTGTCCGCCATGGCCGGTTCGCTTCCGGCGATGGGGAGTCCCGGAGATGGACCCATCGCGTTCGACTCACCGCACATGGCGGGAGAGGTCGTTGTTCGGTTCGAAGAGGCCCCAACGCCGGAATCGCTCGCGAGCATCGAGGCGGTGCTGGGCGAGGTGCTTGAGTGGAAGGAAATCCCGCACGCACCGCACTACAAGGGCCGTCCCGACCTGCCGCACCCGCTGAGTTTCGTGCGCATCGCCGTGGTGCCCGGGCAGGCCGACGAGCTGGAATTGGCGCATCGCGCGCGGCGCGTCGAGGGCGTCCGGTGGGCGAGCGTCAACGGGAAGCCGACGCCGGCGGGGCCTCCGAACGATCCTCGCTACCCACAGCAGTGGAACATGGATCGCATCGGCGCCCCGGCCGCGTGGGACATCACCCAAGGCGATCCCAGCATCATCATGGGCAGCATCGACACCGGCGTGCTCATCAACCACGAGGATCTCGCGGCGAACCTCTGGGTCAACACCGACGAGATCGACAACAACGGAATCGATGACGACGGCAACGGCTTCATCGACGACCGCTATGGATGGGACTTTGCGCGGAACAACAAGGACGTGAACGATGTGTACGGGCACGGGGCCGACGTTGCGGGCATCATGTCGGCCGTGCTGAACAACGGGATCGGCGTGGCGGGGCTGGGCAACACGACCCACATGGCCGCGAAGTGGTGGCATAACAGCGGCTCGGACGCTTCGGTCGCCGGCGCCGTGTTCTACGCCGTCGATAACGACGCACGGGTGCTCAATATGAGCCTCAGTTGCGGCTGTCTCATGCCGCTCACCGAGGACGCGTGCAACTACGCGACGGCCAATGGCGTCGTGAACGTCGCCGCGGCGGGCAACGCGGGCACGAGCTCTCTGCACTATCCCGCGGGGTATTCCAACGTCATCGCCGTTTCGGCGATCGATCGCAACGACACCAAGCCGAGCTGGAGCAACTACGGCACCCACATCGACGTCGCCGGCCCGAGCCCGGAAATCCTGACGACGGGCAACGGGTGCAACACCTGCTACGACTCGGGCTTCAGCGGCACATCCGCCGCCAGCCCGCACGTCGCTGGCGTCGCCGGGCTCATCCTCAGCGTCAATCCCAACCTCACGCCCGACGAGGTGCGCCAGATTCTGCGGGACACGGCCACCGACGTCGGCGCCGGCGGATTCGACAACTTTTTCGGGTATGGCCGGGTCCACGCCGGGGACGCCGTCGCCGCCGCGCTGCCCCAGTGCCCCGCCGACATCGACGGCGATGGCGATGCGGACGGCGACGACTTCTTCGGCTACCTCGATCTGTTCGCCGCCGGTGACGACAACGCCGACCTCGACGGCGACGGCGATCGTGACGCCGACGACTTCTTCATGTACCTCGACTTGTTCGCGCTGGGGTGCTGAGCGCCCGGCCGCGGAGGCAGCGCGAATCGATGCCGGGCGGGTGCGTCAGTGCCCGCCCGGTTTTCGTACCGGATTTTCGTCGGGCACGCTGGTCACGGGCCCCGGGCCCCGGAGGGAGAGAGCCATGTGCGTTGCGAACTTCATTGTTCTTTGTGCCGCTGTCGCAACTTCGGCGTCCGCACAAGATTGGTCAAACCTGTCGGGCAACGCAGCGCGCAATGGGCAGAGCCCGGCCATCGGCCCGACCGCGCCCGATCTCGCATGGGACAACAACGACGACTTCTCCATCATCGCCTGGGCTCCTTTCTCCGAGGGCGATCGCGTCTTTACCGTCCGTGAGGCCGGATTCCCGCAACAGGGCGGCGCCGCGAACGACGCGATCGTCGCGTACGACCTCGGGACCGGCGGCGAACTCTGGCGCGTGACGCTTCCGTTCGGAGGCGATACCGGCGAGGAGTGGATCGCCTGGATTCTTGGGGTCAAGGATGGAAGGGTCTTCGCCAGCCGCGGCGGCAACGGCACCCGCGCCCCCGTGTACGCCTTGGACGCGGCGACGGGCGCCACGCTCTGGACTTCCACATACGAGATCGGCGCATTCGCGTACGAAGGCGTGGTCTTCGCTCCCGACGGCGACCCCATCATCGGCTGGTTCGAGTGGCTGGCCCGGATCGACGCCGAGACCGGCGAGCTCGACTGGGAACTCGCGCGCAGCTGTTCGGTCAGCGGTAATTGCGGTCCATGTGCCACGGACACGGCTGTGTTCTTCGACGAGGCCGCGCCCGGTGGGCAGGTGATCACCAAGGCCGACATCGAGACCGGCACGCGCCTGTATTCCTCCCCGGTCATGGAGGGGTTCCTCGAGCAGAAGCAGCCGTATCTCTCTCGCGATGGTCGCCACGTCTACTTCCCGCGCGTCCAGAACAATATCGAGGTGGACTTCCTCTACGCGTGGGAAGACACTGGAACGGAGTTTGCGCCGCTCTGGAACGTGCCCATTCGCTGGACCAACGTCGGGTACGCCATCTCGCCCGACGACACGCTCCTGGCGGTCACGCAGGCAAACGAACTGGTGCGCCTCGACCCCGCGACCGGCGCGGTGGTGGATTCGGGGCCATTCCCGCTCATTCCCGATGGCAGCGCCCAGATGGCCGTCGATTCTCGCGGCACGATCTATGTCAGCAACGGCTGGGCGAGCAATCCGGCAGGCGATGGCCGCCTGTGGGTCTTCGACGAGAACCTCGACCACCTTTTCACGCTGAACTTGAACCGACAGAACCAGGGTGGGCCGGCAATCGCCCACGACGGATCGCTCCTGCTGACGGATCGCTCCGCGGTGTACGCGTACAAGTCGGCGTGCGCTGCCGATATCGACGGAGATGGCGACGCAGACGGCGATGATTTCTTCGGCTACCTTGACCTGTTCGCGGCCGGTGACGACAGAGCCGATCTCGATGGCGATGGCGATCGAGACGCGGACGACTTCTTCACCTACCTCGATCTCTTCGCTTCGGGCTGCTAGAGCGCAGAGCCCCAAAGACGCTGGAACCCGTGGGTCCCGGGCGCATCAAACCCGGGACCGGCGCCCCGCGCGCCGCTGTCAGCCGAGGCGCAGCAGCGCAGGCCGCGCCGCATCTCTCGCCGGAGTTCGTCCATGCACCGCCCGTCCCTTGCCGTCGCGGCCCTGGCCGCGCTCTGTCCGCTCGCGATCGCGCAGCCGACGCCCGTGGCGCGCCTGCCTTGGGATCGCGTGCTCACCGCCGGACCCAACTGCACCGACTACGACGACGACACACTGGACCTGTATCCCGTCGAGGACTTCGGGATTGACCACGCCGCGTCCATCCTCCGCTTTGAGTCCGAGGGCACCGTGACGGGCTCACAGTTCTTTGTCACCGAGGTGACGGCGCGGATCTATGCCGGGTTCCCTCCCACGGGCGGAACGGTGGTCATGGAGTCCATCCCCGGCACCGGCCGTCTCGAGGGCTCGCTCGGAGCCGGGTTCCGATTCGTTGCGGACTTCGACGGCTCGGTCCTCCCCGCGGGCGACTACTACATCGCGTTCACGACAAGGCCCCCGGCCGGACGCCTCGCGATCGCCTGGTCCACCATGAGCCAGCACACGGTCGGAAGGGGCGAGCCGAACAACGGCTGGCTCTGGAACCCCGGCGGAGGTCGCGGCTACGAGGACAACTACAAGAAGGTCCCGGCCGATCTGAAGGGCAACGGACAGAGCGGGGTCAACTTCACGATCTACGGTGAGCCCGTTGCGTGCGAGGCGGACATCGATGGCGATGGCGATGCCGACGCCGATGACTTCTTCGCCTACCTGGACCTGTTCGCCTCGGGCGACCCCGAGGCCGATCTCGACGGCGACGGCGATCGGGATGCGGACGACTTCTTCGTGTACCTGGATCGATTCGTGTCGGGCTGCTGAGAGCTACGCGGGCGCGTGCTCGACCCGCCGGCGCAGATTGTCCAGCACGTTCATGAAGTTGATGTAGCCGTCGTAGGGTGAGTCGTACGGGCTGAAGTACTTGTGCACGTCCCCGTCGGCCCAGTACTTCGTGCACATGTAGTAGAAGTGGTCGCTGGTGGTCAGCTTGCGCCAGTCGTTGTACAGGTGGCTGGCCTCCTCCACGCGTCGGGCATCGCCGGTCGCCGCCGCGGCGGCCACGTGCTCGCGGATCGGCCCCTCCAGCCTGTACAACTCCTCGATCGCGTTGTGCTGCATCGCATTGCCCAGCCAGGCCGACAGATCCCGCTCCGTGTCGGCCCACGAGATCATCGACGGCACGTCGTACACCCCCACCGGGTCGAAGCGCCGCAGCGCCTCGCTGGGCGTGATGAAGTGGTTCTGGCCCGGGTTGATGTCGAACACCTGCGGCGGCAGCGCCTCGAGGAAGTGAAAGATCCCCGTGTCCGCCCACTGGTGCTCACCGAAGGTCTCGTAGTCCATGAAGAGATTGCACAGGTACCCGTCGCCGTTGATGTTGTCGACCCACGTGGCGAACTTCTCGGCCGACAGCGGCCACTCGCTCCAGCCCTTGTTGCTGAACCGAAACGCGATGTCGTCGCTCAGCCTGTAGTTCTTCAGCAGCACGCCGAACGGCCGTCCATCCGGGCCGCGAAGATCACCCGGCGGTCGGTACACGAAATTGGGCGACCGGTAGCCCAGGATGCGATCCACGCCCTCGCACAGCGTTCCCAGGAACCGCGGCGCTCCCGAGTCGTCCCGGATCGAGGCCACCTCAGCGGCCACGTCGTTGTTGTAGATCAACTCGGTGTCGCGGAAGACCCGCGGTGTCTGCCCGAACAGCCCCTGGATGCGCTTCGTGTGCAGATCAATCTGCCGGCGGAACTCCTCGCGCGAATAGAGGAAGCTCAGCGAGTGGAAGTACGTCTCGGACAGGAACTCGCAGCAGCCCGTCGCCGCGAGCGCCCCGAGCAGCTCGATGACGTCCGGGCAGTACCGCTCCATCTGATCGAGCACGGTGCCCGTGATGGAATAGCTCACCCTGAAGTTGCCCTCGTGGCGGAGCACCAGGTCCAGGATCAGCCGCGTCGTCGGGCGATAGCACTTGTCCGCGACCTTCTCGCAGATGGCGCGGTTCTTGTCGTCATCGAAGTAGAACGGGTGCTCGTCGAAGACGGTGTACTTCTTCAGCCGGTGCGGCTGGTGGACCTCGAAGTAGAACACGATCGACGCCATCTCGCCCGCTCTCCAAACGGCCCCGTCCGCCGCCAGTCTCCCCGGCGACTCCGCGCGTCACGGGGCCCTAAGCCTACGTTCGAATCCGCAGCACCATCCCCGCCGCCATGGGCAGCAGCACCAGCACCGGCACGAACACGCCCGCGATGGCGGGAACGCCCGGAACCGGCACGTTGCTCGCGATGATCGCGCCCATGATCGACCCCAGCGCGACCGGCGCGCACCGAACGGTCTGCACGATCATCTTGGTGGGAACGCGGCACAGGTAGTACGGCAGGGCGATTACCAGGCCAATCAGGTTCGCCGTCATGATGCTGAAACGGCTCCAGCGGATGCGATCAAGCCTTTCCCTCCGGTTCGCCACGCCGGCGTCGTCGCGGTCCTGGGACGCGTCCACGGTCTCGATCATCCGCGACAACTGGCGGAAGCTCAGGCTCGACGCGAACGTCGTTGCCTGCGCAATCGAGAACACCGAGGGATTCAGCCCCGTGTCGATCCGCGAGACCGGCTCGACCGCCGGCATGGCCTGCCCCGACACCGGAGTCTCGGCGACGCCACCGGTCAGGTCCCACCCGCCGTTGCGGAATGTCCCCACATCGGCATGGATCCGGCGCGTCGCCAGCCTGCGGTCATCTCGCTCCCACACGTACGCATCGCGGATCTGGCCCGTGTCGGCGTCAAAATCGCCCACGAGAAAGATTCGCCCCGCCCCGTCCGCCACCATGAGCGTGCCCGACCGCCTCGCCGCTGGGCGGCCCGCGTCCTGGTGCTCGCGAGCGAGCAGCGGCGCGATTCGCGGGATGACGAGTTCCTGGTTGGCGGCCTGAAGCCCCGTCAGCACCAGCGCCACCGCCAGGATCGGCCGGGCCACTCGGCGAAGGCTCTGGCCGCTGGCCAGAATCGCGACGAACTCGCGATGGCGGACCATCTGGGAACATGTGAATCCCATCGCCCCGACCATCACCACACCGAGCATGAACCCCGTCAACTGCAACAGCCGGGGCCACCACAGATCGAAGATCAGGTACGCCGTCAGCAGCGGACGCGGCAGCGTCGCCCCTTCGGACGCGCGGCGTTCCGCGGCGTTGATGAAACGGTGGATGTTGAGCGTCGCGTCGACCGAGACGATCAGGCACCACAGCATCACCAGAAGGATGACGATGTTCATCGCAAAGTGCCTCGCGATGTACCGCGAGAGGATCGTCATGTCACCACCCCTCGTGGGGCCACGCGACTGGCCAACCAGCCCACCAGCGCCGCCAGCACGATGTCGCTCAGGTAGTGCGCGCCGGCGATCAGGCGCGTCACCCCGCATCCCACCGCGATCCCAATAAGCAGCCACGCGGCGCCGGGAAACGTCCGAGCCAGCGCGAACGCCCCCGCGAACGCGATCGCCGCGTGGCTCGATGGCGTGGAGTACGACGTCAGCGCCGGATTGGTCCACAGCGGCGCGAACACGTACTCCCCGCCCGACGCCTCTGGCCGCAGCCGCCCGATGGCCGGCTTGAGCACCTCCACCGCGGCCCCGGCGATCAGAATCGAGACCACCACCCCCAGGGTGACAGGCGGGGCGCTCGGTCGCCAGCCCCACTTCTGTCGACGCAGTCCCGCGAAATCGATCGCCAGCGCGATGGCCACCCACGCCGGCACGTAACCGGCCTGCCGCAGGGTCTGGTACCACCCAGAGATCTCGATCTGGTGGAGTGCCGCTGGGTTGTGTTCAGAAAACCGCAGCCACACCACCGAATCCAGCAGCGCCGACACAACCAGCACCGCCCCGAACGTGCCGATCCAGAGTGCCCGCGCGAGCGATTCGGATCTCTCTGGTTTGGTGGCCCACGGCGTCATCGCGCCAAGGCTACTCAGTGCGCGCAACCGGGAACCCCACGAACCCGTAGCCGAGGAAACCGGGTCGACCCTTGTCACGCCATCCATCGAGCACCTCCACTCGCTCGAACGCCGTCCGCCACTGGCTCTCGTGCCCTCCGATGAGCACCGCCGGCCTCCCACCGAGCCGATCGAGTCGGCCCAGATCGTGGTCCGGCCAGAGGTCCAACTGGCTCGGTCTCCCGCGGCAGAGGCCCTGCTCGGGAAATGATGGCATCAGCGGGCTCGAGCAATACACGACCGGCCGCCCCGGCAGGTAGAACCCCATTTGGCTGGCGCGCCCGTAGTGCTCGCAGACGACAAAAGGCTCCAGGCCCGTCCGATCCCGCAGTTCGTCCATCCGCTCGCCCACGCGCTGGGCCAGAACAGGCCCGCGCATCATGCGTTCCACGGGCATCGCCCGCCCGATCACGGGCAGACGCGCCAACCAGTCCATCCGAAGCATTCCCAGTCCCGCGACCAGGCCCACGATGACGGTTGCCGTCCAGAGCATCCCGACCGGGTCGAAGCCACGGCTCGGCCGAGATCTCATCCGCCGGGCCTCATCCCCCGCGAGCGCGGCGAGCGTGACCATCCCCGCGATGGCCCAATTCCCCTCCCCGCGCGTGACGAACGACACCAGCAGGTAGAACACGAGGATCGGCGCTGCCGCACAGACCATCAGCATTCGCGCATCACGCCCGGCCTCGCCGTGGCTCCGCAGGACTCGAACCGCCCCGAGAATCCCCAGGAACAGCATCGGTCCCGCCACGGCGACCTGCATTCCCAGGTATTCGGGAACCCACACCAGCGGCGAGCCCTTGGCCGCGTGTCCGCACCCTGGCTCGGTGGGGATGTCTCCCATCGAGGAGCCGAGGTGCCCGAGCAGGTGTCGGACGGTTGGGAACCCCTCCCGGGCGTTCCATACCACCACAGGCAGGGCGCACAGCGCGAACGCACCCACTGCCGCGGCGGGCCCGCTCCAGCCGACACGTGCCCGGTGCTCGCCTCGCCGGCGGGCCAGCCAGAACGCGATGAGTCCCAGAGGCAGCAGCAGGATCGTGTACTTGAACAGGAACCCCATCCCGACGGCCATTCCAAGCAGAGGCCACGCCGGGCGAGATCCCTCGATCATCGCGCGGTGCGCCAGCAGACATGCCAGCGCCCAGCACGCCAGATAGCCCCCGTCGATCGTCATGATCAGCGACGTGATCTGAAAGCCTGGCGCCAACAACACGGCCGCGCCAGCAAAGAGGCAAACGCCCGGGCCGAGCAGCCTTCCCATGCGACCCGCCGCCAGCGCCAGCGCGGCTCCGAACAGCGGCGCCAGCACCCGCACGCCCAACTCGGTGTCGCCCAGCGCCCATGTCGAGAGCGCGATCGACCACGCGATCCCCGGGCCCTTGGAGTAGTAGCTCCAGTCGAGGTGGCGGCTCCATTCCCAGTAGTGCGCCTCGTCCTCGGCGAGCCCGAACGGGCAGAACCACGCCAGATACGCCAGACGCACAGCCGTCACCCCGAGGACGATCAGCAGCAGCGTTCGCCATGCGCGGCGGTCCATCGCCACCTCGGCCGCCGTGCGCTCTGCCATCGGGGCCTCCTAGTGCCGGGCCACGCCCCGGTACGCAAACAGTGTGTACAGCAGCAGCACCGCGTTGCCCCCCCACAGCAACGGAAGCCCCGGCTCGCCGATGCGGTGCACCAGATGCTGCCCGCCGTTGATCGCGATGATCGCACAGAGCGCTGGAAAGAAGCTGACCAGGTACACCACCAGTGGCGAAGCGCGCCCGAGCCGCATCGCCGTGACCGCGCCCGTCAGCACCATCACCGCGCACGCCACCGCCATCGCCATCCGCTCGTGGATCTTGGAGAGCACCTCGCGTCGCAATGAATCCACGCTCTTGGCCAGGTCCTCCTGCCGGCGATCCAGCTCCGGCTCCGGAGCGGCCGCGGTCCGCCGGTGCGCCCGCGAGATCAACTCGGACACCGGCAGGCGGAGCAACTCGTCGGCCTGGTCCGTGTCCATCCGCAGGCCCCCCAGAACGATCTCTTCGCGGCGGCCCTGCGCGGCCTCCGACGCCTCGGCCTCGGAGCGGGCGTCCCGCAGCCTCAAGACCATCTCCAGCGGCTGCGTCACGCGGTCCTTCTCATCGATCCGCACGAAGGCCTGCCCCACGCTCCACCTCGTGACACCACTCGCGCTCGACGCGTCCCGGATGATTGTCACCTCGATGGGGCTATCTGCCGGCCGCACGACCCGAAACTCGCTGTCGACCGGAGTCAGCCCGGCGCCCTCGAGATACAGCGTGCGATCCAGGGGATCGACCAGCCTCATGCGGCCGCGCTCGCGCAACTCCTCGTCAACAAACTCGATCGTCTCGAGACGGCCCAGCCTCGACGCGAGCCTCCGCTTGCGCCACTGCACGAACTCCATCCGTTCCGGCTCGTCGTTCACGCGGCGCAGCTCGCCGTAGGTCAGGAACTTGGGGTCGTTGGCAAACGCACCTGGAAGGAACATCGGGCCCACGTCGAGCGTGTCCTGCACGTGCACCAGCGCACGATCTCCCTTCTGCCGCACCACCGACTCGAGCAGCCGGATCACCGCCACCGTTCCCTCCCGGGGCTGCTCGGTCTCGCCCGAGACCCGCTCCACCGACGACGCGTGGTAGAGCCACACCACGGCCTCCGAGGTCGAGAGTTCCGACGCGATCGCAAGGGGCGCATCCTCGCCCGATCGGGGCTCGAGCTCGCACAGCACCACGCCTCGCAGCAGGATCCGCTCGTAGGCGGAGCCCTCAGGCCCGAGGCTCTGGGCCATGTCCGCATGCAGCATCACGTTGTTGAGCTGGAAAGAGTCGCCCTGCGCCACGTTCCGGACGATCAGCCTCGCGACGTCGCGAGTGATGAATTCCTGCATGGACCGCAGGAACCGCGGGATCACCTGCTCGTTCAGGGCCATCAGGCTCCCAGCCAGCAGAAGGCCGCACGCCAGCGCGGGAGCCATCAGCATGCGGTTGCTGATCCCGCTGGCCCTCGCCGCGACCGTCTCGTGATCCTGCGTCAGCCGGTGATAGGCAAGAGTTGTCCCGAACCCGCCCGCGAATGGCAGCGCATACGCCAGCATGGGAACCATCGCCAGGAGCATGAACTTGGGGGCGTCCAGCGGATCCAGATCGCCGTCGCCGATCGGCTTGATCGCCGCGGCGAACGCGATCACCACCACGATCACTCCCGCGGTCAGCGCAACCACGCGCAGCTGCTCGAACAGCACGTGCAGCAGCAGAGTCTTGGGCAGCCCAAGTCGCATCTCAGCCCATAGTAGTGGTGGCAGCGCCGTGCGCGTCTCAGCCAGGGATCGCGATCAGGCGGCTGGGCTGGAGCCGCTCGGCCGTTCTGCCGCTCTCGGTCGGGTAGCGCTCCGTGATCCCCTTGCCGTTGAGCAGATTGTGCGGGAATCGCTCCCGGGCCTGACGCAGCCTGAGGCTGTCTCCGATTGCGCCCCCCGGGGCGTGGTCCTGTGGGCCGAACACGCCCACCGTCACCGTGCTGCGCGAGGGGCCGTGGTAGAAGAACGCCTCCTCGCCGTCGCGGCGCAGCTGTTCGACCGCCTCCTCCGCCAGGCGCCGGTACTCGGCCAGTTCTGAAGCCTCGGGCGTCTGGCCCGCATCCGTTCGCCCGTAGAGCCCGATCTGCAGCGTGTAGAGCGCGTCGGGCCCTCGCTCGCGCCGGACCCGGCCCAGGTCGTACGGACTCGAACTGACCTCGGGGGCCACCGGGGGGGCAAGGATCGCCGCGCCGTACGGCTTCACGCCGTCCACAGTGGTCTCTCGGATGCGCTCCAGTTCCCGAGTCGCCTTCGAGTCGTTGGCGCCCGAAAACCGGCCCACCGCGATGGCGACCGTCGATCCGCGATCCTGGAGGTATGCGTCGCGGAGCTTGCCCTTGCCGCGAAGCTTGGGAAGCGCATCAGTTGCCTGGGCGCGCCCCGAGGCGTCGTTCTTGAAGAGTGCAACCACGATTGCCCAGTGGCTGGCCTCCTGGGTTTGCGCGTCGCTCGAATCGGAGCCCTGAGTCTGGAATATCTCGGCGCTCTGCTCGCGAAGGCTGGTCCCTTGAACGTCGGACCCCCGATTCGGGCCCGTCGACTGATCGGCCCGGTTCGAGCCGGCGCACCCGGTCAGGATCCACAGCGAAACCCCGATACCGAACATCCGGATCCGACACAATCGACGCAAGATTTCCTGGTGCGTCCGAATGCGCATTATCTGCTCCAAGTATCGAAGACATAGAGAGTTACACCATATCAGACACATATATCTCTTTTGTAGTTCGGATCGCATCTCCGTCGATAGACAACACCATCACGGGAGGCTTGGGAACAAGGTATGGTGGGCACAGCCTTGTGAGACTCCCAGACATTGTTGATGGATTGGAGCGTATCGAGCATGGCAGAGATTGGACCGGTGGGGCATGACAATCTGGGCCGGGTGGAGCCCATCGCGAGGCGGGACTCGGCTGAGCCGGGTCGCCACGTCGAGACGCGCGCGCGTCGGGACGTGGACCACGTCGAGGTCTCGCGACTGGCGCAATACCTGCGCAAGTTGCGCGAGGTTCCCGAGATTCGGCAGGAATTGGTGGATCAGACCCGCGAAGCGATTGAACGCGGCGACTACGACACTCCCGAGAAACTCGAGGCGGCGCTCGACCGGCTGATCGAGGAAGACGCCGAGATCTGAGCGGCAATTCCTGAAGACTCTCGCCATCGGGGGACGGCGCTGGCGCCGTCCCCGCTTCTTTGGAGCGCCCGCTGATCGCACCGATCAGGGCGTTGCGGGCGCTGACGCTGGCGGGTTGGCGATCTCCCAGATCCCCGCGGCCACGGCGCGCACCGTGCGGGCGTAGCGCGCCGCGTCGAGGGTCTCCACGGTGTCGGCCGGCCGGTGGTAGTTGGGATTGCGGTAGTTCGACGTATCGGTGAGCATCACGGCTGGAACATCGATGTCCCAGAACGGCGCGTTGTCGGACCGCCGGAAGTCCGGCATCGGCTCGACGAGGAAGTCCACGACCTCGACGCGCAGCTCGGGTTCGGCGCGGCGCATCGCCTCCGAAAGCGGAACGTGGAACGTGGCGCCGCCGCGAAGGCCGAGCATTGCGATGAAATCGCCCACGCTGCGGGGCTCGAATACGCCGGGGATGCGCGGGATCGGCGATCGCTGCGAGCGGGGGCGGTCGCTGTAGTAGCCGAGCATCTCCAGCGACATCATCCCGACGATGTCCGCGCCCCGCTCGCGCAGTGGCACGATCCTCTCTGTCGCGTACAGCGTCGAGCCGATGAGCCCGATCTCCTCGAGGTTGAAGAAGACGAGGTGGATGGTGCGGCGCGGGGCCCTGCCGGCGTACTCGCGCGCGAGGGCGAGCAGCGCCGCCGTGCCGCTGCCGTTGTCGTCCGCGCCGGGGCAGTTGGGCACGGCGTCGAAGTGGGCGCCCACGATCACGACCTCGTCGGGCAGATCGGAGCCCGTGATCTCGACCCAGAGGTTCTTCCATGGCCCGTCGTCGGGATCGCCCTCGGGCAATTCGACGGGGTGGTTCCAGGGGATGTCCTGAGAGTGGACCGTGTAGCCGAGGTCGTGGAGCGATCGCTCGATGAGGCGCTCGGTAGCACGCAGGCCCCGAAGGTGTTCCTCATCCGGACCGGGCGAGCGTCGCTCGGGCAGCGAACGGATCGTCTCGAGCAGCCGATCCGCCTTGATGTCGATCGGCGGGAGCACGCCCCCCAGCATGCACGCGGACGCCAACACTGCGATCATGGCTCTCTCACCCCGCGCGGACGAGCCCCGCGCCCTCGTGGTATCGAACGTCGGGCAGTCTCTCGCCCGCCAACATCACGGCGCCGAGCACGCCCGCGTCCGCCTCGAGCGCAGACGCGATCACCTCGACCCGCTTGACCGTCTCTGGAAACGCCACTCTCCGCACGTGCTTGGCGATCTGCTCGACAAAGGGCCGGCCGAGGGCCTCGGTCAGTCCACCGCCGAGCACAACGCGCTCGAGGCTCAGCAGCGTCTGGATGCTGCCGATGTGCGTGCCGATCATGCCGGCGGCATGCTCGACCACCTCGACGACGAGCTCATCGCCGGCGCGGTACGCCTCGCCGAGCGTCTTGCTCTTGATCTTGCTCAGGTCTCCCTTGGCGAGATCCACGAGCATGGAGCGCCGGTTCGAACGGATCAGACGCGTGAAGCGGTCCACCAGGGCCGTGCGCGAGCAATTGTGCTCGAACGTGCGGCTGCCGGGGGGCGCGAACGGCAGCAGGTGCATGTGGCCGATCTCGCCGGCCGTCAGGAACCGGCCGTAGTAAAGGTCTCCGCCGAACATGAGCGCGCCGCCGATCCCGGTCCCGATCCAGACGCCCATGAGTGGGTCGGCTCCGATCCCGGCCCCCAGGCGCGCCTCGCCGAGCAGCGCGACATTCACGTCGTTGTCCACGAAAGCGGGCACGGACAGGCGTTCAGCCAGCATGCGTCCCAGGGGCACCTGGTTCCAGCGGAGGTTGACCGCCTCGATCACGACACCGCCGACGGGATCGACCGGCGCCGGGGCGCCAATGCCCACCGCCCGAAGCTGACCCGGCTCGACCCCTTGCTCCTGGCAGACCTCTCGCACCCCGCGCTCAAGACGGCCGAGCACGCCCTTGAGCCCCTCGTCCGCGAGCGTCTTGAGCTTCGAACGCGTCAGGACCTCTGCCCGGGTCTGGTCTTGCGAGGAGACCTCGACCAGGCCGATCTGCATGTTCGTGCCACCGAGATCGATCCCCACGTAGAGCCCGGGCTCGACCGCGTCTGGCAACTCCATTGCGCTCTCGTTCCCCATGGGCGGTTGCAGTGTATCTGGAATCGCTCACACCAAGCGCGCCCGCAGCGCCGCGACCCCCAATCCGCCGAGCACCCCCTGCCATCGGTCGATTCGTGCTTCTGATTCACCCTCCAGCGGCACGAACAGGCACGAGCCGGACCCGGTGACGATCGGGCGCGCCCCGTGGCGGGCGAGAATCGCGATCAGCTCCCTCAGCGGCGGCGCGATCGACATGGCCGGCTCGGCGAGGTCGTTGAAGCACAGCGCGCCGTCCAGTCTTCGACTATCAGAGGCCCCGACGATCTCCGCGCGATCGAGCCGCGTGGTGCCGCCGATGCGATCGAACTCGCGATAGACCCCCGGTGTTGCGCACCGCACCGCGGGCATCATCAACAGCAGCTCTCCGCAGAGGGGGTCGAGCCTTTGGATGTCATCCCCGAATCCTCCGACCAGCGCGGGCCTGGGCGGCCGGCGATCATCGAGAAAGAACGCGACATCGCTGCCGAGCGACCCGCCGATCTCGCGGAGTTCGGCGTCGGACAGGCCGAGCTCGAACAAGTCGCACAGCGCCAGCAGGGTCGCCGCGGCATCGGATGAACCGCCGCCAAGCCCACCACCGACGGGGATGCGCTTGGTCACGGCGATCCGGCAGCACAGATCGCGTGCGGTGGCCCGCTCGAGCGCGTGTCGTGCCCGCCACGCGAGGTCTTGCTCGGGGGCCCAGTCGATCGGTGAGGGGCAGGGTGCGTCGTGCGCCCATCGAGTGATGAGATCGGCGTGGCCCTGTCGCTGGATGACAATGTCATCGAACAGATCGACCGCGTGGAACCAGCCGTCGATGCGGTGCCAGCCGCGACGGGGGCCGTCGCCGGTCTCGGCGGCGTGCACCGAGAGCGCCAGATTCACCTTGGCCCAGGCTCTGGCCTCGATCCGATCGCGCATCGGCGATGCTACGTACGATCGCGAGAAGGAGCCGTGCCATGAGGGTCCGCGACATAGTCCGCGCGATGGACCAGATCGCACCGCTGGCCTACGCCGAGCCGTGGGACCGGGTCGGCCTCATGGTGGGGCGGGCCGACCGGGACGTGCGTGGACCGATCGTGCTGACGATCGATCTCACCGAGCGGGTGCTCGCGGAGGCCATCTCGCTGGGCTCGGGCGTGGTCGTGGCCTATCACGCCCCGATCTGGGAACCAATCGCGAGGCTCTCTGACGATTCGAGCCGCGGCCGGATCCTGCTGGGCGCGGCGGAAGCGGGAATCAGCGTGTTCACGCCCCATACCGCCCTCGACGCGGCGCCCGGCGGCGTCTCGGACTGGCTGTGCGAGGGACTCAGCGGCGGAGAGGGCAAGATCGCGGGGGATTGCCGCGCCCTCACGCCCCGGTGGGACGGGGAGCACGCCCGCGTGAAGATCGTCACGTTCGTGCCCGTTGATTCGCTCGAACAGGTGCGCAACGCCCTGGCAACGGCGGGCGCCGGTCGAATCGGCAACTACACGCTCTGCTCGTATTCCACCGAGGGCGAGGGCACGTTTCTGGGTGACGAATCCACGCATCCCGCCGTGGGCGAGGCGGGCGAGTTCGAATCGGTCCGCGAGCGAAGGCTGGAGATGGTGTGCCCACGTGCCGCGGTGGCCCTGGCGATCGAGACGATGCGCCGCTTTCATCCGTACGAGGAGCCGGCGATCGATGTGTACGATCTGCTCGGAACCCCGGAGCGCGCCGTCGGCGCGGGACGGCGCCTGGTGCTGGACCGGCCCGCCACGATCCGCGAGCTTGGAGAGCGGCTGCGATCGTTCCTGGATCGTTCGCGGGTGCGGTTCGCTCTGGTGGGCCAGACCGACGAGCCCATCACGCATGTCGGTGTTGTGCCCGGAGCGGGAGAGTCGTTGGCGAACATCGCATGCGACGAAGGCTGCCAGGTCTTCGTCACCGGTGAGATGCGCCATCACAACGTGATGGACGCGCTCCATCGGGGCATGGCCGTGCTGTTGGCGGGGCACACCAACACCGAGCGGGGATTCCTGCCGCGTCTTGCCAGCCGATTGCGCGGGCTGCTGCCCGGCGTGGACGTGCGACAGAGCGAGTCGGATCGAGACCCGCTCTCGGTGCTGTAGGGTGAAGATCTCAAACGCCGGGACGTCAGGGGCCGAGGTGGATGACGCCATCATCCGAGAACCCGGTCGAGGGGTGATAGAACTCCATCTCGTCCATCCCGCGCGACAGCGGCCCGAGCGGCTCGTACCACAGATCGCCCGACAGCCGGAAGGCCACATCGCCCGAACCGCGATCGGCCGGGATGACCACCGGCAACCGAATGACCTGGGAGCGGCCCGTCGGAGCGGTGACCTCCGCGTAGCGCGAGGCCTCGAAGACTCGGCCATCCTGCAGGCTCAGGCTGTAGTGCACTCTGCGGAGCAGGATCTGGTGATCGGCCGGGCTCGACGCCTCCAGCGCGAACTCCACCAGCACGCCAGCCTCGGTCCGGTCGACCACGACCGCGTCCACGACTCTCACGTCCGGATGGATTGTCTCGCTGCAGCCGGCCAGCGCGAGTCCCACCATGGCGGAGATCGTCGGAATCGTGCGCATCGCGCCAGCGTAGCGCGCTCAGCGATCGGTCGTCATCGCGACCCAGTTACTGTGCTCGGCCTTGTGCAGCGCCTCGAGGTAGGGCGTGAGCGTGTGCGCATCCTGCACGTACGAGTGCCATCGAAAGCACAGCCACGCCATGAGGCAGAAGCAGACCCAGGCCCCCAGCTCCGCAACCCGGTGGCGTCGGGTCGCGAACAGCACGGCGATGGCGCCGCCGACGCTCACCAGCTTCCACGCCACCAGCACGCCCGGTGAGTGGTACAGCATGACGTATCGGGCGATGGGGTTTCCCTCCGCCAACCCCACCGCCCGAACGTACGTGAGAGTCAGGATCAGGTCGGCCACGCTCATGATTGCGACCGCACACAGCAGCAGCAGCACGCGGGACGATCGGCGGGAGAGGCTCGCGCTCACGGGCATGCACCCGCACTCGCCGCCCGGCTTGCCCGCGTTCCAGCCCATGGCCGAGAGCGCGGATCGACCCTCCAAGGGCCGCGATTCACACTCGCGTCCCGCGACCCGGGGCGGACGGCACGGATGGACCGATCAAGACGGGCTGGCCCGCAGGTTGCGGTCCGAGTACCGAACCAGGAGGGCCCGCCCGATGCGTCCGAGAGCCCTGAGCGTGATGGTGTGTCTCTGGGGGGGCATCACGGTCTCCGCGCCGGTCCAGGCCCAGCCCGAGCCGGTCAACCCCGTGTACCTCGACGAGGCCCCCTTGGCGGAAGAGGCCTTGGCGCGGGTTCCAGAGCTTGTCGCCGCGAACAACTACCCCGAGGCGGTCCGCGTGCTCCAGCGGGCGCTGGATGAGTCGGCCGATCGCCTGCTACCGAGCCCAGACACGCCGGACCTGTTTGTTACTGTCCGCTCTCGCGTGCGCGAGACGCTGCTTCGTTCGCCGGAATTGCTGGCCCGATACCGGGAGATGCAGGATCCGATCGCGTGGCGCTTGCTCACCGAGCAGGGGCCCAGCGAGGTCGAGAGCACCCGAGCCCTGACCTCGGCCGGATTCGAGGCCGTGCTTCGCGTGGCGCAGATCGAGCTCGAATCGGGCCGGTTCGAGAGCGCCCGCCTGACGCTCGAGCGGCTCGAGGGACATCCCGACCTTCAGGGAGACAACGCCCTCGCGGCAGCCGAGCTCATGCGCTGCGTGGCCGGGTATCTCGACCGGGCCGAGATATGGGAGATCGCGCGCCAGTGGGGCGGGCTGGCCGACTCCGCTCCCACCCTTCGCCCGCCGTCGCAGAGCCTGGCGCCGAGCTCACCCCTCACGGTTGCCGCGCCGACCGACCTTCAGGATGTCGTGAGCAAGCCGCTGTTCAGCATGGCGATGCTCGATCCGCAGGTCGACGGCCCTTGGCTGATGAATCTGACGCCGTGGATCATGCCGACGGTCGTCGGCGACACCCTCTACATCAACGACGGGCAGAGCATCGGTGCGTGGGATCGATTCACCCTCCAGCTCCTGTGGCGCACGCCGCTGAGCAATGAGTTCACGCTTCCCAGCACGCAGCGCCGCCGGCAGCCCACGCCGATCGTCGTCGATTCCAACACCGTCACGGTTCAGGGTGATGTTGTGCTGGCGACCGGTGGGCGGGTCATTGCACAGGGCCGCGGCGGACTCGTGATGCGAGAGGGCGACTCGAGACTCATCGCGCTGGATCGGGCCACTGGGCGCGTGCTCTGGTCGTGGCATCCCCAGGTCGGTGATCTCGAGGCACGGACCGCGATGGTGTGGGGGCCGCTGCTGATCGACGAGGGCCTGGCGCTGGCGACTGTCCGCCGGCAGGTTCCGATCCGGCGTTCGTGGAGCACGGGCATCACCGCCCTCGACATCTCCTCGGGCGAGGTGGTCTGGAGCCGCACGCTCGCGTCCGCAGGGTCGCTGCCCTACCAGACCCAGACGAGCCTGATCAACGCGGCCGGCGTGCTCGATCGGGGCGTGGTCTACCGGGCCGATGAGGTCGGCGTCATTGCCGCGGTGGAGGCGGCCTCGGGTCGCATCCGCTGGATCCGCCGCCATCCGACGCTGACGTACAGCTCGTACGACCCTGCGCCGGCCCACGCATCGAGCGCCCCGATCGTCGACGGCGACACGCTGATCACGCTGTCTCCCGATCGGGCCGAGGTCCTGCGAATCGATGCGCGGAGCGGGAGGGTCGTCGGCTCTCGCGAGGCGCGGATGCTCGGCTCACCTCGGTACCTGCTGCGGGAAGGCGAGAACCTGATCGCCGTCTCCGACGTGCAGATCGTGGTGACGCCGCTGGACCAGTTCGAGCAGGGGCCGGTGGGCATCGCGCGGATTCCATCGGGCCGGCCGATCCTCGCCCGGGTCGTGGTCGCGGGCGATCGTCTGCTGGTCCCCGTGGAGAGCGGGATCGTGGTCGTCGATCCGAACACGTCCAGCGTCGAGCGTCGACTCGATCTCGACGAATCAGGCAATCTGCTCCCGCTCGAAGGGCAGGTGCTCGTCGCGGGCCGGACCACGATGCACAGCTATCTGGTCTGGAGCGTCGCCGAGGCAGAACTTGCCCGTCGCATGGCGGAAGATCCGGGCAATCCCGCGCCCGCACTGACCTACATCGAGCTGGGGTATCGCGCGGGCCGCGTCGAACGGCTCCTCGAGGTGATCGATCATGCCCAGCGAGCGATCGACGGGCTCAGCGCGGACGAGTCCCGTGCCTCGCGCGATCGCCTGTTCGCCGCGCTGGACGGGATGGCGCGCGACGCGATCGATGCCCCCTCGGGGCCGGCGCGGGTGGTCGTCGCCGATGCCATGCTCGACGGCGTCATCCAGCGGCTCGGACGGGTCGCCGCGACGCCCGACCAGCGCGTCGCGCATCTCATGGCCCGCGCTCGGGTGCGGGAGCGAGAAGGCGACATCGACGGCGCGATCACCGACTGCCAGTCTGTGCTTGAAGACTCGGCGCTCGCCGCGGCGAACTGGTCGGGCCGTCGCGTGATGCTCCGTGCCGAGGTCGAGGCGACCCGTCGCGTGCGAGACCTGCTCGATCGTCATGGGGCAGAGGCGTATCGCGCGTTTGAAACGCTGGCCCGATCGGAACTCGACGCTCTCCCGCTCACCGCCGCCGCGGACGCGTTTGAGCGGGTCGCGCGCAGATTCCCGGCTTCCAGCGTCGCGCCCGTGGCATGGCTCGGTGCAGCTCGGGCCCACCGCGCCGTGGGCGAAACGCACGCCGAGTTGCGCGCCCGCCGAGCCGGACTCGCGGCCCTGGAGGTGCAGGACGTCCATTCGAGCGACGTGCGGGCCGAACTCGCGGGCGGGCTGATCGCGGCGCTGGTCGAACAACAGCGGTACGCGGAGGCCGCGAGGGCGCTCGCCCGCGTCTCGGGCCTCCTGATCGACGGCGAAGTCGAACTCGATCGCGGGCGGGTCATCGCCCAGGTGCACGAAGCCGTCGCCGCGCGGGAGGTGCTCCCGAAGCTGGGCCCGCGCATCGAGCCGGAATTCACTCGCCTGGACGACTGGGTGCTCATCGAGACGATGAGCGTCGAGCCCATCTGGCGGTCGCCCGGATACGTCGTGCTCCAGCGGGCGTCGGCAGAACGCCCGGGCCAGATGGAGTTGGCGCTGCTCGATGCCCGGGGGGCACCCGAAGGCGCCATGCGATGGACCCGCGAGGCGCCCGGCAGCGTCCGGATCGTCCGCTCGGACCCCGATGCGCTCCTGGCCGTCTCGACCGATGCCGGCGATCTCACGCTCTACTCCATCGCGGCCGACACCGGCCAGACTCGCTGGACCGTGGCCGGCTCGACATTGCTTCAGAACGACCTGCCGCTGAACCTCGCCGACGAGGCGTTCGAGTCTCCACTCGACGGCCCCGTCCGCGCCAGCGACGTCATGCTCCTGACCGATGAGCGGACGCTGGCCATGGTCGAGCGCTCCGGGCGAGCTGCGCTGATCGATCTCGCCACCGGAGAGCCGCTCTGGACACGCGCAGAAGCGGGGCTTCGCGTCCTCGACGCCGACCTGGACGCGGGCCTGCTCGTGTTGGCGATCGAGCCTCGCCAGGGGCCCGCCGCCGCCTCGTTGCTCGCGATCGACTCCCGCTCGGGCGACCATGTGCTCGAAGTCACCTCGCCCGTGCTGACGTCTCGCCCGCGCTGGGTCCGCATCACACCCCGCTCCGAATTGCTTGTCGGGCTCGACAGCGGCGTCATCGAGATCGACCCCGCCGACGCCCAGGTCCGATGGCTCCAGGACCATGCCGCGGCCAAGGGAACGCTCGCCGCCTGGCCGATCGCCGGCGCCCTGTTCATCATGTCCGGCGATCGGAAGCTGTGGCGGATCTCCATGACCGATGGCTCGATCGACGAAACCCCGATCGACACCGCCGACACGCTTCGCACGTCGTTCCGCATCCGATCGATCGAGGTCGATCAGAGCCTGGCGCTCTCGTCGGGACGAGGACTCATCGTCGTCGGCGCCTCCGGGCAGGTCACCGGGGCCGATTCCATCCACCCGCCACAGGACACCCTGATCCCCGCGATCTGCGTCGATGACGCGTTCGTCACGCTCGACACCCGGGCGGCCCGCGGCTCGGGGGCGTTCCGGCTCTACATGATGGATCGAACCGGACGCCAGCTCCGCGAGCCCGTCCGCCTGCTGCTGGACTTCGGCGTGGTGCCCACCTCGATGGCCATGCTCGACAACGTGGTGCTCGTCTCGACGTCCAGCGCCACGCTGGTGCTCCGCGCCCCCTGACGCCTATTCCGAAACGCTTGCCGGGTCGCGCCCCTCCTCGATCGCCTCGATCTTGCGGATCCGGCGCGCGTGCCGCCCGCCCTCGAACTCCGCCCGCAGCCACGCCGCGACGATCGTCTCGATCAACCGTTCCCCAAGCAGGTCGCCCGAGAGACACAGCACGTTGGCGTTGTTGTGCGAGCGGCTCAACTCCGCGGTCATCTCGTCGTGCACCACCGCCGCCCTGATCCCCTTGACCTTGTTCGCCGCGATCGACATCCCGATGCCCGTCCCGCAGATCAGGATGCCCCGATCGGCGCGCCCCGACGCCACCTCGTTGGCGACCTCGTAGGCCCGCTCGGGGTAATCGCAGGGCGTCTCGTCGCACGTGCCGACGACGACGACCTCGTGCCCCTCGCGCTCCAGCTGCGCGCTCACCCGCTTCACCGCCGATGCGCCCCGGTGGTCCCCGCCGATCGCGATCTTCATTCGTGGATCTCCTCGAGCCGTCTGGCGATCAGGTCGCGCAGGCGCGCCGCCGTCTCACGGTACACGGAGGCCGGCAATCCGATCGGGTCCGGCACGTCCCCGCCATCGGGATCCAGCAGTCGGGCCTCGGCGTGGGAGTCCATCTCCAGCACCGCGTCCAGGTGCGCGCTCGTCATCGCGTACACCACGTCCGCCTCGCGCAGCATCTCCACCGTCAGCGGGCGCGACCGATGGTCCTCCAGATCGCCGCCCACCTCACGCACCGCCTCGATCGCCTCGGGCGTCGCCGGGCTGCCCCGCCCCGCCGCAACGCCCGCGCTCACGACCTCCGTCGGAATCCCGTCGCCGCCCTTGGCTACCAGGTCCCGCGCGATCGCCGCGGCCATCGGGCTCCGGCATGTGTTGCCCGTGCACACGAACAGGATGGTCCGGCGCAGCCGCCGATCGATCGATCGCGCATCGCGCGCCCCCTCTCGCACCATCTCGTACCCCCCCGGAGTGAGCCGCACCACGGTCGAAGGAGCGCCCAGCCGTGCGCGCCCCGCGTCGAGCGCAAAGCCCACGCCCGCCTCCGCCGCACGATCCACGATCGCGTCCGTCAGTTCCGCGTCATCACCCCAGCCCGCCGCGGCCAGCCGCTTGCCCACGATCGGTCCCTGCGCCGCCTCCAGCACGCGAAGCGTCGCTGCGAAGTCGGGCACGCGCGCCCACACCTCCAGCCCATCGTCCAGCACGCCTTCCGCCACTCCCAGACGCGTCCGGGCCGCTTCCAGCCGCTCGCCGGTCATCGGCACGCTGTACGTCTGCGGTCCCGGCGACAGCCTCCGGATCAGCCGTCGGTGGATCGGCGCCTCGATCCCCAGCGCCCCGATCACCCCATCAGCGTCCGGCGCGTGCCAAGCCGCCCACCAGCGCCCATCCGTCGCCGGCGTGAGTTCCCGAAGCAGGCCCACCGCCCGCGCCGAGGACGCGCTCGCGAAGACCCCGTACACCGTCTCGGTCGGCAGGATGGCCAGTCCGCCCTCGCGCAGGGCGCCGCACGCCTCGTCCACCAGATCCCGCGGCAGACGCCCCTTGTGCCGGCGCAGAATGACCGATCCCGTTCCCATCACTCTCCCAGTATCGAGTCCCGGGGCCGGATGTTCAATCCGGCGACCTTCCAGCCTCGAGTATGCACACATCTCGCCGCCGATTCCGAGCGATCCACCCATAGACCCACCGGCCTGCGTGACTGACCCCGGGCAGATACAGCGCCAGGGCAGGCAGAACACCCATCGGTGTCTGGCCCAGGGCCCTCCGGACGGCTGGAAACCCGATCAAAAGCCGCCCGTCTCGCGTCCGCATCGGCATGCCGGCGAAGCCGCCCTCCGGGAAATTCAACTCGGGGGTTCTGGTCATGTCCTCAAACGCCAGCCGCCCGAGCCAGTCGAGCCGCCGCAGCATCCGCGTCGACCTGCGGCACATCCCGCACTGCCCGTCGAAATAGCAGGTATCCCGCGCCATCCGGATCCAACGATACGGTACGGAGCGGGCCGGTCGGTATACTCCTGTCCGGGTGGGGGCGCAGTTTGTCCGAGTTCACCTCGAACTGATCGCCCCGCGCACCCGAACAGAGTCGTGGTGGTCGGCCTCGCCGCTCGGCGGGCCGGGCTGTGTCGGATCAGAGGGGAAACGGGGCGCGCTCGCGCACCCGACAGGCCAAGGAGCCTGCCATGCGTCAGGCCATGTGTCGGGGAGTGTCGCGCACCGTCGCGAGGGCGTTCAGTCTGGTCGAACTGCTCGTGGTGATCATGATCATCGTGATCGTCATCGCGATCATCCTGCCGTCGCTGGGCGGCGCGCGCAACGTCGCCAAGGCGGCCACCACCGAGACCATCGCCAAGCAGCTCGGCAACGCCGTGGACCGCTTCCGGCAGGACCGCGACGGCCTGCTCCCGGGCGTGTTCTCTCCCGCCGAGATGGGGGATCAGGAGAACGCCGACACCTACGGCTTCACCACCATGGAGAACGTCATTCTCGACCTCGCCGGGGGCATCGAGGATCGCTCGGGCCTCAACTCCGGCGGCTCGCAGGGGCTGAACTTCGGACCCACGGCGGCCGCCCACGCCCTCAACACCCAGCTCAAACGCTTCGTCCGCCCAGGCCTCATCGGTACCGACTACTCCGGCAACCCCGGCTACTACGAGCCCGATGGCAAGACGTTCGTCCGCCAGAAGCACACCAGCACCGACGGGGTGAACAGCCAGTGGTCCGCGGGCTCGGTCGCCTTCGGCACGTCCGAGGCCGACATCCCCGACGTCGTGGACGCCTGGGGCAACGCCATGATCCTCTGGATCGAGGACGACACCGGCCCGGGCGTCATCTCCAGCGTGCAGGACTTTGCCCGCGTCGACTCGCGAAATCCCTCCCGGTTCTACTGGGCCGCCAACGCCGGTTTCCTCAAGTCCACTGAACTCGGCCAGTCCGGCAAGGACCAGACCCAGTCCGCCAATCGCGAGTTCAGCCTCCTGGGCGACGGCGTCGCCAACGCCACCCTCGAGACCACCCTCGCCGGCCTGCTGGGCAACCCCGCCTATCCCACCACCGACGATCTCGACAGCGTCAGCGATCCCACGACGCTCCTGCCCGCCGCGGCCCGCGGCCGCGCCGTCGTCATGTCCGCCGGCGCCGACGGCATCTACTTCGGCTCGCGCGACACCGGCGCCAAGCGCCTGAGCGCCGACTCGGCCGGCCTCCGCTACGGCTACAACTTCTTCACCACCGGCGGCGTGCGCCATGTCAAGGGCGGCGCCTCGACCATCAACGACGTCACCGGCGGCTTCAAGGACATCATCCAGACCTTCGGCAACTGACCGCCCCGGATCAGTGACCGGATCGCGCCACGGCCCGCCCGGCCGTGTTTTTCTTCGGCGCGAGATTCGCCCGCCCAGTCAACACGTTGCGCGCCCATCTGCGCTCCTTCGCGCGCCAAATCCACTCCCTTCGAGCCAAGGCCGTTGACGCCGCGAGCGGCCGCGCCAAACTAGTGGTGTGGAACCGCTCCTTCGGCCATCCCCCTTTATCGATCCACGACCCCGGCCCTCGACCAGCGCGCCCACTGGGATTGCGCGAAGACCGCTCGATCGACGACCGAGCCGATTGACAGTCCGTTCAGGGGGGGTATCTCGATACAGGAGCCTCGAACTATGCGATGGACCGCATTGGGAATCGCTCTCGCCTCACTTCTCGCCCCGCCCTGCCCTGCGCAGCCCGACCACGGCTTCGACTGGGTCACCATCGGCGACCCCGGCAACCGCGACGTCACGCCGGACGAGGCCCCAATGTTCTTTCCTCCGTTCTCGGAGCCGTTCGAGGTCGGAGGCGTGGACCACGTCTACCGGATCACACGAACCGAGGTGACGGTGTCGCAACACCTGGAGTTCGTTAGCGCCTACGCCCCCTACTGGGACGGATTCCCCGACGACCCCCATTTCATCGGGTTCTTCATCCAATACGACGCGGCGGAGGACCGCTACTTCATCCCGCAGGGATTCGAAGACGTTCCGACGGAGATGTCCTGGCACATCGCAGCCCGGCTTGTCAACTGGCTCCACAATGATAAGGCGAAGGAGCAGTGGGCCTTCGAGAACGGGTCGTACGACACCTCTACCTTCGGGAAGAACGACGACGGCACGTGGAACGACCAGCCTGCCCACCATCCCGACGCGAAGTTCTGGATCCCCACGATCGACGAGTGGATCAAGGGAATGCACTGGGATCCCGGCAAGGATGGCCAGGGCGGGTACTGGAAGTACCCGCACTCCAGCGATGAGCCCCCAATCCCCGGCTGGCCGTGGGAGGGTGGGGAGACCAGCGCGGGCATCGTCGAGGAGCCGGGCGATCCATACCTGCCGGTGGGCTCTTACCCGCACGTGCAGAGCCCCTGGGGCCTCCTCGACGGATCCGGAGGCGTCAGGGAGTGGACCGAGACCTTCGCCGTCGATCGGAGGGCACGGTTCAAGAACGGAACCGCGCAATACCAGCCGTTCCACGAGCATTTCGATCGCCTTGACGTTGTTGGAGGCAACCCTCCAAACGGGATCGATGGCGTCCGACTCGCGTCCGTGCCATCGCCGGCAGCTCCTGCGTTGTTGGTATGTATTGCTTTCACAGCTCGAAGGAGATCACACCAATGATTCGCAGTGCGTGGATTGCTATTGTTATATGTATTCCATATGTCACGGCATCATCCGTCTTCGCTACTCCAACAGTGACGGTCACGCCGTCCGACGGTGGCACGGCTTCTGTGGAGTTCGATTCCGGCGATGCTGAGTGGGACATCACGCTCACTCGCGCTGTCGGGTTCGGCGGCGATGTCTCATTCCTTGTCACTGCTCCTGACACGGATCCTATCGATATGGTCACGGTGGTGTCTGGCTCCGGCGGGAACACAAACGTCTATATTCGCGGAACCAGCCCCGGCACAGGCGTGGATTCTGTTGATACGGTTGAGGACATTGGAACAGGCGTCGCAAACCTGATTGAACTCCGGACGATCAACGATCTGGGTGAGCCGGGGTCATCTAATCCCGCTATAAAGATGGACTCCATCAATACGGTGGTCGTGGGCGATGATGTACTGAATGACATCGTGACCACCAACGGAGCGATCACCGACATGTTTGTCGGCGGTGAGTTCCAAGGGGACGTTGACGTAAATGGATCGAATATCGAAAAGCTGGAGGTGATCGGCCGAATCGGCACGCCATCGGTTCCCGTCACCATCGACGTGGAACGCAACATCAAGCGGATCGTCGCAGGCGAGATCTACGCAGACATCTCGACCGGCGCCAGCTTCGACACCCAGTACATCGAGACCACCGGCGCCGGCGCGCTCGACGGCCACTTCGTCGGCTCGCTCACCACCCGCATCCTGTCGGACCTTGGCGGCCCCGATCGCGGCCTGGATATCGCCGGCGACCTCGACGCCGACCTCACCTTCACCGATCGCGTCACACGCCCCATCACCGTCGCCGGCGGATTCCTCGCGGCCCGCATCATCAAGATTGCAGGGCGCCTCGCGGACACCGGCGACATCTCCATCGGCAGTGCTGGCCTGCACGGACGCATCCTCATCAACACCGACAATATCGATGAGGACTGGCTCGGCGACGTCACTGTCGGCGCGACCACGCTCTCAACTGTGCCCTATTATGATCAGACGCCCTCCTCGATCGGAGGCGGCGCGGTCGGCCTTGTGCCCTATTCGTTCCATCCCGAGGCGTGCGTCTCGGCACACGACGCGACGGTGACTTCCATCCCGACAAAGTTCACGGTGCGGCACTAGGGGCCGGTGTTTCGTGATGGCTCCGACCTCCCCGTTATCGTCAAAAGGCGCCCCGCCGGGACCGGGGACACCCCGGTCGATGTCAGCGATGACTTCCAGGTTCAGTTGATTGGAGCCGGCACCGACTGGTGCGTGTGCCTCGTCGTCATTGAGCCCAAGACGGGCGAGTCGTTCGAGGACGATACCCAGTACATCATCACAGCTCGCGCCGGCGTGCTCAAGTGTGCGCAAACCACCGCCGGTTCACCGCCCGATGTGGACTGGGCCGCCGACGCCAACGAGCAGTATCGCTTCACCGTCCAGACGCCCTGAGAGTGCAGGGCAGGTGGGCGACCATCGACTTCACCCTACACCGCCACCACCCCCGCCAGCCCAAGCGCCAAGAGCACGCCCGCCAGCACCAGCCGATACACGCCAAACGGGATCAGCCCGTGGCGATTCAGGAACGACACCAGCCACTTCACCGCCATCGCGGCGGAGATCGTCGCCGCCACCACCCCGATCAGCACCGGCACGAGACCAAGAACCTCGAACATGTTCGGCCCACCCGCGTCGTGGGTTTCCTTCAGGTTCTTCGCAAGCGTGTACACCGTCGCCCCGCCCAGCGTCGGCAGCCCCAGCAGGAAGCTGAACTCCGCCGCCTGCTTCGGCTTCAATCCCACCAGCACGCCCCCCGCGATCGTCATCATGCTGCGGCTGGTCCCCGGCCACATCGCGATGCACTGCATCAGCCCGATGAGCAGCGCGTGCCGGAAGGTCAGATCCGCGATCTCCATCTCCCGGCCCGGCTCGACCAGCGCGTGCCCGCCGCCGGCCTTCCTCCTCATGTGCCGCTCGCGCAGCACCTCCAGCACGATCATGAACACCCCGCCCACCGCCAGCGCCGCGACCACCGGGCCCAGAAAGAACAGGCGCGCCTCGATCCAGTCATTGAGCAGCACGCCCAGCACCGCCGCGGGAAGGAACGCTGCCAGCAGCAGCATCGCAAGGCGCAGCCCCGCGGGGTTCTTCCCCAGCACGCCCATGACCATCTCGACCACGCGCGCCCGGTACAGCCCAAGCACAGCCAGGATCGCGCCCCCCTGCACCACGATCGTGAACGCGTCCACCGCCGACTTGCTCGCCGGGTCGTCCAGCCCCATCAGCCCCGAGGCGATGATCAGGTGCCCCGTCGAACTGATGGGCAGGTACTCGGTGATGCCCTCGACCAGGCCCAGGATCAGCGCCTGCCACCACTCCATGCGTCGCTCCTTCGCCGCGAGCCGCGCGGGCCCAAGGGTACAGTCGGCCCGTGCCCCGGATTGTCCCCATCGACTCCATCGACGACCCGCGCGTCGAGCCCTACCGCAACCAGCGAGACGCCTGGCTGCGGGCGGCCCACAACCCCGCGCGAGCGCCCGATGGGCTCGATGACTCGGGGCTCTTCATCGCCGAGGGCCACTGGGTCGTCGAGCAACTCGCCCGCTCCGAATTCGCCGGCCACTCCCTCCTGATCGCCGCGCCCCGCCTCGACGCAATCGGCCCCACCCTCGACCTCTTCCCCCCTGATACGCCCGCCTATGTCGCGCCCCAGCCCGTCCTCGACGGCATCGCCGGGTTCCACGTCCATCGGGGCGTTCTCGCCTGCGGCCATCGTCCCCCGCCGCGTGATCCCGGCGATGTTCTCGACTCGTCCCGCACCCTCGTTGTCCTCGTCGGGCTCACCAACCACGACAACGTCGGGGGCATCTTCCGGTGCGTCGCGGCACTGGCCGGCCCCGACGCCGCTGTCCTGCTCACGCCCGACACCTGCGACCCGCTCTACCGCAAGGCCCTGCGCGTCTCGATGGGCTGGGCCCTGCGCGTGCCCTTCGCCACGATCGAGACCGGCGCCATCGCCGACCTTGCCGAGTCCGGCTGGACCACTCTGGCCCTGACCCCGGACCCCGCCGCCCCCGACCTTGCCGACCTCGGGCCGATCGACCGCCCCGCCCTGCTGATCGGGGCCGAGGGGCCCGGCCTTTGTCCCGAAATCCTCGCTCGGGCGGCCCGGCGCGCCCGCATCCCGATCGACCCGCGAGTCGATTCGCTCAACGCGACGGTCGCCGCGGGAATCGCCCTGAGCGTGCTCGCCCGCCAGAACTCCCCGGCGCGTCCCACGTAGAGACGTCCGGCCGCTCTGGTCACAACCGGGCGCGAAACAGCGGCCCGGGCCCGCCTGGCCTGTAGAATCCGTTGGTGGAAGACCCTGGGAGGACCGATTCGATGCGCCAGAACCGCTGGGCGTTGGCCTGCATGACCGTCGCGATGATCTCCGGTGCCACACTCGCGCAGGAGGTGATCCGCGAGGGTTCCGGCGGCCGGCGCGCTGAACTCGACGAGATGGAACTCAAGCCGTTCCCCGAGCAACTCTGGGGCACGCTCACCGAGTGGAGCACGGATGCGCCCGTCACTCCCGGCGACCTCTCGGGCAAAGTCGTCCTGATCTGCACCTGGGCAAGCTGGTACCCCAACGCCCTGCAGGGGCTCGCGCTGGCTCAGGAGATCAACGCGGCCCACGCCTCCGAGGGGCTAGTCGTCATCGGCGTCCATCACGAGCGGGGCTTCAATGGCGCCGCCGCCGCCGCCCGCGCCAAGAAGGCTTCCTTCGCCTACGCGCACGACGCATCGGGCGAGTTCCGCAATGCGCTCAAGGTCGACCAGGACCCCGATTTCTACATTATCGATCGCGCGGGCCAGCTTCGATTTGCCGACATCGCCAACTCCTCGGTCGAGATGGCGGTTAAGACGCTGCTCGCCGAGTCGCGAGACGACGCCTCGACCCTCAACGACCGGCTCGAGGCCGAGCGCCGGCAGCGCGAGGAGGAGTTCCGCCGCACGGGATCGATCAATCAGGAGATCGACCTGCGCGACCTGCCCGAGGTGCCCTTCGATCAGCCCACCGATGCGGATTGGGCCCGCGTCGAGTTCCTTGAGCAGTGGCCCAAGCCGATCGAGGACCCCCAGAGATCCGGATTCCAGGAGGAGCCCGAGCCGGTCAAGATCGCTCTTCCCGAGGCCATGATCACCGTCCCGCCCATGCCCCCCACGGCGGGGCGCGCCATGGTCGTGTACTTCTGGCATCCCGACGTCGTCGCCACCCACGAGCAGGTCGTCCCCCGGATGGACCTGCTCCAGCGTCAGCACGCCCGCGATCTCGTCGTTCTCGGAGTCATGACCCCGGTCGTCAACAACTTCAGCAGCAACACCAACGACCAGACCAACGATCCCGAACGGCTCGCGGCGATCTTCGGCCGCTACATCCGCACCAAGGATCTCCACCACCCGCAGACCTTCGACCCCTCCGGCGAACTCATGAACTCGGTCCGCCAGGATCAGTACTCGTCCAACGACCTGTCGAAACTGTTCGTCGCGGCGGTCATCAGCTCCGACGGCACCGTTCGCTGGAGCGGCCCTCCCGGCCATCCCGCCTTCAAGGCCGCCGTGGACCAGGTCCTGCGAGTCGATCCCGGCGTACGAAACCGGCGACTGGCCGAGGAGGAGTACATCCGCTCGCTCCCGCGCAGACCCGGCGGCTGAAGTGCCCGGACTCTTCGAAATCGTCCTGCACGAGCCGGAGATTCCCAACAACACGGGCAACATCGGCCGGACCTGCGTCGCCTTGGGCTGCCCCCTGCACCTGATCCACCCGCTGGGCTTTGAGCTCAGCGAGAAGGCCTGCCGCCGCGCCGGGCTCGACTACTGGCCGCGGTTGGCCTTGGTAGAGCATTCTTCCTGGTCTGCCTACATCACCCAAACTTCCAGATCGCGTCGCTGGCTATTCTCGACCGGCGGGTCCAGATCGGTCTACGACGCTGACTTTCGGGCCGGAGACCATCTCGTGTTCGGGTGCGAGACTCGGGGTCTGCCCGAGACAGTGCTGGAGGCCGACCGTGAGTCGGTGGTGAGCCTGCCGATGGTCCCGGGCGAGCGATCGCTCAACGTCGCAACCGCCGTGACGGCTGCGGTTTACGTCGCTCTTCAGAGGCTCCTGGCGGTCGGAGAGGTCGCTCTGGACCACTGTGGGCGTCTGGCCATCGATGGCCAGATCAAGCCACAATGGTCCGGAAATCCGGACCGCGGCGCGAACATCTCGCCACACCAATCCGTATAAGAAGATGTCAAGACCCAACTCGCGGACAGCCGCGAGAAAACGAGCTCTCTCTCCTCCAGTGCACCGCCCCCGGACGTTTCGTACGGGGGCGGTACACTTTCGGCAGATGCCGACCCGCACCGAGGTGACTTGCCCCGTTCGACCCCGGATCCGGGCCGGCGCGCTGTGGATGGCGATGGGACTCTTCGCGATCGCCAGCGCTGCGGGCGGGTGCCAGCGATCGCTCTTCGCCGGCGAGACCTCGCGCTCGCCGTTCGACTCCTTCGACCGACGGCGCAACACCGATGCGCCGCCGTACTACTACGACAGCTTCGGCACCCGACGGCCCAACATCCGCGAGCGGCTCAAGCCGCGCTCGTAGTCTGCGCATCGTGCGCTCAGCGCTCCGACTCGTGCGAACGACTGAATCGCCGACACCTTCTCCACAGGTGGCGTCGGGTGGCGGTGCGATACCAACCGGTGGTAGTCTTCACCACGAAGCGCGCGACACGGACGGATCGCGCGCATCGTCGCAAGTCTGGTGCGCTCGCGTCTTTGCAGCGTTTTCGCGCTGCGCGCCGATGGAGTGAACACCACCCCACTCCCTGGATTTGGCGCTGCATGGCACGGACTCGCCGCAAGCCCACACGTCGCTCTCGGTCTACAGGGTCTTCGGCCCTGACCAGGCGGACGCGCGCGGTGTGGGCGGCGCTGCTCGCGGCAATGACGGGCGGCGCGGGCCTGCTGATGGTGGTTGATGGCGGGCGCGGAACTCGTGGCGCCGGCGGCCTGACGCCGCTGGTCGCGACGGCCAACGCCCCGTCGTCGCTTGAGGGGATCTTCAGCCTCGGGAAAGAGGTCGATCGCGACCGCTGGCAAGCGATCGTCATCCACCACACGGGCACGCCGTATGCGACTCCCGAGTCGCTGGATCGCGACCATCGGGCCCGCGGGCTGTTGGGGCTGGGCCACCACTTCGTCATCGGCAACGGGAGCGGGATGGGCGATGGGGAGATCGCGGCGGGATATCGCTGGGTCGACCAGTTGCCCGGGGCGCACGCGATCGGCAGGGACGCCGAGTGGCTGGACCGGCAGGCGATCTCGATCTGCCTGGTGGGCGACGGAGACCGGAGGGAGTTCACTTCGACCCAGATGCGCCGCCTCGTGCAACTGGTGCTGACGCTCGCTCGCGAGCTGGACATTCCGGCCGAGTCGATCGTGCTGCAATCGGACGTGGCGCAGACGACCGATCCGGGGTGGTATTTCCCCGAGGCCGCGTTCCGCGAACAGCTCGCCTCACTGCGATAACCTAGTCCACCGTCGGTCGGAGTCGGCGGGGTCTTCCGGCGTCGTTGCCAGCGGGCCGGAGAGACTGAATACTTCGGTTCCGGCCGGGAAGGGCCGGCTCGCGGTGGTTCGGACACACTCAACGCGGCGAGGGCGATCTCGGCCGTGGTCCGGCGTGGAGCGTTCGTGGAGCTGAAGAAGGGCGATAGCGTCGAGGGCTACAAGGTCCTGGCCGAACTCGGTCGCGGCGCGGCGTCGGTCATCTACTTGGCCCAGGACGCCAAGTCCAAGCACATCTGGGCTCTCAAGCAGGTCGAGAAGCGCGAGGCCAAGGACCAGCGGTTTCTGGACCAGGCCGAGGCCGAGTACAAGGTCAGCCAGAACCTCGACCACCCCGGGCTCCGCAAGATCGAGCGGATGATCAAGCGCGGCAGCTTCCTCTCCACGAAGGAGCTGTTCCTGGTGATGGAGCTGGTCGACGGGGTGAGCCTGGAGCGGAGCCCGCCCAAGACGTTCGAGAGCGCGGTCACGATCTTTGAAAAGGTGGCCGTGGCGCTGGACCACATGCACCAGCGGGGCTTTGTGCACGCGGACATGAAGCCCAACAACATCATCGTGGACGACAAGCTGACCGTGAAGGTGATCGACCTCGGCCAGTCGTGCAAGATCGGGACGGTCAAGCCCCGCATCCAGGGGACGCCCGACTACATCGCCCCAGAACAGGTGCACCGGCGCGAGATCACGCCGCAGACCGACGTGTACAACCTCGGAGCGACGATGTACTGGGTGCTGACGCGCCAGCACATCCCGACGGCGCTGGCCGGCGGGGACAAGCTGGTGGGCTCCATCGAGGACAACCTGATGGAAAAGCCCACGCCGGCGATCACGCTCAACAAACGGATCCACCCGCGCCTGAACGACCTGATCATGCAGTGCGTCGAGGTGAATCCGAACAGCCGACCGCCGGACATGGGCAACGTCGCCGACCGGCTGAACCTGGTGCTCGGCATTCTTCGAGCCCAGGCCGCGAGCCCCACGGCCAGCGCGGACGACGACACCATCTCACTCTGATCTGACGTGCACGACCTCGACCTCCGCAGCCTGGACCAGGTCTGCCGGGCTCTGGAAGAGGGGGCCCGGGCCTGCCGCGAGGCCGCCTGCCGGCGGGGCTCAATCGACGTGATCGAGCCGCCGGGGATGCTGATCGCCACGGGCGACCTGCACGACAACCCGGTGCACTTTGCCAAGGTGGTCGACGCGGCGGGCATGGGCGAGCGGCCGCGGGATCCGCCGGCGCATCTCACGCTGCACGAGCTGATCCACTCGGACCGGCTCATCAACGGGATGGACTTCAGCTACCGGGTGCTGGCGCGGGTTGCGGCACTCAAGGCGATGCACCCCGAGCACGTGCACGTGCTGCTGGCCAACCACGAACTGAGCCAGATCGTCGGCGCTGGGATCGTCAAGAACGGCGTGAAGGTGGTCGAGGCGTTCGACGCGGGCGTGGAGTACGCGTTCGGCGGCGACGCGGAGCGGGTGGAGGAGGCGATCGAGGCATTCATCCGGGCGATGCCCCTGGCGCTGCGGTGTCGCACGCCTCGCGGCGACATCCTGTGCGCCCACAGCCTGCCGGGTCCGGCGATGATGGCGGGGTTCGACCCTTCGGTGCTGGACCGCGAGCTGACCGACGATGACTACCAGCCCCGGCGGGGCTCAGCGCACCTCATGGTGTGGGGGCGGGGGTACGACCACGAGCAGCTCGAGGACCTTGTGGAGCGGTGGGGGATCAACCAGTTCATTCTGGGGCACGACCACGTGGAAAACGGCGTAAAGCTGGTGGAGCCGTGCGCCCTCGTGCTCAACAGCGACCACGAGCGGGGTGTATACCTGCCCATCGATCTGGCGGACCCGCCCACGGTGCAGCGGGCGCTCGAGCGGGTGGTGCCGCTGGGTGAGGGCACGTCTTGAGTCAGGTTCGAGGGCGGGGCTTGCGCCGCCATCGGGTCAGCAACGGGATGGGGGAGCCCGGGGCGAAGCGATCGCGGGACCATCGTGCGGCGACGACCACCGCCGCGGCGTAGAGGCCCAGGCCCGTGATCATGATGGCGATGGCGCGAGCGGCCGAGGCGAGTTGCGGCCGCCCCGCGTCGGGCGCGCCCAGGGCGTGCATGTCCCACGCGAAGTGGAGGAGCACGGCGAGCCCCACACCGGCGCCGGCGAGGGCCCACCGGCGCCGAAGGAGCGCGCCGATGCCGAATCCTCCCAGGCCGCCCATGACGGCGTGGCCGAGGAGGCGGACCGGCTCCTGGCCGGCGCCGATCGAGGAGAATCCGGTGGTGTGCCAGATCGTCAGGGACTCTTCGATCGCGGCGCCCAGGCCGCCGAGAGACCCATAGATCAGGCCGTCCATCGGGTCGTCACCCTGGCCGAGCAGGACGACCATCACGAGGACCACGAGCATCTTGGCGGCCTCTTCGTGGATCGCCGCGGCGGAGGCGATGTTCAGCACGGATGGGTGGCCGATCAGCGCGATCTGGCGTCCGCTGGTCCAGCCGGCGACGGCCATGAGGCCCGCGCCGAGCAGGAGGGCGAGGGCGACGGCCCAGGCCCGCTCGCGCTCGAACATGTCGTAGCGGAGGATGAGGGCGAGCACGACCAGAGCGCTCAGGAGCAGGACGATTCCGACGGGCACAGGGCGAGTGTACCGGGCGGAACACGCGATCCGGAGGCGCGAAAGGGCGTGCGGCGACGGGCGGCAGGAGCGATACTGGCGTGGATGGAATGGGAGCGAATCGGTGAGGCGTGAGGATCGGGCGACCGCGCCATCCTGTCCGCGCTGCGGCTACGACCTGTCGGGGCAGGTGGCAACGTGGGAGACGCGGTGTCCGCTGACGGGGGTGTGTAGCGAGTGCGGGCTGGACCTCTCGTGGACAGAGGTCATGCATCCCGAGCGGCTAAAGGTGCGCGGGTTCGTCGAGCACGAGCACGGCTGGAGGGTGCTATCGAGCGCGTTTCGGACGTTGTGGTGGGCGTTGCTGCCGTGGCGATTCTGGACGCGAGTGAGGATGGAGCACCCGCCGCGGCTGGGGCGGATGGCGCTGTGGAGTCTGTCGGTCTTTCTGGGGTGCCATCTCGTGTTTGCCGGGATGCGGCTTGCGTCGATCGAATGCATGATGTCGACGATTCGGACGATGGGCAGGATGGTGCCCGGAGCTGCGATGGGCCGGCTGGAGTGGTACCTGAACTGCGTGCTGACGCCGCTGCTGTGGTACGAGCCGTCGGGTCTTCGCAGCGACCTGCCGCAGGTTGGCCCGTTTGTGATTCTCGTTGGCGAGTGGCCGGCCTTTGCGTGGGGCACCGTGGTGGCCTGGATCGCCTTTCCTGCGATGGTGATGGCGCTGCCGGTGACGCGCACACGAGCGAAGGTCCGCGGCGTGCACGTGTGGCGCGCCTTTGGCTACAGCGGCGCGGGGCTCATCATCTTCCTCTTGCCATCGCTGGTGCGCGCGATCGACACCACTTGGTCGATCTGCGTGGACAACACCTTCGCGACGGGGGTCGCCCGGCCGGGTCCTCGGGGGTCACTGGTTCTCATCGCGATCATGATCGGTTGGCTGGCGTGGTGGTGGGGACAGGCGTGGAGGCGCGGCATGCGCCTGGCGCGGCCGGTGCTGCACATCGGCGTCCTGTCGATCGTCGCGGGCATGGGGGCATTGGTGAGCGCGGGCATCGCGGACAGCGATGTGCTGCTGCTCATGTGGCCGTGAGCGTCGGCAGGATCGGAGCGGCGCTGTGTATCCTCTACCCTGCGGCGATCGCGCCATGGAAGAGTCCATGTTCATCGGCGACCGACGAATCCAGGCCGGCGACCCGTACATCATCGCCGAGATCGGCGTGAACCACGACGGCGACGCCGGGCGGGCCATCGCGCTGACGCGCAGCGCCGCCATGGCCGGGGCCGACGCCGTCAAACTCCAGTTCTTCCGCGCGGAGATGCTGATGAGCCGTGCCTCGCGCCTCGCGGCGTACCAGGCCGGCGCGGGCGAGCGCGATCCGGCCGAGATGCTCCGGCGGTTGGAGTTGGGGATCGATGCGATGGGCGAAGTCGTGGATGAGGCCCATCGGCTGGGGCTCTGCGCCATCGTGACCGTCTTCAGTGTTGAACTCGTCCCCGAGGCCGATCGGCTGGGGTGGGACGCGTACAAGACGGCGAGTCCGGATGTGATCCATCGCCCGCTGCTCGAGGCGCTGATGGAGACGGGTCTGCCCTTGATCGTGAGCACCGGCGCGGCCGGGGCGGATGAGGTCGAGCGCGCGATCGGCTGGCTGGAGCGGGCGGGCGATCGCCTGGCGCTGCTGCAGTGCGTCAGCTGCTATCCGACAGCCGATGGGGATGCCTCGATCGGGGCGATGGCGGCGTTGCGCGCGATGTTTGATGGGCCGGTGGGCTACAGCGATCACACGGCCGGGACGAGGGCGGGGGCGATCGCCGCGGCGTGCGGGGCGGCCGTGCTGGAGAAGCATCTGACATGGAGCAACGGGGCGGCGGGGCCGGATCACGCGGCATCGCTAGAGCCCGAGGCCTTTGCCGAGTATGTGGAGTCGGCGCACGAGGCGGCGGAGCCCGGATGGACGAGCGACCTGGCACCGGATCCGAGGCTCGGGCCTCAGGTCAAGCGAGTGCTCGATTGCGAGCGCGATGTGCGCGAGGCGAGCCGGCAGTCGATCGTCAGCGCGAGGGTGATTCCCGCGGGCGCGCCGATCGGGCGCGGGGACGTCACTTTCAAGCGGCCGGGGACGGGCATTCCGCCGCACGAGTTGGGGCGCGTGCTGGCGTCGCGGGCGAGGGTGGAGATCGCGGCGGATGTGCCGATCGTGGACGACTGGATCGAGGAGGGCGCGAGTGATCGGTGATGGGTGGGACGGCGAGCCGAGCGTACGCCCGGGAGAGTTCGCCGAGGAGGCGAGGCCCGCCAGGCGCATCGCGATTGTGACCGGCTCTCGAGCGGACTTCGGGCTGCTGCTGCCGGTGATCCGGGCCTGCGCGGCGAGGGACGATCTGGCGCCGATGGTGATCGCCGCGGGGAGCCATCTGATCAGCCCGGGCCTGACGTACCAGGATGTGCGGCGCGAGGTGGAGGTGGCAGAGCGAGTCCCGATGCAGGTGGCCGGGCGCACGGGGCGCGACGCCGACGTGGAGGCGCTCGGAGCGGGCGTGGCTCGGTTCGGGCGCGCGTTTGTGAGGTTGGCGCCGGACTGGGTGGTGGTGCTGGGCGACCGCATCGAGGCGCTGGCGGCGGCGCTGGCCGCGAGCGTGGGGGGGTACGCGCTCGCGCACATCCACGGCGGGGATCGGGCCGAGGGCGTCGCGGATGAGTCGATGCGTCACGCGATCACCAAGCTCGCGCACCTGCACCTCGCGGCGACGGGGCAGTCCGCCGAGCGAATCCGGCGGATGGGCGAGCGGGCGGAGATGGTGGTGGTTGCCGGCTCTCCCGCGATCGATGATCTCGCGCGGTTCGAGCGACTCGGCGATGGGGCGTTTGTCGAGCTTGGGGCTCCCGACGCCGTGCTGCTCATGCACCCGATCGGTCGGCACGCGGAAGAGGAGGAGACGGCGGCCTCGGCGGCGCTCGAGGCACTCGCGGCCCGGCGGTCAATCGCGCTGCACCCTAATCATGACGCGGGGCGGGACGGGATTCTTCGGGCAATCCGGGGGGCTGGGGTTCGCGAGGCCGAGCACCTGCCTCGCCCGGTGTTCATCGGGCTGTTGCGGCGGCTGGCCGAGGATGGGGGCCTGCTGGTGGGCAATAGTTCCGCGGCGCTGATCGAGGCGAGCGCGCTGCGTCTGCCGGCGGTCGATATCGGGGCGCGCCAGGCGGGGCGCGAGGCGCCGGGCAACGTGGTGCACGCACGGGGGGAATCGGCCGGCGCGATTCGAGAGGCGATCGACGCGGCGTCGGCGATTGATCGCACGGCGCTGCGCCATCCGTACGGGGATGGGCGAGCGGGCGAGCGCATCGCCTCGGCGTTGGCGCGCGTGGATGCTCGCGGTCTACTCCGCAAGCGGTGCGTGTACTAGGGATCAGGCGGCGAGCAGGTCCGAGCAGCACAGGCCGATGTGGTAGCCATTGCCAGCGTCGGTGCATCGGGCGATGTGGCCCCGCATGCTCGGGTGCGTCGAGCCGTCGAGGTAGAACGTGAACGCGACGCCGGCCGGGAGCGCCTCTTGACAGAAGACTCCCAGGCCCTCGTGCGAGACGTCCACGACCTCGACCGGGATCAGCTTGGGCCATCCGAAGACCGAGGCGATCTCGAGCGTGCCCTTCTGGTACTGGGGCTCCCGCTCCGATCTCCGGCGCTCGAACCGGAGCGCATCGGGAGCTTCCAGATCGAGGTCGTCGCCGACTGCGTCCATGACGGGCATGTGCGCCCCCTGTGCGAATGGACCGTGTGCGTCGGGTGCTATCGGCCCCCGAAGGAGACGGCTGAAGGCTCGCTCCGAGAACCGCGTGGAAACGGTCTCGCGCGGCCGGCGGCTAGGCTTGGGCGTGCGGATTCTGCTGACCAACGACGACGGCATCCGAGCGCCGGGGCTGATTGCTTTGCACGGGGCCTTGGTGGGGGCGAGCGAGTTCGTCTCCGGGAGGATCGGGGGCGAGGGGACACAGGTCTTCGTCGTGGCGCCCGAGACGGTCCAGTCGGCCACCAGCCACGGCGTCACGTTCCATGAGCCGCTGATGACCCGCGAGGTGCGCGTGGCGGAGCGATTCCGGGGCGTGGCGGTGGAGGGGCGGCCCGCCGACTGTGTCAAGCTCGCGATCAGTCAGCTCTGGCCAGAGCACTTTGGCGACGGCTCTCGCCCAGATCTGGTGATCAGCGGCATGAACGCCGGGGCCAATTGCGGGGTGAATGTGATCTACTCGGGCACGGTGGCCGCGGCGATCGAAGCCGCGTTCCTCGGGGTTCCCGCGATCGCGGTGAGCCTGCACATCGGCCCGGGCGATCCGTGGTTCGAGGCCGCGGCGTGGCAGGGTCGCCGGGCGGTCGAGGCGATCCTGGCCACGGGCGAACTGCGGCCGCACGACTGCCTGAACGTGAATATCCCGCGGATCGAGAATCCCTCGGCGCGGGCGTCGACGGCTCGACGCAGGCCGGTCTCGCGCGTGGACGAGTCGTTGCCGCCGATAGGCGATCCGTTGGCGGCGCTGCCGATGCGCGTGTGCCCGATGAACACGCACGGCCTGGTCGATGCGTACGAGCGCCGCGAGAGCCCTGCGGGGGATGTGTACTACTGGGCGTCGGGCCACGGTCTGGAGTTCAAGGGCACCGAGCCCGACTCGGATGTGGACCTGCTGCTGCGCCGGCACATCACGATCACGCCGCTGATGTACGACCTCACGCGAATCCAGGATCTGGGGCGCTGGGCGTCGATTGCGCCCGATGGGCCGTGAGCGCGCGTCGGGAAAAGGCGGCCACATCGGTATGATGCAGCCGCCCGGAGGGAGAAAGAGAGAGCTTGGTGACCCCCTCTGGATCCTGCGATGTGCGCTCCGCGCCCCCGGTCATCGCTCCGCGACCGGTGGCATATCGACCTAGGCCGCCATGTCCATTGCACTTTTTGCGGCGGCGTCGTACTGGTCCCGCAGAGCCCCAAAGCCCTCGAGCGTGAGCTTGAGGTCGTCCAGGACACGCTGGTCCAGAGTCAGACTGACCAGATCGGGGCGGAACGAGCCGGTCACCGACGAGCCCACGACGCGGTCGGCGACGTAGACGACGTTGGTCAGTGTGCGCGAGTCGGCCGAGAGGTCCCACGGGCTGTGGTGGTGGCCGGTGACGTTGGCGAACGACTTGGGGAACTTCCACTTCTCGCAGAGGGCGAGCCCGAAGTCCTGGTGTGAGGCGCCGAAGACCTCGTTCTCAACCTGGATCATGTCGATCGCCGGCACGCCGGAGGAGTCGAGGCCGATGCGATGGATCACGTCGATCAGCTTCGAGCGATCGAACTGCATCTCCACGACGATGCCGATGTTGTGCACGAGGCCGGCGAGGTAGGCCTCGTCGTTGAGGCCCAGCTTGAGCCGATCGGAGATCATCTTGCACGCGGCGGCGGTCGCGGTGGACTGGTCCCAGATCTGCTTGGCGCTGAATCCGCCGGCGAGTTCGCCGCCGCGGAAGAGCTTCACGAGGCTGGCGGCGATAGCGATGTTCTTGACGGCGTTGAGGCCGAGCATGACGATCGCGCGATTGATCGAGGCGATCTGCCCGGGCAGGCCGTAGAACGATGAGTTCACGACCTTGAGGATTCGGCTGCACAGCGCGGGATCCTGGCTGATCACCGCGTGCAGGTCCTGGGCCGTGGACTTGGGGTCCTCGACCAGTTCGATGATCTTGACCGTGATCTCCGGAAGCGTGGCGATGTGGCTGATCTCGCGGATCGCCGCATCGACGGTGGCGCGGCGCTGCTCGGGCGTGCTGGACATGACGACCTCCGTGACGGGAGCGGAACTGCCGGACTCCGGGTGAGATCGGCCCGGGCGAGGTCCGACTTTGTTCCAACCCGTTGGATTGGGGGCCGAGATCTTTCGTGCTATGGGGCGTTCGGGGTCGGCAACAGCGCAAGTCCTGCGCGGAATCGCTGGGCCATGGTCTCCAACGCCGCGGGGATCACGCGCACGCTTCCCACCACCGTGATGAAGTTGACGTCTCCACCCCATCGGGGGACGAGGTGCACGTGAAGATGGCCCGGGACGCCGGCGCCCGCGGCCCGACCCTGGTTGATGCCGACGTTCACGCCCTGCGGTTCGAGCGTGCGCTCGAGCAGCGCCATCGCGAGGTCGGTCAGCCTCCAGAGGTGGGCCCGCTGCGGCTCGGTGTAGTCGAGCAGGCGCGGGCGTCCTTCTCCGAGAGCGACCAGCAGGTGGCCATTGGCATAGGGGAACCGATTCAGCAGGACCATGCCGTGGGAATCGCGGTGGACGACGAGGTTGTGCTCGTCGCGTTCGGGGTGGTCCCAGTAGGAGGCCAGGAACGAGGCGCCCCCAGATGCGGGGTCACCACCCAGGCCCTCGAGATACTCAAGCCGCCACGGGGCATGGATCGCTGGATGTCCCCGGTTCGGGGCCTCGGCCATGGCTGAGTGTACTTGTCCGGGCGACGGGCCGATGTCTCTTCGGGTGGATGCACACCCCCGGAGGTGCGGCGTGGCCGTCTCATCGATCATGTCTCGAGACGTGGTGACTGTTTCCATGGACGACTCGTTGCGCACCGTGCAGCGTCTCTTCCAGGAGCACGCGTTTCATCACCTTGTCGTCGTTGAGGACGGACGCGTCGTCGGGGTGATCTCGGATCGCGATCTGCTCAAGAACGTCAGCCCGTTCATGGGCAAGATGGGCGAGCAGTCCCGCGACCGCGCGACCCTGGATCGACGCGTGCATCAGATCATGTCGCGCCGGCTCGTCAGCGTGGGCGAGGGCACGTCGCTGGCCGACGCCTCGCTGCAGATGCTCAATCACAGGGTCTCTTGCCTGCCGGTGTTGGATGCGAACGGCGCGTGCCGCGGCATCGTGACGTGGCGCGACATGCTCATCTGGAGCCTTCGCGGCATGCAGGCGGATCGTGGCGCGGACACGCGCGCCGCGTAAGTCTATAGAAGATCAGCGGATCGAGCCTTACACTGCTCCCGCGCACTGGTGCGCGGGGAGAGCGGCATGTTCGCATCGATCTCGGTGGGAGGGAGAGGGCGCCCCACGGTGCTGGTGCTCGGGTGTTTCAAGGGCGAGGGTCTCGATCGTGCATCGCAGGCGCACGACTCCACCGGCGCCGTCGCACGAGCGATCAAGCGCGGCGAGGCGACCGGAGAGGTCGGCTCCATCGTCGAGGCGTTCCCCGAGTCGGGTCCCATCCGGCGGGTCATCGTCGCGGGGCTGGGGCCGCGCGATGCGCTCGAGCCCGGTCACTTCCGGACAATCGCCGGAGCCGTCGGGCGGCGATTGGCGCAGGCGAAGGAAGCGTCGGCGCAGATCGAGTTCGGCGCGGCCTCGACGCGCTGTCCTGCGGATGCGTGCGGCGTCGCGTTTGGCGAGGGCCTTGGACTGATCGGCTGGACGTGCGATCAGTTTCGTGGATCGGGCACGAGGGTGACGAAGCGATCACCGCTGCGGGTTTCTTCGTCGGAGCGCGCGTTCGAATCGGGCATGCGACTGGGCGCCGCGATGGCGGAGGGGTCGAATCTGGCGCGTACGTTGAGCCAGACGCCGCCCAATATCGCCACGCCCGCCTACATGGCCGGACAGGCCCGCGCCCTGGCGAGGCGGACCGGCATGAGTTGCAGGGTGATCGAGGGAGCCCAACTGCGGCGCGAGGGCCTGATCGGGCACATCGCGGTGGGGCAGGCGAGCGAGAACAAGCCCTGCCTGGTCAGGCTTGAGTACCGGCCGCGCGGCGCGTCCCGCGGCGCGAAGCCCGTGGTATTCGTCGGCAAGACCATGTGCTACGACACGGGCGGGTTGAGCCTCAAGATCAACAACGGCATGAAGGGGATGAAGCGCGACAAGGACGGCGGCTGCGCGGTCCTGGGCGCGATGCAGATCATCGCCAGCGTGGTCAAGCCCTCGGTGCCGGTGGTCGCGCTGCTGTGCTGCGCTGAGAACTCAATCAGCGATGAGGCGTACCGTCCCGACGACATCCTGACGTACGCCAACGGCGTGACGGTCGAGGTCACCAACACCGATGCCGAGGGGCGCCTCGTGCTCGCCGACGGGCTGATCTGGGCGTGCGCCAGAGAGAATCCGCTGCTGGTGGCCGACATTGCGACCTTGACCGGCGGAGTGGTGGTCGCGCTGGGGAGCGTGTTCGCCGGCATGTGGTGCGACGACGATGCGCTTCGAGGCCGGGTCGAGGCGGCCGCCGCGCTCACCGGAGAGCCGGTGTGGCGCCTCCCTCTGAATAAGGCGTATCGCGACATGATGAAGAGTCCCGTCGCGGACATCGTCAACTCGGCCCCGGTGCGCGAGGCGCATCCCATCCAGGGCGCGGCGTTCCTTGCCTCCTTCGTTCCACCCGGCGTCCCCTGGGTGCACCTCGACATCGCGGGCACGCACAATCTCGACCGCGACAGCGGGCCGCACGTGGCAGGCCCGACGGGGTTCGGCGCGAGGCTGCTGGCCCGTCTGGCCGAGAGCGCAGGCTGGTGACCTCGCCGTGTCCTCCCGATCGGCCCGCCAAGTCGCGATCGATGCGCCGCGTCGCAACCTGACCTACGCGCTGATCACGGGCAACCGGCGGAGCGGCACGACGTGGCTGTGCTCGATGCTCTCGACGCACCCCGCGGTGATGATCAAGAACGAGGGACGACTGCTCCGCGACGAGGAGACTTCCGCCGAGCACTGGCTCGACCGGGGCGTGCTCGACCGTTGGGCCGCGTTGCCCTCGGCCCGAGGCGGGTGGCTCGCGCACGTCTCGCGCGAGGAACTCGAGCCGATCCTGGTCCGAGGCATGCTCGAGTCGCTGATGCACCATGCGGCGATGCGATCGCCGTGGAAGAACTATTCGGAACTCTCGGTCATCGGCGAGAAGAGCACCATCCACGCGCTGCGCCGGCTCGACCTGCTGCGCCGCGTGCTGCCCGACGCCCGGCTTGTGAACGTCGTGCGCGATGGACGCGATACGGTCGTGAGCGACATGTTCTTTCGCTTTGCCCATCGGGCCTTTGACGGATTCCCCGGCGGTGGGCCCGCGCACGCGCGCGCGGCCTACCGGTACCACGTGGAGGGCAAAGGCCCGGCCGTTCCGTTGTTCGATCGGGATACGCTCACCTCGCTCACGTCCACCTGGGTCGAGAGCATCGAGAATGCGCAGCACGCCGCGGCGGCCTACGCGGGCCGATTCCTCGAAGTGCGCTACGAGCAACTGGTGGCCGATCCCATCCGCGTGGCTGGCGTACTGGACTTCCTCGGCGTTCAGAGCGACGCGCAGGTCCTGGCCAACTGTGTTGAACGGAATCGCTTCCAGCGGGTCTCGGGCGGGAGACAACCGGGCGAGGCGGATCCGCGGGATCCCGTCGCCCGAAAGGGCGTGGTGGGGGACTGGCGCGCGTGGATGACGCCCGAAGATCGGCGAGTCTTCCTCGAGGTTGCCGGCTCCTGGCTGGTGCGCCTGGGATACGAACCGGACGACGCGTGGGTCGATGCGAGCCCGGCGCCGCCGGGGGGAGCCCCGAGGTGATCGGAGTCTGTGAGGAGTCCACGGAAGGCGGTTGGCTTTGCACTCGCGGCCTTCTAGGATCGGCCTTGGCGAGCGAGCCAGCCCCGGCCTCTGACAGGACGCCGCGAGTGGGGAGCGCCGTCTCCGAATAGAGACCGATTGTTTGCGGCCGGGAACGGCCGCGAGCCGATTTGCGCAGGAACTGCCGATGACCGCCGTCGCCGCCGCGCCCGCCACTTTCTACAAGAACGCGCTCGAGCGTCCTCAGGCGCCTCCGAGCTACTTCTTTCTCGGCGGAAGCCGCCGCAGCGGGACCACCTGGGTGACGTCCACGCTCAACTCGCACCCTGAGATCCTCATCAAGAGCGAGGGGTGGCTTCTGAATGATGCGGGGGGCTCGCTCGAGCAGTGGCTCAATCGCGAGGCCTTCGAGAGGTGGATGTCTCTGCCCTCGTCGAAAGTCTCGTGGTTGAAAGAGATCCCACCCAGCGACGCCGTGACGCTGGTGCAGCGGGCCATGGCCGAGGCCCTCATGCGAGAGGCCGCGGCGAGGGCTCCCTGGAAGAACCCCGATCGCCTCCGATTGATCGGCGACAAGACCACGACGTTCTACTGCACCAAGGTGGATGAGCTGCACCGCCTGTTCCCTGAGGCCCGCCTGATCCACATGATCCGCGACGGGCGAGACAGCGTCGTCAGCGACATGTTCCTCAAGTTCCGGTACAAGGACTTCGGGTTCTTCGGCGACGCGGCGGAGGATGCGCGGCGCGCGTACCGCTTCCACGTCGAGCGTGAGGGCGATCCCGTGCCGTTGTTCACGCGTGCCACGCTGACACCGTTTGCGAGATACTGGCGCTCCTGCGTCGAGGGCCGTGCCCGCGCCCGGGCGCTCTACGGCGACCGCTTCCTCGAGCTTCGCTATGAGGCGCTGCGGCAGGAGCCCACCGAGATTGCGCACGTCTTTGAGTTTCTCGGCGTGAGTGCCGACGAGTCCATCGTGCGAGCGGCGGTCGAAAAAAACACGTTCGAGAAGCACTCGGGCGGACGCAAACCCGGTGAGGAAAACCCGGTGGAGTGGACCCGCAAGGGCATCGTCGGCGACTGGCGCAATCACTTCACCGACGAGGATCGGGCCGTGTTCAAGGAACTCGCGGGAGAGACGCTGATCGAGCTCGGCTACGAGCCGGACGCGTCCTGGTAGGACACGAGAGGGAGCGAGCACGTCCATGGCACGCGTCGGTGTCGCGTCGGGCGTCGGGGTTGGGCTGAACAGCCCGCGCGGTGAGTCTGTCCTGGGGCTGCTCAATCCGCTTGCGTTCGCCGCCGACGTGTGGGCCAAGCGGGATCTCATCCGCCAATTCACGATCCGGGAGTCCAAGACCCGTCATCGCGGCACACACCTGGGCGCGATGTGGAACGTCCTCACGCCGCTGATCATGGTGTCGGTCTACACGCTCGTGTTCAGCACCATTCTCCGCGCCCGGCTGAGCGGGCGCAACGAGGAGACCTCTCTCCAGTTCGCGACGTTCATGCTCGCTGGGTTGATGACGTTCTCCATCTTCGCCGAACCACTCGGGCGATCGGCCGGGCTGGTCGCCAATCGCGTCAATTTCGTGAAGCGGATGGTGTTCCCCGTCGAGATCTTCGCGATCACCAGCGTGCTCGTCACCCTCATGCACGCCTGCATGGGCATCGGCGTGGTCATGCTGCTGAACCTCATCACGGGCGGTCAGTTCTCCTGGACCATCGCCCTGTATCCGATCGTCGTGCTTCCCGCCGTGCTCGTGGCGATCAGCGTGGGATGGGTCGTGTCCGCGCTCGGGGTCTACATCCCCGATCTCCAGCAGATCATGGGGCCGCTGGTGCAGCGGATGCTCTTCTTCCTTACGCCGATCTTCTACACACTCGAGCGCGTCCCCGAGGACCTGCGCTGGATCCTGTATCTCAACCCGATGACGCCCGTCGTGGAGGGCGCCCGCAAGACGCTGCTCATGGGCCAGATGCCGGACTGGACGCTCTGGGGCGCGTGGATGGTGGCCGCGGCCATCTCCATGCCGTTCGCGTACGCCATGTTCATGCGTTGGCGCAGGGGGTTCGCCGATGTCCTCTGAGACGATCGCCGCCCCGGCCCAGGCCGCCAGGCCCGACGCGGAGCCCACCGGCTCGGCGCTCGACGCGCCCGCCTCGGACGTGGTCATCAGCATTCGCGGCGTCGGCAAGAGCTACAGGATGTTCCAGTCGCCGGGGCATCGGTTGCGCCAGGTCATGCTGGGGTGGACGGGGCGCGACTGGGGCCGGGACTTCTGGGCTCTCCGCGATGTCTCTCTGGAGGTTCGTCGGGGCGAGGCGATCGGTGTGCTGGGCCGAAACGGCTCGGGCAAGAGCACGCTCATGCAGATCATCGCCGGCGTGATGGCCCCGACCGAGGGCGAGGTCCGCGTGCGGGGACGCGTCGCGGCTCTGCTCGAACTCGGCGGCGGCATCAATCCGGAATTCACAGGACGTGAGAACGTCTATCTCTATGGCTCGATCCTGGGCATCACCCGCAAGCAGATCGCCGAGCGGTTCGACGAGATCGCGCGCTTCGCCGACATCGGCGAATTCATGGACCAGCCGGTCAAGACATATTCCTCGGGCATGAAGATGCGCCTGGCCTTCAGCGTGCAGGTCCAGCTCGAGCCCGACATCCTGATCATCGACGAGGCGCTCTCGGTCGGGGACAATCTGTTCCAGAAGCGTTGCCACCAGCGGCTCCGCGCACTGCGACAGAGCGGCACCACGCTGCTCTTTGTCAGCCACCAGCCCGAGATCGTGCGCACGATTACTACCCGCGCGCTGCTGCTTCATCGCGGCGAACTCAGGTCGGTCGGTGAGCCCGGCGAGGTGACACTCGAGTACCGCCGACTCCTGCACCAGGAGGAGAAGCGCTGGGCCTCGGGAAAGATGGCGCAGTTCGCCAAGGAGGCCGCCAAGACTCGTCAAGCCGATGGGCCACCGCCGTCGGCCAACGGCCAGCCCGCGTCCAACGGTCAGGCGCCCGTCGAGGTCAAGCAGGCAACCGGCGCCGCGGCGGCGCGCTCGTTCGGCGACCTGGACGCCCACATCGAGCAGGTCCAGGTGCTCGACGATTCCGGCGAGAGCTGCGGGCACTTCAAGCCCGGCGAGCAGATCCGCATCCGCATCGCTTCCCGGATCCTGCGGGACCTCACCCACCTCTGCGTCGCGATCCGGCTTCGCAACAAGGAGGGCGTCAAGGTCTACTCCTGGGGCACGCTCAATCAGGACATCGAGACGTGGGCCGCCAACGACCCCACCGATCGGCCGCCGGTGTTCTGGGATCGCGAGTTCCGCGCGGGCGAGACCGTCACCGTGGATCTCGTCTGTCCGTGCCGACTTGGCGCGGGGTTCTACGAGGTCCAGGCCATGATCGCCGAAGAGAAGGACCGCTTCTACGGCGACGAGCGCACGTTGCACTGGGTGGACGAGGCCGCGTTCTTCACGGTCCGCATGTCCAAGGACGAGAGGTACTTTGGCGGCCTCTGCGATCTGGGGATGGAGGCCCATGTCGTCACCGACGCCTAGCCAGCCACCGGTCCAGCCGGCCGAGTCCGCGTCGGGTCCCGCCGGCCCGGTGGACTACGCCTCGATGTACCAGGACTACTGGTCGCGACCCGATCGATGGGGCTCGCACTCGTTCGCCGACCCGGAGCCCATCGCGGACCAGATCCTGTCGGTCTGCGGCGGTGGCTCGGTCCTCGATGTCGGCTGCGGCATGGGGTGGCTGGTGCGCACGCTGCTGCGCCGGGGAGTTGACGCCCGGGGCGTGGACATCGCCCAGGCGCCGGTGGAAGCGGCGCTGAAAACCGCGCCCGGGCGATTCTCGATCGGCTCGATCCTGGAGATCCCGTTCGGCGACGGCGCGGTCGAGACAGTGGTTTCGACCGATGTGCTCGAGCACCTCTCGGAGGAGGATGTTCCGCGCGCCTTGGCCGAGTTGCGCCGCGTCGCCCGGCGATTCTGCTTCGTCCGACTCGCGGTCACGCCCGACCGCGACAGGCTCTGGCACCTGACTGTGCGCGACCGAGACTGGTGGGAGGCGAGGTTCTTCGAGGCCGGCTTCGCGCGCCACCCCCTCAGCCAGCGGATCGTTTCGCTCGAAGCCCTCGACGACGAGGGGTGGCAGATCACGCTCGTCATGGAGCGAAGGCAGGAACTTCCCTGCCCGACCACCGACCTCTCCAAGAGCCCCGTCGGGCGCGATGCGATGCACGAGGTTGGCCTCGACGCCGAACTCGCCATAGCGCTGTACACGCGGGCCGCCGTGTTCGTTCGCGCTGGAGACGTCGTTGTCGACGCCAGCGCCGGTGCGGGCTGGGGCGCCGCGTCATTGGCCGTTGGCACCGCGGCACACGGCGTGACCGGCCTCTGCCACGACTCAGCGCTGCTCGAATGGGCCCGCGCGGCCTACGAGCGAGACGGCCTGCCGCTCACCTTCCAAGCCGGCTCCGCTCCGCCAGACCTGTCCGATCTGGCGGACTCATCCGTGGGCGCGCTCGTGCTGATCGATGCTCCATTCGACGATGCCCGGGCTGACGACGCGCTCGTGCAGGCGCATCGCGTGCTCGTGCCCGGCGGCCGACTCATCATCGGCGCGACATCCTCGCGAGAGGCGATGCGGGCAACGCTGCGCGATGGAATGGGGGGTCGATTCCTCTTTGAGAGGGCGTTTCTGCTGAGCGGGCCAGAGGGCACCCGCTCGATGCGACAGGTAGAAGCCGACTCGCTTGAGGCGGAGGCCCGTGGATTCCTCGTGGTCCTTGCGCGAGACGTGATCGGCGCGGACAAGTCCGGCTACGTCGAGCGTGGTTACCCCGATCACTTCAGCACGCCCGGCTTCAATGTGGCGTCGTATGCCAGGGATCTCGACAATCCGTGGTTGCTCCGCGCGATGATCTCGATGGGCATGCGATCGCCCAACCGCGCCCTGGTCGCCGACGTCGCGCAGCGCGCGCTCGACGCCGCTCGCCCTGGCTCGGCCGATGAGGGCGGCGCTCTCTGTGTGCTGGCCTACAGGCTGCTCGAGTCCGACGCGATGGACGCCGACGAGGTTGCGTCTTTGCTCGATCGCATCGCCGCGTATCACGAGCGCGCGGACGGCACACCCCACGCCTGGCGATGGCGGATCAGCAATCAGTTCGCCGCGGGGCTTCTGCTGCTCTCGACGGGTCGGCAGGAGGAGGCCGCGTCGGCCCTGCGACGGTGCGCCGAGATGGACGTGCTCCCGTTCAGCCCGCTGCTGGCCAGCAAGACGATCGATGCTCGCTACCTCGTCGGATCGCTCGAGGCCAACGCGGGTCGGCGCGACGAGGCCCGGGAGCAGTGGGAGGCGGGACTGCGTGAACTCGAACGTGCTATCAAGGCCGACTGGCTCAACGTCTGGGGCTCGCCCGAGAAGCCGCTTCCCTTCGGCCTGCCCGATGTGGGCATCATGCTCGAATCGGCCAGCCGCTGCGCCCATGGCCTGAACTGGCTCGACGACTGGTCTCGTCGTCCCGGCCTGGCGTGGACGTGGACCAACAAGCGCACGCTGGCGGACCACCGGCGCTGGATCGAACGGCTCGAGAACACCCGGGACTGGCTCGATCGCGAGCGCGGACGATTCCGCCGCCTCGCGCAGGAGCGGGAGCGGGCGCTGGGGGAGTTCCGGGATTGGACCCAGAAGCTCCAGGATGGTCGCGAGTGGCTCTCGAAACAGCGCGATGAGCTCTCCGACGCCCTCCGCCAGCGCGACGCGACGCTCGGGCAGCTCCGAGAGTGGAACGACGCGCAGGCCAAGGCGCGCGCATGGCTCGACAACCAGCTCTCTGAGAAGGACGGCCGCCTGCGTGAACTCAGTGGCTGGGTGGAGAAGCTCACCGAGGCCCGCCGCTGGCTCGAGGGTCAGATCGCGCAGCGCGACCAGACCGTCGAGGGGCTTCGCGCCCGCCTGGCCGAACTCCGCTCCTCGCTCGAAGAGCAAATCGAGCGGCGCGACGCCTCGATCACCCGCTTGCGCGAGCGCATGGACGCGCACGAGAAGGCCCGTTCGTGGCTCGAGTCCCGGGCGACCGCGCGCGATGACGTGCTCGCCAAGCTCCGCGCTCGGATCGAAGAAGGCCAGGAGGCCGTCCGTCAGGCCCGCGCACGCGCCGACCAGCTCCGTACGACGCTCGGTGAGCGAGCCGAGAGCAACGCCAGAGTCCGGGCCTGGGCGGACAGGCTCGTCGAGAGCAAGGTCTGGCTTGAGAAGCAACTCGCCGAACGCACCGAGGGCAGCGCCAAAGCCCGCGCATGGCTCGAAAGGCAGCTCGCCGCCCGGGACGCCGCGCTCGGGCAGCTTCGCGCCGTCCTTGCGGAGAAGAGCCAGGGCAACGCCAAGCTCCGCCAGTGGGCCGAGAAGCTGGCGCAGAACAAGGCATGGCTCGAAAAGCAGGTCGCAACGCGCGATGCGACCATCGCCGATCTTCGCGCTCGGCTCGCCAAAGCCAGCAGAGGCGACGCTCGCCCCGGACAGAGTGATGCGTTGGGAGCGATGCGCGAAGAGCTGGCCCGCACGCACCAGGATTTGGCCGTGATGCGCGCCTGGGCCGATGAGATGCTCACGGCTCGAAGAGCGAGCGCCGCCGAGGTCAGTAGACTGCGCGCCCAGCGCCCACGGGGCAAAGGCGCGGCGCCCTCCCCGGCGCCCGCCGGCGGGCTCGGGGAGATTGAGGAGAAAGCCCCGTCGAAGAAGCTCGACGGGAAGGGGGCGGATCACACATCATGATGGACCCGAGACAACCGGACTTTGGCAGCACACCTATCAGTCCCGGCAGGCCGCGATTTGACTACGCGCCGTCCGCGGCCGCGCCCGTGGTCTCCATCGTCACGCCGTTCTTCAATCCCGACCCGCAGGACTTCGCCCAGACGGCCCAGGCGGTCATGGGCCAGTCGCTCCAAGCCTTCGAGTGGATCATCGTCAACGACGGCTCGACCGAGCCGGGCAGCCTCGCTGCCCTCGACTCATGGCGCTCGCGCGATCCGCGTGTCCGGGTCATCGACCAGCCCGCCAACGCCGGCCCCGGCGCCGCCCGCAATCGGGGATTCGCCGCGGCGAGGTGCGAATTCGTCTTCCAGCTCGACGCCGACGATCTCATCGAGCCGACCACGATCGAGAAGTGTGCCTGGTACCTCACGTCCCATCCCGAGCACGCACTGGTCAAGGGATTCACTGTCGCCTTCGGTGCCAAACGCCACCTCTGGCAGCGCGGATTCCACGATGGTGCGCGGTTCCTCAAGGAGAATCTGGCCACCATCACGGCCATGATCCGGCGTTCGGCCTTCTTTGACGCCGGGGGCTACGACGAATCGATCACCGGCGGCATGGAGGACTGGGATTTCTGGCTCCGCTGCGCCCGCGCGGGACACTGGGGCGGGACCATTCCGGAATTCCTCGATTGGTATCGCCGGCGCGATGACCACTCCGAGGCCTGGAACGACTGGGACGGAGGGGATCGCCAATCGGGCTTCGCTCGCGCCGTTCGCGACCGCTACCCCCAACTCTCTAGCCCGGGCGGGTTCCCACGCCCCACACCGCCGTGGGCCATGCCCTGCTCTCCCATCCGCCGCGAATCGCCCATTGCCAATCCGCTCCGGAAATCCGCGCGGCGACTGCTGATGGTCCTCCCGTGGATGCGCATGGGTGGTGCGGACAAGTTCAACCGAGACCTCATTGAGCAGCTCACGCGCCGCGGCTGGGAAGTCACGATCGCCACGACATCCGCCGGACCCAACGGCTGGATGGCCGAGTTCGCGCGCCTGACGCCGGACGTCTTCGTTCTCGACCATCTCGTACGTCCCATCGATCAGCCCGTCATGCTCCGGGGGCTCATCGAATCGCGCCGCCCCGACGTCGTGATGGTCTCCAACTCCGAGGCCGGATACCTCCTCTTGCCATACCTCCGAGCCGTCTGCCCCGAGCCCGCGTACATCGACTACAACCACATGGAAGAGGAATACTGGCGCAGTGGCGGGCATCCGCGTTCGGGTGCCGGGCTCTCCGATCAGCTCGAACTTAACATCGCCGCCTCGCGCCACCTGAGAGACTGGATGGTCTCCCGAGGCGGCGATCCCGATCGCACGCAGGTCGCCACGATCAACGTCGATCCCGTCCAATGGCAGCCCGATGGCGCCCTTCGCGCCACGGTGCGCACACGCCTGGGCATCTCCGCGGACACACCCGTCATCCTCTACGCCGGACGAATCTGCCGCCAGAAGCAGCCCAAGGTCTTTACTCGCGCGATGCGAGAGCTCGATCGCCGCGCCAGAGCCGCGGGCGTGGAGTTCGTCACGCTGGTCGCGGGTGACGGCGAGGACCGGGCCTCTCTCGAGCAGGAACTCCGCGAGTTCAAGCTGACCGCCCGAGTCCGCATGCTGGGCGAGGTCTCCTCTGACGACATGCGCGAGCTCATGAGCGCCTCGGACCTGTTCTTTCTCCCATCCAGATGGGAGGGGATCGCGCTGGTCTTCTACGAGGCGATGGCGAGCGGAGTGGTCATCGTGGGCGCCGATGTCGGCGGGCAGAAGGAGCTTGTCACCCCCGATACCGGCGTGCTCCTTCCCAAGGGCCGCCCCGGCCACGAGATCGAGGACGAGCCCGGCCCGTTCGCCGAAGCGCTGCTGGGCCTGCTCGTCGATGCCGACCGGCGACGCGAGATGGGCCGCCGCGCCCGACAACGGATCATCGAGCACTTCACGATCGACGCCATGGGCGCCCGGATGGACGCGCTGCTGTCACGCGCAATCGAACTGCGCCGGACGACGCCCCGCCCGACGGTGCCGGTCGGTCTGGCCCACGAGATGGCCGATCGCGCGGTCGAGACCCTTCGCCTGACCCGCTCGGCCGATCGCCTGTGGACCGAAGTCAAGGCTCTGCGCGAGCGCACCGCGCGCGACTCTCAGCCGTCCGAGAGGGCCCCGTCGCGCCCCGTTGCGCCGGCTCCCAGAGCCCGGCCCCGACGGGGCAAGGCCCGGCGAGCAGCGACCGCCGGCGGAAACGCCCAGCGAGAGCTGGCCCTTATCGAATCGTCCCGCGCGTGGCGCATCGTGATGCGCATGAAGCGGACCCACGCATACGGCCTGCTCGCGCGCCTGCGGTACGGCCCCGGCTGGCGCGACGCCATCGATCGCGGCACGCCAGAGCAGCGGCTGGCCCGCATCAAGGCCAGCCGGGCCTTCCGTCTGATCACTCGGGCCAAGGCCTCGCGCGTCTACAAGGTCATCGGGCCGCGCCCTCGCCCCGCTCCCACGGTCGAGCTCAAGCCGCAGCTCTCCACGCTCAACGGCCACGCCCCCGCCGTCGCGAGCGCCCCCGCGCCGTCTTCGGCCCAGAACGGCCACGCTCCGGGCCCGCGCCCGCGCGCCGAGGCCCCTCGCGCTTCGACGCGAGCATAAGCCGCAGCGCGACGTCCGCCCGCTCCACCAGCCCCGGATGACGCGCCAGGATCTCCGCCTGCAAGCGCGCGTGCATCGGCTTGTCCCGACCGTGAAACCGCGAGTCCTCGCGCACCCGTCGATACAGCAGGAACTCAGGCACGATCTCCGATCTCTCCCCGCGCTCGGCCAACGCGGCGAAGAAATCCCAGTCCTCGTAGCCGCTCGCGCGCACGTCAAACCCGCCCACGCCGATCGCTCGATCCCGATCGACCAGCACGCCCGATCCCGGCGCCGCGACGTTCCACACCGCCAGCATGTCTCGCACGAACCCCAGCGGCACCCAGCCCCACTCCGGGCGCGCCGGATCTTCGCGAAACGCCGCGACCAACGGCGCCGCGATCGCCGCTCCCGGGCGCCGCTCGAACGCGCCCGCCAACCGCTCGATCAGCCGCGCCCCCGCCACGTCGTCGGCGTCCAGCAGCAGCACGTGCGTGCCCAGGGCTCGCCGCAACCCCGTGTTCCGCGCCGCGCCCGGCCCCCCGCACGCCCGTCGCCGAACAACCGTTACCGCGGCGTCCCGCTCAAGCCCATCCAGCAACGCCCGCGCCCCAGCGCCGGTCGAGGCGTCGTCCACCACGATGATCTCCGTCGCGGCTCGCGTCTGCGCACGGATCGAATCGATCGCCGCGGGAAGAAACGACTCCAGATCCCGATGCGGGATCACCACGGAGATCGACAGCGAAGGCGCTACCCGCACCGACGGCCGATCTCTGGCCGACTCCCACGCCCTGACGCTCTGCGCCGCCACGGCCGCGGGAGCCATCAAGGACTCCACCCGCTCCCCGCCCGCCGCGCCCAGCCGCTCGCGCAGCTCAGGGTCATCCATCGCCCGCGCAATCGCCTCGGCCAGCGCGGCATCGTCCTCTGCCGGCGCCAGCAGCCCATGCACACCATCCTCGATCAGCTCGGCTGTCCCCCCGGCCCGGGTGGACACGACGCACGCGCCCCTCGCCAGCGACTCGGCGATGACGTACCCGAAGTTCTCCCACCGCGACGGCAGCACGCACAGTCCACTCGAGTCGATCAGGCCGCCGATCTCTCCGGCCGGCGCGGCCTCCCGCAGCTCGACCCTCGCGCCCAACCGTGGCCCGATCATCCCCTCCAGGTGTTCGCGCATCGATCCACCACCGGGAGCCGTTGGCGTGTCTCCGCCCACCAGCATCGCACGAAACTCGCGCCCCTCCGCCGCGAGCCGCCGCAGCGCTCGCACGAGCACATCCGGCCCCTTGCGCCACTCCAGCCGCCCGAAGTACAGGATTGACAGCGGTTCCTCGCCGATCGCTCGCCCGCCCCGTGCGACAGCCAGCGACAGCGGGTTGGCAACCACGATCTCGGGCCGATCCTCCCTTCGCGTCCCGGGCATCACCCGCCCCAGCAGATCGAGCATCGCTCGCGACGGCGAGATCAACGCATCCGCCTCGACCAGGCACACCCGCTCCATGTGCTCAACCGTCGCATCGACGCGCGTCATCCACGTCTCTCGGTTCAGCTCGCGGCAGACCGTGATCGGCGTGTGCACCCGCACCGCGAGCACGCATCCCTCGAACGCCCCCATCGTCCGGCGAGCTTGAAAGCAGAAATAGCCCTCCGCCCCAAAATCCGGGAACTCGATCACGTCGAAGCGGTGCGCCTCATGCAGCGCCGAGAGCGACCCATACACGGCCATGGCGTGGCGCATCGCCCGCGCCGGGTAGGCCTTCATGGCCGCGGCGCCCGACTCCGTATCGAACACGTGGATCATCGCGCCCGGCACGTCGTCGCGCCGGCCGCTGGTCTCGAGCCCGGGCCTGCGATAGGTCAGCACGTGCACGTCGTGCCCCGCCCCGCCCAGCGCCGCCGCCATCTCGCGCGCGTAGGTCCCTGCGCCGCCTCCGGCGAAGGGGGAGAGTTCCGCGCTGACGAGGCAGATTCTCACGATCCCCTCCGAGTCGGGACGCGGGTCGAACCCCATCGGGGGCGCCCCTGCACCCCCTAGAATCCCGACCACGTTAGGAGAGCAAGCCCGTGCCCTTCACGCTCAAGCCCGCCGAGGCCTACGACGTCGACGCCGACAACACCGGCTACATTCACCAGCACATCGACACCGGTGACCGTTGGGTCCTCAACTTCGGCCCCCAACACCCCGCCACCCACACGACCCTGCGCCTGGTGCTCGAACTCGACGGCGAGCGGATCGCCCGCTGCACGCCCCACATCGGCTATCTCCACTCCGGCTTCGAGAAGCTCGGCGAGCACCTCGACTACAACCAGTACGTCACCATCGTCAGTCGCATGAACTACCTCAGCCCGATCAGCAACGACATCGCGTGGCACCACGCGGTCGAGACGCTCTTCGGCATCGACATCACGCCCCGGTGCAAGGTTCTGCGGACGATCATGGCCGAACTCGGGCGCATCCAGGACCACCTGCTCAACGTCGGCGCCGCCGCGCTCGACTTGGGGGCCTTTACCGGCTTCCTCTACGGCTTCAACCCCCGCGAAAAGATCTACGACCTGTGCGACTACGTCTCGGGCCAGCGCTTCCACCCGGACTGGACCCGCGTCGGCGGCCTCATGAAGGACCTGCCCGACGAGGAGGTCTTCAAGCGCATGGTCAAGGACTTCATCCACCGGGACCTCCCCGGCGCCGTCAAGGACCTCACCGGCCTGGTCGAGCGCAACCGCATCTTCATCGACCGCACCCGCGGCATCGGCGCGATGACCCGGGACCAGGCCATCGCCTGGAGCGTCACCGGCCCGCTCGCCCGCGCCAGCGGCGTGAAGCGCGACCTCCGCAAGGATGCGCCCTACCTGTGCTACGCCGACAACTGGGACGGGCAGGGGGCCGAGGCCGTCAAGTTCAGCGTTCCCATCGCGGAGGACGGCGACGTCTATTGCCGCTTCCTCGTCCGAGTCGAGGAAATCAGGCAGTCGATCAAGATCATCGATCAGCTCATCGACAGCATCCCCGGCGGCCCGGTGGACACGTTCGCCGACGGCAAGGTCGTCAAGCCCGGCAAGGGCGACGTGTACGGCTCGATCGAGGGGCTCATCCAGCACTTCGAGATCATCATGAGCAATCGCGGCTGGGAGCCGCCGGTGGCCGAGTGCTATGCCGCGCAGGAGACCGCCAACGGCGAGCTTGGGTACTACATCGTCAGCGACGGCTCGCCCCGCGCCTGGCGCGCCAAGACCCGCCCGCCGAGCTTCATCAACTATCAGGTGATGGCGATGCTCACCGAGGGGCACATGCTCGCCGACATCGTGGCGATCCTGGGGTCGTTGAACATCGTCGCGGCGGAATTGGATCGGTAACGGTCCGACCCCCCTGCAGATCAAGACGGTCTCGCCCCCTCTGGCTGCGCCTCGTCCTTCAGCCTCTGTCCGCACTCGGGGCACGTGGCCAACGTCTCATCGCCGATGACGTATCCGCACACGGGGCACCCCGGCCGAGCCATCGGCGCAACGAACCCCACGATCCGGCCCGACAGCAGCATCACAAAGCCCGCCGCGAGCAGGTGCACGATCGTCTTGCCAAACAGCACTCCGACCGCGGCCACGAACGACACATCCATGACCGACGCCACGCGGATCGACCACGGCACATCCAGCTCCAGCAATTCAGAGCCGCCCCACCAGCCCATCCCGCCGCCGCCAGCCTTGGGTGATGAGCTGTCGAGCACCCACGTGACAAGGCCCACGATTGGCCCGATCGCGTGGCCAACAGCGAGGATCAGCAGGACCGCCGCAACACACCGGATCGCAAGGCGCACGAAGTACCGCGTCCGCAACACGCTCGACACGCTGGGAACCGTCGCCATGGCCACCTCCCGCGCCCGCCGCTGATTGTCGGTGCGCTACTGCCCGAAGAGGTTCCGCTCTCCGAACATCCCCGCGTCCTCAAAGTGGCGCAGGGCCTCATCCACGCTCGCGAAGATCTTCGTCGCCGTTTCGGTGATGAACGGGCTGGGGCTCTTGCGCGGCTTCCACACCACGTACACCTCCTTGGTGTGCTCGAAGGCGTGGTGCAGCTCGCGTTCCACGCCGCTGGACAGCCCCGGGATTCCCCCCGGCAGTTCGGGGATGTAGCTGACGATCATGTCCGACTGGTCGATGAGCTTGAAGTCGCGCATATAGATCTGCCCGTCGATGTCGCCTGCGATGTCCATCACCTCGCGCGTCCGCACCCGCATCGGCGCGCTCCCCCGACCGCCGCCGAAGCTGTGCACCGCGTGCTCGAACGCGTCGTGCCCCTCCCGCGCCGCGGCGATGGCGCGCTCCAGCAGCAGCTTCTCGTCCACGTCGCCGGGATCGAAGGTCACGAAGTGCTCGGCCAGCGCCGCCCGGAACGAATCGATCTCCGCCAGCACCTCGGGCATGTCCACCACGTGGCTCATCGGAAAGCTCGGGTACACCTTCTTGAGGTCCGGCCGGCACACCAGCCGGAACAGCGTCCGCGCCGTCTCCTGGTGCCGGCCGCGGCTGACGATGGCGAACTGGCTCCCCGGGATCGCCTTGCTCATCAGTTCCGTCGCCAGGATCTCCTCCTCGCGCCACACCATGCAGTCCTTGAGCGTCGCGTCGATCTCATGCTCGGCGTGCAGCCTCGCGTGCACCACCTCGATGTTGTCCACTAGGCACACGAACAGGTCCGGGCGCAGCTTGCTCACCTGGTCGAAGTCGAACGCGCTGAACAGCCCGTGCCGCCAGCGGAACGTCGCGTGCGTGTTCACGATCACGTTCGCCTCATCGCGCGACTCGGCGATGATGTCCTTAAACGCCGCACGCCGCAGCGAGTTCAGCCTCGACAGCGGCAGGTCCAGGATCTTGCCCGGACGCACGTCGGGCGCCTCGCCGTACATGATGTCCCCGACGTGGTACAGCGCGATCGACTCGCCCTGCTCGCCCGCCAGGTCCCGCACCGACTCCACGTACGGCTTCTTGTCCATCCCCACCTGGCCCGTCACGATCGCGCGCATGCCATGCTCCCACCGGTTCCACCCCTGGAATCCGGCCCAATCCTAGCGACCGCCCCAACCCACCGATACGCTTCGCTCGCATGCGTATCCACGCGCTGCTCGTGTGCAGAGACGAGCAGGACATCATTGGGCCCTGCCTCCACCACCTGCTCTCCTGGGCCGATACCGTCCACGCCCTCGACACCGGCAGCACCGACGCCACATGGGACCTCATCCGCTCCACCGCCGCTCGCGACGCACGCATCATCCCCATCGCCCGCACGCCCATGCTCTTCCACAACGGCGTCCGCGCCTGGGTCTTCGATCGCGCCCGCCCCGCCTTCGCCCCCGGCGACTGGGTCTGCCGCGCCGACGCCGACGAGATCTACCACGACGACCCGCGCGCCTTCCTCCGCGAGCGCATCGCCCGACACGAGCACGTCGTCTGCGCCCAGCTCTACGACTTCATCCTGCTGCGAAGAGACCTGCGCGCCGCCCGCCTGGGCCTCGAAGACCCCGCCGTCCCCATCGACCAGCGCCGCCTCCACTACATCATCAACCGCTTCCCAGAGATCCGCTTCTTCCGATACCGCCCCTCCATGCGCTGGCCCACCACGCGCGAGCGCCCCGTCCGCGCGGGCGCCGTCGCCCACGCCCGCATCAAGCTCCGCCACTATCGCTGGCGCACCCCCGAACAGGCCGAGCGACGCGCCCGCCTCCGCGCCATCATGGCCCCCAACATGCCCATCGGCGGGTGGCACTGGCGCAGGGACTGGCGATCCGAAGTCCGCCGCGCCCGCGACCCCGATGTCCACCGCTGGACCCCCGGCCAGCCGCTGCCCGAAGTCGCCGACCTCGCCCACCTCGATGCGCTCCCCAAGCGCGCCATGCTCAAGGCCCTCTCTCGCCTCGGCCTGCTCCCCCTGAGCGACCGACTCGCCCCGCGCTTCAACTCCGCCTGGCGCCCCGCGCCCGACCCCACGCTTGGCGAGTCCCCGCTGCCGCAATGGCCCGACAACCCCGCCCCCATCCCCCTCATTCCTTGATGCCGCCGCCATCGGCCCATACCGTCGCGACCGCGAGGAGATCACCATGCCCGTGCTCGTTGACGCCTCCACCCGCGTGATCTGCCAGGGCATCACCGGCTCGGCCGGCGCCACGCACACCCGCGGCTGCTTCCTCTACGGCACCCGACTCGTCGGCGGCGTCACGCCCGGCAAGGGCGGCCAGAAGTTCGACATCGACGCCAAGGCCACCGTCCCCATCTTCGACACTGTCGAACGCGCCGTCAAAGACACCGCCGCCGCCGCCACCATGATCTTCGTGCCCCCCGCGTTCTGCGCCGACGCGATCCTCGAGGCCGCCGCCGCAGGCATCAAGGTCATCTGCGCCATCACCGAGGGCGTCCCCGTCCAGGACATGATCCGCGTCCGCGCCGTGCTCGATGAGATGGGCCCTTCCGGCCCCGCCCTGATCGGCCCCAACTGCCCCGGCGTCATCTCGCCCGGCCCGCGCACCGGCTCGGGCGAGTCCAGCGACGATCCGTACACCCGCGGCCCCGGCGCAGGCGGCTGCAAGATCGGCATCATGCCCGGCTACATCCACCTCCACCGCTCCGAGAAGGCCTGCACCACGCGCAAGGCCGTCGGCATCGTCTCCCGCTCCGGCACACTCACCTACGAGGCCGTTTGGCAGTGCTCCAACCTCGGCATCGCCCAGTCAACCTGCATCGGCATCGGCGGCGACCCCGTCCGGGGCCTCAACCACATCGACTGCCTCCGACTCTTCCAGGACGACCCCGACACCGACGGCATCCTCATGATCGGTGAGATCGGCGGCTCCGACGAGGAAGCCGCGGCGGACTACATCAGGTCCCATGTCAAGAAGCCCGTCGCCGCGTTCATCGCCGGACGCACCGCCCCCCCCGGCAAGCGCATGGGACACGCCGGCGCCATCATCGAGGCCGGCGGCGCCGACGGCAAACCCCGCGGCACGGCCCAGTCCAAGATCGACGCCCTCCAGGCCGCCGGCGTGCAGGTTTCGCTCAGCCCGGCGGAGATGGGCAAGGCCATGGCCAAGGCCCTGGGCATCTAGGCCCCATCAGACACGACGCACGCGCATGTTCCGAGTCGGTCGGCACGCCGCAAGTCAGGCGGCACGCCCGCGTGCGCGCGGACCTCCGCAGCCTCTTCTCGTGCAACTCCCTCGTTTGTGCGCCCAAACCCGCTCCCTTCGCCCGCCACCGCTTGAATCCCAGGTGCCCCCGATTATCTTCATCGCTGTGTCACCGTGACACACCGCTGGCCGTGCGCCTCGGTCTTCTCGCACTCCTGCCTTCATCCAACCAACCGGTGCGCCGATGCCCGACCTCCCCGCAACCCGCCTCCCGCCATTCCGAAAAATCAGGCGTCGGCCCCAGCCAACCCGGGGACTCTCCATGGTCCTCGCCCTGCTGCTCGCGTGTCCCGCTGTGGCCCAGCCCGAGCCCGCGGACCCGCCCCCCATCGGGCAGATCCAGATCACCCACAACTACCTCGCCGAACTCAACGCCGATGCCCTCGCCGTTCCCGAGGACCAGCGCGCCTGGCTGATCTACCGCCGGGCTGCCGTCATGCTCGGCCGCACTCCAGCGATCTTCGACGATCCGGACTCCGGCGCGCAGTGGCCTCCCCGCCCCGGCCAGCCCGGCTGGGACGAGGCGGTCTCGTACATCGACGACAACCTCGCTGCGATTGCGCTCATCCATGTCGCCGCGTCCATGCCCCGCATGGGGTATGTCATCACCGATCAACTCGATCCGGTTGTCGCCGCGGCTCGCGCCGAGCTCTTCGGTGAGCCCTTCACCCCCGTCCCGCCCTCGGACAACCCCGCGATGACGGACATCCTGCTCCCGCACCTCGGGCACTGCCGTGGCCTGGCCCGGACACTCGTCATGGACTCGCGTGTCGCGTTGCAACGGGGCGAGGCCGACCGCTTTGTCAGTGATATCGGAGCGCTCGCGAACCTGGGGCGCCACGTGGAACAGGATCGAATCCTCATCTCAACCCTCGTTGGCTTCGCTATCCGGGATCTGGCCACCTCCACCGTCATGGAGTCGCTCGCAACCGACTCTCACCGCTTCACTCCGGAGGAACTCGCCGCTCTCTCCGCGCGGCTGTTGTGTGACGATGCCGACAAGGCCCTGGCGCGTGCCTGCGAGGCACACCGCCTGTGGTTCCTCGACGCCCTCCAGCGCGCCTTCACACTCAACGACGAGGGGGATGGCGCGCTCGATGCGGATGCGTGGCTCACCATGTATCCCACCACCGACTCCGATGGGAGGTTCGATGCGCCGATCACGCGATTCGTCCTCGCGGGATCCGCCGGACGCAAGGCCCAGGCGACTGAGTACGACAAGCTGTTCGCCCTGGGCATGCGCCAGATCGATGGAAGTCCCTGGAATCCCCAGGACTGGGAGCTCAGCACAGAGTGCAGGCGGATTCGAAGAGCTGGCAGTCACTGGGAGATGCTCCCTGTGCACGTCCTTCTGCCAGAGTTCGATCGCGCGTGGGTTTCCATGAACATGCTCAAGTGCCGTGCCGGATTTTCCGGTGTCGCCATTGCGCTCGAGCTGTTCCGGCGCGAGCACGGCGCCTACCCCGCTTCGCTCGACGCTCTCGTGCCCCACTCTCTCGACTCTGTCCCCATCGACATCTTCACCGGCCAGTCGATCCTCTACGAGCTCACCGGTGGCGCTCCCCTCCTCTACTCTCGCGGGCCGGATCGCGACGACGACGGCGGCGAGACAGGCCGCGTTGGCGCCTACCCGAGTCTCGCACGCTGGCTCAATCCGTTGAGCGAGGGCGTCCCCCCCGACGGCGACTGGATTCTGTACCCACCTCAGGAAGAAGACTGAACCGCCCCTTTCTACTCCGATCTGCCGCTCTAGACCTCCACGCTCGCCGCTCACCCTCCCAACCACACCTCCAGCGCCGAAACCGGGCCCTCAATACGCTCACCCGTCTCCCGAACCCGAGGCCACTGCGCCCCACGCGCCTCGAGCAGCGCCTCGAGCTCTGCCGCCAACGCCCGCGCCACCTCCGGCCGCTCGCGCACCAGATCGCGCGACTCGCCGATGTCCGCCTCCAGATCGAACAGCGTCGCCCGCTCGGCGCTCGCCGGATCGTGCATGTACGTCAGCTTCCATCGCCCGGACCGGATCGACGACGACGGCCCGTACCCCGGCCCCTCCACGCCCCAGTAGTTGGGCATGTGCCACACCAGCGGGTGGTCCGGCCCGGCCCCGCCACCGAGCAGACCAACCAGGCTCACGCCATCCGACCCCGGATCCAAGCCCGTGCCAACCTCCACCAACGTCGCGAACACGTCCTCGATGATCACCGGCGCATCGCTCGCGCTCCCGGCCGCCACCACTCCCGGCCAGCGCACCAGCATCGGCACCCGCACGCCTCCTTCCCGCGCGCTCCCCTTGCCCGCGCTCAGCGGCAGGTTGTGCGTGTCGCGCGGGCCCCCGCGCGCTGTCGCCGAGAGCCCGCCGTTGTCCGACAGGAAGATCACCAGCGTGTTCCGCGCCACCTTCTGCCGATCCAGCTCATCCAGCACCGCCCCAAGCGACGCGTCCATCGCCTCGATCATCGACGCGTACGCCGCCTCGGTCGGGTGCAGACTCCCATAGCCCTCGACATACAGAGGATCGGCCATGATCGGCGCGTGCACCGCGTAGTGCGCCAGGTACAGGAAGAACGGCCCCCCCTCGGCGATCGCGCTCCGCACCTCCCGCAGCGCCTCGATCGTCAGAGCCTCTGTCAGCGAGATCTCCCTGCCGTGATACGCCTCCAGCCCCGGAACATCCCACGCCGACGGCCCGCCCTGCCCCGTCCGCCCCGCCTGCGAGAAGTTGTGCTCGCCCCGATAGCTCGCCGGCGCGCCCGCCGCGTGCCCCGCGATGTTCACATCGAACCCCAGCGAACGCGGATCCGCCCCCGGAGTGCCGATCGCCCCGAAGTGCGCCTTGCCGACGTGGATCGTCCGGTACCCCGCGCTCCGCAGAAAGTCCGGCAGCGCCCGCGCCCGAACCGCGCGCTCCACCACCCCCTGCGCCCGCGGGTCCGGGCTCAGGCCGTTGACGTTCCACCGCGGAAACTCCAGCCGCGGGTGCCTCGCGTCCGTGCTCGTGTCGCGCTGCAGCGTCCAGTTCGTCACCCGATGCCTCGCGGCGTTCTGCCCGGTCATCAGGCTGATCCGCGTCGGCGAGCACACCGAGCACGCGTACGCGCTGGTCAGCCGCATCCCCTCCCGCGCCAGACGCTCCATCGACGGCGTTCGATACCGCCGGTTCGGATCCGTCACCTCTGAGAAGAACGGAACCGATGTGTCCTGCCACCCCATGTCGTCCACGAGGAACACCACGATGTTCGGGCGCTTCGGCTGGCCCCCCGCCATCGGCGCCAGCAACGCAAGGAGCAACATCGCGATGAGTCTCATGAGGGCCTCCCGAGGCCATCCTACTCGGACCACCTTCCCAGACCTCCACCGGAATCCGCTGTGGCGTGCGCCTCCGGCGCGGTACGCTGCCACTATGGCCAACTGGAAGCGGGCCCTGCTCAGCCTCGCGTGGCTCATCTTCATCGCCCTTGGCGTCGCCATCGCCGCCGGAATGGTGAGCCGCGCCGACCTCGCCGGCGCCAAGCCCTCGCAGAGCCGGGGAAAGACCATCCTCCTGCTCATCCGCGGCATCGTCGAAAAGTGGGGCGAGATGCCCGCGGGCCTCGTGCTCATCGGCCTCGGGTTCATTGCCCTCGTCGCCACCTGGAGCCTCGGACGCAAGAAGCCCGCGCCCAGGCGCCGCAAGGCCTGACCCGCGCCAGACGCGCACGACTCCGCGCCGACTCATTCCGCCGCCGCCCGCCCCGCGCTGAACCCGCTCGCCCACGCCCACTGGAAGTTGAACCCGCCAATCCGCCCATCCACATCCAGAATCTCGCCGCATAGGCGCAGCCCCGGACACACCCTCGACTCCATCGTCCGCAGCGTCAGCTCGCTCAGCGGTACGCCCCCGGCCGTCACCTCCGCGTACGTGTACCCGCGATCCCCGGTGACCGGCACGTCGAGTTCGCACACCGCGGCGAGCAGCGCCCGGCGCGCATCGCGCGTCAGCGTCGCGCCGGAGGTCTCGGGCGCCACCCCGGCGTGCGCGAGGATCGCCCCGCCCAGCCGCTCGGGCAACATCCCGCGCAGCCAGGACGCGACTCGCTTCGGCCCCAGCGCCACCAGTTCGCCCTCGAGCGCTCCCCGATCCGCATCCACGAACGAGACCACCAGCCGCGCGCCGGCGTCGGCGTGCCGCGCGGCGATGAGGTGCCGGCTGATGTCCAGCACCGCCGGGCCCGACAGCCCAAAGTGCGTGCACAGCGCGTCGCCCCGGGTGGAGGCCTGCCGCTTGCCGCTGGCGCTGCGGACCTCGAGCGTCGCCGGAAACGACACGCCCGAGAGGTCCCGCAGGAAGTGCCCATCGGCGAGCGTCAGCGGCACCAGCGCCGGAAACGTCCGCGTCACGCCGTGGCCCAACGCCCGGGCGAACTCGTACCCCGCGCCGTCCGAGCCCGTCTTGGGCAGGCTCCGCCCGCCGGTCGCCAGAATCAGCCGCCCGGCCCGGATCTCGCCCCACGCACCACGAATGACAAAGCCGTCTGCCTCGCGCTCGATCGACTCCGCCCGCGCGGGATGGCGGAGTTCCGCGCCCGACTCGCGCAGCGCCCGCAGCAGGGCATCGAGCACGTCGCGGGCGCGGTCGGTCACGGGGAACAGTTTGCCCGTCTCTTCGCGCTTGAGTTCCAGGCCCATCTCGCGGAAGAACGCGACGGTGTCGGCCACACCGAAGCGGGCCAGCACGCTCCGCACCGCGCCCGTCGACGCGGCGTTGAAGTCCCGCTCGGTGACGGCGTGGTGCGTGACGTTGCAGCGCCCGCCCCCGGCAACGAGGATCTTGGCCCCGATCTTCGCGGCGCCGTCGAGCACGAGGATCCGCCGATCGTGCCCGAGTTCCCGCGCCCGCCGCGCGGCCCAGATGCCGGCGAACAGCCCTGCCGCGCCGGCGCCCACGATCGCGATGTCGGCTCGCTCAGCCATGCGGGCTCACCGCGGAGACGCGAAGGACGCGGAGCAGGCCATTGGACGGGAGCGTATCGGATCTGGGCGAGGATGCGCGCTTCGCCCGGGGCTCGATCCGTCTGTCGTCGCCCTCTCGTGGCGGTGCGCGGACTCGCTACACGCCCTGTTCGACGGCCTGCTTGGCCTCGGCGAGGCCGGCGCCGGTTCGCTGCCGGTATTCCTTGATGGCCTCGATCTTCTTGCCGGCGTTCATCAGATCGCGCACCTGATCCAGGCCGTCGTCGTCGGGCTCGATGCCCAGGTGGCCCATGATCTCCGCCAGTTGGCGCTCGAGGCGCGACACCCTCGCGGCGAGGCTTCCATCATTGTTGCCGAAGAGCCCCATGTCCGAATCTCCTTGTGGGCGGCCCTGGCCTGCGCGCCGCCGCCGGGCGGCGCGGCTCCCCGCCCACGTTCTCTTCGGCCGGGTCTCACTCGGACTTGTGCACGACGCCCCGGGACATGACGAAGCGGACGTCCCGGGTGGCCCCGATGTCGTCCAGCGGGCTCGAGCCCAGGGCGATGATGTCGGCACGCTTGCCCGGCTCGATCGTGCCGACCTCGGCAGACAGGCCGCAGAGATCGGCGGCGCTCACGGTCGCGGCGACCAGGCAGTCCATCTCGCTGATCCCGGCCTCGTGCATGTACGTGAACTCCTGAGCGTTGGTGCCGTGGGCGCCCACGCCACAGTCGGTGCCGAAGGCGATCAGCACGCCGCCGTCGTGGGCGCGGCGCAGCGCATCCTGGATCTGCGGGCCGACCAGCCGGGCCTTCTCGCGGACCGGGGGCGGGAAGAAGCCGTCGATCTCGGCCTTGTGCTCGACGAACTTGCCGGCGTGGATCGTGGGGACAAGATACGCGCCGGTCTGGCGGAACAGGGCGATGCACTCGTCGTCGAGGAAGGTGCCGTGCTCGATCGAATCGACGCCGGCGCGCAGGGCGGCCTTGATGCCCGTCGCGCCGTGGGCGTGGGCGGCGACCTTCCGATTCAGCATGTGGGCCGTCTCGACAATGGCCGTCAGTTCGTCCTCGAACAACTGAACTTCGACGCCCGCCGCAGTGTTGGAGAGCACGCCGCCGGTGGCGGTGGTCTTGATGACATCGGCGCCGCGCTTGACCTGGTAGCGGACGGCCTGGCGGCACGCGTCCATGCCGTCGGCGATGCCGTGCTCGACGCCGGGCAGGTCGAACAGGTCGTCGCGGTAGCCGTTGGTGCCGTCGCCGTGGCCGCCGGTTGCGCTGATGGCCTCTCCCGCCGCGAGGATGCGCGGGCCGGGAAGCAGTCCCTCGCGGATGGCGTCGCGCACGGCGAAGATGGCGTCGCCGTCGGCGCCCACATCGCGCACCGTGGTGAAGCCGGCCTCAAGCGTGCGGCGGGCGAAGACGGTGGCGTGCACCGCGGCGTCGGCGTCGGTCTCGACGACGTTGATCAGGGCGCGGTTCTCGCGGTACTCGCCGGTCAGGTGCACGTGGCAGTCGATGAACCCCGGCATGACGAACCGGTCGGAGAGGTCGATGATGGCCGTGTCGCCGCTGTTCTCGCGAGGACGGACAAAGCCGTCGGTGACCTGATCGATGACGCCGTGGCGGATGACAAGGCTCACGTTGCGCCGCGGGGGCCGGCCGGGGACGTCCAGGAGCGTGCCGCAGTGGAGGATGGTGGTGTCGGGCGCGGCGGGCGCGGGCTCTGCGCACAGGCACGCGGCGAGGACAGTGGCGAGGATGGACATGGAGGCTCCTCCGGGTGGTGGGCGATGGTACCAGATGGAATCGTGGCCGATCCGCTCGACGGAGTGGCCTACGGCTCCAACTCCGCGACGACCTGTCCAAATGGCATGTCCACCACCGATCGGACGGTGAGGCCGTCGTCGCGGATGGATGTGGTGACGGTGAACGCGCCAAGGGGCGTGGCGAGTTGGGTGCGGTAGACCATCACCTCGACCTCGCGCTCACCGATGCGCAGCGTCCGGTTCGGTTCGCGCGAGATCGTCGCATCGGTGGTGGTCCACTGCCAGGTGGGGAACCCGAAGGTGATGCTGCGGGTCTTGCGCGAATCGCCGGGCTCGAGGTCGAGATTCCGCATGGCGAGGAAGTCGCCGACGAGCGCGGGCGTGGCCAGCAGCGCGTCGTCGGGGATCTCCACGCGCTGCTCGCCGGCGGGCGTGTCGCCCCGTGTGGCAACAACGGAGATCACGCCGTTGCGAATCGTGCTGACGACCCTGAGTTCGGGCGTTGAGAGCTGGCGCCAGGTGATGGAGGTGATCTCGAAGTCGTCGCTGGCGTGGGCTTCGAGCAGGAACGGCTGCTGCATGCCGCCGAGGGGGCGGTTGTGGGCCGCGATGTGCCACCCATCGCCATCACGCGTGACGATGAACTCTTCGACGCCCGCGGGCTGGCCGCCGAAGGTCGCGGAGTACTGCCCGCGGTGGACGACCCGGCCCGGAAGTCGGATGTCTCCCAGGCGCGAGCCGGAGTCGGCCTGAGCGGCCGGGTCGGGGGCCTGTTGCGCGGCGTCGAGCGCCTGCCGGAGCAGGGCGTCGAGGGCGTCTGTGTCGAAGTCGCGCCCGCGGAGGAACACGTGCTCGATGGAGCGGGTCGCGGAGATGTCCTCGAGCGGGTTCTCGCGCAGCAGCACGAACGAGGCGTCCTTGCCGACCTCGATCGAGCCGAGGCGATCGGCCACGCCATGGAACGTGGCGGGACTGATGGTGGCCGCGCGGAGGCACTCGGCGTCGGAGAGGCCCGCATCGCGCAGCAGTTCGAGCTCGCGATGGAGGGACTCGCCCGCGAAGACGTACGGGTTGCCGAGGTCGGTGCCCGCGATGAGGGTGACGCCGGCGTCGCGCATCATGCCGACGACGCGCTGCATGCGCGGGACGTTGCCGCCGGCGTGCGCGGACCATTCGGCGTAGGCCGGCGAGTCCCAGAACGCGCGGAAGCTCGCGGGAATGAACTTCGTGGCGGGGTGCTCGGGTCCCTTGCCGCTTGCGATGCTCCCGATGCCCTCCATGACGGCGAGCGTCGGGCAGTGGACCTGTCCTGCGCGGGCGATGGACTCAAAGAGCGGGCGCAGCCGGGCCGGGTCGATCTCGCCCATCAGCAGCCATCCGCCGGAGGCCTCGATGAAGTCGGGGTCGTGGTCCAGCTCCGGGCGGGCCAGGCGGAGGATGTAGGTGTCGATGCCCGTGAGGTGCTCGACGCAGGCGTAGCCGAGGTCCAGCGTGTCCTGGATCGGCACGGCGGTGGGAACGTGGCCGACGGGCTTCAGGCCGAGTTCGCGGGCGCGCCGGCACGCCGCGGCGAAGGCATCGGGCTTGAGCATGCTGTAGAGCTTGATCTGATCGGCGCCGCGGGCGGCGACTCGATCGACGGCCTCGCGCGCCTGCTCGGGGGTGTCGCAGGGCTCGGAGAATGGCCAGACGGGGGGGCTGCCGTCGATGATCTCGCCGCAGGCGATCATCTCGGGTCCGATCGCATCGCCGGCGTTGAGCGCATCGCGCAGCGGGAAGACCATCTCGGAGGTGTTGCCCATCTCGCGCACCATCACGACGCCGTGGGCGATCATGAGCGGGTTGTACGTCGCGGGGCTGGTGTAGTGGACGTGCGAGTCGATCAGGCCGGGGATGAGATAGAGGCCGTCGGCGGTGGTCAGCGTGTCGGCCTTGGGTGAGCCGGCGGCGGGCCCGATCCAGGCGATCTTCCCGTCCTCGATGGCGACGGCCTGATCCGGGCTGACGCTGCCGGTCGCGACGTCCACGATGTTGACGCCGAGCACGACGTGCGTCTGCGCGTGCGCCACTCCGCAGAGCAGCGTGAGAGTGGCGATCGCGAGGCTGCGCATGGGGCTCCTCCGGAGACTCACTGTTTGGGATTTCGGGCGATCGATTGCGTCAGTATTGGCGGCGGAGTCGCGCGGCGGGGATGCCGAGCTGATCCCGATACTTGGCGATGGTGCGCCGGGCGATCTCGATGCCGCGGGCCTTGAGCTGGTCGGCCAGCGCCTCATCCGAGAGGGGCTTGGCCTTGTCCTCGGCGTCGACGACCTCCTTGAGGGCGGCGCGGACGGCCTCGTAGGAAAGGTCCTCACCGGACTCGGTCTGGAGGCCGCCGGAGAAGAAGCCGCGGAGCGGGACGATGCCGCGGGGCGTCTGGATGTACTTGTCGGCGACGGCGCGGCTGACGGTGGCGACGTGGACGCCCAATTCCTCGGCGATCTGGGTCATGGGCAGGGGCCGGAGGGCCTCGGGGCCGAAGTCGAAGTAGTCGCGCTGGTGCTCGATGACCTTCTCGACGACGCGCAAGAGGGTGCGCTTGCGCTGCTGGACGGCGTCGATGAGCCACGTGGCGTTGGTGATGTTGGTGCGGATGAACTCGCGGTCGCGCTTCTCGAGGGAGCGATCGCGGGCCATCAGGGCGTACTCGCGGTTGACCTGGAGGTTCTGCCAGCGCGGGTCGGTGAGGTAGGCGAAGTAGCGGTCGTGGTTCTCGTCGTACTCGACGATGGCGTCGGGCACGATGGGCGTGGGCGGCGTGGCGACCAGCCGGCGCGCGGGGGCGAGGCTGAGCCGCCTGAGAACCTCCAAGCCTCGCTTGATGTCGTCCACGGTGATGCCGGCGCGATCGGCGATGCGGGGCAGCCGGTTCTGCGTGAGGTCTTCGAGGTACTCATCGACCAGCACCCGCGCAATGCGGATGGCCTCGGCGCGGGCGCCATCGTCGGGCTCATCCGCCGCGGAGAGCGCATCGAGCTGGAGCATGAGGCACTCGCGCGCATCGCGCGCGGCGACGCCGGGTGGGTCGAGGAAGAGTTGGATGGCCGAGAGCGATTCCTCGACGTCGTCGAGCGCGAGCGGTCGCAGGGGCGCCGGGGCCTCGTCGATCAGGCGGTCCAGGGGCGTGCGCAGGTATCCATCCTCATCGAGCTTCTCGATGATCAGCCGGCCGATGGGGCGCAGCCGCTCGTCCACTTCGACCAGTGACCACTGGGCCTGGAGCTGATCCGAGAGCGGCACGGCGCGCGCGGGCGCATTGGCCATCGCCTCCATCTTGGCGTCGGGCTCACCCGCCAGGCGCGAGGAAGCGCGCGAGCGGCCCTCGCTCCAGCCGTCGAACATGTTGTCCGCGGCGTCGGGATGCTCCTGCTGGTAGTCGGCCAGGCGGCGGAACTCGCCGTCCTCCTGGGGTTGGTCACGGGTGGGCCGGTCTTCGGGGCGGGCCTGGACCTCGGTGATCTCCAGGGCGATGTTGGACTCGAGCTCTCTCTCGATGCGCTCCTGGAGTTCGGCCAGGGGCATCTGGAGGATCTCCATGGACTGGATCATCCGTGGGGCCAGCTTCATGTGCTGGCCGAGCTTCATGGACTGGGAGGTCTCGAATCTCATTGGCTCGCTTTGTGGTTGTATCCGCGGGGCGGCGCGGGCGTCAATCCATGGGCCTGCGGCCGGTGAGGGCGTCGGCCAGCACGGCGAGGTTGGCGAACTCGAGCTGCCAGCCGGTGGGCAGGCCCCGGGCCAGGCGGCTGACGCGGATGTCTCGATTCTTGAGCACGTCGGCCAAGTAGAGGGCGGTGCCGTCGCCCTCGGTGGTGGGATTGAGGCCGAGGATGATCTCGCGCACAGCGACCGCGCCTGGGTTGCCACGCGTGGCGTGCGCCGGCGCATCGATGCGTTCGAGCAGGCGATCGATCGTGAGCGATTCGGGACCGACACCGTCGAGCGGGCTGAGGCGGCCCAGCAGCACGTGGTAAAGACCGCGGTAGAGGCCGGTCTGTTCCAGGGCGATCAGGTCGCGGGGCTGCTCGACGACGAGCACCGTGTCGCGTTCGCGCCGGTCGTCGGCGCAGACGCGGCACGGATCCTCATCGGCGAGGTTGTAGCACACCGAGCAGTGCCGCACCGATTGCTTGAGCGCGATGATGGCGTTGGCGAGTTCCACCGCGGCGGGCTCGTCGCCCTTGAGCAGGTGGAACGCGAGGCGCTCGGCGGAGCGGCGGCCGATGCCGGGAAGGCGGGAGAAGCCCTCGATGACGCGATCGACCGCGGCGGGGTACGCGGGCGAGGGCCGTGTGTTGGCGGAGCGGGGGGCCATTGAAGGCATGGTAGGAATCGGGCGCGCGGATCTGAGCTCGCGATGGAAAGAGGCGTGCCGGGCCAAACGGCGCGACGGGCGGGCCAAGGGGCCCGCCCGTCGCGTGTTGCCTGAATCAGGCGATCGTCAGATCGCTGGGATTACGGGCAGGGAACGACGAATCGGTCCAGGAATGCGAAGAAGTCCTCGCCGCCGAGGCCGGCCGGGGCCGCCAGGTCAGCGCAGGGGTCGTCGTTGGCGAAGCTGTCGAGGTAGGCGAAGAAGTCGGTGCCGTCGGCCTGGCCGCCCGAGCCGTCCCAGTCGCCGCACTCGTTGGGATCGGGGCAGCCGCCGGCCTCGGGCTTGCGTGTGAGGTCGCCCACCTCCACCTCCGGCAGGCCATTGCTCCATGTGGCGAAGACGCTGGCGAGCGGGCCGTAGCCGCCGCCGGTGGTGCTCCAGCGATAATTCTCGGCAGTGAGCAGCGAGCCGTTGAGCGCGCCGTGATAGCCGGTGTCGCCGTGGCTCCAGTCCACGTACGTGCCCTGGCTGAAATTGCTGTTGTAGGGAAGGGTGTAGAGAATCGTGAGCGTGGTCAGCGATCCGGCGAGGCCCTTGTAGATCCGATCGGTCACGAGATCGTGCACGTATACATTGCCCGCACTGTCGAAGCCGAGTCCGACCTCAAGGAAACCGCCGACGCTGTAGCTGCCGACGAGCACTTCGGCGCCGGGCTGGTCAACGTTGCGCCACAGGCGGCCGGTCGAATCGGTGCCGTACAGGTCGCCGTCGGCGGGATTCCAGGCGAGGTCGTGCATCGGCACGACCGAGGTGCCCAGCACTGTTGCGATCGCCGTGTCGGGGTTGATCGACAGCAGGACGCCCGGCGTGGCACCGAAGCTGCAGCTTCCGTACAGCACCGAGCCGTCGCCGTTGAAGTCGAGCCCGCCCAGGCCGGCATAGGCGGTGCCGGCGGAGGTCTGGATTACGCCCTTGGAAGTCCACACGGCGGTGTCGAAGTCGTAGGTGATCAGTTCATCACCAGCCAAGCCGAAGTTGGTGGGAGACAGATTGTTTGTCGCGTAGAACTCCTGCCCCTGGGCGAGTCCGGCGCAAAGAGCCACGCTCACCGCACACACGATCGATCGCATATTCGATTCCTCCTGGGTTGATCGCCAGAAAATCCAACGAGGTTCTGGCGCCAGCAAGTTATCGCACCGAAGCCCCCGATCCAAGGGAGGAACAGAGAATTGAGCGCGATCTTGGAGCGATCGGGTCGGGCCAGGGGGTGGGCGGGGGCCGACTAGTCCGATAACTCTGGAGCGAGCGCGGAAAAGGGCGGGCCCGCGCCGGGCCCGCCCAGATCGTGTCTCGGAGTGTCGCCGGGATCAGCAGCCCTGGGCGAAGAGATCGAGATACATGAAGAAGTCATCCGCATCGCGATCGCCGTCGCCGTCGAGATCGGCGTCGGGATCGCCCGAGGCGAACAGGTCCAGGTATCCGAAGAAGTCGTCGCCGTCCGCGTCGCCGTCGCCATCGATGTCCGCCGGGCAACCGCCGGCATCGCAGACAAAGTCCTCGATGCGGAAGCGATCGATCGCGGCCTCGGTGACCGAGTCGTTGGGGTTGTCGGTGGCGTTGAATCGGACGCGGACCTGGGACGTCAGGGAGACGAAGTCGGCGATGCGCGCGGTGTGAACGACCCAGCCGCTTCCGTTGGACACCGACTCGATCGTGGTCCACGTCGAGCCGTTGTTGTCGGAGAGTTGGATGGTCATGGTGTCGGTCGCGCCGCCATCGCTGGTGAACCAGCGGGCGTAGCTCAGGATCGGATCGGTGGCTTCAGAGATCGAAGGTCGGCGACAGGACGCGCGTCAAGCCCGCCATCCGCGTCAGGTTGCCCGCGACGTTGTCGGTCAACCAGCACTGGGGAGGCAGGGTCCTGATCGGGGAGCGGATCGGTGCGTGCCGGTGGAGACGCCGCCGGCGGGAGAGTCTGGATCCCCAGCGGGCCGTCGGTGAGCGACGATCCATTCTGGACGGTCCATCCCAAGAGCGGTCTCGAAGTTGAAATCGGCGATGGTGGCTACCCCTCCGACAGAGGGCGTCATAGGAGGAGGCGGGGAGCGTCGGCTGGGTCGCTCTGGGTGCCCTGGTCGCTGCCGGAGGTGAGGCAAGAACTGCACGGCCTGCGGGCAGGGCAGCGACGGGAAGACCGCGTCGTAGACGTTGGCGCTCACGACGTCCATCGCGATCGCGTTCCAGCCGCCGCCGTCGTTGTAGTGCAGCATGCCGGTGCCGGGGATGGGGTTGGCGTCGCCGGCGAGGACCTCGACGCGCACCGTTGTCCCGCCGTTGGGATCGAGGGTGTCAGGCAGCCCTCCCGGATAGACGAATTCCAGCGGCTTGGTGGCCAGCGCGAGCGAGTTGGCCAGGTCAATGCGTCCGTAGCCGAACGTGTTGTCGACGCCCGTCGCGCCCAGGTCGTCGCAGCCGGCCTTGAGAATGGCCTCGACCTCGTCGGGCGTCAATGACGGGTTGTACGACCAGATCATCGCGATGACGCCTGCGGTCAAGGGTGCGGAGAAGCTCGTGCCGCTGACCGCCGCGTAGTCGGAGTCGTTGTCCGCGTCGCAGGAGAAGACCCCCTCGCCAGGGGCGACCAGATCCATGAACTGGCCGTCGGCGGAGAAGCTCGCCTGCGTGTCGGAACTGGTCGTGGCCCCGACGACGATCAGGTCGTCGGCGTCGCGCGGTCCGAAGGTCAGGTTGCGTCCGTCGTTGCCGGCCGACCACACGAGCAGTCCACCGATCGACTTGATGTAGGTTGCGGTCGTGAGCGTCGAGGCGCTGTCGACACCGCCGTAGCTGACATTGGCGACCCGATCACCGGCCTCGATCGAGGTGCGGGCCGCGTGCTGCAGGTCCGAGAGCGATGCACTCCCGCCGGCGGAGTTGGAGACGCGGAGCATTCGGTGGCTGAGATTCCATCCCATGCCAGAGACGCCCTTGCCGTTGTTGCCGTTGGCCGCGGCGCATCCCGATGTTGAAGTGCCATGCCAGTGGACGGGGTTGATGTTGCCGCCCTGGCTCTCCCAGAGGCGATCGACGGCGTTGTAGCCTTCCTTGCGATGGAGCTGGAAGTCCTCGTGGGTCGTGCGGATGCCGGTGTCGCAGATCCCGACGGTCACGCTCGGACTGCCGGTGTGCACGTCCCAGCCCGCGCACGAGTTGACGCGATTGGCGTTGTGGTGCCATTGCTGACTGAGCTGCGTGTCGTCGGGACATCCGACCGGATACACGATCCAATCCGGCTCGACATACTGGAAGTTGCCCGTGGCGAGAAGCTGGGCCGCGATGGCCCCCTCGGACTGACCGGCAGGAACGTTGAACACGTACTCATCCGTCTGCGCCACGTAGTCCTTGAGCTGGAACGGGGCCATCGACTGGCGTGCCGCGGCGATCCGGGCGCTGAACTGTTCCTGGGTCAGCCCCTGCTCGAGCCAGTGCGCCGCCTGGAAGGGCCGCGCGATCAATCGGCCCGAGAGTTCGCGGTCGCCGGGGCGTGCGACGAATACCTGGCCGGGGCCCTTCCCAATATCCGCAGCCATGCAAGGGGCGGCCATCATGACGGCGATGCCGCCGAGGATCATTCTGCGCATTCCTCTGTCTCCTTCGTGTTCTCGCGATATCGGACTGCGAGCCCCGCCCCCCGTTGCGGGCACGATTCTCAGGATACAGCGCCGAAGCGAGAGTGCGAGGCTCGTCGGAGGATGTTCGGGGAAGATCTCGCGAAACACCGGGTCGTGCCGGTTCGCGTGAATGCGCGGCGATCCTCGGCGACTCGACGCGGCGCCGGCCGAAGACCTCTGTTCACGCTCGTGGCGGAAAAAGAAAGGGGCGGGCCCGCGCGGGCCCGCCCAGATCGTGTCTCGGAGTGTCGCCGGGCTCAGCAGCCCTGGGCGAAGAGATCGAGATACATGAAGAAGTCATCCGCATCGCGATCGCCGTCGCCGTCGAGATCGGCGTCGGGATCGCCCGAGGCGAACAGGTCCAGGTATCCGAAGAAGTCGTCGCCGTCCGCGTCGCCGTCGCCATCGATGTCCGCCGGGCAACCCTCATCGGCACAGGTCGCCTGCGTGATCTTGAACGCGTCCACGCCGGACTCGACGATCGACTGCGGATTGCTGTCGTTGGCGGTGAACCGCAGTCTCGTCTGCGCGCTGAGCACCACACCGGCGCCGTCCAGGGCGGACTGATCGATCACGTGATGCGTCCAGCTGAGCCCGTTGTCGTTCTGGTGGTTGGCGATGGTCGTCCAGGTGGAGCCGTTGTTGGTGCTGATCTCCACGAGAAGGCGATCGGTGCTCGGATCGGTCATGTTGAGGTAGTAGTCGTACTCGATCGTCACGCCCCCCGCACTCAGGTCGTACGCGGAGGTCGTCAGCGTCACCGAGCCGTTGTCAACATCGGTGTTTCCTGGCGCGTTCTGGGTCAGCCAGCACTGGCCCGAGCCGTCGGAGTCCGCGGCCGGGTCGTACGCCCAGCTGCCGTCGTTGACCGGGTCGCCACGCTCCCATTGGCCCGACGTGGCTCCATTGATGCTCGTGGTCCAGCCCGGATCGCTCTCGAAGTTCAGGTCCACGATGGTGGCGACGCCGCTCGCCGAAAAGGCGTCGTAGGTGCTGTTTGGCGCATCGGAAGGATCGTTGTGCGTGGCGGCATCGTCGGCGGCGGCCGAGAAGTAGAAGAGGACGTTCTCGGGGCAGGCCAACGTGGGGAAGACCGCGTCGTAGACGTTCGAGCTCACGACGTCCATCGCGATCGCGTTCCACCCGCCACCGTCGTTGTAATGGAGCATGCCGGTGCCCGGGATCGGGTTGGCGTCGCCCGACAGCACCTCGACGCGGACGGTCGAACCGCCCGCCGGATCCAGCGAGTCCGGAAGGCCGTTGGGGTACGAGAACTCGAGGGGCTTGGTCGCCATCGAGAGCGAGTTGCCGACGTCGATCCGGCCGTATCCGTAGGTGTTGTCGATGCCCGCCGCCCCGAGGTCATCGCATCCGGCCTTGAGGATGTCCTCGACCTCATCGGGCGTGAGCGAGGGGTTGTACGACCAGATCAGACCGATGAGTCCGGCGGTGAGCGGCGCCGAGAAGCTCGTGCCGCTGACGGAGTCGTAGCTGCTTCCGGTTGTGGTGGTGAAGACGGCTTCGCCGGGCGCAACGAGGTCGACCGAGGCACCGAAGGCGCTGAAGCCCGTCAGAACGTCGCTGGAATTGGTCGCTCCAACCACGATCAGATCGTCGGCATCGCGATTGCCCCAGTTGAGGTTGGCGCCGTTGTTGCCCGCGGACCAGACGAGCAGCCCGCCGGCGTTCTTTATGGTCGTCGCCGTCGTGCGGATCGTGTTGTTGTTGACTCCGGAGAACGAAACGTTGGCGACCCGATCCCCTGCGTCGAGCACTGCGACGCGGGCTCCGCGGGTCAGGATCTCGAGCGTCGAGGAGTTGCCATCCTCGCTGACTCGCATCATGCGGTGGCTGAGGTTCCAGCCCACACCCGACACACCGACGGCGTTGTTGCCGTTGGCCGCGGCGCAGCCCGTGGTCTGCGTGCCATGGCTTCCGGTGGCGCCGATCTGTCCGCCCTGGCTCTCCCACAGCTGCGTCGAGGCGTTGTAGCCCTCCTGGCGATGCAGCAACAGGTCGGGATGGTTGGTCTGCACACCGGTGTCGCAGACGGCGACCGTCACCGACGGATTGCCCGTGTGCAGGTCCCAGCCGGCGCCGGAGTTCATCCGGTTGGCGTTGTGGTGCCACTGGCTGCTGATCAGCGGGTCGTTGGGCGTGACCAGTGCGAAGACGACCCAGTTGGGATCTGCGTACTGAATGGCGCCAGTGGCCATGAGCGCCCGCGAGACCTGATCCTCGCTGGATCCCTCCGGCACGAAGATGACGTACTCATCGGTCTCGGGGTAATAGCTCTTGATGGCGTAGGCACCCACGGCAGCGCGTGCGCGGGCACGCGCCGCGATCACGCCGTCTGCGTCGAACCCGGCTTCTATGAGCGCCTCGGTCTGCAAGGGCCGAACGATCATCTCCCCGGAGAATTCCCAGTTCCCCGGACTGGCAACGAAGAGGGGCTCCTGGGCCTTCGGGCCTCTGGGCCCCGCGTCGGCCGCAAACGCGCCCGGCGCGACGAAGATGATGGCGATTCCACCGAGAATCGTTCTGCGCATGTGTTTCTCCCAATTGTCGACAGTGAGCGAATCCACCCGCCCCCCGCGCGGGTCCGAACCGCAGGATACAGGCTCGTGGCTCGAGTGCGAGCGACTTTGGGAGATGTTTGGGTGACGAATGTTCGAGGCGTGATTCCACACGTTCGGGGATCGGGTCCGATGACTTGGGCTCGCGACGATGCGACTCGGCGCGTGGATCCCCGAGGCTCCTAGCACCCCGACGCGAAGCGATCCAGGTAGACGAAGAAGTCGTCGGCATCGCGGTCGCCGTCGCCATCGAGATCGGCGTCGGGATCGTCCGCTGCGAACAGGTCGAGATAGCCAAAGAAGTCATCGCCGTCGGCGTCGCCATCGCCGTCGAGATCGGCCGGACAGTCGTCCCAAAGGCCTTCGAACACGTAGGCCGTGCCTGTCCAGATTCCGAGCCGATTCTCGAATGGTGCACCGATCACCGCGCGGTCTCCGGCTATCGCGATAGCGCGTCCGAACCCATCGCCGCCGTTGGTGTCCTCGCCGACGAAGATCTCTCGCAACTGCCATTGCCCCTGGCGACGGGCGTAGAGGTAGGCACCGCCCGAGTTGTTTCCGGCGACATCCTGCGCCGTGGCGCTGATGACGGCCACATCGCCCTGGAGGTCCGTCACGGCGCCGAACTTGGCGCTGCCTTCCACGGGCGCGCCCTCAACTCGCTGCGAGAGTGTCCATCCCCCGCCGCTGTACTCGTAGAAGTAGGCCGCGCCGGCGGAATTGAGGCCGTTGATAGGCTCGCCCGCAGCGCCCACGAGCAATGAGTCGCCGCTCAGGGCGACGGTGCCGAACTGCGCCCGCGGCCCCGGGGTCGGGGGGGTAATGGTGTCGGTGTGGAGCCACTGCCCGGCGATTCTCTCGACGATCGAGACGGAGCCGGACTCTGTGACGCCCTGGGTGTCCGAGAGCGCGCCGCCGACCGCGATGCGCTCGCCATCGAGGCGGACGAGCGAACCCATCTGGAATCGGTGTCCGTTGCTGGTCTGGGGATGGACTCGGGCGACCTCTTGCCATGTGCCGCCGCCGGCGCGTTCGAAGACATACACGCCGCCGACGTTCATTCCGTCGGTCGTGTCTGAGTAGCTCGAGACGACGATTCGCTGCGCCGCTTCGTCGACGTCCACGGAGATGCCAAAGAGCGCGTGTGGGCTCGCGTCGGAGGCGTGTAAGTCGGCCGTCTGCGTCCAGACGCCTGCCACTCGCTCGAAGACCGCGGCGCTTCCGGCTTCCGCCCCGGCGTCGTAGTTGTAAGGTCGGCCGGCAACGATGATGTCCCCGTCCACGGCCACGTCCCAGCCGAACGTTTCGCTGGGCCACGGGTTGTCTGGAGCGAGACGCGCGACGCTCGTCCACGTCCCGGAGAGTTCCTGGAACACATAGGCGCATCCGACTAGCGGGTAGGTCTGCGCGTCGTACGGCGCGGAAACCACGATCGTGACTCCGTCGAAGCCGGCGCCGATTCCAAACGCGTCCTGCACTCCCACGCGCGAGTCGTACAACTCGGCGAGCTGGGCGACCTGCGCCGGAGCAGCGGGGCAGAGGAGCAGCAGGAGGGGCATCACACGACGCGATGCTGGGCGCATACGGAGATCTCCGCGGGTCGGGGTCTCTGTGCGATGAGTCGAATCGGTCTATATGTTGGACGCCCGGATCCGACTCCGGTTCCCCGCGCGAACTCGCGGAGGGCGACGACGGCCACGGGTGGGCCCGGAATTGAGGCGGAGCGGCGGGCGGGGGCCTCACCGCGATCCAGCGATCAGCAGCCTGCCGCGAACAGATCCAGGTAGAGGAAGAAATCATCAGCATCGCGATCGCCATCGCCATCGAGATCGGCGTCGGGATCGCCCGCGGCAAAGAGGTCGAGGTAGCCAAAGAAATCGTCGCCGTCGGCGTCGCCGTCGCCGTCGATGTCGGCGGCGCAGCCGATCCGCTCGCACACGAGAGCCGTGACACTGAACCCGTCCACCCCGCACTCGATATTGCTCTCGGGACTGTTGTCGCGCGCGGTGAAGCGAACTCTCATCCGGTCGGTGGCCGGCGCCCCTGCCGCGGCGATCTGGGCCTCGGTGAACGACTGGGCCCGCCAGATGGTGCCGCCGTCCGAACGATGGTCGATGAGCGTGCGCCACGGGCCGGCGAGGTCGTTGTTGGAGACCTCGACGAGCAGGCCGTCCTCGGCATTGGAGCGGGTGGTCCGGAGGTAGTAGAGATAGGACAGCACAAAGTCGCCGTCGGCGGACATGTCGAAGCGGGGGCTGGTCAAGCGCACGGCCCCGCCGTCCACGTCGCTGTTGCCCGCCGTGTTCTGCGTGACGTAACACTTCCCGCTGCCGTCGCCGTCCGAGATGGGATCGAAGGTCCAGTTCGGGTCGTTGATCGGAACGCCCCGTTCCCAGTCGCCCGCGGTCGCCCCGAGGTTCTCGGTGAACCACCCGAGGTCGGTCTCAAAGTCGTCGGCAAGCGCGACGACGGCGTCGACGACCGACTGCGCGAGGTAGGTTGTCGTGGGTGCATCGGGCGGACTGGAGAACGTCTCGCCCACGGTGGAGCGCGCACTGAAGTAGAACTCCACCGTATCGAGACAGGGGACGGCGGGGAGATGGGCGTCGTAGACGTTTGGCGAGATCTCCGTCATGGGAACGGCGGTGAAGACCGCGCTGCCCTGCACCTTGTAGTGGAGCGTTCCAGAGCCCGGCTCGGGGGCTCCCTGGGCGGTGGCGATCACCTCGACACGGATTGTCTCGCCATCGGGATCGATCTGGTCGGGAATGCCGGAAGGGAACACGAAGTCGATGTCGGGAACCGCTTCCTGGATGTCGATGCGTCCGATCCACGTGTTCCAGCCGTTGCGCGAGTACTCGTCGTGAGCCCAGAACACGCCCGCGTCGCCGGGATCCTCGTCGATGCCAGAGTAGTCTCCCCAGCGCCCGGAGTTGTCGGGGCTTGTGCTGGTCTGCACCCCCACGGGAGTCCGCAGAGTGCCAAGGGCATCCGTGGCCAGACGAAGCGTGCGCTGAATGCTCACGAATTCCGTCGAACTCGAACGGTTGAACTGCAGAACGAGGTTGTTGTCCGCATCGACCCCAGGATCGCCGAAGAAGGTGTACACACCCGGTCCGGCATCGATCTGGCCGGTCTGCACGAGGGTGGGCGTCTGGCCGCTGGTCGGCCACCCGTGCATCGCGATCTCGTAGTACCGGACTCGGCAGACGCCATCGACTCCGACATTGTGGGTGAGCCAGAGCGAACCGTTGCGGTACACCCCGTTCTTGATTCGTTGATCGACCGTGTCAAGCCGGCTGCTGCTTCCCTGCTGCGCAGCCCCTGGCGGCGCGGCGAACGGGGGGACACCCACGGTCGTGGTCACCCGCTGCGGACTCGACAGCGGCGAGGTGATCGCGTCGATTGCGATCTGGCCGGAGCCCACGCCGAACGAGGTGGCGAAGTATGCGGCCGGAGCATCGTCATCGATGTGATTAACGGTGCCCAGGGATCGGAATCCGCCCGACGTCTGCACGATCTGCATGGTCGTGGCCTGGCCATTGAGCATTGGAGCCTTGTCGAAGATATGGACGCGGTTGCCTCCCACGCCTGAGAAGTAGTCCGCGGCGACATAGATCGCTTCGGCGTCCACGCCGAGATTCGGATAATCGATGAAGCGGCCGCCCCCGGTTGGCGTGGTGGTATTGAACCGGTATTTCCACCAGTCGCTGCCGCCCTGCGGATCCGAAACCTTGCTGACGGCGATGTTGATCCAGCTGGTCTGGTTGCCCGTGTGCTCGACCACCGCGACGACGTGCCGATTGCTGTCGCGATCGAAGACCGCCACGGGATCGAAGAGTGAACCGCTCGCGCCCACGGGAGAGAAGAACGGGCCGCAGTCTTGCACGAATAGCTGTTGCCCGCTCTTGTTGAAGATCTTGAGCTGGACGTTGACGACCCCGACGATCGTGTTCGGGCCCACCGAGATGTCGTGATCGGGTGGGATCCAGCCCGTGCCGCCCCACGCCTGGAATCCGAAGTCGACGCCCGCGGGGCGCACGCGATCATCGGGAGGCTGCGGCTTCCAATTCTCGTCGAAGATCGGAGGAATGAGCGCCGATCTGGCCACGTCGTCCGCCGAGACCTGCACGCCTGGGCCGGGCTCTTGCGCGGCATCCGCGAGTTCGATGTCGCGGGGAACCAGCGCGCTGACGGCGACACCCGATTCGTCGCGCCCCGTGTCACCTTCCCAGCAGAAGATCGGGAGATCGCGATCACCCCAGACGGATCGCCGGGCGGGGGAGGACGCGGACAGGTGACGATCTCCTTGCGTTCGATGGATCGGCGAGGCGGGACCGACCGGTGTGCCGTTCGAGTCGAAGAACTGGCCCATGACGTCGGAAGGTGGTTGGGCCTCCTCCTCGCCCGAGGGCTTGGGCCCGGTATCGGTCGTGTACGTGACGCAGAACCGACCGTCGTCGGCCATGGCGACACCCACACCCATCTTCCAACCGTCGACGCAGCTCGCGATGCTGATCGGCTCAGCGAGGGCGCCGTCCGAGGTGCGACGCCTCGCCATCGCGTCGTATCCACGAGCCCCGTGGACTGCCATCCACCCGACGACCATGGCGCCATCGGAAGAGCCGTCGATCGCGGGCTCGATGGCGGGTGTTTCGGGCGGCGCAAACTCGATCACGTCGCCCAGCTGCCCGAGCGCGTTTATGCGGCGAGCGAGTACGCCGCTCGGCGCGCCGTCGTCACCGATGCCACTCCAGGCGACGACGAACGTCCCTCCGGCCGCCGCGAGTGCCGGAGAGGTTCCCGGCAGGCGCTCCTCGTTCGAGGAGGACAGCGCGATCTCGCCGGTCCGAGCGCGCCCGTCGGGTCCGAATATGCGACCGAGGACGGTCCGCTCTGAGGCGGTATCGCTCGCCCACGCGATGAGCGTTGTCCCGTCGCCGAGCGTGGCGGCGCTCGGATCGTGCTGGTGACCCTCGCGCGAGACGTTGACCGCGATCTCACCGCCCAGGGCCGCCAGCCCGCTGTCGGAGATTCCGAAACGGCGCGCGATGACGGCGCCGGCGTCGCCGTCCTGGCCCTCACTGGTCCACGCGATCCATGCGATCCCGTTGGGTCCGACGGCCGCGGCAGGCTGAGTCTGTGAGCCGGGCATGAACTGGTTGACGTGAACCTCACGGCCGATCGGGCGGCCGAGGCGATCGCACTGGCGCGCGAAGATGCCATACGTCGAGCCTTCCTGACGGCGGCTGGCCCAGGCGACAACGACGTGGTCGCGCGTCGCGCCGATTGTCGGAGCCTGCTGGCTCGACGCGGTGAATTGGTTCAGGGCCGAGTCCAGCGGGCGGGTGTCAAAGGGGCACGCCTGGCCTTGTGCCAGCTGAGCGATCGCACAAAGGCCGAGAAGAATCGCGTGTGTGAGCATGCTGCTGCCAATTCCTTTGAGGGTCCGAGAAAGCACGGGTGCATTGTGAGACGCAATGCCAAGGTACCGATGGCCCGCGGGGCAAACAACCGGATTCCTGTCGGGCGCCGTCGGATGTGCGAATCGACTGCGCCTAGCAGCCCAGCGCGAAGAGATCCAGATAGAGGAAGAAGTCGTCGGCATCGCGGTCGCCATCGCCGTCGAGATCGGCGTCGGAGTCGCCTGCCGCGAAGAGGTCGAGATAGGCGAAGAAGTCGTCGCCGTCTGCATCGCCGTCGCCGTCGATGTCGGCCGGACAGCCGGCGATGGTGATGATCGAGGCGCCGTCGCCCCATGGCTCGGGTGTGATCGCGACCGAGCCGCTCGGCGCCATGGCGATCGCGCTGCTCGAGCGGCCGGTGTCAAACGTCTCGACGACGCTGTCCGTGGCGGTGTCGATGGCCGCGATCGAGCCGAATTGGCTGAAGGAGTAGCCGCCCTGGCCGAACGACACGCTCGCGTTGCTGTGGGAGACGTACAGGCGGCCGTCCGCGCTCGACAGCCGCATGCCCACCAGCGCGGGGGAGATCGGGATCGTGCTTGTCTGTGAGAGCGAAGCGGTGTTGACGACGCCGACGTTCTGGGCACTGACGTTGAGCACGTACAGCTTGGCGCCATCGGGCATGACTGCCATCTCGAATGGAGAATCGCCGACGGGGATGGAGGCGATCGGGGCGAAGCCCCCGCCACCATCCTCGTACACGGAGATGGTGTCGGAATCGCGATTGGTGACGTAGAGGCGCGTGCCGCCGGGTGAGAACGCCGCGCGCACGGGGAAGTCCCCGGCGGCGAGCGTGCCGATGACGCTCCACGACCCCGTGTCGATCAGCGTGACGGTGTCGTCGAAGGAGTTGCACGTGACCAGCGTGGCGCCGTCGGGGCTGAGCGTGATGCCGCTGGATTGGCTGTACGAGAAGCCGATGCCGCCCATATTGCCGGTGGCCAGCCTTCCGCCGTCCGCGGCGAGGGTGCCCAGGTTGATCCGCCACACGCCGTCGGTGACGACGACAGCGACATAGGCGTACTGGCCGTCGGGGGAGATGGCGACTTCGCTGCCGCGGGTGGAGATCGCAACGTCTGTCTTCGTGCCGGCGCCCACATCGATGACGGTTGCGAAGGTGCTGTCGAGGTTGGCGACGACGGCCTTGGTACCGTCGGGGGTGATCGCGATGCCGGCGCCGCGCCGGCCGACGTCCGCGCGCGAGAGGACGGCGCGAGAGCCCGTGTCGATGACCGCCGCGTTGGCGCTGTACATGCTGACCGCGACGGCGCGCGAGCCGTCGGCGGAGACCGCGCCCGTGCGGCACTTGTCGCCTTCGGGCGCCGGTCCCGTCGGCCCGGCCGAGAGCAGCGAGCCGGAGGCTCCGTTGGTATCGACGATCAGCATGTCCTCTCCGAACGTGTCGGAGAACATCGCGGCCCGGTGTGCGACGGGGGAGACGGCTCCCACCGACGCCGAGACGAAGTTGTTGGTCTCGCGCACGACCGACTGCGTGGCGTAGGAGATCAGACTCCCCCGGAATCCCACACAGACAGCGTACTGCCCGTCGAAGGTGGTGTGTAGTTCGTTCACGCTGGCGGTGTTGAGGCTCGCCGAGAACGCGTCGGTGGAGAGGTTGACCACTTTGCAGGCGTTCTGGATCGCGATGACCGCGTGCGTGCCAGCGGGGTTGATCGTAACGGGCCCGTTGAGGTTGTCCGATGTGGTGATGACCTTGGTGATCGAGGCGCCGGGCACGTCGACCACCGTCAGTTTGTGGACGGTGTTGAAATGCGTGACGACGGCCTTGGTGCCGTCGGGGGTGATCGCCACTCCCATGGGGTCCACGTCGCACGGCAGGACGGTCGTCGCGCCGGTGTCGATGTCGATGATCAGGATTCGTTCGTCGAGCGAGTCGGGGGCCACGATGGTGCGCCCGGTAAGCACCGGGCCGTACGTTCGAAAGCCGATGGCGAAGGTCTCGAAGTTGGCGCTGAGCGTCTGGAAGACGCCCCCGGCGGGAATGGTGCGCAGGACGGCGCCCGTGGCCGTCTCGAAGACGGTGATATCGCGCGATCCGGCGTTGAAGACTGCGGCAGTCGCGCCATCGGCCGTCACCATCGCGGTCGCGGGGTAGGTTCCGCAGGTGACGACGCGCGCCTCGGCGCCGCCCATCACCACCGATGCGGTGCCCTGGACCAGGTTGGCGGTCACGATGACTGAGCCATCCGACGCCGCCGCGAGCGAGACCGGCGAGCCCGAGAGCGGGACGGCCCTGACCAACGCCCGCGAGGCGATGTCGAACTCCGTCAGGTTGTTCGAGTCGCGATTGGCGATGATGACCCCCGAGCCGTCTGGCGTGATCAGCGCGCCGCAGTGGCCGTCGGCCTCAGGATCGCTGCCGGTGAAGGCGAAATCCACCGACGCCGCGCTTCCGGGCCCGCCCGGCTCGCCGATGCGGATCGACGGGTCGTCGGGGGCGAGCACCCAAGTGGCGACGGGCGGATCTCCGCGATCCGATCGGGGTGTGTCAAACTGGGCGATCTGACCGACGGTGAGGGCGGCAAAGCCCGCCGCAAGAATGGACGTGAGCATCTGGAATCCCTCCGGCCCCCAAGAGACGACCAAGGCAAGGTACCGCCCGACGACGCGTGGCGGCAATGGGAAATGAAGCCGTCTTCAGGCGCATCCTGAAGCAAACTCATCCAGGAACGCGAAGTAGTCCGCCCCGTCCAGCGCGCCATCGCCGTCGAAGTCCGCGTCGTCGTCGCCAGCCGCGAACAGATCGAGGTACGCGAAGAAGTCGTCGCCGTCGGTGTCGCCGTCGCCATCGAGATCTGCGGCACAGCCCACCTCGCAGGCACCGATGCTCGGAGAGTCCTCGTAGCACGCGCGGTGGAAGTCACCGGGAATCGGCGGAGGTGCTCGGCCGGCCCCCGCGGCGGGACTCTCGGCGGGAATCGCGACATCGCCGGAGTCGGGATCCGCGAGCAGGGGATCGAGCCCGTACACGCCATCGGTCTCCTCGGCCGGGAGCGTGGGCTCTGAGCGGGCCGGGTCGTCGTGGGCGTACCAGAGGTTGTTGGTGAAGGTGAACGTCTCGGGCGCGGTGTTGGGGCCGATGTTCAGGTACGTGCTCAGCCCAGAGCGGTCAAAGAGGACAAGGTTGCTCACGAAGGCGTTGTCGCCGCAGGGCAGGAACTCGTACTGGCCATCCGAGACCGTCTCCTGCAGGATGCGCAGGATCCAGTTGTCCGGGTCGATGATGGTGTTGTGGGCAACGAGGCAGTCCAACGCGCCCACAAACGCGATGGGCGCGACCGATCCCTGGATCACGTTCGCCAGCACGCGGATGTTGCGCGCCTCGGTGTTGGGCTCGGTCTGCGACAGGGGTGGGCGGAAGTACGGGAGACCGGTCGAACCGCCGATGTTGAGCGCGCGTTGGCCGGCGCGCACGAACCGGCTCCAGCGAATCTCGACGTCCTCGGTCCCGCCCTTGAGCTGGATCGCGTTGCTGCCCATATCAGTGAACGTGCAGCGCGCGATCATGCCCCTGTGGCACCCGACGTGGTCGATGCCACTGCCCGCGCTGACCCGGGCAAACTCGCACTCGATGACCCAGTAGTCGTTGAGCCCCGAGAGCTTGAGCCCGTCGTGGTTGCCCCCCGAGCCGATGTCATGGATGAACAGGCGGCGGAAGACCAGGTGGTGCGCGGCCAGCGGGTCGTCGACCCTGCCCCCGTCGTCAAAGTTGATGCCGTTCAGGGCCGCGCCGCTGACCTCGAGATCGTGCAGCACCACGAACTTCGTGCGGCTGGCCTGCATGCCGGTGTTGCCCCCGGAGATCACGGGGCGGGCCTCTCCGGTCGCTCCGCCGATCCAGATCGGCGAGTCGATCGCGCCGGTGACGTCCGACAGGAAGATGCCGCCCGGGTACGTACCGGCGTGGATGATCACGGCCGTGCCGGGCGTGGCTTCCGAGATGCCCCGCTGGATAGAGGCGTACGGACGCTGCGCCGAGCCGTCGCCGGTCTGGTCGCTCCCGGTCTTCGAGACGTGCACTTCGCGCACCGGGGTCAGACCGTCGGCGAACGTGGCGACCCCGTCGCAGGGTTGTGCGCGGGCTGGGACTGAGATCACCAGTGCGAGGCTCGCGATCAACCAGCGAGTCAGGACGGGCCATGTGGGTGTCATGGCCAATGGTTGGGGCGGCCCTCGTCCGAGTCGCCGCCCGCAGCGCCGAGGGAGCGGGATTAGGCGCCCGATCCGTTGACTGTGTCCAGAAACTCGCGGCGACGGCCCCTAACACCCCGCGGCGAAGAGATCGAGGTACAGGAAGAAGTCGTCCGCGTCGCGATCCCCGTCACCGTCGAGGTCCGCGCGATCGTCTCCGATTGCGAACAGGTCGAGGAACGCAAAGAAGTCGTCGCTGTCGGCGTCGCCATCGCGGCTCAGCATCCCGCGGCGAATGCATCCAAGTACAGGAAGAAGTCGTCGGCGTCACGATCGCCATCTCCATCGAGATCGGCCCGATCATCCCCCGCCACGAACAGGTCGAGGAATCCGAAGAAGTCGTCGCTGTCGGCGTCGCCATCGCCGTCGATATCCGCGAGGCAGACGGGCGTGAAGCCAAAGTCGTCCATGGAGTTCATGCCATCGCTCTCGAGGGCGTGGGTGTCTCCGTTGAAGACCTCGATGCGCGCGATTCTGCCCTGGAAGAGCACGAGGGTCCACGCGGAAGGGGCGGGCAGGGTGACCTCGCCCACCATCGCGCCGCCCTCGTCGAAGGCGGTGATGGTGGTCGGACCGTTGGCGATCGAACGGGTGCGGGCGTAGAACTCGGCCTCCTTCGCGGGCGGGTCGAACTCGATGACGCCGGTGCCCTGCGGACGCACCATCCAGCCGAAGATGCCAGTTCGATACAGCTCGAAGATGCCGCGGAATCCGGAGAACGCGTCGCCGGAGAAGTGAGCGGTCTCGCCGACATTCACGTCACCGAGGACGAAGTCCGACGACTCGATTCCCTCGAAGCTGGAGAAGTACCTTTGGTCGTGTGGGTCGGCAAACGCGCCGGACGAGGCCGCGCAGACCAACGCCAGAACCAGTGCTCGCATGGTTTGCTCCTTGTTCTTTGGATCGCTGATGGGATGGTCGCGGTCCCGGATGTCTCTGCGGCGCGGTGTCCTTGCAGGGTCGGGTTGAAGTGGTGGTTCGGGAGTGTCAGGACCAAAAGTTATCGGACGATGCCCGTGGGGCCCGGGTTCGATCTTCCTATCGTGGTTCCGTCCAGGGCGGGAATAGGCCGGCGGGGAACGGCGTTGAGGTCCCCGGGGGAGGTTGAAGATCCGTGGACCGTCAGGAGTTTGAGCGCTTGGCGCTCGAACAGCTCGACGCTGTGTACCGCATGGCTCTTCACCTCTCCAGGAATCCTCACGCCGCGGAGGATCTGGTTCAGGATGTGTACGCCCGTGCCCTACGCCCCAGCGCTGTCGAGGGATTCGAGGATCGAACCGGCGATGGATCCGGCGGGATGCGGGCGTGGCTGTTCACCATCTGCCACAACCTGTTCTACTCAAAGATCAAGCGCGAGCGGCGCGGGCCCCAGGCCATGGGCGAGATTCCCGTCGAGGCCGATGGGCCTCTGCCGGATGAGCCGCCTCCGGCATGGAACCGCGCGACGTTTGACTGGGAGCATGTCGACGATCGACTCCGCAAGGCCGTCGACGAGCTTCGCTCCGAGTATCGAGAGGTCCTTCTGATGTGGGGAGTCGAGGGGCTGAAGTATCGGGAGATTGCCGCGATCCTCGAGGTCCCCATCGGCACCGTTATGAGCCGTCTGCACAGGGCCCGCAAGCTGCTTGCCGACGCCCTGACTGGCGACGAGGGTCTGCGAGGGGACCTTGGACTGAGCCGACTCCTCTCCGCCGGAGAGGCGTCAGAAGATGGAATGACCAGCGCATGACGGACTTCATCCCCAATCCGGGCGAGGAGCGTCCAACGCCGATCCTCGCGTCGTTGCTTCGCTGTGCCGCGGACGGAGAGCTCAACGCCGACGAGCAGCGTGCACTGGAAGAGCATCTCCGGAATCATCCCGGGGACGCCCAGCGCATCGAGTTTGATCGTTCGTTGCGGGACGCCTGTCGACGGGTCATGCAGAGTGAGTCGGCCCCGGCCGGGCTTCGGGATCGCATCCTGGCGACCGCCTCTGGCGCCCGCGCGGAAGAGCGCGACGCACTCGACGCAGGCCTGAGCGCTCGGCGTGGAGAGACGAGTCGGCGGAGCTTCTGGGCGAGATCGCAGGGGCGACTTCAGCTCGCGGCGGCGGCTGTCCTGCTGATCGTGGCCGGTGTCTTTCTGTTTCAGATCGCGCGCATCGGCACGGGCCCCTCCACGGGGGCGTATGCCGAGGTCGCGGCGTTCGTGGGCACGGAACACGTGGCGTGCGAGGTCGACGCGGCGCGCGCCGAGAAGATGTCGATCCACGATTTCTCGGAGGTTCCCCGCGCGCTATCGGACATCGTGGGAAAGTCGCCGACCCTGCCGGACCTCGTGAAGGCGGGACTGACGTTCATCGACGGGGGAGAGTGCGCTGTGCCCGGCGGAGGCCGGAGCATGCACCTGCGGTTTGACGCGGTGTGCCCGATCTCGCACAAGCCCACGACGGTGAGCCTCTTTGTTCAGGATGCCACGGACTCGACGCTCGAACTGTCCGAGGGCGCCAGCTACCGGTTGCGGGCTCGCGGGGATCCGAACGGATCGGTCATCTACGCCTGGAGGCGCGACGGTCTGGACTACTTCCTGGTCTCGGACCTCAAGACCGTGTGTGAGAGCGTGCGCGAGGCGGCCGAGGTTCCCAAGCCGATCGCCGCCCCTTGAGGCTGGCTTCCGACCCCGGTCCGGCCGATCTTTCCTCTATGATCGTGCGTAGGGGAGTCATATGGCACGGATCCCATTCGTCGTCGTTCTGCTCTCGGTCGGGCTGACGGAGGGCTCCGCCCTCGCTCAGAACGCCTTGGGAGATGGTTCCGGACTCCAGTCGCATCTGGAGGTCACCGCTCCCACGAACCGGGGCAATCCTGCCCGGCGATTCATGGAAGAAATGCGGCTCCGCAATGCGATCGTGACGGGAAACGTCCCAAACGGGTTGAGCTTCCGCGGCGATCTCGGATACACCGCGGCCGATGAGTTTCGAGGCGAACTCGGATCGGATGACCTCTTTGCGTTCCGACGCGACTCGTACATCTCAGGGCTGGCCGGCTATGGCATCCGGGGCACCGAGGCGTTGCAGTACCAGTTCGCGCTGACCACGGGTTCGTACGCACCGGCCGGCTTGCTCGGCGGGTTCAGTGTCAGCCGCGATGCATGGGGACGCAGCCTGGCATCGCCGGACATCGGATCGCCGTCGGAGGGGCAGGCGCTTCCGGGCAGCAACCTGCGGGCGCTGACGCCTGCGGAGCGGGATCTCATTGACATGGAGTCGATGTCGCTGGGCGGCTCGCTCATGGCCGCGCTGCGTTCGCCTTCCGCATACCAGGCGGGTCAGTCGCTCACTCCGTCGGTGATCGGTGTTGGAAACGCCGAAGACGGTCGCCGGTGGGGGCTGGTGGTTTCCGGCCTGACGGGCGTGCAACTCACCGAACTCGAGCCGCGCGAGAACGCCAACGACGCCGGCACGGCGCCATCGCGACTTGATCAACGCGTGACGGGTCAGAGTGTGAACAGCACGCTGACACCGCTCGAAACGATCCTGAAGCAGATGCGAGAGAAGAGCGCCGCGGCCACCCCACCCGAGTCAGGAACCCCAACGCTTGACGAGGAGTTCCGGCTCCTGCGCGAGCGCATGAGCGACACCAGCAGCATCGAGGAGCCGCGCGAGCAGGATGGCGAATCGCTCCCCACACCGGCCGACATCATCATCGATCCGAACAAGGACGAGCGGGCGGGGTGGCAATCCGCCGGGATTCCCGGGTATCCCGGGCTGAGCCAGCGAACGCTGGACATGATTCGCGAGTCGGGCGGTACGGTGGATTCGCTGATCGTGCGGGGAGATGCCCGTGTGGACCCGTTCGTGGAGCACGTCAACGTGGCGCAGCGGCTGCTGCGCGAGGGCAGGTACTTCGATGCGGAAGAGCGGTTCACGAGGGCGCTCGCGACGCGCCCCGGCGATGTGGCCGCGACGATCGGACGGGTCCACGCCCAGATCGGCGCTGGGTTGTTGCTGTCGGCATCAGTGAATCTGCGCGCGTTGTTCGCGAGTCATCCCGAAGTCGCCGCGACGACGTACGGGGCTGACCTGCTGCCCAAGCCGGAGCGCACAACGCAGATCATGGAGCAGTTGCGAGCCAACCTGTCCGGATCGGAGTCCGCGCTGGAGGCTCGGCTCGGGAGGGCATCGGCGTTGGTGCTGGCCTACCTGGGATACCAGACAGGCTCTCGACCGGACATCGAGCGCGGCCTGGGCGTGCTTCGATCTTCGGAGCTGATGGCGGACCGCGCCCTGACCTCCCTGCTGGGTGGGGTGTGGCTGGGCGTTCCGTCCGACGCGGGAGATTGAGCGCGTTGACCGGCACGCCCCCGGAGCCCGGCTCGTTGCACGGCCGCGGTCGCTCCATCGTCGATTTCATGAGCGACGGCTCCCTTCCCCGGCTGTGCGAGGAACTCTCGCGCCTCTCGGGAGCGCAGATCGAGCTGCGCGATGCGCGGGGGCGACGCATCGTTCCAGAGGGGGAGGCGGGTTGGCGCGTCGAGGAGCCGGCCCCCGGACTCGGTGATGGCGCGCTGCTCGTTCCGCTCGTGGTGCAGGATGCGCCCATCGGCCACATTGCCCTGGCCGGGGGGGAGCGCTCCTCCGGCGAAGGCGCCGAACGGGCGGTTCGGCTGGTTGCGCAGGTGAGCGCCGAATTCTGCGCGCAGGAGTCCGCGCTGCGCCACCGCGTGCAGGAAGTCGAACTGATGTACCGCTTGAGCGCGCTGCTGATCCGCGCGGCCGAGCCCGAGGAGGTGCTGCGGGTGGCGCTGGCGCTGGTGCTGGAGGTGATGGAGCTCGACGCGGGCTCGATCGTGCTCCTGCCGGAGAATCATCCGCTGGCCGACGATGAGGCGGCGCTGGTGCTCAAGGCGTCAAAGAACCTCAGCCGCGAGTGGTTGACCAGTCCGCTCCCGCTCTCGCGCGACCGCGAGTTCGACCGACTGGCGATCCAGGGCCAGGTCGTCGTCGCCGAGGATCTGCGGACCGATCCGCGGGTGCTGCACCCCGACCGCGTGGCCGCCGAAGGACTGGCCAGCGCGATCTCGGCGGGCCTGATCTTCCAGGGCCGACCCATGGGTGTGGTTCGTCTGTACTCGCGCTCCCCTCGACGGTTTTCCCTTGCGGACAAGCTGCTTCTGCGCTCTGTGGCGGAGCATTCGGCGCTCGCGCTCGAGCAGGCTCGGTTGCTCAAGATCCAGGCCGAGGAGCGTCGCATGCAGCGCCAGCTGGAGATGGCCCGGGGCGTGCAGCGGCGCATGCTCCAGCGTGCCCGCCCGAGCTTCGACGGGCTGGACATCTGGGCGCGATACGAGCCGTGCTACGCGATCGGCGGCGATTTCTACGACCTCTTCGACGTGGGCGGACGCCTGGCGCTGGCGATCGGCGACGCGGTGGGGAACGGCATCGCGGCGGCGCTCTTGATGTCGGGGGTCCGGTCCAGCCTCCGGGCCCACGCCGCGAGGGGTCTGCCCGCCGAGTCGGTCGTGGAGCTCACGAACCGGGCCATGTGCCTGGACAGCCTTGAGAGCGAGTTTGTCACGCTGTGGTATGCGGAACTGGATCCGCAGACCAGGCGCCTCACCTACTGCTCAGCTGGGCACGAGCCTCCGTTCGTGCTGCATGGCAACGGGACGCACACAGACCTGAGCGAGGGCGGGCTCGTTCTAGGCGTCATCGAGAGTTCCGCGTTCGAACAGCGGTCAATCACGCTCGAACCGGGCGACACGCTCGTGGCGTACACCGACGGCATCGTCGAGGCGCGGAACTACGAGGGGGCGCAATTCGGTCGGGCGAGGGTGATCGAAGCCGTGCGACACCTGCTTGCGGAGGCACCCGGCGCGTCGGCGTCGGACCTGTGCGAGCACCTGCTCTGGTCGCTGCGCCAGTACACCGGCCTTCAAGCGAGATTGGACGACGTCACGATCGGGGTTGTTCGGCTGCGATGAGTTCGCCGGTCTCAGGCGGCCCGGGGGCCGTCGTCGCCCTGAGCGGGGAATTGCGCGAGATTTCGCAGTTCGTCGAGATGACGCTGAGAGGCATCGAGCGCGCTCTGGGCCTGCTCGATGGCGTCGTCGGCGCCCACGAGTCGGGGGTGCTCGGTCCGGGCGAAGCGGGCCCTGGGAAAGGGAATGGTGTCTCGATCGTTCGAGGTGTCGCCGTAGACAAGCCTGAGCATGGGCATGGCCTTTCCGTCGGCACAAGAGGCCGGCCCTCTTTGGATCGGATCGGCATGGGTCGCCGACGAGCCCGTAACGCGCAAGACATGCCGATTTCGTCCTCGCCGAGTGCACAGCCTTCCCAGATTGCCGCGCCTGACCCCGAATCCGGCGGCTCGGCTTGCCTTATTGGGGTTCGCCTATCCCGGACTCTGGGCCCGGTTCTCGGGCGAGAGGCGGTGCCCGAATCGGTGCTCGGTGCCGGCAATGGTCCGGGCGAGATTCGAGCGGTGGCGGTAGATCACAAACGCGCCAAGGGCGCCGGACACGACAAGGAATGGGACGCAGGAGATGAGGTCTCCAACCACGAGGAACTCGGCCACCACGAGAGCGGGGACACTGACCGCCGCGAGACAAGAGCTCACGCCGACGAATCGCCAGCGCAGGAGGGTCAGAACCCACACGATGAAGGCCCCCAACGCGGGCAGGGCCAAGATGGGCGCGACACCGATCATCGAGCCGAGCCCGGTTGCGACGCCCTTGCCCCCCCGGAAGCCACCGAACGGAGTGAACATGTGGCCCAGCACGGGCATCAGGAACACCATGAGCCAGAGCCAGGCGATGTCGGTCGGGAGGATGAATCGGCCCCAAACCCCTGCGAGGATCCCCACCAGCATCGTGGGGACGAGTCCCTTGAGGACATCGAGCCCGAAGCACACCAGTCCCAGTCGCATGCCCAGGGCACGGGCGACGTTGGTTGCGCCGATGTTTCCCGAACCGATCGCGCGGAGGTCCACCCCGCGCGAGCGGGCGAGGATGAGCCCAAAGGGGATCGATCCAGCCAGGAATGCCGCGGCGCACGCGATGGCCCAGAACATCATCGCGCCCCAAGCCGCGATCTGAGCATGTCGAGCAGCGAGGAGAAGACCTGATCGGGGGGTCTGGAGGCGTCGACCAACGCGACGTGGTGTGGATCTCGGCGCGCCTGCTCGAGGTAACCCTCGCGCACGCGGGCGTGGAACGCGCGTCCCTTGGCCTCCATGCGGTCGAGCAGCGGGTTGAGTCGCTCCGCGGCGGTGTCCTCGTCAACGTCGAAGATGACGGTCAGATGTGGCGCGATGCGGCCGCACGCGATTCGCGCGACCGTGAGAATGTCCTCAGGCGATACGCCGCCGGCGGTTCCCTGGTAGGCCAGCGTGCTGGACACGAACCGATCGGCAATGACCAATTCGCCACGGGCCAGGGCGGGCGCGATCCTCTGCACCACCAGGTGGGCACGGCTGGCCATGTACAGGAGCATCTCGCAGACGGGGGACATCTCCTCGGGCGAATGCGAGAGCAGGCACGATCGGATCTTCTCGCCGATGTCCGTTCCGCCCGGCTCACGCACCTCGCAGAGCGGAACGCCCGCTCGCTCGCACTCGGCCACGAATCGCGCGAGCTGCGTGCTCTTGCCCGATCCGTCGGGCCCGTCAAAGACGATGAATCGGCCGGCGAGGGCCGAGAGCCATCCGTGGGACATATCGGCGACATTCTAGCGAAGGCGTGTCAGTTCGCGCGCTCGCCCGGCGTTGGATCAGGCGATCTTCGCGCTCAGCGGCTCGGAGATCGGCTCAATGCGGAAGTCACCCCGGCGGATGTCGTCGTCGACATCGTCGGGCAGAACCAGGCTCAGCGTGGCGGGATCGGCGAGCTTGATCTCGCCGCCGAGTTCGTGAGAGGACTGTCTGTACGCCAGGGCCCAGTCGACGTCGAAGGTGCCACAGGGCTGACCGCGGCGGGAGCGCAGCTTCTGGCCATGGGTCTTGGGGTATCGAACAGCCGCGGCGACTTGCACGCGCACCGGCATGCCCTGGAGTTTGCGGCGGATCGCGATGGGCTGGTGGACGACCCCGAACGCCCCGCCGGGACAACGGAACCCGAAGTGGACCTCGCGCGCGCCGTGATGGCTGAAGAACGCGGCGTCGTCGGGGCGCAGGTGGATAACCGCCTCGCAGTCGCCGCTGAAGCGGTTCTCGTAGTACACGCTGAGTTCGCAGTGGTTGGGTCGCCCTTCGACTTCGGCCACTCGGATCATCGGCATGAACAGGAGGCCGTCCTGCTCGAAGGCTCTGCCGCCGGTCCTGCCCATCAATTGCTCGGGGAGCTTGTCTTCAACCCAGGAGACGTAGGCCGCGAACACCCCAAACGCGCAAAGGGCAACCAGCGAAGCGGCCTTGTGCCATCCAACCGACGGGGGCAGCTCCTTGAGATAATCGGGGGCCACAAGCCAGGCCACGAGCCCCCAGAGCAGAGCCGCAAAGAGCAGCGTGAACACGACCAGGTTTCGGCGCTCGTGCATCATCACCCTCCCGGCCGCAACACGGCCCGTCGGTGACCGGCACTCTCTCCGCCGCTGAGAAACCCCCAGTAGGTAGGCTACCAGAAGCGGCGTCGGCGGAAAAGCGGTTCGTGTCGATTCATGCGGGGAATCAGGCCGCGAACAGACTGCGATCAGCTTCGATCGAGCTCTTCCTGGTATCGCTTCATGACCTGTGAACGCGAGAGGATGGCCAGGGGCTTTCGGGCGCTCGTCACCATCCCCAGGCTCGCGACCTCAAATCGGGCAAACTTGTCCATCACGGTGTCGAGCGTCTCATCGGGTGAGACCGTTGGCAGGTCGGATCGCAGCAGTTCGGCCACCAGCAGCAGCGGGATAGCCTCACGGTCAATTAGCGCGGTGCGGATGTCCGCTCCCGTGACCATGCCCATGTACACGCCGTCCTGATCCACGACGACAAAGTCCGGCACGTTATGGGTGGCATGGAGCGTGATGAGCTTGCTCAGCGGGTCCGACGCGTAGATCCGCTCATCGGGAAGCGGTGTCGTCGGGCAGGAGCCGGCCGTGATGCGGCGCAGGAGACTGAAGTCGCCGGCCAGACCGATCGCCAGGCCCATGCGACGGAGCTTGTACGTGTAGATCGAGTCCCGCTCGATCAGCTGCGCCACGCCCGTCGCGACGATCGCGGCAAGCATGATCGGGAGCATCACATAGATGTTCCGGGTCAGCTCGAAGAGGATCAGGATGGCCGTGAGCGGCGCGTGAGTGGATCCGGCGACCACCGCGGCCATGCCGACCAGGGCATAGGCGGCGGGGCTGCTGCCGTCTGGCATGAGCGAGAGGTGCTCGAGGCCCACGCCGACCGCGGCGCCGGCCGTGGCTCCGAGGAACAGACTCGGCGCGAAGACGCCGCCCGATCCGCCAGATCCGAGCGTGAGCGTCGTGGCGATTCCCTTCAGCACCACGAGCAACGCGAGGAACCAGAGGGCCGTCGGGACCAGGCTCTCGCCGGGAAGGAACGAAGTCGGGTCGAGAAGGTTCCCGATGATGTCATAGCCGTTGCCAAACACCGCGGGGACCTCGGCGGGTGTGCCGGCCGCCCCGGCGGCGCGAGACAGCAGCAGCGTCGCGCCGCCCACCACGATCAGCAGCGCGGCGCCGGAGACAGGCTTGAGCACGGGATGCAGCCGAACGCGCGCGTAGATGTCCTCGCAGGCGTGCAGCATCCGGTTGAATCCGACGGCGATCAGCCCGCACACGGCCCCGAGGAGCAGATAGCTCGGGAGTTCCGCGGCGCCGAAGCTCGCCTCGTGGAGTCCCTGCCCGACGGGAAAGATCGGGTTGTTCGCCCCGCGCAGGGCCTGCATGGTCACAGCCGAGAACACGCTGGAGATGACGATCGGGCTGAACGTGCGCAGGGAGAAATCGCGAAGCAGGATCTCGAGCACGAAGAACACGCCCGCGATGGGCGCGTTGAAGATCGCGGAGATGCCCGCCGCGGCCCCGCAGCCGACCAAGGTTCGCAGATGCTCTCGGGGGATCTTGAGTCTTCGACCGGCGACCGATCCTGCGGTGGCCCCAATCTGGACGATCGGGCCCTCCGTGCCGGCTGACCCGCCGCTGGCAACGGTGAAGATCGAAGCGATGACTTTGACGATCCCGATACGTGCGGGGATCACGCCGCCCTTCTGGATCAGGGCCGCCATGACCTGAGGCACGCCGTGCCCCCGAGCCTCGCTGGCGAATCGATGCACGAGCACGCCGGTCAGGGCCATGCCGATCAGCGGCACGAGCAGGATGATCCACAGACCAAGGTGCTCGCCGGCCCAGGCGACCTTGTCTCGGGACCACACGAGCGCCTCGTCGAATCCGACGGCGCCCAGCCCCGTCACCACGCCGACGCCGGCGCCGATGAACACGAGGTGCCAATCACGCTCGAAGCCCATGCGCGCCAGCACGCGAGCGAGAGAATGGGCCCGGGACTCTGCCATGGAAGGGGGGCAAGTGTAGGAAGTGGATCCGATCCGGCAGTGAGGTCGGGTGCGCGAATCAGATCGCGCCCCGCAGCAGCACCACCGCGAACCCGAGATAGATCAGCATGCCGCTGGCGTCCATCAGCGTCGCGACCAGCGGAGTGCTTGCGGCTGCGGGATCGAGGCCTGCCCGGCTGAGCGCGATCGGCAGCAGCGAGCCCAGGACCGTTCCCCACATCACCACGCTCAGGATGCCCAGCCCCACGGTCAGCGAGAGTCCCACCGGCGAGGAGGTCTGCGCCGTGCCCACGGACATCCAGAGCAAGGCCGTCGCGACCCCGAGCAGGCCGAGCCCCACCCCCAGACCGAGTCCGGTCAGCAGTTCGCGCCTCACCACCCGCAGCCAGTCGCCCGGTGAGAGCTCATCGAGTGCCAGGGCGCGCGTCACGAGCGTGGCCGCCTGGCTCCCGGAATTCCCGCCGCATGAGATCACGAGCGGGATGAACAACGCGAGCACGATGGCCGCTTCGAGGCGCTGCCGGAACGCGCTGAGCACGGCCACGGTGATGATCTGGCCGACGAACAGCAGCGCGAGCCATCCCCCGCGCTTTCGCAGCATCGTGGTGTGTGGTGTGTCGAGATACGGCGTCTCGAGCACGCTGACGCCACCGAGCATCTGGATGTCCTCCGTGGCCTCGGCCTCGGCCACGTCGGCGATGTCGTCGTAGGTGATGATCCCCAGCAGCACACCGGCGTCATCGACGACCGGGAGGGCGGTGCGGTCGTAGCGGTTCATCACGCGCACGGCCTCTTCCTGATCGTCGGTGGGATGCAGCGCGATGAATCGATCGATCAGGAGGTCCGTCAGCGGCTGGGATGGATCCGCGAGCAGCAGCTTGCGGATGTGGACGTCGGCTGTCAGCCGTCCCCGATCGTCGACCACAAAGACCCAGTGGATCGTCTCCGCGTCGCGCCCGTGCCTTCGGATGTGATCGATCGCCTGCTGAACCGTGCGGTCTTGAGGGACGCGCACGTAGTCGGGAGTCATGAGGCGCCCGACGCTCTCCTCGGGATAGCCCAGGATCAGCTGCGTGACCCGCCGGTTTTCCGGGCTCATCGCGTTGATCAGGCGCTGGGCGACCTGGGCGGGCAACTCTTCCAGCACCGCGGCGCGGTCGTCGGGGTCCATCGACTCGATGACGCGAAGCGCCTTTCCCTCGCCCAGTTGCCGCACGATTTCCTCTTGCAGGTCCGAGTCCAGCGAGGCGAACACGTCACCGGCGCTCTCACGCGGCAGCACCCGGAAGACCACCGACGCCTCGTCGGGCTCGAGCATCTCAAGCACATCCGCCACGTCCTCGAAGTGCATGCCGTGCAAGGCTTGCCGCAACTCGCGATACTTTCCCTCCGCGACGAGTTCGCGCAGTTCGGGCTCGAGCAGCTGGACGGTGGGATTCATCGCCGGGCATGGTAGGGTTCGAGGGGATCGTCTCCGGAGCGCCGCGCATGGCCCATGCAAAGACGGACTGGACGCGCCGGACGCGGCTGATCGGCCTGTTCGTTGGGCCGGCGATCGCCATCCTGGTGGCGAGCCTGGCGCCCAGCGCGCGGTTCGACGAGGCGGGGCGGGTGATCGCAGGCCTCACCGGTGCCGGGCGCGCGTGCGTGGCAGTCGCGACTCTGATGGCGACCTGGTGGCTGACCGAGGCCATTCCCATCGCGGCGACGGCGCTGCTCCCCGTCGTGCTGTTCCCGCTTCTTGGCGTGTTGTCGGCCAAGGACACCGCTTCTCGCTACGCCGACGAGATCATCTTCCTGTTCATGGGCGGGTTCATCCTCGGCCTGGCGATGCAGCGGTGGGGGCTGCATCGGAGGATTGCCCTGCTCACGATCCTTGCGGTCGGAACGCGCCCATCCCGCCTGATCGCGGGGTTCATGATCGCCACAGCCATGCTGAGCATGTTTGTCTCCAACACCGCCACCACGATCATGCTGCTGCCCATCGGGATGAGCGTGGTGAGTCTGGTGGTGTCGCGCATGGGGCTGTCGGCCCCCCACGACGATCCAAAGGTGGCGGCGTTCGCCACATGCCTGCTGCTCTCGATCGCCTACGCCGCGTCGATCGGTGGCATGGGCACACTGATCGGCACGCCGCCCAACAGTTTCTTCGCCAGCTTCGCGCGCGAGAGATTGGGCACGACGATCTCCTTCGCCCGGTGGATGGTCCTGGGCCTCCCGATCGTCGTCGTCTTCCTGCCCGTGGCGTGGCTCTACATGACCCGGCGTGCGTTCCCGATCCGTCTCGAGGCGCTGCCCGGCGGCAGGGAGATGATCCGGGACGAGCTCCGCGCGCTCGGCCGCATGAGCCGCGCCGAGTGGTGCGTGTTTCTCACATTCTGTACGACCGTCGCGCTGTGGCTGTCGCGCGATGCGATTGTCGCGATCGGCGAGTCGCACGGCATCGCCTGGCTGCGGTCCCTCTCCGATCCCATGATCGCGATGGCCGGTGCGCTGGTGCTGTTCGTGCTGCCGACCGATCGTTCGTGCCGCACGTTTGTCATGGACTGGGACCACGCGGTGAGGCTGCCCTGGGGGGTCCTCATGCTGTTCGGCGGCGGCCTCGCGCTGGCCAAGGGTCTGAGCGCCACGAACGTGGACCTGTTCCTTGGGCGCGCGTTCGCCGGGCTCGGGGAGGTGCCGACCGTCGCGCTCCTCCTGGTGCTGACCACGGCCACCGTGTTCCTGAGTGAACTGGCCAGCAACACCGCTCTCGTCACGGCGTTGCTGCCGGTGCTGGTCGAGGCCGCGCCGGCGATGGGCGTGGACGACCTCACCGCGTTGATCCCCGTCACCCTCGCCGCGAGTTGCGGGTTCATGCTGCCGGTCGCGACACCCCCCAACGCGATCGTCTTTGGATCGGGGTTCATCCAGGTCCGGCAGATGGCCCGGGCGGGGCTCATGCTCAACTTCATCGGGATCGTGATCGTCACGTCGCTCTCGATGCTGCTGGGCCGCTTCGTCACGGCCTAGCGCGACGCAACCGCGAGAGCGCCTGGGCCTACGATCGCACGGCCGAACCCGCGGGGAGACCCGCGCAGCGCGAGGATTTCCAACGCCATGTCCAGCGGCCCGTCCCATCGCGTCCTGCGCGTCACGTCGGTTCTCCTGCGCGTGGGGCTCGGCGTGGGCATTATCGCTATTGCCATCGGGATCTTCTCCTTCCTGTTCCAGACGCGTCCCGCCCCGGCCATGGAGCCCGGCCGGAACTCCGTCCCCGTGGTCTCGACGATGCGGGTCGCCCCGGTCGAGGTCGGCCGCTCATGGATCGGCCACGGCGTCGTCCGCGCCATGCGCGCGGTGGACCTGCCCGCCCAGGTCTCGGCTCGTGTGGATGCGAGGGAGGATCGGATCGAGGATGGGGCGAGCGTTTCCGCGGGCGAAACGATCGTAACGCTCGAGCGGCTCGACTTTGAGCGACAGCTCACCACCGCCCAGCAGCGCGCCGACGCGATCACTGCGCAGCTGAATGCCCTGGAGGCGGAGCGCAAGAGATGGGAGGAGCAGGCCGGGCTCGCCGACGAGGAGGTCCAGCTGCGCGAGCGAGACCTCAAGCGCATCATCGACGCCGTGGCGCAGGGCGCGGGGACCGACGCCGACATCGACGTGCCTCGCGCGAACCTCACCCGCGCCCAGCGCGAGGCGGCTTCGATCTGGCAGCAACTCGAGATGACCGGTCCGCGCAAGGCGGAGCTCGATGCCCGCCTCGCCGCGGAGAATGCGCAGGTGGAGATCGCGCAGAAGAACCTCGATCGCACGACCATCAGCGCGCCGTTCAATGGCTTTCTCCAGCGAGTGGAGTTCCGCAAGGGTGAGTTTGTGGCCAGCGGTGCGCGCGTCGCTCGGCTCGTCGACCTCTCACGCCTGGAGATCCCGCTGCAGGTGCCCCTGGCCGCGGCGGGGCACATCCGTCCCGGCGATCGCGTCGTCATCGGTGACGCCGCCCGCTACGACCCCGACGGGACGCACCCGGACTTGATGAAGGGCACGATCGCCCGGATTGCTCCCGAGGCCTCCACGTCAACACGCAGCATGACCATCTTCGTCGAGGTGAGCCAGTCGCTCGATCCCGACGCGACCACCATCCTCGCCGCCGGAGGGAACGGTCGCATCCTGCTGCCGGGGCAGTACGTGGTCGCCCGCGTGTTCTCTTCGGGAGTCGAACACCGGCTGATCGTGCCGCGTCGCTCAGTCGTTGACGACAAGGTCTTCATCGCCGCGGCGTCGCCCGAGCACGAGGGAAGCCTGGTGGCCCGGGCGGTGGGGGTCTCGATCGCCTACCACATTGAGCGAGACTTCCCGGAACTCGATCCGTCGACCCGCCAGTGGAGCGTGCTCGAGCCCGGGACAGGGCTCGCGGCCGGCATGCGGGTCATCACCTCCGATCTCGACGAGATCGACGACGGCGTGGCGGTGCTGTCGAACGGCGAACGGAGCGACGCGCCATGAGTCTCGCCGGGTTCGGCGTGCGGAACCCGGTGCTGGCGAACCTGCTGGCTGCCGCGACGCTCATCTTCGGAATCATCTTCGGACTCGGCCTGCGGCGCGAGTTCTTCCCCGAGATTCGGCCGAGCCTGGTCTCGGTATCGGCGCCCTACCCCGGCGCAGCGCCCGAAGAGGTCGAGGCGTCGCTGGCCATCAAGATTGAGGACGCCGTCGCGGACCTCCGCGACATCAAGGAGATCAGCACCTCCGTGCAGGAGGGGCTCGCCCTGGTCACGATCGAGTACGAGGACGGCGTCGATATCGACGACAAGGTCGCGGAGGTGAAGCGAAAAGTCGATGCGCTCCAGGACCTGCCCCAGGACGCCGACCGCATCATCGTCGAGAAGATCGAGCCGAACATCCCGACGATTGTGCTGTCGGTCGCCGGCGATGCGGATGAGCGGGACCTCAAGCGGACCATCCGACTGCTCCGCGACGACCTGAAGTCGCTCGAAGGAATGGGCGACATCGCAATCAGCGGGCTGCGAGTAGACGAGATCCGGGTCGAGGTCGACCCCCGGGCGGTCCTGGAGCATCGGCTGAGCCTGCCCGCGGTCAGCTCGCTGATCGATCGCGCGATGCGCGAGTTGCCCGGCGGCACGGTCCGCACGCCCACGCAGAACACGAGCATCCGCACCGTCGCCGTCCAGGAGCGAGCGGCGCGCGTGCGAGAGATCGTGGTGGGCTTCGATCCCGGCGGGCGCGTGGTGCGCCTCGGTGATATCGCCGACGTCTCCGACACGTTCGCCGACGTCGACACGCGCGCCCGCCTCAACGGAAAGCCGGCCGCTTCCCTCACCGTGTTCAAGGTTGGAGAGCAGGATGCAGTCGACATGGCCGCGATGGTCAAGGCCTACGCCGCGGGACTGCGCGGCGAGGAGATCACCCTCACCAACCGCGAGCGGCTCTCCGGACCCAAGGACCCGCCGTCCGAGCGGATTCGCGCCTATCGCCTGGGCCTGGACCGGGCCGAGCAGACGCCCATCCAGGGCGAGGTCATCGTCACGACCGACCTCGCTCGATTCATCGTCGGTCGATTCGAGCTGCTGACCCGCAACGCGGTCTCGGGCGGGATCCTTGTGTTTATCACGCTCGTGCTGCTGCTGAACTGGCGCAGCAGCTTCTGGGTGGGCGTGGGCCTGATCGTCGCCATCGCGGGCACCCTCGTCGCCATGCGCCTGCTGGGCGTCACGCTCAATCTGCTGACCATGTTCGGCCTGATCATTGTCGTCGGCATGCTGGTGGACGATGCGATCGTTGTCGCCGAGAACATCACCCGTCGGCACGAGCAGGGCGAGGAGGCCAGGACCGCCGCGATCGAGGGCACCCGGCAGGTCACATGGCCCGTGGTTGCCACGGTCACCACGACCGTCGCCGCGTTCCTGCCGCTGGCGCTCATCGAGGGGCGCATGGGTGACTTCCTCAAGTGGCTGCCGGCGGTCGTGGGCATCGCCCTGGCCGTCTCGCTTGTCGAGGCCCTGTTCGTGCTGCCGAGCCATATGGCGCACACCCTGCGCGGCGTGGATCGGCGACGCTCCCGCGGCGCGCAGAGCCGCCTCGAGCGGCTCGAACATCGCTTCGACGACGCCCGGGACCGCGTCGTGCAAGGGATGCTCATCCCGGGGTACGCCGGCCTGCTCCGGCGCCTCATTCGGAGGCGTTACCTCGTTGCCGCGAGCATCCTCGCCGTCATGATCGCGTCTTTCGGAATGGTCGCGGGCGGACGATTGCCCTTCATCTTCTTCGAGGTCTCCGACGACGAGACGATCAACGGCAACCTGCGCATGGCGATCGGGACGCCCGTCGAGCGGACCGACGAAGTGGTGAGGCGCGTCGAGCAGGCAGCGCTGGGCATGCCTGAGGTCAAGAGCGTGTTCGCCTCGGTCGGGGCCCAGGGCGACGTCAACGGTGAGTTGCCGGAGGTCGAGCAGCCGCACCTGGGACAGGTCTTCATCGAACTCGTGCCGGTCGAGGAGCGGGACCGCACCAGCAAACAGATCGTCGACGCCATCCGCCGGCAGGTCGGCTCTCCGCCTGGGCTCAAGAGCCTGCGTCTGGAGGGGGTCTCGGGCGGCCCCAGCGGAGCAGCGATTACGCTGGTGGCCACCGGGCCGGACGGCAGCGCGCTCGAAGCCGTGATCCGGCGCGTCGAGCAGATGTTGCGAGAGTACGACGGCCTCTATGGCATCAACAACGACTCAGACGCCGGACAACGCGAACTGCGAATCTCGCTGCTCGACGGCGCCAGCGATCTTGGGTTCACCGTCACCGATATTGCGCAGCAGCTTCGTGCGGCGGTCGTCGGCCTCGAGGCCTACACCTTCGCGGGCAATCGCGAGAGCGTCGACATCCGCGTGACGTATCCGCCGGCAGTCCGGCGTAGCCTCGCGGCCATCGAAGAACTGCACGTGCTCTCGCCCTCCGGAGAGCCCGTTCCCCTCACTGAGATCTGCCGACTCGACGAGAGAACCAGCTTCGCAACGATCCGTCGCCTGGATCGCCAGCGCGCCATCACCGTGAACGCCGACGCCACGGCCGCGACCAATCCAGAGCAGGTCATGGGCGATCTGCGGCCCCGCCTCGCGGGTCTCGCGGCGGAGTTCCCCGGCGTCCGCATCCTGGAGCGCGGCCGACAGAAGGACATGAAGGACTCCTTCGGCACGCTTCCGCTGGGCATGGGCGTTGCGATGTCGCTCATCTACATCGTGCTGACGTGGCTCTTCAAGAGCTACGTTCAGCCCCTGATCGTCATGACGGCGATCCCCTTCGCCACCATCGGCATGATCTGGGGACACCTGATCATGGGCTTCAATATGACGTTCCTCTCGCTCATCGGCTTTGTCGCGCTGGCGGGAGTGGTGGTGAACGACTCCCTGATTTTCATGGAGTTCTACAACGAACGCCGGCGCGACGGCATGTCGGTCCACGACGCGGTCATCGACGCCGGCCGCAACCGCGTCCGTGCGATTCTCCTCACCACCATCACCACGGTCCTGGGGCTCAGCCCGCTCATGCTCGAGCAGTCCCTCCAGGCACGCTTTCTCATCCCGATGGCGATCACCATCAGCTTCGGGCTCATGTCCGCCACCGTCGTCATCCTCATCCTCCTCCCGTGTCTGCTACTGATGCTCGACGACGCGAAGCGCCTGCTCGCCGCGATGTGGACCGGCAAGCCCGCCGGGCTGATGATCCCCGTTGACGAGCGGCCGGCGACGATCCTCGTCGACGACACCACGCCCAACGGGGCGATCACGCGGGCCCAGGGCGCGCGAGCCACCGGGACCAGGAAACCCGCCACGGACACCCAGGCGGAGTGATCGTGCGAAACCAGATCGATCTCGTGCTCACCACGATCCGCGCTCTGTTCATGATCGGCGTTCTTGCGTTCGTGGCGATTGGCCTCGCCAGCTGATCGCTCACAGGCTCGCCGGTGTCTCGCTCAGGTGCTCGAGCGCCTGCCCTACATCGCGCACGCCGATCAGCGAGATGCCCGAGGGTCCCGCTCCGGCCGATTCCCGAGGCACGATCGCGCACGCGAAGCCGCGTCTCATCGCCTCGCGGAGGCGCTGCTCGAAATGCGCCGCGGCCCTCACTTCACCGCCGAGCCCTACCTCACCAACGGCGCACGTCCCCGTCGGCAGTCCCCTCCGCCGCTCGCTGCCCGCGATCGCGAGCAACAGCGCGAGATCCGACGCGGGCTCGGCCACTCGCACGCCCCCGACGCTGCTGGCGAAGACGTCCCGATCGGCCAGACGCATGCCCGCGTGCTGCTCCAGCACCGCGATCAACATCGCCAGACGATTGGAGTCAACACCGCTGGCCTTTCGCTTCGCCGCACCGAGGAATCCCGTCGCCGTCAGCGCCTGGACCTCCACCAACATGCAGCGCGTTCCGTGCACGACCGGGCACACGACCGAACCCGGCCGCGATGCATGCCCAGCCGCCAGAGCACCCAGCGCCCCCTCGGGCCGTTCGGCCAGCCCCTCCCCTCCCATCTCGAACAGGCCAATCTCCAGGGTGGTGCCGAACCGGTTCTTGATCGCCCGAACCACCCGGTGCGCGTGCGATCGGTCGCCCTCGAATCCGAGCACGACATCCACCACATGCTCGAGCAACCGCGGACCCGCGAGCTGCCCATCCTTCGTCACGTGCCCCACCAGCACGACCGCGATGCCCGTGGCCTTGGCGAGGAACACGAGGTCGCTGGCGCAACGCCTCAACTGCGTCACAGAACCCGGAGGCGCGGCCATGTCGCCCAGGTACACCATCTGGATCGAATCGATCGCCACGGCCGACGGCGACACCCGCCGAGTCTGCTCCACGATGCGCGCCAGATTGGTATCCGAGAGAACGAACAACTCAGCTTGTTCGGCAAGGCCCAGGCGGTCCGCTCTCAGCCGAACCTGCTCGGCCGATTCCTCGCTCGACACGTACAGCACACGCGAACCGGCTGCCGCCATCCCCCCCGCGGCCTGCAGCAGGAGCGTGCTCTTGCCGATCCCCGGCTCTCCCCCGATCAGCACCGTCGAGCCGGGAACGAGCCCCCCGCCCAGCACGCGGTCAAGCTCTCCAATGCCCGACGCGATCCTCGCCGCGGTTCCCTCGTTGCCCGCGATCTCCGAGACCGGCACGGCCCGTACTCCCGCAACGTCGTCACCTTCTCGCAGCGATTCCCAGGCCTCGACCACGCCCCGCTGCGGATCCCGATGCGCACCCGACTCCAGGCTCTCTTCTTCGAGCGAGTCCCATTCGCCGCAATCGGGACACTTGCCGGCCCACCTGGCCTGCGCGCCCCCGCATGACCGACACCGGAACACCCTTCGAACACGCGCCATGGCCCCGCAGCGTACCCGCACGCCCGGGAGCGCATCGGCCGAGTACCATCGACCTCGCGGCAACGCATGGCCGATTCCCCTTCCCCAGCCCAGCCCCAAGCCAACACGACGCCCCCGGTCCGCGCCAAACGCCGCCGTAGGTGGCTCATCGCCATCACCCTGATCGTCGGCGTCGCCGTGGGACTCATTCTGATCGTCACCAGATCCCCCCTGACGCGGGCCATTGTGATTCCACGCCTGGCCCGCGCGCTGCGGGTCGATCTCGACGCGGACGGCGTCGCGATCAATCTCGACGGCACCATCGTCGTACGCGGACTGCGAGCCACCGCCCCCAACATCGACGGTCCGGCCGCGGAATTCCTGTCCGCACGACGCTGCGTGATCGACCTCGACTGGTCGACCATTCGGCGCGACAGGCCGACAGTTCGCTCCGTCAGGTTCGATGAGCCGGTCGCCCGCCTGAGCGTCGAGTCGCGCACCGGCGCGCTCAACGTCGAAACGCTGGCGCTGCTCTCGGATCCCTCCGCGAAAGAACCCATCGACATCCCAAGCGTCGAGCTGCGCAACGCCACGGTCGAGTTGGGCGAGCACGCCGGCGCCACGTACACCCCCCTCAAGTCCGTCACACTCAACGGCACGCTGGCGCGAGAGGGCGACCGGGGCTACCTCGTGGCGCTCCGGGAGACCGAGCAGTCCGCCGCGGCGGGCGCACCGGTGTCCATCACCGGTCTCATCAGGCCCGGCAGCGCCGACTTCACGGCCGATCGCATCGATCTGCGAGACTGGCCGCCCGCCGCGGTCCCCACGCCCGCACGCGAGGTGTACCGCCAACTGGATCTCGCCGGCCAGGTCGGCTCCATGCGCGCGCAGTTCTCCAGCGAGTCCGGCGTCGCCGTGTCGCTCTCGCTCCAGAACGTCGCGGTCTCGCTGCCATTCGACGCCTCGGGCAACTACGCACCGCGGGGGCCGTTCGCCCGGATGACCGACGTCACCGGAGACCTCCGATTCGCCCGCGACACAGTGACCGCGGACCTGACCGGTTTCCTCGAGGACCTTCCCTACCACGTCGATCTCGAGTATCGCGGCATCGCCGCCGACAGCCCATTTGTCTGCTCCCTGCGCACCGAGAACTATGTCCTCAGCCAGACGCCGGGGCTGCTCCCCTTCCTCCCCGAGATCATCTCCGAGCGCCTGAACGACTTCTCCAACCCCACCGGCGTGATCGACGCCGAGGTCGTGCTCGCGCGCCACGCGCCGTCGGCCCCGGTTGACATCGAGCGCGGCACGATCTCCTTCCGCGGCGGCATCGCCTCCCACCTCGCCTTTCCGTACCCGCTCCAGAACGCGACCGGAGTCGTGACCTTCGACGCCCGTCGCGCGACGATCGAGTCGATCTCCGCCACGTGCCCCAACGGCGCATCCGTCGCGATCACGGGGTGGATCGAGCCCCTCACCGAGGACGCGCACTCCCACATCGAGATCCACGCGCGCCACGCCCCGGTGGACGACCAGCTCCGCACCGCGCTCAAGCAGCGGGCCCCAATCCTCGAGGAGATATTCAGCCGCCGCCGCCACGAACAACTCGTCGCACGCGGGCTGCTCCCATCCACCACCGCGCAGGGTGAGACGTTCGAACTCGGCGGCCTTGCCGACGTCGACATCGTGCTCGACATCCCCGCCTCGGACACGAACTGGTGGCCGGAGATCGACGTTTCGATCGACCGCGCCGGCATCCTGATCGATCGGCTTCCGCTGCCCTGCATCGCGACGGACACGCGAGTCCACATTGGCGGCGATGGCGCCCGCCTGATCTCGGGAGAGTGCACCACCCTTTCTGGCGCGCCGATCGACCTCGAAGTCACCGTCACCTTCACGGCCGATGACGCCATGCCGATCGTGCGCGCCAACGCGAAGGACGTGCCCATCGACGACCACGTGATCTTCGCCGTCACCCAGGCGGGTCGCCCGGAAGAGCCCCGCGAACGCGTCGAGACCATGCTCCGCGACCTGGCCCTTCGCGGCGTGGGAACGTGCGAGGTCACGACCGGCCCCCGTGAGGATGGCGTGTTCGGTTTCGACGCCGACGTGACGCTCGACGCGCCACAATGCGATCTCGTCTCGATCGATCCGCAGCGGCCCGCGGTCCGTCTCGAGGGCGTCTCCAGCGTGATCCACGCCGATGAGCGAGAGATCCGCATCGAGGCAAGCGCAAGACTCGGCCCGCCCGGCTCGCCCCACGCCCCGTTCCGACTCGACGCGACAATCGGGCTCGACCACCCGAACACGCCCGTCGACGTCACGGCACAGGCCTTCGGACTCGACGCCGCATCGACCGTCGAGGACCTCGTCTTCGTGTTCTCTCCCGACGCCGCGAGGACGCTCGCCGATGTCCGCGCCATCCACGCCCCCTCCGGCGCCGCAGATGCGCTCGTGCACGTGTGGCGAGCTCCCGCCGACGCGGACTTCTCCACCACCGTCCAGCTCTCCGCCATGCAGAGCCTGTCCTTCGACACCGAGGCAGGGGCCGTGGAACTCACATCGCGCCAGGGATCGATCACCTACACGGCGCCCGGGCTCTTGAGCATCGACGACCTGCTCGCGGACACGACCTTCAGGGGTTTCAACGCCGGATCGCTGACCGCCTCGGGGGCCATGGCGCTCGAAGAGTCCCAGAATGACCCGCGCCACCGCATGGACCTCTCGGTGCTCGGTCTGCCCCTGGACTCGCCCGCGTTCGAATGGCTGCTCGAGCAGGGGCCGGGGCACGAGGTCGTGGCCCTCGCCCACGACATCTCCCTCGCCGGCGCGACCGATCTCGACCTGACCCTCACCCGACCAACGTGGGGCGCCATCACGGCCACCGCCCGCGCAGCGCCCAAGCGCATCGCGTTCGCGCGCGCCGGCCACGCCGTCCTGCTCGATCCCGTCTCGGGCATCCTTGAGTTCTCGCCCGATCGAGTGGACCTCCGCGACATCCGCGCGCAGACCGACTCGTGGTCCATCATCGCGCGCGGCGCGCTCGCCCGGCAGGGCGATGCGTGGCGACTCGGGGGCCAGGTCAACGCCGAAGGCGCGGGGACCATCGAGCCACTGCTGGGCCTCCTGCCCGCGGGCGTCGCCGATGCCCTGGGCGCCATCGAGCTCCGCACTCCGGGCGAGGCGCGGGTCTACCTGGCCTCGCTCGACGCCCGGATCAGCCCCGATGGGAGCGTCTCCGACGCCACGGCCCAGGCCCGGATCGAGCTCGAGGGCGCGCAGGCCAATATCGGCGTCGCATTCCAAGACCTCGACGCCACCATCGGGCTCGAGTACGCGCAATCGCCGACTCCAGGCACTTCTCCGCTGACCCTCGACGTCGCCGCGCCCGCGCTCCGCGTCGGCGGAGTGCTCATGAGCGGCGGCAGCACCCGGGTCGAGATCGACCCGCGGACCCGCCGGGTCGTCGCCAACGACATCGTCGCCGACTGCTATTCCGGGCGCATCGCCGGCCGCGCGGGTCTGGAACACTCCGCCCAGGGCGACGCCTACAGCGTGGACCTCCACGCCGCGGGCGTCCGCTTCGCGTCCACGCTCCGCGACCTGACCTGGATCTCCGAGGACCTCCGCGACCGACCACGCGAGCCCATCGAGGGCGATCCGTCCCGGGGATCACTCAGCGCCGAACTCACCCTCACCGGGCGCCTCGGCGACACCCCATCGCGCCGCGGCCGGGGCTCATTCCAGGTCCTCGGCGGCGAGATCATCGACCTCCCCCTGCTGGTCCCCATCATCCACATGGCCAACCTGCAGTTGCCGGCCTCCGCCCCCGTTGATCTGGCGATGGCCACGTGGTTCATCCGCGACAGCGCCGTAACCTTCGATGCACTCTCCGTGTTCGCCGGCGGCGTCGAGCTCTACGGCTTTGGGAGCATGACCCTCCCGCAGCGCGCCCTCGACCTTCGATTCACAAGCCGCGTCGTCAAGCCGTGGCCCGTCGTCGGCCAGATCGCAGAAGCCCTCCAGAACGAACTGATCTCCACGCGAGTTCGAGGCACGCTCGACAAGCCCGAGATGTCCACCGACTCACTCCGCACCACCAGGGCCGCGATCGCCCGCCTGCTCGGTCGATCCGACAGCGAGCACGAGCGTCACATGCAGGACATCGAGCGCCGCGCCCGCGAGATCCGCCAGCGCGTGCAGCGCGCCGGCGACCGCGTCCGCAGGATGGCCGATTCCAGCGCCATGCCCGGCGACGACGGCCCCTGATCGTGGCGCCCGTCCGCCCCGGGGCCGCGCACACACCGGCACGACTAGCATCGAGGCCAAAGGCGGCCCAACCATGACCACACCCCACTCGCGCCAGGAACTCAATCCGCCCACCACCACAACGCCCCCCGACGAGATCCGCGCGGCCCCGCGCCGCACGCCCAGCCCGGCCGACTCGCCCGACGTCCAGGGCGCCATCGAGTCGCTCGTCCGCGCCGTCGGTGGAAACCCCGACGAGTTCGCCGGCTCGCTGGTCAAAGACCTCGTCACCGCCGGGCTCAAGCTCATCCCCGACGGACGAAACACGGGCGAACTCAAGCTGATCACCGCGGCCGTCAAGGAACTGCGCTACGCCTACCGCGTCTTCGCGCAGTATCCCGACCCGCCCAAGGTCTCCATCTTCGGCAGCGCCCGCACGCCCCCCGAGCACCCGGACTACCGCAGCGCCGTCGAGTTCAGCCGCCTGATGGCCGAGGCCGGATGGATGAGCATCACCGGCGCGGGCGACGGCATCATGCGAGCCGGCCACGAGGGGCCCGGCGCCGACGCCTCGTTCGGCGTCGCCATCCGGCTCCCCTTCGAAACCAGCGCCAACGAAGTGATCAAGGGCGACGAGAAGCTCATCCACTTCCGGTATTTCTTCACCCGCAAGCTCATGTTCCTCAGCCAGTGCGACGCCGTCGCGCTCTTCCCCGGCGGCTTCGGCACCCTCGATGAGGCCTACGAGACGCTCACGCTCATCCAGACCGGCAAGGCCGCCATGATGCCGATCGTCATGCTCGAGGGAGAGGGCAACGCCTACTGGGAACAGTGGCAGGACTTTGTCCGCACGCGCCTGCTCGCGCGTGGCCTCATCAGCCCCGAAGACCTCGATCTCTACTACGTCGCCGCGGCCCCGCAGGACGCCGTCGATCACATCATCCGCTTCTACCGCAACTACCACTCCTCCCGGTACGTGCGCGACGACCTGATCATCCGCCTCCGCCGTCGCCTCCGCGACGACGACGTCGCCCGCCTCGCCGAGCAGTTCCGCGTCCTGATCAAGAGCGGAACCTTCGTGCAACGCGGACCCTACGACGTTGAGGACGATGCCCTCGAACTCCCACGCCTCTGCTTCACCCACACGCGCAGCAAGTTCGGCCTCGTGCGCAGGCTCATCGACGAGATCAACAGGTGCGAACCCGCCGCGTGAACCACGCCGCCATCGCCCCGGCCTTCGCCATCGCGCTCACCGCCGGCGCCGTGCCCTCGGGCTCGGTCGCTCCCAGCGCACCGACTGTTCACCTCTCGGCTCGCGCCCAGAGTCCCGTGTCCGCGGTTGGCCTCGCGCTGCGAGTCTGGCTCGTCCAGGACGATCCCGACGCGTTCGCCCGGGCGCTGGGCCCCTTCGATGAGATCCGCCCGGAGTCTCAGGCCATCCTCGACCCGCGCTGGCGCAACAACGGGCTCCGCCTCATCGCCGTGCCCGTTCGCGAGATCGAACGCATCGAGGGCGAGTTCCGCCACGTCGGCCCGCGCGAGGTCCGCTCGGTCTCGCTCGGCCCACGCTTCACGCCCCTGATCGAGGGCATCGAGCGCGACGCCGTGGCCCGCATCGCGCTCGACTCGGGCGCGCTGAGTCTCGAGCCCGGCGCGCTCCGACTCATCGCACGAGCCTGGCCCGAAACCGTCATCCGCACCGACGCCCTCGGCCAGCCGGCCCTCAACTCGCTCCTTCGCATCGAGATCGTGCCGCAGCACGTCGCGCAGCGACCCCGGCGAACAGACCCACAGATCACCATCCAGCCTCTGCTCCCGGTGCCGCGTCAGGGCATGCTCCTCTCGCGGCTGACCGCTCAACTCCTCGTCGACGGCTCGCACGCGCTCATCATCGTCGGCGAGCCCCCGCGCACGGACTGGACCCCCGAGCAAGTCGGCCATGAGGAACCCGGACCCGCCGAGCCGCAGGAGCCCTCAATCTTCGGTCCACCCTTGCCCGACTCGATCACCCTGGGCGAGTCGATGCTCACGGCGGACCCCTATGCTCGCAACAGCCCGCGGATCATCCTCGTGCTCGTTCCCCAGGCACTCCGCTAGGTCCTCCCGGCACCGAAGCGCGTGACACCCCTCCATCGCACCAACCTCATTGCCGCGTGCGTCGCCCTGGCGGGCGCGGGGCTGTGGCTCGCGGGCCTGAGCGACGCCGGCATGCTCGTGGTCGGCCTGGTCCTGCTGGTCGTCGGCGCCGACTGGCTCGTCGAGGGCGCGGTGTCGATCGCCCACCGCATGGGCGTCAGCGCGCTGGTCATCGGCCTGACGGTCGTCTCCTACGGCACCAGCGCCCCGGAGATGGCCGCCGGCGTGGCCGCCTCTTCACGCGATGAGGGCCCCATCGTCGTCGGCAACGTCATCGGCTCCAACATCGCCAACGTGTGGCTCATCCTCGCCATCATGGCCCTGATCCGCCCGGTCATGTGCCGCGGCGCCGTCGTGCGCCGCGATGTCCCCATCATGATCCTCGTGTGCACCGTCGGCATGTTCGCGATGGCGTGGGGCGTCGTCGGCCGGATCGAGGGCGCGCTCCTGCTGCTCGGCGCCGTCGGCTACACCGCGCTGATGTTCCTGATCGGAAGGCGCGATCCCCACGCGTTCACCGAGTCCGTCGGGCACGAGGCCGAGGTCCTCTACCAGGTCCCCGCCACCAAGGGCTCCTGGCGCGGCGGGCTCACCCTCGTTGTGCTCGGCATCGGCGCGCTCGCCCTCGGCTCCGAACTGCTGGTCCGCGGCGCCGTCGGCATGGCCACCACGATCGGCATCTCCAAGGCCGCCGTTGGTCTGACCATGGTCGCCGTCGGCACATCCCTGCCCGAACTGGTCACCTCCATCGCCGCGTCCGTCAAGCGCCAGAACGACCTCGCCGTCGGCAACATCGTCGGCTCCAATGTCTTCAACATCCTCGCCGTGCTGGGCATCTCCGCCCTGGTCCACCCGGTCCACGTCCCCAACGAGACCATCACCCGCGACATGTGGGTCATGCTCGCCGTCTCGGTCGTGTGCCTGCCGGTCATGCTCACCGGCTCGCGCGTCTCTCGCCTCGAAGGCGTCTTCATGCTCGGCGCATACATCACCTACGTCGTCCTGGTCTTCCTCTGACCCACGCTGGTCCGAGAACCCGCCCCTCGCCCCCGCCGTCCGCGTCAATCCAGGCAGGCGCCGTCGATCACGATGGCCCTTCGCAGCGCTCCGTCGCAAGCAACCCGATCTCGGGGCCCCGACCGGCCGATCTTCTGCAAAGGCCATGCTGCGCGTCCCGATCGTCCATGCCAAGGCGGGAATGACCCTCGCGCTCTCCGTGCCGCACCCCGACCGGCCGGACACCGTCCTGCTCCGCGCCGGAGTGGACCTCACCGAGCCGGTCATCCGCCGTCTCCGCGAGATCCGCTGCGCCGAGGTCTGGATCCGATATCCCGGCCTCGAGTTCCTCTCTCAATACGTCAGCCGCGAGGTCCACCGCGCCCACGCCCGAGTCACCCGGCGCGTCGCCGACGCGTTCGACGCCGTCGTCGAGCGCTGGAGCCCCACGCTCGACTACGTCTCGTACAAGGGCGCGGTGCAGTCGCTCATCGAGAAGCTCCTGGACAACCCGCGCGCCAATCTCTTCGTCCGCGAGATCGCCTCGGCCCAGCACCCCGCCCTGCGCCACGCCTCCAACGTCGCGCTGCTCAGCGTCCTGATGGGCCTCAAGCTCGAGTTCTACCTCATCCGCGAACGCGAGCGCCTGACCCCCTCGCTCGCGCGCGATGTCTCAGCCCTGGGCGTCGGCGCCATGCTGCACGACCTGGGCATGCTCCGCCTCGACGACGACGTCATTTCCCGCTGGGAGGCCACGCTCGACGAGTCCGATCAGGCCTTCCAGGAACACGCCTTCCTCGGCTACCGCCTCGCCCGCACCACCGTCGAGCCCGCCGCCTCCACCGCCATCCTCCACCACCACCAGCGCTTCGACGGCATGGGCTTCCCCGGCGTCAAGTCCGGGGGCGTCACCCGCCCCCCCAAGGGCGAGGAGATCCACATCTTCGCCCGCATCGTCGCCGCGGCGGACCTCTTCGATCGCCTCCGCCACCCGCCCGGCGGCGAGGACACCTCCACCGTTCGCGCCCTGCGCCTCATCCAGTCCGAGCCCTACGCCCGACGCCTCGACCCCGTCGTCCTCAAGGGACTCCTCAACGTCGTGCCCCCCTTCGCGCCCGGCACCCTCGTCCGATTGTCCTCGGGCGAGGAAGGCGTCGTCGTCGCGTGGGACCCGCGCGAGCCCTGCCGCCCCACGATCGAGATCCTCCGGGGCTACGACGCCTTCGAAGACGCCGAGCCCGCCCGTCCGCGCCTCGATCTGCGCACCTGCCGCGATGTCCACATCGTGCGCGCCGAAGGCTTCCACGTCGCCGACGACCTCTTCGAGCCGCCCGAGCCCGACGCCTTCGACCTCGATGCGCTCGCCCAGCGCACCTTCAGCCGCGCCATGGATCGCCGCCTCAGCGCCTGATCTCTCCCGAAAACTCGATGATTGCGCGCGCTACCTCCCCCAGCCTCGGCGACGCTCCCTTCACATCCCACACCTGCCGCTCCCGATCCCCCGTCGTGTTCGACACCACCCGAACCTCCCCGAACCCGATCTCCACACCCTTCGCACGCGACAGTCGCCTCGCCGCCACCCCGACCGCCGCGCCCTCCATCGCCTCGACCACCGCCCCAGTTCTCGCAACCACCTCCGCCGCGAGCGCATCCGTCCCCGAGCACGTGGACACCGTCGCGATCACGCCACGGACTTGAACCTCGATCGCCCGGGGTAGCCCCGCTTCGACCGCCATTCCCGCCGCCACCCGCCCCGGCTCGTCCCGCATCCACCGCCCCGCGCCCTTCGAACCCGCCTCCATGCCCTCGACAGGCGGAAACCCCATCCTCGCCAGATCCTCGAACCCCCCGCCCGTCCGCACGCCCTCATCCGCCAGCACGGCCCACGTCGCCCCGACCACCGTGCCCAGCGCCAGCCCCGACCCCGGCAACGCCCCGCCGATCCCAAGGCTCAGCACCCACTCGTGCCCGCGCCAGCCGGCCACCGTCGCCCCCGCGGCACACGCCTTGCCCACCCCGGAAACCACCAGATCCACGCCATCCCCGATCCGGTGGGGCGTCCAGGGAACCCCCGCCCAGCCCTCATCCACCCCCGCCGCGCGAAGCACCGCCTCCGCTTCCAGCGGCGCCGCAACGACAACCAGAACCCTGCACCCGTCGGCCATGCCCGAGCGTATCAATCGTGCTGGTTGTCTATAGTTTGGACGGGAGAATCGAACCTCGTGCACCTTCGTGGGTACACCCGCAAGGGAGGGCCAGCGTCGCTCGTTTGGCCAGTGGTGGCTAGGTCGATTTGACCCACGTCCAGAAGGGAAGCACGCATGCCGGGCAAGAGGCGCACGGGCCGCGCCATTACCAAGATCGTGATCATCCTCGCCGCGGTGGGCGGCCTGGGAACCGGCGGGGTCCTCCTCGCCCGCAGCACCGCCGGCGGCTCGGGCGTCACCGTGCGCGAAGCCGAACTCGGCACCGCCGAGCGCCGCACGTTCCAGATCCTCGCCTCGGCCTCGGGCGACCTCCAGGCCCGCCGCCAGCTCGAGATCAAGAACCCCCTCGAAACCGGCACGCGCATCGTCGAGATCATCCCCGAGGGCACCGTCGTCACCGAAGGCCAGCTCCTGGTCGAACTCGACGCCGACGACATCTCCGAGCGCCTCCGTCAGGAACGCCTCTCGGTCATCGCCGCCCAGAACGACGTGGATCAGGCCGAGGGCAACTACCGCATCCAGGTCTCCGAGAACGACTCGCGCAAGCGCGAGGCCGAACTCAAGGTCGAACTCGCCCAACTCGCCCTCGATCGCTGGCGCGAGGGCGAAGTCGCCAAGCGCCGCGAGGAACTCCGGATCCGCGCCGAGAAGGCCTCCGACGAACTCGTCCGACTCCGCGACAAGCTCGAGCGCACCGAGAGCCTCTACGCCCGCGACTTCAAGTCCAAGGACGAGCTCGATCAGGACCGCATCGCCGCCAAGGAGGCCGCCGCCAACGACGTCATCGCCCGGCTCGAGGTCGACATCTACGAGAACTACCAGTACCCCGAGGAAGAGAAGACCAAGGTCGCCGACGTCGAGAAGGCCAAGGCCGATCTCGCCCAGGTCCTCGAGCAGAACGAGATCAACCTCAAGAGCAGGGACGCCGCCCGCCAGACCGCACAGCAGCAGCTCGAACTCCGCATCGAGAAGCGCGATGAGCTCGAGGCCGACGTCTCCGCGGCACGCATCCTCGCCCCCCGCGCGGGCCTGGTCGTCTACGCCACCAGCGTCGAGGCCTCCCGATACGGTCGCGGCGAAACGCTCGAGGTCGGCACCGACGTCTGGCCCAACATGACCCTCATCGTCCTGCCCGACACCACCGAGATGGTCGCCGTCGTCCGCGTCCACGAGAGCCTCGCCGGCCGCGTCCGCGAGAAGCAGCAGGTCACCGTCAAGGTCGAGGCCGTCGGCCGAACCTTCAACGGCACCGTCGAGAACATCGGCGTCATGGCCGAGACCGGCGGCTGGCGCGACCCCAACCGGCGCGAGTACTCCGTCCGCGTCATCCTCGACGCCAACCAGCCCGGCACCGAGTTGCTCAAGCCCGCCATGCGCTGCGATGCGCAGATCATCCTCGACGAGGCCGCCAACGTCCTCTCCGTGCCCATCGCCGCCGTCTTCAGCGACGGCCCCGTGCAGTACGTCAACATCCCCTCGGGCGCCAAGTTCGTGCGCAAGCCCGTCCGGCTGGGCAAGCTGTCGGACATGTTCGCCCAGATCGTCGCTGGGCTCGACGGCGGCGAGCGAGTCCTGCTCCGCAGGCCATCCGTCGCCGAGATCGACAACGCGCCCTGGGATCCCGACGCCCTCAAGGCCGCCGGCTACACCCTCAACGACAAGGGCGAGCCCGTCGCGCCCGCCCGTCCTCCCATGGGCGGCGCACCCGGACAGGATCAGTCGCAGGGCCAGCAACGCCCGCAGGGCGAGCGGCCCAGCGGCGAGCGGGGCGAACGCCGCAATCGCGACTGATCCAAGGCCCAAGGCAGATCTGCACTCCACTCAAGAATGCGTCGAACCGCACGGAATCGCCCTGCGCGCCGGCGTTCTCTTCATCCCCTGCCCTTTGGTTGTTCGCTCTCCACCTTCCGTCTCCCCGCCCTCCCCGTTACCGCCCCGTTGCGCACCTCGCTCACGCTCAACCGTATCTTCGACGACACACACGCCCAAGGAGACGAACATGCGATCGAGTCGAATCAGCGTCCTGACCGCCCTCGTCGGCTGCATCGGCCTCCCAGCCCTCGCCCAGCCGACGGCACAACCCGAACCACCCGTCATCATCTCGCGCCCGATCGCCCCCGAACACGCCGAGACCCCCAAGATCCAGCTCGCCATCCTCCTCGACACCTCCGGCAGCATGGACGGCCTCATCGAGCAGGCCAAGGCCCAGCTCTGGTCGATCGTCAATGAACTCGCCCTCGCCCGCCAGGGCCCCCAGCGCCCCACACTCGAGGTCGCCCTCTACGAGTACGGCAAGCAGTCCATCCCGATGGAGGAGAACCAACTCCGCCAGATCCTCCCCTTCACCGCCGATCTCGACGCCGTCTCCCTCGAGCTCTTCAAGCTCGAGACCAACGGAGGCGAAGAGTACTGCGGCGCCGTCATCGAGGCCGCCGTCAAGGGCCTCCAGTGGAGCCAGCGCCGCGAAGACCTCAAGATGATCGTCATCGCCGGCAACGAGCCCTTCACCCAGGGCGGCGTCGACTTCCATCAGTCCGTCCCCGAGGCCATCGCCCGCGGCATCGTCGTCAACACGATCTTCTGCGGCAACGAGGCCGAGGGCATCTCCACCGGCTGGCAGGAGGGCGCCCAGCTCGCCGATGGCCAGTTCAGCATCATCGACCAGAACGCCCAGGTCGAGCACATCCCCGCGCCCCAGGACGATGAGCTCATGTCCCTGAGCATCGAACTCAACACCACCTACCTGGGCTATGGCGCCCACGCCCGCGCCGGCGTCGCGGCACAGACCGCCGCCGACGCCGCGGCCCCGACCCCCGCCGTCGCCGCCGAACGCGCCAACGCCAAGGCCTCGCACCTCTACGACAACCGCACGTGGGACCTCGTCGACGCCGTTCGCGAAGAGGGTGTCGAGGTCCTCGCATCGATCGACGAGGAGGCGCTCCCCGACGTCATGAAGGACATGGACGGCCAGCAGCGCGTCCTGTTCATCGCCGAAAACCAGCAGAAGCGTGACGACCTCGCCGGTCGAATCCAGACCCTCTCACAGGAGCGCGATGCCTTCATCGCCCAGGAGCGCCAGCGCCGCGCCGAGTCAGGCGAAGCGCTCACATTCGGCCAGCAGCTCATCAAGGCCATCCGCGAGCAGGCCCAGCGCGTCGGGCTCAACTTCGATCGCTGATCGAATCCGCGTCGTCAGCCGCTCACTCTGTGTGGCATGCTCAAGCGCGGCTTGAGCATGCCTCTTTCTACGCGCATCGAAAGAGCACCTTGGTGATTCTGTCCCCTCGGCGGTGCGGCGCGCCTACTCCTCCTCCATCTGCCGGATCCGCTCCAACGCCGGATGCCCCTCCTCGCGCTTGGTCCGCAGCCGCTCCACCACCAGCCGCGGCACCATCGACTCCAGCACCGTCAGGTCCCGCCCCAGCGCCGCAAGCTGCTTGATCAGGCTCGACGACGTGTACGCGAAGCTCTGCCCAGCCACCACGAACGCCGTCTCAAGCCCCGCGATCTCCCGGTTGGTCAGCGCCTGCTGCACCTCGCTCTGAAGGTCCGAGAGGTTGCGGATGCCCCGCAGCAGCGCCGTCGCGCCCACCGAGCGCGCAAAGTCCACCGTCAGCCCCGTGTACGCCTCCACGCGCACCGGCGCGAGCCCCGCCCGCTCCGGGATCAGCGCCCGCGCCATCTCCACGCGCTCGGCCGTGGTGAACAGCTCGTCCTTCGATGGATTGCGCCCGATCGCGACGACCAGCTCATCGAACAGCGCCCGCCCCCGCTCGATCACGTCGAGGTGCCCGAACGTGATCGGGTCGAACGAGCCCGGAAACACGGCGAGGTGTCTGGCCATTCGCGCCCAGTGTAGTCGTCGCTCCCGTCACGACCCCACCCGCGCACGACCCCGCGCCCCTCACGCCGCTGGCCCATCCTCTCCGCCCATCGCACGCTTGAGAGGTTCCGCCAGTCACGCGACCCCTGCGAGAGGCCCCGCGCCGCAATGCCTCATCGGCGCGGGGCCGTCTTCTTCGGCGCAGCACGCCACGATCACCGCGGGCCTCGCACGAGCCGTCACATTCCGGTACAGTCGCCGGTTCCTGCATGGGAGCGCGACCATGCCCAACACCCGCGCCCTCGCGGCCGCGCTGGTCTGGATCATCGCCTCAGCCATCGGTGTGCCCCTGGGCATCTGGATCATCCTCGAGGCCAGGCCCGAGGAACTCTTCATCAAGATGACCTTCCCCGCGGCGATGTTTCTCACGCAGTCCGCAGCCGTCGCCGCCTTCCGTCGCCATCGCCCCTGGCTCATCCCCCTTGGCATCTCGTGCCTCTCGATCGGCTCGTATCTCGCCTTCGAGAAGTTTCGGCGCGACCTCGATCCCATGCCCGCGGCCGTCCTCTTCGGCGCATTCGCCGGGGTCGGGTGGGCGGCATCGATGTCGCGCAGGTGGCTGCACGTGCCCGCCTGGTTCGTCGTCGGAACCGGCGCGATGGTCACGGGCCTGATCCTCACCAAGAGCATGGAGCACCGGTACCTCGCCGGTCTCTCGCTCGGCGCGATCATCGGCGGCATCACCGCGCCCGTGGTCTGGTGGACCTGCCGCACCCCGGCCTCACCGCCCCCGCCAGCCCCGGGCGAGCGCACCACGCCCACGCGCGCCCAACGCCTCGCCGGCTCGATCATCCTCCGTGTCGTCGGCGCGCTCATGCTCGCGCTGGCCGCCGCGATCTTCCTCGGCTGGTCCGCGAAAGAGCCGGCCCCCGCTCCCGACGACCTCGATCTCTTCCGACCTCCACCGGTGAACCGCTATCCCGGCGATGCGCTCGACCTGGGCGATCTCAACGCGCTGCTGGCCGTCCTCTGCGCCACCGTCGGAATCGCCCTGCTCTGCAAGGCAAACTGGGCCCGCTACGCCATCCACCTCGCGGCGCCCGCGGGCGCCCTCGCCCTGGCCAGCACCCACGCCCAGCGATTCTGGACCAACGACATCCCCCTCACCATCCTGCTCGGCCTGCCGTTCGGCGTGGCCGTCATGCTGCTCGGGCGAGACGCCACGATCCTCGCCGCGACCCGCCGATCAGACGGCGCGAGTGCGCCCTCGACCTGGATTCGACGCGCCGTCCCATGGAGCCTCGCCGTCCTCGCCGCGGCGTTCATCGCGTACCTGGTCGTCCAGCGCAATCCCCCGCCGCGACAGCGCGGCCTCATCCAGACCCTCGAATCCCGTAACACGTGGGTCAAGCACATGGCCGTCACCCACGTCTTCATGTGGCACGCCATCCCCGGCGCACTGGGCGCATTGATCCCGCCCCTTCGGACGCGTCGCGCCGTCGCGGCATCGACCTGATTCGTCGCGCTCTGGCGCGCCTCTCCGTCCCCGGCCGACGCGCCCTCACACCGCCGGCGGCGCCGGGAAGTCGACCTCCGTCTGGTTCACGTGGTTGAAATAGTTCGTGAACACCGCCAGCGCGTAGCTCCCCACCGCCTCGGCGATGTGCGCATCGGTGAACCCCGCGCCCCGCACCCGCGTCAGATCGTCATCCGAAACATGCCCGCGCTTCTCGTGCAGCGCGAGCGCGAAGTTCGCCAGCGCATCGAGCCGCGCATCGCTCAGCGTCCCGCGCCGCGCCTCGATCGTCTGCCCCTCGCTCAACCCCGCCATCTTCCCGATCGCCGTGTGCGCCGCCTGGCAGTAGTCGCAGTTGTTCGCCGACCCAACCGCAAGCTGCACGACCTCGTGCTCCTTGGCCGACAGCGCCCCCTTGCCCAAGGGTCCGGACATCCCCAGATACGCGTCCAGCACCGCCCCGGAATTGGCCATCGCCTTGAACAGATTGAAGTGCTTGCCCTTGAGCGGCCCATCGAAGATCTCCCTCGCCCGGCCCGTCGCACCGGCGGGATCGACAACGTTCAGTCTTGCCATCGTGCGTCTCCTCGTGCTGTGGTGTGCCCCATAAACACCCCGTGGGCCGAGCGTATTCCTCCGCGGCGCGGGACCCTTTCCCAGCCCTCCGCGCTCGGTTGCGATTGCGCGAAATTCGCCGACCAAACCCCCCGCTTCTCGCCGTCGGCGCGCCGCGAAACCGATCCTCCACCATACGATTCGTCCGGGCGCGGGTGGACCGCGTGCAAGCCCCCCACGGACCCGGAAGAATGGGAGCGTCGGGGTGGCCGACGAGCAGCACAGCCTGACGCGGATGGACACCCACGTCCACTCGCGCGCCTCCGACGGCCCAGCCGTCGCGGCCCTCGGCTTCATCCATTGTCCCGAGTCCTACTCCGAGCCCGAGGCCGTCTACGACCAGGCCCGCGCCCGAGGCATGGACCTCGTCACCCTCACCGACCACGACACCATCAAGGGCGCGCTCGAACTCGACCAGCGCGGATTCCAGGGCTTCATCATCGGCGAAGAGGTCACCACCTACTTCCCCGAGGATCGGTGCAAGCTCCACGTCGTCGTGTGGAGCCTCACCGGCGACCTCCACGAGCAGATCGAGACCCGCCGCCTGCGCGACGACGTGTACGCCCTCGCCCACTGGCTCAGGGATCACAACCTCCCGCACTCGCTCGCCCATCCGCTCTACGTCCAGAACGGCCGCCTCAACGAGTGGCACCTCGAGCGTTGCGCCCTGCTCTTCAAGGGCTTCGAGACGCTCAACGGCGCCCACGATGTCCTGCACCGCCCCGCGATCGAGCGATTCCTCGCCACGCTCTCGCCGCGCCGAATCCTCGATCTCGCCCACCGCCACGGCTTCGATCCCATCTGGGAGCGATCGTGGGAGAAGGCCACCACCGGCGGCTCGGACGACCATGCCCTGCTCAACGCCGGACGCACCTGGACCGCCATTCCCGGCACGATCGCCGACCCGCGCGAGTTCTTCCGCCTGGTCATGAGGGGCGAGGGCGAGCCCGGCGGCGTCGGCGGCCACGCGGCCCTGCTCGCCCATCAACTCGCCAGCGTCGGCGCCCACTACGCCGGCCGCCGCCTCGGTTCGCAGGGCCGCCCCCGCGCCCGGCACGTCCGCGCCCGGCTCTTCCGCTTTGCCGGCGTCCAGACGCCCCGCCCCTCTCGCCTCTCCCTCGCGCTCGACACCCTCAAGCGCAAGACCATCGAGCGCCGCAAGCGCACCCACCCGCTGCTGGCCGCGCTCCGCGAGGCGCTGCCCGCCGCACTCGAACGCCACCCCGTCCTGCGCGAGCGCCTCGCCTCGGACTGGACCGACGGCGCTCCCATGGCCGAGCACGAGGAGATGGAGACGCTCGTCTCCGAACTCGCCGGCGCCATCGGCGACACGCTCCAGTCCGGCGCCCTCCGCGCGGTCCGCTCGCGCGACGCCCGCGCCCTGATGGACCACATCGCGTCCTACGCCATTCTCGAACTCGCGCAATTGCCCTACATCGTCAGCCTCTTCCACCAGCAGAAGGAACGCTGGCTCGTCGAGCGCATGGAGCACGACCTCGCCGGACCGAAATCCCGCACCGTCTACGATCGCCCCATGCGCGTCACGCTCTTTACCGACACCCTCGGCGACGTCAACGGCGTCACGCGCTTCATCCGCACCATGGCCGAGCACGCCCACCGCGCCGAGCGTGACTTCAACGTCATCACCTCCACCCGCTTCCCCTGCCCCGACCTGCCCAACATCCACAACCTCGCCCCTCGCTTCTCTACCACCATGCCCCGCTACCAGCAGCTCGAACTCGCCCTCCCGCCCATCGTGGACATGCTCCGCCTGGCCCGCGCCCAACAGCCCGATGTCATCCACATCTCCACGCCGGGCCCCGTCGGCCTGGTCGGCCTGCTCGCCGCGCGCATGATGAAGACGCCCGTCGTCGGCGTCTATCACACCGACTTTCCAGCCTTCGTCGAAGACCTGTTCAGCGATCACATGATGACGCGCTCCGCCGCGGCGTACATGCGATTCTTCTACAAGCGATTCGCCCGCGTGCTCACCCGCAGCGCCAGTTACATCGCCCCGCTGCTCGAACTCGGCCTCTCGCAGAGCCGCCTGGAACGCCTGCCGGCCGGCATCGACACCGACGCGTTCAACACCAGCCACCAGGACCTCTCGATCTGGGACCGTCTGGGCGTGCCGTCCGATCACGCCAAAGTCCTGTACTGCGGGCGCGTCAGCGTCGAGAAGAACCTGCCCCTGCTCACCCAGGCGTGGCCGATCGCCGCGGCCAAGCTCCAGGCAATGGGCGTTCCCGCGACGTTCGTCGTCGTCGGCGACGGCCCGTACCGCCAGCAGATGGAGCGAGAGCTCAAGCGCACGCCCACAAAGTTCCTTGGCTTCAAGCACGGCCAGGAACTCAGCACGATCTACGCCTCTTCCGACATGCTCGTCTTCCCCTCGCTGACCGACACGCTCGGCCAGGTCGTGATGGAATCGCTGTCGTCGGGCATGCCCGCGATCGTCAGCAACGTCGGCGGGCCGGCCGAGATCGTCGAGCACGAGAGGACCGGCCTGGTTGTTCCCTCCGACGCGGCAAAGTGGGCCGACGCGATCGTCCGCCTCGCCAGCCGCCCACAGGAGCGGGCCGCGATGGGCGCCCGGGGCGCGGAGACCATCTCCACCCGCACCTTCGACCACTCGTTCGAGGCGTTCTGGCGCGTGCACGAGACCGTCCGGCGCGAGCACCTCAACCGCCACGGCATCCGCGAGAAGACCGAGCGCCTCGCCGAGCCCGCCGACGGCGTGGCCTCGGCGTAGCTCACGGCGCGGGCGCGGGCGCCGGCGACCGCGGCGCCTCGCCGCTCAGCACCCGCCACACATCGCGCACGACCCAGCTCATCGCGATCTTCGCGCTGCGCGTGCCGGCCGCGACGTGGGCGGTGAGCCGCGTGTTGGTCAGCCCCAGCAGTGGATAGTCCGGCTCGATCGGCTCGGGCTCGTGCACGTCGATCATGGCCATCGCGACGGGGTTGGTGCGCAGGAATGCTCCGAGCGCCTCCGCGTCCACCACGAGCCCGCGGCTGGTGTTGATGACCACCGCACCGGGCCGGAGCATCGCCAGGGCCTGTGCGTTGAGGAGGTGGCGATTGCCGAGCCGATCGTCCACGTGGATCGAGAGGATGTCGCTTGCGCGGAGCAGTTCTTCGAAGCCGACGGGGCTCGCGCCCGCGCGTTCGGCCCCGGGGATCTCACGGAGGTCGTGGTAGAGGACGCGCATCCCAAGTCCCGCCGCGGCCCGCGCCACGCCCGAGCCCACTCGCCCCAGGCCCAGCACGCCGAGGCTGAGTTCCGAGAGTTGGCGCTGACGCATGGATGCGCGGCGCCGCTCGTGCCAGCCTTCCGGGGTCGGCGCGGCCCGCAGGTACTCGCGCGGCCGGACGGCGTCGAGCATCAGCCCGAGCGTGAACTCGACGACGGCCCGGGTGTTCGCGCCGGGCGTGTGGACGACGGCGATGCCCCGCCGCGCGCACTCGGCGAGATCGATGTTGTCGAGCCCGACGCCCGCGCGGCCGACCACCGAGAGCGCCGGCGCCCGGTCCAACAGGTCGGCATTGACGCGCGTGTACGTCCGCACGATCAGCCCCTTTGCCCGGGCCAGATCGGGTGCGTGGACCGTCTCGCCGACGGGAAAGGCGCGCGTCTCGCACCGCGCTTCGAGCCACGCCAGGGGCTCATCCTCGATCGGCTCGGCGATGACGACCAGCGGGCGCATGGCGGATTATGGCAGGGCTTCGACGGCGCCCGCGTGGGGCGCCCGTTGTCGCAGTCTCCCGGCCTCGTGTGCCCTACGATGGCGGCACACTCATTCAACTCGAGGAGGACGAGATGGCGAACATGAAGATCCAGGAGATCGAGGGGATCGGTCCGGCGTACGGCGCCAAGCTCAGCGGCGCGGGCATCACCGACACCGACACGCTGCTGGCGCGCAGCCGCACGCCCAAAGACCGGCAGGACATCGCCGCCAAGACGGGCATCGCCGACTCGCAGATCCTCAAGTGGGCGAACATGGCCGATCTGTTCCGCATCAAGGGCATCGGCCCGGAGTTCGCGGAGCTGCTCGAGGCCGCGGGCGTGGACACGGTGCCCGAGCTCGCGCAGCGCAACGCGGCGAACCTGGCGCAGGCGCTGGAGACGACCAACTCGCAGAAGAGCCTGACGCGCCGCGTGCCTAACGCCGACATGGTGGCCGGCTGGATCGGCGAGGCCAAGGGCCTGGCCCGCGCGCTGGAGTACTAGCGCCGGCGTCGGCCGAGGCAGAGCACGGACAGGCCCATCGCCATCGCTCCGGGCGCCGGGGTGATGGCGATGTTGTCCAGGGTGGTGAGGTTGCCGAGGGTCGAATTGACGCCGTACTCGCCGTCGAACGCCGCGGCGATGTCGTAGCGCGCCCACTGCGGCTTCCACTGCGGGATGGTGCGCGTGCTGTCGATGATGACCGCGCCGGAGGCGTCGGTGACGAGGCTTCGGATCTGCCCCGAGAGGGCATCGACGTCGATCGACGCGTGGTACCACTGGCCCTCGACGACCCGCGTCGCGGAGAGGAAGAACAGCACGTTGTCGGCCTGGTTCTCGCTGCGCTGGACGTACAGGAGCCAGCGGCGGGTGGACGTGTCGATCGCGACCACGGCCTGCGGCAGGCGGTTGGGGTCGATCGCGGCGCCGGTCTGCTGGAAGAAGCCGAACGCCAGCGGCCAGGATCGAACCACGACCGTCTCGTCGTCGAACGCGTCCACGCGCGCATCGAGGCTCATGGTGATGCGGTCGGCGGGCGTCAGATCGGCGTGGATGCCCTGGCTGGTCGAGACGGCGCGCACGATCTGGGCGGCGCGGGTCGGCTGGCCGTCGGGCCCGGTCGTGTCGATCGTGACCGTCGAGGGGAACGGCCCGCCGCCGCCGGGCACGAGCGTCGCGAAGTCGTTCCAGTTGTCGGGAAGGACGCCGAGCGTCGAGGTCTCGAAGTCGTCGAGGATCAGATCGGCGCGGCAGGGTCCGAGAAGACCAAAGACCACCACCGCCGCGCACGCGCCGCGCTCTCTCATGCCGCCGCTCCCTGGGCCTGCGCGTCTCTGCCCGCGCGGCGATCCGGGGTGTCATACGTGTCGTCCGTTCTCAAGGTTGCGATTCGTACCATTGTCTAGATCATCGAACCGGGCCCCTCGCGCTCCTGCCGCGGGGCGTGGAGCATGACCGGTCCCTCGTGCACGACCGCCGGGAGCGGCCTGACGGGCAGTGTGCGCGGCTCGCCGCACTCGGGACAGACGATGCGATCGCGGACCTCATAGCCGCAGCCGCCGCACCGGCCGAGTGACTGGTAGAGCGCGCGCTTCTCGCGCGCGAGGCGCCACAGGAGCGCCCGAGGAAGCCACAGGAGTGAGACGAGCATCCACACGAGGAGGCCGATGCGGAGCAGATTGCCCGCGACACCGTTCCACACGATCCGACTGGATCGGGACTCTCCGTCCAGGCCCGCCTCGATCACGGTGGCCATGGAGGGCGAGTACTCGCGCGCGACCCACTCGAGGTACATCTCGCGGATCCGCGCGCGCCGCTCGGCCGACGGCACCGCCTCCTCGAACTCCTCGACGACGACGTCGCGCTGCTCGAGGATGCACACGACCCAGGGGCCGTGGTCGCGGTGGATGAACGTGGCGTCGTACCGGGCCAGCGGTTGCGCGCCGGGCGGGGGCGCCTCCCACTCGTGCAGCATGCGTGTCTGGTTGTCCACTCGAACGACGCGGCAGTCGGGCTCGGGGCGGATGAGCACGGGGCGCCATTGCGGGTGCGCCCAGCGCCCGGCGGTGGTCCAGCGGTGCGCGCCGAACGGCTGATTCGACGCGTCCACCCGCAGCCAGATCATCAGCACGAGGGTGACCGCCGGGTTGGCGATCCAGGTGAAGACGCGCTTCCCACGAGGCATGGTGTGATCCGCTACGTGTCGGAGTCGGGCGGGGTTGCGGGATTCGGGCGCGGGGTGGCAGCCCCGTTCGTCGCTCGACGCCGGGCATCCCTGTCGCCCGAATCGGCTCGGAGAGCCGACCGAGCCAGCGGAGCCGACCGAGCCGGCGCCGCGCCGATGCGATTGAAGGTGTAGAGGAGGTGGATGGCCTTGCGGGCGTTGGCGCGCTGGGTCTCGCGCAGGCGGCACTGCTTGAGGTCGTTGCGGATGGGGTCGTGGGTCTCCTGGTGGTGGTAGCCCTTGACCATGTCCACCAGCACGACCACGCACTTGGGAAGCTGGATGGACGCGGCGAGATGGGCGCGCTGGGCCGCCGCGGCGGAGATGCGTGCGATGCGCACGGCGTTCTCGGGGCGCTGCATCCACTCGCAGAGGCCATCGAGGGTGGCGCCGTAGGCCTTGGAGAGGGCCAGCAGTGAGTCGTGGTCGCAGGCGAGGTCCTCGAGGAGGCGCTCTGGTGGTGTCGGGGTCGGGATCGAAGGGGGGGGGTGGGGGTCGGGGGCAGAGGGTCGGGTCGGAGGGGTGGAGCCGGTGTGGGGGGCGGCTGCCGATCGGTCGATGGCGAGCTGGTCTGGCCGTTGATGTGGGACCTGATGGCGCGAGACGCGTCGAGGACGCACGGTGTTGGTGTGGTAGGCATGGGGGGAGTTTCGGGCGTGCGCGAAGTGGTGTCAATGGTGGAACGGGTGAAGGGAGCGCGTGCGCGCGCGCAAAGCGGTGGTGTAGCGCCGAAGGGAGCGGGTCTGCGCGCCAATTGTGAAGCGTTGGGATCGGAGGCGGGCGCGGGGTGGCGGCGCGCAAGACTCACGGACTACGGCGGAGCGTGTGGATCTCGTCAAGACAGCCAGGCTGCGACCGCTGTACTCTCTTCCGATGCGCGTGCTCTTTCTCTGCACCGGGGCATCGTGCCGCAGCCAGATGGCCATGGGCTGGGCGCGTCATCTGCGTCCGGATCTCACGCCGGTTGCGGCGGGATTGCGGCCCAAGGGGCTGGACCCGCGGGCGGTCGCGGTGATGGCCGAGGCGGGGGTGGACATCTCGGGGCAGGAGTCTCTGGCTGTGGAAGACGTGATCGGCGCGCCGTTCGACCTGGTGGTGACGGTGTGCGGGCACGCGCACGAGACGTGCCCGGTGTTCCCGGGCGGTGCGCGCCTCATCCATCGCGGCTTTGACGATCCGCCGCATCTTGCGCGCGGCGCGAAGAGCGAGGAGGAAGCGCTGGGGCACTATCGGCGCGTGCGGGATGAGATTCGGGGGTTCGTGCGCAGCATGCAGATCGAGAACGAAACGGGTCCGGCCGAGGCCGGACCCGTATGAGTCGCGCGCGTGGTTCGCGTGCTCAGCGGGGGTCTCGGGAGGACTCCTTTTCGCCGGTGCGCAGGGATGGTGAGGGGCTGCGCGACACATCCCGTCGGCGGACGCGACCTGCACGGGTGCTTTCACTCGGGCCCTTCCCGAGGCGCGCTGGTACCGCCGGCTGAGTGGGGGCCGTCTTGGCAGCGGCGACGTGGCGCCTCTTCCACACCCATGCCGCGAAGGCGACGAGCCCGGTCGCGGCGGCGCCGCCGACGATCGTGATGACCCAGTTGTTCATCAGAAAACGCCCAACAACGATCGCAAGGCCTCCTCGACCCCCGCGCGCCGCTTCGAGCAATCGCTTGGCATCCAGGCGCCTTCCGGCCTCGCTCAACAGCGGGGCTGGAATCTCGATGGGTGCCATGGTCAAGTCGGCGCCGCTTGAGATCACGAAATCACCGCCGATGAGCACAACGAGTGTCGCATCCTGCCGATCCTGAAGGAAGAGGCGTACGCGAGCCTTGTCATGGAGTACCAGCCCTTCGCGTCGCCAGTCGTCCTCATGCAGGATCCCTCGGTGATCCGTTATGACGGCGTCGCCGAACGTGTTCGCGACCTGGATGACGGCGTCCCAATCCGCGGGAATCCCGCCCTCCTGCGACATGATCTGCAAATTGCCCCGGCACAACTTCCACGTGGGTTGTTGGCCCGCCGCTGCCCGAGGCAACAGCATCCCTACGAGCATCGCGATGATGGCGAGCACGACAAACAATTCGATCAGGGTGAAACCCTGCCTCTTGGACGTCATGGCGTCCCCCTTGTGCTTCCCCCACAGGACCAAAGTCAAGCAACACACGGTGTGTATTTGCAGGCTAACACCTCCTTGATCGGCCTGTCAAGCTTGAATCGCGCGTGTTTTCGGACCAGTCATCTGACACATGGTGTTGACACTTGGTCTCATTTTGGGTATCCTCAGATCAACCCAAGGAGCACAGGTAGTGTCTGCCAAGCTTGCCCAACACATCATCTTGGGGAGATTGAAGTGGAAGCGACGCGTTCGGGGATTGGTGAAGGACAGGGAGATCACGGACCGTCGCGTCGCGGAGACCATGGCGGAATTTGGTTGTTCGGTATCGGACAAGGTGGTTTCTCATTGGTGGAGGTTGCCAGACGACGGCAAGCCTGCGGCAGAGTTGAGCGCCGTTGAATTGAGGGTCCCACCCACGAGGGCCATGCACCATGCGCTCGTCTCATCGCTTGTGCGTCTGGCGGCGATTCGACCGTTTGAACGAGAACGCGTCGAACCGGAGTTGCTGAGTTGGCTCGATTTTCCCAAGTCCGAGGGCGCGCGCCCGCGTGAGTCGGGCGTCACGGTCGCGGCGCCGGCCCGCGGGACGGCCACGTTCGTCGCGGATTTGGGCGTTCGGGCGGGACCGCTGGAGTTCGTGTGTGCGTTCCGAGGGCCGTGAGGAGTCACGATGTCGCAGCAACAGCACGGCATCGAGGCGGAGGTGGTGCCCGAGGGAATCCTGTTTCGTTCCGCGGACCAACTCCGCTCGATCCAGATCGAGCCCGATTCGGTCGTGTGGGGCGTGTGGAGTCAGCGATCTCCTGGAGATACGCGCTCGCTTCCCAACATCGACGAGCCGAGCGACCTCGCGACTCCGCACGGAAGCCACCTGATCCTGTCGCCTCTTCACCCTGACACATGGCTCGCGGCGTTCAAGGTCACCGCGCACCTGCGGGATGAACCCGGCACGATCGAGTCGGCGCTTCGCGTTCTCGAGCGTCTGGGGATCAACATCCTCACCACACGCTGCACGTTCGCGCGGTACCACCAGACGAAGTTCATGGCGACGTGCGAGTTGCCGGGGCTGCGCGACACGCTCATGGGGATGATGGCGGTGCTGGGGGTGCTCGAGACCTCCGGCAAGGGGGATATCGAGTCCGTGCGCCAGCAGCAGAGCCGCTTGAGGCTTGAGACCATGCGAACGGCCGGGTACTGGATGCTGGCCGCGCTGAGCGCGCTGGAGGCCCAATTCTGCGCCGACGACGCGGAGGCCCGTTCGGAGGGCAACCCGTTTCTGAGCGAGTCGTTGCTGGAGCGGGGTTCTCTGCCGTGGTACATCAATGGGCTCGAGTGGAGCTCGCTCGATGAGTTCTGGCGCAAGGCGAACGCCGCCTCGGTATTCAGCTTCCTGAGCGCTGACAGCGGTGAGAAGGCCTCCGCGCGAGATCGCGCCCACTTCGGCGAGCTGTTCGAGCGGTACTTCCGCGGCACGCGCGGGAGGAACGTCGGCGAGCGGTTCGAAGTATTGATCGGGTCCTCTCACAACACACAGTCGCTCGAGGCACTCTGGTATGAGCAGGGCGGAGGGAACCCAGAGTCGGGCGAGCCGCCGTGGTCCCACTGGGCGACTGATTACCTCCGCCGCCAGCACATGGCGCACTGGACGCTTCCGATCGAGTGCCAAGCGCTCCTTCGGCTGGCGTACTGCGGGGTCTACCGGGATTATCGCAGACCGCCGCTCAAGTTTCGGTTGCGCGAGCACGCGCGGGGCTGTCTCCTGGCGCTGGACTCACCCAAGCAGTCGCGAAGGAGCGATCCGGACATGTTTGCGACGCTCAACACCATGCACGCCCTGGGAGAGAGGTCCACTCGATTCGGCGATGGATCGGTGGCAATGGTCTCGATCGCCGACGACGAGGCCTACGCGCGGGTTCGGTTCATCCGTCCGCAGGTCGCCGCGACGATGTGCGTTCGGGTGGAGGTGAGTTACGAGGTGCTCCGCACCACGAAGTCGGAGGAGCGCATGAGGCCGCCGATCGGGATGCTGCGAGCGATGATCTCTGCTGCCCATTCCCAGGACGGGAACGTGGAGCGCATCACGAACGTGACCCATGAGAGCGATCCCGATCGAGAGCGCGGGCGCATCGAGGTTGTCATCATCCGAGATTGGCGGCAGCCGGTCTTCGATGCATGGAAGGGAAAGGACCCATCGCGCTGGCGAGACGCGGTGCGGAGCGCCATCGACAGCGCGATCGGAAGCTACGCCAAGTCCCACAAGAAGGAGTTTGGCGTACGTGTAGAGGGGATCACGGTTGAGTGGCTCTCGGACGCGCGATCCTGACCCTCACCCCTCGCGCAGCGGGTCGGCCTCGGCGGTCTTGGCCTCGGCGGTTGCGGAGGGGTCGAGGTCCGTTCCGGTGTCGGCGGGGAGGATGATCTTGAAGGTCGAGCCGCGACCCTCGACTGAGTCCACCTCGATGCGTCCGTGGTGCTGATCGATGATGCGCTTGGTGACGGCCAGGCCCAGGCCCGTGCCGCGGCCGCCCTTGGTGGTGTTGAAGGGCTCGAAGATCCACTTGATGCGGTCCTTGGAGATGCCCGGGCCGGTGTCGACGACGTAGATCTCGAGATAGGGGGGCTGGCTGCCCAGGAGCGGGTCGGGGACGTGGTACATAGAGCGGATGGTGACGGCGCCGCCGGTGCTCTCGACGGCCTCGATGGCGTTGGTGAGCAGGTTCATGATCGCCTGGTGCAGCAGGCTGGGATCGGCGGGGACGGGGGGCATCTCGGGGTCGGGATCGACGATCAGCGAGATGTCGCGGCGTTTGCCGGGCGGTATTGAGCAGCTGGGCCGCCTCTTCGATCATGGCGTTGATGGGCGGCTGAGCTCGAGCTCGATCTGCTTCCTGGCGGCTGAAGGCGAGCATGTTGAGCGTGAGGCTGGACGATGCAGTCGATCGGTACGTGAGGATGGCCGCCGTTGCGGCGTGGGGACCGGGTCTTCCTTCTTGAGGCCCATCGACGAGGTCGGCCCCCGCCGCGAGGCCCTGGAGGATGTTCTTGATCAGTGGCTGGGGCTGGCGACGGTGGCCCATGGCGGCGAGGCGTTTCGGCGTGGATCTTCTGCGCGGAGAGCTCGGCGTTAGCCAGGGCGAGGCCGGCGTGCTGGCCGATGGCGTTCGCGGGGCGAGCTGCTCGGGCGTGAAAGCGGCGCCCCAGCGATGGAAGTCGATGTAGATAAGCGCCGAAGGTGCGGTCAGGCCAGATGGGCGAGCAGTGGCCGACGGATCTTGAAGCAGCACGCTGTCTCCAGCGGGCGGAGTCGTTCATGGCGTTGGTGGAGAGCACGCCCTCGCCGCATGATGCGGTACTGGAGGATGGTGCAGGCGCTGACGTTGATGCAGGCCTCCTTGAGGTCCTTCGGGGAGCTCTTGTGGCCCGGACGACGGCAGGCTCGAACGGGCCGTCTCGCTGCGGACCATGATGAAGCCGCGTTCGGGGGGCGAATTCGCCGAAGACCAGTTCCATGACGGCAATAGCCGCGCGGTTATGGTAATGGGCAGTGAGTCATGCGGTAGATGACGCGGAGGTGGTGCGGCAGCGGCATCGCTAGCCCATAAGATGACCGAGTCCTCGTTATTGGATGGGAGAATTACTCGAACTCGGTCAGGAGGAGGTCGTCGGCGACGAGGCGGACGGACTCGTCATCCGGGGCGTCGATCTCGCCGAAGAGAACTTTGGCTGACGCGGATACGGTCGCCGGCGCGACGCGTGCGGTCGGCGATGGGCGCCATTGACCCGCTGTGCCGTTCTGGCTGGAGAAGTGTGGACCCACCAGCCGCCAGCGTCAGGCGTGAAACTCGGCATGGCCGGCGACGGTGTTGTCGTGATGGGCAGGGCCTCGCTGGATCAGCCGAGGCTGGGGCGTTGGCGGGAGCTCGAAGCGGCGTCCGGTGTCAGGGGCCCTCGATGACCAGTAACACGGCTCGCAGGAACGATACTGGATGAGGCCTGGGGGCAGGTGCGGGCGTACGCTGGGGATCGATGGCCAGAGGGCTGGCAAGACAGGCAGTTCGAGCGCGACGCGGGTGGATCGCGCTTTCGGCCGGGCGAGATCGTGCTGCTGGCGGAGCGAAGTCACGTTCCCTCGCGAGGGTACCTGCTTGCAGCAATCAACATGTGCTCAGGGTGCACTGGCGAGGTGGGCGTCGATGCGGTTCGACTTGGCGCGTCGGCGCCCGCAGACGTGCTGGATGAGTGCCGGAGCCTGGGGCGCAGCGGGCTGGTCGTGGTGGTGGACGACGCCAACGAGCTGGTCAAGGAGGCGGCGCGACCGCTGTTCGAGCGGTACGCCCAGAGCCCCACGGACGGGGCCACGCTCGTGCTGCGGGCCGAGGTCTGGCACAAGGGCAAGCTCGATGCGATGATCGGCGCGGTCGGCGTGGTGCTCGAGTGCAGGGACATCGGCCCGGCGCAGGCCGCGAATTGGGTCGTGCGCCGGGCGCAGAAACGGTTCGAGGCCACGTTCGATCGCGACGCGGCGGAGCTGATGGTCGAGCGGCTGGGGGTGTCGCTGACGCGCCTGGACACGGAGATCGAGAAGCTGTGTGCGGGGGCGTCGGGCCCGGTGACCAGGGGTGATGTGCTCGCGCTGGTCGGCGTGTCGCGCGAGGAGGCGGTCTGGGCGATCCAGGGGGAGCTCATCGGGGGCGATCCGGAGCGGGCGGTGGGTGCCGTGCGCGAGGCGCTGGAAGTGGGCCGCCATCCGCCGGTGCTCGTGGCGTGGGCGATGAACGACATGGCGCGGCGGATCCACTCGCTGGCGAGGGCGGCGTCGGACGGCGCGGACCTGCGTCAGGTGTCGTCGAAGATCAAGAACTGGGGGCCGATCGGCGGCGCGATCGAGGCGATGGCCCGGCGGATGGATCCCGGCGCGGCGGCCGAGGTGCTCGGGCTTGCGGTTGAGACCGACGCGGGGCAGAAGTCGGGCGCGCTGCACCCGGAGCGGGCGCTGGAGCGGCTGGCCATCCGCTTTGCGCGGGCGACACCGGGGCGGTAAAACCCAAAGGACCGATCGCCGCCGGGCCGATTCGACCGTGTTGCCCATGAGCGCGGGAGGATCCGGCGTGCGCGATGCCCTTGGAGCGAAGATCTGGCGGAAGGCTGTGGCGCTGGGCCTGAGCGCGATGCTCTTGGTCGGTTGCGGGGGCGGCGGGTCGAAGCGCTCGGGGCCAGCGCCTGTCAACACCGGACTGGAGCGGATGGCCCGGGGCGGAGCGAAGATCGAGGGATCCAAGACCCTGGCGATGCCGCGGGCCGAACCCAGCGAACTGGAGAGGGTGGCGCTGGACCTCGAGGGATTGCTGAGAGAGCGCGGGGCGACAACTGAGTCGGATGACGCGCCGGCGGCGCGAGAGGGCGCGGCCGATCATGAGCCGCGCGGTTCGACCGTCGCGATCGATGTGGTTGGGGATCAGTCCGAAGCACACAGCGCAGCGCCGGGGGCTTCGGAGGAGAAGGAGGCTGAGGTCGCAACGGGCGCGAAAGATGGGGAAACGAAGCGATCGCTCGACGAGCGGATCGTGGACGCGGCGAGCGAACTTGCGGCGTTGCTGCGCGAGCGGGGCGGGCCGGGCGTGACCGATGATGCGCTGGGACTGGCGGCGATGGAGACGATCGAGCCGGGCACGCTGGCGGCCTCGGGCCTGCTCGAGGGGCTGTCGCCCGTGGAGCGCGCGCACGTGGAGACGCTGGCGCGGCTCAGCGGGGAGTGGAGCGGGGCGTCGGCGGTTGGGACGCCGGCGTTGCTCGAGGCGCTGGAGCGGGCGGGCGACTCGCTGCGTGGGGCGGATCCGCAACTGCGGATCACCGATGCGCTGCTGTGCACACGGGTCGTGGGATTTGGCAAGTACGACGCGGCGCCGCGCGAGTTCCTTGCGGGGCAGACGCACCGCGTGCTGGTGTACTGCGCGGTGGAGCATTTCGCGACACGCGAGGGCTCTGGCGACGGGCTGTCCACCGTGCAGCTGAGCCAGGAGCTGACGCTGTATCACGACGGGCCGGGGGATCTCCAGGTGTGGCATCGGGCGCGGCAGTGTGTGGTGGACTCGGCGCATCGTCGCAGGAGGGACTTCTTCCTGCTCAACGAGATCGAGTTGCCGCGACGGCTGAGCGTGGGGGCGTACCGGCTCAAGGTGACGACGCGCGACGAGATCAGTGGCGCGGAGGCTGAGGCGTCGATCTCGATCCACATTGTGGCGGATGCGTCGCTGGTGGGGCGCGGGTGATCCCGGGCTGCCGTTCTGGCAGGGTTCGAGGGATCGGCTGACGCGAGGGGTCCGAAAAGTGCGGGGCGGGTCCCGGAACAACGCGTTGGACGCGATCGGAGGACCCTCGGGCGATTGGCACGGCACGTGCCGCCGATACGGGTGAATCGGATCGGTTCACCGGCGAACCCCTACAATCGCCGGATGGAACGGGGTCCGAGAACATGTGCGCCTTTCGGGCGTATGTGTGGTTCGGGGGCTCGCGGGCCGCGAAGGCCGGGAGTGAGCGATGTTTGAGCGATTCACGGATCGGGCTCGGAAGGTAATGGCGCTGGCGAACCAGGAGGCGCAGCGCTTCAACCACGAGTACATCGGGACCGAGCACATCCTGCTGGGACTTGTGAAGGAGGGTTCGGGCGTCGGCGCGAACGTGCTGCGCAACCTGGACGTCGATCTTCGCAAGGTGCGGCTGGAGGTCGAGAAGCTGGTGAAGGCCGGCCCCGAGATGGTGACGATGGGCAAGCTGCCGCAGACGCCCCGGGCGAAGAAGGTGATCGAGTACGCGATCGAGGAGGCCCGGAACCTCAACCACAATTACGTGGGGACCGAGCACCTGCTGCTGGGCCTGCTGCGCGAGCAGGACGGGGTCGCGGCGCAGGTGCTGATGAACCTAGGCCTCAAGCTCGAGGAGGTGCGCGAGGAGGTGCTGAACCTGCTCGGCGCCGGCGGCGAGGGCGGGAGCCAGGAGGAGGCCGCGGGCGGCGGCGGTGGGGGCTCCGGATCCGAGGGCACCAAGCGGGGCGGCAAGCGGAGCCAGACCCCGGCGCTGGACAGCTTTGGGCGCGATCTGACCGAGCTGGCGCGCGAGAACACGCTGGACCCCGTGATCGGGCGCATCAAGGAGATCGAGCGCGTCGTGCAGGTGCTGTGCCGGCGCACCAAGAACAACCCGGTGCTGCTGGGCGAGGCCGGCGTGGGCAAGACGGCGATCGTCGAGGGCCTGGCGCAGCGGATCGTCAGCGGCGACGTGCCGGACATCCTGCACGATCGCAGGCTGGTGGTGCTCGATCTGGCGATGATGGTGGCGGGCACGAAGTATCGCGGCCAGTTCGAGGAACGGATCAAGGCCGTCATGAACGAGGTGCGTCGCGCCAAGAACGTCATTCTGTTCATCGATGAGCTGCACACGCTGGTGGGCGCCGGCGGGGCCGAGGGCGCGATCGATGCGAGCAACGTGCTCAAGCCGGCGTTGTCTCGCGGCGAGATCCAGTGCATCGGCGCGACGACGTTCGATGAGTACCGCAAGTACATCGAGAAGGACGCGGCGCTGGCGCGGCGATTCCAGGCCATCACGGTCGATCCGCCCAACAACGAGCAGACGATCGAGATCCTCAAGGGCCTGCGCGATCGGTACGAGCAGCACCATCGCGTGCACATCTCCGATGACGCCATCGCGGCGGCGGTGGAGCTGAGCGGACGGTACATCACGGGACGCGTGCAGCCGGACAAGTCGATCGACGTGATCGACGAGGCTGGGGCGCGTGTCCGCATCAAGAGCATGACCAAGCCGCCGGACCTGGCGGAGATCGAGGCGGACATCGAGCGCCTCAGCGTCGAGAAGGACGACGCGGTGAAGGCGGCCGACTACGAGCGTGCCGCCGAGCTCCGCGATCGCGCCGAGCAGCTGCGCAAGAAGAAGGAGAAGATCCAGCAGGACTGGAAGGCGCGGATGCAGGAGACCGACGGGGTCGTGGACGAGGACGTGATCGCGGAGGTGGTGTCGCACATCACCGGCGTGCCGCTGCAGCGCCTGGAGAAGGAAGAGGCCAGCCGCCTGCTGGAGCTGGAGAAGGAGCTGCACAAGAAGGTCATCAGCCAGGACGAGGCGATCAAGGCGATCTCCCGGGCGATCCGTCGCGCGAGAGCGGGCCTGAAGGATCCCAAGCGTCCGATGGGCTCGTTCATCTTCGTGGGGCCCAGCGGCGTGGGCAAGACGCTGCTGTCCAAGGCGCTGGCCGAGTTCATGTTCGGCAACGAGGACGCGCTGATCCACCTCGACATGAGCGAGTACATGGAGAAGCACAACGTGTCGCGACTGGTCGGCGCGCCCCCCGGCTACGTCGGCTACGAGGAGGGCGGCCAGCTCACCGAGCAGATCCGGCGCCGCCCGTACGCGGTCGTCCTGCTCGACGAGGTGGAGAAGGCCCATCCCGACGTCTTCAACATGCTGCTGCAGATCATGGAGGAGGGGCGACTGACCGACTCGTTCGGCCGGCACGTGGACTTCCGCAACACCATCCTGATCATGACCAGCAACATCGGGGCGGACCTCATCAAGGGCGGTGGGGGCTTCGGATTCCAGAAGCGCACCAGCGAGGTCGACTACGACAACATCAAGTCGATCCTTATGAAGGAGATCGAGCGGTTCTTCCGCCCGGAGTTCATCAATCGCCTCGACGACACGATCGTGTTCAAGCCGCTGACGCGCGACGACCTCGTGCGGATCGTCGAGTACGAGGTGGAGAAGGTGTCGCAGCGCCTGAGCACGCAGGGCTTCACGCTGAGCCTGGACCAGGGCGCGCGAGACTTCCTGATCGAGAAGGGGTACAACCCCGACTTTGGCGCCCGGCCGCTGCGCCGCGCCATCGGCACCTACATCGAGGACCCGCTGAGCGAGATGCTGCTCTCGGGCGATCTGCACGGCAAGAACGTGATCAACGTGTCGCACAAGGAGGGAGCGGAGAACCTCGTCTTCGACCCGGTGCGCGTGGAGAAGGCGCCTCCCCCGGCCGAGCCCAGCCCGGCCAAGGCGGCCAGCGCCGAGTCGACCTGAATTCGGGCCGAGCCTCGAACCGGTCCATCTGACTTCCGATTCCAGGGCCCTCGACGAGCCCTGTTTTCTTGGATTAGCCGTGAGATCCGAGCCACGAGTTATCGGGCCAAAGTATCGGAGGCTGGATTCCCGGAATCTGAGGGACACCGCGAGGGAAACAGGCTCTGGCGGGTTCCTGGAGGCGAGGCCCAAATAACTTGCCGCTTTTCTGGCAAGTCCCGAGACCCGGGGCAAGCTGAGTGTGGCGCGTGCCGTCGTTGCGGCGCGCGCGGGTTGTTCCTTGTGGGTCGGTCTCACACAAAAGCGGAGAGTGAGTGATGAAGAGAGCTATTGCTGTCGTTGCGCTGGCGGGCCTGGTGGCCCCCGCGAGCGCCCAACTCGTCGTGGACACCGACCTTGGCGGGCTGGGGCTCGGCTCGAGCACCAACCTGATCGGCACGACGATCGGCGCCAACTCGAACGCGGACTTCTACACGGGGCTGCTGGGCAATCCCATCGGGTTCGACGCGTCGCTGGGCGAGCGCGTGTACCGGTTCACGCTGGCGAGCGCCTCGCGCGTGTCGCTGGTCAACAACGAGGGCATCTTCGTCGGCTCCGACAACGACCACTACCTGACGCAGAGCCTCGATGTCGTCGGCGGCGTGAACAGCGCGGTCGGCTTCATCGACGAGGACGGCCTGATTGGCAACTACCCCGCCGGCACGTACTACCTGAGCGTGGATACCTACGGCTTCAGCACGGAGGGTCCCTACGACATCAACCTCAACATCGACGTGATCTCCGTGGTCGCTCCGAGCGCGATCGACCTGGGCGTGGTGGGCAACGACGGCGATGCGCTGGACATCAACACGTTCGGATCCGGCGTTGACACGGAACTCGGCCTGTACAGCGAGGCCGGCAACCTGCTGGCCAACAACGACGACGCCGGCGGCGGGCTGCAGAGCCAGATCCTCGGCACCGCGATCGGCGCTGGCACGTACTACATCGCCGTGGGCACGTTCAACACGACGTACACCGGCGACTTCGGCGCGACGAGCACCGGCCCCGGTGGCGACTTTGTCATGAGCGTCAATGGCGTTGGCGCGTCCGGGACCATCGCTCCCAGCGGCGTGAACTGGTACACGTTCCGCATCCTTCCGGCGCCCTCGTCGCTGGCCCTGCTGGGCCTTGGCGGCGTGTTCGCCTCTCGCCGCCGTCGTCACTAATCCGCCAGGAAGTTCCTGACCCGGCTTCCAAGGGGCCCGGACGAGATTGTCCGGGCCCCTTCTCGTTGCGCCCGCGCCGGATGCGAACCCGGTGCGCGCGCCCGGCGAATAGCATCCGACATGCCCGTGTTCCTCCGGTGGCTCCTGGCGCTGGGCCCGCTGAATCCGATCGCGGTGCGCATCGTGCAGAACGCGTCTCGGCGCGACCGGCACCACTACATCCGCACGGCGTACCTGGGCGTGCTCATCGCGGTGCTGCTGTGGGCGCTGGTGGCCAAGACCGGCGCCGGTGACCTCGACTATCGCGAGCTGGCGCAGGCCGGGGCCCGCAGCTTCATCTGGATCGCCTATCTGCAGATCTTCCTGATCACGGTGCTCACACCGGTGTTCATGGCCGGGGCCATCGCGCAGGAGGCCAACCCAAACACGTGGGAGATCCTGCTCACCACGCCCCTGAACCGCGCGCAGATCGTGCTGGGCAACCTGCTGGGGCGGCTGTTCTTCGTGATCGCGCTGCTCGCGGCGAGCCTGCCGCTCTTCGCCCTCACCCAGTATTTCGGGGGCGTGCCGGGGCGGTCGATCTTCGCGAGCTATCTTGTCGCGGCGTGCGCGGCGCTGGCGGTGGGCTCGATCGCCGTCGCCCTGAGCGTGTCTCGCATCGCGGGGCGGCGGGCCGTCTTTGCGTTCTACGTCGCGGTCGTGAGCTACCTCGCCGTCACCTACGCGCTCGACGCGTGGGTGCAGCGGAGCGGCCCGGGCGTGACCCGCCTGACCTCGCTCAACCCGTTCCTGACGCTGCACGCACTGCTCGCGCCGACGTCGTACCCGCGCGGGGGCGAGGGCGCGCCCTGGAGCCTGCGCCACCCGGTGACGGCGTTCTGCACCGGGGCGGCGGTGCTGAGCCTGGCGCTGATCGTGGCCTCCGCCATCACGGTCCGAACGGGCGGGCTGCAGAACCTGGTCTCGGGGCGGGGCGGGGTGCCGTGGTATCGCAGGCTCTTCAAACTCGGCGGCGCGGGTGCCGAGCACCGCCCGCCGCGAAACGTGTGGAGCAATCCGATCGCCTGGCGCGAGGCGGCGGCCAGGAACGCGACGCTCGGGCGGATTGCGGCGCGGTGGTCGTTCATCGCGTTGGGCGGCCTGTTCGGCCTGGGCCTGCTGATTCTGTTCCACGTCGGGCGGATGGACGCGTCCACGTTCCGGTTCGTGCTGCTGACGGTCGTGGGGACCGAGATCGCGGTGCTGACGCTCGTGGCGATCAACATGTCGTCCACGGCGGTCAGCCGCGAGAGAGAGGACGGCACGCTGGACCTGCTGCTGACGACGCCGATCACGCCGTCGGCGTACCTGATGGGCAAGCTGCGCGGGCTGATCGCGTATCTGCTGCCGATGCTGGCGGTGCCGCTGGGGACGCTGATGCTCGCGGGGGTGTACGTCGCGGCGGGCGGGCTGGGGCGGCCCGATGGCGTGATGGTGCAGGAGGGGTTCGCCCGCGGGACGATCGAGACGCCGGTCGTGCTGCCCGAGGCGGCGCTGCTGGCCCCGCTGATCGTGGTGCCGTTCGTGGCGTTCTGCGTGATGATCGGGCTGCACTGGTCGGTCAAGACACGCGGGACGATCGGCTCGGTGGTCGCGGCGTTCGGCGTGGTCGCGGGGATCGCCGGGACCATCGGGCTGTGCGGCTGGAAGGCGGGCGCCGACATCCAGGCGATCGGCCCCGCGCTGGCGGCGCTGAGCCCGGCCTCGGCGATCTACGCGATGATCGAGCCGGCGTACGGCATGGAGCGGACGCTGTCGGAGTCTGGGCTGGGCCAGGCGCGGGTGACGCTGGCGGTGGGGGCGGTGGTCGCGGCGGGGGTGTACATCGGCGCGGTGCACGCGATCAACGCGGCGCTTGTGCGGAACTTCGACATGACGGTGCGCAAGCTGGCGGGGATGAAGTAGAGGAAGCGGAGCGGCGCCGATCCGACCTGAGGTGCGGCCTGGACATGCCGCAATGGCTGGAGAGAGTGCGCCGGCCGACAGCGCAAAGGGCGAGAGGCTCATCGACGGGTAGGCTGTGGCCATGGGCGAGGATGGGACTCGGGCAGAGACGAGGCGCGAGGGGCGGCGCTCGCTCCGGTCGCACTTCGTCGGGTTCTGCACCAACCCCTCGCCGCGATGGTGGACCAGCGCGTGGCTGTGGATCATCGTGTCCATCGTGCTGTGGTATCTTCCGGGCGTGGGCAGGTCTCACGCCCAGCCGACGTTCTTCTCGGCGATCGCGTACAAGGCCGGTGCGGGATGGACGTTCAATCCGGCGGCCGGGCCGGGAGCGACCGAGCGCCGCGAGCTGGAGCTTGCCCTGGCGGCCGCGAGCGAGTGGGGAGGCGAGCGGATTCGTGTCGGGGTGTTTCGCGCGGACGGCTATCTGGCGGATGACACGCCGATTCCGGTCTCGGCAGATGAGCGGCGCGGGCTTCTGCAACTCCTCGCGCAGGAGGCGGACCTGCCCACGATTGCCCCGCTGTTCGCGGCGGCGTACCCCGGCGGGGCGCCGATCGGTCCGAACGCGCGAGCGATGCTCGCGGCGGGCCGGACGTCGCGCGTGATCGGCTGGCAGCCGTACGCGATTCTCGCCTGGCAGTGGCTGATGCTTGCGGCCCTGGTGTTCTGGATCTGCGTCGGCGTGCTCCGCCGTCGGATGACCCTGAAGGTCTACTACGCCATCAATCGCTGGCACGCGGGGCTCTGCCCGCGCTGCATGTACGAGCGGCGCGATGAGCTCGGCGAGATCTGTCCCGAGTGCGGGATTGACATGCGAGAACTCTTTCGCGAGGCCGTCAGAATCGGCGGCGGAACACGATGAGCCGCGCGCTTCGGGGCGTCGTGTTGTTCCTGATCGGCGCGGCGGGTGTGGCGGGGCTGATGCTGCTGCCCCCGGCGAGGCAGGTGGCCTCGGGGGCGATCGGCGAGCGGATGTGGTGGTCGCTGTCGGGTTCGAGCCTGGATCCGCCGCGGGACGCGGCACCGGGCGAGTCGGGCCCGGGCGAAGAGGGCGCGGCCCGGCCCGCGCCGGACCTGTGGGAGGTGCAGTGGCTCATCGCGTCGTTTCACGGGCCGCTGGGGGCGTGGGTGGAGGTGGAGGAGGTGTGGCAGAGGCGGTCGCGCCTGACGCCGATCGACATGGACCGGCCTCGCCTGTCGGCGGGCGAGCGGCGGGCGATCGCGGCGCGGGTGTGGGAGACGCAGTCGCGCCAGGTTGAGAGCGCGGCGGGTGGGCAGGCGGACCTCGTGCGCATCGCGATCGAGGATGGGACAGGCAGGGTGGTGCGGGTGTCGTGGCTGGGGTGGGCGCGGATCGTCGCGGCGAGCGCGATCGTGGGGGGCGTGGCGACGGTGCTCGTGGCGGGCGCGCTGCGGAGGCGGGCAGGGGTTCCGGAGCGTGATGCGCCCGAAGAGGAGGACGGTGGCGTGGCTGCGATGGGGCGCCAAGGAGAGTGGTGAAGCGATGCCCGGAGCGTCAACGGGCCAGAGCGCCTGACAGCCAAAGCGCCAACCTTGGATTCACGCGAGCGCGGCGAGCCCATTGGATCCGCGTCGCGATTGGTTCTCTCCGCGCCCCAGCGCCTCCGTGGCGAGAGTCTTTGCATTCAGGCGCTCTTGCCCTGTTCTGCGTTCTCTGCGTCTGTGCGGGGAGTCCTCGCGACTCAGGATTCAGCGCTTCCGACCCGCCCGAGGCACTCGACGATGATCGGGATCGCGCGGTCGATCTCGTCGTCGGTCGTGAAGCGGCTGAGGCTGAATCGGATCGATGCGCTCGCGAGCGCTTCGGGAAGGCCCATCGCGCGCAGCACCGGGCTGGCCTCGAGCGAGCCCGAGGAGCACGCCGAGCCGCCGCTGGCGAGCACGCCGCGCTCGGAGAGCGACATGAGCGCGACCTCGAGTTCGATGCCCGGGAACGCGATGTTCGTGGTGTTGGGCACGCGCGGGGCGCGGCCATTGACGCTCGCCCCGGGAATCGCGCGTAGCAACGCGTGCTCGAGGCGATCGCGCCGGGCGCTCCAGGCGCTGCGCGCGGCGTGGTCGGCGAGGAATGCGGCGGCCTCTCTCGCCGCGGCGGCCATGCCGAGGATGCCCGACACGTTCTCGGTGCCGGCGCGACGGCCCATCTCCTGCGAGCCAAAGAACAGCGGCGGGAGGCGGAGACCGGGGGCAGTCCAGAGCGCGCCGGCGCCCTTGGGCCCGTGGAACTTGTGGGCCGCGAGGGTCAGCAGGTCGCACCCGAGCGTGCGGACATCGACATCGATCTTGGCGATCGCTTGGGTGGCGTCGCACAGCAGGCGCGTGGAATGGCGGGCGCAGGCGACAGCGATCTCCCCGACGGGCTGGATCACGCCGGTCTCGTTGTTGACCAGTTGGCAGCAGGCCAGCGCGGTGTGCTCGTCGAGCAGGTCGGCGAACCCGCCGGGATCGACCACACCGTCGCGCGTGACCGGGGCCAGGCGCAGGTCGATCTCCCCGGCGTCGGCGAGGTGCCGCAGGAGCAGGCGGATGGCCGAGTGCTCGATGGGTGTGCTGACCACGGCGCGCCGGGCGGAGCCGGCCAGCACGCCCCGGATGGCGTGGCAAATCGCCTCGGTGCCGCCGGATGTGAAGGTGATCTCGATGGGCCGGGCGTTGAGCAGGCGTGCGAGGTCGCGCCGGGCGAGCTCGATCTGGGCCCTGGCGTTCATGCCGGCGCGGTGGGTGGCGGAGGGGTTGTGGCAGCAGTCGGTCAGCGCGCGGACCACGGCCTCGACGACGGCGGGCGTGGGCCGGGTTGTGGCGTTGGCGTCGAGGTCGATCACGCCGCGTACTCGGGGAACTCGGCCTCCTCCATGAACGGCGCGTAATTGGCGTTGCGCCCGGCGCTGGTCGTGTACAGCGGCCGGTTGACCTGGTCGTAGCTGAGCGTGCGCACCGTCCGCCGGCTCTCGTGGAAGCGGCGGCAAGCGTCGTCCCACTCCAGGCCGAGGAACTCGATGATCCGCGGGAACTCGTGCTCGGGATCGCGCACCAGTCTCTCGTAGTGCACGTCGAGGATGGGCACATCGAGGCTCCTCTTCCAGTGCTCCATCATCCGCGTCGATTGCTCCCACGCGCGGGCCACCCAGTCGAACCGGACGGTCCACGGGTGCAGCGCGTTGTTGAAGCCACCCATGAAGCAGCTCACCGCGACGTCGCGCGGGTCGCGGATCGCGTGGATGATGCGGGTCCTGGGGAAGAGGCGCGCGATCAGCCCGACCAGCTTGTTGTTGCCCAGGGCCTTGTTGACGATCCGCTCGGCGCCGGGCGCCAGCTCCTGGATCTGCTTGACGTACGACTTGGCCGTCTTGCTCCAGCGGTAGCTGTCGAACTTGCCAAAGCTCGCCGGAGGCTCCTTGTCGGGGTCCCACTCGCGGGCCAGCTCGATCGCGAAGCGCTCGATCGTGGACAGCTCGCCCACGCCCGCGGCCTTGGGGTGCGCATCGATGATCTGGTCGATCAGGCTCGTCCCGCTCCGGGGCATGCCGGCCACGAAGACCGGCACCTCGCTGTCGCACGTGCTGACGGGGAACCTGGCCATCTTCTCGCGCGACCAGTTCTCGATGAGGATCGAGACCTGCTGCTCGTAGAGGTCCGGCGAGAACTCGAGCTTGCCGATCTCGTTGGCCGCGAGCGCGGACTCGTACGCTCCGGCGAAATCCTTGCGACGGTCGCACGCCTTGGCCTTGAGATAGAACAGGCCCCGCCGGAACTCGGGCTGTTCGGCCTTGGCCATCAGCTCATCGATGAGCGTCACGGCCTGGTCGTACTGCTTGTCCTGCACCAGCAGCTTGGCCCACTCGTAGCGGGCCATGGGCTCGGCGGGCGTGCCCCTGGTCTTGTCGAGCAGGGGTGTTGCGATCGCCTTGGCGTCGGCGTACCGCCCGGCCTCCTCGAGCGCGCCGCACTTGATGAGCTGGGCGGGCACGCTGTCCGGGTGGCGCGACAGCACCTGGTCGCACAGCGAGACCACCTCGTCGGTCTCGCCCTGCTGGCGGAGGCACCGCGCCAGCAGCAGACGCGGCTCGGGGTGGTCGAAGATGGCGAGCGAGCGCCGGCACAGGTCCGCCGCGGGTTCGAGCCGGTGGCGAAGTTCGTAGACCGCCGCCTGAAGGAACAGGGCCTCGGGGTCGGGCTTTGAGGCGTGGATGAGCGGTCGCAGGACTTCCTCGGCCTTGTCGGCCTCGCGCGCGTTGAGGTGCTTCCTCGCGGCGTCGATGACCTTCTTTCGCCGGCTCTGGGGCTGCGAGCCGGGGCCGAAATTCGTGATCATGGCGGCGCTCCCGGGCACGAGTTTAGGGACCGGACGGCTCGGCGCTCATGGGAGCGCGGGGTCTTATAAGTCCGATAACAGTATGTGGCTATGCGACTATTTCTCCGAACTTCATTGGCACAAAGCCTTGACAGGTGTTCGATCGTATCGGAAACTGACGCTGAGTGCCCAGATCCGGGGATTCGGGCTTGCGGTCCGATGGTCGGACCGGTGGTCGGAAGGAAAGAGAGAGACATCATGAAGAAGGCCTGTCTATTTGGTGGGACGCTGCTTGCTGCCGGCATGACCAGCAGCGCCAACTCCCAGGTGTTTTCGTTCACGTACTCGGCGATTCGCGTCGGCGCGTACGCGTACGGCGTCAGCGGCCCGTCGTATGACGGCCACTACGGCCCGGGATTTTGGTCCGTCGCGGCGAGCGAGCCGGGCGCGCTGGCCACCAGCGACGGCACCCCCTCGCTGATCGACATGACGGCCACGAGCGATACGCTCTCGGGCGCGTTCGCCGCGGCGTTTGTCTCCTACTTCACGGTTTCGGCGGACACCGTCGCCACGGCGTCGTGGGACTACACGGGCGGGTTTGCCCTGACGGATTTCATCGTCCACAACGTCACCGATGGGGTGGATGTGCTGTTCGTTTCCGGCGGCGGCACGCCCCCCGGGACGGCCCCCGTGCCCCTTGAGGCCGGCAAGGACTACAGGCTCAGCGCGTGGCCGTTCGCGACGGGTGGACTCGACGGCACCTCGTTCGCGCGACTTGAGGTCCCCGCGCCTTCCAGCCTCGCGCTGCTGGGCTTGGGTGGTCTGGTCGCGACGCGCCGGCGCCGCTGAGCCGCCATTGATCCGCAGGCTTCGGGCCCGGTCCTCCATCGGGGATCGGGCCCTTTCCGATCCTGGGCTCGCACCCCGTGCGGATTCGGCGCGAAAGCCGGGCGCCCGGGCGCGTCCCTCTCCTGCATGGAGTGGCTCACGATGAACCGGATGTGCCTGTTCGGCGGGGCGTTGGCGTGCGCGGGGCTGGCCGGCGTCGCCAGCGCGCAGTTCACGTTCTCGAACTCGTACGTGGTGGCGGAGGCATACTCGTACGCGCCCCCGAGCGGTCCGTCGTACGACACGTTCTTGGGCGGGGGCCCGTGGTCGGTGCTGGCAAGCGAGCCGGGGGGAAGCGGGTCGGGCAGCGCGACCGCCACCTCGCTCGGCGTGTACGCCACCAGCGGAACGACCGCGAGGGGTCGCTGCTACCTGTACTTCTCGTACTTCACGGTGGCGAGCAATGTGGTTGCGACCGCGGCGTGGGACGACGCGGGGACCGTCGCGGGCATGACCCTGTTCAACCTGACGGACTCGGTCGGCGTGCTCAACGTCGCGGGCGTGGGGACGCAGCCGGTGCCGCTTCTGGCGGGAAAGAGCTACGTGATCCAGATGGCCGCGCGTCAGGACGCGGGCCAGATCGGAACGTCGTACGCGACGCTCACCATCCCGTCGCCGGGCGGCGCGGGGCTGCTGGGATTCGTTGGCGTCGTGGCGATGCGCCGGCGGCGTTGAGCCCCGAACGATCCTCAGTTCACGGAGGTTCGGCCCGGCTGGGCCGGCCGATCTACTTTCTTGACCCGCGAATCGGACCGATGAGCATGCGCTCGACGGCCTGCTGCACGTGCGTGCCGTCGGGGCCAATGCCGTGCCCCTCGACGCGCAGGGCGCTCAGCACGCCGTAGCCCATCGCGGTGTCGATGAGCAGCCAGGCGATCAGGGCGGCGTCGAATCTCGCGGCGATCTTGTGGGCCTTCTGGGCGGCGGTGATCTCGGTTCGCAGGAAGGCGTGCAGCGCCGAGATGTGTGTCTGGATGGCCTTGTGGATCTCGGGATCGTCCGCGACGGTGATGGCCTGGAGCATGACGCGGTACGGATCGCGCCCGGTCTCGCTCACCATCGGGTTCTCGCCCAGCAGCCGGCGGAGTCTTTCCGCGGCGTCCTTGGCGCCCTTGAGGTGCCGGCGCCACGCGGCGATGGTCTCCTCTCCGGCCCGCTCGATCAGGGCGACAAAGAGATCGCGCTTGGAGGCGAAGTGGCGGTAGATGATCGGCTCGGTCACGCCGGCGCTCTTGGCCAACTCGGCGGTCGTGGTCCTCGCGTAGCCCCGGCGTGAAAAGAGCTTCGCGGCGCAGTCCAGGAGTTGCTCGCGGCGTTGCTGTGCGGGAAGTCGGCCCATCTGGGACTCGCGGGGGCGGCGTATCTGGCGGCGACGCGAGGTTAGTCTACAGCAACTTCCGCGAAAGTCATGAGCGGGTCTTCGCCTCGCGGACCGGAACGGGGTCGTACCCGCCCTTGGCCAGCGGGTGGCAGCGCCCGATGCGCCGGGCGGCGAGGACGCTGCCGCGAAGCGCACCGTGCTCTTTCAGGGCGTCGATCGCGTACTGCGAGCAGGTGGGGTGGTAGCGGCACTGGCGTCCCATGAACGGGCGCAGGGTGACCTGGTAAATGTAGATCAGGAAGATCAGCGGCCAGGCGAGCGGACGCATCACGCGCGGCTCCTCAAGTCGGCGTCCAGGCGGCCGGCAAGGTCGAGCAGGACCACGACGTAGCCGGAGGTGGCCATGGGCTCGTGGGGGCGGGCGACCACGACGTAGTCATACCGCCCCGTGAGGCTGGCGGGCAGGTCGGACTGCGCGAGACGGAAGGCCTCCCGGAGCCGGCGCTTGATGGCGTTCCGGCGAACCGCGGCCCCGACTCGCCGCCCGATGGAGAGGCCCAGACGAGGGAACGATCCGTGGTTTGGTATGGCGTACAGGGTAATGGGGCCGCGGGACCGGCTTTGGCGCGGGCCGTACACGGCCTGGAACTCCCGGGCGTGGGTCAGTCGGTGGTTCCGGGTGAACCGCAGGCGCGGATCAGTCGTCCGATTCTTCGTCTTCCCAGTCGTCGTCGGGCTCTTCCGGGTCCTCCCAGTCACCGTCGGATTCGTCGGAGTCGGATTCGGCTGGTCCTGGGCCACCCGAGACGGTATCGCGCGGGGCGATCCCCCAGAGCACCCCGACGAGAATCGAGAGCATTCCGCCGCCGATGAGCCAGAGCCGGGTGTGCGGGTCGTCGGTCCAGCGGGCCAGGCGCGTGTCGAGCCGGGGCGGCGGTGGGTACTGGGGAGGCTCGGGCTCCAGATCGGCCATCGGGGACGCGGGAACCTCGGGATCCCGCCACGCACGCGTGCCGACGGGGATGAGGTTGAGTTGCGACGCGGCGAGCGACCTGATCGTGGCCTCGTTGCCGTTCTCGATCGCGTCGATGGTGCGCTGAGTGCGGCGGATGCGTTCCTGGACGTGGGATTCGAGGGCCCGTGCACGGTCCCGCTGCCACCTGGCCTCTTCGAGCCGCGCCTGGGAGGGGAGGATGACGCACGTTCCGACCAGCGCCATGCCGGCGAGCACAAACAGCCATCCGGGATCGAACAGGCGAGGGCGCACGGACGGGTTGTATCGGCGGGACAAGGTGCCGGCGGCGAATCGCGGGCCCGAGAGGTTCAGGGCTGCCAGGCCCCGACCAGGGCGATGGCCTGCTGGCCGAGTGAGATGAAACCGGCCTCGTCCACGGCGTGGTCCGGATCGTTCCATCCCAGGGACACGCAGAACGTGCGACCATCGTCGCGTTGCAGCAGCCACGTCAGGTTGATGACGCCCGGCTCAGAGCCGCCCTTGAATTGCACGCCCGGAAAGCGCGTCCGATCGATCGGGACTCCGGGGTTGGTGCCCAGTACCGTCCGCAGGGGAGCGAGTGCGGGGTCGCGGGCCAGCCGGTTGAGTTCGGCCATCGCGCGGCAGCACTCGCGCGCGGAGGCGAACCACTCGACGCGCTCGATCTCGAAGGGCTTCTTCCACGCCATCAGGAGGGCCATCTCGGGCTGTGCGGCGTCGATCTCGGGCAGCAGCGCCCGGCGGCCGGTCTCATCGGCCGCGAGGAATCGCTCCAGGAGGGTGCGATCCGCCGCGAGCTTGATGTGGAACATCTCGCGGGTCATCAGGAAGGGCCGGTTGAGCGCCGGGTGGTCGTGGAGGGGAGCCATCGCGGCCTCGACGCGCTCTCGCCCGACCCGGGAGATGAGGTGGTCGGTCGCGGTGTTGTCGCTGATCGAGATCATCTTCAGCGCGAAGTGCTCGATCGGGTGCTCCTCGCCGGCGGGGAGGTTCTGCATCGTTCCGCCGGGCAGGGTCTTGAGCGCTTCACGGATGGCCAGGGGCTCGTCCCAGGAGGCCCGGCCCTCAAGGATCTCGTTGGCCAGCGCGATGAGGACGTACAGCTTGAACGTGGAGCCGGTGGCGAGATGGTCGTCGGCGTTGAGCTCGGCGATCGCCTCGAGCTCGCCGTTCTTGACCTCGTAGATCCCGCCGGATGATCGGCCCGGAAGCTCGTCGACTTTCGCGAGCAGTTGGTCGAGCGACTTTGGGGCGCCTTCGTCGAGATCGGGCGCCGGTGCGACGTTGAGGCCCGCGATCCGGTCTCCTCCGTCCTCGACGACGATCGTGATGCGTGCGTGCCTCCCGCCCGGGCGGGATCGCAGCACAGCGACGAGGCGACGCTCGGACCGCGCATCGACGGTTGTGATGTCGAAGCCGTCCGCGGCGTCGAATTCCTTGTTCATGGCGTCGCCGAGTTGATCGATCGTCGCCGAGGGCAGCGCCGCGAGGAATTCCGGGTGCAGGCGCTGAGCGTCCTCGGAGTGGTCGTCTCCGGTGAGGCGATGCACGCACCAGGTCAGGGCTCTGCCGGCGGGGGTGTCGGGCGGGTCGGCCTGCGCGAGGGTGGGCGAGGCCAGCAGGGCGAGCACGAGGGCGAGCAGTGTGCGCACGAGGCACCTCCGTTGGCGGCGGGGAGGCGAATTCGTCTCCGGCGAACCGGGGATCGTAGACTCCGCCCGATTATGGACTCGCCAATCGTGATCACCGGCCTGGGGTGCGTCAGCGCGCTGGGAGTGGGGCGAGGGCCTCTGTGGGACGGCATGTGCGAGGGGCGGAGCGGGCTGGGCCCGATTACGCTCCTGGACCCATCGGGCTTCCCGATGCGGCTTGCCGGACAGGCGCCCGACTTCACTGCGCGCGACTACGTGCCAAAGTCTTACCGCAAGGCGGTCAAGGTGATGGCGCGCGACATCGAGATGGCGGTCGTGGCGGCGCGCCTCGCGGCGACCGATGCGGGCCTGGTCACGCGCGAGTCCGAGGGTGAGCCGACCTATCCCAGCGAGGCGATGGGGTGCCATATCGGGGCTGGCCTGATCAGCACCGAGGCCGACGAGCTAGTGAGCGCGCTGGTGACCGCGCGCGACGCCGCGGGCAACTGGGACATTCGCGAGTGGGGGCGGGCCGGATTGAGCAATCTCCAGCCGTTGTGGCTGCTCAAGTACCTGCCCAACATGCTCGCGTGCCATGTCACGATCCTGCACGGTTGCACGGGGCCATCCAACACGGTGACGTGCGGAGAGGCGAGCGGGCTCTTGAGTCTGGGCGAGTCCGCGCGCGTGATCGAACGCGGCAACGCGGAGGCGTGCTTCTCCGGCAGCGCCGAGAGCCGGATCACGCACATGGGTCTGTCGCGGATGGGCAACACGCGCCGGCTGGCCCCCACGGGCGAGCTTCGCGAGGGAGTTGGGCTGGTGCGCCCATACGACCCGGACGCGCCCGGGCAGGTGATCGGTGAGGCGGGGGCGATCCTGATCCTCGAGAGGCCCGAGCGAGCCAGAGCGCGCGGAACGCGAACGATCGCGGAGATTGTCGGGTTTGGCGCGGCCCACAGCCCGGGCGCTCTTTCGAGGGTGATGCTCGACGACCCGGCGTCGGAGGTCGCGGAGGATGAGGGCCTGGTCGACGCGATCGAGGCGGCGCTCGACGATGCGTCCGTCAAGGCGTCTTCGATCGACGCGATCGTGCCGCACGGCGCGGGAGTGGGGCCGATCGATCGCGCCGAAGCCGGCGCGCTGGCGCGCGTCTTTGGATCGCGAATCGGAGAGGTGCCGCTGGTGACGTGGGGGCCGAACCTGGGCGAGTGCATGGCGGGCAACGGGGGCGTTCAGGCGGCCCTGGGGGCGATGTGCCTGGAATCGCAGAGACTTCCGGCCCGTGTGCACGCCGGACGGCCCCGCGGGGATATGCTCGCGGGGCAGAGCGCCAGCCGCGACGCCACGCTGCGCCACGTGCTGGTGTGTTCGGGTTCGATCGGCGGCTCGAGCGCGGCGATCGTGCTGCGGCGCGCCTCGTAGGATCCGCTGCGCCTTCTATGGAGAATCACCGATGGCTTCAGAACTTCGTTGGAACGATCGCGAGTATGGCGGGGGCGGCGGCGAGGGTCAGTACGGTCGGCGTCGCCGGGGAGTGCCGCTGAGCGAGTTGGATCCCGGGCTGACGGACCTGAGCCGGCGCGTCATCGGTGCGTCGATCGAGGTGCACAAGGCGCTCGGCCCGGGCTACGACCGAGAGGTGTATGCGAACGCGCTGATCGGCGAGCTCGACGCGGCGGGGATCGGTCACAAGCGGGGCCACTCGTTCGACGTCAAGTACAACGACCGGCTCGTTGGCTCGATCCAATCGGACTTGTACGTTGGGGATCGATTCCTCGTCGACGTGCTCGCGTTCCACGGCGAGGTGGGTTCCGGCGAGCGGGCAAGGTTGCGGGCGCAGCTTCGTGCGGCGGACCTGGAACTCGGGCTCATCATCAACTTCGGCGAGCGTCGCCTCAAGGACGGTCTGGTGCGCGTGCTGAACCCCGACAAGATCCCGATGCTCCAGCACGATCGGGACGACGACGACGGTGTCGAGGACGAGGACTAGCCCGCCGGTCCGTTGAACAACCGGTTGGGGTCGCAGAGGGCGTCGATGCGCGCGCGTCGGGTGGTCATCACGGGCATGGGGTGGGTGACCCCGCTGGGAGAGGGGCTCGACGCCGTCTGGCGCAGACTCCTGGCCGGGGAGAGCGCGGTCGGCCCGATCACGCGGTTCGACGGATCCACCTACGCCACGAGCTTCGCGGCGGAGGTCAAGGACTTCGACCTGGCTCGGTCGCTTGACGATCCCGAGGCCACAGCGCGTCATGCCGGCGCGGCGCTGCAGACGCGGTTCCTTCTCGCGGCGGCGGCGAGCGCGTGGCGTCAGTCGGGCCTCTCGCGGGGCGACGTCGATCGGCGGCGCATCGGCGTCTATCTCGGAGCCGGAGAGGGGCCGCCGGATACCCAGGGATTCATCGGCACGAATCTCGCGGCGTGGAACGAGCAGACACGGCGACTCGACGACGTGCGGTGGGCGATGGAAGCGGCCCAGCGGCTCGATCCGGTTCGAGAGGTTGAGCAGTGGCCCGAGATCGTGGTCGCTCACCTGGCGGACATGTTCGGCTGCCGCGGCCCGAGTCTCAACTGCATGACGGCCTGCGCCGCGAGCACGCAATCGGTGGGCGAGGCCTTCGAGATCATCCGACGGGGCGACGCGTCGGTGATGATCGCCGGCGGAGGACACACGATGATCACGCCGCTGGGGATGACCGGGTTCATCCGCCTGACGGCGATGAGCACCCGGCGAGACGATCCCCGCAGCGCGAGCAGACCGTTCAGCAGGACTCGCGATGGATTCGTGATGGGCGAGGGCGCCGGAATCGTGATCCTCGAGGACCTCGAGCACGCGCAGAGACGTGGCGCCGAGCCGCTTGCGGAACTTGTGGGGTATGGATCCACGGCCGACGCGTACCGGATCACCGACATCGATCCCAGCGGTGCTGGCGGGCGCGACACGATGTTGCACGCGCTCGGTCAGGCCGGGATCGACCCGATGGTGCTGGGTGACGACGGCCGTCCTCCGGTGCACTACATCTCCGCGCACGGCACGGGGACGCCGGAAAACGACGGCATCGAGACCAAGGCCGTCAGGGCGGTCTTCGGGGATCTCGCGCCCAGGATCCCGTTCAGCAGCATCAAGAGCATGTTGGGCCACCTGATCCAGGCGGCGGGGGCGGTCGAACTCATCACGTGCGTGATGGCGATCCGCACGGGCATGGCGCCGCCGACGATCAACCTGAACGATCCCGATCCCGAGTGCGATCTGGACTACGTGCCCAACGTCGCGCGGGACCTCAATCCCGTGGGGGGCGTGGATGTGTGCCTGTCCAACGGATTCGGGTTCGGCGGGCAGAACGACTGCGTCTGCGTGCGCCGATTCCGCGGCTAGCGTCGCGCTCTCCGTACCATCGGGCATGGAGCGACGAACCCTGGGCCGTACGGGCATGGACGCGAGCATCCTGGGCTTCGGCGGGGCCGAGATCGGCTTCGAGCGGGCCGACCAGGAGCGTGTGACGACACTGCTCGGCGAAGCGCTCGATGCCGGGCTCAATGTCATCGACACGGCTGAGTGCTACGCCAACAGCGAGGAGCTGATCGGGCGGGCGGTCTCGCACCGGCGCGACGACTACTGGCTCTTTACCAAGGTCGGGCACGAGCAGGGATGGGGCGCGGGAGAGGACTGGTCGGGCTCGTCCATCACGCGCTCGATCGACCGAAGCCTGAGGCGGCTGCGCACCGACCGGGTGGATCTTGTGCAACTGCACTCCTGCGGCGTCGGCGTGCTCCGCAAGGGCGAGGCGATCGAGGCGCTCCAGCGTGCCCGCGACGCCGGGAAGTCGCGCTTCATCGGATACAGCGGTGATTCCGACGCCGCACTCGAGGCCGTCGGGACGGGCGCATTCGATACCCTGCAGATCTCGATCTCGATCGCCGACCAGGAGTCGATTGATCGCGTGCTGCCCGAGGCGCAGGCGCGCGACCTGGGTGTGATTGCCAAGCGGCCGATCGCCAACGCCGCGTGGCGGTACGGCCAGACGTGTGACAACAGCTACCACGAGACGTACTGGAAACGACTTTCGGAACTGCGGTACGACTTCGCGACGCCGGGATTGGCGGGAGACGCCGCCGCGGAGGCTGCGCTGCGATTCACCCTCTCTGTGCGGGGCGTGCACACCGCGATCGTGGGAACCAAAGCACCGGGGCGCTGGCAGAAGAATGCGGCTCTGGTAGCCCTGGGGCCGCTCGAACCGGGGCGATTCGAGGCAATCCGGCGTCGGTGGAGCGAGGCGGCGACGCAAGACTGGGTGGGGCAGGTGTAGAGCGCCGCGTCGATCCGCTGTGGTCCAGAGCCGAGTCGGGTCGATGATCCGCGGGGGAAAGGAGGCCGCCCGTGAAGCGAGTTCCGGTGTTTCGGGTGGTGATGGGCTCGGCGCTGGGCGTTCTGACGATCGTGGCGGGAATCCTCGCGTATCGGATGCTGCGTGCAGACGTGGCCGCGGGAATCTACCGGGAGCGGCTGGCCACCCTGGCGGGCGAGTACGACAAGCTCGAAGACCTGTACAACACGGCCATCAAGAAGACCCATGTGACCGAGTTGATCGTCCGGGATGGTCGGCTGAGTGTGCGCATCCGCAGCGCGCTGGGCCTGCTCCGGGAGATCCCGACGGATCTGGATCCTTCGCGCGAGGTGTATGTGGACTACGTGGTGATGGATGGCCGGCTGTGGATCCGGCGCGTGTTCGATAGCGCGACACCACCCGATCAGGCCCTGGTGATCGATCCGGGAGTGGGCGAGATCGACTGGACCGATCCCGCGGCGGGGCACGGCAAGGCGGTCTATCGGCGGCTGGAGGAAGGGCGCTGGATCGTCAGCGTGACGGGCAATGGCGCGCTGGGTCTCTCGCGAGCCGAGGACGACGATGTGCACCTCTCCGGCCCGCCGGAGGTGCGCGACTTCGACTCGATCACGACCGATGCGGACGCGTTCGTCGAGGGGATCGGCCTGAACGAGGTTTGGGCGAGGCTGGTCGGCGGCTAGCGCTCGGCGGGGCTCCGCGGCTCGACACGCACCGACACGAGCACGCCGTCGTGCCAGAGCGAGCCAAACTCCGCCTCGATCTCTCCGCCCGTGAGCCCGGCGTAGTCCTCGCGCGCACGGACGATGTCGTCGAGCGAGAATCCGCGAAGCGTGGACTCCGAGACCCATCTCGCCCAATACCAAGGGTCGTCCAGGATGCGCTCCACGCGGGACACGACCTCCCCCCTCGCGCGGGCCAGTTCGCGTGGTGTGGGCGGCGACGCGGCCAGGCCGGCGACCTGGGCCTCGATCTCCTGTGTGAGCGATGGGGCCCCTTCCGGGCCCGTGCTCGCCGCGGCAAACAGCAGGATCCCGGCGGCGTCAAAGCCAAGGCCGATGCGGGCCTCGTAGCCGTGCTGGCTGTCTCGCAGGCGATCCTCAAGACGGGACTCGAGGACCGACGCCGCGAGCCGCAGCGCTCGCACGGAGCGCCAGTCGCCGACTTCGCCTCGCAGGAGGCCGACCAGCACGATCGACTCGGGCGATTCCGCGGGGAGCAGGATCCGCCGCTCGATCCGGCCGCGCTCTGACCGGGGATGCGCGCCCGCGCGCAGATCCTCGTGTGTCCGGACCGGCTCGCGCGGCGGGAGCGAGCCGACCGTCTCGACGGCCAGCGTGAGGGCCTCCTCCCGTCCGATGTCGCCGACGATGGCCGCTTCGAGGGGAGCGCGGCCGACGACATCCGCGAGGCTGTGGGTCAGGCGGTCGGCGTCGGGAGCCCTTCGTGAGGGCCTCTGATCGGCGCTGAGCAGTTCGTCGAGGGCCAGATCGAGCGCCCGGCTCGGTACGCTCGCGACGAGCGCGTCGTGCTCGCGCTCGGTCTGTTCCCAGGCCTCGAGCACGCGTGGATCGAGCACCGGGCGGCGAAGCTTCTCGACGACGTCGGTCAGCGTGGATCGCAGCGTGTCGGTCGGAGTGGCGACGAACACGCGCACCGTGCCCCGGTCCCAGGACGCTTTGATCGAGATCGGCGCGTGCGCGCCTTCAAAGAGCGCGGGCAGTCCGTCGAGCGATCTCGCATCGAAGCCCGGATCGGGCGCAAAGGTCAGGCACACGACCGCGCGGCCATCTCCGGCCATCGGGCGATGGTGCACGAGAACGCCATTGCTCAGGCTTGCGGTCCAGACGCCGCTTTCTGGATGCTGCGAGAGCGCGGTGATGCGGGCCGGCTCGAGCTGCGCTGCCGCCACACCGGCCAGGGCAAGCCACACGATCGCCACAACTCGAAGCACGATGGACACGCCACTCCAATCTACCGCCGGCGCATGTACAGGTGGAGGGCCATCCCGCCGTATGTCCGCGTCTCGGGCCCTTGGGCTTCCTCCACCGCCATATCGACGTCCGCATACCGAACGGGCTCGGCCGGCTCGCGCTCGATCTCGGGTTCGTCCGAGATGTCCTCCATCAGGTCGCCCTGCTCGTCGATGAACGGCGCCGGCCGGCGCGGCCGGTGCTTGGGCCGCTCGGGCGCTTCTGTGGCGATCGCGTGCAGCAAGGGCCACGGCGTGCGCAGGACGGCGAATCCGTCATCGTCGAGCAGCGCGGCCAGACGCGACATCTGTCGCTTGACCTTGTGCCAGCCGTCGGGGTCGCGCACGATGGCGTAGGGCGGATCCACGAAGGCGAGGTGGAGCGGCCTGGGGCACGCCGCGATCGCCTGGGGGCCCAACGCATCGGCGAAGAGCACATGGCACCGCTCGGCGACGCCCAAGCTCAGGATGTTTCGTTCGATGATGCGCCCGACGCGACGGTTCGATTCAACGAACACGCACCGGCGCGCGCCGCGGCTGATCGCCTCGAGGCCGATCGACCCGGTGCCGGCGAACAGATCGACGACCGCGACATCCTCTGTGTGCCCGCGCAGGAGGTTGAACAGCGCTTCGCGCACCAGATCGGGCATCGGGCGCGTCGTGTCCGCGTCGGGGGGACTCTCCAGAAGCCGACGCTTGAACTCGCCACCGATGATGCGCATCGAAGAAGGATAAGTCCGGTCGCGCCGGGGCGCTCCGGCCTAGTCCTCACCCTCGGCCAGCTCAATGATCGCGCTCATCGAGCCCTTGCACGCGGCGATGTGGCGGTCCTTGCCGAACGCGAGGATCTGGTCACGCTTGAGCTCGGCCAGTTCCTTGTGCGTGGTCATGCACACGGCGCGTCCCTGAGAATCCACCGTCTTGGCGATCTCGAAGGCTTTCTCCATGGGCATCGCGAACAACGACATGACCATCTCCATCACGTACTCGTACGTGTGGTCGTTGTCGTCGAGCAGCACGACGCGCCACGGCGGCGGCTTGCGCGTCTTGGTCTCGGTCCGCGTCTCCACGCGTGGCCTGGTTGAGTTCATGCCCCAATGGTATGAAACAACCGTCGACGATGCCAGATCACGGGCAAGGTCGAGTTCGGCCGTCTACCGGTCGTCGCCCGCCCCGGACTCCTAGTCGTCCTTCGAGATCGTGGGCGGCCCGGCGCCCCCGAATCGACGTTCATAGGTGCCGTCGGTCTGGCGCTGGTACTTCGTGAACCCGAGTTTCTCGAGCTTCTTGTCGCTCAGCCCCTTCTTCCCGCGAGCGGGCGACAAGACGCCCGCGATGGCAGGCGCCTGGGGCACCCGACGCACCGGTTCGCCAGACTCGGGGTGCCGAGTCAGGGCCTCGTCGGCCATGCGCTGCACGAACTCGAACGTCCGGCCGGTGGGTTGGCCCCTGGGGTCGAGCACCTCATACACGTACGTCGGCATCGCTCAAAATCTTACGCGCTGATCGCGCGCGTCTCGGCCGGCTGGTGCCGCGCATCGAACGTCAGCACGCCGCTCTCGTCTCGGGTGGGACGTCCCAGGGCCCGCGCGACCAGCGCCCCTCGAGTACTGGCGCCCAGCTTTCGGTGAAGGCTCTTGACGTGGTCGTGGATCGTGTGCGGGCTGCGTCCGATGTCCTCGGCGATCTCGCGCACGCTCAATCCCAGCACCAGGCGCTCCAGCACCTCAACCTCGCAGCGAGTCAGCCATCCAGACCGGTCCATCGGCCGATCCCCCAGAGCGATTCGCGCGCGTGCCGCCACGAGGGGGGCGAGCGACGCGGCCTGCGCCCGAATGGTTCCAACGTCGGGATCGTCCAGGGAGAGCGCCACGAGCACCCCGCGCTCGTTGCCGCGGATCGGCGCCCAAGCCAGAATCAGGTCTGCGGGCTCGAGCGGGCCCATCGCCAGGGCCACCGCCGAGCCCCGCCACGCGCCCCCCGGCATGGACCGCTCAACGCTGGTCCCGCTCGGGTCGGGGAGGTTGATGCCCAGAGTCCGCATCGACGCGATCGACGCGCGGATGACCGCGCGGGCGCTTGCCGAGAGCGGACGGCGGATGGACACGCCGGCGCATTCCAGGGCGTCGATCTCACCGTTGGATCGCACGCTGCCGATCACGACCGCGCTGGCGCTGACGCCCGGGAGATCGGCCAGAACGGCCGCGGCCTCATCGGGCCAGTCCGGCGTGGGGGCGGCGGTGAGTTCTGCGATCCGAAACGCCAGCGTGGCGTTCAGGTTCAGCGAGCTGGTGGATGGGGTTGTCAATGCGCGAGCCTCCCAAGTCGGGCCGGGCGCTCACGACTTCCCCGGCGGTATCGTCGGCACCGCGCCCGCTCGTCCATGACGTCGGTGGCGCTCGCCGCAACCCCCTCCTGCGCATGAAGTATCGGAGGGCATCGAGTCCAACCTGCAACGAACCGCCCCCCAATCCGGGGCAAGCCCGCAAAAAGGGGGTAAACGCCCGATGCCATGCGACAGGCAAACGGGCCGTGCGCTCTTGAGCCCCACTTCAGATTGCAGCTATCTACCTGACAACATCCACATATCGGTTCTCGCGATCGCGGAGCAGGTACACGCGGACACCGTCGTTCACGTCCGAGCGGGCGAGGACGCCGAGCAGTTCCTGGTCGTTGGCCACATCCACCGTCCCGACCCGGTAGATGATGTCGCCTGGCGCGAGGCCGGCGCGCTGCGCCGGACCCCCGTCGAGCACGCTCAGCACCACCACTCCGTCTACCGGGCTGCGCTGATAGCCCAGTTGCCGGAGGATCGCGGGGGACTGATCGGACACGACAAGGCCCAGCGGTTCGGCGACGACGCCGCCCACAGCCGCGGCTGTCGCTTCCGCGGCGTCGGCCAGGCGGGCCTCGATGGATCGACGGGACCCGTTTCGGACGATGTCGATGCCGATCGGAGCGCCCGGACGCGCGGTGGCAATCAGCGTGCGCAGCCGGCGATCGTCGGTCACCGGCCGGCCGTCAAACCCGACGATCAGGTCACCTTCGTGGAGGCCCGCCCGCTGCGCCGGGCTGTCGTCCACAACATGAACAACCGAGACCGCGCCCGGGGCGGTCACGCCTGCCGCGGCGAGTTCGTTGCCCGAGAGTGCCCGCATCTCGACCCCCAGCCAGCCGCGCTCCACGCGTCCGCGCCGGATGATCGAGTCCAGCACGTTGCCCGCGATGTTGGACGGGATGGCAAAGCCGATCCCTTGAGACCCGCCGGAGCGGGTGAAGATCGCCGAGTTGATGCCCACCACGCCGCCTTCGAGGTTGACCAGAGGACCGCCGGAGTTGCCGGGATTGATCGCGGCGTCGGTCTGAATGAAGTCCTCGAACTGGTCGGCGTCGGCGCGGCTCAGCCCGGTACGTCCCAAAGCACTGACGATGCCGTGAGTGACGCTGCTGGAAAAGCCGAATGGGCTGCCGACGGCCAGCACGATCTCGCCGACCTGCAGATCGTCGGAATCGGCCAGTTGGATTGGGGCCAGGCCCGACGCGTCGACCTTGATCACGGCCAGGTCCGTCGCGGGGTCGAGCCCGACAACGCGCGCGTCGTATTCTCGCCCGTCGAGCAGTCGAACGCGCACCGTGGTGGCGTCCTCCACGACGTGGTTATTGGTGAGGATGTACCCGTCCTGGCGCGCGACCACGCCGGTACCCAGGCCCTCTCCCACCTGCGTGTCTCGAAAGCGTCTGCCGAAGAGGTCGTAGCGCAGCACCGGTCGTTCGACTCGGGTCATGATGTGAACGACGCTCGGCTCGATTCGATCCACCGCGCCCACGAACGCCCGGCTCAGCGATCGGGCGAAGCGCATGTCCTCGCTCGTGGGTTCGCCGACCGGCTGGCCAGCACCCGCGCCGATTGTGTCCGGAGCGTCGCCCAGGGGATGGGCGTGGGAAAGGCCAACCAGAACGCTCGCCGCCGCGGCGAGCCCTGCTCCGACCGCTACCGCATTCCATCGCAGCTTCATGTTGTCGTGCCTCCAACGGGTGTCAGGACCCGAACGGGTCCAATCGCCCCCCACAGGTGTAAAGATGGCCGTGGCGAGGGTTTCCGTCGCCGTCGCTGGACGGGTTGGGGACATGACGGTCACCTACGCTCCAGCCATGCCACAGGCCGGGACCGAACTGCGCACGCTGATCGAGCGGGAGCTTCCCGAATTGGTGGAGATTCGCCATGATCTGCACCGCCATCCCGAACTCGGCTACCAGGAAGCTCGAACCAGCGGCGTCGTGCGGCGCGAGCTCGAGCGGCTCGGGATCGAGTTCCGCGCGGGCATCGCCAGGACCGGCGTGCTGGCACATCTGCCGGCGACCGGCGGCAGGACCGACGGCGCGGCGATCGCGCTGCGGGCGGACATGGATGCACTGCCCATCGAAGAGACCACCGGCTGCACGTACGCATCGGTCACGCCCGGCGTGATGCACGCGTGCGGGCACGACGGCCATACGACGATCCTGCTGGGAGCCGCGCGGGTGCTCTCCAAAGTGGACCGGCCCAGGCCCGTGACTCTGGTGTTCCAGCCCGCGGAGGAAGGGGGCGCCGGCGGAGAGGCGATGTGCGAGCAGGGTGCGCTCCGTGGCGAGCGGGGCGGGGGGCTCGGCCCGCCGGTGGGTGCGATCTATGGCCTGCACGGCTGGCCTCAGATGCGCCTGGGGCATATTGGCACGCGCGCGGGTCCGCTGCTGGCGGCGACGGACGACTTCATCGTGGCGATCGAGGGCACCCAGTGCCACGCCGCGTTCCCGCACCTTGGAACCGACGCGGTGCTGGCGAGCGCGCACGTGGTGACGGCGCTGCAGTCGATCGCGTCGCGCAGCGTGTCGCCATTGGATTCGGTGGTCGTGACGGTGGGGCGGATCGCCGGGGGGACGGCCAACAACGTGATCCCGCGCCGCGTGGAGCTTGTGGGTACGGTGCGGACGCTGCGCGATTCGACTCGACGCCTCGCGCGCGAGCGATTCTTCGAGGTGGTGGGGGCGACGGCGTCGGCGTTCCGCTGCCGTGCCTCGATCGACTGGCAGGAGGGGTATCCGGTCACGCACAACGACCCGGGCGCGACGGCTCAGGTGCTGGAGGTCGCGCGTGGGACGGTCGGGCCGGGGCGCGCCGTCGAGCTCGCCGAAGGGTTCATGGGCGGGGAGGACTTCTCGTACTACGGGCAGCACGTGCCGGCGTGCTTCTTCCTGCTGGGGCTGACGCCAGAGCACGCCGATCCGGCCAGCGCGCCACAACTGCATCAGCCCACGTTTGATTTCAACGACGAAGCGATCGCGACAGGCGTGGAGATGATGTGCCGTCTGGCGGGTGCGTGAGCCCACGGCCCACGCGCCGAGTCAGTTCGAGCGGAGCGTCTGGATGACCACGGGCACACGGGCCCGCGGCGACCACTCGGAGGGGTCCTGCCGCCACCAGAGCAACGAGTCGGCGCGGACCATCGGAGCGAAATGGAGCGGTTCCTCGAGCTCTTCAAAGGTCGCGTGATGACCCGCATCGCCGGATAGCGCACGCAGCGCCTGGGTCAGCGTCGCGGGCTCGGCCGCGAGTTCAAGCACGAGAATGTCGGTCGTCTCGTAGATTGGCGGGGCCTCGCTTCGAGCGGGCTCATCGGGCAAGATGAGGCCAGCCCATTCGAATGCACGTGGGGCGATGAGTGGCGACGGCGCCACGAGTGCCGCGAGGGCTTCGGGTGCCGCCGCGATGGATAGACGGGCGACGGCAATTCGGGATGAGTCGTGATCGCGCTGGGCGAACCAGCGGAGGGTGCGGTCGTGGTCCGTGGTCTTCAGGAGGATGCCCAAGCGGCCCTCGTGGAGCAGAGCCACGGCCCGCTCGGCCGTCATCGGATGTCGAGCTGGCGTTGTCGCTGCGTCCGAAGCCGCCGTGGTCGGCACGACGGCCACGGTCGGGGCCTCGTCGGCGAGAGCCAAGTCGGTCTCGCTGGGAGTCGGTGAGACAGGAACATTCGGGACGATCGAGTCCGATTCGTTGGGGCCCGCCTTGGCCACAGACTCGGGGGTTCCCGGGCTGGGTTTGGGCGCGCGGGATTGCCACGCCGCGACTCCAAGCCAAGCAGTCAGGCCCAAGGCAAGCAAGAGGCCCGCGGCGACAGCCAAGCGGCGACCGGTTCGATCGCTAAACAGGGGAGCGTACCAGGCGCTTCTGGCCGATGCTGGCTCGGACACGAGCAGGAGTTCCCGTTCGAGGGCGTCGGCGACGCTGGAAAGCAAGTCAGCCGGGGCCCGCGCTTCAGGCAGGGAAGCGAGCGCAAGGCGGTCTCGGCGCATCGCTTCGAGTCGAATCCGGAGGCCCTCATCCGACCCGAGCGCCAGCGCAACCCGCCCTTGCTCCTGTTCGGTAAGGTCGCCCTCGATCCAGCCCAGCAGGAGGGTCTCATCGACGCGAGCGGGATGTCCGTTGCGGTCCTTCATCGATCCCTGTCGCCGTGGAGCCCTTCGATCGTCTCGCGCAGCGCCACCCGCGCCCGAAATAGGCGACTCTTGACGGTGCCGACGGGAACGTCGAGCACTTCCGCAATCTGGTCGTAATCCAAGCCCCTCGAGTCCCGAAGCACAAGAATTGCCCGTTGGTCGGGGCTGAGCCGGGAGAGCGCTTCCGACACCAGCCATCGACGCTCATTGTCTTCGACGTTCGAGCCCGGCACCGGTTCCCGGTTCTGCGGGAACCCTCTGCTAACACCATCCGAACGATTCGGATCGGACATGAGTTCGAGGCTGGCGTGGCGGCGCAGGCGTTCGGCCCTCAGGCGGCTGAGGCACACGTTCATGGTGATGCGGATGAACCAGGTGCTGAGCTTGGCTCTCCCGTCGTAGGAATCGAGCCCCTGGATGATCTTGACAAACGCATCCTGAGTGAGGTCCAAGGCAAGTTCCCGGTCTCGCACCATCCGCAGGCAGACCGTAAAGAGTCGGTCCTGATAACGCTTGAGCAGGGTCGTCCACGCGCTGGTGTCCCCATCGCGGATGGCCTTGACCAGGGCGAGGTCCCGTGCGTCGTCGTTCTCGATGCGGGACAGCGTGCTCACCGGGGGATGGTACGGGGGCGCGGCCCTGCGCCGGGGCGCGCCGCAGAATCAGGTTCGGTCCGTTGCCGCTCTCGGTTCTCGATTCCTGACGGACGGGGTCCACGGGATTCCCTTTGAGGAACCGAAGGCGTGAGATATGCTGACCCGCGACCCAAATGGAGCGAAGCATGCGACTGACGAGCCTGGCGGTGATCGGGGTGTGTGGGGCCGCGGGAAATGCCCTTGCGCAATCGAGCCCGTTGTACATGATCGCCTATGACACGAACGAGGCGGTGATTGTTCGCAACGGCGTGCTCGTGACTGCGTGGAACAACAGCGGCCCGTCCCGAGAGAGCGCGCTGGCGATCGATTCGACGGTCCGCGTGCTCGGGCGGAACCCGAGCCAGAACGGTCAGGAGTACGACCTTGGCGGGAGTCCGATTGGCGGACCGCAGTATCCCAACCCGGGATTCACCGACGTGTACGACGCGACGACGGACGGCACTTTCAACTACGGGGTCGCGCACAACGATACGGCGAGCGGATTCGCGGTGGTGAGGGGCGGGACGGACTGGTCCGGCGTGTCGGTGCACTTCGTGCCGGCGGCGCGCTGCAGCGGCATCGCGTTCGACTCGAGCACGAACACGCTCTGGCTCGCGAAGAACTTCGGTGGGTTCCAGGGGCTGATGCAGTACGACCTGGCGGGTACTCTGCTCCAGGACATCTCGACGCCCTACATCGGCGGCGCCGGGTACGGACTGGCGTACGACGCGGCCGACGACACGTTCTGGATCACCGGCGCGTTCAACGGCGGCGTGGTGGATTGCTACCAGTTGGACAAGCTTGGAAACGTGCTGCAGACCGTCGATCTGCCGGCGTACAACACCCACTGGATCAGCGCCGAGTTCGCCGCGGATCCGGGCTGTCCGGCGGACATCGACCACGACGGCGATGTCGACGGGGACGACTTCTTCGAGTATCTCGACCTGTTCGCGGCCGGAGACGACGCGGCCGACCTCGACGGCGATGGGGACCGCGACGCCGACGACTTCTTCATGTATCTGGACCTGTTTGCGCAGGGGTGCTGAAGAGGGCCAGGTAAGCGGCAGAGAACGAGGAGCCGAGCCCGAAGACCAAGAGCGGGATCTGCGCGCACTCGGTCGCTCTGCTCATGCTCGCCGTTTGCTGTTTGCGCTTCGCCTTGCGAACAGGTTGTACCTGAAGATGCACCACAGCGCGCGCACGCCGTCTCGCCAGTCGATCTTCTTGCCCTCGGCGTAGGTGCGCCCCGCGTACCGGACGCCGACCTCGAAGATACGCAGGCGGCGCGGGCGACCGCCGGGCTGGGCGAGGCGCATCTTCGCCAGGCGAGCGATCAGTTCGGGCTCGACGCCGAACCGGTTCTCTCTAAGCCTGAGGCGTTCGAGCACCGGACGCGAGAAGGCCTTGGTGCAGCACTCGATATCGGTGAGATTCAGATTGGTCAGCAGGTTGCTGCACAGCGTGATCACGCGGTTGGCCAGCGAGTGCCAGTAGTACAGGACGCGGTGGGATTGCCCGATGAAGCGAGACCCGATGACCGCGTCCGCCTGTCCGGCCAGGATGGGCGCCAGGGCCGCGGCGTGGTCGGCTGGGTCGTACTCGAGATCGGCGTCGTGGATCAACGCGATGTCCACGCCGAGTTCGAGCGCGACGTCGAGTCCGGTGCGGATCGCGGCGCCCTTGCCCCGGTTTCTTTGGTGCAGGCGCGCCTCGATGTCAGCGCGCTGGCCCAGGGCGCGGACGAGTTCCGCCGTGCCATCGTTGGAACCGTCGTCGACCAGGATGATCACGCGCTGAATCGGCTCACCCGACTCGGCGGCGGGCGGCGGCATTGCATCGAGCCGTTCGATGGCCCGCGGCAGCAGCGGAGCCTCGTTGTACGCCGGGATGATGACGCCGAGCCTCACGCGCGGAGCATACCGGGCGTCCTGAGCAGGATGCGTCTCTGGGGTGTTCCCAGCGCAAGCGGCTCGATGGATCGGGGCGATAACCAGTGCCGACCGTTGCCGGCGAGCCGCGCTCGCGGCAGGGGCGAGGAGAGGTAGACATCGAAATGCACGTGGCGATGGGAGGTCTGAACGTCGAATCGGTCGATCCGGCGGGTGCCCGAGACGGGCAGCGCGGACCGGACAGTTCGCGACGGTATCGGTCCCGAGAGTGATTCGAGCGTCGGGGTCTGGTGCAGGCCCGCCCAGAGGCCCGCGTCCGGTCGGCGCTCGACGAGCAGGCGAGCGCGAGCGTCGCGGACCAGCAGGGCAGCGCACCACATCTCGCGCCGGCGCGGTGTCTCGGCTCGCCGTTGCTCGGCGATTCCCGCCGAGCGGCAGTCCCTTGCGATGGGGCATCGATCGCACGCGGGAGACCGGGGTGTGCAGACGGTCGCTCCCAGCTCGATCAGCGACTCGGTGAGCAGACCCGGGCGCCCTGTGGCCCGCATGAGTTCATCCGCCCGGCACCATGCTCGCCGCTCACTCTCTCGGGAATCGCCGAGACTTGCCCCTTCGAGCCGGTCGAGCACACGCGAGACGTTGCCGTCGACCGCTGGAACGGGGTCATCAAAGCACAGGCTCGCGATCGCGCCGGCGGTGTACCTCCCGATGCCGGGCATCGCCCGCAGCGCCGGCGCCGCGCGGGGCATGACGCCCGCATGGTCTCTGCGGAGCGCCTGGGCCGCGGCGTGCAAGTGTCGCGCCCGTCGGTAGTAGCCCAGCCCAGACCACATCGCCAGGACGTCGGCTTCGTGTGCGTCGGCGAGCGCATCGATGGACGGGAATCGGTCGATGAATCTGGCGAAGCGATCCTCAACGCGTGCGGCCTGGGTCTGCTGGAGCATCAGCTCGCTGACGAGGGTCCGGTACGGATCTCGCTTCCCGGGCGGGGCATCGCGCCAGGCCATCGGTCGCGCGTTGGCCTCGAACCACTCGCCCAACCGAGTGACGATGCGCCGGTCGCGGGCGTTGGAGCGCGAGCGAGAGTCGACTTTCACGGGAAAACCACTCGATCCGGTGGTCCAGTTCGGGCGAAGAAACGGACATGAGAGTAGACTGAAGCAGGACGTGACGCCGAGGTCAGCCGAGACTCCCACTTGGACACGCTCTTCGAACGACTGCGTGAGTTGGCCCGCCGCATCGGGACGTACTCGCCGCTCGAGGTCCTGCTCGAGCTCATCGTCATCGGCGTGGTCATCTATGGGATCGTCCGGTTCGTGCAGGGCACTCGCGCGGCGGGAGCCATCCGCGGCCTGTTTGTCCTGTTGATGTTGCTTGTGTTCGGCGCGATCCTGCTCCGGACGCTCGGCGGCAGCGAGTCGTTCCCGCGCCTCAAGTTCCTCTCCAATGGGTTCCTCCAGCTCGTTGCGGTCGCGCTGGTCGTGGTGTTCCAGCCTGAACTGCGCCGGGCGCTGATCAGGCTGGGTGAGACGCCGTTCTTCCGTGCCTCGCGCGCCGAGATCGACCAGACGGCTGACGCCCTCGTGGACGCCGCAGGGTTCCTGAGCAAAGCGAGGTTCGGGGCCCTCATGGTGCTCGAGCGCAACGTGGGGCTGCAGGGCCTGGTCGAGGGCGGGACAACACTGAACGCGGAAATGTCCGCGAGGATTCTGCAGACCATCTTCTTCCCGGGCTCGGCCCTGCACGACCTGGCGGTCGTCATCCGGGACAACCGGGTCCACGCGGCGGGAGTGCAGTTGCCCCTGGCCGATCCCGAGGAGATGCCCGATCCTTCGCTGGGCTCCCGCCATCGGGCCGCGGTGGGCCTGACCCGCGAGTGCGACGCGGTCGTCATCGTGGTCAGCGAGGAGACGGGCAATATCCGTATCGCCGAACGCGGCAAGCTCTCGCGCCCGCTCACACTGGACGACCTGCGCGACACGCTGCGCCAGCGTCTGCAGCGCGGTACGTCGGGGGCATCATCGGACGACTCGGCCGACGAAGAAGACCTCGGTCAGGCCCTGCCCCCCCCCGCGTCCGATCCGCCGGCTCCCTCCAAGAAGGAGGACGCCGCGTGAGCGAGCATGTCAAGACGCTGATCATGGTGCTCGGCGTCACGCTGCTGGTCTGGATCTTCGCCGAGGGCGAGAGCCTCTCCACGCAGTCGCTGCAGGCGGTCGTTCGGCTCGACAGCGGCAACACCGCGATCGCGCTGAGTGTGGATCCGAGCGACTCGTGGCAGGGGCCGGTCGAGTTCCGCGTCGCCGGCTCGATCGGTGAGATCGAGGAACTGCGGCGCGTCATCCGCGGCATGGACTCGCTGACGCTCGACACCCGTCAGGTGGGCGAGGTCAGCGGCGTCATCCGCCTGGCCGAGGCGTTGCGCCGCCATCCCGTCTTCGCACAGAGCGGAGCGACCATCACGCACGTGGAGCCGCCCACGGTCTCGATCGTCGTCGATGCGCTGCACCTCGTGGACGTGCCCGTGGTCGCCGAGGTGTCAGGGGGACAGGTCGCAGGGTCGGTCGAGGTCAGTCCGCCGACGGTTCGCCTGCGCCTGCCAGTGCGGATCTCGCTCGACCCCGACGCCAGGCTGATCGCTCGCGTCCCGCAATCCGCGCTGGCGGACCTGCGCCCGGGTGCTCGAACCACGATCCCCGGCGTGCTGGTCGAGATCCCCTCGGCGCTCAGGAACGTCCCCGGCGTCGGTCTCGAGACGGGCGTGGTCGATGTCTCGTTCACGCTCCAGACCAGAACCTCGACGCAGGCGTTCAGTTCGATCCCGTTCTACTTCTCGGTGCCTTCGTTGGCGTTCAATACCTTTGACGTCGAGATGGCAGACGGGTCTTTGTTCCTCAACCAGGTCACACTCACGGGCCCGACCGACCTGATCTCCCAGATCGGGCCCAGCAAGCGGTACCAGATCACCGCGGAGGTGGCCCTGTCGCCCGGCGAGATGGAGACCGCCACGGGCACCTCGGAAGCCTGGGTGGAAATGCCGCCTCGCCGGGTCCGGATCGCGGGCCTGCCGCAGGGCGTGGTCGTGGAGGAAGCGGATCTGACCGTCCGAGTTCGGGTCCGGCGCCGACCGGCCGAGCCCACGCCCGAGGACACTCCCGGCTGACCCACTCTCGCGGCGAGACGGCGCGAACCGGTGCCCCTACCCTTGGGCCCCCTCGATTGGCGGGTGGTCCGCCGGGGATTCAACACCTCCGAGCCAGGCTCGGACGCCGCGCCCGGTGGGAGCGCGAGAGGGTCGTCGCCGTGAAGATCAAGACCGACGAGATCGCCAGCGTCATCAAGCACGAGATCGATCAGTTCGAGGCCGAGCTCGAGGTGAGCGAGGTCGGACGGGTGGTCGAGGTCGGCGACGGAATCGCCCGCGTGTACGGCCTGTCCAAGGCCATGGCCGGTGAGCTCCTCGAGTTCCAGACGACCGAGGGCTCGGTCATGGGCCAGGTCATGAACCTGGAACTCGACACGGTCGGCGCGGTCATCTACGGCGACTACCTCTCCGTGAAGGAGGGGGACGTCGTCAAGAGCACAGGTCGCCTGCTCGAGGTGCCGGTCGGCGAGGGCTTGCTCGGGCGTGTGGTGGACGCGCTGGGCCGTCCGATCGACGGCGCAGGGCCGATCCAGTCCAACGAGACCCGCAAGGTCGACATCATCGCTCCCGGCATCGCGATGCGCCAGCCCGTCACCGAGCCGCTGCAGACCGGCGTGAAGGCCATCGACGCCATGATCCCGATCGGGCGCGGCCAGCGCGAGCTGATCATCGGCGACCGGAAGACCGGCAAGACCGCCGTCGCCCTCGACGCGATCATCAACCAGAAGCAGTACTGGGGCACGCCCCAGGCGGTGGTGTGCATCTACGTCGCCGTAGGCCAGAAGGAGTCCACCGTTCGAGGTGTCGTGGAGACGCTCAAGAAGCACGGCGCGATGGACTACACGATCGTGGTCAACGCCGGAAGCTCCGACGCGGCGCCGATGCAGTACATCGCGCCCTACACCGGCTGCACGATGGGCGAGTACTTCATGTGGCAGGGCAAGAGCGGCAAGACCCCCAAGCACGCCCTGTGCATCTACGACGACCTGTCCAAGCAGGCCGTCGCCTATCGACAGCTGTCGCTGCTGCTCCGCCGCCCGCCGGGGCGAGAGGCGTATCCGGGCGACGTGTTCTACCTGCACAGCCGCCTCCTCGAGCGCGCCACCAAGCTCAGCAACGAGAACGGCGGCGGTTCGCTCACCGCGCTGCCGGTCATCGAGACGCAGGAGGGCGACGTCTCGGCCTACATCCCCACCAACGTGATCTCCATCACCGACGGGCAGATCTACCTCGAGCCCGAGCTGTTCTTCTCCGGCGTGCGTCCCGCCATCAACGTGGGCATCTCCGTCAGCCGCGTGGGCGGCAACGCCCAGGTCAAGGCCATGAAGAAGATCGCCGGCTCGCTCCGCCTGGACCTCGCGGCGTATCGCGAGCTCGAGGCCTTCGCGCAGCTCGGAACCGAGCTCGACAAGGCGACCCAGGCCCAGCTCGACCGCGGGGCTCGAATGGTTGAGCTCCTCAAGCAGCCGCAGTATCAGCCGTTCCACGTCGTTGACCAGATCATCTCGATCTACGCGGGCACCAAGGGCTTCCTCGACAACGTGGACGTCAAGCACGTCGCGAAGTTCGAGGCGGACATGCTCGAGTACTTCCAGGCCTCTGGCAAGGGCGTGTGGGACGAACTCGACCAGAAGCGGGCTCTCGACGATGCGCTCGAATCCAAGCTCAAGGACGCGCTCAACGCGTTCAAGAGCGGGTGGAAGGCGGGGTAAGCCGCGAACTCCGCCCGTTCTCGGACCGACGGAGTGGAATCTGAACCGATCCGGCGAAGGGCGTCACGTACACTTCTTCCGGGGTTCGCGCGCGCAGGGCGACCCGGGAGGTGGGCACATGCTTCGCACGGCCATCGCAGCATCGGTCCTCGCGACCTGCGCGGCCTCGGCGCAGCTGTCCATCAGCCACATCGATTCCGCAAATCTGCCCTCCTCGACCACCGACCAGCACGGCGCCTCCTTCACCATCACCGGCCTCAGCGGCGTCACCCGGCTCGGCGGCACGAGGTATGCCGCGGCCATGGACAACAGCAACAAGCTCGTGCTCTTCGATCTTGCGCTTGACCCCGCCGGAGAGATAGACTCGATCTCCAACGTCGCGGGGCTGTCGTTGACCTCATCGGGCGATCACGAGGGCATCGCTCTGAGCGGGCCCGGCACGGTCCTTGTCAGCGACGAGGGACCGATGACGCTCAAGGAGTTTGCTCTCGCCGATGGCGCGCTGGTGCGCACGATCCCCACGCCGGCCGTCTTCGCCTCGCGACGGGGCAATCGTGGCCTCGAATCGCTCTCGATCGCCGCCGCACTCGTCTGGACCGCCAACGAAGAGGCACTCACACCCGATGGACCCGCCGCCACGCCCAGCGCGGGCACGGTCGTGCGTCTGCTGCACATCGATGCGTCGAGCGGCGCCGCGCTGGCCCAGTTCGCGTACGTCGTTGAGCCGATGCACGGCCCATACATCCCGATCGGCAATCCGGGCCAAAGCGGACTGTCCGACCTCGTCGCCCTGCCCGATGGCACCCTGCTCGGCCTGGAGCGATCGCTCGCATTGACCGATCCGCTGCTGCTGACGCGCATCTTCGAGATCGACCGTTCCGGCGCGAGCGACATCTCGGCCCTGGCCGGGCTGCAGGGCGCAACGTACACGCCGGTCAGCAAGTCGCTGCTCTACTCCGGCGGCCAGACGAATCTGGAGGGGCTGTGTCTCGGCCCGGCCCTGGGATCGGGCGGGCATGCGCTGATCGGCATCGTTGACGATGGCGACCCCATCAGCGCCAACACGGTCATCGTGTTTCGCCTCGACGGTCTGGTCGACTGCGCCGCGGATGTGGATGGCGATGGCGACGCCGACGGTGATGATTTCTTTGCATACCTCAATCTCTTCGCGGCGGGTGACGCCGCGGCGGATCTCGACGGCGATGGAGACCGCGACGCCGACGACTTCTTCTTCTACCTCGATCTGTTCGCTCGGGGCTGCTGACCAAGCCGCCGATCGCTGACCGTCGCCGAACGGGCCGTCGGATCACTCAACGATCTCGGGTTCCTGTACCATGATCGCGTGACGGACTCCGCTCGCGCCGCTTCCGACGGCACCTCCCGCCCGCTCACCGGCGTGACCCTGCTGGCCCTGCTCATGGGCTTCGCGGGCGGCTTCGCGGCTCACGAGGTCCGGCCAACCCTCGGCGCCCAGATCGCCAACGTGATCGAGCCTCTCGGCCAATTGTGGGGCGACTCGCTGCGCATCCTCGCGTACCCGCTTCTGGTCTGCATCCTCATCGACGCCATTGCCGGCCGAATCCGGACCGCGCCCGGTCGCATGGGCCTGCTCTCGCTCGTGTGCTTTCTGGCCTTCCTGCTCGCCGGCGCAATCCTGACGCTTGCGCTCACGCCGATTTCCTTCGCGCTCCTCGATGTCCCGCAGGGATCGATGGGACAGGCGATTGCGGTTGCGCACCCCAGGTCCGAAGCCCCAGAGCACAGTTGGCTCACCGGGATCTTCGGCGACCGGTTCGATCGCGCCCTGCTCAACGGCAACCTGCTGGCGATCGTCCTGGTCGCGCTTGCTTCGGCGCTGGCCATGTCGCGTCTGCCTGCGCCCGCCAGGCGCGCGATCCTCGATCCCGTGCACGCCGCGCTGCAACTCCTGCTGGTTCTGCTCGGCTGGCTGCTCTTGGCAGCCCCGGTGGGCGTGTTCTCGCTCACCTTCTCTCTCTCCTCGCGCAATGGACTTGACGCAATGGGATCGCTCGGGGCGTTCGTCGTCATCGTGATCGCCATGCTGCTGATCCTGACACTCCTGTGCTATCCCGCCGCTCTGTTCCTCGGGCGCGTATCGATCTCGCGATTCGCCCATGCCGCCGCGCCAGCGCAGGCCGTTGCGATGGGGACGCGCTCCTCGATCGCCTCCCTTCCGGCCCTGCTCGATTCCGGGCGACGCCTGGGCCTGCCGGAACAGGTCAACGGCCTTGTGCTGCCGCTGTCGGTCGCGGTGTTCAAGGCGAACCGCACGATCAGCGGTCTGCTCAAGTACTTGTTCCTCGTGCACGTCTACGGCATCGACGCGTCCTCCGCGGACATCCTGGCCTACGCCGGGCTTGTGCTGGTGATCAGCTTCGCCTCGCCCGGAACCCCCAGCGGCGGAGCGCACAGTTCGACGGCGATTCTCGTCGCGGCGGGCGTGCCCATCGAGGGTGTGCTGCTGCTGATCGCGATCGACGCGATCCCCGATATCGCCAAGACCCTCCTGAACGTGACCGCCGATCTCACCGTCGCGTGCGTCGTCGCCCGATTCAGCCCGCCCGACACCGCCGACTCCGCGCCGTAGGGGTCCGCTCGCCGCGACGCAGCAGGAGAGATGCAGTCCCGCTCGTCCGCTCAGCCTCATGGTGCCTGATTCCTCGCTGCTACCTCCTCATGCCCCCCATCCGCTCGATCGCCATCCTCCTGCACGAGCGCCACCAAGAGGCCGAGCGCATGGGCTATCGCATCTGGGCGCTCGCCGAGAACTGGAAGCGTCGCGGCATCCGCATCGAACTCGTCCGGGGACCGGCTCGCGAGATTGATACCGACCTGCTGATCCCGCACCTTGACCTGTCGTACATCCCAGATCGGTACTGGGACATGATCCAAGGGCACCCCAATGTCGTGAATCAGCGAATCCGCGATACCCGCAAGCGCGCGATCAGCGCCAACCTTGTGTCGCGGGCAGATCCCCACGTCGGCCCCGTCATCGTCAAGACGAACTGCAATTGCGGTGGCCTGACCGATGCCCTCCTGAACGAGCCAGACCGACCGTGGACATTCGCCCGACGTCTCCGCAGGCGGCTAAGCCTCGAGCCCTGGCTGGAGCGACGAATGCTCGGCAGCGCGCGGGTGCTCCGCCGCTACCACCTCTTCGAGTCCATGGGCCATGTGCCGCGTCGCGTGTACCGAAACCCGAATCTGGTCATCGAGAAGTTCCTCCCCGAGCGACGGGGCGATCTGTACGTGATCCGGATGTACACATTCTTTGGCGGCAGCGAGCGCGTGCGTGTGCTCGAATCGAGCGACCCTCAGGTCAAGAGCGGAAACGGGCGGCTGCGCGAGCGCTCCGAGGTGCCGCCGCAACTCCGGGCCTGGCGTGAGCGGCTCGGCCTTGATTACGGCAAGATCGACTTCGTCATGCGCGATGGCGAGCCGGTTGTGATCGACGTGAATACCACTCCGACCATGTCGAGTCCGCTCGATGAGGATCGCGTGCGGCGCTCCAGCGAACTCGCGGACGGACTGTCGTCCTTTCAGCGAGCGCGGTGTTCACCCGCCGCCCCGGGAAGCTGATGGCGACCCCGGACGCCGCGTCCGATGGGACCCTTGCCGCCCCGCCGGAGGCCACGATACTTGTGCTGATCAGTCCAAGGCCTCATACCGCCTCCGGTGCCCCGACTTCCCATGCCGCCCATCCGCTCTGTCGCGATCCTCCTCCATCACAATCACCACGGCGCGGAATCTGTCAACTACCGAATCTGGGCCATCGCGGAGAACTGGCGGCGACGCGGGATCAAGGTAGACGTGGTCCGCGGCGTCTCGCGCCCCATTACCGCCGACCTGCTCTTCCCACACATCGATCTTTCGGTGATTCCCGACGACTACTGGCGCCTGATCCAGAACCACCCCAACGTGGTCAACCGGCGAGTCCGCGACATCCGCAAGGCCGGCTACTCATCCCTGAGAGTCTCCCGCGACGACGTCTGGGACGGCCCGGTGATCGTCAAGACAAACCTCAACTCCCGCGGCGTCACGGAGGCGCTCCTGCAAGGCAATGCCGCCAGCCGCGCTCCGCACCGTCGCCTGATGCGTCGTCTGGCCCGTGAGCCGATGCTCGAGCGCGCGCGTCTTCGATGGGCCCGCAGGCTGGATCGGTACCACGTGTTCCCGTCTGCGAGGTCCGTGCCCCGAGCGGTCTACGGCAATCAGAACCTGATCGTCGAGAGATTCATGCCAGAGCCGCACGAGGGCGGGTATCTCCTCCGTATGCACATCTGCTTCGCCGAGCGCTCGCTCGAGCTGGGTCTGCACGCCCCCGACCGAATGGTCAAAGCGCGAGACGCCGTGCGCATCCCACTTCCTCCGCCCCCGCCAGAGGTCACGGCCGTTCGCCAGCGATTGGGCCTGGACTACGGCAAGATCGACTACGTCGTGCACGAAGACCGCGCGTACGTGCTCGACGTCAACGTCACACCCGTGCTCTCTGCCGCGGTGGACGAGTCGTACGTGCGACAATCCGCAGATATCGCGTGCGGTCTGGAGTGGTTCGAGCACCAACCCCGATGAACATCCCGGGAAACTCGCGAGGGCGCGCTTGCACCCGACCGCGGAACCTGCTACGGGTACTGGAATCTGGCCTCGCGCCTGGATTCGCAGGAGACATGCCATGACCATCGCGCTGCTGCTCGCGGGAACCCTGATCGCCGCGCCGATCGCTCCTCCCGTGACAGAGGTCCCACGCGTTCGTTCCGGCGACACATTCACCCCGATCATCGCGTTCCGGGGCGACGCCGTGAGCGTTGGACTTGTTCTCGACGGACAGCCGCGAGAGATGCTCCTGAGACCCCACGAGGTGCGTTCCGAGGGGCTCCATGTCCGCGTGTCCACGCCGGGGGGCGCGCTCATCGATGCGCCGCTGCCGCGCCCAACGACCTTCCGCGCCGACTTCGATGGCGGCGCCGCGTCGATGAGCGTCGTGGACGGCCGTCTTCGCGGCATGATCCGCTTGGGCGAGGGTAAGGATGAGCGCACCTTCGGGGTCGAGCCCCTCGGTCACGGCTGGCACATCTCTTACGACATCACCGACGTCATTCCAACACCGGGCTCGTGCGGCAGCGACGTGTTGCAGGGTCTCCGGGGCCACGCCGTCGAGCATGGCGGCTCGGTCCTTCGAGATCCGGGCGATTGCCTCCGCACGGTGGTTGCCGCCTTCGACGCCGATTTCGAGATGTTCCAGATCAACGGTTCGGACGTCGACGCCACGATCGCGGACGTCGAAGGCGTCATGAACGATGTCAACTTCATCTACGAGCGCGACACCGGCATCACCCATCTGATCGGCACGCTGATCGTGCGATCCTCCGCCGCGGACCCGTACACCTCGACCGACCCGTTCACCCGCCTCGATCAGTTCCGAAGCGAGTGGAACGGCAACCAGGGCGGCGTGGAGCGGGACCTCGCCCATTTCTTCACCGGCGCCAACCTCGATGGCGGTGTCATCGGCGTCGCCTGGGTCGGCGTGCTCTGCGATGCGATCGACTACTCCTACGGCATGAGCGAGACGTACTACGGAGGAAGCTACGCCGAGCGCGTCGGGCTGACAGCCCACGAGCTGGGTCACAACTGGGGCGCGGGGCACTGCGACGGCGACGACGACTGCGCCATCATGTGCTCGTACATCAACGGCTGTCCGGGCGGAATCGACAACTTCGGCGAGCGGTCGATCGCCGCCATCTGCGACTGGGCCGAGACCCACGACTGCGACGGCGAACTCTGCGAGTGCACCGCCGACCTCGATGAGGACGGAGACGCCGACGCGGACGACTTTTTCGCTTTCCTCGACCTCTTCGCCGCGGGGGCCGACGACGCCGACCTCGATGGGGATGGCGATCGCGATGCCGACGACTTTTTTCTCTACCTTGACGCTTTCGCCGCCTGCTGACTGGATCGGCGTCCAATGCGCACGAAGAGGGTGGCCGGGCAAAACGCGGGTCCGCCAGTCCATGGGACGGCGAGAGGGCCCAGCCACCCCCCTCCGCGCACGGGGTTTCCCCGGGGCGCGCCCCCCCAACGTGTCTCTGAACGCAAGGACGCGCCCGGCGCAGGATTGTGAGCCGAATCTCCCAGAGTCTCGCGGCCAGGAGTGGCCGGTCCCCGCGCCGGTGGAGGCGGTCACCGGTGAGACTTTGGGTAATCAGCCAATCTTCTTCTGGCAGCGCGGGCTCCGCGGCGGTACCGTGGGATGGGGAACCTCGCGTGGGTCTCGACGGCTGGTCCGTCGGTCACCCTTTGGGAGTCGCATGGTTCTCGGACGTCTGGACGAAAGGGAGCCAGCGTGGCTCAGAGAATCCGTCCCGCTCGCGCGGCCGAAGCTCGCCCGAGCGCGGGAACACAAGGGACTCGTGGAGAGCGCAAGGAGCGGAATATGAAGATGCTATCGATCGCGTGTGCTGGCTTGTTCTTGGCATCCGGAGCCGCGGCGACTCCCGCCGACCTCGAAAGTGAGATCGTGCGCGCGGGTCAGCCGGACCTCCCGTACGTCGCGGGCGAATTGATCGTGGGCTTCCAGCTCGCGCCCACCCCCGAGCAACAGGCGGCCGTCCAGGCTGCGCTCTCGGGCCAGATGCTGTCCTGGCGCGAGATTGCCCATGCGCCGCATCCCAAGAACGATGCCAACGGCGTCCATCCGCTGGCCAAGGTCCGAGTATTGACCCTCGCCCCCGGCTCCGACGTATTGCAGGCGATGAACGCCGTCAGCGCTCTCATGGGCGTGCGCTACGCCCACCCCAATTACATCACCGAGACCTGCGAGACGCCCAATGACCCACTCTTCAATCAGCAGTACGGGCCACAGATCGTCAACGCCCCCGACGCATGGGACATCGAGCCCGGAAGTCCCGATGTGGTCCTTGCCATCGCCGATACCGGCCTGAACTTCGCGCACGAGGAGTTCCAGGGTGGCCGCATCTGGGAGAATCCCGGCGAGATCCCCGGCAACGGTATCGACGATGATGCCAACGGCTACATCGACGACATCAACGGACGCGATTGCATCAATGACGACAACACCATGACCGACACCCAGAACGGGCACGGCACCCACGTCGCCGGGATCTCCGCGGCGGGCACCGACAACGGCGTCGGTATCGCCGGCATGGCCCGCGGCGTCAAGCTCATGATCCTGAAGGTCTTCCAGAGCAACGGCGGCGGCACATGGGAAGCCATCACAGAAGCCATCTACTACGCCACCGACAACGGTGCCAATGTGCTCAACTACTCCGGCGGCGGCGGCGGCGGCGACGGCGCCCTCTCCGACGCCTGCACGTACGCCTTCAACAACGGCATGCCGGTGGTTGCCGCGGCGGGTAACAACGGATCCGGTAGCAACTTCTATCCCGCCGCGTACTCCGGCGTCATCGCCGTGGCCGCCACCGACAGCAACGACGATCGCGCCGGATTCAGCAACTTCGGCAACTGGGTTGACGTTGCCGCCCCCGGCGTGGACGTGCTTGCCTCGTACGTGCCATCTTCCAACTCGTACGACTCGCTCTCCGGCACGTCCATGTCCAGCCCCCACGTCGCCGGGCTGGTCGCGCTGATCCTCTCGATCAATCCGGACCTGACGCCCCAGGAAGTCACCGACCTGCTTCACGACAACGCCGTCGATCTCGGCTCGCCGGGCTTTGATCAGCAGTACGGCTACGGACGCATCGACGCCCTCGCGACGCTTGAGGCCGTTCCGGGTGGCTGCCCCGCCGATATCGATGGTGACGGCGACACCGACGGCGATGATTTCTTCGGTTACCTCGACCTCTTCAGCAGCGGCGACGACGCGGCCGATCTCGACGGCGACGGCGATCGCGACGCCGACGACTTCTTCATGTACCTCGACCTCTTCTCCCTCGGCTGCTGAGCCGCCGACCGACTCCATCCGCGGCGGGAGCGCTCCGGCGCTCCCGCCGTTTTTCGTTGCGACTCACATCGCTCCATGCGCCGGCGCCAGCCACTGCGGCAGCGGCCGCACCCGCCCCTGCCGATCCACGCACGCCAGCGTCGTCTCGCCCACCGCCAACACATCCAGCCCGGCCTCGCGCATCGCCGCGATCTCCTCCGTCCCAGCGCCCGATCGCTCGCCCATCCGCACCTCGTACGCGTGCTCGATCTTGATCCGCCCGCCCCCGGCCACCCTCGTCGCGATCGTCAGCAGGTCGTCGTACCGCACCGGCCGGCGGTACCGCACCTCGAGGCGCGTGATCACCAGGAATACACCCGCGCGCTCCAGTTCCGCGTACGACACGCCCGACTCGCGCAGCAATTCCGTCCTGCCCATCTCCAGCCACGGCACGTAGCTCGCGTGGTGCGCCACGCCCATCGGGTCGCACTCGCAGTACCGCACGCGCACCGCGATCGTTCCGGCCGTCTTCACCTCGCGCGTGGGTGTTGGCTGCGTCACGCGCCGAGTGTACGGTCCGTGAGCGGCCCCCGGCTCCGCCTACCCCTCCGTGAGCCTCGCCGCCGAGATGTTCTTGTGCAGCGCCCGCTCGATCAACGCCTGCGGAGTCGCCCGCGTCGCGACGTCCCGCGCCCAGCACAGCACCGGATCGCTCAACTGCGACAATCGCGCCATCCGGAACGACTGCCGCGCCATCGACGCCGCCCGCCGCCACCGCCGCCGCTCGTACGCAGCCAGTCCCGGCCGAACCTCCCCCGTCCGCGCCAGACAGTCCGCCAGCGCCACCGCGTCCTCGATCGCCTGGCACGCCCCCTGCCCCAGGTCCGGCGTCATCGGGTGCGCCGCATCACCCAGAAGCGCCACTCGCCCGCGCCACCACGACCGCAGCGGACGGCGGTCCACGATGTCCGTCCGGATGATCGGCAGCCCGCGCGTCGCCTTCAGGAGCGCCGGGATCGGCTCGTGCCACGCCCCGAACCGCTCCATCAAGAGCGCGTGATCGGCCGACCGCGCGTCATCGCGATGCTGTCCGCGACGCGTGTTGATCGCCGCGTACCAGTACGCGTGCCCCTCATCCACCTGGATCGCTCCGAACCGCACGCCGCGAGACCAAGTCTCGAACCCGTGCCCCGCCCGCAGCCCCGCATCGGCGAACGGCACGATGCATCGCCATAGCGTGTGCCCGATCCGTCGCGGCGGGCGCGTCCCGAGCATCTGCCCCCGCACCACCGATTTGAGTCCATCCGCCCCGACCAGCACATCCCCCTCGACCCGCTTTCCATTCTCGAACCGCAGCGTCACGCCCTCGCTCTCATCCTCGAATCCCGCGCACGTCACGCCCGAGGTCACCACCTCCCGCGGCGTCGCCTCGATCAGCGCCCGCTGCAGGGCCGCCCGTCGGATGCACACCGCCGGGGCATCGGCCCGACGAGCCACCCTGGCGATGTTCGTCCGGCTCAGCACCCGGCCCCGCGGCGTGCGGATGATCGTCTGATTCAGGGGCCACCCGCGGCGCACGACGCGCTCGTCGAGCCCAAGCTCCCGCAGCGCGTGCACTCCGTTGGGCCACAAGGTCTGCGCCGCCCCGCACACGAGATACTGCGGTGCGCGCTCGAACACCCGCGCCTCGAGCCCGCGCCGCCGAAGCGCGATGGCCAGCGCCAGCCCACCGATCCCGCCCCCGGCGATCAGGACTCGCATCCGGCCAATATAGAAGAAACCGGCGCGGTCCGTCGGGATCGCGCAGCCCCTCGCGCCGTGTTTCGAATCAGTTCAGGTACGCCCGCAGGACGTAGTCCCGCAGCATCCGCTGCGTTGTGAAGTACGACCCGTTGATCGCGATCGCGCTGCGCATCACGCCCGCCCAGCCCTCGACGTCCTCGCGGAACATTGGCAGGATCGAACGCTCCAGCTTGTCGTACAGGCTCTGCGCATGCACCCGCGCCAACGCCGCGTCCGAAGACGCCTCCCCTTCGATCCCCCAGCCCGTCACGCCCTCCACGCATCCCTCCAGCCACCAGCCATCCGGCGTCGAGAGCGACGGCACCCCGTTGAGCGCCGCCTTCATCCCGCTGGTGCCGCTCGCCTCCATCGGCGGGATCGGCGTGTTCAGCCACAGGTCGCAACCCGCGATCAGCGTCCCCGCCAGCGCGATGTCGTAGTTGGGCAGGATCGCCACTCGCACGTGCTCGCGCAGTGCCTCCGCCGCGTCGTGCACGGATCGCAGGATCTCCTTCCCCCGCCCATCGTGCGGATGCGCCTTGCCCGCGAACACGATCTGAATCGGCCCGAACCGCCTTGCCAGGGTCCTCAGCCGCTCGGGATCGCAGAACAGCAACTCCGGCCGCTTGTACGCCGTCGCCCTTCGCGCAAACCCGATCGTGAACGCTCCGGCCTCCAGCCGCGCGCCGCGCTCTCCGGCCGCGTCGATCAGCGCGCTCCGCGCCGCCTCGCGCGCGGTGCGCAGGTCCGCCGACGGGATCCCCAGGGCCTTGCGCAGGTCGCTCGGATTGCTCCGCCAATCGGGCGCGAACCGATCGAACAGCCCCCGCATCGCGGGGCACGTCCACGTGAGGTGGTGCACGCCGTTGGTCACCGAGTCGATCGCGTACCCCGGGAACATCGCCCTCGACACCTCGCCGTGCTTGCGCGCCACGCCGTTGGCGTACCGGCTCAGGTTCAGCGCCAGCCGCGTCGTGTTCAGCACCCCCGTCCCGCCGATGAGGTCCGGCCGGTCGAACACCGGGTGTTCCCCGATGATCCCCTTGACCGCTCGCACGTCGAACCGGTCGTGCCCAGCCTCCACCGGCGTGTGCGTCGTGAACACGCACTGCCGCCGCACCCAGTCGATCGCGTCGGGCCCGATCGAGAACGTCCGGTGGCGCGACAGGTGCTCGCTCAGCAGCTCCACCGTCAGGAAGCACCCGTGCCCCTCGTTCATGTGGAAGCACGTCGCGTCGTACCCCAGCGCCCGCACCATCCGCCGCCCCGCGATCCCCAGCACCGCCTCCTGCTTGATCCGGTGCGGATGGTCCCCCGCGTACAGCGAGTGCGTGATCTCCCGGTCCCGCGGGTCGTTCCGCTCGATGTCCGTGTCCAGGAAGTACACCGGCACCACGTGCCCGCCCACCCCCGTCACCAGCCGCCGGAACGCCCGCACGTGCACCGTCCGGCCCTCGATCGGCACGTACGTCCGCGGCGGCATCTCCTCCACCAGTTCCTCGGGCACCCAGGCCGTCGGCGCCTCGTGCTGCCGCCCCGCCTCATCCAGGCTCTGCGTGAAGTACCCCTTGCGGTACAGCAGCGTGATCCCGATCATCGGCAGGCCCAGGTCCGCCGCGGCGTGGATCGTGTCCCCCGCCAGCACCCCCAGCCCCCCCGAGTACGTGGGGATCCTGGGGTCGATGCCGATCTCCAGCGAGAAGTAGGCGATGGTGTGGTCGGGATTGGGCACGGGCGGCTCCTCCTTGAGCCATCAGTATCGGCGTGCCGGGGGGCATGGGCCACGGCGCGGCTCCGGCCCGGGGCCGAGAACCAACCCCTCGGCAATGTGCCCCAAGTGTCAGCGGCGGGCCGCACGCGAAAGAAAACAGCCCTCCCGAAGGAGGGCCGCCCTGTGCCGCGGTCGAAGGGCGCTTACCTGTGCTTCGTATCCCCGCGCGCAAAGATCGACGCCACGTAATTCAGCACGTCCGTCGCGCTGGTCTCGTTGTACCCGAAGTTCTTGATCAGCCGCTGCTTCACCACGTCGATCTTCTGCTGCGTCTCGTCGTCCACCACGCTCGACACCAGGTTCTTCAGCTTGATCGTGTCCCGCGAGTCCTCGAACAGCTTGAGCTCGAGCGCCTTGTACAGCCGCGCGTTCGTGTTGTACTCGAACTTCTTCCCGTCCAGCGCCAGCGCCCCGATGTAGTTCATGATCTCCTGCCGGAAGTCGTCCTTGCGGCTCTCGGGGATGTCGATCTTTTCCTCGATCGCCCGCATCAGCCGCTCGTCGGGCTCCTCGTCACGCCCGGTGTACTTGTTGACCACCTTCTCGCGCTGCGTGTACGCCCGCACGCTCTCGATGTAGTTGGCGCACAGCCGCTTGATCGCCTCCTCGTCGGCGGAGATCGCCCGCTGCACCTCGCCCTTGATGATGTCCTCGTACTCCTCCTTCACCACGCTGAGGATCTCCCGGTAGCGCTTCCGGATCTCCTCCTCCGTGATCAGCGAGTGGTGGTCCAGCCCCGACTCGAGCTCGTTGAGCACCATGAACGGGTTGACCGTCTTGTCCTCGATCGCCTGCCGGCTCACCAGCGCGTTGCTGATCTTGTCCTGGATGTAGCGCGGGCTGATGCCCGTCATGCCCTCTCGCGGCGACTCCTCCTTCAGCTCCTTGACCGAGTCCTCCGTGTACCCCGGGATGCTCTTGCCGTTGTACAGCTTCATCTTCTGCAGGATCGACAGCCCGGCCTTCTTCGGCTCGTCCAGACGCGTGAGCACCGCCCACATCGCCGCGACCTCCAGCGTGTGCGGCGCGATGTGGATGTTGCGGATCCGGTCCCCGCCGAAGTCCTTCTGGTAGATCCGCACCTCGTCGTCCAGCCGGATGTTGTACGGAACGTCGATCTTGATGGTCCGGTCGCGGAACGCCTCCATCATCTCGTTGGACTGCAGGCGCTTGTACTCCGGCTCGTTCGTGTGCCCGACGATCACCTCGTCGATGTACGTCTGCGCGAACTTCTTCGGCTTGATCGTGTGCTCCTGCGTCGCGCCCAGCAGGTCGTACAGGAAGGCCACGTCCAGCTTCAGGATCTCGATGAACTCGCAGATCCCTCGGTTCGCGACGTTGAACTCCCCGTCGAAGTTGAACGCCCGCGGGTCCGAGTCCGACCCGTACAACGCGATCTTCCGGTAGTTGATGTCCCCGGTCAGCTCCGTCGAGTCCTGGTTCTTCTCGTCCTTGGGCTGGAACGTCCCGATGCCCACCCGGTCCTTCTCCGACAGCACCACCCGCCGCACCCTCACGTGGTCCATCGCCCGCGTCCAGTCCCCGTCGTAGAACGCCATCAGGTCCGCCAGGATTCTGCGGCTGAACGGGTCCGGCTCGCCCACGATCCGCAGGCGCCCACCGTGGTGCGTTGGATGGAACGCCGCGTTGAGCCGGTCCAGCAGGTCGGCCCGCGCCGCCGCGGGCACCAGGATCAGCGGGTCCTCGTGCATCGGGCTCGGGAACTCGTGCGTCCGCTCAGCCCGGCCCGGCGTGGTGTGGTCCGGCGACACCGCGCAGTGCTCGTCCAGCAGCCAGCTGAACGAGTACAGCGCGCCCTCGTCTGTCTGCGAGTACCGCTCGATCCCCTTCTTGAGGATCCGCGCGATCGTCGACTTGCTCGAGCCGACCGGCCCGTGCAGTAGCAGGATCCGCTTGTCCGTGCCGTACCCCTCCGCGGCGGATCGCAGGAACCCCACCAGCTGCATCAGCGCGCTGTCGAGCCCGAAGATGGCGTCCTGTCCGTGATCGAACGGGTCGGAGAAGAAGTGGTACCGCACGATGTCGCGCTTGAACTGCCGATACCGCTCGAACCCGCACGACATGATCGCGTCGTACAGCCGCTGGTACGCGTTGCGGCAGACCTCCGGGTGCTGCCCGCAGATGCCGAGGTACTCCTGGAACGTCCCCGACCAGTGCTGGCTCTGGAACGTCGAGCGATCCAGGCGAGACTCGATCAGGCTCGCCAGATCTGCGCCGGTGTGGTGGAACTCGGCCATGGGGCTCCTCCTGAGCGTGCGGTCATCCCCCCAGAGGGCGTTGCCCCCAGGGTCATACAGAATCGCGCGGTCGAGGCGGCGAGGCGCTCGCCGGCGGATCTCGGTCCCTCAAGATCCCACGCGCCTCCAGATGGGCGCGCCGGCCCGACGGAACCCGGAGGGGACGTATCGGCACGCCGCGAATGGGCGATCCCCAAACCCCACGGGTTCCGCACGATTGTACGTACGGGGCTTCCCGGCGGATCGCACGCCCCGGACATTTCCGGACGTGCGCGTCCGCCACGCCGTCGCCGCGCGCAATGATATATCGATTCGCATCATCCGAATCGATCAGATCTCGGAACCCGCCGCACTGCCATGCGTCAGTCACCCTGCCGCGAGCGGCGCGACCGTCGGTCGCCCCTGGCGAACTCCGCGGAGGAGAGGACGGCCGGTCGCGCGGCCGCCTGTCGTCATACGTGCGCTTCGTTTCGGAGAACGATCATGAGATCGGCGACTCTCGCTGTCGTGTGCGCTTGCGGCTCGTTCGCGTCCGCGCTGCCCCCGTCCGAGTTCATCGCGGTGCCCTGGGGCGTCGGCAATCCCGCCGATCCGCGCGCCGGCAGCATCGGCATGTTCTCGGTCGTGGACGGCTCGTACCTCGGCGACCTCGTGCCGCCCGACCAGGCGCACATCGTGTGGCCGACCGCGGTGGCCATCGGTCCCGACCGCATGGTGTACGTCTCGGACTCGACCGCCGACTCGGTCTGGCGGTACAACCTCAAGGGCGAGTTCGTCGATCGGTTCCTCGGGCCCGCCGATGGCCTGGGCATCGTGCGGGACATCCTGCTCTACGAGGGCGATCTGCTGGTGGTCAGCATCCCGCGCGCCCCCGCGGGCCTCGACTACACGCTCTCGGAGATCAAGCGGTTCGGCTTTGACGGCGTCGAGAAAGCGCCCTTCGTCGGCCCTGGCACGAACTTCAGTTTCTGGGACATGCACCCCGTCGGCAACGGCGACCTGCTGATCAGCGACTCTGACTCGATGAGCGGGGTGCAGGCGGGCGTCTATCACTTCTCTGACGACGGAGTGGACCTCGGGCGCATCTACCCGATGGTGTTCTCCACCCAGATCGTCGATGGTCACGAGCCCGGCCACTTCTACGGCTACGCGTTCAACGCCCGCGTCACCGAGTTCACGCTCGCCGGCACGATCCGGGGCGTCACGCTCGCGGGGCTCTCCAACGCCGGGCGGGGCATCCACCCGCTGGACGACGGCAGCCTGCTGGCGGTTTCCTACAACGCGGGCGTGTACGTCCACAACGTGCAGACGGGCGCCCGCATCCGAACCATCCGCACCGGATTTGGCCTGTACGGACAGGCCAATCGCTTCACGGTCTGCTGGGCCGACCTTACCAACGACCTCAGTGTGGACAGCGACGACTTCTTCGCGTTTCTCGACGCCTTTGCCACGGGTGATCTGGAGGACGCGGACTGGTCCGGCTCGTCCGATCCCAACGACCCGGGCTATGGCGTGCCAGACGGCGCGCTCGACGCCGATGACTTCTTCTACTTCCTCGATCTGTTCCAACTCGGCTGTCCGTAGGGTCTTGGAGCCGGGCCCGGGCGGGGTCCGAATACGATCGCCCGATGTCCTTTGGTCTCGGCAGAGGTCGGCGGCTGGACGTCGCGCCCGGCGTGGTCGGCGTCGAGCACGATGAACTCGGCCCGTTGCCCGATGAGATCCTGACGGATCCACGGGCCGGGTGGGTGGACGTCCGCGCGCTGTTCGAGACGCCCGAGCGCCCGCTTGAGATCGAGATTGGCTCGGGCAAGGGCACGTTTCTGCTCCAGCAGGCGGCGCTCGCCCCGGACACGAACTTCCTGGGCATCGAGTGGGCGCAGGAGTTCTACGCCTACGCGTGCGATCGCGTGCGCCGGCGCGGGCTGGCCAACGTGCGCCTGCTCAACGCCGACGCCACCGAGTTTCTGCATTGGCGCGCGCCCGACCAGGTTGCGTCGGTCATCCACCTGTACTTCTCGGATCCGTGGCCCAAGAAGAAGCACCACAAGAAGCGAGTGGTGCAGGACCGCTTTCTTTCCGACTGCGCGCGGGTGCTCGAGCCCGGTGGCGAGCTGCGCATCGTCACCGACCACGATGAGTACTGGGCGTGGATGGAGGCGCACTTTGCCCGCTGGGCCGCTTCCGACTCGGCCGCTCCGGATCGTCCCACGTTCGAGCGGCTGCCGTTTGATCGGGCGCAATCCGCCGGGGCGGACGAACTGGTCGGCACAAACTTCGAGCGCAAGTTCCGCGTCGAAGGCCGGTCGTTCCACGCGTGCGTCCTCCGCGCGCCCGGCGTCGAGCGCGGCTGAGCCCTTTTCGCGCGCCCTTGCGAAGGCGTGCGGGTCCGAGAATCGGGGCTGGGTCGCAGGTCGAGCCGGTTGGAATCGATTCGACGGCGTCGCGCGTGGATTGCGGGAATCGAGCCCAGCGATGGATCGATCCGCCGCGCGTCGCCCGTCGATGTTCGGGAGGTCGCGTGGAGGGGTTCGTGGACATGGACGGCCAGCAGCGAATGCAGCGGGCGTGGGTCTCGATGCTCCGGGCGATCGCGCCGGCGGTGCTGATGCTCGCCGTGACGGCGGCGATGTTCATCGTCACGGTGCGGACCATCACGCGCGTGGGCGAGAACCAGCTGCGTGCCAAACTCGCGCAGCTGGCGCTCAACGCGGCGCGGATGGGGGCGGCGCACCTCGATCTGGACTTGCACGCGTCGATCACGCCCGAGTCGAGCAAGGCCGAGCCCGCCATCGCCAGGGAGCTGGGCGAGATGCGGCGCACGCGCATGGCGAATCCGGAACTCAAGTACATCTACACGATGCGCCGCGTGGATGGAAAGGCGTACTTCATTCTCGATCCGGCGCCAGAGACGGACACGGACGGAGACGGGGTGGTTGACGCGGCGGGGATCTGGGAGCCGTATGAGGACTTGGATCCGGGCCTGGCCGCGGCGTTCGAAGGGCACGAGGCGTTTGCCGGGCCATACACGGACAAGTGGGGCACGTTCATGACCGCGGCGGTGCCGCTGTGGCTCTCGGGGCAGTCGCGGGAGGAACCGCCGCACGGCATCCTCGCGGTGGACATGACTGCCAGCCGGTTCACGAGGGAACTGGCGACACTGCACAAGACCGGCGAGGCGATCGAGCTGATCGGCATGGTGTCGCTGACCGGCATCGCGTGCCTGCTGGGCGTGCTGGGCTGGGGGCGCGCCAAGGCGGAGCGCAGGGCGACGCTGGCGAGCCGGGCGCGGAGCGAGTTCCTGGCCAACATGAGCCACGAGATCCGCACGCCCCTAACGGCGATCCTCGGATTCTCGGAGTTGCTCGAGGAGGAGCGTCCGAGCGAAGCGGGACGCGCCGAATACGCGTCGACGATCCGGCGGCAGGCCCAGCATCTCCTGGCGCTGATCAACGACATCCTGGACCTCTCGAAGGTCGAGGCGGGGCGGATGAGTGTCGAGTCGGTGGAATGCTCGCCGGTCGCGATCATCGAGGAGGTCGGGTCGTTGCTGAGCGTCACGGCGGACGGCAAGGGCGTCGAATTGCGGACCGAGCTCGAGTGGCCCCTGCCGGCGACGATCCGATCCGATCCGTTCCGACTCCGGCAGGTGTTGATCAACCTGGCCGGCAATGCGGTGAAGTTCACGCCCAAGGGGCGCGTGACGATCTGGGCGCGCCTCTCGGACGCGCCCGACGGCACGCGGCTTCGTCTCGGCGTGACCGACACGGGGATCGGCATGACGCCCGAGCAGGTGTCGAGGCTGTACCGGCCGTTCAGCCAAGGGGACCAGTCCACCTCGCGCCAGTTCGGCGGGACCGGGCTCGGGCTGGCCATCAGCAAGAGGCTGATCGAGCTGATGGGCGGTGAAATCGAGGTGTCGAGCGTTCCGGCAGAGGGCAGCACGTTCGCCGTGGTGATTCCCCTGCCCGAGCGGGGCTCACTGGAGTTGAGCGAGCGCGCGCCCGAGGCCGAGCGAGCGGGGCACGCCATCGCGCCGGCGGAGGTCGCGCTGCGGGGCCGGATCCTGCTCGTTGACGATGGGCCGGACAATCTCAGGCTGATCTCGCACGTGTTGCGGCGGGCCGGGGCCGACGTGGAAACGGCCACGAACGGGCGCGAGGCCGTGGAGCGCGTGCGAGAGATTGGGCCGGACCTGATCCTGATGGACGTGCAGATGCCGGAGATGGACGGGTATCGCGCGGTGCGCGAGATGCGTCGCATGGGGGTGCGGGTTCCGGTGCTCGCGTTGACCGCCGACGCGATGTCGGGGACTCGCGAGCGGTGTCTGCGCGCGGGATACAGCGACTATCAGTCCAAGCCGATCGATCGGGGCGCGTTGCTGGCGATGTGCGCGCGATGGCTGGACGAGACCCCTGGGGCCAGGATCGCCGCGTGATGGAGGGCGGCGCGCGGCGTCGTCTACCGTTGCAAGATGGACGGGCAAAGACGGGCGGTGGTGCTGGTGTCGGGAGGGCTCGACAGCGCGGTGACGCTGGCGGTCGCGCGTTCGCGCGGATTCACCTGCCACGCCGTCAGCTTTGACTATGGGCAGCGGCACCGGTTCGAATTGGCGGCGGCGGTTCGTGTTGCCGGTTCGCTGGGCGTGGATGAGCACAGGGTCGTTGGGGTAAACCTGCGCGCATTGGGCGGCTCGGCACTCACCGACGACGGGATCGACGTGCCCAAGGGGGGCGAGATCGGGCCCGGGATCCCGGTCACCTACGTGCCCGCGCGGAATCTGATCTTCCTGTCGCTGGCGCTGGGGTATGCGGAGGTCGTCGGCGCGCGGGATCTGTTCCTGGGCGTCAACGCCGTCGATTACTCCGGATACCCCGACTGCCGCGAGGAATTTCTGCACGCGTTTGAGCAGTGCGCGGGCCTGGCGACCAAGGCGGGCGTTACGGGCGATCGCTTCCGCGTGCATGCGCCGCTGGCGCGCCTGGACAAGGCGGGGATCGTGCGGCTGGGTGTCGAGCTCGGTGTGGACTTCTCGCTGACGCATTCGTGTTATGACCCCGATCAAGAGGGAAGGGTGTGCGGCCGGTGCGATTCGTGCGTGCTTCGGGCCAAGGGGTTCAGGGAGGCGGGCGTGGCGGACCCGGCACCGGGAGCGCGGGGGTGAGTGGTCTGCTGGTGTCGGAGACGTTCACGTCGATCCAGGGTGAGGGGATGCTCAGTGGCACGCCCTCGTGGTTTGTGCGCCTGTCGGGGTGCAACCTTCGTTGCCGCTGGTGCGACACGCCGTACGCGAGCTGGAACCCCGAGGGAGAGGGGCGAGAGATCGATGGCCTGGTCGCGGAGGCGCGAGCGAGCGGTGTGGAGCACGCGGTGGTGACCGGCGGCGAGCCCCTGATCTTTCCGGGAGTGGTGGGGCTGACGCGGGCGCTGCGCGAGGCCGGGCTGCACGTGACGATCGAGACGGCGGGGACGATCGATCCGGGCGCACCGTGCGACCTGATCAGCCTCAGCCCGAAGCTGGCAAACTCGACGCCGGTTGACGACCCGCGCGATCCGACCGGAGCGTGGCGAGAGCGGCACGAGGCGCGCCGGCTGAACTTTGGTGCGCTGGCGTCGCTGCTGGGCGCGGCTCCCGCGAGGCAGTTGAAATTCGTGGTGACCGGGGAGGAAGACCTGGAGGAGATCGAGGGCGTGGTCTCGCGCCTGGAGGTGCGGGCGCACGAGGTGTTCCTAATGCCCGAGGGGGTGGTGACGCCCCGGGCGGAGGATGTGCGCTGGGTGGCGGAGGCGTGCGTGGCGCGGGGATGGCGGTATGGGCATCGGTTGCACATTGAGCTGTTCGGGAACACGAGGGGGACGTGAGGGGGGTGGAAGCGCCGGGACGACGAAGAAGGAGGACAGAGGGACAGGGGCGAGCGGTGGGGCCTTGAAGAGCCCCTCTACCCATGGGGCGAAGACCGCGCCGGCGCGCGCGCGCCGGAGGGGTGTCCCGCGCGAGCGCGGGCGCAAGTCGTTGTGGCGCATGAGCCAAAACAATTTGAGGGAATCCCAGATTTCTTGATTGGCACGGGCGCCGGCGCGCGCGCAAACGCTTAACTGGGGGTTTGGGCAAGGGGAGCGGTGGCGGGCGACTGACGCTTCAGCCTGAGGGGAAGAGGGTTGCGTCGCCTGGACTGTCGGGGTGCGGGGCAGGGGGCTGGCCGCCCCCTGCAAACCCCCGCCCGGAGAGCCTGCGTGCCAGCCGCCTTCGGCGGCCCTTGTCTGAGGGGTCAATCGACGTGGTCAAGGGAGGCGTGCCTGCCGTGCGGCGAACAGGCTGGTTATTCGCCGCACATTATGCGGCGAATGGCTTGCCCTTGCGGAGAACGGGGGTAGAATCACCGCACAGCGTGCGGAGAATATGACGTACATTCACGAGAAACCGGGCTGGCCGGAGTTCGCCTGGGACGGCGAGGAGCTCGCCGGTCCCCTCGCGGCCCTGCGGCACAAGCAGGGTCGGCTGTTGGGGAAGATGGAGGCACTCGGATTCGACCTGCGGGCCGAAGCGAGCCTTGCCTTCCTGACCAGCGACGTGGTCAAGTCCTCGGCCATTGAGGGCGAGAGGCTGAACACCGACGAGGTCCGCTCCTCGATCGCCCGGCGGCTCGGGCTCGATGTGGCGGGGCTGCCGAAGGCCGGGCGCGATGTCGAGGGCGTCGTGGAAATGATGCTCGACGGCACGCGGAACTTCGAGAAGCCGCTCACGACGAATCGCCTCCTGGATTGGCACGCCTCGCTGTTTCCGACCGGCCGAAGCGGCATGAACCGGATCGTGGTCGGAGCGTGGCGGACAAAGGAAGCGGGGCCGATGCAGGTCGTCTCCGGGCCGATAGGGCGCGAGAGGGTGCATTTCGAGGCGCCGGAGGCGGAGCGGCTCGAAGCGGAGATGTCCCGCTTCATCACGTGGTTCAATGCGGTGCCGGCGACGGATCCGGTGGTCAAGGCGGGCATCGCCCACTTCTGGTTCGTGACGATCCACCCGTTCGAGGACGGCAACGGGCGCATCGCCCGCGCCATCGCGGACATGGCGCTCGCGCGCGCCGACGGCACGAAGGACCGCTACTACAGCATGTCGTCGCAGATCGAGGCGGAGCGGAAGGACTACTACCTGCGGCTGGAGGCGGCGCAGCGCGGTGGCGTGAACATCACGGGCTGGCTGGCGTGGTTCCTCGGCTGCCTGGACCGGGCGATTGACGGCGCGGACGGGATGGTCGGCGCTGTCCTGAGCAAGGCCCGCATGTGGGAGCGGATCAACCGGCGGCCGGTCAACGAGCGGCAGCGGCTGATCATCAACCGGATGTTGAACGGGTTTGAGGGGTTCCTGTCCACGTCGAAGTACGCCAAGCTGGCCAAGTGCTCGCCGGACACGGCGCTGCGCGATGTCCGGGAACTGCTGGAACGCGGCATTCTGGTCCAGAATCCCGGCGGAGGTCGGAGCACCAGTTACCGGCTGGGCGAGCCTGAGGGCGTAGGGGACTGAGCGCGATCGGGGTGACACGACTCCAGTTGAACACTTCCGAGCCCAGATCAGCTCTTGGAATCTCGAAACCCGGGTGCTCCTCTCTCGGTAGGAACGGCTGACTGGGGCTGGTCATTTCGGCCGACGGACCAGCATTTCTCCTCGCGGAGCAAGAATCATGCGCACCGCGCCATCACTCTACTGGACCCTTCTTGTTGCACTGTTGACCTCTCCGGTTAGCGCGTGTATGCAAACGATCACAGACGAGCGCGAGATGGTCACATCAGCACCTCGACTTCTTCCGTACGCCGTGCTCGAGGGCCACACGGACGGGGTCCAGGACGCGAACTTCAGCCCCGACGGCAGCCGCATCGTCACGACCTCCAAGGACGAGACCGCGCGCCTGTGGGACATCGAGGGCAAGCCGCTCGCCGTCCTCGGGGGCCACACGGGAATCGTACGGGGTGGACGATTCAGCCCCGACGGCAGCCGCGTCCTCACATGGTCGCGGGACGATTCCGCGCGCCTGTGGGACCGCGACGGGAAGGAAGTCGCTGCGCTCGCCGGCGCGGTCTATTTCGGGAACTTCGGTCCAACTGGCGAACGAGTTGCCACGACCTCATACTCGTTCGCGGACGACTTGACTGCGCGCCTGTGGGACCGCGATGGGAATGAGGTAGCGGTGCTCGAAGGCCACACTGACTGGGTTATTGGAGTGACCTTCAGCTCTGATGGCAGCCGCATCCTCACGACCTCGAACGACGGGACTGCACGGCTTTGGAATGCAGACGGGAAGCCAATCGCCGTGCTGGACCACGCCGCAGATCGAAATGATGAGAGGCATGCAGTCTGGCGCTCGGAGTTCAGCCCCGACGGGAACCGCATCGTTACCTACTCGTTCGACTACACCGTGCGGCTGTGGGACACCGACGGGATGCCCATCGCCGTGCTCCCAGGCCCTTCGAGATGGCCCTTCGGGGGAACGCCGTACAACCCCGATGGGAGCCGTCTTGTCGCTGCTTCACACGATGACGGGACCGCCCACCTGTACGACAGCGATTGGAACGAGATCGTCGAACTTGTGGGCCACGCGGGACCGGTCCTCGGAGCGGGCTTCAGCCCGGATGGCAGCCGGATTCTTACATTTTCGAGAGACCGGACCGCTCGCCTGTGGGACAGCGAAGGCAAGCCGGTCGCCGTGCTCGTTGGCCACTCGGGTACGCCATATGGGACATTCAGTCCCGATGGCAGCCTCATTCTCACCAACTCTGACGACCCCAACGAGCGGGTTGCGCGGCTGTGGGACAGCAATGGGAAGCCGCTCGCATTGCTTGATGGATCCGGCCACTTCAGTCCAGACGGCGGCCGCATTATCACCATTCACGGAGACACGACGAGCATCTACCATGTGCCGGCTGCGGCGACAGATCTGCCAGAGGTCGACACCGTGCCCAGCAACGAAGTCCCCAGCGTCAGTCGCCCTCGGTGACAGGACCTGATCGGACTGTGCTGTGAATACAAGCGGCCTCGGCAATTGCCGAGGCCGCTTGCAGTTCAACGTCGGGGTGACAGGATGTTGAATCGAGAGCCGCGACCATGAGACTCATGGTTGACCGCTCAATCCATGAGCCAGGCGCCCATGATCGGTCCGAGGTAGTGTCTCGCGATTCCAATCGCAGCGAGCCAGGCCGCGGTGCAGGCGAGAAGCACGACGATCCGGCGCCGCCACCGACGGCTCGGGTCGAGGAGGAGCCAGACGCCGAGCGCCAACGCGACCGGGACGCACAGGAGAGCGCCCGCCATGGCCAGTGTGTGCAGGGTCATCGGCGCCTGGCCGATGGCGTCCTTGGGGTCGTCTCTGTTCGGGCGTGGGGGGAAGCCGAGCTTTAGTCGCGCGATGATCCAGAGGGCGCAGTCCATCAGCACAACCATCCACGGGACCAGGGAGCAGGCGACCAGCGCGCGGACCGGGGCTCTTGGCAACTTCCGGCGGAGGAGCGCCTGCTCGATGGCCTCTTCCGTGAACGTGTTCCCGCATTCGGGGCGGATGTCGGCCTGAATGGACTTCAGTTCGTCGCCGCAGCTTGGGCACGGCCGCTCTATCACGAGCCATTGTTGACGCGGGATCGCCGGGCCTCGGCGTTCGGCCCCTCCGCTACCCTTGGTCGTGCTGGTCGCCATCAGCCCATATCACCTGTCCACGCGGGAGCCGGCGGCGATGGCGGCGCTGCTGCTGGCCTCGCGGTGCGTGACGTTCTTGCCGTCGCCGGCGGATGATCCCAGCCGCGAGCAGTTCATGGATGCGGCGCGGCGCGGGCCGGAGTACCGCGAGTTTCTCGAATCGTGGCGGTGGTCGATGGCGCTGTGGGACGAGGGGCTGGTGAGCGCGGAGGTAGGGGGCATGCAGCCCCTGGACGACATCGTCGCGGCGAACGCGCGGTTGGGGACCGATCCGCTGCTGGCGCCGCTGCGGGAGATGGTGGAGTCCGAGGTCTCTCGGCGCGGGAGCAACGGTCTTTCGGCGCTGGCGGGCGACATCGTCCGGTCGGGTCCGGACCCGATGTTCTCGGTGCCGATCGCCGCGGGGCTGGACGCGTTCGCGCTGCGGCTGGACGCGATCGTGGCGAGATCGGATCCCACATCGCTGGCGCAGCGGGCGGAGATGGCGCTGGCATCGCCGCTGGTGGCGTTGGCGGTGCCGGTGCTGATCCAGGCTTCGGGTGATCGGTTGCTGGCGGCTCGGGACCTTCTGGAGGAGGGGCTGGCCGATCTGCGAAGCGCGCTCGCGCCCGGAAGCGAGATCGACGTGGCTCGGATCCGGGAGGCGGCGCGGGGGTATTGCGACGCGTTCGCACGGGAGCGAGAGGACCTGTTGCTGTCGATGGCGGACGATGAGGTTCGGCCGGTGGAGGCGATGGTCACGCTGCGGCTGGTGTCGCTTCCGGTCGATGCGGTGCTGCGGTCGAGTCTGGCGGCGGCCGAGGCGGTTCGACCGTCGAGATCGGGCGGGATCGGCACGGGTCCAGGTGAGATGGTGGTGGGAGGGGGCGCGGTGCGTTCGCTCATTGTGGGCGTCATGGGCCGGAGCCGCCGATAAGGGCTGGGGGAGCGCCCGCAGGGCCGTGGGTGCGCCCCGAGCGCGCGGGCAGCGCGCCGGATTGATACCGCAGGAGGCCGAGCCATGAGCACACCCACGACCACCGAGCGCCGGGCGAATCGTCTCTCGAAGGAGACAAGCCCGTATCTGCTGCAGCACGCGCACAACCCGGTGGACTGGCATCCGTGGGGGCCGGAGGCGTTTGCGCTCGCGCGGGAGCGCGGCGTGCCGATCTTTCTGTCGATCGGGTACTCGACGTGCTACTGGTGCCACGTGATGGAGCGAGAGAGCTTCGAGAGCGAGGCGATCGCGCGCCTGATGAACGAGAAGTTCGTGTGCGTCAAGGTGGATCGAGAGGAGCGGCCGGATGTCGACGACATCTACATGGCCTCGACGATGATCATGACCGGGCGGGGCGGATGGCCGATGTCGTGCTTTCTCGAGCCGGCCCGGCTTCGTCCGTTCTGGTGCGGGACGTACTTCCCACCCGAGGCGCGCCAGGGCATGCACGGGTTTCCGCAGGTGCTCGACGCGATGTCGCGCGCGTGGGCCGAGCAGCGAGAGCAGGTGAACGAGCAGGCCGAGGCGGTGGCCAGGGCGGTGCGCGAGCAATTGGCCACGAGGCAGACGCCGACGCCCGTCGGGCACGCGGAGGTGGAGCAGGCCGTCGGGGCGCTGCTGACGAGTCTGGATCGGACCAACGGCGGGTTTGGGGGTGCGCCCAAGTTCCCCCAGCCGGTGTTCCTGGACCTGCTGGCGTCGGCGCGGGCGCGAGCAGGCGATGAGGAGACGCGGGCGGCGCTCGATCACGCGCTGCGGTTCACGCTGGATCGGATGGCGATCGGGGGAATGCGCGACCAGGTGGCGGGGGGGTTCCATCGCTACAGCGTGGACGCATTCTGGACCATCCCGCACTTTGAGAAGATGCTGTACGACAACGCGCAGCTCGCGGCGACGTACGCGCGGGCGGCCGAGCAATACGACGACTCGTACTACCGACGCGTGGCGCGAGAGACGCTGGACTACGTGCTGCGGGAGATGACGCTCGAGCACGAGGGGCAGCCGGCGGCGTTCTTCTCGGCGCAGGACGCTGAGGTGGACGGGCGCGAGGGGCTGAACTATCTCTGGACGCCCGCCGAGGTGCGCGAGGTGCTCGACGAGGCCGACGCGGACTTCATCATCGAGATCTACGGGCTGGGGCAGGGGCCGAACTTCCAGGATCCGCACCACCCGGACCAGCCGCCCAGCAGCGTGCTTCGGCTCGCCGACCGGCCGGACCGGCTGGCCGAGGCGCGGGGGCTGACCAGCGAGGCATTCAACCTGCGGTTGGCGAGGCTGAACTCCAAGCTGTACGAGGCGCGCAGCCGCCGGAAGCAGCCGCGGCGGGATGACAAGGTTCTCGCATCGTGGAACGGATTGATGATCGCGGCGCTGGCGGAGGCGTCGCGGGTCCTGAACGATCGCCGGTATCTGGATGCGGCGAGCAACGCGGCGGGGTTCATTCTGTCGAACATGGTGCTCGACGATGCAACACTGCTGCGGTCCTGGCGTGCGGGCAAGGCGAGGACGACGGGGTTCCTCGAGGACTATGCGCTGGTGATCAAGGGGCTGGTGTCGCTGCATCGGGCGAGGCTGGCGCTGGGCGAGGTGAAGGCGCGGTCGAAGCAGCTGGACACGGCGCTGCGCCTCTTGGACCGGGCGCGGGCGCTGTTTGGCGACGTGGATGCGCCGGGCTTCTTCGACACGCGAGCCGATCAGCCGGACCTGTTCGTGCGGACGCGGACGACGCACGACGGGGCCTTGCCCTCGGGCTCGTCTGTGATGCTGCACAACCTGATTGACCTGTACGAGATCACGCAGGAGGGGACGTATCTGGAGCAGGCGATCGATGCGCTGCGGGCGCTCTCGCCGGCGATCAAGGCGTCGCCGATCGGGACGTCGTGCGCGACGCTGGGGCTGCTGCGCCTGCTGGCCAAGGACGTCGCGGCGTTCGACGGGATGAGCCAGGAGAGGTCGGCCAAGGCGCCGCCCGCCAAGCAGGCGCCCGCGGGCGGTGAGAGCGTCGAGGTATACGCGAGCGAGGATCGCCTGCAGGTGGGGCAGGGCAAACCGGCTGAGCTGCGCGTGAGGGTGACGGTTCCCGAGGGACAGCACATTCTCGCGGCGGACCCGGGGCCGGGTGGCGGCGGGCTGATGCCGATGCGGCTCGGAATCGTGGGTGGGTCGGGGGTGTTCGCGTACGCGGACTACCCGGCGGGCGCACCGTATGGACAGAGGCAGGAACTGCGGGTGTACAAGGGGGCGATCGAGCTGCGCGTGGCGCTGGAGCGCCAGGGGCCGTGGATCGGCCGGCCGCGGCTGGCGGTGCAGTTCCAGGCGTGCACGGAGCGCGAGTGTCTGCCGCCGAAAGTGGTGGAGCTCGGAGTGGAACTGGTGGAGCGCGGGGCGCGCTGATGCGGCGGGTCATCCGGCGCCGGGGAACTCCCACGGCTGCTTCGGGTCGTAGTCGATCAGGCCGTAGAGTTCCTGGCGGGTGAGCATCTCGCCCAGCAGCGGCTCGACGGTGCCATTGGCGCGGAGCGTTTCGAGGCCGCGTTTGACCGCGCCCATGGCGATCCGCAGCATCGTGACCGGATAGATCACGCAGGAATAGCCCATCTCGGCGAAGGCCGAGAGCGGCAGCATCGGCGTCTTGCCGAACTCGGTCATGTTGGCCAGGAGATAGACCCTGCCGCCGTCGGCGCGGCGCTGCGTGCCGATGGCGGCGGCGAAGTCGCGGAACTCCTGCTCGCTGCGCAGGCCTTCGGGGAAGATCATGTCCGCGCCGACCTCGAGGTAGGCGCGGGAGCGTTCGATGGCGGCGTCGAGGCCCTCGACGCCGGGCGCGTCGGTGCGGGCGCACACGATGAGGTGTGGGTCGCGCGAGTCGCGGGCGGCTGTCGCGGCCCAGCGGACGCGCTCGATCGCGTGCTCGTGCGGGACGAGGGCCTTGCCGTCGAGGTGGCCGCAGCGCTTGGGGAAGACTTGGTCTTCGAGGTGGAGCCCCGCGGCGCCGGCGTGGGCGTACTCGATGACGGTGCGGCGGACCATCTCCTCTTCGCCGAAGCCGGTGTCGGCGTCGGCGAGGACGGGCATGCCACTGGCGCGGGCGATCTCGCGGATCAGCCGGGTGAAGTGGTCGAGCGAAAGCAGGCCGATGTCGGGCACGCCGGCGACGACGCTGGTGGCGCCGCCGGAGACGTAGCACGCGTCGAAGCCGGCATCACGGATTGCCAGGGACGCGAGGGCGCAGAACGCTCCGGGGATGGGCACGCAGCCCGCGTCCATGAGGGCGCGGAGTCGCGCGCCGGGGGTTGGTGTGGCCATGGTCGATCGTACCCGTAAGGGGAGCGCTCACTTGGCGTCGGGGGCGCGGGAAACGGCGGGCTCGGACTCCTCCGCGGCGTGCTCGACGCGAACGCGGGTGACGCGGGTGGCCTCGGCCTCGAGGACCGTGACCTGCGCGCCGTTGACCCGAAACGTCTCGCCCGCCTGGGGGATGCGCCCGAGGGTCACGGTGACGAAGCCGCCGATGGTGTCGTAGTCCTCGCTCTCGGGAAGGCTGATGCCGATGTCGGCGAGGTCGTCGTTGGCGTCGTCAATACGCTTGCGGGCATCGATGGTTGCGGCGCGTTGCTCGTGGTGCAGGTTGAGCGCGGGGGCCTCGTCTTCCTCGACATCGTACTCGTCGGCGATCTCTCCGAAGACCTCCTCTACCATGTCCTCGATCGTGACGAGCCCCGCGGTGCCGCCGTACTCATCGGCTGCGATGGCGATGTGCACCCGGTTGGCCGTCAGTTCGGCGAGCAGTTCCGACACGGTCTTAGTCTCGGGAACAAAGGTCGCGAGACGAAGGATGGACTCGAGACGGAACGGCTCGTCGGCCTGTCGTCCGGCCATCCAGTGCAGCAGGTCCTTGGCGTAGAGCAAGCCGACGATGTGGTCGAGGTCTTCGCGGTACACGGGGATGCGGCTGTGGCCGGACTCGGTGACGTGGGCGAGCACGGCCGCGAGATCGTCGGTGTATTGGAGCGCCTCGATCTCGGTGCGCGGCGTCATGATTTCTTCGACGGTGCGGTTGGCGAACTCGACGACCGCGGCAACCATCTCGCCCGCGCCCTCCTCGAGCTTACCCTCTCGCTCTCCTTCTTCGACCACGGAGCGGATCTCGGCCTCGATGACCTCGACGGGGTCATCGTTGGACGGTCCCGCGAGCCGGCGGACGATCTCGTCCATGACATCGGCGATACGGCGCACCGGAGTCATGATCCAGTAGATGCCGCGCATGACGCCCGACCACGCGAGCGTGGTGCGCACGCCCGCGTGCTGGGCGATGCTGATGGGCACGACCACGCCGAGGATCCACATGATCAGGGCGGAAGCGACGACGCCGAGGGAGATTTCTCCCCAGCCCGCGGCGTCCTTGCCCGCCATCGCCGCGATCCAGCGGACGACGCCCACAACAAACAGCATGGTGAAGAGCACTCGCGGGAGCGAGAGGGCGACGGCGTGGCCGTGGAGGTCGTCGAGGATCCGCGCGATGCGGCGCTGAGGTCCGGGTTTGCCGGATCGCCTGGCAGCGCCCTCGACGGCGGAGCGCGAGATCTCGCGCAGGGAGAGATGGAGTGTGGCAAAGACGCTGGCGAGCACCAGGGCGGCCAGCGCGATGGCGAGCCAGAGGTTGGCCGTCACGCGGGAGTCTCCGGGACGTCAAACGTCGCGCCAACGCCGATTGCGTCGAGGATCTCGTCCTCGAGCCGGTGCATTGCGCTGTAGGCGGTGTCGTCGTGATCGTCGTGCCCGAGGCAATGCAGCACGCCATGCAGGGCGTAGAGCAGCAGTTCGCGCCGCGGATCCAGGCCCCGCCGACCCGCCTCTCGTTCGGCCTGATCGGCGCAGATGACGATGTCCGCGTCCAGACACTCGTCCTGCGACAGGTCGAAGGTGAGAACGTCCGTGGGGGATCGATCCTGACGCCACTTCTCGTGGAGGGCGGTGATCTCCGCATCACTCGCGATCCGGACGCGGACTTCACCGTGCGCACCGAGGCGCTCGATGGCGGTGAGAAGGCGATCACGCAGCCACCGGATGGTGCATCCGGGGGCGTCGCCCGTCACTTCCACACGCCGATTGCCCCGATCAACGGGGCCGCATCGTCGGTCTGGGGGTTCGTTCGATTCGCTCGTGTCCATCGCCGCTGAGCTGGGCCCCGATCTTCGGGCTCCCATGGCGCCCGTGGCACGCACTGTATGGCAAAACGACCGGGTGGCCAAGGGGGATGGGCAATGGTCCCAGACGCCGCTCCGGTCGTCCGGGACCGTGACTGGGCCGGGCCATCTGCCCCAGTTCGGGCCGCGGCGTTCGGCGAGGGAATCCAAGCGGATTCCCGGCCCTGGCATGAGCGCGTCCACAGCGGACGCACGGTCGGTGGGCCGGGAAGCCGCCGTGAGGAGAGAGCGGACCAAAATGGGCCTCTGGGCGTGGCGGGCACGGCCCGGTGAGTCGAGACGCCCTGAGACCCCATAGGGAGCTCGTCCGAGAATACGCGGCAGAATGAAAGCGGTTTCATCGATTCTCGGACTTTTTCGCTCTGCGGGCACGTGGGCCAAAGCGGGGAACGCGGGCCGGTACTCCGGTACGCTGCCCGACCATGTCCAAGCGACCGCAGTTCCCCAACCTCGTGCTCTTTGATCATCCCCTCATTCAGCACAAGGTCACGTGGTTGCGAGATGGTCAGACGAGCCACCGCGCCTTCAGGGCGCTGCTGGCCCAGATCGCCGGCCTGATGGTGTTCGAGGCCACTCGAGCGCTGCCCACCGAGGAGGTGGAGGTCAGAACTCCGATGGAAGGAACGCGTGGATTGCGTCTGAGCGCGGCGGTGACTGTGGTGCCCGTGCTGCGCGCTGGGCTTGCGATGGCCGAGGGGATTCTCGAAGTGATGCCCGAAGCGAGGGTGGGCCATCTGGGGATGGCGCGCGACGAGAAGACGCTGCAGCCGGTCGTGTACTTGCGGAGGTTGCCCCGAGACCTCGCCGCCGGTCCGACCATTCTTGTCGACCCGATGCTGGCCACGGGCGGATCGGCGGTGGCGTCGATCGAACTGCTCAGGGAGGCTGGGGCGCGGGACTTGCGCATGATGTGCCTGGTGGCGGCGCCCGAGGGTGTGGAGCGGCTCTTGCGAGAGCATTCCGATGTGATGCTGTACGCGGCGGCGCTGGATCGCGAGATCAACGAGCAGGGCTTCATTCTGCCGGGCCTCGGCGACGCGGGCGATCGGATGTACGGCACGGTGTGAGTCATGGGAGAGTGGCGTTCGTCGGAGTTTGCCCGCGACGCGCCAGAACCGACCTCGCCCGATCGGGGCGCGCGGGTCGCGGCGCCGGCGCTCTGCGCGTTCGCGTGCGTTATCGTCGGGATGGTCGCGTCCAGGCACTTGGCGTTTGTGCCCGCGGCCATGTGGTTTGCGCTGGCGTGTGGTGGAAGCGCCGTTGCGTCGGCAGCGCGGGGTCGCGGGTGCGCGTTCGCGCTGGCGCTCGCCGCGGCGGCATTCGGGGGCGGGTGGTTTGCGCTGCGCGTGCACGAGCGGGGAGGATCGACCCTGGACGTCGTGCTCGCGGGACACGATGGGAGCGCCGTCCGTCTTCGTGGTGTGATCGTCGAGGGCCCCGAGCCGATCGAGCAGCCCCCCGGTGCGCTCGGCGGATTTGCACGCCGCGGCGCGGGATGGCGGTGCGAGCTGAGCGTTGATTCGATCGCTGCGGGTGTTGAGTGGCGTCCGTCTCGTGGTGTGGTGCGACTGGTGTGCGAGGATCCGAGTGAGCCGTCCTTTGCGACCGGTCAACGCATCGAGGTGCTCGGCGAAGCGCAACTCGCTCACGATCGGCGAAATCCCGGCATGGAGGCCCGCCCTCTTAGGCGCGCCATGGCGCACGAGGCCGGATTCGTGCGGATCCCCGACGCTTCGTTGGTTTCCGTGGTTCCGCACGCCACGTTCTTGGAATCGCTCGCAGGCGCGGTGCGAGCCGGCCTTCGCGCCGTTCGGACGCGATCGGAGCGGGCAATTGGCGGGTCGAGCGCCGATCCGGACTCGGCTCTCCTGGCGGCCCTGATTCTGGGAACGCAGGAGCGGGCACTGGACGACGTGAGAGGGGCGTACACACGAGTCGGGCTCGCGCATCTGCTGGCGATCTCCGGGTTCCACCTCGTTGTGATGACCGGGGCATTGCTGCTGGCGATCCGGCTGACCGGGGATCGCGGGCGGCTCGAGCCAGCGCTCGCGGCGTCGTTGATCGTGGTCTACCTGTTGATCGTGCCCGGCCGGGCGCCGGTGATTCGCGCGGGAGTGATGGTGCTTGCGCTGCTCATGGCCGACGCGATCGGCCGGCGCTACCACAGGCTCGCAGTCCTGGCATGGATCTGCGTCGGGCTGTTGCTCTGGCGGCCGATGGATGTGTTCGCGCTCGGGTTCCAACTGAGCGCCGGCCTGACGGCGCTGCTGCTGTGGATCGGACCTCGAGTTCAGGGCTGGGGGATGGCCAGAGTGCTGCGAGGGACGCTGCCCACCCGTCGGCCGCCACTGGTCGAGGGTTGGATGCGAGTTCGAACCGCGGGCGCCGTGGCCCTGGCCTGCTGGCTGGTTGCGCTGCCGATGGTCGTTCACGTGACGGGGCTTGTGAGCGTGCTGGGCGTGGTCAGCACACTGCTTGTGGGTCCCGTGATCGTCGCGGCGTTGTGGTTCGGGTACAGCGCGCTGGTGGTGGGGCTTGCATGGCCGCAGGCGGGGGAGGTGATTGGCGATCTGGCGCGCGGGTTGAGCACGGTGGCCAGCGGAACCGTCGCAAGGATCGATGCCGTGCCGATGGCGTCCGTGCGACTCGCGTCGATGTCACTGGCGTGGGCTCTGGCCGCGACGCTGGTTGCGATCCTGTGGGTGCGCTGGGTGCCTCGGCGTTCGCGGGTTGCGTGGGTGGTCAGCGGCGTCGTGCTTGGGTGGGGAGCGGTCGAAGCGGGCACGGCGAGGCTTGGCAGCGCGGTGGCGTTCCGCATGGACACGCTGGATGTCGGAGATGGGTCCTGCCACCTGCTTCGCAGCGCGGACCAAGCGGCTCTGTGGGACTGCGGGGCGTCTTCGTTCTCGTTCGGTCGGTTGGAGTTGCCGCGGGCCATTCGCGCACTCGGGGCCGGGCGGGTCGAACGCGTGATCATCTCCCATCCAAACCTGGATCATTACAACGCGCTGCTCGATGCGATCGAGCCGCTGGGCGTGCGCGAGGTCGTGATCGGAGAGGCGTTTGAGCGATGGGCCTCCGAGAAATCGGATGGACCCGAGGCATTCACGTTGTCGGAGCTGGCACGTCGGGGGGTCGAGGTGCGCGTGGTCGCGCGCGGCGATCGGCTCACGTTGGCCGGGGTGGAGTTGGAGTGCCTGTGGCCCGAACGCGGGGCCGAATTCGCCACCGCCAACGATGGATCGCTGGTGCTTCGAGTCGTGGTCAGCACCCACGAGGGGGAGCGGCGGGTGTTGCTGACGGGCGACAGCCAAGACGTCATGATGCAAGGGCTCTCTCTTGACCCAATCGGCGCCGACGTGCTCGAGTTGCCCCACCACGGGAGCTTCCGGCCGGCGAGCGAGGCGTTTGTGGAGGCCGTCGATCCGGGCGTGGTCGTTCAGTCGACGGGCCCGGCGAGGCTGTGGGACAACCGATGGGCACGGGTTCGGATCGGGCGGGCCTGGCTGGTCACAGCGCGCGATGGGGCGTGCTCGGTTGAGGTCCGCAGACGCGGCGAGGTGGCCTGGGGACTCTGAGTCAGCGTCCGCCTGAGAGTCGGCGAACCGCTTCTGCGATGATGCGCTGCTCGTCCTGGCCGCTCACGCTGACCGAGCGCAGGAACGCGATTGCATCGCGCGGCGACTCGGCGCGGGCGAGGGCCTCGGCGAGGTCCGCGGCGTCCTGACCCGCCTGGTCCTCGCGAAGGTGGGTGCGCAGGTACCGAAGGATGGGCAGGTCCTCTGGGCCATCCGCGGTGGAGACCAGCAGGCGGGTCGCGTTCCACAGCGCGTCGAGGCGCTGTGGATCCCGGGATTGTGCATCGTCGAGCCGCTGATACGCGGCGAAGAACTCCGAAGGCGAACCTGCCCGGGAGAGGGGCATGATCGCGGCGTCGGCGAGTTCGGGCGTCATCAGCTCGGGGCGATCACGCATCAGGCCGCCGACGAGTCGCGTCGCGTCCTCGTCGCGTCCGAGCCTCTCGAGCGTTCGGATCGCGCCGAGGAAGTCCCGTTCTTCGAGTTGTCGGGGCAGCGCGACGCCGAGGTCGGTGGCGCCGTCCAAGCCCACGGGCACGTCGAGCCGGGCGAGAATCGCGCCGATCGTCGTGAGCGGATCGCCGATCGTGGCGACCTTCCAGACGGGGCCCGTGTCGAATCGGACCGCCGCGGCGAACGGAAATGCCATCCGCAACCGTGCCACGAAGGCCTCTGGCGTGACAAAGGCGTTGAGAAAGGGCTCATCGACGGCTCCCGCGTACGTGTACACGCCGCGCTCGAGCCAGCGGGCGGCGATGGTGTGGCGAAGGCCGGGCTGCACCGCGGACCAGGAGTGGATGAAGTGGACCATGGAAGGGATCTGGAGTTGCGGAAGATTCCCGGAGCGCACGCGGCCGGGCTGCAGGTCGAACCAGTTGCGCAGGCCCTTGGTGTTGACATGGATGATGCCGGCGTGGAGCGGGCGCGCGGCGAGCCGCAGCCATTCCTCGCGCGTGCCGCGGGGCAGGTCGCGCGTGACGACCTCCACGCCAACGCCCTGAAGACTCTGTGCGGCGGGCTGCACGTCGTATTGGGCCCAGGCGCCGTCGTTGGGAAAGCCGTCGAAGAGCAGTGCCGAGCGCGGCGAGAGGAAGAGCGAGCACATCGCTTGGTAGGAGGTCTTTGCGGAACTGCCGAAGATCTGGCCGCACCATGCCCAGCGCGCGCCCGACGTGAGTCGTCCGATGCGATCCGTGGATGCGCGAATCTCGTCGGGCGCGAGGCGGTACTTGACGGGCGTAGCCATGCAGAGCGAGACCGCGTCGATACGGTCGCCAAGGGTGCGCCAGGGTGCGCCGATTTCGTCGAGTTCGGCCTCGAGCCGATTGCACAGATCATCGATCTCGTCGAGCTCGAACGCGTGATTGACATTGCGGCGCGCGTCGAGCCAGATCAGCGGCTGGGCACGAAAGCTCGCCAGGGCGAGCGCGGCCGTCCACGCGGGGTCGCTGGCGTTGGCGACGACGACGCCGGGCAAGAACACCGGCTGCTCTCCCCAGGCCTTGAGCATCAGGTCCCGCGGATTGCCCGAGAGCGGGTCGAGTTCCCACGAGGAGGCCAGCGCGGCCTCGATGCTGACCCGCCTCGCGAGCGGATCCACGGGCCAGGGCGCGTCGGACGACCATTCCAGCACTCGATTGGGCGAGAACGCGCGAGTGAATCGCGCAATATCCTGGCCGGATTCCATCGAGCCATCGTCGAGCAGAACGGGGTACCGAACCGTGGGGGTCCATCGCGCGATGGCCTCGACGTACGACGCTTCATTGTGGACGATGACCACCACCGGCGCGACCGCGATCTGGCGACGCAGCGCCTCCACGCGAAGCCCGAGTTGCGACGCGGGTGGCAGCGACGAGACGGGGACGGCGTCCGTCGGTTGAGCCCGAGCCGACGAAATGAGAACGCAGAGCACGATCGCGAGGAGTTTCACGCCAGAGGGTAGAACCCGGCGCGGGGGGCCCGCGAGACCCGTTGCGGGAGGGGCAATACTTGCCGCATGCCCAGCGTCGGTCTCGATGAGTTCGAGCGCACCGCGAGCGAGGCCCTCAAGGGGACGCCCTCGGGCACGCGGGCGTGCGTGCCGATCGGGATCCGCGTGCTGAGCGACCAGTTGACGCCGGTGCTGGCGTACCGCCGACTGGTGGCCCAGGACGCCCGGACCGCCCCCTCGTTCCTGCTCGAGTCGGTCGAGGGTGGCGAGCGGCAGGGTCGGTACTCGATCATGGGGGCCGAGCCGGAGCTGTGCGTGGTCGCGCGCGGGCATGAGATGGTGGTCGTGGATCGAGAAGGCAATGAGCGGGCGCGCGAGCAGCGAGCCGATCCGCTGGGAGTGCTGCGAGAGATTGGCGCCGCGCGACGGCTCGCACGGCCGGTGGGGGCGGACCTGCCCGAGTGCGTGCTGGGCGGGTGGTTTGGCTACGCCGCGTACGACAGTGTGAGGTATGTCGAGCCGGGCCGATTGCCGTTTGCGAGCGCGCCGCGGGACGATCGCGGATTGCCCGACGTCGAGTTTGGGTTGTACGACGGAGTGATCGTGTTCGATCACGCGCGAACGCTGGTGCACCTGATTCAGCTGGCTTGCCTCGGCCATGGCGAAGACGCGGCCGGGGAATACGAGCGGGTCGTTCGCCGACTGGAGGAGCGCAGCGAGCGGATCCAGACGCACAGTCGGCCCCTGCCACTGGGACGATTGATCGATGGCGAGTCTGCGCCGCCGACGCCCTCGAACATGACGCGCGAGGAGCACGCCGAGATCGTGGGCCGGGCTCTTGAGTACATCCGCGCTGGAGACGTCTTCCAGGTTGTGGTCGGCCAGCGGTTCACGCGAGAGAGCGTCGCGGACCCGTTTGACGTGTACAGGGCGCTGCGCGCGATCAACCCAAGCCCCTACATGGTGTACATGCAGACCAGCGGGTGCATCCTGGTCGCGAGCAGCCCGGAGATCCTGTGTCGCGTGCGGCGGGGCGCGGACGGGCGCTCGATCGTGACCAACCGGCCCTTGGCCGGCACGCGCCGGCGCGGGGCGAACCCGCAGGAAGACGCCCGCCTGGAGGAGGATCTGCGGGCCGACGCCAAGGAGCGGGCCGAGCACGCGATGCTCGTGGACCTGGGTCGCAACGATGTGTCGCGCGTCAGCGTGCCGGGATCGGTCCACGTGGAGGAGTCGTTCGCCGTCGAGCGGTACAGCCACGTGATGCACCTGTCGTCGACGGTGACCGGCCAGATCCGCGATGGCCTGGACTGCTACGACGCGCTGCGGGCGGCGCTGCCGGTGGGGACCATCTCCGGTGCGCCCAAGATCCGGGCGATGGAGATCATCGATGAGCTCGAGTCGGTGCGACGGGGGCCGTATGGCGGTGGAATGGGGTACATTTCACTCGACGGCGAGATGGATCTGGCGCTCGCGCTTCGAACGATCGTGGCGCCCATCGCGCTTCTTCGCGAGACCGACGGCCGCGCACGCTGGACCTACCACCTACAGGCGGCGGGTGGCATCGTGGCCGACTCGCGCGCGGACCTTGAATTTGAGGAGACGGTGAGCAAGAGCGCGGCGATGGCCCGAGCGATCGACCTCGCGGAGCGCTCGCTGACCAATCCCTAGACTGTCGCGCGCCACCACGCGCCGGAGGCCCGGACATGACCCTCTCGATCGAGTTTCTCGGCCATTCGGGCCTGTTGCTGGACGACGGCACGCACCGAGTGCTGATCGATCCGTTCCTCACGGGGAATCCGCTGGCGACCCGAAAGCCCGGCGATCTCTCTCCGACGGCCATCGCGATCACGCACGGACACGGCGACCACATGGGCGACGCGGCCGCCATCGCCAAGGCCAGCGGCGCGACGGTGTATTCGTGCTTTGAGATCTACGAGTACCTTGGCGAGCAGGGACTCGAGAAGCTCGAGCCCGGCAACCCGGGCGGCAAGATCGAAGCGCCGTGGGGATGGGTCGCGTTCACGCAGGCGTTTCACTCGTCCAGCCTCGAAGGACGTTACTTGGGCCAACCGTGCGGTGTCGTGGTGCATCTGGGCGGCGTCACGGTGTACCACCTGGGAGACACCGGCATCTTCGGCGACATGGCGCTCTTGGGCGAGATCTACAAGCCCGACATCGCCGCGATCCCGGTGGGGGATCGGTTCACCATGGGACCGGAACTGGGCGCGCGGGCGGCGGAGATGATAAAGCCCAAAGTGGCGATCCCAATCCACTACAAGACGTTTCCTGTACTCGTCTCGGACATCAGCGCGTTCAACCCCAAGGGCGTCGAGGTGTGGCCCATGAGCCCGGGTGAGCGGCGTCACTTCGGGGCGTAGCTTCTCCCGAAAGCCGACAGGGCCGGCCCGCATTGGACCGGCCCCATCGTGGTTCCGAGAGCGATCTGTTCAGGCGCGTCGGCGCCGCGCCGCGATCCCGGCGAGCGCGAGTAGGCTTAGCGTTCCAGGTGCCGGCACGAAGTCCAGCCCATCGATGTTGGCAAAGCCGGGGAACATCCCCGCGGGATCGATGCCGAGGTCGGTGCCGTAGGCGTAGATGCCAAACGACCCGGTAAAGTCAGTGAAGAACACCGTGGCGGGATCGACCGGCAGCCCAGCCGCCGCGAGGAACGAGAGTGTTGCTGAGCCCGGCCCGAGGCTGAACAGGGCATAGTCGATGGCGGGCTCGCCGCCGGGGCCGCCCCATGCGGGTCCGAGAGGGAGCCCAGCATCGAAGAGAATCAACGCGTCGATGTCGTCGGTTGTATGGCCGAAGAAATCCAGCCCAGCGGTGAACGCGGGAGCGTACGGGGTCGGCACGGTGCCGCCCGCACCCGCGGCGACGTCGAAGATGTCAGCGCTGCTGACACCAATGACCAGCGCCTCGGCGGGAGCAACGCTGAAGAAGTAGTCCATGTCGTTGATCATGTCGCCGGTGATGTCGATCGGCCGATTGTTCCACGCGTTCATGTTGTCCTTCACGCCCGGCAGCGTGGGCGGCGTCGGCACACCCGGCGGAGTGAGACCACCGGGCGCGCCGATGGCGGTCATACCGAACACCGACTCGTCGAACGAGAGAACGTTTGCCCCGCCTCCTCCGGCCGTCGGAAGCACGCCTCCAAACGTCGGGACCGCGCCGATGATCCCCGGCGTCAGCGTGCCGAGAAATGCGATCGGGTGAGTGAACGCTGCGGTTGAGGTGTAGACGTCTCCGGGCGCCTGGAAGAACCCGGACTCGATCGCCAGCGGAGTGCCCGCCAGGCCGCTGGTCGCGCGATCGACCGTGAACTGAAGTCGGATCGTCGGGAAAATGTCGCGTTCCTTGTCGTCGCTGATGGCGTTGATGAACGTCCCGTTGGGCGGCACGAGATGCGGTGGCACTCCCGGGCCGATGACCGGGCCCAGCGGCAGTCCCGGGAAGTACCCAAACGCTCCCATCGAGGGCGACGGCGCCGTAAACCCCGCTCCCGCGGCCGGAAGGAGCAGCCCGAATGGATCCTCTGCTGTATTGGGGAGATCGTCGAGCAGAAAGACCTGTCCCGACGCGGAAACTGAGATCGCCAAGCCGCTGAACGTGGCGAGACCGATTCTGTGAATCATGCCTTCCCCTCCTATGAAAAAGGGATTGCACCCAAGTCAAGATTCCCGGGGGCTAGCCCCGGGACCAATCCTGTTTGCGGCAGACCCCCTTTCCCCACGCTCATCACTGCGCCGAGACCAACAAACCAGTATGCCGCAACGATCCAAACAAGTCGATGGATTTCTTGACCATTCCTGAACACTGTTACAAAGGCTACAAGCCATTGTGCAACAGTGAATTACAGCGATCTTCCCGAAGGGTCAATCACTGGCTCGACTCGTGCAGGGTCGAAAATGCGCCACAAGGCGCTCCGCATTCGGCTCTGGCGCGCCGCCCTAGGCTCTGCCCATGCCCACCGCCACCTTGTTCGCAGGGACTCCCGAAACGAATCAGGCGCTGTACCGGCGCATCCGGTTCTCCGTCGGGGATCCCACCACCCTTGTCGAGGTCGAGGGCGCCGGCTCGACTCTGATCATCCGTGACATCGAGATGGAACGGGCACGTCGGATGGCCAGGGCCGATCGCGTCGCGTGCCCGAAGGACTTTGAGCCCCCGGGAGGGCTCTCAGCGGATCGGCAAACGGCCACGGCCCAGGCGACCGCGGAATGCCTCCGCCGTGCGGGCGTCGCCCGAGTGAGGGGTCACGGATCGACGCCCTTGATCTACGTCGATCACATCCGCCGCGCAGGCATCGAGGTTGAGTTCGATCCAGACCTGGGTCTGCTCGCCCAACGACAAAAGGACGGGCAGGAATTGGCATGGCTCCGCGAGGCCCAGAGCGTCACAGAGCAGGCGATGCGCATGGCCTGCGAACTCATCGCGTCGGCCCGCGCCGGGCGCGATGGCGCGCTGCAGTTCGAAGGTGCGCCGTTGACCAGCGAGCGCGTCCGGAGCGAGATCGATGTGTTCCTGCTCCGATCGGGATATCTGAATCCGATCTGCATCGTCGCGGGCGGCCCACAGGGAGGAGACTGCCACGAGCGCGGCACCGGCCCGCTCCGCACCGGCGAGCCGATCATCATCGACATCTATCCCAAGAACCGGCAGTCGCACTATTGGGGCGACTGCACCCGGACCGTCGTGCACGGAGAAGTCCCCGAAGCCATCGCCGCCATGCACCGCGCCGTGGTGGAGGCCAAGCGCGCGGCGATCCACGCGACGCGGGCCGGGGTCACGGCCGACGCGGTTCACGCGGCCGCGGCCGAGGTCATCCAACGCCATGGATTCGAGATGGGACTGCCCGGGCCGGGCGACCGATCGGCCCACATGACACACGGCACCGGGCACGGCGTCGGGCTGGACGTGCACGAGCCGCCGCTACTGGATTCCGGCGGGCCGGAACTGCTGGCGGGCGACGTGCTCACCATTGAGCCAGGGCTCTATGCCGTGGGGCTGGGAGGCGTACGGGTCGAGGACATGGTCGCGGTCACCAGGGCTGGCTGCGAGAACTTCAACTCGCTGCCAGAGGGACTCACCTGGACCTGAGAGCGCGGCCAAATCCTCTGGCGTCGCCCACGGGGCGCGCGGTAGGCTGCTCAGTTGGACGGGTGTCAACCGTCCGGGCTTCCCTGAGCGGGAGAGAAGAGATGGGCAGAGTCGCGTTGTTGGCGTGCGTCGGCGCGTGCGTGGCGGGAAGTGCCAAGGCGCAGGTCTCGACCCTGTATGTAACCGATGGCGATGCGGACGACATCCGCGCCGTGCAAGGAGGGGTAGTCGTCGACTCGAATCTGGACGTCGGCGGCTCACGCCGTTATCGCGTTGCGGTTCGCGACACGATCTGGCTGGGCGACATGGATCTGGGCACGAACATCGAGCTCGATCTTGACCTCGATCCGACCGGGAGTTCGTCGCCCTCCGGCGTGGACATCCAGGAGGGGACCGACGGCACAACGGACGGAACATTCAACTACACGGTGGAGTCGTTTGTGGCTTCGGGCTTCGTCTACAGATACAACGGTGACTGGAGCGGCGGTTCAGCGCTCTTCCAGGTCACCGGCTCTGACATCGTGGGGATCACGTACGACACGGCCACCGACACGCTGTGGATCTCGGACAACAGCACCATCTCTCAGTACGACCTCGCGGGGAACGTGCTCGGCAGCTTTCCGCATGCGGGCGGACGTGGTTCGCTGGCGTACGAGCCCGCGACCGACACGCTCTGGTACGTGACGAACGGCTCGGATTCGATCCGGCAGTACAGCAAGGCCGGCGCGCTCCTGCAGACGCTCTCGGTGCCCGGACTGGCGAGCAACAACTGGGGCGCGGAATTCGCCCTGGCGGCCGGATGCCCGGATCCGAACGAGTGTGGCGACTGGGACGGCTCGGGCGGCCAGTCCGATGGCGGCGACTTCTTCGCGTACCTCGACAGCTTCGCCGGTGGTGATCCCTGTGCGGACATCGACGGCAATCCGGGCCTGGACGGCGGCGATTTCTTCGCGTTCCTCGATCGGTTCGTGCTGCCCTGCCCCTGAGGCAGACCCACCCTGATGGCGAATGAGCGGGCCGGCCCCAGCGGGGGTCGGCTCGCTCGTCATCAGGAAGGCAGTCTATGAGTCGGACACCAGCTCCAAGACCCGCCAGTCACCGTCTTCGAGCGACAGCGTCAGGTCGTTCATCCCGTCCATGAACACGGTGGCTTGTTCACCCTCGATGCGCGGCTCGCGATCGGCGCGCGTTCCCTCGCGCACCCGCCGCGCCAATGCGGACAACTGCGCATCGCTCGCGGATTCTGCCCGCGCCGCCACAAGCGTCTCGTCGGTCGCGCCCGACGAGATGCACTGCGCCAGGGCGTCGACATCGCGACGCAACACGGCGAGCACGAAGGAGCGCGCGGCCGTTGCCGGAGAGGAGAGATCGAGGGTCAATGGTGGTGGGGCGGCGGGTTCCCCCTTGCCGCACCCGCACAAGCCAATCGAAACCACGCTCGCGGCGAGGAGCGCGACAAACAGAGTCCGCATCGAAGCTCTCCCAACGAAGTGCGCGATGAAGGGTCCTCCACCGAACGAACAGCCCGAGCCTACCGGCCCTTCTTCTTCTTGTCGTCTCGCCGATGATCGGCCTTGCCCTTGTCGCGCCGCTTGCTCTTGGCGCTGCGTCGCTGGCCGCCCGTCATGGAGCGCATGTCGCCGAATCCCGCTCCGCGTCCCCCGCCCAGACCCCCTTCCCCCTGTCCGATCTTGAGTCCCTTGGCCTTGCCCGCGGCGCGGCTCGATCCGTCGGCGATCAAGAGGTCCATCTGCCGGCGAGCGAGGTCCACGGCGGCGATCGTGACTCGAACCGAGTCGCCCATGCTGAATGATCGCCCGCTGTGCTGATCGACCAGCGCGCCGGTCCGGTCGTCGATGGCCCAGCGAGGAGGGCGGTTGCCGCGAGTCGTATCCCCCGGCAGATCCGAGGCCTTGATCATCCCGTCGGCGAGGTATTTGTCGATCTGCACGAACACGCCGCGAGGCACAACGCCCGTCACCACGCCGTCAAAGACCTCGCCGACCTTGTCGGCGAGCAACTGCAGGACAAGGAACTGGCGCAGCTCGCGCTCGGCCTCCTCGGCGTTCTCCTCCGTCGCCGAGCACGCCCGGCCCAACACCACCAGCTCGTCCTCGGCGGGGCACTCGGGAAGGTCCATGAGGTCTCGGCCCAGGCGCTTGCGTGCCCCGTCGTCACGCGGCGGATTCTCTCCGTTGTCCGTCCGTCCGAGGTACGCCGCAAGAGCCCGATGCACCGTCAGGTCGGGGTACCGCCGAATTGGGCTGGTGAAATGTGAATACGCGCTACTCGCCAGCGCGAAGTGGCCGATCAGCGCTGGGCTGTATTCCGCCCGCGTCAGCGTCCGCAGCACCGCCAGATGGACGGGCCGCGCCGCGGGCGTCCCCCGCGTGGAGTTGAGCAGAGATTGCAGCTCTTCTCGCGTCGGATTGCTCGGAATGCGGAAGCCGGCGACCATGGCAACCTTGCGCAGCGTGTCGGTCTCGCCTGGCGTCGGCTCGGGGTGGACGCGCCGCAGCACCGGCACGTGCAGCCCCTCGAACAGGCGCGCCAGCACCTCGTTCGCCTCGACCATGCACATCTCGATCAGGGTGTGGGTGTAGGCGTCGTCTTCCTTCTGCGCGTCAATGACGCGTCCTTCCTCGTCGAAGATGAGCTCCACATCGGGCAGGTCGAGCGAGATCATGCCCTGCCGTTCACGGCGCTCTCGGATGGCCCGCGACATCGCGTTGAGGTCCTTGAGCGCGCCCAGCAACTCCGGCGTGTACCGCGGCTCGGTCCGTGCGTGGTTCTTCGCCTCGGTCTCGTCCCCGTCGATCAGGGCCTGGGCCTCGAGGTACGTCAGGCGTTTTCGGCTGGAGATCAGCGTCTGCGCGACACCCTCGCGCCGGACGTTGCCCCGCCGGTCGTATTCCATGAACGCGCTCTTGCAGTACCGCTTCACGCCCTCCTGCAGCGAGCAAATCCCGTTGGAGAGGATCTCCGGGAGCATCGGGATGACCAGCCGCGGCAAGTACACGCTGTTGCCCCGCGCCTGCGCCTCGAGGTCCAGCGCACTGCCAGGCTCGATGAAGTGCGCCACGTCGGCGATGTGCACGCCCAGCCGCCAGCCGTCCCTGGTGCCCTCGATCGAGAGCGCATCGTCGTAGTCCTTCGCGTCGGGAGGGTCGATCGTCAGGATGAAGTCGCCCGTCAGGTCGCGCCGGCCCTGAAGCGATTCGCCCGCCTCGAATCGGGCCATCTCCTCCTCGTAGCGCCGCGCTGCCTCGCGCGCGTCGTCCAGCGCGGCATCGGGAAACTCGCCCGGCAGGTTGTGCGCCGCGATCACGGCCTGCGTCTCGACGTCCGGCCGGCCGGCGTCCCCAAGCACCTTGCTGATCACGCCCTCAGCGAGGTAGCTGCCCTCGGGAAAGTGGGTGATGTCAACGACGACCTTGTCGCCGGGCTTGACGTTCTTGGATTCCGCATCGGGCACCACGATCGGCTGCGTGATCAGCTTGCCATCAGGCTGGACAATCCATTGTCCCCCCTGACGCATCACCTCGCCGCTGAACGACGTGCGCCGGCGCCTGACGACCTCGATGATCTCGCCCCGAAACTGCGGCTCCACGTACCCGCCCCGCCGCTCGCGCCCCGTGTCGCGCCGAACGCGGATGCGCACGGTGTCACCGCTCATCGCGTCGCCGGTGTCCCGCGGCGGGATGAATACGCGCCGCTCGCGCACGGTGACCGTGGGCTCGACGAACCCGAAGCCCCCCGCCGCCTTGCGGAACTCCCCCTCGAGCTCGTCGCCAACCTCCGACAGGCTCGGCAGGCTCACGCGTCCGCTGTCATCGATCTTGAGCCGGCCCTGCTCGGCCAGCCGGAACACCGCGCGCTTGAACTCGTCCAGGTCCTCAACGCGAAGCTCATCGGCCAGCATCGCGATGTGACGCTCGCGATAGTTCTCATCGGCCAGATGGGTCAGCAGTCGGTTCTCGTACTTGAGCGCCATGCGGGATCCTTCCCGGGATTGCGAGGGCGCACTGTACCGAATCGGTGCGCGATGGACTCGTCCGTGCGCCGGGCGCCGGCTCACATCGAGGGCGCGTACTCGCGGATGCTCGAGATGCATGGGCGCGGCGCGAATCCGAGGATCGATCTCGCCCGCTCGCGATTGCCGGTCGAATCGCGACCGGCCATCCGTGCCATGCCCTCATCGAACGGCAGCGCCTGCCCGAGGCCCAACGCCCCGGCCGTTCGGGCCACGCACGCGCCGACCTTGTCCGGCATCGGCACGAGCCTCAGCCCCTTCTTGGCCAGCGGCACGCGGCTCTGAAGCTCGCGCAGGATATCGGGCATCGTGACCGTTTCCGGCCCAACCACGTCGATGACCTCTCCCACGCTCGCGTCGCGCGAAAGCGATTCGGCCACTGCCCACGCCACATCGTCCACGTGCACCGGCTGGGCCTTGGGATCCTCCAGCCGGGCCAGGCCGGGCACGGGCGGCCCGCCCGCCAGCCGCCGGAAATACGGGATGAACAGGTGCGGCGCCGACTTGCCCGTGACCCAGCCGCGGGCCATCCGCATGAACTCTCCGTTCGGGCCGTGCACCAGCCCGAGCCGCAGAACGGTCCACGACAGGCCGCTCTGCCGCACCAGCATCTCGCCCTCGAACTTCGACCGCTGGTACGCGCACACGCCCTCGTCGGAGACTCCCACGGCCGAGATCTGCACGAACCGATCCACGTGCGCGGTGCGGCACGCCTCCACCAGCGCTCGAACGCCTCGAACGTGGATCCGCTGGAAGCTCTGGCCGTCGGGCCGCTCGCGGATGATCCCCACGGTGTTCACGCACGCGTCGCAGCCGTCGACCAGGCTTGCCAGCGCATCCGATTCTCCGAGCGAACCGGTCACCAGGGTCATAGAGGCGTGCGAGGGCAGCGTCTTAGCGCTCCGCGCCGGGTCGCGGACCAGCGCGCGCACGCGATGCCCGCGACCGAGCAACTCGCCAACCACCGCGCTGCCCACGAACCCGCTCGCCCCCGCCACTGCCACGGTCAAGCCCATGCCAGGCCCTCCTCTTCGTGCCAAGCGTATGTTCCCGCGGTCCTTCGACGCGCGGACCGACCATCCAGCACTCCCATGACCCTCAGCGCCCAGGACATCACCGTCGCCTATCCCGGCCGGCCGACGCCCGCTCTCAGGGGCGTCTCGATCGACCTTCGACCGGGAACCATTACGGCGATCATCGGTCCCAACGGCGCCGGCAAGAGCACGCTGCTCCGAGCCCTCCTCGGCGTGCAGTCCGTCAAGAGCGGATCCGTGCTGCTCGACTCGACGCCCTTGCATCAAACCCCCGTGCGCGATCGCGCGGCTCGGATCGCCTTCATCTCCCAATCGCCCACGATTGCATTCGCGTACTCGCTGCGACAGGTCGTCTCGATGGGGCGGTATGCGCGTCCTCCAAGCGACGAGGCCGTCGAACGAGCGCTCGCCCGGGTGCGCCTGCAGGATCGGGCGGACGATCCCTTCGGCGAGCTGAGCGCGGGGCTCCGCCAGCGCGGAGCGCTCGCCCGAACGCTCGCCCAACTCGACGGGGCCGAGCCCGCGTCACGCGTGCTGCTGGCCGATGAGCCGTTCAGCGCGCTGGACCCCAGGCACGCGCTGGAGACCGAAGCCATGCTCCGGGCCCTCGCCGCGTCGGGCGTGGCCGTGGGCGTGGTCCTCCACGACCTGAGCCTCTCCGCGCGCCTGGCCGACCACGCCCTGGTCCTTTCCGATCGCGGCGAACCGCTGGCCGTGGGCCCGATCGGCACAGCCCTCGCGCCAGACGTGCTCCAAACGGCGTTCGGAGTGGCGTTTGAACGACTTTGCGCGCCCTCGGGCCGTCCAATCCTGGTCGCGGCCGGGGCAGGTGCGACCCCCGCCTCGCCGATATAGTGCCTCGATGAACTGGTTCGGGCTCCTGATCACCATCTTCGTGATCGTCCTGCCGTCGCTGGGACACCTCTGGAAGAAGCTGGAGGAAAAGCGCGAGCGCATGCGTCTGGAGAACGAGCGCGAGCGCCGGCGCATGGAAGAACTCCGCACCGGCCGTCCTGTGGAATCGGCCCCTCCCGGACCCGCCGCGTCTGCCGCCGACGCCCGCAAGGCCCAGCTCGAAGCGCTGCGCAAAGCCCAGCAGGAGCGTCTGCGCCTGGCGTTGGCCGCGAGGATGCAACAGCTTCAAAAGGGTGGCGCCCCGGGCAACGCGCCCGGCGGTGTTCCGACTCCCGTCGCACGTCCAGCCGGGCCGCAGGTTCCCCAAGCCCGCCCCGTCGTGGCGCGCTCATCGAGGCCGACACCACAGGCCGCCGCGCCTCGATTGGCGCCCGCCGCCCGGCCCGCCGCGACCCCAGCGCAAGCCCGGGCGCGCCAGCGACTCGCAGTCGCCAAGGCGCGGGCCCCTCTGCCCGCTCCCGCCCCCGAGCCCTCGGTGCCTTCCATGTCGCACTTCGTCGAGCCCTCGTCTCCCAAGCCAGCGCCCAGCCCCACCACTCGACCGAGGTCCGTCCCATCGAGCCTCGTGGATTGGCGCCGCGCGTTCATCGCTCAGGAACTGCTGCGCCCGCCGCTGGCCCTCCGCGCGAGCCCCGACGACCGATGATGAGGCTGATGCCCATCATCGTCGCCGCGGCCGGTTGCCTCGTCGCCCTGAGCGGCTGCGGGATGGACTTCGACGTGCGCGAGGGCTCCGAGTCGTTCATCGGCGCGATCGCCCCGCCGACGCCCGCCGAGGCCGCCGCGTGGGCCGTCGATGAAAACAACGCGAACAATCGCACTCGCGGAACGCTCCTGCTCTCCGCCGCGCCCTGGGGCGGCGCCGATCCCTACCTCGCCCTGTACGAGGATTATCTCGACGATCCCGATCCCAACGTCCGGGCCGCCGCCACTCGCGCCATCGGCAACCACGGCAGGCCCGAGCACGTGCCCGCGCTCGTGAAGCAACTGGCGGATCCCAGCCCCCACGTTCGGCTCGACGCGGCGGTGTCACTCCAGCGCGTGCATCACGTCGATGCCATCGACCCTCTGGTCGCCGCCCTCAACCCCGACAACGAGCCCGAGGCCGACGTCCGCGCCGCCGTGGCGAACGCCCTGGGCCAGTACGCCACGCGTTCCGTCCTGCAATCGCTGATCGCTGCGCTTGATGACCGCAATCTCCGCGTCAACGAGGCCGTGCTGTCATCCCTGCGCACGCTCACCGGCCAGGACTTCGGCTACTCCCGCGCGCAGTGGCAGAACTGGTTCCGCCAGGCCCCGGACCTCTTCGCGGGCCGCACGCCCTACATCTACCCCGTGTTCCAGCGGTCGCGCCGGTGGTACGAGTACATCCCGTTCCTGCCGCCTCCCCCCAACGAGATCCCCGATTCACCGGCTGGCTTTCCGCGCGAGGTCGGGACGCAGCCCGAGGGTTGAGTCAACCCGGTCCGGGCCCGGGCCGATCTCGGGGACATGCCCCCTCAACCCAAGTCGTCGGCCGATCTGGGCTCCTGCGATGTGCTCGTGCGCCCCCTGCTCGGCCTCGCCTCCGGCGGGCCCGAGAATCCCCGCAGCCTCTCGGACCTGCGCTGCCTGGTGGCCCAGGTCGAGGCCGGGGGACGCGAGGCGGCCCGCCATGAGGGACAGCGCGTGCTGCTGTCGCCACTACTCGACTGCGGCAAGTGCGACCTCTGCACCCGAGGGCTGCGCGACCACTGTCGCTCGCCGGGGACGCGCCGGGCCATCGGCTCGGGCGGCGACGCCCGCCTGGTCGTCCCCGTCCGTCACGCCCATCCCGTCCCCGACGCCCTGACGAGCGAACTCGCTGCCCTCGCGTTCGAACTCGCCCCCGCGCTCCACGCCGCGGCACGCCTGCGCGTCGATCGGCGCAGCTACGTCACCATCCTGGGCGACAGCGCGCGCGGCCTTCTCGCGGCCCAGGTGCTCGCGCGGGCCAACGCCGCCGTGCGCGTGCTCGGGGCGCAGGCTCGCCGGCTTCTGCTCTGCGAGAAGTGGGGCATCCGCCACCGCCACATCGATGAGCCCGGCCGGCGCGCCGACCAGGACGTCGTGATCGACGCAATCGGCTCGGCCAGCAGCCTCGACCTCGCCTGCGGGCTCATCCGCCCGCGCGGGAGAATCGCCCTGCTGGGGCGCGCTCCCGCGGCGAACCTCACGCCAATCCTGCGGCGCGAGATCGACCTCGTGGGCATCGACTCGGGCCCGCTGGATGAGGCGCTCCTGCTGCTCGAGCGCGGGGAGGTGGACGGCGCCCCGCTGCTGGCCCCGCGCGAGCGCGACCCGCAGCGCGCGGCCAATGCGTCACGGGCCGCCGACGCCCTGGTCGTGCTGGTCGGGGGGTGAAGGGCCGCGAGCATCGCTGGGTGAGGATGGCATGTGCGCGTAGGAGCGCCGGCCACGACCCGCAAGTACGCGCCAGTCCAGGCGTCGCAGACCTCCACAGACATTCGCCCGATGCGAGCCGGAACTGAGCCCTCTTGCATCTGCTGAGGCTCGGACCCGCATCCCTAGGAGCCGGCCGAAAAGCGCAGGTCGCATCGCGACTGCCAGACCCATCCACGCACCGCTGAACCACGCGAGCATGATCCAATGCACATCCACCCGGTGAACGCCTCGTGGCGTGAACATACCCGGACCGAACTGTCCGAAGATGAACATGAGGCACACAACCGTTCCAGCCGCACCTCCCGCCCGCACGTGGCGAGCCCGGATCACCAGTCGGCGAGAGCGCACGAGGCACGTCGCCAAGAGCGTGTATATCACCGAAGTCGCGAGGATGGCGACAGCCAGCAGATCCCATGGCACTGTTTCGGCAACCACAGCACGACGCCATGGAGTAGCGCGAGCGGCCGTCACACACGCCGTGACCACCTCGCGCCACGGGAGCGCCATCACCATGGGCGCAACGCACGATACCAGCAAGCCAGCCAGCGTCGTGCCGAGACAGTCCTCACGGAAACGGACACACCTCCTCATCGGAACCCAGGCGATTCCTGGCTCTGTGCCACACTCGGGGCAGCAGGCATCTGCCGGCAGGCCCAGGTTGGGATACTTGCAGCGTTGGCAGCGGAGAGCCCTCGGCTCCACGACGGTCACTCGCTCTCGACAGAGAGCCACCGCGAGCAAGAACAGCCACGTGACCACGAACAGCACCGGCACGTGCTGATCCATCAGAGTTCCGTCCGAGCGCCAGTCCAAACTCGAAATCGCGCGCCACGAGCGTCTTACGCCCCCGCCCTACGCCGCAAGGCCCGCGTCACTGGTGAGGTTCGGCGTGCCCACGCCGTCGGATCCCTCCGCACGCGGCGAATCGGCGTACAGCCGATGCACCGCCAGCCCCTGCCGCTCGTACACCCCGCGCCGATCCCAGATCGCCCCCTCGTGCATCCACGAACTGATCACGACGTCCGTCACGCCACACCGGTGTGCCCGGCCCGGATCGATCACGTCCCAACCCATCAGTCGCGATCCCCAGCGTCCCGGATCATCATCCGCGATCGCCGCGATCTCGCACCCTGCCTCGACCGCCGTCGCGAGCACGCCCGCGAGTTCGATCGTGTGTCGGCCCGCGCCGTGCAGGATGATGCGCCGGCCAACCAGCGATCCGAGCACCGCGCGCATCCTCGCGGGCCCTTCCGCGGGGACCGACCCGCTCCCGCTGGCTGCGCTCCCCGCGCTGGCTGAGCCCGCGCCCGAGAACGCGCACGGCCGGGTCGCCGGCCACCACCGCCCCGTCTCTGCGCACGCCTCCTCGATCAGCGTCTCCACCCGATCCGCGTGCCGCTCCAGGCCGAACCGCTCGCGCACCGTCTCCCAGGCCGCGATCGACAGCGAGGCCCGATCGCACGCCGCGAACCGCTGCACCGCGTCGGCCATCGCGCAGCCGACCGCTCCCTCGTCGGCATCGGGCGGCGCCTCGGCAAGCACGCCGTTGACGCCGTCCTCGATCGCCTGCCCCGCGCCCGACTCCACCCTCGTCACGATCGGCACGCACCCCTCGCTCATCGCCTCGAGCATCGACACGCTCAGCCCCTCGTACCGGCTCGCCAGCACCAACGCATCGGCCTCCCGCAGGGCCGCGCGTAACGCTCGCGCGCCCATCGGCGCGACTCGACGCACCGACCCGCCCCCTCCACACAGGGCATCGATCTCCGCGCTGGCCGGTCCATCTCCAATCAAGGTCAGTTCATGCCCCACGCCGCGCATATCCAGCTCGCGCGACATCGCCACCAGCGCTCGCACCCGCTTCTGCTCGTGCTCGATGCGGCCGGCGTACACCAGCCGCAGCGGGCCGTTGCCCCCGGCGAGGTGATCGCCTCTCCTCGGCTCTCCCACCTCGACCCCGTACGGCACGTTCACCACGTCCTCCGCGCGCCCCTTCAGCCTCTCGCGCAGCCTCCATTCAATCCGATCGCTCACCGCGATGAACCGGGCGATCATCGGCCCAAAGTGCTCGAGCATCCGCGTGTCGTACGCGATGTCCGAGTGCTGCCATCCCAGCACCCGCACGCGATCGCCCATCGCGCCCGCGAGCGCGCCCACGACCCCGTAGCAATCCCCATGGAGGTTCGGGCTGACCGCGACCGGCGCGGCAAACGACTCGATCGCCTCGCGATACCGCGCCACGTACGCCCGCAAGTCCCCGCCGCACGACTGGATCGGCGCCAGATCCGCGCAATCGAACATCCGAACCCGCGGGTCAAGCTCTAGGTCGAGCCTCCGCTGCCCCCGCGGCTCGCCGTGCAGGATTACCCCCGCCGGCCGCCCCCGCGCCGCGAGGGTGTTCGCGAGCCGCACCGCCCACATCGTCACGCCGCTGACATTCAGCCCCTGGGGCAGCGCGATGACCAGCCCGGGTCTCACGCCGACGCCGCCCGCGATCCGGCGCCGCTCGCCGCGTCCAGAATCCGTTGGGCCCGGCGCGGATAGCTCAGTTCCCTGGCCCGAGCGATGCGTGCCGCTCTCGGGTCGCGCCCGTCGGCCACCCGCGCCAGAGCCCCGATCACCGCTCGCGCCAGGTCCCCGGGGTCGTCCGGCCGAAACCAGACGACAAGCCGGTCCTCAATCCAGTCCCGCAGGGCCGGAATGTCCGAGCACACCACCGGGCTTCCGCTGGCCAGATACTCGCCCAGCTTCACTGGGCTCGTCCAGTCGCGGCTGGGATCTCGCGCACTTGGCGGCAGCATCAGCACATCCGAGTGCCACAGATATGGCGGCACCGCCCCGTGGGCCACCCGTCCGTGCACCGTCACGTTCTCCAGCGCCCGCTCGAACGCCAGCGACCGAACTCGCCGGACGTCCTCTTCGGTGCCGCCCAAGAGGTGGAACTCGACCGTGGGCAGGAGTTCCGCACTCAGAAGGATCGCCGGGATGCCCTTGGCGTCGTAGAGATGACCCGCGTAGACCGCGTGCGGCCCCGGGCCAAGATAGGGGCTCGGGCCGATCGACTCCGGTCGCAGGAACAGGTCGAGGCACACCCCATCGGGCACCACTCGAATCCGGTCCGCCTCCCCGCCCCGCCGAACGTAGTGGGCCCGCAGGCGCTCCGAGATGGTGGTGACAGACAGCGACCCGAGGTGGGTCAGGGCCAGCGCCTCGTCGATCAACGGATTCGGATCTCCGATATGGGCGTGGGTCTCCAGAATCGTCGGTCGGCCAGCCCGCGCGCACTCGATCGCAGCGCCAAAGTGCCGGGCGTACACCACGTCCGCCCTGATCGCCCTTTCCGCCACCCACCTCCCAAAGGCCCTCTGGCGATCCTCCCCGCGCCCGAGCCCGCTGGGGGGGTGCACCACCCGCAGGCCGGGCTCACCGAGATCGAGCAATGGCCCCAGCCCATCCTCGGCCTGTTCGGGAGCTTCGCACAAGAGCGAGACTTCGTGGCCTAGCCGCTGAAACCCGCCGGACGTCTTGATCACGTTGATGGCGTGAGCCCTGCAGGAGTCAAGAGGAATGTCGCTCGCGGCACAGATGCGCATGTGGCCTCCAGAAGAGCCGCGACTCCGCTCAGAGGTTCATCGGCCCGGACCTCCGCGAGCGGTCAGTTTGCCATGCCGGGGCCGTTCAACGGCCGATATCGGCCAGCGGAGGGCTTATGGAAGCTCAGAGAGTCTTCGGAATCGGCCTTTCCAAGACCGGAACGCACAGCCTCAATGCCGCGTTGGAGGTCCTGGGGATTCCCTCGGTGCATTTCCCATCGCCCGAGTTGATGCTGGCGGGGCGATACGAGGACGCGCTTCGGGGGTTTCGCGGCGCGACGGACATCTCGGTCAGCGCGTATTACCGGGAGCTGGATCAGGCCTACCCCGGGAGCCGGTTCATACTGACGCTCCGGGACGTGCCGGGGTGGCTCGCCAGCGTCGAGGACCATCGCAAGCGGCGTGAGCACGAGTTGGCGAAACCCGACTGCCCCAAGGCGGCAATCCGAGAGCGGCTGTATGGCATTCGCGGGTTTGACCGCGTGACGTTTGCGCTGGCGTACGAGCACCATCGACGCGAAGTGCTGGACCACTTCGCATCCCGGCCCGCGGACCTGTGCGTGATGGACATGGGCCGGGGCGACGGCTGGGAGAAGCTGTGCCCGTTCCTGGGTGTGGATCAGCCCGATGTGGCGTTCCCGCACCACAACGCGCGCCACGCGGCGTGATGGTCTTGGCCGCGCTGCATCTGCGCTCATAGGCTCGGCCATGTCCGAGCCGGAGTTCAGCGACTTTGGGGGTGCGCGACCGCGCGCCGTCGATGAGCGGCGCAGCACCCGGTTGGGTGTGGCCTCGCTGATCATCGGGCTGACCTTTCCGCTGACGTGCCTCGGCAGCCTCCTCATCGCCGCGGCCACGCTCGAGGCCACGTCGTTCCGAGTCGCGATCTTCGCGCTGCTGGTTCCGGTGGCCATCGGGTTCGTCGGCGTCGTTCTGGGGTCGCTTGGCATGTTCAAGGTGTACCGCGCCAACGGCCGACTCCGTGGGACGGCGGTGTGCGCGGGCGGGATCGCCCTGAACATCGCGTTTCTGATCCTGAGCCTGGTGTCGTTGACGGGCATGACCAAGCTGGCCAGCGAGAGCGCCGACACGGTGCGGGCGGCGCTCCAGGGCGTCGGCGCGGGCGATGCCGACGCGGTGCGCGGGGTGCTCACAACCGAGGCCGGGGCCGCGATGACAGACGACGTGCTGGGCGCATTCCGGGCCCACTTGGCCGAGGCGATGGGCGAGTTCCGGCGTGGACCGGACAGTCTGGCCGAGTTGGATCGCGCGGCCCGAGCGATTCCCGGCGCCCGCGCCGCCCTGAAGCGCAGCATGAAGGACCATCCCACGCTTCCGGCCATCCCGATGTGGTTTGAGAAGCAGCGGGCGGTCGTCCTCGTGCGATTCAGCCAGGGCTCCTTCGTCAGCGGCGGGCTGGTGCTTCGGGGGTCGATCTCCGACCTCGGGATCGTCGCGGAAGACGGGCAGGAGTTCTGGCTCATGGGCGATCAGCCTGCCGCGCCGTGAAGAGCGCGGGAGGCCGCCGTTCGCACTATTCTCCGCGCGTGGAGCAGCAGGGCCAGAAACCGCCGGTGGTCCATGTCTCGGGCGTTGTCAAGCGCTTCGGCGAGCAGACGGTGCTCGACGGGATCTCGCTGGACGTGCATCGCGGGGAGACGATGGTGGTCATGGGGGGCTCGGGCTCGGGCAAGAGCACGCTGCTGCGGCTCATGATCGGCTCGCTCCGTCCCGATGCGGGCCGTATCGAGCTGTTTGGGCGGAACGTCTGCGATCTGGATGAAGCCGGCCTGAATTCGGTCCGCAAGCAGTTCGGCATCCTGTTCCAGTCCGGCGCCCTGTTCAACTCCATGACGCTTGCCGAGAACGTCGCCCTGCCGCTGCAGGAGCACACCGACCTGGATCCCGAGATCATCGACATCCAGGTGATGATCAAGCTCGAACTGGTCGGACTGCGAGAGCACGCCGACAAGCTTCCCTCACAAATATCCGGCGGGATGAAGAAGCGGGCCGGGCTGGCCAGGGCGCTCGCGCTGGACCCGGCCTTGCTGTTCTACGACGAGCCCAGCGCGGGCCTCGACCCGGTGACCAGCGCCCAGATCGATCGCCTGATCCTGAACCTCAGCCGCAAGCTCGGGGTCACCAGCATCGTCGTCACGCACGAGATGGACTCGGCCTTTACGATCGCCGACCGGATGGCGATGCTCGATCGCGGGCGGATGATCCGCATCGGTCCGCGCGCCGAGTACGAGCGATTGCGAGACACTCCTGAGAACGCCCTCTCGGGACTGGACGAGAACGAGCGCCTGATCCGACAGTTCCTGCGGGGCGACGCGGAAGGGCCTCTCGCCGAGCGACGCGAGCTTCGGGGCTTCGAGGAGGCTCTGTTCGGAGCCGTCCGCATCACGACAACGCCCAGCGTCGAGCCGACGCGTTCGTAAGAGGAAAGCATGCACCGCGGATCTCGTCGAAACAACGTGCTGGCGGGCCTCTTTCTCCTGATCGCGCTGCTCGGCGGGATCGTGATCAGCGTCGTGCTCTCCGACATCAGCTTCGCGAGCCAGACGCCCTACGTCGTCAGACTGCCTCTGGAGGTCGGCGCGACGGGCATCAAGCCGGGCGCGCCCGTGCGCATCGGCGGCCAGGACGTCGGCAAGGTCGTCAAGGTGGAGTTCGGCTTCGCCGAGAGTTCGGACCGGGCCGTCGGTGTGGACGTCAGGATCCGGATCCGCTCCGACGTGGCCCTCTACGACGACACCGTCGCGATGCTCGAGATGCCCCTGCTGGGCTCCCTGAGCGCGATCAACTTCGCCAGCGTCGGCGGCCTGAGCTCCGGGGCCGCGAGGGTGCCCGCGCGCGGCATCATTCCCGGCATGCTCAGCCCCCCCGCGTTCCTCGCGCAGGCGGGGTTCGGGCCCGAAGAGCGGCGCCGCGTCAGCAGCATCCTTCGCGGCATGGAGGACGCCACCCTCAAGGCCAACGAGATCCTCGATCGGGTCGGCCCGCAGCTCGATCCCGCCATCGAGGACGTGCGCGGGGCGATCGCAGACGTCCGCCAGATCACCTCCCGCCTGCAGGAGCAGATGGACCCGTGGGTTGGTTCCTTCGATCGCACGCTGGCCAATGCCGAGCGATTCTCGCAGGACCTCCAGCCGGGCATGGACGAGCTGCGCGGCGCGATCAGCGAGGCCCGCGCTGGCGTGGAGGACGGGCGGCGCGTGATCACCAGCGTGCAGGAGGCGATCGATGCCAATCGGCCCGGTGTGGACGACATCGTCGCCAACGTGCGGGACGCGACGGAAACGCTCAATCGCGACACCATCCCCGAATACACGCGCCTGGCCAGCGCGGCCCAGGAAGAGATCGACCAATGGGGAAGCCTCTTCGACCGCGTCGACGCGTTTCTTGCGCAGGAGTTGCCCACGCTGCGGCGCGGCCTGGCCAACGCCGCAATCGCCACCGGACAGCTCAAGCTTGCCATGGCCGAGATCCGCGCGCAGCCGTGGCGCCTGCTGATCCGGCCCAATACCAAGGAACTCGAGAACGAGTTGCTCTACGACTCGGCCCGCACCTACGCCGAGGCGGTTTCTGATCTTCGCGCCGCGAGCGAGGCGATCGAGGCAAGCACCTCGGGCGTCATCCCCGCGGGATTGTCGCCCGAGGACATGCGAGCGCTCAGCGACCGGCTCAACGACGCCTTCGCGCGCTACGAGCGGGCCGAGCGCGATCTGCTGCAGCGGCTCGTCGATCGGGGGGAGTAGTCCGTCGCGCCAACAATCCGACTCAGGAGGAGCGTCCCGTGAGCGCGAACCCGACCAGGCCGGGCCGGCACGAGTGGCGCGCTGGCCGACCTCGCCCAGCCGTGGAGACCGAGCGCCTGCCCGTTCAGGTGTGCTCCGACGCCAACGACGCCGCCCGGACCGTCGCCACCGAGATCGCCGAGCTCATCAGGGAGAAGGCCCGAGCCGGCCAGCGCTGCGTGCTGGGCCTGGCGACTGGTTCGACTCCGCTTGGCGTCTACGCCGAGCTGATCCGTCTGCGCCGCGAGGGGCTCAGCTTCGCCAACGTTGTCACCTTCAATCTCGACGAGTACCACCCGATGCCGCCGGGCCACCTGCAGTCGTACCACCGCTTCATGCGGGAGAACCTGTTCGACGAACTCGACATCGATCCGGGGAACGTCCACATCCCCGATGGCGCCGTCGAATCCGACGCGGTCGCCGCGCATTGTGAGGCCTACGAGAGCGCCATCCGCGAGCATGGCGGGATCGATCTCCAGTTGCTGGGCATCGGGCGCACCGGGCACGTGGGGTTCAACGAGCCGGGGTCGGCCCGCGAGAGCCGCACGCGCCTGATCACGCTGGACAAGGTCACGCGCATGGACGCGGCGAGCGATTTCTTCGGTGAGTGGAACGTCCCCAGACGGGCCATCACCATGGGCGTCGGGACCATCCTCGACGCCAGGCGAGTCGTGCTCCTGGCCTTCGGCGAGCACAAGGCCGCCATCGTGCGCCGCGCCGTTGAGGATCCGATCACGCCGAGCGTCGCCGCGAGTTTTCTGCAGGAGCACCACGACGCCCGGTTCGTGCTCGATCCCGCCGCCGCGGCGGAACTCACGCGATTCAAGACGCCTTGGCGCCTGGGCCCCATCGAGCGGTTCGGACTGGCCTGGGACGAACAGACCACACGCAAGGCCGTCGTCTGGCTGGCGCGGACGCTCGGCAAGCCCGTCCTCAAGCTCACCGACGAGGACTACAACGAGCACGGGCTTCAGGACCTCGTGACGGCCCGCGGCGGCGCGTACGCCATCAATATCGAGGTCTTCAAGTCTCTGCATCGAACCATCACCGGCTGGCCGGGCGGGAAGCAGGGACGGCCTCGGTTCATCGCCGGGCGCGGCGTCAGCGACGACAACGGCGCGGACGTGTTCCCGAAGCGCATTCTCGTGTTCAGCCCCCACCCCGACGACGACGTCATCTCCATGGGCGGAACGCTGATTCGCCTCTGCGATCAGGGCCACGAGGTCCACGTCGCGTACCAGACCTCGGGCAACATCGCCGTCTTCGACGAGTCGGCCATGCGGCATGTGGACTTCATCTCCGAGGCCGCCTCCGCCCTGCGCCTGTTCAGCGCCGAGCAGGCCGACCGTTTCGAGCAGGACATCGAGGCGTTCGTCAAGCGCAAGCAGCCGGGAGAGCCCGACAGTGCGGAGCTCCGCACCATCAAAGGGCTGATCCGGCGGACAGAGGCGCGTGCCGCGGCGAGGTACTCCGGCGTCTCACCCGATCGCATCCACTTCCTCGACCTGCCGTTCTACGAGACCGGGGCGGTCAAGAAACGCCCGCTCGGCGAGGAGGACATCGCGCGCACGCTCGCTCTGATGGAGGAGGTGCGACCGCACGAGATGTACGCGGCAGGCGACCTGTCCGACCCGCACGGCACGCACCGAGTCTGCCTCCGGGCGATCCTCGACGGGTTCGCGCGCGCCCGGGAGTGCGACTGGGCCCCGGGCTGTCGGCTGTGGCTGTATCGCGGCGCGTGGCAGGAATGGGCGCCGGAAGAGATTGAGATGGCGGTGCCGCTTTCGCCGAGCGAGGTGGACCGCAAGCGAATGGCGATTTTCAAGCACGAGAGCCAGAAGGACCGGGCCCTCTTCCCGGGACCGAGCGATGCGCGCGAGTTCTGGGAACGCGCCGAAGACCGCAATCGGGCCACCGCTGAAGTGTTCGACGCCCTGGGCCTGCCCGAATACCAGGCGATCGAGGGCTTCGTGCAGTGGCGGCCCTAGGCGCGGAACCGGCGCTTCCATTTGGCTTGCGATTGGTATCGCGGGACACGCGCGGCGGCCGCCCCGCATCTTCCCACGAGCCTCCACCTCCCAAACCGATGGATCGGAAATCGCTTTACGGGTCCCTGACGAGCCGGTACCCTGTAGTGGCCGAGCCGCCCAGGCCGGAGGGGGGCGGTGTCGATATCGAATGCGGGAGAACAATCCATGGTGCGCCGCGCGTTCACGCTGATCGAGCTGCTGGTCGTCATCGCGATCATCGCCCTGCTCATCGCCATCCTGCTGCCCGCCCTGGGGCGAGCGCGGGCATCGGCGATCGCCGTTCAGTGCGGGAATAACCTGTCGCAGATGGGCAAGGCCCTCGCGGGGTACCACGGCGACAACGACAACTACTACCCGGGCGGCCACCTGCAGCTGTATGTCGGGGTCGGCGGACTGGAGACGTACTACTACGTGTGGCCGAGCCGCCTGCGCAACTACATGGCCGACAAAGAACTCGGGTTCTGGTGTCCCGCGACTCCGCGCGAATACCAGTGGGTCTCCAAGATCGATCCGTCGCGAACACGTCCGGGGTGGGAGCAGGAGCACTACGGCTACGCCAAGGACGAGATCCCGGTCCTGCCGCGCGAGCCGTTCTTCACCTACGGCTACAACGAGGCGGGCGTCCTCGAACTCGCCGACCCGAGGCGAGGCGAGCCGTTCCTTGGGCTGGGCCAGCACGTCAAGCACCACAATCCCGACATCGTCCGCCAGTACCAGAAAGATCCGTCGCGCGGAAGGGTCGACTACTGGATCTTCGAGCCTCGCCACGACGAGATTCAGTTCCCGTCCAACATGATCGCCATCGCGGACTCGTCCCCGGACCTGATCGACGATCCCTGGCTCCAGCCGTCGCGCCGGGGTCACCGCTGGAACGTCGTCAGCGATCGCCACCTCGGGCGCGACCGCGCATACAACGACACCAACGGCACGCAGGGCCTCCTGGACGACCTCCTGCTCTACGGCGGACAGTCCGAGGTGCTCTTCACCGATGGTCACGTCGAACTGAAGACCTTCTTCGAGATGACCAAGCCCGAGCCCGCGGCACGGGCGATGTGGAACAGCGATGGCAAGCCCTGGGAGCAATACTGGCACCCGGGAGATCGGTAACCCATGTCCGCAAAGAACGTAGTCTTGTTGATCGTGGCGCTGGGAGCGTTGGGAGCCGCCGCGGCGATCTTCATCAACCGCACGGGCGGCCCCGATCCCGAAGGGCTCGGTTCCTCCATGCCGATGCTCTGCCTCGCCTGCGGGGCGGAGTTCGACATCGACAAGGGCGCCGTAGCGCGCGATGGGCCGCCGCGCTGCCCCGAATGCGGGGACCTCAAGACCATGACCTGCGCGGTCTGCCCGGAGTGCCACAGGCATCTCGAGTTCGTCGGCCATGGCGGTAATCCGGCCAGTTGCAAGTACTGTGGTGCGACGCTCGACGACTCGGGATTCGCCGAGAACGAAGCGATGCGGCACAAGTCGGTCAACGACGCCATTCAGAAGAACGGCGGCTGATCGCCAGACTCGCTCGATCAATCTCAGTGACTCCGCTACACGTCGACGCCGGCCCGGTGCGCAGCAGTCTTGCGCGATACCGCCCGAGGCCAAGGCGTTTCGACGTCAAGAGAAGCGGCGAACGACCGCAGGCCGCTGGGCGTCTCCCTACCCTCTTCCGTGCGATTCCGTTTCCTCGGCACCGGCACCAGTTCGGGCATCCCGGCGATCGGTTGCGCTTGTGCCGTCTGCACCTCCGACGACCCGCGCGACTCGCGTCTTCGCACCAGCGGGGCGTTCCTCTTTGACGACGGCCGGGGCCAGGACCGAGCTGTCCTGGTCGACGCCGGTCCGGACCTGCGTCGCCAGGCGTTGCAGGCGGGTCTGGCAAGGCTCGATGCGATCCTCTTCACCCACAACCACGTCGATCACACGTGGGGTCTGGACGAGGTGCGCCGATTCAACGCCGTCATGCGCGCCCCCATCGACATCTACGGGGATTCTCACACCCTCGCGTTCCTGCGCGCGACCTACCGGCACATCTTCGAGAAGGCCCAGAACATCAACGACAGCTTCGTCGCGACGCTCATCGCCCACGAGATCCGCGCCGGCGCCGCCGTCGAGCTCTTTGGCCTGCGGTTCGAGCCCGTCCAGCTGCTCCACGGCCGCCTGCCGGTGCTGGGATTCCGCGTCGAGGGCGCGAGCGACCGCACGGCGCAAGCCGGCGCTGGGCTCCTCCCTTTGGCCTACTGCACCGATGTCTCGGCGATTCCCACCGAGTCGTGGGCCCGGCTCCAAGGCCTCAAGACCCTGGTGCTCGATGCGCTCCGCCACCGGGCGCATCCGACGCACTTCACGCTCGAGCAGGCCGTGTCGGTGGCCGAACGAATCGGCGCCGAGCGGACCTGGTTCGTGCACATGGCCCACGATCTGGCACACGAGGCAACCAACGCGACGCTGCCGACCTCGATCCGCCTGGCCCACGACGGCCTGGACCTCGACGGCGCGACGGGGCTGCCCATCCCCGTGGACCGACCCGCAAGTGCCGCGGAACTCTGCGACGAGCCGCCCGCCATCTCATAGCGTGCTTGGCCGGCTGCCGCGGCCTTACTCCGGCGGCGCGAAGTCCGCGTCGTTCACCTCGATGTCGGTCTCGATGCTCGTGAACTCCAGCACAGTCCTCCCGATCCCCTCGTTCGAAAACTCCACCCGCCGCGGCAAGAGGATGCCCCCGATTTCCACCGGGTCGAAGTACGTAAACGACGTCGGCACCGGGATGCCGCCCGATCCCGTCGTGGCCAATTGCTCGGAGATGAGCGCGCCCGTCTCGGCATCGATGAGCGCGATGCTGCGCGACGCCGCGTGGGGCGTCAGCACCACCTCGTACGCCCGCCGGCCGTCGACCTCGCGCTCGGCCCGAACCTCCACAGCCGTGTAGATCTCGTCCCAGTCGCGGTAATACGCCAGCGGGTGCTGCAGGCGCACCAGCTCGGCCTCGGCCTCATCCAACTCGGTCGCCGGCTCGAACACCGATCGGGTCCACGCCCGGGTGCCGTCGTATCCGATCGCGATGCGGCCGAGATCACCAAAGTCCACGACGTACACGAATCGCTCGCCGTCGGCGACGACCGAGGTTGTCCCCCGCACGCCCTGATTGACCGCGTGCAGCGTGCCGCGCATCCGCAATCGAGCCGGCGGGCCGCCCTCGGGAACGATCTTTCTGCGTAGCGATTCGAGCGCCTCACGTGTGATCGGCGGCTTGGCCTCCACGCGAGGCAATTCGAACTCCATGCCACCCTGGAAGGATGTCAGGGACGTGATCGAACCGTCCTCGGCCCGATTGAACCGCAGGGCGATCTCGTCGGTCAGCTCGAACACCCAGCGGCCCTGCTCGTTCGGCCACTTCAGCGGGAACACCATCTGGCCCGGCACGTCCAAGGCCAGCTTCCCGTCCTGGATCAGGACCGTGAGGTCGGTGTCGATCTCCTTGGAGTGATAGCGGCCCAGCAGCGGAGCCATCTCCTCTTCGGTCATCGCGGCGCCGGCGGGAGCGTCAACGCTCCCCCCGTTCAGGTCCGCCTCGTCTCCGAGGAGCGCGGTCCACACCACCGCTTGCGATGCGCCCTGGAGCACCGAACTCGACACGTTCTGTAGGAGCACGAATCCGATGCCGTCGTCGGGAAGGAGTGCCACGGTGCTGGCATAGCCGTCGATGTTGCCCCCGTGATCAATGACCCGGTGGCCATTCCATTCGCTGATGAACCAGCCGAGTCCATAGCTGTGGGTCGGGCCCAGGGGATTGGTCGGCGCCCACATCTCGTCGAACCGCTCGCCCGAAATCAGCCGGTCACCCTCGTGCTCGCCACGGTCCAGCAGCAGCGTGATCCAATGGGACATCTCCCGCACGCTCGAGTTGATCGCCCCCGCCGGCGCGACCGCTTCCAGCCGGCGCATCGGCAGACGCTTCCACGACTCCGAGGATTCCATCCACTGATACCCCGTCGCGTGGTCCGCGTCGGCCTGCATGAGCGAGTCGTCGGGAGTGGTTCTCTGCATTCCCAGCGGGCCGAGGATCCGGGCCCGAATCAGCGTCTCCCACGTCTGCCCGCTGGCCGCCTCCGCCGCGGCGCCAGCGCTCATGTACATCACGTTGTTGTACAGGAACCCCTGTCCCAGCGGCAGGACCGGCTCGGCCTCGGCGACGTGCCGCAGCACCTGCTCGCGCGGCAGCAGGTTGCCCGCCCACAGAAGCGACAGCCTCATGTACCCCGTGCGGTGGCAGAGCACGTCGCGCACCGTCATGGTCGCGCCCCGCTCGGCGTCTGCCAGCGTGAACCACGGGAGATGCTTCTGGATCGGATCGTCCCACGCCATCTCGCCCTGGTCGATCAGTGTCCCCACCAGGAAGCTTGTCATGGCCTTGGTTGACGAGCCGATCGCAAACAACGTGTCGGGAGTCGCTGGCAGATCGGCCTCAATGTCGCGCTGCCCGAATCCCTTGGCCAGCACGATCTGGCCGTCCTTGACGACGACGATCGCCATGCCCGGGATGTGCTGCTCCACCCGCTCCTCATCGAGCCTGCGCTCGAGCCAGGCCATCCGTTCGGCCATCGTGAGGTCATCACAGAGAGCCGGTGCGGAGAACGTGGGCGCGACGCACAGGGCGGCGGCGACGAGGGCGTGTGTGTGCATGGAATCCTCCGCGGCCCGGTCCCATCCGGGTCGCCAGTTCTTTGGGAAACGGGGCCACGGGCGTTCGCCACGAGCCGTCGAATGTCCACCGCGGGGGCCGGTGGATCGCCGAGCCCCCAGCCTACACTCTCCGCCCCATGGGTAAGTCACGCGAGATCAAGAAGCGGATCAAGGCCGTCTCGAACATCCGTCGCATCACCAAGACGATGCAGATGATCGCGACGAGCAAGTTTGCACGCGCCCAGTCGTCCTCGCTGGCGGGCAAGCCGTACACCGCTGCGCTGTTCGACCTCGTCCGCGAGCTCGCCGCCTCCGGCGACGCCGAGCATCCCCTCCTCTCCGGGCTCCCCTCCGCCGCCGACAAGCCGGAATTGACGCTGATCATCACCTCCGACCGCGGCCTCTGCGGTCCGTACAACAGCTCCGTGCTGCGGATGGCCCTCGCGCACGTCCGCTCAACGCCCAAGGCGCAGGCCGGCCCGCTGGAGGTCGTCGGCAAGAAGGGCGCGGGGGTGCTCCGTTTCAACCGCGTCAACGTGTCGCGCCATCACACGCACATCGGCGACAAGCCCCGGTACGAGGATGTCGAGCGCCTCGCTCAGGACTACATCGATCGGTTCGTGGCCGGCGAGGTCTCGGCCGTCCGCGTCGTGTCCATGAAGTACATCTCCGCCGGGCGGCAGGCGCCGGAAATCCTGCAACTGCTGCCGTTCAAGTCCGAGGGAGCGCCGGGCGCCGCGAGGGCTCAGTTCGAGTTCAGCCCCGGACGCGAGGAATTGCTCGACAACGTCGTGCCCGCCGCGGCAAAGGCGCTCCTGTTCCAGGCCTTCAAGGACGCCGTCGTCAGCGAGCACGTCGCGCGGATGGTCGCCATGAAGGCCGCCACCGACAACGCGGGCAAGATGCGCACCCGCCTCAGCCGCGACTACAACCGCGCCCGCCAGGCGCAGATCACCACGGAACTCACCGAGATCGTTTCGGGCGCCGCGGCGCTCGCCTGATCAGCCTCCTTCACCCGCCGCGAGCAGGTCCCGCTCGAGCCGGTCGAGAAACCGGTCCATCCCAAGCGACGGGCCGACATCGCGCGCCGCGCGCGAAGCACTTCGCATCCATTGCGGCTCGGCTGCCTCCTCGAGCAGCCTCCTCCAGCCCGCCGGCGTCAGGTCGCCCGTCACCAGCCCCAGCGGCGAGGTGCCGAACGCCCCCGGCTCGAGTAAGGGTGCGCCGGTCGCCCCGGCCGCCGCCAGCACAGGACGCTCGCATCGCACCGCGTCGGCCAGGAATCGCCCGGTTCCTCCGCTCGAGCCGCCGGTCACGCACGCGACATCGCTGGCCGCGAACAACTCGGGCATGCGGATGGTCCCCGACATCAGCCGCACCCGAGACGCGACGCCCAGCCGCTCGGCCAGCAGCCCGATTGAGTGTGCCTCGCGAGACAGCACGATGGCGCACACGCGACGATCCTTCGAGGCGGACTTGAGTTGTGCCATCCCTCCCAGAAATCCCCGCAGCGTCGACCAGTGCGAGTCCATCGCCGAGATCAGCACCACGACGTGCGTCTGCTCGAGGCCCAGGCGCGTGCGGACGCTTGTGCGAGCTCTTTCACGGGCATCCGGTCCGAGTGGCGCCAGGGCGCTTGCCGGCTCGTGCCCTCGGGGCGACGTTCCCATGGCCCCTGCCATCCGCATCGCCCTGCGCTCTGCGCGCAGTGCGCTCAAGATCCACGGTCGCGCGAGCGCCTCGAGAACTACCGTCGCTGCCGAACCCGAACGAACGCTCCCCAGAAACTCGTCGCGGCTTGGGGGCTCCGTGGGCATCCAGACCGCGGCGGGCGCCAGCCTCGTCAGCGATAGGCCCACGGATTCTCCGCGTCGCCCCATCTCGGCTCGTGCCCAGCGCTGAAACCCGAGGGGATCGCGCGTCCGGGCAATCCGCGTGGGCCGCCGGACGACCAGCGCCGCGGATCGGCCCGCGCTGTGGAAGGCCCGAACGTCCTCCACGCCATCGGCGAGCAAGGTCACCTCATGCCCGCGATCCAACAGGCCGCGGCAGATCACCCCGGCCCACACGGATGGCGACCATTCCATCACCCGGACGAACTCGGTGACCAGCAGCACTCTCACGCCGATGAGCCCTGCCAGCGCTGTGCGGGAATGAACGCGGGGCACAGGGCGAGCATCATCCAGAAGCTCTTCTTGGGCAAGTGCGCCACCTGGAGTACCTCGAACTGCGCGATGAGCAACAGCCCGATCATCGCGGGCAACAACGCGCGTTCGTATCCGGTGACTCCGCGCTCCGGCTGCTTCCACGCGCAGCGCAGCCCCGACACCGCGAGCGCGCCGAACAACAACAGCCCGATCGCGCCGGTCGTCGCGCCCACGTGCGGCAGCGTCCCGTGAGCGTGCACCTGGATCCGGTGCGCCGCGGGATGGTCGCCCAGATCCTCGCGGGCCCACGCCATATATCCACCCTCACCCACGCCGGCGATCGGATGCGCAGCGAACGCGCGCCACGCTTCGCGCCACATGAGCAGTCGCGCCCCCGTGTCCGAGTCGTAGTCCGTCTCGACCAGGGCCCGCTTCAGATCGCTCTCGGCAGCCTGGAGTCTCGACCGGACCAGGGGATACAACGCGCCGATTCCCACGCCGAGCACCACTACGATCCCGCTCAGGAGTAACGCGAGTCGTCCACGCGTCACACCTCCAACCGACACACGCCTCGACACCGCGGCGACGCCGAATCCGGCGATCAGCAGGGCCGCGCACAACCATCCGCTGCGCGTTCCCGTCGCCACGATCCCCAGCGCCGTGATCATCGCCATCGCGATCGCGGCGCGCCGCCACCAGCCCCGACCGGTGACACTCGCCCAGACATGGAGCCCCAGCATCGCGACCAGCGCCGTACCCCCCGCGGCGGGCGACCACCAGCCAGAGATTCGCCCGGGCGCGTGCCGCTGCCAGATCAGTCCCTCCCAGCCGGTCGCCAGCCCGAGGGCCTCGGCCGCCTGCAAGCCATGGCCGACCAGAAACCCGCCCGCCCACGCGAGGATCAGGAGCGTGCGGTACTCCATCACCGGCCACAGGGCCGGCAGCAGCAGCATGTGGTACGAACCCTGGAACTGGTTCACGCCCGTCGGCAGGTCCGGCGTCCACGCCAGTGTGATGGCGCGCCATGTCATGTACGCAAAGCCCACGATCACCGTCGGCTGGATCAGCAGGTAGAACCACAGCCGCCAGGTCATCGTCATGCGCACGACCGAAGCGCTGAGCACCAGCGGCAGCGCGATCGCAAAGGCCGACTCCGTGAACGAGGTCGCGAAGCAGGCCACCATCGCGATCGCGAGATGGACCCGGAGCCCCAGCCGGTCCCTTCGCTGCAGGTCAAACGCCTCCTGCATCCAGGGCCGGTTCATCCACGGACCATCGAACCAGCGCAGCACACCGCCCGGCCTCAGCAGTCGAGACGGGGAGATGGCCGAGGCAGGAGCGGTGGGCACAGCGGGGCATGATGATCCGCCGGACCGCCTCCGGCAAGGAACCGGTTCAAAGAGGCGCGTCTGCGAACATTATCCGAATTTGCGAACTGATGGCCGGATTCGGCGGTATTCTCACTTGTGTCTGCGTCGATTCTGAGCGATCGGAGGCCCCATGAGTCGCATCGATGACGTCCTCGCCCGCGCGAGCCGCCGGCTCTGGGTCGTGCGCACGCTCCACGCGCTGGTCCGGTGCTGCGTCAGTGCCGCCGCGTTGACGCTCGCGATTGTGCTCGTTGAGCGCATCTTCCGCTTGAGCGTGCCGTGGGCGTGGGTCTTCGCAGGCGCCGGCGTGGCGGTGCTGATCGCGACACTCTCGTGGGCGTGGGCCACTCGCCCCGCCAAGCTCGCCGTCGCGCGGATTATCGATGAGCGGGCCGACCTCCGCGAGTCGCTCAGCACCGCGATGGTGGTTCGCACCCACAGAGACGCCTGGTCCCGCGCCGTCGTTGAGACCGCCGAGACGCGCGCGGGCGAGGTCGTGATGCGCGATGCGCTCCCCATCTCGCCGCCGCCATCCTGGCCGCTCGCGCCGGGAACGATCATCGCCATGCTTCTGGCGTGGTGGCTCGTGCCGTCGGCCGGTCCGGCCCGCGAGCGCGCGACCATGGACAGCCCCCATGAGATCCGCCAGGCCATGCTCGAGCAGTCCGAAGCGCAGAAGCGTCTGGAAGAACTGCTCCGCAAGGCCCGCGTCGATCTCGGCGCCGACCGCTCCGAGGCCGAAGCGCTCGACCCGGAGCAGCCCAGGAGCGTCGAAGAGGTCCAGCGCGCAGCGCTACGCAAGCTCACCAGCGCGATGGAACGACTCGAAGCCCAACGCCAGGATGCGGACGCCCAGCAATTGCAGTCACTTCGAGACGAACTCCGCAAGCTCACCAACCCGGGGCCGGGCCCGCTTGACCAGCTCGCCCAGAAGCTCGCCCAGGGCGATTTCGGAGCGGCCCGGCAGGCGCTCGAGCAGCTCCAGAAGCAGCTCGAGAACAGCGACCTGACCGAGGCCCAGCGAACGCAGGCAGAGGAGCAGCTCAAGAGTCTGGCCGAGCAGCTCGAGAGGGCCGCCCAGCGCCAAGAGCAGCTCGAGAAGCAGATGCGCGAGCAGATGGCCCGCGCCGGAATGAGCCAGGAGCAGATCAATCAGGCCATGCAGAGCCCGCAGGCAATGCAGGAGGCACTCCAGCAATTGCAGAACATGTCGCCCCAGCAGCGCCAGCAGCTCATGGATCAGATGCAGCAGATGCAGGCGTGCAAGTCGTGCAGCGGCATGGGCCAGCAGATGAGCCAGATGGCCCAGCAGATGGCCGCGGGCCAGGCCGGCGGAGAGCAACTCGGAGACATGCTCAGCCAGCTCGAGTCCATGCAGCTCGAGATGCAGGCGATGGACGCGGCGATGATGGAGGCCATGGACCAGATGGACCAGCTCAGCCAGAAGATCGGGGGATTCTGCGAGGGCATGCCGCAGATCGGCCAGTGGCGCGAGGGAGAGTCCGACCGATACGGACAGGGCTCCGGTGGTCCGGGCAAGGGACGCGGCGCGAGCACGGCCGATTCGCCCTTCGACTTCACGACCAAGAGCGTCAAGGCCCCGACGGCCAATCAGGGCGGGCCGATCATCGCCAGCACCATGATCGATGGGCCGACCATCGCCGGCGAGAGCCGTGCCGAATTCGCCGCGGCGGTCGAACAGGGCGAGCAGGCCGCGAGCGAGGCGATCGACACGCTCGTGGTGCCGCGAGAGCTGCAGGGGGCCGTGAAGAGCTACTTCAGCTCATTGCAGCGTCAGGCCCGCGACGAGCCCTAGGACCGGGCATCGGGTACATTCCCGCCATGGCCGACGCAAAGAAGACCGGACCGATCATCGCGGGCGTGATCATCGCCATCGCCGGCATCATGCTGGCGCCCCGGATCCTCAGGTCCATCCGCGGTCCCAGCGACGGCGAGCGGACCGGTCGCGTCACGCTGTACTCAAGCGTGGACGATGCGCTGCTCGAGCAGGTTCTTGGCGACATCGAGGTGCGGGCCAGGACGAACATCAGACACCTCGGTGACACCGAGATCACCAAGACCACGGGTCTCGTCGAGCGACTGATCCAGGAGAAAGGCCGGCCGCGGGCCGACGTGTGGTGGTCCAGCGAGCCCTTCGGAACGATTCGTCTGGCGCGGGAAGGCGTGCTGGCGCCCCTCCCACTCGACCCCGATGAACTGATAGAGGGCGGCTGGCCCGACACGCTCGTTGGCGAGGGAAACCTGTGGGTCGGTTTCGCGCAGCGCGCCCGCGTGATTGCGTACAGCACCGATCGGGTGGCCCAGCCGCCCACGACGCTACGCGAACTCACGGACGAGGCCTGGCGAGGCAGGGTCGGGATGGCCCGTCCGCAGTTCGGCACAACCCGCGGCCACATGGGCGCGCTCGCGGCGCTCTGGGGCGAGAGCGAGTTCGAGGCGTGGCTCGCGGCCATGAAGACCAACGGTCTGGTGATCTTTGACGGCAACGCCGCGGTGGTTCGCGAGATCGCCCTGGGCACGATTGACGTCGGGCTGGCCGACACCGATGATGTCTTCGCGGCCCAGCGAGAGGGCCGTGCGGTCGGCTTGGCGTACGAGATCGTCGATCCTCCAGGTGAGGATGGCGCCACGCCCCGCTGGCATAGCGCGGGCGCGCTGCTGATCCCCAACACGGTCGCGATGGTCAAGGGAGCGAGGGACGAGGTGCTCGCCCGCCGGGTCATTCGCCACATCCTCTCGGACTTCACCGAGCGAGAATTCGCGAGGAGCGACTCCCATAACTTTCCGATTCGTGAGCAGCTGCGCTCGGCCCTGGGGGATATCGCTCCGCCCGAGCACACGATCGATCTCCGACTGGGCGCCATCGCCGACGCGATCCCCGGGGCGATGGCCATCTGCGAGCGGGTGTTGAACTAGGCAAGCGGCCGTCACAACTCCCGATTTCTCCCTTCGATTCGTGCCCCGGTTCTGGTACAAACGCATGATCTGGGGAGGCCGAACGATGAAACGGACGATTCTCGCGATGGCCGTGGTTGCCGCGGCGCCGCTGGTGCTGGCGGGGGTGAACGCCCCTCCGAAGTACGTGGGCGCCAAGATCGAGGGCGCGAACCTGACCACGGTGACCGCCGCGCTCGATGCGCTGGAGCAGCTCGGCAAGGCGAACAACCAGAAGGACATCGAGGATTGCGCCAAGTGCGTCAAGGACATGCTCAAGAACAAGCGGGTGTGCCTGGAGACGGGCACGCACAGTTCGGGCGCGAGCTCCTGGCGGAGCAAAGAGGCGGGCAAGTGCGGCGACGCGGGCGATGTGATGCACATCAACCAGCGGACCATCAACAACAGCCAGAAGGTGCTGATGTACACGATCGCCCACGAGTGGCGACATCTCTTGCAGTCCAGCGACAAGCCCGTGCCGGAATCCGAGGTTGAGGCGTACACCGAGGGCAAGCGCATCCTGACCCTCTGTGGCATCACCACGGGCGTCCACGTCGACTGGCACAACAAGAAGATCCAGGCCTGGATGGAGAAGGCCGGCCAGGTGGGCCGGACGCCCGCGCACGGCGCCAAGGACGCGTCGGACAGCGCGCATCCGCCACGGGAGGCGGACATCTTCAGCGGAGAGCCTCTGTTCTTCTTCGGCACGATGGAGGACCCGGCGACGCACTCGGTGCCGCTGCTCCGCCAGGACAACGGCAATCCGGTCGATCCGCGGGACGTGCTGATCCTCGAGAGTCCACTGCTTCCCAACAACGCGTACATGGCCATCGTGCTTGGAATCGACGCCGTGGATCACACCACCGGGGTTGTTCAGTTCTTCGAAACCAACGAGACGCAGGCGATTCTCCTGAACGAGATCATCCTTCCCAACGTCCATCCCTTTACGGGCCTGCTGCACACCGATCCGAACCCGCAGTTCAATCGCCTCTACATCCTCGACACGCTCAACAACCAGGTGCTGGTCACGCTGCCCCTGCCGGCCGATCCCGTCGGCGCGCCGTTCCAGCTCCAGCCGTTCCCGCTGGTGACCCAGGCGCAGGCGCCCAAGCTCGCGACGGCCCTGGGCATCTGGGAGACCGGCCAGCCCAACGCCATCATCCTGTCCGACCACGACGGGCGCGCGACCAACATCGGCATCCTCGATGAGCAGCTCGTCCGCATCGTGGACCAGAACTTCGACGGCCAGGCCGACCAGGTGGTCCCCTTCGAGCTGCACGATGTGCTCCAGCTCGTGCCCGGATTCGATCACAACCCGATCCACCTGGAGACCTCGGTGCTGATCGGAGCGACGCCGGGGCACACGATCGAGATCCGCGCTACCAACGAGGATGGCTCGCAGATCCTCGAGGTGCTCGGGCAGGGTACGCCCGGCACGGACTACCTCACCACGATCGCGCTCTCTCGCCCGTTGCAACTGGGCGAGTTCGTGCAGGTGGAAGACCTGGATCACCCGGAGAACATCCCCCCGCGCCAGGTCTCGCCGTGCCCGGGTGATATCGATCTCGACGGCGACGTGGATGGCGACGACTTCTTTGCGTACCTCGATCTCTTCGCGGCCGACGACGACGCGGCGGACCTCGACGGCGACGGCGATCGCGACGCCGACGACTTCTTCGCGTACCTCGACCTGTTCGCGCTGGGATGCGGGTGAGGATGGTCGCTATGGCGCGGCCTATCCCTCCTCGCTCTCCTTCAGCCGCGCCAGCACCGAGAAGTCCTCCAGCGTCGTCGTGTCCTGGGTGATCTTCTCCTCCCCCGCGGCGAGCGATCGCAGCAGGCGCCGCATGATCTTGCCCGAGCGGGTCTTGGGCAACGCATCGGTGAAGCGGATCGAGTCGGGCTTGGCGATCGCGCCGATCTCCCTGGCCACATGCTCACGCAGGGCCGCGCGCAGCGCCTTGGCCGCGGGCTCGTCGGGGGGCGCGTGCCCCGGCTCGAGCGTGCAGAACGCCGCGACGCCGGTGCCCTTGATCTCGTGCGGCATGCCGACGACCGCCGCCTCGACCACCGCCGGATGCGAGACCAGCGCGCTCTCGACCTCCATCGTGCCCAGCCGGTGCCCCGAGACGTTGATGACATCGTCCACGCGCCCCATGATCCAGAAGTAGCCGTCCTGGTCCTGCCGCGCGCCGTCGCCTGTGAAGTAGAACGGCGAGGGGGAATCGACCGTGGGCGGCTTCCCGTCGGAGCCCGGGAACCGTGAGAAGTACGTCTGGATGAAGCGTTCGCGGTCGCCGTGGACGCCGCGGAGGATGCTCGGCCACGGCCGACGGATCGCGAGGAGGCCGCCGGTGTTGCGGGGCTGCTCCTGGCCACGCTCGTTGAGAATCGCGGCATCGATGCCGAAGAACGGCAGCGTGCACGAGCCCGGCTTCGTGGGCGTCGCGCCCGGCAGGGGCGTGATCATGTGCCCGCCGGTCTCGGTCTGCCACCACGTGTCCACGATCGGGCAGCGCTGGCCGCCGATGTGCGTGTGATACCACATCCACGCCTCGGGATTGATCGGTTCGCCCACGGTGCCGAGCACCTGCAGCGACGAGAGGTCGTGCCGGCCCGGATGCTCGGCGCCCCACTTCATGAAGGCGCGGATCGCGGTGGGGGCGGTGTAGAACTGCGTGACCCTGTGGCGGGCGACGATGTCCCAGAAGCGATCGGGCTGGGGGTGGTTGGGAGCGCCCTCGTACATCACGGTGGGCACGCGGCTGGGCAGGATCCCGTAGATAATGTACGAGTGCCCGGTGATCCAGCCGACATCGGCCGTGCACCAGAAGACCTGCCCGGCGTCGGGGATCAGGTTGAAGACATAGCGCGACGTGAGGGCCGTGTGGACCATGTACCCGCCGGTGGTGTGGCGGATGCCCTTGGGCTTGCCGGTCGAGCCGGAGGTGTACAGCAGGAACGCGAGGTCCTCGGAGTCCATCGGCTCGCAGGGGCAGTCCGGGCTCGCGTCATTCGCGACCTGCGCCAGGTCGTGGTCGCGCCCCGTGGTCCACGCGACGTCGCCGCCGATTCGGCGGCACACCAGGACGTGCGAGACGGCGTGACCCTGCTTCGAGAGCTGATCGCACGCGGCGTCCACGTTGTCTTTCAGCGGCACGACCTGCCCGCGCCGCCACGCGCCATCGCACGTGATGATCACGCGCGAGTCGGCGTCGATCACGCGGTCCACGATGGCCTGAGCGGAGAACCCGCCGAAGATGACCGAATGGGCCGCGCCCATCCTCGCGCACGCGAGCACGGCGACGGCCAGTTCCGGCACCATGCCCATGTAGATGGTGACGACGTCGCCCTTGGCCACGCCCATCGCCCGCAACGCGTTGGCCAGGCGCGAGGTCTGCGCTTGCAGGTCGCGATAGGACAGTCGGCGGATCTCGGGCTCGCCGTCGATCGGCTCCCCCTCCCAGATCAGCGCCGGGTCGTCCCCATGGCCCGAGTCCACCTGCCGATCCACGCAGTTGAAGCACAGATTCGTCCGGCCCCCGATGAACCAGCGGGCATCGGGCGGGTTCCAGTCAACCACCCTGGAGAACGGCGTAGACCAGTGGAACGCACGGGCGATCTCACCCCAGAATCCCTCCGGGTCGTCGATGGATCGGCGGTGCATCGCGCGATACTCGTCGATCGATCCGATCAGCCAGCGCGGCGCGCCAGCGGTGTTGGCGCTGGGCGGCTGGAAAACACGCTGCTCGTGCAGCACCGACTCGATCGAGCTGGAATCGTGCATGGCTTCCTCCGGACCTCGCGTCCAACGACGCAGGATAGCGGAGCGCGCTGCGCAACGAAACGGAGCCGCCCGGAGGCGGCTCCGCGTTCGATCCCTCTTCCTCTCGTGTTCCTACCGGCGACGGCGCGCCGCCAGCAATCCGCCGACGCCCAGAAGCGCCATCGAGGCCGGCGCGGGCGTGATCGTCACATCATCGAAGTACGCGGGGCCCGCCGACGTGCCGTAGATGCTGAAGCCGCTGAGGTTCTTGGACAGGTCGAGATTCGCCGTCAGGTCGTGCAGCTTCCAATCGTCTCCACCTCCGATGTCGTTGATCAGGAACGTGCCGTCGGATCCATCGTCGTAGTAAAACGTGTACTGGTCGAATGCGCCGCTGGCGCGCTTCACCCAGATGGACACCTCGGTGATGCTTGACGCCGCGATCGGCGCGAAGTCCTGGCGGATCGAGTCGCTCCCGAACGCGGCGCAGGAGAACGTGCCCGAGTGGGCCTCGGCGGTCGTGATGAACGGCGACCCCGAATCGGCGAACCACGGCGAGAGCACACCGCTCTCAAAGCCGTCGTTCGCGAGCACATTCTGGGCCGAGGCCACAGACCCCGCCAACGCGGCGACCGCGACGAAGCTCAACGCTCGATGATGCATCCTGTGCTCCTCTCTCGATGTCCAAGTGACCCCCACGCGCCCGAGAGTGCGGACGCGCGGCCCGCCGCGCTGGCGGCCTACGCAAGACATACCCCAAGCTCGCGGCGGTGCCCACCAAACTCGGATAACGCCGACCGGACTCGGCGTCGCCGTCCTCGCCAAAGAGCGTGGCCGCTCGGCAAAATGGTCCGATAACCATGAATCCCGCGCGAAGAGAAAGGGGCGGGCCCCCGCGAACCCGCCCCTGTTCCGTGGATCAGGACTCTTGTTCCCGGCTCAGCCGCCCGCGGCGGACGCGTGCGTCGCGCGACGGGCCGCGACGCCAGGGTCGGCGTTGATGATCTGCTCGATGATCGCCGGGGTGAGCGGCTCCTCGGGGCTGCCCGGGAAGCCCTGCCAGCGAACCACGCCGTCGGTGCTGACGATGAGCACGTGCGGGATGCCCTGCACGCCGACGGCGGTGTTCATGCGCTTCTTGGTGTCGATCGCGTGCGAGTACTTGATCTCCTTGTCCTTGAGGAAGCCGCGAACGGTCTCGACGGGCTCGTCCGACACGCCGATGACGACCAGATCCTCGTGGAAGCGCTCCTGGAGCTCGTTGAGTTCGGGGATGAGCGCCCGGCATGGCGGGCACCAGGTCGCCCAGAAGTCGATGAGCATGACCTTGCCCTCGGTGCTCGGCTGCGGGGTGAGCCATTGCTCAACCTCGAACGCCGGCGCGGGCTGTCCCCGGACATCCGACGCGTACAGCTTCTTTTGCACGGGCTCGGGCCACGAGGCGAGCGTCGCGGGGGCCGGCTCGTCCAGCAGCGCTTCGACGATCTCGTCCAGCCGCTCGCGATTCGCGTACGCGACGCGCAGCGTGCCCGCGCGATCGATCAGGAAGTACGACGGGATGTACCTGATGCCCAGCTCGGTCGAGAAGGCGCGATCGGCGTCCGCGGCGAAGGCCCATGGGAGCTCTTCCTTGGCGACGAACGCTTCCATCTTCTCGTAGCCGCGCGAGGAGTGAACACCCAGGATCACCAGGCCCTCCTTGCTGTATCGGTCCTGCATCTCGCGGAGATGCGGAATGCCGGCGACGCACGGCCCGCACCACGTGGCCCACACGTCAAGGAGCACGACCTTGCCTCGAAGGTCTTCCCACGAGCGAGCCTCGGTCTGCATCCATCCGCTGAGTGTCTCGAGGGTCGGGGGCGCCTTGCCCTGAATACGGGCGCGCGCCTCGTCCTGAACCTCGCGAACCTGGCCGGAGCTCTGATCCAGCCACTCGGCGGGAATCTCGGGCGCCTCGGCCGCGCGATCGACCTGGGCAAGCCCCGGCGAGGCGATGGCGAGGGATGCGATCAATGCGGCGATCCGACGTGACGTCATGGCGTGGTCTCCCGTGGAGTTCGTGCGCGCGAAACGACCCTGCGAGGAGTCTACAGCGAAGAACGGCGAGCCCGGCGCCGGAATTCCCGCAATCTCACGAGTTCTCCGGCGGCGGGTGGCGCCGCATCGCGGGCCCCGCTCGCAGGGCCCGGCGGGCGATCAGCGCATATTCCACCGCGGCGAGCACGCAGGTCACGCCCGCGCCCAGCGATAGGACCAAGGGAATCTCTGGCAGCCAGACACCCACGATCAGCATCGGGAAGATCCATAGCGTCGCCAGCTTGCCCAGGAACCGGGCCGACATCATGCCAAAGGCCCACCAGGCGCGCCTCGCGATCGCGATCGTCGCGATGCCCATTACGACCACGTCTCGAAGCACGATCATGCCCGGCGCCCACACCTGCAGCCGCGCCTCTGCGACCAGGGTGATCAGCACCGTCAGCGTGAAGGCCTTGTCCGCAATCCCGTCGAGCACAGCGCCGGCCCTGCTCGTCGTGCCCCATCGACGCGCGAGCAGCCCGTCCGCGGCGTCGGTCAGTCCCGCTGCGACGATCACCGCCACCCGCGCTTCTGGCGTGCGCACAAGCAAGAACGTCAGCGCGAGCGGCAACCGCGCGGCCGTCAGGACGTTGGGAATCACCCGCTGGAGCGCGCCGGCTTGGGTGCTCACGCGACAGATTCAAGGCGCGCGAGCAACCGCGCGCGCACGGCCGGCCACTCTCCGTCCAGCACGCTGAATAGCGCCGTGTCGCGCACGTGCCCGTCCGGCAGCAGCATGTGCCGGCGCAGGATTCCCTCGAACGTCGCCCCCAGCCCGAGGATCGCCCGGCGGCTGCGCTCGTTTCGCGCATCCGCCCGAAGCTCGACGCGCCACGCGCCGAGGGACTCGAACGCGTGATCCAGCAGCAGCAGCTTCATCTCCGGATTGGCCCGCGTGCCCCGCCACGCCGGCCCGATCCACGTCGAGCCGATCTCCAGTCCGCGATGCGCGGCTCGCACGTTCAGATAGCTCGTCGAGCCGATCGCCCGCCCCGAAGCGAGGTCAACCACGGCGAACGCGATCCGGTCCGGCCCCTCCAGGGCCCGGCACACGAGCCGCTCGAACGCGCCGAGCGTCCAGGATTCCGGCCGTTGCGTCGCGTACCGAAACGCGTCCTCGTCCGCCGCCGATAGCAGATCGGGCGCGTGCCCGAGCGCCAGCGGCTCCAGACGCACCGAAGCGCCCTGCAGGGTCACCGCCCGCGGCTCGAATCCCACGTCCCGCCCCCGATCGCACGGCCCCGCGCCGGCGGCCACGCTAGTGCAGCACCCGGTACACCTCGGCCTCGTCGGTCACGCCCTGAGCCAGTTTCGCCGCGGCGTCCTCGCGCATGGTCTTGAACCCCGCGTCCTCCGCCGCGTCGCGCAGTGTCACGGCGTCGGCGCGCTGCGCGGTGAGGCGGCGGATCTGATCGGTCACGGTCATCAACTCGTACACCGCCAGCCTTCCCCGATACCCCGTGCCGAAACACGTCGCACAGCGTGAGCCGTCCCGCGTCCCCTTTCCGGCACAGGTCTGGCAGATCCGGCGGACCAGCCGCTGGGCGAGCACACCCAGCAGCGAGCTGGTCACGAGATACGGCTCGAGCCCGATGTCCACCAGGCGCGGGATCGCGCTGGGCGCGTCGTTGGTGTGCAGCGTCGCCAGCACGAGGTGACCGGTCAGCGATGCCTGCACCGCCAGTTCGCCCGTCTCGCGATCGCGGATCTCTCCGACCAGAATGACGTCCGGGTCCTGACGCAGCAGCGCCCGCAGTCCCGTCGCGAACGTCACGCCGCGCTTGGCGTTGACCTGCATCTGGCTGATGCCCGAGAGTCTGTACTCGACGGGGTCCTCGATCGTCATGACATTGCGGCTCGCCCGGTCCACCCGCCCCAGGCAGGCGTAGAGCGACGTCGTCTTGCCCGAGCCCGTCGGCCCCGTCACCAGCACCATGCCGTTGGGCCGATCGATCAGGTCCAGCAGCTGCGCCTGCATCGGCTTGCTCATGCCGATCGCGTCGAGGTCCAATTGCGTCGAGGACTGATCGAGCAGCCGCAGCACGATCCGCTCGCCGTGGATCGACGGGATGACAGACAGGCGGATGTCCACCTTCTTCTGCCCGATGCGCACGTTGGTCTGGCCGTCCTGCGGAGAGTGCCGATTGGCGATGTCCAGCTCCGTCATCACTTTCAACCGGCTGCTGATCGCCGGCGCGAGCGACAGTGGAGGACTGAACGAGTCGTGCAGCATCCCGTCGATGCGGAAGCGGATGACGAGCTTGCTCTCCTCGGGATGGATGTGAATATCACTGGCGCGTCGGCGCAGCGCCTCGAACAGGATCATGTTCACCAGCCGGATGACCGGCGTCTGCCGCGCCAGCGCAAGCAGGTCGTTGCCCGCGCCCACCGAGCCCGCCGCCCGCTCGATCGCGGACTCGTCCAGCGGCATCTCCTCGATGATCTCGGTCACCAGGTCGCCGCGCTGCTCGTAGCCCCGATTGATCAAATTGGCCACGCCCGCGCGCGGCGAGAGCACCAGTTCCACCGGCATGTCCAGCCGCGTCTCGAGCAGCGTGAACACGGCGGGCATCAGCGGCCGCCCGGTCGCAACCGTCATCACGTGCCCATCGCTCGAAATGCCCCCGACCAGGTGCTGGCGGGCCGCGTCGGGAGGGATCACCTCGTAGAAGCGGCTCGCCGAAGACTCGGGCATGGGATCGGCCACGAACGGCAGCCCCGTTCGCTTAGACAGCCGCTCGAGCGCCTCGTGCTCGTCGATCGCGAGCACCTGCAGCAGCACTTCCCACGGCTCGGTGTCGGAGGCCGGCGCCTCGCGGAATTGGCGCAGTTGCTCGCCGCTCAGCTCCAGCTCGCCGAACAGCCGCGCCAGCCGGGCATCCTGCTCGGGCGAGATCGCAGCGCGAGCGATCGCCGCCGTCCCCTCGGGCTCTCCGCGTCGGCCGTGTCGTCGCGCTCTCGCCATCGCTCAGCCGCCGCCCGCCCCGCCGACTTCATCCGGAACCGGCCCATCGATCGAGATCGCCGGTGGGCCCCCGGCCTCGAGGATCGGAATGAACGACGCCCGCAGCGGCGGCGCATCGGGATCGAGGTCCACGATCTTCGCCGGACCCTCGGTGATGAGGCGGTGGCCCTGGAAGTTGGCGTCCTTGAGCATCCGGGGCGTGATGAAGAAGTACAGCACCGAGTCCGTCGCCGTCTTGTTCGTGTCGCGGAACAGGTGCCCGAAGATCGGCAGGTTGCCGATGATCGGCACCTTCACCACTGTGTTGCGGATGTCGGTGATCGTGATCCCGCCCACCACGATCGTGGAATCCGCCGGCAGCGTGACGGACTCGGCGCTCACCGCCCGGTCCTCTCGCGGCGGGGGCAGGTTCGCCGTCCCCTGGCCCGCAAAGTTCTGGAACGTGATCTCGTAGTCGAGGCTGATCGAGCCGCCCGCGTTGGCCCGTGGCGTCACCCGGACCGTCGTGCCGGCGCTCAGCGTCTCAACCGAGAACGTCTGGTTCCCCCCGCCGCTGATGGTGCTGGTCTGGAACGGCTCGTCGCGAACGTTGCGCAGATTGGCCTCCTGGTTGTCATCCACGAGCAGCACGGGATTGGAAAGGATCCGTCCGTCGGTGTCCGTCTGGATCGCCGTCAGCACGAACGGCACGTAGTCCGACAGGATCACGGCCGTGGTCAGCCCCGGCAGCGCCGCCCCGACCAGGCGGGGATCGAGGATCGATCCGCTCGCGGCCGGGCTCGTGAGTCCAAAGTTGGTCTGGCCCAGCCCGCCGGTGCCCATCGCGTTGATCAACTGCGTCTCGACGGCCAGGCGATACACGTCCGAGTTGGAGATCGCGACGATCTTGATGTCCAGATACACCTGCGGCCGGCGCACGTCCAGGCGGTCGAGCAGCTTCACGATCTCGACCTGCTGCTTGACCGGGGCCTTGACGATCAGCTGGTTCGTGTCCTCATCCGCCGAGACGAAGATCATCGAAGAATCGCCGCTGAACACGGCGTCCTCGCCACCCTGCGTGTCGGGGCGCTGGAAGTTCGTCGGCGTGCGATTCTGCGAGCCCGGGCTGCCCGGCGACCCCGGCTGATTCTGCGGCAGCAGCGAGCCCTCGTCCCCGCTCGAGAGCGAACGCTCCTGGATCAGCGCCATCAGCAGGTCGGCCAGCCGGCTCGCCGCGGCATACCGCACGCGGTAGACCTTGACGACGATCTCCTCGGAGGGCGCATCGAACAGATCGACGAGCCGCGCCATCTCCTCGTGCTGGCTCGGCGTGCCGTAATAGATGATGAAGCCCCGGAACTCATCGATCACCATCTGCGGCCCGCCGCGCGACGACTGCGCCTGCGAAAGCAGAGTCGGATCGTTGGGCGCCTGCCGGATTCCCCGATTCAGGTTCGCCTGCTCGCCCTGGCCCAGCGACGCGCCGAAGGTCGTGACCGACCCGAGCCCCTTCTGCTGGGCGAACTCCGCGATGTCCCGGGTGGCCGAGCCCGTGAAGTAGCGCTTGGGCGGCAGCGTCGAGGGACGATCGATGACCGCGAGGTAGTCGCCCACCAGCGCCACCTCGTCCTCGCGCCCGTGGAAGATCAGCGCGTTGCCCTGCGGGTCCGCCCGCAGCCGATCCGCCAGGTTCGTCACCTCCGTCGCCTGCTCGAGCCCCGGGTTCTGCTGCGGCTGGCCCGGCTGCGCCGAGGCCTGGCCGCGGATCAGGCGAGAGACCTCCTCCAGCGCCACGCTCGCCGCGAGATGATCAAGGTCGAAGCGGACCCACGAGAGCGCGCTGCGCTCCTGCACGAGCCGCTCGATCAGCGATGCGACGGCGTCCATCCGCGCCGGCGTCGCCGTCACGATGATCAGGCCCAGGTCGTCAAGGTACGACAACCGCAGGTCGTTCGACTGGTTCCCCGACGCGATGCCGAACTGCGGCTCGATGTGCGTCTTGAGCGCGCTGGGGCGCAGGTTGGGCGTGCGGATGAACCGCGTCGTCGCCAGCTCACCCACGACCGAAGGCGTGATCGCGCTGCTGGGCACCACCAGGTACCAGCCCGAAGACTCTCGGGTGATCGTGAATCCGTGCTGCGACAGGATCGAGTTCAGCAGCGGCAGCAGCTCCTCGCGCGTGACGGAGAACTCGGCGTTGAACATCACCTCGCCGCTGAGCGACGAGTCGATCGTCACCTGCAGCCCCAGCGTGCTGGCCACGAAGTCCACCAGCTCGACCAGGTCCATCCCCTCGGAAAAGGCCGAAAACGTGATGAGATCACCCGGCTGGGCCAGCGCGCCGCCGCGTGCCGGCGGGCGCTGCGGCTCTTCCTCTGGCTGGGGACGCGGCACGATCAGGCCGCCCCCATCCTGGTCGATCCGCGTGCCTCCGTCCTGGTCGCCCAGCCTCCGATCACCCTGGCCCGCGGCCCCGGTGGTCCAGGCGGACAGCGCCAACCCGGCCGCGCCCAGCCCGAGCCTCCAGCGCACATTGTCTCTTGCGTATTCCACCCGATCCGCCTCCTCGTGCCCGCGACGGTAGCGTCCGCGCCCCGGCCCGGCCCGCGTCCAACCACGCCCCCCCGGCCCAGACCTAACGCCCGATGCGCGCACTTGGTTGCGTGATCGACCCGCGTTTCTCCCCGGCGTGAAAGACCACGTCCCTTCCCACGTCTGCTCGCCTATGTTCGTATTCGGATAGGAATCGGCCGAATGTCACGCCGCCGTCACGGCCGCCTCTCCGGACGCGCCGGACGTTCGGTCGATAGACCTCATTCCCATAGACAGGGCTGACACGTCCGGCGACGACGCCGGCATCGAATCCAAGGAGCGAAGAAATGACGTTCTGTCTCACCAGCACGTGGCGACGAGTGGTCGCCGGGGGGGCCGCGCTGCTCTGGCTGGGCGCGCCGGCATCCGCCCAACTCCAGCAGGTCGCCGAGGACGCGATCGACTCGGTCTTCCTTGTCGGCGTGGCGTTCGAAGACGGCTCGTTCGAAGAGGTGGGCACGGCGTGGACCATCGCGCCCAACAAGCTCGCGACCAACGCCCACGTCGCCGAGGCGTTGATCGACTACAAGGGCGAAACGGGGCGCATCGTCGCCCGACGAGGCCTGCTCGACCGCAACGAGGTGGTCATCGGCGACGCCCTGATCCACCCCGCGTACAACGCCTGGAACTCCCGACTCCAGCGCATGCTGGTCGGCTCGATCGCCCAGCTCAAGAACTTCAACGTCATCGGCGTGGCGGACGTCGCCATCCTCGACGTCGTTGCCGGCGACGCCGGCCAGCCCCTGCGCTGCGCCAACGTCAGCGATCCCGGCGATGAGCCCAAGCTCGGCGACGACATCATGTACCTCGGCTACCCGATGGAGAACCTCTCGGGCTTCGCCACCCTCCACGCCGTCGTCGGCAACGTCACCGCCAAGACCGACTATTTCTTCATGCGAACCGAGTGGCCAAAGGCCCACCTGATCCATTTCTCCGGGCCCACGACCGGCGGCGCCAGCGGCAGCCCCGTCCTCGACGCCCGCGGCCACGTGATCGGGCTGCTCAGCGCCGGCGAGCACCTCCTGATCAACCAGGGAGAGGCCCGGGTGAGCTTCGGCTTCACCTACGCCCAGCGCGTCGATCTCGCGCTCGAACTGCTCGACGGCTCCTACATCGAGCGCCAGGCCCAGCGCAATCGCGAGTGGACGACCCGCGCGTACGACCTCTTCATCAAGCCCGATCAGATCATCGACGGCAACATCGAGCTGCACGCCGAGGCGAACAATCTGCCGGTCTCGTCGATCGAGATGGTCACCCAGCGCCAGGACACGCTCACCCAGCAGGAGGACGAGCGCCGCGTCCGTGTCGTCCTCGAGCCCGGGTATCGCTACGGCTTCCTCGCCGTCGCGCACGACGGCACCGACATCGACTCCACCGTCGCGCTCTCGGACGATTCGGTGCTCGGCAGCGACTTCGCCATGGACCAGTTCCCCGTGGTCTGGGTCGACCCCAGGGCCGAGCGAACCGAGGCGTTCTTCAACATCCGCGCCGCCCAGAGCCTCCTTGGCCCGACGCCGGTCGCCGTGCGGATCGTTCGCTACGACGCCTCCCTGGCCTCCGCCACGCCCGGTCCCGAGGGCCAGGACCAGTTCTGGAGCGAGACGCTCACCACCGACTTTGGCGGCGAGCAGCGCCACACATGGACCTTCCAGCTCGATCCCGGCCAGTCCTACACCTTCAGCGCCACCTCCAACGAGCAGCTCGACATCGATCTCAAGCTCACCCAGAACGGCGCCGAGATCGACTCGGATGTGCTGCTGGACTGGTTCCCCGTCGTGACGGCCAGCGGCGTGTCGGGCGAGGTCACGCTCGAACTGATCATGCCCGCCGCAACCGCCGCGGGCGCGATCGTCAACCTCGAAGCCTCCTCATCGGGCGCCGGCTCGGGCATGTCCGACCCCCCCGGCTTCGACGATGCCTGGCGCACGTTCTGGGAGGCCACGTGGAACGCCGACCAGGACGGTGAACACTCCGTGACCTGGACCATCGACTCCCTGGCCGACCTTCGCTACAAGATCACCGCCGACAGCGTCGACGGCCTCGACATCGACATGAGAGCGATCGCCGCCGACGGCGCCGTGCTCTCCGAGGACGTCCTGCTCGACTCGTTCCCGATCGTCGAGTTCGACGGCAACGGCCAGACGATCACGATCGAGCTGATCTTCCCGGCGACCACCACCGCCGGCACGGCCGTTGAGATCGTCGGCAGCGAGGCCGACAAGTAGCCGGGCACAATCCCCGGTCATGCCGCAACAGATCGCGGGCGCTCGTCCTCGGACGGGCGCCCTCATTTTCTTCGGCTCCCGCTCCCAGCCTCAGGCGGCCTGCACCCGCCGGCAGTTCTCGATCACCGCTCGAACCTCCGTCAGGGCCTCCGACACGCTCGAACTGGCCGTCAGCGCCTCGGCCGCGGTGAACGCCATGCGGCTCAGCCGTTCGAATCCCGTGCTCTTGGCGATATCAAACAGCTGCATGCAGATCTCTCTGCACTCGTTCTTATCGTCGCACTCGACGCAGTCCTCCAGACGCTTGGCGTGCTTCCCGGCGTCAGAAGCGAATCGCCGCAGCATCTGGGCGCCGTGGTCGGGCGAGGGGGGAGGCGCCACGCGCGCCGGCCCCGAAGCGATCAGGAACTCGCCCAACGCTCGCATCAGCGTCTCCTGCGAAACCGGCTTGGTGAGATAGACGTTCGCCTGCACGCCGCTCACCCGCGCCCGCGTCGTCTCGCTCCCGTCGGACGCGATCGCGATCACGGTCGACGCGTGCTCCCGATCCCGCAGCGTGGCCACCAGCTCCGCACCCTCCTGCTCCGCCAGTCCCGCGCCCAGCAGCACGAGGTCGCAGCCCTCGCTCGCCAGCGCCAGCCCCTCCTCCGCGCTCACCGCCCGGCGGATCCGCAGGCGCGTCTCGCGCATGTAGTGCATCAGAAGCCCCGCGTCCAGGTCCGAGTCCTCCACCAGCAGCACGCACCCCTCCAGCGACTGCGGGTCCACACGCTCCAGATTGAATGAATCAGAAAACGGGTCCGCCGAAATGAAGTCTCGCACCTCGATCGGGCGATTGAACTTGATCCCGATCTCGTGCACCACCCCGCGTCGGTGCTGGCAACGCACCACCACGCCGGACACGACCGTCGGCCCGTCGATCAGGTGCGGCAGAACGACCGCGCAGGCCGATCCCGGATGCAGATACGCGCTGTGCAACACAGCCATGCCGCCCTTGGAGATGTTGCGGCAGGCCACCCGCACCACCATCTCCGCCCCGCCGGGCTGACGGAACTTCGCGTGGATCGTCTCGTTGCGGAACGACCACCGCACGAACTGCCGGCCGGTGTCCGACGCCTCGCACCCGCCGTCCAGGTCGCCCAGCAGCCGCTCCAGCGCCTTGCCGCTCAAGCCCAGCGTGTTCGATCGGCCCTTCCCGGCTGGCTCTGCCATGGCCACGCCCCCCACTCGCGCCGCGCGAGTCAAGACTCCGACTCGGCAGTGCCCAGCCCCGGCTGGCGAGGCGCGCGCCAAGCCCGCCGCACCGCCACGTGGGAAGCGCCGCCTGCGCCGTCTGGTCCGTTGGTTATCGGATCGCCATCGCGCCTGCCGTGCTCACGCGCTCTCGGCCATCCGGACCCGCTGGCAACTCGCGATCAGCGTCCGGATCTCCCCGATCGACTCCGGCACACTCATGCTCCTCGCCAGCGAATCCGCCGCGCCCTTGGCCAGGCGTCCAAGCTCCGCGAATCCAAGGCTCGGAGCCGATCCATAGATCTGCAGGCACACCGCCCGGCAACGCTCGCAGTCCTCCCGCTCGGCCGCCTGCTCCAGCTTCTTCGCCTGCGCCCGCACGTCCTCCACGAACCGCGGCACAAGGCTCAGGGCCGGGTCCCCCATCGGCAGCGAGCACCGCAGGTGCGGGCTCGCCGTGTTCGCGATCAGGAACTCCCCCAGCGCCCGCAGCAGCAATTCCTGTGTCATCGGCTTGGCCAGGAACGCATTGGCCCGAATCGATTCGATCTTCTCCCGTGTCGCCGGGCTCGTATCACAGGTGATCATGATCACCGGCGTGCCCTCGCCCCGCCCCCGGATCGCCTCCACAAGCGCCGCCCCGTCCTCCTCACCCAGGTGAAGATCCGTCAGGATCAGGTCGCACCCCTCGCTCGCCAGCGCCAGCCCTTCCTCCACCGTCGAAGCCTGCCGGATCCTCAGGCGCGTGTCCCGCAGGAAGTGCTTCATCAGCCGCGCATCGAGCTCGCTGTCCTCCACGTGCACCACGCAGCCCTCGAGATCCTGCGGGTCCACCCGCTCGAGGCTGAAGCAGTTCGAGAACGAGTCCAGCGGCACGTAGTCTCGCACCGAAATCGGCCGGTTGAACTTGATCCCCACCTCGTGCACCATTCCCCGCCGGTGCTGGCACCGCACCACATAGCCCTCGATCAGCGTCGGCCCATCGCGCAGGTGCGTCAGCACCACGGCGCACGGCGAGCCCGGGTGCAGATACGCGTTGTGCAGCACGGCCATCCCGCCGCGAGACAGGTTGCGCGACGCCACCCGGACGATCGAGTCCGCGCCGCCGGGCTGGCGGAACTTCATGTGCACCGTCTGCACCGCCAGGCCCCAGCGCACGAACTCGCGCGCCGAGCCCATGCCGTCCCCACCGGCGTTGAGGTCCTCCAGCAGCCGCTCGAGCGCTCGGCCGCTCACCCCGATCGAGTTGGCCCGCCCCGCCTTGTTCGCGTCCGCCATGCCCCGCCTCCGGCGCGCGGACCATGAGGGTCCGCCACGCCGGTCGACATCGGCCGCGCCGCCGCTCGGGTCGCCACTCACCCGACAGCGTTCCCCCAATTGGGCTAGGCCTCGACACTCCGCCCGGCACGAACGGCACGCGCCCCTCGCTTATCCGGACGCCTCACACGTCCAGCGTGCGGACCTCCAGCGCGTGCTCCTCGATGAAGCGCCGCCGCGGCTCGACCTCCTCACCCATCAGCGTGGTGAAGAGAAACTCCGCCTCCTGGCCCAGTTCGCACGTCACGCGCATCAGCGTGCGCCGCGAGGGGTCCATCGTGGTGTCCCACAACTGCTCGGCGTCCATCTCGCCCAATCCCTTGAACCGCTTGATCTCCAGCCCCCGCCGCCCGATCTCGTGCAGCCCCGGCAGGATTCCCGGCACGTTGGCCACCTCGACCGTGCGCAGCGACTCCGCCGCGCCGTCGGCCTCGTCGCCCTCGGCGCGCCGGGCGCTCCCCTTGGCCTCGGTCACCCAGGCGTATCGCGTCGGCATCGGCGCGCCCGTTACCGACTCGCGCCGCGTCAGGCCGAAGTCGTCGATCGGCACGCCCAGCGCCGCCAGATCACCGATCACCCGCTCCAGCTCCCGGTTCTCGTGAAGCTCGCGGATCGTCGCGACCGACGCGCTCGCGTCCCCCTCCGCGCCGGCCCCATTCTCCGGCTCATCGTCGGCCAGGCGCAGCCCCTCACGCTGCACCAGCTCGTGGGCCTCGCGCTCGCTCCACGCATACGCCTCGCCCGCGCCGCCCCCGCCGCGCCACGTCACGCGGTGCGTGGGCAGGCGGCCATGGCCCGCCGGATCATCCGACCGGGACGCCACCAGCTCCGTGAACAGCACGCCGCGGCGCTCGGCGATCACCACCAGTTCCGCCAGCCGCCGCAGCGCCCGCACCAGCCGGCGCAGATCCGTTCCCTCGAGCGTCGCCACGGTCGGCGCCTCGCCGCCCCGCTCGTCCAGCCCCGAGAGGTCACGCACGATCAGGCGCGAGTGCTCCAGCCCGATCTCGCTCAGCGCCTCGTCCAGCGCGTGATCGTCGATCACGTACCGCGACGACTTGCCCTTGGACACCTGGTACAGCGGCGGCTGCGCGATGTACACGTACCCCTGACGGACCAGCTCGGGCATCTGCCGGAAGAAGAACGTCAGCAGCAGCGTCCGGATGTGGCTCCCGTCCACGTCCGCGTCGGTCATGATCACGACCTTGCCGTACCGCAGGCGCGACACGTCGAAGTCCGCCCCGATCCCGCACCGCAACGCGCCGATCAGCGTCCGGATCTCCTCGAACGACAGGATCTTGTCCAGCCGCGCCTTCTCCACGTTGAGGATCTTGCCCTTCAGCGGCAGGATCGCCTGCGTGTCCACGTCCCGTCCCTGCGTCGCGCTCCCGCCGGCCGAATCGCCCTCGACGATGAACAGCTCGCTCCGCTCCACGTCCTTGGTCTTGCAGTCCCGCAGCTTGTGCGGCATCGAGCCCGAGTCCAGCGCGCTCTTGCGCCGCGTCAGCTCGCGCGCCTTCCTCGCCGCCTCGCGCGCCTGCGCCGCCGTGATCCCCTTCAGGCACAGCCGCTTGGCGTCGGTCGGATGCTCCTCCAGCCACGCGCCCAGCGCATCGCCCACCGCCTGGCTCACGAACGTCTCGATCTCCGGGTTGAGCAGCTTCTCCTTCGGCTGGTTGTTGAATGTCGGCGACGGCAGCTTCACGCTGACGATCGCGATCAGCCCCTCGCGCAGGTCCTCGCCCGTGGGGACCGGGTCCTTCTCCTTGATGATCCCGGCCTTGCGCGCATACGCGTTGAGCGTCCGCGTCAGCGCCACCTTGAATCCCGCCCCGTGCGTCCCGCCGTCCACGTTGTTGATGTTGTTCGCAAAGGTCAGCAGCGACTCGTTGTACCCGTCGTGGTACTGCATCGCGACCTCGCACACGAAGCCGCGCTCCTCATCCGACGTGCGGATGTGCACCGGGCCGCTCACCGCCGACTTGGCGCCCATCAGGAACCGCACGTACTCGGCCAGGCCGTCCTGCGCGCAGAACGTCTCGTGCCGGGGCTTGCCGTCGGGCCCCACCCGCTCATCGCTCAGGCGGATCGACAGCCCGGGGTTCAGGAACGCCAGCTCCCGCAGGCGGTTGGCCAGCACCGAGAACTGGAACGTCGTGTCCGGGAAGATCTCCGGGTCCGGCCGGAACGTCACCCGCGTGCCCGTCTGGCGCGCTGCGCCCGCCGGCAACGGCCCCACGTCGGTCAGCGGCTCGACCACCCGCCCGCGCTCGAACTCGATCCGGTGGACCCGCCCCTCGCGGTACACCTCGCACTCGAGGTGCTCCGACAGCGCATTCACGCACGACACGCCCACCCCGTGCAGCCCGCCCGACACCTTGTACGCGCTGCCCTCCTGGCCGAACTTCCCGCCGGCGTGCAGCACCGTCATCACGACCTCGACCGCCGACTTGCCGTTGAGCGCGGGATTCTCGTGCGAGATCGGCTCGGTCGGGATGCCCCGCCCGTCGTCCACCACCCGCACCGACCCGTCCGCCTGGATCGACACCGACACGAACGACGCGTGCCCCGCCATCGCCTCGTCGATCGAGTTGTCTACCACCTCGTACACCAGGTGGTGCAGCGCGTTCAGCCCCGTCCCGCCGATGTACATCCCCGGCCGCTTGCGCACGGCCTCCAGGCCCTCGAGCACCTTGATCGAGTCCGCCGTGTACGCCCCGTTGGCGCCCGTGGCGTCGGCCTTCCCGCGCCCACGCGCATCGGCGGTGTCGTCCTGCTCGGCCTCGGCAATCAGCTCGTCGGGCATGGCGGTCCATCGTCGCAACGAGCCCGTCCCTAGGCGATCGGACGAGCCCGATTCCGGCCGATTCCAGTGGGGGGCCGATCCCCTCGCAAAGCCCGCAAAACACGGGCCCTCCGGGGCCTCCCGCCGGCCCGCTTTGAACGCCCAAATCATAGGCAAGAGACCGGCGAAGAACCGTCCCACGTCGCCCGCGCAGGGCCCCGTGTGGGCCCCTCCGCCACTCCTCCGTTTCTCGCTAGAACGGCGCCCCGCCCGTGTCGTCCTCGTCCACGTACCGATCCGGCCCGCCCCCATCTCGATGGTCCGCCGCGGGGCCTGTCGCCACGCCACGGCGGAACGCGCCCGCAGGCTTCGGCTCCACGCCCGGCGCGGGCTGGTGCGCGTGCGCGTACGGGTCCACCGGCGTGTGCGACTTGAACCGCGTGGTCTGGTGGCTCCACGTCAGCGTCACCACCCCCGTCGGTCCGTTGCGCTGCTTGGCGATGATCAGCTCCGCCTGCCCCACCTTGTCCGGATTCTCCTCCGCCCACTTCGGCGTGGACAGGTGGTAGTACTCCTCGCGATGCAGCAGCATCACCACGTCCGCGTCCTGCTCGATCGCCCCCGACTCGCGCAGGTCGCTCATCCGGGGCCGGTTCCCCTCGCGCTGCTCGCTGGCGCGGTTCAGCTGGCTCAGGCAGATCACCGGCACGCCCAGCTGACGCGCCAGCGCCTTGATCTGCCGGCTGATCTCGCTCACCTCCACCTGCCGGCTGTCGCGCGAGGCCCCCGGCGCGCTGAGCAACTGCAGGTAGTCCACCATGATCGCCCGGATGCCGTGCTGCGCCGCCAGCCGCCTCGCCCTCGCCCGAAGCTGCATCACCGTCAGACCCGGCGAGTCGTCGATGAAGATCGGCGCGCGCGACAGCGCCGAGCACGCGTGCTCCAGGCGCGTCAGGTCCTCGGGCGGAATCCGCCGTCCCTCGCGGAAGCGGCTCGCCGAGACGCCCGAGTGCGCGCTCAGCAGACGAAGCGTGACCGCGCTGCGGCTCATCTCCAGGCTGAAGAACGCCACCGGCACGGGCCCGCCGCCCGCCTGAGAGTCCCACGGCGTCCGCCCACCCAGCGCGATCTGCTCCGCCAGATTGAGCGCCAGCGCCGTCTTGCCCATCGAGGGCCTCGCCGCGATCACCACCATCTCGCCCGGGTGCAGCCCGTGCAGCAACTCGTCCAGGTCCGCAAAGCCGGTGCGCAGCCCAGTGATCCCCTTGCCCTCCTGCGCCTCGATCCGCTCGTACTCCTGGTGCAGCAACTCGCTCAGCGGCTGCGCCGAGTTCGTCTGGTCCTCCTGGCACACGTCAAAGACCATCATCTCCGCGCGATCCAGGACCTCCCGCACCCCCTCGCCGCCCACGTCCCCGGCGTGGTACGCCTCGTGCAGGATCGACCCCGCCGCGTCGATCAGCCCGCGAAGCCGCGCCTTCTCCGCCACGATCCGCGCGTAGTGCGGCGCGCTCACCGGGCTCGGCACCGCCTCGGCCAGACGCACCAGGTACTCCTCGCCCCCCAGCGGCTCGAGCGCCACGTGCCCCCGAAGGGCGTCCACCAGCGACACCAGGTCGCCGGCCCGATGCTGATCGAACAGACGCACCAGCGCCTCGTACACCACGCCGTTGGCCGTCGAGAAGAACGACTGCGGGCCCTTGATGACCGCCATCACGTCCGGAATCACCTCCGGACCCAGGATCATGCACCCCAGCAGGGCCATCTCCGCCTCGGCCGCGTGCGGCGGCAGGCGGTCGAACAGCCGATTCAGCTTGTCCGCGTCCGGAAGAACTCGCCCTTCCCGACGCTGGCGTCCGTTGCCCTGCTCTCGTTCCATGGGTCCATCCTCGCCGATCCCTGGCGGCTCCGGGCGTGCTCGACAGCCTGACGACAGCTTCCCCGCGGCTTGTTCTCCGACCGCCGCCGGTCCTCGCATCATTCGCGACTATGGTCTGCCATGCAGTCCCCCGGCGCATTCGAATCCTTCGATCTCGAGGCCGCGCTGCCAGAACCCCTCCCCGACGATCCGCTCCCGATCTTCCGCGCCTGGTACGCCCAGGCCCACGCGCAGAACGCCACCCCCAACCCCAACGCCATGGCCCTGGCCACCTGCGACGACCGCGCCCGACCCTCCGTGCGAATCGTGCTCTGCAAGGACATCGACGATCGCGCGTTCGTGACGTTCTACACCAATCGCGCCAGCCGCAAGGGCCGAGAACTCGAGTCCACGCATCGCGCCGCGGCCGTCTTCCACTGGGACACGCTCGACCGGCAGGCGCGACTCGAAGGCCCGGTCGAGCACGCGCCCGACGACGTCAGCGACGCCTACTTCGCCTCACGCCCGCTGCTCAGCCGCGTCGGCGCATGGGCAAGCCAACAGAGCGAGCCCCTCGCCTCGCGCGCCGACATGCTCCGCAATGTCGAGGCGGCCATCACCCGATTCGGTGTGCCGCCCGCCGCCCTCCTGGGCAAGGGAGACCACTCCATCCCGCGACCGCCGCATTGGGGCGGATATCGCCTCTGGATCGAGCGCCTCGAACTCTGGCAGGGCATGTCCGGCCGCGTCCACGATCGAGCGGTCTGGACTCGCACGCTCGCCGATGCGGACCGTGCCCCGGGCCGTTGGTCCGCGACGCGCCTCCAGCCCTGATGAATCTTGGCGCGGTGGGGTCAACACCCCACCCGCGGCGAGCCGAAGAGAAGATGGGCGCGCCCGCAGGCGGGTGCGTGGTGCTTCGCGCCCTCATGGATGAGGGGGGACTGGTGGCCAGGCGTCGGTGCGAACTCTCCGCCGCGGAAGTCGACGCCCTGGGCGTCGAACTCGATCGCCGCGTCGCCGGGCTCTGCGTGCAGACCCAGCCGCAGGTCGTCGCCAAACTGCTCAAGCTCCTCGCGGACCAGAACGCCGGTGTGGGCGACTTCGCCGCCGTCATCCGCAGCGACCCAGCGCTGGTGGGCCGGCTGCTGCGCGTCGTGAACTCGCCCGTGTTCGCCCAGCGGGGCGGCGTCACCACGATCGAGCGCGCCTGCGTTCTGCTGGGCCTCCAGCGCCTCCGCGCCATCGCCATCTCGTTCTACATGAGCCGCTCGGCCGGAGACGCCCGCGCCGAACTCTCGCGGCGCATCTGGGGAGAATCCATCTTCCGCGCCTGCCTCGCCGCCCAGCTCGCCCCAAAGTGCAGCGCCGGCGCCGGCGCCGAGGCCTTCATCGTCTCGCTCCTGGCAGACGTCGGGGTCCCGCTCATGCCCGTGCTCGTGGGCGACGCATACTCGGAATTGCTCGCCGACGACCCTAGCCCCACGCGCCTCTTCCAGCGCGAGAACACCTGCCTCGAGTTCACCCACGTCGATGTCGCGGCGGCCCTGGGGCGATCCTGGCGCCTGCCCGATTTGCTCGCCAAACCGATCTCGCGCCACCACACCACCGTCTCCGGCCGCGGCGCCGAGGTGGAGCACGCCCTGCACCGCGTGGCCTTCGCCGTCGGATCCGTCCACCTCCGCCGGGGCGAGGTCGATCTGCTCGACGTTTCGCCCGACGCCACGCGCGTGCTCTTGATCGAGCAGGATGCGCTCGATGCGCTGGTCCGCAAGACCCGCGCCGAGTACGACGCGGTCCTCTCGGTGTTCGCCGACGTGGCCGACGGAGTCGCCGACCTCGAACGGCTCCACGAGGCCGTCCAGGCCCAGCTCGCCAACGCCGTCGAGGACATCGTCGTCCAGGAGGCCCTCTCCGAGGCCCGAGATCGCCCGCTGGTGCTCACCATCCAGGACCGATGCGTCGAGGTCGCGGCCCACGCCGGCACCGACCAAGCTGTCGCCTACGTCCACGACGAGCGCGGCAATCGCATCGTCACCTACGTCTTCGATCCGCGCCGCGAGTCCGCCGACTCCGTGCTCAATGCCCTGGGCCTCGACGTCGCGCCAGGCGAAGCCCCTCCCGAACTCGCGTTCTACATGAGCCGCCTCGCGGCGTGAGAAACAACCAGCCGCGCACCGAAAGCGCGCGACCGGCCGTGCGTGACCATGGTCGCGCGCGTGACACGATCCATCTTGTCGCGCTATCGGCGCGCAGCGCGCTCGCGCCGTCGCTGGTCCAGCGCGGCCCGTAGCAGATCGCGCACCCTCATCGGGCGGGCGCCGGCGATGCGACGCTTTGCGCCCACGCGATAGACCGTCGCCCATTGACGGATGAGCACGCCCCACGCCCACCACACCGGCCGGTGCGGGTCGTACAGGTTCGTCGATTCCGAGAGCGTCCCGTTGCACTCGATGATCGACAGCGAGCGCCCCGCGCGAAATTCCTCCTGCGACGGGCAGCGGATGTCGAAGCGCCCAAAGTCGAACTCGCCGCCGCCATTGCCGCGAAATCCTGCCGCGATCCGGTCGATCGCACGCTCGAGCGCCTCGGTCCGCAGTTCCGATCCGTCGTGGAAGATTGCGCCCAGCACGTGGTTGCCCGTTGAGCCCAGCGACACGCGCTCGCCCTTGCCCGGCGTCCGGTCGAGTCGATCGCGCATCCGCCGGAGGAACACGTCCATCTGCATCCGGTAGCGCGGGTGCGAGAGGATCAGCCGGCGCAGCGTCCGCCGCCCGTCGCCCTCGATCTCGGGAAACTCCTTGCGCACGATCGAGAAGATGCGTCCGGTCATGCCCGAGCCCGGCGCCGGATCTCGCACCCACAGCACGCCGTACTCGCGCGGCCCGGGCGCGAACGCCTGCAGCACCACAGGTGGCTCGACACGCCCGAAATACGCCAGCACTTCCGCCTCGTCGCGCGCCAGACGTACCTCCACGCCGTGCTCGCCCGAGTCGGGCTTGAGGATCACCGGGAACTCGCGGACGGCGTCGTGCTCGGCCATCAGCGCCGCGACGCGCGATGCGCGATCGCCCGGCGTGCCACCCGCCGGGATCAGGAACGACGCCGGCACCGACTCGGGCGCCGCCGCGGCGAACCCGCGAAGAATGCCGTACTTCGATTCTCCGGTCACACCGCCGCCGTTCTCGATGCCCGGGTTTGCGCACGTGAAGACCAGCGGGCCTCGATAGCGGATCGCCAGCCACGCCAGCCACGGGAACACCGGCAGGTACAGGGCCCGCGTCGGCCAGAACTCGTGGCGCCAGATCCTCGAGGTTGACGCCCGCAGGCGCGCGCGCCGCTCGGCCGTCCACACGCCGCGGGCGATGCGCAGCGCCGCCGCCACCACAACGATCCCCGCGAGCCATCCGATCGCTCCCAGGCCGTCCCACAGCGGCAACACCACGAACGTCGCCAGCACGCTCGACACGACCAGCAACGCCCAGTTCGCGAGCGCGCGCAGGGCGATCGGTCCCACTCCGCGTCGCGGCGAGCGGCGCAGGTCGCCAGCGATGGCGCCCACGGCCGCCACGCCCAGGCTCACGAACTGTCCCGCTACCAGGAATCCGGACACGCCGAGCCCCAGGTGTCGCGCCGCGCCGACGAGCACGAGCATCGTGAGGGCTTCGATCGCCCAGTGGCGATCGCGGAGCCATCGGCTCGCGCCGGCGATCCGGGCCGACATGCCCCGGCGGGCCGGTTCGGGCGCGAGATCCCGCACGCGAGGCAGCGATTCCCACGTCCCGCCCTCGACGGCGCCGAAGAACGTCGCCAGTTCTCCGGCGGCGATGTGGGGCCGGATGAACGGCAGGAAGTGGCTCTCGTCGAGCATCACGAGGCGGGCGCGCGAGGTCAGGGCGTGGTTGTGCTCGGCGCCCCACGCGGGCGAGAGCGGGTCGTGCCGGCCGTGCAGCACGAGCAGGGGGGTGCGCATCGCCTGGAGGATCGCGTGCAGCGGGCGCTGATCGGTGTCCCAGAAGTTGCGGATCCACGAGTGGATCAGCCAGCGATTCTGGTGCAGCGGCAGCGGCACGAGTTCGCCGCCGATCACCAGCACGCCGTACCCGAGGGCGTACTTGGCGTGTTCGAAGTAGTAGTCGCCGGAGCCCTCGGTCTCCTGCGCTCCGATCGAGGCCATGAGGGTGACCGACGCGGTTCGGCCGCGAGCGAACTCCGACATCCAGAGCGCCACGCCGCCGCCCATCGACCAGCCGACGACGTGCGCCCGGCGCACGCCCAACTCGTCCAGCGCCGCCCACGCGGCGCGGGCGTGCGCCCGGACCGAGTAGCTCGGCACCCAGTGGTCGCTCTGGCCGAAGCCGGGCAGGTCGATGGCGATGGTGCGCCACCCGGCCTCTGCCAGGAGCGGGCCGAGGCGCTCGAAGTCCGCGCTGCGCCCGGGCGAGCCGTGGATGAGCAGCACCGCCGGCCGGTTCGACTCCTCGGGCGGCATCCACTGGCGAAATCCGATCCGGGTCGTGCGGCCGGAGACCGGCCCGTCGTCGGCCATCGCGGGAATGGTGACCGATGGCCCGGTGGGCTTTGGGGGCGAGAGGAACAACTCCGGCAGGTGAGAGAGCAGGGCCAGGGCGAGCCACCACGCCCACCACCAGCGCCGGAGATGACGAGCGACACCCCCGCGTCGAGGGGACTCGACGGTCTTCGAAGGGTTGTCGTCTGTCGGCATGGCGCTCCTTGCTCCGGGCCGAGACGGATGATTGCCGAGGCGCGAAGGGCGGACCAATGCCGGGCGCCGGCGCGCAGGGCCGAGCGCGGGGCTCGACGGAGATCCCACGATTCGCGGCCCCGCCGCTACCATCGCCTCCTGCCTGAAGGAGACGCGCATGGGGTGGCTTCGGATCAATGATGCGCTCGCCGGTGAGCCGGGCGCGGAGATCACGGTCAAGGGCTGGATCCGCACGCGCCGGGACTCCAAGGCGGACGGGGGGATGAGCTTCCTGGCCGTCGCCGACGGGACGTGCTTCGACGCGATCCAGGCGGTTGCGCGGCATGATCTGCCCAACTACCAGTCCGAGGTGCTGCGCCTGACGACCGGGTGCGCCGTGGAGGTGGATGGCACGCTGGTGGCGAGCCAGGGCAAGGGCCAGGCGGTGGAGATCGCGGCCAGGGAGGTGCGGGTCGTCGGCTGGGTGGACGACCCGGACACGTACCCGGTTCCGCAGAAGCGGCACACGTTCGAGTACCTGCGCGAGGTGGCGCACCTTCGGGTGCGGACCAACACGTTCGGGGCGGTGGCGCGGGTGCGGCACCGGCTGGCGATGTCGATCCATCGGTTCTTCGACGAGCGGGGGTTCTTCTGGGTGCACACGCCGATCATCACGGCCAGCGACGCCGAGGGCGCGGGGCAGATGTTCCGGGTGAGCACGCTGGACGCGATGGCCCGGGGCGACGCGGCGGGGGGCGTCGATTTCTCGGAGGACTTCTTCGGGCGCGAGGCGCACCTGACGGTGAGCGGGCAGCTCAACGTCGAGACGTACTGCACCGCGCTGTCGCGGGTGTACACGTTCGGGCCGACGTTCCGGGCGGAGAACAGCAACACCGCGCGCCATCTCGCCGAGTTCTGGATGGTCGAGCCGGAGATCGCGTTCGCGGATCTGCTCGACGACGAGAAGCTCGCCGAGGACATGCTCAAGTTCGTGCTCGACGACCTGCTGACGCACCGGGCCGACGACATGGCGTTCTTCGACCAGCGGATCGAGCCGGGGCTGATCGCCCGGCTGCGCGACATCGTCGAGAAGCCGTTCCGCGTGCTGCCGTACACCGACGCGGTGCGGGTGCTCAAGGAGAGCAGGAAGAGCTTCGACTTCCCGGTGGAGTGGGGGAGCGACCTGCAGACCGAGCACGAGCGGTACCTGACCGAGGAGCACTTCAAGCAGCCGGTGGCGGTCATCAACTACCCCAAGTCGATCAAGGCGTTCTACATGCGGCTGAACGATCCCGGGACGGACGGCGCGCCGGCGGAGACGGTCGCGGCGATGGACATCCTGGTGCCGCGGATCGGGGAGATCGTCGGCGGCAGCCAGCGCGAGGAGCGGCTTGAGGTGCTCGATGCGCGGATCGCGGAGATGGGGCTGGACCCGGGGCCGTACTGGTGGTACCGGGACCTGCGCCGGTACGGGACCGTGCCGCACGCGGGCTTCGGGCTGGGGTTCGAGCGGCTGATCCTGCTGGCGACCGGGATGGCGAACATCCGGGACGTGATCCCGTTTCCAAGGGCGCCCAAGCAGTGTGAGTTCTGAGCGGGGTCGCGTGAGCGACCGGGCCGAGTGTTACGTCCAAGGCGCGCCGATGATCGCTAACCGGTGTCGTGCGGCGGGGTCGCCGGGCGGGCGGCGCCGGTGGCGTCAGCGGGCGGTGTGAACGCCTCGGCGAGGATGCGGGCGATGGCGTCGTCGATGGCGCGGACGGCCTGGCTGTTGTTGGAGTGCGGGGTGATCGGCGGATCGCAGGGGACTTCCCGGCGCGGCCCGGAGGTGTGGGACACCGCGGCGCATCGAGGAGAGCGGCGCGCTGGGGCGGGCGAGCGGGGCAAGGGAGCGCGGAGCAGGGCGGTGGCGATGAGGCGCAATTCCTTGAGCGAGCGCGCGGCAGGGGCCGGCTCGGACGGGGAGGCCGGGGCGTGAGGGTCGGGAGGATCGGAGCCCGGCCGATTCGCTGCGCTGGCTGCGCGCAGCGCACGGGTGAGAGAGGGAAGCGTGCGGAGGAGTTCGAGGCCCTCGCGTCGGGCGGCGCGGGCGGACTGCTCATCGAGGAAGTCGTCGAGGGCGCGCTTGGCCGCGATGTAGGCCTGGATGTGGGGCTGGGCGAACCAGAGGGGGAGGTCGAGTTCGTCGAGGCCCGCGGCGGTGAGGGCGGAGGCCAGAGCGTCGGCGGGCTCAGAGCGAGGCTGGGTCGCCGCGCTCCCTGGCCGTGGCGCACAAATGAGCAGGGCGCGGAGGATGGCGCGGTCGGTGTCGGCGAGGGGGATAGCGGATTCGATGGGCATCTCTACCCATGGGCGGGTTCTTCGTCAGTGCGCGCGCGCCGGAGGGGTGTCGCGCGAAAGCGTGCGCGCAAGTCGTTGGGGCGCATGGCGCAAAGTTTTCTGCGGGAATTCCTGAGAATGTCAAAGTCAGGGGCGTCGGCGCGCGCGCATTCTGAAGCATGGGGGTTTGGGGGGTTGGAGAGGTGCGCGGGCTGTGCGAGGGTGGCATGCGGCGCAGGGGGCTGGCCGCCCCCTGCAACCCCGGCCCGGAGGACTCACCTTCCAGCCGCCTTCGGCGGCCTTTGTTCTGAGGAAGGGGAACAGGCGCGGAGGGAGAGAGATGTTGAGTGTTCCAGGGGATCACGGGTTTGCTCGCCTTGCGGCGAGCGGCACCACGTGGCTACAGCATGTCGCCCCGTTGGGTCGATCGGAGTGGAGTCGCACAGATGGGTGTTTGCAGCGCGGGTTGGTGGGAGTCGCGGAGGGGTCGGGCGACTCCATGCGGGCATCGGCTCACCTAGGGGCACCATGCCCCGAGCGGCGATCGGCACGTTGTGGGACGTAGACCGGCCAAGTCTCCCTCAACGCTCCGGCCGCTGCCCGGTACCCTCTGTGCCATGATCCACCTGATCGCGTCGTTTGGCCTGGTCCTGCCCGCGATGCTGGGCGCTTCGGCTCCGGGAGCGGCGCCCGGCGCCGGAATTCTGGCCGGTGCGGGCGAGATGCCCGGCGCTGTTTCGAGCGCGGATCCGGTTGATCCGGCGTCGGGCGCGGTGCGAGCGGCGATCAGCGCCGCGCTGGAGGGCATGGAGCGGGCGGTGTTGGCGGGCGATGACGAGGCGTACCTGAGCTTTGTGTACCAGGGGGAGCCGAAGTTCGCGGCTTCGCAGCGTTTCTGGGCGAGGGACCTCAAGGAGACCCGGCCCGATGAATTCAGCCTGACCATGCTCGATGGCCCGGCCCGGTTCGGGGACGATCGGGCCGAGTTCGAGATGGAGATGTCGTGGCGGATCGATGGGTGGTCCGGCGGCAGGCCGTGGACCGTGCGCGAGCCGGTGGTGTTCGTGCGCGATGATGGGCGTTGGCGGTTCGCGGGGCTGCGCTGGAACGAGCGCGAAGAGGACGGGTACACGATCCGGTTTGCCGATGGGCTGGAGGATGTGGCGGCGGATGTCGCCGCGGCGTTTCCGCTGGCTCGGGCCCGCGTCCACAAGGACCTGGACGTGGAGGTGACCGAGCACCAGATCATCGAGTTGTACGACACGCGCGAGCAGGTGGTGGCGAGCGTGTCGCTGTCGGTGGCGGACTGGATTCCCGGGTGGGTCGAGCCGGGCGAGTCGATCAAGTTCTGGCACGAGTACAGCGTGGGGCCGGGGTGGGAGTATGCGTTCAGCCACGAGTACGGGCACGTGGGCACGTTCGAGCTGGGCCCGCACGCGAACGAGATGCCGTGGTGGGTGATCGAGGGCCTGGCCGAGGACGTGGCCTCCGAGGCGACCGACGGCTGGACGTACGAGAGCGCCCGGCGCGAGGTGGAGCGTCGGGCCCGGCGCGGCACGCTGCCGAGTTGGGAGCAGATCGGCGACTTTGAGCACACCGATGCGTCGCTGCAGTCTTACGCGTACTCGCAGGGCCATCACATGGTGGCGTTCGTGCGCGAGCGGTCCGGGCGCGAGGGGCGCAATGCGTGGGTGCGGGCGATGTCGTCCGGCAAGAGCCTCGACGAGGCGACGCGCGAGGCGCTGGGCGTGCCGTTTGCGGAACTCGACGGGGAGTGGCGCGAGGCGCTGGAGGCACGGGCGGGCGCGCCGGCGAGCCGCGTGCGCACGGGAGGGGGACGGCGTGGGGACGCGGCGCCCGAGCCATCGATGCGAGAGGGCATCGAGGCGCTGCTGTCGGCGATGGAGGGGGCGGTGCTGGCGGCCGATGTGGAGGGGTACCTCGCGCTGGTGAGCGGCGACGGCGTGCTGATGACCGAGGAGCGGAACTGGGCGCGGGACCTGGAGCGCGTGCCGGTCGAGGCGTTCGACCTGGAACTGTCGGGCGAGCCCAAGGCGGATGGGGAGCGGGCGGTGCTGGCGGAGCTGCGCGCGGTGTGGACGTCCGAGGGCGGGCGGGAGCGGCGGCTGGTGTTCCCCGCGCGCTTCGAGCGAACGGATGCGGGCTGGCGGTACGGCGGGCGCGCGTGGAACATCGTGTCCGCGCCGGGCATCGAGGTGTTCTACGACGAGGGGCTGGAGCGCGTCGCCCAGAGCGTCGTGGACGAGTTGCCCGAGGTCATGGAGTACGTGAACACGGGCTTTGAGATCGAGCCGCCGGAGGATCGCGTGCAGCACGTCAAGCTGTACCGGTCGATGCTGGAGCTGCAGTATTCGATCTATCTGAGTTACACCGACGGCCTGAGCGGCTGGAACGAGCCGGGCGAGTCCATCAAGATCATGACCGGGCCGGAGATGGGGCGGCGCGGGCTGCGGACGCTGCTGGCGCACGAGTATGGGCACGTGGCGACGTTCATCATGGGCGAGAAGATCACCGATGCGCCGTGGTGGGTGCTCGAGGGGGTGGCCGAGCTGGCCGCGGAGAAGTACTCGGTCGACGGCGATCGGCTCGACCGGATGATCCGGGGCATGGCGGAGGCGGGGACGCTGGCGGCTTGGGAGGACCTGGCGGACTTCCACACGGTGCCGCAGTCGCTGATGATGCACGTGTACATGCAGGGCCACCACATGGTGGGGTACGTGTCGGACCGGTTTCTTCGGGCGGGGCGCAACGCGTGGCTGCGGGCGCTGGCGGGGGGCGCGACGCTGGACGAGGCGACGCGATCGGCGCTGGGCATGAGCTTTGCCGACCTGGACGCGGCGTGGCGGGCGTCGCTTGGGAGCGATCGGCCGGTGACCAGCGGCACGTAGGAGATTCCCGGCGGTACGATCCGGCTGATGGAGCGCCCCGCCGCCGAACGGATCGACCACACGCTGTACCTCCACCCGCAGACGCTGGCGCGGCTGGGGTCGATGGAGTTGCGGGCGAAGATCATCGTCGAGGGCGTGACCAGCGGCACGCACCGCTCGCCGTACCAGGGATTCTCCGTCGAGTTCGCCCAGCACCGGCCGTACGTCGCGGGCGATGACCTGCGGCACCTCGACTGGAAGGTGTACGGGCGGACCGACAAGCTGTATCTGAAGCAATACCAGCAGGAGACCAACCTCGACCTGGTGGTGATGGTGGACAGTTCCGGGTCGATGGCGTACGGCTCGCGGAGTTTTTCCGAGGCGTCGGGCATCGGGGCCAAGGCGGGGCCTCGGGGGCAGGTGAACTGGACCAAGTACGACCACGCGACCGCGCTAGCGGCGGCGATCTCGTACATCACGCTGCGGCAGGGGGATCGCGCGGGCGTGGTGGTGTTCGCGGACCAGGTGCGTTCGCTGCTGAGCCGTTCGAGCTCGCAGCGTCAGTGGCGGCAGATCATCGAGACGTTGAGCCAGCACCCGGTGGAGGCGCCGACGGACCTGTCGCGCGTGATGGACCAGACGCTGGCGAAGATCGGGAACCGGTGCCTGATCGCGCTGGTGAGCGACCTGTTCACGGATCCGGCGCAGATCAAGACGGCGCTGGCTCGGCTGCGCCACCGGGGGCACGACCTGATCTGCTTCCAGATCATCGACAAGGCCGAGGAGACGTTCGAGTTCACCGGGCCGGCGCCGTTCGAGGGGCTCGAGGGCGAGGCGCGGCTGCGGGTGGATCCGCGGGCGTTGCGCAGGGCGTACCTCGAGGCCATCCATGGCCACATGCGCGAGGTGGAGCGGATCGTTCGGAGCTTTGGGTATGAGTACGAGACGGTGCGGACGCACGACTGGCTGGGGCCGCCGCTCGCGGCGTTCCTGGCGAGGCGGAACGCGCGGATCAAGCGGAGCAAGTATGGGTAGAGCGACGAGGCGACGAGGCGACGCGGCGACGGAGGGGCGGCGCTGACGTTTCTGCACCCCATTCTCGCGTGGGTTGGGATCGGCTGCGTGTCGCTGCCGATCATCATCCACATTCTCATGCGACGGCGCCGTCGGCCGATCGCGTGGGGGGCGATGCGATTCCTGCTCGAGGCGTACCGCAAGCAGCGGCGGAGGCTGGCGATCGAGCAGTTGCTGCTGCTGCTGGCGCGGTGCGCGCTGGTGGCGCTGCTGGCGATCGCGGTGGGCCGTCTGATCTTCGAGCGCCCGGGCGAGAGGGCCGGGGGAGTGACGCGGTGCATCGTCATTGACAACAGCCTGACGTCGGCGGTGCGGCTCGACGATGGGCGGACGGCGCTGCGCGGGCACGTGGACCGCGCGAGGGCGCTGATCGAGTCGATGGACGAGACGCGGGGGGACCGGGTGGCGATCGTGCTGCTGGGCGCGCCCGTCGAGGCGCTGGTGTCGCCGCCGACGGCGGACCTGCGCGGCGCGGCCCGGGCGCTGGATTCGATCGAGGCGACCGACTCGGCCATGGACCTCGACGCCGGGTTGGCGATGGCCAGGGAGTTGCTTGACGGGGCGGAGGGCGGCGCGGGCGAGCGGCAGGAGATCGTCGCGATGTCGCAGTGGCGAGAGGGCTCGCTGGCGGGCGCGGCGGACCTCGACGGGGCCGCGGCGGATGGCGTGCTGCTGATCGCGCGTCCGGAATCGACGACGCCTGAGAACATCCGCGTGGCGAGCGTGGAGCCGGTGAGGACGGTGATGCTGGCTTTGGGCGGGGTCGGCGCTTCGGGCGTTGCGGGGGTGGGACAGGTGCGGGTCGGGCTGGCGAGGTCCGGGGGCGACCTGGGCGAGCGCGCGGTGCGGGTGACGCTGGGTCTGGAGCGCGAGCGTGATCGGCGCGGGCGGATCGGCGATCGGACGCACGAGCGGCTGGCGCTTGGGGGGATGACGGCGAGGTTCGGCGTGGGAGAGCGCGAGATCGAGTTGAGTGTGCCGGTCACGCTGCAGGACCTGACGCCCGGGGCGGGCTCGCTGGTCGCCGAGATCGATGATGATGCGCTGGGGCGAGACAACCGGTACCGGCGCGAGATCGATCTTCGGCGCTCGATTCGCGTGGGGATCGTCGGGGATCGACCCGCGGATCTGGGTCGTCGGCTCGAGGACTTCCGGCCGGCGGATTGGATCGCGCTGGCGCTGTCTCCGGTGCCGGGCGTGGCGCGGCGGACGGAGATCGAGATCGAGGGACTCGCGCCGCTGGCGGTCGAGGCCTCGCGCCTGGCGGGGCTTGATGCGCTGGTCGTTACGACGCCGGGACTGCTTCCTGACGCGTCGTGGGCGGCGCTGCGCGGGTTTGCCGATCGCGGCGGGCTGCTCGTGGTCACGCCGGACGATTCCATGGGCAGCCAGGGATGGGTTGGGCGCATGACGAGGGCGTTGGGCCTTGCGTGGGAGGGGGCGTGGGATGTCGCGGCGGTGGAGCCGCCTTCACTGATCGAGGTGGCACGCGACGACCAGAGCGGGCTGTTGCGTCTGCTGGCGGGAGAGCTCGAGCCGCTGGCAAGGACGGTCGTGGTCGAGCGGGTGCTTCGAGTGCGGGCGGCGCAGGGGCGCGGGGCGCTGTTGCGCCTGACGGACGGAACGGATGTGCTGCTGGCGGACCGGCCCGGGGGGGAGGCGGCCAACGCCGGGCTGGTGGTGATGCTCAACATCGCGGCATCGGTGGACTGGAGCACGCTGCCGGCCAAGCCGCTGATGGTGCCGCTGATGCAGGAAGCGATCCGGCAGGGCGTGGGGCTCGCGCAGGCGCGGTGGCGCGTCTCGGCGGGCGCGTGGCCGACGCTGTCGCCGGGAGTGATCGAGCTTCGCCCGGCGGAGGATGGGCGAGCGACGATCTCGGTGGATGATGCGGCGAGGCCGCGGTCGGCGCTGCGCGTGGCCGGATTGTGGCGCGCGGTGGATGGCGCGGGGCTGGACCGGGGATTGGTGGTGGTGAATCCGAGCGAGGAGGCCTCGCGGGTTGAGCCGACCGATGAGTCGCGCGTGCTGGCGGTGGCGCAGGCGCGAGCGGAGGACGTGCGCTGGCTCGATGCGCCCGGCGAGTGGGCGTCCGGCGAGACGACGGCGCGGCGTGGGGATCCTGGGAGACCGGGGATCTCGCTGATGTTGTTCGCCGCGGCGCTGGGGCTCGCGACGCTGGAGTTGGGGCTGGCGCGGTGGGTGAGCCACGCGGGCGCGGGGAGCGGCGTGTGAACGACCTTTTCAACGCCATCTTCGGAGCGGGAGAGCTGGGATTCGGCGACGAGGGGGTGTCGTTCGGCTGGGCGCGCCCGGTGCCGGGCTGGGGATGGGCGCTCATCGTGCTGGCAAGCGCGGGCCTGGCGTGGTGGAGCTATCGGCGGCTGGTGGGCGCGGTGCGATGGCGAGCGGCGCTGGCGAGCGTGCGCGGGTTGATCCTGGTGCTGCTGGCGATGCTGGCGAGCGGTCCGAGGCTGGTCAAGCCGCACGAGCGCGTCGAGCGAGACTGGGTCGTGGTGTTGGTGGATCGCTCGGGGTCGATGGAAGTGCCCGATGGGCCTGGCGCAGGACCCGGGCGGGTGTCGCGAGAAGCGCAACTCTCGGATGCGTTGCGGCGCGCGTGGCCCGAACTCTCGGTGATGGACGCGTCGCGCCACGTGATGTGGATGGGATTCGGTGGCGCGGCGTTCGAGCTTGGCCGCACGCCCAAGGGAGAGATCGACCTCGGCGAGCCCGGACAGCGGCGCACGTCGCTGGCGGGCGCACTCGACGATGCGCTGCGGAGAACCGCGGGCCGGCGTGTGTCGGCGGTGGTGGTGATGAGCGACGGCCGATCCATCGATGAGCCGTCGAGGGCGGCGCTGCGGCGGATCGAGGCCGAGCGGATCAAGGTGGTGACGGTGCCGCTGGGTTCGGGCGAGCCGATCGGCGACATCGCGGTGGCGAACGTCGATGCGCCGGATGAGGCGTTCGTGGGCGACGCCGTGCCCGTGCGGGTGGACATCGACCAGCTCGGACAGACCGGCGGGGGCGCGGCGAGGGTGCAGTTGGTCGACGATGCGACGGGCCTGGTGCTCGACGAGCGGATGATCGAGTCCGGCGACTGGACGCGGACGAGCGTCACGCTGGCCACGCGTCCGGATCGGGCGGAGGACGCGCAGTGGACGGTGCGGCTGGTTCCGCTGGACCCGGACCTGGTCCCGACGAACAACGCGCGAGAGGCGAGCGTGACGCTGGTGGAGCGTCCGATGCGCGTTGTCTACTTCGATGGGTACCCGCGATGGGAATACCGGTTCGTCAAGAACCTGCTGATCCGCGAGGGGTCGATCCTGTCGAGCTCGATGCTGCTGGCCGGTGGCCGGCGGTACCTCCAGGAGGGCGAGGAGCTGCTCGAGGGCGTGCCCAGGAGCCCCGAGGAGTGGGCCCGCTTCGACGTCATCGTGATGGGTGATGTTCGCGCGGACGTGCTGAGCCCGATGCAGCAGGCGCAGATTCGCGAGCACGTGGCCGGGCGCGGCGGCGGGCTGTTGTGGATCGGCGGAGAGGGTGCGACGCCGTCGAGTTGGGCGGGCACGCCGCTGGGTGATCTGCTGCCCTTCACCCTGGAGCGGGGCCGGGATGTCGCGTCGTGGGACTCATCGGTCGTGCTGGCGGTCGAGCCCCTGGCCGATGCGCTGGGCGTGCTGCGACTGGACGATCCCGGGGAGTCTCGAGTGGAGGATCCGGGGGAGGGATGGACACGCCTGTTGTGGGCGCAGCGGATCGAGCCCGCGACGCTCAAGCCGACCGCAGAGGTGCTCGCGTCGGCGCAGCCCGTGAACGGCGCGGGTCGGCCCGACGGCGATCCGACGCCGCTGGTCATGACGATGCGGTACGGCGCGGGGCGGGTGATCTATGTCGCGACGGACGAGACGTGGCGCTTGCGGTTTGGCCGCGGCGAGGTGATCCCCGAGCGGTTCTGGATTCCGCTGATCCGCATGCTGGGCCAGCAGAGCCTCTCGCGCAGCGGCAAGCCGGCGGTCCTTGAGGTGTCGCCCCGCCGGTCGCTGACGGGCGAGCCTGTGCGATTCGCGCTGCACCTGCTGGATCAGAGCCTGATCGACCGTGCCGGGGACACGATGACGGTGTGGCTGCGTCCCAAGGGCGACCGCGCGGCACCGGCACAGGACGTGCCGCTGATGCGTCGGTCCGGGGATGCGGAGGCCGGCGTTGTGACGTTCGAGGGGGCGTGGTCGGTCTCTGAGCCGGGTGAGTACATCGTCGAGCCATCGGAGCTGTCTCTTCGCGGCGCGGGCGTGTTCTCGAGCCTGACCGTGATGCTCGACGACGACGAGCTGCGCGAGCCGCAGGCGGATCACGCGTTGCTGGCGCGACTCGTGGATCGGGTCCGCACGGGAGCGGGGGACCTGGAGGCGGGCGAGACCCTTTCGAGCGGCGACTTGGCGAGGTTGCCCGAGATGCTCCCGGTGCGCGACATCACCATCGAGGCGCCGCCGACGATCGATCCGCTGTGGGATCGGGCGGTGGTGCTGATCCTGCTGCTGTCGCTCCTGGTGGCGGAGTGGGTCGGCCGACGCCTGCTCACGCTCGCGTAACGGGCGGCACGCGGGGACTGGCATCAGCAGGGCGATGTTCGCATAATCAACGCAACCGGGGTGACCGCCGGAGCGTTCAACTGCCGGGTTGGGCGTCCCGGGACGCGAAATCCGGATGGTTCAATCCGTTTCGACTCGCGGGCCGAATGGAAGAATGGCTCCGCTCAAGACGCGGCGGGGCCTTGGCCATGGACGGGGATGACACGATGGCGACAGGCCCGACGACACACAGCGGCCGAGATCAATCGAAGGCGTCTGCGGCTCTGACGCGGATTCGCGGCCGGATGCGAACGCTGGTGATCGTGACCGCCGCGGCGGGGGTTCTGGCGCTCGGGCTGGCCGCGGGGTTCTTTGCGGGACTGGTGGACTTTGCGTTGCATCTGCCGCGAGCGGTGCGGGTCGTGCTGTGGATTGCGGGCGGCGCGAGCCTCGGATACCTGATCGTGCGGCGCATCTTGCCGGCGATTCGATTCCGGCCGTCGCTGTCGGATGTGGCCTTGCGGGTGGAGCGCTTGCCGGGTGCCAGAGAGGCGGGCCTGGCCGGATGGCTCGCATCGGGCGTGGAATTCGAGCAGGACCGGGGAGTGGGCGACGACGCGAGGCGAGCGGAGGTGCGGCGATTGGTGGGCGAGCGGTTCGGACCCGAGGTGGCCTCGCGCCTGCTGAGCCTTCGCCCCGCGGGTGCGGCGCTTGGCCTGCTGGCGGGTGCGGCGTTGCTCGTGGTGCTGGTGTGGGTGGCGAGCCCGACGCTGGCGCGGATCGGCGCCGCGCGGGTGCTGACGCCGTGGAGCGATGTGAGCTGGCCCAAGCGGACTGGGGTGGTGGACGCCACGAGCGCGCCCGGAGTCCATCCGCTGGGAGTCGCGCTGCAGTTGCGCGCGGCGCTCACGCGGACGAACCGGCCCGCGGGGGAGACGCCCGTCGCGGCATACGTGCGTTACGTGCGCGATGGCGAGGCCGGAGAGGCGAAGCGCCTGCTCCTGACGGGCCAGCGCACGGTGGAGGAGATGGGAATTGACGGTCGCGTCGTGAGGGCCGAGTTGTACGAGCGGCCGGTGGAGTTGCCCGAGATGCTGGCCGATGCGGGGGGCACGCTGGAGCTTGAGTACTGGTTCGAGACCAGCGACGACCAGACCGAGGCGAGGCGTGTGCGGCTGGAGCGTTCGCCCGCGGTCGCGAGCGCGACGCTGGCGATCGAGCCGCCGGCGTACGCGGCGGACCTGCTCGGAGCCGGCGACGTGCTGGTGAGAGGGGAACGAGCGCTCGGGGATGGGCTCGATGAGCGGTCGATCGTCGGCCCGGTGCTGGCGGGGTCGAGCTATTCGCTGCGGGTCGAGTTCAACAAGCCGATCCGCGGCGCATCGGAGGGCGAGATTCCGGGGGCGTGGGTGTCGGAGCTGCGGGACGCGTCATCGGGCACGATGGAGGTGCGAACGCCCGCTCGGGGTGCGCTGCTGACGGGCACCATCGATCGATCGGCGCGCGTGACGATGCCGCTTCGCGACGAGTTCGGGCTCGACAGCGTGGACGTCGCGGGATTTGCGCTGGAGGTGATCGAGGATCGGCCTGCGTCTCTGACGGTCGTGGAACCGGCGCAGGACGAGGCGGTGCTTGCGACGGCGGTGGTGCCGATCGAGGGTGAGGCGCGAGACGACCTCGCGCTGGACGCCGTGTGGCTGGAGCGGGTGGTGGCCCGGGCGGATCGGAGTTCAGAGGGGAGCGCGCTGGTGAGCGAGTCGCCGCCGGAAGAGATCGGCCGGCGCGACGTGCGGGGTCTGCCGGTGGGCGCTCGCCGGACCGCGCGCGTGGCCGGCGCGGTGGATCTCTCGACGCTCTCGCTGGCGCCCGGCGATGAGGTGTGGCTGAGCGCGCTGGCGCAGGACGCGTTCGCGCGAGGTGAGGAGCGGCACGAGGTGGCGCGATCGACGGCGCGCCGCCTGTTCATCATCGATGCGACGACTCTGACCGAGCGGTTGCGGGCCGAACTGGAGGGGATCCGCGACGCGGCGGTGCGTCTGGATGAGTTACAGGCCGAGGTTGAGCGGACGACCGAGCGAGTCGGACACACAGATGCCACGGCGCGTCAGCAGCGGGCGATCGGGGAGCAGGTGGCCTCGCAGCGCCAGGTCGCCGAGCGGATCGGCGCCCGGCTCGAGCGGAACAGGCTGGAGGACGCGACGCTCGAAGGGATGATCGAGGATGCGGCCCTGTCGCTGGAAGCGGCGCAAGAGGCGTCGCGGCGGGCGTCGGGGGCGATCGAAGCGATGGAATCCCGTCCGGAAGACGAGGGCCTGCGCCGAGAAGCGGCCGATGCGCAGCGCGAGGTGCGCGACGAGTTGGGCCGCCTGGCGGAGATGCTGGGGCAGGGCAAGGAGGACTGGTTGGTCCGACGAGACGTTGAGCGGCTGCTGCAGGAGCAGCGAGATCTTGCCGGGCAGACCGAGGCGCTGGGCCAGCGGACGGTCGGGCGTGCGGTGGCGGATCTGTCTCCGGAGGAGCTGAGCGAGCTGGACCGGATCGCGCAACGTCAGCGCGAGGCCGCGGACCGGATGTCCGAGGCGCTCGATGCGCTCAGCGAGCGGGGCCGACAACTGCGGGAGGCGGACCCGTCGCAGTCTGCGGCGATGCGCCAGGCGGCCGAGCGTGGTCGCCAGTCGCAGGCGGAGCGTTCGATGCGCGAGGCCGGGGAGCAGGTGAGCCAGAACCAGACCGGACAGGCCGGTCAGAACCAGCAACAGGCGATCGATGCGCTGGAGGACATGTTGCAGGATCTCGACTCGGCCGAGCGGCAGCGGGATGCGGCGCTGCGGAGGGTGCTGGCGAGCCTGATCGAGTCGATCGAGTCGCTGATCCGACAGCAGGAGCGGGAGCTGGCGGCGTTGGAACGGGCGGGCGCGGCGCTGGATGGGCTGGACCAGGAGATGATCCGATTGAACGCCAACACGCTGCAGGTGATGGACGTGGCGCGGGCCGAGGGGCGCGATCTTGCGAGCGTGGCGGAGCTGATCGATGAGGCGGCGACAGCCCAGCAGGAGGCGGTCGGATCGCTCCGCGGTGGCGACGCCCAGGGCGCCCGCACGCACGAGACCACGAGCCTCGAGCGGCTCGAGGCGGCGCGGGACGAGGCGCAGCGGCTTGAGGACGAGGCGGCCGAGCGAGACAACGCGCGCCAGCGACAGGAACTGCTGGGCGCGTATCGCGAGGCGCTGGAGCAGGAGGTCGCGCTCCGGGGCGAGACGGCGCCGATGATCGGGCTCACGCTCTCTCGGCGCGACCGACAGACCGTGCGGTCGCTGGGCGAGCGGCAAGAAGCGCTACGCCAGATGCTGGCCGATGTCCGGGCGAGGACGGTCGAACTCGACGACGTCGGGATGGTGGACTACGCGCACCGGAGGCTCGACTCGGCGATGGACCGGGCGTCGGGCGTCTTGAGGGCAGGCGAGGCCACGGCGGGCGTCGGGCGGGACCAGGACACGGCGGTGCGGATCCTGCAGGCGATGGTGGAGTCGATGCGCGAGGCGCAGCAGCAGGAGCGAGACGCGTTTGACCAGGGACAGGCGGGCGGCGCCGGAGGTCAGGGCGGCGGCAGTGGGGGTGACCAGCCGCTGATCCCACCGATCGCGGAGCTCAAGCTGCTCCGAGAGATGCAGGCCGAGGCGATGGAATGGACCCGCGCGATCGACGAGGGGCAGGCGGATGTGACCCAGCAGGACGAGGTCTCGGCCCTGCAGCGCGAGCTGGAGCGGCAAGGCACGGAACTGATCCAGAAGATGATGGAACAGCAAGGACAGGGGACCGAGATCGGGCCGGAGGGCAGGCCATGACGCGTGGATGGATTGCGGCGATCGTCGGAGTTGGCTCGTGGCTTGGTGCGAGCGCACCGGGCGCGGAACCGCCGGAGGATTCACCGTTGCCGAGCCTCGATGAGTTGCTCGGGCTCGAGGAGGCGCCCCTGAGCGATACGGAGGAGGGGTCCGGCGCGGGTCGGACGCTGCCGCTGGACGAGGCCGCGCAGCGCGAGCTGGACCGGCAGTTGAGCGGCGAGCAGGTCGGGGAGTTGTTCCACCAGACCGTGCAGTTGATGGGTGACGCGGCGGACCGCCTGGAGCTGGCGCGGGACACGGGGATCGCGACCCAGCGTGTGCAGGAGGACATTCTTCGGAAGCTGGACCAATTGATCGAGGCGGCGTCGCAGGGGCAGAGCCAGAGCCAGTCGCGTCAGCAGCAGCAGCAGCAGGACGCGCAGAACCAGGCGCAGCAACAGCAGCAGAACCAGCCGCAGAACTCGCAGGTGCAGCAGGCGCACGAGCCGCCGACGCTTCAGGGAACGCAGATGACTCCGGGCCAGGCGCCGGACATGGCGTCGTGGGGGAGCCTGCCCGAGCGGCTGCGGGCGGCGCTGACGCAGGGAACGTCCGACCCGGTGAGCGTGATGTACCGGGCGCTGACCGAGTCGTACTACCGGCGACTGGCCGAGCAGGGGTCGCGCCCGTGAGGCTCGGCGCGGCGGTCGTGCTCGCGGCGGCGCTCGTCGGACCGGCGCCGGCCCAGCCGGATGCCCCGGCGACGGCGGAGAACAACGCGCTGGAGAACGAGATGACGCCGCAGTCGGTCGCTGCGGTGGAGCGGGGCCTTGAGTACCTCTCGGGAGAGTTCGGCGCCGACGGCTCGGTGGGGGACGGGCGCTATGCGCAGAACGTCGCGATCACGGCGCTGTCGTGCATCGCGCTGCTGGCCGATGGGAACCTTCCCTCGCGGGGTCGCTACGCCGAACAGGTGCGGCGCGGGCTGGAGTACATCCTCGCATCGAGCGACGAGAACGGCCTGCTGGTGAGCGAGTCGAGCCATGGCCCCATGTATGGGCACGGCTTTGCCACGCTGTTCCTGGGCGAGGTGTACGGGATGACGGCCGGGGGCGGGGATACTCGCCTGTCGGAGCGGGTGCACGAGGCGCTCGTGCGGGCCGTGAGGCTCATCGAGCGGACGCAGAACGAGGAGGGCGGTTGGCGGTACAACCCCGTGCCGCACGACGCGGACCTGTCGGTGACGATCTGCGAGATCATGGCGCTGCGATCGGCGCGCAACGCGGGAATCGAGGTGGACAAGGCGGTGATCGACAGAGCGGTCGAGTACGTGCGTCGCTGCAAGAACCCGGATGGGGGATTCCGCTACCAGATCGAGATGGGCACGAGCCTGTGGCCGCGGTCCGCGGCGGGCGTGGCGAGCCTGCAGTATGCGGGGATCTACGAGGACGACGCGATCACGACAGGGCTCGACTACGTCAAGAGGATGGCGATGCCGGGGCGACCGAATCAGCAGCGGTCACATTATTTCTACGGCCACTACTACGCGGTGCAGGCGATGTATCTGGCCGGCGGGGAACACTGGGCGGAATGGTGGCCGGCGATTCGTGAGGAGTTGATCGAGACGCAGATGGGCGACGGCTCCTGGGAGGATCGGTCGGTGGGCAATGCGTACGGGACCGCGATGGCGCTCATCGTTCTTCAGATGCCCAAGCGGTTCCTGCCGATCTTCCAGAGGTAGTGATGCGAGTGTTTCCAATCCGATGCGTGCGTGGCGGCGCGCAGCGCCTGGCGATGGTGGCGGCGCTGGCGGCGCCGGTGATGGGGCAGCCGCAGCGAGACATCATCGACTCGTTATTGAACGTGCGCCGAGCGGTGGTGCTGTCGATCGATCCCGATGGTGTCGAGATCGAGTCGCGGGGACTGGTCGAGCGTCTGGACCTGCGCGAGGTCGTCGCGATCGTCGAGGCGAAGGAGGCATGGGTCGGGTTTGAGCCGACGCCGGTTCGGCTGACCTCGGGGGGCAGCATCGGTGCACGCCACCAGCGGATCGAACTGACCGACGGCCAGCGACTACCGGGCGTCGTCGTGGGCGGCGGGGGGGACTTCGTGCGGTGGCTTGTGCCGGGTGGGAAAGAGGTATCGATCCCGCTCGAACAGGTCGCGAGGCTGCGTATCGGGTTGACGGAGCGAGGTCCGGTAGAGGCCGATCCCAGCGCCGACGTGCTTTCGCTGGTGAATGGGGACGTGCTGCGCGGATTCGCGGCATCTGTGGGTTCGAGCATTGTTCTGGAGACGGACACGGGCGACGCGACGTTCGCGCTGTCGCGCGTGAGCGAATTGGTCTTGGCGAATCCACCCGCGCGGGACTCGACACCTTTGGTCTGGCTTAGCGACGCCACTGTGCTGGCGGGCCATCGCATGGAGTGGAGTTCGGGGCGGTTGGGGATGGACCTGGCGCTGTACGGCGAGGAGGGCACGAGTGACGCGTCGCGCATCGAGGTGCCTGTGCGGCATGTCGTCGCCGTGCTGATGGATCCATCGCGCGTGGTCGCGCTCTCGGCTCTGCCGATCGAGACGTTTGAGCCGATCGACGGGCGCAGGTGGGCGCCGCCGATCGAGTGGACGCCGGCCGCCCGAAGCCTGCTCGGCGCGGCGTCGATGCGGGTAGCCGGCCCGGCCCGGGTGGTGTGGCGGCTGCCGCAGGACGCGAGACGTGTGGCGTTTGATGCGGAGATTCCTGGACAGTTCCGGCGCTGGGGCGATGTGGAGGTCGTCCTGATTGAGCACGGCTCGGAGGACGCGAGGGAAGTGGCGCGTGAGGCGCTCGGCGCCGACCGGCCGTCGGCGAGGGTTTCGGCGGCGCTGTCGGGCGGGACTCGGCTGGAACTGCGCATCGAGCAAGGGCGGTACGGACCGATCCAGGACACCGTGCTCATCGAGCGCGGGTTGGTGCTCGTGGGCGAATGAGCGCTATCGCGGGGCCCAACGGAGCGAGCGGGGGCCGAAGTCGAGGCGCATGGCGCGCTTGGCCTCGTGCAGTGTTCGCTCCGTGAGGTCATTGGCGCGAGCGGTTCCGGCGCGGATGATGTCGATCACGAGATCGTCGCCGCCCGGTCCCTCGTACATGGCGCGTCGGGCGCGGATCGGCTCGAGCAGAGCGTTGATGGCCTCGATCACGTGGGCCTTCACGTGGCCGTCGCCGAGGTTGTCGCCGCGGCGGTAGCGATCCTTGAGATCCTCAAGAAGAGCGCGATCGGTGAGGAAGACGTCGGCGTATTGGAATACGGGGTTGATCTCGACGTTGCCGGGTTCATCGGGGTTGCGGCTCTGGCCGGGGTACATGGCGCCGATCTTTTTCTTGACCTCCTTGGGAGAGTCTGAGAGGAAGATGGCGTTGCCGAGGCTCTTGGACATCTTGTTGTTACCGTCGGTGCCGACCAGGCGTCCGATGCGTCCGACCAGCGCCTTTGGGATGGGAAAGAGCCCACCACGAGCGGGATAGTCGTCGTCCTCGGTCTGCGGGTCCACGGCGCAGAACACTTGGTTGAATCGGCGCGCGACCTCGCGGCACATCTCGATGTGGGCGACCTGGTCTTCGCCGACGGGGATGAGTTCGGGCAGAAAGGCGAGGATGTCGGCGCACTGGCCGACGGCGTACATGGGGAATCCGAATGAGTAGGTGTCTCCGAGGCCCTTGGCGTCGATCTCGGTCTTGAGCGTGGGATTCCGCAGCACGCGGTTGAAGGGCAAAAGCATCGCAAAGAACCACGTCAGCTCGGCGATGGCGGGGATCTCGGTCTGGAGGGCGATGGTGGCCTTGTCGGGATCGATGCCGCAGGCGAGCCAGTCCTTGACGATCTCGATGGTGCTCGTCCGGATCTCTTCGGGCGATTCGGCCTTGGTCGTGAACGCGTGCATGTTGGCCAGCAGGAAGTAGCAGTCGTATTGGTCCTGGAGGCGCAAGCGGTTCTCGATGGAGCCGACGTAGTGGCCCAAGTGGAGTCGGCTCGTGGGAGTGTCGCCGGTGAGGATTCGGGGTTTCGTGCCGTGGTTCTCGGGCATGGGGGCAAAGTGTACGGGGCGCGATGGGTGGGCCGGCCCAGCGGGTTGGCGGCACGTTCTCGGGCGTGTGGAGGGCGCGGGCTGACTGGACTGCGTGGGTCGCGCGGGTCCGGGCGGCCGGGCGAACCGCCGGGGCCTGAATCCCCCGCGCGGGCGGGCCGATGGTCCCACGACGGGCCTACTGCCCGGAGGAACGCATGGGACGCGAGCATCAAGCACCTCACGGACGATCCCTCAAGGGGCAGACGCCGGTCGCGATCGACTTTGGCGTCTCGTCGCTCAAGGCCATGCAGATGGGCAACGGCGACCGGCCGGCCCTGATCGCCGCGGCGGCGCTGCCCACGCCCGAGAACCTTCTGTCGGATCCGGCGGGACGGCTGGAGTTTCAGCTGGAGCAGCTGCCGAAGCTGATTCGACGCGGCGGGTTCAAGAGCAAGCGCGCCGTGTGCGTGCTTCCGGCGAGCCACACGTTCTGCAAGCACATGCAGTTCACGCCGGGCGAGGGGGTCTCGACGCGGGCACTGGTGGAGTCTGCGATTCCGCAGGAACTCAACTGCTCCGGGTCGGCGCTGGTGATGCGTCACTTCGAGGTCCCCGGCGTGTCGCGTCAGTCGGGCGCCCCGCGCGCCGAGGCGATCTGCCTGGCGACACCCAAGGACTTCGTGATCCGCGTGATGGGAGCGCTCAAGGGCGCGCGGCTCGAGCCCGTGGGCATGTTCGACGAGTTCTCGACGCTGCTCCGGGCGTACTCGACGCTGTGCGAGGTGGACGAGGCGTCGGCGGCGCTGTACCTGGACATCGGGTGGTCGTGCACGCGGGCGATGATCGCGCACGGGCGATCGCTGGTGTTTGCGCGACACATCGACTTTGGCGGCCGGCATCTGGACGAGGCCGTGGCGACGCAGATGGGCCTCAAGCCCGCGCAGGCAGGGGCGACGCGCCTGGCGTTGACGTCCCTGACCAGCGGCGGACACGACGAGGACGACGGGGCGCCCGTGGAGGGCATGGCGCTGCTGAGCGTCGGCAAGGCTCGGGCGGAGCGATCGCGTCCGCGGGCGCGAGCCGGGGCGCTGGCCGAGGGCGCGGTGGAGCTGAGCGAGCCGCTGGAGATCCTGACCGACGAGATCCAGATGTGCCTGCGGTACCACGAGTCGCTGTTCGGTGGGCGGCGAGCCGACCGGGCGGTGTTCCTCGGGGGCGAATCGCGTCAGCACGCGCTCTGCGAGCACGTGGCCCGCGCGCTGCGCCTGCCTGGACAGACGGACGATCCGATGGCGCACGTGGCGAGGACGGGGCGCGAGCCCTGCGCGGGCGTCGATTTCTCGAGCCCGCAGCCGGGCTGGGCGAGCGTGCTGGGGGCGGCCCTGAGCCCCACGGACCTGTAGGAGGGCACCCATGGACTTTGGACGCCAGCAACGCCCCGATGCCGGCAGCTCGTTCCTGCCGTCGGACTACCTCGCGGCAAAGGCCGAGCATCGGGCCAACTTCCTCATCGTGCTGCTCTACAGCATCATCATGTTCCTCATCGTCTCGGCATTCCTGATCACGAACCGGCGCTGGCAGACGGTGCGGGCGCGGGAGACGGCGGTCTCGGCCGAGTACAAGCGCGAGGGCGAGAAGATCGAGCAGCTCAAGGTGCTCGAGGAGCGTCGTGCGGAGTTGTTTGAGAAGGCGGAGATCACCAATTCGCTGATCGAGCGTGTGCCGCGGAGCGTCCTGCTGGCCCAGATCAACTCGACGCGTCCAGCGGGCATCACGCTGCTGGAGGTCGAACTCGAGGGCAAGCGACTCAAGGACGTGGGCACGGAGGAGGCGGGGCGTTCCGGGCGGGGCGGCCAGGTGCGGTCGCTCTCGGGCAAGGCCTCGGTGAGCAAGAGGAACCAGCGCAAGACCGACGAGCGGCCCAAGATCGCCCCGCCGCGCTTCGAGTTCTCGTTGCGGATCATGGGCGTGAGCTCGGGCAACTCGCCGATCACGGACTATCTGGCGGCCCTGACCACGTGTCCGCTGCTCGAGGGCGTGGACCTCGAGTACATCGAGCAGACGATGCTCGACAGCCAGAGCCTGCGGAAGTTCCAGATCCGCGCGCGCTTGCGACAGGACGCGGACGTGAGCCAGCTTGACCTGGCGCTGGTGGACCCGATCGATCTCGACGCGCCGCTGCCGGGCGGCGAAGGAGGCCCCGAGGATCGGGCGGCGCCTCGCGGCGGGTGGGCCGATGCGATCTTCAATCTCATGGGCGGGGAGGACTAAAGCCATGCGCTTCGGAATCCGTGAGCTCATCCTGCTGGCGGTGCTCCTGGCGGTGCCCGTCTCGGCGTACATGCTGGTGTTCCGCCCGCAGAACCGCGCGATCGAGCGCGCCAAGGGCGAGATCGCGCATCGCGAGGAACTGCTCGACAAGCTGCGCGAGGAAACGGCGCGGAGCGAGGACCTTCGCCGCGCCAACGACGAGATCGCCCAGCGGATCGCCTCGGTCGAGGCGCGTCTGCCCACCGACAAGGAGGTCGACCGGATCATGCGTCAGGTGTCCGACCTGGCGATCCAGTCCGGGCTGGCGTCTCCGGCGATGCAGTCGGAGAAGCCTGTCGCGGCGGCCTTGTACTTTGAGCAGCCCCTGACCATGGAAACCAGCGGCTCGTGGGACGGGTTCTACCGGTTCCTGACCGAGCTGGAGCGCCTGCCCAGGCAGACGCGGATTCCCGCGATGACGCTGGAGCGCGACAGCAAGAACAACGGGCAAATGAACGTCGAGTTCACGCTGAGCATCTACTTCCAGGACGATGGAGGGAGCGGTCGATGAGCGAGCAGAACACGTCCATGGACCCGCGCGACGGCGCGGGGGCGATGCTGCGGATGTTGTCGGGGACGACGATGGACGCCGCGGCCAGCGCGGCGTCGGCCGCGCGCAAGCGGCTGGTGACGACCTACGTGCTGCTCGCGGGCGTGGCGGTCCTGAGCGGTGTGGCGATCTTCACGATGCGGACGATGGGCGTTCGCGCCGGCATGCGCTCCGACGACACCAAGGTGACCTACAAGGGCGAGTCGATCTCCGCCGAACAGGCGCGTCGGTTCGAGGTGGTGCTGGCCACGCTCGAGCGTGGCGGGGCCCCGCTGCAGGTGCCCCAGGAGATGGCGGGAACGGATCCGTTCTACCTCACCCCCGCCGACACCGACGCGGTCGATGAGAACGCCGACCAGTTGAAGCGAGACGCCGAGCGCATCAAGGCCGAGCAGGCGGCGCGCAACGCGGCGGAGGCGCGCAAGCGCGAGATCGAGAACACGCTCGCGGGGCTCGTGCTCCAGACGGTGGTGACCGGGCGCGTGCCCCTGGCGACGATCAACGACACGATCGTGCGTCCGGGCGACACCGTGCTCGATCTGTTCACCGTTGCGGACATCAACCACAGCGGCGTGGTGCTCGAGGTGGACGGCCAGACATACACGATTACGACGTCGACGCACGGTCCGGGCGTGCGTCGTTCGAGCGGCAAGCGCTAGCGGACGACTGCGGGGAGAGGGCGCGTTGGGCAAGTACAACATCGACGACATCCTCGATCGCCTGGGCGTGGACGCCGAGCAGCCGGTGTCGCGCCGGCCCAAGGGCGAGGAGCCCAAGCGTCCGCACCGGATCGATCAGGCCGAGTCGGCGTTCAGCCCGCTTCCCAGCGCCCCGGCCCACCAGCGGCGCGGGGAGGCGGATGAACCGGCCGGCTCCAAGCGCGAGGCCGAGGAGGCGGGCGCCGGCGCGAGCCCGCCCGCCAAGAGCGCCGCGAGGAACGTGTACCGTCCCAAGGGCGAGCTGCAGAAGCGAGAGACGCGAGGTCTGGCCGAGACACTGGTCTCGCGCAGCATCGTGACGGCCGAGCGCATGACCGCGGCGCAGACGATCGTGGCACAGACCCCTGGCCAGGACCTCGCGGGCGTGCTGGTCGAGCAGGGCGCCGACGAGGTCGAGGTGCAGCGCGTTGTCGCCGAACTGGCCAGCGTGCCGTTCGAGCGGGTGGACCTCGAGAAGGGCCTCGACGGCGGCTTCGATGGCAAGCTGCTGCAGCGGCTCACGGCGGAATTCTGCCGCAAGCACGGCGTGCTGCCGCTGCGGATGGAGGGCCGGCGCGTAGTGGTCGGGGCGACGCGTCCCGACGACGTGTTCCTTCTCGACGAGATCCGCCGCCGGCTGGAGGTTCCCAGCGTCAAGCTGGTGCTGATCGCGGGCTACGACGTGCGGGGCGCGCTGGAGATCGTGGGCGATCCCGGCGGTTCCGGCGCCGAGGATGGCGTCGACCTGAACGAGATCTTGACCGACGTCGACGAGGCCGACGTCGAGCTGGAGCGGATGAGCAACGAGGAGGTGGACCTCGAGGCCAAGGCCGGCGAGAGCCCGGTCATCCGCTACGTGAACTACATCATCCAGACGGCGATCAAGGAGGGGGCCAGCGACATCCACGTGGAGCCGGCGGAGAAGAAGCTCAAGGTGCGCTTCCGCATCGACGGCGAGCTGTACGAGATGCTCAATCCGCCGGTCTCGATGAGCGCGGCGATCACCAGCCGCTTGAAGATCATGGCGAACCTGGACATCTCCGAGCGTCGCATCCCGCAGGACGGGCGCATCAAGTGCACCGTGCAGGGGCGGAAGCTCGACCTGCGCGTCAGCACGCTGCCCACGGCGTTCGGTGAGAAGACGGTCATGCGTATTCTCGACACGCGCTCCATCAACGTGCAGCTGGAGGATCTGGGATTCTCCGAGCAGACGATGGAGCTGTGGAGGCAGCAGATCAACTCGCCGCACGGGATCGTGCTGGTGACCGGGCCGACGGGCTCCGGCAAGACGACGACGCTGTATTCCTCGCTGCGCCAGCTCGACAAGACGCACATGAACATCTCGACCGTGGAGGATCCGGTCGAGTACTCGCTCGATGGGATCACGCAGACGCAGGTGCACGAGAAGATCGGCATGGGCTTCGCGACGGCGCTGCGGGCGCTGCTGCGTCAGGACCCAGACGTGATCATGCTCGGCGAGATCCGCGACCAGGAAACGGCGCTGATCGCGGTCCAGGCGGCGCTCACGGGCCACCTCGTGCTGAGCACGCTGCACACCAACGATGCGCCCAGTTCGATCACGCGCCTGGTCAACATCGGCATCGAGCCATTCCTGATCGGGGCCGCGATCAACGGCGTGCTCGCCCAGCGGCTGGTGCGGCGCCTGTGCAAGCACTGCAAGATCCAGGCGCCCGCGCCCGACGACCTTCGGGAGTTTCTGGAGATCCAGGGGCACAGCGCCGACGAGATCTGGACACCCAGGGGCTGCGACCGGTGCCGCAACACCGGGTACGCCGGGCGCGTGGGCATCTACGAGCTGCTCGTCGTTGACGACCAGGTGCGTGACGTCATCGCGCGCAATCCCAACGTGGCCGAGTTCCGCCGTCAGTGCCTCGAGCGGGGGATGATCTCCCTGCGCGACGACGGCATGCAGAAGGTCGCTCAGGGCATGACGAGCTTCCAGGAGGTCCTGAGGGCCACCAAGGAAGCGATGTAGGCCCCGGAGCCGCTGGTCACGAAAACGTGACCGGAATATCTTGAATCAGCAAGACAGCCCGATAGACTGCCCGAGCGATCGTTCGCGGAGCGCCCCGGGCGTGGCTCCGGTCATCCGATTCCCGCTCACCCTCGCCGATGGCCCAGCACGCCCGGGCCTCTGCCCGCCGCGAGGACCCCTTCGTGTACACTCCGCGCCCTCGATCCGCCCGCACGGCCCGCGTCGGGGCGCGAGAGCCCGACACCCCGGAGAGGTCATCCATGTACGGCAAGGCCACCGAGAACGCGATCGCCGCGATGAGCCGACTGGCCGAGGTGTACGACGGCGGCGTCACGCGTCTCTCGGCGTCGGACATCGCCGAGGACCGCAGGCTGCAGAAGCCCTTCGTCTCCAAGCTGCTGTCGATGCTCTCGCAGGCCGGGCTGGTGACCGGAACCCGAGGGCCCGGCGGCGGCTTCACCCTGGCGCGTCCGCCGAAGGAGATCACCCTCCACGACGTGTATCGACTGTTCGAACGAGAGAACGAGTCGGACGTCTGCCCGTTCGGCGGCGGGTACTGTGGCGTCGGCCAGCCGTGCGTGCTGCACGACAAGCTCGTTCAGGTGCGTTCGACCATCAACGACATTCTCACCAAGACGACGTTCGAGGATTTTCGCGTCGCCTACCAGGAAGAGGGCCTCAGACCCGCAAGAAGGCCCAAGCCCGGCAAGGGGCGCAAGCCGCGCGAGTCGTTCCGGGCGCGCAAGCCGATGCGCCCGCGCTAGCGCATCAGGCCGCCTCGGGCTTCATCGACATGGCGATCACGACGTTCATGGCGTTGAACAGCATGTGCATGACGATCGGGACTCCCGGACGGCGAGTCCGCTCGTAGGCGACGCCCAGGCACAGCGAGAAGACAAACAGCGAGCCGAGCAGGAGGACGCCCCAGCCGTGCTGCGCCTCGGCGGGCAATGCGCTCCAGTGCAGGCTCGTGAAGATGACGCTGGTGATGAAGACGCCCGGCCACGGTCCGCCGAACGTACGCATGAAGAACGACTGCAAGCCCACCCGGAAAGTGATCTCCTCAACGATGGGCGCGCCGATGACCGCCGCGCCGATCAACGCCCACACGTACGGATCGGACCGCTGGTCGACGATCATGCGCAGCAGATCGTGCGCGACCACGGGCGGGGGCCGATCGGCGAACTGCTCGTACGCGGCCTGGGCGCCGATGTCGGCCAGTTGCACGATGGGGAGCGAGAGGATGAAACACCCCACCGCCAGCATCGGGTCCATGCCGCCAAAGCGAAGGCCGGCATCCGGGGCTCCCCGCGCGAGCATGACCATCAGGCCGAGACCGAGCGCCGAGCACGCGGCGTACCCGCAGCCCTTCACGATGGCCTCGCGGCGCATCTCGCGCTGCGCCTCGCCGATCTGCTCCATGTGGGCGCGCTCGGCGGCGCTCGGCTCGCCCTCACCAAATCCCGCGGCCCGGGACAGGCTCTGGCCCTCGGCGAGGCGATCGACGATCGGAACCCGCCCGATCGCGTCCACGGCCAGAGGGAGGGCGAGGAACATCACCATCGCGGCAAACAGCCAGAGAAACGCCGGGTAGGACTTGCAGTCGCGCGTGCCGGCGCGGGCGAATCCGCCCGGACGGAGCACCCCCGCCGCCACGAGAAAGACAAGCACCACCACGCTCGCGATGAGCACAACGGTGGTCCAGTTTGCGGCAAGCTGCTCCACGGCCTCGCGTACCTTGAGGTTCTTGACCGCCTCGAGCCGTTCCGCAATCGTGGCCGGGCGCTCTCCCCGTTCGGACGATAGGTCCTGGGCCCGGGCGATCCCGGCGCACGAGAAGAGAACAATCAGCCCAATGACGACGCCCGCGGTCCTTCGCGACATCCTCGAGCACACCCGGGAACACGTCTCACGTGCGAAGCGCGCTGCCCCCGAACACGTGCTGCGCGCGAGGATCGTGGGCCTCGAGCCGACTCGCTCCTTGGTCGGGGCGATTCGGGCGCCGGGCGACATGCCGCGGGTCATCGCGGAGGTCAAGCGCAGGAGTCCCTCAGCGGGATGGATGCGGTCGGAATACCAGAATGCGTTCGATCCCGTGTCCATCGCCAGCGCGTACCTCCGGGCCGGGGCCAGCGCGATCTCCTGCCTCACGGACGAGAGGTTCTTCGGCGGATCGGCGTCCCATATCCAGCCAATCCGCAGAGCCGTTGCGCTCCCGATCCTCCGCAAGGACTTCCTGATCGACCCGTGGCAGGTCGTCGAGAGCCGGGTCATCGGGGCCGATGCCGTTCTCCTGATCGCGGAATGCCTCACCGACACCCAGATCGGCGAGTTCGCCGAGCTCGCAATTGACCTCGGCATGGAGGTGCTCGCCGAGGCTCACACGTCCGAGAACGTCCAGCGCACGCAGCACCTCCTCGGCGGGCTGCCCAGGCAGCGATGGCTGCTGGGAATCAACAACCGGGACCTTTCGACCATGACGACTGACCTCCAGCGGACGCTTGATCTGGTGAGCGCCGTGAGCGATCCCTCGAGGCTGGTCAGCGAGTCGGGGATCTCCTCACCGGCGGACCTGTTGAGGCTCGCCGAGGCCGGGGTTGGAGGGGTGCTGGTGGGGGAACACCTCATGCGCCAGCCCGATCCCGGACAGGCGTTGCGGGACTTGCTGGCCCGCCCGTAACCGAACGTGAACCGTTCGAGAGTTGGGCTGCAGTGGACCTATGATCGGAACGATCCAAGCCGCAACACGGCGACCCGCTCGCCGTTAGACCCGTCTTGGGGAGTTCCTTGGGAGCGGAGAATCCAGAGATGAAGAGCCTGCTTGTCGCGTCCCTGGCTGGGCTGCTGATGTCTGCGCCGATGGCCCACGCCGATCCCGAAGAGGCCAAGGCTAAGCTCGAGCGCGCCGCCGCGGCCGTGGACTTGATGCAGACGTTCTCGGCCGATGTCGTTTTGGGGGCATCGGAGTCGCTCGCATCGATTCTTCCGTCGGCCGAGGGCAAGGTCGTCGCCAAGCGCGTGGTCGAGGCGGGCGAGCGCGTTCCGCCGGGCATGCTGCCATTCAGCGTGCGCCTGAGCGGAACAGGTCGTACTGCAATCGGGAATCCCGACGTCGACTACGACGTGATCATGAAGGGTCGGCTGTACTACTGGCTCGATCATGAGGCACACGAGGCCCGACAGAGGCTCGAGCGGTTGACTCGCGGGAGCAATCAGGTTCGACTCGCGAAGGAAACGCTGGTCACGGAGGTGTTCTCGGCACAGGGCATCAAGGCGTGGATCGAGACTCCAGGGATCGACACCGAAGCGCCGGCCGAGGTGGACGGGGTTCCCTGTGACGTCATCAGAGTGCCTCAGGTGCAGGCGAACGGACAGGTGTCGTCGGCCCGACACACGCTGGTGTATCTCGGTGCCGAGGATGGGATTCCGCGCCGGGTCGAGATGGTGGTCAGCGCCAGCATCATGAGCGGCTCCGTGTTCAAAGAGTTTCACAACGTGACGCTCGAGGGCGACGTCGAGGACTCGGTCTTCGAGCTGGCGCGGCCGCCCGGATACGCGCCGGATCCGAATCCCTCTCCGGAGCAGAACGTCGTTAGGCCCGGCGGCGAGATCATCCCACCCGAGACCGCTCACACCAAGATTCGCAACCCGGCGCAGCCGTTCGATCTCGTCTCCTCTGATGGAGAGCGGTTCCGACTGGCAGATCTCAGGGGCACGGTGCTCGTGCTCGACTTCTTCGCGACTTGGCAGTACCTGCACAAGCAGGACAAGGGCGTCGTGCAGGAACTCGAGGCGCTCCAGCAGCGATATCGTGACATGAACATGCCTGTCAGGGTGCTCGCGATCAATTTCCGCGAGAAAGACCCCAGTGCCGCGGTGAGCTACCTGCGCTCGCGCGGCGCGACGTACCCGGTGCTGCTCAACGGTGAGGAGATGCGCCGTGTCTACGGCATCGTTCAGTTTCCAACATACTTCGTGATCGGCATCGCCGGCGAAGCGCTCGACAACTTTCCGGGCTACGAGGCCGGCGTGACGTTTGATCGCATCCAGAACATGATCGATGCGTATCTCGTTGAGAAAGGGCTGATGGAGGCACCCGAGTCGCCCGAAGCCGGCCACTGATCCTTCCCTGTGTGAGTTCGATCCACACCCGCGCCGAGTGGCATCTCGCCTCGCGGCGCTTTGCATCAATTCAAGATGATTCGGGTTCCACGGCCATCGAAAACGCGGCGTCGCCATCTGGGCGACGCCGCGCGGGTGACTTTGATTCGCCGGGTGCTACGAGTGGCGGCGGCGGCGGAGGCCGACAAGACCGCCGAGTGCGAGCACGCCCATCGCGCCCGGAGTTGGCACGAGGTTGACGTTGTCGACCAGGCCACGGATCGTCGTGTAGTCACCGTTGAGCGTCGAGAAGATGCGCATCGTGTCGAACGCCGCGGCGGCGACTTCGAGGTGGATGGCGGCGGGGTTGTCGCGCCCTCCGCCATCGGCAACAACAAATGAGCTTGAGCCAACGACGGCCCCGCCCAGGAGCGCCTCGAGCGTGACCTCGATGCCGCCCCACGGCCCATTCTCGTAGTAGATGAGGTCGAGTGAGCCCGAGGTAAACGCGCCCGGCGCGGTCATGGAGGCCGTCGCCAGCGGGCCGATGGTGACATTGTCGCCTGGAATGAATGCCTTGCCAAATGTCAAGGTATTCGGAAAGGAAACGAAGGCCGGAAAGTCGTTCCAGACCACGACCGACCGCTCGATAATCAAATCGCGCCCCAGCTCATCGGGGTCGAAGGGGGCACCGTCGGGATAGAACCCGCTGACGTTGTTGGCATCGAAGAAGGTGATCCCGCCGGTCGTGTACGTCTCGCCGAGGAAGCCCTCGGTCTCAGCGTCAAAGTCGGCAAGGTACTGGGCCTGGGCCGCCGCGGCGGAAAGGCAGACAACGGAAATACAGGTCGCTCTCATCATTCCTCCAAACACAACAGAAGCCGGACGAACCGGTTCGTCTCGGCAGAGTGGATCTTATTCGTGATACCCGCCGTCCGGTTCCACGATGAGCCGGTCACCCCGCCTGGCGTTCCTCACCCGCATCGGACTCGTCTCGATCGCTCACCAGCGCATCGACCGAAGGGGCGTCAGGAAGCGGCTTCCCCTTGGCGTCGGTGAGCGGCTTGCCTCCCATAGTGCGGATGATGGGGACGGGGTTCTCGCGATCGTGCTGCGCCAAGGCCTTCTCCAGCGCCTCTCGCGTGGCATCGTCGAGCTCGGCCCATTTGCCGCGCCCGCGGCACTTTGGGAATCTCGAGCAACCCAGCCACGGTCCTCGCAGCCCAGATCGGAGATTCAGCGGGGCCTCGCATGTGGGACAGGGCAGGTCGGTCACATACGGAGGCGGAGAGGGGGCGACAACGTGGCCCTTCTTGTCGATGTTGAGGATGCCCGTGCAGGGGTTGACCTTGTCGCCGTAGCGAGCGCAGCCCAGGAAGGGGCCGAAGCGCCCCGTGCGGCGCGTCATGGCCCCGCCACACAGCGGACACGCGACATCCACCGTCTCGATGGGTTGCGGCCTGCCCTCGCGGTCGCAGGGGCTGGCGTACTTGCAGTCGGGGTAGCGCGAGCACGAGAGGAACCGCCCGCTCTTGCCGAAGCGGTACACCATGTCGGCGCCGCAGTCGGCGCAGCGGTACTCCTTGGGCGCGGGCTGTGTCTCGGCCTTGGCGTGAGTGAGGTTCTCGTGCGCGAGCTCCAGCGACTCCTGGAAGGGGCCGTAGAAGTCGTGGAGGGTCTGGATCCAGTCGGTGTGCTCTTCCTCGATCTTGTCGAGCTTGCCCTCGAGATCGCGGGTGTAGCCGACCTCCATGATGTTGGGGAAGGCCTCGATGAGCTTGTCGGTGACGACCTCGCCCAGGTCGGTGGCGTAAAAGCGGCGCTCGAGCTGCTCGACGTACTTGCGGTCCTGGATGACCTGGATGATCGAGGCGTAGGTCGAGGGCCGCCCGATGCCCTCGGACTCGAGCATCTTGATGAGCGAGGCCTCGGAGTATCGCGCGGGCGGGCTGGTGAAACGCTGCTGGGCGTCCAGGTCAAACGGGGCCAGCGCCTGGTTCGCACGCAGGGGCGGGAGGGTCGCGGTGTCGCTGGCGGTGGGCACCCCGGCCACGCGGTAGAAGCCGTCGAACGCCAGAACGCGACCCGACGCGCGGAGCTTAGCGATAGGGCTCTGCTCCGGGCCAGCCTCGATCTCGACCGTGGTGGAATCCCATTGTGCGTTGGTCATCTGGCAGGCGACGAAGCGCTCCCAGATCACCGTGTACAGGCGGAGCTGATCAGACGACAGCGCCCGCTGCACCCGCTGCGGCGGGTACTGAAGAGATGTGGGGCGGATGGCCTCGTGCGCCTCCTGAGCCGCCTTGTTGCTTGACGTGTAGACGCTTGGGGACGATGGCAGGTACTTCGGCCCGAACTCCTTCAGAATGTAGTCGCGGGCCATGTCGACGGCCTCGCGTGACAGGTGCGTCGAATCGGTGCGCATGTAGGTGATGAGGCCGACCGGCCCCTCGCCCGGAATGTCAACGCCCTCGTACAACTGCTGCGCGGCGCGCATGGTGCGCTGCGCGCCGAAGCCCAGGCGCGAGCTCGCGGCCTGCTGCAGCGTGCTCGTAATGAACGGCGCTTGCGGGCGGCTCGAGGTTCGCTTGGTGTCGATTGAGGACACGGCGAATCGAGCGCCGGAATCCACATCGCACTGGATCGTCCGCCGCCAGCGGGCCGGACCGCGTCCCGCTTGTTCCTCGGTGAGGCGCGAGCGCACGTTGCGAGCGCCGATCGCTTCGAGAATCTCGCGGACGCGTGGCGTCAGATCGCAGGCGTCGGCGCGATCGAAGGTGAAGCCCTCACGCTGACGCAGGTCAGCCCTCTGGCCGCGGAACTCGACCAATTCGGCGCGGAGCGACGAATGGCCGGCCAGCCATGCGTTCTGATCCTTGAGGGTGGGTCCCTTGCCCCGATCGTCGCGCGAGGCGAGCAGCTCGGCCCACGACTTCGCAAAGCCCTGAGCCTTGGCCAACTCGGGGGTAAGGCAGGCCTCGAGGCTCCAGAATTCTTCAGGAACAAACGCGCGGATCTCTCGCTCGCGTTCCACGACGACGCGAACCGCGACGCTCTGAACCCTGCCCGCGGAGAGGCCCCGCGCCACTTTCTTCCAGAGCAGCGGTGAGACTTGGTAACCGACGATGCGATCGAGCACCCGCCGGGCCTGCTGGGCGTTCACCTTGTCTTCGTCGATCGGGTGGGGGTGGTGAAAGGCCCTCTCGATCTCGCTCTTGGTGATCGCCGCGAAGACCACGCGCTTCGCCTGCTCCGACGCGATGCCCAACTCCTGGGCCAGGTGCCACGCGATCGCCTCGCCCTCGCGATCGAGGTCGGTGGCGAACCAGACCTCACGCCCGCTGTCACGTGTCTCCTTCGCGGCCCGCTTGAGTTCCGTGATGACCTTGTCCTTGCCGGACAGCACCTCGTACGTGGGTGCGAAGTTCTCCTGGAGGTCCACCCCGGGAACGGGGGTCTTCTCACCCTTCTTGGCCTTGCTCGGCAGATCTCGGACGTGGCCAACACTGGCCAGAACGAGATAGTCCGTCCCCAGATACTTGTTGATGGTCTTTGCCTTGGCGGGCGACTCGACGATGACCAGGTGGCGGCCCTTGGCGCTTCCGGATGTGAATCCTGTCGAAGCCGTCCTTCGAGGGCGGCCCGATGTACGCCCGCCCCCGGCCTTCGTGGCGGGCTTGGCGCCGGTGGGCTTCGCGGCGGATTTCCTCGGCGCCTTCTTGGGGGCGGAGGGTTCACGCGGAGCGGTCTGGGTGCTGGATGCTCGCTTGGCCATGGGTCGTCCGTGAGCCGCTCGTGGACTCAAGGCAACAGGGAATGGAGCCAACTCGCCCGAGTCAAGCCCCCGAGGCGCGGTCCGATCACATTCGGTCCGCGGGGCCGCGGCCTGCAGATTCCCCTTTCGGATCGCCTGCGGCAATCCGGCGACTAACCGTAAGTATTGAAATCACATAGGTTTATCGAGTTCCTGGCGCGACGGGCGGGATTGCAGAGAGCGCAACGGCCGCGCGAAGGAAGATATTTCCTGATTCCCCGCATTTATAGGACTCAAATATCCACAATCGCGCAGAAGCCGCTTTGTGAATGTGGGTAATTTGTGTATTCTTCGTCGAACGGGCAGTCTGGGAGAGGTGGGGGATCCGGGCGCCCGCTCAGAGGAGATTGGCCATGGAGGTCTGTCGGTTGACCGCGGCGATCGCCGCGGCGGTGGTTTCGCGCGCGGGCTTCGCCCAAACGACAGTGTTCGAAAGCCGGAGCGATTTCCGGCTTCACGCGGCGGCGCTGGGAGTGTCCCTCCAATCTGAGAGCTTCGAGAGCGCACCTATCGGGGCCGAGGATCCGGTGCTGGAGGACTTTCGGGCCTTGGGCGACGGGCGAGGAGTCGTCGATGTGCGCGAGTTCGGAGCCTTCGGGGCGTATCCGACGGAGGGGGATCGCTGGCTCGCCGCGGCGAGCGACGGCGGTGAAGCGATCACTCTGTCGCTGCTGTTCGATGAACCGATTCACGCGCTGGGGTTTGACGTCACGGACATCGGCGACTTCGGGCAGGGCTCGTTGACGCTCGTGACCGACGCGGGCGACGTCGAGACGGTGTTTACGACACCTGGATCGAATGGCAACGAGGTGTTCTTTGGCATCGTCAGTGCCGGGCACGCGTTCGGGCGCGTGGATCTCCTGCTGACGATCGAGGGGGAGGCGTACGGCATGGATTGGCTGGAGTACGGAGTGCTGCCAGCGCCCGCCACGCTCCTGGCGCTGGCGCCCGTGGCCTTCTTCGGGCGCCAGCGCGGGAGCGCGGCGTTGGGTTGAGGAGGGCAGACGGTCGCCTGGGCACGGGCGAATCGCTGGTTCCGGTTGCACGTGCGATCAATCAAGCGCGCGGCGAGCGCATCGCGAGGACTATGGACTCGATCATCTCGGAAGTTGAGTGCGTCGAGGGATCGAGCGAGATAGCGCCGGGCGTAGCCCCGAGCCGGCGGATCCATGTGCGCTGGCTCTTGCCGAATCGGCGGGTGTCGATCTTGATGCGCTCGATGGCCTCATCGAGGGTGCAGCGGCCTTCGAGGTGCGCGATGAGCTGCTTGTAGCCCAGGGCCTCCCGCGCCTGGGGGCCAAGTCGGCCCGACTCGTGCAGCGCACGGGCCTCCTCGAGCAGGCCCCGGTCGAGCATGTCGCGCACGCGCGAATTGATGCGGCGATTGAGGGCTTCGACGGGCCACTGGAGAGCGACCAACAGGCGGTCGGTGCGGGGCGAGCGGTCCCATTGCGACTGGTGGGCGCTGATGGGTTGGCCGGTCAGGTGGAAGACCTCCAGGGCTCGGATGGTGCGCCGGGCATCGTTGGGATGGATGCGTGCCGCGGCGGCAGGGTCGAGGCGCTCGAGTTCGGCGCGCCTGGCGGCGGGGTCGATCGCGCTGAGGCGCTCGCGCAGGGCGGGGTCGGCGCCGGGGCCGTCAAAGAGGCCATCGAGCAGGGCCTTGATGTAGAGGTGCGTGCCGCCGACGACGATGGGCGTGCGGCCCTGCGTGCGGAGTTCCTCGATGGCGGCGGTGGCGCGGGCCAGCCAGTCGTGGGCGCTGAAGGGTTCGGTTGGTTCGACCGTGTCGATGAGATGGTGGGGGACGCCTCGGCGCTCGGCGGCGGTGGGCTTGGCGGTGCCGATGTCCATGGCCCTGTAGACCTGGAAGGCGTCGGCGGAGATGACCTCGCCGGGGGGCAGGGCGTGAGCCGGGAGGGCGAGGGCGAGATCGACGGCGAGGGCGGACTTGCCCGAGGCGGTGGGGCCGCAGAGGAGGGGGAACACGGGGAAGTAAAGGGAGCACGGACAGGAGGGGACAGTGGCAAGTTGGGACTCCGGACATTGGGTGGGCTCGTAGACTCACTCGCCAGCACAACCGTTCCGGTGTCCTCGCAGCGAATCTCCGCCGAGAGAGGCTGTCGGATCGCTAGAGGAGCAAGAACTCCTGCACGCGAGGGGCTCTTCGGCGAACCCCCTATTGTTGCGGTTCCCATGCCCATTCCCCGGATCGCCATCGTGGGCCGGCCCAACGTCGGCAAGAGCAGCCTGCTGAACCTGATCGCGGGCGAGCGTGTGTCGATCGTGGACGACACGCCGGGGGTGACGCGCGACCGGGTGGCCACGTTGGTTCGGCTGCCTTCGCCGCGTGGGGAGGGGGAGCGGCTGATCGAGGTCATCGACACCGGCGGGTTCGGGGCGTACGTGGCCGAGGGGCGGCGGTTCGACGAGGTGGGCAACGACCTGGCGCGGCTGACGCCGGAGATCGAGCGGCAGATCAGCGAGGCGATCGGCGAGGCGGACCTGGTGCTGTTCGCGGTCGATGCGCAGGCGGGGATCCTGCCGGTGGACCTGGAGATCGCCCGGATGCTGCGCGAGGGCAAGCTGGGGGGGACCCGGCCGGAGCGCCCGCCGATCCGCGTGATCGCCACGAAGGTCGATGGGCCCAAGTGGGAGGCGCATGCGTACGAGATCGCGGCTCTGGGCTTCGGCGAGCCGCTGATGTGCTCGGCGACGACGAGCTACATGCGCCGCGACATGCTCGATCAGCTCTTCGACCTGCTGCCCGAGGGCGAGGACGGGGAGGACCCGCGGGTCGGATCGGCGGACCTCAAGATCGCGATCGTGGGCAAGCGCAACGCCGGGAAGAGCTCGCTGATCAACACGCTGGCGGGCCAGGAACGGGTGATCGTCAGCGAGATCCCCGGGACGACGCGCGACTCGATCGACGTGCGGTTCGAGGTGGGGGAGCGGTCGGTCGTGGCGATCGATACGGCCGGGCTGCGCCGCAAGAAGAGCTTCCAGGACCGCGTCGAGTGGTACGCGTACGACCGGCTGCAGCGGGCGATCGAACGGGCGGACGTGGTGGTCATGATGATCGACGCGACCGAGGACGTGAGCCAAGTGGACGAGCAACTCGGGCAGCTCATCTGCGACTCGTGGAAGCCGTGCGTGATCGCGGTCAACAAGTGGGACCTGGTGGAGGGGCGGATCGGGCGAGATGGGCGGGAGATCTCGCCTGAGCACTACGAGAAGTACCTGCACCAGGAGCTCAAGGGGCTGGTGCACGCGCCGATCGCGTTCATCAGCGCGGCGCGGGGCGACAACCTGATGGGTCTGCTGGGCGTGTGCGCGGAACTCAAGGAGCAGGCGGCACTGCGCGTGGGCACGGGCAAGCTCAACCGCCTGGTGCGCGACATCCTCGAGCAGCGCGGGCCGTCGAGCAAGCTGGGTACTCGGGTGAAGGTGCTGTACGCGGCCCAGGTGAGCGTGAGCCCGCCGACGATTGTGCTGGTGGTGAACCATCCGGAGCTGTTCACGGACAACTACAGGCGATACTTGCTCAACCGATTCCGCGAGGCACTGCCCTTCGAGGAGGTGCCGATCCGCCTGGTGATCCGGGCGCGCCGGCAGCGCGAGGGCGACCTCGCGGCCGAGGCCGAGCGCGAGCGGTACGAGCCGGAACTGGTGGACATCTTGCGGCAGATGCCCGAGGATCCTGAGGCGTATTTCGAGGATTGAGCGGCAGACGCGCGCGAGCGTTCCTACGTTCTGCCCTCCTCCCGCGGCGTGACGGGCAATCACCCTTTCGAGAGGAGGTGCATCGTGCATCGAGACTTTGACAACATGGAGCGCCTTTGAGAGGACGAGCAAGCGGCGGCGCGGCTACCCGTCCGAGACTCGGGTGAAACGCGGCCACCGGAGCATCTCCACGCCGATGGGCGAGAGGGAGTTGCTCGAGAAGCTCGGGCGCAACGACCTTTGCCCGTGCAGCAGCGGGAGGCGCTTTCAAGGCGTGCTGCATGCGGTCCGGTCGCTATGACGGATCCAATCGCAGCGACTACTTTCCGTGAATGAACAAAGGGCCCCGGGAGCGACCCCGGGGCCGGTGTGTTTGAGGGCGGTGCGATCGTGCGGCTACGCCTTGCCGTCGGTCCGCGGCTTGGGCTGGCCGTTGGCGGGCGGCTCGTCTTCGCCCAGATGCGAGTCCTTGGCCGCATTGAGCTTGCCGAAGGCGCCGGGCAGGTCGATGCCGGCCTGCTTGGCGAGCTCGTGCATGCGGGGCAGGGCGCCGACCATGCCGGCGAGGAAGTCGGTGGTGGCGTTGCGCCCATCGCCGTTAGAGCCGGTGTCCCACACCGTGATCTTGTCGATCTTGAGGTTGCTGACGGCCTTGACCTGCTCGGCGACGAGTTCGGGCAGGCGCTCGATCAGGAGGAACGTCGGGGCGACGTCCGGGCGCTCGGCGCAGGCGAGCAGCAGCTGACGGTAGCCCTCGGCCTTGGCCTCGAGGACTCGCCGCGTGCCCTCGGCCTCGGCCTCGTACTTGAGCAGGACGGCGTCGGCCTCGCCCTTGGCGATGCGGCGCTTCTGCTCGGCCTCGGCCTCGGCGGCGATCTCGATGCGCTGCTTCTCGATCTCCTGTGGCGCGATGGTCTCCTTGGCGAGGCGGGCCAGCTCGGCCAGGCGTTCGGCATCGGCGATCTTCTGACGGGCGATGGCGCCGGCGACTTCCGCCCGTCGGCGGGCCTCGGCCTGGATCTCGCCGAGCTTGGCGTTGGAGTCGGCCACGCGGGCGGCGGACGTGTTCTCGCCCTCCTTGGCAATGGCCTCGGCCTCGGCGACGCGGACGCGCTGCTCCTGCTCGGCGCGCTTTCTGGCGGCGACGGTCTCGGCCTCGCGCTCGGCGCTGGCGATCTCGAGGTCGCGCTTGGACTCCACCTCGCCGGTGACGGCGCCGGCCTCCATCTTGGCCACGGCGACGCGCCGGTCCTGGTCGGCCTGCTTCTTGCCCTGTTCGGCGATGGACTGTTCTCGGGCGACGTTGACGATGCGCTCGCGGGTGGCGATGGACTCGCCGGTGGCGCCGTCGCGCTCCTGCTGGGCGACCTCGACCTTGGCGCGGTTGATGGCCTCGGCCGCAGCCCGCTTGCCGATCGCGACGATATAGCCGCTCTCGTCGGTGATGTCGCGGATGTTGACGTTGATGAGCTCCAGGCCGATCTTGTTGACCTCCTGGGCCACGTTCTCGTTGATCAGGCCCATGAACTTCTCGCGGTCCTTGTTGATCTCCTCGATCGACAGGGTCGCGATCACGAGGCGCAGCTGGCCGAGGATGATGTCCTGGGCCTGCTCTCGGACGGCCTGCACGGAGAGGTTGAGCAGTCGCTCCGCGGCGTTGTTCATGAGAACGGGGTCGGTCGAGATGCCGACTGTGAAGGTCGAGGGGACGTTGACGCGGATGTTGTTGAGCGAGAGCGCGCCCTCGAGGGGGATGTCGATCACCATCGGCTCGAGCGAGAGGAAGGCGTACTCCTGGATCAGCGGCCACACGAGCGTACCGCCGCCGTGCATGCACTTGCTCGCCCGCTTGCTGCCGACCTTGCCGGAGATGACCAGCACGCGGTTGGAGGGGCACCGCTTGTAGCGGGACATCACGAAGAGGACCAGGAAGATGAAGATGATGACAAAGCCGAAGATCAGCAGGAACCACGGGCCGAGGTCGCCCACCTTGAAGTCGGACTGCGCGAGCCCGCTGGAACTGGATGTCAGGGCTCCGAGCGGAGGCACGTTGGTCATTGTTCAGACGCTCCTTCCACACCGCGGCCGACACGCTCGGCCGGAAGAGTGCTCACATGGTCACGACGGCGAGGACGCCGCGGCTCGCGCGTGAGACGCGCAACTGGGCGTTGCGCGAGCCGGGTCCGGGTCCAATCCCGATGGAGAGGCTCAGAAGCTCCACGCCGACCCGCTCGAGGTCTTCGGCGAGTTCCTGCGCGAACTCGCCCGCGAGCTTCCGGGCGTCGTTCAGAGCCGAGCCCGACACAGTCAGCATGCGCCGGATCCGCTCCTGCATCAGGTGCGCGAGATTCTGACGAATCTCGTCGGTGCTGAGGCCGAGCAGGCGCTCGGCGGCCAGCATGATCAGTTCGGGTCGTGGGGAGATCTGGACCCGGGCCACGCCCCGCACGCGGGGGCGAGGCCGGTTCTCTCCCGAGGGAAAGAGCTCGATGTCCACGGGCGCCAGGCTCAGCAGGGAGGAGCCTTGGATGACCGGCCACACGAAGGTGTTCCGCGTTCGGACCATCGAATTCCTGCCGCCACGGACTTTGCCGTACACGATCAAGACGTGATCCTGCGGGCAGCGTTGGTAGCTTGCGAGCAGGAACAGAGCCAGCAGGACCGCCACGCCGATGACCACCCAGAAAGTAAGGGATGTGCTGGCGAGTGTCGCGATCGGTCCGAGATGGTCGAGAGCCACCTTCATCGCTCACGGGTTCAGAGAACTCCGCTCCCAAGGCTTGCCTTCTGGAGTGAGTCACGCGCGAACAACCGTCAGGGCGCCGCCCTCGGACTTGGTGATCTTCACACTGGCGCCACGGGGAATCTCTTCGCCCTCGGTGCGGGCGTTATAGATGCGCTGGCGACCGTCGATGACGACCTGCACGCTGCCCGCACCCTCTCCGCGCGGGGGCACGCGGAGATAGACCGTGCCCTGGGTGCCGACGGCCTGGGCCATGGACACGTTGCCGCTGGACTGGAGGCTGTAGACGGCCTTGAGGCCGACCATGAGGAACCACGCCATGGCGACGCCAAAGACCACGCCGACCACGATCGCGACCAGCACGCTGTTGCTGAGGCCGCTGCGAAGCGTGGCGAATCCGCCCCAGCCGAAGCCCATGAGGAACGCGGAGATGACCTGGATCGACAGGACCTTGAAGGCGGCATCGCTGGGATCGTGTGCCGCGTCGCCGTCGCCAAAGTCGCCGGCGTCCCCATCTCCGAGGTCGGCGTCCCCGACGTCCCCGACGAGCATGAATCCGATGCGGATGAGGAACAAGATGGTCGCGATCAGCGCCGGAACGCTGAACCAAGGCAGATTGCCGGAAAAGAACCACTCGTTCATGGCCAAGCCCCAGTCTGGCGGGGCCGTCAGCCTACCACAGCCTCTTGCCCCGCGTCCGACAGCTTATTCGGAGCGGCGCAGGGTGGTTTTCGTGGGGGAAGCGGGCCGGATCACGCCGCGAGGTCGAGGCCACCGGTGGCGTCGTCGCCGTCGTCGAACGCGCTCCAGTTGTTCTTGGGCTGGTGGCGATGGTGGATGCGGATCACGCGCCCGAGCTGCGAGCCGAACGTCTCGGCGACGATCTGCATGACGGTGACGGCGGCTTCGTCGAACGGATGGGTGTCGCTTCGGTACAGCGCGATCAGGCCGAGGCACTCTCCCTCGTTTCGGCAGGGAAGCACGGCGAGCGTCTGGTCGGCGAGCCAATGGGCGTCGAGCTCGAGCCTGGACTCGATGTCTCGCTGCGTGCGCATGATCACGACGTCCCGCGCTTCTTCGAGACGATCGGGGAGCGTGTCCGCCATGTGCTCGAGGAGCAGCTCGGCGTCCTCTCCGGATCGGTCGTAGTTCACATAGGCGCCCAGGCTGTAGTCGCCGCCGGAATCGGGCAGGAAGATCGCGGCGTTGGTCGAGCCCACGCGGGCAAGAACGAACTCGAGCACCGTTCGGAGGAGCGACTCAACGTCGAGTTCCTGCCGGATCAGGCTGGTGAACTCGCACGAAACGGCCAGGCGATCGATCTGGTCACTCATCTCGGCGTACGCGTTGACGAGGTCGTCGCACATCGTGCCGATCTGCGAAGAGATTTCCTGGCGGGTGTGGCTGAGGTGCTTGCAGATTCGTGTCAGGCGGGCGACCCGCTGCTGGGCCTCCCGAGCGCGGATGCCGCGACGGAGCGCCCGCTCGAGGCGATGGCGAGCCTCGCCGGGATCGGCGTCGTCTTCGATGAGGTCGATGGCGCCGCATCGCATCGCCGCGGTGGCCAGGTCGAGCGTGGCGCGTCCCGCCAGGAGCACCACCGCCGGGGCGGGATCGCGGTCGCGGAGTTCCTCCGCGAGCCTCAGGGGTGCGTCGTTGTGGGTGTCGGTATCGAGGATCAGTAGATCGAACGGGCCGCGGCTGAGTTCATCGCGCGCGGCCAGCGCGGAAGCGACATGGCGATGGGCCACTCCATTGCGAGTGAGCGTCTGGGTCAGCCGGTCTCGGCGCGGGCGATCGGCACACACCAGCAACACCCGAGGCGGCGGTGGGGCGGTGTCGGCCGGTCCGGAGCGCTGTCCTGTTCGTTGCCGTGCCATGCCGCCCTCCCTCATGCCGCGATCGATTCGACCCCCAGACCACCGACTTTCGCCTCCGGTGGGAGGGCGATGGTCGCCCTGGTACCCCGAGGCAGGAGGGTGGCGAGGACGATCTCGCCGCCCATGGCCCGGACCCAGCTCTGGGCCCGCGTGAGCCCCAGACCCCTGCGTCGGCCGGCCGGCCGCTCGCTGAAGAAGGGGTCGAAGGCGTGCTCGAGGGCTCGCGGCGACATCCCCGCCCCGTTGTCCTCGACGTGCAACAGAAGTCGGCCATCCGCGCGCTCGATTCCAGCGCGAACCGTCGTCTTCGTCGCTTCTGGCGCCAGCATCGCGTTCGCGATCAGTTCCGAGAGGGCGAGCGAGAGCAATTCGTCGTCGATCCGGGCGGTCAGCCCGTTCTCCACGACGAGTTCGGGCGTCCCTTCGGCGCCGCAGCGTTCGGCAGCTCGGTCCACCGCGCCCTGCAGGACCGTTAGAACTGGGACCGTGCGGGGCTGCGACGCAGGGGGTCGGGCGATGACGTGCAAACTGGTGACGAGGTCGGAGAGGTCCCGACCGGCCTCCATGATGGACTTGGCCAGGGACTCATCCGGGGTGCCGCGGAGGCGGCTTGCGAGCATTTGGGCTCGGCCGCTGATCACCATGAGCGGGTTGTTCATCTCGTGGGCGGCGCCGGCGGTCATCTCGCCGAGCCGGCGCATGGATTCGTCCCGGGCGTGCCGCACCCTGGCCTCACCCAGCAGGCGATTCGCGTCGGCGAGTTTCTCGCCGAGAGCGCGTGAGGTCTCACTCTGTCTGGCCCAGGCGAGCGCGAGTCGCCACGCAGCCAAGATCCGGGAGATAGGCGCCTCGGGATCTGGGGCCCGATCCAGCACAAGGATCGTGTGCCCATCGGCCAGCCCAAGGATCGACGCTTCGGTGCGTTGCAGGATGCGCGAGAGCCACACGGGGGCGGGCGCAGCACGCCGATCACTCTGGGCCATTTGGTCAAGCCACGCCGTTCGTGCGGGATCTTCGATGCAGAATTCCTGCGTCGAGTCCTTGGTCGGTTCATACTCCACCGCGCGCCATGCTTCAAAGTCGCGCACGACGGCCCCGACGACATCGACGCCGATCGACTCGGGCGAACACCGTCGGATCAGATCGAGCGTCTCGGCGGTGTCCATCCCCGCCCCGGCCAGCTTGTGCCACACTTCGATGGCCAGAAGGGTCTTTTCCGCTCTCTCGCCCGCGCGGCCCTTGCGCGAGAGCGACTCGTTGAGCCCGGCAAGCCTTCGGTTGGCTCGAGTGATCGACTCAAGCAGCAGCGATGGGCTTGTGTCGTCCGCCAGCCCGATCGCGCGGGCCCGCTCGGCAACCTGTTCGTGCAGTGTCGGGGCGATCGCCTCGACCTTGGCTGGGTTCAGGCTGGCGCTGCGGGCCTCGGTGCCGAGGTGAGGAGGGTCGCCGAAATCGCCAGAGAACCCGATGTGGAGCGAGCGGCACAGGAGCCGGGCGACACTGACCACGCCCACAAGCGCCCGGTGGGGCACATCGGGCACGGCCTCCATGGCCTGGCTGTGCAACCAGATGACGTTGACGATGGACTCGGGGAGGCCCCATCGCTCGGCGAGCCGTTTGCCCGCCAGGTGGTGGTCCAGCCCCAGGATTTCTCGTTCGATCGGCGCGCTGTCGGTCTGGCGCAACTCGGCGAGGCGGCAGGCCTTGGCAACGACTCGCGGCAGGACCGCGTCCAGCGCGATGCGCCCAAGGTCGTGCAGCAGACCGGCGGTGAACGCCTCATCGTCCGAGAGCTTGAGGGAGGGGTGGGCCTTGACCATCTGCTCTGCCGCGCTGGCCACACCCAGGGAGTGACGCCAAAATCCGATGCGGTCGAATGGGGGCGCATCGAGACCGCCTTCGCCCGCGAGTCGGGTGTCCGTCTCGTAGCCGATGCGCTCGAAGAGGTCGTACACGCACACCGAGAGAGCGCTGGCGCGGATGGCGTCGAGACCCAGCAAGAGCACGGCGTGGCGCAGCGTGCCGACCCGCTTGCCCAGACCCAGCTCGCCCCGTCGACTGAGGCGCAGCACGCGAGCGGAAAGGGACGGGTCGCTCTCGATCAGCGTGATGATTTCCTTGATGTCGGTGCGATCGTCGCCTGCCAGCGAGAGCAGGCGCGTGGCGATCGGGCTCAGCGTGGGCAGCGCGTCGAGATTGGACAGGACCCGTTCGACAGCGCTCATGGGTGGGCCCTAGCGGTCGTCGCCGTTGGCGGGTGCGAGGTCGAGTAGGCGCTCGATCAGTCCGGTCAGTTCCTCGAGCCGGAACGGCTTCTTGAGGAACGCGTCGGCGCCGTTGTCGAGCAGGTCCTGGATCTCGGCCTGGTTGACCACGCCGCTGATGATCACGATGCGCGTCTCGCGCAGGTCCTGGTTCGATCGGATCCGATCGCACACGACGTTTCCATTGATGTCCGGCAGCATGTAGTCGAGCAGGATGAGGTGTGGACGGAAGGACTCGGTCTGCAGGCCGGCGTCGTATCCCGTCGATGCTCCGCGGACGTCGAACCGATCGTCGGCGCCCAGAAGATCGGTGAACAGCTCGAGAATCTTCGGGTCATCGTCCACGATCAGGATTCGACGTGTCACGCCTTCGAGGGCGTCGGTCGGAATCCGATTGGCCCGCATGAATCGGATGAGTTCATCGCGCGGGATGCGGCGAAACCGCGAGCCGGGAACCCGAAAGCCGTGCAGGCGGCCCGAGTCGAAGCTGCGGATGATCGTCTGCTGACTGACTCGGCAGATCGTGGCCGCCTCGCCGGTCGTGAAGACCTTCTTGGCGCGAAGATCGCTGTCCGGGTCGCTGCGGGTGGCCATCGGTGGCTCCCATCGCGCGCGGGCGAGCCGGGTCCCCGGCCGGGCGAAGGGGCGTCTTGCCCATCCTGCCAACGCGCCACGGGCATGTATCGTTGCCCCGACTGCCCAACTTCACACGAGTGTCCGAGAAGCTCAGGAAAACTCGGCAGCGGTCAGGATCCATGATGCTCGCGCCAGCGCGTGACCGCCTCAGGCTCTCGGGGGTAGATCGGCACCAGTTCTCCGGGGTCCACGCTCGGCAAGTCCCAGGACCGAGCCAGGCATGCCAGCGGGTGGATCAAGGGCGGTTCGACGACGATTCCCTGGCGCAGACACTCCGCCCGAAATGCGTCCGGCAGATGGCGATCGGCGAACAGCCGACCCATCCGATGGTCCTTGAGCTTGTCGGCCACAATGGAACCCGGAACGCCGGCTGGCCGGCCGTCGCCATCGAACAGCGAGAGGTGGACCGCGTCGTGCTTGGAGGCGAGCGCGACTCCAAATCGCGAGCCGTTGCCGGCCACGCTGCACGCGACGACCTCGGCGGTCGGCACAGCCACACAACGTGCGCCGACGGCCACGGCGATCATCTTCGCGGTTGCGATCGCGATGCGCAGACCGGTGAATCCTCCCGGACCGACAGACACGGCGATGAGGGAGAGGTCCTGCGGAGTGATGCCGTGGGCCCGGGTCAGACGATCGATCGCGGGCGCGAGGTCGTCGTCCTGACGCGACCGGGGGGTCAAGGGCTCCCAACCCATGTCCCTGCATCCGTCGACGTCCCGGATGCCGAGGGCAACTCCGACGGCACAGCGGTGATCGGTCTCGGAAAGGGCCGGGTTGCTCGTCTCGATCGCCAGCGTAATGGGAGGTTTGGCCATGATGGATCAGGCCTCCCCGGCATCACGCCGGCGGCGCTTCACATCAGCGCGCCGGCGCTTGGTCTCGAGGCGGCGCTCGATGCTGCCGCGACTGGGAGCGGTCTTGCGCCTTGGCTTGGGAATGCGCTTGGCCTCCACCAGCAGCGCACGGAGGCGAGCGAGGCACTCGGCCTTGTTTCGTTCCTGCGAGCGGTGCACATCGCTTTCGATCTGGACAACGGCGTCCTCGGCGATCAGGTGTCGCGACCCGATCTGGCGTAAGCGTCTCTCGGCAGCGTGCGCCAGTCCCAACTCGGCAACAGCAACGCGGAGGATCGCCCGCGTGGCACGCTTGTTGACGTTCTGGCCGCCCGGGCCAGAACTCGACGTAAAGGTAAACGTGATCGCGTCGGACGCGATCCTGACCCCGGGGGCGATCTCGAGGCCCTCGGGCTGTCCCATGGGATCGGACATCACCGGTATGATCGGCGCTCTTGCGCGGGCCGTCCGGGCGGACGGCGCGAATCATCGGAGATTGCCCCATGCGGATCGGGAAACCGGCCTTGATTCTTGGGCTTGCAGGAGCGGCTCCCGTCGCCCCGGCACAGGAACCGGGCGAGGACCGGCCCTCCGTGTTCGACTGGGAGGTGCAAGTCGAGCCCCGGGTGTGGTTCGCCGCGACATCCGGTGATCTTCGGCTGCCCGGTAGCACGGAGGAGGTCACCTTCGCGGACTTGGACCTGGATGAGCCGGGGCTGCGGCCCGGGTTCGAGGTGCAGTTTCACCGCGATCCTTGGCGGATCACGGTGTCCGGATTCTTCCTCGATGAGCAGGCGACGACCACCCCCGGATTCGGTGGGTCCGTCGGCGGGCTGACCTTCTCGCCCACCGACGTGCTGCGTTCGAGCGTCTCGCAATGGAGCCTGGACGTCAGCGGCGGATACGTGCTGCATCGGTACAGGGGCGAGCCCGATGGGCGGGGTGCGATCGACGTCGCATCCGATCTCGAGGTGATCGGCGGGGTCCGGACTCACGCCGCGGACATCGACGTGTCCCTCTCGGGCGCTTCGCCGATGGTCACGACGGGAGACTCGCAGTTCTTTGCCGAGCCGTTCGCGGGCATCCGGTGGACTCTGGACCTGTACGAGCAGTTGACGCTCGAAGCCGAGGGGAACGTCGGCGGATTCGCCGTGGGGGACCACTCCTCGATCTCACTGGACCTCGGCGCGTCGATTGCGTGGCGTCCCATCCACAACATGGGCGTCCACTTCGGGTATCGCCAGCTTGCCTATTCCCTCTCGGATGGGGATGGGCCCGGTGAATTCTCGCTGTTCGGGGCGGTCGCGGGCCTTTATGCGGGGCTCAGCCTGCGTTTTTGACGTCTCCGCGGCGTCGCGGCGCTCGCGTTGACCCGGCCAGCCACTTATGCCATACTCGCTTGGCCCGTCTGGTGGCCGGGCGAGTGCCGTGCGGGGTTCAGGGGTTCGAGGGCGGTCAGCTTGTCGCATCCTGCGTCGGAGCGCGGACCACGGTGAGTTCCGTCGGGAGCCGCCCCGGCACGAGGGGCGTGAAGGGGGTGATCGGCGATGGCGACGGTCACGAAACGAGAACTGATCGATCGGGTCGCGTCGATCACCGACCATACTCGAGTCGAAGTCAAGAACATCGTGCAGGCGTTTCTCGACCAGGTGGTTGAGGAGATCGGGCGCGGCAACCGACTGGAGTTTCGAGACTTCGGAGTGTTCGAGGTGAAGGTCCGCGCGCCGCGTACCGCCCGCAACCCAAAGACCGATCAGCGTGTCGAGGTGCCCGCCAAGCGGACGGTGAAATTCAAGATCGGGCGGCTGATGCGGGAGAGCCTGGATCTCGATCCGCCCGCCGATGGTCATCGCACAAGGTCGGGTTGATCACGCGAATCTGGATCTATGTCGCAAATGCGAGGGCCACCCGATTGGGCGCGGGCGTTCGAACCACTCTGGCAAGCCTGAGTTCGTCCGGGGGCGCGATGCCGCGCCCCTGTGCGTCCACGAACACGCGCAGATGGTCACCCGGCTCGGGAGTCGGGCCCCAGCGAACCTCGATAAGGACGCCGCCAGCCGATACGTCGAGCGTGCGTGCAGCGAGCGTCCGGCCTGAGTGAGCGTCGATCATCTTGCACGCGAGATCGGCTCGGCTTCGATCGTGTCTGCGACGGTCGGCTCGCACGAGAACTTAATCGGACACGATGCGGGGAGACTTGCCTGATGCTGGCCGTCATGCTCTCGTGCTCGATCAATGCCGCCGCCAGGTCCGGCCGATAAGCACTCGATGGACCTCAGCGTTCTCATTCCGACGAGGGGTCGGTTGGACAAGCTTCGGGCGTGTCTCGGAGGCCTGGCGAGCCAGTCGATTGCACCAGACCGGTTCGAAGTCCTAGTAGGGATCGACGGTCCAGACCAGGGCGAATCGGAGGTGGCGGCGCAGTCGATGCCCGGCGCCCAGGTTATACCTGGCCCACACGAGGGGCCCGCGTTCACGCGGAATCGGCTCATCGAGCACGCGGCGGGTGGCATTCTGCTCTGGTTCAACGACGATGTCGTGCCGCACACCAATTGCCTCGCGGCGCACATGGCCGCGCACGCCGAGCGGGCCGGGGATCCCGCCCTCGTGGTTGGGTCCGCTCCCTGGCGTGTGCACGAGCCGGATCGGATGCTGGACCGACTGATCCGTGAGTCATCGATGATCTTCTTCTATGACCGAATGGACTGCCCCGATGCCGCGGGCCCGTCGGATCGGGACTGGGGCTTCCGGCACGCGTGGACGCTGAACCTCTCGATCGAGCGCCGCTTGATCGAGATCGGCGGCCGATTCGACGACTCGCTTCCGTGCGCGTGCTACGAAGACCTGGAGTGGGCCTGGCGGATCACCGATCGATGCGGGGCCCCGGTGCTGTATCGACCCGATGCGATCGTGGAGCACGACCATCGATACACGTGGGCAGGCTATCTTCAGCGAGAGTCGATGCTCGGACGCGAGGCGTATCGCCTCGCGCGGGCCGCGCCGGAGTGCGCCCGTGCGATCTTCGGTCGCGATGTGTGCTCTTTCGAAGAGGTCTCGTACTCTCGGTCGTTCGTTCAGCGCGAGGCCTGTGATATCGCGCGGATCGAGGCGGCGCTGGCCACACTCATGGACCTGCCCGCGTCAATTCTCCATGGCCCGCACGCGGGATCACTGGTCGAGTCGATCTACCTGCAGCACATCCCGGTCAAGCGGTGGTACTGGAGGCGGGGGCTGCTCGAAGCGGCCACGGCGTCGAGCGTGTCGTTGGCGGGGTGAGCGCCGTGTGGTCTGTTGCTACATTCGGTCGAGCGCTGAGATTCCCAGGACCGTCAGGCCATCGGTCAGCACGCGATCGGTCATATGGCAGAGGCGCAATCGACTGTCGCGGAGGTCGCCGGAAGCTGCCCCCAGCACCGGACAGGCGTCGAAGAACGCGCTGAAGGCTGTCGCGAGCTCGAACAGGAACGCGCACAGCCGGTGCGGCTCGAGACTGTCGCCGGCGGACTGGAGCACGCCGGGATACCGGAGCAGCGTCAAAGCCAGCTGTCGTTCCGCCGGGTGTTCGAGGGTCAGCGCGCCGTCCGTGCGATCGACTCCGCGATCGGCGGCTTTGCGGAAGATGCTGCGGATGCGGACCACGGCGTACAACAAGTATGGCCCGGTGTTGCCCTCGAAGGCGAGCATCCGATCGAAGCTGAACACGTAGTCCTTGACACGATCCGAGGAGAGGTCGGCGTACTTGATCGCCGCGATCGCCACGGATCGCGCAATGGGCTCGCGCTCGACCTCCGACATCTGGGGGTTCTTCGCGGCGACGATCGCCGCGGCCCGGCGGAGCGCCTCATCGATCAGCGCCGAGAGCTTGACATTCTCGCCGGAACGAGTCTTGAACGGCCTGTGGTCCTCCCCGAGCACCATCCCGAAGGCCGCGTGCTGGAGCCGACTTGGGCCGTCGGCGCCGGGTTTGGTCGCGTAGCCGGCGACGCGAGTCGCGGCGAACGCCAGCTCGAAGTGGAGGCTCTGCCTGGCATCCACGCAGTACACGACTCGATCGGCGCCGAGCTTCTGCACTCGCCGGCGGATGGCGGCGAGGTCCGTTGTGGCGTAGAGGAACCCACCATCTCCCTTGCGAATGAGACAGGGCTGTCCGAATCCCTCGACGCGAACGACGACCGCCCCGTCGTCGACGGTGGCCACTCCGCGCTCGAGCAGATCCTCGACGACTCCCGCGAGCTCGCCGGCATAGCTCGACTCGCCAGCGCTCGCGGAGCGATCAACGGCGACACCCAGCTTGCGACACACCTCGAGGCACTCGCCCATCGTGATGTCGGCGATGCGTTGCCAGACCCGAACGACCTCAGGATCCTGGCCCTGAAGACGCGTCAGCGTGCGCTTCGCATCGGCGAGGGCCTGTTCGGCGCCGCTCACCTGCGCCTGGAGTTCGGCCTCCGCCTTGGGTCCCAGGCCAAACCGCCGTACCGCGGCGAGGCCCCGGTGGTCGGCCGAGCACTCGGCTTGCGCCTCTCGATACAGCGCGTCGAGGTCGTCGAGGGTGAGGTCATCCAGCTTCAAGTCGCCCCGAACGGCGCCCCGCATGACGCGATGGGTCACCATCGCGATCGGCAGCCCCCAATCGCCCACGTGATTCTGCCTGATGACCGTCGCTCCCAGGCGCTCGAAGGTGCGGGCTACCGCGTCGCCGATGATCATCGATCGAAGGTGGCCGACGTGCATCTGCTTTGCCAGGTTCACGCCGACCAGATCTACGACGATCGTCGAGGGGTTGTCCGGCACCGCCACGCCCAACGCCGGCGTGTCCAGGGAGGTCAGGAGTCCGGCCAGAGCGTCCGGTCTCAAGCGCAGATTGATGAATCCCGGACCGGCGATGGCGGACGCGTCCAGCGGGAGGAGGAGGTCGTCCGCTCGGACGTGCTTGATCAGATTCGATGCGATCTCTCGGGGAGCGACGCCCACACGCTTGGAGAGGGCCATCGCCGCGTTGCACTGGAAATCGCCCAACTCGGCCCTGCGGGAGGCCGAGATTGCCGGATCAATGTCTTCGCCGGCGTCTGGATACGCCGCGGCGATCGCGGCGCGAAATCGCGCCGACAAGATCGGCAAAGGGTCGAATTGGTCAGATTCCGGTGCCACGACGCGGGCCATGGTAGGAGCGGGCCAGCGAAGTCCAACCCGGGCGTCAGGGCCGCCAGCGGTCCAGTATTCCGGCCATTTCTCGGGCGACTTCGGCCAGCGAAGTGGCGGGTGCAAACGCCAAAGGATCGTCCAGGACCGCGACTCGCCGGTTCCTCACGGCCGGCACATCCAGTTGGCCGACCGCCCCGAGCCGCGACACAATCTCGTCCCAGGACGGCCCGGGTGCGGCCTCCGTGCGCGGCGATCGCGGCTCGACGAGGATGATGACATCCGGGGCAAGGCGCAGGACATCCTCGGAATCCATCTCGATCCAGCGGGCTCCTGTCGCAGGAACCGGGATGGCACCGATCCGCCGCAGGATCTCCGCATGGAATGAGTCGGGACCAATCGCCGAGGGAGGGGAGCATGAACCCAGCAGCAGAACGCGTCCGACCCCCGATCGATCCTCTCCCAGGCTGCCAATTGACTCGAGCATCCGCGATCCCGCGGACGGATTGCCTGAAGCGGCCCCGAACCGGCGTTCGAGTTCGTCCGCCGCGGTCGCGATCTGCTCGACCGAGTTCAGCTCGAAATCGAGGACTTTGAACGAGAGCTGCCGCGAGAGCTCGTCCAGTCTTCTTGGGAGCTCTCGCTGGCCCCATTCGATGAGCACGTGCGTGGGACGACAGCGCACGATGGCCTCGTAGTCGAGGCCGGACTGATCGCCGCACACGGGCAGGGAGGCGGGCAGCACAAGGTCGAACCCATGCCGGCCGACGACGAGTTTCTGGAGTCCGGCGTCGCGCAGCATGATCGCAAGCGCCGGACTCAGCACGACGAGCCGTGGTTCGGCCGGCCGCGATGGTGAAGTTCGGCGCGAGCAGGATGCCGAGATTGATCCACCGATCACCAACAGCGTCAGGAGTGCGAGATTGAGGTGTCGGCGAAACATCGTCGAGTTACCCAGACTCATGCGCCCGAGAGCGCCCGGTCGATCTCTTCGCGCAGGTCTCGGACATCTTCGTGTGGCAAGAGTGTCACGGGCCACGTTCGGTCCTGGGTCAGCGCGCCCAGCGACATGGCCGATGCAAGTTCGTCGCATCGACGCTCGATCGCCGCGATCTCCGTTGCGTTGCGCCGTCTGTGTTCGCCAAGCAGTGCGTGCATCTTGGCAAAGAGCGGCGCGGGGTTCCCTCCAGAGGACTTCGCGGCATCCACCTGCCGGAGGATCTCAAGCTTTGCCTCCGCCGCGGTGGCGTCGCCGACCATCGCGGGATCGTGCCTGGCGCGATGCGCGCGAGCCCGCGCGCGCTGCAGATCGGCCTCCGTCGGTACGGGGCCATCGCTCAACGGCAGAGTCAGCGTGGCGGTGGCCATCGTTGCCGGTGCGAGCGAGGCGCCGAGCCAATCTTCGAACCAGCGCTGCGTCACCCGGTCATAGGAGTACCCGCCAGTGCCATGTATGAACAGGTCGCAGACCCGCCACCGGAGCGCCCCGGTCATGAGCAGCGCCCGAGGAAACAACTCGTCTTGTGAGAGCGAGTCGAGTTGCGACGCGTATACGGGGGACCTGGGCTCGCCGGGCCGAATTCGCCACAGCGGGAGTTCGATCGCCCGATCTCGCAGCGTCAAGGGCCGCATGCCCGCATCCCGCATCGCGGCGCAGGCGTGGTTGTACGCGGCGACGCACCGCTCCGGATCCCGCCCGATCCTGTCGATCAACTCCGCCATGACGCCCAGCCGAACGAGGTCGCTCGTCTTGATCAGGAGTGGAGCGGGGTACCCGGTCGCCCCGGACTCGGCACCCGCGAGGTCTCGCATTGCGTGGCCAAACTGGCTCGCGAGCGAGGGCTCTTGGCGATGCCTCCGCAAGGACTCCGCGATCGCGGCCAGGCCGGCACGCCTGCACCCCGGATGCACATCGGTGGGCGGGTCCGTCGGTGAGATTCCGGGTCGCGATGCTGTGGGGGTTCCCTCCGGCACCATAGCCCCCGGTGAGAGCTGCCACTGGCCGATGGACGCGCCGGACGGCGCCGCCTTCGGATACCGGATCATCGTGGGATCGTTGTCGTCCTGATCGACGATGATCCAGACGGCTGTGCCGCCGACCTTCGAGGCGAGAGAGTCCGCCGCGAACGACTTCGCGACGATCCCGGCGTGCCAGATTCCCGCCTGGTGTCCCGTCGCGACGATCGGGCGGTCGGCTGGAAGACCGAGCGCGGAGCGGGCTGCAGCGCGCTCTGTATGCGGCGACAGTTGTACCAAGCGCCGCCAGGCGTCGGGCGCGGGCTCGAGCGTCGAGATGGGTGAGAGGGGGCGGGCCAACCCCGGAGGGTAATCAGGCCACGCCGTTGGGGCACCGGCAGCATGCACCTTCGATCGCCTCGGGCGGGAGGAGCGCGGCGCAGCGCTTCAACTCACAGTGCAGCACGTTCCGGTAGTGTCGCAGGCGGTGAGTGGGGTCGTCGAGCGGGCCACCGAACGTACGGGAAGGGTCGTTGTAGATCAGGCGAACGGGCAGCTCTCGAATCCGCAGACCGTGCGCCGCTGCCTGCACCCAGAACTGCATGGGGAATGCGTACCCATCCTCACTGACATGCAGCCTCCGAAGCGACGCGACGCGATAGGCCTTGAATCCGCAGAACCCGTCGGTGAGATGCAGCCCGAGGCGTTGGTTGACCTCGTCGGTGATCTCGGCGTTGATCGCGCGCCGATCCGCGGGTGGTTGATCATCTCCAGAGATCGACCACAGGTACCGCGAGCCGCTGACGACATCCGCATCGTCCGCCTCGGCTGCCGAAACAAAGCTGGGAATGGCCTCCGGCTCGTGCTGCTCGTCGCAGTCCATCGTAATGAGCCAGTCGTAACCGTGCGCGATCGCATACGTGAACGCGTCGCGCATGGAGCGCCCGTAACCGACGTTGCCTTCGCGCCGGATCCGGTGGACGGCGAACTCCGACACGATGGCCGGGGTCGCGTCCCTGGAGCCATCATCGATGACCAGCACATCCGGCGCTCGCTCGAGCACCCGGCTCAAGACGGTTCGCACGTACTTCTCTTCATTGAAGACCGGAATGGCAACCAGCCAGCGCATCCGCACCTCCCAACCGCACGATACGAACCCCGCGCCTCGGAGGTTTGTTTCGCACCCCCTATGCCGAACCGATGCCGATCGGTCAGATTGGTGTCTCGGGACCCACGATGGTGGTCGCAGCGGCTTCATCGGTGGAGGCTGACGCCTCTTCGGTCTTCGAGAGTGACGTGAACGCCGCGAACCCGAAGGGCTCGCTCTGGTCCTGCATCGCGTCCCCCGCGCCGGCCTGGGCAGCCGCGTGCTTGAGCCGCTCGATCAGTTCGTCGCTCAGGGCGTGGAACGCCCTGATCTCGTGCAACGGCAGCGTGTGAACCTCACCGGCCGGTGTTCGAATCTGGAAGACGGTGCACTGCACGGCCATGGAGAGGTCCCGCTGGGCCTGCGTCCCGGGCACACTGCATGCGAATAAGGGATGGACCTCCGCGATCGGGACGCGTTGGCCGAGGTCCGTGATGATGGCGAGCCGGCCGTCGAACGTCTCACGCATCTCCTCTTCCTGCTTTGGGTCGTAGATCGAATCGCGTCGCTGCATCGCCAGCACGGACAACGCCATGAGCATCTCTCGCATGACGTTGTGCCAGAAGAGCTCCCGCACGGCGAGTGTGTGGCGGGTCTCGTTTCGCACGAACGCAGGCTCCGTCGCCGGGACGGGTGTGGAGGTCGGTTGATTCATGGCATCTCCCCGGTCGGTCATCTCGAGGCAAATCGGCGGGCACGGTCCTCAAGCCGCTCAATCGTTCGCCGACGATCCAGGAAGACCAATCGCCAGTCCGCGGTGTTTCGCTCGCTGGTGCGTCCCACCGGCGTCCCGGCGGGAGCGGGCGTGCGCAGCAACTCGGGGTGAGAATCGAAGAGCCGTTCGGCCTGCTCCACCAGAGATCGCGCAGCGGCCAGGCGGTTCAGTCCCGCTCTGCCCGCCTCGCGATAGGCGGATGCCGGGACGACACGGTCGTCGGGCGGGTGATCAACTCGATCGAGCTCGCGCTCCACACCATGCGTCGCATCGTCGGCGGCCCGGAGCACCGAGTCCAGCTCGTCGCGCGCATGTCCGAGTTGGCTCTTGAGCTCGCGCCTCTCGATGCGCCCGCTCGACGGGCCATACGCCGCGATCAGCCTGCGCGCATCCGGGAGGCAATCGTCGACGAGTCTCAGAGCGGCGAGCGTGTCGGCATCGATCGAGACATGAACGGTGCCATCGGCACGCACATCGATGAATCGGGGCGCAGAGGGGTCGGTCGGCGGCTCCAGCACGATCTCGGGCGGGCCATCGGGAGGATCGACGATCCAGGCGCTCCCCGCGCTTCGAAGCATCGATTCGGCGAGTTCGCCCCGGTGTCCTCGATGGCGGAGCTTGACCCACACCATTCCCGAGAGCTCCCGTTCCACTCGCTCCATGTCGGTCTGCTCGGGGATGAGGCTTCGTCGGTCTCCCGACTCATCGGACTCGACGTGGGTCCCGGGGTCGATCACGCAGGATGTCGCCAACAGTCCCAGCACGAGTTGTCCGAGACCGACCCGCTTGTCTTTCGGGTCGCGAAGCAGCACCACAACCGGTGCCGAGCAATCGCGGATTGCCGAGCCCAACATCCACAGCACATCGGAGCGCCAGCGATTGCCGTCGAGCTCCAGGATCACCATGTCCGTGTTTGTTGTGGCGACCAGTGCGTCGGTCGTCTCGCGCGCGAGTGCGATCGAGTCAAGATCTCCCGCAATCGTGAGATGGAGGATCGCTTCGCGGCCTGAGGCAGTCGTCCCATTGGACATCAAGACCACCGCCAGCGCCGAGGCCGCAACGTCGCGATGATTCGGGATGATTCGCCGAAGTCGACTCACGACGCGGCCATTCTTTCGCTGTGCGCGTTGATCTGAAGTGCTCGGCCGAACTCGCCGGGCTCGAATAGATGCACTCCGCTGGGCTCAATGTCGAGACCGATCAAGTCTCCCGGAGAAGGAGCCCGCAGCACCGACACCCGCGCGACCGCTCGCTGTCCGCCCGCCAGCGACCCCGACAGATCGATTCGGTCACCTAACGGCTCAACGACCTCTACCCGCATGCGCAGCGGGGGTTCGGCTTGGTCGAGCGCGACTCGCAGGGCCGTTGGGCGGACCCCCAATACGGCGGTCGGAGCGGGTGCGGCCCCATCGAGCGGGAGTCTCAGTTCCGGAGCCACGAAACGGGCGCGGCCTCCCTCGGACGCGACCACGCCTTCAAAGAAGTTCATCGCGGGGGTGCCGATGAACGACGCAACGAATCGGTTCGTCGGGTGCCCGTACACCTCCAATGGTGCGCCCTGCTGTTGAATCTGACCACCGGCCATGACCACGACTCGGTCGCCCAGCGTCATGGCCTCTTCCTGATCATGGGTCACGTACACCGTCGTCGTGCGCAGCCGTTGGTGCAGAGACTTGAGTTCCGCGCGGGTCGAAACCCGTAGGCGTGCATCGAGATTGGAAAGCGGCTCATCGAACAGGAAAGCCTTCGGTTCGCGCACGATGGCCCGACCGACAGCCACCCGCTGCCGTTGCCCTCCCGACATCTGTGACGGTCGCTTGTCGAGCAGGGCCTCGATTTCCAGCAACTTGGCGACGTCGCGCACGCGACGGTCGATCTCCGCTCTGTTGACGCGTCGCATCCTCAGCGCGAACGCCATGTTCTTGTAGGCCGTCATGTGGGGGTACAGCGCGTAGTTCTGGAACACCATCGCGATGTCGCGATCCTTGGGCGCCACGTCGTTCACGATGCGCCGATCGATCAGGATCTCACCCCGCGTCGGGTCCTCGAGTCCCGCGATCAGCCGTAGCGTGGTCGACTTTCCGCAGCCCGAAGGCCCGACCAGCACGACAAACGAGCCGTCCGCGATCTCCAGCGACACGTCGACAACGGCGTCGTGCCCGCCCGGATAACGCTTCGAGACGTCACGGAGTTCGATCTGGGCCACGCGCGAGCACTCTCCTTCGGACCGGCGCCAAAAGCCTACCGGGGTGCCGCGTGGCGGCCAACTGACATCCCCCAGACGGTACAGGCGTCAGTGTTCCCCCTGTTGCGGGCGACCAGATTCAGCCCCGCGGGCAAGTAGGGCCCCGTAACGGCCGATGGGGGAATCAGCCCCGTTGGAGGAGCATCATGGGCCAGCAGCAGCGGCGCGCGTTCGATGAGGTCAAGGCGATCCTGGGAAAGCTCGATCGGTCGATCGACGCGGCACGAGATCGCCGACTTCATGCCGACCGACCCAGTGCTCCGGCCGCCGCGCCGTCGCATGCGCCCGATCGTGAGACGCCCCCAGCCTCGCCGCCCACCAACGGACACGAGCCGGCGCCACTCTCTCCGCAGCGCCCGGGCGCCAGCAAGTACGGCAAGGCCCGCCCGATTCGCCCGAGCAATGAGCCCGGCGCACAGTGGCGGACGGCCTGACTAGCCTGCGCCCTCCGATTCGATCCAGGCGTCGATCCGCTCCTCAAGGAGTTTCAGCGGCAGGGCTCCTGCAAGGAGCACGGCGTCGTGGAACCTTCTGAGGTCAAAGCCGTCGCCCAGGGCGGATTCCGCCCTGGCCCGTAGTTCCCGGATCTTCAGTTCTCCGATCTTGTACCCGCAAGCCTGGCCCGGCCAGCCGATGTAGCGGTCCACTTCGGACTCAATGTTGTGCCTAGACAGCGCCGAGTTGGCGAGCATGAACTCGACGGCCTGCTCGCGCGACCAGCCCATGGCATGGATCCCCGTATCCACAACCAATCTGCAGGCCCTCCACATTTCATATGTGAGACGTCCGAAGTCGTCGTAGGGGTCCTCGTAGAGACCCCGGCCCCCAGTACGGATCGGATGCTCCCCCATTTCGAGCCCGAGCCTCTCGGCGTACAGCGCCCACCCCTCCACGAATGCGGTAAAGCCGAGCATTGTTCGAAACTGGTGGAGGCCCTCGAGCTCATCGGAGAGCGAGATCTGCAGGTGGTGGCCCGGGACCGCCTCGTGGAGCGTCAGAGCGATCATCTCATACCGCGGGCGCTGGTCGAGCGCGTGCGTATTAGCCACGAAGTATCCCGGAATCCCCGACCGCATCGAACCCGGGTAGTAGTACGCCGTGGGACTGGTGTCCGCCCCGATCGCAGGCATCGGCCGCACGCCGTAGCACAGCCTCGGGAGCGTTCCGAACATCCGCGGCAGTTCGGCGTCGACGCGCTTGGCGATGTCTCGGTACTCCGAGATCAGCGCCTCGGGCGACTTGTGGTAGAACCGAGAGTCGGTCCGCAGGAACTGGATGAACTCCGCCAGCAGGGCGCTGTCAGACGGGAGCCCCGCGGCGGCCCGGGACGCGAACCAGTCCGTGCGACGGATGACATCCATCATCTCGGCGCGAATCCGCGCGACCTCAGCCCGGCCTAGGTCGTGGATCTCTCTCGCACTCATGGACGTGGTCGTGTGGTCGTGCAGGGCGAGCAAGTACGCCGGCAGCCCGTCACGCCCGTCCGAAGCGCCGATGCTGTCGCGGCAGGCGGGCACGTACTCGCGCTCGAGAAAGTCGCCGAGCCGATCGAAGGCAGGCAGGACCCCCCGCAGGATGGCCTCGCGCGCGGCAGACGCGACCGGATCGTCCGGGTCGGCGTCACGAAACGGGGAGTACATCGGACTTCGGGTCGGATCCGCAATCACGTCCGGCGAGGCGATCTCGCGGCACTGCTCCACACTGCCCGTCATCACGATCCGGGGTGGCACGCGGCCGGCGTTCATCCCAAACCGCATCTGTTGGATGTGTTGCTCAATGTAGATTGGGATCGATTCCAGCCGCGCGACGTATTGCTGTTGCTGCAAGAGCGTCCGAAGCGGCACGCGTTCGGGGAGTTGCGGCAGCTCGATCTGGGGTCCGGAGCGGCCGGTGATCGGCGTTTGCTCCGGAAAGAACTCCGCCCACGCGATCGCGTTGTCGAGCGTCCACCCGAGCAGGGCTGCGTCGATCCGGTCCGAGCCCTCCAATCCCGATTCGACCACCTGGCGCAGGCGGGCTCTGAGGTCCCGTTCCCACCCGCGCCGACTCTCGAACGCCGCGTAGCTCAGATCGGGCAGGCGGTCGTTGAAGCGGAGGTCTCCTCGCTGGCTCGCCCACAAGGGAGAATCTCGAAGCGTCCGCTCGACATACTCATCGAGGAGCGCGTTCAGTTCGGGCGAGCCGCGCGCCCCATCTGCGATTCCGGGGGCCGCGGCCGAACAACCGATTCCCAGCACAAGAACGCACAAAATGTGGACGATCATGCCCACAGCGTACCGGTGGGGGGCGCACGCGTCGCGGGGTCTCTTGCCGCTGCAGACCGCTCGCCTAGGATTGGCGGCGATTCACAGGGGATTGGTGTAACGGTAGCACGACTGACTCTGGATCAGTTAGTCTAGGTTCGAATCCTAGATCCCCTGCTTTGAGCGGAGCGCGCGGCTCCGGGCCTGGTGTTCCGCTCGGGGCAAGCACTCGACACCGCCTGTTTCTTGAGCGCCCGGTCCAGACCTGCGACAATCCCGACCGAGATGGGAACCCAAGCGGTCAGTGAGCGCGGAGATGGCGATTCTCGCCGCCGATTCCAGAAGCGGGTTCTCGGAGACTTGCTCGCGCTCGAGAGGATGCTCGATCAGGGCGCTTTCGAGTCCGGCGTCCGCCGCATCGGTGCCGAACAGGAACTGAGCCTCGTCGGGCCCGATCGAGAGCCCGCCCCGGTCGCCGACCGTGTGATCGAGGCGGTCGGCGATCCGCATGTCGTGTGCGAACTTGCCCGATTCAATCTCGAGATCAATTGCGACCCCCTGGTGCTCGGTGGCGAGTGCTTCTCGAGATTGCACCAAGATCTGGATCGTGCGCTCGCCCAGGTTCGGCTCGCGGCGCTGCGAGAGAACGCCGAACCGATCCTCGTCGGCATCGTGCCCACGATCGCAATCGAGCACCTTGGGCTCGAAAACCTGACCCCGCGGCCCCGGTATTTCGAGCTGAACCGAAGGCTCACAGAGCTCCGAGGCGGGGCGCACGCGTTGCACCTGCGTGGCGTCGACGATCTCTCGGTGAGACACGACTCGATCATGCTCGAGAGCGTGAACACGAGTTTTCAGGTGCACCTCCAGGTCACACCCGACGAATTCGCCACGGCGTACAACGTGGCGCAATTGGTCGCGGCCCCGCTCCTGGCAGCGAGCGGGAACTCTCCGCTCCTCCTGGGTCGAAGGCTCTGGCACGAGACGCGGATTGCGGTGTTCGTCCAGTCGATCGACACGCGACGCCCGGAAGACCAGCGCCGCGACGAGGCCGCCCGTGTTCGTTTCGGAGAGGGCTGGGTGGATTCGATCCTGGACCTGTATCGCGAGGATCTCTCGCGTCTCCGATCTCTGTGCCTGGATGAGTCCCACGAGGATGCTCTGGCAGAACTCGCCGCGGGCCGCGTGCCGCGATTGCGAGCGCTCGGGATGCACAACTCCACGGTGTACCGATGGAACAGGGCCTGCTACGGCGTCACCGATGGGGTGCCCCACCTGCGAATCGAGAATCGCGTGCTTGCCGCAGGCCCTTCGGTGCGGGACGAGGTCGCCAACGCCGCGTTCTGGGTGGGAATGGTGCTCGGTGGCATAAGACGATGGGGCGATGTGCGAACAAGCGTCCACTTTGAAGACGTCGCCAGCAACTTCGTCGCCGCTGCGAGGGTTGGACTCGCGACCCGCTTCCGGTGGCTCGACGGAAGCTTTGTGGCCGCGGACCGGCTCATCCTGGATGACCTAATCCCGGTGGCCCGTGAAGGCCTCATTGACGCGGGAGTCAACGGTGCTGACGCGGAAGCCTGCCTCCAAGTGATTGTCGATCGCGTCACCTCAGGACACACCGGATCACAATGGACGCTCTCGTCCCTTCGGAACATGACCCGCGGGCGACCGTTCGCGGGCCATCTCGCGGCGATCGCCGACTCCACCATCACAATGCAGGCGTCTGGCGAGCCGGTGTCGCGCTGGCCGCTCGCGCCCGCATGTGCCTCGCGTGTCTCGAATCCGACGAAGGCTCGGGCGGGTCAGGTCATGTCCCCGGCGCTCATTACGGTGCGGCCGGACGACTTGGCCCGGATGGCGTTTGAGATGATGACGTGGCGAAACATCCACCACATTATGGTGGAGGACGACGACCATCGGCTCATCGGGGTTGTCCTTCGGTCGGATCTGGAGCAGAACGATCCGCGCGATCGTGCCGTGGCCGATGTGATGCGACAGGGAGTGCCGACCGTCGATCCGGCAACGTCTCTCTCAGAGGCCGCGGCGCGGGTAGGCCAGAGCGGCCTTTCATGCGTCGCCGTCCTGTGCGATGAGCGATTGCAGGGAGTCCTGACCCGGGTAGACATCGAGGCGCTGGGTCTCGGTACATCGTCCGCGGGTGGCCATGGCGCGGTCTGAGTCCGATCCGTCCCAGGACGGGCGGGATGCTCCGGCCCAGCGGGTGGTCGCACAGATCGACGGCAAGCGTCCCGGACCGACGATGCTGGTCGTTGGAGCGCTGCATGCGAATGAGCCCGCCGGGCTTGCCGCGGCCCGGCGCGTGCACGCATGGCTTTGTGACCGGCGAGATTCCTTCGCCGGACGGTTTGTGGCAATCCGCGGCCACACGCGGGCGCCTTCGACGGCGCGGTACGTCGATGAAGATCTGAATCGTGCCTTTACGCGGGAGAGACTCGAGCGAAGAAACGGGCCACCGAGCGTCGAGCAGGTCGAAGCGCGCGAACTTCTTCAGCTGGTCGCCGCCGAACGACGGCTGGCTCGGGGTCCTGTCATCCTCATTGATCTACACACCACGAGCGCGCCCTCACTTCCCTTTGTTGCGTTTGAGGACACCCTGCCAGTGCGCAGGCTCGCCCGGGCGACGGGCCTGCCCATGCTTGTTGGACTCGAAGAGTGCCTGCAAGGATTGTTCTTCGACCACCTTTGTTCCGCGCTGGGAATTCCCGCGATGGTCATCGAGGGCGGAGAGCACCAAGCGCCATTATCAGTCGAGGTTCTCTCCAATGCCGTTCGCCTCGTCATGGCACGGGCCGAGATGGTGTCGCTGTCTCCGCACGAGCGCGTCGAGCTTCGCGGCGCGGACCACGTCAACACCAGCAGGCGAGCCGGTTCCGTGTTCGACATTCGATTCCGACTCGCAGTTGTCGATCCGGCTCTCACCATTCCCTTGGGGGTTGAGGCCTTTGGGCCGGTTCGGCGGCGCAGGACAACACTGGCGATCCAGCACGGCGTCGCGTTGAAGTCGCCGATCACGGGCGTGGCCATCATGCCCAATCGGCAGGCCGAACGAAAGATCGGTGACGACGCCGTGTTCGTCGCAACCCGGGTCAGCCGCGTCTGGCTCGCGCTCTCGGCGTGGCTTCGCCGGCGGGAGTTCATCCACCGCATGCTCCCCGCGATCGCCCCCGGGGTGTCCGCGATCCCGGGACGAGCGGGGGCGCTGCGAGTCTCTCCTCGCATTGCGGTCGTGCTCAAGCGAGAGGTATTCCACTTGCTGGGATACCGCGTTCTTGCGGGGAGCGACGCCGCCGTTCGGTCGGCGCCGGTTCGCTGGCTTCGCGCGGCGGGGTTCTCTCTCGCCACTCTCGGGCGAGCCGCGACCCGACCCTGGCGGCGCACTCCCGACGCCCCAGCATCCAAAGAAGAGGAGGTCTGGATCGTGGAACGACGGCGATTGGATCGAGCCGCCAAATGAAAAGGTTCTTCCGGTATTTGCGGGGTGGTGGCGGTTCGGAGAAGGGCAGGCGGTTCCTGAGTAGCTTGGTGTTGGACGCATCAAGCACAAGGAGACCGCCGTGCCCGAGGCCGAGTCTATCGGCCGGCTCGGAGTGTGGGAGGGGTACCGAGCCGGTCTGGTTCAGCGATTCGAGGCGGGGGACAAGGGGCCGCGGCCGCAGGTGTGGATCGAGCTGCACCCGCGGCCCGATCGGATCAAGGTCTGCGACCGCTGCGGCCAGGAGTGCCCGCACATCCACGACCGCACCGAGCGCTGGGTGCGTGACCTCTCGGTGTTCGACGCCGACACGCACCTCTTGGTGCACCGCTGCCGCGTCAAGTGCCCGGCGTGCGGGCCGTCGCTCGAGCGGCTGTCGTGGCTGGCGCCGTATGCACGGGTGACCACGCGTCTGGCCGAGAGCGTGGCCCGGCTGTGCAAGGTGCTGCCGATCAAGCACGCGGCCGAGTTCTTCGACCTGGGCTGGGACGCGGTCAAGGCGATCGACAAGGCCCATCTGGAGCGGACGCTGGGCGAGCCCGACCTGGAGGGCCTGACGCTGCTGGCCATGGATGAGTTCGCCATCCACAAGGGCCACCGCTACGCCACGGTCATCATCGACCCGGCCTGCAAGCGGGTGCTGTGGGTGGGCAGGGGCCGCGACCGCGGGAGCCTGCGGCCCTTCTTCGAGATGCTCGGGGCTCATCGGTGCGCGACGGTCCTGGCCGTGGCCATGGACATGAACAGCGCCCACGAGCTGGAGGTGCGGGCCAACTGCCCCCGCGCGGAGGTGGTCTTCGACCTGTTCCATGTCGTGGCCAAGTACGGCCGGGAGGTGATCGACCGTGTGCGGGTGGACGAGGCCAACCGCCTGCGGGGCGACAAGCCCGCACGCCACGTGGTCAAGAGCGCCCGCTGGCTGCTGCTGCGCAACCGGGAGAACATCCCGCGGCCCGAGGACCGCGTGCGCCTGGACGAGCTGCTCAAGGCCAACCGGGCCCTCTTGACCGTGTACGTGCTGCGGGACGAACTCCGGCACCTGTGGGACTTCCGCTCACGCGGGCACGCCCTGCGGCACTGGAAGCAGTGGTACGGCCACGCGGTCCGAAGCCGGATCGAGCCGCTGCGCCGCTTCGCCAAGCGGCTCAAGCCCTACCTGCACGGCATCCTGAGCCACTGCGCTTTCCCCCTGCACACCAGCCTCCTGGAGGGAATCAACAACAAGATCAAGGTCATCAAACGCATGGCCTACGGCTTCCGCGACGACCACTACTTCTTCCTCAAGATCCGGGCTGCCTTCCCCGGAAATGCCGGATGAACCAATGAAAAGCCCGCCCCGGACGGCCGGGGCGGGAACTCTCACAAGGATCGGCCTGACGTCAGCAACCGGCGGCGAACAGGTCCAGATATCGGAAGAAGTCGTTGCCGTCGAGCGTGCCGAACGGAGCCGCAAGGTCCGCGCACCGATCGCCGGTCGCGAACCAGTCGAGGAACTTGAAGAAGTCGTTGCCGTCGAGGACGCCGTCACCGAATGGGCCGGGGAAGATGTCGGCCGGACACGCCGGGTTCCCGTCGCACGCCGGGGGGTTGACCGTCAGCGTCCACGACTCATCGTCGAAGCCGGCGGGATTGGTGGCGCGGATAGTGACAGCATGGGCGGGCGGGACCGGCACGGGCCAAGACACCACACCCGTAGTGGCATTGATCGTCATGCCCGCGGGACCAGTCACCAGCGACCAGGTCACCGGTGTGGTGCCCTCGGAGAGGGAGGGCGTTGGACCGGTGTAGGGGACGCCGGCGGGAATCGTCGCGTTGCCGATCGCATTGATGACCGGCTTGAGCCACGTCTTGAAGGTGTAGTCGGTGTTGGCGAAGTTCTCGTTCATCACGGCGATGCCGTGGAGGCTCGATTCTCCAGCGGTGAAGACCAGCGTCTCGGTGAGACCGCCTGTGGTGCTCTGCGCGGCGCCGTCGTTGTCCGCGCGCCGACCATTGAGACGAGAGCCCCGGAACAGATAGATGTTCAGGTCGGCAGTGGCTGAGACCGGGTCAACCGTCACGGCATAGGTCTTCCCCGAGGTGAACGAGACCTCGTAGAGATCCAGCAGTTCGGTGCCCACGAAATTCCCGACGATGCTGGTGCCAACGCTTGCATCGATCGAGTTGTTCCGAGCTTCGATGCGGTATCCCGTGGGACCGGAGACCCACGTCACCCGTGCGTGGTGGAACTCGTTGCCATTGGTGGTGCCGTTGGCGACCACGAAATCGCGGATGTCGACCCCGAACGTCGAGTTCTGGTACGCCGTGCCGTATGGGCACTCGTCGTAGCAGGCCACGTTGTTGTTGCCGCCGATTTGGTTGTAGATGGCTACACCCGACCAGTCGAAGCTGGTCAGCTCCCAGGTGTAGTCGCCCAGCGTGTCGCTGGAGAGGAAGCCGCTGGTGCCCTGGTCCTGCAGGTGAAGGACGTTCTGCTCGCCAAAGCTCGAACCCTGGATCCACGTGCCCCACTGCGTGCCGGTATCGGCGAACTGAGCGATCGTCCAGACACCACGCATGTCGCCCGCGCAATCCACGCCCAAGCCGTTGTAGTCTCCCCATCGTTCCACCGAGTCGGTCGTGGGGTTGTACGTTGCGTCGCCAGCCCGCACCTGAGCGCTGCCCTGGAACGCCGTATCCGTGCTGAGCCGCCCCGTGATGCGAGAGCCGGGGAACTGTGTGAGATTCGAATAGCTGAAGATCACCGTCGCGTCGCTGTCCGCATCGACCTTGATCGCCGGGAACGAGTACCAGGCGTCGTTGGCGCCGAACTCCGCCTGATAGTTAATGGTGGCCGCCAGCGCACTGATATTGAAGAGCCGAATCGTCGCCTCGACGTTGGTGGGGTCTCCCCAGTCGTCTGAGTCGCCGCAGCCCATGTACACGTTGCTGAAGCGATACTGCACGTCTTGCGTGCGGCAATCGCCTGTGTCGATGAGCAGCGTTGTTCCGCCGCCGGACTGACGCGCGTTGGGCGGCGCCGTGTATGTATTGGTGTTGATATTCGCACTGGCGAGCGTTGGGCCGGACGCCAGCGGATCGGTCAGGCGCCAGCGAGTAATGAAGGCTGCTCCTCCCGACTTGGTGTTGAGCAAGTACTCGACGGGATTGCCGCCGCTCGTGACGCCGCTGTACGTCATCGCCGGCTTGATCGCGAAGACCTTGGAGCTGTCGTTAGGATTGGTCATGTTCCAGAAGTCCCACCAACTCACACCGGCACCGGCGTAGAGCTGATGCTTGGGCAGCACTCGGAGCTTGGCGTACTGGAAAGAATCGCCGGCGGTGTACTGGTTCGTCGTGATGTAGACCGCGCCGCCTCCAGTGCCGTTCACGGCCGAACCCGAATCGAAACCGAGTCCCGGGAAGTCGGCCCACAAAGCCGTGTCGGTGCTGCCGTCAACGTCCGAGCGCAGGTAGTACACCCACCACCCGGCGTTGGGATCGCTGTTCACGCTGATCGCCAGCGCATAGTACGTTTGCGCGAGGCGGCGGCCGTTCAGAAAGACCATGAGCCAATGACCGTTGTGCGGGTCGAAGGCGATCTTCGGGTCAAACAGGTCGCTTCCGGCCGGGGCGGTGGAGAAAAAGTCCTCGGCATTGGCGAAGTAGTCCTGGGTGCCATCCTTGGTGTAGAAGGCGATCTCGCAATTGATCACCATTCCGACATGCGCGGGACCCACGGCGCACGTCGAATCCGACGGACGCCACGTGTCGTCTTCCCCCTGCCATCCGAGATACTGCGTCGGCGCGGAGACGCCGGTTCCGCCGGCCGGATCGCCGTTCGGAAGACCCAGCGTGCGGCCGGGAGAGGCTCCGGGGCCGTCTGGCTTTCCGTCGCCTTGCGTCGGCGGCACGATCGTCCGGCCAAAGCCCGCTCCGGTCATGCCCTGGAACGACGGAATTCCCGACGGTGGGGCGAACGGATCGCTCGGGTCCCACTGCTGCGTCTTTGGGTCGTACGGATCCCAATACTTCGGAGGCTCCCGGCCCGCGGCGATCGCCGCCCTCGCTTCGGCCTCAAAGTCCGCGATCCGCTGGCGAATCGCGGCGATCTCCTGCGGATTCTCGTACATGACGCCCCGGGCCAGCCACGGGCTGATGGGGTTCGGATCTGGTGCTCGTGGGGTGTGCCTGCCCGCCCGCGCGATCCGAGCCCGCTCCACGTCTTCCCAAGTGACGAACTCGGGGTAAACGAGCCCGGTGCTTCCGCCCCTCATGGCGGGTGCCGGTGCCTCGTGAATTACGGGTTCGACGATATTTTCCTGGGCCAAGGCGTTCGCTCCAACGAACGCCAAGGCCACACCCGCCACAAATCGACGCGTGCTCATTCCTCAACTCCTCAAGAGGGTGGGATCAGCCGCGGAGTCCCCCTCCGAAGCAACCCACAAGTTCCCCAGTTTCCCGCGCTCGGTCCGGAAACACAAGCGCTTTCAGGCCTCGCACCCGATAAGTTCGGTCAAAGTCCTATAATAACCTGTCACCGATCACCAGCACGTCGAGAATCCCCAAGCCACCCACCAAGCAGCTCACCACTCCGTTCAAGGTGAAGAACGCCAGCTGCAACCCCTCGCGCCCGCGCCGCGCCACGATCGAGTGTTCCACGGCCAGCAGCAGCAGCACCAAAGCCGCGCTCCCGAGGAACACCGGGCCGAGCCGCGGATCCATCAACCAGACCGTCAAGAGGGAGGCGACGGCCGACAGGTGCAGCCCGCGGCTGACCCACACCGCGCCTCGCCATCCCAGCCCGGCGGGGATACTTCGCAGCCCACGCTCGCGATCAAAGTCCAGATCCGCAAGGGCGTAGATCACGTCGAACCCAGCCACCCAGAGCAGAACCATGCCCGCCAGCCACCACAGCGCGGGTTGATCCACGAGGGCCGCGGGCTGGACGGCGATCGCGGCCGCCAGCGGGCTTGCCGCGAGCGCGCCTCCAAGGAAGAGGTGGCACAGCGCGGTGAATCGCTTGGTCAATGAGTAGAATGCGATCCACGCCAGCACCGGCACACTCAAAACGAGTGGCCAGGGGTTCCCCGCCGTCGGCCAAAAAGCTGCCGCTGCCAAGACGAACAGCCCGGCGCAGGCCAGCGCTGCGGCCCAAGCCCGGCGGAGACTCAGCCGGCCCGAAGCCAGAGCCCGCCTGCGCGTGCGCGGATTCTCGCGATCGAAATCGCGGTCCACGATGCGGTTGAACAGCATCGCCCATGTCCGTGCCAGCACCATGCAGACGACGATGAGCGTTAGCAACGGCAGCGCTCGCGCGAGGGTGAGACTCGGCGGCAGGGCCATCACTCCGGCCAGCAGGGCGAAGGGCAGCGCGAAGATGGAGTGTGCGAGCTTGATGTCAGAGGCGATCAGGCCCAGCGTGCCCGGCTCGGAAGTGGAGGCGCTCACGGCCGGAGCCTAGCGGGCGAGACGCGGACTCACCCCGCGCGCCTCCGGCCGGTCGAGAACGGCGGGAACCCGGCGCCCAGCCACGGCGCAATGACCCGGCCCGGTCGAGCCTGCTCAAAGGCGTCGAGCATCGGCCCCGGGCTGAGCGTGCCGATCACCAGCGCCTCGGCGTCGCCCGGATCCCGGGCGGGATCAACCCCAAGCTCCGCCAGCGCCCGCTCGATGAGGTGGACTCCCTTGCCGGGGTCGATGATTGAAGCCGTGGCGAAACGCCGTCGCCCCCAGTGCGCGTGCAGCGCTTCCCGTGCGTGGGCGAGCCCGGTGAACCGGTCCCAGAGGTTGGGAGGCATGGGTGTGCGTCGCTGTGCTCGGATTGTCTCGCGGAGTTCCCGCAGGCCGCCAGCGAATCCCGCAAGGGCCCGCTCCTTGTGCGCGATCGCCCGGTATCGTGAGCGGGTGGTGCGAAGCGCAGCGCGCCGATCGAGTTCCGGCGCGAATCTCTGAATCACCCATCCGTTATTGCGCACCAGCCGTTCCAGGATGAGGTCCATGTCCCGGCCGACCTCGACCTTGTGATGAAGCACGCGAAACCTCGGTTCGAACATGACGCGCCCCCCGCGCATCAGCAGCCTCGCCGCGAGGTCGTACTCCTCGGCGTAGTAGTTGAACGAAGGGTCGTACCCGTCGAGTTCGACGAACGCGTCGCGCCGGATGGCCACGCCGCAACCGATGAACACCTCCGGCAGTCCGCCGGACTCGCGCCGGGCCACTCGAGGCAGAAAGATGTCGGCGCTGACAGCGAGAACGTCGCCCGGCGCCGCGCGCAGCGCCTCAAGAAACCCGAGGTCCGCCGGTTGCGAGTCGTCATCGAGCATCACCAGCCACTCGACGCTGGTGTCGGCAGCGCGCGCTCCCACGTTTCGTGATGCGGCCCCGAGGTTCTTCTCCAGGCGGATCAGATGGGCATCGACTCCGTTCTGCAGCCGCGGAAGAACCTCCGCCGCGGGGCTCGACGCGTTGTCGACAACAATGATCTGAGCATCGTGGGGTGGCAGCGCGCCCAGCGCCGCGAGCGTGTCGCTCAGCACTCTGGGTCGGTTCCGAGTCGGCAGGATGTACGCGATCCGGGGGCTCATGACGCCCGCAGCAGGATTTCATCGTCGAGGCGCGGGCGGGCCGGCCCGACGGCGTCGGCCGTGGACAGCGCGAGATGGGCCGCGTGCAGGCGCGCCACGCCCTGGCGCAGTTCGCTGGCGCCGATGGGCAGGTTGCCCAGTCGCTGGGCCTGGTGCGCGGCGCCGATCGAGCCGAGGAACGCGGCCTGCAGCAACGATCCGCCCGAGGCGCGAACCAGCGTTGAGATCGTGAGCAGCGTGTCGCCGCATCCCAGGGCGTCGACGGCGATTGGAGCCAGTGCGGGAATGTGCCGGCCGCTGACGCGTCGGTCCCAGCCGTCGGTGTCCTGCGCGAGCCGGTCGAACGCGATCAGACCGTCCGCTCCAAGCGAGACAATGGCCGAGCGGGCCCGAGTCTGCTCCAACATCTTCCACGTCGCCGCGGGCAGGCTGTCGTCAAAGTTCCGGAGGGCCTCGCGCAGTTCAGTCTCACTCGGGGTGAGCAGGTCGAGCCCGCGAAGACCCAGCAAGCGCGACCGGCGGCCGCTGACGTCGCCGGCGGTAAACCCTGTCCGCGAGCGGAGCAGGGCGCACCCGCGTTTCGCGACCAGGGGCGAGATCATGCCCAGACCGAAGTCGGCGATAATCCCGGCGTCGCAACCCTCGTCCAGGGCTTCGCGGAGCAGCCCCAGCAGGGCTCGCTGCTGTCCGGCGTCGAGCACCAGCGGCTCAACCAGGTCCAGCTTGACGACCTTCTGTCCGCCCACGAGGAACCGCTGTTTCTCTGGCACGGGCGTCTGGACCGGCAACGCCCGCACCTCGACGCCATCGGCGAGCAGGCGTCGCGTCAGCGCTCGCGCAGCGTCGTCGCTGGGCAGCGCGGTGACAAGTGTGGGGCGCGCGCCGAGCGCCGCGGCGTGGCGCGCAATGATCGCCGATCCGCCCTCGTAGTGCCGCCGCTCGATCGGGCGGAGCGTCATGATCGGGCTCTCGCCCGCGACGCCGGGCTGGTCGCACAGGACATACGTGTCCAGGATCGTCTCGCCCAGCACGACGATGCGTCGGCCACGCATCGACGCGATGAGGTCCGCCAGGGGCGCCGGCGCCAGATCGGGCTCGCGTGAGAGTTGCAAGACCTGGCGGTGGTACGGGTCCGCCGTTCGCTCCATGGCCGCGATCAGCGCCGTAGAGCTGAAGACGACATCGCCGCTGGAGAACACGACCCGTCCGCCGTGGCGTTCCACGGCCTCACGTTCCGCTTCGAACCGAGGATCGCGATTGAATTCGTACTCGCGTCCCTTGATGAAGACATCGGGGCGGACTTCGCAGAGCAGCTCCGCCGCGGTCGGCCTTGGCTCGACGTAGACCCAGTCCACGCAATCCAAGGCCGCGAGATTCTCCGCCCGCAGCTCCTGGGGGATCAGCGGACGACCGGCGCCCTTGCCAATCTCCTCATCGGCGGTGATCGAGACCAGCAGAATGTCTCCCTGGGCCCGCGCGAACCTCAGGTGCCGGATGTGTCCGGGGTGCACGATGTCGAAGCAGCCGTGGCACTGAACGACGCGCCTGCCGTCTGAGCGGGCGCGGTCGCGCGCCGCGAGCAGCTCGGCGTGGCTGAGGATCTGGCCGGGCATGAGGCATCTCCTGCGCGCCGGGCGGTCGCGCTGCACGATTCTGTCGGCGTTTGGAGGGCGCAGACGATACTTCGACGATGCCCACGCCCGCGAAGCGCACGCTGACCCGAGAGGACCTCGTGCGAATCGGGCGGAGCGGAGATCCTTGGGAGTTCCTGCCCCTGGTCGCGCAGGCCTTGCGCCTCGCTCCGGAGGACCACGGACTTCGATTTCTCTTCGCGGCGTCCTTGGCCAGGGCCGGCCTGCGCACGCTTGCGCTGAACCAGCTCGAGGTCATCCCTGGGGATGCGGGCGCCACCGCCGAACTCGGCGCGCTTCGCCGCGCCGCGTCCGGGCTTCCGGTGGATGAGATTCCGTTCCAGCATCGGGTGGCGGTGTGCCGATCGAATGTCGCCGCACTCGGATCGCGTGGTGTCGACCTGGCGCGCGAGCTTCAACGGTGGGAAGCTCGCGCGTCGGTCGTGCGCGCCTTCCGGGCCCTCAAAGGGGACGTCGTGCTGGCCGATCCGCTCGCAGCCCCCGCTGAGTGGATCGGACTGGCGGGGTCGGCGTCGGCCTGCCACGACGTCGCTCGCGGGTTCACGGAGTTGCTCGATGATCAGGGGCCGCCCGTGGTTGTCGAGGGCGTCAACCCGCCAATCGTCTTTCGCACGGTCTTCGACGCGACACGGCCGGACTCCCTCGGGCACAGCCCCTGCATCGCCATTGTGCAAGCGGATCCGATCGAGGCGCTCGACGGCCTCTCCGTGGAGGACCTGACCGAGCGGCTGTCGGACGATCGCGTGATCTGCTTGGTGGGGCCAGACGCGCCCGATCGCCTGGGGTCGTGGATGCGGTCTCGTGACCATTTGCAGGTCTTCGGCCCGTACGTCGTCACGCCCGGCACGCGCGTGCGTCCCAACCCGGCGCTGGCCGACGTGTTGTCGCATGTGGCGCGCGAGCGCCGGGAGCGGGCCGATGCGCTCCGCGTTTCGATTCGCGAGCGCTATGCATCGCGGCAGGCCTCATGGTGGCGTCGTCGCTATCAGGAGGCAATGGGCTCGGGTCGTCCCCTTGGGGTGCTGATCCCGACGTGCCGATACTCGACGTACATCCAGCACGCGAGCCGCGATCTGGCCCGCGCGTTCGAGCGCGAGGGCTGGAGATCGCGCGTGCTGATCGAGCCGGACGATCACAGCCGACTCTCGACGATTGCGCATCGCGAGGCCATCGCGGAATTCGAGCCCGATCTGATCGTGGTCATCAACTACACCCGCGCTGCGCTGGGTGAGGGAGTCGTTCCGCGCGATGTGCCGTTCGCGTGCTGGATCCAGGACGCCATGCCGCACCTGTTCGATGCCGAAGTCGGAAAGGCCATGGGTCCGCTCGACTTTGTGGTGGGCCATGTCACACCGGAATTGATCGAACGATACCAGTACCCCGCTTCGCGCATGCTGGCAAAGCCCGTCATCGTTGATCCCGAGACATTCTGCGAGCACCGGAGCGAGCGAGACCAGTTTGTTTGCGAGCTCGCGTGCGTCACAAACCACGCCGAAACTCCCGAGGCTTTGCATGCTCGGCTTCGATCAGAGGCTGGTGCGCCGGGCCCGCTCGGCCGCGCGCTCGATGGTCTCTTTGAACAGATCCAGGCCCTTGCTCCGGAGGCGCATCGGGTCAATCTGCACCGGCGCATCCGTGAACTGGTCCACGACGCCATGCGCCGCGAGGTGGGCAGTCGTCCGGGCGATGAGGCGAATGAGCGGGTGATCCGAGGCTATGCGCTCCCCGTAGCCGACCGCGTGCTTCGGCATCAGGCCCTGGACTGGGCCGCGGCGGTCTGCGACCGGCGGCAATGGCGGTTCCACCTCTATGGGCGGGGCTGGGGAGCGCACCCCACGCTGAGCCGTTTCGCGATGGGTGAGGTCAGGCACGGCGAGCCCCTCCGAGCCGTGTACCGTGACGCGGCTCTGAGCCTGCACGTTTCGGCGAGCACGATGGTGCACCAGAGAATCATGGAGTGCTCGCTGTCGGGAGGGCTGTGCGCCGCGCGGCTTGTGCTCGATGGAATGAGCCTCTCCCACGCCCGCGCCCAGCGCGCGCTAGCGGAGTCCACGCCGATCGGCCGCGACACGATCAGCGTTCGCCGAGAGGGACGGGACGTGAGCATTTCACGGGATCTCTTCGCGCCCGTCGATCATCCGTTGGCGATGGGCTACGTGGCGCAGCGCCAGAGGCTGGAAGCCAATTTGGAGGCGGAGCAGGGTGGACAGCTCTTGGCGGTGCCGGTCGATCGGGCGAAGCGACTCGCGGCCTTCCCGGGGCTGGTGATCGAAGAACTCGACGCCACGTGGCTCCTGGGCGATCTCTCGGAGATCACGTTCTGGAGTGAAGCGTCGCTCGAGCGTGTCGCGCAACGGGCCATACACAACAGTTCGTGGCGTGCCAACCTGCGGGCAGGAACCGCATCGCGTGTCCGGGCGAGATTGACCACCGACGCGATGATCCGAGAACTGCTCGGGCTGATCCGAGGCGCGCTCGTCGCTGCGGATGAGCCCATGGCGAAGGCGGCCTGAGATGCCCACGGCGTACCTTGGCGAACGCCCTTCGCTGGCGATCGTCATTCCGGCGTTCAATGCCGCGGGAACCATCGGCGACACACTCGCGAGCATCGCCGCCCAGTCGCACGCCCCGCACGAGGTCATCGTGGTTGACGACGGATCGACCGATCAGACCGCGCGCGTCGCGGCGAGGCATTCCGGCGTACGCGTGATCCGGCAGGCCAACACGGGACTCGCCGGCGCGCGAAATAGGGGGCTGCGCTCGGTCTGCTCGCAGGCTGTCACGTTCCTCGATGCCGATGACACCATCAAGCCCGAGTTTGTCGAGCGCATGACTCGTTCGATTCGGTCGCACGATGTGAGTTGCTGCGCGTACGAATTCCTCGGGCCCCGGCTCGAGGCCCTTGGCTGGCCTTGCGAGCCAACCGAGCGTGACGCCCGGCTGGAAGCGCTGATCGAGTTCAATCCATTTGCGATCGGCGCCCTGGCGTTTCGGACCGACGTCCTGCGCGGCCTCTCGCCCGCCGGGCCTTTCGACCCGTCCCTGAGCGTGCACGAGGACTGGGCCATGCTGCTGCGGCTGAGCGCCAGGGGTGCGCGATGGACGTCCACGCTTAGCGGACCTCTGTTCGGATACCGGCTTCGACCGGGCTCGATGAGCACCAGTATCGCCCAGATGGGAGAGGTCGGAGAGCGCGTGATCGCCTCGGCCCCCGTCGAGGAGGCCCTCAAGCCCGGAGCGATCAGGCGGTGGAGACTGCGAACGCTGGCCAGGGCGATGGCGACGGGAGACAAGGAGCTCTGCGCACCCCTGATCGCGGCGCTCAAGCCCATCGGCGGAGGTGATGCAGACACGCTCGCTGGCGCACTTCGTCACGCCCTGTGCCGTGCCGACTGCGTGGGTCCAAAGGAGGCGCCATCACGTGCGCAGCCATGGCGAGAGCGAGTTGCCGCCGCCGCGCTCGGAGCCCCTTGGGCGGCCGACGCGGTCGGGCGAGCGTTTGGACGAAGAAGCCCGTCGGCTCTGCTGGATCCGGACCTGCTCGCCGAATGCGCGGATGCGCCTCGGGTTGTCGTGTACGGCGTGGGCCGAAACGGTCGGGCACTCATGGGTGAACTGAGATCGATGCCGGGTGATACGCCCGTGGCCTGGATGGACGATTCACCCGCCGCTCGTGCGGTGGGCCTTCGGATCGATCTAGACGATCTCGCCCCTGGCGATCTCGTCGTGGTCACCCCCGACGATCACGCCGCGATGTTGGCCCGGCTCGCCGCGAGTTTCCGTGGTCGTGTGAGACTGCTCTTTCCGACTCAGCCTCTCCGACGATCGGCGTAGATTCGCTCGATGGTCACCCCCCGCGCCCGGGCAAGCGCAGCGCGATCCCAGAGCTCATCTTCCATCGAGTCGCTTGAGAGCACCACGGTCTCGCCGGGCATCAGCGACTCGGGAGTGCGCACAATGAACCCGAATCGCTCATGGCCCGCGCAGTGATCGTCCACCAGCCCCGTGACCCGCACGCCAAGAGCATCGACGTGATCGAGCACCCAACGGGTGTGATTGCCCGCGCCCCACAACGTGATGCACATCACTCCCCGAGCCGCGAGTTCGTGCCCGACTTCGCGGAGCCGCGAGACGCGGCAGACCTCGATGGCCCGCCGTTCCATCGAGGGGAAGCGGTGCTCATGCCACAATCGCGCCAGCAAGCCCTCCACCGAGGGAGATTCGCGAAGCTGCGCCTCGATCATTGCGAGCGAGGCGCGGGGCTCGAGCATCGCGCTGCCCATCGCTCGAATGAGCGCTTCGAGGTCAGCCGGGAGAAGGCGCCGCCACGCGAGCGCCATCGATCGCGCCGCGAGGAACGCCTGCTCCGGGGACGAGCACAGCGCGTCGTTCTCGGATCGCAGCCGGTAGTGATAGAGCACCTCGGGAACAACGCCGATCAGCCAACCCGCTTGCCCGATGCGGAGCCACAGGTCGTAGTCCTGCGACCGGGGCAGCGATGTGTCGTATCCCCCGACCGCTGCCAGTACATCGCGTCGGATGAGCATGGAACCGTGGGCCAGGCAGTTTCCCAGCAAGAGCCGCCATCGGAGTTCCGAAGGGTCGGCTGAGGGCCGCATGGTCAAGCGGGTTGCATCGTTCGGATTCACGATGTCCCACCAGCATCCCGCGGCAGCCAGGCTCGGGCTCTCGGCGAGCAGTTGAAGCTGTCTTTCGAACCGCTCCGGGGGGCAGGTGTCATCGTCGTCCATGCGGGCCAGAAGGTTGTGTCGGGCGTGCAGAGCGCCAGCGTTGAGCGTCGCTCCAAGTCCGGCCCGCTCGAACGCGAGGACCGAAGCGCGTGGGTCACTGGCCGCGAGGTCTCTCACTCCCGCGACGTCGCCGGGGTCGAGTCCGTCGCACAACAGCAGGATTTCCAGGTCCACGTGAGTCTGGGAAGAGATCGCGTCAAACGCCCTGGCCAGCGATGGGCGGCACTTGGAGATCGGCAGCAGCACGGAGACGCCGGGCATCGTGCTCACAATCGGCCGGCTGCCCAGGGAAGGCTCGAATTCGCGAAGGGCCCGGAGCGCCAGAGCCGATGGTCCCCGCGATGATTGCTCAACGCGCACCAAGCCGGTGGCTGGTGGACCCGAGCCGATTCCCGGCCCCGGCTCCATACGCCGACAGGGCGACGAAGGCCCGGTACGTGGCCGACCGTTTCGCGCAAATACTGCGCGGGCGGATCCTCGATGTCGGGTGCGACCAGCGACGCCTCGCGGCCCACCTCGATTCCGGCGCGGAATACGTCGGGGTCGATCTCGCGCCCGGGGCCGACGTCGTGCTGAATCTCGATCGGGAGGATCTGCCGTTCCCCGATCGCACCTTCGACTGTGTGGTTTGCACGGACGTGTTGGAGCACCTCGATCGCGCCCATCGAGTGTTCGATGAGCTCTGCCGCGTCGGGAGCGACCGGATCGTCATCTCGCTGCCGAACCCCGCTCGCAACTTCGCAAACGCCCTCTTCGCCGGCAGGCGCGGGCGGCTGAAGTTCTATGGGCTCCCCGTCGAGCCGCCCGAGGACCGCCATCGCTGGTTATTCGGGTTCGACGACGCGGCGGAGTTTGTGACCACGCGCGCGTGCGCTTGCGGCTACGCCGTGGAGTTCCTCGACGCCGAAGACGTGGGGTGCGTGTATTGGATGGGTCGCGACGGGCTCGACGTCCTGGATGATCCGAACCTCACGCACGGCACGCTCTGGAGCGTGCTCCGCCGGAAAGACGCGGTGATGGAATGATCGCCGATGCGCTGGTGCTCACCCTGACGCGCGGGGTGTCGTTGCAGGAATGGGAGCGCCTTGGGCTGATCGAGCGAGAGCGAGCCCTTATCGATCGGCTGGCGCCGCACTACCGACGCGTGCTGCTCGTGACGGGCGGAGGAAACGACGACGCACACGTGAGCTCGCGACACAACCTGTCCGCAGAGGTCGTGTGCGGCGGTGCCTCACCGAACGGGAATCTCGCGGCGGAGGTCGCGGAGAGGCTGGGCGGGGCGGCGAGCGCGGTGGTGCGCACGAATCAGTTGGAGGGTGCCTCGCTTGCGGTCTCGATCGCAAGGCAAATGCGCGAAGTGGGGACTCGAACGGGTCTGATCATCCGTGGCGGGTACCTGTGGTCTCGCTTTGTCGCCGCCGACTTGGGCGCCGATTCAATCCAAGCTCGGGACGCCGCCGCCGAGGAGCAAGAAGCCTGTCAAGCTGCGGACCTGGTGATTGGCACGACGCCCTCGATGGTAAGCGATCTCGCGTGGCGCTATGGCCTGGGGCCGGACTGGATCCGGGTCATACCGAACTTTGTTGAGTTGAACTCGGCAGAGCCCCGGACCCCTCGTCACGATTCCGTGCTGTATGCGGGTCAGCTGGTCGCGCGCAAGCGCGTGGACCTTCTCATTGAGGCCGTCGCGCGGATTCGTGGCGACGTACAAGTCACCCTCTCCATCATCGGCGACGGTCCCGAACGAACGTCGCTGGAGCGGCTCGCGGCTGAGCGAGGCGTGCGGGCGACGTTTGAGTCGCGGGTCCCGCACCCCGAGTTGCGAGCGCGAATGCGATCATGCGCGGTGTACGCCCAATGCTCCGCCCTCGAAGGGCATCCCAAGACCGTGCTGGAGGCCCTCTCAGAGGGCGCGGCGGTCCTCGTCACCGATTCGGCCGGTCTCGGAGATGTCATCGAAGATGGCGTCACCGGACTGCGGGTGCGCGCCGATGCGGTTCAGATCGCCCGTGCGCTCGAGAAGTTGATCCGTGACCCGACGCTGCGCGGGCGGCTGGGAAACGCGGCTCGCCACTGGGCCGAGGCAACCGTCTCGCTGGATCGCGTCATCGACCAGGAGACCGCCGCGCACCGCACGGCGCTCGATCGTTCCGGCTCGGGGTATGGCGGCGTGGCGTCTTGCGTGCGATGGCAGCCGGATCTTGTCCACGCCGATCCACGGCTCGCCGCGGCGGAGTTCGATCGAAGCGCGGGCGGGTTGGCCCGGAGGCTTCCCCCGCGCGATCGAGCCGTCTTCTTGATGGCTCTCGACTCTGCGCTGTATCAGCGCCAGGGCCGAGCCGCGATCGAGTGCGAGGGCGGTCTTCACCCGAAGCACCGCCTGATGCGATATCACGACTTCTTCGTCGATCGGGTCTCGCGAGGCGATCGCGTCATCGACCTCGGTTGCGGCGTGGGAGCCCTGTCCGTCTCGCTTGCCATGCGATCCGGGGCCCGAGTCGTCGGAATGGACATGAGCGAGAGCGTCCTGGAGCAGGCACGGCGATGCGTCGATCAATCGGGCGTCTCCCACGCGGTTCGCCTAGTCAAGGGGGACATCACGCGAGACCGAGCCGAAGGGGAGTTTGACGTCATTGTGCTGAGCAACGTGCTCGAGCACCTGCGAGATCGACCCTTGCTGCTGCGCACCTACATCGAGTGGTATCGGCCGCGGCGCTTGCTCATCCGGGTTCCGTCGTTCGATCGTGACTGGCGCGTGCCGTTCAAAAAGGAGCTCGGCGTGGAGTGGCGGCTGGATGACACACACGAGACCGAATACACGCGGAGCGCCCTGGAAGCAGACCTTCGTGAGGGCCGATTGCAGGTTCACGAGCTGATCGCGATCTGGGGAGAATACTGGGTCGACGCGAGGCCCTGCACATGAGCACGATCCATGCCCCGACGGTCCATTCTCAACCGCGGGGGAGCGAATCGGAGGCCGTCGGTCCCCCGCCGCCCGAGTCGCTGAGCCTGCCACCTGAATACAAACAGCAGCGGCGGAATCTCACACTCGATCCGAATCGGCAGCAGGAGGCGTACTGGAGCGATTGGCGCGTCGCCGAGAGCGCTCGGTACCAGCGGCACGTGTACCTCTGGGGCGCGCGCCTGATTCGCAGGAAGGGCCTCAAGCGGGTGCTCGATGTGGGCTGCGGTGTCGCGACAAAGCTCGAGCAACTGATCGTGCCCACGGGCGCGAGTGTCGTGGGCTTGGATCAGGCGTCGGCAATTCGGGTCTGCCGCGACCTGGGTCGCTCTGGCGAGTTTCACGAAGTGGACCTGGAGCGCCCGGAGATCGACCCGGTGCCGTCCTTCGACCTGGTGATCTGCGCCGATGTGCTCGAGCACCTGCTAGACCCTCGCCCGGCGATCGCCCTGATCCGCGAGGCGATGGGTCCGACATCGCTGGCATTGCTGAGCACTCCGGACCGGAACCGAAGGCGCGGGCGGAACTGCCTGGCCAGCGAGAAGCCAGAGCACGTGCGAGAGTGGTCGCGCCAAGAATTCTGTCGATTCGTCGCCAAATGTGGGCTCCGGGCGCGGTCTTCGCGGCTGATGCCCCAGGACGATGCCTCGACGCGCAGCGCCCTCAAGGGCGAGGTGCGATATCGGCTCGGACTGGCGGAGCGGTCGCCCCTGGCGTGCCACGCGCTACTCTGCTCGCCGGCCTGATCAGCACGTGCACGCTGAGGAGATGAAGAAACGACCCCGGCTGTTGCCGGGGTCGTGTCGATTCGGATTCCGCAGGCTCTTGCCTCAGTCCACCTCGTCGGCGACCTGCATCGACTTGAGGAACTCAACGATCGCGGCCTGATCCGCCTGCGGCATGGCGAAGAACGCCTCGCGCGAGGCGCGTGCCTCGCCGCCGTGGTAGTAAACCGCCTCGGTAATCGTTGTCAGGTCGCCTCGATGGCCATACGGGCCGGTGTTGCCGACGTCCCACAGCTTGCGGGTCAGGAACTGCTGCGTCGGACGAGGGAAGGGCGCGATCGTGAATTCGCTCGCAGGGGCGAACCCGTTGATCATGCCCTGCGGGACGCGCTCGTTGCCGAAATGAGTCAGGTCCTCATCGGTCAGGTCGTGACGCTTGAGATCGGTAAACGGCCTCAGCACGGCCCGCCCGCCCGGGGCCTTGCGCAGTCGCGTGCCAACACCCTCGGTCGTCATATTGAATCGGAAGGGCTCGGGCACATCGTCTACCTGCAGGTTGCCCGCAGGGTTGTAGGGATTCGGCTCGGTGAAATATCGATTGTCCAGGTAGTAGTTAGTGACGTGACACTCCGCGCACCCGATCGCGCGGAAGAAACGGTTGCCTCGGCGGATTGCCCGGCGCCGCTGAGGCTCATCGGGGAACACGCGCGTGGGTGTGTCCAATGCGGCCTGGTAGATCGTGGTCGCGGTAATGTCGCCCACGGTGAGCTCGTTCGGCATGCCGTCCATGTCCGGATCCGTGTCCGTCCCAAATCGCTCGACCGACTGCATGCCGTGGTGATGATTCATCGCGTTGTTGGTGAACTCGCGAAGCGAGACGACGGCGCCCTTCTGGTGGAAAGGCTTGATGATCAGGTCCCAGTCGACACCCTCGATCTCCGAGGGATCGATCATCCCGTCCGGCATGATCGTGATCTGTCCGAAGAACACGCCCTTTGCGAGCAGCGTTTTGGTGACAGGAATGCCCAGGCGGGCCGCCTCAGAGGCGCACCGATCGCGGGTCGCGAGCAGTTCATCGGTCATCTCTCTCGCGAGCATCTCGATCGGTCCCGAGCCGTTCATGCCCAGCGTGTTGCGCTCGTTGCTGAAGTCCGGGTGAACCGAAAACGTGACCGGGTCGAGCGTTTGCGCCAGCACGAAGACGTTGACGACGAAGTCGCCGGCGCCACCCGATCGCGGCTGGCTATGACACCCTGCGCACGCGTTGGAATCCGGCGCGGACGTGCGAATGAACTCGGGCTCGTCGGGATCGCGGGGCGCTCCCCCCCCGGTGGTCGCCGGGCGGCCTTGACCATCGAGCGAGTTGAATCGGGCATCGAACAGGATCTCTCCGAAATGGAACAACTCATCCACATCCAGCAGGCCGGAGTCGATCATGCTCTGGTCGAGATGCATCTCGACGGCGGGCCGCTCTCCGATTGTGACTGGGCCGTCTGCGCCCATGCCCATCAGCATCGTGCCACCGCTCGCCGCCACGATAAGCGCCCTTGCGCGCGTCAACACCCTCCGCTCTGGATTGCCGATCATCGTCAGCCCCCGTTCGTGAATGCGCTTCCATTTCCCGGGCCCGGAGCCCAGGATTCCCTTGGGAATGTACACGCATCGGGTGCCGTGATGCGAGCCCAAATCGCGCAATGCTGCACAATCCCGGGGTTTGCATCGGCCAGACGGTGATGGACGTTGAGCGAAGGTCAGAGACCGAACGGGAATCGGAAGACAGGTCAGGCTGTCGCCTGATTCCGCGTATACCCGTACTTGCGCTTGAGCGGCTTGATGACAAGACCGCCTCGGATGGCCTTGGCCGATGCCCGAATTCTCTTGGGGATCCGACGTGTCTGACCCTGATCGTCAAGGACCGGGTTTCCTTGGCCGTCGGTCACCTCAACCAAAGCCCGAACTCTTTGGAGGTTTGGGCGATAGGTTCTCGGACTGATGCCTGTGGGCTTCAGGCCGAAGCCACCCTTGCTGACCTTCTGGCCTCGGAACGCCCGCTTTTTGCCGAATCGGGTCTTCTTTCCGGTGTAGTAGCACTCGAACGGCATGGCGATGGTCTCGGATCAGGAGCACTCGATGCGCCGACGGACGGACCGCAGCGCGGGACGGCAACGATAGGCGGACGGTCGCGGGGGACAAGCCGCTAGGACCTTGAGAGGCTTTCCCGTGAGATCATGAGTTCGAGGGTCTGGCAGACGAGATCCACATCCCTGCGCGTGAGTGACGCGTGGAAGGGAAGGGCGATCGTCCGCTGGCTGACCGACTCTGCGATGGGGAACGAACCGGGTCGATAGCCCAACGCGGCGTACGGCGGCTGGAGGTGGATGCAGGGAAAGTAATTCGAGCATCCGATCTCGTGGTTGCGCATGCCCCGGATGATGCGATCTCGCTCCTCGACGCCAAACCCCGTGGTCAGCCGAACCACAAATACAAACCAGCTCGGCTCGCACTCCGGCTCGATCGTGGGCAGAATCACGCTGGGGTTGTCGCTCAGGCGGTTGATGTACATCGTGGCGACCTCGCGCCGTCGCTCCACGATCGAGCGAAGTCGGCGCATCTGACCCACCCCGATCGCGGCGTGAATCTCCGACATGCGGTAGTTGTACCCGACGCGATCGTGAGCGAGCCACGAGCCGGTTCCCGGCTCATTCGACTGGCCCATCGAGGCCGTCCTGCCGTGATTCCGGAGCGACCTGCACAGGTCCGCGAGCCTGTCATCGTCGGTCACGATGACGCCGCCCTCGCCGGTGGTGATCTGCTTGTTTGGATAAAACGCGAAGACTCCCGCCCGCCCGAACGACCCGCACGCCCGTCCGCGAACCGTGGTCCCCAGAGCCTCGCAGCAATCCTCGACCAAGGGAACCTCATGGCGCGCCGCAATGGACTCGTATGCCTCCATGTGGGCCGGATTTGCGAACGTCTCGACCGCGAGGATCGCCTTGGTTCGAGGCGTGATCGCGCCCTCGAGCCCTCTCGGATCCATGTTCAGCGATCGAGGGCAGATATCCACAAAGACCGGCGTCGCGCCCGCATACAGAATGCAATTCGAGCTTGCGATGAATGAGAAGGGCGTCGTGACGATCTCGTCGCCGGGTCCGATGCCCAGCGCCAGCAGCGCGAGGTGCAATCCCGCCGTGCCAGAGGAGACGGCCACGCCGTGCCGTCGCCCGGCAACGAGGGCCACGTCGCGCTCGAACTCCAGAATCCTCGGGCCCATGGAGAGCCGGCCCGATCTCAGGACCTCGAGCACGAGCGCCTCCTCGGTGGGTCCGAGGTCGGGTCGGCTCAACGGAATCTCGACATCGGGCATGGCGCCAAGCCTCCCTCTGGGGCTAGTTGCGCCGGAGCAGCTCTCGCCTCAGTCGGTCGAGCATCGCCGGCAAGGTGACCCCCGGGTTGTCTGGCCCCAGATCCAGCATCACACCATCGGCGATCTGCCCCTGGAGCCGCTGGTGGGCAGTGATCACGCTCGAGTGGTTCGGTCGTCCCATGGCCCGAGCGATCTCCGGATAGCTGAGGTTGGTCAGCTCCCGGGCGATGGCCACGCACAGCGCCCGGGCTGCGACCACGCGCCGATGCCGCCCACGCCCCATCAACTCGGCGCTCGATACACCGAGAGAATGGCAAACGAGCTCGACGATCTGCTCGATTCGGGCCGGCCGCCTGGCCTTCGCGGCGGCTCCCGACCCCGACAGCCCCAGGGCCTTCGACGCCAGCGCCGCGCCGATGCGGGCTCCCGGCGAGGCGAGGTCCGGCAGCAACCGAAAAGCCGCCTCGATCTGCGTCACCATGCCCTCCAAGTCTCGAACGGACACAGGAGAGCCCTGCATCGAAGCCACCTGCTCACATCGCTCGGCAACCAGGGCCAACGCGGCCGGTTCGATCCTCAGTCCCCGGCGGGCCGCCAGCTCGCGCACGATCCGATCTCTCAGCTCCGGGTCGGGCGGCTCGAGGGGGGTGACCGCACCCGCCAGGAATCGCGACACCAGCGCCGAGTTCAACCGGTCGATGTCCCTGGGATGCTCGTCGGAGGCAAGCACGATTAGCTTCCCGTCGACGTCGATGGCGTCGAAGGTGTGCACGAGTTCGGCCTCCGTGGCGCGCTTGCTGGCCACGAAGTGCACATCATCGATGCAGAGCAGCTCGACCTCGCGAAACGACGCGCGGAACTGGTCGAGTCGATTCTCGCGCATGGCGGCGAGAAACGAGTTCGTGAACGCTTCGGCGGTCGCGCACCGGACTCGCGCGCCGCGATGGCGGGCCCGATAGGCATGGGCGATCCCGTGCACGAGGTGCGACTTGCCCATCCCGCATCGACCGTGGATGAACAGCGGGCTGAATCGACCCTCGCCCTCGACGATGCGCATGGCGGCGCTGTGGGCAAGCGCGTTCGACCGGCCGACCACGAACGCATCGAGCCGATACCTCGACGGGGGTTCGGGCCGCCCATCCGGGGAATCTCCCTGGCCCGGCGGTGCGCCCGGGCCCGGCGGCGACGCCGCCATGCCGCCAACCTGCGCCTCGGGACCCGCGTCAAACTCCTCGGGTCGGACGCGGATCGTCACCCGCAAAGAATCTCCGACTTCTCCCTGCGCCGCGTCCCGCAGCGCCGAGCCGAAGCGTCGATCGATCACCCCTGCGACGAAATCCGACGCGACCGTCACACGGAGATCGTCGCCGTCGAGCGCGATCCGCGCGACTCGTCCGAAATACCGATCACAGTTCGTCAGGCCGACCGCGCCTCGAAGGCGCGACATGATCCGGCTCTCGGCCGATTCGGAGCCGCGATCAGCGGTCCGAACGCCGTCGTCTCCCGCGAAACGGCCGGCTCTCGACGCGTTCGGACGAGTCGTGCGTTGCATCGGCAGCCATGCCTCCCTTCGACCGCGCACCGATCGCCCCGGGCTTCAAACGCCCGTGCCCCGTGATCTGTGATTCCGGTGCGAGGCTCTCTCTCGACCGCCGGCCCACACCCGACGATCGAACTCCCTTCGAAGCGAGTCCTTCCCCACCACACGACGCGCGCACCCTCACCGCGAGATCACGGATCAATCCGGATCCGATCGACACGCGGCCTTCCAACGGGTGCGACGAGACGTGCGTCGGTCTCGTCCTTGACCGAATGCACACAAAGTAGTTGAGGAAGGGCGGTCTGGCAATAGCTCGACCGACCATCATCGACAGATTTCGCGCGAACATCGCTCACGACGGTACTTACGCCGCGCATTCGCGTTTCCATCGCGTGACGAATCCTCTGAACGGCTTGTGCAAATGTGTGTGAATTGCGGATCCGGTGCGCATCAGAGGGGCTCAACTCAGCGGCTTGACCAGCGCGATGCGCGACGCAAAGACGTCGAACCCAAGCGACTCGTAAAGGCGCATCGCGGGGATGTTTCGGCGATCGACCGCGAGCGTCGCCCGGCTCGCGCCCAAGTGCGAGACGCGCGAGAGTCCTGCTCGAAGCAACGAGCGCCCATAGCCGCGCCCCCGTTGGGCGCGCCCGACACCGAGGTACACCAGCTCGACGGCTCTCAACTCGGGACACGAACTGAACAGCAGACACCCCACCGGTCGCCCAATCTCTCGGATGATCCACCAATAGGCCGGGTCCCACTCCCCCGTGGCCAAGTGCGACGCCAGGACGTCGGAGGTCGAGCGAAGCCCGCACAACTCAGGACAATCCAGGGTGTCCTCGTAGCTCACTTCCAGGGCCTCCAGCAGCGCTGGACGCCACGCAGACTCCGCGACGCCTTGGATCGATTCGACCGATAAGTTATCGGGCCAAATCTCCCGTTCTTCCGGCCCACCGAACGGGCGCTCCATGTACGCCAGATCTGAGATTCGACGAAAGCCGGCGTTCAACAGGGCCTCAACCGAAGCGGTCTCGCTGGGGTCGCAGAGCGCCTGGGCCAGACGAACTTGAGCGGAGTGATCCCGGGAGAGCCCCTCCAACGCCGCCGCGGCGACCGCGCTTCGCTCGGCACGGCCGTGAGACTTCGTCGCGCGATCCGGGGGACCGAGGAACAGATTGGCCGTACGTCCCGAACCGATCACAGCCAGGCATACCTCCCGAACTGTCTGCTCCGGGCCCAGGCTGACCCACATTAGCGATGGGTCGATCTGATGCTCCGGGGCGCTGGCGAGAAACCGCCGGGCCGCGGCCCGAGGGGATCCGGGCGCCGCCGAGAGCAGGCGGGTTGCGGCGGCAAGGAGCAGTCCCTGGGAGACTTTTCGGATCTCGATATCCGGAAGATCGGTCGAGATGGCTTGGCGCGAGCTCACGGCGTCATTCTTGGTCGGCGTTGACCCCCCCGAACGTTCCAATAGACTTGGAGCCTGACACACGGAGCGAGCCCATGGCAGATCGTGCGTTTCAGTGGATTGTCTCAGGCGTCGCCGCCGCCCTTCTGGCGGGGATTGCTCCGTGGAGTTTGGCCGCGTCGGCGGCCCCATCCCCCGAACCCAATCCGGTTGCCACGGAATGGGAGTTTGACATCGACCCGGGGGACCTCCGCGTCGTTCGGCTGTACGTTCCGGGCGAGGGCATGCGATCGTTCTACTACTTCACCTACATGGTGACGAACGACACCGGCGAAGACCTGTTCTTCGCGCCCATGATCGAGCTGGGCACGGATCAAGGAGAGGTCATGCTGGCCGGCCGAGATGTCCCGGCCTCGGTCACGCAGGAGCTGATCCGGCGGCTGCGGAACCCCTTCATGGAGGATCCGATCCGGGTGATCGGGCCTATTCAGCAGGGCGTTGAGAATGCCAAAGACAGCATCGCCATCTGGCCGGTCGGCTCGACCGAAGTCGATGAGGTCAGCCTCTACCTCATGAACTTCAGCGGCGAGACGAAGGTCATCACGGTTCGCGACGCGAAGACGGGGAATCCCAAGCCGATTACGCTTCGCAAGACGCTCATGCTTCGGTTCAAGGCTCCCGGGAACCTGCTTGAACTTCGAGACACGATGGGCGGACGGGTGCTTCCTCGGGTGGAATCCCGTTGGATACTCCGTCGGGCGGAGACTATCGTCCCGACCGCCTCGGACTCGACTGGCGGGGGAATCGGACACGCGGATGAGCGTTCTGCGCCGGTGGGTGCGGGGCGCTAGCCCCATGGCGGAGTCTTTCTGATATGGCACACAAGAAGGGCGGCGGCTCGACCAAGAACGGGCGCGATTCCAACCCGCAGTATCGCGGCATCAAGCTCTATGGTGGCCAGATCGCGAAGCCAGGCGCCATTATCGTGCGTCAATGCGGCACGAAGTTCCACCCCGGCTTCGGAACCCGTCTGGGCAGTGACCACACGCTGTATTCGGTTTCGGAGGGCCGCGTGGTCTTCCGGGGCCGCAAGGTCCACGTTCAGCCGCTGGACGACTCTGCACCGTGCCCATCGTTCCTGTCCGCGAACTGAATTGACACCAAGTTTGTGGGATCACGCGGTCATCGCGCGCCGGATGGCCGCGACGCTCCGCAGCACTTCACCGACCTGATCGAGTGGGATCTGCGTCGCCGCGTCGCTCAGCGCACGCGCCGGATCGGGATGGCACTCAAGAAATAGGGCGTGCACCCCAGACGCCACTGCGGCCCGGGCGAGCAGCGGAGCCCGTTCGCGCCTGCCGCCAGTTGTTTCGCCGGTGCCCGGCGTCTGCGTGGAGTGCGTGCAATCGAAGCACACGGGCGGGGCGCCGCCGGGAGCATCGAGTTCGAGGAGGTCTCCCAGCCCGATGAAGTCGTTGACCAGCCGGTGGTAACCGAACGTCGTGCCCCGCTCCGTGACCAGCACGTCGGCGCATCCAACCTCGCCGAGCTTGCGGATTGGCCCCAGCATCTCGCCGGGCGAGAGGAACTGGCCCTTCTTGACGTTGACGGCGCGTCCTCGGCGCGAGGCGTGCTCTCCCGCGGCCGAGAGCAGATCCGTCTGCCGGCACAGGAAAGCAGGGATCTGGATCAGATCGATGGTCTCGCTCAGCGCCTCGGCCTGCCCCGGATCATGGATGTCCGTCGTCACGGGTGTGCCGAGAGACTGTCCGATGTCTCCGAGCCATTTCAGACCGCGATCGAGGCCTGGCCCGCGTGACGAGTGCACGCTGGACCGGTTCGCCTTGTCGAACGAGGCCTTGAAGATGTACGGCAAGGCGAGGTCGCGACATGCGTCCGCAACCTCCCGCCCGATGGTCATGCCGAGTTCACGTGACTCGAGCAGACACGGTCCGGCGATGATCGCCAGGGGCCGGCCGGATCCGATTCGAACTTCGCCCACCACGCAATCGCGCAACATCGGATGAGCGTAGGCCGCGGGACCGCGCACCCAGCACACCGGAAATCCGGACCACACCGTACCCAAGTATGCTCCCACGATGATCGCGCTCACCGAAGTGACCAAGCGATTCGGGGCAGTGACGGCCGTCGAAGCGCTGACGCTGAAGATCAAGCGGGGCGAGATCTTCGGACTGCTGGGGCCCAATGGCGCCGGAAAGTCCACGACGATCGCCATGGCGGTCGGCCTGCTGAAGCCGGACTCCGGCCGCGTCGATTTGGCCGGGAAGGGTCCACCGACGGACCCTGAAGCGCGGCGATGCGTGGGGCTTGCGCCTCAAGCGCTGGCGCTGTACGACGAGTTGACGGCGACAGAGAACCTCGGACTCTTGGCATCCCTCTATGGCATGTCACGAGCGGAGGCGGTTCGCCGTGCGTCGGAGTTGCTGAATCTCGTGGGGCTGTCGGAGCGGGCATCCGCGAGGGCCAAGACCTATTCCGGCGGGATGAAGCGTCGGCTCAATCTCGCCGCGGCGATGGTCCACGATCCGGACGTGCTCTTGCTCGATGAGCCGACCGCCGGCGTCGATCCCCAGTCGCGTCACTCGATCCTGGAGCTGATTCGCGGACTGCGAGATCGGGGCAAGACCGTCGTGTACACCACCCACTACATGGAAGAGGCCCAGCGCGTCTGCGACCGCGTTGCGATCATGGACCATGGACGGGTGCTCGCTCTGGGGACCGTGGATGCGCTGCTGCGAGAGCACGGCGGAAAGATGACCGTGCACGCGACCAACGGCGCAGGCGAGCGGCGCGTCGAGACGGACGATCCAATCGCAGAGATCCGGTCCCTGCTGGAATCCGGAGGAGCGACCGAACTCCGCGTCGAGCGGCCCAATCTCGAGTCTGTATTCCTGGGCCTGACGGGAAGGAGGCTCAGAGACTGATGCGAGCCGTTCTTGCCATCGCCTGGAAGGACGTTCGCCTGCTCCGCCGCGACAATGCGAGCGCGTTCTTCACGTTCTTCTTCCCCATGGTCTATGCGCTGCTGTTCGGAACCGTCATGAACAGCTTCGGCAGCGGGATGGGTGCGATGGACATCGTGGTGGTGGATCTCGACAACACCGAGGGGTCCGCCGCGTTCACAGAGGCTCTCGCAAACTCGAACGAGCTTGATGTGCTGACCCTCGATGCGGACAGCGGCGAAGAGGATGCGCGGGCCGACGCCCGCGATCTCGTCCGCCGACGCAAGCGCGTCGCCTCGGTCGTGATTCCGGCGGGGTTTGGAGAACGGGTCGCGCGCCCCTTTGTGTCGGGGCCCATGGAACTCGAGATTGCGCTGGATCCCTCGAGGCAGGCCGAGGGCGCGATGCTCCAGGGACTGCTCATGCGTCGGGCGTTCGAGCAGTTCCAGGGAGTCATGCGCGATTCTGAGACCCTGTCAGCGATGGCACAGGAAGGCCTGGACTCGATCCGAAAGGAGACGGACGAGGAGAAGCGTCGCCGTCTCGCGCCGCTGGAGGCGTTTCTTGGCTCTCTGGACACCCTGATCACGGCGATGCAGGAGATGCGCGCCGAGCAGTCTGACGATCCACGTGTTCGAATCACCTCCGGAGAGTGGATGGAGCCGGTGAAGTTCACCACCACGGAGATTACCGCCGAGAAGGCCAACGCATATGCCATCACGTTTCCCCAAGGGATCGTCTGGGGCGCGATGAGCGCTTCGCTGGCGATGGCGTTGTCCCTCGTCGTGGAGCGACGGACCGGCACGCTCCTCCGTATGCAGGTGGCCCCTCTCTCTCGCTCGACCCTGCTCATGGGCAAAGCGCTGGCCAGCGGGATCATCTCTCTGCTGGTGCTTGTCGTGCTGATCGCGATGGCCACACTGTTCGGCGTTCGGCCATCCTCGGCGCCGCTGCTGATCCTGGCGTGCGGCTGCACGGTGGTTGGGTTCGTGGGTGTGATGATGCTGCTATCGGTGTGCGGAAAGACCGAGGCGGCCGTTAATGGCATCGGATGGAGCACCATGCTCATGCTGGCGATGGTCGGCGGCGCCATGATGCCTCGCGCCTTCATGCCCGGATGGCTGCAGTCTCTGGGCATGATCAGCCCGATCGGGTGGAGCATCACCGCCTTGGAGGGCGCGTTGTGGCGCGATTACTCTCTAGCCGAGATGATCGGGCCGTGCGGAGCCCTCGTCGCGATTGGAGTCGTCGGCTTTGTCGTCGGGGTCCGCGTGTTTGACTGGTCGGCCGCGAGGGAGTGAACTGCCCCGATACCCTCTTGGATGGCCCGGGGGCGGGTAGCTCAGTCGGCCAGAGCACTCGCGTTACATGCGAGGGGTCCCGGGTTCGAGTCCCGGCCCGCCCATTGATTGCCCCTCGTTCGTTGGATCGCCTTCGACGTGAACCTTCTTGATGTCGCGTATGGCCTGATCGGACTGCTCACGCTGCCGTTCTGGGGCCGCAAAGCGCGATCGGACTGGCCGGGCCGATTCGGCAAGGGAGAGTCACTCTCACCCCCGGGCGAGCGGCCGAGAATCCTGCTGCACGCCGTCTCGGTGGGAGAGGTCAACGCGCTTCGCTCACTGGTGCCAAAACTCCTCGGACAGGCCGAGGTCGTCATTAGCGTCGGCACGGATACCGGAATCGAACGCGCTCGCGATCTCTTTAGCGATCGGTGCGCAGTGGTGCGTTACCCGCTGGATTTCTCGTGGTGCGTGAGACGGCTGCTGGATCGACTCCGCCCGAGTTGTGTGGTGCTCGTTGAACTGGAGGTCTGGCCCAACTTCGTCGCCGCCTGCCGACGGCGTGGGATTCCGATCGCCGTCGTGAACGGCCGTCTCAGCGATCGTTCATTCCGCGGATACCGACGCATTCGATGGCTGCTCCGTCGCACGTTTGGGTCGATCACGGTGGTCGGCGCGCAGAACGCCGTGTATGCGGGCAGGTTTGAGGCGCTCGGTGCGCCGCGAATCGAGGTGATCGGCTCCATGAAGTGGGATGCGTGCTCACTGGAGCCAGACACGGACAGGGCCGAGGCCATCGCTGTGGGTATGGGCATCGATCGCGGCCGTCCACTGATCGTGGCGGGCAGCACGGCTGAAGATGAAGAAGAACTGCTCCATCGTTCGTGCCCTCCGGCGGCACAACTCCTCTGCGCCCCTCGGAAGCCTGAACACTTCGCCGAGGCCGCGGCAGCGCTGCCCGCCTGTGTTCGCCGCTGCCGGCCGCAGGACGGGAACCCGGCCTCCTCGCGGTTCCTCCTCGACACCATCGGCGAACTTGGGGCGGCCTATGCCTTGGCGGACGTCGTGATTGTTGGGAGATCGTTTGGTAGTCTGCACGGTTCGGACCCGTCCGAGCCTGCGGCGCTCGGTCGGCCGATCGTCATGGGGCCCCGATTCGAGGACTTTCGAGAGATCGTGGACGCTCTCGCCGCGGCGGGTGGTCTGATCCACGCGACTCGTGAGGACCTTGCGCAGGTCTTGCGTGAACTGGTCCTGGACTCGGTTCGGCGCAGAGCGGTGGGTGACCGGGCTCGGGAGTGTGTGCTGGCGAATCGGGGGGCGAGCGAGCGGGCCGCGGCCTTGATCGCGCGGCTCTTGTCCCCAACCCGCTCCGAATGAGCGGATTCCGGCCCCATCCGACTTGTCACGGACCGCAAACTCCGCGATGATGTCCGGAGTCCCGGCACCCCCTGCCGGGTTGGCGTGGCAGGCGGGCGAGCCCGCCCGCACCGTCCCGTGGCCGCGCCGCCACGGGCCGTGGCCAGCCGAACGACGCCCCCGGTGCGTCCTATCGAAGAGGAGCGGTTTCATGTCCAGCCGTCTTGATCGGAGCGAGTCTCGCCGCCGCACGACCTCTCATGCGCCGGCATCGCTCGAGGCCCTCGAGCCTCGGATCGTGCTCAGCGGCACGGGTCTGATCGAGGCGGCCGGGCGCGCGGCGCCGCTGACCTGGTCGGGTTCTGAGATCAGCGTGATCGAGAACTCATGGATCGTGACCTTCGAGCGTCCGGTGACCGAGGCGTACTTGGGCCTTCGCGCCTCGTCGATCGCCCGACAGCTCGGCGCGAGTCTTGAGTCGTCTCGCAGAATTGGTCTGGGCTACAGCGCCGTGCTCAGTCTGACCAGTCCGGTCAGCGAGGGCTCGGTCCGATCGGTGAGCAGCAGTTCGTTTGGGCTCAAGAGCATCGAGCCGAATCTCGTCTACACCCCGTCGTTGGTTCCCAACGACCCGTTCTTCACGCAGCAGTGGCAGCTGGAGAACACGGGGCAGAACGTGCCGGGCTCTGGCCCGGGCACGATCGGGGCCGACTCGAGCCTGGTCCAGGCCTGGGACATCACGACCGGGTCTCCGACTGTCGCGATCGCCGTCATCGACACCGGGGTGGATCTGGATCACCCGGACCTGGCGGCCAACATCTGGCGCAATCCGGGCGAGATCGCGGGCAACGGCATCGACGACGACGGCAACGGCTTTGTCGACGATGTGAGCGGGTGGGACTTCGGCGAACTCGACAACTCGCCCGACGATGCCGCTGGCCACGGCACCGCCGTGGCCGGCACGATCGGTGCGGTCGGCAACAACGGCATCGGCGTCTCCGGCGTCGCGTGGACCATCGGCATCGTGCCCATGAAGATCGCGGACCAGTTCGGGGCCCTGAGCCTCGATGCCATCGTGGGCGCTCACGACTACCTGACGATGATGCGCGGCCGGGGCCACAACATCGTCGCGAGCAACAACAGCTACGGGGCGTTTGCGCCCCAGTTCTATGAGGACACGCCCGGCGCGATCGCCGAACGAGACGCGATCGCGCGGTTCATTGAGTCCGGCGGCGTGTTCGTCGCGTCGGCGGGCAACGCGGGAAACAACAACGACGAGGAATTCACGAACTTCCCCGCCAGCTACGACGTGCCGGGCATCATCGCCGTCGCGGCGACGGACAACAACGACGCCCTCGCCGGATTCAGCAGCTACGGCCCGCAGACGGTCGATCTGGCCGCTCCCGGCGTCAACGTCCGCACGACGGCCATCGGCGGCGGGTACACGTACATCAGCGGCACGAGTTTCTCGGGCCCGATGGTGGCAGGTGCCGTGGGTCTCCTCCGCACGGTTCGTCCGGACGCATCGGGCGAGGAGCTTCGTCGTGTGCTGATCGAGAGCAGCGATCCTCTTCCGAGTCTGCAGACCAAGGTGGTCAGCGGGGGGCGGTTGAACGTGGCCGAGGCGTTGCGGATCATCGGCCTGGACGGGCCGGTGGTGACGTCGATCGCGCCGGGCCCGGTGACGGGGCAGGTGGGGGCGGACGGGTCTGCGATCAACCGCGTGACGGTGACGTTGTTCAACCGCGACCTGAACGGGTCGCTGATCGACGCGGGGTTCGTGTCGCTGGTGGGCGACGGGACGGACAACACGTTCGGGACGGGCGACGACCGGACGATCCCGTTGGGTTCGGTGACGCTGACGGGCCCGCGGACGGTGACGATCCAGCTGAACCTGCAGTCGTTCCCAGCAGCGTCTCCCGGTGGACCGGTACCGGCTGACGCTCAACCCGGCGGGGTTCCGCGACACGGACGGAACTTCCTCAACGGCGACGCGCGGTGTCGGGGCACGCCGGAGGTGTACGACTTCCCAGGTGTCTCCCGGCGACGCTGTTCCTGGCCCAACGACTCGCTGGGGCAGGCGACGCCGGCGTCGTTCAGCCGCCAGCGGCAGCGCGAGCTTCACGGGGCTGACCATCGGCGACGGGGTCCGGCGGGCCTGGACGTGGACCTGTTCAAGGTGACGATCCTCGCGGGGCCTGATCCGGGCGTCGGTGATCGCGCAGAACCGTCTGGGGGGATCGGAGCTGGACTCGTACGTCCGGCTGTTCGACGCGTTCGGGCAGGAGTTGGCGTCCAACGACCAGTTCAACGGGGCCGATGCGCTGGTGGACTACTTCGTGTCCACGGGCGGGATCTACTACGTGGGGGTGAGCGGGTTCGGCAACGCGTCGTACAACCCGAACGCTCCCGGCAGCGGGCAGACGCAGTCGACGGGGGTGTACGACCTGCTGCTGGAGGTGGAGCTGATCCAGGAGGACCGGGTCACGCTGGCGCAGGACTTCGGGGACGACCCGCCGCGTCTGCCGCCGCAGGGCACGCAGGGGACGCTCAGCGACTCGCTGGTGTTCAACGACGCGAGGTCGATCCGGGACGTGAACGTCCGGGTGGACATCGACCACGACTACACCAGCGATCTTCGGATCAGCCTGATCAGCCCGCAGGGGACCGAGGTGGTGCTGGCCAACCGGCGTGGGGGCGACGGCAACGACTACACCGGGACGCTGTTCGACGACGAGGCGACCAAGACCATCGCGCAGGGCGTGGCGCCGTTCACCGGCTCGTTCCGGCCCGAGACGGCGTTGTCGACGCTCGACGGGGTGAGCGCCGCGGGGCTGTGGACGCTGGTGATCCAGGATGCGCAGGCGCTCAACAGCGGGTTCCTGCTCGACTGGTCGCTGGACTTCACGCTGGACAACGACATCTTCGGGGCCTTTGAGTCCAACGACACGATCGCGACGGCCACGGACCTGGCGGGGATCGACGGCACGGGCACGGCCTCGGTCTCGGCCTCGATCGGCGACGGCGGCTTTGGGGTGCTCGACCGCGACCTGTTCCGCATCGACGTGGGCGCGGGCACGACGCTGCAGGCCGCGGCGACCAGCGGGGGCTCGCTCGACGCGGCCCTGCGTCTGTTCGACGAGGCGGGGCAGGAGCTCAAGCGGGTCAATCCCGCCGGGACGCTCGACGCGACGATCACCAACTTCGTCTTCCCCGAGGGCGGCACGTTCTACCTGGCGGTGAGCGAGTCGGCCAACGTGGCCTACGACCCGTTCGACGTGACCAGCGGCGTCGCGGCCCAGAGCACCGGGAGCTACACCCTGGGCGTGGCGGTGATCCCGGGGGTGAGCGATCCGGCGTTGGTGCTCAGCGGCGAGGTGTCGTCGTTCGGCACCGGCAGCGACGGCTCGTTCGGGGCCGGGGCCGGGGCCTCGCGCACCGGCCTGAGCCTGGGCGGGCAGGAGTTCCTGTTCGACGCGGACAACGCCAACGCCCCGATCCTGCACTTCTTCGGGGCCTCGGTGGCCGGGTTCACCTTCCGCAACGACGGGGCCGGGGGCGACAGCGGGATCCCGGTCTCGCTGACCGACCAGTCCGACGCGTTCAACCGACGCGTGGTGGGCGAGTCGATCTTCCGCGGCCTGCGGGTGCAGCGGAGCGTCTCGCAGGGGATCCAGGACGCTTCGTGGTGGTGGACGTGATGCTGACCAACACCACCGCCTCGCCGCTGACGGGCCTGACCTGGATGGAGGCGTTCAATCCCCAGCAGGGCCTGAACCTGCTGCAGGGCACCACCGCGTCGACGTCCAACGACGACGCTGGCGGGCCAGCCCGCGGCGATGGCGAGCTTCTCCAACAACCTGTATCCCAGCGGCCTGACGGCGATGCTCGCGGCGCCCGACTCCGATGCGCGGGCGACGGCGACGTTCTTCGATCCCTCTCGCACCATCCGCGATCCCAGCGTGTGTTGCTGGCCGATGCGGTCAACGACTCCCGACGGCGCCACGGGCGATCTGGCCATGGCCCTGGCCTACGACCTGGCGGACCTGGCCGCGCGGGCAAGTCCACCTCGCTGCGGTACTTCGTGCTGATGGGCGACAGCGAGCAGCAGACGCTGGACCTGTACGGCCAGATCAACTTTTGACGGACCGGACGGGCACCTGACCGCCGACCCGGCCCACCCGGCCGAGCAGGCCCTGAGCATCGGCGGCAACGACGGCCCCTCCACGGCGCCCACGCTGCCGTACCGGGCGTTCTATCCTGAGGGCTTTGCTAACGGCAAGACCAGCACGTTCGTGCCGATCCTCAACCCCCACGACCGCCCGAAAAGTGCGTCGTGGTGCTGGCATCGCTACATGAGACCGGCGACCGCGACCAGGTGCTGGCCGACCAGACCATCCCCTGCGGGCCAAAGCTGCGGCGGCATCACCATCACGACCCCGGCGTTGTTCGCCGCCGGCGACCAGCTGGTGCGGGCCACCACGCCCTACGCGATCGAGATCCGCGCCGAATTGTGCACCGTGGCCGCGACCTTCAGCCACTACGACCTGTTCCTGTCCACCGACGGCCCCGCCGCGGTGGGCGAGAGCTTCACCAACCGCATCGACGACACGTGGACCTTTCGGCAGCGTCGCCGCGCCCCGGGCGTCAGCGACTTTGCTGTTCACCAACACCACCGACCACACCATCAAGGTGACCACGACGACGTTCTATCCCACCTCGGATCCACGCCGGTCTCGATCACCCAGAACCTCAGGGGCGTTCTGCCGCGCGCGGATCAACGTCAAGAAGGTCGTGGGCCTGCCCGCGGACACCTACGGCGTGCGGGTCGAGGCCCAGGGGCGAGATCGTGGCGGTGCTGTCGCACTTCGACAAGAACACCGGGGTGGCCAGCGGCGACGGGCACCCCCGGCGGCGGCGACGTGCGCGGGGCCATCCCCGAGGGCCAGGTGGGCATCAACTCCGTCTCCGAGATCATCGGCGTGGTCAACCCCGGCACGTCCAGCGCCACGGTGACCTTCAGCTTCCTGTTCCAGTCGGGCACGGCGTACCGCACGGTGCTGACCGTCCCGGCCCAGCGTCGGGCCCAGCTCGACGTCATGGCCCTGCCCAACTTCCCCGTCGGCGAGCCGTACTCGGTGTTCTTCGAGTCCACCAGGCCCGTCACGCTCAACCTGCCCACCGACGCCTTCGGCGACGAGTTCGCCAGCGAGTTCTCCGACAAGGCCTACACGCTGTGGGGCTTTGGCGAGGGCTTCAGGCCCAAGCGCGAGGGCGTGGTCACCGAGTACCTGCGTCTGTTCAACCCCCAGGAGGGCGACGTGCTGGTGGAGATCACCCTGCACTTCGACGGCGGCCTGGGCGAGGAGACCTTCCGGCGGACCCTGCCGGCCCGACGCGTCCAGGAGTTCGACGTCCACGACTTCGTCACCGGCGACAAACGCAACAAGAAGGTCTTCTACGGCATCACCGTCAAGGCCGCCCAGCCCGTCGTCGCCTACATGGCCCACTACGACTCCTTCTTCCCCGGAGGCTTTGGAACACTCGGAGCACCACTGGGAACGTCCGTCGGAGTCTGAAGCAACGCGTTTGAACCTCAACGCCGGGAACACGCCGCCGCACCGACCGTGTGCGTCGGCGTGTCCTACCATTTAGGCTCGCGTCGAGGGCGTAGCTCAGTTGGTAGAGCAGCGGACTTTTAATCCGCGGGTCCAGGGTTCGAGTCCCTGCGCCCTCAGTCTCGGGCACCGAACGAGCCGCACGCGCGGCGAGGTCGGCGAGTGTGCAGGGAGGCGAGCGCCGGACTCACATGATCGTGCTCCACGCCAACTGGTGCGATGGGGCGCTCTGTCTCTGGGCTGAGCGTTCCGAGCCGGCAACGACCCCGCCCACCGAGGTTGGAGCGCACCCGTTCTCCTGCGATGCAGCGGAAATCCGCCGAGCAATCGCGTTGATCGGCGTCGATCCTCAAGGCCTCGTGGCCCGGGTGCGCACAGTGCTGCTTCCCGTCGGCGCTGCGGTCACCACACCGATCGCTTCTGCGCGACTCGCTCGGCTCATGGGCCAGGAACAGGCCGAAGCGACCGAACTCGGCACGTTCCGCGTCGAGTGCCTGGCCGCGGGGCCTGAGCTCGCGCTTCGCCTGCTCGATCAACTCCTCGAGAGCCTGTCGCCCGATGGAGAGTCGAACGAGACTGCCGGAGACGACACGCTGGTCTTCGCGGGGGCCGTCGGATCGCTCGCGAGGCACATGCTGGCGCAGCAGCGGTTCGTCCCCATGCTCGCCCAGGAGATCGACGGGACGCTGCGCGCCTCATGGCGCGGGTGGCTCGACGACGGCGCCGTGGGAGAGGACGCCATGCGCCTGTCTCGCGCGATGCCCGCGGCGTTTCGGGCGGCGACCGACGATCTGAATCACGACGCTTCGGCGATCGTCGACGACATGCTCTGGCGCCTGATCGATGCCGAATGCCGGCGCGTGCTGACCCACGAGGCGCTCTTTGAGACGGTGCAGGGACGCGAGCCGGACGACCCCCACGTCGCGTGGTTGAGAGGGCTGCTCGACGGCGATGACCGCGTGTGCGCACCGGCATCGGTGCGCTCCGACCTCGTTCGTGGCGTGCGTCAGTGGATCGCGCGCCTGGATGAGCGTGGCGCGAGCGCCCAATGGCGCCTCTGCCTTCGTCTGGAGGATCCGGCCGAGGGGGCAAGCGTCAATGGTTCCACCCCGGATGATCTTCGGTGGACACTCCGATTCATGCTGCAGGCGGTCGAGGCGCCCGGCGTGCTGATCCCCGCCGACGAGATATGGCTGCTCTCGACGGATCTGCTGATGATCGAGGGTCATCGGTTGGAACAGCCGCAGGAGATCCTGCTCGCCGAACTGGCGCGCGCGTCGCGTCTGTATCGACCAATCGAGCGAGCCCTTGAGGGATCAGAGCCCAGCGCGATCGAGTTGGACACGCGCAAGGCATACGAGTTCCTCCGCGAGCACCGGCCCGTGCTGATCGAGCAGGGATTCGGCGCGATCGCGCCCGATTGGTGGGAGTCTCCGCGCTCGCGTCTTGGCGCGCGCCTTCGGCTGGATTCCGATCCGATGCCCCCCGAAGAGGGCACGAGCAACGGGAGCGGGCCGCCCTCCCTTGGCGTGTCCACGCTGGTCGGCTATCAGTGGGAGATCGCCGTCGGCGACACCTCGCTCACGCTCAAGGAATTCGAGGAACTCGCGGCTCGCCGGATGCCGCTAATCCGGCTGGGTGGGCGCTGGGTGGAGATCCGGCCCGAGGACGTTGAACACGCGGTGCGGTTCATTCGCCAGAACCCCGGGGGAACCATGCCCTTGGGGGAAGCGATGCGCCTTGCGTTCGCCACCGACCTTCGCCAGACCGGCGTGCCTGTTGTCGGCCTGGAGGCCTCGGGATGGCTGGGTTCTCTGCTGGGACCGACCGGAGCGAGCGAATCACTTCCAGATGTTGAGCAGCCGGGCTCGTTCGTGGGAACCCTCCGCCCCTACCAGGTCCGAGGCCTCTCGTGGATGCACTTCATGGAGCGATTCGGCTTTGGCGTGTGCTTGGCCGACGACATGGGCCTGGGAAAGACGATCCAGCTGCTCGCGCTCATGGCCCTCGAACGCGAGCAGGCAAACGGCGCGGGCGTCGGAGCCACGCTGCTGATTGCGCCGACCAGCGTGCTTGGAAACTGGACGCGCGAGACCCGGCGATTCGTGCCGGGCCTTCGCGTGTACGTGCACCACGGCACCGAGCGGTTCCAGGGCCAGCATCTGGCCGACACCGCGGCAGAGAGCGATCTCATCATCACGACCTACGCCCTCGCGTACCGCGACCGGGAATCGCTCGAGCCCATACGCTGGGGTCGCGTGGTGCTCGACGAGGCGCAGTTCATCAAGAATCCCGCGGCGAAGCAGACCAACGCGGTTCGCACCCTCCTGGCCGATCGACGCATCGCGCTGACCGGCACGCCGGTGGAGAACCGGCTGAGCGAGCTGTGGTCGATCATGGACTTTCTCAACCCCGGATACCTGGGGCCCGCGTCGTCGTTTCGGACGCGATTTGCGGTGCCGATCGAGCGGCACCACGACGCCCAGAAGGGCGAGCGACTCCGCGGACTGGTGCGGCCCTTCATCCTGCGGCGGCTGAAGACCGATCCGACTGTCGTCTCGGATCTGCCCGAGAAGATCGAATCGCGGGAGTACTGCCACCTCACGGGCGAGCAGGCCGAGTTGTACCAGTCGTGCGTGCGACGCATGCTCTCGGAAGTCGAGGTGGCCGAGGGCATTGAGCGGCGCGGCCTCGTGCTCGCCGCCCTGATCCGCCTCAAGCAGATCTGCAATCACCCGTCGCAAATCCTCAAGGACTACGACCCGGAGTCCCCCGAGCCTCCGCTCGCGGCCAGGTCCGGCAAGAGCGTCCGTCTGGTCGAACAGCTCGAGGAGGTGCTGGCCGAGGGTGAACGCGCGCTGGTCTTCACACAGTTCCGCCAGATGGGCCACCTGCTCGTGCGGATGCTGGCCCATGAGCTCGATCGGGACATCCTCTTCCTGCACGGCGGCACACCCCGTCAGCAGCGCGAGGACCTGATCCACCGGTTCCAGAACCCCGATTCAGACACCCCGATCCTCGTTCTAAGCCTGCGGGCCGGTGGCGTCGGACTCAATCTCACCGCGGCGACGCACGTCTTTCATTTCGACCGCTGGTGGAACCCTGCCGTGGAGAACCAGGCCACCGATCGCGCGTACCGCATCGGCCAGACCCGAACGGTCTTCGTGCACAAGTACGTGGTTCGAGGCACGCTCGAAGAGAAGATCGACGAGATGATCGAGCAGAAGACCGAATTGGCAGAGAACATCATCGGCTCCGGTGAGCGGTGGCTGACCGAACTGAACACCGATGATCTGCGAGAGATCCTCACCCTGCGCGAGGAGGCGGTTGCGGATGAGTAGGCCGGAGGGAGAGGGCTGATGGCCGCCAGGCGAGGACGATCGGGACCGGGGTCCCCATCGCGGGGAGCGCCCCGCGGCGGGCTGCGCCCGACCCACACCGACGCGCAGCTCTTGGCAAGCTGGGTCGCCGGTCGTTGGGTTCGCATGCTCGAACAGGACGTGCCCGGTGACGTGCTGGTCCGTGGTCGGGAGATGGCTCGCGCCGGAGCCGTCCGAGAGCTGACGATCTCGTCCGGGCGCGCGCGCGCCAAGCTGCAGACGAGGGGTGCGCCGCCCGCGTTCTGCGAGATCTGCGTCGAGACGTTCTCGCGAAGCGCGTGGGACCAGATCATCGGATCGCTGGCCAACCGGGCCGCGTATGCGGCGCATCTGCTCGCGTCAGAACTTCCGCCAAATATCGAGGATGTGTTCGCCCCGCTCGGGCTTCGGCTCTTCCCGCTGGATGCATCCGAGGTGACGGTGGAGTGCTCGTGCGATGAGGACCAGTGGTGTCCGCACGTGGCCGCGTCGGGGATTCTCCTTGCGGACCAGCTCGCAACCGAGCCGTTCGCGATGTTTGCGCTGCGCGGGATCGATGCGGAGGAGTTTCGCGAGGGCCTGCGGTCGCGGCGCGCGCTGCTGGGTTCCACCGGCGCGGTGCCCGTCCATGCCACTGCGCTCTCACGAGGCTGGCAGGGAGGCCCACCGACCATCGATGGCGGCAGCGGAGCATTCTGGCGCGCCGGCCCTGAATTGAACCAGGTCGCGGCGCCACTCGAACCGCCCGCGGTCAGCCATCCTCTGCTCCGCCGCCTGGGCCCGAGCCCGTTCGTCGCGAGTCGATTTCCACTCGTGGGGCTGCTCGCGACCTGCTACGAGTTGATCAGCGACTCGGTCCTTCCCGAGCATGAAGCAGGAGACCAGCCCGCAAACGGACCTCAGCCGACGGACGGCTCGGAATCGGCCGCTTCCCTTGGGTCCCAAAGCAAGTCTGGCGATCACGGATCCGGCTGATTGACTCGCGTGGGGGTCTCTCTAAACTCGTCCGTTGGTTGATCGGGCCGAGCGCGACGGATCCTATGTGGGTGAGGCGCGTTCATGGGTTCTGGCGGGCGTTTTCACGCGCGGCAGGCCGGAGTCCAGCCCAAGGCGCTCAGGCGCCGGCATTGCCGCGGGTCGTCGCCGTTGTCCCGGGTCGTTCCCGGGCGTCACGAGGCGCGGACCGCGAAGGTCCGGTGGTTGCGTGACGCACGGGAGGACGGACGGCGGACGAGCGAACCCGACCCAAGCCAACGGGCCCTCGTTACCCGATGGTGTAATTGGCAGCACAGCAGGTTTTGGTCCTGCTAGTCCAGGTTCGAGTCCTGGTCGGGTAGAATCGCCCCGCGTGAGCACCATGACGCGGCCGAATCCAGACAGTTCGCCGAGCGCGGTAATCCTCGCCGCGGGCAAGGGCACCCGGATGAAATCCGATTTGCCCAAGGTGTGCCATCCAGTCGGCGGCCGACCGATGGTGTGCGCGGTGGTAGACGCGTGCCGCGAGGCGGGATGCGCCAGGATCATCATCGTCGTCGGATACCGGCAAGAGAAGGTGCGGGCAGCGCTTCGGTCATTCGAAGAGGTCGAGTTCGCCGTCCAGGAAGAGCAACTCGGGACCGGCCACGCGGTCGGATCCGCAAGGCACCTGCTGACGCGAGAGTCGGGCGACGCCTTTGTGCTGTGCGGCGATGGTCCACTGATCCGGTCCCAGACCCTCAGGCGAATGCTCGAGCGCCACCGCGGCACGGGCGCAAGCGCGACACTCGCCACGAGCGTCATCGAGAATCCGGCGGGATACGGGCGCATCGTGCGGGATGCGGACGGCCGCTTTGAGAGAATTGTGGAAGAGCGTGACGCGAGCGAGGCCGAGCGCGCCATCCGCGAGGTCAACCCGAGCTATTACTGCTTTCGCGTCCCGGCATTGCTCGGCGCGCTGGCCCGGGTCCGGCGCAACGAGCGCAATGGCGAGTATTACATCACAGATGTTCCGTCGGTGCTGCTCTCGGACGGGCGCACGGTCGAGGTGATCGACGCCGTGCCCGCCGAGGATGTGCTGAGCATCAACACTCCTGAGGACCTGGCGCTGGTGGACAGAATATTTCGTTCTCGAAAGGGAGAGGCCGCGTGAGCGGACACGGCTCCAACGGCATGCAGGTGTTTGCCGGCCGGCACTCCAAGCCCCTGGCGCGGCTGGTGTGCGAGCGGCTGAACCTGCCGTTGGGCGACGCGAAAACGAGCGTCTTTCCCGATGGCGAGATCCTGGTGAAGCTCGACGAGGACGTCCGCGGGCGCGACTGCTTCGTGCTGCTCTCGACGTGCCAGCCGGTCAATGAGAATCTCGTCGAGCTGTTCATCTTCATGGACACGCTCAAACGGGCGAGCGCAGACCGCATCACGGCGGTCATCCCGTACTTCGGCTATGGACGGCAGGATCGCAAGGACACCGGGCGCGTGCCGATCACCGCCAAGCTCGCTGCGAACCTCATCACCAAGGCCGGCGCCGACCGGGTGCTGGCGGTCGATCTGCACGCGGCGCAGATCCAAGGCTTCTTCGACATCCCCGTCGATCACCTCACGGCGGCGCCGGTCTTCCTCGATCACTTCCGCAGCCGGCGAGAGGAGATCGGAGACCTGTGCATCGTCAGTCCCGACGTGGGCAATGTCAAGGTGGCCGAGAAGATGGCTAACCTGCTCGACGCGGACCTCGCCATCATCAACAAGCGCCGTGTCAGCGGATCGGAGGTCGTCTCGAGCCACATCATCGGGTCCGTCAGCGGGCGAACGGTGATCATGTTCGACGACATCATCTCGACCGGTGGCACGGTCTGCCAAGCGGCGAAGCTGCTCGTCGAAGACGGCGGCGCATCGCGCGTCATCGTCGCGGCGACGCACGCGCCGATGGTGGGGCCGGCCATCGAGCGGCTGAAGGCCAGCCCGATCTCGTCGATCGTGATCACCAACACGATCCCCCTCGACGGCCGCGCGGACCCGATCAAGGACCGGCTGGAGGTGCTCTCGGTGAGCAACCTTCTGGGCGACGCCATCCACAACATCCACCACGATCTCTCGATCAGCGCGCTCTTTCGGGACGCCGTCGGGCCCAAGCGCTGATCGAATGCGAGAGAAACGACGCCCCGCACCGGCGGGAGCGAGGAGCCGAACGACATGCACGAGAACGCACCCATCCTCAGCGCAAAGAAGCGTGAGCGCGTCGGCAGCCGGTACACCCGGCGCGTGCGCGAGTCCGGTGGCCTGCCCGCCGTGGTCTACGGGCACAAGCAGGATCCCATGTCGATCACGATCGATCGGCGCGATGCGCTCACGCACATCGACAAGGGCGAACGAGTCTTCCAGATCGCGATCGAGTCCGGCGCGCCGCAGCTCGTCCTGCTCAAGGCCGTGCAATTCGACCACCTCGGCACCCACATGATCCACGCCGACTTCGCCCGCGTGGACCTCAACGAGCGAGTCCGCACGCGGGTGCACGTCGTCTGCATCGGCGATGCCAAGGGCCTGGGAAGCGCGGGAGCGGTCATGATGCACCCGACGACCGAGATCGAAATCGAGTGCACCATCGCGGACCTTCCTGAGCACATCGAGGTCGACGTGGCCGCTCTTGAGGCGGGCGACATGATCACCGCCGCCGAGGTGAAGCTGCCCGACGGGATGCGCCTGACCTCCGACTCGCACGCCGTGGTCGCGCAGATCAAGGTCCAGGCCGAGACCCCCACCGAGGCCGAGGAGGCCGTGGTCGCCGGGTCCGCCCAGCCCGAGGTCATCACCGAGAAGAAGAAGGAAGACGAGGCCGAGGCCCCCAAGAAGAAGTAGCGCCCAAGGAGCACGCCCAGGTGCGTCTGATCGTCGGACTTGGCAACCCGGATCGGCAGTACCAGAAGACCCGCCACAACGTGGGCTTCATGGTCGTCGAGCGCCTCGCGGCTCGGCACGCGCCCTCCGAGCGCGTCCGGTCGCAGTTCCACGCCGACACCGTCGAAGCCGCGATCGGCGGGGCGCGATGCCTGCTCGTCCGGCCCGTGACCTACATGAACCGCTCGGGCCTGAGCGTGCAGGAGGCGGTGCGGTTCTACCGCGCCGAGCCGGCCAATGATCTGCTGGTCATCACCGACGACATCTACCTCCCCGTGGGCGCCGTCCGCCTTCGCGCTCGGGGGTCCGCGGGCGGGCACAACGGCCTCCAAGACATCATCCGCGCGCTCGGAGGGGACGAGTATCCCCGATGCCGCGTCGGTGTTGGCGCCAAGCTCCCCTTCATGGACCAGGCCGACTACGTCCTCTCGAGGTTCTCAGATGTGGAGGCCCCGGCGATCGAGGCGGCGCTCGAGCGGGCCGCGGACGCCGCGGAGGTTTTCGCAACGCGCGGCATCGACGCCGCGATGAATCAGTTCAACGAGCGCGTCGCTCGGGGCGACGCGAGTCCGGAGCCCGAGCCTCCCAAGGATGTCCACCCGGGCTGGCTTGGTGCGGAAGCAGATGGTGCACAGGGCAATCGCGGGAAGGGACCCGCGTCAAAGGAAACGTAAGACATGGCGGACAACGCAAAGCGAGCGTACGAAGGGATGTTCTTGGCCAGCCAGCAGCAAGCGTCCGACTTCGCGGGTCTGGTGACCCACGTGCGGCAACTGCTCTCGAGAGCAAACGCCGACGTCGTCGCCCTCCAGAAGTGGGACGAGCGGCGGCTGGCCTACGAGATCGACAAGCAGCGTCGCGGCGTGTACCTGCTGGCCTACTTCATGGCCCAGCCCAGTTCCATCGCCGGGCTGGAGCGCGACTGCAACATCTCCGAGCAACTCATGCGGGCGATCTTCCTCTCGGCCGAGCACCTCAGCGAGGACGAGATGCGCGCTCACGACCGCTCACAGGACCTCGATACCGAGGCGCGGCTCCGCGCCGAGCGCGCGGCCCAGCGGACTGAGGTCGCCACCGCTCGCGTGGAGGAGTCCACCGACGAGGAGCCAGCCGAGGCCGAGGTGACGGAGAATTGACGCCGCGCCGCAGCGCGGCACGGGCATCGCCCGCGGAACGAGCCAGGAGGACGCCATGGCCGGCAATCTGAACCGTGTGTTCTTGATGGGCAATCTCACCCGCGACGTTGAGCTGCGCCACACCTCGGGCAACCAGCCCGTGGCCAACATCGGCCTCGCCGTCAATCGACGCTGGAGGGGCCAGGACGGCGAACCGCGCGAGGAGACCACCTTTGTCGATTGCGAGGCGTGGGGGCGCACGGCCGAGGTCATGAGCCAGTATCTGCGCAAGGGCCGGCCGGTCTTCATCGAGGGACGGCTCAAGCTCGACCAGTGGCAGGACCAGCAAGGCGGCAACCGCTCCAAGCTGAAGGTCGTGGTCGAGAGTTTCCAGTTCGTCGATAGCCGCGAGGGCGGCGACGCGTCGTCCGGCGGTGGGGGGCGTGCTCCATCGCGCCGCGCCGAAGAGCCCGGCGGCCCCTCCTACGAGGAGCCCGCGGGCGACGACATCCCGTTCTAATCGATCTCGGGCCCGGCGGGAGCGACGCCGACGGCGTATCCTTGGCCCATACCGCATCGTCCGGTCTGGTCCGGACGAGCGCTTCGTTGGGGCGTGATTCCCACGCTCCTGAACCGGCGCGCCGGCGCCAGGACAGCGGAGGCACCCATGGCCAAGAACGTCAAGCTGCTGCTCGTTGAGAACGTCGACAACCTCGGCATCGTCGGGGACGTCGTCACCGTGAGGACCGGCTACGCCCGGAACTTCCTGTTGCCGCGGGGGATGGCCACCGAGCCCGACGACGCGGTGCTGACGTCGCTGGCCTCCAAGCGGGCCCAGGCCAAGGCCCAGCTCGCCGAAGAGCGCAAGCAGCGTGAGGGTCTGGTCGGGCGCCTCGCCGGGCTGGAGATCACCCTGACCCGCTCGTGCAATGACCAAGGCATCCTCTACGGCTCGGTGTCGCAGAACGATCTGGCCGAGGCGCTGACCAGCGCCGGGTATCGCGTGCGTCCCCGCGATGTGCGCCTGGCCCAGACCATCAAGCGGCTGGGAACCTACGACGTCCACCTGCGCCTGGACAGCGATCTCGTGGCGGACATCCGCCTCATCGTGTCGCCCGACCGAGAGATCGTCGAGGACGAGCGAGAGGAGATGGAATTCGATAACGAGGGCAACCTCATCGAGAAGCCCCGGCGCGAGCGCAAACGACGCGAAGTGGCCGAGGCTGAGCCAGCCGAGGCCGAATCCGAGTCGTGACCGCCCGCAGCGCTACGGCCTGCGCGTCACAGTGAATCCGTCGCCGAACTTCGTATAGATGCTGTCCCCGATCGCCAGAGCCACGATCTTGGCGTCCAGCGTCGCCTCGAACAGGAGCGTGATCTCCTGGTCGCTGCGCGAGCGAGTCGGCACCGTGGGCAGGTCGAGCAGGCCGTCGAGCCGGTCGCTGCGTGTGTATCGGATCGTCACGCGCCGACGGTCCCCGTACAGATAGCCGATGCACGCGTAGCTCGTGCCGTTCTCGTCGATCAGGTCGATCGGCAGGTCCTTGGGCGCATCGACCAGCGGTGACACCAGCAGATTGCACGCGGGCGCGGTCACCTGGTTGGATGGCGTCATCAGCAACTGCACCATGCCGTTGCCGGCCGTGACGGCGAAGGTATCGATGCGCAGGGCCTTGTCGATGTCACGCGCGTTGGGCAGCTCGTTCGAGCCGTAGGACTGCTCGCCGTCGGTGATCTGCTTGCGGTCGTTGACCGTGAGTGCGCCCTGGCGGCCGTCCTGGATCGTCACTCTGGGCAGTCGGTCAGAGATCGTGATGCCCAGCGCCCGCAGATTGTTGGCGTTGACGTTGACCGTGACCGCCTTGGACTCGTCGAAGACGCGCCGCGACTCCTCCAGAATCGAGAGGTCCCGGATCGCGCGCTCGCGGTCGTGCTGGCTCGTGTACCGGTGGTAGTCACCCGAGCGGACATCCACCCGAACGTTCTTGACGTACAGCCACGCCGGGGAGAACCCCGAGGGCACCACGAACTCGTAGATCATCGTGGGCTGGCTCTCGGTCGTAGAGGCCGGATAGAACTCGCCCTTGTAGCGGTGCCGCGCGAGGATCACCTCGGCCTGCGCCGTGCGGCAGACGATGGCGACGGGGAACATCTCTCTGGCATCGCCGTCGGCATTCTCGCACACCAGTCGAACCTGACCCACAGACGACACCACCTGCCCCGAGCCGTTCTCTCTGGCCGTCGAGTTGTACCGCACGGTGTAGCCCGCGAGATAGGCCCCGCTCTTGAGCAGGTTCTCGCCGTTGCGATCGGTGACGGGGTCGTCGTTGGTGTTGAACGAGTCGCGGAGGTATTCGGCGGGGTTGGCGCCATCGAACGGTCGGCCGTTGATGTCGACCCCCACCGTGTACCGCGAGACCAGCGAGAAGTCCTTGGTTGCGAGGGTGATGCGTCCCCGTCCCTTGTCGAGGCTGAGTTGCATCGCGCCGGGCACGTCCGCCAGCCGCGGATACAGCGTTCCCAAGGCTTGCTCGGTCGCGAGCGTGGTCTGCGAGAGCTTTCCGTAGAACCCGGCGGTGAGTTCGTCGAATCGCAGCCAGAGGTGGCCCGTGGTGCGCAGTTGCCCCGAGGTCGAATCGAACGTGAGCCGCTTGTATCCGATGAACCCGTTGCCGCTGTTGACCCACAGCATCCCGCCGCCGATCACCAGGATGCCCGAAGTCAGGATCCCCGAGCCCAGGCCGCAGATGCCGCCTCCGACGACGTTCATCGTCTTCTCGGTGTTCGCGTTGGCGGGCACCATCTTGTCGACGATCATCCGAAGCACGGCCAGAGACAACGCGAACGGCAGGATCAGGGCGATGCCCCAGGCGCCCTCACCCAGGAAGCCCAGAAAGCCCTTGTGCGGAGCCTTGTTCAGGATCAAGTGGGCCAGGGGCTCCCACACCGCAAACGCGATTGCGCCCGCGATCACCACGCACACCAGGTGCAGCAGGGCGCTGAAGAATCCCCGGATCATCCACAGGTAGGTAATCAGCGCGGCCACGCCCAACGCCAACAGGTTCGCCCACAATGCCATGGGGTTCTCCTCTTCAGGCCTGCGCCGCGGCGGGCTGCGGGGCAGCGCCACTGCGAGACTTGCCGCTCTCGGTGCTGGTGATCCTCAGGACTTCCTCGACGCTGGTGATCCCGTCCACGGCCTTCTTGAGCGCCGCCTGCTGCAGCGTCGGGAGCTTCTTCTTGCGCAGCTCCGATCTGAGGGCCTGCAGATTGCCCTCGGCGATCAGGCGTCGCTCATCGGCGTTGATGGGGTAGACCTCGAAGACCCCCTCCTGGCCGGCGTAGCCGAGGCCGTGGCACACCGGGCAGACCTCGGGCTTGTTCTTGACCAGCACCTGGCCGCCCTTCTTGAACAGCTGGCTGATCTTCCCCTCGGGCAGCCCGAGCTTCTTGAGCATGTCGGGCGTCGGGGCGTAGGCCACGCGGCAGTTCTCGCACAGCTTGCGGACGAGCTTGCCGCTCATCACGCCGTGCAGCGCTGCGCCGGCCTTGGCCGGGTCTTCCACCGCCTTGACCCACACCTGGATGGCCTCGAGCGGATTGTCCGCCCGCAACGACGCGTAGATCCTCACGCGGTCGTGGTCGGCCCGGGTCATCTCCTTGGCTGTCGCGGCGTCCAGCTCGGCGACGCCGACGACGTCGGGATCGCGCCGGATGATGGAGCGCAGCACCTTGTCGTGCTCGGCACCCTCGGCGGTGGGGTCGAAGACGTTCTGGCGCACGCCCTCGAGCGAGTCCTGCGTCTCGAGCACCTCGAGCACCTGCACGTTGCTCGTGTACGCGTCGTGCATCTTGATGACCGAGTAGAGCATGGTGGTGCGCCCGCTGTCGGCCGGGGCCGCGAGCAGCACGACGCCCTTGCAGTCCTTCACGATCGCGCGCAGGGCCTCGAGCTGGGGCTCGAGCAGGCCGAGGGTCTCGCTGGTGCGGCGCACCGCTTCGGCGAAGTCGAACAGCATCGACAGGCGCGGGCCTCCCTGGCCACCCGTGGCGATCAGTCGCACCGACGTTGTCTCTTCCTCCTTGCTCACCCGGATGTCCGCCCGCTGGCGCTTGCGCCGATCGGCGACGTCGAGCTTCCCGGCCTGCTTCCAGAAATCGATGATCTTGCCGGCGTCGGCGGGGGCCATCGGGTCGCCGGCCTGGCGCACGCCGTCGATCATGAAGCTCACGCCGTAGCCACCGTCGCGGCTGATGGGCGCCACGTCCAGCTGCGACGCCCGGAGGTCGCGGGCCTTGAGAACGATCGACTCGGCCTGCACCCGCAGCGCGAATTCGGGGGTGTCCTGCGGCGGCACCGGCACGAGCTGTTTGTCGGGAGAGACGACCGAGAGCTCGACCTTGCCGGCCTTCTTCGCGTCGGCCTTCGCCTGGCGCGCTTCGCGCATCGCATCGAGGTTGATCCGTACCCGGTGCGCCTCGGGCACGCGGGGATCCTTGTTGGCGACCATGGGGTACGACAGAACGTCGGCGGCGAGCACCACCAGCAGGATCAGGAACCCGACGAGGAAGCCGACGATCCCGGTCACACCCGCCAGCGCGGGCACGATCATCGCCGCGGCGAAGCCGCCGAGCGCAGCGAACATGTGGATGCCGTTCCACTTGAAGTTGCCGAGGTGGAATCGGTTGGCGTGCTTGTCATAGACGGTGGAGATGAGCCACGCCCAACCAACGACCGGGAGCAGGAACAACAGGGCCTTCCACCACGAGATCAGCACGGCTCCGGCGCCAAGCACGAGCGCCGACGCGGCCGGGGCGTCAAAGATCAGCTGGGTGTGCACGAGGCGGATCCCCTGTCGAGGGCCGGGCCGGCGCGACCGCGCCGGGCTCAGCCGAGCTTCTTGAGCTTCATCCTCAGCTCGTCCACGTTCGGCGACGCCTCGAGCGCCGTCCGCATGTGGATGTACTCGTTCTCCACCAGTTCCACGAGGGACTGGTTGAAGTCGATCATGCCGGTCTGGCGCGCCTCGACGCTCTTGAGGTACTCGCGGAGTTCTCCCTCGCGCGCCTCGAGGATGTGCTTCTGCACGACGGTGTTGTTGATGAGGATCTCCAGCGCGGGGATGCGGTGGATGTTCTCGTGCAGCGTCGGCAGGAGCTTCTGGTACACGAACGCCCGCATCTGGTAGCCGAGGACCTTGCGGATCTCCTCGATCTCGTCCTGCGGAAACAGGCCATAAATGCGGCTGAAGGTCTGGGTGGTGCTGCTGGCGTGGATGGTCCCGTAGACGAGGTGGCCTGTCTCGGCGGCGATCAGCGCGGCCTCGAAAGTCTCGGCGTCGCGCATCTCGCCGATCAGCACGATGTCCGGATTCTCGCGGACCAGAGCGCGAAGCGCGATCTTGAAATCCAGTGTGTCGATGCCGATCTCTCGCTGGTTGATCGTCGCCTTCTTGTCCTCGAAGATGTACTCGATCGGATCCTCGATCGTGATGATGTGCACCGGCTTGCGCTGGTTCACGTAGTCGAGCATCGAAGCGATCGTCGTGCTCTTGCCCGACCCCGTCACGCCGCACAGCAGCACCAGCCCCTGCGGCTGGAGCGCGATCTCGGACATGATCGGCGGAAGGTGAAGCCCGTCGAACGGCAGGATGTTGCTGGTGATCCGCCGGGCCGCGATCGAGAGCTTGCCGCGGGCCTGGAAGAGGTTCACACGGAACCGGTTCTTGTCGTCGTAGTCGTAGGCGAAGTCCGCGGAGCCGAACTTGTGCAGGTCGGCGAACTGCTCCTCGGTGAGGATGTGCTTGGCGATCTGCATGAATTCGTCGGCCGACACCGGGCCCGTGTCGAGCGGCTTGAGCGCGCCACGGAGTCGGATGACCGGCGGCCGCCCCGTCTTCATGATCAGGTCCGACGCCTCGAACTTCATCGTGGCCTTGAGGAAGTCACCAAAGCGGGTGGCGTGCGGATCGTGCTTGCGATCGGGATCGAGCGTCACATGCCCGGTGGGCATGGGCTCGTGGGTGTCGGTCTTCACGCTCATGGCCTGCAATCCCTCTTCAACGACCCCGGCCGCGACCGCATGCGCGCCCATTGGACCACTCCGTTTCCGGGCCCGCTCGGCGCGTCGGGCCCACACTTTAGGGCCGACGAACCGGCCCGGGAACACCCTTGACCGCTCGAAGTTCGGGGCGGGCGGCCCCGCGAGGCGCGCAGGAATCCCGCCGCCGTTCGAGCGCACGGAATCCTGTTCGCGTCAGATGGGAATGGGGTTGCGGGCGAGAGGCAAACGCCCCCGCGGTCCCAGAGGGGTCGCGGGGGCGCGGAGCGAGCGTTGGAACTAGCGGGCGGGAGTCTGGTCGGCCGCGGGTTGGGCCTCCTCGGCGCCCTCCTCGCCTTCCTCCTCGGCCTTCGTGCCGAGGAAATTGGCCTCCAACTGCGTGCGGATCTTCTCCATTGCCTTATTCTGGATCTGGCGGACCCGTTCTTTGGTTACCCCGATGATCTGGCCGACCTGCTCGAGCGTCATGGGCTTCTCGCCCCCGCCGGTGCTGCCGTCGGTCCGGAGATTGAACCGGTGTTCGATGACGGTCCGCTCGACGTCGGTCAGATCGGCACGGTTTTCCAGGACGATCCGGCGCACCTCGTCCGCGGCGTCACGCTCGAAGTCGGCGCGCTTCGTCTCCAGGTGGTTCGACCGCTCCAGCTTCGGATCGAAGTCGGTCGGGAACCTCTGGCGGTACTTGCTGAGCTTCATGCCCTGGCGGCTGAACGCCTTGAGGATGGCCCGGCAGGCGTACGTGCTGAACTTGAAGCCGCGACCCGCATCGAACTTGTCTACCGCGCGCAGCAGGGCCATGTTGCCCTCGCTGACCAGATCGGCAAAGTCCACCTCGCTCATGCGGGTGCGCTTGGCCATGGCCAGCACCAGCGCGAGGTTGGTTTCCGCGATCTGCTCGCGGATCCGTTCGGCCCTGCGGTACCAGCGCAGGATCTCCTCGGTCTGGTCCGGCGTGGGCTGGCGCGAAGGGCCGGACCAGATGGCCTGCTGCACCTCTCGCACCTTGAATCGCGCGAAGTTGTACTGCAGGAACAGCACGCGCTCTTCGGCGCCGGTCAGGATCACCTGCTGGGCCGACCGGACCGTACGGGTCGTGCGGCTGGCCGACAGGTCGTCCATCACCGGGTGGTACCAGCTGGTATCCGGCTTGGCGATATCGGGGGCCTGCTCGTAGATCCGTGACTCGGCGTCGGGCCGGTAGAACTCGTCGCTGTCGATAAAATCGAGCTCGTGCGCGAGCAGGTGGTCGAGGACGCGCTGGTCCTCGCTGCTCAGCCGCCTGCGGGCCGTCGTGCGTCCACTCTCTGCGCGCGTCGACGCCTTCGCCGCGTCGCTTCCGCGACGACGACCGCGGAGCGCGACCTGCTCCAGCGGCATTGGACCTTTGCGTTCTGCGTTCGCCATGACCATCGCTTCCCAGACCCTTCCCAGTCGCCTTCCTGGCCACCACCGGAGCCGAGCAGCCCCGATCTCCCTGGAGTCCTTCCTCCAGGCCGCCCGGACGCCCGCCGCCGCTCCTTACGCGGCTGCCCTGCGGACGCTTGATCTCTCTCTGACCACACCGCTCCGCGTTCCGTCCGGAACGACCCCCGCATCCCGGGGCAACTCAACCCGGGAACCACTACGAGTGATACGGTCACCCACTCAAATTGGTTCTCTTCCCTAGAACGATTCTAGGAAAGAGTTGTGCGTCCATTCCCCGCACAATTTTGCACCAGTGAAGATCTGCCTCAGGTGACCGGCCCCGATTGACATGGGGTCTTGGTCCGATATAGTCGCCGGTGCCGAACTGGGGTCTCCATGCGCGATCCACCCGCGCTGCGGGACGGGTCAAGATATCGGATTCTGCGAAAAACGCAAGACCCTGCCTCCGTAATTCGGGTCGGTTCGGCGATCTCGGCTCTATAGTCGTATTTTGTTCGTAATGATGGGCTGGTCCCTGATGGACGCCCACGGGAGGATGCGCCATGTCTTTCACACTTCCCCCGCTTCCCTACTCTGCCGCGGCCCTTGAGCCAGTCATCGATGCGAAGACGATGGAGATTCATCACGGCAAGCATCACGCGGCGTACGTCGCAAATGCCAACAAGGCTCTCGAAGGCACACAGTGGGCCGACCAATCGTGCCCGTTCACGATCTGTGCACAGCTTGGGGATATCCCTGAGAAGATCCGAACAGCCGTCCGCAACAACGCGGGCGGCCACGCCAATCACTCTCTGTTTTGGGAGGTGATGGCCTCCCCCAGTTCTGGTGGGGGTGGAACGCCCTCTGGGCAATTGGCGGCGGAGATCGATCAGGCCTTCGGATCGTTCGGCGGATTCCAGGAGGCCTTTGGAGCCGCGGCCGCCGGCAGGTTCGGGTCGGGCTGGGCCTGGCTGTACCTGGACTCGACCGGCAAACTGGCGGTGGGCTCGACAGCAAACCAAGACAATCCGGCGATGGGTCAAGCTGTCGCGGGAATCGGCGGCAAGCCGATCCTCGGGCTGGACGTGTGGGAGCACGCGTACTACCTGAATTACCAGAACCGCCGACCCGACTACGTCAAGGCGTGGTGGGGGGTGGTGAACTGGGCGAAGGTCGGCGAGAACCTCGCCCGCGCCAAGGGCTGAGCGGCTCGGGGTGATTCTGGGGGCGATGGTACCATCGCGCATGCGGATCGCCCTCGCGCAGATCAATCCCACGGTGGGAGCCGTCGAGGCCAACGCCCGATTGATGCGGGATTGGATCGTCCGCGCGCGCGACGCGGGCGCCGATCTGGTGGTGTTTCCAGAGTTGGCGATCAGCGGGTATCCTCCGAAGGATCTGCTGCTTTTCGAGGGCTTTGTCCAGTCCTGTGCCCACGCCGCGAAGCGGCTGGGTGAGGAGGAGACACGGGGCCTTGCCGTCGTGTTCGGCTGTCCGCTGCCGGTCGACCACGGGGTGGCCAACAGCCTTCTCGTCTATCGCGACAACTCGTTCGTGGACTACTACGACAAGAGGCTGCTTCCGACGTACGACGTGTTCGACGAGGACCGGTACTTCGTTCCGGGCGATCGGGCAGTCGTCGTGGAGGTCGCGGGGGTTCCAGTCGGGCTGTCGGTCTGCGAAGACCTTTGGAAGGGCCATGACGCCGGATTCTCGGATCGATACGCCGACGCGCCGGACCCGGTCGGGGCTGTGGTGGCGGCTGGAGCGAGACTCATCGTCAATCCGTCGGCCAGCCCGTTCGTCGTGGGCAAGGGCCGGCGCCATCGGGAGTTGCTCTCGGGTCACGCGCGACGTCATGGCGTGCCGGTCGCGGCCGTCAACCAGGTCGGCGGAAACGACGAGTTGCTCTTTGACGGCCATGCCTGCGTGTTCGATCGAGAGGGTCGGCTTGTCGGAGCTGCGCCTGGCTTTGTCGAGCACCTGCTCGTCGTCGACGTGGGCGAGGATGGAGGGGAGGTACGCGCCGACCCTCGCATCGAGGCCAGCGCCGAGTCGCTGGTGTTCCACGCGCTGTCGATGGGGGTGCGCGACTACTGCCGGAAAACGGGTTTCGCGTCGGTCGTGGTCGCGGTCTCGGGTGGGATCGACTCGGCCGTCACCGCGGCCATCGCTTCGCACGCGCTAGGCGCGGACCGGGTCACCTGCCTGGCCATGCCCGGCAAGTACTCGAGCACGCACAGTCTGGAGGATGCGCAGGATCTGGCGCAGCGCCTCGGTGGGGCCTATCACGTCGCGCCCATCGAGCACGCGTTCGAAGGTGCTCGCCGCAGCATCGATCCGCTGATGCGAGCGATGGACGCCACGGCGCTGGGAGAGTCGCTGCCCGACATCGCGGAAGAGAACGTGCAATCCCGGCTGCGCGGGCTGATCGTGATGGCGCACTCGAATCGCACGGGAGATCTCGTTCTGACCACCGGGAACAAGAGCGAATTGGCCGTTGGATACTGCACGCTGTACGGCGACATGAACGGCGGGCTCGCCGTGCTCAATGACTTGACGAAGGGCTGGGTGTACGCGCTGGCTCGGTGGATGAACGCGCACCATGCGGAAGTGGGATTCGCGGTCGCCCCTATCCCGCAGAGTACGATCGACAAAGCGCCGAGTGCGGAGTTGGCGCCGAACCAGCGGGACCAGGACAGCCTGCCGCCCTACGACGTGCTCGACGAGATCGTCGTTCGCGTAGTCGAGCGGCACCAGTCATGGCGGACCATCGCGAGCGAGACCGGATTCGATGAGGCCGAGGTGCGCCGGTGCTGCCGAATGATCGATCGGGCCGAATACAAGCGCAAGCAACTCGCCACGGGGCTGAAGGTGACGGGGGTCGCGTTCGGTTTTGGCCGGAGAATGCCGATCGCGCGGGGCTGGGCGGATTGACTACAAGACTCGCAGCAGCACGACGGCTCCGACGAGCGCCGCGCCCGCGAGCAGCGTCAGCAGATTGAAGTACTTCTCGATGAAACGCTTCATCGGCTCGCCGTAGTGGTAGAGCAGCAGCGCCACGAGAAAGAACCGGGCGGATCGGCCGATGGCCGACGCCAGCAGGAACCCCGGGATGCCGACGCCGAACACGCCGGCCGCGATGGTGAAGACCTTGTATGGGATGGGCGTAAACGCCGCGATGAAGATGATCCAGAAGTCGTAGTGCTGATACCACGCGCCGACGCGGTCGAACGCGCCCTGGCCGAAGAGGTGCGGGATGAACAGTCCCTGCAAGCCTCCCCAAAGCCCCCAGCCGATCAGATAGCCGAGCAGTCCGCCCGCGACCGACGCGGCCGCGCTGACAAGCGCGTAAAAGAACGCACGGGAGCGTCGCTCAAGAGTGAGGGCGATCTGGAGCACGTCCGGCGGGATGGGAAAGAAGCTCGACTCGGCGAAGGACAGCAGCGCCAAGGCGGGCGTGCCAAAGCGTGAGTGGGCCCAGGAGAGGACCCAGTCGTACATCCGGCGATGGATGGCCCATCGGGGCACCACCGAGCCCGGCAGCACAGCCGGTGGATCCTGTGCCCTTCCTGAAGGACTTGCTTCGGTAGGGACGCTGGAGACAGAATGGGTGGCGGGATCGCTCATGCTGCGCTCGAGGTCGTGGATCGGCGTCCCCAGCCCCCGACTTTGGCGAGGTTTCTGGCCCGGATGGCCGCCATGAGACCGATGCCTGCCATCACCATGACGACGCTGAGCCACTGGCCCCGGCTCAATCCTGCGATTCGCTGCGTGGCCAGGTGTGCATCGGGCAGGCGAACGAACTCGGTCAGCACACGCAAGATGCCGTAGGCAATCAAGGCGATCGCGCTGATGAGGCCGGCCCGCCGGGGAGAACGGGCCACCAGCCACACGATCGCTCCGACCACCAGTCCCTCGGCGATCGCTTGATACAGCTGCGAAGGATGGCGCGCGTTGATGAGCGGCTCGAGCGTGGTGACGGCCTCGCGTGAGCCCGACTGCGCGCTTGAGATCAGACCCTGGATCCGCGACTCGAACTCGCCGACGTCGGCCGGGGCAAGGGGGGCGCGAAGCCCGACCGCGCGCGTCAATGCATCGATCTGATCCTGCCCGAGTTCCGCCGGACGCTCGATCACCTCCTGGGGAAACTTCACGGCCCACCACGGCGCGGGCCGGTTCCACTTCGCGGCGATCTTTCCGAGCAGTTCGCCGTTGATGAAGTTGGCACACCGCGCGAGGAACACCCCAAAGGGCACCATCAGCACCATGACGTCCATGGTGGCCAGAGTCGACAGGAAGGGCTGGCGCCGTTCGCCGGTGCTCAGATCGGGGTCGCCCGAGGGTCGCGAAGGGTACTTGCGGGCGATCAGGTACGCGGCGACGATCATCCCGACCATGCCGCCGTGGCTGGCCATGCCGCCCTGGTGCAGCGCCAGGACTCCCCACCACGGCGGAGAGGCCGAGAAGCTCGTCATCAGCGACGGCTGGTAGATCAGCACGTATCCGAGGCGGCCGCCGATGACGACCGCGATCGCGGCGATCATCACGACGTCAGCACAGGCGCTGGAAGGGATCGCCGTGGCGCCGCGTCGGGAGAGGAAGCGCAGCGCCAGGTACGCAAGCACGAACCCGACCGCGTACGACAGCCCGTACCAGCGCACGCCGAATCCCGGGCTGATCTGCCACAGGAAGGGGTCCAGCGTGTGGAGCCAGGCGGGTGTCAACGCCGCTGAGGGTAGGGCGTCGTCGGCGAGGTCCGCGCACCGCGAGGGTTCGCGATGCGACACCCCGAGCGCGGGCGCCACCTAGAATCGAGGCGATGTCGGAAGAGATTGATATTCGCGTCAACTTTGGCAAGCCCATCCCGATCTTCCCGCTGGAGTCGGCGTCGTTGCTGCCCCAGCAGATCCTGCCGCTGCACATCTTCGAGCCGCGGTATTGCCAGATGGTCGAGCACGTGCTCGACGGTCCTGGACAGATCGCCATGGCTGTGTTCCGGGGGCAGCGCTGGAAGCAGGAGTACCACGGCAGGCCGCCGTTGAGGCCGTACGTGTGCGTGGGGCAGATCATCCAGCATGAGCGAGTGCCCAACGGCCGGTACAACCTGCTCGTGCACGGCGTGTGCCGCGCGCGGATCGAGAAGGAACTTCCGGCTGAGGAGGAGCGTCTGTATCGCCTCGCGCTGCTTCGGCCCATCGGCGTCGGCGAGCACGAGCCCGAGCTCGAAGGAGTGCGCCAGCGCCTCGAGGACGCGTTCTCGGAAGGGCCACTCACGCGCATGAGCGCGGCCAAGCCCGTGCTCGAATACATCCGCAACGAGCAGATTCCCACGAGCGCGCTGCTCGAACTGGTGTCGTTCACGATGCTGACCGACCGCGAGACGCGGTACACCCTGCTCGCGGAAGAGGATGCCGGGGAACGAGCGCGCCTCGTCGAGCTCGAGCTGGAGCGACTGGGGCGCCTCGTGCGGCGCGCGATGGCCCAGCACCCCGAGCGTTGGCCCAAGGGCGTCAGCTGGAACTAGCGGCGTCTCGCACGCGACACCTCAGTTCCAGCCGACATCCAGCACCGACAGCAGGTTCGAATAGTCGTCGGTCCAGAGATGGGCCGGCCGATGCGCGGGCATGGGCTTCCACGACTCCGCGTGCGGCATATTGAGGATCGACGCCTCCGACGCCGAGAGCGCGACCCATTCGGAGGCGAAGCGCCTGACCTGATCCCTCGGCTCATCGTCGCCAGGATGGTCGGTGCGAATGCGCCCGCTGAGTCCGAGGTCCTCGGCGATCGCCGCAAGGATCGGGGCCAGATCGAGGTAGCGGTTGGAGATGTGCACGGCGAGCACCCCTCCCGGCGCGAGGCGTTCGACGTACAGCGCAACAGCCTCGCGAGTCAGCAGGTGCACGGGGATGGCGTCCGAGCTGAATGCATCCAGGACGATGAGGTCGAACGTCTCGGGGGGCTGGGCCTCGAGCGAGAGCCGCCCGTCTCCCAGGATGATGTCAATCGATGTTCCCGCCGCGATCGCATCGGACACAAAGGTGAAGAACTCGGGATTGGTCGCGATCGAACGGACCGAAGGATCGATCTCGAAGAACGTCCACGACTCTCCCGGTCGTGCGTGGGCGGCCATCGTGCCGGCGCCCAGGCCGACGACGCCGACGTGCGCGGTGGCGTGGTCGGCCCGGCGGCGCGACATGACGTCACCGACGGGTCCAAGCGGGTGGTAGTAGGTCGTCGGGGTGTCACGGAATTCCGCTGCGAGAACCTGCGATCCGTGCAGCGTGGTGCCGTGGACGAGGGTCCGCTCGGGACCGAGTCGGCCGTCCTCCTGCTTGACGCTTAGCACTCCAAAGAACGTTCGATCGTGCCAAAGCACGTGGTCGTCGCGCGTGTCTTCGACGTGTGATGCGCCGAGCAGGATGGCGATCGCCAGGGCGTAGCGCCACGGCCGCGCCGCGAGAAGCACCGCCGCGACGACGGGAATCACGGAAGGAACGGACGACTCGAGCCATCCGGGCATCGTCCACGAGGCATCGCCGCGATACCAGCGCATGAAAGAGGCGACGGCGACGACCAGAAGCATGAGCGCCGAGAGCGAAGCGAACGAGGTGACGACGGACTTGACCGTTTCGGGGCGCCGCCGCTCGCGCAGCCAGCACGCCACCACGATCGCGATCGGGTACTCCGCGATCCAGTTAAACGCCATGGGCGCAATGAGCGAGTTGAACACCCCCCCGAGCGCACCGCCCACCGCAAGGATCAGGTAGAACTCGGTCAAGTACCTGGTCTCGGGCCGCTCCCGGGCCAGCCGGCCATGGCAGACGAGCCCCGCCGCGAAGAGCAGCGCCAAGTGGGCCCCAAACACCAGCGGGATCGGCCGGCGCAGATCGGCGATGGTCATGCCGGTCACCACGCCGGCGAGGACGACCAGCAGCGATGAGGCGACTCGTGGCGAGATCAGCGATCGGCGCGCGAACGCGAGAATGAATGTGAGGAGGTAGGTCGAGAGGGGCAGGATCCACATGAGTGGGATCGCGGCGACGTCCGTGCTCATGTGATGGGTCGCGCCCAGCATGAGGCTGGATGGAGCGAAGGCGAGCAGCGTCCAGCGCGCGCGCGTCCGCCACGTGGGCGGCGATCGCTTCGCCTGAACCTCGCGTGACGCGAGTGCTTCGCCCGGGGGAGCCGGGGGCATCTCGAGCGCGGTGGGCGGCTGGTCGGGCCCGGCGGTTCGAGCGCGCCGGGCCGCGGTCACCGCGCACACCCAGCACAACAGCACGAAGGCGAGATAGAGCAGGGCCCACAGGCGCGTCTGGCCGGTTTGGGTCAGGCGCGGTTCGAAGAGCACCGGATAGCCGAGCAGCGCCAGAAGGCTGCCGACGTTGCTCGCGGCGTACAGAAAGTAGGGATCCGAGGCGTGGCGATGTCCGGTGTGCGCGAACCATCGCTGCAGGAGCGGACCGGCCGTGGAGACGGCGAAGAACGGCAGACCGACGACGACCAGCAGCATGCCAAGCAGCCAGGGGATCGGCGCGTGCGGGTTCGGGGTGGGGAACCACGTCGGGGCGCCGATGGGAAGCACCACCAGCGGAAGCAGGAGTATCGCCAGGTGGACGGTGGCCTGGCGGCCGACTCGCAGGCGAGTGGTCACGACGTGGGCGTAGCCGTACCCCGCGAGCAGCAGAGATTGAAAGAAAAGCATGCAGGTGTTCCATACTTCGGGGCTTCCGCCGAGTGACGGGAGCACGAGGCGCGCGACCAGCGGCTGCACGAGGAACACCAGGAATGCGCCCAGGAAGATGGTGAGCGTAAACAGCGTGATCAAGACGGGTCTCGCTTGAAGGATCGATCGGACCGGGACGCGGCGCGGAATGGTTCAGCGGCGGGGGTTTCGGCCGCGAGAGGAAGCGCGCACACCTCGCGGAGGGAACGGCCCGGGCTTGGGTGCGCCGGACACCTCCGGCGGATCCGTCGATTCGGCTGACGCCGGCGCATCGTCGAGTCCCGCGATCGGAGTAGTCGGTTCGGAGGGTGCGACCGGCGCGGGGACATCTTCCGTGGGTGGAGGTGGTCGGTTGGCCGACGGGTCCGATGGCGAGTCGGGGCGATGAACCCGGGCGAAGATGAGCCGGCCGGCCGAGGTCTGCAGCGTGCTGGTCACCATCAGCGTCACCGTGCGGCCGACGTGCGAGCCGCCGTCCTCCGCGACCACCATCGTGCCGTCATCGAGGTATCCGACGCCCTGCCCGGCCTGCTCGCCGGCTTTGATCAGCCGGACCTCGAACGTCTCACCGGGGATGACGCTGGGCTTGAGCGAATTGGCGAGATCGTTGACGTTGATGACCCGCACGCCCTGGATCTTGGCCACTCGCGCCAGGCCGACATCGGTCGTGACGACGATGGCGGGCATGGATCCGGCGAACTCCACCAGCATCTGATCGACCGCCTTGCCCGGCACGAGCGTGTCATCGATCGAGACATCGGCGTGGGCCGATCGCTGCAGCCGCGTGATCACGTCCAGACCCCTGCGGCCTCGGGCTCGTTTGAGGCGATCGTGGCTGTCGGCCAGGCGCTGGAGCTCATCAATCACGAACTGCGGGATGATGATGGGCGCCTGGAACAGGTCGTGCTCGGCGAGGTCGACCACCCGGGCATCGATGAGCGCCGAAGAATCGAGCACAAGCGGGCGTGGGCCTCGGATCTGCTTGGCGAATTCGACGTAGGGGATCACCAGGCGGAAGTCGTCTTGCGTCATGAGCACGGTCATGATGCCCAGGTACGTGAGGCCGATCCCGATGAACACCTTGACCGTCCCCAGCAGGGCCTCGCTGGGAGAATCGCGGAAGTTGTACAGGATGGCCAGCAGGTCGATGACCCAGCCGATGGCGAGGGTGGCGAACATCGCCATCAACAGGCCGAAGAACACGGCGCTCAGGGTGCTCAGGCGCTTGGTGGGGGTGAACAGGTCGATGAGGATGACCACCGCGGCCAGGAACACCGCCGCGCCCAAGCGCAGATGCCAATCGCCGGCGAGGCTCAGGCCGAAGAACGTGGTCCGGGTGCCTGGAGGGTTGCTCTCGAGGCTGATGAGCGAGAGAACCGTGACGGTCACGAAGAGCGCGGCAAAGACTCCCCGCAGGATCGTGATGAGGATGGCGCGCTGGCGCCTCGCGAGTTCCTGGGGATGGAGGTCCGTCGCCGGTCGGGCCTCGGTCATGCGCCCAGTGTACGCCCGGGGGCCGGCGTTCCTACCATCGGCGGATCGTCCCTCGGGTCGGCGACCGGGCCCGGTGCACGGGCGTCCCGTGAACCTGGTCAGGGCTTGACCGCAGCAGCCATAAGCGAGTGTCGTCCGGTGCCGCCGGTGTCCTGGTCGCCGACCGGGGGGACGGTCTCTTTGGGCTCAGGGCTCCGGCTCGTCGCCGGCACCGAGTCGCGTCATCTCGCGGAGCTTGTCGATGTTCTCGCGGATATTTCGCCCGGCCATTCCGCTGCGCGGCGTGATGGGTCCGGCGGGCGTGAAGATCATCCAGTCCGAGAGACGCGCCAGGTCGTGCATGGACCGCTGGCCGGGCCGCATGGCCGCGTTGTTGAACGGTTTGCTCTCGAGAGTCGCGTCGAGACCGTCGTCCGAGACTCCGTGAACACTGAACCACATGTGCTCGTGTCCGCCTCCCGAATCGGTCTCATAGCCGAGTTTGGCAATCGCGTCGACCTCGAACTCGGCGAACTCTTCCATGGCCCGTGCGAGCATCCGCACCGTGGCCCGTGCCCGCGCGCCCATGAGTTCCGTCGCGCTCTGAGAGAAGTGGATCGCGGTCTGCTGAGCGATGGGGGACGACAGGAATCGGCTCGGGCGCGGTGCATCGCGCCGAAACCGCGCCAGGCCCCGTCTGGGGTCACAGAGCACGACGCGTTTGGGCAGATGGGAACCATCATCGTCTCGCAGGGCGCGGTCTTCAGCCGAGGCCGAGGCCATGAACTTCGACGCGTCAACGGGTCGGATGCCGCCGCCGGGGTGGGCCACACGAAACGACGGTGAGCCCGGCGTGAGAGATCCCTCCACGATCGCAAACGCGACGGCGCGCAGGACGTCCTGGCCGCCGCCGCGAAGGTCGTCCGATGGCCGGAGGATGTCAAAGTCGAACGCGCCGAGCTCGGCCAGCCCATGTGAGTGCATCCACGAAGTGTCGTTGGGATCTTCCTTGTACACGGCGTGGATGCAGTACACACCGTCGATGTCCAGGTCGGCCTCGTGTGCGAGTTCGTCGTCGAGGGCCGCGGGGGACCACATCAGCGTCGACAGATGGTCCATGGCGACCACGCCCTCTCGCCCCATCGCCTCGCGGAGGAACCACAGGAGACGCTTGCGGTCCTTCAGCACGTCGCTCTTGGCGCCCTCCACATGGATCACGATGCCGACCTCCCCCGCCAGAGCCTCGCGCCGCTCGCCCTCGGTGAGCGAGTTGGAGAACTCGAAGAGTTCCTCGGGTGGCTTGGCGCTCGCCCGCATGACGCCAACCACGGCCTCGCCCCACTCGGGGTGGCGCCATCTGGTCCGCCAGCGCCAGTCGGGTCCGGCATCCATCGGCGTGATGTCGATGTCCCGGGTGCGCAGCGAGCCGAAGTCTTCGGCGCGCGGAGCGAGATTGCCGCGGTAGAGCACGGTGCCAGCGGCCATTTGCGGCTTCTTGAAGAGGCTCAGCACGATTGGTTCCCCCTGCGGTGACGCGCCGGCCCGGAGAATACCCATAGGTCGAACTCGTGCGTGAGTCGAACGTCAATTCTGCGTTCTAGGGAGCAGAGGCCGGCCACCCACAAGGGGGAGCGCCGACCCGAGACCCACACACGGGAGATCAGGACATGCAGCGCTCAATTCAGACTGTTGCCGGAACGATCGTCGGAGTCAGCGTCCTCGTCGGCGCCGCGCGGGCGGACTTTGACCGCACGTGGGACTACAAGGGCGGGTCCCGAGGCCTGAGCCTCGGCTTCGGGGCCGATGCCGCCGGCTTCTTCGTGAACCAGCCCGTCGGCGCCGTTGAGCCCGACCCAACCCCGGCCGACGCGTTCAGTATCGCCGACTCCGTGCGTCGGGCCGCGGCGTCGTGGAACGCCACGGCCTCGGGTTGGACGATCAACGCGGCACCGGCACCGGGCGACATCCCGATCACGGTGCGGATGGGCTACATCGATCCGGAGCATCCCGAGAACAACGAATTCGAACATCCAAGCAGCGAGCAGGCCGACAACGACGGTGATGGCGGCGGAAAGAGCGTGCTGGCGTACTTCCGGATCACCGGAACGGATCCAACAGACGGTCGCTTCGCGACATCGGCCGAGATCGTGTTCAATCCGTTCGCATCCTGGGGCGTGGGCACCAACGCCCCCGCCCGCGAGGATCTGCGATACGACCCGATCATCGTGGCTCTTCACGAGCTTGGACACGCCCTGCGGCTCGATCACACCACTCCCGCGGGCAGCACGACGATTGGACTGCCGCGCGACGGCGACGTCATGCGCCCGATCTCGCAGTCGGGCTGGCACCAGACGAACTTGAACGCCACGTTCGATCGCAATCCCAACGCCGCGGACATCGGCTTTGCCACGGCCGCGGCTGGAAATCCGCTTCCGGCGCCGGGCGCCTTGCCGATCGTCGGCCTCGGGCTGTTTGGGGCCTCGCGGCGCCGCCGTCGGCCTGCGTAGACGCCGACATCCGGCCCGCGGCGCGTGCCCGGGACTGTTCCCGGGCACGTGTCGTTTGCGCCGGAACGGAGCGGGACCGCCTCTACAATCGCCGATCATGGCCTACACCGTTCTGGCTCGCCGGTACCGCTCGCAGGAATTCGACGAACTCATCGGCCAGGAGCCGATTGCGCGGACGCTCGGCGCGGCGATCAAGGCCGGACGAGTCGCCCACGCCTACCTGTTCTGCGGTACGCGCGGCGTCGGCAAGACGAGCATGGCCCGGCTCTTTGCCAAGGCACTCAACGGCAGGCCCGACGCCGGCTCGGACGATCCCGTGAACAAGGCGATCATGACGGGCCAGGACACCGACGTGATCGAGATCGACGCGGCAAGCAATCGCGGCGTGGATGAGGCCCGAGATCTCATCGCCAACAGCATCTATCGGCCGCTGCGCGGACCGTACAAGGTCTACATCATCGACGAGGTCCACATGCTGACCCGCGAGGCGTTCAACGCCCTGCTCAAGACGATGGAGGAACCGCCCGAGCACGTCAAGTTCATCCTCTGCACCACCGAGGCGCACAAGGTGCCGGCGACCATCCAGAGTCGCTGCCAGCGGTTCGACTTTCGTCCCATTCCCACCGACCTCATCGCTTCGCACCTTCGCACGGTGCTCGCAGGCGAGGGTGTCGCGGCCGAGCCCGATGTCGTCCGAGCCATCGCCCGGCTGGGCAACGGTTCGATGCGCGATGCGCTCTCCATCCTCGATCGCCTCTTGGCAACAGGATCGAGGTCAATCGGTTTGCGGCTCCTGGAAGAACTCGTGGGGCTGCCCGATCGCGACCTCGTCAGCGCCGTTCTGGACGCGGTGGCGTCGGGGGACGCGGGCGGCGCCCTCGATGCAACCGACTCGCTGCTCACGGCGGGAGTCACCATCGAACAGGCGCTCGAGTCGCTCGCGGCGAGGTTCCACGACATGCTGCTCCTCAGGGCCTGTGGCGAGGGCACGCAGTTGGTCGATCTGACCGATGAGCATCGTACCGAAGAGATCACGCGTGCCGGCGCGTTCGATGAGGCCGCCTTGACGTACATGATCGCCCAGTGCGAGACCGTGCAACGGCAGGTGCGGTACAGCGCCCTGCCCCGAGCGTTGCTCGACGCCACGGTCGTGCGCCTCGCGCAGGCGGAGCGATTCGCCGACGCCGTCGCGGTGATGAGGGAGATGGCCTCGGGAGAGGGGAGGGCCGCTCCAAAAAAACGCTGACGGCGTCGGGTCCTTCCCCGGCGCCGCGCAGCGCTCCACGCGAGCCCTCGGTTCGACAGGGCACATTCGCGACTTCCGAACTCAAGCCAGCCCCGGCAACGCCGCAGATCAACCTCGAATCGAAGCCCGCGGCGGTCCCGGACGCCGCCGAGATCGAACGCCATCCCGCGGTGCAGCGAGTGCGCGCGGCGTTCCCCTCTCGAATCTCGCACGTGGACCGACGCCGCGATCTCGATCGATAGCCGACGGCCCCGTTCGCAGGGGCCGAAACACCCGGAGCACCGATGTTCGACAAGCTCAAGACGGTGGGCACCATCGCCGGACTCATGAAGGACAAGGAACGCCTGCGGGATGCTGGCGAACGAGTCAAGGCCCGCGCGAAAGAGACTCTCGGCACGGCGGAGGCCGGAGGCGGCGCGGTGCGCGCCGTCGCCAACGGCAGAATGGAGGTCGTTACGCTTGAATGGAGCCCCGCACTCCTCGCCGCCGGAGACGGAGCGACCCGTGACCTGGCCCAGGGCCTCATGATCGAGGCGATCAACGGCGCGCTGCGCGCCGCGCAGAGATCGATGCAGGACGTCGTGCAGGAAGAGGCCAGAGCGCTCGGCCTCTCGGATCTGCCGCTTGATGGGCTGTTCTCGTGACCGATGCGTCCTCGCGGGTGACAATCTGGGGCGGCCCGAGCGCAGATTCACCCTTCAAGCTCCGCTTCGTGCTGGGCGTGAGCGATCCGCGGCACGACCAGGCCGCCGTCGATCGAGTCTGGACGCGACTGTGCTCAGAGAAACCGAGGCTATTCTCCGGACCGATCTCCAGCGTGATCGCGTTCGACTCCACCTCTCTCACGCTGACCTGGCGACCGAGCACGTATCGCCTGCTCGCCGTCCAGCCAGAAGTCGAGACCGGCACCTGGCACCTCTCGGTTACGGCATTGCTGCTGGCAGGAGCGAGGCCCGACGAGCGCGTGTTCATGGGCCGCCGCGCGAGAGATGTCCATGTGTACCCCGGCCTTTGGGAGTTCGGTCCTTCCGGAGGCATCGATCCACCTGCATCGAGCCGACTCGATGAGACCCATGTGCGCGCCGAGATGCTCCGGGAGATTCGAGAGGAAACTGGGCTGGATGCGGCCGACGCGTCCATGCGGACGATCGCCCTCTTTCGAGACGCAACGGTCCGCAGCTACGACATCGTGTTCTTGGTCCGACTGCCCGACGTGGAACCTGCGGTGTCCTCCGACGACTGGGAGTACTCGCAGGGCGCCTGGATTCGATTGTCGGACATGCCGCGGTTCGCCGCAGAGCACGTCGGCAAAATCTGCCCGCCCTCGCTCGCTCTGGCGTCGTTCCTCGGCTGGATCGCTACGCCAGGATCGAGATCAGGGTGACGCCGGCGATCGCGTGAATCCCTCCGACGATCAAGAAGATCAGCCATGCGACTTCCCATTGACGCCGGCGCGCCTGTCGATACCAGCGCTTGCGAGAACGAACCAGTGCTCCAAGGCCCAGGGCGCTGAGCAGCGCCAGCAGTCCCAGCGTCAAGAAGAACACGGTCATCTGGGGCACGATGCCTGGGGGCGGCCCAAACAGCACAACCGACCCTCCGACGAGCGCCAGCGTCACCGCGTCGAACCCGATCGCAACGGAGAACGAGACGATACCGAGGATTAGCGGCCCGAGCGCCGTTGCCGGACTCGTGACCGAAAGCCGCAGGAGCACGCCGCACTCGGGGCAGACAGCGTCGGGAGCATCTTGGAGGTTGTATGAGCACACCGGGCAAGGCTCGTCGTGCCCAGCCACCCAGCGCACCAACGCGGCATCATCAGGCGTCATGGCGGACGTACAGCGTACCGGTGCTCCCGGTTCGCCCACTCAGGCCATCACGGGCAGGGTCAGAACGAAGCTCGCTCCACGCTCCCCGGGCGCCGCGAGACGCAGGGCTCCCCCGATGCGCCGTGCCAGGCCGCGAGAAAGCGACAGTCCCAACCCAAGCCCAGGGTTCGACACGTCCCCGGCGTGCGTCCCGCGTTGGAACGACCGGAAAATGACTCGCCGCAACTCGGCCGGCACGCCCGGTCCCCGATCGCTCACGCGGAGGTGCACACGTCGGCCCGAGCGACGAACCGCCAGGCGGATCGTCGGATCCTCCGAGCCCGCGGCGTACTTGCACGAGTTGTCGACCAGATTGGTGAGGATGCGCTCGATGCCCTCTCGCTCGCTGGGCACTCGCACCGAGCGAGTTTCTGGCGGCACGACCAACTCGAGGCTCATGCCCGCGTGCGCGGCTCGTTTCTCCAGGCCAGGCAGCACCTGGTCGAGCATTTCTCCCAACGGCATCGACTCGCGGACCCGAGTGGCCCGCCTCCGGTCGAGCCTCGCGTAGGCAAGCACGTTCTCGACGATCCTGGCAAGCCTCTGGCTCTCTCCCTTGAGCGTGTCGATGTAGTCGCGCTTCTTCTGTTCATCGCGCACCATCCCGTCCGCCAGCATCTGGCTGTACAGACAGAACGTGGTCATCGGCGTGCGCAGCTCGTGCGTGACGGCCGACACGAACCGGCCGCGCCGTTCGGAGAGCGCCATGGCCGTGCGCAACACCACGCCGATGGCCGTGATCGCCACCAGCACGGCCAGCCACGTCACGATCAGCGTCACGCGAGTCGCCGTCGCGGGGGCGCCCCCCGCAAGCGGGAGATGCGTCGGCAACAGCCTCGCGGGAATGCTGGCGAGGAGTCTCCCAGAGTCCGAGGCCCCGTTGGCGATCGAGATGGTCTGCGCGTCGGGGATCGGCTCGAGTTCGGCGCCCGCCAGGAGATCCATGACCCCCGCCAGCAGATCGGCACGCAGGGCCGGCCAGTCGATCCAGAATCCCTGCACGACCTCCTCGCCCTCGATGTGCACCCGGCGCACGAAGAACAATTCCGCAGCGCCGCTGGCAGGGTCGCTGCGCCACACGGGTTCGAACGGATCCTGCACAACCTCCGGCGCATCGTCGGCGATCTCGGCGCTCTCCAGCGTCGAGGTCATGGTTCGGAACCGCTCTCCGGACCACAACTCCGCGTCCTTGGTCGGCGCATCTGGCACCTGGTCGAAACGGAGATTCAGGCCTTCCTTCTCCGCGTCCAGGGCGAGCAGGTCGTCGGTCTGGGCCTCCTGCGGCACCCTTCCCGCGGCACGCGGATCGATGGGGCCGGCCGCGTTCTCGTTGGAAGCGTCGGCCTCGATCAGCCCGATGAACCCGGTTTGTGCCTGCGGTTGCTCCAAAGCCGCAGAGAGCTGGGCGCCCTCCGCCGAAGAGGATTGCGGCGTGAGTGTCACGTACTGAGACTTCCCGTCCGGCTTGTTCACCTGGAGGTCCGCTCGCGCCTGCTCGGCCTGCTGGGACGCGCGCTGAGCGGCCTCACGCCGGGCCGTGAACTCGCGGTCGGGCTGCGCGCCCGAAGCCAGGCCGGGGCTCCTCGCGGCATCCGCTCGGTCCTCGCCCTCAGACGCGGGGCCCTCCTCGGCCCGCTCGATGGCTCGTTCGATCGGGCCGTCTCGGGCCGTCATCAGTTCCAGCTCGTATACGAGCGATTGCGCCAGATCGACGCGATCGGGCGCGGCGAGATCACGGGACTCGGCCAGATCGCGCATGTTGCCGCCGGGCGCCTGCGGGGACGTGATCGATCCGTCCGGCGCAACCTCAAAGTGCAGCCGGATGTAGCGTCCCGAATCGACCAAGAGCGGCGAGGGCAGCATGAGCTCGCCGGGCGTGACCGACTCCCACATGCGCGTGTACGCGCGGTCAGCCGGGTAGAACGCCCGGTATTGGAAGTAAGGCCGGGCCGACTCCGCCGCGAGGATCGGTGTCACGGCCGAGTCCATTCGCCACAGTGCCAGCCGGACCTTGTCGTTGAGTTCCGCCTCGCGGCTGGCCTCCAGCTCGCGCCGCTCCAGCCGGACCATCTGCCACGTGACCCAGCCCAGGCCATCGACGACCAGCAGCGCGCACAGGCCGAAGATCAGCCACGCGATGCGCTTGGGGGTCATCACGCGCTGTTCTCCGGCGCCAGCATGTAGCCCCGCCCGCGCACCGTGACGATCACCGCTGGATCGGCCGGATCATCGCGAAGATGCTCGCGGAGGCGCGCGACGGCCATGTCCACGGTGCGCGACTGCACGCCGCGAGGATCGATCCCCCACACGCGGCTGAGCAGTTCATCACGCGAGACCGCCCGCCCGCGATTCTCGGCGAGATAGCGGAGCACCTCGGCCTCGCGCTCGGTCAGCGAAACCACCGCGCCGTCCTGAAGGGTCAGCTCGCGCCGTTCGAAGTCCACGCGCCGTCCCGCGATCGACAGGTCGTCCGACGCGACCGGCCGCTCGGCGCTGCGCCGAAGCACGGCCTCCACGCGCGCGATCAGTTCGTCGGGTCCGAACGGCTTGACGACGTAGTCGTCCGCGCCGCGCTTGAGGCCCTGCACCTTGTCTCGCTCCTCGCCCTTGGCCGTCAGCATGATGACCGGCAGCGACGGGCGCGCCTTTCGAAGCTCGCCCAGCATGGTGAGCCCATCCATCTTGGGCATGAGAATGTCCAGCAGCACGAGATCGAACGCCCCCGAGCACGCCGCCTCCAGGCCCTGCTGGCCGTCCCCGGCCTCGCGCACGACGAATCCCGCGAACTCCAGGGCGTCGGCCACGCCCCGTCGGATCGCCGGGTCGTCCTCCACGACAAGGATCGTCGCTCGCGCCATGTCAGTGTCCTCGCGGGATTCCCCCGGCACACCATACGGGGGCGGGCGCCCCCGCGTTCACCATGTGTATCGGACGGTGTACCGGATGATCTCCTCCTCCTCGGGATCGAGCGTGACCGGGAAGTGGATCGTCCTGGCGTCCACCTTCTCGAAGTCGTGCGTCTTCTCCGTGATCTCCCAGTTCACCCAGCGGAACAGGTTCTCCTTGGCGATCACGCTCACCCGCTCGTCCTTGTGGTTGCGCAGCCGGATCTCGATCGTCTCGGTCATCCAGCGCTGGTTCGAGTTGATGTTGAAGTTTGTTTGGATGCGCTCGCCGACGACGTCGAAGGCGCTGCCCAGCTTCACGAGCACGCGCTCGTTCTTGGCCGTGTGATCGATCACATCCTCTCCGATGAACTCGAGGCTGCCATCGGCGGGGTCAAGCTTGCTGACGCGGATGCGCCCCTTCGGCAGCGGGATTCCCAGCCCCGAGGCCTCGTCATTGCGGAAGCGCAGGTACACGTCCACCTTCTTGTTCATCTCCGTGCCGTAGTTGCGGTCCGTCGCGGGGTTGGGCAGGAACGAGCGATAGCCCTCCGCCAGCCCGTAGTACAGCAGAACCTTCTCCGCCGCGACGCCCTCGGCCGGCTCGAACAGCTCGATCTGCTTGGTGGAGTTGTCGGGGATCGTGGTCGGCCGCCCGAGCGTGTAGAGGTGATACTCGAAGAACGCCTTCTCCTCGAAGCCGGCCGCCATGGCCTCATTTCCCGCGTACGACTGGCGCGAGCGCGGCATGTACGCCCCTCCGTAGCCCTGGGGTTGCATGCGCTGCACATCGCCCGCGACGAGCTTGAGCTTGGCGTCTTCGTACGTCGCACCCGTCTGATTCAGGATGCTGACCCACGCGCCCACGTCGAGCTCGCCCGTGTTGGCGGTGCGCCCCTCGGAGAACACGATGTTGTAGTCCGCCCACCAGGTGATACCGTCGGTCTGGTACGACACGCGGGTGTCGTGCGATCCGCCGCGCTGGGCCACCACGTCCCACGCCAGCGTCGGCCGGACCTGCAGGCCCTCGGCCAGTTCGCCCGAGAGGCGCACGCTCCCAAAGCCCTGCACGAAGTAGATCTCTCCCCGCGCGTTGCGCACGAGCATGCCCTGCGGGTTCACGGCGAGCAACGTCACAGTCTCCCCGCCGACGTTGACCTCACTGCCCAGATGCCGGCCCAGCAGCTTCGAGAGATCGAAGAGGTCAAACCGGAAGTTCTGCTCCAGCACGCGCGTGCCGTCGGGGTCGGTCAACGACTCGAACCGCACCGTCGTCGGCTCGATGAGGGCCGCGACGCCGTCGAAGGTCGTCTCGCTCCGCCCCGCGGGCAGGTCGATCTCTCGCGTCTGGCGCACCACGGCGTACCCCGGCACCTGCAGCGCGCTGTACGGGTTGTACCCGTAGCCGTATCCGCCCTGGCCCACCGGGCGGTACATCTCCGGCGGCACCGCTCCAGGGGCCGCGTAGGAGTAGATCGTCAAGGCCGTGTCTTGGCCGAGGGCGGCCGAGACCAACATCCCCGCACCCATCCCGGCTCCCAGCATCAGCGTCAGCGTGCGCGTCATCGACGGTCTCCCTGGAAATCGCTCCGCGTGCGCATGCGTGCTCCACGCGGAACAGAATCAAGCCTGCCATCACAAACGCCGGGGCGAGCCTCTCGGCCCGCCCCGCGGTCGTCAGCTCGGATTGCGGACAAGCACCCGCTTGCCCTCGTACATCAGGTACAGGTCACCCCGGTTGGCCAGCATCGCCTGGCGGTTCTGCCGCGCCAGTTCCGCGGCCACCTCGAAGTAGCGGTCGCTGCCGAACTCGATCGTCTCCTCGGCTTCGGCGCTCTGGGTCAGGAGTTGCCCCTCCACCCAGCGCGAGCCCTTCTTGTAGATCGCCCGGTTGTCCACCTGCTGGAGAGTGAGGACCTGGTTGACCACCAATTCATCGCCGGCCGCAAAGCCGTAGTACGCCTGCTTCGCCGGCGCCGCGGCGGGGGCCAGATGGAGGGACTCACCGTTCTCTCGGGCGCTGGCCAGGCGGCGGCGCAGGGTCGCCTCCGCGGCCGAATCTTGAGGCCAGTTGCCGGCTTCGCGATTCAGCTCTTGGGCGACCGCCCCGCCGCCCGCCCGCTCGCGGATCGCGTTGTCGATGACGTTGATCGTCGCGCCGAGCTGGATCTGGTCCCGCGCAAACACGCCCGAGTCCTCGTCCGCCAGGAACGCCGTGTATTCGGTCATCACGCCAAAGTCCATCGACAGGCGCACGATCTCGTCTACCAGTTCCTTGAAGCGCGGGTCGCTCGACGGGTCCACGCTGGCCGGAAGGTCCGCGCTGCCCAGGCGGATCTGCTCGAGCAGCGACCCGATCTTTCGCATCGCCCAGACCCGCGACACGAACGCGTGGCGGGTCGTCGCGACCGACGGATCGAACCGGAATTCGAAGGTCCGCTCCCGCCCGAGGTAGTTGCCCCGGACCTGGAAGACCACCGGCTCATCCGAGACGTGCTGCGCCACGATCAGCAACTGATCGCCCTCGTACACGTCCGGGAGTTCGCGAGGCAAGACCTCCTTCAAGGGTGCGATCCCCAGCACCGCGGGGTTCTCCGCCCGAAGGCTCAGCACCGGCTTGGCCAGCACCGGTCCCGACAGCCGCCGGAACACCTGCCCGACCTTGACCTCGACATCCTCCTTGGGCTGCACGAACGTCCCGGAGGCCCGCGTGTCTCGGGCGATCGCCGTCAACAGCGGGGCGTTGACGTCGAACCCGACGCCGAAACTGAAGATCCGCCGCTCGTGGGTGTTGGCGTGCCTCGCCGCGTCACGGATGACGCTCTCGCGCGTCTGCCCGATCGTCGGCAGGCCGTCGGTCAGGAACAGCACCATGGGCAGCGTTCCCTGGGTCGGCGGCTGGCGCAGGGCCTCGACCAGCGCATCGTGGATGTTCGTTCCCCCGATCGCTTTGATGTTGGCGATGTACTCGCGCGCCCGCGCCACGCTCTGGGTGTCCTTCGCCACCGGCGCCGCACTGAAACTGTCCACCACGTCGGAGTAGTCGAAGATGTTGAAGAACTCGCCGTCGTTTAGGGCCTCGATCACTTGCAGCGCCGCGGCGCGCGCCTGCTCGATCTTCTCGCCGCGCATCGACCCCGACCGATCGATCACCAGCGTGACTTCGCGCCGGATCGTCGGCCGATTCTCCACCGGCGGCACGCTGGCCAGGAACATCACGTAGCCGCCTCGGCCGCCGGTCGCCACATTCGGATCCGGATACGCCATGAACGTGCCGGCCATGCCACTGCCCGAGTCGCGAAGCACCAGCGACAACATCAGCGATCCCGGGTCTCCCGCGTTGGCCACCTGCAGGCGCACGCGCTTCTGCTCGTGATCGCCGGGCTGCTGCTCGATCAGCAGCGTGTGGCTGGGCGAAAAGACGCTCGCGATGCCGCGTTCGCTCCGCGCCGTCACCTCGATGGCCCAGTCGATGCCGGTGTCCTCGAGCGACTGCGTTCGTGGCAGTGTGTAGTCGATCCGCCCCGCCACCGCCGGCAGCAACTGCTCGTACGTCAGCGTGATCACCTGCGTTCCCTGCGCCGGCACCGGAAACACGTTGGACCGGATGAAGCCACACCCCGCGAACTCGAGGATCGCCGGATCCTTCATCCTTCGGACGATCGATTCGTAGATCCGTCTCGCCTCGTCCCGGGGCAGCAGCCTCGCGCCGCCATCGCCGCCCAGACCGTCGAGCTTGAAGTATCGGATCGCCGCGCCCTCGGGCACGGGCAACAGCACCTCGGCCTCCTGCTGCCGGCTGGAGGGATTGGTCAATGTCATCCTCAGTGTCGTCGAAGCGACCTGCTCGTTGATGTCGATCGTCGAATTGACGCTCGCCACGCGGATCGGATTTTGCCAGTCCGGTGCGACGATGACGCGGCTCTGCGGCACGACGATGTTCGGGGCGAACGACTCGACCTGCACCTGCGCGCCCGCGCCCAAGGACGCGGCGCCCACGACGACGCCCGAGAGCCATGACACGATCCTGCGTGGCGACATGAGGGCCTCCCATCGGGCCGACGCTCACCGCCGGCACACGTCAGGTTGTACGGTTTCTTCGGCGTTCGGGCTGTAACGCCTTCGTCACTGTCCCGCGCCCACCCGCAGCAGCACGCCCTGACGCAGCAGCAGCGACGACAGTCCCGCGCCCGCCAGCAGCGCCGCCGTCACGCCGAACCCAACTGCCAGCCCCCACGATTCCAGGATCGCCTGAGCCAGCGACGGGCCGGCCGCGCCCACCGCCCACGCCCCTCCCAGGATCACGCCCGAGGCAAGGCTCGTGCGATGCGGGAGCAGTCGCTGCGCCATCGCGATCGTGATGGGCACGGTTCCGGCAAACCCTGCCCCCATCACGATTCCCAGCGCGTACGCCCCGGGTCCAGCCCGATTCCCATCCAGCATCGCAAAGCCGACCACCCCCAGCGCGCCCGCCAGCGGTGCCAGCGTCAATACCAGGCGCTCGTGCCGGACCGGCGTCCACGCGCCCAGCGTCAGACCCGCCACGCCCATCCCCACGATCATCGATCCCTGCAGCGGGCCGTTGAGCCGTGAGGCCTCGTGCGCGAGCGCATCGGGCAGGTTCACGCCCAGAGCATCGATCCCGCCGCGGCGCATCACCAGCCGTTCGCACCATCGAACGACCAGCACCGCCAGCATCATGTTCACCACGTACCGCGCCATCGCGCCCGCGAACAGCACGCCCAACGCCCACCAGCGCTCCCTCCGGTCCTCTCGCGGCAGCCGCGCGTGGTCATCCCCTGATCCATGATGACGGTGCGGCATTCGCAGAATCGCCCACGCCAGCACGACCACGCCGATCAGACCCGGGATCTGGATCCACTCGAGCGCTCGAAGTCCGGATCGATCCACCCAGGGAGGCACCGTCGTGCTTCCCAGCACCCCGCCGAACAACCCCGCGAGAAAGAAAATCGAAACGATCCTTGCCCGACGGCGCTGACCGAGCTGGCCAACACAAGCCACCGCGACCGGATGGAAAATGCCCACTCCCAGCATCCCCACCATCTGCACTCCGATCAACTGGCCGTACGTTTCGCACGATCCAAGCCGCGTCAGTGCCACCGCAGCCAGTACCAGTCCCACGATCCCCGGCACGCGCGTATCGAACCGATCGCTGAGCCACGCGGCGACAGGTTGCCCAAGCCCCGAAGACAAGGCCCCCGCGGCGACGAGCGCAGCCCCCTGCGCCCCAGACAGTTGCAGCCGAGCCTCCAGCACGGGAATCAGGGGGATGACCATAAACGACAAGTAATCCACAAGGCTGTGACACCCGATCAAAACACAAGCACGAATCCGGTTCAGGTTCTGGGACGAACCCACAGATGTTCCCGCTGCGGAAGGACCGCTCGTCATGAGGACGTCTCGAAAAAACGCGCGGGCCTGGGCTGGCCAGATCCCGCTTTGGCGCTCTGTGAGGGCTTTTTTGAGTCATTGCATTGGAGGGCAACGGCTCATCACATACAGTATCAACGGGGAGACAAGTGACTCCATCTCGGTGCCGTGCCCGGCCGACCGGCCGTCGCAAGGGGGTGTCGGATCGAAGTGTTCGCGGCGTTTCCGCCGTGGAAGCGCTTGTGTAGAGACAGACAGGACGCTCTGGAACGAATCGAAAACCATAGAGGGAGTGAATCAATGCGAATGAAGTTGGCAATCGTACTCTCGGCCGGACTGGCCACCGCGGCGTCAGCGCAGTACTCCGTCGTCGCGTTCGACAACTCCGACGTCTCGCTCAAGCTCATCAACGTTCCCGGAGGGCCTCCCGCTTCGAGCGTGCAGACCCTGCACACGTTCGCCGATCCCGACACTCGGATCCTGTCCATCGACCGCAACGGCGGCCGCTGGTACATGGACAACAGCCCCTTCCCGCCGACCAACCCCAACGAGGCGGGCATCATCCAGATCGACAACCTCTTCGGGGTTCCCAGCGCGTCGTTCCTGGCGCAGGGCGACTCCCGTTTCACCGAGTCCAGCCTCCGTTACGACGCGGCGCTCGGCCATCTCGTGACCGTCGCCAAGCCCACCTCCGACCATCCCGATCCCAAGTACTTCGGCGTCATCGGCGTCAACACGGCCGGCGGCGCGATCACCGACATCTACGAGGAGCCGGGCGGACAGACTCGCCCCTTCTGGCGCCGCGCCAACGATCTGGTCCACGACATCAACTCCAGCGACTACTTCGTCGTCGCCCTCAACGGCGGCATCTACAACGATCCCAACGGCGGCCTCCAGCCGCCGGACCGCAACTTCGGCAGCACCATCCACCGTCTGAGCATCGACCCCAACACGCTCGCCGGCACCGAATCGCTGCTGGTCGACCTCTCCGACACCGGCGTCACCGGCCTTGCCGACCCCATCACATTCGCCCGCTCGATCGACATCAACCCTAACAACGGCGATCTCTACGTCGCCGACGGCGAGGGCGATATCTGGGTCGTGCACGTCGATGGCAACGGCGATTTCGCCGGCATCGACAACCTCGTCACGGGGTTTGACGCGGACCGGCCCGGCGGCGTCCGCTACAACCCCTACAACGACACCGTGATGTTCTCCAACGTGTTCAGCGACTCGCTGTGGCAGGTCAACACCGACGGAAGCGGCCTCGTCCAGGTCATCGAAAACTTCGACTTCGGAGCCTTCTACATCATCCCGGCTCCGTCCAGCATGGCGCTGATCGGCGTTGCCGGCCTCGCCGCCGCTCGTCGCCGTCGCTGATCAACAGCCCCGCCTCTCCTCCTCACCCCCGGTCGGGCACGGCCGGGGGTTTTTCTATCCGCCAAGCCGGTCCAACGCCTCCAGTCTCCGCTGATGCACCTCTCGATCCGGCTCGATCACCGTGAGCGCCGACAGATGCCGACGGGCCGCGACGCGATCGCCCGCAAGCAGCGCCGTCCGCGCGGCCAACTCGCGTAGCGAGGCGTCAAACGGAGCGCACCGCGTCGCTCGCTCGGCTCGATCGAGTCCCTCCGCGGCCCGACCCAGCGTGGACAAGCGCACGGCCAACTCGGCCGCGTACGCAGGTGAAGTCTGCTCACGCTCATCGAACCACCGCAGGTGGGGGATCGCCGCCTCGGATCGGCCCATCGCCAGGTAGTGCTTGACCAGCGCCCGCCGAGGCAGCGGATCGACAGGCCGGGCGCTCGAGTATCGCTCGAGCAGGGCCACGGTCTCATCCGACAGCGACGCCTCCGCCTTCCCCAGCGCACGCTTCGCCGCCATCTCCAGCACGTCTGGGTGCGCTGGATACGCCTCCAGCCACGATGACAACGTCTGGTCGTCGATGTCGCCGGGAGCATCGGGGCGCGAGAAGAACTCGCGACGCAACTCGTGGATCGTCGGCATCCCCTCGGGCGACAGCATGCCCCAGCGACGCAGGTCCTCCCGCGCCCACACGCGAAACTGGTCCATGAACGCGTCCTTGCCGACTCCCAGCACGCCGACCAGCGCCTCTTCCTGTCCCTGGCCCGCGGCGTATCGGTCCATCAGGTCGAGCGGCGCACGCTCGCCAAATGTCTCAACAATGAACTCGTACATCCAGTGCCCCTGCGCGTACGCCTGCGTCCGATCCATCGGCTTGATCGGGCGCACGAACCGCAGGCTGATCTCATCGAGGTCGAACAGTGTGCCCGTGTGATACGCCTGCGCCAGCAGCTGGCACCAGTCCCACGAGCGGGGCGCATGCTCCATGTACACCGCCGCCGCCTCGGTGAACCAGTGCGGAATGCGGTTGTGAGTCCGGCTGAGCGTCACCGTGTGCGTGTACTCATGCTGAATCACCCGCGCCCAGTCGTACTCCCCGATCTCGTGGCCCGGCCCCTCGCGGGGCGATTCCATCGCGATGACGGGCCCCGTGCTCGCGGCCATCGTGTGCACGCCTGGCATCCCGGTGATCCGCACGCTGAACCACCGGTGATCCGGCATCAGCTCGATCACCGTCTTCTGCGCGGGTTCGTGGTCGATGCCCGCGACACCGCTGACTCGCGAGTGGATCGTCTCGAGCGTGGGGAGCATCTCCCGGGCGAGCATCTCGTCGATCCCCGGCCGGAACCGCACGACAAAGTGCGGGCTCTCGACCGTCGAGTACGCGAGCAGCTCAACGATCAGCTTCAGGCTGTTCTCGGCCCGTGCGTTGAAGGGGTCGAGCCTCGTCGCGCGCACGAGGGCGTCTCGCGCCGCGAGATCGCGTCCGGACTGCATCTCCAGAAGCCCCAGCTCGATCAAGGGCTCTGGCCATGCGGGGAGGCGATCGCTCGCCCGCTTGAGGAAATCGGCCGCCTCCGTGTACTGTCGCGCCTCCGACAGCGCAGCGCCCACCTCGAACAACGCCCCGGGGGCGCCGGGGCTCAACTCATCAAAGCGAGAGAGCCACTCGGCCAGCGCGTCATCCTCAAACGCCACCGCGCTCGCCGCGGCCCGCAGCGCCACCGCCTCGCGATGGCGTGGAAACCGCGACAACAGACCATCCAGGACCGCCGCGGCGCCGTCGGGGTCTCGCTGGCGGATCCGTTCCCTCGCGCGCACCAGATCGCCCAGCATGCTCGCACCACCCGCGCCGCCCTCCACCGACCCGGCCAACTCGTCAAGCCGTTCGGCGACCAGCACGGCGCGCGAAAAATCGAAGCTATCCACGCTCGCGCGACCCAAGAGCGCCCACGCCCGCGCACAGCCGGTGTTGAGGCCCAGAACCTCGATCGCCGCCTCGATCGCCTGCGCGCGATTGTGCTTCTCGTACAGCAGTTCCGCCTCGACGACGCGCGACTCCCAACCGATGCGGTCCAGCTCGTCCCGCGCGCGGGCCAGAAGCTGCACCATCGTCTCAAAGTCCGCCCGCACGCCCTCCCGCTGCTCCTCCTCACCCTCCACCCGCCGGCGCGTTCCGGCGAGCCGCTCGCGCAGCATTAGCCCCGCCACACCCTCGGCGAGCTCCGGCGCCGAGACGACCCGCGCTTGCAGCGCCGCGACGAGGCCATCGAGCGTTCGGTCGGCCTCTTCCATGCGTCCAAGCCCGGCCAGCACCTGCGCACGAAGCCGCAGCGAGCGAACATCGCCCTCCGCTCCGAGCAGCTCAAGCGCCCGCCGCAGCTCGCCGCGCCCGATCGCCGCCTCCGCCCTGTCCCGGGGATCGACAGATCGATCCGTGAACGAAGGATGGTCAAACGCGCCGCGCTGCAGCGCGGCGCGGGCCGTCCTGGCTGGCGTGTCGAGATCTCCCGCCTCCCATGCTCCATGCCGGATCCGCGCCTCGCGCCGCTCATCCTCTGTCAGATACGGCGCCTCCAGCGCTCGAACGACCGCCGGCGATAACTCCGCCGACGGAAGCCCGGGAGCCTCGGGCTGCGCCGCCGCCGACCCGACCAGCGCGAGCCCCGCGGTCCAGGCGATCCACCGGCGACTCATCGCTCATCCTCGATGTGACCGCGCCATGGCGTGATCTCGACATCCCATCCCCGGCTCGGCGTGGACGTGTCCATCGCTCGCTCTGGCAGCGGTCCATTCAGGGCGCTTCCCAGCAGTTGCACGACCGTCTCATTGCCATCCCGGTTGCGTGTCCATGCCATCCGCGGCAGCAACCCGTCCCGCAGGTACCACAGGCGGATCTCGACCAGGTCGAAGTCCTCCGCGTACTCCGGGCGGGGCGCCAGACGGAGCTGATACGTCGGCTTGGACGCCACCCAGGACTCCAGCACCGGATCGATCTCCGCGAGGCCGCGCTGAGGATCCCACAACTCCGCCTCGAACCGCTCGAGGATGTCCTCTCGCTTCTGCCCGATCGGAATCGGGAACGGCCCCTCGCCGATGCGCAGCGGATCGAACGACTGACCGGGCGGCACCACCTGCCGTTTGAAGAACTGCTTGTCCCGATGCAGCTTCTCCACCAGCCATTCCCCGTCGAACACATACGTTCGCTGGTCGTCGCGTTCGATTCGAGATCCGAATTCCAAGGTCTCGAACTCCACGGCGAACTTCCGGACCGCGCCCGACTCATCGCCCTCGCCCGGCTGGTTCTGGTAATACAGAGTTCCGGTCCGCACCTGCTCATCGCCCTCGAAGGCGAACACCTTCACCTGCCGAATGGGAGCGCGAAGCGTGCGAATGTCCGAGCCGACCTGCTCAAGCGCCGCGAGCAGATTGTCGGCGGTCGTGAATTCAAGATCGTGCGCCTGAGCCTCAGCCGACGCGGGCTGTGCGGGCAATCCGGTGTCCAAAACGTCCGGACTCGGCTCCTCGCTCGAAATGCCGGTCGTGGGCGGCTCGAGTCCCGCCAGCACCCCGGCCACCATCACCGATACCAGCCTGAGCAGTCCAAGCATGGCCTACCTCCTTGTCCGACCAGATGAATCGTCGCCGCCCGCCCAATGTTGCACTCTGACGCCCAAACCCGCCCTGGCCGCTCTCCCGTGACAAGCCAGTGACATCAAGATCGATCGTCTGGCCCTGCCCCCGCCTCCGTGATCTGCGAGCCGGCCAGGAATTCCCGCAAGATTGCCGCCGCGGCGATCGCGTCCCGACGCGCCTTCTTCTGACCGTGCGTCAGCCCAGACCGGGCCAACGACCAATCCGCGTCCGCCGTCGTCAGACGCTCATCAACCTCGTGCACGCGCCGTCCAGTTCGCGCTGCCAGACGGTTCGCGAACTCTCGCGCCCGCTTGGCCGCCGGTCCCGCGCTCCCGTCCATGTTCAATGGCACGCCGACAACGATCTCATCCGATGGCGCGAGACTCTCCTCAAGAGTCTCTTCGATCGCTTTGATCAGCCGATTCCCATCGCCCTGGAACGGGATCTCGAGCACAGCCAGCGGAGCCGCGATGCGAGTCGCGTCGTCCGCAATCGCCAGGCCGGTACGCTTGTCGCCCAGATCGATGGCCAGGAAGCGGCGCGCCACGGCTACTGCAACTCCGGCGGGATGATCCCGTGCAGCCCCTTCAGATCCTGCGCTCGCTCCAGGGGCATCACGAGCGTTGCCCCGGGCGTCCTCACGATCGCCAACCCCTCGCACCCGAGCAGCGCGATCGTGTGCCCGGAACCCTCCTGCACGACCAGGCATCCGCGAGAATCGAGCGCACACACGCCGCCCTCCCCGGCGATCCGATTGCCGGACTCATCCGGCGTGATCGTCTCGGCCAGGCTGGGCCACGACCCCACATCCAGCCACGACAGCGACATTTCGACCGTGCACACGGCGAACTCCGCGGATCGCGACGCGGGTTCCATGATCGCGTAATCGATGCTGATCTTCGGGAGCGTCGGGTAGATGCGCGCGAGCACCTCGCCGCGGTGGGGCGTGTCCCACGCCCGCTGGACCTCGCGGATCCCTGAGTACGCCTCGGGCTGGAATCGCCTTACGGCCTCTAGGAATGGGGCGGCGCGCAGCACGAACATCCCGCTGTTCCAAGAATAATCCCCGCTCTCAAGGTAGCGATGAGCCGTCTGGGCGTCGGGCTTCTCGACGAACTCCGCCACGGTCGAAGCGCCCGCGAACCCGTGCAGTGCAGCGCCGCGACGAACGTAGCCATACCCCGTCGCCGCGTGGCTCGGGCGGATTCCAAACGTCACCAGTCGCCGCGGATCCCGCGCGACCAGCGAAAACCCCGTCTCCATGACCGCCCGAAACGTCTCCATCGGCTCGATCACGTGATCCGCCGTCAGGACCGCGAACGCCGCGTCTGGGTGTTCCCGCTCCAGCACAGCCGCCGTCAGAGCCACCGCGTTGAGCGTGTCCCGTCCGCAGGGCTCGCCGAGAATCTGGGAATCTCCAAGCGATGGGACCGTCGCGAGAATCGAGCCTCGATACGCCTCGCCGGTGCACACCAGCACGCGATCGATCGGCACGAGCGATTGCGCCCGCTCCACCGCAAGGTCCAACAGCGAGCGGTTCGCTCCCCCGCGCGGGACGATGGGCAGCAGTTGCTTCGGATGCCCCGCCCTGCTCAGCGGCCACAGGCGCACTCCCGCGCCCCCGGCCATGATCATCACGAATCGCTCCATCGGGAGAGGATAGAGCCCGTCGGGACGAGGTGTTCAGCGGCCCCGCTCGTGCCGAAGCCGCACGGCCTGTGAGACCAGCACCGAACTGTCCGCGTCGTGTCCAGCACCGGCGATCGCCCGGCGCACCAACCGCTCGGCCTCCGCCCCGCTCTCTCCGAGCGATTCCAGCGCCGCGATCGCCTCGAGCGCCGCCTCGCTCAGGCCCTTGGACTCCGCGACGCTCGCGCGATCCAGGTCGGCCGCCTCCACCGCGCCGAGGAACGGCTCCACCTTGCCCGACAGGTCTACGAGCATGGTCTCCGCCAGCCGCTTTCCGATCTCGGGGAGCCTCGTGAGCGACTTGGCGTCCTTGTGCAGAATCGCGCGAGCGATCCAGGCCGGCTCCTCGGCCATCGCGCGCAGCGCGCGCCGATGCCCCAGGCCCTTCACGGTCGTGAGCAACTCGAAGAACCGGCGCTCGACCGGATCACGAAACCCGAGCAGTCGCGGCAGAAAGCTTGTGCCTTGCCCGTGCGATTCCAGGTACAGAAACGTCGTCACCGAGACGTCCTTTCCGACGTCCGTCCGCAGTTCCACCTCGAGGTATGGCGGCACCAAGACCTCGAAGGTCACCCCCGACCCGTCCGGCCGGATTTGCGCGATGCCCTCGGAAACCCCGGCCAACGTGCCCGTAATGCGCGCGATCATGCCCCGGAAGATACGGCGACTCCGACCCCTTCGCGAACCGGGCTGGTCCGGCCGCCCCCGCGCGGCCGATAGCCACTGCACCCAGGGAGCCCGGCCATGACCGATCGTGATCCTCCCCGACTGGTCCTCGTTGGAACCGCCCGGTCGATTCCCGGTGCCGCGGCATACGCCCGGGCAACCCCCGATGCACCCCAGGTGCTCGGAGCGATCCTGATCGCACCGGGTTCGCCGGTTGGAATTAGAGCATTGGGAGTTCTCTTCGAACTCGGCGCCATCGTTGAGCAGCACCATCCGACCCATGCGTTCCTCTGCCTTCCCGAGTCCATGCGCCCCGCCGGCATCGAGGCCGAGTGCGCGCTCCGCCGCTTCGGGATCCAGGTCCGGCGACTTCCGACGGTCGAGGACCTGCTCGAAGAGGAGACTCCCGCCGCGGCGCTCTCGGCCACTCGCCCAGTGGACCTTGCGACACTCATTGACCGGGACCCCCACGCCATCGATCGAGACACGGTCCGGCGCGTGCTGTCTGGGCGTCGGGTTCTGATCACGGGCGCCGGGGGATCGATTGGCAGCGAACTGGCGCGCGTCGCCGCGAGCTTCGACCCCGCGCTCATCGTGCTGATGGAGCGATCCGAGAACGCACTCTTCGAGATCGACCGCCAGCTGCAAAGACGCTTCCCCCACGTCGCCCGGCGGGCCCTTCTCCACGACGTCACCGACGCCGGCGCCACCCGCCGTCGTGTGCTCGAACTCCGCCCCGACGTCATCTTCCACGCCGCGGCCCACAAGCACGTTCCGCTCATGGAAGAGCACCCAGCCGACGCGGTCCGCAACAACGTCCTGGGCACGCGATCAATTGCGGACGCCGCGATCCTGGGCGGCGCAGAACGGTTCGTTCTGATTTCAAGCGACAAGGCGGTGAACCCCACGTCCGTCATGGGCGCCACCAAGCGCCTCGCCGAGCTATACGTGCAGGGCCTGCGCCAGCGAGACCGTCGGGGCCGAGCCGCTCAGACCCACCTGAGCATGGTGCGATTCGGAAACGTGCTGGGTTCGGCCGGGAGCGTCATCCCGATCTGGTCGGCCCAGCTGGGTGAGGGCGGGCCGCTCACGGTGACCGACCGGCGAATGACCCGCTACTTCATGACCATCCCCGAGGCCGCCTCTTTGGTCATCCAGGCCGCGGCGTTCGATCCGGCGACCAATTCCGCCCCCGTCTACGTGCTGGACATGGGCCAGCCCATCCGGGTCCTGGACCTAGCGGAACGGTTCGTTCGCGCTCATGGCCTGCTCCCGTGGATCGCCGAGCCCGGCCAGAGCGGCAGGATCGAGACGGCCGCGCCCTCTCACCCGGTCATCGAGATCGTGTTCTCCGGCATCCGTCCCGGTGAAAAGCTCCATGAGCAGCTGGCCTACGACGCCGAGAGCCTGCTCCCGACACCCCATCCGGGCATCATGGCTTGGGCAGAGGATGCAGAACGCGTCGTCGATCCGGAAGCCCTGGTCGGGCAGCTCAACGCGGCGATCGCGACCGGCAGCCACGGCGCGATCCTGGAGACAATCAGGCGGCTGGTCCCCGAGATGGGTGGGGCCAGGGTTCCCCTTGCCAAGGCCAGTTAGTTCGGATTATTATCGGGCGTGGCGGCAACGAGTTGACGCGGCGGCCAACCCGGAGACAATGATACCTTCACAATTCCCGGCTCCCGCACTGCGCCAGGGCGGCGCTTTCCCAACAAGCCTACGGAGTCGATATGCAAGTCACGATGACCGAGCGGCAGCGGATCCTGATCGATACGACGATCGCGCGCGACAAGGCGCAGACCCTGCTCCGGGGGCTCCTCGACGCGAAGGCAAGGTCCGAGAAACACCTGAGAGATTCTCGCCAGATCGACGCGATGAAGACCGTGACCGGGCGGAGTTCGATGGATAACGCCATCGCGTCCACGCAGCGCATGGTCGAGGCCCTGAATCGAGCCATCGATCAGGCCAAGCGCGACCTCTCGGAAGAGGATCTGGCGCTTCTGGACGACGTGCTGGACGAGCGAGACTGATTTCGGCGGCTCGGAGTGGGCGCGGAGGGCCCGAGGCGGTACCCTCGCCGACCATGCCCGATAACCCGACTCTTCGAATCCACAGACTGTCACCCGGGGCTTCACTGCCGCGATACCAGAGCGACGGGGCGGCGGGGCTCGATCTGAGCGCCGCACTTCCGGAGGCGATGACCATCCCGCGCGGGGCGGTCCGTCTGGTGCCGACGGGGCTGGCGGTGGAGATCCCCGAGGGGTACGAGGGTCAGATTCGGCCACGATCCGGGCTGGCGATCCGGCAAGGTGTGACGGTGGTCAACGCGCCGGGCACGATCGACAGCGACTACCGCGGCGAGGTGCGGGTGGGACTGGTGAATCTGGGGCCGGAGCCGTACACGATCGAGGCTGGGGAGCGGATCGCGCAGCTTGTCATCGCGCCGGTGACGCGGGTGGAGATCGAAGAAGTGGGGGAGTTGACGGCGACGGCGCGCGGCGCGGGGGGATTTGGCTCGACGGGGCGGTAGGTCAGCAGATCTCGGAGCGGGCCTGGCGGCGTTCTGACGGGTCGCACGGCGATTCGAACGCGCGGATGAACTCGATCAGGTCCTGCTGATCGATCATGCCGTCGGCGTTGATGTCGGTCCAGTCCGAGAGCGGGTGCGATGGATCGGCGAAGGCATCCAGGAACATCAGCAGGTCATCGGCGTTGATCTCGTCGTTCTTGTCGAAGTCCGCGAGGCAGTAGTAGCGCAGCTTGTAGATGTCCTCCGGGGGGAAATGGGGAAGCAGGTCGGAGATCGGCTGGAATCGCCGCCACTGCTCATCGTGGTCCGCCGCGGGCAGGCGAGCGGGCACGGGACGTGAGACCAACACGACGCCGCGGTTGAGCGCGCCGAATTGGGGCGCAGGGTCCGGAGACCCGATCCGTTGGGCCCGAGCGGAGTCGTTCTGCGCATCGCGGATCTCGATCGGGCTCGTCGGAGCCGCCGCGCGGAGCGCGAGGTGCACGCCGACGGCGAGCAAGAGGGCGGAGGCGATGGTCACAGCGCATCGGGCCACGGGAAGAGTCTAGTGGAAGAGCCGGGCGAGTGGCACGGAAAAAAGTACGGGTTCATAGGGATCGGACGTGAGGGCGCGGCGGGCGGATCGCTTGTCATCCGGGCCCACACTCTCTGTTTCACGCACTCGACTCTCACACCTGGGCAAGGAGCACATGATGAATCGACAGACTCGGTACGCCCGTTTCGCAGCGGTGGCGACGTTGGCGCTTGGCGGCGGCGCGATGGCGAATCCGGTGGACGGCGGCTACTTCGACGGACCGCTGTGCGACAACCACGGGCCCCTGGTGGCGCGCGAGGAACTCGGTCTGCTGGGGATCTTCCCGCCCGATGAGGCGATCGACTCCTTCGCGCAGCCGACGCAGCTCATCGCGTGCCCGATGACCGACGACCCGACGGTTCCCAACGCGCTGGTGACGATGCTGAACCTCACGACCAAGCACTGGACGGACCTGTTCTACGTGGCGGACCCGGAGACGACGTTCTCGAACATCGACGGCGACGCCTTCAGCGTGCTGGCGCCGGGCGTCACGACGCCGGCGATGCGGATCGATTTCCTCGGTGGAAACAAGCCGCTGGTCTTCGAGAGCATGACGCCCGACGGGATCTTTGAGCCCGGCGAGACGTGGCAGTTCATCGTGCAGGACTACGGCAACGCGTTTGGCATCTCTCCCGCGGCGTTCGCGTCGCTGGACTTTGCCGGCGCCTCTGGCGGCGACTCGCTGTCGGCGGCGAGCATCGTGCAACTGGTTCCCGCGCCCGGAAGCGCGGGGCTGCTGTGCGCGGCGGGTCTGTTGGGGCTGCGCCGTCGCCGGGGTTAAAGGCGGCGACCCGATCCTCTTCGTTCACTCACGCCCGGGTTCGGCGCTGCCGAGCCCGGGCGTTTTGTTCTGAATCGCGTCCAGTCTGTCGGGATCGCCGCGAGTCGATCGTCAGAGCTTCAGGCTCCCCAGCCCCTCGCCGAGGGCGCCGCCCAAATCGCCGAGGCCGCCGCCCTTGTTCTTCTGCTTGGCCTGCTCCTTGAGGCGGCGGAACTCGGGGGTTTCCTTCTTGATTTCCTCGGGCGTGCGGGTGTCGCGCTCGAAGCGGTCGCGTTTGCCGCGGCCACCACCGCCAAAGCCGCCCCGGCCGCCGCCGGGTCCACCGGGCCTGCCGCCGGGTGTGCCGCCCTTGCCATCGGGCGCGCCCGGTCGCGGCTCGCGCGCCGGGGCCTCCTTGAGGGCCTTGACGCTCAGGGAGATCTTCTTGGAGTCCGGGTCCACCTTGAGGACCTTGACCTGCAGCACCTCGTCGGGCTTGACGACGTCGGCGGGATGGCCGACGCGCTTCCAGTCGAGTTCGGAGATGTGGACGAGGCCCTCGACGCCCGCGGCGACCTCAACGAACACGCCGAACTCGGTGATGTTTTTGACGCGCCCGGTGAGTTCCGCCCCTTCGACGACCTGGTCGGACGCCGCGGAGAAGGGGTCCTCCTCGAGTTGCTTCATGCCCAGGGAGATGCGGTTGGCGTCGAGGTCGAGTTTGAGGATCTGCACGGTGACGCGCTGACCCTCGGAGACGATCTGGCCGATGGCCTTCTCGCTGGCGGGGACTCGCCGGTGGGTGAGGTCCGAGACGTGGACGAGCCCATCCATGCCGCCGAGATCGACAAAGACGCCAAAGGGCATGATCTTGCGGACGGTGCCCTCGAGCGTCTGTCCGATGCTGAGGGTGTCGCGGAGCTTTGCGGCGCGGGCCTCGCGCTCTTCCTTGAGCAGGTTTCGGCGTGAGAGGACGATGTTGCCCTTCCCGCGACGGTCCACCTTGTCGACCTGGCAGGTGAGCTTCTCACCGACGAGGGCGGAGAGGTCCTCGATGCGGTCGAGGCTGACGTGGCTGGCGGGCATGAAGGCGCGGTGGCCGGCGACTTCGAGTTCGATGCCGCCCTTTACGACGCCGGTGACGCGAGCCTCGATGGTCTGGCCGGGCTCGAGGAGTTCCCAATCGGCTTTCTGGACCGCGCCGGGCAGGACGCAGATGAAGAGGGACTCGGTGGGCTCGTAGCGCTGGACCACGACCTCGAGCGTGTCGCCCTTCTTGGGGGGCGCACCCGAGGCCTTGAACTGCGTGCCCTCGACCAGGCCGAGTTCCTTGGGCCCGAACTCGAGGAAGACGTCGCCGCTGTCGGCGTTGACGCTGACGATGGTGCCGGTGCGGTGCTCGCGCCCGCCCTGGACGACGCGCGGGCCGCGGATGGCCGGGCGGGCCGGGCCGGGCGCGGTCGGCGCGGTTGCGTCGGCCAGGGCGCGATCGATCTCGGCGGACATCTCGGGAGTGATCTGGGTGGCGCTGCGCGCGTCGTGGATGTCACTCACCGGGGACTGCTCTTGGCTGAAGCACATGGCCGTTGAACCCACCGCGGGCGACGTCCGATCCCACCCCGGCGCCCCGCCCACTGCGGCGTCGGAAGCGTCAGTGTACCTCTCCTTGGAGTCAATGCCAGTCGGTTGCGCCCCCTACATGAAGCGTCGGACGGCGTCGACGATGCGCTCGGCGGTGCGGAGGTTGACCAGGCCGGCCTCGGCGTTGATGGGGGGGCTGGTGCCGGTGCGGACGGCGTGGAGAAACGCCTCGATCTCGGCGACGATCGGCTCGGCGCCGTCGATGGTCAGCGGTTCGATGTTGACCAGATCCTGCCACTTGAGGTCGGTGAGATCAACGCCGCGGCGGAGTTGCTCGGTGACCTCGCGCATCTGGATCTCGTTGGCGACGCGCCGGATGATGGTGCCGGTCTTGGCGGCGTAGTCGATCTTGATGTAGGCGTTCTCGCCGGTGATGCGCGTGACGCGCTCGGTCTTGAGGGCGAGACGGCTGGCGGTGATGTTGGCGACGCACTTGCCCTGCGGGAGGTTCCACAGCAGTCGTGCGTTGCAGATGTCCTCGAACGGCGTGACCACGGCGACGCCCGAGGCCTGGATCTCGTCGGGCTCGCGCCCGCCCATCAGCCAGAGCACCACGTCGAGGTCGTGGATCATCATGTCCATGACCACGCCGATGTCGACCGACCGGAATGTCATCGGGCTGACGCGGTGGACCTCGATGAACCTCGGGTTGACGGGCTGGCCCGCGGCGGTAGCGCGCTGCATGGCGCGCATCACGGGGTTGAACCGTTCGATATGGCCCACCATCAGCACCGCGCCGTGCGCTTCGGCGAGGGCCTTGAGCTCCGCGGCTTCCTTCGCGTCCGAGGCCAGGGGCTTCTCGATCAGGCAGGAGACCCCGGCCTTGAGGAACGGTTCGGCGACCTTGCGATGAATCGTCGTCGGCACGGCGATGCTGACGGCGTCGAGGCCGGCGGCGATCAGGTCCTCCTCGCTGGTGAAGCTTGCCGAGTCGTGACGCTGGGCGATCTCCCGGGCTCGGTCGGGGTTGGCGTCGACCACGCCGACCAGGCGGCAGGAGGCGTGCGTCGCATAGACGCGGGCGTGGTGCTGGCCCATGCGCCCCACGCCGACCGCGCCGCAGCGCAGCGGCTTCTCCGACCCGTTCTGGGGAGAATCGGCCATTGTGGCGGGCCTCAGGCGGCCGCTGCCTCGTCCAACGCCGCGGCGAGCTTGCCCTTGTCGGTCAGGCCGACGAACTTGTTGACCACCTGGCCGCCCTTGAAGAGCAGCACGGTGGGGATGGCCTGAATCTGGTACTTGAAAGAGACCTCGCGGCTGGAGTCGGTGTCTACCTTCCCGACCTTGACCTTGCCGGCGTAGTCCTGCGCAAGGGCGTCGATGGTTGGGATGAGCATCTTGCAGGGCATGCACCACTCGGCCCAGAAGTCGACCAAGACCGGAACGTCCGACTGGAGCACTTCCTTGTCGAAATTCGCGTCGGTGAACTCCATCACGTTCGGGTTGGCCATGACGATTCTTGCCTCCGTTTGGGATCCGTGGCATCGCCGGTCGGGCGACGCCGGTTGAATGCTAGACCGGACGGCGCGATTCGGGAGGTGGGTCCCCGTGAATGGCGCGCACCGCGCTGAGCGCCTGGGCGTGCTCGGCCACGTCGTGCACGCGGAAGAGCCGGGCGCCCAGCGTCCAGTGCATGACCGAGAGGGCCACGCTCGCCGGGAGCCGCTGCGCCGGGCCGATGGCGTGGCCCGGACCGTGGCCGATCACGCCGAGAAAGCTCTTACGACTGGCGGCGCTCATGATCGGGAAGCCCAGTTCCAGCAGCACCGGGGTTGAACGCACGAGCTCGAGGTTCTGTTCCACGGACTTGCCAAAGCCCAGCCCCGGATCGAGGACGATGCGGTCAGGGGAAATGCCCGCATCGGTTGCGGCGGCGGCGCGGGCTCGCAGGAATTCGCGCACATCGGCGACGACGTCGCCGTAGCTGGGAGGCGAACGGTACTGGTGCGAGTACTGGTCGTGGGCCGGTCGCGTGAGGCGGTGCATGAGCACGATGCCGGCACCGCGGTCGGCGACAAGCGGCAGCATGTCGGGGTCGTCGCGCCCGGCGCTGACGTCGTTGATGGCGTCGGCGCCGGCATCGAGCGCGGCCCTCGCCACCGGGGCGAGGGAGGTGTCCACGCTGATCGGCGAATGGGAGAGTGGGCCGGGGTCGCGCCGGATCGCCTCGATGACGGGAACGACGCGCGCGATCTGCACATCGGCGGGGATGGATGCGGCGCCAGGACGCGTGGACTCGCCGCCGATGTCGAGCATGTGGGCGCCTTGCTCGAGGGCGAGGCGGGCGCGGGCGAGGGCCTCGGGCGGCGACGGGGTTCGAGAATGGGCGTGGAAGCTGTCGGGCGTCGCGTTCAGGATCGCCACGACGACGCCCGACGTGATGTCGAGGGCGCGATCGTTGGCGAGTTGCCAGCGCGAGACTGGGTCGCGGTGCATGGCCGGACGGTATGGTCAACGTGGAGCGCACGAGAACGGGCCGGCCCGTGCGTGAGGGCCGGCCCGCGCGTGCGCCAAAGGAATGGGCTCAGAAGCGGGGGTTGCCCTCGCGGGGGCCTTCGTCAAAGTCCATGCCGCCCATCTGTTGTTCGACGACCGTCTTGACCATCTTCATGACGCCCTCGGGCACGAAGAGGCGGAACTGGGCGCCGCCGCCGCGGGTGGACATGGAGAGGGCGACCGGCTCAAGATCGGCCGGGATGTCGAAGTCGAATCCGGCGCCCATCATGGCCATGACGTTGGAAGCCTGACGTGCGATGTTGCCGGCGCCGACGAGGGCGAACATGCTGGCGCCCTCCGGGACGCGGGCGACGGCGCGTTTGACAATCGCGTTGGTGGCGAGCGTGGAGGCGCCGCGCTCGGCCCTGAGGGCGCGGCCCATGAGTTCGCTGTTGGGGCTGAAGGTGGTGATGACGGTGTCGTCGGTCACGGCGTAGTAGCCGCCGGGGCCCATGTTGGGGCCGAAGATCATGCCCATGGCCATCGCGATCTGCTGTCCCTGCGGGTTCTCGGGGTCGGGGGTCATCCGCATGCTCCAGGAATCGATGCGGGTGTTCTCGATCGTGGAGACGCCCTCGGTGAAGGAAGTGCCGAAGGTGATGCCGCCCTGGCTGAGGCCGTTCATCTCACGGGTCATCGCGCAGGACTGCGCGTAGAGCGCTTCGGGGTGCTTCGAGACCGCAACCTGGAGGGTGTTGGCGAAGAGGCCGCCCATCATTACGGCGGGAGGGTCGCCCATCATGAAGACCTGGCCGTCGAGATTGTCGATGACCTTCGAGATGTTCATGAACCCCATCATGCCGGCCTGCTGGCCCATCTCGCCCGAGAGCTCGGCCATCTGCTTGAAGAAGCCGCGGACCGCGGGCGACTCCATGTCCATGCCGACGGCGAAGAGATAGGGAAGATCGGGCACGTGCTCGAGCAAGCGCGTGGCGTTGCCTCCGTTGCCCAGGCGTGCGCCCATCTCGGATGTCTCGTTGAACTGGGCGCCCAGGTCGAACGTCACGCCCGACTCGTCGACGTTGAGCCCGACGATGATCGAGCGTCCGTCGCGGATCATGGAGTTGGCGAGGTCTTCGATGACCTGCGCGAACTGGGTCATGCCCTGGGCCTGGTCGCCCATCATCTGGCCCATCATGTTCACGCCGTCGGAGAACTGCTCCATGCCCTGCTCCAGCTGGTCGCGGAACGCCGCGACGCTGGCGTACATGACAAGGTCCGATCCGGCGGCCATGGAGCGGCCGATCTGGCCGAGGCGTTGGCCATGCGCCTGGAGGTGTCCGGCATCGCCTTCGAATGCGGTCAGCCCCTGGCGGTCCGGAGTGAACGCGGCAAACCCACCCCCGACACTCTTGACGAAGAATTCCTTCCCGTCGAGATTCAGGGACATGAGCGGACCATCCGCCTGGCCCCCGAGGGCCTCGGCGAAGGCCTGGGTGTCATCGATGGGAAGGATGGCGATGGCCCGCTGCTCGCCGTTCTCGAGGTCGAGGCGCCCATCGGGGCCGGGCATGAACGCGAACGCGGCCGAGCCTTCCGCGTTCATGCCGGGAAGGGACAGGAACTGCCCGATCATCTCGAGCGGTCCGGCGTCTCCCACGCCCAGCGCGGTCACAAGACGCGAGATGTCGCGATGGAATTCGGCGACGTTTCGGACTGCGACGACGGCCGCGGCGTTGTCCGGGACCCGATCCACGGCGTTCTGGCCCAGGGCGGGCATGGAGAAGACGAGCGAGAGGCCGGCGATCGAAGTCTTGTGGAATCGGCGAGACATGGCCATCCTTTCATTCGACGTATGTTTGGGGGCTGCGCACGCACACGAGCCCGCCTGACGGGTCCCGAGAGTAGTTCCTCGGAAACTGTGGCGGGCCCTTTCACGGGTCCGGGCGAGATCCGGCCAGATTCTGGAGGGGTGGCCGGGCTGGGCGGCTTACCCGCCTGCCGCTCGCCCGCGGCGACGAGGCGGCTCGCGATCGGGAGTGGCATCCGGGACATCGGCCCAATCGGGACCCTCGTCCCAGGAGCTGTCGGCATCCGACTCATTCGGTTCTTCGTCCAACTCGATCACATAGTCACGTGTGGAGGTGGTGGCTGAGTCGTCCTCATCTTCGGCCTCGGCGTCGTCGTCATCGTCGTCTTGTTCGTGCTCGTCTTCGGCTTCGGCGTCTTCGTCATCTTCGTCCTGTTCGTACTCGTCTTCGGCTTCGGCGTCGTCCTCATCCTCGTCTTGTTGGTACTCGTCTTCAGCCTCGGCGTCGTCGTCTTCCTCGTCTTGTTCGTACTCGTCCTCGGCCTCGGCGTCGTCGTCTTCCTCGTCTTGTTCGTACTCGTCCTCGGCCTCGGTGTCGTCGTCTTCCTCGTCTTGTTCGTACTCGTCTTCAGCCTCGGCGTCGTCGTCTTCCTCGTCCTGTTCGTACTCGTCTTCAGCCTCGGCGTCGTCCTCATCCTCGTCTTGCACGTACTCGTCTTCGGCCTCGCCGTCGTCCTCTTCCTCGATCTCCATGTCGTGGTCGTCCGCGAGCGGCTCACCGAGTCCGTTGGTGCCGGGCAACGTCGGGGCGAAAAGGTCGCGCTGTGCGCCGGGCTCTGCCTGTTCCTGTGCGAGGCGCTTCATTTCTTCCCATTGCTCGGGCGTGATCATGACGTCACGCGCCACCGAGCCCTTGTGGTCTGAGATGATCCCCGCGATACCCATGAGATCGATCAGGCGTGACGCACGGGTGTAGCCGATGGCCAGACGCCGCTGCAGGAGTGAGACGCTCCCTCGCTTGGTCTGCAGCACGATCTCCACGGCTCGATCGAACAGCGGATCCTCCTGCGCCGCGGCGAGGCTGGCCGAGGAGTGGTTCTCGGTGTCGAGCAATCGCTGCTCGTCGTCGGAGACGCTCTTGAGCTGGATGAGTTGTCGCTCGAAACTCGGGCGGGCCACGTCGCGCATGAAACGGACCACGCGCCGGATCTCCGAGTCGTCCACAAGCGTCCCCTGGGCACGGATCAGCTTGTGGCTGTGCGGCGAGAGGAAGAGCATGTCGCCCTGCCCGAGCAGGAGTTCGCCGCCCTTCTGATCCAGGACGATGCGAGAGTCCATGCCACTGGCGACCTTGAAGGCCACTCGGCATGGCATGTTGCTCTTGATCAGGCCCGTGACCACGTTGGCCTGGGGACGCTGCGTGGCGAGGATGAGGTGGATGCCGACCGCCCGGGCTTTCTGGGCGATGCGGATGATCGAACCCTCGACCTCCTTGTGGGTCATCATCAGGTCGGCGAGCTCATCGATGATGAACACCATGTAGGGAAGACGGCGAGGGATCCGGGCCTCCTCCTCGGGCGACTGAGGCTGCATCCGGTCCTTCAGTTCGTCCCACGTGAGCTCGTTGTAACCGGCGATGTCGCGGCATCCGGCCTCGGCCAGGATCTCGTATCGCTCGTCCATCTTTGTGACGGCCCACTCGAGGATCGCCGCGGCCTTGCTCATCTCCGTGACGACCGGGCACATCAGATGCGGGATGTCCTTGAACTGGCTCATCTCGACCATCTTGGGATCCACGAGCACCAGCTTGAGTTCGTTGGGCTTCTTTGTGTAGAGGAAACTCATGATGATCGTGTTCATGCACACGCTCTTTCCCGAGCCGGTCGTGCCGGCGATGAGCATGTGCGGCATGGTCGTGAGGTCGCCGATGAGCGGGTCGCCGGCCGCGTCCTTTCCCAGGAACATGGGAAGGCGCATCCTCTGGAACTTCTCGGGGCTGCTCATCAGCTCCTTGAGTCGCACCTTCTCCTTGGCCGAGTTTGGGACCTCGATGCCGACGGTGTCCTTGCCGACCTGGTTCGGGACGATCCGGATGTTGACGGCGCGCAGCGACCGGGCGATGTCCTTCGACACCGCTTCCAGGGCCGACACGCGCGTGCCGGGAGCGAGCCGAACGTGGTAGAGCGTGATCACCGGGCCCGACTCGATCCCGGCGACCTCGCCGCGGATGCGATATTCCTGCAGGGCCGCCTCGAGCGCCTCGGCCTGCTCGCGGACGTGCGACTCGAGCCGCTCGGTGAAATTCGCCTCCGGATCCTCGAGAAGATCCAATCCTGGGAAGCGGTATCCCTCCAGTTCCGCCACGTTCTGGAGATCCTGGAGGTCTTCTGCTGTCGCTGAGCGCCGGCTCTCACCGCCGAACCGAATCGGCAGGCGCGAGATCTTCTCGCGAAGCTCCTGCTCGCTATAGATCTGCGGCGCTCCTGGGACTTCGTCCTCATCTGTCCCGTCCTCGGGTTCGACCGGGCGCGCCACAGGGATGCGCTCGACCCGCCCCGCCGAGGCCGCGGCCGCCCGGCGCGCCACGGGGCGCCCGACCGACTTGATCTCCACGCTTCGGGCGCCGGTCGGTCGGGCCGCCGCGGCCTCGACGGGCCGGGGTGTGGAGACCGCGCTCGACAGCCGGTCGAGCAGGCTTCCCGACGCGGCTCGTGCGACGGTTCCTGTGCCGCGCGCGGTGTTGCCGGCGACCCGTCCTGCCGCTCGTGCGGCGGGCGCAGCGCGGCGCCAGGCCCAGACTGGCGCGGTCACCATGTAGCGATCGAGTGCCACCAACCCGCCGACGACCAGCATGAGCGTGAGCCAGACCAGGCTCCCAACGGTGTGGAATCGAAGGGCCAACTCGCCCGCTAGAACCTCGCCGAGCAGGCCGCCAGCGAGGCCGGGCGTCGGAGTCATCCGCGGCAGGACCAACGCGTTCACTCCGGCGAGAGCCGCGGCGATGATGATCGCGCCGATCACACGGAACGTTGGCTGGGCGACCGCTCGGCCGAAGAGAGGCGCGACAACAATGGTCCCAACCCCGGCGAGCACGATCCACACGGGAAAACCGACGATTCGATACAGCGAGGAAGCGACCCATGCTCCCGCGGGGCCGCAAAGGTTCGCGACCCGCTCGTTCACCGGATACACGGCATGTGTCGGGGGATCGGCGGCGTTGAACGCGAGAAGGCTGACGGCCGAGAAGATCAGCAGGGCCAAACATCCGACCCGCGCGGCCTGTTTCCACAGCGATGGCTCGGTCTCAAGGGATTCCGCAGTCGCTCTGGAAGGGCGCCGGGCCTTCGAAATCGTTCGGGCGGCGGTCGAGCGGCCGGGATTTGACCGGCGCGCGGAGACAGTGGGGGTGCGTGGCATAGCCCACTCTCATCGGCGGGTGCGGCGAGCCGCCGAGAGAATCCGAACAGGCGGTCGCAGCGCCCCCCGCAATCGTTGTTCGGTGTATGATTGTTCAATGCTCGCACGTGTCCAGAGCTACCTCCTGCAAGGCATCGATGCTCGGGCGTGCGAGGTCGAGGTCGATGTCTCTCCAAGGGCCAACGACGCGCCCGTATCCATCGTCGGGCTGCCCGATGCGGCCGTGAAGGAAGCCCACGAGCGTGTCCGTGCGGCCCTGGCCAATTCCGGGTACGTCTTTCCTCCCGGCAAGACGCTGATCAATCTGGCGCCCGCGGACATCCGCAAGGAAGGACCGGTGTACGACCTTCCGATCGCCGTCGGCCTGCTGATTGCCTCGGGAGTCATTCGAGCCCCGCAGGATGATTCGGCGGCGCCGGATGTGCGGCGGTGCTTCTTCGCCGGTGAGTTGGCGCTCGACGGGCGCGTGCGTCCCATCAAGGGTGCGCTGGCGCTGGCCACGCTGGCGCGAGACAAGCGGGCGACGACGCTGCTGCTGCCTGCGGCGAACGCAGAAGAGGCCGCGATCGTTCAGGGCGTCGACGTGCTCGGGGTGTCCACGTTGGCGGAGGTCGTCGGCCTGCTCAACGGAGAGGTCGAATCCACACCCGTGCCGGCGCCGGACGTGGCCGGGATGATCCGCGCGGCAACGCCTGAGATCGACTTCGAGCAGATTCGGGGGCAGGAGGCCGTGAAGCGAGCGATCGTGATCGCCGCGGCAGGGGCCCACAATCTCCTCATGATCGGCCCGGCGGGCAGCGGCAAGACGATGATGGCCAAGGCGCTGCCGGGCGTGCTGCCATCACTGACGCCCGATGAGGCCATCGAGATCACGCGGATCTACTCCGCGGCGGGCGAACTGCCCTCCGGACGCGGCCTGATCACAACGCGCCCCGTCCGCACGCCTCACCACACGGCCAGCAGCGCCGCGATTGTCGGAGGGGGCATGATCCCCAAGCCGGGCGAGATCAGCCTGGCGCACCGCGGCGTGCTGTTTCTGGATGAACTCGCCGAGTTCCCTCGCTACGTGCTCGAAACGCTCCGACAGCCGATGGAAGACCACGTGGTCACGATCGCCCGGGCCCACGCCGCTGTCAGGTTCCCGGCCAACTTCATGCTTGTTGCCGCGATGAACCCGACCACCCGGGGAGACGTGGTCGCCGGCGAGGTTGGCCGGCGGGAGATGGATCGATACATCGGACGACTCTCGGGGCCGCTGCTGGATCGAATCGACATCCACGTGGAGGCCCCGGCGGTTCCGGTGGCCCAACTCCAGGCACCGGCCAGAGGCACCAGCACCGCCGCGATGCGGGCACAGGCGTCCGAGGCCCGCCAGCGCCAGATCGCGCGGCAGGGCGGCGCCACGCCGAACTCCCGGCTCAGCGGCAAGCAACTCGACCGATTCTGTGTCCTCGAGGAAGACTCGCGGACGCTGCTCTCCCACGCGATGAGCGAGTTGGGACTGTCGGCCCGGGCGTACGACAAGATCCGTCGGCTCAGCCTGACCATCGCCGATCTGGAAGGAGCGGATCGCATCCGGACCGAGCACGTGTCCGAGGCCGTGCAGTACCGGCTGCTCGACCGTCGCGTGTGACTGCGCCCAACAATGTCGCGGCATGCCCCGTATCGAGCGCACGCTCCAAGGCCCTGATCGAACCGCCCTTCTCGGCGAGGAGGTCGCGCCCGTGCTCCGGCCCGGGGATGTCCTTGCGCTCATCGGTGAGCTGGGGGCGGGCAAGACCACGTTGGTTCGTGCGCTCGCGCTTGGGCTGGGCATCGACTCCGCCGCGATCTCGAGCCCGACGTTCGTCCTGATGAACGTCTACCGGCGCGAAGTTGGGCCCGCAGTGCTCCACCTGGACGCGTATCGGATTCGTGGAGCGGAAGACCTCGAGGCGACGGGCTGGCAAGAGCTCTCGCCGGACGCCGTGACGATCATCGAGTGGGCTGATCGGGTCGAGGACGCGTTGCCGGCAGAGCGACTGAACATTCGCTTGCGCCACGCGCCGGGAGATTCGCGCGTGGCGATCATCGAAGTTCCGGATTCGTGGAGCACGCGCGCCGGCGTCGCCCGGCTCACCGGTCGCACGGACGCAACGTGCCCCGTCACCGGCAGGCGGGTGCCTGCGGACTCTCCAACCTGGCCGTTCGTCGATGAGCGCGCGCGGTTGGTCGACCTTGGTCGCTGGTTCGACGGTCGGTACGCCATCGGCCGTTCGATCGAACCCCAGGACTCTCCCGACACGTAGATCACGCGCGGAAGATCGATCCGAGCTTCTTTCCAAGCATGAGCGACGCGCCCATGAGAGTGAGCGTGAGCAGCGCCATGCCCCAGACACCCATCGCGCTGGCGATGGCCGGACCGTCGCCGAGCCGTCCGGTGAACATGAAGATCGCCTTTGTGATTGGGTAGTGGGCCTGCTGCTGAGCGAGGATCATCGAGTCACTGACCTCGAGCATGGAGAAGCTGAACACCAGCAAGCCTCCCGCGATCAGGTTGGCCATGATCAACGGCACGACGACTCGCCGAATCGCCGTGAGCCGGCTCGCGCCGAGGTTCATGGCGGCCTCCTCCAGCGAGCCTGAGGTCTGCTCCAAACCTGAGACGCACGATCTCACCACGTAAGGGAGTCGGCGCACCGCGTACGCGATCACGAGCAACGGAAACGGGTTCGGCTGCGCGCTCACGACACTCACGAGTCCCTCAAGCGGATCTCCTCGGCCCAGGGGCCAGCGCAGCGTCATCGCGACGTATCCAAAGGCGAGCACGAGCCCCGGCACGGCCAGCGGCAGCATCGAGAGCGCATCGAGCAGGGCCTTGCCGCGAACGGTCGTTCGCACCAGCAGATACGCGATCACCAGCCCAGCCCCGGTCGCCCCGACCATCGCCAGCAGCGAGAGCACGAGGCTGTTGCGGATCGCCGCGAAGCTGTCCTCGTGTGTCAAGGCCGCCTGGAAGTGGGACAGCGTGAAGGACTGGGGCACGACGGAGTCGTACCAGCTTCCCAGCGGGGCGACGCTGGTTGCGATCACGCCAAGGTGCGGCAGCACGGCCAAGAGGGTCACGAGGCCGAACACCCCCGCGGCGAGCCAGCCCGACGCTCCGGTCAGCCGTCGCTCCACCGCCGCCCTCGCGGCCCGAGTCTCCATGACATGCCCGCGTCGTCCGAGCAGGACCTTCCCCACGAGGTACAACGCAATCGCCGTCGCCAACAGCACGATGGTGAGCGCGTACGGCTGGGCCGAGCTCTCGACCTCCTTCAGCCCGTCGTAGATCTGCACCGGGGTCACACGGTAGTAGTCGAAGATCAGAGGTGTGCCGAGTTCCGTGAAACTCCAGATGAACACGATGGTCGCGCCCGCGAACAGCCCGGGCCGCAGGAGGGGCAGCGTGATCCTTCGAAACCGCGTCGCCCATCCCGCGCCCAAGTTGGTGGCCGCCTCGTCCAGGGCCGGATCGAGATTGGCCAGCGAAGCCGTCGCGTTGAGGAAGATGATCGGGTAGAGGTGCAGGGCTTCGACAACCACGACTCCCCAGAACTTCCCGTGTCCGAGGATGTCAAAGTCCGTCCCCAGCAGCGCATTCAGGGATCCTTCCCGGCCCAGGAGCGCGCGCATCCCTATGGCGCCGACAAAGGGCGGCAGGATGAGCGGCACGAGCACCGCGCCGTTCAGCAGCCGCTTGAGCGGGAAGGCGCACTGCGCGGAGAGCACGGCCAGGGGCAACGCGATCAGGATCGCCAGCAGCGTGGTCGCCATGGCGACCTTGAGGGAATTGACGAGACCCTCGGTCAGGACCGGGTTCTTCAGCACCAGGCCGATGTGCTCGAACGTCCACTCCCCGGAGCCCGGAGATGCCTCTAACCCACCCCAAAGCGTCAGGGCGATGGGGTAGAGCAGGAACAGAGCCAAGACCACAACGCACGCGCCGAGAAGACCGTACTGGGACACCATCCTGAGGGCGCGGTGCGACATGGAGGAGGCAAGTCTACCGGGCCGGGCGGTCGGCCCGGCGGGCGCCTCGTGATCACGCCGATGCGCTGAGCGCCACCGGTCCGAGCGTCTGGATCGTCAGAGATCCGAGCGTCCGACGCGCCAGATAACCGTTCACCTGATCCAGCGTCACCGCGTCCACGGCCAGCGCCCAGTCTTCGAGAGTGCGTGCCCGCTCCAACCGGAAGAGATCGCTCACAAGGGCGGCGGCCCTGGCCCCGGTCGATTCGCCGCTGAAGACGAGACGGGACTTCATGCCCACGATCGCCCTCTCGAATTCGTCTGGGGTGACCGGAGACGCGCCGTTGATTCGTTCCAGCTCCGCCAGCAGCACATCCAGCGATTCCTGCGCCCGCTCTGGAGATGTCCCCACGTACGCCGACACGGTCCCAAAGTCCCGGCTCGGGCCATAGCTCGCATGCACGTCGTAGCAGAGCCCACGCTTCTCGCGGACCTCCGTGAACAGGCGGCCCGCCATGCCGCCGGAGAGGACCGCGAGCACCACGCGCTCGAGGATCGAGTCCGCGTCGGCCTCGCGCGGGGCGTCATGGCATACCACGATCTGGACCTGGTTTCCCTCGTCGGGTACGTGATGAACTCCACGATCGCCCCGAAGCCCGTGCGGCGGCATGGGTGTCGCGCCATGCCAATCGCCGACGATCCGCTCCAGCCGAGCCAGAACCCGATCCGGATCGATCGACCCGGCGATTCCCATGAACGCGCCGTCGGGCCGGGCCAGCCTTTCCCACTGCGACCGAGCGGTCTTCTTGTCGATTCGAGCCAGGCTCTCGGGCGTGCCCAGCCCACTTCGGTTGATCGGGCTGGGCCGATGGTGCCGCTTCGCCTCGAGTTGCGTCCGCTCCGCCGGCTCATCCACGAGCGACTCGAGCGATTGCAGCGCCAGATCACGAGCGGGTTCGATCGCGTCCATCGTCGGCTGGAGGACCATCTCGGCAACCAGCGGCAGCACGTCGTCGATCCGATTCCCGAGAAACGTCGAAGAAATCGACAGAAAGAACGTCTGTCCCGAGACGCCGCGGCTGGCCCCGAGGCGATCGAATGCGTCGGCCTGGGCTCGAGAGTTCAGCCCGCCTGCGCCCCGCATCAGCAGTTCGCTCCACATGGCGCCGAGCCCTTCATACTCCTGCGGCTCCATCGCGGCGCCGGCCGGAACGAGCCACGCGAGTGAGGCTGATCGGACCGAGTCCATGGGTTCCATCGCGATCTTCAGTCCGTTGGCGAGCGTGGTCGACATGATCGAAGGCATCCACGGACTCCTCTCTGGGATCGCGCGCACAGTCTCGGATCGGGGCTCGCAGTGTACCTGAGGCGCTGTTCACTCGGCGTGGACGCCAGACGGCTCCGAACTGCCGGGACCGATATCACGACCATCGAAATGTCGCGATCTCGCCATGATGTTGCCGCGATCTTGCGCGAACGTGCTGGCGTGAGGGAAGCCGGCCGCGCGCGACAACCACGACATCAAGGGATTGAAGACGAGCGATGACCGCGGTGCGCGAGTCGTTATCGCCTCGTCGTCAATGCCCTCGCGTTGATCATCGCGGCGCACGCAACCGAGCATTCATCCACATTCGCGCGGCTTCGACTTGCAATCCTTGGCGGTTCTTGTTGAAGTGTGTCGCTGACGCGCTCTCAAGCGCGTTCGCTCAAGATCGGTGGCGCGGTCCACCGATAGGAATCGTGAGGCTTCAGCGTTTGGATCGTGGCGTTCCGCGCTGACACCCAAAGGTCATCCAAGACCAACACCGCAGGAGACTTTTCGATGGCGAAGAAAGCCCGCAAGAAGGCCAAGAAGAAAGCCGCCAAGAAGGCTGGCAAGAAGAAGGCCACCAAGAAGAAAGCCAAGAAGAAGACTGCCAAGAAGAAGGCTGGCAAGAAGAAGGCTGGCAAGAAGAAGGCCAAGAAGAAGGCCGGAAAGAAGAAGGCCAAGAAGAAGGCTGCCAAGAAGAAGGGTGGCAAGAAGAAGGCCCGCCGCAAGGCGTCAAAGAAGGCCGCTGCCCCCGCGCCTCTCATGGGCATGTGACCCATCTCCCCGCGACGCCCCCCGTCGAGCGTCGATCCGGGGCACCTCACGCCGGTCCACCTCCGGATTGGCCATCGACGAGCCGGAACGCCACATACGCCGCGGGGCCGATCGGCCCCGCGGTGTTCTTTTTTGCCGCGACCTTGTTCGGATCGCCTCTCCCCCACAGAATCACCGGATGACGGTCCGGGAACAGGTTGCCCACGTCCTGCGATCCAACACCCGGGCCGAGCTGGTCCACGATGGCGCGGCGTTCGCGGGGCGGTACGTCCTCGATCCAAGCGGGCCCCGCCTGGTGCTGCCGGTCCCGCAGGACGCCCTCGCCGCCGACGAGTTTGTGGTCCACGTCCCCGAAGATCGCGGCGGCTCGGTCCAGATTCTCGCCTTGCTCGACCTCATCGATCCGGACCGGGACGCCGCCTGTGATCGCTTCCTTGCCTACCACGGGGCGCCCCATGGCCTCCGGTGGGCGGCCTTCAGAGCCGAGGCTTTCAAGGTCGATGGGCACGTGATCGACGGGATGGAAGTCGATCTCGGCAATCCGCTCGCACCCGCCGAACTCGCGCTACTCAAGCACCTCAACGTCTCGCCCGATCGGCTCGCCGCCGCGTGTCGACGAACAGTCGGAGTGACACCCGCCCAGCCCATCGCGGTCGCGATCGATGCCTGGGGGATCGACGTGCGCGATCGCTTCGCCATCCTCCGCCTGCCGCTCGACCCACCCGCCCCGACGGTTGCCCAGGCCGAGGCGATGCTCGGCGACATCCTGAGACCCCGGGAAGATCAGTGACCCCTCCGCTCCGCGATGCCCACGTGCACATCGCCAGCTATGGGCGCTGGCTCAGCTTCACCGACCTCTCTACGTGTCAATCCCACGATGATTGCCTGAACCGCCTCTCCGCCGCCCGGCCGGATGCCTCCGGCTGGATCATCGCGGTCGGTGCCCGTCCCAGAGCGTGGCGAGAGGGGAACTGGCCATCTCGCGTTCGACTCGATGAGGCGACGGGGCGTGTTCCCGCGATCGTCTGGGGATTCGACCTCCATTCTGTCGTGGCGAACTCGACTGCGCTGGATCGCGCTGGAATCCACGATGACACACCAGAGCCGCCCGGGGGTGTGATCGAACGCGAGGGCGGTCGGGCCAGCGGCGTGCTGCTTGAGGCGGCGGCCCGGGTGGCATGGAGTGCCGTCCCAGAACCGATGCCGGAAGACCAGGTCCGGCATGTCTCGACCGCGATTGGCGAGTTCGGGCGCCTCGGGTTCACCGAGGTGCACGACATGCTCTCAGAGCCATGGCTCGGCCCCGCTCTTGCAGCGCTGGACGATTCGGGTGACCTGCCCATTGGCACTCACCTCTATGTGCCGGCCGAGCGACTGGCCGAGACCTACGCGACCTCGCGCGCCTGGCAGCGCGAGCGAGTCCGACTCGTCGGCTCGAAGCTGTTCGCCGACGGGACGCTCAACAGCCGAACCGCGTGGATGCTCGACGACTACGCCGATCCGCTACCGGGTCATCCCCAGGGCACCCCGCTGCTGACGCCGGCGTCGATCGACGCGTCGATGCGCGAGGCCGATCGTTTGGGACTGCACTTGGCGGTGCACGCAATCGGCGACGCGGCGGTGCGGTTCGTGCTCGACTCGGTGGAGAGAGTGCGCCCCCGCTACGCGCGCATCGAGCACGCCGAGATCATCGACGAGTCGGACGTCCCTCGGTTCGCACGCCTCGGCGTCGCGTGCAGCCCCCAGCCAAGCCATCTGCTCGTCGATGGTGCGACGCTGCACAGGAGCCTCCCTCACCGGCTGGATCGCGTGCTCCCGCTCCGGGAACTCATCGACGCCGGCTGTGCCCCCGGCGAGCTTCTCGTGTTCGGTTCCGACGCGCCCATTGTGCGGGCCAATCCTGCCGATGGCATCCTCGCGGCAACGGCCCGGGCGCCCCACGGTTTGATGGACCGCATCGCGCCACACCAGGCCATCACGGCGTCGCAGGCCTGGGCCGCGTTTCGACCCGCTCGATAGACGCGCGATCACGAACGGCGAGCGATCTCAAGGATCATCTCGGCTGCGCGAAGCGCGCCCTCCGGATGGGGCAGGCCGTCCAACGCATGTCGCATGCGCCGCCTGGCGTCTGCGTCCTCCAGCAACCGCACGAGTTCGGTCCCAATCGACTCGAGATTCCACGCCGGATCCACTCGATCTTCGACGATGACTGCCCCCCCCGCACCGGCCACTTCGGCCGCGTTGAGTCTCTGATGCTGATCGCGATGATGCGGGTACGGGGCCAGCACACTGGCAACCCGGTTCACCCGGATCTCGGCCACCTGGCCGGCCCCACATCGGCTCAGCGCGAGTTCCGCGGCACCCCACGCGGGACCCATGGGTGAAAGGAACTCAACGACCCGGGCGGGGATCCCGGCCCGGTCGTACGCGCGCCGGACCAGTTCGAGGTCCTTACCGCCGATCTGATGGAGCACCTGCCAGCCTTGCAGCGACTCCCCGTGACGCTCAACGAACATCGCCATGAATCGATTCAGAGAGGACGCCCCGGTGCTCGCGCCCGTCACGAGCAGCACCGGCAAGCCGGGGTCCAGGCCCATCTGTTCTCGACATTCCGTAGGCCCGCCGGGGGCAAGGGCGGCTCGTCTCACGATGGGTCCCACTTCGATGAATCGCGGATCACCAACCGGCGTGCCGGTCAAGAGCCGGGTCGCCCGTCTGGACACCCATCGATTCGCGCGCCCGGGAGTGGAGTCCAGATTGACCAGCACCACCGGGACGCGCTCCACCCGCGCCGCCTGCACCGCGGGTGGGCTCACGAATCCACCCATCGCGACGAGGGTCGCGCGGCCATTGGCCTTCAGCGCTCGCAGCCGCCGCCTCGACGCCACCACAGACGGACCCCAACCTCGCAGAAAGCGAATCAGTCCACGAGGGCGAAACACAAAGGGCTGGGCCGCAAGCGATGTTGGCTCGATTCCCTCCCGAGCGAAACACTCCGAATCGACGGCCCTCGAAGAGCAGAGGTACTCCACGCGGATCGACGGCTCAATTTCGTGGAGTCGCTCGGTGATCGCCAGCGCAGGGAAGATGTGTCCCCCCGTCCCGCCGCCCGCAAACACCACCGAAACGCTCATGCGGGGGCGATCTCCACCGCCGCGAACGCCTCTTCATCGGGGGACACGGTGTCCGAGTCGTGCGCCCGACCGGGTTGGGTGCGGTCGATGGCGATCACAAGCCCGAGCGACGCAGCGGTGAGAATCCAGCCCGTCCCTCCCGATGAGAGCAGAGGCAACGGGATGCCCTTGGTCGGCGCCCAGCCGGTCACCACGAGCAGATTGATCATGGCCTGCAGTCCGACCGTCATGATGACGCCCAGCGCGATCAAGCGCATCCAGGCGTTGGGCTCGCGACGTATCACCGCCCAGCCCGCCCAGAGAATCGTCAGGTACAGGAAGACCACCATCGCTGCTCCGGCGATACCCAGTTCCTCGGAGAGCACCGCGAACAGGAAGTCCGTGGTGTCTTCCGGCAGGTATCCGAACTTCTGTAGCCCGTTGCCGAGGCCCCGCCCCCAACCCTCGCCGCCGGCGATCGTCGCCATTGACTGGATCATGTGGTAGCCGGTTCCCTGAGGGTCCAGGTAAGGAGATTCAAAGAACGTGCGAAGTCTCTGGAGGCGGTAGGACTCCGACAGCACAAGGGGCGCGCCGCATGCCGCGACCACGGGGGCCAGCGCCGCCAGTTGGATGAACCGAGCGCCACCCGCCAACAGCAGCACCGCGGAGGTCGCCCCCATCAGGACTCCCGTCCCGAGATCCTCGAGCGCAACCACCGCGCTGAGCGCTCCCGCGATTCCAAGCAAGGGCATCAGCCCCCACACGAAACTCCGCATGTAGCGCCGGCGACGGACAATGCCCCATGAAAGCAGCCCGATGAGCCCCCATTTGGCGATCTCGCTCGGCTGCGCGCTGACCTGTCCCACGGCGGGAACGTCCACCGCGACCCATCGGCTCGACTGGTTGATGTGCCGGCCCAGCCCCGGCACGTACACCAGGAGTGCGACTCCCATCAGGAGCACCGCGCCCGCGCACAGCACCGGCAATCCTTCGAATCGTCCAGTCGCCTCCTCTTCGGCGTCCGGAGCGGGCTCCCGAGCCACCAGGCGCACAGGAAGGAGCGCCGCCCCGGCCATCGCCAGCAGCGAAAGGGCCGCGTACGCGCTCGTCCGTGACAAGAGCACCGATTCCAGCGTCACCGGCTCGGCCTGTCCCACGCTCATTCCCGCGCTCGTAACCATGACCAGACCGATGGCCAAGAGTCCAAGCACCGAGAGCGCGATCATGTGGCCGGCGCGCAGCATCGACTGAGTATCGACGCCCCACACCCCGCCGCTCCAGAGCGCTCCGGTTCAGATCATCCACTCGCGAAGATGTGCAGCCGGTGGCTCTGGGCCCGCAGTCCGCGCTCGGCACACAATCGGTCCCGAATCGCTTCCAACTCCGGGACTGTGACGGGGATCGCCTCTCCCGTGTCCGTCCGAATGATCAGATCGTGCGGTCGCCGACCGTACACCAACTGATACCGATCGGTCTCTCCCTCAAAGGGCACCCTCTGAATAATCCCCGCGTCCAGCAGGAGGCGGATCGTCCGGTACACGGTGGCCTTGCTCACCCTCTGACGCGAGTGCCGGAGCTCATCGATCAGCGCCTCGACTTCGAACAGCCCCTCGGTTCGAATGATCGCATCGAGCACCTGAGCCCGCTCGGGCGTGTACTTTGCTCCCTCCGACTTCAGCCGCCTGCGGAACACCGCGCACAGCGGCTCCACGATCTCGATCCGGGGGAGTTCCGTCTCGGCCATCGCCCGATTCTACGGGCATCGCCCGCTCTCTAGGCGGCGTGCCGCCACGCCCGGAGCATCTCGTCGTAGCGCGCTCGTGTCACCGGGTTCTTCAGCACTCGGTACGCCTTCGCGGCCCGATCGAAGCGTTCCGCGCTCGCCTCGCCCGGACTGCGATCCGGGTGATACCGCAGCGCCAGGGCCCGGTAGGCCCGCCGGATGTCCTCTCCAGTGGCCGTTGAGTCGATCTCCAGCAGCGCGTACAGGTCCTCGACCTCGATCGCCGCGGCCGGCACCGAGTTCTGGCTCGGTGCAGGCTCGGACGTGGGGTTCGGTGTGTTCCTCTCGCCCGCGTGGGAAGGCCCATCTTCGGGCTTGAGCGGCCCGGTGCCCTTGGTGTCCACATGTCCCACCCGTGCGAACTGCTCGACGGCGTGACGGATGCCCTCTCGCTGGTCCGCGAACCGAACCCCGATCTCGTACGAAGCGTTCCTCAGTCCCTTCCGCCTGATCCACGCGATCCGTCCCGAAACCGTCAGGAGCTGACGCGACGATCGCACCGCCAGGCTGATCACGTCACCGACCGCGGCCTCGGGCTTCTTGGTTGAGCGAAGCCGAAGCCCGGACGCCGACACGTCCAGAACCGCGCCCAGCGGGCACGAGTACCCGTCCGTGGGGTATCGGACGTCGCGCCGCCCTTCGATGCCCTGTGCATATGCCTTGGATCGACCGGCCATTGTGTGAAGAAATCGTCCTGCCCGGCGCTCGACGCCAAGCCGTTTGGGGCACTCTGGTGGTGACCATCGTCGACCCTGACGTTTGGGCCGGTCGATTCCAACGGAATTGACTCCAGTCGCCAAACCGGGCGTGCCCGGGCCGGGCCGCCAGTCCGACATATCGCGTGATGGCAAGCTTCTGGGGCATCACGTTCGGAAAGCCGTCCTATGCCGGGCCCGAAAACCGCCAGGCCGGACGGGTGCGGACCGAGATGCTGACGTGCAACCTCGGGCACATCGAGGACCTTTCGGTCACCGGTGCCCGGATCTCATGCCGCAGGCTGCTCTCCCCCAAGTGCAAGAAGCAGTGGGTCGTCTTTATCCCCTGCGAAGGAGGGAAGCTTCGGCTCAAGGCGCAAATCGTGCGCGTCGTGCGCCATGGCGCCGGCAGGTTCGAGGTGGGTCTCAACTTCCTGAAGTCAAATCCGCAGGTGCGGGAGCGATTGACCGGCATCGTGCGGAACTACTCCGCGCGAACGATGGTCGATGCACGCCCGTACGACCGCCCGCCGGACGGCGGTCCCAAGGGTCGGGACGATTCCGGGGGCCAGGCCCGCAACGCGGCCTGATCGCGGCGAGTTCGTAGACTCCAGCCGATGGCCACCCGAGTCGCGCCGCAGCGCGAGACCATCTCCCCTCGCGTAACTCGATTCGCGCTGGTCGGACTCGGCGGCCTGATCGCGCTTGTGCTGCTGGCCTCGATCGGTCCCGGCCCCCTGCCGCACGAGTTTGTGCTCCGCGTCATCCCGCGCTCGGCGCCGCCAGTGCTGCTCGCGGGCCTCTATCTGGTCAGCGCGTTCGGCTGGGGCGCGATCGCGCGCCTCCTGTGGTCCGCAAGCACCGAGCCGCTCGCTCTGCGCCTCGCCACGGGGCTTGCGATCCAGCTCACACTGACCCACGCCCTGGGGATTCTTGGCGGGCTTAGCCCGCTGACCGCGTGGGCCCAGGTGCTGGTCGGAATCGGGCTGCTCTGGATCGGGCGACGCGAGTGGCTCGGACTCCTGAGGGCTCCCCCAGCGATCGGCTTGGCGTGCCTTCCCGCGGCGCTCGTTCTCCTCTTGGCCGCGGCCAATCCGCCCGGCTGGTTGTGGGACAGCGAGTTCGGCGCCTACGACGCGCTGAGCTACCACCTCCAGCTGCCCCGGGAGTGGGTCGAGGCCGGTCGCATCTGGCCCGTCGAGCACAACGTCTACTCCTTTCTTCCCGGCTACATGGAGGCCGCGTACACCCTGTTGGCACATCTGTGGCCGTGGGGCCAGCACGAGGTGCCGGCGTTCGGCGATGTGGCAACCCTCGGCGCGCAGTTCCTCCACGCGTCACTCGCCCTCGCAACGGCCTGGCTCTGCGCGCGCGCGACTTCGCGCTGGATTCGAGATGCCCACATGGGCGAGCGTGTTGCCGCGGATCGAGACGCTCTCGCAGCCACGTGCGGCTGGATCGTCGGGGCCATCGTCCTGTCCACACCCTGGACCGTCGTCGCGGGATCACTCGCCTACAACGAGATGGGGGTAACTGCGCTCGCGGCCGGGGCGCTCATTGCTTCAATGGACCGCCGGCTCGGACCGGCCAGACGAGGACTGCTGTCCGGAGGGCTCATCGGGGTGGCCTGCGGCGTCAAGCCCACGGCTCTCCTGCTGGCGGGAGGACCGGTCGGGGTGCTCCTGTGTGTCTCGTGCTTCGGGCGACGCGAATCGGCGGATGGGCTCTGGCGGCCCTTCCGTTCCCTGTCGATCGCAGTCGTCGCGGGCACCGCGGCGGGACTCGTCATGCTCGCCCCCTGGCTGATCCGAAACGCCATCGCCTCGGGGAATCCGGTGTTTCCTCAGCTTGCGTCGCTCTTTGGGACGGCCCACTGGGATCCGGATCAGGTTGCCCGCTACGCGAGAGCCCACCGGTTCGACGGCGCCCTGGTCGATCGCGCGATCCTCCTCTTCGCGCCCCTGTACGAGCCCGGCTCTCGCGGAATCACGCATCCCCAATGGGGCGGATTCTTCGTCGCGTGCATCGGGGCGGGAATCGTCTCAATCGCGCGCCGCAGGATCGGCGGCGCCCGCACCCTGACACTCGCCCTGGGGCTCGGGCTCGTCTGTTGGCTCGCCCTGACGCATGTCCAATCGCGATTCCTGTTGCCGCTGCTCGTTCCCGGGGGCGTGCTAATCGGTATCGGTCTCGCATCGATCGGCGTGCGCCACGCTCGATCCATCGGCGCGGTCGTCGTTTCGATCCAGGTAATCGTGCTGCTGCTCACGTTCATCGGCCAGCAGGGCGGCAAGCCAAACCTCGCGCTGGGGCTCTCGCCCGGCGACTCCGGGGGGGCTGGGATGAGAGAGGCGATCGAGGCCCTGCCGCTCGAGGCCAGACGAGCCCAGATCGACGAACTCTCTCCATTCTGGTATGTCAACGCGATGGTCCCGCCCGGAGACACGATTCTGCTCATCGGTGACGCCACGCCGTTCTACGTCCGATCTCCCGTGATGTACGCCACGACATGGGACACCCAGCCGTTTGCCGAGGCGCTCCGGGCGCATCCCGACGATCCCGCGGGCGTCGTCGAAGACCTGCGCGCCCAGGGCATCGCGTGGGTGCTCGTGGACTTCGCCGAACTCGACCGACTGCAACGCGAGGGCTGGCATGATCCGCTCGAGGCTCCGAGGGCGGTTGCCGAGGTGCTGGGCGCGCACGCCGAACTGGTCCACCACTGGGAATCTCGCCAGGCCCTGCTCCGGCTCGGGGGAACGAGCCGTGAGTGAGTCCCGGCGAGACCGCCCCGCGCGCCCGGCCATCCGCGTCATCGTTCAGTTGCTGGGGTTCGCCGCCAGCATCGCGCTGCTGTACTGGTGCGTCCAGCGGGCGCTCTCGGGAGATCGGACCACCCAGCTCGAGCGCCTCAGGCAGGCGAGTCCCGCGCTTGTCGCATCGATCCTCGCCATGGCCGCGGCCAGCGTCGTGATCAACGGCCTGACGTTCTGGATCGCCGCGCGGCGGCGCCACCGGGTCTCAGTCCTCGGCGTCCAGGCCACCAACGCGCTCGCGACGATGCTCAGCTATCTGCCCTTCAAGCTCGGCCTGCTCAGCCGCATCGTCATCCACAACCAGCGAGATCGCATCCCGCTGTTCTCGATCGGCGGGTGGTTCGCGGCCGTCACCGCCCTCATGTTCCTTGCCCCGGTGCCGATCGTCCTGGCAAGCCTGATTCGCCCGTCGCCCGACGCCGTGTGGTGGACGATGGCCATCGCGGGCGTGCTGGTCGTGGGGGTGTGCATCGTGCTGGTTTCGCGGATCTTCGCCGGAGCGAAAGGGCTCGATCGCATCTCGGGCATGGTGACGTGGTCGCGGAGGCTTGGGCGCATCGTGAAGAGCGAGGCGTTCGGCCGCCTGCATGGCGGGCTGGACATGCTCGCCGATCCACGCGTGGTCGCACCAAGCCTCGCGCTCTGGCTGAGCGACTACGGCCTGCGCGCCCTGCGATTCGTCATCGCCGCCCAGATCCTCGCCGTGTCGATGCCCTTCGGTCAGGCCGTCATCCTCGGATCCACGTACTTCATCATCGGCGTGCTGTCACCATTTGGCATGGTGGGCACGCGAGAGGCGGGAACCGCCGGGATCGCCGCGCTGCTGGCGATCCACCAGTCCAGCGAGGCCGCGTCGGTCCTGCTGCTGGTGGGCGCCGGCGAGGTGCTTTCCAACATCGCGCTGGGCATTGTCGGCGCGATCTATGTGCGCCTCCATCGGCCAAAGGCCACGATCGAAGCCGAGCCGATCAGCCCTGCGTCCGAATGATCGGCGCCGGCCGCCATGGCTGGTCCAGGATGTCCTTGGGCTCGGCGCCCATCCAATCCTTGAGCACCGCGGCGTACACCGTCCTGAAGTCGATGTGGAACTTCAGGTCGCCGTCGTCGAGATCCTTGAGCGACGGGTGATTGCCCAGGATCCCCGAGCGAACCATCGGCCCGAACATGAACATGGGCGCCGCGGTGCCGTGGTCGGTGCCGCCGGAATTGTTCTGCCCGACGCGCCGGCCGAACTCGCTAAAGCTCATCGACAGAACGCGCTCCGCGTTCTCCTGCCGCTTGAGATCGTCGTAGAACGCCTTCATCGCATCGCCCAGCGTCCGGAGCAGGTTGGCGTGCTGGCCCTGCGGCCCGCCCTGGCCAGCGTGGGTGTCGAAGCCGCCGTGCGACACGTAATACACCCTGGTGTTCAGGCCGGCGTTGATCATCGCCGCGACCATCGCCAACTGCTGGCCCAGCGGCGTGCCCGGGTAGCTGCGCGAAGCGCCGCGATCGACCGCCCGCCGGATGAGATCGCTCGAGATCTGTGCGTCCAGCGCCGTGCGCATGAGAAACGCGGCGTTCGAACCCGGATCGACCGAATCCGAGACTCCGGCGGACACCAGCGCGTCGTACGGCTCGTGCAGCGACTCGTGCACGTCCTGTCCTGTCCAGCGGAACAGCGCCGGGCTCTCGAAGGCGATCGGCTTGATCGCGCGGCCCTGCATGGCCAGCGGGGCCGTCCGGCCGATCGCGATGCCCGGCTGTCCCTGCGGCTCCTCTGAGCCGCTCTCGCCCTTTCCGTGGCCGCAGCACTCGCTGTCGAAGTATCGGCCCAGCCATCCATCGCCCGTCGCCGAGGTGTCGGCCGTGTGCCAGATGTCCATCGACGTGAAGTGTGAACGATTGGGATTGGGGTATCCCACGCCCTGCACCACGCAGCACAGGCCGTCGTCGTACAGGCCCTTGACGCCCGTCATCGCCGGGTGCAGGCCGATGCCCTGTTCCTGCGAGAGCACCAGCGCATCACGCTGAGCAATCCCGATCTGTGGGCGGGCGCGGTAGTACGCCGGATCGCCGAAGGGCACGACCGTGTTCAGGCCATCGTTGCCTCCCGACAATTGCACCACGACGAGGATCTTGTCCTGGGGCACGCCCGGCAGCGATGAGAGGTCCGGGCGCAGGCCGGGCAGGGCCAGCGCCGTGCGCTGCAGAAACGCCGGCGCGGCGATGGCGGCCGAGGCCAGCGTGAGGCCATTGGAAATGAACCGGCGGCGGGTGAAGGCGCAAGGATCGGGGGCGGGCATGGGCAACTCCACTCAGGTCAACTGATACTCGGGCATCGCCGTGATGAGCAGCACCAGCGCCGTCAGCACGTCACCGGAGACGCGCTCGCCGTGGCCGGCCACAAACGCGTCGAGTTCCGCCTTGGCGTGGCTGGGGGCGTGGCCGATCGTGAAGCGCAGCAGGAATTCGACGATGCGGTCGTGATTCGTGCGGGCGTCGGGGTCGGCCGAGATCAGCGAGGCCAGCAGCGGCTCGCCGTCGTAGCGGACCTCGCGCGCCGAGGGGTCGTATCCCTGCGGCATCCGGCCGGTCAGCAGGTAGCTCATGATGTTCTGGCGCACGAACAGCGTGGAGGTGTTGATCCAGCTGCGCCCGCCATCCCACCCCTTGACGCTCGGGGGGAAGAACAAGTCCTGGCCCATCAGATCCAGAGCGTCGTTGAGCACCGCGAGGTCCCGCGTGGGCGTGAGCAGGCTCCGCACCGCGCCGACCATGAGCTGTGCCGGGCTCTTGATCTGCTGGTTGCGCACCGTCGCGCCGTAGAAATGCTCGCTGCGGAACATCGCCCGGATCACGGGGCGAAGGTCGTATCGCGCCCGAAGCATCAGCGACGCCAGCTCGCGGATGAACGCGTTGGCATCGGGCTGCGAGGCGTCCTCCACCAGCGGGACATCGGCCACGAAGTACCGATAGAGCTTGCGGCAGATGAACTGGGCGCAGTTGCGCTGCGCGAGGATCGCCCGCACGAAGTCGTCGCCGTCCAGGCGGCCGCTCGCGCCCAGGATCCGCTTGGAACCCTTGTCGTGATTGCGGTCGACGAACCGGAACTCGTCGTCCTCAAAGGTGTATCCCGTGAGCGCCCGTGCCCCCTCCTTGATGTCCTGCTCTGAGTAGTTGCCCTCCCCGAGGCTGAACAGCTCCATCAGCTCGCGGGCCAGGTTCTCGTTGGGATGCTCGGCGTTGCTCCGGTCGTTGTCGAGGTACTTGATCATCGCCGGATCGCGAATGATCTGGAACAGCAGGTCGCCCACATTGCCCAGCGCATGGGTTCGGAACAACTGGTTCTGACGGAACATCATCCAGCTGTCCTCGATCTTGCGGAAGCTGGTCGCGAAATGTCCGTGCCAGAACAGCGTCATCTTCTCTTCGAGAGGCTTGGGCGTCTCGATCATGCGCCGCAGCCACCAGCGCTGCATCTCCGCGATCTGCTGTCGGTCCATGCGCTCGCGCCGCTGCTGCTCGGCCCGGAGGCGCGCCAGCACGTTCTCGTCCTGGGATGCTCGGGCCCGCCGATACGCCATCCGCTCTTCCTCGGTGGCCGGTCGGATGATGTCGGACTGGAACTCGTCCTCGCGGACCGGCTCCGTGGTGACCTTCTCGACCTCGATCAGGTAGTCCACCGACCGATCCAGCCCCCAGCCGGCGAGCGTCTGAATCTGCTCGGGCGTTCCCCCGAAGCCCGCACGCCAGAGCAGGTGCCGGGCTTCGGCGTATCCGAATCGCGACGCCGGCAGAGGAGTCAGCTCTCGAGACAGAGATCGGACGGTCGCCATCGCGTATGCCTCCCCCGACGGTGCGCATGCCGTCGCCGGCCGGTTCGGCCATGGGCCAAACGCCCTCGGAGGGGCGCGGATTGCCCCGGACCAGTATCTATCGGTTGGGCGGACGTGTCACGGCATTTCTGGAGCCGAGGTCACTTCCGAGAGCCCTCCCCTCCGGCTGACGCTCCTGCCGCCGTGGGGCTCCAGAGCCGCCTCGCCCACAGGAACATCACCATGGCGGTCGCCACCAGGGCCGCCCCATTGGCATGATGGAGTGTCGAGAGCACCACCTCGTAGAGCGGGGCGGCGGGGGCCTGCTCCAGCTCTGAAGACGTCGGCGTTGGCCCCCGCGAGGCTCCAAGCAGCACCGCGATCATCGCGCCGATCCCAAGGGCCATCTGCAGATTCACGATCACCAGGAGCCATCGTCGCCCCAGATTCAATCGCTCGCTCTCCACACCCGGCGCGCCCGCGGCGCGCACCGCGCTCGCGGCGCACAGCGTCGCCAGCACGAGCACGGCCACGCTCACCGCGGCGTGCGTGAACAACGCGTGCATGCCCTTGGATCCGAGGTGCCGGTACATCGCCCCAAGCAGCACCTGCACGTACAACGTGTGGAGCAATGCGGTGCTCATGGTCCGGAAACGCCGTACCGCGCCGTCCGAGACCGCTTTGGCCTCGATCCACGCAGGGCGGAGCCACGTCGCCTGGGCGACCATCAGCGACAGAAACACCATCGCCAGCATGCCGTGCACGAGCGCGAGCACCTGGCTCTGCTGGGTCACCCGGGTTCCGCCCAGGAAGCCCTGCGCCGTCACCAGGGCGAGCAACGCGAAGGCGACCATGACCGACGACCCGCGCTTGAAGCCGACGATCGCGCTCCCGAGACCCGCGACCATCCCGAGGACCGCCGCGGCGATCAGAACGGAATGAGAGACCACGCCCCGGGTCGCCGCGCCCATGAGTCCGCCGAGGACCGCCGCGGCTCCAAAGCCGATCGCGATCCCGAGCACGCGGTCCCTTTGGCGCGAATCGAACACCGCAATGAGGACAGCCAGCACCAGCGTGCTGAGCCCGACCATCGAGCCGAGCAGCCGATGGCTGTGCTCGAGAAACACCCGCGGATGAGACATGAGGCTCAGCGGGTACAAAAACATGTTCGCGGTGCGGGTGGTCGGCCAGTCCGCGACGGCCAGTCCCGCGTCCGCGCTGGTCACCAGTCCGCCGACGAGCACCAGCAGCAGAGTCGCGACCACCGCGACCGCGCCGAATCTGGACAACCACATCTGAATTGAAGCCTCGCGCCGAGGCTTCCCCCTCGCCATCCCAGAGGCGGCGCCAATTCCCACAGCAACCGACAAGAAACCCACAGCCATGAGTCCGGCGGCCGGTCGAAGTGAGGGATCGACCGGTGAGACGCTCGTCCCGCTCTCTCCGGGCGCATGCGTAAAGAAGGATCCGAGCACGAGCAACTGGACGGCCGCCCCGACTCCCCCCGCCAGCGCGCCGACCCGGACCGGACGCTGTGGCTTCCACATCCGCATCGCCCCGATGAGCGCACCGGCAAAGCTGGCGAGAATCCCCAGCCCGATCGCAGCCCGAGGAAGATGGAGTCCCGGGAAGCTCAGCCCGAACCAGGCGGCGTCCGCGCAGGTTGCGGCGAGGAACCCAAGGGTCAGCCCTTCCAATATGGTCCGAGAACCTGATCTCGTCCGATACACGACCCCATCGTCGGTTTGGGACACGGCGGGAGCTCCCGGGATTTGGCGATCGGGCAGTTGCGACTGGATCTCAGTTGTCCATGAAGACGGTCCGGACACTTGACTCGGTGCGCTCAGACTGCAGATATTACGGCCCCACAGCAATCCGCGGGCTGTGGTCGCGCTCGAATGCGGATATGCGTGTCCGTGTTTGAACGGCTTCTCGGCACCCGCGTGTCGGCTGAGCGGAGCCGATGCCGCGGCGCGTTCAGGCCTTGGAGGTGACGATGCCCGGCCTGTTTCCAAAGTGGACCAACGCGTTGCCGACGGTGACGGCCGCGATGGCGATGGGTGGAGCGGTGACGGCCGTCGCGGGCGTTTGGTACTACTTCACACCCAAGTACTGGGAAGCGGGGTATATGCCCCAGCAGCCCGGCAGCGGATTCAACCACCAGATCCACGCGGGCAAGCTCGGCATCGACTGTCGCTATTGCCACACGAAAGTGGAGCAATCGCCCGAGGCGAACGTGCCGAATGTCGCGACGTGCATGGGATGTCACACCGAGAATCGGCTCAGCACCGAGTTCGTGAAGGATGAGAAGGTGCAGTTCATCCGCGACGCGTACGCGACGGACGAGTCGATCGAGTGGCGGCGGGTCCACAAGCTGCCGGACTATGTCCGCAACTTCCCTCATCATGTCCACATCCACGCGGGCGTGAGCTGCTATTCCTGCCACGGCCAGATCATGGGCATGCCCGAGGTGTTCCAGGCCGAGCCGCTGAGCATGGGGTGGTGCCTGGATTGCCATCGTGACCCTGGCAAGCACCTGGTCGAGCCGGACCAGGTGACGAGACTGCGCGAGGTCGAGCAGGAACTGACGGCGCGTCGTCATCACGAGGGCACGATGGATGTGGATGCGCTCGTCGAGGCGTTGCGCACGGCGCCGCCGGAGACGTGCGGGGCGTGCCACCACTAGGACGGCTTCATCGGGTTCGGCGACACTCAGAGGCGGGCGTGACGCATGAGCGACCAGTGCCATTCGACCAAGGGACGCATGACCCCCCCGCGGGCGCGCGAGTTGTCGCGCGTCGGGGGCACCGGCCAGAAGCTCTGGCGCAGCGTGGAAGAGGTCGCGGACACCCCCGACTTTCGCGAGTTCCTTGAGCGAGAGTTCCCCGCCGGGGCCAGCACGCTGCTCGAGACGAGCCGACGCGACTTCATGAAGATCATGGGAGCCGGCCTGGCGCTCGCGGGGGCCGCGACGATCCCGGGTTGCCGTCGGCCCGACCACAAGATCCTGGCGTACTCGCGCGATGTTCCCGAGATGGCGATCCCCGGCAAGCCCCTGTTCTACGCGACCAGCCTGCCGATCCCCGGGGGCGGCGCCGAGGGTGTGGTCGTCGAGACGCACGAGTTCCGTCCGACCAAGGTCGAGGGCAATCCGCTCCATCCCATCAATCAGGGCAAGTCGAGCGTCTGGGCCCAGGCGTCGGTGATGGGGCTGTACGACCCCGAGCGCCTGAAGCACCCCATTTTCGTCGAGAACGGAGAGGCCAAGGCCGCGACGTGGGACGACTTCAAGTACTGGTGGAACCAGCAGGGGTTGACGGATCAGTTCGACGCGACGGGCGGGCGCGGCCTGGCGATCCTGACCAACAAGAAGTCCAGTCCTTCGCGCGAGGCGGTGCGCGATGCACTCAAGCGCAAGTACGCCAACGCGATCTGGGCCGTGTACGAGCCGAGCGAGTCCGGCACCGTCGGCGCGGGGTGCGCACTGGCGTTCGGCGCACCGCGGCGCGAGGTGCTCAGCCTTGCAAAGGCGAGCACGATCGTCTCGATCGATCGCGATTTCCTGAACACCTCGAGCGCGAACGAGCCGCGGGCGATGGCGCATGCGCGCGATTTCGCCTCCACGCGTCGGCCGATGCGCCCGGGCGATCCCATGAGTCGCCTCTACATGGCCGAGACCGGGTTCTCGATCACCGGCTCGTGCGCCGACCATCGCATGGCGCTTGCGCCGTCGCGCCTGGTCGCCTTCGCGGTCCTGCTCGGGCGCGAGGTGCTCCGCCTGACCGGCGGCGCCGCGGACCTGCTCCGCGCGATCGAGGCGGTGGACGTGCCCGCGGGCGACGATCTGGATCGCAGGATGATCGAGGTCGCCGCGAAGGATCTCGTCGAGCATCGGGCTGGCTCGCTGGTTGTCGCCGGTCCGAGCCTGCCCGCCGAGGCGCACGCCCTCGTGCACGCGATGAACCGGGCCCTGGGCGCCGTCGGCACGACGGTGTCGTACCTGCCGGTGCCCGACGCGGACGAGTCCGCGGCCCCGCTGTCGGGTCTGGAGGCCGTCTCCCGCGCGATCGACGCAGGGCAGGTGGACACGCTGATCTGCATCGACGTGAATCCGGTCTACGACGCCCCGGGGGAGATGGAGTTCGCGGCGAAGTTCTCGCGGGTTCGGCGGACGATCACGCTCGCGGTCGGCGCGAGCGAAACGGCCAGCGCCTCGATGTGGCAGCTCAACGGCACGCACCCGCTGGAAAGCTGGGGCGACACTCGATCGGCCGACGGAACGATCGCGCCGATCCAGCCGATGATCGCGCCGCTGTACGAGCCGGCGATGAGTGAGATCGAGTTCGTCGCCTGGCTCTCGGGTGATCCGAGGTTCTTCGAGACGCCCGCCGCCGACGCGCACGCCACCAACGGGCACGGGCCGAGCCCGCACGTCAGCGGGCACGCCATCGTCCGCGAGACCTGGAAGAACGCGGGCGTCATCACGGGCGATTTCGAGAAGGGCTGGCGTCGCGCGCTGCACGACGGCCTCGCGCACGGCTCGACGGCGACGCCGGGTGAGGGCGCTCCCGCGGCAACCGTGCTCGCCAACGCGACCCAGGCGGTGTCCCGACTGCGCGTGGGCGCGGCGCCCGAGCAGGACTCGCTGGACGTGTCGTTCCGTTGCTCTCACGTGGGCGACGGCCGGTTTGCCAACGTGTCGTGGCTGCAGGAGTTCCCCGACACGGGCACGCGAGTCGTGTGGGACAATCCGGCGCTGGTGAGCCCGGCCACGGCCAAGGCCATGGGCGTCATGCCCGAGCCGTACATCGAGAAGGAGCCCAAGGCGCGCGTCGTCACCGTGACGGTCGACGGGCGGAGCGTCGAGATTCCGGTGTGGATTCTGCCGGGCATGGCGGACAATTGCGTCCTGCTCACACTCGGATACGGGCGCACCGTGTGCGGGGCCGTCGGCGACAACATCGGGTTCGACGTCGGCGCCGTGCGACCGCGCTCCGGGGCCATGACGCTACGGGGTGGGCGGATCTCCAAGACTCCCAGGCGGTACTTCATCGCCAGCACGCAGGTGCACTGGTCGATGGAGGGTCGAGATTCGATCGTGCGCCAGCTCGACAAGAAGTGGTTCGACGCGCACGCGGGCCATGGTCCCACCATCAAAGCCGATGAGATCTACGGCCGCTTCGAGAGCGAGCTGACGCTCGGCGAGCGGCTGGGCGAGCTCTCGCACACGCCCCCCAATGTGGGCGCGTATCCCAATCCATTCAATGCCGGCGCGGCGGACCCCGACACTTCCAAACGCGTCACCGATCGCCTGGGTCGCCAGACCCCCCCGATCTACGCCGAGCGGCCGCAGTGGGGCATGTCGATCGATCTCTCGTCCTGCACGGGCTGCGGGGCGTGCACGATCGCGTGCCAGGCGGAGAACAACATCCCCAACGTGGGCAAGAAGGAGACGGCCAAGGGGCGCGAGATGGCGTGGATCCGCGTCGACCGGTACTTCACCGGGGACGACTGGCGGCGCCCCGAGTCGATGCTGCACCAGCCGGTGGCGTGCGTGCACTGCGAGAACGCTCCTTGCGAGACGGTGTGCCCGGTCAACGCGACGAGCCACGATCGCGAGGGCCTGAACGTCATGGCGTACAACCGCTGCATCGGCACGCGGTACTGCGCCAACAACTGCCCCTACAAGGTGCGCCGGTTCAACTTCTTCGAGTACGGGCCCAAGAAGTTCAACGGCGGGTTCGTGGGCGAGCAGGCCATCGGGGCCCGGCCCGACAATGTCAACCTGATCCCGCCGCGGCTCCGTGAGCAGCTCGATGAGATCAGCCGCCTGCGGATGAATCCCGATGTCACCATCCGCTCGCGAGGCGTGATGGAGAAGTGCAGCTACTGCGTGCAGAGGATCAACGCCGCCCGGTTCGAGATGAAGATCAAGGACATGGCCGAGATTCCCGACGGGTTCGTGCAGAGCGCGTGCCAGCAGGCCTGCCCGAGTTCGGCGATCGAGTTCGGCGACCTGCTCGATCCGCACAGCCGCGTGCGCCAGCATCGCGAGAACGACCGCAGCTACCTGCTGCTGGGATTCCTGAACACGCGGCCCCGCACCACGCACATGCTGCGGGTCGCGAACCCTCACCCGGACCTCGTCTCCCAAGAGCGGCGCGATCACGATCCGCTGGCGGCCCACGGCGGAGGGCGCGAGGAGAGCGAGCCCGAGGGCGGCGGCCACAGCTTCTTTGACCCGCGCCAGGCGCGTGACGACGCCGGCTACGCCATGTCGCTGCGAGTGCTGACGGGAGCCCTGGCATGAGCTCGATCCATCCGGACCAGTACGTCTCCGATCGGCTCGCCGGGCGCGGCGCCGCGGCCGCCGGCTACGCCCCGCCCGATCCCGGCGACGGCTCGCTGATCGAGGACCCGGCCGTCCGGGCTCCGTTGGTGCTCAACAACCGGTCGTTCGGCGAGGTGACCGAGATCATCTGTGGCTACGCCGAGAAGGCCCCGGGCAAGTGGTGGATGCCGCTGTTCGCGATCGCGGGACTCGCGGCCGCCACGGGCACTCTGATGATCGCGTACCTGATCATCACGGGCGTGGGGGTGTGGGGTCTGACCAACCAGGTGGACTGGGCCTGGGACATCACCAACTTCGTGTTCTGGATCGGTATCGGTCACGCCGGAACGCTCATCAGCGCGATCCTGTGCCTTTTCAAGCAGAAGTGGCGCACGGCCGTGAACCGCTCGGCCGAGGCCATGACCATCTTCGCCGTGATCTGCGCCGGCATGTTCCCGGCGATCCACGTGGGGCGCATCTGGTTTATCTGGATGGTCTTCCCGCTGCCGAACTCCAACTCGATCTGGCCCAACTTCCGCTCGCCGCTGCTTTGGGACGTCTTCGCGGTCAGCACCTACTTCACCGTCTCGCTGCTGTTCTGGTTCATGGGCCTGATCCCCGATATGGCGTCGCTTCGCGACCGCGCCCACAAGCGCATGCTCGCGTCGAAGCGCCGGGCGGAGAAGCCGCGGCTGGGGGACGTGATCCGCGCATACGTCTTCGGCATGCTCTCGATGGGCTGGCGATTCTCGAGCCGGCACTGGCATCGCTACGAGGTGGCGTACCTGATCCTCGCGGGCCTCTCCACTCCGCTGGTGCTCAGCGTGCACTCGATCGTGTCGTTCGACTTCGCCACCAGCGTGCTTCCCGGCTGGCACACGACGATCTTCCCGCCGTACTTCGTCGCGGGCGCCATCTTCGGCGGCTTTGCGATGGTGCTGCTGCTGCTGATCCCCGCCCGGGAGGTGTTCCCCAACTTCCGGGACTTCCTGACGCTGCGCCACATCGAGAACATGGCCAAGATCCTGCTGGTCACAGGCATGATGGTCGGCTTCGCGTACTCGATGGAGTTCTTCATCGCCTGGTACAGCGGCAACGAGTACGAGCTGTCTGTGTTCCTGAACAACCGGGCCAACCCCGCCAAGGCGCCGTACTGGTGGGCATACTGGACGATGATCAGTTGCAACGTGATCAGCCCGCAGGTGTTCTGGTTCCGCAAGCTGCGGACCAACCCGCTGGTCGTCTGGATCGTCGCGCTGGCCGTAACCATCGGCATGTGGTTCGAGCGCTTTGTGATCATCGTCACCAGTCTGCACCGCGCGTTCCTGCCCGCCGAATGGCACATGTTCCATCCGACGCCGGTTGACGTCCTGACGTTCGTCGGATCGTGCGGCATCTTCCTGACGCTGTTCCTTCTCTTCGTGCGATTCCTTCCGGTCTTCGCGATGGCGGAGATCAAGGCGGTCCTTCCGCAGGCCCATCGCCACGATCACGACGACGACCACCACGACGACCACCACGGGGAGGCCCACTGATGGCCATCACCGACTACTTCCCGATGCTGTCGGGCCTGCTTCCCAAGCAGTTGCGACCGCCCGCGCCCAGGTACGCGACGCCCTCGGGCTCGCCGGTGGCCGGCCTGGTCGCTGAGTTCGGCGACGTGTCCAGCGTGTGCCGGGCGGGCGAATCGGTCCGCGACGCCGGGTACACCAAGTGGGACCTGCACTCGCCGTTTCCCATCCACGGCGCCGAGCAGGTCATGGGCATGAAGCGCACCAAGCTCCCGCTGGCGGTGGGGGTGATCGGCCTGTCGGCGGCGGGCCTCGGCTGGCTGATGCAGTGGTGGATGAGCATCAACTACCCGATCGTCGTGCAGGGCAAGCCGCCCCACGCCTGGCAGCCCTTCGTGCCGATCATCTTTGAGAGCGGCGTGCTGATCAGCGCCTTCGCCGCCCTGATCGGGATGCTGTCGCTCAACGGCCTGCCGCGGCCGCACCACCCGCTCTTCAACCACGAGCCGTTCCTGGACGCCTCCAACGACCGCTTCTTCATCTACATCGAGGCGCTCGATCCCAAGTTCGATCCGCAGAAGACGCGCGACCTGCTCACCAAGGGCGGGGCCTCTCGCGTCGACCTGGTCGAGGACCTGTAGCCCATGCGCCGCACACGAACCACCCTCGCGCGAGTCGCCGGCCTGCCCGCCGTCGCGCTGCTGCTCGCCCTGACGGGCTGCCGCGGCGAGCGGTCCGACAAGCCGCCCCGCCAGTTCCTGCCGGATATGGACGATCAGCCGCGCTGGAACCCGCAGACCAAGAGCGAGTTCTTCGCCGACGGCCGCACGATGCGTCAGCCCGTGGTCGGCACCGTCGCGTTCGCGAGGCGCATGATCACCGATGAGTCCGGCGACGCGTCGTGGCAGACGGACTACCGACAGCAGCGAGACGACCTGCTCGGGCTCGATTCGGCGGTCTACCACGGCGTGGCCGACGGCGTCGATCCCGCCGGCGCGTGGCAGAGCCAGGACGCCGCGACGTTCATCGACACGATCCCGATCGCGATCGACATGGCGGCGATCGAGCGTGGACGCGCCCGATTCAACATCTACTGCTCGGTGTGCCACGGCTACAGCGGCGAGGGCGGCGGCGTGCTGAACAACGAGCCGTATGGCGGCATGGTCGGTCGGCGCTGGACGTACGCCGTGCCGAGCTTCCACGACCCCAAGTACTCCGATCCGCAGCAGCGCACCGGTCGCGATGGATACCTGTTCTACACGGCGCGAAACGGCGTTGAGATGGGCGCCAAGATGCCCGGCTACGCCCACGCCCTGTCCGTGCGGCAGGCGTGGGAGGTCGTCGCCTACATCCGCGCGCTCCAGGCCAGCCGCAAGGGGTCGCTCGCCGACGTGCCGCAGGGCGAACGCGAGGTCCTCGAGCGTCAGCGCGGCGGCATCGCCATGGGAGAGACGCCATGAGCTCGCTCACGAACGAGCAGTTCGATCGCATGCTGACGGCCGCGGCGAAGCACCCCGCCATGCGCGAAGAGAACCTTCGGCTGCGAGAGGGCTCCGGCCTGGCGCTCGCGGGCGTCTTCCTGAGCATCGGAGCCCTCGGTCTGGTCTTCACGATCGCCGGGGCGTTCGTGCTCAACGCCCGCCACGCGCTCGCGGCGTTCGAGGTCGGCCTCTTTACCGTCACCGCCCTGAGCCTGGGCGGCCTGTTCTGGACCATGGTCCTGCATCTGACCAACGCGGGCTGGAGCGCGACCGTGCGCCGCCAGCTCGAGAACCTCATGATGATGCTGCCGTGGTGCCTCGTCGGCGCGCTGATCGTGCTGATCCTCGAGATCGCCAACGGCGGCATCATGCTCTCGTGGCTCGGCATCGATCCGCACACCGACCATCTGCTCGAGCACAAATCGCCGTACCTCAATCCGGGATTCCTCGTCATCCGCTTCGTGATCTACGCCGTGGTCTGGATGTTCCTCGCAACATCCTTCTGGCGCTGGAGCAAGGCGCAGGACCAGACCGGAGATCGCTGGCTGACGGCCAAGGCCCGGCGGCTGTCGGCCCCCGGGCTGATCCTCTTCGCGCTCACCACGGCGTTCTTCGCGTTTGACTTCCTCATGGGCACCGACCACCGCTTCTTCAGCACCATGTGGGGCGTCTACTACTTCGCCTCCGCGGCGCTGGGCGGCATGGCGGCCCTGATGATCATCACCAGCGTGCTCCGGGGCATGGGGTATCTGACCGGCCTGGTCACCAGCGAGCACGCCCACGACGTCGGCAAGCTCGTGTTCGGATTCACCGTGTTCTGGGCGTACATCACCTTCAGCCAGTACTTCCTGATCTGGTACTCCAACATCCCCGAAGAGTCCGCCTGGTTCGTCAACCGCTCGCAGGACGGCTGGCAGAACCTCGGCGCCGTCCTGATCCTCGGCCACTTCATCGTGCCCTTTCTCGTCCTGCTCTTCCGGGACGTGAAGCGCAACCCGATCGGCGCATCCATCGCGGCGGGATGGCTCATCCTCATGATCATCGCCGACATGGTCTGGATCCTGCGCCCGATGGTCTATCTCGGCGACCTCAAGGCCCAGAACCCGGGGCCCGCCGGCTGGTGGCTCGACATCGCCGGAATCGCCGCGGCGGTCGGACTCTGGGGCGGCCTCCTGATCCACCGCATCAGGTCGGGGGTGCTCGTGCCGCTGAAGGACCCGCGACTGGGCGAGGCGCTCAAGCATCAGAACTGGGTGTAATCCACGGGGTGGCGGCGTCCTGTCAGACAGGAAAGAATCCGGAGCGACAAGAATTGCGAAGAGACCATCGATGAGCCACGAAGAAGCCCACTACATGTCAGTCGAGCACGAGGAGCCGGACCAGTGGCATCGGCACTCCGTGGAGGAAGGACCGCCGCAGGCCGAACACGGCTCGAGGGCCAACGTCGCCATTCTGGCCGGCGCGTTTGTGGTGATCACGCTGTTCGTCGTGGTGACCGCCGCGGCGACAGCCGTCTATTTCAAGAAGCACATCACGGAACTCCGCAACGAGCGGAGAGAGACGACGATCGAGGCGGTGGGCCAGATCGAGTATCGCAACGCGTCCATCGCCGATCTCGACCAATACGCCTGGGAGGACGCCCAGTCCGGCACGGTCCGGATCCCGATCGAACAGGCCATGCAGAAGGTCGCGGGCCGGTATGCCGCGCCGGGAGAGTAATGGGCTCGTGCCAAGGGTAATGCCCCAACTCGGACTGGCGATCGCCTTGGCCGCATCGGCCGGCCCGCGCGCCGTCGCGCAGGTCATCAGCACTGAGCGACCCGAGCAGGCCCAGGGCCTTGAGATGGTCGAGCACCTCGGCGAGCGCATCCCCGAGCGCTTGATGGTCATGGACCACCTCGGCAACGCGGTCAATCTCGACGACTGCTTCACCGACGGCAAGCCCGCCATCCTGGTGATGGCGTACTACGACTGCCCGCTCATCTGCCCGACGCTGCAGGAGAAGATGGTCAAGTCGCTCAGCGCGGTGGACTACACCGTTGGAGAGGACTTCAAGGTCATCGTCGTCAGCTTCGACCCGACCAACACCGCCGATATGGCGGCCCGGGCCCGGGCTCTGGCCATCAACGGCTACGAGCGCGAGACCACGCCGAGCGTCGAGGCCGGCTTCCACTTCTTCACCGCCTCGGAGGGCAACGCCCGTCGCCTCGCCGACGCCGTCGGCTTCGCCTACAAGCCGCTGCCCAACGGCGAGTACTCCCACGCGATGGCGCTCATGTTCCTCACGCCCGACGCGAGGGTCTCGCGATACCTCTACGGCCTGGCGCACGAGCCGCGCGACATGAAACTCTCGCTGCTCGAGGCCTCGCAGGGCCGGCTCAGCAAGTCGCTGGGCGACCGGCTGCTGCACTTCTGCTTCAGCTGGAACCCCGACCAGGGCGCCTTCACCCTCCAGGCCATGCAGGTGATGAAGCTCTGTGGCGCCGCCACGATGGTGCTGCTCTTCGGGCTGATCGGGGCGCTGTTCATCCGCGAACGCATCGGGCGCCGGCGCGCCCGCGGGTCCACCGACACTCCTTCGAACCCGGCGCCCGCCACGGCCGGGATGGGACAGGCATGATGGCGATGCTCTCGGTCATCCTGGGCGATGCCGGGCCGATGCAGCGGCTCTGGTTCCGTGATCACGGCAGCTCGACGTACGCCGCCGAGACGGACCACATGTACATGTTCCTGCTCTGGCTCAGCGTAGCCTGCTTCGTCGGACTCATGGCCGCGATGGTCTACTTCGTCATCAAGTACCGCTGGCGCAAGGGCCAGCCCATCATCCGCTCCGCCGGCCACAACACCCCCATGGAAGTCACGTGGACTGTCCTGCCGACCATCCTGCTCGTGGTGATCTTCTTCAAGGGCTTCTGGGTCTACGCCAAGCAGCAGGTCGCCCCCGCGGGCGCGCTGCAACTCACCCTCACCGCCAAGAAGTGGAGCTGGGACATCCAGTATCCCAACGGCTCCGGCTCCACCGAGACCACCAAGATCGGCGCCGTGGACATCCCGGTGTTCATTGTGCCCGAGGACACGCCGGTCGAGATCCGGATGACCAGCGAGGACGTCATCCACAGCTTCTGGGTGCCCGACTTTCGCATGAAGCAGGACGTGTTTCCCAATCGCTTCACCAAGTACTGGTTCCAGTCCGTCAAGCTCAAGGCCACCGACAACGACAACCCCGCGCTGGGCTATCCCAACCGCGAGCACTGGCTCTTTTGCGCCGAGTACTGCGGCGACAACCACAGCGAGATGGCGGGGCTGGTTCGCGTGGTTCCCAGGGAGCAGTTCGCGGCGTGGATGCGAGAGCCCTTCCCGGGCGCCATGCCGATGGTGGAAGTGGGCAAGATCCTGTACTCCACGAAGGGCTGCAACGGCTGCCACACCACCAACGGCGACGACAACACCGGCCCGACTTGGAAGGATCTGTACGGCTCCACGGCCGAGTACCAGGACGGCTCGAGCTGGGTCCTGGACGACAACGCGATCCGTGAGGCCATCTACAACCCCGGCGCCAAGGTGCGCATCGGGCGCGAGAATCGAATGCCCACCTACCAGGGCAGCATCAATTCCAAACAGTTGATGGCGATCATCGCGTTCATGAAGTCGATCAGCGAGAATGCCCCGGCCAGCGCGGGCGACGAGCTCTGGGGATCGCTCGACGCCCAGGGCAACCCGGTCGAGGCGCCCGCCACAGGCGATGCGCCCGATGGCGGCCAGACGCCCGAGCAGACGCCCCAGGACCAGCCGGCGGATCAGCCCGCCGGCCACCCGGCCGACGGCGGGGGTGAGGGATAGGCGGACCCGGCGGGACGGCTTTCCCGCCGCGATGAGGTGGACCATGTCTCACGAAGCGGCACACGACGCGCACCATCACGAGGGGAGCTACCTCACGCGGACCGGGTCCTTCTGGACCACGGTCATCCAGTGGGGCTTCACGAAGGACCACAAGAAGCTCGGCGTCATGTACCTGACCGCCGTGCTCATTCTGTTCTTCGTCGGCGGCATGGCCGCCCTGATGGTCCGCGCCGAATTGTGGAGCCCCGTCCGCCAGATCACGACCACGTCGGTCAACGACGCCGGCGAGACCGTGACCACCACCGAGATCAAGGGGCAGATGTTCAACTTCCCCAAGGCCGGCGAGACCGCCACGAGCCTCAACACCGGCAACGAGACCTACAACCGCATCTTCACCCTCCACGGCGCGGTCATGGTCTTCATGGTCATCATCCCGAGTATTCCCGCAGCGTTGGGCAACTTCTTCTTGCCCATCATGCTCGGCGCCAAGGACGTCGCCTTCCCCCGGCTCAATCTCCTCTCATGGTGGATCTACGTCTTCGGATCGATCTTCGCGATCGCCTCGGTCATCGCCGGCGGCGTCGACACCGGATGGACGTTCTATACGCCGTACTCGACCACCACCGACGCCGACCACTGGCGCGTGGTGTTCATGATCATGGGCGCCTTCATCCTGGGTTTCAGCTCGATCCTCACCGGCCTCAACTTCATCGTCACCGTCCACAAGCTCCGCGCGCCCGGCATGGGCTGGTTCGACATGCCCCTGTTCGTCTGGGCCATCTACGCCACCGCCATCATCCAGGTCCTCGCCACGCCCGTCATCGGCGTCACCCTGCTGCTGCTCGTGCTCGAGCGGCTGTTCCACATCGGCATCTTCGACCCGAGGCTGGGCGGCGACCCCGTCCTGTTCCAGCACTTCTTCTGGTTCTACAGCCACCCCGTCGTGTATGTGATGATCCTGCCGGGCATGGGCATCGTCAGCGAACTGCTGGCGGTGCACGCCCACAAGCGCATCTTCGGCTACAAGGCCATCGCCTTCGCCAGCCTCGGCATCGCCGGCGTCTCGTTCATCGTCTGGGGACACCACCTCTTCGCCGCCGAGAGCGAGCTGGCCGCGACGGTCTTCAGCGCGCTGACCTTCCTCGTGGCCATCCCGACGGCCATCAAGGTCTTCAACTGGATCGCCACGCTCTACAAGGGCTCGATCGTCCTGAACACGCCGATGTTCTACGCGCTGGCCTTCCTGTTCCTCTTCTCGATCGGCGGCCTGACCGGCCTGCCGCTGGCCACGCTCGCCACCGACATGCACCTGCACGACAGCTACTTTGTCGTTGCGCACTTCCACTACGTCATGATGGGCGGCACCATCATCGCCTTTGTCGGCGGCATCTTCCACTGGTGGCCCAAGATGTTCGGACGTCTCTACAACGAGCGGTGGGCGCTGACGGGCGCCGTCCTGGTCTTCATCGGTTTCAACGTCACCTTCTTCACGCAGTTCTTCCTCGGCACACAGGGCATGCCGCGCCGCTACGCGTCCTACGTCGATGAGTTCCTCACGCTCCACCGGATCTCCACCGTTGGCTCGTGGATCCTCGCCCTGGGCTTCTTCATCGAGGCCGCGGTCCTGATCTACTCCCTCGTCGCCGGGCGCAAGGCCCCGCCCAACCCGTGGGGCGGCCTCACCCTCGAGTGGGAGGTCGAGAGCCCGCCGATCGAGCACAACTTCCACCACGAACCGCTGATCAAGCATGGCCCGTACGACTACGACGACGTCGTCCCCCCGCACTGGGATCCCAAGGACTATCCGCTCCCCGAGCCGCTTCCCACAGGCGCACGCCACTAACCGTTCGATCTGGAGCCGACGATGAGCACCGAATCACACGGGATCGCGACCGACGCATCGGCGCCGCTGTGGTCCCGACTCAAGCACGCGCACCACTTCCGCTCCAAGGAAGAGGAATTCGACGCGTGCAAGATCGGCATGTGGCTCTTCCTTACCACCGAGGTCCTGCTCTTTTCCGGCCTCTTCTGCGCCTACGCCATCTTCCGCGCGATGTACCCCGAGGCGTTCCGAGGCGGCAGCCATCACCTCGACTGGCTATGGGGCAGCATCAACACGGGCGTCCTGCTCATCTCCAGCTTCACGATCGCGTGGAGCATCCGCTGCGCCCAGATGAACCAGCAGGCGCTGCTCAAGTTCAATCTCGCCTTCACGGCCTTCTGCGGCCTGCTCTTCACCGGCATCAAGTTCGGCCTCGAATACGGCCCCAAGTGGGCCGCGGGCAAGCGCCCCGGAAGCCTGTACGACTACCCCAATCCGTCAACGCCCAACGAGCCGGTCTGGTGGAGCGTCTACTACGCCGCGACCGGAACGCACCTGCTCCACGTTCTCATCGGCACCGCCGTCATTCTCATCATGCTCGCCCGGGCCCAGAAGGGCATGTACGGGCCCAAGCACTACACCGGAATCGAGATCGCCGGTCTCTACTGGCACCTGGTCGATCTCATCTGGATCTTCCTCTTCCCCCTGCTGTACCTCATCCACTGAACCCAAGCCGCGGAACGACCCCATGAAGCCCAGCACGCCATCCCGAAGCCTCGACGCCGCGGCGGCCTTCGACCCGACCGATCCGCACGGCTTCCACGCCCACGACACGCACGGGCATCACATCGTCTCGCTCCGCACGCTGCTGATCGTGCTCTCCTGGCTGCTGGTCTTCACCATCCTGACCGTCTTCGCATCTCGATTCGAGATCTGGATCGCCCAGGCGTTCAAGGTCGAGGTGCCCCAGTCGGTCAACGTGCTGATCGCGATGAGCATCGCCGTGATCAAGGGCCTGCTCGTCGTGCTGTTCTTCATGCAGCTCAAGTACGACTCCAAGCTCAATTCCATCATCTTCGCCTTCTGCCTGCTGACAGTCGGCATCTTCCTCGGCTTCACGGCCCTGGACCTCTTCAGCCGCGACGCGATCGACCGCGTGAAGAAGCACGAGATCGTCGCCGGTGGAAGCGGAAACTTCAATCGAAGCGAGTGGCACTACGACAAGGACGGACAGTGGGTGTTTGGCAGCGTCCAGGTTGACTCGAACGTCTCCGTGGCCGAGCACGCCAGGGTCCGCGCGCGCGAGGACGGCCATGCCGAGCACCACGACGAGTCCGGCCCCGCCGTCAGCACCGCCAATCGCTCCCTGCAGATGACCGGCCTGATGGTCTTTGCGCCCAAGGAAGATCACGCCGAGCCCGAGGACCACTAGGCCCCGCCGTGAACGACGCCACTCCACCCAGCACGGCCCGACCCAGGCGAGGGCGCTGGGTGCTGATCGCCGTCGTTTCGCTCGCCGCGTTCTGCGTCAGCGGCGTCGAACTGGCGCGGCGGATCCACGCCTACCACGAGGCGAGGCCGCCCACCCTGTACTACTTCCGGCCCGTCGAGATCCGGGACTTTGAATTCGCCCAGCGCCCCGTCCACGTCGAGGACAAGCTCGACGAGAACGGCCAGGGCACGGTCGTGGTCACCTACGGCGAGGCGAGCCTCGAGATCCCCGTGAGCATCCCGGTGCGATTCAAGGATCTGCCCGGTCTCGCGTCGCACCAGGACTGGCTCCGCATCCTGATCATCCGCGAGGGTGAGTCCTTCGACGCCGACACCGCACGCAACGAGCGCCGGCAGGGCGTCGCCCGTGGCAGGTGCGTCATCGTCACTCGCCTGCAGCGCCCCGGAGCCGACCCCGAGACGTTCGGCGAGGTCTTCAAACACGATTGGCAGTTCGATTTCTACGAATTGACCCCAGACGGCGAGATCGAAAGGCTCGAGCGCCTCGCCTATCCCGAGGGCGAGCGCAGCCTCGCCAGAAGGCAGCGAAACGCCAAGGCACAGGGCAAGCCCGTCCCCGAGCGCCGTGAGAACGAACTCAAGGAAGGCACGTGGCAGTTCTACGCCGCGATGCAGGTCATGCCCTCGGGCTCGGTCCCCAGCCAGTCGTTCGCCTCCGACGCGCTCACCAGTTCGGGCTGGCCCCTGCCCGTGGCCGCGATGTCCATGCCGCTGTTCGTGCTCTCGCTCGCGCTGGCGGTCGCGCCGCGCCGGGCGCAGTGACCGAACCCGCCTCGCGACGGTCACCATCAAGACGAGAACCTAGGGATTCGATGCAGGCTCCGCCGCGCCCGAGGTGAGCGACGAGGGTGAGACGCGGAGTCGCTCGATCGTGCTCTGCACCAGCAGCCGTGCCGGCTCAGAGTACGGAACCCGCATCAGCGCGACGGAACGCGCTTCAAACCTCTCGATGGCCGAGACGATCTCGTCTTCACTCCATTGCTGCGCATCCTGAAGGGCCCGGGCGCACTCCAGCGTGGTCTCGATGCCGATCCTGGCCGGGTCTGTCGTCCCAAGCGTCTCGCCCGCCCACTCCGACGCCTCCGTCGCCAGCGGGATCGCCTCGGCCATCTGGCCGGCAAGCGTCAGTTCATGCGCCAGGCAGACCGTGACCAGGCGCGCGACCAGCCCATCCTCGCGAGCCGCGCTTCGCTCCGCGTCCAGAATCGAACGCAATCCATCGATCCGCACGCCCGGTGCGAGCTGTGTGCCGCCACCAAAGACCATCTCCTGACTGACGAACCAGGAGAGCCAGGCCACGAACGGGAGTACATTCGCACCGTTCCGTGCACCCATGCCGAGCATTCCGGATTCGGCGATCGTCTCGATCAGCTGCCGGCCGGCACGCTTGTACGCCTCCACCTCCTGGCGAGCCAACTCCAGCGAGTCGGCCTGGGCGTCGATCAACGCGTCGATCTGCACTCTGCGATGCCGTGCACGCTCGGTGGTGATGCGCCACCACAGCATTCCCCCCAGCGAGGACGCCACGATCAGCGCGCCAAGAGCCAGCGTGTGCACGGGACGGCGGCGAAGCAACAGGCCCGCCCTTCGCGCCAGTGGGGGCTTGGTCCATCGGATCGGCCGCACCTCGAGCCAATCCCGCAGATCTTCGGCCAACTCCTGCCCCGAACAGTGGCGCAGCTCGGGATCAACGCTCATCGCTCTGCACACGATGCGGTCAAGGTCTCTCTCAATACCCGGCGCCTCCGGCCCGAGGCCGGCCTCGTGGCGCTTGAGGATCTCCTCTCGACCCTCGCCGTTGGGCAGCGCGCCCGTCAGCAGGTAGCTCAACAATCCGCCGAGGGCATAGATATCCGAAGGCGGGGCCGCCCGCGCGGTCGGCGCCTCCACACGCTCGGGGCTCATGAACGCGAGGTTTCCGCCGACGATGGCGAGCTGGTCTCGCTCATGGAACGCCAGGTCGAAGTCCGCGACCTTCACGACGCCATCGCCGTCCAGCAGCACGTTCGAGGGCTTCAGATCACCGTGCGTGATCCCGGCGCTGTGGAGCGCCTGCACACCCCTCGCTGTATCGCGGATCAGCGCGGCCGCTCGCCGCGGCGGGAGGGGGGCTCCCAGATCCGAAAGATCTCCGCCCGGCATGAGCTCCTCGACCAGGTACGTCGCACCATCGGGACTCACCCCATGATCCAGCACCCGCACCACATGCGGATGCGTCACGCTCCGCCCCGAAACAGCCTCCTCCCGAGCCGACGCCCCGGACTCGCGAATCTTGATCGCGACCCGCGCCTCATTCTGATCCGAGGACATGTGCCGATCGCGCGCCAGATACACGTGCGAGTCCCGGCCGATCCCGATCAGCTCCAGCAGCTCATAACGCCGATCCGGCCCAAAGTCGCACGGGCACGCCCGCGGTGCCACGGCGCAGACCACATCCACATCCGCCAGCAGGCTCGCCAAGGCCTCAGGCGAGATCATGGCCGGGCGCCCCGGAGAAACGCTCGTTGAGCGACTGACACACCGTCGACCAGCGCTTGCGACACGCATCCTCGGCAATGCCAAGCTGCCTCGCGACCACACGGTGCGATGCCCCCCTGAAACGAAGCAGGAACATCTGACGCTGATCGGCGCCATCCAGCGAGCCGAGCATCTTGAACAGCAGCCCCGCGGCCTCCTCGTTCCCCGCGCACCGCTCCGCACGATGCTCGAGCATCTCCCAGATCGACTCGTTGTCCAGCCGGCGATGGCGCGCGATCTCCACCAGTCGTGACTTGGTGATCGAGACGTTCTCCGCCACGACCCCGATCAGCGACTCGAGCTCCATGAACGTCCGAGCCCGCAGCGCGCCGGACTGAATCATCCCGTCCACGCGCCTCAGCACCGTCGAAACGACGTCCTCGCTATCAAACACCGAACGCACGCCCCGAGGGAGCTTGGCCCTCGCGATCGCACGGATCTGCTCGCGCCGTTCCAGCACGAACGAGGCCAACTCCTCGCGCGAGAGGAATCTGCCTGAGTCGCCCGCGTTCGAATTCAAGGAATTCACGGATTCCCCCGGAGTCACCCTCACGCCCGTGTCTCCAGCGCGTCCTGAGGAGTGTAACCGAGCCTTCCAGCCGCGAAAAGGAGTCCGTGATGCCTCCGAATTGGCAGGACTTACTGCAGACGCTGTTGTGCGCGCTCTACGAGGTGTTGGGAGGGGCCTGCGCGGATCTGAACTGGGGTGGAACAGGCCAGGCCGCGATCGAGGCCGTCATCCTGCTCTTTGAAACACGCGGACTCCCGTCCTTCAGCGGTCAGGCCGACGTCGAGTTGTTCGTTCATCAGCTCGATGTGATCGAGAATCATCTCCAGCTTCCGACCGCCACCCTCAGCAAACCGCTCAGCGATCAGCTCCTCCACTTCATCTCCGACGTGCGCCACGCGCTCAACTCCGCCTAGCCCGCACACGAGCATCGCATGACCGACCCCGCCCTCACCGACCGCCTCCACGCCGTGCTCTCCGCGCGCAACCTCCGCGAGATCGCCGCCATCACCGGCGTCCACCACGAAACCGTCCGTCGTTACCTCCTGGGCCACTCGCCCAGCGCCGCCTTTCTCACCGCCGTCTGCACGCAACTGCGCGTCAACGGACACTGGCTGCTGACCGGTCAGGGTCCCATCTCGCTCGACGATGCGCCGTTCCTCCTCCGTGGCATGCCGCCCTCCACGCTGCTCGAAGCGCTCATGACCTCGCTCAACGGCGTCGACGCCGAGTTCCTCGAGACGCCCGCGAGCGCCGATCCGAACGACGCCTCAGACGCTGGCGATGGATCGCCGGCCCCCGCGCATCACGCCTCCGACGATCCACCCCCCTGACGAAGCCCGCGCCACGCGCACGCAAGCCGCCCTCGCCGCGCTCTACCATCGCGCATGAGCCGCAACCGCGAGGTCGCCGACCGCCTCGAAGAGATCGCCCGGATGCTCGAGATCCTCGGCGAGAACCGCTTCAAGGTCATCGCCCACGAGAAGGCCGCCCGCGCCATCGCCGACCTGCCACAGGACGTCGCCGATCTCGACGCCAAGCAGCTCGAAGCCATCGACGGCGTCGGCGCCAAGATCGCCGCGAAGATCGTCCAGTACGCCAACACCGGCGATATGACCGAACACGCCGAGCTGCGCGCCAAGGTCCCCGAGGGCCTCTTCGAGCTCATGAACCTCCCCGGCCTTGGCCCCAAGACCGTCTCGCTGCTCTGGAAGGACAAGCACATCACCGACCTCGCCGGTCTCAAACGCATCATCGACGACGGCTCCATCATGGACCTGCCCCGCATGGGCGCCAAGACCGTCCAGAACATCAAGGACGCCATCGAGTTCAACGCCTCCGCCGGCGCCCGACTCCCTCTCGGCGTCGCCATGCCCGTCGCCGAGGCCATCGTCGAACGCATCCGCAAGGTCGAAGGCGTCAAAAAGATCGCCTTCGCCGGCTCGCTCCGACGCGGCAAGGAGACCATCGGCGACATCGACATCCTCTGCGCCGCCTCCGATCCCGATGCCGCGCGCGACGCCTTCACCAGGCAGCCCGAGGTCATCAAGGTCCTCGCGGCGGGCGAGTCCAAGTCCTCCGTCCGCTTCTCCCTCTCCTCGCTCAGGCTCGCCGACCTGGGCGGCGACGCCGCGGCGGTCCAGGTCGATCTCCGCCTCGTCCCCGAGGCCTCCTGGGGCGCTGCCATGCTCTACTTCACCGGCAGCAAGGAGCACAACGTCCGCCTGCGCGAGCGCGCCCAGAAGAACGGCTGGACCCTCAACGAGTACGGCCTCTACCCCGAGTCCGACGACCCAACCCCGCCGCAGCATCGCGGCGCCAAGGCCATCGCCGGCAAGACCGAAGAGCAAGTCTTTGAGCAGTTCGGCCTGCCCTTCATTCCGCCCGAGATCCGCGAGGACCGCGACGAACTCAGCCTCAAGACGACACCGCGCCTCATCGAACTCGACGACATCAAGTCCGAGCTGCACGCGCACACCACCGCCTCCGACGGCCGCCTCTCCATCGATGAACTCGCCACGCTCGCCCACGCCCGCAACTTCCACACCATCGCCGTCACCGACCATTCCAGGAGTTCGTTCCAGGCCAACGGCCTCGATGAGGATCGCCTGCGCGCCCACATCAAGCGGGTCCGCGCCGCCAGGGTCAAGGGCATCGCCATCCTGACCGGCTCAGAGGTGGACATCCTGCCCGACGGCACGCTGGACTACGACGACGACCTGCTCGCCGAACTCGACGTCGTCGTCGCCAGCCCGCACGCCTCGCTCTCGCAGGATCCAAAGAAGGCCACCGCCCGCCTGCTCAAGGCCATCGAACATCCACTCGTCCACATCCTGGGCCACCCCACCGGCCGACTCCTCCCGGCACGCAAGGGCCTCGAGCCCGCCATGCCCGAGCTGATCGCCGCCGCGAAGGAGCACAACGTCGCCCTGGAGATCAACGCCCACTGGAAGCGCCTCGACCTGCGCGACACCCACGTCCGCCAGGCCGTGGAGGCCGGCTGCCTTATCGCCATCGACTGCGACGTCCACCGCGCAGAGCACTTCGACAACCTTCGCTACGGCGTGCTCACCGGCCGTCGCGGCTGGCTCCCGCCCGAGCAGTGCATCAACACCTGGAGCAAGGCCAGGCTGCACGCGTGGCTGAAGGAAAAGCGAGCCTCGTAACTCACGCGCCAGGCAACAGCCGAAGTGTGAAGCTCGCGCGAAGCGGACGAACCGCCTCATGTCATCCAAAAGAGAGTGAGTATCAATTGATCCGCGTCGCTTGACCATCGCGACCAGGCCGTTATCTTTGTCCCCAATCGGTGCGGGCGGTCCGCGCCACCAGGCACAAACGAGGTGATCCATGCGAGCCTACGTGTCCGAGTACGACTTTCTGCAGCGGCGAGACCTCTCGGTCGGCGCGCTGTGGAACGGCCCGTGCCGCGATGGAACCATCGTTGCCGGCCGAGAACATCCTCCGAGACCCGATCCCGGGCAGTGCCCGGGCACCGATCGGACGCCTCGGAGGCCCTTCCTCCGAGGCGTTTTTCGTTTTGGGCTCCTGCTCAAGGCGATGGGGGTGTTCCTATGGCATTGATCCGGATGTAAGACACCAACCCGAGTCCACCCTCGCCCGTGTCGCTGGCGGCGTGCCCGGCGGTCTCCGCCGCGGGCGTTCCCGGCCAGGTTCTGACTGCGCCGGCGAGTGGGTGCGTGAGAGCTCCAGGTGAGCGCAGCACTACGGATGCTGAGGACGGGTTCGACTCCCGTCTCACCACCGCGGGCCCAACGGCCCGCATCCCCTGCACGGGGATCGGTTGCGCGTGAATCGGGGTGAACGCCCGACTCGGTGGGCCGGCCCGCCGTCTCCCGCAGCGCGTGCGGCGCGGAGTTCGCTCCGTGTCCGCGCGAGAGCGCGGGCGAGGCGGGCGCCGCCGGAAGGGCCCTGCGGCGGCGATGGCGCGCGCCGGGGATGCCAAGGACGCGACATGCGCACGCGCCCCGTGGGCGGCGCCGTCGCCGACGAGGCCTCTCCCCCTCGCGCCCCGCGCCGCCCCGCCGAAGAACGCGGGGCCCATCGATCGGCGTCCCCCGATCCACGGCTTGATTGGCAATCGGCGCGCCCAGCGCCGCAACGCAGAGCACGCGAGGGATGGTCCCTCGCAGGAAGGAGGCAGCCATGACTGTCATCCGCATCGGATCGTTCGAGATTGGATTGCGAATCCGCGACAACGACCTCGTCGAGGTCATCGGGCCCGGCCGGGCGCGCGTCCCGTTCACCCGGCGCTCCAGGGAGAGCATCGAGGTGGTCAGCACGCTCACGGCGCGCTTCGAGCACGAGCGCCTCGAGGCCCTCGTGCGCGATCAGGCCCTCCGCGCCCGACTGCGGATCGTGGATCTCACCCAGACTCAGCGCGCGATCGTCTGGGTCAACGGCAGGCTCGACGCCATCCTCGGCCCGGGGCTCTTCGCCTACTGGAGCGCCCCGGCCGGCGTCGAGGTCGAGCTGTTCGACGTGCGCCAGCGGAGGCTGACCCACGATCGCCTCGACGCCATTCTCGCCGGCGCCGACGCCGGCAAGTTCCTGCGCGGCCTCGACGTCTCGCCGCACGAGGACGTTCTCGTCTTCGCCAACGGCGAGCTCATCGAGACGCTGCGGGCCGGCCGCCACGTCTTCTGGAACAGCGGCCGCCTCGAGTTCCGCGCCGTCGATCGGCGCGAGCGCGTCGCGGATGTCTCCGGCCAGGAGATTATGACCAGCGACAAGGTGACGCTGAGGGTCAACCTCATCGTCGCCTGGCAGGTCACCGACACGGTCCGGTCCGTTGCCGTCGTCGACGACGCGGCCCAGGCCCTGTACCGCGAAGCGCAGCTCGCCCTGCGCGCCGCGGTCGGCTCCCGCACACTCGACGCCCTGCTCACCGACAAGCAGGCGGCGGGCGCCGAGGTCCGCGAGGCCATCCGGGCTCGCGCCGCCGAGTTCGGCGTTGAGGTCAAGAGCGTCGGACTCAGGGACATCATCCTGCCCGGCGACATGAAGGCCATCCTCAACCGGGTCATCGAGGCCGAGAAGTCCGCGCAGGCCGAGCTGATCCGCAGGCGCGAGGAAACCGCCGCCGCGAGGAGCCAGGCCAACACGGCCAAGATCCTCGACGACAGCCCGACGCTGGCGCGCCTGCGCGAGCTCGAACTGCTCGGTCAGATCCTCGCCGGCTCGAACGCCACGTTCGTGCTCGGCCAGGGCGACCTCGCGGCCCAGATCAGGGGCCTTGTCAACTGAAGCGCCGGGGCGCGCACGTCCGTGCCCCGGCTTTCTTCCATGGCCCACGCTTCGCAATTGGCGCGCAGACCCGCTCCCTTCGGCGCTACACCACCGCTTTGCGCGCGCGCACACGCTCCCTTCACCCGTTCCACCATTGACACCACTTCGCGCACGCCCGAAACTCCCCC
>JACKHB010000003.1 GCA_020639195.1 Phycisphaeraceae bacterium | reverse complement strand
CCTCGATCGGCTCGACCGGTCGAAGGTAGGACGCGATGTCCCCCCCGGGTCGGCCCCCCGAAGGGTGACGCCGGGCCGGAAGACCTCTGCAATTCCGCATCTTGACCCGCGCGCTCATGCCGCTAGCCTTTTGGCCCGAAAGAGCCCGAACAGGCCCTTCCCGGGGTCGGATCCCCGATAGCTCAATGGTAGAGCGAGCGGCTGTTAACCGCTAGGTTCAAGGTTCGAATCCTTGTCGGGGAGCTTGGAACCCCTGCGAGACCCGCCATCATGAAGAAGAACACCCACCCCACGTACCAGAAATGCAAGGTCTACCACAACGGCGAGGTCGTCATGGAGGTCGGCGCCACCGTCCCCGAGATGCACGTCGAGGTCTGGTCCGGCTCCCACCCCTTCTTCACCGGGAAGCGCACCTTCGTCGACGCCGCCGGCCGCGTCGAGAAGTTCCAGCGCAAGTTCCAGGGCGACTACTTCAAGGGCAAGAAGAAGAAGTAGTCTCGGCCCGGCCGAATGCCGCACCTGCGTGCGGCGTCGGCGGTCCGCCGGTGCTGTCCGCCCATTGGACGAAGCGGCAACTCTCCTGGGCCGCGGGTTTTCTCTTGCAAGCAGCCCCAGTGCTCCATATTCTCGGACCACCGGCGACGGCGGCCTCTTGTTATGGGTCGCACATGCCGCTGGGAGGAGTGTGCCCAGATGATCCGGTGCTTTCTCGCGGCGTCCGTGCTCATTCTTGCCAATCAGTCCTGCGCCGCTCCGCCCGGTTTGCACCACGCCATCCAATCGCATGCCCCGATCCTTTGGTACCAGTTCAACGAATCATCCGGCCCTGTCCAGAATCACGGAACTCTCGGCGCTGGGTATGACGCCATCGCATTCGGCACCGTCGAGCGCGATGTCGGGACCGGGTTCAGCGACACGGCCATGGGATTCAACGAACTCGGGTATCTCGAATCCCTCGGATCCTCGCCACTGACCGGCAATCCGACGATGACGATCGAGACGCTGGTGCGGCTCTCCGCCGGCGGCTCGGCGCATTTTTGGGGCCCGTTCCTGCACTGGGGAGAGGGCGGCACCGGTCGGGAGGTCTACTTCGGCATTCAGAACGCCCGGAACGACCGTCTCTACGCCGGGTTTTACAACGCAGGAGCGCGCACGGTGAATACCGTGCCCACCAACCGCTGGCTCCACGTCGTCTGGACCCGCGTTGGCGGCAACGACAGCCTCAACGGCACCAGCCTGTACGTCAATGGAACCCCCGTCCCGGTCGAGCAGGACTTCGACCTGTCTCCGGGGTTCCTGCCGGCGGGCAGCATCAACGTCACGTCAACGCGGTTTCGGGTCAATGCCGGACGCGACTTCCCCGGCAGTCGCTACTTCACCGGGGCGCTCGACGAGTTGGCGCTCTACGATCGGGTGCTGACCCCGCAGGAAATCGAAGAGCACGCCCGCAAGGCGATCGGGCCTTTCCCATTCCAACGGAAGTAAGACTTCATCCGTTAATCCGGATGGATTGATCAAATCGTCCCGCGTACCGTCCCTCTCCAGGGACGGACCATGCCCACATTCCTCAAGAATCTCCAATCAAGCCTCCTCGTTTGCGATGGCGCCATGGGCACCGCCATCCACGCCCAGGATCTAGACCTTGAGAAGGACTATCTCGGCTGCGAGAACTGCCCAGAGATCCTCGTCCACTCTCGCCCCGAAGTCATCCAGGCCATCCACGAGTCGTACTTTGAGGCCGGCGCCGACTGCGTTGAGACCGACACGTTCGGCGGCGCAGCCCACGTCCTCCGCGAGTTCGACCTCGAGTCCCGCGCCCGCGAACTCGCCAAGAAGGCCGCAGAGCTCGCCCGCGCCGCGGCCGATCGCCACGCCACCCCCGACCGTCCTCGCTTCGCCATCGGCTCGCTCGGGCCCGGCACCAAGCTCATCACCCTCGGCCAGATCGATCGGGACGCGATGCACGCGAGAGCTATCGCGAACTCGCCCGCGGCTCGCCGCTGACGGCGTGCCGATGCCTGCCCATCGAGACTCCGCCAAGACCTCCCTCCAAGTCCGCTGCGTCATCAACGCCTGCCCGACGCCGCCCTGGAAGAACGCAACTGAGCTCCTGAAGACGCCCATCCTGGCCTCGGTCACCACAGACCACTGGCACGATGCCCTGGCACCAGTATTGAGGGGCGCGATCGCGGCACTGAGCGCGTTCCCGATCGCCTCGCTCGGGCTCAACTGCGCGACCGGCCCGACCGAGATGGCCGAGCACATCCGGACGCTCTCGCGCACGTGGCCGCGAGCGATCTCCGTCATGCCCAACGCCGGCCTTCCGGCGCTGCTGGACGGCCGGGCTCACTTCCCGCTCCGCCCCGAGCCCTTCGCCGAGGCCATGGTCAAATTCATCGAGCGAGGCGGAATCAACCTCGTCGGCGGCTGCTGCGGCACCACTCCCGACCACATCCGCGCCCTGGTCCGGGCGCTGGATTCCGCCGGCCACGCCGGCCCGCTGCGCAGGGCCGACAAGGCTCCCGCCGCCCCGGCCTGCACGTCCCTCTATGAGCCCGTGGAGTACCGCCAGGACGCCTCGATCCTCCTGATCGGCGAGCGGCTCAACGCCTCGGGCTCGCGCAAGTTCAAGCAACTGCTCGAGCAGCACGACCTCGACTCGATGATCAGCCTCGCGCGCGAGCAGATCCGCGACGGCTCGCACGTGCTGGACCTGAACGTGGACTACGCCGGGCGGAACGGCGCCAGGGACGCCGCGGAGATCGCCCACCGCGTCGCCCGCCAGGTCAACGCGCCGCTGATGATCGACTCGACCCAGCCCGCCACGATCGAGGCCGCGCTGAAGTCCGCGCCGGGCAAGTGCATCATCAACAGCGCCAACTTCGAGGACGGCGAGGAGAAGTTCGACGCCCTGTGCGGGCTCGCGAAGCGGTTTGGCGCGGCCCTGGTCATCGGCTCGATCGATGAGGACAAGGATGCCGCGATGGCCCGCACGGCCGATCGCAAGCTCTCGATCGCCCAGCGCGCACACCAGCGTGCGACGAGGGTCCACGGCCTTCACGAGGCGGACCTGTTCTTCGATCCACTCGTCTTGCCGGTGTCCACCGGGCTTGACAGCGATCGGCGCAGCGCGCTCGAGACCATCGACGGCGTGCGGGCGATCGCCCGAGAGCTGCCCAACTGCCAGACCACCGTGGGCCTCTCGAATGTCAGCTTTGGCCTCAAGCCCGCGGCCCGGATTGTCCTGAACAGCGTGTTCATGCACGAGCTGGTCGAGGCTGGCCTGACCAGCGCGATCGTTCACGCCAGCAAGATCCTGCCGCGCCCGAAGATCGCCGATGATCAGTGGGACGCCGCGATCAACCTGATCTACGACCGGCGGGCCGAGTCCGCCGGCGGCACTGGCCTGCCCGCGGGAGTTTCGGACGAGTCCTTCGACCCGCTGCAGGCATTCATCGATCTGTTCAAGGACGCCACGTCGGCCGCGAGCGCCGCGCAGGACGACACGCCGAAGACCATCGAGGAGCGGCTCTGGCGCCACATCATCGACGGCGAGAAGCAGGCCTGACCGACGCCCTCGACGAGGCGATGCGGGCGTACGCCGCGGAGATCATCAACGACCACCTGCTCGACGGGATGAAGACCGTCGGCGAGCTCTTCGGCTCGGGCCAGATGCAGCTGCCGTTCGTGCTCCAGTCCGCCGAGGTCATGAAGATGGCCGTCGCGAGGCTCGAGCCGCTCATGGAGAAGGCCGAGGGCCAGACGCGCGGCTCGATCGTGCTGGCCACGGTCAAGGGCGACGTGCACGACATCGGCAAAAACCTGGTCGACATCATCCTCTCCAACAACGGCTACACGGTCCACAACATCGGCATCAAGCAGCCCCTCTCGGCCATCCTCGAGAAGTGGAAGGACACGAAGGCCGACGCGATCGGCATGTCCGGGCTGCTGGTCAAGAGCGTGAATGTCATGGAGGAGAACCTCCGCGAACTCAACAAGCACGAGCTGAGGGTCCCGATCCTGCTCGGGGGGGCGGCGCTGACGCGCCACTACGCCGAGGGGCACCTGCGAAGCACGTACCGGGGCTCGCTGTACTACGGGAAGGACGCGTTCGACGGCCTGCGGATCATGGATGCGCTGATGCAGGGGCGCGGCGCCGAGATTTCCAGCGAGATCGAGCAGCGCCTCGCCAAGCGCACTCAGGCCGAGGCGACCATCGCCGAGTCTCGCGCGCGGCGGGCCCGGCGGGCCGACGCCCTGGACTCGGGCGAGTCGGTCGCCGTCGCCGATGGCGACGGCTCGTCGCTCGAGCCCGCGCCGGACATCCCCACGCCCCCCTTCCTTGGCTCGCGCGTCGTTGAATCCCTTGATCTCGACGAGATCTTTCCGTTCATCAACACCGTCGCGCTCTTTCGGGGCCAGTGGCAGTTTCGGAAGGGCGCCCGCACGGACGAGCAGTACGCAAGATTCGTCGAGGAAGAGGTCGAGCCGATCTTTGAGCGGCTCAAGGCCCGCTGCCGCGAGGATCGGATCCTGCGCCCGGCGGTCGTCTACGGGTACTTCGCATGCAACTCCGACGGCGACGACCTGATCATCTACGACCCGGGGACAACGCCCGATGCTGAAGCGCTGCCCGGACTGACGCCCGATGTACTCCCGGAGATCGCCCGCTTCAGCTTCCCGCGCCAGCAGGGAAAGCGGCGGCTGTGCCTGTCGGACTTCTTCCTGCCTCGCTCGGCGGGCCGGCCCGACGTGATCGGCTTCCACTGCGTGACGATGGGCTCGCGTGTGAGCGACGTCGCGCGAGATCTCTTCGAGCGCAACGAGTACACGGAGTACCTGTATATGCACGGCCTGGGCGTCGAGGCCGCCGAGGGACTCGCCGAGCTCTGGCACAAGCGCATGCGCCAGGAACTTGGCATCGCCGCCGACGACAGCCCCAAGATCCGCGATCTGTTCGCGCAGCGCTATCGAGGCAGCCGGTACAGCTTCGGCTATCCCGCGTGCCCGGCCCTCTCAGACCAGGAGGCGCTGTTCAGATTGCTTGATCCAAGGCGGATCGGCTGCACGTTGACGGAGAACTGGCAGATCGATCCGGAGCAGTCCACGAGCGCGCTCATCGCACACCACCCGCAGGCGCGGTACTTCGCCGTATAACCGATACGAGTGAGCTCCGATCATCCGCCCGGCGCGAGCACGACGATCTCCACGCGCCGGCTCTCCTGCTTCGAACCGCGCTGATTCGCCGGGCCAAACGCCGCGGAGTAGATCCGCGCGTTGTCCACTCCCGATCGCACGAGTTCCTCTTCCACAGCCAGCGCCCGCTCCGCGCTCAGGTGCTCGTTGCTCTTCCACCCGCTCTTGCGGATAGGGTCGCCATCGGTGTAGCCCTCGACACGAATGACACTGGTCGGATGACGCTGCTGCAGAATGCGGGCGATTCGCGCCACATCGCGCTTGGCGGTCTCCTTGAGCGTCGCCTTGCCGGAATCAAACAGCACGTCGCCAGCCACAGTGAGCACAACGTCACCGCCGCGGGATCCGATCGTCACCCCGGCCGGGAGATCGCCGTACGAGTCCGATCCGGACGCTGAAGAGGGACGCGAGCTCGAGCTGTCCAACGCTCCCGCCAGTTCTTCGTTCTCTCGCATCAGTTGTTCGAGCCGGTCGTCGCTGGTCTCTTTTGCGGCCTGCAACGCGACGACCCGCTGGCGGAGTTCTTCATTCTCCGCCACCGCCATGTCGTACTTCTTGCTCGATGACCCGCATCCGCCCAGCGCGATCGCCCCCAGCGCGATGCCGACGATGCCAACCAAACCACGACGTCCGAATGTACTGCTCATCCGATGTGCCTCCAATGCTCAGGGCACGCGCCCACCGGACTCCGCCGGCAGTGGAAATGTAGCAGATTCCCCGGTTGGCGTCAGGGCAAGTCCATTGGGCGATGCAGCCACGCCGTCAGCGCGGATTCGATCCCCGGCTTGCACAGAACGACCAGCAGCGTTGCAATGGCCAGCGAGGGCCCAAAGGGCATGGCCCTGCGAAATCCTCCCAACAGACTCCGGCCGACCAACTCGAGATACAACGCCACGAACGCCGCCAGAAAGAAAGCCAGGAAAGGGTCGATCCACCCGAGACATGCCCCTACCGCGGCCATGAGGTGCACGTCTCCCAGTCCCATGGCTTCCTTGCCAAAGGCGACGGATCCCAGAATCCGCACCGCCCAGACCACCCCACCCCCCACCAGGTACCCCAGCAGCACACCCGAAAGGGCATCGAGCCACAGCGGGACGAACGCAGCAGGGATTGAGTCCCCGGTGAACGGGTCGGCTGGGGTCCACGGCCCGGCGAGCCGATAGGCCAGCCACGCGCCGATCCATCCCAGTACCGCGCACGGCGCCAGGAACGCCAGTTCCCGCACCATCTCGCGCCTCGCGTGCGGATACTGGATCCACATCGTCGCGGCGTCACTCGATTCTCCGCCCGCCTCAGCCGTCGCTCTCTTGGCCGCCCGCGCGGACCGGACCGACGGCAGAGCGAGTCCGGCAACGATCGGCCCCGCCAACAGTCCGATCAGAACGCCCGGCAAGCCCCGACCAGTCAACGCGCCGATGCCCGCTCCCACCAGCCCGCAGAGAAGCGTCAAGGCGGTGACGTGCAGACCGGCCCGCCAGAATCCACCGCTCCCCAACCTCGAATCCGATTCGGAACCGGCCGGACGCTCGGTGCCGGTCGCAGTCAACTTCCGTCCGTTCTCGTCGTCTTGCGGCGCGCCGGGCGGGTCGGATTCGCCAGGCTCGGGGCTCGCCCCTTGAGACGCCTCCTCCGAATCCGCCTTGATCGCCTCCGCCTCCCACTGCTCATAGTCCGCAAAGCTCCGGCCGATCAGGCCGAGCCTGAGCAGCACGAGCCCGACACCCAGGCCGACCACCGCGCCGATGCTCGCACCGACGGTTCGCCATCCCGTGGGCCCCGGCGAGGCGATCGCAAAGCTCCACCCGTCCGCCCAGCGGAATGCCGTCCAGTTCGGATGGGCCGCGAGCAACCGCTGGATCCACCATGCCCACAGCGGAATCCCAACAACCGCGACCGCCGCCGGAACCCAAGTCAGCACCAGCGGGATGGTGAAGGTCTTGGCGTCGATCAGCGTGATCGCCACGAGTGCACCGAGCAGGCACAGTAGTACCACGAGCATCGGCCAACTGTGCTCCAGCCCGCGCCCGACGCCCGCCCACTCCGGGCGCACCGAAAGCCAGTCCACCCCCAGGAACGTCGTTGACAGTCCGATGTTCTGCAGCCCGTCGAGCGTGTAAAACAGGAAGAACACCCCGGCAAACAACAGCGCGACGATCAACTCGACGATCGGGTACTCAGGCGAGATCCGCAGCTTGCAGTACCGGCATCTCCCACGAAGGGCGATCCACCCCAGTATCGGGATGTTGTCCCGCCACGCCAGCCTCGTGCCGCACTTCGGGCACCGTGAAGACGGCAGCACGACGTTGAGTCCTCGCGGCAGCCGATACACGAGCACGTTGGTGAGCGAGCCCACGCACGCACCGAGCCAGAACACGAACGCCAGCTTGAACAGCTCCGCGCCGAGTTGCAGCCACTGATACGACAGGAGCCCAAGCGTCACGGTCCGTCCTCCGAGTGGCCGACGCCGGGATCGCTCAGACTCTCAGGACGCATCCGTGCTCCCTTGCCGACCGCCACTCAGTCGTCCGGGCTCGACTCCGAGGGTCCCTCGGCTTCGGCCAATTCCTCGCTGAGCCGACGGACCCTCTGCTCGGCCTCGCCCAGGATTTCCCGGCAGCGTTTGACCAGTCGCGAGCCCCTCTCAAACTCACCAATCGAAGCCTCCAGCCCGACCTCGCCCCGCTCGATGCGATCGATGATCGACTCAACCTCGCTCAGGGCGTCCTCGAAGGAGAGCCCGGTCGCATCCTTGTTGGCGGGCTTCTTGGCCACGGGCACAAGGTAGCGTCAGCGCGAGAAGAGGTCCATTTGGCCCGCGTCGCCCCGTCCCGTCCGGCGCGGGCGCTTCGCAGGAGCCGGCTCGGCCCCTGCCGAGGCACTTGGACGAGCGGAAAGCGTGCCCTCCACCCGCGACCGAATCTCTCCATCACGCACGATGGTCAGGAGTACCTCGCCTCCGGACACCTGCGCCGCCGAACGCACCAGCGTCCCGCCTTCGAGCGTGGTGTACGAGTATCCCCGCCGAAGCACGCTCCGCGGCCCCACCGCCTCCAATTCCCGCTCCGCACTCTCCAGCCGCCGCAGCCCGTCGATGACCACGCGCGCCGTCACCCGGCGCAGGTCCATCGAGATTCGCTCGATGTCCACCTCCAGGCGTCTGCCGATGGCGTGCCGCATCCGCCATTCCGCGGCGGCCACTCGTTCCAGCAGCCGCGCGCGAACGGCCGTGGGACGGTGCCTCTCGAGTCTCCGCTGGACGCGATCGATTCTCGCCGCGCTCCGCACCACCGCCACCCGCCCGGCCAGCGCAAGCCGGCGCACCTGCTCTCTCAGCCGCTGCCGGGCATCGCGAGTCAGCGAGCCCGGGTGGCTCAGGACCCGGGATCTCGCCGCCTTGCCCACGGCGATGGCCGCGCGCGAGACGCCCCGATCGACGATGCCGCCAAGGCGTCGCCACTGGCTCTCCACCTGCCGCGCGAGCGCGAGCCCATCTGGCACGAGCAACATCGCCGCCTGCGTCGGCGTCGCCGCCCGCCGATCCGCGACGAGCTCCGCGATCGTCGTGTCCGTCTCGTGCCCAATCGCCGCGACCACCGGCACTGGACAACGCACGATCGCTTCCGCCACGAGCCGCTCATTGAACGCCCAGAGATCCTCGCGCGAGCCACCGCCCCGCGTCACCAGCACGGCGTCAAGCCCCAAGCGTTTGGCGTTCGCCCCGACCCGCTGGATCATCGTCGCGATCTCGCCCGCCGCCCCCTCCCCCTGCACCCGCACATCCGCGATCAGAAACCCCACCGCCGGGCACCGCTGGCGAGCCGTCTCGAGCACATCGTGCAACGCGGCGCCACTCTCGCTCGTGATGATGGCCACGCGTTGAGGGAACGTCGGAATCGCGCGCTTTCGCACCTCGTCGAACCAGCCAAGCTGGCGGATCTCCTCGCACAGCCGCCGGTACGCGATCTCCAGAGCTCCCTCTCCAACCGGACGCGCCCGGTCGGCGATCAGCGACAGCTTGCCCGACGGTGCGTACAGCTCCACGCGACCCCGCAGCACCACCTCCATCCCATCCCGCGGCACGAAGCCGGCGCGCCGAGCGTTCGACGCGAACACAACGCAATTGACCACCGCCCGCTCGTCCTTGAGATCGAAGTACCAGTGCGTGCGCTCGCGGAAGCCCGAGACCTGCCCCACGACCGACAACGGCGATTCGAGACCGCTCCGGAGCGCGCCTTCGATCCGTGTCGCCAGCGTCGAAACCGAGATCAGGTCCCCGGATTGCGCTCGCGCCGTTCTCGCGGCTTGCATCTTCGTCGGATCAAACGGCAGCCGGTCCATGCCGCCATGGTACGGAACCGCCGGGAGGGCGAGCCCCGCCCGGCGGATCTGGAACGCCCGTTGCCCGATGTGCGCTCGCCTCTACTGCGCGTCGGCGACCTGCTCGCCCCGCCAGGTCACGACGTGCGCGCCATCGATGCTCGCCAGCCGAAATCGCACGTCGCCGCGCGGCTCGACCCGCACCTCAAACCGCGGCCGCTCGCGCACGGGCACGGGAATCTGGATGGAGTTGCGGAACTCATCGCGCCAGTCGCCCGCATCCGACGCGTTGCGCCCGGACACCGGGCGAAGCGCCCGGAACACCCGCGTGCCGCCCGTGTACCCTTGCTCGCGGAGCCAGTCCTTGCGAGCCCGCTCCGTGCGGGCCAGCGTCCCCTCGCCGTGCACTCTGATCCACGGGCTCGCGCTCACCACCACATTACCGATCCGGGCGTAGTACAGCCGGAAGTCGCGCTCCTCGGCCCCGTACGCCGCCGGACCCGGCACCCCCCAGGGAAACGCGGAATCGATCACGCCCCCGCGAACGACGCGCGGCGTCCACTCCCTGCCCACCTGCTCGACGTACGCCCAGTTCATGGCGCGCGCCGTCACATACGGGGGCGGCGTGGCGAGCGAACGATCCGACGCCTGCTCATACCCCAGGTATACCGGCTGCGAAATCGCAGCCGCCACGATCGCCAGCATGGCCGTGCCCATCGACGCCCTCTCTTTCTCTGCCTCGTGCAGATGCTACCGCAAGCGTGCGCCAGGACTCCAACGAATCCAGCCGATTCGCAGGACGTTCGTTGCGATCACGCCGATTCTGTCGCTCGCGCGCTCTTCTGGGACGTCCCGACTACGCCCGCTCCGCCTGCGCACCGGCGAACGGAAGCGCGTCCTTGGAGGTCATCCAGTCGTACGTGTCCAGGATCGCGCTGATCTGCCCGCTGACCCGCCTGCGTTCACGGACCCAGTCCCAGGCCGTTCGCGCGATCTCCCGCGATGCCTCACGCTTTTCGAGCGCATCCACGAGCACGCCCTCCCAGTCCAGCCGGTGCGGACGGCGCACGACCCTGACCGTCCGAGAATCCCGCAATGCGCCGTTGAGAGGATCCTCCCCGGCGATGACCAGCATCCCCGCACCCATCGCGTCGAGCACGATCGACCGCTGCTCGTGCCGCGCCTCGGGCGCCATCAGCACGTCGGCCTGCATCAGCAACTCACGGTGCGCCTCCATGCCCTCGATGAGCGAAACCACCCCCGTGAGCTTCAGCCGCCGGATCTGCTTCCATAACTGCGCCCGTCGAGCCGCCTCCGCGTCGAGGAACACCACGAGCCCCACACCCCGATCCAGCGCCGATCGCAGCCCTCCGAGCGCGCCTCGCAGCGCCAGAGCGTCGCGCCCACTCCCCACGATCACGACGCTCACCGGGCTCTGCTCCCGCAGGATCTCACGAGGCGCCTTCGCGGCGTGAACGCCCCAGGGCACCAGCCGCGTCGAAGCGCCAAGCCCCCGCTCTCCGAGCGCAGAGGCGATCGCCTCATCAGGGGCGAAGAACACCGGTGTTCCCGCCCCCGTTCGCCGATCGAGCCATGATTCCGCCTTCGCGGCAAGCCCGGCCCGCCACACCTCCAGCGCGAGCGCCGAGCCAAGCTCAAGGCTCAGCCGCTGCGCGAACGGCCACAACTGCCCGCCCCACACGTGCACCACGTCCGCTGCGCGCCCGTCGCCGACCGCCCCGAGCACAGATCGAATCGACGCCGCAAACTTGCGCACCCGTCGGCCGCGGGTGATCGCCACCTCGTCCGCCGGATACGTGACGGCGCGTCCGAACAGGCCCGACTCGGCGTGATCCCCCAGCGTCTCGGGAATCGCGTGGATGATGCTCACGCCGTCGTCGGCCAGCCCGATCTCCACCCGCTCGAGCATCTTCCGCTCTCGCTCGGCGAACTTCAGGTCCAGCAGCAGCACCGCCCGCATGCGCTCTCCACACCGGCATCGCCCGACGCCGATGCCGACTCTATCGGCCCGAATTCGACATTCTCGCTACGTGCCGCGGCGCGTCGGGTCCTTGCGATGCAGCAGTCCCTCTCCCACGAAGTTCAGCGCCAAGAGCGTCCCGGCAAGCGCTGCGCACGGAAACACGAGCAGCCACCAGTCCGAGCCGTGCATGTTCACCTCGCTGAGCCCCTCGGCGGCCATCGTTCCCCAACTGGGCATCGGCGCCCGAACTCCGATTCCAAGGAAGCTCAGGAACGACTCCTGCAGAATGGCCTGCGGCACGGTGAGCGTTGCATACACCACGATCGGGCCCATCAGGTTTGGCAGCAGATGCCGCCTCATGATCGTTCTCGTCGGCAGCCCGACCGCCCGCGCCGCCTCGACGAACGGACGTCGCTTCAGGCTCAGCACTTGGCCGCGAATGACCCGGGCCATCGTCAACCAGCTCACCCCGGCGATCGCCGCGGCGAGCGTCCCCAGGTCGAACAGCCGACGCTCCCAGGGGCTCAGCATGCGCTCCGGCAAAGCTGCCCGGGCCTCGGCCTCCCATCGCTCGAGCATCTCCGGGCGAAGCGCCAGCGCCTCCTCCGCGTCCGGCTCGCCTCTGATCCCTTCCGCCCGCAGTTCTCGCTGTGCCTGCCTCTGAATCCATCCGTCTCTCGCCTTGGCGCGAGAGACAAACTCGTCGATCCACGCTTCGCTGGCGACGGCCAGCAGCACGACCAGAAGCACGGTCGGCAAGCCGTAGATCACATCCACGACACGCATCATCACCGAATCCAGCCGCCCTCCCGCGTATCCCGCGACGGCTCCGTACACCGTGCCAATGACCACCGCCATCAGCGCAGCCCCGATCCCCACCCCCAGCGACACGGCGCCCCCCAGCAGCAGGCGCACCAGCACGCTCCGCCCGAGCTTGTCGGTGCCCAGCGCGAAGTGCCACCAGCCGCCGGCCCGAACGCGCCCGCTCCCCGACGGCGGTGTCTCCGTGTCAGCTCGATGCGAGAACGGAGCAAGCCTGGCCTCCGACGTTGCGCCGCGCTCAAAGCGCGAAACCCGCACGCCGCTCACCGGGTCGGGCACCGTCCCGACCGTCCACCACAGCGATCCAAAGCACGCGATCAGCGCGCCCAGAAGCACGCACAGCCACATCCGCCGGCCGAGCGCCCGCTCGCGAATCCGTCCCGAATCAGCTCGATCCCGATTCGCCATCCGTCCCGGTCCTCGCAGCCCACTCCCGGAATGTACACGCAGGGCCTACGGAAACGCAAAATGAGGAAGACGCCCGATGGTCGGGCGACACCGGACCCAGTAGGGTGTCTCAAGTCTCCGCGGGGCGAATCTCCAGAACGAGAGGGCCGCGCAGACTTCTCGTGATCGGCCCGCCGGCTCCTCGCGGATCCGGCGGGCTGTTCTTCTCAGGCCGGAACGCGCTTCGCCAGCGCATCAACCATCTGCAGCACTCGCTTGGCCGACACGGGCCCCGCCGTTCCCAGGTCCTGGGCGAACAACCCGACGCGCAACTCATCAATCCATCGGCGAACTTCCTCAATGTCCCGGGCAAAGGCCGGAGCGCTGCCCCGCGTCGCCACCTCGTGCAATGCCCGCTCGCACCTCGCCACCTCCGCCAGCGCCCGTCCATCTCGATCAAACCCACCCCGCGCCAATCGCTCGACCCGGACCCGCATCGCCCGTAGATACCGCAAGACGTCACGCAGCGCTGGCAGGCTTCGCCCGGAGGCAAATCGCGCCGGCATCAACCTTGACAACTGCGACCGCAGGTCCCCGATCGCCGCCTGCCACGCCGCGGGGCGATCGTGCTCCAATTCCAGCACAAGCCACTGTCGCTCCGCAAGCACCGCCGAAACAACGCGGCACACCTCGGCACACGCCGCGGGGAAACTCCCCCACACCCGCTCGACCGCCGCGTCAAACGCCGCACGCGTGCGCGGCACATCCCTGCCGATCACCGCCTCGTCCAGCGCCGCAAGGATCACGTCCTCACGAATGTCCGTGGCTGGCCCGACCGCGGCGTACAGAAGTCCCGCGCGATCCAGGTCGGGAAGACGACGCGTCAATCGCTCCACGTCGTCCCGTGTGGACAGTCGCAGCAGCCTGAGCACGCCCCGGCGCTGCTCCTGCGCCGCACGAGCCGGATCATCAAACAGTCGAACATCGACCCCGTCGCCCCGATCGATCATCGCCGGGAACGCCGTCACCCGCACGCCGCCTCGCTCAAGCCCGACCGACTCGGGCAGGTCCCCCACGGTCCACGCCTTCAGCCCATCCGCCTCGTGCGCGGGGCTGCGCACGATCCCCGCGCGCTCGCGCAGCGTGCCCACCAGATCCGCCCGCAGGCGCTTGATCTCGCGCCCGGTCGCCAGCACCCGGCCCCCATCGTCCACCACGCGGTACATCGGACGCAGGTGCTCGGCCACGCGCGATTCCGCCCAGATGTGCTCGGGAATCAGCGTGCCGGTCTTGCGCACCAGAAACTCCGACATCGCCCGCGCCAGCGGCACGTGGCGGGCCGGCTCCGACGCCAGGAACTCATCGACGAACTGCGGGCCCGGCCCGATCTGCCGCCGGTACTCCTTCGGCAGCGTCTTGACCAGTTCGACGGCCTTGTCGCGCACCAGCCCCGGCACGCCCCAATCCACATCCCGCTCCTCGATCGACGACAGCGCCTCGGCCGGCACCGTGATCGTCACACCGTCGTCGGGAGCCCCGGGCTCGAAGCGGTACGACAGCGACAGCGTCGATCCATTGACCCGCATCGACCGGGGGAACTGCTCGAGCTGCTCGGGCGCCGGCCGATGCGCCAGCAGGTCCTCCTCGCCCATGAACAGAATCTCTGGATCCGCTCGCTCGGCCGTCCGCCGCCACGCCTCGAATGCCTCCCCCGAATACACCCCCTGCGGAACGATCCGATCGAAGAACGCGAATCGCGCCGCGTTGTCCGCCAGCAGATCTCTCCGGCGCAGCCGCTCCTCCATCCTCGTGATGCCCTCGATCAACCGCTGGTTGTGCTTGACAAACGCCCCGCGCGTCCGCAGCTCTCCCTCCACCAGCGCGTGATGGATGAACACCTCGCGAGACACCACCGGATCGATCGCCCCGTACGCCACCTCCCGGTGAGGGATCAGCTCCAGCCCATACAGCGACACGCTCTCATCGGCCACGACCCGTGCGCGACGATTGTCCCACCGCGCCGGCCCATACTTGCGCGTGATCAGGTGCCCCGCGTACGGCTCGACCCATTGCGGCTTGATCGGCGCCACCGTCCGCGCGTACAGACGCGTCGTCCGCACGAGCTCCGCGCACATCACCCATCGCGGCCGCGATTCGAACAGCACCGACCCGGGAAACAGATGGAACCGCGTCCCGTGCGCCCCCGCATACTCAGAACCCTCCGCCAGCGTCCCGATGTTCGAGATCAGCCCGCTCAGCAGCGCCCGGTGCACCGCCTCCGCATCCGCCTCATCCCCCGACGCGTGCAGGCCCATCTGCCCCGACAGCTCGCGGAGCTGCGCATGCACATCGTGCCACTCGCGCATCCGCGCCGCCGACAGAAAATGCTCGCGGCACCACGCCCCCAGCTTCCGCTGCGACAGGTGCCTCCCCCGCTCGTGGTACGCCCGCCACAGATTGATCAGCGTCAGAAAATCCGAATGCTCGTCCTCGAACACGCTGTGCGCCGCATCCGCCTCATCGCGTTTGAGCGCCGGTCGCTCCCGCGGATCCTGCACCGACAGCGCCGACGCGATCACCAGCACTTCCGCCATGCACCCCGCCTCATCCGACGCCAGCACCATCCGCCCGATCCGCGGATCGATCGGCAGCCGCGCCAGCCGCTGCCCCAGCGCCGTCAGCTCCCCCTCCTCCGTCACCGCGCCAAGCTCGTGTAGCGTGCGGTACCCCTCGCGGATCATCCGCGCATCGGGCGCCTCCACGAACGGGAACTTCTCCACCCGCCCCAGGTGCAGCGACTTCATCCGCAGGATCACGCCCGCCAGGTTCGACCGCAGGATCTCCGGCTGCGTGAACTCGTCCCGCTTGTCGAACTCATCCTCGCCGTACAGCCTGACGCACACGCCCGGCCCGATCCGCCCGCACCGACCCTTGCGCTGATCCGCGCTCGCCCGGCTGATCGGCTCCACCTCCAGCCGCTGCACCTTCGTCCGGTGGCTGTACCGGCCGATCCTCGCCGTGCCCGTATCCACCACGTACCGAATCCCCGGCACCGTCAGGCTCATTTCGGCCACGTTGGTCGCCAGAATCACCCGCCGATCCCGGTGCGTCTCGAAGATCCGCTGTTGCTCCTCGGCGCTCAGCCGCGCGAACAGCGGCAGCACCTGCGTCCCCTTGGGATGATGCTTGCGCAGCGCCTCGGCCGCCTCGCGAATCTCCCGCTCGCCCGGCAGGAACACCAGCACGTCCCCCTCGCCGTGCTCGGCCAGCTCATCGATCGCACGCAGGATCGCCTTCTGCGTCCGCTCGCGCTCATCCTCGATCGCCGAGTCCGGCGGCCGATACCGCACCTCCACCGGGTACGTCCGGCCCGACACGCTGATGATCGGCGCACCCCCGAAGTGCCGGCTGAAGCGCTCCGGGTCGATCGTCGCGCTCGTGACGATCAGCCGCAGGTCCCCCCGCCGCTCCAGCACCTGCGCCAGGTACCCAAGCAGGAAGTCGATATTCAGCGACCGCTCGTGCGCCTCATCGATGATGATCGTGTCATACTGCCGAAGCTCCCGGTCCCCCTGCGTCTCGGCCAGCAGCATGCCGTCGGTCAGCACCTTCACGTAGCAGTCCGGGCTCGTGCGATCCTGAAACCGCACCTTGTACCCCACCGCGTGCCCCACCGGCGACCGCAACTCCTCGGCCAGCCGCATCGCGATGCTCCGCGCCGCGATCCGCCGCGGCTGCGTGTGCGCGATCATCCCATCGCGCCCGCCCCCTGCCTCTAGCACGATCTTGGGCAACTGCGTGCTCTTGCCCGAGCCCGTCTCCCCGCACACCACCACCACCCGGTTCCGCCGGATCGCCTCGCGGATCTCCTCCCTTCGCGCCACCACCGGCAGGTCCTGCGGGTACGTCACCTCCGGCGCCTGGGCCACCCGCCGCTCGCGCCGCTCAGTCGACTCCATCACCGCCAGGCGCAGCTCCTCCAGCCCCCGCTCGATGGGCTTGCCCTCGCGCAACCGCGCGCGCAGCATCCGCAGCCGGTGCCGAAGCCGCGCCCGATCGGCCCCGTAGCACCGCTGTATCTCACCGCCAAGCTCAAACAGCGGATCCGCCACGCCCCAACGATATGAAGACGTGTGCCCCGGCCTTCCCAAGCGAGTCGGCCGTGCTACCCGCCCCTCTGCGCCACCCCCTCGTGCCTCAACTGCCCGCACGCCGCGGCGATATCCCGCCCCCGGCTCGCCCGGATGTGCGCATTGACCCCCCGCTGCCGCAGGATCCCCTGGAAATCACGCACGTCCTGCGTTCGAGGCCGCGCAAACGGCAGCCCCGCCACCTCGTTGTACCGGATCAGGTTCACATTCGCCCGCAGCGTCCGGGCCAGCCCCGCCAGCTCCCGCGCGTGCTCCGCCCGGTCATTCACCCCGCCCAGCAGGATGTACTCCAGCGTGATCTCCCGCCCTGTCTTCTCGAACCACCGCGAACACGCCGCGAGCAGCTCCTCGATCGTCGCGTACTCCGCCCACGGGATCAGCTCGCGCCGCAGCGCATCGTTGGGCGCGTGCAGCGACAGCGCCAGCGTCACCGGCAGCTCGAGCTGCTCGGCCAGCCTCTCGATCGCCCGCGGCATCCCCACCGTCGAGATCGTGATCCGCCGCGCCCCGATCCCCATCCCCCACGGCGCCGCGATCGTCCGCACCGCGTGCAGCACGCTCTGAAAGTTGGCCAGCGGCTCACCCATCCCCATGAACACGACGTTGGTGACGCCCGCGCCCCCCTCCTCCGCCTCGTCGCTCCCTCGCTCCCTTCTGAGCATCTCATTCAGCAGCCACACCTGCTCGACGATCCGCCCCGCGCTCAGGTTCCCATCCAGCCCGCCCAGCCCCGAGGCGCAGAACCGGCACCCCACCGGGCACCCGACCTGCGACGAGATGCACGCCGTCCGCCTCGATCGGGTCTCATCCTCGCTCGGGATCATCACGCACTCGGTCTGGCGCGAGGAATCCCCGACCACCCGCAAGCCCACTCCCCCTTCACGCGCTCCATCGACCCGTCCCTCGCGCGCCTCATCCCCCGCGGCGCGCCCGGCGAGCGACGCCCCTTCTGCCCACTCCACCAGCAGCTTGAGCGTCCCATCCGTCGCGCGCTGGCTCCCGATCACCTCCCCAGACCCGAACGCCATCTCCTCGCGCAGCATCTCCCGATCCCGCGTGCCCAGGTTGGTCATCGCCCCGGGATCGACCACCCCCTTTCGATACACCCACTCGAGCACCTGCGCGCTGCGATACCCCGGCAGCCCGCGCGCCTCGAACCACGCCCGCAGACTCTCGGGCGTGTGCTGGAAGATGTGGTCACTCTTCAACTCCGCCATTCCGCTTCACTACCTGGCAAGATGAGCTATTCCACTGAATCTCATACTCCCTCCAAGAAACTCTGTTATCTCCGACCGGCCCCAGAGTTCAACGCCACAGCGCGCAGCTAGCGACGACGCACTTGGATAGAACCCGCCAGTACACATCACAATGCCCAGATCAGCCCCATAATACGCTACTGCACCGTGAGCCTCTTGAACGGCCTTAAGATTCACACGTCCACTTCGTCGCTTCAACTGGACCACAATTCTCGTACCGTCCACAGCGTTAAGCAAGATGTCGCCGCCATAATCTCCTGCCCCACCCAAGTGCTTTGCGCCGAATCCCAACTTCTCGAATGTTTGGGCAGCGATCGATTCAAACTCCGCTCCAGAGAGACTATCGAGTCTCCGCTCTTCGCTCTTCAACTCCATTTCACGCAGCCTCAGCCGCCCCACGCGAACCTCATCTGCGAAAGGCTCCGCTTCTTCGACGACAGACACAGCTGCCTCAATCGCCTCAGCACTGGTCGATGATACTAGGCCCGGAATTGCCTCCCTCGCGGTATCAAACGTGCACGCTTGCCTCTCGAAGCAAAGCAGAAACAGTTCTGCCAGTAAGTCAGACTCGCCGATCCGTGGGAGGATTCGAAGCAAGACCCAGAACTGCTCCCACAATACGCTAACTTCATTCTTTACTATGCCACCATCGCCGTAAGTGAGGTAGATATCATGTGTTGTTTGTGATGCCTTGTCCTCTGGTCTTGCATGATGCAACCTCCACAGAAGACTCTCGATGAACACCCTGAGCGCCGCTAGAGGCCGTCTATGTTCAATGTGATTTACTAACGTCAAATGAAGCGATACCAGGCTCCCTTTAGCATCTGCCTCCCCCAACTGGGCATCACACTGGCCGTGCTTATGCAACACGCTACCAAGGCGTTCTATCGCCGTGTTGAACAAGATACATGTCGACGTTACGCTTAGGCGTGCCTTCGGCGCACCGTAGAAGCCGTCGTCAGGAGTACTGACACAGTGCCTACAGACCATCACGCCCTCTCGCTCTTCGATCGCGTATGTGAATCCACATCTCGGACAACGGGGAATCTCGGACATGCGGGCGCCCCTACCGTGTTTCTCGTCTGCTAATCCTCTCTGCGTCGCTCCGAGATCGCCTTCCCTTCGCGCTCACAACCCCTCCTACTCCCCATACTCCGCCCCACCAACCCGCGGCGCCTCCACACGCACCTTCATCGGCTCGCGTCCCCGCTCGCGCATCATCCGCTTGAGCGTCACCGGCAGGTTGAACTCCACCGACTCATCCACCAACTCCCGCGTCTCGAGCGTCCCGCCGAACCGCCCCAGCAGCGCCCGGCACACCCCCGCCACCAGGTCCTCCGGCGCCGACGCCCCAGCCGTCACCAGCACCGCCTCATCGCCACCGAACCACCCGAAGTCCAGATCCGCCGCGTCATCGATCAGCCTCGCCCTCGTCCCCGCGTTCGCGGCGATCTCCGTCAATCGCACCGAATTCGAAGAGTTCCGCGACCCGACCACCAGCACGCAGTCGCACTCCGGCGCCACCTCCCGCACCGCCCTCTGCCGATTCGTCGTCGCATAGCAGATGTCATCGCTCGGCGGCGAGTGGATCTCCGGGAACCGCGCCCGCAGCGCCTCGACGATCGCGCCCGCATCATCCGTCGAGAGCGTCGTCTGCATCAGGTACACCAGCCGCCCCGGATCCCGCACCTCCAGCCTCGCCACATCCTCCACCGACTCGACCACCCGCACCGCCTCGGGCGCCTCGCCCATCGTCCCGATCACCTCCTGGTGGTCCCGGTGCCCGATCAGCAGGATCTGGTACCCCTGCCGCGCATATCGAACGCACTCAGAGTGCACCTTGGTCACCAGCGGGCACGTCGCGTCGATCGTGAACAGCCCGCGCTCCCGCGCCCGCTCGCGCACCGCCGGGCTCACGCCGTGCGCGCTGAACACCACGATGCCCCCGCGCGCCACCTCGTCCAGGTCCTCCACGAACCGCACGCCACGATCCCGAAACCGCCCCACCACGTGCCGGTTGTGCACGATCTCGTGGAACACGTGGATCGTCTCGCCCGGCAGCAGGTCCAGCACCTGGTCCACCACGTCGACGGCCATCCGCACGCCCGCGCAGAAGCCCCGGGGATTCACCAGAATCAGCCGCATCCACGCTCCCCGTTCACCAAGCGCAAAGATCCGGTCAATCCTATTCTCACGGCCCGGCGTTCCCCCGCGATCCAGCGCTGCCCAGATACCCTCTGATCCACTCGGACCCTTTCCATGACCCGCACATTCACCCTCCTCTTCGCCGTTCTCGCCCTTCTCGCGCCCCCCGTCGCGGCCCAGAACGACGGCGATCTCGACTTCCTCATCCGATACGGCCAGAAAGAGCCCAAGGCTCGCACCCCCGGTGCCATCCGCCTGGCCACCTACAACGTCGAGAACCTCTTCGACGACGTGGACGACCCCGCCCTCTCCGGACAGCAGGAAGACGCCACCATGACGGTCGCCGCCGAGCGACTCGAGGCCCTCGCCCGCGCCATCCACCGCATCGACGCCGACATCATCGCCCTCCAGGAAATCGAGAACGAGCACGCGCTCGCCGAGTTCCGCGACCACTACCTCTCCGACATGGGCTACGCCCACCTCGCCTCCATCGACGCCGGCGATGAGCGCGGCATCGAGCAGGCCGTCCTCAGCCGCTATCCCATCACCCACGTCGAGAACTGGGTCCGCCGCCCCCTCGGCGGTGTCCATCCCGACAAGTACGGCGACAGCGAGAACTGGCACGCCGGTGAGCCCATCGTCTTCCATCGCTCCCCGCTCCGCGTCGACGTGATGGTCGCGGGCGTCTACGACGGCCCGCCGGACCAGGCCCCGACGATCACGCTCGTTGTCGTCCATCACAAGTCCGGCAGGCCCGCCGGATACTGGCGAGAGGCCGAAGCCCGCGGCGCCGTGGAGATCCTGTCGGATCTTGAGAAATCCCTCCCCAACCGGCCCATCTTCGTTCTCGGAGACTTCAACGAGGTCTCCGCCGGACCGCCCCTCGAAACCTACCGAGACGCCGGATTCATCGACGCCTTCGACGACGCCCCGCAGGCCGACCCACGCTCCATTTCCCACGCATCCGGCCGCCGGATCGACCACATCCTCATGAACCCCGCCGCGGCGGACCTCGCCATCCGCCAGTCCCGCTTCGTCCTCGGAACCATCGGTCGCATGGACGGCCAGGACTGGCGCTCCGAGCCCCCTCCCGGATACGCCTCCGACCACTACCCCGTCGTGATCGACCTGCACAGGCCCACCGGCGCATCGCCGCACGAATCGTCTCGGTAAGGCTTATACTTGCCCCCGCGACGAGGGGGAGGAGAACGCGACCCCGATGGGCCAGATGAAGAAATGGCAACTCGCCCTGTTCGTGCTCGCTGTTCTCGCGCTGGCGGGCGGCCTGTGGTACACCATGGGCCGCGGAAAAGTCACCACCGCCGGCAACATCCAACTCGTCGACGTCGTCACCGGAGATCGCTTTGTCGGCGACACCTCGGGCCGAAAGGTTGTCTTCCTTCCGGCGAAGAACCCCGACACGGGCAAAGACACGCTCGTCCCGTACCAGGAAGTCGACGGAGCGATCTTCATCCGCCCACGATGGCGCGACATGATCAAGCCGGAGATGTGGGAAGGGCTCGACGCCAACCAGATCGCCGTGAATCCGCAGACCTTCGAGGTCCGTGTCTCCGACGCGAAACCACGCCAGTTGCCCCAGTCCTGAACTCAGTGGGAGCCGAGCATGTCCCCCCGCCCGCACACACGCCGCAGGATCCGCCGACACGCGTTCACGCTCATCGAGCTGCTCGTCGTGATCGCGATCATCGCGCTACTGATCGGCATCCTCCTTCCGGCCCTGAGCGCGGCGCGCAGTTCCGCGCAGACCGTCGTCTGCCAGACTCGCCAGCGAAGCCTGGTGCAGGCCCAGGTCGGCTACATGAACGACAATCAGGAGTACTACGCGGGCCGCAACACGAGCGGCCTGTTCTTCGTCGTCGACTACCTCCTGTGGGTGGTTGACCCTGCGCAGAACACGCCCTCCACGCCGGTGACTTGGATGGACTGGATCAGCCCCACCCTGGGTGAATCGATGGGAATGCCCCAGTCACGCGTCGATCGACATGGCTTCATCTTCAATCAGTTCGCGGATCCCGCGTCCAACGTCTTCAACGACCTCATCTACCCGACCAGCGGCGTGGCCGACATCGCCCAATTCCGAGACATGGTGTACCAGTCCAACGGCGTGCGCCAGACGAGCTACATGTCTCCCGCCTCGTTCCATTACTACCCCACCCCGGAGTTGGCCGCGAAAGCCGCGGGTCGCATCATCGTCCGGACCAAGCGGTTCGGTGAGCGGCACCCGACCGTCGCGGGCTTCGACGTTCGCACGGAATTCCAGGCGCCGGACAACTTCCGTCCCCGCGCCGATCTCGTGGCGCTCCAACCGTCCATGAAGGTTCTCTCCCACTGCGGCACGCGTTACTACGACGCGGGCGACAAGGTGCTCGACTTCGACATCAGCCCCACGCCGACGTACTACGGCTCCTTCCTCTCGTCCAGCCCGCAATACCACGAGTCCACCGAGTTTGGTCGCGAGGCATGGCGCCGTCAGGGCGGTGACGGTCTCGACCACACCAACCTCCGCCTGACGTTCCGCCATCCCGGCCGCGCCATCAACGCGGGGCGCTTCGATGGCTCGGTCAGCCCGATCAAGGACTGGGAGGCGTGGAGCGACCCGAATCCGTGGCACCCCACCGGCAGCGTCTACAAGGGTGGAACGGCCACACCCGAGATCCAGTCGAAGTTCTCGATCGGCGACGAACTGCCGTAATCGGCGACTCGATCAACATCGCCCGCAGATCTCGGCACTCGCGAAGGGAGCGCCGGCGCGCGCCCATTCCGTGAACTTGCGCCCTTTGACCTTCCCATCCGTTGACGGGCCTTTGTCCCTCCCGGACAATCCCCGCATGACTACATCACCAACCGTCTTCGAACCCTCCCCGGACACCGCCGAGCAACTCCTCCACGACCTCGGCAACCCACACGATTCGCTCGCCGCCATCGCCCTCCACTACGGCACGTCCCTTGACGGCCTCGCCGCATGGATGGCCCGGCCCGATGTCGCCCCCCGCATCGCGGATATCGAGTCCGCCGCCGCGCAGCGCGCCCGCCTCGCGGCCCTCCTCCAACTCCCCAAGACCGTCGCCACCCTCATGGACATGATCGACGGCTACCGCCACCAGGAGACCCACGACCCCATCCGCAACGACCTCAAGCAGTGCCGCGCCCGCGAGACCCAGCGCGCCAACGCCCGCAAGGCCATCCACCTGCTCAGGTCCATCGCCTCCTTCAGCGCTGCGCCCCGCTCCGCGACCAGGGTCCACGCACCCACCACCCACCGCGCCGCATCCGCCGATTCCCCGGCGTCCGAAGCGCCCCGCTCGGTCGCTCCCGCGCAACAACTCACTCTCGCCCGCTCTCTCAGTGCCCCCAATACCGCTCGAATCAGCGCGCAGAGTTCAGGCGACCCCGCCGCCGTGGCGACAGCCCACCCGCGCGAAACACCCCCCGGCCCGCGCGAAGCGCCGCCCAGCCGCAACGGACACGGCCCTCGTCCTCGTCTCTCAATCGCGGCTGCGCCCGACGCCGCCCCGCACGCCCCCGACCAGCCCGATCCCCGGTGATCCCTTCTCCCTCTCTCTCACAGGATCTCCATCACCTCGAACTTCTTCAATCCCCTCGGAGCCCGCACCGACACCACCTCACCGACGCGCGCCTTCATCAGCGCCTCGCCCATCGGGCTCGTCGCCGTCACCTCCACGTAGTCCAGGTCCATGTTGTTCGACGCCTCGCCCACGAGGCAGAACACATCCTCATCCCCCGTGTCCACCTCCTTGAGGCGAACCCGTGACCCCAGGAACACCACCTCCGCCCCCTTGATCGCGTCGGTGTTCACCACCTGCGCGTGCGCGATCCGCTGCTGCAGGCGGCGGATCTCCGCCTCCTCCAGGCCCTGCTGCTCCCGCGCCGCGTGGTACTCCGCGTTCTCCGACAGATCGCCCAGCGCCCTCGCGTCGGCGATCCGCTCCGACAGCACCACACGATTGGCCAGCAACTCCGACAACCGGTTCTCGATGATCTGCTTTTCCTGCGGCGTGATCACATCCATGGCAAATCTCCCGGGCGACGCCGTCGTCACCCCGCTGCGTGCTTACTGGGCGTGGCGCTGGGCCTGCGCCGCGGCGAAGAGTCCGTTCACCGCGCTCAGCAGGATCCAGCCCGTGGTGGCGACCAGCCCGGTCGCCGCGATCAGAAGCCAGTGTAGCCCCGAGAGCCCCGATCGCCCCCCGAGCCACGAACGGTCCCGAGTCACCTCCAGAATCGCCGTGAACGGATTCAGCATCCACGACGGACGATTGTCGAGATGGGCCGTCGCCCCCGCAAGGTCTCCCACCGCCAGCGCCGGGATCAACCCCAGCAGCGGGGCCGCGATGATCAGCGCCAGCCACGCGCCGCGCGAACCGCTCGACATCGGCGCCCCCTCGTGGTTCAACTCACCCGGGATCGACCCGATCCGGCGGCGCCCCAGCGCGCACGCCAGCAACAGACCGATCACCAGCCCCCACGCCAGCACCACCGCGCCGATCGCCGTCACCACCCCGACCGACCAGCGCGTCAGCCAGATGCTCGGCCAGATGATCGGCTGGGCCGGCAGCAAGATGATCACAAGGTCCCGCGAGGCACACGCGATCCCGCCCGCCGCCGGCCGCACCTGCGACAGCCGCACCATCGGCCACAGCACGCACATCCCCGCCACCACAACCAGAAGTGCCTCGCGCGTCGCCAACTCGAAGTTCATCGCATCCGGCGAGCGCCCCGCCCCGTTGTGCAGCGCCACCAGCGTCAGCGTCAGCAGCAGGAACAGCGTCCACGCCAGCGCCAGCGCCCGCGGCTCGCCCCGGCGGTGCGACCAGTCCGCGTGCTTCCGCGGGGTCTTTCCGAACACGTCGCGGTCCGCGCGACGGGGCCCCCGCGCCGAGCCCGCTGACTCGGCGCGAGTCGGGATGGACGAGGGTCCGTCCGTCATGGGGAGGTCGGCTGTGCGCCCGGTGAGATATCGAACAGGATCAACTCGGAGCGCAGGTCATACCCGGCCGACCCGGCGTCGATGTGACGCCCGTACTCCGGCCGGTTATAGAAGTTCGCGAGTTGGCGGAGCTTGTCTTGCGTGGATCGCTCTCCGGGATTGAACGCGTTGGGCGCGCCCCCCCACACGATACGCGTCCCCCGGTCGGTCTCGATGACCAGCCGAAGATCCGGACGCTTGCCCCCCGCGTCCACCGCCGCGACCTGCGCCCAGTACGGCTGCTCGTGCAGCAGATCGATCAGCTCAATCGCCGCCCGTGCCGAGTCGCTGGTCCACGGCGCGACGTAGTCCGGCTCGCCCGAGGGCCGGCGGGGCGGGCGCGTCCCCGGATTCAGCACCGGCGTGCGAGGCGGCGAGGCCTCCGTCGCGCCGTACGTCAGCGGCATCAACCGCCCGCGATCGTCCACGAGATAATCGTCCGCGCCAAACCGGATCCACGCCGTCGGCCGACGCCACTCCCCCACCACGTGAATCACGCCGCCCCCGGCGCGCCGGATCGTCGGCTGTCCCTCGAACCACCCGCTCGCGCCCATCGCCCTGCCCAGCCGCTCGAGCGGGTCAATCCGGAACGGCTCGGGGGACTCGCCCAGCGAATCCCTGGCCAGCGCCACGAGGTCCCGCTGCTGCGCCTCGGGCAGCCACGACTCCGTGGGCGAGGTCGTCAGGCCCTCGGCACTCGGCCAGTGGATCACGACCCGAATCGGCATCGAGGCGCGCAGCGCCGCCGCGCGGTCCTCCAGCAGCCCCGCGCCCAGCAGCACCGCCGGCACCGAGCCGACCGCAAGGATGATCGGCAGCCCGCGCCGCGCTGCGCCCATCGCGCGCCCCAGCCACGACCCGCCCGGCTCTGGCGCGCGCGCGACCCGGGCCCCACGTCCAGGCTTGCGACCGGCCCTGGTCAAGTCGGCGCCCCCGCGATGGCGGCCCCGCGCAGGGCCAGGTCGATCAGGTGGGCGCACAACCGGGGCATGTCCAGTCCTACCGCCGATGCCGCCATCGGGAACAGCGAATGCGACGTGAACCCCGGCATCGTGTTGACTTCCAGCAGCCAGGGCGACCGCTCGCCCTCGAGCATGAAATCAACGCGGGCCAGGTGCCGCACGCCGAGATCGCGACAGATCGCCTCCGCGTGGCTCCGGATCGCCTCGGTGACGCCCGAGCCCAGTTCCGGCGACACGTCATAGCGAGTGTCGTCGCGGGCGTACTTCGCCTGGTAGTCGTAGAACCCCGCCGCCGGACGGATCCGCACCAGCGGCAGCGCCCGCCCATCGAGCACCGCGCACGTGATCTCCTGTCCCGATACGAACCGCTCGACCATGTACCGCCGGCCCGCGACCACCATCTGTTCGACCAGGATTTCGCGCGCGGCGTCCTGCCAGTCCCGCCGATCGCGACACACCCGAACGCCGACGCTCGAACCGTCGGTGACCGGCTTGACCACCACCGGCAGGGCCAGGGGCGGCTCCCCTTCGACAAACGGGCGGGACGGCAGCGTGGGGACGCCGATGGCCCGCGCACGCGCCAGCGTCGTCAGCTTGTCCATGGCGATGCGGGCCGGATCGGGCCCGCAACCGACAAACGGCCTGCCGTCGAGCGCCAGCAGATCCTGCAGCGGCCCGCCCTCTCCCCAGGGCCCGTGCAGCACCGGGAAGATCACGTCGCCCGGCAGCGCTCGCAACTCGTCGAGGCCCGGCCGCTCGATCGTGCAGAAGTGGACCTCGAAATGCGCAGCGCGCAGCGCATCGGCCACGCCTCTCGCGCTGTCGAGGCTCACCTCGCGCTCGCGATCGGGACCTCCGGCCAGGACGAGCACTCGCATCATGCGCGCGGCCCCCACACGACGACTTCCCGATCCAGCCGGACGTCAAACCGCTCCGCGACGCGGCACGCGACCTCGTCCATCAGGTCGATCGTGTCACGCGCCAGCGAGCCGGGGCGGGCGACGATGAAGTTGGCGTGGCGCAGGCTGACCGACGACCCGCCGATGCGCAGGCCCTTGCAGCCGGCACGATCCAGCAGCAGCCCCGCCGGAACGCGCTGGCCCGCGGCGCCCACGCCGTCGATGTCGCGCGCCAGCACCGGGTTCTTGAAGCAGCAGCCGGCGGACCGCTCGGCCATCGGCTGGGACCGCTTCTTGACCGCCATCACGTCGAGCATTCGTGCGCGGAGCGGCGCCGGATCCTCGGGCGTGAGTGCGAATTCGACGCGGGTGACGACGGCGTCGCCCAGGGCCGTGCGCCGGTACGTCGCGCCCAGGTCCTCCCGGGAGAGCAGCGCAACCGACCCGTCGCGCGCGACGATCTCGACGTTCGACACGGCGTCGGAGATCTCGCCGAAGCGTCCGCCCGCGTTCATCCGGATGGCGCCGCCGACCGTGCCGGGCACCCCCGCCAGGCCCTCAAGGCCGGCGAGGCCGACCCGCGCGACCGTGACCAGCAAACGCGGCAGGTCGACGCCGGCGCCGGCGACGACGCGCTTGCCGTCGATCTCGACGTCGCGCCACGGCTCGGTTTGCAGCGAGACGACCAGATCCTCGACGCCGGTGTCATCGACCAGCAGATTGGCGCCGTCGCCCAGGACCACCAGCGCTGGATCGATATCGAGGCAGGCCCGCAGTTCGTCGATCGAGCGCGGCCGGGCGAGCCGGCGCGCGCCGCCGCCGATTCCGAACCACGTCTCGATCGGCGCATCGGCCTGGATGCTCAGCGTGTCGAGCAGGGGCATCGGCGGGCTCCGATCAGGCCGGGCGGGGCAGGTCGAGGAACTGGTGGGCGACTTGCCAGACGGGACCGGCGCCCATGACCACGAGCAGGTCGCCGGGGCGACAGACGTTCTCGAGCTGCTCGACGATCGCCTCGAATGGGTAGAGGTGCATGGCGCGGATGGAGCGCCGGCGGAGGCGGTCGACGAGATCGGCCGCGGTGACGCGGGTCTTCTCGATCTCGCTGTCGCGGACGAAGTAGATATGCGGGACGATGACGATGTCGGCCTGCGAGAACGCCGCGGCGAACTCCTCGAGGAGGAATCGCGTGCGGGAGTGCTGGTGGGGCTGAAAGACGCAGATGAGCCGACCGTCGCGATCCTGCGGGCGCTCGGACTCGCGGAGCGCGCGGAGGGTGCTGTCCACGGCGGTGGGATGGTGGCCGTAGTCGTCAAAGACGCGCACCGAGCCGCCCGCCGGCAGGGCCCGCTCGCCGAGATACTGCGATCGGCGATCGACGCCGCGAAACGCCGCGAGGGAACCAGCGCTCAATTCCGGATCGGCGCCGAGGTGATCGGCCAGGACAAAGGCGATCGCGGCGTTGATCGCGTTGTGCTGGCCGGGCATGCGGATGGCCCATCGGGCGACGGCCTTGCCGTGGCGCGCGAGGCTGACCAATCGCTCTGCGGGGTCGTACCCGACCACCCAGTCGGCCTCGGGAGAAAAGCCGATGGTCTCGACGGCGCACGAGAGACCGGCGGTCACTTCTCGTCGATGCGCGCCGTCGTGCGCGATCAGGAGATACCCGCCCTCGGAGGCGGGTGGGATGAGTCGGGCGAAGTCGTGAAAGGCTTCAACGATGGCGTCGAGGGAGCCGTAGATGTCGAGATGATCGGCCTCGACGCTGGAGATGGAGGCGATCGTGGGCCGGAAGTTGTGGAACGAGCGATTGAACTCGCAGGCCTCGGCGATGAGCAGGCCGGGCGCGCCCTCGAACGTGCCGCGAGGGATGGCCGGGGCGCCCACGCGGTATCCCACGGGCGAGGCGAAGACGGGCGACCCGATGGACCCTCCACCGAGTTGGGTGCACGTCGCGCCGACAATCACGGAGGGGTCGAGTCCGACATCGGCCAGGAGCGCGCCGAGCATGGCGGTGGTCGTGCTCTTGCCGTGCGTTCCGGCGATGGCGACGCCGGTGCAGGCCCGCATGAGCGAGCCCAGGGCTTCGGCGTAGGTCAGGGTGGGAACGCCGCGGCGCATCGCCGCGAGCATCAGGGGGTGGTCGTGGTTGATCGCGGCGGAGGCGATGAGCAGATCCGTCTCGTCGGGGAGGGCCGAGCCGGCTTCCTCTCTGACGGAGATGCCGTCGGCGATGAGCGCCTCGGTGATGGACGACGGGCTCGAATCCGAGCCCTGCACGAGGCCGCCCATGCGGGCCAGCACGCGGGCGAGCCCGGACATGCCGCACCCGCCGATGCCCACCATGTAGATGGAGGCACCCTGGATGCGAGGCGGCTGTGCGGGACGGTCGCGTCCGGAACGAGGATCCACCTTGACAGGAACGGGCGGAGCGAGGCCCAGCCGACGCGTCCGTGCGGGCTTGGTCATGGTGCAGAGAGTATCGGCAATGCGGGTTGGATGTCGTCAGCCACCGCGTATGCTCCGCCCGACCATGGAAAGCGGGCCGCAAACGGAGCATCTCGGGGGCTTGCCGTACCGGCTCGCGTGCCTTGTGGACCTTCGCGACGAGGCGGGCCGCGTGCTGCTGTTGCGCCGTGTGAAAGCGCCCAACGCCGGGCTGTGCTCGCCGATCGGCGGGAAGGTGGACATGGCGTCGGGCGAGTCGCCCGCGGCGTGCGCAAGACGCGAGACTCTGGAGGAGGCCGGCATCGACGTCGCGCCCGAGCGGTTCCACCTCGGCGGCCTGATCAGCGAGGCGGCGTTCGAGGGACGCGGGCACTGGCTGCTCTTCTATTACCGTGTGCTGGGCTCGGTGCGGGTGGAGGCCGGCGCGATGCGCGAGGGCCTGCTTGAGTGGCACGAACCTGGCGCCATCGACGATCTTCCGCTTCCCGACACGGATCGAGAGGTGATCTGGCCGATGATCCGGCGGCACGAGTCGCGATCGCCGGGCGGCCGGCCCGGCTTCTTCGTGGTTCACATCGATTGTGGCGATGGCGGGCTCCGCTGGACCGTGGAGCAGGAACTTGGCGCGACGCCGGGTCGCGGGGCTTGAGCCGGCATGAAACCATGGGGCGGCCGGATCGGAATCTATGATGATGCCGATGCGACGTCGCGTTTGGTGCCAGTTCGATGGCCTTCGGGTTCGACGCCTGGTGGCCCTTCGCCGGATGGCGCTGGGGATGGTGTCGCTGATGCTCGTGGTGTTCTCGCCGGGATTCTCGAGCCCCGGAGCGCCGCGGCAACCGGCGGAGGAGGGGCCAAGCACGGGCCGGGGGACCGCGCCCTCGGCCAGCCGGGCGAGCGACGTGGTCATCATCACGCTGCGCACGGGCGATGAGCCGATCGGCTCCATCACGGCCCGGAGCTTCATTCGCAGGCTCAGGCTGGCCGAGCGGGCGGGGGCCGATGCGTTCGTGGTGGAGATCGACACGCCCGGCGGCGAGGTCGGCGCGATCCTCGATATCTGCGACGCGATCAAGGACTCGTCGATCAAGAACTCGATCGCGTGGATCAACACCAAGGCGTACTCGGGCGGGGCGATCATCGCGCTGGCGTGCTCGAAGATGATCGCCAACGACCCGGCCACGGTCGGTGATGCGATGCCGATCGCGGTGTCGTTCGGGCAACTCAACGCGTTGCCCCCCGAGGAGCGGGCCAAGCTGATGGTGCCGCTGGTGGCGGAGGTGTGGGACTCGGCCGGTCGGCACAACCTGGATTCGTACACGTACGACGAGAACCTCCTGTGGGGGATCGTGACCACCGGGCTCGAGTTGTGGTACGTCGAGAACACGCAGACGGGCCAGCGTCTGGCGGTCACGGAGCGCGAGTACCGGACGCTGATGGGCGAGGCGCCGCCGGATCTGCGGCCCCGATTGGCGCCGGGGTCGGCTTCTTCGCGCGGCGGCTCGTCCGGGCTGCAGCAGCAACCGGCGCTCACCGAACTCCGACAGGAGGCGAGTCAGCAGCAGGAGTATACGAGCGATCGGCCGGTGATCTCGCAGGATCAGCGTGGCCAGTGGCGGCTGATCGAGAAGATCAGCGACGGCTCGGCGCCGTTTGTGTTCAAGGCGGACGATCTGAAGCACTACGGCCTTCTGGCCAACGACGCGCCCATCGGCACCGATGAGGCGCTGATCTCGTGGCTGGGGGCGCAGCACGTCAAGCGGCTGGATCCGCTGTGGTCCGAGGGGCTGGTGCAGGTGATGACGAGCCTGCCGGTGCGCGGCATCCTGATGGTGCTGTTCCTGCTGGGCGTGTTCATCGAGATGGTGCACCCGGGGCTGTTCGTGCCGGGCACTGTGGCGAGCATCGCGCTGTTTGCGTTGATCCTGCCGCCGTTTCTCATGGGACTTGCGAACTGGTGGGAGATTCTGGCGATCATCGGGGGCATCCTGCTGATCCTGCTGGAGATCTTCGTGATTCCTGGATTCGGCGTGCCGGGGGTGCTGGGCCTGCTGTTGCTGTTCTTTGGCCTGCTGGGGACGTTCATCCCGGACCAGGGCAGCGGCCTGTTCCCCGACAGCCCCGAGGAGCGTCGCGACCTGCTGTTTGGCGTCATGACGCTGGTGATCGCGACGACGACCGCGTTGGTCGGGATGTGGCTGATCTCGCGCCACTTCGGCACGATCCCGATTCTGCGCCGGCTGGTGCTCAGCGACGACAACGACGAGGGCGGGGCGGACATGCTGACCGCGATGGCGCCCGCGGTGAGCGCGCCGGTGCGGGTTGGGCAGGAGGGCGTGTCGCTGACGCCGCTGCGGCCGGTGGGGCGCGCGGAGTTCGGGGAGGCGGCGATCGACGTGAAGTCCGAATCCGGGTACATTTCGGCCCGTCGGCGGGTTCGCGTGGTGGAGGTCGGCAAGTTCGACGTCCTCGTCGCGGAGGTCGAGGATCAGGACCAGGGCGAGGCGTAGTCGGAACGATCGCCGCACGGGACGGGCACGATGGACGAATACCTGATGTGGGGGCTCGGCTTGCTGGGGGCGTCGCTGCTCCTGGTGGTGCTGGAGGTCTTCCTTCCCTCGGGGGGCGTGATCGCGGTCGCGTCGGTGCTGACGGCGGTGGCGGGCGTGGTCGCGCTGTTCATCTTCGACACGCTGTGGGGCGTGGTGGGGCTGCTCGGGACGGTGATCCTGGCGCCCATCGTGTTCTTCGGCGGGCTCAACGTGTGGCGGAACACGCCGATCGGGAGGCGGATGATCGGCGCCCCGAGCGACGAGGAACTCGAGCGGCAGCGGCGCGAGGAGAACGCCGCGGTGGAAGCGCGGCTCGCGATGCTGGGCTCCGAGGGCGTGGCGGTGACGGCGCTTCGGCCGGTGGGCGTGGTCCGGATCGACGGCCAGCGTCACGATGCGCAGGCGGAGATCTCGTTCATCGAGCCGGGGGACGCGGTGCGGGTGACGCACGTGGACCGGTTCCAGATGAAGGTGCGGGCCGTCAAGGAGAGCGAGCAGGGTTGAGCGGCTCGCGGCGAGGCCGCCTGACCCCGAATCGGCGGGGTTTTGCGCGCCGGGTATACTGCGAGCGTCGGGCCCCGTTCAAGGAGCGAACCGAGCATGCCGAGAGACACCGTTCTGATCGTGGTCCTGGTCGTCGTCCTGCTGATCGTGCTGGCGCTGGTGGTGATCGTCGGCCAGTTCATCAACTTGTACATCCAGGCGCTGCTGTCGAACGCGAAGGTCAAGCTCCTGGACATGATCGCGATGCGCCTGCGGAAGGTGGACGTGCGGACCATCGTGTTCAGCCGTATTCGGGCGGTGAAGGCGGGCATCAACATCTCGACCAATCAGCTCGAGACCCACTATCTCGCGGGTGGACGGGTGCTCAACGTCGTCAACGCGATGATCGCCGCGGACCGCGCGAAGATCGACCTGCCGTGGGACACGGCGTGCGCGATCGACCTGGCGGGGCGCGACATCTTCAACGCCGTTCAGACGTCGGTGAACCCCAAGGTGATCGACTGCCCCGACACCGCCGCCGGGAACCGGAAGACGATCGACGCCGTCGCGCAGGACGGGATCCAGCTCCGCGCCCGGGCGCGGGTGACGGTGCGGGCGAACATCGCCCGGCTCGTGGGCGGCGCCACGGAGGAGACGATCATCGCGCGTGTCGGCGAGGGCATCGTCACGACGATCGGCTCGGCGCAGTCGCACAAGAAGGTGCTCGAGAACCCCGACCAGATCTCCAAGGTGGTGCTGCAGAAGGGCCTCGACGCCGGGACGGCGTTCGAGATCCTCTCGATCGACATCGCGGACATCGACGTTGGCGAGAACATCGGCGCCAAGCTCCAGGCGGACCAGGCGGAGGCGGACAAGCGCCGATTCCAGGCGGAGGCGGAGAAGCGCCGCGCGATGGCCGTCGCGCAGGAGCAGGAGAACCTCGCGAAAGTGGCGGAGAACCAGGCGCTGGTGGTCCTCGCCGAGTCGGAGGTGCCCAAGGCGATGGCCGAGGCGTTCCGCAGCGGGAACCTGGGCATCATGGACTACTACAAGATGAAGAACGTCGTGGCGGACACGACGATGCGCGAGTCGATCGGCGGGGCGCGGCCGACCGAGCAGCCCGATCACTGATCCGCGGGCAACGGATCAGTCGCGGTCCCCTTGGGCTTGTGCATCCTGGGCCTTTCGGAGCAGCGATTCGACGCGGCGCTGACGGGCCGGCTCATCAAACCACGACGCGGGTTGCCCGGCGTTGGCGACGTCGCCGATCGACGGGCGGCGCTGCGCATGCTGGAATGCGTCGGCGCTCACGCGGAGGTCCAGCCGGGTGCCGACGCCGGTGCGGCGCAGAGCCGCGACGTGGGGCGAGTCGAGCGATGGAATCTCCCACGGCTCGGGTGGGCGCGGCGTGCCGATGACGTAGACGGTGCCGGGCGGCACCACGGGCGCGTATCCGTCCTGGACCTGCACGTATTGCGAGCGAGGAAAGACCGCGGTGAGGCCGCCGCTGATGCGGATGAACTCTCCGGGCCGGGTCGGGTGTCTGTAGACGCGATCGAAGTCGGTGGGCCAGCGGAGGTCGGTGGGCTGGACTCGGAAGCTCCGCGAGAGAGGACCGACGTCGTCGAGGCCGGGATTGACCGGCTCAAGTCGGGTTGGGTCCAGCGGCTGCGCCCGCGCGATACACGCCGTCGCGGCGGCGAGGCAGGCGAGCGAGAGGATGTGGGCGCGCGATCGCATGGAGGCTGGAGGAGTCATCGGCCGTTGCCGCGGGTGATCTCGATGGGGATCGTCACCCATCGGGTGGGATCGTCCGGGGCCAGGCGTGCGAGGGCCTCGCCGGACGGGAGGGACTGGAGCACATCGCCTTCGGCTGTCCATGCGTAGAGGGCGTTAATGATGGGCTCATCGACGCGGGGATCGCCCAGGGGCTTGATGGCAGTGACGCGCTTGACCTTGCCGTCGTGGCCGAAAGACACAGAGAAGATGGGACGGCGGCCGCCCAGGAGCAGTTCCCGCGGGATGGTGATGGAGGCGGGAACCCGGGTCTTGATGCGCAGGCCCTCGGCGGCGAGCGGCTGGCCGAATTCGACCTTGTGCGGCTCCTGAAGTGCGGTGGCGGGCGCCTCGCGGTCGTCGGGCCGGCCCGACTGGATCGTTCCACCCGCGGCGGACTCGGGGGCGGGCTGGGACGACTGCGGCGTGGGCTGTTGCGGCGGAGCTGGTTGCGCGGCGGACTGTTCCGGGGGGAGTTGCCGCGCGGGCGCCTGCGTGGGGTCGCTGGTTGCGAGTTCCCACGGGAGGGGCTGGGGCGACTCCTGTTCGATGCGCAATCCAGAAGTCTGAAGGGGCGCGGATTCGGACGGCTCGGAAGCCTGTGATGGCTGAGGCTCGGCCGGGGTCGGTGGATCTGGCTGAGGGCTCGCCCCCGGTTCGGACTCGACGTGGCCGGGGATCGCGAGCGCGGCCTGTTCGACGCGGGAAAGCGGGGCCTGATGCGGCGTTGGCGCCTCGAAGCCGAGCCAGGTGAGGGTGACGGCGGAGGACCGGTCCACGCCGAGGCGGATGAGATCCGGATCGGGCGCCGGGGTCTCGGCGGCCGAGGCACGGGCGCGGAGGGCGCCCGCACCGACGAGGACTCCGGCGGCGAGGTGGACGAGCAGGCTCGCGGCGAGGGCGAGGGAAAAAGCGGATCTTGGCCTGCGGAATCGCATCGTGAGGCTCGTGAAACGGTACGCGCGCGCTGTGGGATCGTGTAGGCTGCGTGTTCCGCGGGGCGCGGAGACGGCGCAGGCGATGGACTCATGAACAGGAGACTGACGATGATTCGACGACTCGCGTTCGGAGCGGCCGCGGCGGTGCTCGCGTGCGGCGTGATGGCGGATGAGGAGCTGAAGATCGGTGACGCGGCGCCGTCTCTGACGATCAAGGAATGGGTCAAGGGCGACGCGGTGACGGGGTTCGAGGCGGGGCGCGTGTACGTCGTGGAGTTCTGGGCGACGTGGTGCGGCCCGTGCAAGACGAGCATCCCGCATCTCTCGGCGCTGCAGGACGAGTACAAGGACCGCGGCGTCACGTTCATCGGGATGACCAGCGAGGATCCGAACAATTCTCTGGAGCAGGTTCGCTCGTTCGTGAAGGAGTGGAACGAGCGGATGGAGTACACGGTGGCGTTTGACGAGGGTCGGACGACCAACGCGGCGTACATGAAGGCGGCGAAGCAGGGCGGCATTCCGACCGCGTTCATCGTGGACCAGGAGAGCCGCGTGGTGTGGATCGGCCACCCGATGTACATGGATCCGGCGCTGGAATTGGTCGTGGATCGCCGATTCGACCTCGAGCGGTACGCGGAGCTGCAGCCCGTGGAGGGCGAGGTGACGGTGGCGCTGCGGGCCAGGGACTACCCCGCCGCGCTCGAGCACATCGATGCGCTGCTGGATGGGTATCCGGAGTTGTTCGGGGCACGGCACGCGTCGACGAAGTTCTCGCTGCTGATGGCCCAGAAGCAGACCGATGAGGCGATGGCGTTCGCCTCGGAGGCCGTTGAGCGGTTCCTTTGGGACAACGCCTCGGGCCTGAACTCGGTGTCGTGGGCGATCGCGACGGCCGAGGGCGTTCAGCGCGACCTGAACCTGGCGCTGCGCGCGGCGGAGCGGGCGGTGACGCTGAGCGAGGGCGAGGATTCGAACATTCTCGACACGCTGGCCCGCGTGTACTTCGAGCGCGGCGATGTGGACACCGCGATCGAATGGCAGCGCAAGGCCGTGGCGAACTCGACCACGGATGCGCAGAAGAAGCAGATGGAAGAAACGCTCAAGGAGTACGAGTCCGCCCGCGGGAGCGGCTGAGTCCCTGGGGGCTGAAGAAGCTCAAAGGGAAGGCCCCGGCTCGAGCGCCGGGGCCTTCTTTGTTGGTGCACACGACGTCCCCTCGGCTATCGGGGCGGGTTCTCGCCGGTCTGGGAGATCGGCGCGGGGCGGTTGGGATACGGGGGCGCGTCCTTCAGGTACGCCCGGACCACTCGCGGAGGATCGACCGGCGAAGAGACCTCGCCGGATGGGCTGGCCTGGACCTCGACGGCCTGGAGTTTGGCGACGGTGTCTGCGCCGCGGACCGTTTCGCCGAACGCGACGTAATTGCTGTCGAGGAAGTTGGTGCCCTCTCGCGAGAAGCAGACAAAGACCTGGCCACCGGCGGAGTTGGGGTCGCTGGTGCGGGCCATCGAGATCACTCCACGATCGTGCGGCAGGGTTGAGGCCTCGAAGTCGATGACGAAGCCGGGGCCGCCGTTTCCGACGCCGATGGGGTCGCCGACCTGGGCCATAAAGCCGGCTCGGCCGGGCTTGGGGCCGATGATGCGATGGAAGATGATGTCGGTGTAGTAGCCGCCGTCGGCTAGTTCTCGGAAGCTGTATGCGGTGTTGGGCGCGGTGTCGGGGCGGAGCCTGAATTCCAGATCGCCGAGGGTCGTCTCGAAGACGACGTGCTGATCCGGGTAGGCGCGGATCCCGGAGTACACGCGCGGGCCGGTCGGCACAACCTCGGGTGGCAAGCGCGGGTTGGCGGGGGCGCGGAACGTCACCGGCGTGAGCAGCGGCTGGATCACCACGGGTGGCCCGACGCCCTCATCGCCGACCATGAGCTGTGCGTAGGCGACCACGGGCGTTTGCGTGGACCAGAGCGTCGAAAACAACGCGGCGAGATCGACACGCCCGGCCGTCACCGAGGCGGAATCGACGGGGTTTGGGTTTCCGGGAACAAAGACGTCGACCCGCGCGGCGTCGGTGGCGCCTGCGGGCACCTCCACGGACATGGGCACCGGCCGGTCTTTCCCATAGTACAGACGCTCGGGGGTGAGCTGTGCGTGAGCGGACGCGGCGAGGGCCGCGAGAGAGACGAGAATGGTTGGCGTTTTCATGTTGGCAGACTGTACCAGCGCGGGCGCCCGCGGGTTGAGTTGCTCGTCTGAGATGTGTGAGTGTCGCCGGCCTATCGACCGGTCGAACCGCCGTCGCCGTCAACAACGCCCCATGGGTCACTCTGGGGCGTTGAGCCAAATCGCACGCCGTCGTCAATGATGTCGAGCGTACGGCGGAGCGACTGGTTGTCGTCGGAGTACCAGATCGCGGCGAGGTCAACCCTCACGATGTTTGTGCCGCGCCGGTGGTTGAGGTCTTCTCGAGATGCAAGCCCATCGGAGATGATGGCGGTCGAGTACGGGCGGATTCGGCTGAGTCGACGTGAACCCTGAGGCCCCTCGCCTCGGAAGTGGTAGTTGCCGATGACACGGCCGTCCTCGTCGTGCCCGGCGGGGCCAAACATCCCGGCGTACCGCTTGAACGGATTGGCGCCGTGATGGGATGGGCAATAAAAGAGCTCGGGGGCGTTTGCGTAGTCGAGTTCATAGAGTCGACCAAGTCCATCCCAGGGCTGGGGATCGAGCGGTAGCGGATACGGCAAACGCCGCCCCCGGCGCCCAGTACTGCGACCCTGAGTGTCCGAAGACGCTAAGCGCAACGTCATCATCTGGCCCGGGTTTCGGTGCTCGGGCCTGAGGAACATGCTGTCGGGGAGCGTGTCGAGATAGTCGGAGGAATAGGAAGCGGTCGCGAGGCCGATCTGGCGAATATTCGAAGCACACTTCACGCGACGGGCCGTTTCTTGGACGGAACCAAGCGCGGGGAGCATCAGAGAAATCAACACAGCCACGACGGCCATGGCCACCAACACGTCAATGAGAGTGAACGCGGACCGGCACCCCGCTCGAACCGCATCGGCTCGACTCGTTCGTGTCTTGGCGCGAATTGCGCGTCGGCTCCGGGCCGTGTGAGTCATAATCGGCGCCCACGAATCGGGGAACCCGGGCGGGACCCCGCGTCCCTGACCCTATCAACACGATATCGACCCTGATATTCCGATGCAAGCAATTCGGACGTGGGCGTCCGGGCCGTCGGAGCAGATTTGTTCATATTGTGTTTGCATCTCCTGAATTGCGGATCCATCGGCCGGATGCGCCCGTACAGGTAAAGACGAACGGACGATTCGCCTCGGGGGAACCGGTAGTGGCCGGCGATGTGGAACGGGAAGATCAGGACCTCTCGTTGATGCGCCGTGTGGCGGGCGGAGACGAGGGTGCCGTCGGAGAGATGTACGACCGGTTCGGAACGTTGGTGTATCGGATGGCGTATCAGGCCATGCCGACGCGGGCCGAGGCAGAGGATGCGGTTCAGGAGATTTTCGTACGACTGTGGAGAACGGCCGAGCGGTATGACCCAAAGCGAGCGGCGCTGGTGACCTGGGTGATGTTGATTTCGCGTCGGCATCTGGTGGACAAGCTTCGTCGCAGCCGGGCCCGGATCCGGCCGACGTCGATGGATGACGGCCCCGTGCAGATTGCGGGGGCAGGAGCGTTGGAATCCCTGCCGGCGGAACGTCGTGAGCGGTTTGGGGCCCTGATGGAGAAGATCAACGCGTTGCCGGACCTGCAACGAACCGTGGTGATTCGGGCGTACCTGGGGGGCCAGACTCTCAGGCAGATTGGCGAGGAAATGAGCGTTCCACTCGGTACCATCAAGTCGGCGTTGAGTCGGGCTCTGGTGCGGCTGAGGGAGCGGACGAGCGAGGATCCGACCTGATATGACCCTGCACGAATTGATCGAGAACGCTGTGTTGGACTCGATGGGGCTGCTCGATGAGGCCGAACAGGCTTCGTTCGAGATGGCTCTGTCGGCTTCGCCGCCCGGGGTGCAGGCACACGTGCGGCGCGAGCAGGCGAGACTCTGCCGTTTGGACACTCTGCTCCCGGACGTGGAGCCTCCGGCCGGGCTTCGGTCGGCGGTGGTCGAGGCGGTACGGGACGCGATGGCAGAAGAGGCCCTGAGTTCTGATGACCTGAACCCGACTCGGCGCGCTGCGCTCGAGCTGCTGCCGAGCCGCAAGGTGTCTCCGCTGTGGCGGATGATGGCGGTGGCGTCGATGGCTGCGGCGGTGGTGCTCGGCGTCGTGAGTCTGCAGACATTCAGCTGGATCGGACAGATCAGGCAGGGCGTGGCCTCGAACCAGTTGCTCGACCAGATCGCCCAGCGATTCGGCGTGAATTACGTCAACGACATGCTGATGGGCGAGCAAACCGTGCGAGTGGCTCTGAGGGCGACCGGCGAGGGCGTGCGCTCGGAGGGCGGCTTTTGGGTTCATCCCGATTGGGACTCGGCTCTGCTTTTCTGCAGCCAGTTGCCCCTGGAGTCGGGTCGGGAGTTTCGCCTAGCGGTGATCGATGAGGACGGCACGGTCGTGCAGGAACTCCGGAAGTTCAACGCGACGGGCGGCCTTGAGAATGAGCGGATCGAGATGAAGTTTGACCGGGCGTATCCCGCGACCGCACGGCTCGCGGTGCTCTCGGGCGCGGAGGCGGACGCGACTCCGGTGCTGGTCAGCCAACCCGGGCTGTCGTTCGCCAAGGAAGTCTGATCGAGGCTGAGGCCCGAATGTGCGCCGCGATGGAAGTCGCGGCGTTGTTCGCTTTGTGGCGCTGTTCTGCTCCCGGTACAGACGGCGCGGTTACATCAACGGGCGAGACTGGGGGTTGACCCACCGGGCGTCGTCGAGCACGCCCTCGAGGCGGGACTCCTTCATGAACTCTTCGTGCTTGCGCGCCAGCCGACGCACGAAGAGGAATCCGAGCAGTCCACACAGGACCGTCCCGCCGCCCACGCCGATCGCGGCGTAGATGGGTTGCTCGGTTGAGAGGGGCGGCCCGGCCGAGACTTCGCCGACGAGCGTCGAGATGGCGCCCACGGCGCGCCGCGTGCGGTCGGCGTTGGACTCGCTGACGAGCGCTCGCGCGTACGTGTCGAGTTGTCGCGCGGTGGCGGCCCGGCCCTGGCCGCGAAGTTCGAGTTCGATCCTCCCATCGACGGGGGAGATCTGCGTGAGATCCCCCTTGAACCGTTCGCTCAGCAGGGCGGGCTCGGAGAGTTCCTCGATGCCCCGCCGGCCCATGCGCTCGGCGACCGTGGACAGGAATCTTGGATCGTCGAGCATGGCCTCGTGGTAGCGCTGCCATTCGGCGAGCTCTTCGGGAGTGAGGCTGCGCCCCGCGCCGTCGGGCTCGATGACGGCCCGCGCGGCGTAGGTGGCCGGTGCGACGATGCCCGAGATGGTCCAGCTTGCCCCCGCCAGGATTGCCAGCGTGAGGACGATCGCCAGCACGGCGATGCTGGATCGAGCGCGGGCCTGGCGCTGCGAGAGTCCCTTCTCGATTGCAGCGAGGCGGTGCGAGGCGCTGACGACTTCGGCCCGCTGCTTGAGGAGCGCTTCGCACTGCTCGAATCGCTTGCCGAGTGCCTCGCTGGCGGCACGCACCTTGCGGCTTTGGTCGCGGAGCAGGCGGCGCATCCGGTGGAGCCGCTCGCGCCGACGCTCGATCTGGGCGTTGGAGACTCGGCCTCCGGGCCGGCGATCGAGTTCCCGCCGCGCGGCGGCGAGTTGCTCGCTGACCTCCGCGAGCCTGGTCTGGCTGGATTCCGCCTGTGACTCGGTCAGGTCCAGTCGTTCGCGCAGGTCTTCCTGCTGGGAGCAGAGGCGCTCGGTCTCGGCCTCGAGATGGGCCTGCCTGTTTGCCGACTGGTCGAGTTCGGCTTGACGGGTCGCGAGTTCGCCGGTGAGCCGGTCGACCTCGGCGATGAGCTCTTCGATCTCGGCCGTCTTGTCGCGGAGTTCGTTCTGGACCTTCTCGGAGTCGCGCTCGGCGCGCTCGGCGGCATGGCCGAGCCGGCCCTTGAGTTCATCGCGATCGCGCTCGGCGGCCTGGAGGCCGCGTCGCAGCGTCTGGATGGTCTCGTCCGCCTGGGCCTGGGCGTTGCGGGCTTCCTCTTGAAGCTGTTCCGCCTGGGCGGCGAGTTGAGCGCGAGCGTTGGCCGCGTCGGAGAGCTGTGAGGACAGCGATTCGGCCTTGGCGTTGGCCTCGTCGAGTCGTGCGCGGAGCTGCTCGGCGAGATTCTGGCTCTCTTCGAGCCGGCCCTGGAGGTCGGCGATCTCGAGTTCGCCCCGCGTGCGTTCGCTCTCGAGTTCGGCGTTGAGCGCCTCGAGCTTGACGTCCCGATCGCGGATCTCGGCCTCGCGCCGGCGCGTCAATTCTTCGACGCGTTCGGTGAGGTCGGCCTGCGCGCGCTGGGACTGGGCCTTGAGACCCTCGAGTTGCGACCTTGCTTCCCCGAGTTCGCTGGCCAGACGGGCGCGTTCCTGCTCGAGTTCGCCGACCGTGGACTGGCGCTCTCCGGTGGCCCTCTCGAGCGCTTCGGTGAGTTCCTGAACTCGCGCTTCGGCGCGATCGAGTTCTGCGCGCGCGGCCTCGAGCGAATCCTCGTAGCCTCTCTGCGACACGAGTGCGGCCTGCAACGCCGCGTCGAGTTCGAGACGCACCTGCTCGGTCTGGGCATCGGCCCGTGCAAGGGCGTCCTCTGAATCGAGCCGAAGCTGCTCGATCTGCTCCTGGAGCTGATCGGACTGCCGCTGGGAGCCATGGGCTTCGGCCAGCGAGGCCTCGAGTTCGGCGTGCAGCCGGCGGGATTCGGCGTTGGCCTCGTCTCGCGCGCGCTCGGTCTCGGCCTGCGCCTGCCGGAGCGATTGCAGGTCGTCGCGGTGGCGCTCGAGCGAGGCCCGGAGCTCGTCTCGCTCTGCGGCGATTCTCGCGCCCTCGGACTCGGCGGCCCTGACCTGCGACTCGGCCAGCGAGACCGACTGCTCGAGTCGCTCGACGTCGGCACGGAGTGCATCTCGCTCCGCACGGAGATGGTCGATGAGTTGCTGGTCCTGCTCGGTCTGGGCGGCACGAGCCTCGTTTACCGGACCGGGCATCGGTGTTTGCGGAGCTTGTCCAACTCGCTGGCTACATTCGGCCTCAGGCCCTGGATCGCTCGTCCTGGGCGGCCTTTTCGCGCGAGGCGACGGACTCGGTCCGGCGCTCGAGCTGCGCTTGCTCGGCTTCGAGTTGGCGAAGCCTCTCGCGCAGGACCTCATCGCGCCGGTCGAGTTCTGCGGTTCGCTCATCGAGGGTCGAGGTGCGCTGATCGAGACCGACGGCGATCTGGCGCAGAGCCCGCTCGCGCTGGCTCAGCTGCTCGCGATGCTCGCGGAGCTGGGTCATTTCACGCTGGCGGATCTCGTGGGCCTTCTTGAGGCTGGCCAGTTGGGCCTCGACGTCCGCGATCAGGTCCATGACGTCGCCCTGGGCCGGGCGCGGACGATCGGCTCCCGGGGGCGGGGCCCCCGTGGCATCTGTCTGACGGCTTGGATCCTGTGGCATGCCGTCTTCCTGATCGCTGGGCGCGGGTGGACCACGCGCGACTCGTAACAACCCGTATCGGCGGGAGTTTGCGGCCTCTGAACGCGGGGCCACGAGGCGGGATAAGAATGGCCAAACCCCGCCGGGCGGGCGGGCCGGGTGCTCGGCGCGGCACGGGGAATAGAGTTACCGCTTGGAGCGTTTCCCGAGCGCCCAGAGGCTCGGGTCGGGGTTATCGGTTCACAAACGGAGGTGCTGCGTGGCGTCATTTCGAGGATTCGGATTGGGTGGGGCGATCGCCGCGGTCGCCGGTGTGGGATTGGTCGGCCTGCTTGGTTATCGGGCGATGTCCGGTCGCTGCCTGATCACCGGAGCGTGCCTGAATTCGGGCAACGCGGAGACCTCGGTCGTCTCTCACCGGTCGGACTCGATGGATTGCTCCGGCAACGCGTGCGAAGACGCATCGGTCGAGGTGGTCGCCCATGACGCGGGCGAGCCAGAGTGTCGGCGCGTGTGCCCCATGAGCGGGGAGGTGCTCGCGGGAGAAGGCGAGACGGCGGATAATCTCTCGATTGTGAACGCCGCACACACCACAAGCGCATGCGAAGGGTCGTGTGGCGAGGCGTGCACGCAGGGTTGCGACAAGGACGCGGCGTGCGGAGAGTCGGGCGGTTGCCAGAAGGAAGCCGATCCGATCGGCTGAGTGAGTCGGTCAAACGAGATCGAGGGAACGCGCCCGCGGCTCGGTTGCCGCGGGTGTTTTTTGCCACTGCGACCGCTTACGGGCGGGGAGCGATCGGCGCGAGCAGCGACTGGACCCGGGCGACGGCGAACTCGGCCTCAACGGGCGTCGGCGCGCAGATCGTGACGTGTCCGAGCTTTCGGCGCGGGGCGGGCGACTTGCCGTAGAGGTGGACGTGGGCGCCGGGTATCGCGAGCAACGGCACGAGGTCCGGCGCCGAGCCGAGGATGTTGAGCATGACGGCCGGGTGGCGAACATCGGCGGCGCCCAACGGCAGGCCGAGGATCGCTCGGATGTGGTTCTCGAACTGGGAGCAGGAAGAGGCGTCGATGGTCCAATGGCCGGAGTTGTGGACGCGGCAGGCCATTTCGTTGCCGAGCAAGCGGCCGGCGCACTCGAAGAGTTCGAGCGTGAGGACGCCGACGTAGTCGAGCGATTCGAGCGCGGCGCGCATGAGGTGGTCAGCGCGAGCGATCAGCGCTCGGGCGAGGCTGGGCGCGGGGGTGACGCTTCGGATGAGGATGCCAGCGTCGTGGGTATTCCAGACGGGCGGGTAGATCACGATCTGGCCGTCACGGGCGCGAACGCCGATGACGGAGACCTCGCGATCGAACGAAATCAAGCGCTCGACGATGCTCGGTGCTGGGGACCGATCGAGAGCGGCGCAGGCGGCGTCGAGATCAACAGCCGTCTCGATTCGGCGCTGGCCCCGCCCGTCGTAGCCGAGGCGTCGGGCTTTGAGGATGAGCGGCAGGCCGAGGGCGCTTGCTGCGGCGCGGAGTTCCGCGGCGCTGTCGATCGAGCGGTAGTCCGGCACGTCGAGGCCGATCTCAGCAAAGAACCGCTTCTCGAGGAGGCGGTCCTGGGCGACCTGCAGGGCGCGGGGAGGCGGGGCGATGGGCACGCGCACGGACGCGAGGGCCTCGAGGGCGCGGACGGGGACATTCTCGAACTCGTACGTCGCGACCGTCGCGCCCCGCGTCAGCTCGCGGAGCGCATCGGCATCGTCGTAGGCCCCCACCACCAGCGGGGCGACGTCGCGCACGCAGGAATCGGCGATGGGATCGAGGGCGCGGCATGGGATCGCGAGGCGATGGGCGGCGAGCGCGAGCATGCGACCGAGTTGGCCGCCGCCGAGAATCGCAACGGTCACGGAGCGCTCCGCGGGTCTGGCTTGGCCAGAACCTCGGCGGTCTGGATGGCGCGGAACTCGGCGAGGCGCAGGCGGATGTCGGCGTGGGAGCGCGCGAGGATGGCCGCGGCGAGCAGGGCGGCGTTCTTGGCGCCGGCTGGGCCGATGGCGAGCGTGCCGACCGGAATGCCCCCGGGCATCTGGACGATCGAGAGGAGGGAGTCCACGCCGTGCAGGATCGAGGAGCGAACCGGGACGCCAAGAACGGGCAGGATGGTCTTGGCGGCGAGCATGCCGGGGAGGTGGGCGGCGCCGCCGGCCCCGGCGATGAGGACGGCAAGGCCCCTGGATTCGGCTGAGGAGGCGTACTCGAAGAGCTGATCGGGGGTGCGATGGGCGGAGACGACGCGCGACTCGTGGGGGATCTGGAGGGAATCGAGCATCGCCGCGGCGTGCTCCATGGTCTCCCAGTCGGACCTGGAGCCCATGACGACACCGACGAGTGGGTTTGGCATGGGAGGTCTCCGAGGCGGAGGGTATGGGCGCTAGATGCGGGGCGGGGCTGAACGACGGGCTCACCGCGCAGACCCAGAGGACGCGACGAGTGAGTCGCTCGCCACGGTGTCACTCAGCGTGGCGCGGAATTTGGCACGAGTTGCGCACGGCCGGACCGCCGTGGCAACTGCGACCGCCCACCCTGGGGGCGAAGATTCATCGAGCGCCGAAGGCGGGTTCGAGGGCCGTGCTCTTGATGAGGCAGGTGACCTTGCGCCCCGGGGCGAGGGCGAGGTCGTGGATGGCGTCGAGCGTAACCTCGGCCCAGAGTGGCTGGCCGATGTCGAGCAGGACGAACGCGCGGGGGACGTTGGCCTGCCGGACGACGTCGCGAACCGCAGCGCGAAGGCGTATGCGGGCGCTCAGGCCGTCGGCGGGGCCGGTGGCAAGCAGCACGTCGTGGGGCAGGCAGCGGACAAACAGCGGGCCCTCAGAGGATGGAGCAGAGGCGATGCGGATGCGCTGGTCGCCGAGGCGGGCGGTCCAGCCGAGATCGTCCTGGCGCGGGTCGTGGAGGTGGAGGAGATTCACCGGCCCTTGGGCGAGCAGGCCCGCCGCGGCGGCCTTTGGGAGGACCTCATCGACGGGGCCGTTGGCGACGCAGGTGCCGCGATCGAGGATGATGACGCGCGAGGCGAGGCGGCGGACCTCATCGAGTTGGTGGGTCACGAGCAGGGCGGGAATCCCCCACTGCCCGATGGTGCGAGCGAGGACGTCGAGGATGTGGGCGCGCAGGGGTTGCTCAAGGGCGGCCAGGGGCTCATCGAGGAGGAGGAGCTGGGGCGCGCGGAGCAGGGCGCGGGCGAGCGACACGCGCTGGCGCTGCCCGCCGCTGAGCGTGGCGGGGTACTGATCGAGGATGGCGTCGATTCGGAGGTCGCGTGCGAGGACCTCGATCGGGGGCGCGCGTGCCGGGTCGCAGGGCTTCGCGGCGCGGAGGTTGTCGCGCACGCGCAGGTGTGGCAGGAGGCGGGGCTCCTGGAAGGCGACGCCGATGGCGCGCTGATTGGGGGCGAGCCAGGTGCCCGAGGCGGAGCTTGAGAGTTGGCGGCCGTTGAGCCGGATGTCGGCCAGCGACGGGCGGAAGAGGCCGGCGATCGCCGAGAGGATGGAGGTCTTGCCGCTGCCGGAGGGGCCGAAGAGGGCGGTCACACCGGGGCCGGTCTCGAAGTGGGCATCGAGAGAGAAGCCCGAGGCGAATCGGTGCACGCAATGGGTGAGCAGGGCGGTCATGGGGCGAGGCGCCGTCTGGCCCGGGCGAGCATGAGTTCGCTCGCGGCGAGGGCGCCGGCCGCGAGGATGATGGAGATGCCGACCAGGCGCCACGCCTGCTGGTCGCCGCCTGGGCTCTCGAGGGCGGTGTAGATGGCCAGTGGGATGGTGCGGGTCTGGCCTGGGATGTTGCCGGCGATCATGATGGTGGCGCCGAACTCGCCGAGCGCGCGGGCGAAGGCGAGGACGGCCCCGGCGATGACGGCGTGGCGGCAGAGCGGGAGCGTGACGCGCCGGAGGGTGGAGAGGGCGCCGTGGCCCAGGGTGCGGTGGGCCTGCTCGAAACGGGGATCGACGGACTCGATGCCGACCTGGATGGCACGGACCATCAGCGGGAAGGCGACGACGCCGGAGGCGATGGCCGCGCCCTTCCAATCGAAGACGAGGCGGATGCCCAGCCAGGCGTGCAGGCGCGAGCCGAGCCAGCCGTGGGTTCCCAGCGCGATGAGGAGCAGATAGCCGGTGACGACAGGGGGGATGACGAGCGGAAGATTGACGAGCGTCTGGACGAGGAATCGGCCGGGGAATGCGCGGCGGGCGAGCAACCAGGCGATGGCGATCGCCGGGAGAAGGCCGAGCGCGACGGCGACGAGGGAAACCTGAAGGCTGATGCGGAGGGCCTGCCATTCGGCGGGCGAGAGGAGCATGGGAGGAGGGTACAGGGTCGGGGGTAGGAGGTGGAGGGTCGGGCGGGAGAGAGCGGCGGCGCCACGAGGGAGTCGGGCTATTCGGCGGGCTCGAAGCCGTGGCGGCGGAAGATCGCCGCGGCATCGGGGGATCGCAGGAACTCGAAAAGGTCCGCAGCGCGCGGGTCGGGACCGGCGGATCGACCGGTGAGAAGGACAGCGGAATAGCGGATGGGATCGTGTGTGGCGGGATCGAGGGCGCAGGCGAGTTCGACGCGGGTTGAGCGGGCGATGTCGGTTGCGTAGACGATGCCGGCCTGGACCTCCGCGCGCTCGATGTACGCGAGAACGGAACGGACATCGCCGGCGCGGACGATGCGGCCTGCGGCCGTCAGCGGATCAAGCAGGTGGAGTGCGCTCAGGGCCTGCTCGGCGTATCGGGCGGCGGGCACGCCTTCGCCCGCGAGCGCCACGCGCTCCACCTGAGGGCCGGTCAGGTCGGAGGGAGTGTGGATGCGTGCGCGGTTGCCGGCTGGCACCGCGATGACGAGGCGGTTGGTGAGGAGATCGATCCGATTGGCCGCGAGACCGCCACGCTCGATCTCATCGGCCCACTGGGAGCTGGCCGAGATGAAGATGTCGGCGGGGGCGCCGGCGAGAACCTGGGAGGCGAGGGTGTTGCTCCCGGCGGCGGAGACGACCACCCTGATGCCGGTGCGCTGGGTGTAGAGGTCGGCGAGTTCCTTCGCAGCGTCGTGGATGCTCGCGGCGGCGAGGAGATGGAGGGGAGGGGGAGAGGGTGAGCAGGAGATGAGAAGGGAAGCGAAGAGCGAAAGGCAAAGAGCGAAGAGGCGAGACAGCGGCCGGGGGCGAGGGATGGGAGCCGGGACGGGTTGAGCGCGCAGGACGAACACTTGGGTCTCGCGAGGCGGATGGAGCAGCGCGGGAGAGGCTATGGCGGCAGCAACGTAGCATCCGCCATGGCGACGTACCTGATCAAGACTGAGCCGGACTGCTACCACTGGGAGCAGTTGGAGCGCGATGGGCGGACGCACTGGGACGGGGTGAGCAACGCCGCGGCCCAGAAGCACATGCGCGAGATCAAGAAGGGCGACTCGGTGCTCTTCTATCACACGGGGAATGAGAAGGCGATCGTGGGGCTGGGGCGGGTGGTGCGGGGGGCGTATCCGGACCCGGAGTTCCCCGGGACGACCGCGGCGGGCGAGCCCAAGGCGGTGCTGTTCGAAATCGAGCCGGTCAAGCCCGCGAAGGCGCCGGTGACGCTGGCGCAGATCAAGGCGGATCCGCGATTCAGGGACTTCTTGCTGGTGAAGATCTCGAGATTGGGCGTGATGCCGGTGCCCGAGGCGATGGACAAGGCGATCCGGAAGATGGCGGGGTGGTGAGAGAGGCGGGAGTCCGGAGTCGGGAGTTCTGAGTCCTGAGTCCAGAGTTCTGAGTCGGGAGTTCTGAGTCGGAGTGTCAGTGGTCTGTGGCGGCGGGCGGGACGCGGCGGAGTTCGATGGTCTCGCCCCAGAGGCTGGGGTCTTGGCCGAAGTCGCGGCAGAAGGCGAGGAGGTCGTCGACGGATGCCATGTACACGGGTCTGGCCGTCATCCCCTCGCCGGAACGGCTCGCTTGCCCGGAAATCCCGCTGCGCCGAAAAAGGGCGCGAGATTCCAGGAGGAGGTCAACCACGTGATCGAGCCTGTGGGCGATGAGGCCCGAACTCTGATCACCTGGCCTTGGCGTTCCCACGAGACGACGCATTGGATGGATGGTCCTTCCCGGGACTCGAAGTCCTCCGGACCTTCACGTGTCGCGGCTTTGAGCCAGATCGCGGCGTAGTTTGCGCCGCCTCACGCGAACGGATTTCGTCGCCGCAGACGAGTCAGCGACCTGTCAGTCGTCCCGGCATTGCACCGCGCTCATCGAGTCACGTACCACTGGCAGTCGATGCGCTGGAGCTTGATCGTCGCGGCCTCGGAGGAGCCGTTGCCCCAGTGGACCATCAGCGAGACGGTGGTCGCCGCTGGTCTCGGCTCTTGGTGACCTCCACGCGGTCGAGGCCGCCGCGTTCCTTGGCCCGGAGTTCGGCGCCACCCGGATGTTCCCCTCTTCCGTTAGTCGACTGTCTTGTGATTCGCGCTAGACCGGGCGATCCGGAGCCGCGTGCTCAGCTCGCTGGGCCTGGATCTCGGTCAGGACATCGGCCTGGTGGTCGGCGTGGTAGCTGGACCGGACCAGCGGGCCGGACTCGACGACCTTGAATCCGCGCGTCAGGGCTTCACGCTTGTACATCGCGAAGGTGTCAGGGTGGACAAAGCGGTCCACAGGCAGGTGGTTGCGCGATGGCTGGAGGTACTGGCCGATGGTCAGGATGTCGCAGGCGTCGAGAGTTGGTTCAGAGGAGGAGTTGGCGGCGCCGTTTGTGGCCCCACCACTTCGGCCCTGCGACGCCTGGTCGCGGCGTCGCGTCTGGATCCCTGTGGCCGCGATCACGTCGTCGATCAGGGCCAGAACTTCCTCATCGCGCTCGCCGATGCCGACCATGACGCCGGTCTTGGCGACACCCCCCTGCTCCTTCACGCGTCGAAGCATTTCGAGGCTGCGGTCGAACTTGGCGCTGGGCCGGACGGCGGGGTACATGCGACGGACGGTCTCGAGGTTGTGATTGATGATGTGGGGGCGCGCGTCGATCACCATTTGCAGGGCGCCCCAGTCGCCCTTGAAGTCGGGGATCAGGACCTCGATGGACATGCTCGGGCACGCATCGCGGGTGCGGATGATGGTCTCGGCCCAGATGCCGGCGCCTCCATCGGGCAGGTCGTCGCGGTCCACGCTGGTGATGACCACGTGTTTGAGGCCCATCTGGGCGAGGGTCTCGGCGACCCGGCGCGGCTCATCGCGGTCGGGCGCGGCGGGACGGCCGGTCTTGACGTTGCAAAAGCCGCAGGAGCGGGTACAGGTGTCGCCGAGGATCATGATGGTGGCGACGCCGCGGGACCAGCACTCGCCCATGTTCGGGCAGCCGGCTTCCTGGCAGACGGTGTGCAGGCCGTGCTGGTCGAGTCGGCGGCGGAGGGCCTCATAGGCAGGGCCGCCGGGGAGGCGGGCCTTGAGCCACGGGGGCTTGCGCTTGATGGCAAGGGTGTGCGGCTCGCCGTTGTTCAGGACCATCGAGGTCAGACTGAACGCGGCGTCGAGATTGCGCTTCAGAGGATCGCCGCCGAGGGCGCGCGGGTGACGAGCCGTCGTTCGTTCGATGGCCGGGTTCATCGGCTGATCGGGTGCAGCGGGCACGGGAGATGGTATTCGGCGCGCCGGCACCGGCACTCACCGCCCGAGCCCCGATTTGGGACCCGATACGGCGGATCGAGGCTCAACAGGCCGCCCTTGATCGGTCGATGGAAGTCGGTTCCGAGAATGGAGTCGGGCGGGATTGGCCGAACCCCGGCGGTCCGCGCCTCGTTTGACAGTGTCTGGGCCTGCGATAGGTTTGGAGGGTTTCCGGTCGATCGGGTGCGAATGCCCGCGAGAATCGGGGAGTGGGCTCGCCGCGGCCGGCAGAATCAACGGGAAGGCACGAGCATGGACTGCCAGAAGATCGTCTTCACGAGGAACTCGCGACTGCCGTTGTGCCTGCTGGGCGCGGTGGGGCTGGCCCTTGGGGGCTGCAACGCGGACTCGTACATGGATCCGAGCAAGATCGGCCGTTGGGAAATGACTCCGACGACCGTGCCGATCCTGAGGCATCTGGCGGTGATCGAGGACGCGGCCCAGAGCGAGGTCGAGTACAGCGACATCGAGCCGGAAGACCTGATTCCCGAGGTCGAGGACTATCGCATCGCAGCCGGCGACGCGATGGAAGTCACGATCTATGGGCTGACGCGGCTGGGGGTGCCCGACGCGTTCCAGCGGCCGGTGGACGCCCGCGGCAACGTTGACCTGCCGCAGATCGGACCCGTCTCTGTCTCCGGGCTGACGCGGGATGAGGCCGAAGAGGCCATCAAGCGAGCGGCGGCGCCGATCGTAACCGACGCCGTGGTTTCGGTGGTCATGCTGAGCCAACGTGAAGCGACGTTCAGCCTGATGGGTTCGGTGCAAAATCCGGGGACGTTTCTGATCCCCGCGCCGAACTACCGGCTGCTTGATGCGCTGGCGATCGGCGGCGCGTTCAACGAAGAAGTGGATTACATCTTTGTGATCAGGCAGGTGCAGTTGACCGACGAGGGCGGCAGCGGACGATCGACGCTGCCTCCCGCAGACGAGTCGACGACGCCGACAACGCCTCCGGCCAGCGGCGACGATCTGCTGCACATCATCGATGACCTTTCGCAGCCGACTCCCGTGCCGCCTGGAGGTGGATCGCCGGGCGCGTTCCAGCCGACGGGAGCGGTGATCTCCCGAGATGCGACACAGCCGGGACGCGAGCCGGTGGTGCCCTTGGTGGATCAGCCCGATCGACGCCCGCCACGACTCGAAGGTGGAGACCAGCCCGAAGACGGCGCCCAATGGATGTACCTCAATGGGCAGTGGGTGCAGGTGCGCAAGCGTCCGACCCAGGGAGCCGGCGACGACGTGGACAACTCGCCTGTCGTGACGCAGCGGGTCATCCGCGTGCCGATCAGGCCGCTGGTTGAGGGCGATGCCCGGTACAACGTGGTGATTCGGCCGGGCGATCTGGTGCGCGTGCCGCGGCCGGCTGTGGGGAACATCTTCCTGTCTGGAGAGATTGCCCGACCGGGCACGTTCCAGTTGGCTCCCAAGCTGACTTTGACCAACGCGATCGCCGCGGCGGGCGGGCTCGGCGGCCTTGCGATTCCGGAGCGCGTGGATCTCATCCGAATGATCGGCGACGACCGAAAGGCCATCGTTCGGCTGAATCTCCGAGCCATCGAAGAAGGAACCCAGCCGGACATTTTCCTGAAGCCGAACGATCGGATCAATGTCGGAACCAACTTCTGGGCGCTGCCGCTGGCGGTCGTTCGGAGCGGGTTCCGGGCCAGCTATGGGTTTGGATTCCTGCTGGACCGCAACTTCGGCAATGACGTGTTCGGCGCACCGCCGGTCAATCGTCAGTTCTAGCATTCCGGCCCGTAGGGGAGCGGGCTTGGCCAAACGGGGGAGCCCTCATTGGAGGGATGAGGAGAAGGCGTCGCGGAGCGAGGGACCGCTCCCGGGCGGGGGGTCATTGTCGGTTCGTGTCCGGCAACCGAACACGCCCGGCGGGGGGACGTACCGGGCGGGTATGGGGAGTTCGGGAAGATTCGCCGCATGAGCCAGATCGTCAGCCAACGCGTCACTCGTCACGGGGACCGAGTCCTCGGGATGTTCACGGCGCGAGGGGCGGCGATGGCGTGCGGCGTTGCGGTGCTGCTCGTCGCCGTGTTCTTCCGGTGGTTCGCGCAGCAGCATCGCTTCAGTTCGAACAACATGGAGGACTGGGGCCATGCGTACCTGATGCCCCTGATCTCCGGTTATGTGGTCTGGCTGCGGCGATCCGAGCTGGCCAGCCTGCGTCCGCGGACGTGCTGGGGAGGCGTCGCGCCGCTCTCGTTGGGTCTGGTCTGCTACGCCTTCTTTACCCTGATGCTGGGCAATCACATGCTCGCCGGAGGCGCGCTGCTGCTGACATTGGCGGGTGTTGTGCTGCTGCTGCTCGGCACCGGCGGACTGCGATTGCTTGCGATGCCGTTGGCGCTGCTGGCCTTTGGGATCACGATCTCCGAGCAGATCATGATCGAGTTGACGTTCCGGCTCCAGCTGGTCGCGTCGCAGGGTGCGTACGTGCTGCTGTCGCTCATCGGACCGATATTTGGATTCAAGGCCGACCTGTCGGGAAATCAGATCCACATCATTGAGTCGAGCGGGGCCGAGCACGCCATGGAGATCGCTCAGGCGTGCGCCGGGATGCGGACGGTGGTGGCGTTCGTGGCGTTGGCCGCGGCGGTGGCGGTGCTCGGCGCGCGCGAGTGGTGGCAGCGCATAGCGCTGATGCTGCTGGCCGTGCCCGTGGCCGTGTTCATGAATGTGGTGCGGATCGGCGTGCTCGGCGTGCTCACGCTCGTGAATCCTGGCCTGGCCGAGGGCGAGGCGCACACCTTCATCGGGACGGTGCTGCTGATTCCGGCGCTGGGACTGTTCATGCTGACCGCATGGGCGCTCAAGCGGATCGTGCGCCCGGAGCGAGCGCCGTGAGCGGCGCCGGGAACCGAGTCGCGTTCTGGGTGGTGTGCGCGGCGCTGGCCTCGGCTGCGATCGGCCTTGGTGTGGGCGTCCGCGCGATGGGCGCGTATCTGCGCAAGGAGCCGGTCGAGCCGCCACGCCTGTTGAGCGAGGTTCCTCCCGAGAGCGCGACATGGGAACGCCGGGGGACGGACGTGGTCGAAGCGCCCGAGATCCTGGAGACGCTCGGCACCGAGAACTACCTGACGCGGACCGTCGTGCGCAAGTCTCTCCGCCCGGACGGGACGCCGATGGTGCTGCAACTGCACGCGGCGTATTACACGGGCATGGTCGACACCGTGCCGCACGTGCCGGAGCGGTGCTTCGTGGGCGGCGGTCTGCAGATCGGGGCGTCCGCCCGAATGCTGCGGGTCCCGCTGGATCTTTCGCCGAGGAGCATGCTTCGTCGCGAAGCCGAGGACACGCTGATCCCTGACCGCACGCCAGATGCGCTGGCGCCGGCGAAGGGGCCGGACGGTGCACCGACCACGTATTGGATCCGGCTCTCGAACAAGTACTCAAGGCTGGGAGGTGAGTACATCCGCCTTCCGTTCGATCCCAGCGATCTGAAGGTCCGGGTGACGGAGTTTCTTGGACCCGGAGATGAGCCGTTCTACGCGGGCTACTTCTTCCTGGCGAACGGATCGATCACCTCCAGCGCCCGCGACGTCCGTCAGTTGGCCTTCAAGCTCACCGATCGATACGCGTATTACATGAAGATCCAGTTCACCAGCAGCACCGTTGCGTCCGCCGAAGAGCTTGTCGAGCAGATCGGTTCATTCCTGGACGAGAACCTCGGTGAGTTGATGGCGTGCGCGCCGGACTGGATCGCCATCGAAGAGTCGGAGCACCAGTCGTGACCATCACAAGACGCCCGAGCACAAGCGGGCAAGAGGGGGCGATCGCGCCATGGCGTCGAAGCTGAACGTCAAGTTCATGGTCATTCTCGGCAGCGTGCTGGCCGTGCTGGCCGCGGGAGTGGCGACCACCGCCTACTTCGTTCTGACCAAGTCGGCCGCGGAGCACGTGGCGCTGGGAGACAAGGCGATCGCCCAGGGCGACTTCAAGACGGCGGTCAAGGAGTATTCGAAGGCGGTCAATGAAGAGCAGGGGAATCTCGAGTATCTGCAGAAGTGGCGTGTAGCCCTGGAGTCGTACGTTCCGGAGGACCGCGGAGAGTTCGACAAGCTGTTCCAGGACTATGCGGGCTTGAACCGCATGCAGGCGCTCGCGGCGAGGAATGACATCGGGCTGTACGACTCGTACTTCGCGTTCCTGCGTCGCACCGCCGGTCCCAACATCATGATCGATGAGGTGACCAACGCGACGCGCGCTTTTGCCAGCGCATCCGACGCGTCATGGAAGCGTCTCTTGAAATATCGCGCCATCGCGAGAACCGACCTGCTGGCGGGCGGTCGTGAATTGACTCCGGAGGAGATGGACGCGACCCGGACGGACTTTGAGGCGGCTCGGATCGCGGATCCGGACGACGAGGAGGTCGCGTTCGGGTTGCATCGCTTCCACGCGATCTTGTCCTCCCGAGCCCTGTCCAAACAGGACTCGGATGCCGCGGCAGAACAGGCGTCCTTGGCGGCGCAAGCCCTCGGTGATTTCCGCGCGAACCATCCCGATGACCCTCGAGCGGCCTTGTACGAGTTCTCTGCTCGGGTCAATCCCGAGCTCGCGCGAGCACGAGGCGACGACTTGGAGTCGGCGCGGACTTCGGTGAGCGTCGACGATCTCGATCGGGTGGCCGCTGCGTTGAGCCAGGTGGCCGACCGCGTGACGGTCGAAGATGTCCAGCGACTGCAGATTGTCGAACTTGTCGTGACGCAGTCGCTGCGGGCAGAGCGCACCAACACGATTCTCGACAGAATGATGACCGATCGGGCGGACGACGTGACAGTCCTTCGAGCCAAGGCGATTCTGCTTCGCGTCGGCGGTCGGCATCAGGACGCGATCGAGATGTGCCAGCGGATTCTCGACCTGCCGCCGCCGCGAGTGAGCATCGAAGGGAAGATGTTGCCCGACATCCAGACCCAGGCCTTGGTGTGGCAGAGCGAGTCCGCCTTCTCGCTCTGGGAGCGAGCCACCCAGTTCAAGGACCAAGCTGGGATCGCCCAAGCCGAGGCCGTCATGCGGCGCGCGCACGATGAGGTCGAAAGCCGCCTGCCGGGCGACTCTCCGCTTCTGCTCCTGACTCGGGCGCGACTCGCCTATGTCCAAGGCGAGAAGTCCGAGGCTCGCCGCCTCTTGTTGCAGTACGCGGAACGGGCGAGCGAGGCCGAGCCGCAGGTTCTCTGGATGTTGGCGCTCACGAGCGCCGAGGTGGGCAACTGGACCGAGACCCAGCAGCGGCTCGAGTTGCTGCTTGCCGTGAGCCCTAACGACGCCCGTGCGATCGAGTTGCTCGCTCGCACCTATGTCCAGCTCAGGCAGCCCGAGCGCGCGGTGCCGTTGTTGGAGGCCCTCGTCACCGCAATCCCCGACAGCACCGATCTCAGGAACTCCCTCGATCAGGCTCGGATCGAGGCCGGAATGGCGACCTCCGAAGATCCGATTTCAGCGGCACTCCGCAGGGCGATCAATCTTGCCCAGGGCTCTGCGACCACTCCTCCGGATGTCGCTGGCGGCATCGAGTCCCTCAATGCGTCTATCGCCTCCCTTGGCCAGAATCCTCGGCTCATGTGCCAGCTAACGCGGCTGCTGCTGTTCAGCGATCAGATCGATCGAGCCCGTGAGGTGATGGACATTGCGATTCTGGCTTCGCCGGACGACGAAGAAGTGAAGCGGCTTCACACCGCGACCCAGGGTGAGACCACGTTGCAGGTGCTCGAACTGCTCGTGCGGGAGTCCGAGGGGGCAGAGGTCTCCAAGTTGTGTGCGATCAGCCAGATGCGGCGCAGCCGAGGAATGACCGAGGCCGCCGACGAGGCATTGGACCAGGCCGCGCAACTGTCGCCCGACGACCCCCAGGTGATCGACCTCCTGTTCAGGCGCGCGGTCGAGAGGAACGACGCCGCCGACGCCGATCGCATCGCATCGATCGGAGAGAGACTCAATCTCGACGGCGCAGGCGGACGCTCGTTTCGGGCGCAGGTCCGCGAACTCAACGGCGACGCGGCCGGATCGCTGCGTCTCCTGCGCGAGGCGACCGACCTTCGGCCCGACAACGTGGGCTTGCTGCAAATGCTGGGTCAACGCCAGTTTGCCAGTGGCCTGATTGCGGAGGCGCTCGCCACGTACCAGCGGGCGATGGACAAGCGAGGCTACGACCCACGGCTGATCGCCGACTACGTCCAGCGACTCGACCAGGCGGGGCGGCCGGAGCAGGCGCTTCTGGTATTGCGGGAGCAGGAGCGATTCACGCAGGGGGACCGGGTCCTCCAAGACTTGCGGCTGGACCTGGAAGGGCGGGTCGGTGACAGAACCGTGGCCCTCGACACCAGGCGTGCCATCGCGCAGAAGGATCCGAAGAACAAGGGCAACCGCTTCAAGCTCGCGGCCCTGCTCATCGACGTCGCGGAGTGGGGCGAGGCCAAAGGACTAATCGACCAGTTGCGAGCTGACGGAGACGACCTCTCTCTGGCGACGCTCGCCGCGAAGTGGCACGCCGAACAAAGGGACGTCGAGGGCGCCAAGGGTGAGTTCACTCGCTACATCCAGTCGTGCTTCGAGCAAAGGCTCGAGGATGAGACGGGACGAGCCTATCGCGCGCTCGGTCGTTTCCTCATCCAGTATGGCGATCCAGATGGGGGCATTTCGGCGATCGAGTCGGCCAAGCGGTGGGAGAATCCCAAGACGCTCGAGGTCGAGAAGCTGCTGGCTGACAACCTCATGCGCCTCGGAAGGCTCGAACGCGCGGTCGCATCGTATCGAACGATCGTCGACGCCGGCGCGGACACCGCTTCCGAGGCCTATCGGCTGCGCCTGGTTGAGGCGCTGCTGAACCTTGAGCGGTTCGACGAGGCCGAAACCGAACTCGCGAAGCTCAGTCCGAGCACAGCCACCGGCGAGACGGTCGTGCTCCTGCGGGCAGAGATCGCGACACGTCGAGGGGACGACGCGCGGGCAAGGACAATCCTCAGTGAGGCGGTACGAGCATTTCCAAACTCGACACAGCCCTACTTCCGCCGCTCGCTGCTCGCAATCCGAGCCGCGGAGCGAAGCCCCAACGAACGTCTCGTGCGAGATGCGCTCGATGATCTCAATGCCGCGAACGCAGTGGATCCAACCGATTCCGACGTGCTCCGCAGGCGTTCGTACGTGAAGTTCTTGCTGGGTGACATCGATGGCGCGCTCGCAGACCTTCGCGAGACCGTGAGGTCGCGCCCGCCGACACCGGAGTTCCTGGTTGAGGTGATGTCTGAGTTCCTTCGGCGTGGCCGCGGTTCCGACGCCGCAGGATGTGCGCAGGACGCGCTCAACCACAATCCGACCGACTCGACCGTCATGCTCGCCGCCGGAACCGCGTTTGCGCGGTTCAAGGACTGGCCCCGGGCACGACAGTACTTTCAGTTGGCCTGGGACCGAACCCACGGGGAGCAGGCGGGCGCGAACCTCGTCGGCGCACTTCTGGAGGGCGACAACCCGCGCATTCGCGAGGCCGGAGATGTCTTGACGGAGCTTGCACCAAAGATCGAGGGCAACGCCAGGCTCCTGCTGACCCGTGCGGAGTACTTCCACCTCCGTGGTGCGAACGATCAGGCCATCCGGGAGACCACAAAGGCGTTCGCTCTGATCGCCGGGCAGCCCTCGCTTCTGCAGGGTTGGTTCACGCGCTTGCAGGAGATCTTGGGGGACACACCGATTCTCGTGACCGCGATTGAAGAGGCTTCAAAGGACGGGCGCCAACTCGATCTCCTGCGGCTGTTCCGTGCCCGAGCTCTTTCGCGAGTGCCGGGTCGCCTGAGCTCGGCCATGACCGAGTTTGACGCGCTCCTTGCTCCCACGATTTCGATCGGGATCCGCTCGGCGGCGATGCACGCCAAGGCCGGCGCTTTGCTCGATGCCAATCGCTACGACGAGGCTGCGGCGGTCTGGATCAAGTACGCTCCGGACTTCCCGAACGACTGGCAACTCCATAACAATCTCGCTTACGTGCTCACCGAACACCTCGACAGGGCCGGCGACGCCGTCTCGTATGCGCAACGTGCGGTGGCCCTCGCAGGTGAGCGCCCGGATGTTCTGGACACGCTGGGTTGGACGCAGTTCCGGGCCGGAAACCTGGACAAGGCGGTCGAGTCGCTGCAGAAGGCTCAAGACCTTGCGGATTCCAGCAGCCCTTCGCGGCCGGTGATCGCGTTGCATCTGGCCGCCGTCCACGCCGCGAGGGGGAATGGTTCCGAAGCCCGCCGCAATATGTCCGTGCTGGTCGAATGCGAGAAGATCGGTTTCAAGCTGGCAGAGTCCGATATGGGCCTGCGGCAGGACACACAGTCCAAGATCGACTCACTGCCCTAACGCGAAGGGCCGAAGGTAGTTCCAAACAACGTCCGAGACGCACGAGATTCGAGGGATCCCCATGGCGACCGCATCATCCGCACGTCCACCGACAGCACAGGGGCGTCCGCGCCAAACCGGCGCGCCCGCGCCAGGCGGTGGGATGGCCGTGGCCCCGATCGATCCGGTTCGGCTGCTCAAGAAGTACAAGTGGCTCCTGGTGATCTCGCTCCTGGTAGGGGCTGTCATCGGCGGGGCGGCCCACTTTGTGCTGATGCGGGTCTATCCGATCTACGAGAAGACGGCGATCTTCGAGATCCTCGCGCCAAAGGTGGACCCCGCCGAACCGAACGTCAAGCCCGATGAGGACGAGCTCGAGCGGTTCATGGCCACGCAGGTGCTGGCCATGCGTTCGGAGACGGTGCTGCAGCGGGTTGTCGACGATCCTGGCCTGATGACCTACGCCCCGAAGTGGGCGAGCCAGTTCAAGGAGAAGGGGGCCGTCAATCGCAACGAGGCCCGACGCGAGCTCGAGGATATCGTGGCTGCCCGGGTCATGTCCGGCTCGCAGTTCATCAAGCTCGGCGTGCGCTGGACGGACGCCAAGGACGTCACATGGCTGGTGAACCGCGTGCGCGAGGAGTACATCTCGTGGCTGGGCCAGCGCGAGCGGGACTTCCGGCAGCGCACCATGCAATCGATCAAGACCCAGATCGATGGGCTCGACACCGAGATCAAGGGCATGCAGCAGCGCCGCGAGGACGAGCTCAAGAACCGGGGCATCGACTCTCTCGATGCGCGATTCAACGAGGCCAACGAGGGCATCCGCCTCGCGCAGGAGCAGGAGGCGAACATCCTCGCCGCGCTCGAGGCCTACCAGGACGCGCTGAAGCGGTACGAGGCCGATGCGTCCGCTCCGGGCGGAATCCGATTTGACGATGTGCTCCGCTCAGAAGTCGAGCAGCAGCCCATCGTGCAAGAGCACCTGCGCGCGATCCAGGCGCTCGAGTCGCAGCTTCGGACCCTGGCCAATAGTGGCTTCGGGACCGAGCACGTGCAGTACAAAGCCACCAAGGCGCAGCTCGATGGCGAGAGAGCCCAGCTCGATGCGCTCCGGGAGCAGGAGCTCGTCCGGATGTTCAATGGGCGGCTCGAGAGCACCCGCAACAACATCCAGCAGTTCAAGGCCCAGCTCAATGAGGCACAGGCCCGCATCGCGCGATACAAGGAACGCGCTTCGGAGCTCACGCAGGTCAAGAAGGTCATCGAGGACTACGACACCAATATCGACTCGCTGACCCGCCAGCGGGGCGAGCTCCAGCAGAAGGACCGCGAACTCAAGGCGCTCCAGGAGCAGGCGACTCAGCGCGACTACGCCGAACGGGTTCTGTACCTCGACCGCATCCGACAGGTGCAGTGGGACGACGTGCCCCCGGACATTCCGGTCTTCCCGACGCTGAAGATCATGATTCCGCTCGGCGTCGTGCTGATCGGTGGCCTCACCGCCTCCGGCGTCGTCCTGCGCGAACTGCTCGACCAGCGTGTCAAGAGCGCCGCGGATGTCGCGCTGATCCCAAGGACGAGGGTGGTCGGCATGATTCCCGCGGCCGCGAACGACCCCAGCCGACCCAAAGCAGTTGAAACGGCGTTCCGCGACCAGCCCAATGGCGTCATCGCCGAGGCCTACCGCCAGGTGCGGGCCCAGGTCATGGATCGGATGCAGAAGGCCGGGCACCGATCGCTGCTCGTGGTCGCCGGCATGCCCGATTCGGGTGCGACCTCCGCCGCGATCAACCTCGCGATGGGCATGGCCGCGTCGGACCGGCGAGTGCTGCTGATCGACGCGAATCTCCGTCGGCCCGCGGTGCACCGGATTCTTGCCCGCGCCGAGCAGCCCGGCCTCGTCGACGTGCTCAGCGGATCGCAGACGCTCGAGGCGACGATCCAACAAACCGAGAACCCGAATCTCGACGTTCTCGCGGTCGGCTCGCGCCCGCAGCGCCTCTACGAGCGCCTCGCCTCGGAGGCGATGGGCAAGCTCATGGGAGACGCGACCGCGCGATATGACCTGGTGATCATTGACACGGCGCCCGCCGTGGTATCCGGCGACGCCCAGGCGCTGGCCGGACGGTGTGACGCCACGCTGCTCGTCGTTCGCGCGTTCAACGAGAAGCGAGGCCTTGTGGCGCGTGTTCGTGGCCAGTTCGAAGAGAGCAACTCCGAGTTTCTCGGCGTGCTGGTCAACGGCGTGCGTATCGCCGCGGGCGGCTACATGAAGCGCAATATCCGCGTCACCCACGCGTACCAGAACAAGCCGGAGTAGCGCCGCCGATGGACGCGGCGTCTTCATCCAGCGGACCGCCGGCCCGACACGCGCTGGTCACGGGCGGCGCGGGCTTCATCGGCTCGCACCTGGTCGACCGGCTGCTGGCCGAGGGATCGCGCGTCACCGTTGTCGATGACCTGTCGACCGGGCGCCGGACGAATGTGCCCGAGGGCCACGAGCGACTCCGCTTCATCCAATCCGATCTCACCGTGGCAATCGAGTCGATGGGTGCAGACGAGCGGTTCGACGAGATCTACCACCTCGCCGCCGCGGTAGGCGTACAGCTCGTCGTCCGTGAGCCGATTCGTTGCATCGAGACCAACGTGCTGCAGACCGGAGCGCTCCTGCGATTCGCGGCCGACCACGGGCGGAACGAGAATGGGTGCCCCACTCTCATCGCCAGCAGCAGTGAGGTCTATGGGAAGGGATCAAAGACCCCCTTCCATGAAGAGGACGATGTGGTGTACGGCCCGACGACGGTCAGTCGATGGTCGTACGCGTGCAGCAAGGCGATCGATGAGTACTTGGCGCTGGCGTACCACGCCGCGGGGCGCACGCCGTGCGTCATCGCGCGTTTTTTCAATACGATTGGTCCCCGCCAGGTCGGCGACTATGGCATGGTCGTGCCGCGGTTCGTCGGCGCGGCCCTGGCAGGCGGTCCGATCGAGGTCCACGGAGACGGGACCCAGTCCCGTTGCTTCGCCGATGTCCGCGACGTCAGCACCATCCTGCCGCGGCTTTTGCGATCCGGCCCGTGCCTCGGTCGAGTGTTCAACGTGGGTGCCGACGATCCGATCTCGATCGGCGATCTTGCCCTTCGGGTACGAGCCGTCGTGGGATCGGAATCGGAGATCCGGCTCGTGCCATACGATCAGGCGTACAGCGTCGGGTTCGAAGACCTGCGTCAGCGGCGACCCGATCTCACGCGGATTCGCGAGGCCGTCGGGTACCGACCGATTCTCACGCTGGAAGAGTCGATCCGGGACATCGCCTCTTGGATGCGGTCGGAGGAGCGGGCGTGGCCATCGTGCTGATCCAACCTCTGCCGACGGTGCCGGATCTCTCGCCACCCCTCGGGACGGGCGAATCGCCCCTCACGGACCTGGGCGGCTCGACGGATCCAGGAGCCGCCTCTGACGCGATCGAGTCCCTGTCGCGCCTCGACGTGTTCCACGGCTATATCGGGGTGTTCATCGTGTCGTTCCTCGTGGCGCTGTGCATGACCCCAGTCATGCGCTGGCTGGCGGTCAAGAACGGCATCCTGGACCGACCCAGCGACCCTCGGAAGATGCACCGGAGACCCGTCGCCTATCTGGGCGGCGTGGCGGTGTTCCTCGGCCTGATGGCCGGCATCTTTTTCAGCTACATCGCCCCCGCGCTGGGCGAGCCGTTCGATGAACTGCTTGGGTTCCACACCACCCGATTCGCGGTGCGCGGCGGCACGATCCCCGAGCCGGTGCCAATGTCGATCGTCGCGGGGATGACGATCATCATGCTGCTGGGTCTGACCGACGACGTCGTCGGCACGATTCCGCGCCTGAAGATCGCCGGCATGTGCATCGCCGCCGCGGCACTGGCGTACGAGGACGTCGGGGTCAAGGTCGCCGCGGGAGTGCTCTCGCCAACGCTCGGCCGCCTGCTGAGCAACGAGGCGCTGGTCTGGGCGTTCCACGTACCGTTCGCCCCTGCGGACGTGCAGGTCCAGTTCGATCTGATCTACTGGACCGGAACGGCGATCATCGCGCTGTTTGTGCTGGGCGCGTGCAACGCGGCCAATCTCGTCGACGGGCTGGACGGTCTTCTGAGCGGAGTCACCGCCATCGCGGCGATAGGTCTGCTCATCGTCGCGCTCACTCTGGCGATGGAGGACGCCGGGCCGCGAGACGGCCAGCGGCTGGTCTTGTGCATGGCGCTGCTCGGAGCGTGCCTGGGGTTCCTGCCTCACAATTTCAATCCCGCAACCATCTTCCTGGGAGACGCGGGGTCACTCCTGCTCGGGTTCACCACGATCGTGATCGTGCTGACCCTCGGAGATCGAGGCCAGACGTGGCTCGTGGTGTCGGGACTGGTCATCTACGCGATCCCAATCATCGACACCGTGCTCGCCATCGTGCGCCGCAAGCTGGCCGGCACGAGCATTTCCGCGGCCGACGATCAACATCTGCACCACATGCTCAAGCGCGCCCTCGGGGTCAAGGGCGCGGTGTTCACGCTTTATGGAATCGGCGCGGCGTTCGCCGCCCTGGGCGTGCTCATGAGCCTCTGGAGAGCCCGGGTGGTCTACGCGCTCGCCCTGATCTTCGCTTCCTATATCGCCGTGCTCGCGATCAAGATCGCCCGCCGTCAGCAGATCGACGCGCAGGCCGCGCGTGCCCCCACCCTCGCGATTCGCCGATTCGATGCGGGATCGTCCCCCGCTCGGGCTCCGACGACCGGGCGCGCCCCGACGCCGACGGACGTCCCCGCGACCGGCACCGACGATCCGCCCACACGCTGACCTCTCGCTTGTGACATCGAGCGCGGCCCGAGGCCGACGGCTCTATACTGGCGCGATGAACGGCACGGATGCTCAGTCATCGGGCGGGCCGGCCCGCATCATCGCCCTCATGAACCAGAAGGGCGGCGTCGGAAAGACGACGACCACCGTGAACCTCGCCGCGGCCTTTGCCGACCAGAGGCGTCGAACTCTCGTCATCGACCTCGATCCGCAGGCCCACGCCAGCCTTCATCTGGGGGTGGATCCAGCGTCGGTCCAGTCCAGCGTTTACGACCTGCTCATCGACCCGCGGAGCGATCCTCGAACGGCCGTCCGAGACCTGAGTTCGGGCCTCGCGCTGGTTCCGAGCGAGACTGACCTTGCGGGAGCGGAGACCGAACTGAGCCAGGCGCACGATCGGCACGCGCGCCTGCGGACTGCCCTCAGCGCGCTCTCGTCGGACTATGACATTGTTCTGATCGACTGTCCACCCTCACTGGGTGTGCTGACCATCAACGCGTTGGTCGCAGCCACCGACGTGCTCATCCCGATGCAGGCCCAGTTTCTGGCGCTCCAGGGTGTCAGCAAGCTGCTCGAGACAGTCTCGCTCATTCGCGCGGACCTGAATCCACGGCTGCGCGTGCTCGGCGTGACTCTGTGCATGTTCGATTCCCAGACGACTCACGCGCAAGAGGTCGTCGCCGATCTTGATGGGTTCTTCGAGAGCCAGCGAGAGTTGGACACGCCATGGAGCCGCGCGCGAGTGTTCCAGCCTCCGGTTCGGCGAAACATCAAGGTTGCCGAGTGTCCGAGTTTCGGAAAGACCATTTTCGAGTACTCGCCCTGGGCCGCGGGCGCCAAGGACTACCGCGACCTGGCCGCCGACCTGCTCAGCGCGCTCGATCGCCCTCCTCAAGACGCGGGCTCGACCGATCAGCCGACCCCCGAGATCCACGTTCGGGCGCGGGAGGGAACCGCCCTGGAGCGGACCGGATGATCGGTCCGTCCCGGCGCTGGCGTCCCGTGTTCTGGTGCTACGCCGGGCTCGTCCTTGTTCTGACGCACTGGCCTGGGCTCGCGATCGAGATTCCCGAGATCCAACGACCTGACCTGGTGATTCACGGAGCGGTTTTCGGAACGTGGACCACGCTGCTCGGACTCTCGGGCTATTTGGGTCGCCGCGGCAATTGGTCGTCGCTGCTGGCCACCTGCGGCACCGCCACGCTGTATGCGGCGCTCGACGAGTGGACCCAGCAGTTCGTTCGACGCCACACGGCCCTTGACGATTTCTTGGCGAATCTGGTCGGGGTCGCCCTGGGTGCAATCGCCCTGTGGCTCCTCACCATCCGCGCAGCCCGGTCGCGACCGCCTCCATTGCCCCCTCAATAGGGTGAGAGGTCCATTCCGACCCACGAAGCGCCCTTACGATCCGCCCCCCGCCGACCGATATCCGACAGGTCGGCGGCCATCGCCAGATTCCCAGGAGCCAGCAACCCATGAGCGGTGACTCCCACTCGACGCAGGGCTTCCATGGTCCAAAGGCCTGGGTGGTGAGCCTCGCCGCGGGCCTGGTTCTCGGCTGGATCTTGAGCCTCGTGGCGCCCGCCCGATACTCCGAGTCGCCCGAACACGGCGCGCCACCACCGACCGCCGGTCACGGCCTTGTGGGCGGCGACTCCTCGCCCCGGGATGACGCGGCCCATCCCGACGGGTTCGAGCTCGCCGCCGCCGGCGATCCGGAAGACGGCTCTACAGTCGGATTCATCCCGGCGGACGAATCGAGCGTGCCGGCGAACGACGACGTGGAAGCGGCGCATCACGAGCAGCACGGCGCGGCGCCAACGATTCCGCTCTGGCTGGTCGTTCCATTCGCGGCGCTGCTGCTCTCGATCGCGCTCATGCCGTTCATCTCCGCGAGGATCTGGCACCAGCACTTTCCCGACTTTGCGTTCTTCCTGGGCGGCGTCACGCTGGGGTACTACCTCATCGCGTTCTCCCAGCCCGGCTACGCGCACGGCATGCCCTATGGCGCGTACATGATGAAGCACACCGGCCTCGAGTACTACCAGTTCATCGCTCTGATCGGCTCCCTGTTCGTGGCCAGCGGCGGGATCTTGATCGACGTGCGCGGACGCGGGCGACCCATCGTCAACACGGGAATCCTCGCGTTCGGAGCGGTCGTCGCGAACATCATCGGGACCACCGGAGCCTCCGTGCTGCTGGTCCGACCCTTCATGCGAGTCAACAAGGGCCGGCTTCGGCCCATGCACGTCGTCATGTTCATCTTCATCGTGAGCAATTGCGGTGGATGCTTGACTCCCATCGGCGATCCGCCGCTCTACCTGGGCTTCCTCAAGGGCGTTCCATTCATGTGGACGCTGACCCACCTTTGGCCGGCGTGGCTGCTGTGCGTGGGACTGCTGCTGGCAGTGTTCTTCGTGATCGACCTGCGCACCGGACCGGGCGATGCGCCCGACGACGGCCAGGCATTCGGCGTCTCCATCAAGGGCTTTACCGGGCTCCTCGCGCTGGCCCTGATCATTGTGGGCGTGTTCGTCGACCCGTTCCTCAAGGCTCGTACGTCGGCGGTCGAGGGCATCCCTGTCGGGGCGACCTTGCAGATCGCCGTTGCGATCGGCGCCTACCTGATCGCCGATCGGCATAACCACGAGGCCAATGAGTTCAACTTCTTCCCCGTCAAAGAGGTCGGTCTGCTGTTCATCGGCATCTTTGCCACCATGGCGCCGGCACTGGGGTACCTCTCCGAGCACGGCGCCCAGCTCGGCTTGGACTCGCCCGCGAAGTTCTACTTTGCGACGGGCTCGCTGAGCGCCATGCTCGACAACGCGCCCACGTACCTCAACTTCCTCCAGGTTGCTTTCGCCGCCAACGGGCTGACGCTCAACGCCGACAACGTCCACGCCTTCCTGGCGACTCCTTTCGGCATGCACGAGCTCGAGGCAATCTCTCTGGGCGCCGTGTTCTTTGGAGCGATGACCTACATCGGCAATGGCCCCAACTTCATGGTTCGGGCGATCGCCGAGACCGGTGGCCTCGACATGCCGTCGTTCTTCGGGTATGTCTTGCGTGCCGTGGTCGTGCTGCTGCCGATACTGGCGATCGTCTGGCTCGTCTTCATCCTCTAGCGGCCCCGCCACGGAACCAAGACAACACTCGGGCGCACCGCTAGCGTTGGGACCATGACGCAGCCCCGATCCACGGACGGATCGCCCGAACCGGCCAATCCCGACGATTCTGGGCGCTCACTCTCGGGCGCGGTGCGGACCTTCTCCGGCCTGACGCTCGTCTCCCGCGTCGCGGGCCTGGCCCGGGATCTCGCCACCGTCCGGGTGTTCGCGGACACGGCGGTGGGGTCCGCGTTTGCCGCGGCGTTCGCGATTCCCAACCTCTTTCGGCGACTTCTTGGCGAGGGGGCCTTGGCCGCCGCATTCCTGCCCGAATACGCCCGGTCGAATCAGAGCAATCCCGAGGCCGCGGATCGCCTGGGAGCCTGGACGCTCCGGTCCCTTGGAATGCTCTCATCCGGGATCGTGGCCATCGCCGAGGTCTTCCTCCTGGCCCTGCTCATTGTGCTCCCGGCAAACCCGGATCGAGCCCTCTCGCTCCGATTGGTCATGGTCATGTTGCCGCTCATGCCGACGGTCTGTGTCACGGCCATCCTGGGCGCCATGCTGCAGGTTCACGGCAGATTCGCGCCCTCCGCGGCGGCCCCCATCATCCTCAACCTGCTCATGATCGGCGCGGCGATGCTGCACTTTGTCGGGCCACGTCTCGATCCGATCGCCTCCGCCTATGCGATCGGTGTTGCGGCGTTCGTCGCATGCGTGCTCCAGGTCGTCTGGTGCATGCGCGCGCTCGGGCCCCGATTCTCGTGGAAGCGTTGTGCCCCTCCTCCCGAAGCACGCCGAGTTCTGCGTCGATTTGGCCCAGTCGCTCTGGGCCTGGGAACTGTGCAACTCAACGCGTTGCTCGACACGGCGATCGCCATGTGGCCCAGCTGGGTCGGCCCGACCGTTCTCGGGGCACCCTACCCGCTCGATACCGCCTCCAACGCCATCCTGAGCTACACGCAGCGACTCTATCAGTTCCCTCTGGGCGTCTTCGGCATCGCCGTCGCCACCGCGGCCTTCCCCGCGCTGTCCCGGAACGCCGGCTCGCCCGCCAGATTCGCCAACTCGCTGCGCGCTGCGCTGCGACTCGCGCTGTTCATCGCGATTCCCGCGAGCGCCGGCCTGGCTCTCGTCCGCCACGAGGCTGTGGCGGTCATGTTCGGTGGCCCCAGTGGCTTTTCTCTCGACGGTCTTGGCCGCTCCGCGCAAGTGCTGCTTGGGTACGGCGTGGCCATCTGGGCATACTCACTCAACCACGTGCTCGTCCGAGCGTTCTACGCCCTCGGAGACACCCGAACCCCGGTCCGCGTCGCCGTCGCCTGCGTCATACTCAACCTCGCACTCAACCTGACGCTGGTCTGGTGGATCCAGGAGGCCGGGCTCGCCTGGTCGACCGCCATCAGCGCCGTCGTCCAGACGGGACTGCTGGCGACCATCCTGTCGCGCCAAGTCGAGGGCGCCCTGTTCGACGCCCGGACTCGGCACTTCTGCGTCGCTGTCATGCTGTCGATTGTTGTCATGGCCATTCCGGTCTGGTTCACGCTCCGATTGATGACTCCCGGCGCGGCCTGGACCGACCATGCCTACAGGTTGGCAGCGGCGACGGGCGCCGGTCTGCTTGCGTACGCGGTCGCTTCTCGCGTCCTTGGGATTCCTGAATTCACATCTCTCCTCCACGTGCGGAGAGGCCGCTGAGTCGATACGATGCCCGCACGGCCCCCTACGGGGAAACGAACGCACAGGAGGTCATCGCCCATGCGCACTCAGATCCGCTCGTTTGCGAAGGTTGGCTTGCTCGCGTCCGCCACGCTCGTGGTTTCACTGGCGCTCGCCGCGTGCAACACCGTCAAGGGCGCCGGCGAAGACCTCAAGTCGGCCGGCGAGGCCGGCGAAAAGGCGATCTCCGGCGACAAGTAGTCGCGCCCTCCGCGTGGCCAGAATCCCGCTCGCCGACAAACCGATCGCGATCACCGGAGCGAGCAGCGGAATCGGTGAGGCAACCGCCCGCGCCTGCGCGCGCAATGGGATGCCGGTCGTGCTGGCCGCCCGCCGTCGGGATCGACTCGAGAAGATTGCCGCCGATATCGTGGCTTCCGGCGGCCGCGCGCTCGCCGTCGAGTGCGACGTCACCTCGGATTCGCAGTGCCGCGAAGTGATCGACCGCTGCGTCGGCGAGTTCGGGACGGTGTACGCCGTGTTCGCCAACGCGGGTTATGGCCTCGACACTCCGGTTGCGAAATCGAGCGACGACGAGATTCGAGCCCTTTTCGACACGAACTTCTGGGGCTCGCTCCGGGTCTGTCGCGCGGCCATGCCCCACATGATCGAGACGGGACGAGGGCACCTCATGATGTGCTCCAGCGCGCTCTCCAAGATCGGGGTCCCCAACCGGGCGCCGTACTGCGCGAGCAAGGCGATGCAGGACCATTTCTGCCGCGCGATGCGCCACGAACTCCGTCCGTTGGGCCTCTTCGTGTCCAGCGTTCATCCGATCGGGACTCGCACAGAATTCTCTGACCGGGTCATCCTGGCAAGCGGAGCTCGAACCCGCCGCACGCGGACCCAGGGCCGGGGAACGCAGTCCGCTGAACAGGTCGCCCGTGCCGTGATTGCGTGCCTGCGCCGCCCTCGCGGCGAGGTGTGGACGAGCACGCCGGTGCGCTTCCTGCTCGGACTGGCCATCGCGATGCCACGATTCGCCGACTGGATGCTCGACCGACACGCCCGTCGCGAGGCCTCCAGAGACCGTCAAGAACCGAATTGAACCCCATGCGAGGCCCACGGTCTGGTATGCTCGGCCGCATGCAACCGAGGCGACGTGGTTCTATCCGAGATTCCCGGTTCGCACGTGGGTTCACGCTGGTCGAACTGCTCCTGGTGATCGCAATCATCGCGTTGCTGATCTCGATCCTGCTGCCTGCGCTGGCCGGTGCCCGCCGGCTGGGCTTTCAGACGGTGTGCGCCTCCAACCAACGCCAGATCGCCGGAGCCATGTCCGGCTATGCGGAGATGTTCGACCAGTGGCTGCCGCGCGAGACCGGGGGCCTTCAACCTCCGCAGGCCTACCGGCCCTGGCCCGACGCCTTTCGGCCCCTGATTGACGACAAGATCATCTGGGACGGTGAAGACGACCGTGGCATCCCCAAGACCAACGTGAACGACCTCTACCAGGAAGCGGTCTACTACCATTGCCCTGCCTACCCGGCCAAGAACACGCACGGCATCCACTACGCCAACAACGGCATCGGGCTGGATAGAGGTCGATGGGAGTATAAGCCGATCGTCAAGCTCGCATTCATGATTCAACCCGCCGAGACGTTCTATCTGTGCGAGTTCGCCGACGACATCTATCTCGATTGGTACCGCCGTCTCTATCGCGAGGGCTCAACCAACTACAACGTCGCGATCCTCTACGACATTCGCGAGCTATCGAACTTCTCGGATGTGCGGGACCATCGACTGTCTTGGGATCGCCACCACGAGGGTTCGAACGTCCTCTTCATGGACGGTCATGTCCGGTTGGCGCGCAAGGAGATCCTCCGCGATCCCAAGCACTGGGACGACCAGGACGACCTTTTCGATCGCAGCCATCGCCGCTGGCGCTGACTCAGCGCCGACGCAGCAACGCCACGACGTGGCACTCAATCGCTCGACCCTCTCCCACCGCATCCACGCCCTCGTGGCTCTTGCCCTTCACCCCGATCTTCTCCACCGACCCGCCGACGGCCCCCAGCGCTCCCGCGAGATTCGATCGCATGGCGGTCCGAAGCGGGGCCAGCCGAGGTCTCTCAAGTACGACCGTACAGTCCAGACTCACCAACTCCCAGCCGGCCGCCGCGGCGCTGACGGCGGCCGCCTCGACGAATTCTGTCGAGTCCCGGCCCTCGTTCAACGGGTCCGAGTTCGGGAACATCTGACCAATGTCCTCCAGACCCGCGGCACTCAGGATGGCATCGGTCACGGCGTGATACAGGACATCGCCATCCGAATGAGCAATGGGGCCAACCTCGGATTCGAGATCGCATCCTCCGACCCTCAGCGGCCGTCCGACCCCGCCCGGAGGCCGAGCTTCGAGCCGGTGGAGGTCGTATCCATGCCCGATTCGCAGGTCCTCACACGCCATGCAGACAGTCTACGGAGCCAACGGCGAACCCCTGAGGGTCCACGATCGAAGTCGATTGGAGTGTGGAGCCCCGTCCTCGCGCGTCGATAGACTCTGTGTTCCCGCACGCCACTCGGAGATCCGATAATGACTTCGCGAACCACGTTTCGTTCGGGCTTTGTTGCCTCACTGGTGGCCGCCGTGCTCTGCTCTGGCTGCGGCAAGCTCACGTTCACGCCCTGGAGCCCCGGGGGAACGCTTGCGTCCATCGACTCGTACACCTATCCCAGCGGCCCGTATCAGCCCGCGACGGTCACGCTCGTGGACACTCGGACCGGCGAGGTCGTCTGGTCGACCGACGTTCCCGTCGGCAAGCAGTTGTCGATGCGGTTCGCCGAAGGCAAGGGCAACGACGATCAATTCACTCCAGATCTGCTGCGCTGGGCGATCCAGGACGGCGGAACCGAGACCGGATCACTTCGGAACAGCCAGCCAGTGCCCGGACCCGATGCCCGGCGCGTGGACTACACACTCCGCGATGCGCCCGAGTTCCCTCGTTGACCCGGGCCCGCGCACCTGAGTGATTCCCCCCGGGTTTATGAGGAATGGCCGAGCGGCGCCTCCGCGTGTCGGTACACTCGCGTTGCATGCGATTGCGCAAGCACATCGGCCAAGCCTCGTCGGGCCCGGCATCGCGGCCAGCGTCTGATGCGGAAAGACCGGTCCGCGCATTCACGCTGATCGAAGTGCTCGTCGTCATCGCGATCATCGCGGTGCTGGTGGCCATTCTCCTGCCCGCGCTCCGCGGAGCTCGTCTGTCGGGGTGGGGTGTCAAGTGCCTCTCCAATCAACGGCAGATTGGCACCGGGATGAACTCCTACGCCAACGACTTCGAGGACTACATCATCCGCGAGGCCGGTGGATTCGCATGCCGCACCGACGATCGCTACTCGATGCCGTGGGCGCTGGCCTACCGACCGCTGATCGACAGCCGCAACACGTGGGAGATGATCCGCAACGACTGGTTCGAGGCTGACGAGATCTACCACGACCCCGCCCGGGGCGATCGCGACGGCCACCAGATCCACTATGTCAACAACGGACTCGGGTTCCGCAACGACGGCGGCGACGTGCGATACCGCAGCTTCAAGCCGATGGTCAAGCGATACACCATGCAGTTCCCCTCGGAGACGTTCTATCTGACCGACTACACCGCCGACCTCGACCAGACGTACTACCGACAGGTGTACACGCCCAACGCGACCAACTGGGACATCGCGATCTTCTATGACGTGCGCGTCGTGGCGCACGTCCAACGCAACAACGCCCAGCGTCGGATCGAACCGAACCAGCATGTCAACGGCACCAATGTGCTGTTCCTCGACGGGCACGCGTCGTTCGTCCACCAGACGAGCATCACCGACGAGTTCGACTGGGACGATCTGGACTATCGCTACGTGCCGCCGGTCAAGCGCACGACCGATCCCGACAAGTGCCTCCCCGGCACGTGACCCGCGCTACCCGCCGATGATGACCGTCGGAAAGCACCCGACGATCGTGCCCCCATGAGAGGTCGAGTCCCCCATCCGGGCCGCGGGCTTGCCCCCGATCATCACCGTCGCTGAGCCCTTGACGATGCTGTCGGGCGGACCCGTGCACACGCACATGCTGCCCACGGTCGCCGCGGGCATGTTGCCGATCATCACGGTCGGACATCCCGGCGAGGAAATCGGTCCGCCGACGTGCGGGACGGGGCCCGGACTGACCATCGGGCAGACGTGCATGTCGGTCAGGCGGGCGGCGGGCGGCATGATGGGAGATCCTATTCGTTTCGAAGGTCTCAGGGCTGCTGGGCCGCGAACGTGCGGACTTCGGCGATCTGCTCCGGTCGGTATTGCCCATACGGCGCGATGGGAAACGTGAACTGCCGCTGGGAGAGCCGCGCGATCTCATCGACCGCCAGGTCGCAGGCGCGGCGTTCGACGGTGATCTCATGCGTCGCCAGGACCAGCGCGATGTCACGGTTCGCGAGGACTGGCCCCCAAGCCCTGATGAGCCACGGCTGATCGATGTACTTGGAGAGATCGACGAGGCTCGCGATGCGCTTGCCTCGCGCCTCGGAGAGATGAAGCGCGAATCTCGTGCGAGAGGGCGCATCGCCGCGCCGAGCGAGCGCCGCAACCAGCGCATCGACCACTTCGATGCTCTCGACCGCGATGTCCGGAGATTCCAGCCGGGCCGTCAGCACGCGTCCGGCGTCCTTGTCCTCGACCCGTCCCAGCACCATCGCGAGCTGCCGGCGCACGAAGTCGTCCCGGCGCGTCCCGTCGTACACCTCACCAATCCGTGCGCTGCGTCCCACGGGAGGCAGCCGATTGAGCGCGACCGACGCGTTGCCTCGAACCTGCTCGTACGGATCCGCGGCCATCTGGAGCAGAATGTCCGGCGCGTCCTTGCCGCCCGCCGCGGCCACACAGTCCACGGCCAGCAACCGCTGCACCTCATCGCCGCTTGTGAGGAACGGACGCACCTGCGACACCGCGCTGGGGCCCATGCCCTGGGCCAGTTGGACCGCCGACCAGTCGTGCGCCCTCATCATGGGCTCGAAGGGATTGCCGGCCATGGGTGCTTGCTCCTGTGACGGTGTCTCCGGGGCGTTGCGCTGCGTCGGGCTGCACGCCGCGAGGCACGTGAGCACGAGCAGCAGTCGGCCGAGAAGTCCCGCCATCGACCCTCCCCTAGTACAGCTTCGATGGATCCCTGGCGCGCAGACGCGCCTGAGGCACCTCCGCGTCGGTCGGAATGTTCGTGTGCGCCTTGGTCGTGATCAGGCACCCCCGGTGACCGGTTCCGTAGCCGATGTCGTCGAAGCGGATGTTGCCGCTCCCGGCTTGGGGCAACAGATTGTTCGGATGCATCAGACACTTTCGGGTGAACGTATCGGCTCGCCCAGGACTGTTGACCTGCGCCGCGTGCGGAAGGGTCAGAAAGTGCCCAAGTTCGTGCGAGACGTCGTTGATGATCTCCTGGTACAGCGCATCTCCGCTGGACGGACGCGAGAACAAGGCCCCAGTCGCGCCCACAACACTCCCCTCAACCGCGACGATGATGCCGGGCTTCGTCCAGCTGAGCAGGCCCAGCGTGTCCCGATTCACGCCAGTTCCAAGCACACCCTCGGTGATGTGCGCGACAAAGTACGCGTTGATCGTGTTTGGGACCTGGTGCTGCGACACCACGTGCCCGCGGGTCCCCACCGCGACCCCGGCCGGCTGTCGGAGCGCGACATTGTCGCGGCTGTACCCGAAGTAGTCGTGCTCGCGGGTCGTGCCGAAATTGAACCGCACGCCCGCGGGCTGCCAGACCCCGTTGACCCCATCGCGGATCCGGGCCATGTCGATCGGCGCCCCGTTGATCTGCGGAGTGTGTCCCGCTCCCGGGGCGCTCGCCGCCACGTGAAGCCGGCACACATGGGGCGTCACATTCACCGTCAACGGACTGAAGATGTGGGGCTCGGCCTCGGCCAGAATGGGACCGTCCTTCGAGCCCAGGCGGACCTCGAGCTTCTGCACCGCACCGGAATCCGCCAGCGCCGTCAGCGGAATCACTCCATCAGGCGGGATCTGGCCGGTCACTCCAAGGTCCACCCGAAACTGTGGATTGCTCTTCTTTGTGGCAACGGCGAACAGCGGCGCGCCGGCATCCAGATCCTCACGCACGACCTGCACCCTGACGGACTTGCCGACCATCATGCCAAATTGCGGGCCACGCGCATCGGTCGAGATCCACTTCGCCGGGCGCGTCGGCTGGCGGAACCCCCGATCGTCCATGTCCGGCGAATCGGCCGACGGCCCCCCACCGTGCCCGTTTCGCCGGAATCGCACGGGCACGACGATGCGGAACTCGTTCTGGATGCTCACATCGACGGCCATGCGCTACGCCCCCGCCTGCGTCGTGAGGGCCGTCTGCGTTCCCGCATCCACGACCCCGGTGAAGTCGATGCTCTGATCGGCCTGGAACTGAAGGATCGCGTGGTCGGTCTCGACGTTCATCGAGTTGTCCACGCCATCCCCATCCGCGCCGGTCCGGCCGAGGTGGTATCCGAGCATGCGGAGGCGGCGTTGCTGGCCGTCGATACTCGTCGCCGCTTCGATCGCCGCGTCTCGCGCCTTGACGGCGTAGCTGGCCACGGGCGTCCCCTTGAACAGCAACTGAAGCTCCACGCCGCCCGGCATGATCCGCAGGTCGATCTTGCCGTCGGCTCCGGTGCGTCCCTGCTGCACCAGGGCACCCGACGCCATGACCCGAAAGTCCAGCCCATCGATTCCACGCACGTCTCCGGACGGCTTGTCGGGCGACTTCTGGAAGAAGAACTTGACGGTGCGAACGTTGAGCGTGTTGCTCGCAGAGGAACCGCTGAAGAGCCGACGGAGGAACGCGATCATCCCGGCGGCTCCTGAGGCAGGGCCCCGTTGAAGTCGTGAACACTCTCGAGCCGACTCGACGTCGCTTCATCGATCTGGCCAGATTGGGTCAGACCGCACAGATGCTGGAACGCACCGATCGCCGCGCTGAGATTCTCCCCTTCCGCGTCAAACCCCAGATTGAGCAAGCGCTGCCGCACCCCGGACTCGGTGTCGGCGGGATCGAGCCGCCCCAGTTGGAAGGTGAACACATCACGGATGTCGCCCTCGCCGAGAATCACGGTTCCCTGCCTCGCATCCGGGGGGATCGGTCCCTCGATCATCCCTCGTGAGTCGGTCTTCCCCTCCGCCACGCGAACTCCATCGATCTCGAGCTGGAACGCCTCGTCCGCCCGCGGCTCGCCGTCGAGCAGCATCTGCACCCGGAACAGCGCAGGAACGCCCTTCTTTCGGAATCGGTGGCGCTGATCCACCGCGCGACCAAGTTCCTTCACTCGGATCTCCGGGATCTCGAGCAGATCCCCAGGCAGCAGCGCGTTGGGATCCTCCCGCAGCCGCTTAAGCTCGGCGTTCTCGGGATGCTCCCACAGCGTCTCCCAGAACAGGCCGCTCTGCTCTGCGAGGCTGCTGACGCACTCTCCCTGTCGCACGGTGTGCTGTGGCATCGCTGCGGTTCGCGCCTAGATCGCCTCCCAGGCGTCCTGATCCAGATCAGGGAACGTGACTTTGCACTCGCCCGAGTCCGGAATGCCGTCCACGCGTCCGATGCCGTTCTGGTCCGTCGAGCCCGTGGTCACCGAGCCGTCAGGGAGCGTGATCCGGTACGGCTGGCCGGTGATGGGCTTGTCGTCCTCGCCGACCAGTTCGATCTCGATCCAATGGGTTTCGGTCTCTTCGTCGGTGTTGTCGTCCGACGTCGGCTTGAACGGAGTGACCTCCGCCTGACCGTACTTGCCGGTCTGATTTTCCCGCTGCGAGGCCTTCAACTCTGCGATCTCGCCGGGATCCGCGTCGTCGGCCTCGAGCGCCTCGGTGGGATCCAGCGGCGTGATCGCGGTACCGGCTTTCCCGCTCTTTGGATTCATGGACCCGAATCCTCCACGCTGGCCTCGGTACCTAGAGAATAGACCCAAGCCGCCGGTCGCAAGCGCGCCCTCGTCAGGGACGCGGATAAGGAGCAAGAGCGTTGAGGACCCGAAGTGTCCCGGAACCCGCCGCCGGCTCGGCCTGCATGGCCGCGTTGTACTGCTGGGTGGCCTGCTGGTGCTGCTGTACCTGCTGAGGCGTCGCGTTGGGGGGAAGGGGATCGGGCGGGTTTGGAAGATCCGCGATCGCGGCCCGATTCTGCTCGCGGAACACCCTGATCGACGCCTGGTGATTCGCGCTCCAGTTCCCGTCAATCTGGTTGTGCACCGTCCCGGGCCGCGTGTACGGATTCCCGCCGTCCTCGTGCATGAACACGAGCTGCGCCTGGATCCGGCGCGTCCCGGCGACGAGGTACGGACACCGCAGCTGGCGAGATGCCCAGCACCGGCTCGCGATCAGGTCGCTGTTGCCGCCACGAAGGCGACACGTCTGCGCCGCGTAGTTCGTCGATGGACAGTCGCACGGGAACTTGTGATGGACGCCATTGTCCGGAAAGCACGTCTTCAGGTTCACGATGTCCACGTCGCCAGCGAGTTCACTCCAGGGGATCCGAGGCGTCCCCTGCGTGGTCTGCCGCGGCGAAAACTCGAGATGGAGGTGGATCGGGTACCCGTGCGGGCTGTTGCCATTGAACGTCTGGCCCATGGTCCCCAGCCGCTGCCCGGTCATGAACGTCCCGTTGGTCGCAACCGTCGGCGTGCCCGAGAGGTGCGCGTACCGGATGTACCACGCTTTGTCCGCGTGCTTGAACTCGTAGACGATGCTGTTGCCGTAGCCCCCGTTCGAGAGGTACGTCTGGGCGGACTTGCCTCCGTGGATCGCGAAGATCGGCGTCTGCCCATCAACGCCCCAGATGTCGAACCCCGTGTGCTTGCGGGGGGCCCCGCTGTTCCATCGCGTGTAGACCGCCGTCGTCGGATTTGGGATGAACCGGCCGTACTCGCGCCCGCCCCCGATCGCGGGCGTGAGGCTCGCGTTGTTGGGCTCGTCGATCTGTTCACGACCCCGGTATCCGGTCGCCGCGCTCATGACGAATCGCATCGACGCCGGGATCCGCTCCGTCGCGGCGTTCGAGGTGTAGTCGCCGCCGATCCACGATGCATTGGCCGGGTGCGCCTCCCACACGGGCTGGCACCACTGCAGCGCGAACAGCACGAACTCGGGCATGTATTGCTGCGGGTCATCATCGCCCACCTGGTAGAACATGCTGAAGCACTTCTTCTTCGTGTGCAGCGCCTTGAAGTCGATCTCTCCATCCTTGCCGAACCCCGGGATGTCCTTGAACACCCAGCTCGTGCGGAACTCGGCCATGGCGCTGCGATCGGCGTCGGTCGCCGCGGGCGCCGCGCCCAATCTCCAGCCCCACGGCTGATCCGAGCCGGCCTGCTGGGCGCGCTGCACCCACTCGACGCTGAAGCCGGTCCCGGGCGCGACGTCCCCGTACGGCGTCGTCACCTGCCGCTGCCCCGGCATGCCATCCGGCCGCACATGCCGATGGATGATCCCGCTTGCCTTGCTCCGCTCCGACTCGAGCGCCTCGGCCAGGACAGGGAAGTCCGTGAACCCGATCTCAAGGGTGTACTTGTCTGACCTCAGCGTTTCGATGGGGATCGGGATGAACACATCCCCGTTGTTGTTGGTGTAGAAGTGGCGCCGCGCCTCGTGCAGCGCCTTCCCCTCCTTCTCGCGGTTTGGATAGGACTGCTGAGCCGCCTGCTTGGAGCCCAGCTCCACCTTCTGCCACTTCTTGAACGCCTCCTTGCTCCGCGCGTTCCACACGCCCGGATCGGGCACCTCGTCGCCCTTGAGGAACCCCAGCGCGATCAGGTGGCGCTGCGCCGCGCTGAACACCCGCTTGTTGTACTCATCGACGATCCGCTTCCGCCACGCGTCGTTGGGCGTCTCGAGCAGATTCAGCTCTTCCCGCGGCTGCTGGGGCCCGACAAACCCCGGCGGGTAGATCAGATCCACCTGGAATTCCTGGAACGCCTTCCGGCCCGTGGGCCCATACGTCGCCGTCGGCTCCCCGCCCACGTTGTATCCCATGGCCTTGAGCGCCTGCTGCGACCGAACCCCCGCCCAGAGCGTCGTGCCGCTGCCGTCGCACATCGCCACCCTCGTGGACAGGTCCCAGTCGTCGGCCGCCCAGTCGTACCGCACCGCGGCCTGCCCGTCGATCTTCACGTCCTTGACCGGCATCTGCTTCAGACCCGTGCCCGTGCGGCAGTCCAGCACGCGCACGCGCAGCTTCCGCTGGATCACCTTGGTGTTGGTGGTCTCCGAGGTCGAGTTCGTCCTCGCCATCTCGATGATGCTCGAGACGCCGCGCCAGACAGCCTCTCCAATCCCCGACAGACTCCAGTCTTCTCCAGCCATGCTCGCCTCGCGCGGTCAGTCCGCGTCGCCCTCCATGCACTGGTCCATGTAGTCGGGCATCACCGGCACCGTGTCGTCCCCTCCGGGCGATGGCACGGGCTGACCGCACGGATCGTCATCGTCTCGCTCCCCCGATGGCGGCGGCTCCGTGGGCGACATGTCCTCCTCCGCGTCGCCGACCCGACTGTCTTGATCGTTCATCTCCAGGAGCTTCTCTCGCGTCCGGTCGTCCAGCACGCCCGTCGCGTTCTCGAGTCCGAAGCAATCCGCCTGAAATCGGAACGTTGCGCCGCGCGTCAGTGGCCCCACGATCCCATCGACCGGACCGGCGTTGTACCCGAGATTGTTCAGCCGCTGCTGCACACCGGTCACCCGCGTGACCGGGTCAAGCACGCCCAGCCGCACATCGAATTCCTCACCCATGAAGATCAGCTTGCCCGATCTCGCCCAGTGCGGGATCTCCACCTCGATCCGCCCCTGCGCATCGGTCTTGTCGCGCTTGGTCAGCGTTCCGTGGATGTACAGCTCGTACGGCGCGTCCTTGATCGGATTCTTCTCCTCGTCCTTCATGTCCAGCCGGAACACGCACACCGACCGCTTCAACTCAAACTCGTGGCGTGCGCCCGTCGACCGACGCTCGACCTTCTTCGAGGTGTCCGGGATCACGAGCTCATCGCCCGGATAGATCACGTTGGGATTGGGGCGCAGCCTGCGGAACTCAGCGTTCTCGGGCGCCTCGTACACCGTCTCCCACCGCTCGAAGCCGTAGCTCCAGGCGATCAGCGACAGGCACTCACCCTGGCGTACCACGTGCGTCCGCATGGATCACTTCGGCTCCCAGTCGTCCTCATCGAGTTCCGGGAAGCTGATGCCGCACTCGCCCGGCACGATGTTCTCCAGCCGTGCCAGGCCGTGCTGATCCAGCGACCCGGTATCGATCCGCCCATCCGGAAGCTCGATCTCGTAGCGCTGCCCGGCCGCGGGCCTGCCGCCGGAATCCGTCAGCCGGATCTCGATCCACGTCAGCTCGTCCGCGTCGTCCTGCTCCTCCTCCGACATCGGCTTGTACGGCTCGACCTTCGCCTCCCCGTACTTGCCGGCCTGCGCCTCGGCCTGGCTCGCCTTGAGCTCGGCGATCTCGCCCGGGTCCGCGTTGTCCGCCTCGAGGGCCTCCGTGGGCTCGGTGGGGGTGATCGCGCTGCCGGCCTTGCCGCTCTTTGGATTCATGATCAGTTGATCTTCACGACCGACCCTTGGACCGTCAGAATCGCGCTGCTCTTGACGGTTCCCGGCCCGGTGCTGTCGACGGTCGTCAACCCCGTCGACTTGATGTCCATGTTCCCCGTCGACTTGATCTCCGTGTTCCCGGTCGAATTGCTCGAGATATTGCCCTTGGCCTCCGCGGAGATGTTGCCCTTGGCATCCAGCACGATGTCGCCGTTCGTCCCGATCTTGATGCCACCGGACTCGATGGCGACGAAAGAGTCCCCCACGTTGATCGTGACGTTCGTCTTCCCGTTGATGTTGATGTTGTCCGCCTCGATGTACAGATCCTTGGTCACAACCGTGGACTGGTTCTTCTTGTACGTCTCGATCACGTCGTCGTTGACGGTCTCCGAGTGCGCCTTCTCGACGAGAATCGCCTCCTTGCCCTTGACCGTGCGGTGCCTGTCCCGCTCGATCAACTCCACGTGGTCGCGCTTCACCTTCTCGTGCCGATCGTTCCCGATGATCTCGTGCTTGTCATTGCCGACCTGCAGGTGCCGGTTGTTGCCGATCCACTCGAACCGGTCGTTCAGCACCCGCTGGTCGTAGTTCTTCTGCGCGTGAACGAACAGCTGCTCCTCGTCCTTCTTGTCGTCGAAGCGGATCTCGTTGAATCCGCCCCCGCCCTTGGACGAGTTGCTCTTGATCCCCGACAGCGTCGGGAACTGCCCCTGGTCGTACGGCGGCTCGTTGAACGAGTTGTACACCCGCCCGGTCACGATCGGAAAGTCCAGGTCTCCGTCGATGAACTCGACGATCACCTCGTCGCCGATCCGCGGCGTGAACAGCGCCCCCCACTTCTTGCTCGCCCACACCTGCGCCACGCGCACCCAGATCGACGTCTTCTCGTCGTACTGCCCGTCCAGGTCCCAGTGGAACTGGATCTTCACCCGCCCCAGGGCATCCGAGTCGATCTCCTCGCCGCTCTTGCCCGTGACGAAAGCGGTCTGCGGCCCCCCCGCCTCGGGCACGGGCGTCTCCCGCGGCGTGCGGTACGACACCTTCGCATCGATCGCCGTGAACTCGCACACGTACACCGGCGCATCCGGATCGGCCGTCTCGGATTCGAGCTCGGGGTTGCTGAAGTCGTACTCCGCCGACACCACGAGGTATTCCCGTTCCTGGGACTCGGCGAACTCGATGTCCAACCCTTCGGGCACCTTCAGCTTGAACCGGTAGCCGCACGCGATGCCCGGATTGTCCGTCTCGCCGCTGCACACCTCGTAGTCCGCGCACTCCTCCTCCGCCCTCGCCGCGGCATACACCGATCCCTCGGCCGGTGTGTCGTACCCGCCTGGCCACTCGTACACGATGCCACCCAGCGGGGGCGGCTTCCCCGGCGTCCCGCTCGCATTGACCAGCTCGATCGGGGTCTGCGGGCTCGTGTAGTCGAAGTCCCGGGTCATGTACACCGCGTTCACGAGCGTCTTGACCATCCTCCAATCGCGGATGTATCGCCCCGACGTCTCGCCCACGCTCGGCGGGAGCAACTCGACCTCCGCCGCGTCGGGAAACGTCTCGTGCGAACCGGGATCGTCCGCAAGGACCATCGTGTGCTTGCCGTTCTCGTGCTCGAAGAAGTAGTAGATCCCCTCGTGCTCCATCCGCCGGCTGAAGTGGTCGAAATCGGACTCGTTGTACTGGACCACGAACTCCCACTCGCGGTAGTCCTTCGATTGCAAGGCGTTGCGGACGTCGCCGTAGGGCTGGATCAGCTCCTCGAGCAGATCCGGAATCTTCACCTTGGCGTCGTCGCGCGGCTTGTGGACGCGGCACATCTCGCCGAGGGACGCGAACCACAGCGTCGGCACCAGCGTCAGACGATAGCACATCCACCGTCCGACCCACCCCACGTGCGCCATCTCGCGCACCATGCCGTTGAAGAACCGCGGGTCCACCGGCTCGCCCTGCGCATCCTGTCTCGAGACCGACACCGACACGTTCGTGCCGAGCAGGTCCTCGAACTTCACCTTCGGATTCTGGCTCAGCACGTCCAGCGTGTACTCGAACAGCCGCCCAAGACGCTCCTGCCCGCGGAATCGCCGCAGCACGAACGTCTCGCTCGACTCCGTGGAAACCTGGACCCAGCGTTCTCCCTGGCTCTCGCTCATGCGATCGACTCCCACAGGTGCCTCGCCCGGACCATCCTACGACGTCCTTCGGACCGGATGCCGCTCATCTCGCGGCCCCCATCGCCAGCTCCGACATTGACGAGATGGCCGGCAGGGTCTCACGGTCAGCACGCTCAAGCTCGGCGACCTCGAATCCCACGGGCGGTTGCTCATTGGCGAGTCGTCTCGCCACCGCCGGGACGCGCCGGAGTTCCTCCGCGGCGGCCACCACGAACTCGGCCACCCGTTTGACCGGGCCGACGAACGGTCCAAGCCCGCCGACGGGCGCAAACCCCACGAGTCCCGACTCACCTTCCTCAGGCACGACGGCCGTGCCGAGCACCGCTGCCACCACGGTCGCCGCGGTGCCCAGTGCTCCCGACTCTGATCCCATCGCGAGCACCGCCTCGCGCTGCTCATCCTCGGGATCGTCCAGCGCGATCACCGCTCGCATCCGAAGCCCCGCGTGCACCGGACGCCCGCCGTCTCGCAAGGCGCCATACGTCACCGAGCCGGTCTTGAGATCCACGCTGAACGGAGTCCGCCCCGCGGCGAACCGGCGATTCAGGTCCGCGTCGTCCCCCGCCCCCTGCGACGCCAGGAACTGCTCCCAACGCTCCTTGGCAACCTGCCGACGGCGCTCCTCGAACACGCCAACATGGACCGCGGGACTGACGATCATCTCCGCAACCCGCGCCGTCCCCGCGTCCGTCTCCGCCCCCAGCAGGTTGAGCCCCGGGCGGGGTGCCGCAAACGACGGCGAATCCAGCATCGAACGCAGCCGCGCGCTCGGCTCGGCCAACACGAGCACAGATCGCAGCCTCGCCGCGATCCGCATCAACGCCTGACGTTCTTGGGCCGAGAAGGGCATGCACGATCCAATCCGATCGACTCCCGAACTTGAGTTCGAGGGGTCGTCCCGGAAAGAGAGACGCCGGACAAGCCGCGGCGGCGCGGCGAACGGCCGATCCGACCACTACTCGAACGAGTACTCGAACTCCCCATCCTTCACGCCCACCCGCACCGACCGGATCGATTGCCCCTGCATCATGCGCCCGAGAAACTCCGTGCTCAGCGTCGGCAGCATCGTCTGCGTCAGGATCGCATCGATCATGCGCCCACCCGACTCGATCTCGGTGCAGCGGCTGACGACCAGGTCATACACCGCGTCGTCCACGTCGAACTCGGCCTCGTGAGACTGCGCGATCCGCCTGCGCAACCGGCCGAGCTGCAGACGGGTGATCTCGCGGATCATCGTGTCGTTGAGCGGGTAGTACGGAATGACGACCAGCCGCCCCAGCAGCGCCGCGGGGAACACCTTCAGCAGCGGCTCGCGCAGCGCCTTCTGCAGGGCGTCCACGTCCGGGAGCAGCTCGGGATCCTTGCACATGTTCATGATGAGGTCGGTGCCCGCATTGGTCGTGAGCAGGATGATCGTGTTGCGGAAGTTGATCTCCGTCCCCTCGGAGTCCTTCATGACGCCCTTGTCGAACACCTGGAAGAAGATCTCATGCACATCGGCGTGCGCCTTCTCCACCTCGTCCAGCAGCACGATCGAATACGGCTTGCGGCGCACCGCCTCGGTCAGCACGCCGCCCGACCCGAACCCCACGTACCCCGGGGGCGGGCCCATCAGCGTGGCGACCTTGTGGGCCTCCTGGTACTCGCTCATGTTGATCGTGATGACGTTGTCCTCGCCGCCGTACAACGCCTCGGCCAGCGCGAGCGCCGTCTCGGTCTTGCCCACGCCGCTCGTGCCCGCGAGCATGAACACGCCGATCGGCTTGTTGGGATTCTCGATGCCCGCGCGGCTCGTCTGGATGCGCTTGGCGATCGCGTCCAGCGCATGCCGCTGCCCGATGATCCGCTGGTTGAGCGTATCGGCGAGCTTCAGCACGGCCTCGATCTCGTTCTTCACCATCTTCCCGACCGGAATGCCGGTCCAATCCGCGACGACCGACGACACGGCCTGCGCATCGCAACTCGCCAGGATCAGGGGGGAGTCGCCCTGCAGTTCGCTGAGTTTCCCCTGAAGCCCCTCCAGCTCCGAAATGAGCGCCGCGCGATCCGCATCCGACAGCAACTCCGCAGACTCGCCGGACTTCGCCTCCGCCTGAAGCGTCTCGCCCGCCGCCGCCTCGGCCCGGCTGCCCGTGCCCTCTACCGGCTCCGAACGGCTGGGGCCGCGCAGCTTCGCCCGGATCACCAGGATCTGATCGACCAGGTCCTTCTCCTGCTTCCAGTTCGCCTCCAGCTCGGCCAGGCGTTCCTCTTCCTCGGCAATGCGCACGTCCACCACGGCGACCCGCTCATCGTGGTGCATGCCGACCCGCGTCTCACCCTCGAGGATCTCTCGCTCGGTCTTGAGCGCGTCGATCCGTTTGCGCGTGTCGTCGACGTCGGCGGGCACCGCGTGCTGCCCGACCGCCACCCGCGCGCAGGCCGTGTCAAGCAGACTCACCGACTTGTCGGGCAGCTGTCGTGCGGGAATGTACCGATGGCTGAGCCGCACGGCCGCCTCCACCGCCTCGTCGAGAATCTGCACCTTGTGGTGCCTCTCGAGCATCCCGGCGACCTTGCGCATCATCAGGATCGCCTTCTCTTCGGTCGGCTCATCCACCTTGACGACCTGGAACCGCCGCGTCAGCGCCGGATCCTTTTCGATGTGCTTCTTGTACTCCGACCACGTCGTCGCCGCGATCGTGCGCAGCGTGCCGCGCGCCAGCGCCGGCTTGAGCAACTGCGCCGCATCGCCCGTTCCCGCCTGCCCGCCGGCGCCCATCAGCGTGTGCGCCTCGTCGATGAACAGGATGATCGGTTTGGTGCTGGCCTGCACCTCTTCGATCACCTGCTTGAGGCGCTGCTCGAACTCGCCCTTCATGCTCGCCCCGGCCTGCAGGGCCGCGACATCCAGCTCCAGAAGGCGGACATCACGCATCGGCGGCGGCACGTCGCCCGAAACGATCTTGTGCGCAAAGCCCTCGACCACCGCGGTCTTGCCCACACCGGCCTCGCCGGTCAGCAGAGGATTGTTCTGACGCCGGCGCATCAGGATGTCCACGACCTGCCGGGTCTCATCGTCGCGCCCCACGATCGGGTCGATCTTGCCGGATCGAGCCTGCTCGGTCAGGTCCTTGCAGAACCGCTTGATCGCCTCTTCCTTGCCCATCTGGGCCGGGGCCATCGCACCCGACTCCTCGCCGGGCATCGCCCCCTCGGCCGTCGGCCCGGCCCCCTCCCGCGCCGCGAGCTGAGCCTCGACCGATTCCCCCAGCAGCTTCTCGTAGTTGCCGATCAGGTCATCGATCTTGACCTTCTCGAACTCGCGGCTCACGCCCAGCAGGACGGACCGCAACTCGTGGTTCTCCATCATCCCGATGATGCAGTGGGCCGACCGGATCTTGTACTCGTCAAACCGAAGCGACGCCCAGGTCCAGGCCTCCTCCACCATGCGGTGCAACTGGGGCGTGATGCCCGATACGCTCGTCGCGCCGCGAGGGATCCGGCCCAGCGCCGCGGTGAGGTCGCTGGCCAGCCGGGAGGGATTCATTTCGAACGCCTTCATGAGGCGAAGCAGGTCCGAGTCCTGGAGCTGGAGCACCTGCTCAAGCCAGTGCTCGACCCCGACCATCGAGTGCCCCAGCATCTTGCAGCGGATCATCGAGGCTTCCATGCTCTTGTAGCACAGGCTGTTGAGCTTCGAGAAGAGCTTCCGCATGTCGATTCCGGCCATATCGGCGATCCCCCTGAACGGTCATGGGTGGTGGCGTGAAGTGGATTCTTGGGGGAGGATACCGCCGCCGCGCCGCGAGGGGGTGTTCCACGAGGAACACTCCCCACCTCCAACGGCGCCATCGAGGCCGGGAGAGCGCCCGAGGCGCTAGCCGCCAGGCTCGCCGGCGACGAGCAGGTCGTCGGGATCCCGATCCATGGTCTCAGAGGTCAGCCAGGTCGTCCATCCCAGGGCGGCGTCTCCTCCAAGCTGCGCCCGGGGCACGTCCCTCCGGTCAAGCACGAGCTGGACGTCCCACACAAACTCAAAGCCGCAGTACAGTCGGACCCAGTCCCGCAAGCGCCCGAACGCGGGCTCACAGGGCAGCAGCCGGCGGTAGTCGGCCATCCGCATCGGGCCCATCACCAGCCGGAAGCTCTGCTGGACATCCCACATGCGGTCCCCGACGATCGCCGTCCGCCCCAGGGCTCCGGTTTCTGGAGACTCCCCCAGCCGGCACTTGGCGTCGGCGGGCAGTTCCATCCAACGCCCGACAAACTGCTCCAGGTGGCACCTCACGCCGAAGAAATCCCCGATCAATCGCTCGAGTCCCTCGGCGCACTTGGAGATGGGCGCGAGCCGACCGGCGTAGTGGACCTTGGCCAGGTCGTGGATCGAATCCCGATCGGTGAGCGATGGCGCGCCCATCCCGAACAGGCAAGCGATGTAGAACGCCAGCTTGTCGGTCTCCGGTCGGTCGGCGTTGACCGTCGGCTGGTTGATCGCCCATGCCCGGTAGAACAGGCTTAGAGCTCGATGGTGGAACACATCCAGGAACCGGGCGAGCGTCGGGTCGCCAAAGTTGAGCTGCCGCTCTCGCGCGTACTCGGTCAGGTGCAGCGGGAGCGGCCCGTTGGGACCCAGCAGGCCGAAGGAGTGAACCGTCAGCCGCCCGGGAACTCCGGGCTTGCACGAGAAGATGGAACTCGGCGCGAAGGCGAGCGACGGCTCCTGACCGAACCGCACCGGATCGCTGCGGGGCGAAATCGAGGTTCCGATGCGCGGCAGGTCGGGGGCCACGGCCTCGATGCATCGGACAAGATTGAACAGGTCAAAGTCGAACGGACGATCGGCGACTTCTGCAAGCAGAGCCCGCAGCGCCTCCCGCTCCTGCGCCGCCTCGACCGGGGTGGACTGTTCCTCGGAGAGATCCTCTCCCTCGGCGTCGCTCCAGGTGGCCGGATCTTCGATCACAGCAGCGCTCGCTGGCCCGAACGGGCGTTCCAGTGCTTGACCAGGCCCCGATCCTCCGAGCGGATCACCGTCTCGGTGAACGAGTTGATCGAGACGTACTTGGCGAAGAAGCGTTCGAGGACCGCGCCGAGGACGAAGATCCCCGTGCCCTCGAACATGGCCTCATCCATCTTGACGTCGATTTTCAGGCCCCTCGCGAACGAGATCGGGCCGGGCGTGGCGATCCGACGGATGATCGGCTCGCACGCGACGCCCCGTACACCCTCAACCTGCTTGCGGCTGATCGGATCGTTGGTGTCGATGTGCAGGCGAAGGACATCGCGGAGAGCCGCGGCCCCGCTGTGCCCGTCGGTCTCGACCAGCGAGAGGTAGTTGAGCGTCAGGTGGCTCACCAGCCGCCACGCGGTGTCGCCGTGCGCGACCGAGGCGCGGGGCTCGGTGGGGCCGGCGATGACCCGGATCGCCTGGAGCGGGACGCCGGCGTCCGAGGTGAAATCGGTGCGGCCGACGCCCAGCGGCATCCTGAGCGGGAGGTGGCGATTCGTCGCGAGGATTTCGACGCCAAGTTCGCGCAAGGACGACTGGAACGGGGCGTTGGACGCGTCGACCAGCGACAGGAAGACCTCGCTCCCCACGTACTTCGAGTGCCGACCCTGGCGCCGCTCTCGATCGGTCAGAGCGCGCGGCGAACGGGCCACCGAGAAGTACGCGCCGACATCGCCGGCGTCTGCTTCCGTGGCCGCATAGAACGGCTTGAAGTCCGTCCGGTCCTCCGGCGCGGCGCCAAGACCCTCAACGGCGATGACGTCGAAGATCTCGTAATCGAGCGGACGAGTCCGGTCGGCGACGACGTGGTATTCCCACTGGCCCTCGGTCAGGTGCACACGGTCGGCCCGGCGCTGGAACAGGTTGATCGCCGGAGTGCAGTGGAGCGCGAAATTGGATTCCGAGACTGCCCCCTCGAGTTCGGGATCCTCGGCGTCGAACGCCACCACGATGTCGAGCTCACGCCCGGGAGCTTTGGCCACCGAGGGCTGCAACCCGCCGATCTGGGCAAAGAGGAATCGACGCGGAAACGCAAAGTACTCCTGAAGCAGCCGGTAGCCCTGGAACGACCGCGCCCCCACCGGCAGCAGGGCGTCCTCGTCGTCGAACCCGCGCTGGCTGAGGCACTCGGCAGGCAGCATGTTCTGCCACGGAGCGGGCCGGGCGGGCGGCCGCACCACGATGGCCGTCGCGTGGGCGAAGATCTGCTCGTACAGACGCAGCGGCGTCTGGTCCGTGCCCTGGAGGTAGAGGCACAGATCGTCGAGCTTGAGCTCCTTCATGGGAATGCTGGCCGTCGTCGTCAGGCGCAGGGCCAGGGCCGCGCGGGGGGTGGCGTTGCCGGAGAGCTCAGGGGGCAGACCCAGGGAACTGACGTCGCGGGTGTGATAGGTCGCCGAGGCGATCCGGACGGGGTAGAGCCGGACGTCGTGGGCGGTTCGATACTGGCAGGCGGTGCGCTCTCGCCCTCCGATGATGCTGCGGATCTCGGTGGCTCGCGCGACGGTGGGACCGGGCGCGAGCCCGGCGTCGCCGGGATCGGGCTGGAACTGCACGACGCACATCGAGGGGATCGGCGTCAGGACGTGCGGATAGACCGAGGTCAGGAGGTGCTGACTGATGCGCGGGAACTCCGCGTCGAGCTTGAGCTGGACGCGCGCGGCGAGATAGGCAAAGCCCTCCAGCAGGCGCTCGACGTACGGATCGGAACATTCGAGCGCGGTCAGGCCGAGCCGGCCGGCGATCTTGGGGAACTCCTGCGCGAACTCTCCGGCCGTCTCTCGCAGGTGGCGGAGCTCGCGCTCGTAGTAGCGCAGGAGGCGTCTATCCACGGCCCGCCTCCGTCACCTTGCAATCGCCACTCTCGAGGTCCACTTCGGTGCGGACGTAGAGCGGCTCGGGCACGGGCGTGGCCCAGAGCTGGCCGCTGATCTCGATGTGGATCGAGTTGCCGACATCGCGTCGGTCCTTGTCGGTCTTCTCGCGGAGTCGAACGCGGAGCCCCATGCGCAGGACACGGGGTTCGAAGACCTCGATGGCCCGCTGGATGCCCCGCACCAGCTCGTCTTTGGTTTGCAGAGAGGCGGTCAGACCGGTGAGATCGGTACGCCCGTAGTTGATCACGGACTTCGCCGCGAAGGGGAAGCCCTCGAGGCCGAGCAGTTCGGTCTTGCTGGCGGTGTTGAGCAGCCAGCCCAGATCGCGGAGCACCGCGGCGCGGATCTGGCGCATGCTCATGACGCGTCGATCGCGGCTCTCGAGCGCCTTGTCGGGCTCGTCGTCGGTCAGTCGGTCCAGCAGCGAGGGCTGGAGTCGCTCGCTGGGGGTGAGTTCAGCCACCCTGGCCCCCCGGTGCCTCGCTCTGCTCGGCCACGTTGAACTGGATGGAACGCGCCTGCAGGATCGGGTACTCGTCCTGATCGGTCGCGAACATGCGCTGGCCCAGGCCAGTCAGCACGCCGCCCTCGTGCTCGATCCACTCTGTCCGCCGCGCCATGCGGAGCTGCGGGTTGCCCATCATCTCGCTGCCGGGATAGCGGGCCAGGAGCATCGCCATCCCGGAGCCGCCGTTGGCCCACGTAATCTGGGCGGGCAGCCACGCAAGATCGCGCAGGTCCGTCGGCTCCTCGATCATGATGGAGCGGATCCGCGTGAACGGCACCCAGTAGTACTTGGCGTCGATCACGGCTTCGAGCATGGGTCCCAAGCGCTGGTCTGAGTCGGCGAACCACTCGAAGGGCGTGCCGTCGATCACGCCGGAGGTGGCCGGGGCGAGTTCGAACGCCTTGTCGCGCATCTCCGCCGCGGCGGGCCCCTTGCCGGAGGCGAGCAGAGCGTTGGCCTGGACCAACAGGCCCATCCAGTGGTCGGGCTGCCCAAAGATCAGCGGGGAGCGTTCGCCGGAGAAGACGGCGCGGCGCAGCCCCTCGATCTGGAGCATGGGCCGGCAGACCGTGGCCATGAGCTTGGTGGTCTCGTCGAGGTCTGCGGCGACGTTCAGCTGGGTGAGCGCGCGGTCCCAGTCTCCCGCGATCACGAACAGCTGGAAGAGCATGACGCGGAGCTTGGGGTCGGCGGGCTTGGCCTTGACATCCGCCTTGGCGGAGGCCATGGCCTCATCGAGCTTGCCTTCACGCACGAGGTCCTGCGTGGCCATGCCGGATCGTCTCCCTTCTGAGCTTGGGGTTCGGGGGATTGGAGCATAGCCAATCGACAAAAACAACGCGGGGCCGGACTGGCCGGCCCCGCGAGGAGTGGTGCGTGCTCAGGAGCTTACGCGCCCTTGTTGCTGTGGAGATCCCACCACGACTCGACCTTGCCCTTGACGGCGCCGGTCTTGTGGTCGGTCTCCTGATAGGTCCAGGTGACCTTGCCGTAGGCGAAGGAGACATCTTCGAGCGGCAGGCCCTCGCCGCCCTGGGCGGAGCCGCCGATCGCGACGCGGGTGACCAGGACATCCTCGAACTTGAACCGGTAGTACTCGGTCTTGTCCTTGGCGGCGCGGTTGAGCGTGACCTCGACGGTCGGGATGTGCTCGCCGTTGGAGCAGGCGAGGTTGAGCTTGGGCGTGGCCTTGTCGAGCGCCTTGACGATCGAGAAGTCGCCATGATCGCAGCGCTGGCCGGAGCGGCCGCCGCCGGTGCTGACCGAGACGCCCGAGATCTGCTGCGTCAGCCCGTGGCTGAAGGAGAGGATCTCGATCCAGTCCTTGTGCTTGTCGTCGGTGGACTCTCCGGGGATGGTGGACACTTTCAGGAATGCGTCAAAGGGCATGGGTCTTCCGTCCTTTCCAGGGTGTTCGTTTGTTCCTTGCGGCCTTGGCCCGTTCCGGATCCTCTGAGCGGGCGAGGCTTGCTGGTTCTACAAGAGAAAGCACGTCGCCGCTCCGTCCGGCGCGCGGTCTGCCGGAATCAGCCGGCCTTGGCCGAGGGGAGCTTGGAAACGAGGCGCAGCGAGGTCGTCAGACCCTCGAGCTGGTAGTGCGGCCGGAGGTAGAAGTTGGCCGTGTAGTAGCCCGGGTTGCCCTCGACCTCCTTGACGCTGACCTCGGCCGCGGCCAGGGGGTACTTGGCCTTGATCTCCTCGCCGGCATTGGGGTCGGTGACGACGTACTGCATGATCCAGTTGTTGAGCCAGGTCTGCATGTCGGACCGCTCCTTGAAGGAGCCGATCTTGTCGCGGACGATGCACTTGAGGTAGTGGGCGAACCGGCAGGTCGAGAAGAGGTAGGGAAGGCGTGCCGCGAGGTTGGCGTTGGCCGTCGCGTCCGGGTCGTCGTACTCCTGGGGCTTCTGGAGGGACTGGGCGCCGATGAAGACGCCGTAGTCGGTGTTCTTCCAGTGGCAGAGGGGCATGAACCCGTTCTTGGCGAGTTCGGCCTCGCGCCGGTCGGTGATGGCGATCTCGGTGGGGCACTTCATATCCACGCCGCCGTCGTCGGACGGGAAGGTGTGGACGGGCAGGCCCTCGACACGACCGCCGGATTCGGCGCCCCGGATGCGGGCGCACCAGCCGTAGAGCTTGAAGGAACGGTTGATGTTGACGGCCATCGCGTACGAGGCGTTCATCCATGAGTAGCGGCTGTGGTCCGCCGAGCCGGTGTCCTCCTCGTAGGCGAAGTCCTCGACTGGATTGGTCTTGGCGCCGTACGGCATGCGGCTGAGCACACGCGGCATGGCCAGGCCGATGTAGCGGGCGTCCTCGCTCTCGCGGAGGGACCGCCACGCGGCGTACTCGGGAGTCTGGAAGATCTTGGTCAGGTCTCGCGGGTCGCTGAGTTCCTGCCACGAGTCCATATTGAAGAGCGTGGGAGAAGGGGCGGTGATAAAGGGGGCGTGTGCCGCGGCGGCCACCTGGCCCATGCCCTGCATGAGCTCGACGTCGGGTGCGCTGTGGTCGAAGTAGTAGTCGCCGACGATGCAGCCGTAGGGCTGTCCGCCGGGCGTGCCGTATTCCTCTTCGTAGAGCTTCTTGAAGATCGGGCTCTGGTCCCAGGCGGTGCCCTTGAACTTCTTGAGGGTCTTGCCAAGGTCCTTCTTGGAGATGTTCATGACGCGGATCTTGAGCATCTCGTCGGTCTCGGTGTTGTTGATGAGGTAGTGCAGGCCCCGCCAGGAGCCCTCGAGCTGCTGGAAGTCGGAGTGGTGCAGGATCAGGTTGATCTGCTCGGTGAGCTTCTTGTCGATCTGGGCGATGATCGACTCGATGGTCTTCAGCACGTCGTCGGAGACGAGATTGGTGTTGGAGAGGGCCTGGGCGGCGAGCGTCTGCACCGCCGCGGCGACCTGCTCCTTGGCGGAGTCGGTCTTCGGCTTGAACTCCTTGGAGAGGAGGTCGGCGAAGGACGCGCCCTCGACGTCGATGCCCTGGAGTGCCTGTGTGGCGACCTGTGCGTTCTCAGCCATTGCCCTCGCCCTCCTTCTTCTCTTCCTGTGCGGACGAGCCCAGGGCCTGCAGCAGTTCGGGGTTCTGCAGGACCTTGGCGAGCAGGCCCTCGGCGCCGGCCTTGCCGTCCATGAACGAGGTCAGGTTGGCGAGCTGGGTGCGGGCGGTGAGGAGCTTGTTGAGGGAGTCGACCTTGCGGGCGATCGCCGCGGGGGAGAAGTCGTCCATGCTCTCGAACGTGAGTTCGACGGGCAGGTTGCCCTCGCCGGTCAGGGTGTTGGGGACCTGGAACGCGACGCGGGGCTTGGTGGCCTTCATGCGTTCGTCGAAGTTATCGACGTCGATCTCAAGGAACTTCCGATCGGCGACCGGGGCGAGCGGATCCGTGGGGTTGCCCGAGAGGTCGGCCATGACCGCCATGACGAAGGGCAGATTGACCTTCTTCTCGGCCCCGTAGAGCTCTACGTCGTATTCGATCTGGACGCGCGGCGCGCGGTTTCGCGCGATGAACTTCTGACTGCTGGCCTTGGCCATGACAACTCCTTCCCCCGGGACGGGGCACTCCACGACGCTGAGCGACGCGGCCGGGTTGATCCCGGACGCGTGGGTCTATCAACTGCCCTCGGTGATGCCCCCGATCATGCGGATCTGGTGCATCGCGTCGGGTGTCAGGTCCATCATAATGTCCAGGAACGACTTGGACACCAGCCGCTGGGCCCGGCGCAAGAGAATAGGCACCGGGCTCGAGGGTTCGTGCGACTCGTAGTACCGGCAGATCTTGTCGAGCGCCATGACGACGTCCTGCGTGGAGCGGATGTCGCCGGTGAGCGGTGCGCCCCCCCGGCCGCCGCCGCCACCACCGCCGCCGGCGTCGCCCTCGGCACCGGCCACGTCGGCGCCCGTGATGTTCGCCAGATGCTCGCCCACGCAGGCCGTGACCTGCTTGAGCAGGTTCGTAAACGCGGAGAGGCTGATCGCCTTGCTGGCGCCGGCCTTCTCCGTGACCAACTGGTCGATGCTCTTGATGAGGTCCGTGGCCTTGGCGAGCTCGGCGTGGGTTTCCTGGAGTTCCTCGAGGGGCGTGTCCTCGAAGGCGCCCTTGATGATCGCAGAATCGACCGTCGGCTGATCGGGAGCGGCCTCGATCTCCCCTCGGGCGACGAGCACATCCCGAAACGAGAGGCGGCCCAACTGGCGGGAGTTGGTCAAGGGAAGATCACGGACGCGTTCCTGCAGACGCATCGGATCGCCGAACGACCCCGGGGCCTTGGTGAACGAGTCGAGGATCATGACGCGCTCGGTGGGGTCGTTGCCGTCGTCGGGGTCGAGCTTGGGATAGATCCAGTCCCAGCCGCGATCCAGCAGGCCATGGGTGTACGCGAGGCCTGCCGAGAGACCCTTGACGCCCTTGGTCTTAAGCAGAGCAAGGGTCAGTAAGACGGAGAGCCGCAGGTCGCGGGTGCGTGGCGCGAGGGCGAGGGCGCCGTCGGCGATCTCTCGCCAGTTTGGCTCCTCGGCGGCGATCACGGAATCGCCCATCTGGCGCTCGGCCGAACCCTCTGAGGCGCGAAACAACTCGGTGTAGGCCGTGTCGTATTCGAGGCTCTCGCCGGCGGGGTTGTCCTCCGAGACGGGCGCGAGCAGGGTTTCGAGATCCAACACGCTCACCCCACGCCCTCCCGGACAGGCCTGGCGCCGGGCCCGGTGGCCCGGCGCCGCATTCGCGGATCAGCCCTGACCACCCTCTGCCGCCACCGGCTGCAGAGCGCGGCGATCGACGATAGCCTCGAACTCTTCGTAGGAGATCTGGGGCAGAACTCGCCCAAGCAGCGTCTGCTTGGCATAGGCGTACTCGGCCGGGGACAGGCCCATCAGGCCGACCAGCCGGAGCAGTTCGCGGAGATCGTCCAGGAACGCGGCCGCCTCGACGTGGTCGAGCGACTGCTCGAGGTAGTTGTTGAAGGCGACCGGATCGAGGGCCTCGGCACCGGTGTTCTGGAAGTAGGCGTCGATGGCGATGTCGAGTTCGCGACGGATGTCGTCTGCGCGGCTGACCATGACGGGGCGGCCGGCCTCGTCGAGGACCTCGTTGCCGTTCTCGTCGAGCTGCGGCCGGCTGTAGGCGTTGGCGTAGGTTTGCAGAACGCGATCGACGAGGCCGAAGTCGACGCGGTTTCGCGTGACGATCGGGGACTGAGCGAGCGGATCGATGTCTTCGTAGAGGGCACGGCCGATCAGGGCCTCGAACCGGGTCTCGGCATCGGCGTCTTCGATCGTGATTCCGAGGTCGCCGAGCCGGTCGCGAGCCGCGGTGCCGGGCGAGGTCTCTGAGGGCACGTCCACGAGGCTCTCCGCCGCGGCGATGGCGACGGCGCGGATGGTGGCCGGGCTGATCAGCGAGATGCCGTTGGCATCGAGGTCTCGATCAAGGCCATTGGCGGCCTGGAAGTCGCCGCGAGCGAAGTCTTCGAGGGGCACGCGGGCCGTGAGGCTGCTGAGTTCGGGCGGAGTGGCCAACCCGCGCGGCACGCCGAGGAAGTATGCGCCGCCGACATCGCCGCCGGAGACGGAGAGGGTCTGAATACTGACGGTCGGTGCGCCGGCCACGGTGATGATGTCCGGGTCGATGCCGTCGCCGCCGCCGGAGGGCCTGACGCCCGCCACGACGAGGTCGGCGCCGCCGTTGCCAACCACGGCGAAGGAGACGGGCAGGGTCTCCTCGTTCGGAACGAGGGTGCTTCCCTGCGGGCGAGCGCGGAAGTTCAGCGTCGGGGCGTCCAGATTGAGGGTGCCCATGATGTTGGCGTCGGCCAGAGTGATGGCGTCCCCGATCAGGAAGAGGTTGGCGTAGGCCGTGAGCGTCTCGAAGAAGCCGAACGTGATGGTGGTGGCGTTGATCGTGAAGTCTGGGACGGCGTCGCCGGCGGCGCCTGGCCCATCGCCGATTGCGATGGTGGCGGCGCGGGGGAATTGGGCCCGTTGTTGCGCTTCGGAGAGGCTGAAGAAGGAGCCATCGCGGATGGAGGCGATCCGGCTGCCGGTGACGTCGTTGAGCGAGATCGAGGCCAGCGCGGTGCCCGCTCCGATGTGGTCGAAGAAGCGAATCAGGGGCTCGGCCAGGGCGATGTCGCCATTGGCATTGGGCGTGATGTCCTGGCTGAGACGGACGGCGAGGCTGCTCGGGCCGCTGGTGCCCGAATCGATGGGACCAAAGAACGACGCGTCGCCGCCGGAGACGGCCTCGAGGTCGCCGGTCAGGGTGAGGTCGCGGAGGAAGCTGAGCGTTCCGCCGGCGGTGAGCGTGGAGTCGGAGGCGATGTTGGTGGGCGGTTCGAATCGCTGGCGGCCGTCGGTGTTGATGTCGTTGCCGATGACCAGAGAGGCGACCATGCCGAACTCGTTGACGTTGAGGTCATTGAAGGGGTTGTTGCCGCCGACGCGGCCGGAGATCGTGGCCACGCCGCCGACGCCGATATTGACGTTGCTGCCGTCGGCTCCGGCGTCGGCGTCGAGCGAGCCGTTGAAGGTCACGTTGCGGGCGCGGAACTTGGTGGTCTGCTGGACCAGGACACCGCCGTTGAATTCGATGCTGTGGTTCAGGGCCACGAGCTCGGGCGTTCCCCAGAGCACGTCGCCCGCGCCGGCCTGCATGAAGTCGCCTGTGAGCGAGAAGGTGGCGGTCGGCAGAACGGTCAGACGAACGGCGTTGGCGACGGAGAAGAGGCCTTCGCCGAGGGTCGTGAAGGGCCCGCTGAGCGTGATGGACGAGCCGGTGATGCTGATGCCATCGCCGGCGGAGGAGGCACCGCCATTGACGGCGATCTGATCGCCGAGGATGGACACGCCTCCGAGTTCGCTGCTCACCAGACCGTTGAAGGTGTTGTCATCCCCAAGAATGGAGATGTCCCCTCCGCCGAGAGCGGTCATGGAGCCCTCGGCTGTGAAGTCGGCGCCCGTGAGGCTGATGCCCTCGGTTGAATCGGTCACCACGTTTCCGTGGAACGTCGTGGACTGGGTGCCCGCGACCTGGGTGAGTTGCTGAGCGATGATTCCCTGCGTCTCCACGATGTTGGCGTTGGCGATCTGGAGGTGCCCCAGCGCTTGACCGGAACCGACATCGCCCAGGATCGTGAGGTTGCCGTCGACGCCCGCGCCCAGAGTGAGGTCGAAGCCGCCGTTGACGGTTCCGCCGAGGAGAATGTCGTCGCCCGTGTTCCCTGGCGTGGAGATGGTCAGGCTGCTGAGCAGGCTGGTGTTCCCGTTGATCACCACTCCGCCCGATTCGCTGACGTCGAGATCGCCATTGAGGCTGGTGTCGCCGTTGTAGATCTGAGAACGGAGGGTGCTCACCCCCTGCACGGAGATGGTGGCGCCCGTCGCCGTGAGGCTTCCGACGCGGAGCAGGTTGATGGGTCCAACGTCGCTCTCTAGAACGATGTTGCCCGTGTCGGCGTCCAGGACTATGTCGCCCTGATTCGGCTCGTCAGCGGGTCCCTTGCGCGTCGTGATTTCGTCGGTGACGAGGATGTTGCCGCCGTTGCTTTCGATGGTCAGGCTGTTGCTGTCGAGCAGCGTGAGCTGACCCTGGGTGAAGGTGACGTCGCCGCCGGTGGTGCGAATGTGCGTGCCGTCGCGCGCGATTCGGTTCTCGTCTCCGGCCGACGCCGAGAGCGAGCCGACGTGGACGACGAATCCATTGAAGATGTTGTCGTCGACGGCGGTCGTGCTGAGTTCGCCGAGGATGCCCGCGCTGGCAAGGGTTCCGATGGCACGGAAGGCGACATCAGAGCCTTCGAGGGTCAGGAACGCGAGAGGCGAGGTGATTCCGATGCGGTCTCGAACGGACACGAGCCCGCCGCTGTTGTCGTCGATGAGTGCGAGCAGCGAGAGCCCGGCGGGGCCGTCGATCGAGCCCTGAACGGTGATATCTCCGCCATCGGAATCGATCGTGGAGTCCGCGCTCACCTCGACATTGGGATTGATCGTGACCAACTGCCCGTCGGTGGTTATCGCCGCGGCAAGTTCGACGATCGAGTCGAGTCCTTCAAAGACGAACGATGCGTCGTCGGTCCCTCGGAGATCGCCGATGATCCGAGTGCGAGCGACCTCGCCGACGAGCGAAGGGTCGCCCTGGCGGAAGATGACGGGATCGGAGAAGGTGATCTCGTTGATCGTGGTCACGCCTATGCCGTCGTCGCGGCCGATGGTGATGGAGGAGAAGCCGTCGTTGAGCAGCGCGATTTCGGGAGCCGTGAGGTCGAATCGATCGTCGTCGGTTCCTCCGGCAATCTCGATGTCTCGATCCTGGGAGAACGGTTGGAGCAGGATTGAGTTCCCGAATACATCGCCGCCGAGTTCGACCTCGTTGGCGGTAATCTCGATCCGATCGATCCGCGGCGTGGACGGCAGGTTGCCATTGGCGAGTGTGCCGATCTGGATGAAGCTGGCGGTTCCGCCAACGGTGACGAAGAGGTCCTCGCTGCCGTCATCGCCGGTAATCTCGACGGCGAAACTGGCGTCGCCCAGCTGGCTGTCAACGATGAGCGACGAGTCGGAAACCAACCGAAGGAAGCCGGCTCCTGCGAAGCTGATCGTGTCGTCGGTGGGCGAAGAGAACGTGGTGGTCTGTGTGATGCGGTGCTCGTCGCCAGCGGAGTAAGAGTGGGCGTGGGCGTTGTAGAGGCCGCCAGTGAACACGATGTCGGACAGGGCCGTCACGGTGAACGCTCCGGCCACACCGGAGGATGGAGCCGAACCGACGCCCGACAAGAACACCGTGCCGCCGGCGACGGAAAGTCCGGTCAGCGGATCGGTCGCGCCGATGACGTCCAGGAATCGGACGACCCCAGCGCCGCCAAAGAACGAGCCATCGAACGCGCCGTTGAGGGTGCCGGAGACTTCGATGTCATCCGTCAGGGCTCCCGCGGACCGGACGATCGAGTCGGCGGTGAAGATTACGTCTCCGTCAAAGAAGATGTCCCCCGTGTTGAGCACTTCGGTCCGGTGGTCGCCGCCGACACGGATGGTCGTCGCCGTGAAAGTCTGCGAGTTGTTGCTCCGAACTCCGACGAGATCGATCTCGGACCCTGCCATGTGGACCGAGCCGACTGCGATGGACGTTCCGATCCCGCCGCCAACGGCGATGACGCCCGCGCCGGCATCGAAGTCGATATCGGCATCGCCCGCAGCTCCGAGGTCGTTCTCGACCCCGCGCTCGAACGTCAGGTCTCCGCCGTCCGTCTCGATCGACAGATTCGAGCCATTCAGAAGCAGCGTGCCCTGGAAGCCATCGACATCCCCGACGATCGCCGTCGTAGCGAGCAGGAAGCTGAGATCGAAGCCGTTGGAGCGGAACGTCGTGTTCACCTCCGGCCTGATCTCATCCCCGGATGCGTAGATCTGCTCGTTGGCGTTGTACGTATTGCCACGGAACCGAAGATCGTCTGCAGCCGTCACGGTGGTTACGCCCAAGACGCCAGGCGCGATCGACGTGCCGAGCCCAGTCAGGCGGACATCCCAGCCCTCGATGGTCAGGTTGTTGAGCGCCTCGACCCCACCGACGCGATCGCGTAGACCGACGGTTCCAGAGTCATCGAGCAGGGCGAAGAGAGAGAGTGACCAAGGACCGTTGCCGTCGCCGTTGATCGTGCCGTCAACAAAGATGTCCCCGCCCATCGTTGAGATCGTGGAGTCATCGGCGAGGACGATGTCGCCCGGCAGCAGGACGTCCGATCCATCTGTGATGATCTCGGCGCCTGGGCCGAAGATGAACGTGCCAGAATCGAACCCGACCGAGCCGTTTCCGGAGGCTTCGATCGAACCAAGGAGGGTGATGGACCCAAGCGGTGCGTGGAAGATGGTGGGACTGATGAAGACCGAGTTGGCAATCTGGATCGCGTGCGAGCCCGTGGTCTCATACCCGAATTCCACGAGACCGAAATCGCCGGCGATCGCCATCAGGTCCCCTTGACCGAACCTGAGCCCGGAACCCGGCGTGCCTCCCGCGCCGGCGACGTTGCCGATGTCGATGTCCGTGGAATCGGTCGCGGGCCGGATAAGCAAGGACCCGCCCGCCCCGGTCACGCTCGCGACTCCGCCATTGAAATCGACTCGATTGGCGGTGAGCGTCGCGTCGAGTCCATTGACCGAGAAACCGGTGGAGAACGTGATGCCGGCGGTTCCTGCCGCGATCTCGATCCCGCCCGAGGAGAGCCCCACCTGACTCGCAAAGTCGATATTCGCGTTGGGCGTCGTGATGTTTCCGCCGAGCGAAACGAGCCCGGTACCGGCGGAATCGTTCTGATCGAACGCCCCCGCGAGGTTGAAAGCTCCTAGTGCAACGACACCTCCGCTGTTATCGATTGTGAAACCACCACTGGTCGACGTGACATCGTCGAGGCTGAAATCGGTGCCGTTCAAGTCGAACACGCCGGCCTCGATTGCCTGACCGTTGGTGGAGAAGCTCGTGCCGATCCGCGAGACGCCGCCAGCGGAGAACTGGCCACTGATCGCGAGGGCGCGCATCGCCACCGCGGCCGCGGAGTCGATGAAGAAGTCCGCGAGGCCGGTTGCATCGGCCGCCATGGTCCCTGTGTCGCCGTACACACCATCACCAAGGGAGACCGCGCCGGTGTCGGCCACGAGGCGGAGCGATTCTGCGGCGCCGCCGGTGGTCCCGCCGGTAGTCCCCGTGATGGAGATGGCTCCTCCATTGGAGGTCAGCGTGGGCGAGGCACCCTCGGCAACAACGGCGTTATCGTCGACGACGATGTCGCCGCCATTTGTGGTGATGTCGCCGGCAAGTGTGGTGGTTGCCCCAGGTCCGTCAACGGTGACCGAGGCCGCGCCCATCCCCGCGGTGGTGAGCGGACCGAGCACCAGAATTGAGCCGGCGCCGGCGGGGGCATGGAACTCGACGCTGTCGGTAAAGGTTGCGATGCCAATTTGGATCGCGTGCTCACCGATGCCCTCGAACCCAAATCGGATGGCGTCGAAGCCGTCGGCGAGGGCATTGATGTCGCCCTGGCCAAATCGAAGTCCAGAGCCCGGCGTGCCTCCGGCGCCGGAGACATTGCCGACGTCGATGTCGGTGAACTCATCGGCCGGACGGAGCGTGATCACGCCTGAGCCACCGACGCTGTCGGCGCCGCCGTTGAAGTCGATGCCATTGCCGGTGAGCACGCCGTCGAAACCGCCCAGTGCGAGCAGGCCGTTCCAGTTGTGGACGCCTGTACCGGTCGAGACTTCCAGACTTGAGCCGAAGGCCGAATCGGCGTTCACGGTCAGGTTGCGATCGGTGAGGGTCAGGTTGTTCAGGAAGAACGCTCCTCCACCGCCAACGGGGGAGTGGAACGTCAGGGAGTTGGCGGAGGCATTTCCGCCGCTGACTCCGGCCACCTGAATCGCATGCTGGCCGATCGTGGCCCAGCCGAACTCAACCCCGGAGAACGTACCGTCGATCGCGGCGAAGTCGCCCAAGCCGAACCGAAGTCCGCCGCCGGGCGTGCCGCCAGCGCCCGCGACATCGCCCAGATCAAGGTCAGTGAACTCGTCGGCCGGGCGGATGGTGAGCGTCCCGGTTCCGGTCACGCTGTCGTTGCCGCCGGTGAAGTCGAGGCGGTTGCCGGTAAAGGTGGCGTCGAACGCGCCAGAGGCGACAGCGCCCGTCCAGGTCTGGCCCCCGGTACCCGTATTGATCTCCAGGGACGAGCCGATTGTCGCCGCGCCGGTGAGCACGAACAGGTTCGCGTCGGTCACCGAGAGGTTGTTCAGGATCGAGATGGTGCCAGCGCCCGTTGGTGCATGCAGGTAGGTCGTGTTTTCCAGGGCGTGACCGCCCGAGAGGCCTGCTACCTGAATCTCGTGCTGACCAAACGTCGCCCAGCCGAACTCGACCGATTCGAATCCGGCAGCGATTGCGTCCAAGTCGCCCAGGCCGAAACGAAGCCCCGAGCCCGGCGTGCCGCCGGCCCCGGCGATGTTGCCGATGTCCAGGTCCGTGAATATGTCGGCGGGGCGGATGGTGAGAACGCCCGATCCCGTCACGCTGTCGACGCCGCCGCCAAAGTCGAGACGATTGCCCGTAAAGGTGGTGTCGTTCGCTGCGAGCGAGACGGAGTCGTCAAAGGTGAAGCCACCGGTGCCGGCGTCGAAGAACGTGTCGTCGACCTCGACACTTACCGAGCTCTCGAAGGTCATGTCCGCGTCTGCGGCGGCGATCGAATCACAGCCGGTGAGGAATCGGACCGAGCCCGTGCCCGCGGTGGAGTTCTGGTCGAGCGCTCCGGCGAGATCGACTTCGCCCTGGAACAGGATGACATCCGAGTTGTCGATCGTGAATCCGCCCGATGTGGTGGTCACGCCGCCGAAGCTGAATTGCACACCGGCGAGATCCACGTCGCCGGCCTCGAGCGACTGTCCATTGGTGGAGAACGATCCGCCGAGGGCAGCGCTGGTCTCGAAGGTGCCGCTGACGGCCACCTCGAACACCGAGACGAACCCGGTCCCCGCGAAGTCGATGTCGGCCAGGCCCGTGGCATCCGCCTGGCCCAGCCCGGAATCTCCGAACAGCCCGTCCTGCAGATCGACGCCGCCCGCGCCCGTATCGAAGGTGAGGGACTCATCGCCGCCGCCCGTCGTGCCCCCGATCGTGCCGGTGATCTGGACGAGTCCACCTCCGGTGATGAGGCGAACGTCGGCGTTCTCGTCGATGACGACGGAGTCGTTGATGATGAGATCACCACCGCCTGTGTTGATATTGCCGGCGATGGTCGTGGTGGCGCCCGTTCCGTTGAACGTGAATCCGGCGCCGAAGATGTTGCCCAGAATGCTGATGGCGCCGGCGCCCGCAGGGGCATGGAACGCAACCTCGCTCTGGAAGGCGTTGACTCCGGCGATCCGTCCGACCTGGAGTGCGTGCTCGCCGATTGTCTCGAAACCAAAGGCGATCGAGGCGAACCCGGGACCGATGGCGTTGATGTCTCCCAGACCGAATCGCAGGCCCGTGCCCGGCGTGCCGCCGACGCCGGCGACGTCCCCGACGTCGAGATCGGTGAACTCATCGGCCGGACGGATTGTGAGGGTTCCGGTGCCGTTGACGCTGTCGGCGCCTCCATTGAAGTCCAGACCGTCGCCCGTGAAGACCGTGTCGAAGGTGGACGCGGCGATCGAGCCGTTCCACGACTGCACGCCAGTGCCGGTGGAGAGCTCGAGGGCGCCCGTGAGCGTGGTGTCGCCATTGACGATGAGGTTGCCACCATCGGTGGCGACGCCGCCGCCGAGGGTGATGGTCGTGCCGGCCAGCGTGACATCGATACCCGAACCGGTCAGTCCGCCGCCAAGAATCACATCGTCGGCGCCGGCATCGAGCGTGCCGCCGAAGCCGGCGAGGACCTCGACTGGGCTGGCGAAGTCGATGTCGCCGAGCGTGTTGACGTCGATATCGCCAGCCAATTCAACCGTGCCCGTGCCGGCGGTGGAGTTCTGATCGAATGCGCCCTGAAGGTCGAACAGGCCCCCGATCTCCAAGAGCCCTGCGTTGTCGATCGAGAAGCCGCCGCCGGTGATCGTGACCGCCCCGAATGAGAACCCGTCGCCAGCGAGCCCGGTGAGGGAGCCGACGGACATCGACCCGCCGTTGGTGGTGAAATCACCCGTCAGCGGATTCGTCAGCGCGAATGCGCCTGTGATATCGACGCCCTGGATGGAGGTCGTGCCCGCGTTGGTGATCGTGACGGAGGTGAGCCCCGTGGCAGATGCGGTGGTCCCATCGCCGCTGAGATCGCCGCCGAGGGTCAGCGATCCCGTCCCCGCATCGATCGTGATCGTCTCAACAGCGCCGCCGGCGGTGCCGGAGAGGGTGGACGCGAACTCGACATCTCCACCTGCGCTGGCGATGCTCAGGTCGCCGTCGTTGGTGATGCGCGTTGCCGAGTTGAACGTGATACCACCGCCGCCGGAACTGAGCGTCGGCATGCTGGTACCACCCTGCGGGCCGACGGTTATCTCCCCGGCCGAGACCTCAAAGTGCATGTTGCCGACGGTCGTCAGGTTGGGCTGGATGTTGATGCTCGAGTCGGCGAACGTGCTCAGTCCGCCGGAAAACGTGGAGTTATCCGACGAGAGCACGTTGCTGAAATTCACGCTGCCGCCCGCCGAAAGCGCGTTGAGCGTGACCAGACCGCTGATATTGGTGATGTTGGCGTCTCGGACAATGATCGTCTGAGCGGTAAGGCCCGCCGCCAAACCGCCAGTCGCGCCATCGGCGCCGATGATGAGGTTCGCGGCGGTGACTTTGGCCAACTCCGCGTCGGAGAGGTGCAATCCTGCACCGGCAGTGCTGCCGAGGCTGATGATGCCGGTAGTCGTGTTCCAATGTGTGACGAGGATCGATCCGTCGCCCGCATCGAGCCGCTGGGCAACGCCACCGGTGCCGAGTTGCACGCCGCCGGCCACGACCTGGATGTCGCCACCGCCAGAATCCCACGTGGTGTCGTCGTTGATGGTGAGCGTCGCGTTGTCGGCCGTGTCGTCGGTGTTGGCGTCGGCGGAGATATCGCCGCCACCGGTCGAGATGTTGCCTCCCGTGATGCCGTCTGCCGCGAGAAGCGTGACCGAGCCGGAACCTCCACCACCGGTCGTGTCGATCGTGCTGGTCGAGAGTGCGATCGAGTTGGCCGTGATGGTGACGTCCGCACCCTGCGTGCCGATTGTGTCGTCGGCGCCGAGCATGGTGAACGCGCCGGTGCCATTGCCGTCGAAGTCGGCGGTAAACTCGACTGTTTCTCCGGTGGCCGAGGCGAGATCGAGAAGGTTGTCGCCGAGGTCATTAACGGTGATGTTGTCGTTGGCCTGAAGGAGGATGCTGCCGCTGAGAGCTTCGAGGGCGTCTTCTGAGATCGTGAACGTGACGGCGCCGCCATCTCCCGCGAGGATCTCGCCATCAGCGATCTCTGCATCGTCGGCGCCCGGTCCACCATCGATGATCACGATGTTGTCGGGATCGAGCAGCAGCGTGCCGTGCTGACCGCTGGCGGATAGCAGATCCACCTGTCCGCGGAACGCGAGCGACTGCTTGCCGGACACCTCGACGAAGCCGCCGGCACCGCCCGATGTGCCGCCGCGGGCGCTGATCTGGCCGAGGAATCCAGTGATCTCATCGGACCAGACGATGACCCTGCCGCCATCGCCCCGGACGGTTGCATCGGCGCGGATCGTGGAATCGCGATCAATGAACGTGCGATCCGCGGTCCGCAGATCACCGCGGCCCTGGAAGTCGCCACCGATCAACACTTCGCCGCCGCCGGCCGAGCCGGAGGCATCCACCGTTGCGCCGTAGAGGGCGACCTTTTCCCCCAGGACGCTGATCGAGCCGCCTCTCCCGTCGGGACTGCTGGCATCGAGCGATCCCGAGACGGTCGTCACAACCCCCTGGCCTCCTTCGACGCGGATCGTTTCGGCGCGGAGGCGCGACGCGTCGTGGAGCACCAGCGCGTAGATGTCGCCGGCGCCGATCACGATGTCACCGTTCTCGGCGGTGATCGACCCCGCGTTCTCGAGCGTGCCCGCGGGTCCCGAGACGCCCTGCGCCCCGGCCCGGTTGGCTCCCTCGATCTTGGCGAACACATGGCCGCCGCGCTCGCCGATGAGCACGTCCTGCCCCGAGGCCATGATCACCGTGCCCTCATCGGCGACGATGCTGCCGAAGTTGGCGACGCGATCGCCAAGCAGGGCGACCATCTCTCCGCGGATAGTCCCGCGGTTCACCACCTCGCCCGAGAGGGTGAAGTGGTCGATGCCCGCGCGGAAATCGCGGTTGGTGATGTTCCCCGCGGCGGCGTAGATCTGGCCGACGTCGACGACCGCACTCTGGCCGAAGTACACGCCGGCGCGATTCACGAAGTAGACGATTCCGTTGGCCAGCAGAGCGCCATCGATGTGCGTGGGCTCTGCGCTCTGGATGCGGTTGAGAACCCTGGCCGTCTCGCTCGGCTGGATGAAGCGGACGGTCTCATGCCCAGCAATATCGAATGACGAGTAATTGATGACCGTCCGATCGGCGGCACGAATCGTCGTCACGTCGCCGCGTCGGTTGAATCGCGCTTTCCCCGCGACGACCCGCTCTCCTTCGGGCCCTGCGAGCGCCGGCACGCACATGAGCGTGACGACCGGCCCGGCCAGGATTCCGACGCGACGGGTGGCGGACCGGTTCGATCGCTTTGTTCCGTGCGACATTGCCATCTCCTCTGGCGATCCGGCCCGCGCACCGCGCGGGCGTGCCTGGCGTGCCCGTGTCTCCCCGGCTCCCTCGTCGCGTGGGCGGCGCGGCGCGAGAGGCTCTTTCGCGACCCCCGTGGGTCAGTACAGCAGCGTGAGGATGAAGTGGAACTCGCTGTCTCCGGAATCGACCTCGTCGCCGACATCCGAGAGCGCAAAGCCCCAGTCCACACTCACGAAGACGTTTCGATAGATCGAGACCTCGGCCCCGACGCCGGCGCCCACGAGCGTCTCGTCGGCCTCGAACCCGAGCTTGTCGCTGTTCATGGTGCGGGCAATATCGACAAACGCGCTCAGCACCAGATCCCAGTCCGGCCGGCCCCACACCTCCTGCGGAGCCACTTTGAAGGGGCGCCCAAATATTGAGTTGGTGGGATTCGGATCGACGTCGAAGGCCCGCGGAACGTGGAATCGATACTCAGCACTGGCGACGACGACGGAGTCCGCCGCAACGATCGACTCGGGATACCCGCGAACCGTGCTTGCGCCGCCGACGACCGATTCGAAGTTGGGCACGAGCCGGAAGTCGAACGCGTACTGGCCTGAAAGGGTCAGCGCCAGTTCATGGGCCAGAGTGTGCGGTACGCTCGAATCATTCGGATCTGCCCACGCATCGCCAAAGAGCAGCGGCTCGAGGAAGAACGTGTACGAACCGTCCCAGTTCAGCGTGACCCAGGAGTCGTCGGGCTCAAGGCGACCGAGCGGCTCGAGGTCCATCTGGTCGTCGCCCGTGAAACCAGCCTCGAGATCGACGGTCGCGTTGAAACTCGCCGTCTCGCTGGCTCGTTCGACGGTCACACCGAGCTGCGGGAACCAGAACGCGCCCGATCCCTCGAGCGAGATCGTGTCGTTGGAAGTCGAGACCTCGTGGTACCTCACCGATCCGAACAGATCGACGAAGAGATTGGGCTGAGAGTCGGGATTGAAGGGATCCGGGCCCTGGTAGATGTTGTGGATGACGCTGGCCCCGACGCTCCAGCCGTCGCCGCTGAACGTCTCATCGGCAAGGCCGACGTCGGAGGCGGTGAACTCGTTCCACGATCCAAAGACCCGCCAACGGGTCCGGCCCAGGTCTCCAAAGGGCGCCTCGTACGACGCGACGATGGCGTTGGACGAATCGAATCCGGACGTGATGTAGTCGATGAGCAGCGTGTCGTCGTTGCCCATCAGCTGGTTGTGGATCAGGCCGAATCGCTCACGCCACTCGTTGGTGTTTTCGGTCCCGGTGTTGGAGAGCTGGAAATACACGCTCCACGGCTTGGACTCCTGAACCATGAAGTCCAGCACGGCGGTGCCGGGCACGCGATCGCTGGCGATGGCGACGTCAACGCGTCGGCCGGCGTGGCGGTTCAGCCAGAGCACGTACCGATCGAGCGCGTTCTTGTTCAGCAGCGAGGTGTCTTCGCCCTCGTCGGTCGCGGGCTGGATAGGCGAGTTGCGCTTGATCGGAGTGTGGACAGGATTGTCGATGCGATCGTCCGTGGGCACCCGCTCGCCAAAGGCGTCTGTCCGCAGTCTCGTCACTCGCGAGGTGAGGATCCGCATCGTCAGCCCGGTGTTGCCAGCCTGTCTCAGGTCGCCACCGGTACCCAAGTTGATCTCTTCGGGAACGACGAAGGTGCCGATGACGCCTTGCCGCCTGAATTCCCTCACGATGGAGTTTGCGATCGCGAGGATGGCGCTGGCGTAGTAGTCCCGCGGCGCGCCGGCATTGATCTCCGCGAGCGTGAGCGTGACCGTCGGCACGCCCGGGCGCGGCGCCACATATCCATCGGAGGTCTGGAGCAGTTCGATTTCGACGCCATCGAACAGCGTGAGATCGGGGTGGCCCGGACGGGACTCCATCACAGGCCCGGTCAGGGTGTCCGCATACACCAGAGCGATGGGACCGACGGCGAACTTCTGGCCGTCTCGGTCCTCCGGCTGGGCGAATTCGTACAACTCGACGGGCTCGTCCGGCTGGGCCATCGCCCGCATGGGCACGGCGCCTATCGAGAGAAGCAACGCTGCGCCGCCGAGCATCCAGGGGGCCCCGGCGAGCACGCCCGTCCTGTGCGTTCCTCTCATTGGTTCTTCCCTTCCCCAAGTGGTCTGGCGGGCCGAATCACGCGACGGCCCGCTCCGCTCCCCACGCGTCCCGGGGCTTGGGAATCTATCACCCTCCCCCCCTTGCCGCAACTTCAGCGCCTGTCGCGTCCTCTCTCCACATGTGCCCTCAATCGTTCGCCGGTAGGAACGGAGCGTCCCGGCACGCCCGGAACAAGCGATATCGCAGCGCCGAGCGAGGATCGAACCCCTCCACCACGAACGCCAGCCGGAGTCCGACGTCGGCGTATGCAGATCGCTCACGATGCCCTGGGATCGGGTACGCTGTTGAGGGGTCGAGTTGCGGCGCAGAAAGTGCCGACCCGCCGATCACCGCAAACCCGCCCTCGTCGGTCCGGACCCATTCGGCCACGTTGCCGATGAGGTTTTCAAAGCCCGAACTCGACTGTGATACGGGCGCAAACCACAGCACGCCATCGTCGTCCGTCGTTGCGACCACGGCGTCGGCCCCGAGCGCTGCGCGGATGGAAGTCGGAAGAAAGGTCCCGGCGTCCGGCGCGGGAAGCGCCTTAAACGCCGCGTTGAACTGGGCGGCGTGGTCGCGTTGCCTGGCCCAGGTCGCATCGCGAAGATTGGGTCGGGACGTGCGCGGCGCGGATTCCACCGCCGTGGACCACTGTGCGACCGTCGGGAGGTCGCAGCCGAGTGCTTCTGCGATAAATGCGGACGCCGCGGGAGAGATCGCCTGGATGGGACTCTCCTCCGACGGAGGCTGCACGTCGAGGCCGTCGGGATACGCCGGCACGCCGGCCGGTGGCTCGATCCAACCCGAAGCGGGGACGATCGTCGCGGACCGGCCATCCCACTTCCATGCCCGGGCTCCACGGTCCGAAGCCCTGCCCTGACGGGCATCGCGGAGTTCGGCCCACTGCTCCTCCCGTTTGTCCCAATCGCCGAGTTCGGCGAGCAACCTCGAGACCACGCCCAGGCTCAACTCCGTTCGCAAAAGGAAGGAGGTCGCGCCGGTCGAAGCTCCCGATTCGGGTTCAAGCCGCTCGAATTCGAGCACGTCGGAGCTTCCGGGCGCGGCAAATCGAAGGACGCTCCCGTCTCCCACCTCCTCGACCGTCCATCCCTTGGATGCAGGACCGATCGACGAGAGGTCCACGGAAGGGCCATCGCCCTCTCCAGATTCGGCCAAGGCTCGAAGGGATTCGACAAACGCAGCAGCCGACGGATCGTGCGCCCCGATGGCGTTGAGCCGGGCGGTGGCCGCTCGCGCCCGCTCCCGAAGATCCGACTCTTCGAGCCCCGCGAGTGCATCAAGGCTGGACGTTCGCTGGAGGTCACTGATCGCGACGTTGAATCTCGCCCGCGGCGACAGGGAGTCAACCGACCCACCGAATCGATCCGCTCGCGAGCAGACATCGGCCAATGCCGGAAACGACGCGGCACGCTCTGCGGCGCGTGACCACGCGTTGCGACCGGTGCCAGCGAGTTCCGCGTCAATGCCTCGGAACCGGGCCTCGTTGTTGGCCGCGGCGAGCGCGGACTGAATGCGATCCCGCAGCCCGACGAGGCGGTCCAGATCGCCTCCGTCTTGAATCCAGCCGTCGAGCGATGTGAGCCGCCGCCAAGCGAGCATGGCCGCGGCGCCGTTCTGGCTCCTTGCCCCGGCGGCGAACAGGGCTTCGGGATCGGCTGAAGTACCGATCGACTCGAGCCGTTCGAGTCGCGAAATCATCGGAGCACAAGCGACATGGACGGCACTCGTTGCGTCCAGGCTCTGAACTTGGTGCAACCAAGCGGCGGCAGACACCCCGGCGTCATCGATCAACTCGTCCAGCGGACGCCACGAGTCGACCGCCCGCTCCACCCGTGCGGCTCTGGCGATCTCGCTCGAAAGCGTATCGCACCACGCGCGATGCGACGAGACTTCGCGAGACAAGACGTCTCGCCACTGCGCATCGGTCGCGAACTCTCCCGACTCACTCCACTTGGCATGCTCCACGGCGCGGCGTATGGCCTGCTCTCGCGCCTCAGCAATCAGCGGCGACAGCGATCTGCGGTCAATGGATTGGGGCGCCGCGCTGACGTCCACGCCGGTCGCGAAGGCCTGGTCCGCATCGTTGATAAAGTCTTCGAGTGATTCGATTCGTTCGCGCAGCGTGACGAATGTTTCTGGGGCACCGAAGCTGGCGATCAACTCATCTCGGCGCTGCCTCCAGACGCCGTCAAGGGCTTGCGAGCCGCTTGGAGCCACCCCGGAGCGGGAGCGCAGCATCGCGCCGTAGGCCTCCAAGTCCTTGGCGACTCGGAGATCGGCGCGGGCGATCTCGGCGTTCGCCTCTCTCAACGCGCCCTGCACTGCCTCAATCTCCGATCGGACACGGTCCACGGACGGGCGTTCCCAACGCACTTCGGCGATCGCGAGCCATCGCGACCGTGCCTCGTCAATGCGGGCCCCGATCTGGTCCAGAGCCTCGGTTTCGGACGCCGTGGCGCCCTGACGCAGTTGCTCCACGCGTTCGGTGGCGGCGTTGAGCCCCGAGGCAAGTTCGAGCCCGATGCGAGGATCGGACTCGTCGGGGACTCGGAATCGAGGCTGACGGATCTCGGCCAGCCACCGCGACGCGGTGGATAAATCGGCACCCGAAAGGTCTGTCGCCAGCGTTCGGCTCTCACGCTTCCAGAGCTCTTGATCGACCCGATCCCACCCATCTTCCATGAACGAGGCGATCTCGTCGGCGACCGCGGCGGCCTCCCGGATGCGCGCCGTCGCCCGAGCGAGGTCGCCGTCCGCATCTCGGGAAAAACTGGCTCTCGCAAGCCCCGTGAACGACGCAGGGAACGGGTCGGCGGAATCATTGAGCGCTGCCACGCCAGACTCGAACGACTGGATCGCCTCGGCAGCTCGGGCCAATCCATCCGAGGCGTCGAGGATGCCCGTGATCGCGCCGACCAGAGCGGCAGGCTGCCCGATGTCCACCGATTCCGCAAGGATGCGGGTCGAGTTGGAGGCGGACGAGAACCCCAGCGAGGCGAGCGATTCCGCGACGCGCGCGGCCCTCGCTCGTGCCGGCCACTGTTCGAAAGAGAGCGCGGATTCCAGGCGACCGATGTCTTGAACCGCCTCGCGCGTGGCCTTGATCGACTCGGAGGTCTGGACTTCGGGGGGTGGCGAGGAGATCAACAGCGAAAGGCGCCTCGTGCCCGATTGGACGAGCGAACGCGGATCCAGGTCTCGGGCCCTGGCGAGAATCGGGGCGATGGATGCCGAGAGATGTTCGTCTCGCCGCATCTGCTCGCTCGCAAGATCTCTCGCAAGCGGCGCCACCCATCCCTCGTACGCCCGGCACCACGCCTCCCAGCGAGTCCGATCCTCCGGCGTCCATGAACTGGCGACGTCGGTCGCCGGCGCGCCGTTCTTCGGCTTTGGTTCGCCGCCCGACTCTCGACCACCGGCCCGCTCTTTCTCGCCGCCTCTTCCGCCGAACATGAACATGGCAAGCAAGACAAGGACGATCGCCCCCGCCACGGCCCCCACCACGATGAGAATCGGCTTTCGATTCTTCGCCGAGGTTCGTGCGGTTGAATCGCGCAGGCGCTCGGTAATGGAGCCGACCGCGCCGCGCAGCGCTCCAATCCCTGTAGGACCCACCGCCTCATCGATCTGGTCCTGCGTTCGCGCGATCGTGGCATCCGCGCGCGAGATGAACGACTCATCGAGCGTGTATGGGACATCGCTGGTCAGCGGCACGGCATGGGGGTCCGAGCGGATGCACGCCAATTGGGCCGGGCCTGGTTCGCCGACGATGATGTCCACCCAGTCCGCCCCTTCGGGTGCGATCACGAGAATGGCGCTTGGCGGAGCCAGCTGCTCGCGCATGAACCGAAGCCACAGCCGTGCCCCCCAGATAGGCTTGTCCTGGCATCGAGGCACACGGAGTTGCGCGGGGCGAACCGTGGTGGACTTGGTCGCGCTGCCCGCCAATGGCCGGAACGCGCTCATCTCTCGCTCGATCTGGTACAGAATCCGGTAGAGGCCGACTCGCTCGGGCCCGAGCTCTTCGCAATCTGCCAGAGTGGCCGCGGCCGTTCGATCATGGATGACTGCGTGGCCCTCTGTCGGCAGCTCGGACCTCAGCCGGGCGCGAGCCTGAGACACACGCTCGATCACGGCCGCGGAGCCCTCGACCTCGCGGCAGGCCGACGCGAGGTCCGCCATGGCGGGGCCCGCGTGCTCAATCATCCACGTCGCGTCGACGCCACGTGCGGATGCGCACACGATCATCGGATACTTCGTTCGGCCCTTCCCGTCCACGCTGGACCACATGCGGCCGAGGGTCAGCACCGCACCGCGGCGCCAGAAGAACCAATGGTCGAATCCGGCGAGACGCTGGTCTTCGGCAAGGGCATCCCACGTGCCGGCATCGATAACGCCGCCGATTCCCTGAGAGTACAAGACCCGCTTGATCTCGCCGAGTTCGGGCGTCTCGATGCCCAGGTCATCGATGTGATCGTTCCAGCCCGGGTGTTTGCCAAACGCCGCAACGTGCACCGTCGGCGCCTCACCACCGATGAGCCGGCTTCTGGGCTTGCCACTCTCCTGGTCCACGCTTCGGCGTCCTCCTTGCCTGGAACGTGTGGGCAGACTACCCGGCCTGACTCCAATCCGCTCGACGAGGCCAGTCGTTGGGCTTGGGAAGCGGCGTCGAGAACTTGACGGCGATCCAGTATGTAAGCGATGCGCCCTCGTGCTGGAAGCTCACCGGCACCGCCCACTCGTCGGTCGGGACACCGTCGCGCTCCAACCGCTGTGCCTGTCCGTTCAGCAACGGGAACAGGACCGTCCATCGCGAGGGGATGGTCGCCCGCACGCCACGACCATCGGCGCGGTCTTGCGCGGTGGTGAAGAACATCACCTCGAGTCCCGATGAGGAAAACAGAGGAAGCCCTCGCGCCGCGGCATCGGACTGGCCTCCGACGTTCTCCAGATTGATCGCTGCCCGCCCGGCGAGCGTTACTCGCGAGTATGAGAAACGACCCGCGACCCGTCCGAACTGATCATCGAAGTTACGCTCCGAGAGGGGTCGGAACTCCCATGTGATCCACTTTGCCTCATCTTGGCGGCCCGTCAACGCGTCCAGGGCGGCGGTCAGCTTTTCGAACAGGGTTCGCTGCGCCGGCGTGATTGACGCTTCGCCTCGAAGACGCCTGAGTTTGTCGTTCACCGCGGACAGTCCGGGCAACGACTCTCCATCGCCGATCGTTCCGCCGCCGGGATTTGTGGGCGCGGTCGAGCCGCGGCTGGCCGCGAGCCGAAGCGTTCGCACACTCGATCGGGCGGTGAGGACCTCCTCGTCCGACAGGTCTCCGGCCTCATCGAGGCTGAGCGGGAACTTGCCCAGCGCCCGGAGCGATCGCAGCGCCCGCTCGGCCTCGCCCTCACCGGATCTCGCGAGTGATTCGAGCATCCCGTCGACCACGTTGGACCAGTACGGAACCGGCGCCTCGGAGAGGTCGCCGCAATACACCTCGCCCTCCTCGAGATAGTCCTGGCGGAACTCCAGGGGAGTCATCGCGAGCACGGAGGCCCTGGCTCGAACCGGGTCCGCGCCGAGCGCATCCCACTTCCGCTGCACAGGCCGAACGGCATCCACGAAGTCGCCGAGGCTGCGAGCGACGGCGTCGGAGCGGGTGATCGCTCGGGAGACCGATTCGGATCGCAGATCTCCCGTCACCTTCTTGAGCGCTTCTCCCCGCGTTTCTTCGAGCCGGCGCAGGTCGGTGTTCTGGCTCCGCACATTGAGAGCGCCCAGCGCCTCGTGCGCATCGCTCCAGGGCATCTCGCCCAGCGTGATCTCCATGTCCTCATCGAGCGTCGTGGTCCAGTACTCGACGTAGTCATCCACGTAGTCAACGGCCATGTCGCGAACATCGTCGTACGACGCCTGCAGCCCGGGCGTGTCCAGCACGCGCTGGGACGCATCCTCGGCTTCGATGGTCGTTGCCATGGCCGAGACGGCGCCCAACACCACTTCTGCCGCCTCCGGATGGAACCGAGCTTCGCAGGGTCCGCCATCTGCGAGCCGAGTGAGCGGAATCCCGGGGCGCTGGACGGGCCGGAGCCCGGAAGCACGCGCCTCGACGAGTGTCGCGATCGATCCCTCCTCCGTGATCGCATCCATGGCCGCCTGGATCGCATCGTGGGCCTGACGACGGAATCCCGCCGACGCGGCGACACTCGAAACGTCATGTGCGTTCTTGGCGAATTCGCCGGCAGCATCCGCCGGGCCACGAAGTTCAGCCAGGCTGGCGGTGCACGCCTCGGCGTTGGCCACGAACTGCCGCAGCGCAGATCCGAGATCCATCGCGCTCGATGGCGACACCTCCGCACCGACCGCCTGGGTCGCCAGCGCGTACATCCCCATGCGGCGCTCGAACACTCGCCGGGTGTCCGAGCCGGGCGGGCGGTTCAGAACCCCCGCACCGAGCGTGGTCAGGTTCGCCGCCAACTCCTGGGTGGTGCCGTCGATCGAATCTCCGACCGCTCTCATGGCATCGTCGAGGATTCGCTTGACGCGGGCCAGCCGCTGGGTTTCTTCATCGTTCTCAGACACACCACCCGAGACAGCCTCAATCTCATCCAAAACCGGCTTGATTCGGGCCGTCGCCGCCTGCAGGAGCTCGTCCTTGGCCCGTTGAACCTGCATCGATGGAGGAAGGTCGGCCAGATCGCCCAGGGCGGAGACGCTGTCTCTGAGCGCTTCGCCCGAGACCCGAACCGCCTCGGCCTGCGCGTCCCATTCTCGTCTCTTGACTTCGAACGCATCGCGAGTCCGAACGTTATCAAACCGCACCGCCAGCAGCGAGGTCTCGGCCTGCGTGTAGGCCGACAGCGACGTGCGAAGCTGGACGAGCTTGGCGAGAATGGCGCCCTCGCCCGAGGGCGAGTTTCGAACGGTGTTGGCCAGGCGCTGGGCCGCGCTCGGAAGGACTCGCAGCGGATCAAGGTCTTCCCGATCGGGCGGGGGCGTGAGAAGCGACCGAGGGGGCCACGACGGAGCGTTCCCGCCCGAGTATGCGCCCGACACCTCCTCGGCGAGGCGACCGATCTGGCGGCTTGCGGTCTCACGCTCCTGCTCGATCTCGGCCGGTTCGGTCGCCTTGGGAACCCACCTGGTCATCACGAAATCGCTGAGAGCCATGACATCCGGCGGGGCGACGCCGTCCTCGAATCGCGAGCGCTCGATGCGGACCAGCTGCGCGAGCGCGCGGGCCTCGAGCGCGCCCGCCTCATCGTCGGGCCGTGACGACGCCATCAATTCGCTGGCCGAGACGACCAGAGGCTCGATCGTCGACAGCTCAAGCACGCGCGCATGCGCTCGTCGTTCGCGCGCCGCCAGGTCGCCGCCGGAGAACTTCGCCACGGGACGGAACATCCATGAGACTCTCGGAGCCCCCGATTCGATCAGTGCGCCCGTGGCCACCGGCAGAGTGGCCCGCTTGCTCGCGCTGGACTCTCCACGGATCTCTTCGATCGGATCATCACCGAGGTAGTAGGAGTCCCGCTGGTCGAGCTCGAACAGCGGAACCTTCAACTCCCCACCGTCGAGATGCGACGCGACCTGCTGCCAGAACCGCGTGCGGTCGCCGATGCTCGACGAGAGCGAACTCGCCGCGAACCATGAGACGGCCATGAGGATCAGGACCGACGCGATCGCGGTTCCGAGCAGGATCATGCGACGGCGCTGCTGCAGCTGCCGAGTATTGCCCGCGGCCGTGACCAGGCCCGACTCGCGGAACACCTTGTTCATGAAGAGGTCGCGCAGGAAGTAGGCGCTGCTCTTTTCCCACACCTTCCCCGCCGGCAGCGATTCCACGTCCACGCCCATCGCCTCGGCCAGGTCGGCGTCGAGTTCGGCCCCTTCCTGCATGGAGCTCGTGAAGTAGATCCCGCGCAGGAAGAGCGGCTTCGAACTCCATTCGCCCGCCACGAACACCATCTCGAGGTAGCGCCGCAGACGGGGTGCGATCTTGAGCAGGGCGTCCGGAAAGTCGTACAGCGCATCCACCTCGTCCAGACGCCGGCCGCCCATCGGGTCCTGCGTGTGGACCGGATCGATCATGAGGCCAAGGCGTCTGCGCCGGAGTCTCTCCGCCACCGACTTCAGATGCTCTTCGACTCGTTCCGGCTTGAACGGCTCGTCTAGATCCGTCGGATTGCTCCACCCCATCATCTGACCTTGCAACTGCGGATCGGTGAGATTCTCGAAGAATTCTCGGAATCCGTTGATCTTGTCGGCCTTGGTGATGCAGACAAAGACCGGGAATCGCACGCCCAGAGCCTTCTGAACGAAGTCGAGTTGTTCGGCGATCTTGCCGCCCTTGCGCTGGATCTGATCCGCCGAGTCGGTGAGCAGGCTATCGGCGGGAATCACCAGGAGCATGCCGTTGATGGGGCAGTTCGGCCTCGCCGCCCGCAACTGCCGGAGAAACTCCTTCCACTCGCTGGTCTTTGTCCCGTCCACGTTCTCGAACATCAACTTGCCGGCGGTGTCCAGGATCACGGCGTGATTCGTGAACCACCAGTTCATGTTGATGGTGCCGCCCGCCCCCTGCATCTCGTCCTGGAGCCCCGGGGGGAAGCCGACGTTGCAGTGCCGGACCGCCTCGGTCTTGCCCGATCCGGGCTCACCCACGAGCAAGTACCAGGGCAGCGAATACAAGTCCTTGCCGTGATCTCTGAAGCGCGCAACGCCCTCCTCGAACTTCCGCCGGAGATCGTCCATCCGGGCCTTGGCCCCGGCATCCGAAGCGCCCGTCGGGGCCGCGCTTGCGTTCTCATAGATCTTCTGCTCAAACGGCTTTGCCTTCTTCTTGTCGCGCCACTTGAGTAGCTTGCGAAATCCGATGAGAACCGCCGCGGCGATCGCGAGACCGATGACGACAAAGAACACGAACTCCGGTCGCCCGAGCACGACCAGCGCGCCGATGAGCCCGCCCCCCGCCAAGACCGCGACCCCCACCTTCGCGGGGCCGGGCAGGTTCATGAATCGCTCCACAAACGAGAGCCCCGGCATGCGCATCAGCGTCCACCCCCGGCCGTCACGGCCGATGTATCTTCGTTGATGTGGTCCAGCGCGGCGCGAAGGGCATCGGAGCTGGAGAGGTACAAGTACGCGTTTCCGATCGCCAGAACGATGATGAGCACGACCAGCGCGAGCGCGATGCCCATGACGCTCCGTCCGGGGGGTTGGATGAGGTTCGTCGTATCCACGTGGTCGTACGCCTCCGGGCAGAGGCGGGCGGACTCATCGGTCTCCATCATGGGGCGAATGCGTGCGCTGATCTCGAGCATCTTCTTCCGCAGATACTCCGGCTGCCCCACGTAGAACCCGCTGAATCCCAGCCCGAGGCACGAATAGAACACGGCCAGCCGGTCGGCGGCCTGCTTTCCAGATTCCTTGAGCGCCTCGTCGAGCAGATCGAAGAAATGCTCGTCGCCCGCGAACATGTTCTCTTCGTGGGCCATCTCCTGCCACTCTCGCCCCAGCCCCCCGGGGCTCTCCTTGATCATGAAATCCACGAAGTAGACCAGTGGAAGCCGAACCCTCTCCAACGACTCGCCCAGATCGGCCGAGCCCGCATCGCGACGCATCTGGTCAAAGATCGCCTGGACCTCCGCCCGCACACGCGAGGCGTCCATGACGACGCCCTTGCGGGCCGACCGGTTGATCCGGCAGATGTACTGAAACAGCGGTTCCACGACCTCGAGCAGCGTCATGCCTGTGGCCTTCCTCGACTCCGCCCCTCGCTCAGGACGGCACGGTCATGTACAGCGACACCTCATCGAACCTGGCGCTCTCCGCGCCCGGAAACTTGACGGCCATGGAGCGCTCTTGCACGATCCGCTCCCATGTTCTGGCGCTCTCGGCCCGCATGAGCCGGAAGTAGTGCAGGCCCGTCGGGCTGGGCAACTCCAGCGGCGGGTGCCGCTCCTCGGCCAGCCGCACGCCGCGGATGCGGGTCTGCACCAGGCTCTTGGCCATCAGCTTGAACTCGTCGGCATCCTCGACGAGCCGGGCGAGCGCCCGCGGATCCTCGCTCGTCTTGATCGCAAGGAAATACTCGTTGGGTCCCCCGATGTGCTTGTCTTCCAGTTCCGCGACCAGCACGCCGCCCTCCGCCCGGAACGCGATCTTCAGCCACGAGCCAGAACGCTCCACCTTCAGGAAGGCCCGGATCTTCTTCTCCAGCTCAGCGAACGCCACCGCGGGGTTGTCGTGGTCGTACCGAGGCACGTCGTACGGATCCACGTCGGGATGGAGTGCCGCGAGCGAGCCGAGGCAATCCCGAAGCTCGAGGTACACCTCGAAGGGACTGATCGCTCCGTACGCCGGGACCAGGCTGGTCAGTCGGCCCGCGAAGCGATTGAGCGCCACGAGCTTCATCATCTGCTGAATCTGGATGCCCTTGATCGTTTCGGCGTTGAACCCGCCGCGAGTCAACTGGTTCACCAGTTCCTTGCGGTTGGCTTCGATCTGATTCGCCAGGTCACGCAGCTTCTCGCTCAGCGTCACCGATCCAGCCACGACCATGCACGCCGGAATGAACTCCGCATCCAGTCGCGGCAGCCCGCTGTCCTCGCCCACGGCGTGCGCGATGCGGAGCAGGGGCATGACCTCCAGGTCCGTGCGATCGTCGTGCTCCAGGAGCAGCCGGGCGTTGATCTTTCTGATCAGCATCGCCTTGGCGTTGTCGCCAGTGTTCTCGTCGGGCTGGGTGACCTCTGAGACTCGAAACAGCCGCTTGGTCCTCCAGTCCGCACCGGGCCCCGGCTCGATCGAGTTGCCCCGCTTGGGGTAATACAACGGAACGGCAAGACTCACATTCAGCGGCTGCACGCTCGCGTTGAACGCCTCCTCGATATCCAAGGGCGGGATCTCTGCGGCGTGCGGCACGTCGACCACCACGCCGTTGGGCATGGCCACAAGCAATCGGTCGAACCGGACGCGCATGTTCTCCAGCTCATCGCGGCTGAGTTTGGCCTCGACGACTCCGTACGGGTACGGCCATGCGAAGCGGCGCTCTCGCGCCATCGTGTCGAGCAGGCCTCGCTGCATCGCCTGCAGGTGATGCGGTTGAAGAAAGAGCCCCTCATGCCAATGAACCTGCAGCGTCATGCGCCTCCCGCCTCACTTGCGTGCCGACTACCGACTCCCCGGCACGGTTCGCGCCCCGCGACCGATCACCTCTTCCACCCAGTCCGCCAGCCCACGCAGAATCTCAGACTCGAACGTCGCTGGATCGATCGTGGACGCCAGATCCTTGTAGCGCCGCCAATACGCCACCTCCCATGACTCCCACGCCTTCTTGCCCTCTTCCTTCGCCGCCGCCATCACCTCGTCAGGAAGGAGGTGCCCCAATCGCACCCACGACAGGTGCCCGGCCTGCGCGACCGCCGCGATGATCCCGGCAGTCATCTGCCTCAGTTCCTCCAGCGCCGATTCCAGGTCTCCTCGCGACGCCGCCTGATCGCCAGACACGAACGTGGACGCCAGTTTCTGCAGCGAATACCGCCGCTTGACGATCGATCTGGGCGACATCTGCTGCCACGTCCGCCAGACGACCTTCTCGAGGCTGAGCACGAGCAGAACCAGTCGCGCGCTGAGATCCAGGGCCCTGCCTCCGTCGATGGGCCCCTGGTCGGCGTCGTACACAGCCTTGCAGAATCTCGCCGCTGCGTCGGCCGGCCAGCCGCCCTCTCCGCTTGGCGCCAGTCCCGCTCGCTTGAGGGCCTCGACGATGGGCGCCCGCTTCTGTTCGGACCAGCCCTTGGTCAGCTCTGTGAGGCGGCGGACCAGCAGACTCGGATCGTTCAGTTCCTGCCGGTCCTCGACGGACCGGGTCTTGGACTCCGAAGCCGCGCTGGCCGTGAGGTCGCTGTCCCAGCTAGGGAATCTCGCCCCCAGTGCTTCGAGGAACCCCAGTCGCTGATCGGGCAGCAGCCGGCCCACGGCCCGATCAATCTCCTCGGCGATGTGTTCGGCCCGCAAAGGCCCATCGGAGTCGGCAAGGTCGGCCTGGATCGCACGGATCCGAGCCGCGAGCGCATCAACCCCTTCGGAGTCCCCCGAGCGTCCTGACCCGATGGAGTTGCCCTGAGCCACTCGAACCTCCACTGCGGAACCAGACGGGGCCATCATAAGGCCCGCCCGCCACGTCCGAAAGTCGAGGGCTGTCAGGTTATCTGGAACCACTTGTCGCGCAGCGTCTGCGCCCTGTGCCGGGCAGACCGATCGCTCCGGATCCCGAACCGGCCGGCGATGCCCTTCCCTCCCAACCTCTGCGCGCTGTCGCTGCGCGTGCCGATGCCTCCACTCGCGGCCTGGATGACCGGTGCCGCAGGAGGAGACCCAACGATGAAGCGCGCCGCCCGACTCACCCCCGCGTTGCTCGTTCTTGGCCTTGGTGCTTGCTCGACATTCGAGCCGCAGGCCAGGGTCGATGAGTACGACTACGAGGCCAATTACCGCCTGAATGTGGGCGCCGGCGACATGCTCGGCGCCACCACGTTCGGCGTCGCCGTCACCCTCGCCAAGGCCGAGCAGTTCGGCGATATGGACTTCGCTTCGGTCACCGACGACGAACGCTGACCCTCGAGGTCACGGCGACTCGAAGACATAGGCGGGCTGCTCCACCAGCGGACGGAGGACATCCGCCAGCGCGACGGGCGCATCGAGCCCCGTCGCGCTGAACGCCGGTCGAACGCCCACGTCGAAGAGCGCCACCGGACGCCCCCCCTTAGCCTTCAGAGGCATCATCACGATCGGAGTCTCTGGAGGGCCGAATTCAGGCGGTGACAGCGCGGAGCCGCCAACCACCGCGTAGCCGCCGCCGGCCAGCGCGACGAATTCCGCCACGTTTCCGACGAGATGATGGAAGGAGCCCGTCGTTCCGCCGGTCTCCACACCGACGAACCACAGCGCACCATCGTTGCCCGAATCTGGCACCGGCCTCGCACTCTCTCGCCGACCGATCTCCGAGACCGAGCCCTCGTACCAAGGTGTGGGTTCGAGCGGCTCGTCGGGGAAGAGCGGCGTCCGAACCGAGACGTTTGGCGGCAAGGGCACCGAATTGAAAGGCCCGGCCGCGTAGTCGCGTTGAGCCACAAACACCGCATCCCGAAGATTCGTCGGGCCGAGCCCCCGCTGGCCGGCGAGTCCATACCCCCGCAGCCATTGCGACTGGGTGGGAAGCCCACATCCGATCAGGCCGCAGAACGCCTCCGCTACGGCGACGGTCATCTGTTGCATGGGTGAGTCGTCGCCGGGTGGGCGCAGTCCCGATTCAACCCCGGGGTCGTAGAAGGCGATCCCGCGCTCGATCGGTCCCGGATCGAACCACTCCTGCGCGGGCACGATCCGGCCTGTTTGTGCCTGCCATCGCCATGCCCCGAGGCGTCCCGAGCGGCGTGCTCCTGGCGAAGACGCCCGCTGACGCTCTGTCAGCGTGGTCCACGGCGTCATCTGTCCCCATGCCCCCGCCGCCGAAACAACATCGCTGAACAGCCCGATCGAGACCTCCGACTGGGCGAGAAACACGCTCTCCCCCGTGCCCGCCTCGTCGGGCAGACGAATGAACGTCATCTCGCGCCCTGTGCCGGCCATCCGATAGGTGACCTGATCGACACCAACGCCGTCGAGCAACTCCCAGCCCTTCGCCCCGGGCCCAACCTCCTCCAGAGCCCCCCTGTTCGCGCCGCCTCCCCCGCTCCCACCAGCCGCCGCCGCCCGCAGCTTCTCGATCCAGTCCGAAGCGTCCGCGTTCAGTTCGGCCGAGAACGCTCCGGCGTCCTGCACGAACTGCGTGACCTGCGCCTTGACGGCCTCGTCCTCAGGCGCTCCTCCAAGCCCCTGCCATGCGCGAACGAACGCGAGCAGTCGCACGTTGTACCTTGTGCGCTCGGAGAGCTCGCTCGCGCTCACGCCCTCGGGGGCAAACTGGCGCTGCCGGCCCATCGCCTCAGAGAGCTGCGCTGCGCTGCGGCACCGATGCGTGTAGGCCAGCCAGCGCGAGCGAGATCCCCCGTCCAGCTCTCGCTGCAATCCCAACGCCGCCTCTTCTCCGAGGTCCGATCGCCTTCTCTCCACCGCGGACTTGAGCAGATCGCGAAGCTGCAGCTCCTTGTCCAAGTCCGCCACAGTGTCGGGCCACACGCCCGCGTCGCCCAATTCCCTCCACGCGGCCATCGCGCGAGGAAGGTCCTGGATGTCCCCCGCCAGTTGCACCAACTCCGTCGCAGTCACCCCAAGAAGACGAAGGCGTGCAAGACGGGTCGCGACGGTCGACGCCACGGCCTCCTCGATGCCCAGGTCCTCCGCCTCAGCAACCATCGCCGAGAATCGTTCTTCGATCGACCCGACTCCCCCCGAGCCCTCGTCGATCGGAACACACCTCTCGGCATCGGCACGAATCGCTGCGGCCTGCGCGATCACGGCGGGCACACGCGAAATCCACGACTCATACTGCGCGACTTCTGCGGACTGCCGGGTGGGCGCTGCGCCAGACCGCGCGCCGCTTGCGTATCCGCCGCTTCGGAGCAATGCGTCGATCAACTCGTCGCGCCGCGTCGCCGCCGCCGATTCGATCGCCTGCCGATCAACGCCGTTCGGCCACGACGGCACCGAGAGCCTGGACGCTGTCACCGCCTCTACGGCTCTGAGCGCTGCCTCCAGCTCCCGGTTCCGATTCACCGTCTGGTCCAGCGACAGCTCGCCGGACTCCAGCCCCGCGAGATTCGCGTCCCGGCCCGCCCTCCACGCCGCGTCCGCCGCCGCGTTTGGCGTGCTCCATGCGCTCTGCACCGATGAAACCTGCGAGACATAGGCCTGTCGAGCCTCCCTGACCCTCTCGAGGTCCTGACTTGCCGCGGCGAGCCGCGCAGCCTCGGCCTGTCTCGCCGTCGCCACGCTCGTGCGGAGCGATCCCAGCGAGTCCCCCACCGCACCCAGCGCGACGTCGACTTCTCGCATCCTCGTGCGAATCGCTTCGGCGCCGTCGGCTTCGGTCATCGAGTCAACGGCGTCGACGTCGCTTCGGATCGCCGCTATCTGCCGGCGCGCCGAGTCGAACTGGCTGCCGAATTGGGCCCGCTCCGCGTCCGAAAGCGAGAGCTCCGATTCCAGATCGTCCACCGAGGCCTCGGTCGCGGTCAACTGTGAATCGATCCGCCAACCCTCGCGCGGGTCGTCGAACTCTTCCGGCGCCGGTGGATTCCAGTATGTGGCGGCGACCAGATAATCGGACAGAAACTTGGTCGTGACGACGGTTCCCTCCGCTCGCAGTTCCGGCGTGTCGTCAAGGAACGCTTCCGGCACCTGTCCCTGCCAGATGTTCGCGACGAATGCCCGAACATCCCGCGCCGAAGAGATCAGTGACGCGAGTTCCCTCTGCAGGGCGCTCAGCGACTCCGCCGGGGCGTCTCCAAGGTCCAGCGTGAGTGCGGCGCCCGCCCCGCCCAGCCTCGCCAGCATCGGGTCACCGACCGACCCAAGCTGACCAGCGATCTCCCCGAATTCTCGGCACGTCTGCACCAGTTGATTGCGCACATCACGACTGTCATACAGCGACACGATGAGCCGGCCGATGGTCGCCGCGTTGCCAGACCACTGTGCAGGGTCTTGGGCCCCCAGCACTCCCAGCGGCGAACTCCACCGGGTTACGTCCTCTGCCGCCGAAGCCAGGCCCACGTCGCGCAGCGCCTGGGCCAGCGCTTCAATCCCCCTCTCCTCCGGCCACGTGCCGCCGAGACTGCGCACCGCCTCCACGACCGTGCCGCTCCGATCCATGACAAGCTCGTCGAGCGAGCCGTCCAGCACCGACGAGGGCGGATCGTCCGCGTCGTATGCGAGCGAACCCGAACCGGCTTGAGAAGGATCAAGATCGCCCCGGCGGCGCGAATTGCCCATCGCTTCGACCAGGGGCGTCGGAAGGAACTTCGCGTCCACCATGTCGTCGAGTCGGGCCCGAACCTGCCCGCCAAAGTCTCGCACGAACGAATAGCCGTGACACCACCGCGACCACGCGGCCCGAACCGCCGTCGGATCCGACTTGGGACCGTCGCTTGGCCCGTTCGACCCGCCAAACAACTTCATCAGGCTCGGACCGCCGAAGTACGCGCCCGCCGCCAGAACCGCAACGACCGCCGCGGCGATGCCGAACTTGGGCGCAATTCCCCCACCGCCGGCCTTGGGAAGCTTCGCCAGTGTCTGATCGATCGTGATCGATCCGATCGACGCCGCGGGATCCAGCAAGCGATTGGCCAATTCGCGCCAGGCGGTCGCCTTGGGGCCCAGCCGCTTCCACTCGGCCGAATCCGCGATCGGCCAGCCGCCCAGCTCGCGATACGGCTGGTAGTACACAAGCTGATAGATGATGCGCCCGACCGCCCGAATGTCCTCAAATTCCCCCGCGCTCGCGTCGAGGGTTCCCGCGGGCAGAGGATCGGACAGCACGATTCTCGCGCTCGTCGCCTTGCCGATGCGATCGAGCATCACGTTGGTGGGCTTCAGCTCGCCGTGCCCCTGCCCGGCAAGCTTCTGAATCTCTTTCAGGCCCGTCAGGATGGACTCGATGACGTGGCGCATCGCCGCGGCATCCAACCGCACCCGCCCCGCGATGATCTGATCCAGCGTGCGAGGGAATCGTTCCAGGACGTAGAACGCCCCTCCATCGCCTTTGCCGGCTTCCACGAGCCGAGCCCAGCGTTTGGCCTTGGCCTCGGTCAGCTTCTTGAGCACCGAGGCGCGCCCAAGCAACCGTCCCGACAGCTCGTCAAGAACCGCGCGATCCTGTCCCGGCTGATCGGACTCAACAGCCTTGACCACAAAGCCCGGCTCGCCCGAGCTGCCCGCCTCGCGCGCGAGCGACACCGTCGCCGAGGCGCCGCGGAACAGGTCACGAACCGTCTCGAATCGCCCGTAACGAGCCATCAATCACCGGGTTCCGTGGTTCAGCCCTCGGGCAGCGGCTTCTGTGCCGTGTCGAGCCGCAGTCCGCTCCGCTGGATCGAGACATCCAGTGTTCGGTTGGCGGGCCAGTGGCGCGTGTCCAGCGGAAGGATCAGCCTGCGCGGATCGGTCGCCCCGGGCTTGTCCTGTCCCCGCAGCTCACGCAGGTCCGCCAGGATGAAGAGTTGCTGGGCGCCCCTCTTGAGCCAGCGGTCCCAGTGTTCATCGGTCCCGGCCAGCGCCTTGGCCCCGGCGTTGTCGCGCGTGAACTCGAACGTCACCTTGTCCGCGTCGGCCCGGGTCGTGTCGCCGGTCCCGAAGTACGCGCTGAGCGGGTAGTTGCTCCAGATCTCTCCATCCTGCGTGTTCAGAGCGATGAGATCCACCGAGACGGCGTCCACGCCCCCGACTCCCGCCCACGAGGCCTGGTCCACGGAAACGTTGACGGTGTACCGCCCCATCCGGGGCGTCGTCGAACAGCCAACCGCCGAAATCGCCATCGAAAGCAGCCCGACGCACATCGCCGCCATTCGCCCAAGCTTCATGCCGTGCGCTCCTCTGTGAAAGAGTTCGTCCCCCGAGCCAACACCGCTAGGCCTTGGCCCTCACGCGAGCCGGCGCCAGCCCCGTCATCAGGTGCCTGATGACGCCGCTCACCTCACGATTGTAATGCCAATCGATCACCAACAGGCTCCGGGTGCGCACTCGAAGCAGCTCCAGCCGGCGGCGGGCCGGCTCGAACACCGCATGCAGCCCGCCCGACCTCGCGTCGCCGAGGTCTCGGCACGTCGCATCCCGGCACGCACCGGAGAACATCGTGATCAACAGCGCAAGAACCTCGAACCACACCTCCCTGGGCACCACGCCGAGCGCCTCTTCGGGGGTGACCTCCTCTCGAATCAGCCGGTTGGGACCCAGCGAGTGCAGCCACCGCTCGTCCGCATCGAACGCCCCCGCGATTCGGGCCTCGAGCGGTTCCTGCGGGTCTCCTTCGCCCACCTGCCTCGCCAGACTCAGCGCCTCATCCAGCGCGATCGCCAGCGTCGTCTGAGGATTGACCAGCAGCGAGCGGACTCCCAACACTCCAAGTGCATACAGGTCACACGGGCTGCTCAGGACCGGCACGATCTCGAAAGGCGTGCGCTCGATCCGGACACCCTCGATCGCCTTGATCGCCGCAACGGTCTTCGCGTCAAAGCGATGCTCAAGGCTTCGGACGCGCCACTCGCCCGGCGCCAGCGCCTTGTCTCGCTCCAGCCGGGCGTACACGTCAACTCGCTCCCCCCCGATCGTCGGCGACAGCCACGCGAGGTCGCTGGCGCTCGCCACGATGCCCTCATCAGACCACAACGTCCCCTCGATGATCGCGCTCTGATCGCTCTCGAGCAGGCGGCGAACTCGGAATCCTCCGGTCCCTCGTCCGCCAGCGGTCTCCAACCGCGGGCGGTATACCCCGGGCGCCTCCGGATCGGACGCGAGGAAGAGCTTCCCCCCCGTCCCCTTCATGGGAGCCTCCACCGCCGCGCCCGGATCACGCAGCACGATCCGCGTCGCCCACAGGTTGGGCAGCCCAGGCTGATCAGGCGGCGGCTCAACCCCGAAGCTCGAGGCGTTGAGACCCAGCAGCGGTCGCTGCGTGCGCTCGATCAGTCCGCTGACCTGCTCGACCGACGAGGCGAGCGCCCCGAGCTTCAAGTGCAGCGCCTCGACGATCCGACCGCGCTTGCCCTGGCGTCCCAGGAACAGCCCTCCACCGTCCTCCATCGTCGTGCCACTGCGGGGTCTGCCGCACACCGGCACCGCCATGCGCCCGTCCGAGATTCCGTTCCACGCCGCCCCGCCCAGCACATCCAGCAGATCCTCGAGGGACAGCGGCGCCAGACGCCGGAGCAGGATCCGGCCCCCGGAAGGATTGATCGGGGCGAGCTCGCGAGCCTCGCCCATGATCGCTTCAAGCGAGGCCGTCGGCCCCGTCTCCGGGCTGTCGGAGGTCGCGGGCACAAACGGCGACTCGAGGCCCAGCTCCGGCGCCCAGAGATAGCGAGAACGGGTGGACGCGTACGCGGGAAGACCCACTTCTTCGAGCACCGATTCGTCGGCGCACACTCTCAGGAAGTGCGAAGTGCCCTGCACCTGCGGGTGCACGAGCCCGCCCGTCGCGAGATCCAGGAAAGAGGCCCTCGCGCCGGCCTCCTCCAGTCCCGTTCGCACGATCGAGATCGGGTCTCTCCGAGAAACCGCCTCGACCCATTGATCCCAGGCCCTGTCCAACGCGCCGTTGTTCCAGGCGTCGCGGTACGCCGATGGCGCGCCGCAGAGCCGGTCGGGCCGCTGCACCCAAATCTCAAGCCACTGGTGGACGACCCCGGCGGCATCCGTCACGCACCCCAGAAACGAGCACGCGTGAGGCTCGGCCCTCAATTCCACCAGGCGACCCGCCGTCGGGTCGTCCTGACTGCGCACCACCAGCGACGGTCGGACGGCCGACCCCGCCCACGCCTCGTCCGCGCACACCGCCACGAACCCGTCGGGCACGCTCGAGACAAAGGCTCCGATGCCCGAATCTTCCACGGAAGCCTCCCGCTCAGGGCTGGCGGCAGTGTAGTGGCTCCGCCGCCCCGAACCGACCCGGACTCATTCGGCCCGACGCCTTCGACCACACCCGTCGCCACAATAACAATGATGCAACAGCCCGAAGGGACCGCGTTGCCCGCTTCCACCCCCACACCCCGGACCCATCGCCCCATCGCCGTTCTGCCCGTCGCCCGCCAACGCTTGGTCGGCGCCGCGCTTCGGGAGGGATTGATCCGCGCCGGGTTCGATTGCCTGCCCGAATCGCAGACACCCGAAGCCGCGCTCGAGCTCGCGCGCCTCGCCGCGCCGGACGTTGTCGTTCTCGATGTGAGTGCTTCGCATCCCGATCCGGCCGCGGCAGTCCTCCCATGGTCCACCCTTGATCCGCCCCCGCGGATCATCGTCATCGACGACACCCGGTCGGATCGAAGCCTTCGACGGTGCCTGCTCGCCGGCGCTCGAGCCTATCTCCTCTTGAGCGACCCCGAATCGACACTTGTCGAAGCCATCGGCTCCGTGCTCAAGGGACAGATCGCCATCTCGCCCGAGGCCAGGCCCCGCCTGGTCACGGGCGAGAGCCATCCGCCCGGGTACCCCCTCACCCGTGGGGACCTGCTCAGTCCACGCGAACGCCAGGTGATGGCCCAGATCGCCGAAGGTCGGTCGAAGCGCCAGATCGCCGAGATTCTGCGTCTCAGCGTGAAGACCGTCGAGAAGCACTCAACGTCGCTCATGCGAAAACTGGACCTGCACAACCGCGTCGAGGTGGCTCGCTACGCGGTCCGTGAGGGCATCGCCGACCGCTGAGCCGGCTTCGCCTCGCTCACCCGTGTCTCCGGATGCGACCGAGCCTCGCGTTGACCGCCCTCGCGCGCCGCCCGGTACAGCGCCTCCGCTTCGGCGACGTGATGGGGATAACTGGTCAGACGCGAGACCTCATGCACTTCCTCGGCGCTTGGCACCGCGACGTCGCCCCGGACGACGCGCGCAATCTGAGCGGCCAGCCCCTCGGGACTTCCTCCCGGGAAGAGCAGCCCGTTCCCGGGTCCACCGCCCGCTCCCGGAGAGTCCGGCTCCACGATCCAATCTGCTGGTCCGCCGAGCCTCGACGAGATCACGAACTTTCCCGCGTGCAGGAACTCCAGCATCACGATCGGAGAGTTCTCAAACCAGATGTGAGGCAGCACGCCAACGTCGAACTCGCCCCCCGCCGACACGAGCTGTCTGACGTCGTACCCCCCCAGAAACGACACCTCCGGCAGGTGACCGAGCCGTCGCTTGTGCAGCCAGTCCCCACCAGCAGCACGAATCAGAAATTGGCACCGTTGACGCACCTCCGTGTCCAGCATCAGAATCGCGCGCACGAGCACATCAAGACCCTTGTTGTGCCGAACCGTTCCGAAGAACGCAAGCCGCAGCGGGCGCTTGGCCTCGCCGGGAATCCACGGCCGCACCCGATAGAACGGGCTCCGGCGCGAGCGTCGGTTGATCTGGTCCAGGTGCGACAGCCCCAGCCGCAGCACGTGCTGCCGGCCGGGCTCCACCCCCATCGCCTCGTACGCCCGACGCATGAACTCGCTCGGCGGTGTCACCGTGCTCGCGGCGTTCAGCGCATCCACTCCACGCCGGCGGCGCTTGCCGTACGTGTTCAGCACGGTCAGATGGTGGTCCGCGCGAGTGAATCGCTCATTCTGATCCAGTGGCGATCGGCCGACCTCCAGGATCTCCTGGTCGGCGTCCAGCGGCGTCGGATTGTGTACGGTCCCATCGTGGTCTCGGGTCGCGGAAACCTCGAATCCCACCCCCAACTCCGGGTCCAACTCCTCGACCTCGACGACCGCCCGCCCCCGGCCCGGACGAGGGCGTCGCCTTCCAAAGAGCAGTCCACGCACCTGCCCTCCAAACCCCGGCCCCAGTCCGCGGTGCAGCGCTTGCTCGATCCGCCGCCGGATTCTGGTGCGGTGCGGCAGCGCGGGCTTCAGGCACCCCTGGCACTTGGCTCCGCCTTCATAGTCCAGGCACACGTACCGCTCGAGATGCAGAAGATCCACCTGCGGGCACGCGTACCAATAGTTGTGCGGCGTGATGATGACCGGGATTCCGGCGTCGCGGATCGCCCCCACGACATCCAATCCGAATCCCTCCAATGAGTGCGCGTGAACGACCTCCGCGCCGACGCTCTTGAGCCAACCCAGCACGAGCCGGGTCTGCCGGGGGGACCCCATCTCGCGCTCCATATTCCGGAAATTGAACAGTGCCGGCGCCAGGTTTGGGCTGTTGTACAGGTGGAAGCACTCCACGCCCCGCCAGCGCTCGATCCGCCGGATGAACATGCCCGGTCGCAGGGCATAGTCCATCCCGGACCGCAGATAGAACACGCGATGGCCCGACAGCGCGAGCCCGGCCCCAAGCTCCGAGGCCGCGAGGTTGTATCCGCTGCCCTCTCTCGCCTGCGCGCCCAGCCTTGCCCAGCCCAGCAGCGCGATCCGAAGCGGCGCGTCGCTCACACGCCACCTGTCCGGGGGCGTCAGCCCGGTCTCGAGCGTCGCCTCAGCATCGCTCATGCCGCGATGATGCCTCGGGCCCGGCCGCGAGCTGGGCTACCCATAGCGTGAAGTACGAACATATGCCGGGAGTTTAGCGATCCACCGACGCGCTCGCCGACGCGTCCCGAGCCACCGCCACGCGAAGCCCAGCCGCTTGCCATAGCCACATCGCTCCAGCCGCGCCTGGCCGGGATGCCGCACACCGGTATGAAGCGTCCACGCGCCGCGGATCACCGGCAGGTCCGAGTCGTTGTCGAACACGACGACCACCCGGGGCGGCCTGAGCAACACGGGCCACTGTCGCCGAAGTTTCGAGAGCCGGTGCCCCGCGTACACAAGTCGGCGAACTCCCACGTCCGGCGCGCCATGCGCATCGGGCACGTCGTTCCGCACCATCTCGATCCATCGGATCCCATCGCCGCCGGCCTGCCCGACCGCCGTGCGCAGGGCACGAAACCGCTCGACGTGCGCCGCCCGCCGGCACACACCCAGCACGCGGCCGCCCCGGCGCAGCGCCCCCGCCCGCCGCAGCGCATCGGCGATTGGCTCGAGCGCGGGCGACGGATCCTCCAACTCGCCGCCCCTCTCCGACACCGCGTCATCAACCGCGCGCCGTGTGATCTCCGCGTGCGACATCCTGCGGTGCAACGCCGACCTCGCCGACTCGCGCAACAGATAGCCCAGTCGCGCTCCGAGCACCTCCCGGCCCCGCCCCTCCGGGAGCGACTTCTGCAGCAGCCATACCAGATTGCGCTGCGCGTAGTACAACCTCGCCGGCGTCAGCTTGTGGTGCCACGGCGTGTGAAACACCACCGCGTCCAGGTTGAGCACCACGCGATATCCCTCTCCGGCGAAGCGGCGGCACCAGTCCGCGTCGTCGCAATAGATGAAGAAGCGGCTGTCCCACAGCCCGACCCGCCTCACCGCGCTCCAGCGAGCCAGAAGACTCGCCGCGCTCACGACGTCGACATCTCTGACCCCGGTGTACACGTGCCGCCCGCGGGTCCCGCCGACCGCCCGGGCCCAGGCCTCGTGCTCGCCGCGCTGCGGGTGCGCCGGACTCGGCTCATCGGCCATCAGGCCCGTATCCGGATTCAGGTAGATCGTGCTCTCGATCGTCCGCGCGCGGTCGTCGATGTCGCAGGTACGCGAGCCCACCAGCCCCACCGTCGGGTCCGCCTCCGCAACGCGCAGGAGTTCCGCGAGCGCGCTGGCGGGAAGATCGATGTCGTCATCCACCAGCCACACGTAGTCCGGCGCCGCGATTCCCCCCTCATCCAGCATGTCCCACACGTACCCCAGGCCGGTGTTGAAGCCGCCACATCCCCCGAGATTGTGGGTGTTCCGTACCAGAGTGAGCGAGCCGAAGCCGAACGCGTTGCCACGTCGGTCTCCGGGACCCACGCCAAACGAAGGGGACTCAGCGCGATCGGTGGGGTTGGCGACGATGCGCTCGGGACGCATCGTCTCGATCAGGTGCTCGGCCGTGCCGTCCGTCGACGCGTTGTCCACCACCACCACATCCAGCGCGCGCAGCGGATACCGCTGGCCAGCCACCGCGCCGATTGCCCTCGAAACGTCCTCCCGCCGGTTCCACGTAACGATCACCACGGCGACTCGCGGCGTCCGCAACGCCGGCGCAGCCCGCCGCTCTGGAGCCAGCAACTCCACCACCCGGGCTCGACTGGCCGTCGCCTCTGTCATCTGGGCCCTCCGCGCCCTCGAGTTTGGAACATCATTCGGTCCGCGCTCACCCGCGGCTACCCGCGAGCACCGACCGGTACACCGCCTCCATGTCCGATGCGTGCCGACCCATCGAAGGCGGCGGAGCGATCCCCGCCCTCAAAGCGCGCACGGCGCCGGGGTTGGCCGCCGCCTCGACGAGCCGCTCGCGTAGCGCCTCGACATCGTTGCCCCGAAACAGCATCCCGTTCTCGCCCTCTCGCACGAAGTCGGGGATCCCTCCTACCGCCGCGCCGAGCACCGGCACACCGCACGCGTGAAACTCGAAGACCGTTTGCGGCGCGTTGTCCCACCACGCGCTGGGCACGACTCCGAGATCCGCCCCGTCAACGAGCCAAGGTATGTCCTCGTATCGGTACTCTCCACCAACAGTCAACCCCGCCAGGTGGCCCTCGAGCCGACGGATCCTCGCCCCGATCGGCTCGATGCCCATCGCGTGCACCTCCAATCGAATCCGCGACAGCGGCCCTCGCGCCATGCCCTCCAGCGCTTCCATGAGCAGATCCAGCCCCTTGGCGAAGTTGTGGTATCCCAGGAACACCAGCCGCAGCGGACCGTCCGGACTTGGCCCGCGTGAACGACCCCAATCGATGGTCCGCGCCGCCGCCGCGATATCGACCATGCGCGTCCCGATGGGCATCGTCAACAGCACGCCCGGCCCGACGCCTCGCGCCTCGAACAGCCTCGCCACGAATCGCGAGACGGCAAGCACGCGATCGCACCGGTTGAGCGCGGCCACCATCGCGCTGCGCCGCGCGCTGTACGCGTTTGGCGCCAGGTCACTCCCCGGCTCGGGAGTCACCTCATTCAAGATCGGCAACCGGCGGCCCGCGGCCCTCACCCGACTCCCATCGGGCCCGCCCCTTGGATCTTCGCCTCGCACTTCGAATGGGCCGCTTGCGTCAACGGCCGACTCGACGGCCCGACTGGCCAGGCCCGCACGACGCGGAGCTCGTGCCGGTCGGTGACACCCGACGCACGCGTGACCATTCTCGAAGTCCGAACAAACCTCACGGTCTCGTCGCAGCAGGTACACCTGCGGGCAGATCGTGTGGTAATTGTGCAGGCTGAACACCACTCTCGCGCCGCCCCCGAGGCACGCTTCCACGCATCCCGCGCTCAGCCCCTCGAGGCTGTGAAAGTGGACGACCTCCACTCCCATCCACTGGATGAGTGCGCCGAATACACGCTCCAACTCCGGGCTCGACGCCTCCGGATCGGGATGATCGAACTGGAATGTGGCAGGAGCCCGCACGGGCGATCCCACGATCTCGAAGCAGCGAATCCCCGCCCAGTCCGGGTGCCGGCGAGCATGGCACGGCACCCTCAAAGCGCTCTTCAGCGGCGGCGAGGTCCCCGACGAGACGGAGCATACCTCGTGCCCTCGGGCCACCAGCTCCAGCGCCAGCGCCTGCGCGTAGCCATTCACGCCACCCCCGCGAGAAGCGCCCAGCCAGATCTTCGCCCAGTTGACCAGCGCGATCCGCATTGAGCCGCCAGTCTATTCGGCCGCATCCCAGCCGCCGCCCGGGCGCAGCGCGCGCCGCCCCGCGATACCCTGAACCCGGGAGACCCACGCCATGATTCGACTCCGATGCGATCGCTGCGACCGCGAACTCGAGGTCGACGACGACCTCGCCGGCCGGAAGGTCGAGTGCCCACATTGCGGCGATGTCAACGTCGTCCCGGAGCCCGCCGCCGAGCCCTCCCAATCGACCGTTCCCTCTCCCGCGCGGGCCGTGTCGCACACCGACCGCGCCGCGGCGGCCGGCTTCCCCCCCGACCACGGTCCCGAAGCCCACGTCCTCAAGGTCCGCCCCGCGATGTTCCGCGCCAAGCCCTTCGCGTTCTCCGGGCTCTGCATCGCGCTGCTCGTCGGCATCATCATCTGGTTCATGTGCGGCCCGATCATGGCCCGCTCACCCCGCTGGCTGAGCTGGGTCGGCCTCATGCTCCTCGTCGGCGGCGGCATCGGCCTCGCGATCTGGAAGACCCTCACGCTCGCCTCCTCTCTCGAGGTCACCACCAAGCGCAGCGTCCAGCAGATCGGCCTGTTCTCCAAATCCACCAGCGAGGTCCTCCACGACAGCATCCGAAACGTGCAGGTCGACCAGAGTTTCCTCGACCGCATCTGCCGCGTCGGCCGCGTCTCCATCTCCAGCAGCGGCCAGGACGATCTGGAAATCTGCGTTCGGGACCTTCCCAACCCGAACCGGATCCGCGAGATCATCGACCTCTACCGCCCGCTGGACCGGCCCTGAGCCCCTGCCAGGCCGGGAACAAACCGTGATTCGCGCGGGTCTATCAGGTTGTGCCCGCCCAAGTGTGCTATGTTTGCCTCTCCCGTGAGGGAAGGGTCGGGAAAGAGTCGATAGTGGGGTCACGGAGGCCGCGGTGTACTGGTTCCATCGGATCCGAATGAGGGCACTGGCGTGCGTGCTGGCCGGAGGGCTCGCGGCCTTCAGCCTTATCGCTTGGGCGGCGCTGCCCGCGCTGCCCGTCGTCGGCTTCACGATCGCAACCATGGCAATGGTGGTGAACAAAGTCACCTCCCGCCTCGACCGCTCCCTGTGCCGCGACTGCGGGGCCACGCTCGACCCCGAGACCCTCTCGGCCTACGGCATCGCCTGCCCCGAGTGCGGGTTCATCAACCCGCCCGGCCGGGACGACACGCTGGCCTGACCTCAACTCGGAACTTCCGGTCCTAGTGGGCGTTCCGGTGCACAAACCCACGGAACAGCGTTAGCCACAGGATCTTCAGGTCAAAGCCCAGCGACCAGTGCCGGATGTAGAACAGGTCCAGTTGCAGCCGCTTGCGCAGATCCGTCGCCCCCCGCAGACCGTTCACCTGCGCCCACCCCGTCATCCCCGCCTTCACATGCTGCCGCAGCATGTACCCCCGCCAGTCCTCCTTGAACCGCTCGATGAGTTCCGGCCGCTCCGGCCGCGGCCCAACCAGCGACATCTGCCCCCTGAGCACGTTGAACAGTTGAGGCAGCTCATCCAGGCTCGTCCGCCGCAGGAACCGGCCGATCGGCGTGATCCTCGGATCGTTCCGCGGCGTCCACGCCTGGCGCGGATCCGTCGGCGCCGAAACGCCCGACTCATCCTCGACGTGGAACATTGTGCGGAACTTGTAGATCCAGAACTCTTCCCCGCCCAGGCTCACGCGCCGCTGCTTGAAGATGATCGGCCCGGCGCTCGACATCCGAACCAGCCCCGCGATCAGCAGCATGATCGGTCCGAACAGCACCAGCGCCGCCAACGAGCCCAGGACGTCCACGGCCCGCTTGGTCACCCCGCCGAGCCCATACAGCGGCGACTCGCGATAGCTCAGGACCGGCATGCCCTCGAGCTCCGAAACCGCCATCCGGTGAGGCAGATACCGCAGCGGCACGTCCGGAACGATTCGAACGTCCAGCGCGAACCGCTCGAGCCGCTTGAGCAGCCCCGGCAACCTCGCCGCCTCCGCATTAGGAAGCGCCAGGTACACGCCGTCGATCTGCCGTCGCTCCAGCACCTCTTCCAGGGAATCCAGCCCGCCCCGCACCGGCCGGTTCACGCACGCCTCGCGATCCGTCGTGTCCTCGTGCGAGATGAAGTACGCCACGTGCAGCCCGGTCCAGTTGTTGCGTGAGAGCGTGCGGCACACGATCTGACCCAGCCGACCCGTGCCGATGATCGCCACGTGCCGCAGGTTGCGTCCGCGCCGACGAACCGCCCGCAGGATGCGCCGCAGCGTCAGCCGCAAGGCGCTCAGCCCCACAAGCAACGTCACACCCAGCGTCCCGATCTGCACGCGCCCCGCCAGCAACGAGGCCTGCCGCGCCTCGGCATCATCCCCGCCAACCACCAGCGTCGAACTCACCGCCCACAGCCCCAGCACCAGCACCGCGAGCGAGATCGCCAGGGCCCGAATCAATTGCCCTTGCTCGATCCACATCGGCTGGTTTCGCCGCGGCCGATACATCCCCGTCAGCCACAAACCACCCAGAATCGTCGGAACGACCACCAGCGCCATCGGCTCCCGCAGGAACTCGCGCCACGACTCGGGAAACCCGCCCTCTACGGTCTGACGCCGCACCGCCCACGCCAGGTAGCACGCGCCGACGACCACCAGCGCGTCGGCCAACACGAACAATGCGACAAAGAGCTGATGGCGTTGCCTGAGCACGCGTGGGACCTCCGTGCGCCCCTTTGGATCGGCGATCCGGCCGTTCGTGCGTCAAAGCACACTCTGCTGGCTCGCCGACGATCTGTCAAGTTGTGCCGGCGGGGCTCTACGGTGTCCAGCCCTCTCGCCACATCTCCCCCTCGCGCGGGGGGTCCTGGTTGTGGGACACCTGCTCCAACATACTACGCTCCGCATCGCTCAGCCGATCCACCGCCGGCGGAACGATTCTCACCACGGCGTACAGGTCCCCTTCGCGCCCCTTGGCATCCGTCAGGCCCCGCCCGCGCAGCCGCAACCGCTTCCCGCTCGCCGTCCCCGGCGGCAGACGCACGTCGACGAGGCCCTCAAGCGTCGGAATCCTGATCGACGCCCCGACCGTCGCCTCCGCGATCGTCACCGGCAGATCCAGCTCAACATCCAGGTCCCCTGAAGCGCACCGACGGAACACCGGATGCTCCCCGACGCGCACCGTCAGGATCAGGTCCTCGCCCGACGGGCCCACGCCCCGAACCCGAAGCCGCGCGCCATCCCGCGTCGCGCTCGGAACGGTCACCTCGATCGACTTCTTCTTCCCTCCGACATCCAGACTCACGCGATGCGTGCCCCCCATCGCCGCCCGGATGAACGGCACGAGCACCTCATGCTCCAGCACCCGGGCCGGCCGGCGCTTCGCCGACGCCCTGTGCCCGAACGGCGACGCGGACCGAGGCCCCGGTCGGCCGGATCTCCCGGCGAAGAACGCATCGAACACCGAGCCAAGGTCCTCGAGGTCGAAATCGGCGTCGCCGTGCTCGCCCGCGACGTTCGACCACGACACGTGCGGCTGCGCGCCGACCCGCCCCGTCTGGTCGTACAGCCGGCGCTTCTTCTCGTCCGACAGGACGTCGTACGCCTCTTGAATCTCGGTGAACTTCGCCTGCGCGTCGGGCGCCTTGTTCACGTCCGGGTGAAGCCGGCGCGCCAGATCGCGATACGCCCGACGGATCTGATCATCGGTGGCGTCGCGCGCGACGCCGAGCACCTCGTAGTAGTCGCGACGCGCCATGCGCGACGACTCTAGGCCGCGACGCTCTCAGCTCCGATCACCCCTCCCCAGCCGGCCCCTCGGGACGGGACGCCCCAGGCGGAGCATCCGAGATGTTCACGCACTCCAACAAGAACACCACGACGGATCGCGGCGGCACACCGTCCGCCGGGGACCCCGCCACATACCACCTCTCGGGTGGGCAGACGATCCGTTTGAGCGTGCCCTGACCACTCTCTCGAATGGCCTCTTCCCACGCAAAGTTGAGCATCCCCCCTGCCGGAGGGAACTCGTACTCCGGGAGCATCTCGCTGTCATCGGTCGTATCGAACAGCCGGCCATCGATCCACGTCCAGCCCGAGTACGCCCAGCGCACGAGTTCACCCTCTTTGGGCATCCGCGTCACCGGGCTCGGATACTCCAGCATCACCAGTCCCGTTCGACTCCTCACCACGTTCAGCGGGAACGCGAATCGGGCAAATCGCACCGGATCGGTCGCCGTGGCCCCCCACACCATCGTTCCGGCCGAGTCGTACCCGCGATCCGCGAAGGCCAGCCCGTCCGCGCCGATCCAAATCTCCGTCTCCATCTCGATCGCGCCGAACAGATTCGTCGGGCACCTCCCGGAACCACCCGTGAATCCACCGCCCGGCGCGGCCCGAAGATCGATGTCCATCGTCGGCACTATCCGCTCGCGGCTCAGAGGGGGGAACAGCTCTGGAATCGCCCAGAAGCCCGCGTACGCCCTCAGCCCGTCGAGCATCGTCCGCGCCTCGAGCGTCCTCAGCCGCACTCCTTCCCCCACACGAAGGATCTGCAGAAAGAACTGCCGATAAGGCCTCGCGGGGTCGTCGTCTCGCGCGAGTTCGACGTACATCACGTCGTCCAGCCCTTCCACTGCAACCTTCGCGATGTGCAGCAGCACGCTCACGCTGGATCCCGGGTCCTCCCCTTCCGCCACGGGCACCGTGGACCGCCACGAACCCACGAGCATCTCCCCGATGATGCGGGTGTCGAATCCCGACCAGTCGTCGATCTCCTGCAGCACGATCCTGCCCGGGCGATCCAACGGGTCCCTCGGCGGCAAGCCGCCGGGATCACCCTGCGGCTGCGCACCGACCGACCCCGCCACGCACACGACGCCCAGCGCCGCCGCCGCGATCGACGCCCGAATCTCTTGCTTCATGTGCCCGACTCCATGCTCGGCCCCGGGGCCCGCTAGGCCAGGTCCGGGAACATCTTCTTGACCACGTTCACAAGGTCCACCACGTGGCTGACCGATTCCTTGAACAGCCTCGTCTCATCGGCATCCATCTCGAACTGAATGATCTTCTCAACGCCCTTTGAGCCCAGCAGCGCCGGCACCCCCACGAAGAACCCCCCCACGCCGAATTCGCGATCGCAGTACGCCGCGCTCGGAATGATCCGCTTCTTGTCCTTGACGATGGCCTCGACCATCTGGATCGTGCCGCTCGCCGGCGCGTAGTACGCGCTGGTCCCCATCAGCTTCACGACCTCCCCGCCGCCCGCCTTCGCACGCTCCACGCACGCCGAGATCTTCTCCGCGCTCAGAAGCGCCGTCACCGGCACACCGTGCACACTGGTCAGCCGCGGCAGCGGCACCATGTCGTCCCCGTGCCCCCCCAGGAGCAACGCCGAGATGTCCTCGACCGAACACCCGATCTCCATCGCCAGAAATGCCCGGAACCGCGCCACATCGAGCGCCCCGGCCTGGCCCATGATCCGATGCGTCGGAAACCCCGTCGCCTTCCACGCGGTGTACACCATCGCGTCCAGCGGGTTGCTCACGATGATCACGATCGATTCGGGGGCGTGCTCCCGGACCTGCTCGCTCACGCTCTTGACGATCTTCACGTTCGTCTCGATCAGATCGTCGCGGCTCATCCCCGGCTTGCGCGGCAGCCCCGCCGTGATCACCACCACGTCCGACCCCGCGATGTCCGCGTAATCGCTCGTCCCGATCACGCTCGAATCGAACCGCTCAATCGGCCCGCAACAGGCCAGGTCCAGCGCCTTGCCCTTGGCCACGCCGACCCGATCGGGGATGTCCAGCAGGACGATGTCCCCCAGTTCCTTCGCCGCGGCCCAATGGGCGCAGGTGGCTCCGACGTTCCCGGCCCCAATGACGCTGATCTTCGCGCGACGCATGGCTTGCCTCCGATGGTGGGCGGCATGGTAGGGCCACCCTCACCGCCGCCCGCCCACGCCCTCTTCTTCCCCTCCGGTGCCCCTCGCCATGCCAGCGTACGAGGCGGGCATCGGCGTTCCGAATTACCAAAATAAATCCAATTAATTACCAATCATTTACTTGACGATCATCGCTCGATGCCTATCCTTCACCACCATGCCCGTCGCCTACCCACCCTCTCCTCACGCCCTCCTTGACGCATTCCTCGAGCCGAGTGCCCCGACACTCCCCGCCCTCGCGCGAACCCTCGGACTCTCCATCTCCGCCCTCATCCACCGTTTGCTCGATCCCGCCGTCGGCGCACTTCTCGACGCCGCGGAGTCCCTCCAGAGCCGCCGAGCCCGACTGCTCGGGTCGCCCCACACCAACGCAGCAATCGCCTCGCTCGCCCAACTTCTGCGAGCGCCGACCAATCCGGTGGAAGCTCGCCGAGCCGCGACCACCCTGCTCAGCGCCACACGCTCATCTCCTCGCCGTGCCGCGCTCGCACGCCAATCGTCGACAACCGACGCCCCGGCCGCGCTCCCTTCGTGTCCCCTCGAAGAGTCCTCGAACGGGATACCCCACCCGAGATTCCTGAGTCCCGGATACGGCATCTCGGCCACAATGCCTCACGTCGATCGGCTTTCGCCCGGCGCGCCCGGGCGCCCCAAGCCGGCCCAGCCCGAATCAGTGCCTCGAGCTGATGCGCCCACCACTGGATCCGCAGCACAAGCGACGCCGCCCGTTCCACTCCCTGTCCGAGCCTCACCCACCGCGTCACTTCTCTCTGCCGCGGGCTCGACGCGTGCTCGCCCGCGAACTCCCCGATTCGATTCGAGTTGACCCATCAACGAGTGCTCGTGTGCGACGGGAATCCGCGTGACCGCCCGCTTCAACGATGCAATCATCGGTGCGATCCACTGAATTGGTGGCTCCCGCACGCGCCCCGAGCCCACGTGAACTATCAACAGTCCAACTCCGAACCCGCTCTCTCGCGCCAACTCCTCGACATCCTCCACGGCAGTTGGATGACCCAGGCTCTCCATGCGGCCTGCGCACTGCGAATTCCCGATCACCTCCACGCCGGCGCCCACGCCCCCGAGGCCATCGCGCGCGCCAGCGACGCCTACGAGCCATCCGTCCACCGCCTCCTCAGGGCGCTCTGCGCCATCGGCGCCTGCCGTGAAGAGCCCGACGGAGCATTCCACCTCACCGACCTCGGCCAATTGCTTCGCGACGACCATCCCCAGTCGCTTCGCGCCTGGGTGCTCTGGTGGAGCGAGCACCTCTGGACCCTCTGGGGAGAACTCGACGAGAGCGTTCGCTCAGGCCAGAGCGCACGCGCCAGGCTCACCGGCACCCAGGGCTTCGCGCACCTCGAGCGCGACCCCGCGGCCGCGGCCACCTTCAACCGTGCCCTCGCCCAACTTACGCAACTCACCGTCGCCACCGTCACCGCCGCCTTCGACTTCCGTCCCTTCCGCACCATCGTGGACGTCGGTGGAGGCCACGGCCAACTCCTCGCGGCCATCCTCCACGCCGCCCCCTCCGCCCGAGGCGTTCTCTTCGACTTGCCCCACGCCCTGCAGGGCGCTCGCGACCTCATGCTGCGCGAATCCATCGCCCATCGATGCGACGTGGTAGCCGGAGATTTCTTCGAGGCCGTCCCCCCCGCCGCCGACGCGTATGTCATCAAGAGCGTGCTGCACGATTGGAACGACGACCGGTGCGTCTCGATCCTGCGCACCTGCCGCGAGGCGATGACGCCCGTCTCGCGCCTGCTCATCGTCGAGCAAGTCCTGCCCGACGTGTTCCGCGACGACCCGATCCATCGGTCCCTCGCCCGCAGCGACCTCACCATGCTGATCGCGCACGGCGCGGGCGAGCGCACCCAGGCCCAGTTCAGAGCACTGCTCGACCGCGCCGGCCTCGCGGCGCTCCGCCTTATCCCCGCCGGCATCACGTTCAGCGTGATCGAGTGCGTTCCTGCGCGCCCGTGACCACCACCTCCGGCACATCGTCCACCCGCGCCGCCCAGCGCGCTGCGCGTTGCAGCAGCGTCACGATCGACGGCTGCCCGAGATCCGCCACGGTGTGCCCGATCGCGCAGTAGAACACGCGCCCCTCGCCCCACATCCTCGTCCAGGCCTGCGGCATGGTCACGCCGCGCAGCCATGGCTTCTCCGCCCCCTCCATCACCGTCGTGGCCAGCACCTCCACCGCCGGATCCACCAGCAGGCTGTACTGCTCGCTGACGAACTCCGTCTCGCCCAGCCCGCGCGTCAGGGGATGATCCGGCCGGAACCGAACCGTGTACCGCGTCGCGTCTCCCCCCGGGTGCGCCACGAACTGGCCACCGAGCATGTGCTTGTGCGCGCGGCTGTGCAGGAACGCGCTCGTCGCGCCGTGCCACGCCAGCACCCCCAGCCCGTCCTCCACCGCCTCCAGGAGCGCCCGCTCCTGCGCCCGAGTGATCTCATCGAACGTCCAGATTGGCAGCAGCACATCGAACGCCGACAGCGCCTCGCGCCGCAGAGATTCAAGCGTCCACGACCGCTCGACCTCAAACCCCGGCAGCAGCCGCTCTCTCGCGAACGTGGCGACGGCTTCGGGAGTATGTCCCTCCCAGCCGCCCGACAGAATCAGTGCCCGCGGCATTCGGTCGCGCATCCGCCGGAGGGTACCGGGACCGCGCCCCGCGTGCCCGCACCAAGGAAACGAACCCGGCGATCACACCCGTCGCAGCGTGATCGTCGGGAACCGCTCTCCCAGCGGATACGTCGGACTCTCCACCGACTCGACCGAGAGCGGAATTCGGCGATCACGCAACAGCGAGTCCAGTTCCTCGATCCCGATGAAGTGGTACCGATCCTCGCATCCGCGATACGTATCGATTGCGTGCACGTGCCCGCCCGTCCATCCGAGCCCCGAAGCCAACGCATCGAGATCCGGCGCGGCATCTTGCAGGCGGTCCCACACGTCTCCCAGCCGCACCCCCGTTTCTCCATCCCGCTGCATCGCCATCGCCAGACGCACCTTCAGCACGTTGAGGTCCGAGATCCGCCCGCCCAGCAAGTCGTTGAGCACGGCGCTCACCCGCTCCCGGTCCCGCCGCGGAACGAACAGCCGCATCGCCGCGACGCCGCCCGACACCAGTACGCGCGCCACCTCGGCCAGCATCCGCGCCTGTCCGCCAGGGAAGTCCAGCAGGTGCAGCCCGCCGTCGCACAGCACGATCTCGATCGATCCGTCCTCGATCGGCAGCCGCGTCCACTCGGCCCGGACCGCGTGCGCGCCCGGCCAGAGTGCTTCGATCATCCCCTGCGAGCGATCGACGGCGATGAGAGCCGCGCCATCCCCCCACGGCAATCCCATGAGTTCTGCCGTCACCCCGAGCACCAGCCCCCGCGTTCCGCCGGTCCGTTCCGGCGCGCGGCGCAGCGCCCGCTCGTATGCGAGGAGATCCTGCGATGCTGGTCGTAGTGGCGGACCAACCTGGTCCCACCGCTGCGAGATCCGCGACCAGTGGGCCGACGGCCCGGCCGCCGGGCCGTCCGCGGGTGGGTTCGTCCGAGCCCGGCTCACAGAAACGCCCCGAGGCCCTCAGCCAGGTGCTTGATTCGGGGCATGAACTCCTCCGGCGAGAAACGCCCGAGCGTCGGAGTCCGGTTCGCGTCGTACAGCACGACGCGGCCATCGACGATCGCGTAGTCGAACTTGCCGAAGTCGAACCCAAGCTCGCGTCGCATATCGCGCAACCCGTCGGGCACCTCGCCCAGCACGATCCGCTCCAAGACGTTGTCCGCCTTGACGATCGGCTCGCGCGAGAGCGACAACGAGTGCGTCTCTCGATCACCCAGAAACACCCACGTGCGCAGGCAGGTGAACTCGCCCTGACGCTCCGTCAGGAACCGTTCGACAATGAACGCCGGATTGCGCCAGGCCGCCCGCGGCACCCGGCACGCAGCCTCGAAAATGCGGTACTGCGCGGTCGGCAGATCCGGCCGGTACGGCCACGGAAGGCGTCGGCGGAGGCCGAGCGCGCACCGGGCCGAAAGGGAAGATCCCGCGGCGAGCGACGCCTCCTTCACCCCTCCGCAGTTGCGGTCGGTCTTGACGATCACAGGCCCGTCGTAGCCATCGCCCCGCCGCACGATCTGCCGGCTGATGCGCCGCTTCGAGATGTCGGCCGTCTTGCCGTTGATCGCGATGGGAAAGCGGCGCGCAAACGCCGCGTGATCATCGGGCACGATCGTGAGATCAACGTGCAGGATGGAGACATCGGCGTCGATGTCGGCGCCCGGGCCCGAGACGACCGAGACCTGATGGCCCATCTCGCGCCAGACCTCGGCGATGGGCGTGAGAAAGTAGATGTCCTCGAGCGTCGCGCCTCGGTGCACGATGATGGCAATGCGGGCGCGCTGCGCGGCTTCTGCCCGGACGTCGGCCCGCGCACGTGCCGCAGCTTCGCGCTCCGGCTGTGGATTGGCGACGGTGGCCATGGTGGGCTCGCGGACGGCGCGCCAGTGTACGACCGCTCGTCCGCGCTAGTCCTCTTCTACCAATTGGGGCGCCTCATGCACCGGATCAATACGTGGCGGCATTGGGATCGGCTGGACTTCGCCGCGAGACAGCGCAAGGCACAGCAGCGGCTGCCCGGCGGGCAGGGTGGCGTCCAGCGGCGCCACGACATCGCGCGCGATGCGCCCGGAAGCGAAGTCGAGTTGGCGGTACACCTGTCGGGCTCGCGCAACCCGCCGGCGCGAGATCCGAAGTCCGCGCGTGGCCCCGGCGAGCCAGCCTCCCACCGCCTCGACCGCCCAGTCCTGCTCGTCGGACGGCCCGGCACCCAGGAAGGCGACCGGTGCGCCGCGAAAGAATGTGACGCCGGGAACCGGCAGGAGCAAGTCCGCCTCCAGCCCGCGCTGCGCGAGGGCGACCGCCAGCGGACCGGGATGTTCGAACGTCGCCCGCTCGGACTCCAGACGCCATTCCTGCCCGCCATCGGTCCACGCACTGAGCGCCGCCCGGGCGTCTTCGATGAGCAGCGCGACCTCGTCGGGCACGGGCCCGGTGCGCCAGATGCCGTGGAGCTCTGACGCGTGACGGCGGATGAGGATCGAAGCCTGATCGAGGCCGACGGCGCGCTGGGTATCGGAAAGCGAGCCGAGTTCGGAGAGGGCGTGAATGAGCGCGTTGAGGGCGATGATCGGGGCGCTGGCGGCGCGCCAGCGATCGCCGTGCTCGTCCCGAGGCAACACTGCGGCCGCCTGCGCGAACTCGACGCTCTGGGCCAGCAGCGAAGACCAGGAAAGGAGGGACATGGATGAGACTAGAGGGCGCAGGCGGGAAGGCGAAGCGCGGACTTCCGGGGCATATACAGTCGAAACATGGAGATCGATCCGGGCCAACTCGAGATTCGGGACCGGTACAAGCTGCTGATCGGCGGGATCGTGCCGCGGCCGATCGCGTTCGTGTCCACGGTGTCGCCCGATGGGCGGCCGAACCTGGCGCCGTTCTCGTTCTTCGCGGGGGTGGGATCGAACCCACTGACCCTTCTGTTCTGTCCGGCCAACAAGGACGATGGCAGCGAGAAGGACACGCTGATCAACTGCAAGCCGGTAGAGGAGGGCGGAACCGGAGAATTCGTGGTGAACATCGCCAGCGAGGCGTACGAGCGGCAGGTCGCCGGCGCCGCCGAGCCGCTGGACTACGGGCAGAGCGAGTTCGATTTCGTGGGACTGGAGATGGCGCCTAGCGCGGTGGTGCGGCCAGCTCGTGTGGCCCTGAGCCCAATGGCGTTTGAGTGCCGAACCGACTCGGTGATCCGGACGAACCCCGGAGCACCGGCGGGGGGCAACATCGTGATCGGGCGGGTCGTGCACGTGTTCGTTGCCGACCACGCGATCAACGAGCGATGCCACGTGGACCCGGAGGCCCTCGCGGCCATCGGTCGCATGGGGGGGCTGGGCTACTGCCGCACGAGAGATCGTTTCGAGATGCGAATGGGTCGGGCGGCGCTGCGGGGTTGATACACTGGCCGACGGGTCGCGGGCGGCCGCGACGGCGATGGGTTCCGGTCGGCGGAGGGCACGGGCGATGGCGTCATTGATCGTGGTGGCGGGCCCAAACGAGGGCGACTACTACCCGCTGGGTTCACGCACGCTGGTGATCGGACGGGACGAGGCGTGCCCGGTGCAGATCGCCGATGAGCGGGTGAGCCGCAAGCACGCGCAGGTTCGGCTGGACGCCGGCTCGTACGTCGTGATGGACATGAAGAGCGCCAACGGCACGGAACTCAACGGGCGGACGCTGACGACCGAAACGCGCCTGGCCGAGGGCGACACGATCGGGCTGGGGGTGTCGAAGATCGTGTTCACGAAGGAAGATTTCGAGGACCGGGAGAGCGCGTTTGCGCACTGGAAGCAAACTGGGCAGCGGCATCGGTCAACGCTGATGCGCTGAGGCTTGTCGCGGGCACATCGGGCGAACTGAGCTGTGCGTGATGGAACCCGGGGGCCACGGTCCCCGGGTTTTTTCACGCGCCGGAAGCCATGGAAAAACCCCCGGGCGGCGGTGGGACCGCCCGGGGGCAGGGAGGAGCGGGATCGGGCGTTGAATGCGTCGGGTGGGCACCCGGCGCTCCCGACCCCGCGGTGGTGGGTCGATCGTTCCGACGGCAGGGGCACGGGTGGATCGGTGCGAAGCGCCGAGGCGTTTCCATGGCCCTTTCGGGACCGATTGCTCGAGCGCGCCGCCGGGGCGAGAGCGTCCGGGCCAACTCCGTGGCCGGGGCGCTCCGGCGGGCATCCGTTCTCCCGCCGACCCCATTGGCGATCCGGTGGCGTCAGTCGTTGACGCCTGCACCGTTCTGCCCCGCCGTCGGGGTGATCAACCCCGTGTGTCGCCCGTGATGGTGCTCCTCCTTGGATGGTGTGTGTCGTTCATCAGCTGCAACCCATGCTGTTCCCGCAGTTGTGGCACTTGTAGCAGGTGCCGCTGCGGACGGTGATCGTGCCGCACACGTCGCACGGTGGCGCATCGCCGGCGGCTTCGAGTGCGATCGAGAGCGTTTCAGCGCGAACATCGGTGACGACGCGCGCTGCGCGCTGCCTGGCGCCGCCGGGCACTGTGCGCTCCTCGTGCTCGTGGACGAGCGTGTCGCGCAGGGCGAGGCGGAGGCGCGAGGCGGGCTCGGGGGCGTCCTGCGGCTCGTCTTCCTCGGGGGGCAGGGCGAGAACGGGCGCGGGCGCCTCGGACTCGCGGCGGGGCGCGTTGGCCTCGCGGTAGCCGCTGATGAACTGCATGCCCATCCACCGGAAGATGTAGTCCACCAGGCTCTTGGCGATGGGGATGTCGCGGTTGGTGGTCATGCCTGCGGGCTCGAACCGCTGGTGCGTGAACTTGCGGACCATGCTCTCGAGGGGGACGCCGTACTGGAGGGCGACGCTGGTGGCGGTGCCGAGCGAGTCCATCAGGCCGCCGATGGTCGATCCCTCCTTGGCCATGGTGATGAAGAGTTCGCCGGGCTGGCCGTCCTCGTAGAGGCCGACGGTCAGGTACCCCTCGTGGCCGGCGATGTTGAACTTGTGGGTGATGGATCGGCGCGTGTCCGGGAGGCGTTTGCGGGGGGGGCGCGGGTCGGCGTCAGGCGTGCGGGCCGGGTGCGGACGCGCGGAGGAGGTCGACGAGGTCGATGTCGCAGACGCCGGTGCCGCAGCTGCGGTTGAGGACTTTCCCTCTTCGGACTCCGAGGACTCCTTGTCGTCGGAACGGGTGGAGAGGGGCTGGCTGAGCTTGCAGCCGTCGCGGTAGAGCGCGTTGGCCTTGAGTCCGAGTTCCCAGCTGAGGCGGTAGCAGGCCTTGATGTCTTCGACCGTGGCGTCGGAGGGAAGGTTGATGGTCTTGGAGATGGCGCCGGAGATGAAGGGCTGCACGGCGCCCATCATGCGGATGTGTCCCTCGGGGCGGATGTAGCGCCGGCCGGTCTTGCCGCAGCGGTTGGCGCAGTCGAACACGGGCAGGTGCTCGTCGCGGAGGTGGGGCGCGCCCTCGACGGTCTGGCGGCCGCATATGACTTCGTTGAGCGCCTCGATGTCCTCGGGAGCAAGGCCGAGGGCGGAGAGCGCGCTGAACCTCGGGTCGGCCTTGGCGCGGGCGGGGTCCAGGCCGAGGCGCCTGAGCGCCTCATCGCCGAGCGACCAGGCGCCGAAGGCGAACTTGAGCTCGAAGACGCCCGGGAGCGCCTCAGTGATGGACTTGAGGTCCTGATCGTTCAGGCCCCGATCGCGGAGCCACTGGGCCAGGGTCTGGCCGGGCTGGGCGTCGTGGGCGTCGGCGGGCATGGGCGCATCGAGGCTGAGCGTGCCCAGCAGGTATCGCATGATGTCGACGATCTGGTCGTTCCTGTAGCCCATGGCTCGCAGGGCGGGCTCGACGCTGGCGTTGCCGATCTTGAAGTAGCCGCCGCCTGCGAGCTTCTTGAACTTGACCAGGGCGAAGTCCGGCTCGACGCCGGTGGTGTCGCAGTCCATGAGCAGGCCGATCGTGCCGGTGGGCGCGATCACGGTGACCTGAGCGTTGCGGAAGCCGAACTGCTCGCCGAGAGAGAGGGCCTCGTCCCAGGCGCGCCGGGCGTGCTCGGAGAGCTTGGCGGCGCCGGAGACAGGCACGCGGGCGAGGCGGGCGTGGTCGATGGGGACGGGGCGGATGCGGAGCTTCTCGTAGGAATCGGCGTCGCGCGCGGCGCCGTGGGCGGCGCGCCGGTGGTTGCGGATGACCCGGAGCATGCTCTCGCGGTCGGTGAAGAAGCCGGGGAACGGGCCGAGCCGCTTGGCGAGCATGGCGCTGGTGCGGTAGCTGCGGCCGCAGAGGATGGAGGTGAGCGCCGCGCCGACGGCGCGGGCGTCTTCGGAGTCGTAGGCGATGCCGGCGCGCATGAGCATGGCGCCGAGGTTGGCGTAGCCGAGGCCGAGGGTGCGGTATCGGTAGCTGAGTTCGGCGATCTCCTTGCTGGGGAAGGCGGCCATGAGGACGGAGATCTCGAGGACGATGGTCCACACGTCGACGGCGTGCTCGAAGGCGTCGATGTCGAACGTGCGGGCGGCGTTGTCGTAGAACTTGAGAACGTTGAGGGAGGCGAGGTTGCAGGCGGTGTTGTCGAGGAACATGTACTCCGAGCACGGGTTGCTGGCGTTGATGCGCCCGGCGCTCGGGCAGGTGTGCCAGGCGTTGATGGTGGTGTCGAACTGGACGCCGGGGTCTGCGCATCGCCACGCGGCGTAGCCGATGTCGTCCCAGAGGGCGGAGGCCTTGAAGGTGGGCGCGGGCTCGGTGCGTCCGGCGCGCCAGCGGGTGTGCCAGTCGTCGCCGGCGTCGAGGGTGTCGAAGAAGTCGTCGGGGATGCGGACGGAGTTGTTGGAGTTCTGGCCGCTGACGGTGGCGTAGGCCTCGCCGTTGAAGTCGTAGTCGAGTTCGAGGCCGAGGCGCTCGCAGGCGTCGCGGATCTCCTGGTTGCCCTTCTTGAGGGCCTTGAGTCCCTCGACGAGGGCGGCGACCTTGATCTCCTCGCGGACCTTCCAGTTGACGAAGTTGAGGATGTCGGGGTGGTCGAGGTCGAGGCAGACCATCTTGGCGGCGCGCCGGGTGGTGCCTCCGGACTTGACCGCCGCGGCGGCGCGATCGCCGATGCGGAGCCAGGACATCAGGCCGCTGGACTTGCCGCCGCCGGAGAGGCGCTCGCCCTCTGCGCGGAGGGAGGAAAAGTTGGTGCCGGTGCCCGAGCCGTACTTGAAAAGGCGGGCCTCACGGGTCCAGAGGTCCATGATGCCGCCGGGATTGACGAGGTCATCGGAGACGGACTGGATGAAGCAGGCGTGGGGCTGTGGGTGGGAGTAGGCGTCGCTGCTGGCGCGGGCCTCGCCGGTCTTGGGGTCGCAGTACCAGTGGCCCTGGGCGGGGCCGGAGATGCCGTAAGCCCAGGAGAGGCCGGTGTTGAACCACTGCGGCGAGTTGGGCGCCGCGACCTGGTGGATCATCATGTGGACCAATTCGTCGTAGAAGGCCTGCGCGTCTTCGGCGGTGTCGAAGTAGCCGTTGGTCTCTCCCCAATGGCGCCAGCATCCGGCGAGGCGGTGGATGACCTGGCGCGCGGAGCGCTCGGGGCCCGGGGAGGAGGGTCCGGCGTCTTGCGTTCTGGGTCCTGATGGCTGGGAGGGGAGGCCTCGCGGGCCGCCGTCGGCGGGGACGCCGGCCTTGCGGAAGTACTTGGAGACCATGATGTCGGTGGCGAGCTGCGACCAGGTGTCGGGGACCTCGGCGTCGTCCATCTGGAAGACGACCGAGCCATCGGGGTTGGTGATGCGGGAGGATCGCTTGACCCAGCGAACGCTGGAGAAGGGGTCCTGTCCGGCCTTGGTGAACTTCCGTGTGACCTTCATGCGATCCGCCTGTGTTCCGTGGCCTTTGTGAACAGCTCCGCCAGATTCCGGCGCGGCTCCGCCGCGACGCCAAGGTCGTCGATGAGATTCAGTCAACTCTGGGAAGGGTGAGGCCTTCCTGATCCTGGTACTTGCCGCCCTTGTCGGCGTATGACGTGCCGCAGACCTGGTCGGCCTTGAGGAAGATGAGTTGGGCGATGCCCTCTCCTGCGTAGATGCGGGCGGGGAGGGGCGTGGTGTTGGAGATCTCGAGGGTGACCTTGCCGCGCCACTCGGGCTCGAGGGGCGTGACGTTGACGATGAGGCCGCATCGGGCGTAGGTGCTCTTGCCGACGCAGATGACGAGGATGTCGCGCGGAACCTCGATGGTCTCGACGGTCTCGCAGAGGGCGAAGGAGTTGGGGGGGACGATGACAAAGTCCTTGCCGGTGTCGTTGACGTCGACTTCGACCATGAACTCGTCGCTGAAGCGCTTGGGGTCCACGACGGCGATGTCGCCGTGGCGGGGCGTGGCGGAGAAGATCTTGAAGCGGGAGCCGACGCGGACGTCGTAGCCGTAGCTCGAGACGCCGTAGCTGATGCGGCCGGGGCGCTTCTGGGCGGGCTCGAAGGGCGCGATGTGCACGCGTTCGCGGATCTGGCTGTCGCAGAGCACGCCCATGACCACTCCCAAGGCGACGTTCCCCCCGGCACGGCCGGCGGGGGCGATCCCCCACCGACCCGAACAGAGCGACAGCGCCCTGACGGCTCTGGGAAGACTCCCATCGCCGCCAGCCACCGGCTGATCGCGTCCTGCGTCGGTTGACCTCTGCCCGACGGGCGGATTCCATCACGATTCGGATGGCAGCGCGGACGAGTCCGGCCAACCATCCAAGAATCCGTCGCCTGACCGAGGCGGAGCGGAGCATACCACTACAGATCGTGTGTTCAAGGGGGTGAGACCCCAAAATGATGTAGATATCGTGCCTAAAAGCTGTCGCTTGAACACAAGCCTTGATGTTGTCTTGACTTAGGGGTTTCCGGGAAGCAGAACGAGGAGGGCGCAGCCCGACAGGATTGACGATCTGTGAGCGTGTTGTTCGCATGGTTTTGTCCACAATCGGTCGGTTGCGCGCGGCCTTGGAGGGTAGGGACTCAGAAGCCAGTTTTATACGTATTTTGATAGTATATCGATCGGTTTGGCACGATGTGGGAATTCCTGGCGAGAACCGGGCCGGCGGGAACGGCGTCCGTACAGTTGTGGCCGTGGGGTTTGATGGAGGCGTGGCATGCGAGGCATGGGTCGCTGGCTGGTTGCGCTCGCGGTGTCGGGGGCGGGCGCGTGGTGCGCGGGATGCGGCTCGACCAAGCCGAAGCAGGAGCGGGCGATCTCGGTGATGCCGACGGTGCGCGATGTGCCGGCGCCGCTGCGCGGGACGGTGGGCTCTGAGGTGACGTTCATCGGGATCGAGCCGACGCTGATCTCGGGGTATGGGCTCGTGGTCGGGTTGAACGGTTCGGGCGGGGGGATCCTGACCGACGCGGTGGCGGCGACGATGGAGCGGATGATGGCGCTGCGCGGGATCACGAGTTCCGCGCAGGTGGATGGGACGGCGCTGGACCTGGGCGATCGGGCGATGACGGCGCGCGAGCTGATCCGCGACAAGCGCACGGCCGTGGTGGTGGTGTTTGCGACGATCCCGCCGGGCGCCCCGGCGGGGTACCAGTTCGATGTGTTCGTGCAGGCGCTCAACGCGACGAGCCTCGAGGGCGGGACGCTGTGGACGACGGACCTGCAGCTTGGACCGAGTGAGCCGTTCGGCGGCGTGCAGAAGAAGGTGATCGCGCAGGCGCGGGGCGAGTTGTTCGTCAACCCGTTCAAGGACCCGGGGAGTCCGGAGGCGTTTCGGGGCAGCGATGTGGCGCGGGTGCTCGGCGGGGGCGTGGTGACGTCGCCGCTGGAGGTGGGCATGACCCTGGACAACCCGTCGCACGCGCGGGTGCGGGCGATCGTGAGCGCGGTGAACTCGCGGTTTCCGCCGGGGCCGGGCGACCGGCTCGACACGGCGCACGGCAAGGACGATGCGCTGATCGCGCTGACGATCCCCGCGGGGTATCGGCGAACGCCGGCGGACTTCATCCGCATGGTGCAGCACATGCCGTACGACGCGCGGATTCCGTCTGAGGTGCACGCCAAGCGGTTCGGGCAGGCACTGAGCGAGTACACCGACCTGACCGAGGAATTGATGTGGGCGCTGCGCTCGCTTGGCGATTCGCCGGGTGTGCGGAGCGAGTTGCGGTCGCTGTACGCGAGCACGGACCGGGACGTTCGCATGGGCGCCCTGCGCGCGGGGGCGTTCCTGGGGGACGAGGCGGCGGCGGCGCCGCTCCAGGAGATCGCGGCGTCGAGCGAGGGCGAGACCCGGCTCGAGGCGATCCGGATGCTGGGGCAGGTGGACGGCGGGTTCCGGGTGGACCGGTCGCTGACGGAGATGCTCAATCATCCGGACCGGTGGGTTCGGGTCGCGGCGTACGAGTCGCTCGCGAAGCGCGCCGAACGAAGCCAGGCGATGCGGCTTGCGAGGCAGGAGCGGGAGTTGCGGTCGGGGCTGGGGCAGTTGCTCAACGCGGAGCAGATCCGCGAGTGGGCTCGCGTGAACCTGCCGGGGGATGGGCCGCAGCCGGTGACGCGTCGGCCGATCGACGGGCGGTTCCTGCTGGACACGGCGCCGGGGCGCAGCGGGACGGTGTACGTGACGCTGCAGAGGGAGCCGCGGATCGCGGTGATCGGCGACGACGTGGTGTTGAGCCGGCCGCTGCTGGTTTCGGCGTGGGACGACCGACTGCTGCTGGCGTGCGATTCGCCGGACGATCCGATCCGGCTGATGCATCGCGACTACAAGACCGGGCGGGTGACGGTCCAGGAGATCGGAGACTCGGTGACGGATCTGATCCGGTTCATGGGGCACACCCCGACGCCGGAGAATCCCGAGCCGGGGTTGGCGCTGACGTACTCGGAGATCGTGGGCGCGCTGGCGGCGATCGCCGAAGCGCACGGGATGAATGCGGACGTGGTGACCGAGCAGGACCGCCTGCTGGCGGAACTGCTGGAGGCGAGGCGTGCGACGCAGGTGACGCCGCGACCGGAGGGTCCCGACGACGAGACGGGACGGTTCCCGCTGGAGCTTCCGTCGCTGGACGGCTTTGGTGAGCAGGAGCCGGTGCGTCCGAAGATCGTGCCGCTGCGTCCGAGCGAGGGTTTGGGCGAAGATCGGCCCGAGTCCTGAGGTTGGGGAATCGGCGAAGCATCAGCCGATGAACGACTCGGGCCCGCGCCGGCCCCGCGGGTCAGGAGGATCCGCGCCTCTTGATCCAGGCACGGAGGTGCCCTTGCGACTGGCCAAGCTGTCCCTGTGCGGATTCAAGTCCTTCGCGGACGCGACGGAGTTCACGTTCGACGATGCGATCACCGGGATCGTCGGTCCCAACGGCTGCGGGAAGTCGAACGTCGTCGATGCGATCAAGTGGGTGCTCGGGGAACGCTCCAGCAAGAGCCTTCGCGGGAAGGAAATGCTGGATGTGATCTTCGCCGGTTCGGCGGGACGCCAGCCGGCGGGCATGGCGAGCGTGAGCCTGACGTTCGAGAATCCGGTCGTGGACCTTGAGACCGACGGGACCGGAATGAAGGGGGCGGAGCGGCGGTGGGACGAGGGGGAGGGCGACCACGGACAGATCCAAGAGGCCGGGGACGCGGAAGAGGAGGGCGATTCGGGCGTCGTCGAGGCTTCGGTGCGGGCGCGGCGGGCGCTGCCTTTCGATGCGGATGTGGTCGAGGTGGAGCGGCGGCTGTACAGAGACGGGACGAGCCAGTACCTGATCAATGGGCGCCGGGCGCGACTCAAGGACATTCGCGATCTGTTCCTGGATACCGGCATTGGGGCCGATGCGTACTCGATCATCGAGCAGGGCAAGGTCGATGCGATGCTGCTGTCGAACCCGATGGAGCGGCGGAGCATCTTCGAGGAGGCCGCGGGGATCGCGAGGTATCGCCAGAGGCGGATCGAGGCGGAACGGAAGCTGGATCGGACCGAGTCGAACCTCGTGCAGTCGCGCGAGCAGTTGGCTTCGACTGAGCGACGGCTGCGGATCGTGCGGGGACAGGCGGCCAAGGCGGTGAAGTTCCGCGAGTTCGACGCCGAGTTGAGCGCTTGGCGGACGGCGCTGGCGCATCGTCAGTATCACGAGGTTCGTGAGCGGCTGAGCGGGTTGACCAGCCGGCTGGCCGCGCTGGAGCGGGATCGAGACTCGGCGCGTGAGACGCTGGCGGAGTTGGAGGCGTTGCGACAGGACGCGGAACTCGAGCGAGGGGAGTTGCTGGAGGCGCGGCGTCGGCTCGAGGCGGATCGCTCGAGGGCGGAGCAGACGATCCACGGGGCCGAGCAGCGACGGGTCGTGCTGGAGCGATCGATCGACGACGAGCGCGGACGAGCTCGGGCGGATCGTGCCCGTTCCGAGGACCTGGAGCGCCGGATCACGGAACTCGACGGGCAGATCGAGGCGTGCCAGCGGCGGGTCGATGAGTTGGCGAGAGAAGCGGGCAACGCGGAACTGCGCCTGCGCAAGGCTGGCGAGGAGCGCGCGGCGATCGCGGAGGAGCTTGGCGAGGCGCAGGCGTCGCTGTCGCAGCGGCGGGCCACGCTGGCGAGCATCGAGCGCGAACGGATGGGCCTGATGGCGTCGGTGGAGGCCGATGACCGGCAGCGGCACGATCTGGAAGACCAGCGCGGCCGGATCGAGGCGAGGCGGTCGGCCCTGCAGCACGACGCGGAAGAACTGGACCGCGTCGCTGGGGCGCTGGCCGAGACGATCGTCGTGCGTGAGCGCGCGATCGAGACGCTCGTCGGCGAGGTCGAGGCAAGGACGGGCGAGCTTGAATCGGCCGAGTCGGGGCGCGGGGCGCTGGTGCGGGGGCTGACCGAGTCGGAGCGCGAGCGTGCGGCGCAGGACTCACGCCGGCGGACGCTTGAGGAGATGGTGGCCGGTCACGAGGGCCTGGGCGACGCCGTGCGGGAGGTCCTGTCGCGGCGCGATGCGGGCAGTGGGTTCCTGGGTGTGATCGCGCCGCTGGCTGAGTTGATTGAGACGGATGCCGCGCACGCGGGGGTCGTGGAGGCGGCGCTTGGAGAATCGCTGCGAGCGCTGGTGACGCCGACGGTCTCCACGCTTCCGAGCGACGGAGAGCTGGCGGCCCTGTCCGGGCGGGTGACGTTGCTGCCCGTGGCGGGGCTCGGCTCGCGAGTTGCGGGGTCGGGCGGGGTGGTGCCTGGGGTCGAGTGCGTTGCGGATCTGGTGCGCCCGACACGTCGGCAGGCGACGCCCGCGGGCCTTCCCATGCTCATCGATCGGCTGCTGGGCAGGACGTTTGTGGCGACGAGCGTCGAGTCGGCGCTCCTGCTGAGCGCGGGGCCCATGGCGGGCGCTCGATTCGTGACGGCCAAGGGAGAGGTGCTCGAGGCCGATGGACGAGTGCAGGCGGGTCCGGAATCGGGTGAGCGCGGCGCGGGAGTCTTGCAGCGGGCCAGCGAGCTTCGCGACCTGGTCGTGGCCCTGGAGCATCTGGACCGGGACATCGCGGCGAGGCGGCTGGAGCTTGAGCGGGCGGACGCGCGAGCCGCGACGATCGCGGCGGAGCGTTCGAGAGTGCAGGCCGCGCTGTCGGACGAGCAGCGGGCGCTGGTGTCCGAGCGGGCGCGCATGGAGCGGTTCGAGGCGGACCGCACGCGTATGCGGCGGGAAGGGGCGGGCCTTGAGAGCGAGACGGCGCAGATGGATGAGCGTCTTGCACGGCTCGCGGGGGACCGGGCGCGGCTGGTGGAGCGGGCGGAGTCGCTGCAACGTCTGCACGATGAGCAGACGTCGCTCTGCGCGGGCATCGAGCGGGAGCTCGAGCGGCTGCGGGCGCGGCACGAGTCGGTTGGGGAGGAACTGACGGCGGCGAAGGTGGAGGTGGGCCGACTGGGAGAGCAGGCCCAGGGCGCGAGGCGCGAGCACGGCGCCCAGTGCGTGGCCCGGGATGAGTCGATCCGCCAGCACCGCGACCTGCTCGGCCAGATCGAGCGGGGGGAGCAGCGGATCCTGGAGCTGGATCTCTCGATCGAGCAGACCCGCGAGGCGATCGAGTCGGCCAGCGCGGAGATCGTCGACGTGGAGGACCGGATCGAGCGACTGGCCGAGGAACTGGCCCGCGCGGACGCCAACGTCCGGCAGGTGGTCGAGCACACTCTCGCTGCGCGCGAGCGCTGCGACCAGGTCGAGCGGGATTGGCAGAGCCTGGAGATCTCGCGGCGCGAGGTCGAGGTGCGCCGAGAGGGCCTGGAGTCGCGCGCGGAGGAAGAGGCCGGGCTCGACCTTGCCCGGGAGCACGGCGAGTATGTGGAGCTGATCCGCGGTGGCGTCGCCCCGGCCGATGAGCGGGAGGCGCAGGAGCGCATCTCTGAGCTGCGGGAGGCGATTCGATCGCTGGGCAACGTGAATCTCGACGCGATCGAAGAGGCGGAGCACCTCGAGACGCAGAACGAGACGCTGGTGGCGCAGGTGGCGGATCTCGACCATGCTCGCGTCACGCTAACCTCGCTGATCGCGCGGCTGAACGAGGTGAGCCGGACGCAGTTCCAGGAGGCGTTCGCGAGGATTCAGGAGGAATTCGCGGGTGATTCCGGGATGTTCCGGAGGCTCTTTGGCGGCGGCAAGGCGGAGCTTCGGCTGCTGCCGGTGGTCCGCGAGGTGGATGGACAGAGGGTCGTGACCGACGAGATCGATCCGCTGGAGTCGGGCATCGACGTGCTGGCCAAGCCCCCGGGCAAGGAGCCGCGATCGATCAGCCAGCTTTCGGGCGGCGAGAAGACGATGACGGCGGTCGCGCTGCTGCTGTCGATCTTCCGGAGCCGACCGAGCTGCTTCTGCGTGCTGGACGAGGTGGACGCGGCGCTGGATGAGTCGAACGTGGACCGATTCGCGCACGTGATCCGGCAGTTCACGGACCTGTCGCACTTCATCGTGATTACGCACAACAAGCGGACGATGCACGGCGCGGATCGCCTGTACGGCGTGACGATGCAGGAGCGGGGCGTGTCGAAGCGCGTGAGTGTGAGATTTGAGGAAGAGGCGACGGATCGACCGGAGTCGACACGCGCCGGAGCAGCGGCGACCGATGCGGAGGACACACCGGCAAAGACGAACGGGCGCGGCCGGAGGAAGGCGGCGGTTGTCGAGGTCAAGGGCACCTCTGGCGAGCCGGAGACCGGCCCCCCGTCGCCCAGCCGTCGGCTCAGAGAGGCACTAGCGGGGATGCGGAACGGGTCGGAAGCGGAGCCCGTGGGCGGGGAGCAGGCCGGGCGTTGAAGTATCATGGCAGTGCATGAATGAGGCGGCCATCTCGACCACTGTTGAACGTCGGCGTCGACCGGGATCGCTGGTTGGCATCGCGGCCCTCGTCGTTTCGTCGTTGTCGCTCGTCGGAGCGGTCCTGATCCCGTCACTGGTGAGCGCTCTCACCCCACCGGGGGCTGCGCAGCGTGCCGTCGAGGATCTCGTCGATACCGCCGAACACATCGCGAGTCGAATCAAAGGGAAGACCACACCACGACCTGCATCGCGGAATCGAGGATTCACAGACGCGGATGCGGTCGTCCCGGCCGTTCTCGTGCTTGCCGTTGTGGGGATCGCATTGGGACTCGCCGCGGCTTCTCGGGCGGGCGGCGCGTGGCTCGGTGGAATCGCCGTTGCGGTCGGCGTCGGTGCAGCGGGGTACGCGATTGGCTTGGTGGTGTTTGCCGTTCTCGTGACGCTCCTGCTGCTGGCAGGTCTTGTCGCCTTCTTCCTGACCCGCTAGGCATGGTCACTGAGACCCCCGACGCGCTCGTACAAGCCTGAAGCAAGAGACCTCCGCACCCACCTCTCCAGCCCCCGCACCACCTTGAGCGGCGATCGCGGATTGGCCATGGTCATCGCGCCCATGCCGACGCCGGTCGCGCCCGCGAGGATGAGTTCCGCGGCATCGCGCCAGTTCATGACGCCGCCGAGGCCGATGATGGGCGTGCCGGCGTCGCGGCAAACGCCCCGCCAAGAGTCATGCACGAGCTTGACGACGATGGGGTGGATCGCCGGGCCGCTCAGTCCGCCCGAGCCGTTGGCCAGGACGGGGCGGCGCGTCTGGACGTCGATCGCCATCGCGGGCATCGTGTTGGTGAGGGTTAAGGCATCCGCGCCCGGGCGTGCGTTGGGGCCGCCCGGCTCGCCCTCGCCCTCGATGGCGGCGCGCGCCACCTCGACGATGCTCGGATGGCCGACCGCGATCGGGCTGAGCTTTACGAACAGGCGGTGGTGAGGCAGGGCCTCGCGCACCGCCGCGACGAGCGAGCGGAGCAGCGCGGGATCGGCGCCGAACTCGGTCCCGGTCGAGACGTTTGGACACGAGACATTGAGTTCCACGGCCGCGAGGGAATCGAGCGTCGCGAAGCCCTGGGCGACGGCGATGTAGTCATCGACGCTGAACCCCGCGATCGAACCGATGACGGGACAGCGCACTCTGCCGATCCGCGGCGCATGCTCGCGGAGGAAGGCATCGAGACCGGGATTTGCCAGGCCGACGGCGTTGAGCATTCCGACGCGCAGCGGGACCACACGTAGGCCGGGATGGCCCTCGCGCGGCAGAGGCGTGATGGACTTTGTGACGAGGGCGCCGACCCGGGAGAGATCGAGGACGTCGGCCATCTCATCAACGACGCCGCACGTGCCCGAGGCAAGGATGACCGGATTGGCGAGGCGCAGACCGGCGAGATCGACCTCGAGCAAGTTCTGGCTCGGCACGGGAGTGAGGGTAGCGACGGATCGCGCGGGGCGCTTCGTCGTACGATCGGGCTCGTTCGAGGGGTGTCCGAGCGAGGGGGCGTGATGATCGAGCGATTGGCGTCGCCGGCGAGCGAGCGGGATGTGTTGTCGCTTGCGGCGCTTCTGATCGACGCGGTGGAGGCCGGGGACGCGGTGAGCTTCGTGGCTCCGCTTGGCGTTGAGGCAGCCCAGCACTGGTGGCGAGGCGTCATCGAGGGGATGGCTCCGAAGGGGGCCGTGCTCGTCGCCCGCGAGGGCGATCGGATCGTCGGGACGGTGCAACTGCGGCCTGCGTGGGCTCCAAATCAGCCGCACAGGGCCGAGGTCGCCAAGTTGATCGTGCATCGATCGGCTCGCGGAAGGCGGCTGGGCAGAGATCTCATGGACGCGGTGGAGCGGGCGGCGCGAGATGCGGGCTTTTGGCTGCTGACGCTTGATGCCCGGAGCGGAGGAGTCGCCGAGGGCCTGTATCGGCGGATGGGGTGGAGGGTGGCCGGGACCATTCCTCGATTCGCCCTCGACCCCGACGGCGCGGCGTACCACGATGCGGTGTTCATGTACCGGGAGCTGGGTCGGGAGTGAGGCGGTCTCAACGCGCCTGGCGAGGCCGATTCTGGCCGGATTTGTCGAGCTTTTTGGGCGATTGGGCGACGGCGCGTGACGGGCGGCTGCGCGCGATTCCGCCTAGAATGCAAGCCCCGTTCGCGGGCCTGGCATGGCGGCCGAGGCGGCGAGTCGTAGGGCTTCGGAGCGACCGTTCATGAGCGACGAATCCGGTGTGAGCATTCCCGATCCGGGCCTCCCCGCGGGCGGGAGGATCGTTGATCTCGAGATCGAGCGAGAGCTTCAGGATAGTTACCTGACGTACGCGATGAGCACGATCATGGACCGGGCGCTGCCCGATGTCCGGGACGGGCTCAAGCCCAGCCAACGCCGCATCCTGGTGGCCTTCAATGACCTGAATCTTCGCCCCGGGCGCAAGCCCATGAAGTGCGCGAAGATCTGCGGCGACACCTCGGGCAATTACCACCCCCACGGCGAGGGCGTGATCTACCCGACGCTGGTCGGCATGGCGCAGCGCTGGAAGATGCGCGTGCCGCTGGTCGATCCGCAGGGGAACTTCGGGTCGATCGAGGGCGACCCTCCCGCGGCGATGCGGTACACCGAGGCCCGACTGACGTCGGCGGCGATGGGCCTGCTGGAAGATCTCGATCTCGACACGGTCGAGAAGGTGCCCAACTACGACGACCGCCTGACAGAGCCGACGGTCCTGCCGGGCAAGTTCCCGAACCTCCTGGTGAACGGGGGGATGGGAATCGCGGTGGGCATGGCGACCAGCCTGCCGCCGCACAATCCCGTCGAGGTGCTCGACTCGATCATTCGCGTGGTCCGAAGCCCTGAGATCTCGCTGAAAGACCTCATGGAGGATGAGGTGGACGCGGGGGGCGTCGCTCGACGCGGGCTCAAGGGGCCCGACTTTCCGACCGGCGGGGTCGTGCTGGGGCGAACGGGGATTCTGCAGGCGTACACGGAGGGGCGCGGACGGATCACGGTCCGCGGCGTGTGCCACGTGGAGGATGCGCCGGGCGGACGGCGGCAGATCGTGATCGACGAGATTCCGTACGGGCTGATGCAGAACACGCTGGTTGAGAAGATCGTCGAGGCGGTCAAGGAAGAGCGGCTCAAGGACGTTTCGGACGTGCGCAATGAGTCGGGGCGCGCGGCGCAGACGCGAGTGGTCATCGAGCTCAAGAAGGGCGCCGATGAGGGCGTGGTTGAGAATCAGCTGTACCAGAACACCCCTTTGCAGCAGACATTCTCGATCATCAACATCGCGCTGGTCAAGCGCCAGCCCCGGACGCTGGGAGTTCGCGAGCTGATCGACCTGTATGTCGAGCATCGGGTCGAGGTGATCCGGAGGCGCACGGCGCACCTGCTGCGAGAGGCGAAGAAGCGGGCGCACACGTTGGAGGGGCTCATCTACGCGGTATGCGACCTCGACGAGGTGATCCGCCTGATCCGCACGAGCAGCAGCCGCGAGCAGGCGATCGAGCGGCTGATGGAGCGGCGGTTCCGGATCGCGCGAGACCATGTGCACGCCCGGACACTGCCGGAGCGATTGCTGGGCCCGGCGGCTGATTCGGGGGGCGTTGACCTGACCCGCAAGCAGGCCGAGGCGATCGGACAGCTCCAACTCATCCGGCTCGTTGCGATGGAGATCGAGAAGCTCGTGGGCGAGTACGTGGAGGTGTCCGCGGAGATCGATCGACTCGAGGGGATCCTGGCGGACGAGGCGATCGTGCTGGGCATGATCGTGGCGGATTGCGAGGAGATGCGCGGGCGGTACGACCTGCCCAGGCTCACGGCGATCGAGGACGCGGCGGGCGATATCGAGATCGAGGCGCTCATTCCCGAGCGCCCCGTGGCGGTGACGATCAGCCACAGCGGATACATCAAGCGCGTGGATCTGGAGATGTATCGATCGCAGGGACGGGGGGGCAAGGGCATCCGTGCCAGCGAGTCGAAGGGCGATGACTTCGTGGAGCGGGTGTTCGTAGCGAGCACGCACGATGATCTGCTGTGCTTCACCGACTCGGGGCGCGTCTTCAGGCTGAAGGTGTACGAGATTCCGGAGATGAGCCGGACGTCGCGGGGGCGGGCGATCGTCAACATCCTCGGCCTGCGCGAGGGAGAACGGACGTGCGCGTTCCTGGCGATCGAGAACTTCGAGGCGGGAAGCAACAAGCTGCTGTTCGTCAGCCGCGGGGGCATCGTGAAACGGACGCCGCTCAAGGCGTACTCCAACGTCAATCGCGGGGGCATCGTCGCCGTGGGGCTCAAAGAGGGCGACAGTCTCCTGAACGTGATGCTGACCACGGGAACCGACGACGTGGCTCTGGTGACCGCCTCGGGGATGGCGATCCGCTTCAACGAGGATGAGGACAATGGCGGACTTCGTGACATGGGGCGCCCCGCGGCGGGCGTCAAGGGGATCGATCTGTCGGAAGGCGACGAGGTGATCGGCGCCGTTCGGATTCCGATGGTCGGCGACGCCGAGGGCGACCTGGTCAGCGAGGATCCGTCGCTGTGCCTGCTGACGATCACGGCCAACGGCTACGGCAAGCGCACCTCGATCGACGAGTATCGCGTGCAGCCCGAGAGCGGGAAGCCCAGATCGCAATCCCGCGGCGGCAAGGGGCGCGCCGACATCAGGGTCACCGAGCGGAACGGCCCCTCTGTGGCGGCGTTGCTCGTGCACGACTCGCACGATGTGGTGGTCGTCTCGCGGGGTGGTCAGCTCGTGCGGACTCCCTCCAGAGCGATTAGTTGCTATGGGAGGGGGACGCAGGGCGTTCGGGTGGTCTCGCTGAACGAGGGTGACAGCGTGGTCGCGGCCGCCGCGGTGGCCGATGACGCAGATGGGGACTCAACGTCCGCCGAGGGCCCACCCTCCCCCACGGAGGCCTGAGCCGAATACGGACGCGACCCGAACTGTCGGGCCGGGCCGACGTAGACTTGGCACGCATGTCCATCGACTGGTCGGACCAAATCGTGGTGGCGGAGTTGGGCGATGAACCGGCGTTGTCCGACGAGTTGTCGGAGTTGCTGGATCGGCTGGAATCCGCTGCGACGCCGCCGCACGTCGTGTTGAGCTTCTCGGGAGTGACGTACGTCAACAGTTCTAACCTTGCGCAGCTCCTTCGGGTGCGGAAGGTGTTGGCGGCGAGCGGTCGATCGGTCCGACTGTGCTCGGTGAGCAAGGAGGTCTGGTCGGTGATGGCGATCACGGGCCTGGACAAGGTCTTTCAGTTCGCGCCCGATCCCATGACTGCGCTGGCCGGGCTCCAGCTGGAAGCAGACCCGAGCGAGTGAGTACGCCAGATGGGGGCACTGCTCGCGCTCTTGGTGATCGTGATCGTGTCGCTGCTGGTTGTGCGGCTGGGCACGCTGGCGCTGACCAAGACCGGCCTAACACGATCGACGGCGAGCTTCCAGGCGTACTCGGCGTTCTTTGGGGTCGGCTTCACCACGCGCGAGGCCGAACTGGTCGTCAATCATCCCGTGCGACGGCGGATCATCCGCGACCTGATTGTCTCGGGCAACGTCGGGCTGACGGGCGCGCTGGCGACGCTCATCGTCACGTTCGTTCAGACTCGGGGCACGTGGGAGACGACCCGCCAGATCGGCTGGATTCTGCTGGGTGTTCTGACCATCTGGCTGATCACGCGGTTTCGCTTCGTCGTTCGATTTGTTGACTGGTCGATCGGCGTGATGCTCAAGCGGATGGGAGACGTCACGCACGCGGAGTATGAGCTGCTCTTGCGGGTGGAGCGCGGATACGGCGTCGCCGAGGTGGAGATCGAGGCGGGACATTGGCTCGTGGGACGCACGTTGAGCGAGGCGCGGCTGACCCGGCGCGGCGTGACGATCCTCGGGATCAGCCGCGAACTGGGCGGATATGTGGGCTCACCGCACGGCGATACGAGGATCGAGCGGGGCGACGTGCTGACGGTGTACGGGCGAGAAGACGACATCCATCGGGAGCTTGTAGAAGGTCGCGAGCCATCCCCGCCCGACGCCACCGGGTCGGGTCAGGCGGGTACATCGGCGTAGCATGACCATGATCTCGGCCGAACCTCAGACCCCGTTGACGAAGCGCGAGCCCGTGGCGGAGCTCCGCGGCATCACCAAGACGTACTTCAAGCCGGACGGGTCCGTGATGGTCGAGGCACTCCGCGGGATGGACATCACCATTCGTCGCGGCGAGTACGTGGCCATCATGGGGGCCAGCGGCTCGGGAAAGAGTACTCTGTTGAACGTGCTCGGATGCCTGGACCGTCCGACGGCGGGGCAGTACCTGCTCGGAGGGCGCGACATCACCGACATGAGCGACGAGGAGCTCAGCCGATTCCGGGGCCGGACGATCGGCTTCATCTTTCAGGCGTTCAACCTCATCCCAGAGCTCTCGATCGAGGACAACGCCGAAGTGCCGCTGTTCTATCAGGGCGTGCCGAAGGCCACGCGTCGCGAGCGGGCTCTGAAGGCGTTGGACCTTGTGGGGCTCGGGGACCGAGTCGGGCATCGGCCTCGCGAGTTGTCGGGCGGGCAACAGCAACGCGCCGCGATCGCAAGAGCGCTGGTTTCGGATCCCGTGGTGCTGCTGGCCGACGAGCCGACGGGCAACCTCGACTCGAAGACTGGCACGGCCATCCTCGAGTTGTTCGACCGGCTGCATGGAGAGGGCAAGACCATCATCATCATCACCCACGACGACTCCGTGGCAACGCGGGGCGATCGCGTGATTCGCCTGCGAGACGGGCAGGTCGAATCGGACATCTGGGTGGACAAAGCCGAACGAGGAGCGGAGTAGGCCAGAGCGACCCGATCTGCCGCGGGACCTCCTCAGCCGGGGCCGCCGGTGGCAGGTGGTGGACGCGGACCGGGCCGATCGCGCACGGGACTGATTTCGCGAAAATCGGTCTCGATGGCGAATTCCGCGTACGGGCCGATCAAGAGGAGGGAGTCGAACGTGCCCGCATCGGCGTGTTCCGGGCGGTAGATAGGGGCGGCCTGCACGTTGACGGTGGCCCGCCACATGGGCGCTTCATCGGCGGAGCGCTGCATGCGGTCGGCGATGATCTTGCTGAGCACGGCCCGGAACGGATCGCCGATGGGAAGGCCCGTCGCCTCGTCGACGATGCGCATGGTGACCTCGGTCCTGCGAGCGTCGAGCTCGGTGTAGTCCTTGGGCTCGACGAGCCATGTCGCGCGCTGGGCCAGTTCACGATTCATGCGGCGGCACCACGCCTGAACCGCCATTTTGAACCGGCCGATACCCGGCGCGCTCTGCTCGTCGGGGTATCCGGCCAAGTCGGCCTCGAAGCGCTTCCGGAGTTCGTGGAACATAGATTCTGGCGACGCGAACGGATCGTCCGGGGCGGGGGCGCGCCGCTCCAAGCTTCCCGGGGGAGAGGGCTCCGACGAATCCCCTCCGCTGGCGAGCCGACGGCGGGCGTCGGTCAATTGAGCCACCAAGGCCTCGCGTTCGGCGCGGAGCTGCGTAACTTCACGCTCCTTCGCTGCGAGCTGCTCCCGGAGCGAGGCGATCTCTCGCCTTGCGGCGTTGAGTTCGGCCACAACGTCGTCCTGAGCCCTGGCGGTCGACGCGGATAGACACACCATCAGACAAAGGATCGTGGACAAGCATCTCGGCAGGATGGCGTGCGGGCGCATGGCGGTCTCCAGTCGGGTCTCGTGGTCGCGTGACTCTATCATTCAACCCGAGGTCGCTCTTGGACTTTGCTCTGGGATGTACCGGATCGCCGCATGCCAGACACCTCTCACGCCGGAGTTCCCGCCGCATCGGACGTCCCGAAGAGCGTGGGTGAACTGCTCGGGCCGGGGCTCCTTCGGCGCCTGGATTCGCTCGACATCCTGAGTCGCAAGATGTTCGCGGGAAAACTCCCCGGAGAACGGCGGTCCAAGCGGCGGGGACAGTCCGTCGAATTCGACGACTACCGGCCATATGTCGCCGGAGACGATCTGCGCCACATCGACTGGAACGTGTACGCGCGGCTGGAGCGGTTCTTCCTCAAGATCTTCCGCGAGGAGGAGGACCTGTCGCTGCACCTGGCGATCGACCTGTCGGAGTCAATGGACTTTGGCGAGCCCCGCAAGCGGGTGTTCGCGGCCAGACTCGCCCTGGCGCTTGGCTACATCGGGCTGGTCAACCAGAATCGCGTGAGCGCCATGTACTTCGGACGAGCGGGCTCTTCCCCGTTCGTACGGCTGGCGCCGATGCGTGGCCGGCGCGAGGTCGAGCGGCTGGGCCGGTTCCTGCTCGATGGGCTGGCCCGGCCGGTGGAGGCCGTGCGCCCGGAGCCGGTGGACTTCACCGACGTCGCGCGCCGGCTGGCGCACGCGCGCAGCAGCAAGGGCGTGCTCGTTGTCGTGTCGGACTTCATGTTCCGCGAGGGATACGTGGGCGGGCTCAACTACCTCGCCGCGACCGTGGCGGGGGCCTCGTTCGACACGTACGCGGTGCAGGTGCTCAGCCGCGAGGAGGCGGACCCGACCGGGACGACCCTGGTAGGCGACCTTCGCCTGACCGACAGCGAGACGGCCGAGTCGGCGGAGGTGACGGTGTCGGGCGCGCTAATCAAGCGCTACCGCGAACGGCTGGAGGGGTACGTCGCGGGGCTGGAGCGGGCATGCCAGGCGCGAGGGATCCAGCACCTGCTGCTGACCAGCGATGCGGACCTGGAGGAGTTGCTGCTGGATCGGCTGAGGGGGAGGGGGTTGCTGGGGTAGAGGCCTACTCCTCCGGCACATTCACCGACGACACGATCTCGCGGAACTTCATGCGCAGCTTGTTGGTGATCGGTCCCTCGCCCTGCGAGATGCGGGTGACGCCGCCTCCCTTGCTCGCTCGTTCCTGGACCTCGGTGACCCCGATGATCTCCGCGGCCGTTCCGGTCAGGAACACCTCGTCGGCGTCGAGCAGGTCATCCAGCTTGTAGCGGCGCTCGACGGACTTGATCCCGAGCATTGGGCAGAGTTCGCTGAGCACAAACTTGCGGGTCACTCCCTCGAGCAGGCTGGCGTCGGTCGGCGCGGTGAAGACCGTGCCGTTCTTGACGATGAAGATGTTGTCGCCCGAGCCTTCGCAGACGTCGTCCTCCATGTTGAGCATGACGACCTCATACAGGCCGATGTCGAGTGCCTCCGTCTTGGCGAGGATGTTGTTGAGATAGTTGAGGCTCTTGATGCGCGGGTCGAGGCACTCGACCGGAACGCGCCGGCGCTCGGCGACTACTACCTTCATGCCCTGCTCGTAGAGCTCCTGCGGGTAGAGGCGGATCTGGTCGGCGATGCAGATGATGCCGGGAGTGGGACACGAGTACGGGTTGAGGCCGAGGTGGCCGACGCCCCGCGTCACGAGCAGGCGGATGTACCCGTTGTCGAGATCGTTGGCTTCGATGCAGTCGCGCTGGAGCTTGATCATCTCATCGCGCGAGATGTGGATCTTGAGCTTGATGGACTCGGCCGAGGCCCAGATGCGGTCCATGTGCTGCTTGAGCTTGAAGATCCGCCGGTTGTAGACACGGATGCCCTCGAACACTCCATCTCCGTAGAGGAGGCCGTGGTCGAACACATTGACGCTTGCCTGGCTCTTGGGCAGCATCCGGCCGTTGACGTAGACGATCGGACGGTCGTGATTCTGCACCTGAACGACTCCCTGGGTCACGGGCGCACTCGTTGCGGTCGTTGGGCTGGGCATCTGGCCTCCATTCCCCCGCGGTTTGCCGCGGCGATTCGCATCATACGCGGGATGCCTGACCGTTGATCGTTGGTGATTTGGCCGGAGGATGATCAGGTGACGCGGATCTCCGCGCCGAGTCCCGAGCGGAGCGCTTCCACGACCCGCGCAACCTGCTCGTCCACCTCTTCGTGGCGAAGCGTCCGATCGCGATCCCTGAACGTCAACCGTACGGTGACTGACTTTCGACCCGCTGGCACTTGCTTGCCGCGATATGTCGTGACGTGGTCCGTCCGTTCCAGACGGGTACCCCCGGCGTCTTCGATTCGTCGGATGACGTCGGCCCACGGCGTCGACTCTGCGAGCAACAGCGACAGGTCCCGCTCGATGGGTGGAAACGTCGGCAGGTCGATGAGACCGGGCGCGGGGGGAAATAGCCCTTCGAGTGCATCGGCGTCGAGTTCCGCGGCGGCCTGGGGCACGGAGATGTCGTACTGCGCGAGAGTCTCGGGCGCGATCTCTCCCATCACTCCGAGGGGCACCTTCGTCGTCGCACACGTCGCATAGACGCGCGCCGTCGCACCGACCCGCCACGCCGGGGCCGGTGGGTCGCACGGCTCTACCTCGAGGCTCACGCCATCGCCTCCGAGGTTTCGAAGCAGGCACTCGACCGCGCCCCGGATCACCCGGACCGCGCGCTGGCGGTCCTCCAGTGATCGCTTCGAGCCCGAACCATCCACGTCGGCCAGGAGGGCGAGCCGGCGGCCCTCCACCGATCCACCCGCACGGGCGTCCTCCCAGTAGGTCGGCGCCCGCTCGAAGAGGCGAACACCCCCGGGCTGGCGAGCCTGGGCATCCTGATTCGCACGGCGGCAGGCGAGCAACCCGATGATCACACTGGGCCGAAGTGACGGCTCTTCCTTGCGACGCTGATCATCAACGGCGATGACTTCGGCGCGTGCGGGCAGGAATGCGGTGGCTCTTCCGGGCGATGTGAAACTGAACGTCACCGCCTCGTAGAATCCGAGGCCCGTGAGCAGGCTGGACGCCAGCGCGCGCGCTCGCTCGGAGGACTGCGGGGAGGCGATGCGCGTGCTCACGCGTTCGTGGACCGGGACTGCATCAAGGCCCTTGACACGCCCCACCTCCTCGATCAGGTCGATTTCGCGTTCGAGATCGCCCCTTGCGGCAGGAATCGTGCAATCGATCCGATCTTCGAAGGAATGGGCAACGGCAATCCCCAGGCGGACAAGCAGCCCCGCACACTCCATCGAGTCGATCTGGTAGCCGAGGATCCGGGCGCACCGGGACGGGCGGAGCGAAACGACGCGCAGGGGCTCGGATGGTCGCCCCTGATCGAGCCACACGTCCAGACACTCGCCACCCGTGAGCTGGGCGATCATCGCGGCGCCCGCGATGGCGGGCTCGTCGATGGTGCGAGGATCGACTCCACGTTCGAACCGCACCGAGCTGTCGGTACGAATGTTCAATCGGCGGGCGACCGCTCGGATGGTGACCGGATCCCAGCACGCGAGTTCCAGCACGACGTTGCGCGTCGAGGCCGTAACGGCCGAGTCAAGCCCGCCAATGACACCGGCGAGCGACTGGGCGCGTGTGCCATCGGCGACGACCAATTCGCAAGACTTGAGCTTTCGCCGCTCTCCGTCGAGCGTTGTGAGCGGCTCACCCTCGTTCGCGTGCCGAATCACGAGTCGCTGTCCCGCGAGCGTGTCGAGGTCGAAGACGTGCGCCGGCTGACCAAGCCCGAGGAGCAAGAAGTTGGTCACGTCCACGACGTTGTTGATGGATCGCTGACCCACGGCTTCGAGGCGTTCGACGAGCCAGCGTGGGCTGGGGCCGACTGTGACTCCCCGGATGATCTGCGCGGTAAACCGGGGGCACAATTGGGGCACCCGGTTCTCGAGCGACCACGGGAAGGCGTCACGTGCCACTCTCGGCGAAGCCTGCTGGGAGATCGGCTTGAGGACCCGTGCTTCGCTCGCCATGGTGGATGCCGCGATCTCTCGCGCCAACCCCAGGTGGCTGAAGCAATCGCCCCGATTGGAGGTGATCTCGACGTCGAACAGGGTGTCGCCGTCGGGCAATGACTCCGCGGACTCCAGAGGGAACCCAGCGCCGGTGAGCACGTGCTCCAACTCGTCGGGCGTCACGTTGCCCGGCGAGAGCAGGTCGTTGATCCATCGAAGAGAGATGTTCATGGCCGGGAAGAGTAGGGTCCGGCGACAGCCCGTACGATTCCTCACACGGGAGGTGGGCATGGGAGAACTCTCCGGGCGGATCGCCGTCGTCTCGGGCGCAAGTGCCGGCATCGGGCTGGCGATTGCGCGCGAGCTCCACGTCAGAGGCGCGAGGCTCGTGATCAACGCGCGACGTGGCGACCGGCTCGAGTCGTTGGCGGAATCGATGGGCGGAGATCGGGTGGCGGTCGTCCCCGGAGACGCGTCATCGCAAACGACCGTCGAGGCGATGCTCGATGCGGCCAGAGAACGATTCGAGCGCGAGGCGGATCTGATCATCGTCAACGCGGGTCGGGGCCTCGCGGGATCTGTGACCTCGTCGGATGTCGCGCACTGGGACGAGATGATTCGAACGAATCTCGTCGGCGCGGCGCTTCTCATGAGGCGGGCCGCGGCCAGAATGCGAGAGCGTGGACCCGATCCCGAGGAGGGGGACTCGTGGCTGCGGTCCCCGAGAGACATCGTCGTGATCGGGTCGAATGTCGGTCGCCACATCTCGCCGTTCAGTTCGATGTACGGCTCGACCAAGTTTGCAGTGAATTCCCTGGCCGAGGCCCTGAGGCGAGAGCTTGCTCCGCACGCAATCCGCGTCACTCTGATCGCCCCGGGAGTCGTCCGGAGCGAGTTCCAGGAGATCGCGGGGTACGACCCCGTGGGATTCGGTGGGTTCATGGAGCGGATCGGACCGGTACTTGATCCAGAAGACGTTGCCGGACTGGTCGCGTTTGTCGTTTCGCGGCCCGCGCACGTGCATGTCAACGATGTGGTCATCCGTCCGACGCGGCAGGAGTATCCCTGATGGCGCGAACCGACAAAGCGACGGCGTGCTTGGCGATCTGCTGCCTGGTCGGGCTGATGGCCGGATGCGTCGAGCAGAAGCGCACGTCTCGATATCGCAGCGTTCTCGGCGAGGGTAAGCAGTCCGCCATGGAGCCGATCAAGGGGCGACCGCTGCCCAAAGGAAAGTGGCTCGAATCAACGCGAAGCGGGGTATCGCTCCGCCCTGCGGTGTCCCCACTCGACCGCCCGGACCGACGCTGAGCTCAGCGGCTGTGTCAGGGCCGCATCCAGGCAAGGTCGGCGAGATGATCGACGATCGCGCTCGCGGCGTCGGCATCGCCGTCTCCAGCGGACAGCCGGATCGCCCTCGCATCTCTTCGTGCGTCGTGCCGGACCTCGATGACCGCCACGGGCTCCCCCGAAAACGGACGGAAGGTCTCCTCGCCGGGGATATCGCCGGGATGGCTCTCACGAAGGATGCCGCTGGCCTGGATCAACTTCCAGATTCGATCAACCTCGGCCTGATCGAGGCGGCGGAGACGAGGAGGAAAGTACTCGGGTCGTGCCCCGGGGCCAACGCCGACCCGGAGAACCCAGTCCGGCTCGAGCACATAGCGGGCGGGCCTCACGTGCCGGGGGAGGCGTTCGATGATCGCCGCGTCCTGCTCGGGCGATGTCACGGTGACCGAGATCGAGAAGTCGCCCGGCGCCATTTCACCGGCCTGAGGTGCTGATGAACAGGCGGCGCCGAGGCTGACAAGGCACAGGCCGACGAATCGGATCATGCGCAAGTGTATGGGGGCGCTGCACGACCGGGTGAACTCGGCTTGGCGCTACCCTGTCGACTCGGACCTAGCAGAGGGCCAGGAAGCTGAGCAGGCTGAGCACCGCGAGCTTGCGTCGATGGCCGGTCAGATTCAGGAGATGTCTCATGAGTCGCCCTCGTCTTTGGTTGGCCGACTCCATTCAACTGGCGTGCCGAGCCCGCTCCGTCGGGCCCAATCCCGGTTCCCCCGCCGTCGCGCGAAGATCCGGACCGTCACAAGCCTACCACGGTGTGGCTCGTAGACAATGGGTGTTGTCGCAGCGCAACAGGAATCTCTCGTTGATTCTCGCGGTCGCTCTCGTTCTCGGACTCGCTGCCTGTCGGGCGGGCGCGGAGGACGGCGAGCCGCCAACTCCAAGCGCGTGCTACGAGGTATTCGCTGAAGTTGAGTCCCGTGTGCTGGCGTGGTCCGATCATCCCGTCGCCACCCGTATTCCTATCGCCGGCGCACAGATCACTCTGAGGCTGGATGGAGCGCTCGTGGGCCGAGGCCAGAGCATGCAGGGCGACACAGACACCATCTTCACGGCGCTTCGAGGTGCCATGCGGGAAGCCGAACGGAGGCTGCCGGTCGCCCGCGATGCCCTCTTTGAGGACATGATGCGGGCGCACGCATCAAGAATGACTATCGGCATCGAGTTCGCGGGCGAGACGACGCCGATGTCGCCCGACGCTCTGGAGGACGTCACACTCGCGCTCAGCCCGGGTCTGGATGGAGTGTGCGTCCGCGCCGGGAGCCGGATCGAGGCGATGTTCCCGACAACAATGCTCTGGGCCGGCATCGGACCGGGATCGGCGATGCGCGCGGTGCTGTCAGAGCTCTCTGGAGATCCGTCGCTGGCGCTTCGCCCACCGCGGGAGTTGGGCACGCGGCATGGAATCACCTTCGCATGGTTTCGGGTGCGTCACCTTCAGCAACTCACCGCAGGGCGTCCGCCCGAATTCCTCACTCGGGGAGGTCGAGTCGTTGAGCAGCGCGACTTGCGCAGCGCCGAACTTCGCGCGTTCGCCGAGGGGATCGCGGCGTATCTGATCGGTCAGACCTCGCGGACGATCGTTGGGGCGGAGCTCGCCGGTGGGTATCGCCCCGTGCTCGGAGAGGACTCGGGGCCGGCGTCGGCGATGCAGCGGGCGCTCGTGAGCGCTGCGCTGGCCCGGTTCGCCGCGTCGGACGGCGGGGCGACTGAGGCCGGCCGGGTCGCCCAAGAGACCGCCAGCGCTCTGCTCGAGAACATTGCAGCCCTGAACGAGCGGGAGCCTGTCGCCGGTGACGCCGGGCTGGCGGCCCTGGTCGAACTGGCGCTCGCGTGGCATCCATCGCCACCGGAATCTGAACGCCTCACGCGTCTTCGACGAGACGCGGCCGTGACTCTGCGGGCCGTTCTCTCCGCGCCGAATCAGGTATCTCCCTCCGTCGAATCGATCGCGGTGTGCGCGATGGCGGTCGGTGGGATCGAGACCGATGCGATCAGGGAGCGCATGCGAACCCTGATGACAACGACCGACCTCGGCCACATCGTCTCGCTGATGCCGTGGCTCGGATGGGCCGAACTGGCGCTGAGCGGGAACGACGGCGTCGTGCCATCCGGAGCGGGGCTGCGACAGTTACGTGAGGTTCTCTGGACCCACCAGCTGACGGCAAACGACACCGGACCACGAGCCCTCGATCTGGTCGGTGGCATCGTCTTCACCGCCTCGAACACGCCCCTGCCGAGTTGGCATACTTCCCGACCGCTGGCCCTGATGGCCTCGATGCTGGGAGATCCCCGGCTCACACCGGAATCCGAGGTGCCGCACGAGTTGGCGCGCCTTCTCGTCTCCGTTCGGTTCTTGCGCCAACTCGCCGCGGACGGCGTGGTCTGCCATGCGTTCGCCGCGCCGGACCGGGCGCGATGGGGCATTCGATCCGCGGTGTGGGATCAGCGCATGCCCCCGGAAGCGAGCGCGATGACCCTTCTGACGCTGACCGAGCTGCTGGATTCTCTCGAGGCGATCGCCGCCCGCCGGAACTCCGGCTCCTGAGTCTTGTAGCTAGGGTTGAACGGCACACTGAACGGAGCATTGGCATGGATGTTGATCAGCGCATCGCCCAATTCGAGAACATGTGCCGCGAGGACGCGCAGAACGACATGGCGCACTTCTCGCTCGGGTCGGCGTATCGCGACGCGGGACGATTCGATGAGGCTGCGGCGAGCTTTGAGCGATGCCTTGACCTCAATCCCGGCATGAGCAAGGCGTGGCAACTCCGTGGAGCCGTGCTCCTCGCCGCGGGGCAGATCGACGACGCCTCGCGGGTGCTTCGGGAGGGCTACGCCGTCGCATCCCGACGGGGCGATTTGATGCCCAAGAACGCCATCGCCGACATGCTGAGACAACTCGGAGAGGAACCGCCGGAGGTGGCCCAGGCGCCTGCGACCGGATCGGAGGGCGGCTCGTTCGTGTGCCGCCGGACGGGCCGGTCGGGTACACAGATGGACAGGCCCCCGTTCCGCGGCAGGCTCGGCGAGTGGATCATGCAGAATATCTCGAAGGAGACGTTCGACGCGTGGATCCGACAGGGCACGAAAGTCATCAATGAGTTGAGGCTCGACCTCTCCCGGGACGAGGACTCAGAGATCTACGACCGGCACATGCGCGAGTATCTCGGAGTGGACGACGAGATGTACCGGCAGATCACCGCGCCATGATCGAGCATCGCCACCGCCTCTTTCGCACGGTGCGCTCGTGACTCCAGAGCTTCGAGACTTGCTGCTTCCAGGGGGACCGATCGCCCGGGCTCTCGGGGCCGCGTTTGAGCCCAGACCACAGCAGGTCGAGATGGCCGATGCGGTTCGCGCCGCGTTGAGTGGCCGGACGCATCTGTTGGTCGAGGCCGGCACCGGCGTAGGCAAGAGCTTCGCCTACCTGGCGCCGGCCGTCGAGCGGATTCTTGAACACGGCGAGCGGGTCGTTGTGGCGACCAACACGATCGCACTTCAAGAGCAGTTGGTGGAGAAGGACGTACCCATCCTGGCCCACGCCTTGGGGGATGAACGGTTGCGCCCCGTGCTCGTCAAGGGCCGGGGCAACTACATGAGCATCCGGCGACTGAAGCTGGCTTCGGAGCGGGCGGACCGGCTTCTGCCGGACGAGGCTTCTCGCGTCTCGCTGCGGCAGATCGAGGACTGGGCGTACGAGACTCGCGACGGGTCGCTGTCGACGCTTCCAACCCTTGAGCGTCCCGAGATCTGGGACCTGGCCAGGTCTGATGCCGACAATTGCATGGGACGGAAGTGCCCAAACTACGAGGCGTGCTTCTACCAGGGGGCACGTCGGGCGGCAGAACGAGCCAATCTGCTGATTTGCAATCACGCGCTGTTCTTTTCCGACCTCGCCCTGCGTGCATCCGGGGTCTCCATCCTTCCGGACTTTCACCACGTGATCCTGGACGAAGCGCACGCGGTCGAGGATGCCGCGAGCGACCACTTTGGGCTGCGCTTGACTGGAGGTCGAATCGCACACCTGCTTCGATCGCTGTACGAGCCAAGACGGCGGCGAGGCTATCTTGCCGCACTCGCGGCGGCCCCTCTTGCATCGGGCGACACGGACGTGCTGGATCGAGCGATCCTGAGAGTTCTCGACGCCGGGCACGCCGCGACGGAATTCTTTGATGCCTGGCGGCACCTCATCGAGTCTGGCGATCTGCCGGGGGGTCGGATCCGAGAACCGGGACTCGTGCAGGACACGCTCACGAGCGCCTTGAGCGAACTCGCGGCAGTGCTGGGCCTGCTGAGGGACCGGACATCCAGAGACGAGGATCGGTTCGAGTTGACGGCGTACATGCGGCGAGCGATGGACCTCGCCCAGACCTGCGGCACGCTGGTCGAACAGTCCGAGCCGGGATGCGTGTATTGGGCCGAGGTGGAAGGAGCGAGCGGTCGTCCACGGGTGACTCTGGCCTGCGCGCCAATCGAAATCGCTCCGGTTCTCAGGGAACACCTCTTCGGTCAGGGCTGGGGTTGCGTGCTCACCAGCGCGACGCTCACAACGAAGGTGGCGAGTTCTGAAGACCCAAAGGAACAAGCCGAGGCCGCGTTCGCGCACGCCATGGCCCGCGTGGGATGCGAAGGGGCCTCGACGCTGCAGGTCGGCAGTCCATTCGACTATGCCCGCCAGGTCCAACTGATCGTCGATCCGTCGATGCCGCGGCCGGATGATTCGCCCCGATTCGCATTGGCGCTGGCGCCGCGCGTCATTCGGCACGTGGGCGAGACGGCCGGCGGTGCGTTTGTCTTGTTCACCAGTTACGCGATGCTCAAGCGCGTAGCCGACCTGATCGAGCCCGATCTCGACCGGCTCGGCCTGTCCATGCTCGTCCAGGGTCGCGACGGAGCACGGCGCTTGCTGATCGAGCGATTTCGGGAATCCGAACACGCGGTGCTCATGGGAACAAGTTCGTTCTGGCAGGGTGTAGACGTGCGGGGCCACGCGCTCCGCAATGTCATCATCACGCGTCTGCCGTTCGAGCCGCCGGACCGACCCCTGACGGAGGCCCGGCTGGATGCGATTCGGGCGCGCGGGGGAGATCCTTTCCGTGAGGACTCGCTTCCCAGGGCCATCCTGCGATTCAAGCAGGGCTTCGGACGTCTCATCCGGTCCGGGAGCGACGCCGGCCGCGTTGTCGTGCTGGATCCCCGGCTCACCACGACCGGCTACGGAAGGGCGTTTCTCGCGGCGTTGCCGCCAGGAGTTTCGCCCCACGTTGATCACCATTCGTATACCGAGTAAAATATAAACAAATCACACGCCGATGGGGCGCCCGACCTATCCTGCAGCCTCGTGGTGCGGTGGCTTCTCAGGAGGGATCCTCGGAATGCTCGGACGGGTCTTTAAGGCATACGACATCCGGGGGGTCTACCCGGATCTTCTCGACGACAAGATGGCGTGGCAGATCGGCTTCGGCGCTGGCCGCCACCTGATCGAGGATGCCCAGGCAGGCGGGCACACCAGTCCCATGATGCGCAACGTGCTGGTGGGCAGGGACATGCGCAAGAGCAGCCCGCAGCTTGCCAAGCAATTGATTGCCGGACTCACCGCGTACGGCGCCAATGTGATCGATGTCGGATTGATTGACACCCCTTTTCTGTACTTTGCCATCAACCATCTCGACTGCGCGGGTGGGATTATGGTCACGGCCAGCCACAACCCGCCCCAGTACAACGGGTTCAAGATTTCCAAGCGGCTCGCCAAGCCGGTCGGAGAGGCAACGGGGCTCGGAGAGGTGCGAAAGTACGCCGCGATGGCGGATCCGTCCCTCCCGCAGACCGGCACGAAGGGCCGAGTCGAGGGCAGGGACCTGTGGGATGCGTACATCGCGCACGTGCGCGCATTCCTCGATCTGAACGGTCGACGCCTGAAGGTCGTCGTCGACGCGTCCAACGGCATGGCCGGCACCATGTGTCCCCGGGTCTTTGGAAGGAACGGCGACGACATCAAGGGCCTGACGATCATCGAGCTCAACTTCGAGAACTCTCGCGGCACGTTCGCGCACGAGCCCAATCCTCTGGTGTCCTCAAACCTCCAGATGCTGCGAGAGGCAGTGATCCGGGAGCAGGCGGACCTCGGAATCTGCTTTGACGGGGATGCGGATCGCTGCGTCGTCGTTGACGAGAAGGGAGGCATCGTCGGCTGCGATCATCTCACCGCGCTCTTGGCGAGGCACTTTCTCAAGGACAGCCCCGGTTCGGCGGTGGTCTATGACCTGCGGTCGAGCCGCGCGGTCGAAGAAGAAGTGAAGGCCGGAGGAGGCACGCCGATCCGAGGACGCGTCGGGCACGTGTTCATGAAGGCCGCGATGAGCGAGCACAATGCGATCTTCGGCGGCGAGCTCAGCGGACACTTCTACTTCCGAGACAACTTCAACGCCGATTCCGGCGCGATCGCCATGTGCACCGTGCTGACGATCCTTGCTCGGACCAAGCGGACGATGAGCCAACTCGTCCGCCCGATGGCGAGGTACGCCCAGAGCGGCGAGATCAACTTCGAAAACGAGGACAAGGATCGCACCCTGGCCGAGCTGCGCGGGGCGTTCACGAATGGACGGTCTCGAACGGACGAACTCGACGGCGTGACCGTGGATTCGTTCGCCAGCGGCGGGTGGTGGTGCAACGTGCGCAAGAGCAACACTGAGCCTCTCCTCCGGCTCAACGCCGAGGCCAAGGACCAGGCCACACTTCGACGCCTGATCGAAGAGATCTCGCCAAGACTGGGAGTGCGGGTCGATCATTAGCCCCGGACCGATCCTGCAGGGATCGGAGGGCACGCATGAACTTGACGCAGTTCCTCGCTCACTGGGGCATTTCGGACAACCCGTTTCGGGGGGAAGAAGCGCGGCACGACGGTGTATTTGCGCGCATGTCCAACGCCCCCGACGCGGTGCACTCGGACTTCGAGAAGATCCTCGGACAGGTCGCTCACCCCGCAAGTGCCGTGGTCTTTGGAGAGAAGGGAAGCGGCAAGACAGCCATCCGGCTCCAGATCGCCCAGAGCGTCGCCCGCCACAACGCCGTGCAACCGTCAGAGCGAATCCTGCTGCTCCCCTACGACGACCTGAATCGATTCCTGGATCATCTCCACGGCAGATCGGGCTCAAAGAGCATCGAGGCAACGCTCAAGAGCATTCGCCTCAATGATCACCTCGATGCGATCCTCTCTCTGGCCATCGGGCGCATCGCCCGCGGCCTGCTCGGCGAATCCGATGAAGAGTCGGCCGGCGAGTTCGACGCGGATTCCATCCGGGCAGCCCGACGCCTCGATCGCGCCCAGCGGATAGACCTCCTCATCGCACAGGCGGTCTACGACACCAATGGGCGTGCGGCCTCCCGCACGAGCCAGCTGCGTCGAGCCCTCCGACTCGGTCCCCCGCGCAGCCGATGGCTGTGGACCGCATTGGCAGCATTCGGCTGGGCGCTTCCGGCGGGCGTTCTGATCGCGTGGTTTGGACTCGCGGCGGCCTGGACGTTGCCTTGGACGCTTGGCATGTCGGCCGCCTTGGCCCTCTGGGCCGTGGTTCTCTTCAAGCGCATTGTGCTTGACCGAGCCCGCGTGCGACGGCTTGCGCGCCGCATCGGCCGACACGTCCGATTCGTGCCACGAACCGAGGCCTCGCGCATCGAATCGCTCTCACGGCTCGATCCCCGAGAACTCTCGGCCGCGGCGCTTCCGGTCAACGACTCGGACCAGCCGCGGTACGCGACTCTTGAGACGCTGCGCAGATGCCTGGAGCCGTTGGGCGTCGCGGGACTGCTGGTGGTCATCGACCGGGTCGACGAACCAACGCTAATCTCTGGCGACGCAGAGCGGATGCGCAGCCTCGTGTGGCCGCTGCTCAACAACAAGCTGCTCCAACTCGATGGCGTGGGCATCAAGATGCTGCTGCCTCTTGAACTCCGATATGCCCTGTTCAGAGAGAGCAGCGCGTTCTTCCAGGAGGCCCGCCTCGACAAGCAGAGCCTGATCGAGCGGCTGAGCTGGACCGGTCCGATGCTGTACGACCTTTGCAATGCCCGAATCGTGGCGTGCCTGCGAGAAGGAGCTTCCCCTGTCTCGCTGATCGACCTGTTCGAGGAGAGCCTGACGCGCCAGGAGCTCGTGGATGCGCTCGAACTGATGCAACAGCCTCGCGATGCGTTCAAGCTGCTCTACCGCTGCCTGACCGATCATTGTGCCGGCGTCACCGGCGAGCACGATGCATGGCGGATCCCCCGAAGCGTGTTCGAGCACGCGCGCAGGGCCGAGGCCGAGCGGCTGCAGCAGCTCTACCGAGGAATCAGGCCGGCGTGATCTCAAGCCGACGGGTCGATTCGTCTCAGGCGCGCGAACTCGAGGACCAGGGTCTTCACCCCGACATCGCGAAAATCGACTCGGGCACGGGGCGTGGTGCCGGCCATCACGGCGATGACGCGGCCGACGCCGAACTGCTCATGCCGCACGGCGCAGCCCGGCGGGAAGAGCCTGGCGGCGCCCCTCGCAGGAGACGTCGCACCGGGCGCGTTGGGCGCACGGTCCAAGTCAGTCCCCTCGTCACCAATGAACTCGTCGGAATCGGCCAGATCGACCCGTACTATGGACGGCTCATCGAGCTCATCGAGGAACCTGCTGGGAGTCGATCGCTCCGAGAATCCGCGATGAGTTCGGTATCGAGCGCACGACAGGCGCAAGTGATCCATCGCGCGCGTGATCCCCACGAAGCAGAGACGGCGCTCTTCTTCGAGGGCGGCGGGCGACTCCTGTGAGCGCGAGTGCGGCAGGAGGCCCTCCTCCAGCCCGATCAGGGCGACCGCAGAGAACTCGAGCCCCTTCGAGGCGTGCAGCGTCATGAGGGTGACGGCGCCCTGCGCTGGGTCAATCGCGTCGGCATCCGCCACGAGGGCGATCGACTCCAAATAGGCACGAAGCATCACGAGCAGTGGCGGCGCGCCCACGGCTTGCCGCCGCGCCAGCGATTTGGGATCGCTCAGAGATGGATCGGCCTCCGGATCGAACCGCTCCTCGAACTCCGCGGCGGAAGAGACCAGCTCTGAGAGATTCTCAAGCCTCTCGGCGTCCGTTTCGCCCCCCGTCGCCTGGGCCTGGGCCGCGTACATCGCCTCCAACCCCGTCTCTCGGATGACTCGCTCGACGAGGTCGGCGAGCGAGCCCGTGATCGACTCGCCCATGAACGTGCCCGCCCCGGTCAGAGAGTCCATCAGATCCACGAACCGGCGCAGTGCGGGGGCGGCTCGCGTCCCGACGGCATCGGCCGCGAGGCCCTCGCGCATCGCACGAAGGACCGGAACGTGGGCGGTCTGCGCGGCCTCCTGAACTCGAGCGAGGGTGGTCTTGCCGATGGCTCTGGCGGGCGTGTTGATGATCCTCGCCAGCGACACGTCATCTGATGGATTGGCCAGCACACGGAGATACGCCACGGCGCTGCGGACCTCCTCGCGATCGAAGAACGCCGTGCCCCGGGCGATCGAGTACGGAATCGTGCGGGCCCGAAGCTCGTCCTCCATGACCCGGGAGAGCGCATTGGTCCGGTAGAAGACCGCCATCTCGCGCCAAGGGGTTCCCGCCTCATGGCGGGCTCCCAGCCACTGCGCGACCTGCGAGGCCTCGTGCCTCTCATCGAGGGCGAGCGCAACCTCCACGGGCTCGCCGCCCGTCCGGCTGGTGAAGAGCTCCTTGTGTTTCCGCCGCAGATTCCGCCTGATCAGCCCGTCGGCGACCGCAAGGATCGGCGAGGTCGACCGGAAGTTCTCACCCAGCGCGATGACGCGAGCCGAGGGATAGTGCTCCTCAAACTCCAAGATGTTGGACAGGTCCGCACCACGCCACCCATAGATCGATTGATCCGGATCGCCGACCACGCAGATGTTGGGCTCGATGAACTCTCCTGGCATGCCCGGCATCTGCCGGCGCTCGCCAGCGATCAGCCGGGCGATGACCAGTTGAGCGTGGTTCGTGTCTTGATACTCATCAATGAGGACGTGCTCCCACCGATGGCGGAGCTGTTCGCGAACCTCCTCGTTGTCTCTCAGCAGCCGCGCCGTGAGCACGAGGAGATCGTCGAAATCGACCGCATTGGCGCTCCGCAGGGCCCGCTCGTACGCGCCGTAGAGCTTGGCGATCTGTCGCCCGTAGAAGTCGTGCGCCTGCTGCCCGTACGCCTCGGGATCCAGCAACTCGTTCTTCGCGTTGCCGATCGCGGACAAGACCGAACGCGGCGGCCAGTTCCCGGTGTTCAACCCGAGTTCCGCGATGACCCGCTTCATCAGCGAGACCTGATCGGATGTGTCGTAGATGGTGTAGTCGCCCGTCAGGCCCGCGCCCGGGATGCCCTCGGCCCAACGGCGGAGCAGGCGGGCGCACAGGGCGTGAAATGTCGAGACCGTGAGGCCTCTGGCCACCGCGCTCTCGTCACCCAGCAGATCCGCCACACGTTGCCGCATCTCGCCGGCCGCTTTGTTGGTAAACGTCAGCGCGAGGATGGTCCACGGGGGGGTGCCCCCGACGATCAGGTGTGCGATCCGGCGCGTGATGACCCGCGTTTTGCCAGAACCCGGGCCTGCCAGAACCAGAAGCGGGCCCTCGGCGTGGGTCACCGCGTCGCGCTGCGGGTCGGTGAGCCCATCGAGCAGGCAGTCGGCACGAGATTGAGTCATGGTCTCCGCGGCCTCCATGCCGCACTCACTGTAGCGGACAGTCGCCTCCAATGGCCATAACCTGTATGCGGGGAGCCGGGCTCGTCCGGTGCACCACGGAAGGGAGGACGGACATTGCGAGCAATGGTGCCGATCGCGGTCGTCGCTGCCGCTTGCTCCTGCGGTATCGCGCAGGACTGGAGGTCGCTCGAAGCCCCGTTACTGACAAACCACGTTCAGCTGACGGACGCGTCGCGGTTCCTCAAGGCTGGCGAGGCCTATTTCAATCCGGATTCGACCTGGATCATCTTTCAGGCGATCCCCAGGCCACCCGAGGGCGAGGAAGCAGACCCCCACTACTCGATGTACGTCGCCCACCTCGTGCGCAATGACGCGGGAGAGGTCACGGGGCTGGACTCGATCACGCGAGTAAGCCACCCCGGCAGCGCGAACACCTGCGGGTGGTTCGTGCCGCGTTGGCCCGGAGTCGTGATGTTTGGCTCAACCAATGACGGCCAGGTGGAGGACACCCGCTCCGGGTTTCAGGTGAAGGACCGCAAGTATCTCTGGCAGTTTCCCCGCTCGATGGATGTGTCTGTCGCATTCGTGCCCAAGATGCTCGGGTCAGAGGGAGCCGCAGAATCGCGACCGCTGTTCAGCCGCGACGGATACGACGCGGAGTGCTCCTCCACCACCGACGGTCGGTTCATCCTCTACGCACACGTCGATCCGAACAAGAATCCCGAGAAGCCCGACGCGGACATCTTCGTCTACGACGTGCGTCGGAACCAGCACGTCCCGCTTGTGGTGGCCGATGGCTACGACGGAGGGCCGTTCTTCAGCCCCGACGGCCAGTCGATCTGCTATCGCTCAGACCGCCAGGGCAACGACCTGCTCCAGCTCTTTGTCGCGGAACTGAGGATGGTCGATGGTCGCCCGACCGGTATCATCTCGGAGCACGCGATCACCGACGACGGATACGTGAATTGGGCGCCGTTCTTCCATCCCTCCGGGAAGTTCCTGGTATACGCCAGCAGCGGCAAGTACCACAGCTACGACGTCTTCGCCATCGAACTCGACCCCGAGAATGGATACGCGACGCCGCCGGAGACCCGCCGGAAACGACGCATCACGTTCGCCGAGGGATTTGACGGACTGCCTGCGTTCAACTCAGACGGCTCGCTGATGATGTGGACCAGTCAGCGGACGTTGGGAGACGACCGGGCAGAAAGCCAACTCTGGCTCGCGCGGGTCAACCCGGGCGCGGCAGTGACCGACTGGACCGATCCGCTCTCCTCCGAGCAAGCGATCGACCTTGCCCGACTGAGTATTGGCGCACCCGACCCGGGCTCGGCCTCAATGACCGCAACAGCGCAGCGCGTTGACGCGCATTGGCTTGTCACACTTTCGTCGGCAGACCCGGCTGAGCCGCCCATTCAGTGCACGGTCGACGACGAGGGCAATGTCGAGCGACTGACGTCGGGCACATAGGCGACTCACCCCCCGAGCAGGGCGTCGATCTCGGAATCAACCGGGTTCCGCGTCCGCTGATCTCCGCTGGGCTTCTTTGCCTTCTCGCCTTGTTGGACGTGCGCATCGGCCTGCGCGGGCTGATCCGCGGCTGCTTCATCGGCCTGAGCCGCCTTCGCCTTCTCCTGGTCTCGCTTGCGCTTGACCGAGTCGATCTTGGCCTTGTCGGGTGCCAGCACAAGGCTGGTCTGGCGACCGACCCATCGCGGTTCGATCTCCACGCGAGCGATGTCAGCGAGCGCCTCGACAAACTTGTGGAGATTCTCCATGCCGATCTGCTTATGGGCCATCTCGCGACCTCGATAGCGCTGGGTCACTTGCACTTTGTGGCCATCTATCAGGAATCGCCGGGCCTGATCGATGCGGATCTGCACGTCGTGCGGATCGATCTTCGTGGTCCGGCCGAGGCGGATCTCCTTGAGCTCCGTGTGGCGGCTGGAAGCACGCGACTTCTGCTCCTTCTTGGAGAGATCGTACTTGTGCTTGCCATAGTCCATGATCTTGCACACCGGGGGGCGTGCGTCGGGCACAACCTCGACCAGATCAAGCCCGTGCTCGACGGCCATGCGCAGCGCCTCGGGTGTCTCGATGACGCCGATCTGCTCGTTGTCGGGGCCGATCAGCCGAATCGGGCTGATACGGATCATGTGGTTGACGCGGGTCCGACGGATGGGACCGGCTTGTGCTTCGGCCGCGAACCTTCGAAATGAGATAGTCAGGCCTCCTGCCGGGCATCTGGGCAGACATCACGCGAGTCCCCGCCCGGGAACGGGACTCGCCAGAATCGACGCGACGATGGAAGCGAGAGCGCGATCATGAGGCCGGGAACGGGCGCATCCACTTCTTGGGAAGTGCATGCATCATCAACCGGACCGGTCTGATCAACGCGGTAACCCCTGACGACCCCGGAGGGCCAACCGACGAAAAGGTAAACGCCGGAAGGGCTGCGGGCAAGCGGAAAGCGTTGGATTCGTGGGTCATCCGCCCCGGGTCAGCAGGAGAATGATGTTGGCGACCACGCTCAGGCCAAGTGTGGCCAACAGGGCGATGAAGAGCGGGTCCTGCAGCGCTCCGCCCTGACGCCGCTCGGTCTCGACGACCTTCAGCTCGGCCGGGGCGGACGCCTCGGCCTCGGCGACGCTCGCGAGCGCCGCGGCGTCGAATGTCTCCCGATGGGCCAGGGGCGGAATCTCCCCAGCCCGCACCGCCCGCAAATCGACCAGCAAATCCTTGCAGTTCTGATACCGGTTGGATGGCTGCTTGGCCATCATCATCTCGATGACCTCGCTCACCCCCGCGCTCAGCTTCGCGTTGACATGGTCCGGCGGCACAAGGTCGGACTTGAGGTGCTTGTGCATCACGCTCGACGGGTTCTTGCCATCGAAGGGAACGTTTCCCGTCAGCATGTGGTACAAGGTGGCGCCCAGGGAATAGATATCGGCCGGAGGGCCGACGGTCAGCTCACCTCGAATCTGCTCGGGGCTGATGTAGTAAGGAGTGCCAAACGCCTTTCCCGACTCGGCCTCCGCGGCCTCTTTGTCGGTGATCGCCCGGGCCAGACCAAGGTCGGCGACCTTCACCACGCCGTCGCGGTTGATCATGATGTTCTTGGGCTTGATGTCGCGGTGGATCAGCCCCCGGGCGTGAGCGTGAAGCAGGGCCTCCGCGGACTGAATCGCGATCTCCACGGCCTCTGACTCGCTGTAGCGCTTGTGCTTGACGATGTCGTCGTAGACGGTTCTTCCGTCCACGTATTCCATCACGAAGTAGTGGTACTCACCCGCCTTGCCGACGTCGTAGGCCTGCACGATATTCGGGTGATTCAGCGCCGCGGCCGCACGCCCTTCGGCATAGAACCGCTCCACAAATTGCGGATTCTGGCTGAACTTTCGCGGCAGAATCTTAATGGCGACCTCGCGGTCCAAACTCAGTTGCTTGGCCTTGAAGACGGTTGCCATCGCCCCGGCGCCCAGCTTGCCCAAGAGCCTGTATCCGGGGATCGTCTGGCTCGACCGCTCGGCCTCGACGATCTGCTTGAGGCGAGCGATCTGGCGGCGGGTGACGAAGTCATTGTCCACCAGTGCCTGAGCGAGCGAGCGATGCCCCGCCTCGGCCGCGCGAGACTTCTCGATGCAGTGTTGCACTTCCTCGTTGGTCGCCAGCCCCGTATCAATGACGAGCCGACCGATAAGCGTATCGAGGTTGGTCCCCTCTTTGGCAGCCTGCTCGAATTGCCGCTCGAGTTGCTCCACCGACGGGACCGGTTGAGATGGAGTCGGTCCGGACGCGCCCGCCAGGGGCACGGTCTTGCCGGGATCACGCTCGTGTTCCAGATCCGCCATTCCCAGGGTCTGACTCATCTCGCAGGACGATCCTTTCAAGAGCATCGGCCCGCGCGTGTGGCGTGTTGAGTCCCAAAACGAGGGCAACGCTACGGGATGGCCCGGGACCTGTCAACGCGACGGACGCGGCCGAGTGCCGCCACCTGCCGATACGCACCCCGACGCGGACGGTTCGGGTCAGGTGCGGGACTCGGGATCATCCCCACGTATACTCGCCCTCCGCGCCCCGAGGCACGGGTGAGTGCATCGGGGTGACCGAGGGCCCTTCGCGGCATGATCGTCTCTGAGAGCAGGCCGCGCACGCTTGGCTGGTTCCATGCCGGCCCTCTGCTCTACGGGGACTGGGGCACGAGCCGTCTCTACGTCCTGGGTCTGGCGTTCTTCTTTACAGGCTCCGAGTCCGTCTTCTTCCTGCTGGCTATTGGCCTGCTCATGGCGCTCGTGTCGTGGGCGTACACGCGGATCTGCGGGCTCTTCCCCGACGGCGGAGGGGTATACAGCGCCGCACGACCCATCCATCCGGTCCTCTCGGTAATCGGCGCGACCCTGCTCTTGTGCGGGTACCTGATCACCGCGGCCATCTCGGTCGTGGAAGCGATGCACTACGTGGGAGTGCCCGACGGCACGTGGCTGGTGGTGATCTCGCTGATCACGCTCGGCCTGATCGGAATCGTCAACTGGTTCGGCGCGCGCAGCGCCGGGACGCTCGCGCTGATCATCGCGTTCGCTGCTCTGGTCCTGTCTGCCATCATCGGCGTGATGTGCCTCCGGTACATACCCCAGGGCCTCTCCCACGTGTCGCTCAGCCCCGCTTCGGGCGCCTGGCCGCGATGGAGAGACTTCACGCAAATCGTGCTCGCGCTCGCCGGCATCGAGGCCGTCGCCAACATGACGGGCCTGATGCGCAAACCGGTGATCGGCACGGCTCGGAAGACCATCTGGCCCGTGCTGGCCGAGGTCGTGGTCCTGAATCTGCTGTTCGGCCTCGTGCTCACCGGCATGGCGGCCCGGATGACAGAGCTCCAGGACGTGGTCTCGCCGCTGCGCGAGGCGGACGTCGCAACCCTCGCGCCAGAGGCCGCCAGAAGAGTCGAAGAGATCAAGAACACCGCGATGGTGGTGATCGCGGAGACCGCGGCCTCCGACACGTTCGGCGCGCACATCGGCATGATCGTGGGCCGGATCTCCGGCGTGGTGTTCGCCCTGCTGCTGCTCAGCGCCACCAATACCGCGGTGATGGCCATGGTGTCGGTCCAGTTCGCCATGGCGCAGGACCGCGAGCTCCCGCGGCCACTGGCCCGGCTGAACTACTCAGGCGTCCCGTGGATCTCTCTGATCGTCGCCTGCGTGATGTCCGCGGGAGTGATCCTGGTCGAGCGCAGGCCCGAACGCCTCGCTGAGCTCTACGTGCTCGGCGTATGCGGCGCCATCACCGTCACAGTGGTCAGCTCCGCGCTGAACAAGGAACTCGACCTCAAGCCCCTTCACCGAATGGGCTTTCGTGTGCTCGCCCTCCTCATGCTCGCGATCACCGTGACCATCATCGCGACGACGTACCGAGCCACGATCTTCGCGGGGGGCATCGTGGCTGCCGTGCTGCTCTCGCGTGGCGCCATCGCCCATCGGCGTCGTACCCACCCGGCGCCCCTCGAAACGCCCGCCGCGGGCTGGCTCGCGGAGGTCTCACGCGAGCCCGAGATCGACGCCTCCAAGCCCCGCATCATGCTCGCCGCGAGGGGACGATACCAGTCGGAATTCGCGATCGACCTGGCCCGCCGACGCGGCGCGACGCTCTTCGCCATGTACGTGCGCACGCTGCGAATCATGGACGTCATTCCGGGCCGAGTCCCGCGGATCGAAGAGGACCCCATCGCCCAGGAAGTCCTGGGAACCACGGCCGTCCTGGCGCGCGAGGCGGGTGTTCCGTTCGTGCCGATCTACCTCACGAGCGCCAACATCGCCGAGGAAATTCTGGACTACACGGTCACCTTTGGGTGCGACACCCTCATCATGGGCAAGACCAAGCGATCGCTCTTTGCCCGCAAGCTCGAGGGCGACGTGGTCACCCGAGTTGCCGAGAGCCTGCCAGACGAGGTCGCGCTTATCACGCGCTCCGCCGAGACGCCGCACAAAGCGTGAGTTCGACGCGGCCCAATCGAGACCGCCTCGTCCTCGACTAGACTGGGCCGCCATGAGACTGACCCATTGGTTCCTGATCGCCGTGCTCGCGGCAGGTGTCGTTGGCTGCTCGGGATCGAGAGGCGGTGCCTCGACGGTCGCCGAGTCCGACGATTCGAGCCGGGGTTCACTCACGCCGAGCCGACCCGACCCGTCCGAACCCACGCGCTCCGACGACGACTCGGCGCCGGATGAGCCCGAGGTCACCGGCGGAGGCGAGCTGACGATTTCCCCCCCCGTCGCCGTCGCGTCCGACGGCGGCTCGACGCCGCCCCAGGCCGCCTCCACGGGCGAGACCGACACACCCCCCACATGGTGGACCAGCGAGCCATTGCACGAGAATGGTCAGGTCGGAGTGACGGCCCAGGCGACGGCAGAGAGCCTGCGGGCCGCGAGAAAGCTCGCCGTGGATCGCGGCCTGACTCGACTCGAGTCATTGGTCGGCCGGGAGGTTGACAAGTTCGAGGTGTGGCCGGCAGTCGCGAGACCCGGACCCGACGGTCGATTCACCGTCTTCGTGATGGTCCGAGCATCGGAGGAGCCATGAAGAACAAGGTCGTCGGCGACTGCCGCCAAGCGCTCGCGGACCTGAGAGACCGGGGCATCCTCTACGACGGATGCACGGTCATGGTCGGCGGATTCGGCCTGTGCGGCATCCCCGAGCAACTGATCATCGCGCTCCGAGACACCGGCGTGAAGGAGATGACCTGCGTCTCCAACAACGCCGGCGTGGATGACTGGGGACTTGGCCTCCTGCTCCAGACCCGCCAGATTCGCAAGATGGTGTCGAGTTACGTCGGCGAGAACGACACGTTCGAAAAGCAATACCTCTCCGGGCAGTTGGAGGTCGAGTTCAATCCTCAGGGGACGCTCGCAGAGCGAATCCGGGCCGGCGGGGCCGGCATCCCGGCGTTCTACACGCCCAGCGGAGCCGGCACGATGGTCGCCCAGGGCAAGCCTTCAGGGTCATTTGCGCCCCCATTGAGCAGGGCCCGCGTCAACCATGAGGCCGCTATCGAGCGGGAGTACGTGCTTGAGACCGGCCTCTACGCCGACCTCTCGCTGGTCAAGGCGTTTCGTGCGGACCCGTTCGGCAACCTCGTATACCGAAAGACGGCACGGAACTTCAGCCCCATGATGGCAACAGCCGCGGCCTTCGTCGTCGCAGAGGTCGAGGAGCTCGTCGGACTCGGCGAAATCCCCCCCGATTCGGTCCACACCCCGGGGGCCTTTGTCGACCGGATCGTTCGAACCGTCAGCGAGAAACGCATCGAGCAGCGGACCGTGCAGTCGTGATTGGAGCGCCGGCGAACTCGCGGGCCGTCTGTCGTCGCGGCGCTTCCTCGGCGCGCAATCTCGTCGGACTCATCGTGCTGGTCGTCGCCATCGGGGCAATCTTCGCCGTGCTCTCCACCCGCGCCGGCCCGGCGCCCGAAATCGGAGCGCACGAGATTTTCTTCGCGGCGCCGGACTCTCCAGAGGCCCAGCGGTACGGCGCGGCGGCGACACTGATCCGCGTGCCCGTGAAGAACCCAGGCCCCGCGCGCAGCCTCCGCATCATCGTGACTCTGGACACGGGTGGCCAGAGCCGAACGATCGAGACGGTTGAGGAGTTCGAGGCAGACCAGCAGCGGGACGTGATTCTGAGCGCCGGCAATCTGCCGCCGGGCTCGGCCGGAGTCGTGCGGTACGACGTGGAAGTGCGCACCCAGTAGGTGTCAGTGCGCGGCGGCGCTGGACGCCGCGATCGCAGCCGCCCCCGCCGCAGCGGCCTGCTGCTGCTGGGCGACCATCTCCACCGCCGCGGACTGGTCCGCCCCCAGCCCCGGCGCGGTCATCATCACGGTGCCGCTTCCCGCGGCGAGCCCCCGCTCCCACAGCGGCTCACCGGACTGCGCGTCGAAGCAGTACACGTATCCACCCCGGCCCACGTACACCTCGCGGTCCGTCGAGAGGATGGTCACAAGACCGCCGAACACCCGCGGAAGCTTGCGCCGCCACAGAGGCCGCCCGCTGAATCGGTCCAGAGCGATGATCGTCCGGCCGCACCCGACGTAGAGCACATCCGTGGTCTGATCCATTGCGATCCCCGCGTGGCGAGTGTGAGAGAAGGGCGCTGCGGACAGCGCCGCGACATCGTATCCTTCGCGCATGCCTCTCTCACGTGATCAGATCGCTCAGCGTGCCGCGAAGGAACTTCGCGATGGTTTCGTGGTCAACCTGGGAATCGGGATGCCCACACTCGTCGCCAACCACATCCCGACCGGGATGGACGTCTGGCTCCAATCCGAGAACGGCCTGCTGGGCATCGGGCCCTTCCCGGCCGAGGCCGAGGTCGATGCCGACCTGATCAATGCCGGCAAGCAGACCATCACCGCGCGCACCGGCGCGAGCTACTTCTCGAGTTCGGACAGCTTCGCGATGATCCGGGGCGGCCACATCGACATGTGCATCCTCGGCGCAATGGAGGTCAGCGAGACGGGGGACATCGCCAACTGGATGGTGCCCGGGAAGATGGTCAAGGGCATGGGCGGCGCCATGGACCTCGTCGCCGGAGTACGGCGCGTGATCGTCATGATGGAGCACGTGAGCCGCAAAGGCGATCCCAAGATCGTCAGGGAGTGCTCGCTGCCGCTGACGGGCAAGGCCTGTGTGGGAATGGTGATCACCGACCTGTGCGTGCTGCGGATGGACTGGGATCTCGGTCGGTTCCGGCTGACGGAGCTCGCGCCGGGCGTGACGGTCGATGAGGTCCTCGAGAAGACGGCGGCGCGCATCGATGTCGCGGAGCATCCCGCGACCGTTGCCATCTGATCCGGGGATCGGCCCATGGCGTACCGCCCATCAGTCGTGCTCATGTCGGTCGCGTGGCTGATGATGATCGTGTCGTGGCTCACACCCGGCGACCCCGAGCGGTCGGTGATCGCCTTTCTGCTTGGCATGAATCTGAGCCTGCCCGTCCTGTTCATCGAGCGGCCCTTCCTCGAGACGATGCTCGCGGGCTCGCACGTGGCCATCATGTTCGCGTGGTGCATCGGCACGCTGATGCTCTTCAGCCGTTCCCGTCGGATGGCGATGGTGTGGTGCGCCTCGGTCATCGGCGCGTCGCTCGTGGGCATCCTGCTGATCGGCCTGCTCGTTCAGCCGGGGTTCTTCCGATCCATCCGCTGGGGGTACTACATGTGGGTCGCCGCCGCTGTGCTCGGCCTGCTGGCGATGGCGGTCGACGCCCTGCTTGGCGAGGACGAGGTCATCGACGCATGACGACTCCGGGCCCGGACCACGACGTGTTCATCTCGTACGCGTCCGACGACAAGCCCGTCGCCGATGCCGTGTGCGCGGGACTCGAAGCGGAACGCATCCGATGCTGGATCGCGCCCAGGGACATCCTGCCCGGGGCGGACTGGCTCGAGTCGATCATCGACGCGATCAACCGGGCCCGAATCGTGGTGCTCGTGTTCTCCACCCGCGCCAACGCCTCGGCGCAGATCAAGCGGGAGATCGAACGGGCGGTGAGCAAGGGCAAGGCGATCCTGCCCTTTAGGATCGAGGATGTGGCGCCAAGCGGCTCGCTGGAGTACCTGCTGGCGACCCAGCACTGGCTCGACGCCATCTCCCCGCCAGTCCAGGCCCATATCGCGACGCTCGCGCGAGGCGTCGCCGGACTACTCGGCGTCAGCCGCTCGGCCCCGACCACCGCCGGCTCTCCAACCGGGCCCAGCCCGATCGACACGCCCCGCACGGAATTGGATCCCGATGAATGGAGGCGGCCAGGCAAGCCCGGACGCCTCACCAGGCTAATGCGCCGGTTCCTTGAAGGAGGACGGGGATGACGACCGCCGCCTCCGAGCCCGCCGCGACCCCGACCGAGCGCTCCTCGCTCATCCGAAGGAGCGTCGACGGCGACAAGAAGGCGACGGCGCAACTGTTCCGCCAGTTCGTCCCCCCCGACGAGCAGATCTACTTCGCCGAGTACCTTGGCGTGCAGGGGTTCTTTGGCCTGGGCCAACTGAGCTTCGGATGCGTCACCGAACGTCGCGTGGCATCCCTGAGGATCGGAGCGCTCGACGGCCTCATCTACCAGGACGGATTCCTCGCCGACGTCAATAGCGGCGTAATCTTCCTCCCTTCCGAGCTTCCTCTGCGCATCTTGATGGTCTTTGTCCTGCTGTTTTCGCTCGTCTCGCTCGGGCTTCCCCTGCTCATTCTCCCGGTGCTGCCCCGCTGGTACTACCGGATCAAGAAGTGCGGCGTGGTGTTCTGGATCCGCGAGGGCGTGATGGTGTACATGTTCTCAAATCGCGGCAAGTTCGCCAAAGTGCGCGACGGGTATCGCATGTGCTCCGCGCTGAGGGAAAAGCGCATCCAACAGGGCGCCGAAGGTGCCCGGAGCCGACCCTCCGGATGACCCCGTCTTGGTCCGCCGTCGTGCTGCGTAAACTCGCCCCTTGATGAACGATCGGCCCGAGGCATCTTCCGAATGGCCGCGGCGGGCGCACAGCACCGTTGAGAAGCCCTTCCTCGAAGGGCCGCGCTCGCGCGTCGGTGAGTTCCTCCGGGTCCTCCGGATCTCGGGCGAGTTCATCCGCGGCTTCCGCAGACTCCACTTCGTGGGACCCTGCGTGACCGTCTTCGGTTCGGCGAGGTTCCACGAGGACCACCCCCACTACGGCCTCGCCCGGGAGATGGGCGCCCGAATCGCCCGCGCCGGCCTGACCGTGATGACCGGCGGCGGGCCCGGAATCATGGAAGCCGCCAACCGCGGCGCCCACGACGTGAAGGGCAGATCGATCGGCTGCAACATCCGGCTCCCCGCCGAGCAGCAGCCCAATCCCTACCTCGACCGGTTCGTCGAGTTCAAGTACTTTTTCGTGCGCAAGGTCATGCTCGTGAAGTACTCGGTCGCGTTCGTCGTCATGCCCGGCGGATTCGGGACGCTCGACGAGGTCTTCGAGACGGCCACACTCATCCAGACCCGCAAGATCGAATCGTTTCCCATCATCGTGATGGGAACCGAATACTGGCGACCCCTGATGGAGTTCATTCGCGGCCCGATGGTTCAGGCTGGAACCATCTCGCCCGAAGACGCCCGGTACGTCACCTTTACCGACTCCATCGATGAAGCCATGGAAGTTATCGAGCGGGCACGACCCCGAAAGCGCGAGGGCCCCCGCCCCAGCGCGCTGCTCGCCGAACGGCGCCACCGCCCCGAAGGATCCGGTGCCGGCCCGTGACGGCCGAGACGAGTCGGGTCAACCGCGCCCGAGCACCGTCGAGAGACGTTCTTTGAGCGTGAACTCGTTCAGGTCCGTCAACTCGCCCGGGTCGAGGAACACGCCGCCGCACGACGGGCACACCTCGTACTCAACATGCGACTGCCGGGCGTCCGACCGCACGTCCATCGGAGACTTGTCGCGCGGACAGATCATCTGCCCGAGAGCGTTCGGGAGACGCTGGTCCTTCGCGGGGCCGCCGTCCGCAGCGCGGATCGAGCGTTTGGGTACGTCCCTGTCGGCAACCAGATAGGACAACTCTCCGGCATCCAGCCACAACCCGCCGCACCGGGCGCAGCGATCCACACTCACGCGGCCGAGCTTGAGGCACTCCATGGCCACCAGGCACTTGGGACACCACACGCGATCCGAGGAGGGCTGGCCCATGGCTCCAGCGTACCACAGAGCCCCGGCTCGTAGCATCCCCGATGCGATGGTTCGATGGCCACCTCGATCTGGCATACCTCGTCGAACTGGGGCGGGACATGCACGCGGGAATCGACGCCTGCCGAGGCCGACTCCTTCCCGCGGCCGTCACGCTCCCCTCGCTCGCCGACGGCGGGGTGCGGGCCTGCCTTGGCACGATCTTCACGGAGCGAGCGAGTGACGGCTTCATGCCGGATCCGCGGCGCGAGCCGTACGCCTACGCGCCCGACGATGCGCCAGGGGCGTGGCGGGTCGGCATGCGCCAGCTCCGCCTGTACCAGGCGTGGGCCGAGGCGGGCTCCATTCGTCTGCTGTCCAAGCGGGGCGGGCAAGATGATTCCACACCAACGTCTCACTCACGTTTGTGCCTTGGCATCCTCATGGAAGGTGCCGATCCGATCGAGGCGCCCGATCAGCTCTCCGATTGGGTCGACTCGGGCGTCATCGCCATCGGCCTCTCGTGGTGGCGCGGCTCGAGGTACGCTGCGGGCAACGGAGGCGCCGGTGGCCTGACCTCGCTCGGTCGCGAACTCGTCTCGCGCATGGACGCCCTCGGCATCGTCCACGACCTGACACACCTCTCCCAGCAGGCCACCGACGAACTGCTCACCCTCTCGAACAAGCCGGTGGTCGCGTCGCACTCAAACGCTCGGTCCCTTCTTGGTGGCCGACACAATCCCGACTGGCAGCGACACATCGCAGATGAGACCATCGCGGAGATCGGGCGACGGGGGGGCATGGTCGGCATCAACCTCGTGCGGAACTTCTTGAGATTCCCGCTGGGCGCTTCCGACCGTCCCGGCATCGATGAGCTCGTTGCCCACATCGAGCACGTCGCGTCCGTCATGGGACATCGGCGCGGTGTCGGACTGGGGTCGGACATGGACGGCGGGATCACCGCCGCGGACCTACCCCGGGGGATCGGTTCGCCGTCGGACCTCCCACGCATCGCAGAGGCCCTGAACGATCGCGGATGGAGCGACGCCGAAATCGAGGCATTCGCTTGGGCGAACTGGGCTCGATTCTGGGGAATCTCAGCGCGGGAGAACGGTTCTTAGCGAGGCAGGAGGTCGATCACCACCGGCATGTGATCGCTCGCCCCCGAATCCCCTCGCTCCAGGCCTGCGCTCTTGAGCGCTTCGTCAGCCAGCCTGCGCGTATCCAGCACGAACGCGCTCGCGACCTCCGCGGTCGAGTCGCCATACACCACGCAGTCGAGCCTGCCCGGCGAGAAGGGGCTCGCGCTGTCCGACCACGTATAGATCGCTCGATCGCCCAGCACCGTGGGCTCGGTCGTCGCCATGTCGGAGCCGTCGCCGTCGCACGCGCGGCGGATCTCGTCCAGCGGCTGGCGCGTCCCCACCAGATTGAAGTCGCCCCCGATTGCGCGCAGCATCGACCGCTCCGATGCCAAACCCGCAAACGCCTCCGAGACCACCGCGGCCTCGGCGATCCGGCGAAGGTCCTCCTCGCTGCCCGCACTCCCACAGCACTTGAGATGCACGCTCGCGACGGCCGTGTCGCGAAGTGGCGTCCGCACGATCGCTCCCGCATACCGGACGGGCCGGCCATCCAGCTCGCGCGGATCGACGTCCGGCACGAGGATGGCGTGCGGCGACGCGATCGCCACGTTTGTGCCGGGCGTGGACACCACGGTCCAGGCGCCGCCGATGTGCTCCTCAAACCACGCCTCGATCTGGGCTGCGTCCTGGCGGTCCCATTCCTGCAGCAAAAGCACGTCCGGATCGAGCGCATGGATGACGCGTACGAACGGGGCGGGATTCTCCACCGGCGACGCGTGGAGCACGTTGTACGAGACCACCCGAATCGCATCGATCCGGTGCGACGGCACCAAGAAGGCCGACACGGGCGCGTGCCCGCCACGCGGAGGCAGGTCAAACGAGAACGGATCGGACCTCCCGATCTCATCGCCCGCGGAATCAACAAGCACGAACCGTCCCGCGCCCCTGACCACGGCGGACCCAAGCACGGGCTGGGCGGGGGTCACCGCATCGGCCGCGCGGATGGCCTCAGACGGCGTCCATTCGTCAATCGCATCGACGTGGCGCGATAGCCTCAGCTCGTAGTTCTCCGAGGCGTACGTCGGCGCGAAGAACAAGTCCGCATCGCCATGCGAGATCGCCGTCACCGATCCATCGCGATGGTGAACGCGGCAGGCCACGCCCGATCGCAACTCACCGGTCTGGGCGCTGCGAGGAGAGAACTGAACCTCCAGATCGACGCCGAGCCCCTCCATGCCGCCGATTCCCGGGTCGCCAGACAAGGCCGAGCCGTCGAGATCCAGCCACAGCGTGAGCGATTCGCGGTTGGACTGCAGCGTTGCCGGCGCGCCCTCCATGCCGAACCGGATGTACACGTAGTCTGCATCCGCCAGCGCGACGGTCTCATACGCCCACTCCCCATGATCACCGTCAATGCGAACGGGTCGCGCGCGGTTCTCGATCGGGTACTTCTCGGCATATCGAGCCCTCGCCTCGACCAGCGGGGCCCTTGCCGGACGCGGGTACGGTCGAGACTCGGGCCACATCCGGGCGCACCCGCCGAGCCCGCCCGCGATCAATGCGGCTGACCACAACCCGACCTTCATGTTTCGTTTGTGCATCGCCCGGAGGTATACCTCCCGGTGGCGACGGCGGCAACTCTCCACAGGCCCGCCACCCACTTTCACATCGCCGAGTTTCGCGCCGCAACGCCCCCGACGACGACCCGAGTCGGTACCCTCTCAGGATCGAGTCGGAGGTGCAGCATGACCATGACGCCAGATCCGCCACCCCGCGGACAGGTCTCCCGGCGGTCGTTCCTTCAGACGATGGGCGTCTCAGCCGCCGCGGCCGCGGTGCAGGCCCAGGCCGAGCGCGCCGACGCTGCCCAGCCCTCCAGCGCGCCCACGACCCTCTCCGGACCCGGGCCGATCGAGATCACCCTGAACGTCAACGGGTCGGATCGACGCCTCACCATCGATCCCGCGACCACGCTCATGGAGGCCCTTCGTTGGCACGCTGGCCTCACCGGCACCAAGGAAGTCTGCGATCGGGCCGCTTGCGGGACGTGCAGCGTTCTGATCGATGGGCGACTCGTCAATTCCTGCATGATGCTCGCCTACGACGCGCAGGGCAGCCGCGTGACGACCATCGAGGGATTGGCTCGCCCGGGGTCACTCGATCCAATCCAGGAGTCGTTCATCCGCCACGACGCCCTGCAATGCGGGTATTGCACCCCCGGCCTGATCCTGGCCAGCAAGGCGCTCCTGGGTGCGAATCCAAGGCCCACCCTCGATCAGATCAAGAAGGGACTCGCGGGCAACATCTGCCGCTGCGGCACCTACACGAACGTCTTCAATGCGGTCCTTGACGCCTCTGGACAGTCGCCGCTCATGGATTCGGAGGCGCCCGATGCGTGATCACACACCCACCGACATGCCGACGCGCAACAGGCCCATGAACCGGGGCGCCTCGCTGGCCGACGACGCCTCCCGCCTCGACGCTGTCGCCAAGGTCACGGGCGCCGCGAAGTACGCCCGCGACATGTACCCAGCCGACTGCCTCTTCGTTGGGTTTGTCCGTTGCCCCGTCGGGTCCGGACAACTGGCCGCACGCGACGAAGCGGCGGCCCGCGCCGTTCCCGGCGTGCTCGAAGTCGAGATCGAGCGCGATGAGGGCCGCTACCACGGCCAACCAGTCGGCCACATCGTCGCCGAGTCCAAGACCGCGCTCCGCCGGGCCATGCGCGCCCTCGACGCCCGATGGACACCCGGCCCCTGCTCCGTGGAGATCGAGCAGGCCGCGGGAGAGCCGCCACAGACCCAGGGCGACATCGCGCAGCTGCTCGAACGTGCTCAGCACGTGCTCGATGCCACCTACGAAACGCCCGTCCAGACCCACTCGCCCCTCGAGACCCACGGCGGTATGGCCATCCACCACGGCGACCGCGCGGAGTTGTTCTCCTCCACACAGGGCACCAGCGCCGCGGCCGACGGAATCGAAGATCAATTCGGCCTTCCCAGGGCCGCCTGCGAGATCCACTGCGAGTACGTCGGCGGTGGATTCGGCAGCAAGCTCAACGGCGCGGGGAGAGAGGGCGCCATCGCCGCGAGGATGTCCGCCAAGTACCGACGCCCGGTCTCCTGCTTCACCGACCGCGATGAAGACCACCTCGACACCGGGAATCGCCCCTCGAGCCGCGCTCGCGTGCGCATCGGATTCCAGGCCGACGGCACCGTGCTCGGCGGACACATCCACACGTGGGGCGGCGTGGGCGTCGCACGCGGAGGCGGCGGGTGCGCCATCCCCAGCAACCACTACGACCTGGGCCGAATCCAGAAGACCAGCGAGGACGTCCAGCTCAACGCCGGCGCGCCCCGACCCTTTCGAGCCCCCGGCTGGCCTCAGGGAAAGTTCGCCGAAGAACTGATGCTCGACGAAATCTGCGCGGCCTGCGGGCTCGACCCCGTTGAGATGCGCCTGAGACTCGAACGAAGCGACGACCGGCGCGACATGATCCGAACTGGAGCCAGGCTCATCGGCTGGAACCAGCGTCGGCCCAACGGGTCCGGCGGAGCCATCCGCCGAGGATTCGGGCTCGGCACGACGGACTGGCCCCGCTTCCCCCGCCAGGCCGAGGCCGAGGTGATCGTCAATCGTGATGGCTCAGTCGAAGTCCGCACGGGCACGCAGGACATCGGCACCGGAATGCGGACCGTCGCCGGCGTGCTCGCCGCAGATCGCCTCGGCTGCGGGCTCGAACGGGTCAATGTGCGCATCGGCCATTCCTCCTTGCCCCCGGGGCCCGGCTCCGGCGGCAGCATGACCAGCCACAACACGGCGCCCGCGATCATCGAGGCCGCCCTGCAGGCCCGAAACGCCCTCCTCGACGCCGTCGGCGACCGCCTTGGCATCCCTCCCGACGAACTCTCGATCCAGAACGACCACCTCATCCACGACCAAGAGCCGATGATGGACTGGGCCGAGGCCTGCGCAAAGCTGCCAAGAGACGCCGTGATCGGCCGGGCGAGTTCTGATACACCCCAGTCGCAGCGCCACGTCGGAGAAGGCCACTCCCAGGGCGTGCAGTTCGTCGACCTGCGTGTGGACACCCAGACCGGCATCGTCCACGTCGACCGAATCATCGCCATCCAGTCCTGCGGCCAGGTGGTCATGCGAAAGGGCGCCGAAAGCCAGATCATCGGCGGCGTCATCCAGGGCGTGTCGTACGCCCTGTTCGAGCACAAGATCCACGACAAGGCCACCGGGACGATGGTCAACCCCAACCTCGAGTGGTACAAGATCCTCGGCTCGGCCGACATGCCCCGCATCGAACCCGTCCTCTGGACCAAGGGGCAGACCGGCGTCCGCTCGCTCGGCGAGCCACCCACCATCCCCACCGCCGGCGCCATCGCCTGCGCGGTCTTCAACGCGATCGGCCGGCCCGTCCGGAGCCTGCCGATCACTCCAGACAAGGTCCTCGCGGCATTGGAAGGAGGTGGGCGATGAATCGGTTCGCGATCGCCGAAGCACGAGACCTCGACCACGCCGCACAACTCGCGCAGGACGAGCGATTCTCTCTGCCGGTCATCAAGGCCGCGGGAATGGACCTGCTCGACCTCATGAAGGAAGGGCTGCTCGAGCCCGATGCCCTCATCAACATCCGCCGAATCGGACACGGCGAGATCGCGCGAACCGGCGACCGCATGCGCATCCACGCGCTCACCACGCTCGCGCAGATCGCCGAGTCCGACGACGTCGCCCGCCAGGCCCCGGCGCTCGCGCAGGCCGCCGCCAGCGCCGCCACCCCACAGGTGCGAAACGTCGCCACCACCGCCGGCAACCTGCTCCAGCGCCCCCGCTGCTGGTACTTCCGATCCAAAGACTTCCACTGCCTCAAGAAGGGCGGGGACCGCTGCTACGCGGTCGCCGGCGAGAACAAGTTCCACGCGATCTTCGGCGGCGGCCCGTGCCACATCGTCCACCCCTCCAATCTCGCCGTCGCCCTCTTCGTGCTCGACGCCTCCGTCGGCGTCGTCGGGGCCCGGCCGCGAACGCTCCCCATCGCCGACCTGTTCCATCCCCCCTCCGCCGGGGTGTACGACGAACACATCCTCAAGCCCGGCGACGCCATCGAGTCCGTCTCGCTCGCCCCCGCCCCGCGAAGCGGCTTCTACTCCATCAAGGAAAAGCAGAGTTTCGACTGGCCGCTCGTCATGGCCGCGGCGTCCCTCGAAGTCTCCGGCAACGCCATCCAGTCCGCCCGCATCTGCGCCGGAGCCGTCGCGCCGACGCCCTGGCCGCTCCCCCGCGTCGCCCAGGCCCTCGTGGGAGTCCGCCTCGACGACGACGACGCGATCGCTCACGCGTGCGCCGCGTCGGTCCAGGGCGCCTCGCCGATGTCTCAGAACGCGTACAAGCTCAGGCTGCTGCCCGTGGCGATCCACCGGGCCATCCGCCGCGCCCGGGGCGAGGAGGTGGAGTGATGGACGCAACCCCAGTCCGGCTCAAGGTCTGCTGCCAGCACCTGCGCCACAAGATGATGTACTGTGATCAGCGCCACGAGACCAAGGGGCTCGTCGACGACTCGTCCGACACTCGCGTGTTCTTCTGCATCAAGACCCACGACTCGCTCGGCCCCGACGATCGCTGCGTCGGACCCGGCGATTGCACCCCCGCGAGGCACTGCTACTCGCGGGCATGATCCCGTTCCGGCGTCCGCAGCAGGTGGATCGCGTATCCCGGCACGAACAACTCGATCTCATCGCCCCGCTCATCCACGCACGCCACCCGCGCCAATCCCGCCTTGCGCACCACCGCCTCCCACTGCGCCAGCGTGTACGTCCTCAGCTCATACGAACTGTCGCGATGCTCCACGCCGCCCGGCCGCGAGATCTCGAGATGGCTGATGATCCGTTCCACCCGCGATCCCGGCTCTGTCTGCGGCAGGTACGAGACCAGCTGGCGAACGCGCACCCTTCCCCTCGCGGCGGTCCACACGTCCTCGCTGGGCTCCTCCACCTCCGCCGGGTCGCTCAGGCTGATCCCCACCGCGTACACCCCGCCCGGCCGCAGAACCCGCCGAATCTCGCGCAGGTGACGGACCATCGCCGCGTCGGTGCGCAGGTGCCGGATCGTGTTGATCAGGTTGAACGCAAAGTCGAATCGATGGTCGGGGATCAGCCCGCCCATGTCCGTGATGTCGCCCACCACCGCCCTCGCCCGCCCCGCGGCCCCCGCGTCGCCAAGCCGCCGGTTCGCGTACGCGACCATCCCCGGATCGAGATCGACGCCCACGATCGGCGTGCCCCTGCCCGCCGCGACCCGAAGAAACCGCCCGCTCCCGCACGCCGGCTCGAGCCACGCCTGCCGGTGCCGCCCGCGAGTCCTGGCGTACCGCGCCGCCATCCGCTCCAGACCGTCCACCTCCGCCGCCGTTCCCGGCGTGTGCAGCACGTCGTAGATCATCGCGTCGCTGTAGAGTCCGATGCGAGCCATCGCCCGGGAGGGTACCCACACGCATGCGATGGACCCTCGCCGCGCAATGATCTGCGCGAAGGAGAGCCTCCCATGACCCCACAGGGCGAAGCGATATGGGCCGGGCTGGAGTTCCGCACACCCATGGTCCTTCGCAACATCGAGCCGCTCTCGGAAGATCACCTCGACTGGATCCCCGGCGAGGGTCGCAAGAGCATCCGGTGGCAACTCTGGCACATCGCCGAGGTCGAGGACAACTGGATCCGCACCTGCCTTCTGAGCGCCCCGCCCCGCTATCCCTTCGGCGCGGCGCTCGGCGAATCGACGGCAAGGCCCGACAAGCCCTCCCTCCTCCAGTACTTCCACGAGGTCCGGTCGCTCAGCCGCCAACGCCTCGAGGCGATGGACGAGCCCGACTTCGCGCGCGGGGTCTCCGATCCCGACTTCGGAACGCTGAACGCGCGGCAACTCTGGGCCGGCGTCGTCACGAGTTTCGCCTGGCACGGCGGCCAGATCGCCATGACCGCCAAGATGCTGCCCGGCTCGCCCGTCTCCGTCTGGACGTTCACGGCATGGGACGCCGGCAACAGGGGAACCGCATGAAACGCCAGGAAGTGCTCGCCGCGTTCGTCCGAGCCTCGCCGCCCCTCCTCGAACGCTTCCTCGCCGGGTTCGACGACTCCACGCGCACGCGCCAGGCCCCCGGCCTGCCCAACCACGTCGCATGGACGCTCGGGCACCTCGCGTTGACGCTCCACCGCGCCGCTGAGCGATTCGACTCGGGCCTCCTTCCGGAAGCGGACTTCCGCGACACGCGCACCCAACCCCCGCTCACGACCGCCCAGGCCGGTGTCACGTTCGACACCGAATCGGTCAGCTTCGCATCAACCCCCGCGCCCGACCCGTCCCGCTATCCAACGCTCGCCCGCGCCCGGGAGATCCTGCAGGCCGCCACCGAACGCTTCGCCGGGGCACTCGAGTCCGCCTCGGACCAGGCCCTGGCCGGACCCCACCCCTGGGGCGCTACCCAGCTCACCGCCGAGGAACTCATCTGCCGCCTGATCGCCCACCAAGGCACGCACACCGGCCAGATCATCGACCTCCGCCGATCGCTCGGCATGCCCCGGGTGATCGGCTAGGGACCTCGCCGACACTGACGAGCCAAAGAAGCCGGATCCGCGCCGAATCGTGATACGCTCGCGAACGTGTTTCTCCGCAATCACAGGCTCGCGGAACCTGCCACACTCCTGGCCGATCCGGGCGACCAGGTCTACGACAACACGCTCTACCGCGGCAACCGCCCCAGGGCCGACGTCACCGGCTCGACCACCGGCGGCGACTTCCACCCCCACGCAGGGAGGGGCCGCCCCAACGGGACATTGGACTCAGACGACAGCACGTACTGGTCGGGGCTCAGCGCCCAGCCGGCCATGGGCCGCAAGAAGCTCAGCAGCGACACCAACGCGAGCGACCTGCGCAACCGCAGGAGCCTGGCCGGGTACGAGTGGGACCCCGCGGTCAAGAAGTACCACGTGCGGAACCGGGTGCTGGATCCGGAGATCGGGAGGTGGACGAGAAGGGACCCCCTGGGGTACGTGGATGGGGCGAGTCTGTACAATTATGTTAATGCGCTGTGTCTTTTGGCAAGCGATCCAATGGGGCTGCAATGCACCGCACGTAATTGCCGTAGCGATGATCAGAATAGCCCGACGTTTAATGATCTTTGCAAATTCCTCTGCAGTCGTCCGATCCGAGATCCAGATCCTGACGCACCACCGCCACCAGAATTCGCTGGCGTGACATATTGCAACAAGGATTGCGAGCCAGTCTGCTGTGTGTGCGAGAACGTCCTTCGCAACAAGTACCCCGCAGATGAAACAGCACAGAACATTGTAATTGATTGCACACACTGTCACGAGAGTATTCACGTGGCCGGTGGTTGCCCGCGGCCGAGCAGCCCTAGGAGCAAGGGATGCGCGGAAGCCGCTGCGTATTTGGCAGAGCTCCTGTGCCTCGCATCGGAGAGCCACCGATGTTCAACATCCCCCGATCCCCAGAAATGCAGGTCCTCCCTCGAACAGAGGCAAGCTGTTGTATGGCGTGCCCTTCTGCAAGCCCTTCGACTGTGCGCTGGCCCAAAGGATGACATCGAGGGAGGTCCAGGCGAAGACGAAGGTTCCGGAAATGATGACACGACAGGGGGTCCGAATCATGATGGCTGCTGGAGAATAGCCTGAATACACAACCCCGTGCAACTAGGTGGAGAAGGCTGCTAGGCGCGGCTGTGATTCTGGGACTCTGTATTACGTTAGCTACTGGATTAGGGGGATGGCTCCAAACAAGTAGTATAGACACTCAAATGAAATGGAAGATATCCTGGCGCGAGGATGGCTTGCTGCAGGGAGGGGCTTTTTCGAGATGGCTGGCCACTGCGTATTTCGTGGATTTCGAAGTGAATACGACTGACACGATTACGAATTTGCGCTTAGAGAGATGGGCACGCTGGCCCGTTCGTGTGCTAAGCTCGCGGCGGAGCATTGTGTACTTGATTGGCTACGGGTGGCCCATGCGATGCTGCTATGCTGCATGGTCGGTTGAGAACGGGGCGGTAGTTAATGGATTTGGTTATGTTAGTTCGTATGCCAAGGGTCGATATGCGATAGGACCCATCCTTGCGATTAATGTGGGCGCGGTAGTCATTAATACGATGGTGTACGGCATTGTACTTGGCGGGTTTCGGACACTTGTAATAGGCATGACGATGCGTAGGCGGCGTCGAATGAGGTTGTGTTGGTATTGCAAATATGATTTGCGGACGAATGAAGGTGAGGTGTGTCCAGAGTGCGGCGCGCGCCTGCTAGAACCTATCCCAGAACCTCTCGAAGCAACATGATCGAGCACGCGAGCGGCGCGCTCGGCCCGGCCGCGCCTGGCCTGTGGGCCGATGTGGGCGCTAAGGCAGAGCCCTCGGATGCGGGGGCTGGCCGCCCCCCGCACCCCCGCCCGGAGAGGTCTTGACTTTCGGCCAGCTTCGCTGGCTCTTGGCTGAGGAAGGGGGTGAGGAAGTGGTGTCGAACGCTCTGCGATCCTTCTGCGATGCAAGACTGTCGCGCGGCGTCGCCGAAGGCGACGGAGGGTGCCCGAGGGCGACGCCACCCGCACAAGGTGGTGCGCAAGCGCGGGCAATGAGCCACCCGACGGCTGAAGAGGCCGGTTCGGCGGCGGTGGGCGCGTTAGCATAATCCGGAGTGCGATGATGCCACGCGCGATTGCCGTAGCGGCACTTGTGATGCTCTGGGCGGGAGCCGCCAGGGCCCAGCAGACCCTGACACTTGCGGGCGAACTGCCCTTGGCGCGCCTGCTCGACGCCTGCGCCGAGCGGCTGGGCGCGGTCATCGAGTACCAGCCCAAAGTCTTGACCGAGACCGTGACGCTGCGCGGGGCGGTCTCCGACGCCGAGCTGTGGGACTTGACCAACCGCCTGCTGGCGGCCCGCGGGTTCACCACCATCCGCGTGGGCGAGTCGGAGGCGCTGGGCGTGGTGCGCCTGCGCGACGCCGGGGGCGCAGCCCGGATCCAGTCGCCGCTCGACCCGGCCGATCCGCTCCTCCTCGCGGCGTGCGGGGCTCCCCCTCCTCATCCCCTTCCACCTCTAACAAGGGTGGGCGGGAGCACGCCGCGATACCCACCAAATCTGATTCCATCAAAAACCGAATAAATACTTGACCACAAGCGGAAAGACCCGTACGATATCCGATCGTGTCCGCCACCCCCGACCCCAACCTGCCCTCCGTCGCGGCCCGCACCCAACTCGTCGCGACGATCCACCTCGCCCAGGCCATCCCCATCCTGATGGACCTCATCCACGCCTACCACCGCGAGGCCCACGCGCCCGACTCTCCCGACAACCCGCCCCGTCTGCGCGAAGCCGCCCGCGCCCGGTTTCCGCGGGCGTGGCCACCTGGCCTCGCCGGAATCGTGCCGCATGTGGGCGGAGGAGACCCGGCGCGAGGCCCCCACCGCGAGGGTACACCGAGGTGCGCAGCCCCCTCGGACGGGGCAGACGCGCGGATCGGCCGACGTTCACGCGGCTCCCTGGCACGGTGCGCCCGGCGCCCCCGCGCACGCCAGTTCCGGCCGACACCACGAATTGGCCGAAGCGCCGCGCACGCTCGACCCTCCGGCCATCCAACCCCCGCCATGTGACCAGTCCCCAACCCCGTCGCCACTCATCCCGCGCAGCCCCGATCGCCGCGCTCGCGCCCGCATGCCATCCCCCGCTCGCGCAGCGCGCACGGCCGCCGCGCTGCGCCCGGAAGGCCCCAGCCAGCGACTCACGAGCCGCATAGGCCGATGCGCATCCAATGATCCCGATGGCGCGAGCCCGATCAACGTATCGGACCATCGCCTCCGGCCCCCCGATCCCAGACCGACCCGCCGCATCGCAGCCCAGCACTTCGAACGCGCCACCGCGAGATCGGCGCACGTTGCGATCCGCGCACGACCCCCTCCGCTTCCGCGAGGCCCGCGTTGGCAGGGGTTTTTCTCGCCGGCGACATCTCGATCTCCGGTAGATTCGTTCCGTGCAGCGTGCATTCGGCCCGTGCACAGAACGAGGAGAGACATCCCATGCGCCCATCAACCCTCGCCGCCGGCGGTCTCGCGGCCGCCTTCACCGCCCTGCTCGTGATCGCCGGCCCGCTCGATCCTCCCGCCGGGCCCGTCCAGCCCACCCCCAGGACGCTCGCCGAGATCGAGCCGCGCACTCCGATCGGACCCGACACGACTCCCGGCGACGCCAACGCCCTCTTCCGAATCACCCAGCCCGGCTCCTATTACCTCGCATCCGACGCCGTGGGCGAGGCCGGCAAGCACGGCATCGAGGTCTTCACGCCCTTCGCCGAAGGCGTCGTGATCGATCTCAACGGATTCTCCCTCCGGGGCGTGCCCGGCTCGCGCAGCGGTATCGTCGTCCAGGGCGGCACCATCGTCCGCAACGGCGTCATCGAGCAATGGGACGAGGACGGCCTCAGCGCCGGCCAGGCCATCGTCGAGCACGTCACCGCCAGCTTCAACGGCCGAGACGGCATCCGGGTGCTCTCGGGCGGCATCGTCCGCGAGTGCGTCGCCCAGATCAACCAGCGCGATGGCATCAGCGTCGCCGACACCAGCCGCATCGACCGATGCGTCTCCAAGAACAACAAGCGCTACGGCGTCCACGCCGACGGCGCCGCGACCGTCACCGACTGCCTGCTCTACGCAAACGAGGGAGGAGGCATCGAGACGGGCCTCTCGATCGTGAGCGACTGCGAGCTCTTCAGCAACTCCCAGGCCGCGATCCTCGACCGCGGCTTCTCCACCATCCTCCGCAACAAGGTCTTCAACGGAGCCCAGGGCATCCTCGTGACCGGAGACTCCAGCCGGATCGAAGACAACCACGTGCTCTTCTGCGTCACCGGCATCGACGTGGACGGCGAGGGCAGCCTGATCATCCGAAACTCGGTCGCCCAGTGCACGGCCGCCTTCGACATCGCGGCCGGAAACACCGCGGGCCCCATCGTGGACGCCGCGACCATCGGCGCCGACTCCAATCCCCACGCCAACTACGCGCCCTGATCCCGCTACACGTCGCAGATCGAGATCGCCTCGCGCAACGACGCCATCGGGTCCCGGCTCGGGATGAACTCCTGAGCCACGTAGCCCGTGAATCCCGAGTCGGCGATCGCCCGCATGATCGCCGGATAGAACAGTTCCTGCGACTGGTCGATCTCCCGCCGACCCGGCACGCCGCCCGTGTGAAAGTGCGAGATGTGCGCGCGATGATCCGTGATCGTCCGGATCACGTCGCCCTCCATGATCTGCATGTGGTAGATGTCGTAGAGCAGCTTGAATCGCTCCGAGCCGACCTCCTCGACCAGCGCAACCCCCCACGGCGTCCGATCGCACTGGTAGTCCCCATGGTCCACCTTGCTGTTGAGAAGCTCCATGATCACCGTCACGCCGAGCGATTCCGCCAGGGGCGTGATCCGCTTGAGCCCCGCAGCGCAGTGCTTCAGCCCCTCCGCATCGTCCTGCCCGGCGCGATTGCCCGAGAAGACGATCATCTGCGGGATCCCCGCCTCCTTGACCATCGGGAGCAGCCGCTCGCTCTCGGCCACGATCCGGTCGTGCCGCTCCAAGCGATTCAGCCCCTGAGAAATCGACGTCGGACCCATCGCCACGGCGCACGTCAGCCCGAACCGCGCCGGCACGGACCACTCCTGCTCGGTCAGCAACTCGACGGATTGGATCCCCATCGCCGCGGCGTTGCGGCACAGATCCTCCAGCGACATCCCGCCGTAGCACCATCGACACACGGAATGCCGGATGCGCCCCTTGAGCGCCGGGCCCGCCGGCTGCATCCGCGTCGCTCCCGTGGGAACCGCCATCGCCCCCATCCCCGCCGCCGCGGCGGTCACAAACGCTCTCCGATCCATCGTGTGGCCTCCGATCGCTGGACGAAGTTGGAGGATAGCGAGTCGCGCCACCGCTCGACAGGATCTCCGATATCATGCGGCAGTCGCTCCGTGGCACGAAGCCGCGCGGCTCGCCGCGGGCGCCCCAGTCTCCGGGAGTTGACACATGTCGCTCGACCAGGGTCGTCTCGAGGAACTACTCCACAAGATCGTTGGAGATGTCGGGGCCGCGATGAGCGCTGCGCTCGTGCACATCGGCGATCGTCTCGGGCTCTACAAGGCGCTGGCCTCCGGACCCAGGACATCGGCCCAGCTCGCCGGCGCCACGGGCCTCTCCGAGCGCATGCTCAGAGAGTGGCTGCTCAATCAGGCCTCCGGCGGGTACATCGAATACGACGACGCCACCGGCGCCTACTCCATGACTCCCGAGCAGGTCGCGGCCTTCGGCGACGAGAACAGCCCGGCACTGATGCTCGGCGCCTTCGACATCATCGAGTCCGTCCACCGCGACGTGCCGACGATCGCCGAGGCGTTCCGCCACGGCCGAGGCGTGCCGTGGGGGGCGCACGACGGATGCCTGTTCTGCGGCACCGAGCGGTTCTTCGCCGCGGGTTACCGCGCCAACCTCATCTCCGCCTGGATCCCCTCGCTCGAGGGTGTGGAACCCCGGCTGCGCGCCGGCGCCCGGGTCGCCGACCTCGGATGCGGGCACGGCGCGTCCACGCTCCTGCTGGCGCGCGCGTTTCCGCAATCGACGTTCGTCGGTCTCGACTTCCACGGCCCTTCCATCGAGTGCGCGCGAGGACGGGCCGCGGGCGAGGGCCTGCGCAATGTCTCATTCGAAATCGCCGACTCGGTCACGTTCCCTGCGCCCAAGGAGGGCTACGACCTGGTCGCCTGTTTCGATTGCCTCCACGACATGGGTGATCCCGAGGGCTGCGCGAAACGCGTCCATCAGACGCTCGCCCCCGGCGGCGTCTGGATGGTGGTCGAACCCGCCGCGGCGGACGACGTCAGAGGCAACCTCAATCCGGTCGGTCGCGTGTTCTCCGCGGCATCGACGATGATCTGCGTTCCCGCGTCGATGGCGTTCGGCGGGCCCGCGCTCGGCGCCTGCGCCGGTGAGAAGGTGATCCGGAAGATCATCCAAGCCGGCGGGTTTTCGAAATGCCGCGTCGCGGCCCGCACCCCGTTCAACTTCGTCTACGAAGCCCGCGCATAAGCCAACGCGCCCAGATCAGAAGAAGTCGGGCGTCGCCGGCGTCTCTGCGGCGAACAGCCCGCCAAGCACGCCCACGTCCGCGCTCGCGCCGCGGATCTGGCCAAGCGCCGCCAGCGATTGCGCGGAAACGAACCCCGTCAGCAAGGGCGCAAGGGCCGCGACGCCAACCTCGACGTCCCCGCGCCCGCCCGGCTCGACGACCCCTCGGCCGTCGTTCACGCGAAGGACCAGTCGCCGTTCCTTCGGCGCGATCAGCGGGTCGGCGATCCGCAGGTGCACCTCTCCGGTGGCGCCCAGGCTGTATCCGCGCGCCCGCAGCGCCGCGCCCGCATCCACAACGCGCAGCATCCACCAGTGCGACAGTTCGCCCTCGATCGAGCGCTGCTCGTCGAGAACAAGCATCGCCGGGTGCGTCGCCCCGCCATACCAGATGAGCTTGTCGCCCATCGACGCGTACCCGCGAACGAACCGCAACAGCGCGCACCACGACTCGAGCCCATGGGCCATCCAGTCTGCGATGAAGATGTCATGCATGCCCGTGGAGTTGCGTCGCTGCGCGAGATAGACGTACCCCGCAATTCGTCCCGCATCGACCACGACAAAGCACTGGCGCGTCTCGCCCCGGTGCGCGGGGATGCGGCCCCAGATGTAGTCCCCACGATCCAGCCAGCCGTTCTGGCCGGCCGCGCCCGATCGATACGCCCCGCGAATCGCCGGCACATCCGCATCGTCGGCGCGTCGGACTTCCAGGTCCGACCCAGCGCGATCGAATTCACGGCGGAGCCTGAGAGCGCGCATCGAGATCGTGTATTCCATGCGGAGGCCCGCCTGCTCGAATCCCACGGACCGATACAACGGCTGCCACGCGCTGTAGAGGCTGGACACGGCGACCCCCCGCTCGGCGAGTTCGAGAATCGTCTGGCGCATCAGCAGCGACGCGCGGCCCCTGCCGCGGCACTCCGGCAGCACGCCGACACCCGCGATGCCCTCGGTCGGCACGCTCTGCCCGCCGAGAAACGTCCCCATTGGGATGAGCAGCAGGCACGCCTCGATCCGGTCCGCCCGACGAAGCACGCGAAAGTCGTCGAGCCTCTGGCCAGTCGCCCACTCGATCGTCTGTTCGGACGTGCCGCCCGCGAACGCCTGTGAGATGATGGACGCGATCTGCGGCAGATCCTCGGGCCCGGCCGGCGCCGCGTACGCGACGCTCATTCGCCGCCGCCTTCGGGCGCTCCATCGGGATGCAGGAACCCCAGATGCAGCGCGCTGTGTCCGAGGTGCAGATTGGTCCATTGCGTGTGCGTCAGTCGCCCGAACACCGGGCTGGGCGCGACGAACCGCTCTCCCGATCCCACCCGGTCGAGGCAGCCGCGAAGCTCGGCCAGCCCGTCCTCGAACGCGACCTCCGGGTCCGGCAGGAAGAACGCCGCCTGTTTCGGCAGCTTGATGCCGGCCGGCGGTCGCATGCCCCGCGTGGCGGGACGCTTGGCGATCAGCCGGATGATCGTTCGCATGAGCAGAGGCGGCTTGCCAGGGGGGAACCCGTCGATGGAGCAGGTCATGAAGCGGGCCAGATGCTGAAAGTTCTGCCCCGGCGTCCAGTTCCCGGTCCACGCGAGCGTTCCAGCGTGATGCGCGGCCTCGAGCCGGTCGAGTTCGGCGGACAACTCATCCAGAGATGCGAATCGGAGCTCGCGCCGGGCTACGTGCTTGGTGTTGATGGTCATCGCCGCCCTCAGCCTGCTCGCGACAGTGCGACATCGAAGGTCGTCACGCTCCGACCATCGGCATGCTCTGAGATATCCGTGACGCGCACCGTTCCATCTTCCAAGAATCTGAAACGCGATTCCACGCGGATGGTCCCCGGCTCATCCGGCCGTTCCTGCTGCGACACCATCACGAGCGTGTCGCCTTCGAACACGCCCGTCTCGGCGAAGCGGTACCCGCTCGAGCCGACCCACACGGATTCATAGCGTTCGCACATGGGGTTGTACGAGAAGATCGCCTGGTACTGCGACCGCCAGCCGTTGACCATGACGTCGAACTCGATCTTCAGGTGGCGCTGGTCGAAGAGCCATCCGACGATCCAGATCCCTTCCTGTCGCGGGGATTGTCCATCGGGGCCCGGCTCGCCGTAGGTTCCCACGGCGCGCCAGGTTCCCACCAGCGGGGCCAGCCTTCCCATTGCACCGGCCATGCTCTGCCGCCACTGTTCGCCGGACATCTGCCGCGCTTCCCGCGTCGATTCGGACGACACCGACGGGACGCCGTGTTCGGCGGCGCAGGCCCCAAGCCCAGCGCACATCGCCACGATGACGGCGGATCGACCGGACATGACGCCGCGATCATACCGATGAGCGGCCGCGCGGCGGCACATTCGGTCCCCGAAATCGCTTCGCCCTGAGGGCGAAGATGGATCGAGGGCGCCTGGGTCTCTATGAGGTTCGCCCGAGCTAGCCGGCCGCGGCGGCGGCCTTCTCGGCCTTGGCGCGCGCGTCGTCGAGCGTGCCGACGTACATGAACGCGCTCTCGGGCAGGTCATCGCCCTCGCCGTTGCACAGGCGCTCGAAGGAGTCGATCGACTCTTCGAGCGAGGTGTACACGCCGGCGAAGCCGGTGAACTGCTCGGCGACGAAGAACGGCTGGGAGAGGAACCGCTCGATCTTGCGGGCCCGGCCGACGGTGAGCTTGTCGTCTTCGGACAGCTCATCGACGCCGAGAATCGCGATGATGTCCTGTAGATCCTTGTAGCGCTGGAGGGTCTTCTGCACGCGCTGGGCGACGGCGTAGTGCCGCTGTCCGATGATGCCTGGGTCGAGGATTCGCGACGTGGAGGCGAGGGGATCGACGGCCGGGTAGATGCCCTTCTCGGCGATGCCTCGGGCCAGAACGACGAACGCGTCGAGGTGGCTGAAGGCCGTCGCCGGCGCGGGGTCGGTCAGGTCGTCGGCGGGGACGTAGATCGCCTGCACGCTGGTGATGGCGCCCTTGCTCGTCGATGTGATCCGCTCTTGCAGCTCACCCATCTCGGTCGAGAGCGTCGGCTGGTAGCCCACGGCGCTGGGCATGCGCCCCAGCAGCGCCGACACCTCCGAGCCCGCCTGGGTAAAGCGGAAGATGTTGTCCACGAACATCATCGTCTCTTTGCCCGACGAGTCGCGGAACTCTTCGGCCATCGTCAGGCCCGACAGGGCCACACGAAGCCGCGCGCCCGGCGGCTCGTTCATCTGGCCGAACACCATCGCGACCTTGTCGATGACGTGCGCCGTCTGGCCCTTCTCGTCGGTGTACTCGGCCTCCTGCATCTCGAGCCAGAGGTCGTTGCCCTCGCGCGTCCGCTCGCCGACGCCACAGAACACGGAGTAGCCACCGAACTCTCGGGCGACGCGCGCGATCATCTCCTGGATGATGACGGTCTTGCCGACGCCAGCGCCGCCGAAGAGCCCGATCTTGCCGCCTCGCACGAACGGGCACAGCAGATCGATGACCTTGATGCCTGTGACCAGGATCTCGGTGTTGGGATTGAGCGCCGTGAACTCGGGGGGAGCGCGATGGATGGGCCGACGCTGCACGCCGGGGATCTCGGGCTTCTGGTCGATCGGATCTCCCAGAAGGTTGAAGACCCGCCCGAGCACCTGCTCGCCGACGGGCACGTCCACCGGGCTTCCCTTGTCGGTGCAAGACAGGCCCCGACGCAGGCCGTCGGTCGAGCCGAGCGCCACGCAGCGGACCTTCCCGCCGCCCAGGTGCTGCTGCACTTCGCCGGTCAGCCGAAGCTGGCCCGCGGGGGTGTCGGCGCTGACCGTGACCGCGTTGTAGATCTCCGGCAGCTCACTCTCGGGGAACTGCGCGTCGAACGTTGAGCCGATGACCTGGCTGATGGTGCCCTGCGTTCCGGTCGACATGGTGCCCTCTCTAGGTGCCTCTGCCGCGACGTTGGTCGGACCGGGACGGGTCCGTCGCGGCGGGGTCGCAAGGATAGGGGGCGCTCCCGCCGTGGCCAACCGGCCCTACCACGACCGACGCACGACCAACCACCACGCCTCCAGGGCGCGCTGCTCGAGCGCCAGCACCTGCTCGCGATCGGCCCCGTCGGGCGGAGGGGCCAACTCGGCCAGACGCTCCAGCACTCGCTCTCGATCCGGGCCCTGGGTTCTGGCGAGCAGGTGCCAGAGCGTGAGGCTGTCTCGCGGCCGTGCGGACCCGAGCACGACACTCAAGCCGGACAGATCTCCTTCCTCCAGACGCGAGACGGCGTCCCGCAACGGCGTTGACGCGTCGTCGAAGACCGGGATGCCCAGCCGGCGGTCCGCCTCGATTCGGCACGAAGCACCCGAGGGCACCCTCGACGCGGTGGGCTCGGCCTGCAATTCGACCCACCCGGCCGTGACGTGGAGCATTCCCGCTCCGCGCGCATCAACCTCCAGCCGGTAGGCGCAGCCCATGTCCACGGCCGTGGCGCTGGGTGTGTCCACGAAGAAGAGTCGCGGCGGGGCGAGGATGAACGCCTCCATGGATCCCTCGGCGAGTTCGATCCGGTGCTCCTGCCGGGATGCCTGGACCATGCGGGCCCTCGATCCCGGGCCGAGCGTCACCCGGCCGATTGACGAGGTGGCGCGGACCTGTCCGTTGGATGCGGATTCCACCCACTGGCCCACTCTCCAGGAATCACCCGATGCGAACGTCCAGGCGCTGGGTTGGCTCGGCCGAACGGCCAGCCAGACGGCGAGGCCCGCCAGGACAATCGCGGCGGCGAGCAGCCCGGTCCGCCACGGATACCGCGAGAGACGCAGGGATCGGCGATGCGATGGCGGCACGCGTGCTTCGCCCAGGCGATCGAGCAGATCGGTGGTGTCGCCACTCCACCGCGCGGGCTCGAGCGCTTGGGCGATCCGACGCTGGTCGGCGGTCGGCTCTGCATGGCCGTCAACGAGCCATTCGCGTGGGTGTGAATCGCTCTTGCCGGTCTGTTCCGCGCTCATAGCGCCTCCTCCGACAGGCGCGCTCGAAGCTGCGCCATGCCGCGATGCAGAGCCACGCGCACCGAGCCGTGCGTCAGCCCGAGTCGCTCGGCGATCTGGGGGCCGGACAGGCCCGCCACAAGCCGAAGCAGGAGCGGCTCGCTCAGGGCCTCGGGCAGGCTTCGGACAATCGAGAGAACGTGATCGGTGTGCGATGGCGACGGCTGGACGATGTCGGGCGTTGCGGCCCGCCGCTCGTGCTTGTTCCTTCGGCCGTTGGACTTCGCCCAATCCCGAGCCCGGTTGCGTGCGATTGCGGCCAGCCACGCGGTGAGCGATTCGGCATCGCGGAGCGAGCGGAGGCGGCGCCACGCGGCGACAAAGACTTCCTGGGTGAGGTCCTCCGCTTCGGAGCGCGGCACCCGCGCGAGGATTACGGCGTGGACGAGGGCGACGTGCCGCTCGTAGATGCGAGAGAAGGCCTCGCGATCGCCGTTTCGCGATCGCCCGACCCAGTCTCGCTCGGCGTCGCTTCGGCGCGCGGAATCTCCGGTGGGGCGCTCCATGGAGGAGTCTTCCGCCGAGATCTCCGGCGCGCCGATTCTCACGGCCCACACCCTACCGACTCGCCAGCAGTTCGGCCGCGCTTTCGTCCCAATGCGCGAGATGGGCTTCGATGTTGCGACGGAGCAGAGAGCCGGGCGCTGCGCCCTCCAATGCCGCGCGCATGTGCTGCTCGTAGAGGTCGCGTTTGCTCTGACGCATGGCCGGGTGGGCGAGGATCGCCGCGGCAAAGTGCACGGCGGGATCGCCTTCCCTCGCCTCGGCGGCGCGCTCGAGCCATGCGAGCCCCCTGACCCCTTGGGAGGACCCGGCCTTCCACCCGAGATCGACCCCGGCGTGCGAGAGCGCTCCAGAGAAGTACCCGGCGTCGAACCACGCCATTCCTCGGTCGACGTCGGGCTCGTCGTCGGCCTCGGCCTCCGCCGCACGCTCAAGGAGTTGGGCGATCACGCGCTGGGCCGCGGGCTCGGAACCGCGGAGGTAGATGGCCAGACGCCGGATGGTCTCCATGTGGGTCAGCACGTCCTTGCTGGCGTAGAGAGTCTCGAATGCGGTGTTGATCGCGCGCTGCTGGGAGAACCCGCGCGCGGTCTCGTACGTGCCTTCGCCCATGGGAATGGCGGTCTCGTCGGCGCACTCGAAGGGGACGCAGATCGCGGGGGGCCCCGCGTGTGCGGCCCCCGCGCAGGCCATCACGATCGCGCATGCAGCGCCCGACACCCGTCGATTCAATCGCATCGTTTGCTCCTCATCGGCTGTGGTTGCGCGGGGCCAATCTCCGCGAACACGACACAAGACGACGGCCGAGGGTGGGGTGTTAGCACGGCGAGGCGCCCCCAGCGAAGCACCCGGTCCCGGGTACGATGCCCTCCCCGGACCTTCCAACCAGCCGAAGCGAGACCTCCCATGAAGATCCACGAATTCCAGGCCCGTGATCTGCTCGCGTCCGCGGGCATTCCGGTGCCTTCTGCGCAGATGATCGAGTCCGTCGAGGCCGCGGCCGGTGCGTACAAGGCCGTCACCGCTGGGGGCGGGGCCCTGGCCGTGGTCAAGGCGCAGGTGCACGCCGGCGGGCGGGGCAAGGCGGGGTTCGTGCGGCTGGTCAATTCGGCCGAGGAGGCGACCGACGCCGCGAGATTCATGTTGAGCAACCGCATGGTCTCGGCCCAGACCGGACCGGAGGGCATCGAGGTCAAGAAGGTGCTGATCGCGGCGGGCGTGGACATCGCCCACGAGTACTACCTCGCCATCACGACCGATCGCCAGACGCGGCGCAACGTGCTGATCGCCTCGGCCGAGGGGGGCGTGGAGATCGAGGAGGTCGCGAGGCGGAATCCGGACGCGATCCTCAAGCAGCCGATCCACCCGCTGCTGGGCCTGCAGCCGTTCGAGGCGCGGAATGTCGCGTTCCGGCTGGGGCTCAAGGGCAAGCAGGTCGGGCAAGCGGCGTCGATCATGATGGCGCTCGAGCGGCTGTTCCGAGACAAGGACTGCTCGCTGGCGGAGATCAACCCGTTGATTCTCACGCCGGCGTCCTCGGATCAGCCCGATGGGCGGCTGCTGGCGATCGACGCCAAGTTCAACTTTGACGACAACGGCTTGTTCCGGCACGGGGACGTGCAGGCGCTGTTCGACCCCAGCGAGGAGAACCCGGCGGAACTGCGGGCCCATCGCTTTGACCTGTCGTACATCGCGCTGGACGGCACGATCGGGTGCCTGGTCAACGGGGCGGGGCTGGCGATGTCCACGATGGACATCGTGAAGTTGCACGGGGGCGAGCCGGCGAACTTCCTGGATGTGGGCGGCAGCGCGAGCCAGGAGGCGGTGACCGAGGCGTTTCGGATCATCCTGTCGGACTCGCGGGTCAAGGGCGTGCTGGTGAACATATTCGGCGGGATCATGCCGTGCGACCGGATCGCGCAGGGGATCATCGCCGCGGCGGGGGAGGTGGGGTTCAAGGTGCCGCTGGTGGTGCGTCTGGAGGGGACGAACGTGGAGGCGGGTCGGGCGTTGCTGGAGTCGGCGCGGGCTTCGATTCCGACGCTTCAGGGGGCGGGTGATCTCGGGGATGCGGCGAAGCGGGTGTGCGCGGCGGTGGGGTGAGGCGGTGGCAAGCTGCTGGGGCGGAGACATGCTGACCTTGCGTTCAACAGTGGCACGTGGCAAAGACAAAGGCATTCATTTGTGGCCGCACCGCCATGACGACGGGCAGTATGTTGCCAGTCCGACGAAGTTCGAATCTGACTACATCCGGGTGCCAACGATCGACGGGCTCATCGTGCATTACAGACAGGGCTTGAAGATCCGAATGAGCAATCCAAACGAGCGGCCCAGGTCCGGACCCAGTTTGATTGATCCTCAGAACCTTGAGATCGTCGATGTTTGAGGCGCCATGCTCATCCGCCTCAAGAAACTCTCTTCGGGCGTCGTCCTGACGTGCCTGCGCGATGGGCACGAGCCGGCGGTTCAGCGGAGCGGACACGGCGGGTTCTTCGCGCTGCACGACCTCATGCACTACGCCGTCGAGACAACCCTCGGCCTTTCCCGGGCGTTCTGGGGGCTCATGGCCGAGGGCTGGTCCTTCGAGACCTTCGAGGACAAGGCGGACCCGCGATATCAGGCCCTACCCGAGGAGGCCTTGCTCGCCGAGCACCTCGTGGACCTGCTCTCGCGCGAGTTTGGGCCCGGGGCGTGGCGCGATGCGAACCTGCTGACGGCGTGGGCGCAGGATGTGAACGCCGAGATCGCGACGCGGATGCCTGGCGTTGCGCGACGGTTCGCCGCGGCGGAACTCGTCACGATCATGACCGCCTTCGAGGGACTCGGGGCGCGCTGGGCGGAGATCCCGGAGGGCGAGCACCTGGAACTGACGTTTCCGCCCGAGCCGTCAGTGGGCTGATTCCCGCCTGCGCCGCACCAACGCCATCATGGGCGCGAGCGCGGCGAGCGTCGGCGGGGCCGGGATGATGGAGCGCACGTGGTCGATCAAGACGCGGAGGCTCGTCTCGGCCGCGATGCGCCCGTCTTCGACCGAGACGTCTGTGCCCACATGGATGTGTCCTGCGGCAACGGACCAGGCATCGTCGGTAGGGCTCGAGTGCAGGTCCTGGTACCAGACGCCGTGGTAGGCGATGAACTCACTAAGGAATGCCCCGCCGAATCCGGTCTCGTCGACGAACGGGTTGATTCCCGGCACGTCCTGGGCGACGGCGTCGACGATGTCGTACACGGGCAGCGTGCTGGGACGGATGGTGCCCGGGGGAACCGAGCCGTCTGGCGGTGACGGCGTCGGCTGGAATGGGGCCTGATAGTCGCCAACCCAGTTGGAGAGGTTTCGCTGGCGGAGTTCGACCTCCCACGAGATTCCGGGGGAGCCTCGGCTGAAAGTGATGATCGCGACGGGTTTGACCTCGGCGGTGATCCGCCACCAGTCTTCCGAGGTGTCCTGGTAGTCCACCTCGAAGTCGCCGTTGCCTTTGGGGTTTTGCCCGACGCCGCCGGGAAACTCGGGGAAGAACGAGTAGATGTTGAAGCCGGATCCTTCCCAGTTTCCGCCCTGCCAGCCACCGGGATTCTGGTCCGGGTTGGCGGAGAAGTGGCGGATCATCTCGTTGGTTGGGGGCCAGTAGCCCGTGATCATGATGTTGTTGGTGTAGTCGGCCATCGCGCCGGGTGCGGCGACGGCGGTCAGCAGCGCGATGAGCAGGGGCGTCCGCATCAGGCCAAGGGTGCCATGAGTCTGCGGGAAGGCCACTCAATCCAGGGATCGTCCGGGAAAGACTCGCCACAAACAAGCAGGCCGACCCGGAAGGGGTCGGCCTGCGAAGGCTTTCATCTGGCCCCGGCGCGCGGCCGGGGTGAGGGGTTATCGGCCGACCTGCACGCGCACGAGATTGCGACCACGCACGGCGTGGAGACGGGATTCTCCGCGGCCGACGCCTTCCTTCGCGGCGCGGACGATGTAGGCGCCGGGAGGAACTGGACGGAAACGGAACTGCCCCTCGCGGTCGGTCGTCGCCTCGCGCAAGACGCGGCCGTGGGCGTTGACGAGTTGCACGGAAGCGCCGGGGACGGTCTGGCGATCCGCATCGACGACGACGCCCCCGATGTGGGCGCTGATGCGACTGGGCTCGGGATCGACCATGGCCGCGGCCGAGGCCGATTGCGTGATGCCTACCACACCCAGGCCAAGTGTCAGAACGCACAGCGCATGAACGATGGTCCTTCTCATGGTGACTGCCTCCGCGATTGTGGTGTTTCGGTCTCTCGCCCACGGGTGTGGGCACGGGCCCCACGGTTCGGGCCTGCCGGCTCCATGGTAACGACGATGCGGCGGAGCTATTGCCCAATTTCCGCCAAATCGCCGCCGCACCCCCGGCAGAACCTGGCGTCGGACTCATGGCCCGAGAGCGTGCAGGCGGGGCAGATCCGAGGCCTGGCGCGGGCGGCGCGGGCGATCTCGACGCTGACGATGCCCGTCGGAACGGCGATGATGCCGTACCCCATGATCATGACGACCGAGGCCAGGACCTGGCCCACGACGCTCTGGGGGGTGATGTCCCCGAACCCGACGGTGGTCAGGGTGACGATGGCCCAGTAGACGCCTCGCGGGATGCTGCTGAAGGCGGGGTTGGTCGGCGACTCGATCACGTACATGAGCGTGCCGACGATGATGACGATCGTGACGACCGCGAAGAGGAAGACGAGGATTTTGCGCATGCTCGCGCGGAGCGCCCGCATCAGTTGCTGCGACTCCTGGAGGTAGCGGGCGAGCTTGAAGACCCGGAACGCGCGCAGGAGCCGGAGCGCCCGGACGACCATCAGTCCTTGCGTGCCGGCGAGGAAGAGGCTGAGGTAGGTCGGAACGATCGCGAGGAGGTCGATGACTCCAAAGAACGACCGCGCGTACCGCGTGGGCCTTCGGGCGCAGATGAGCCTGAGGCCGTACTCGAGGGTGAACAGGCCCGTGATGGTCCACTCGAGGGCGCGCAGCTCGCGGTGGTAGGCCTCGTCGATCGGACGCACGCTCTCGAGCATGACCGCGAGCACGCTGACCACGATCAGCACGAGCACGACGACGTCAAAGGCCTTTCCCGCGGGGGTATCGGCCTCGAAGATGATCTCGTACAGGCGCTGGCGCCAGGGCGCGACGGTCGGCGGTGGGCGTGTCGAATCGCTCATGCGATCGGACCGGCCGGAGGACTCAATCCATCGCCTCGACGTAGGTGATGGGATTGTCGACGCGCATGGCTCCGGGGCGTTCGAGCGAGTAGATGTTGGCCCACTTCAACGGAGGCGTGTAGATGTGGAGCGTGGCGAGGTCGCATCCCTGGGGCTGGTAGTTGCTCACCTGGTGGATGTCCGAGTCGTGGTTGACGCAGACCTCTCCGGCGTGCAGGGTGTTTGTCACGGTCGGGCAGACAAGGCCGCATGGCGTGGGTTCAAAGACCGTCTCGGTCGCCGTGCCCATGATGACCTTGACACCGCAGGCCGAGGCGGCGTGGTCGTGGATCGCGCTGCGCTGGCCGCTGCGCCAGCAGAGGATGAGCGCCTGGTATCCCGGGCCCGCCTTGATCAGGTTTCGCTGGTACTTCTCCTCGCAGAATCCCAGCCAGGGGGCGACGTCTTCGGGCGTGATGTCGAGCGCGCGGAGCCGGTCTCCCAACTCGTCAAGATCTGCGCGGCCGGACAGGCCGTCGAGGTACTCGATCAGGTCTGCGAGTTTTGGACAGGTAGCCAGGCGTACCACTGGGGCCTCCTTTATCGGACTGATGCGGACGGGCGTCCCCCCCGAGTCCCTCGTCGCAGTTTACACGGCGATGGCTTGGCCTCCAAACCCTGCCGCGCGAACGGCAAGGGCGGCGCGCTACAACTTCCGCCATGACCACCGCCCGAGCGGAGGGCCTGTTGTTGCTGGCGGGCGTCGTCTGGGGGGCCGGATTCGTCGCCCAGAAGCTCGGCGCCGAACACCTCGGGCCAGGGTACTTCAATGCGCTTCGGCTCGGGATCGGAGTCCTGGCGCTGGCCCCGGTGATCGTGATCACGCGGGGTCGTTCATCGGGCTCGACGTCGGCGCGTGCCGCGGCGGGGCTCTCGGTGCTGTTCACATTGGGCACGATGCTGCAGCAGGCCGGCGTGGGCCGAACCACGACCGCCAAGGCGGGATTCCTGACGGGGTTGTACGTGCTGTTCGTGCCGTTGCTCGGCGTGGTGCTGGGGCGGGGTCCGCGCGCGGCGGTGTGGGTGGGCGCGGGCCTGGCGTTCCTTGGCCTGGCGATCATGAGCGGAGTGGACCTCGCCGCCTCGAACGCGGCTGGTGGGGCGACGCTCAATCTCGGCGATGCCATGATCCTGGCGTGCGCGGTGTGCTGGGCGGGGCACGTGGTGCTGACCGGACACGTCGCAGCGCGCAGCGACGCCCTGCGATTGGCCGTCACGCAGTTCGCGATCGCGGCGGTGCTGTGTGCCGCATGGGGGGTGGCGGCCGGTGAGGCGATCTCGCCCGAGCGGATCGGGTCGGCGGCCGGGCCGGTGCTGTACAGCGGCGTGCTGGCGATCGCGGCGGGGTTCACCTTTCAGATCATTGCGCAGCGTCATGTTCCGCCGGCTCACGCGGCGGTGCTGTTCAGCCTGGAGGCGGTGTTCGCGGCGGTGTTCGGCTGGCTGATTCTCAGAGAGGGGATGTCCGAGCGTGACGCGCTGGGGTGTGGGGTGATGTTCGCCGGCGTGCTCGTTTCGCAGGTCCGGCCCCGGCGTGGGGCGCCCGAGCCGGATTCGGGCGCGCCGCCACCAATCGTCTCACTTCCCGATGCAGAAGCGAGAGAAGACCAGACCGAGGATCCGATCGGGATCGACCCTCCCCGTGAGTTCTCCGAGCGCATCGAGACCGATTCGCAGGGCTGAGGCGGTCAGCTCGATCGGAGCGTCGGGTCCCTTGGCGATCAGGGCGTGCGCTTCCTCGAGGGAGTTCGCGACGCGGCGCAGGCAGGCCGCGTGGCGGGCCTGGGGCGTTGCGGCGGGTCGAAGCGACGCGATCGCGCGCGCGATCGCGCCAATCAGCTCCGAGATTCCTCGTCCATCCAGGGCGCATACCTCGATGCCGGCCTCGGCCGATCGGGCAAACGCGACATCCGCCTTGGTCCTCACCCGGATCGTGGCCGACCCGTCGGCGGCCGGCGCGAAGCCGTGGGGGAAGGCGCCTGTCGGGTCGCACCAGAGGATCACGTCGGCGTGTTCGAACACGGGGAGGCTGGAATCGCCCGGCGTCGGCTCGACTCCGGGCGTGTCCATGAGCCAGATCCACCCCGCCCATCGAGACCCGCTGGCGAGATGGAGTCTCTCGCGAAGAGCATCGCGCGTCGTTCCCCGGATAGGTGAGGTGACGGCCCGGATGCGCCCCATCATCGCGTTGAAGAGCGTGCTCTTGCCCGCGTTGGGCTCGCCCACGATCGCGACGATCGGCTCCCCGGCGTTGGGCTGCCCCGCGCGGCCCTCGACCAGTGCGTTCACGCGCGCTGCGAGCTGTTCGAGGGTCGCGGAGACCTGCGCTCCGCCGGCGAGCACCACGTCTTCCTGATCGGAGAAATCGATGCAGGCCTCCGAGAGCGCCAGCGCCTGGGCGAGTTGATCCGAGAGTTGGGCGTATGCCCGCCCGAGCTGACCCGAAGTCAGCCTCGTGGCCGCGGCGAGTTCGTCGGCCGTCGTGGCGGCGATCGACTGCGCGATTCCCTCGGCCTGATCGAGGGTGAGCTTTCCGTTGAGGTAGGCTCGCGCGCTGAACTCCCCCGGCTCGGCGTGGCGGACCTGCGGATGCCCCATGAGGATCTGCATCACGCGGGCGACAAGGGGCGGGCCGCCGGGCATCTGGATCTCGAGCACGTCCTCGCCGGTGAACGAGGCCGGCGCCGGGAAGTACCCAGCCAGCACGGGGAATGAGCGCGATTCGAGGGAGAACCGGGCCGGCAGGAGGCCGCGTGCCGGTTCTGCACCAGAGATGAGACTTCGGAAGAGCCCCTCGCACGCGGGACCCGAGGCGCGGATCATCGCCCGGTGTGCGCTAGAGGGCGCGGTTGCGATGGCCACGATCGTGTCGGCGGCTGAGTTCACCCGCGATTGTTGACGTGCGGGACTCTGCGGAAGCTACTTGCGATGGTCCAGCCCGAACCAGAGCGCGCCGGCCAGGGCCGCGATGGCGAGCGCGCCGAGGGCGACCGGGTGCGCGAAGACGGCGTCGGCGACGGCCTGTACGAGAGATCCGGGTTCGAGCAGCGACAGCCCCATGGCCTCGTTGTTGGGGATGCGGTCCGCTGGGTTTCGGGCCTTACGCGGCCTGCCGCGTGCCGGCGACGCCGTCGCGCGTCACGTAGAAGAGGTCGTTGGTGATCGGGTACGGGAGTCGGCGGAAGTCCTGGTCGACTCGATTTCGCAGGCGGTCCACGAAGGGCCCGGGCTCGACCGAGAGCGCCACGAACATGTCGCGGCTGGGGGCGGCCACGAAGAAGTCGCCCCCGAACGACGGGCTGAGCTTGCCGAAGAGGTTTCGAAGCAGCAATCGGGCGGCGTCGTAGCCGTCTTGCTCGCTGACGATCGCGGCGCGCCCCCCGTCCTTGGACTCGATGAAGCGGATGTGGAGGTTCGGGGCGTACCGCTCGAGGTTGCGGCGCGCGATGGGCTCGAGTTCCTCGGCGGTGAGTCCCCAGCGAACGACCTGCTCGGTCGTGATGCTGACGGTCATCTGGGGGAGGTCTGTCACGAAGACGATCACGGTGTCGTTGACGAACGGCACGTGGGCGACGAGTTCGCGGTTGAGATGCTCGAAGATGCTCTCGGGCTGGATCCTGGGCATCACGCGATCGCGCGCCAGGTCGAAGGGCATCTGCTCGATCTGCATGGCGTCGCTGGCGAAGATCTGCTCGAGATAGTGCCCGGCGATCTCGGACCCGCGGTCGGGGTCCTGGCTGACCATTCGGAACAGGTTCTCGAGGTCCATGCGGCGACCATCGACGATCAACTCGCGGGGACCGACCAGTTCGACGTCGGCTCGGGGATTGAGCTTGCGGACCAGGTCGGCCACGACCTCCGCGAACGCCTCCGGTTCCTGTGGCAATCTCGGCATCGAGCACCTCGCACGAATCGGTCCGATGTCACGGGCGGTCCGTCGCCTCGCCGGGCGTTGCATCGACGGGCGTCGGTCGTATCTCCACGCCATGGGCAGTGAGGGGGGCTCAGGGAGAGGTGCCCGAGCCAACACGACCGACACGCCCCGCGAAGTCGTGCAAGACCGCGCGTTGGCCGGGTCCGAGAGTCGAACGGGCGGCATCGCAGGGCGTGATCGGCGTATGATCGGTTTTTCTGGACCACTGGCGGGCCTTGGCAGGAGTCCGCGCGAACGACTAGAATCGAGGCTACTGTGGCGGGCGACGCGCCGGAGGGTGCCGACCGCACCTCGGACGCAAGGACCAGAGGGCCGGAGACCGACCTCCCTGGAGAATCGAGCGTGACGGAGCAGGAAATCGAATCGAAGGTGATCGAGATCGTCGCGCAGCAGATGGGCGCGGAGAAGACCAAGATCTCGCGGGACACTCGGTTCGTGGAGGACCTCCACGCCGACAGCCTGGATACGGTCGAGCTCGTCATGGAGTTCGAGGACGAGTTCGAGACGTCCATTCCCGACGAGGAGGCCGAGAAGATCAAGACGGTCGGGCAGGCCGTCGCCTTCATCAAGTCGGCGCGTGACGCGGGCTGATCTCTTCCGCGGCGAGGGGCTTCCGTGCCCGCCGCCAAGGTCGGCAAGAGGCGGTTCTCGCGACCCGTGCCGGGGCTGGAGCCCATGAATCGCGCGATGGACCAACGGCTGGTCATCACTGGGATGGGTGGAGTGACCAACCTGGGTCACAACGCTCTTTCCACATGGGAGGCGATGCGCGAAGGCCGCAGCGGGATCAGCCGGATCGAGAACGCCGGCTTCGACCGCTACCACGCCGAATGGCGCGTCATGATCGCCGGGCAGGTCAAGGACTGGGATCCGTTCGAGAGCGGCCCGCTGGATAAGAAGGACGCGCGACGGCTCGACCGGTGCGCCGTGCTTGGCCTGGTCGCGGCGGACGAGGCGGTCCGTGGGTCGGGCATCGATTTTTCATCAATGGACCGGGAGCGCTGCGGTGTGGTCGTGGGGTCCGGCATTGGCGGGATCGGGACGATCGAGGAGATGCTCCACGTCCTGATGGATCGGGGCCCGGATCGGATCAGCCCGCACACGGTGCCGCGCCTGATGGTGAACGCCACCACGGGCAATATCTCGATCCGCTATGGCCTGGAAGGCCCCGCCTCGGCCCATGCCACGGCGTGCGCGAGTTCGGGCCACGCGATCGGTGACGCGATGCAGTACCTCCGTCGCGGCTTGGCGGATGTCATGATCGCCGGCGGCTGCGAGGCCGCGATCACGCCGCTGTGCATCGGCGCGTTCTCGACCATGCGAGCGCTGAGCACGCGGAACGACCAGCCCGAGGCCGCGAGCCGACCGTTCGATCGCAAGCGGGACGGATTCGTCCTGGCCGAGGGCGCCGCGTTCTTCGTTATCGAGACTCTGTCGCACGCTCGCAAGCGGGGCGCACCGATCCTCGCCGAGCTATACGGCTTCGGGAACAGCTCAGACGCCGCCCACATCACGGCCCCGGACCCCGAGGGCCGGGGGGCGGCGCGGTCGATGAAGTACGCGCTGATCGACGCGGGATTGAACGCAGAACAGATCGACTACGTGAACGCGCATGGGACGAGCACCCCGCTCGGAGATGACGCGGAGGTAGCCGCGGTGCTCAGCGTCTTTGGGGACTATGCCCGCAAGAGCCGGTCGGGCCGGCTGCTCATGAGTTCGACCAAGTCCATGCACGGGCATTGCCTGGGCGCCAGCGGCGCCGTCGAGATGATTGCGTGTGTTCACTCGGTCCGGGATGGCGTGATCCCCCCCACGATCAACCTCGATGATCCCGAGGAGCAGTTCGACATCGATCTGGTCGCGTGGGAGGCGAGGGAACGCCCGGTCCGATACGCCATGAACAACACGTTCGGCTTCGGCGGGCACAATGTCACCCTGATCGTCGGCCGATTCTCCGATTGACCGGCACGCGGATTGCGTTTCCCCGGCCGGCCACGCCGCGGAGACGCCATGCCCTCGGACCCACACGCCATCCTGAAGCTCGAGGTGCCGATCATCGTGCGATTGGCCGAGACGCGCATGACCGTCGAGCAGGTGCTGATGCTGGCCCCGGGGGCGATCCTCGAGCTCGAGAAGCGGGCGGACGAGGACCTCGATCTGATGGTCAACAACCGGGTGATCGGTGCGGGCCACGCCGTCAAGGTCGGCGAGAACTTTGGGATCCGGCTCTCGTTCGTCGGGGACGTGTCGACGCGGGTTGCCGCGGCGACCCAGCCCGAGGACGACGACGACATCGATTCGATCGCCCAGGGACTGCTCGCGGGTCAGCTCTGAGTGGCGTACAGGCTTCTGGACCGGATCTCGGCCAGCACCGCCGGCGTCAGCGACTCCTCGACCTCTGGGTGATCCGGCCCGAACCGCCGGAGCAGGTTGCGCACGCGCGTTGCGCAGGTGCGCAGGATCGGCACGGGAACGAACGCCTCTCGCCACCTGGCGATGTCTGCCTCGGACCAGTATCCAGCGCCTCGCAGCGCCGCCACGAGGGCCTCCGCCTCCTCGTACGGCGCTCTCGGCATGACCAGCGGAGCGGCCTTTTCAAAGAGCCACCTCGCCTCTCGCCAGCGGTGAAACGACGCGGCCTGATCGGCGCCGATCAGGAGGCGAAGCGAGACTCCAGGCCGCACCACTCGAAGCGCTCGGGAGACGGTGTCGAACGTGAAGCTTGGGACTCCCGCGGGCGTTCGGTCGATCTCGTCGGTCCACACGCAGGCATGGCGGACCCCGGCGATCGCCGCGAGGAGCATCGCGAGGCGGGCGTCGTCGGAAGCGCAGGGCGCATCGTCCTTATGGGGCGAGCGAGCCGCCGGGACGAATACCAGCAGGGCGTCGTGTGCCGCGAAGTCCCTGGCCGCCTCGGCGAGCACGATGTGGGCCCGAGTGGGTGGGTCGAAGGTTCCACCAAAGACCAGCACCGAAGAGCAGGCCCGCGGGATGGGCAATGGGGTGATCCGGGATTCGGCCGGCTCGGACACCGCCCATGGTAGATCCGACGGCGAGTGTCTCGGATGGCTACCAGCCCTGATCGGACTCGGTGACCATCATCAGGCGGGTCGAGCCCTCGGGGCTTGGGGCGACCTCGCGGCCGGGCTCGTTGGCGTCGACAAAGCTGACCCGCTCCCCGCCGAGAATGAGCACGCGTTGGTCGTGCCTCTCGAGCGAACCAAGCGAGGGTCGGGTTGGTTGCTCGGCCATCGATTCCGAGGGCTGCATCAGGCGGTCCACAAGGAAGAGCGCACCACCCATGAGCGCGATCGCCAGGATCGACTGGACTTCGGGCTTGGCTCGGCGGGCGTGCTCGCTCATGCCGTTGACCATCGAATCAATTCCTTGCCCAGTCCACCCAAGTGTGCGAGCCGAGTCGAGCGCGGATCTGAGTGAGGGGGCGGCTGCTTCATATCGGGCTAGAATCGGCCCGGATCTCCGACCCCATCGTCTAGTCAGGTCCAGGACACCAGGTTTTCATCCTGGTAACACGGGTTCGAATCCCGTTGGGGTCGCTTTGTCGGCGTCGGTCGGCCCTCGCGGCCCGCGCTGTGGAGCACCTCCATGCCCGATGGCATCTCGGGTCGGCAGCGGCGCCTGCTGAGCTACAGCCAGTGCGCCGGGTGAGCCGGGAAGCTCTCCTCTCGGAGCGTCGCACAGGTCGTGCGAAACTTGCCCTCGTTCGCCGATCCCGCGTTGCTCGTGGGCGCTGACCACATGAGCGACGCCGGGGTCTATCAGCTCGCGCCCGGACTGGCCATCGTCCAGTCGCTCGACTTCTTCCCGCCGGTCGTGGACGATCCGTACGTCTACGGGCAGATCGCCTCGGCCAACGCGCTGAGCGATCTGTACGCCATGGGCGCCACGCCCCGCACCGCGCTCAACATCGTGGGTTTCCCCGACAAGGAGCTGGACCTCGCGATCCTCGAGCAGATCCTTCGAGGGGCGAGCGAGCGGGTGATCGCGGCCGGAGCGGTCGTCGTCGGCGGGCACTCGGTCCGTGATGCGGAGATCAAGTTCGGCCAGGCCGTCACGGGCGTCGTCGATCCGTCACGCATGATGACCAACGACAGCGCCGGGGCGGGCGAGGCGCTCGTGCTGACCAAGGGGCTGGGCACGGGCGTGATCACGACGGCGCTCAGGGGCGATCGATGTCCCGCGGTCGCGCTCGACGCGGCGACCGCCAGCATGATCCGGCTCAACTCCGATGCCTCGCGGATCGCCGTGGAGTTCGGCGTCCGCTGCGCCACGGACGTCACGGGCTTTGGAGTGGTCGGACACGCGAGAGAGGTCGCGCTGGCCAGCGGTGTCACGCTGCGCGTGCGGGCCTCGGCGCTGCCGATTCTCGATGGGGCCCTGGACCTGGCGATCGTCGAGAATCGATCCGGCGCCAGCCGCACGAATCGAGAGGGCGCGCCCGACTGCCTTGTGGGCCAGGACGTTCAGCCCGCGCTGCGGGAACTGGCGTACGACCCCCAGACATCGGGGGGCTTGCTGCTCTGCATCGCGAAGGACCGCGCCGATGCGTTGTGCGCTGCGCTGCGCGCATCCGGCGACGGCGCGGCGGCCATCGTGGGCGAGGTCATTCCTCGCGAGGAATCGTTGGTCGTTGTGGTCTAGGTCGGTCCGGAACGTCTGCGTCCGCGCTTCCGCCCGAGAGCACATCGCTCACGACCGAACAGAGCGCGGCGTCCTGCTCGGGCAGCACGCTGCGAAGGTCCAGGAGCACAGCGCCCCCCCGGAGACGGCCCCACACGCCGGGGACCGCCAGACGCAAGGCCCGGGCGAGGTCGTGCTCGTTCATCGCTTCTGAAGTGATCTCCACCCCGACGCTGGGCATCGCCTCGGCCGGATTCGAGCCCCCTCCGAGAAACGCGGTGGTCTCGACCACTGTGGCGCGCGCGTGATCGAGCCGCGAGAGCGAGTCGGCAAGATGAGCCGCGCGCGCTTGCAGCGCTTTCACCGGTTCGACGATGGCCCGGAGCACGGGAATCTCTCCGCGGGCGAGGTCCGCATCGCGGTGCAGTCGCAGCGTCTCCATGAGCGCACAGAGCGTGAGCTTGTCCACTCGGAGGGCGCGCATCAATGGGTGGGCTTCGATCCGCTCAATGAGCACATGCCTGCCGACGATGATCCCCGACTGCGGGCCACCGAGCAGCTTGTCGCCGCTGAACAGCACGGCGTCTGCGCCCGCGGCGATTGAACCGGTCGCGTCGGGCTCGCTCGGGAGTTGTGCCAGGGGCGTGAGCAGTCCAGACCCGATGTCGTGGACGAGGGGAATGGAACGCGCACGGGCGAGAGACGCGAGTTCCGCAATCGACGCGTCGTGCGTGAAGCCCTCGATGCGGAAGTTCGAGCAGTGGACCTTGAGGATGGCGCCGGTGCGCCCGTCGATCGCGCGCTCGTAGTCCTCCGCCCGCGTTCTGTTCGTTGTGCCCACCTCGCGGAGCGTGGCCCCCCCCGCCTCGATGATCTCGGGAATCCGGAAGCTCCCCCCGATTTCCACGAGTTCACCGCGGGACACGATGACCTCGCGGCCGTGGGCCGACACGGCCAGCGTCAGCGCCAGCGCGGCGGCGGCGTTGTTGACGACCGTGGCCGATTCGGCCCCGGTCAACTCGGTGAGCAGCGATCGTGACAGGGCCGTCCGCGTGCCGCGAGCGCCGCTGGCGGGGTCGACCTCGACCGGCGCATGACCCGCGCCGACCTGCCTGAGCACATCGGCGGCACGGGCCGCGAGCGCCGCGCGCCCGAGGCCCGTGTGCAGCAACACACCCGTCGCGTTGATGGCTGGCCCGAGCGCGGGCCGATCCTCTGCCGCGGCTCGTCGCCTTGCGTCCTGGAGAATCGAGGCGAGATCGACGTCCGCGAGCGCGCCCTTCGCAACCCGCTCACGGCACGCGCCGATCGCCTCTCTCGCTACTCGGCGCACAACGGCGCGACCGATTCGTGGTGACCAGCCTTCGCTCTCCAGCCGAGACACGATCTCGTGCACCGCCGGCAAACCTCGGAGCGCGTCAACGTCTCGATCGGGGTTTGCGTGCTGGGTCATGAGCTCTTTCGAACCTCGGCATGTGATCCCGGCACCGCACGTGGCCCGGCGATCCGCGAGTCCCCACGACGGCGCGTGATTCCGATCCGATCAAGATACTCGCACAGTGGTACGGCGTACTTGCGAGTGGTCGCGAGGGCGTCGCGAATCTGGCTGACGGTGAGAGATCCCTTCTCGGCCAGCAACATGAGAACTCGCGCCTCGAGTTCTCGGGCGTTCGACGCCGACAAGTGCCATCCGCCGCCGATGTGCACGACCTCACCGGCCCGGGCCGCCGACGTGAGCGCGGCCCGCACGTCTGCCTCCCGCATTGCCAGGTCTGTCGCGATCTCTTCGGTCGAAGGAGGGGAGAATCCGCCCTGATCGATGCAGGCCACGGCCCGGCGCGACCGTTGAGCCGCGGCATCCGCTCCCGGCACTTGGAACTGGGCGAGGGCCAAGCCTGCGGGATCTTCCCGAACTCGCCCGGCGCCCACCAACCGCTGGAGCAGGGCGTTGAGGACGTCTGGGGAGAGGTAGCCCAGGTCTGTCTCGATTCGCTCGCGCGGCTGGGCGACTCGATCCGGCTCCGCCTGGTGCCTCCGCTCCAAGACCCGCACGATGCGAGCCTCGATTTCGGCGACCACGGCGCGGTGCAACTGAATCGATGATTCACCGCTGCTCAGCTCGAGCGTCTCTCCGGCTTCGCGCAGGCGTCCAAGGAGTTCCCGAGTCGAATCCCGATCGGCACCGGCCTCGCGCCACAAGTCATGGGCAGCCCATGGCCGGGTCCCCATCAGCGCAATCGCGGCTCCTGCGCGGGCCATCGCGTCTTGGCTCTCAATCTGTTCCAGCCAGCGCAGCGATGCGGCATCGCGCCGCCGGATAGGACGAGCGAGGGCCTGCAAAACACGCCCGCCCCCGAGAGTCACCACGGGCGACTCGCTCCGCACGACAAACGCCTGTCCGACCCTCGCGACGACCGGCTCAGCGCACACCAACTGGGCCAGACCCGTGCTGCCGGGCTCGATGGCGCTGTCCGCCAGAAGGCGAAGAGATGCCCCGACCTCGGTGGTCCCGAGGTGAAGCCGAAGTCGCGCCCGATGACGCAGAGCCCAGGGCGAGCCTTCGAGCGACTCGAGGCGCACCGACAGCAGTCGAGTCGATGCCAGCGCGCCGGGCTCGGCCAGCTCGTGCCCGCGCCGGATCTCGCTGTGGTGCACACCGACCAGGCTCAGGGCCGCCCGTTCACCACGATCGACTCGATCGACGGACTCGCCATGGACCTGCAGGCCCTTGACCCGAAGCGTGCGACCCGGCGGCAGCCACTCGACCTCGGAGTCCCTGGAGATCGTTCCGGACCAGACCGTGCCGGTCACGACCGTCCCCACCCCGCGAACGAGAAAGGCCCGATCGATGGCCACGCGAAAAGGCTCGCCGCTCCGCCCGCGCCGGACCCCGCCGCACTGGGACTCGATGGCCTCGGCGAGTGTGGCGATTCCGAGCCCTGTCGTCGCCGAGGTTCGGATCATCGGCTGGCCTTCGAGAAACGTCCCCGCGACCAGCGCGCGGATCTCGTCCTCGACCATGGACGCCCACGTGTGATCCACCAGATCGCACTTGGTGATGGCTATCAGCCCGCTTGATACGCCCAGGAGCCGCAGCACGGCCAGATGCTCGCGTGTCTGGGGCATGATCGAGTCGTCAGCCGCGACGACCAGCAACGCCACATCGATGCCCGAAGCGCCCGCGAGCATGTTCCGCACAAATCGCTCGTGTCCGGGCACATCCACGATGGCGACCTGCACCCCCGGCAGGTCGAGCCTCGCGAAGCCGATGTCGATGGTGATCCCTCGGGCTTGCTCCTCTGGCAGCCGGTCCGTGTCGATCCCGGTCAGGGCTCGAACCAGCGCCGTCTTGCCATGATCGATGTGGCCCGCCGTCCCGAGAATGACCGTTGGCCTGTCCACACTCGAATCGTAGTGCTCGACGGCGTGGCCCCATCCAACGGCCCGAAGTTGGAATGACCTATCCGGCCCCTCAATGATCCGCGCTGCGGATTGGGCTCGGTCGTGGAATTCGCGATGCTGCTGCTGATCGACAACTACGACTCGTTCACCTGGAACCTGGTCCATCGCGTGTGCGAGGTCTTGCCATCGCTCCGCATCGATCAAGACCTTCGGGTGGTTCGCAACGACGCGATCTCGCCGGACGAGGTCGAGGTGATCGACGCGGGGCGTCCTCCCGGCGCGATCATCATCTCGCCGGGCCCCTGCACTCCGGAGGAGGCCGGCATCTCGCCGGCTCTGATTGAGCGCTTCGCCGGACGCGTGCCCATCCTGGGGGTGTGCCTCGGACACCAGTGCATCGGCGCCGTCGGGGGCATGCGCGTCATTCGCCACGAGCGCCCGGTCCACGGAAAGACCTCGCTGATTGAGCACGACGGGCTCGGCCTGTTCGAGGGCCTGGATTCCCCGTTCGAGGCGATGCGATATCACTCGCTGGTCGTCGCCGCCGAGAGCGTCCCCGGCTCTCTCGCGGCTCTCGCGCCCGAATGGGAGGTCAGTGCATGGACGACGGATCTCCTCCCATCCGGCCAGTCCGTCCGCGTGGTCATGGGGCTGCGCCGACAGTGGAACGTCCCGAACGCGCCGCCTCTTGAGGGGCTTCAGTTCCATCCCGAGAGCTTCATGACCTCGGTCGGCCACTCGATCTTGGCGAACTTCCTGAGGCAGACGCCCTTTGGGGCCGCGCTGCCCGAATCGCGCCTCAGGAACCCCGGCTACCCTTGCGACCGATGATCAATCCCGCTCCAACCTCAAGGATCGATCCGGCGCTGGCGCGAGGCACACTGGCCGAGATCGGGCCGGCCGCCGCGGGCGTTCCCGCGTATGTCGTGCTCGAGTTTCCCAACACGAGCTACAGGATGCACCTGAAGCCCACCGGAACGGCCCCGGGTCCGCTCGGAAAGCGGATCATCGGCACGATTCGAGCCCAGGCGCGCCGGATCGACCGCGTCGGATCGGGCGGCAGGTATGTCGAGCCCGTATACGGCCCGCCACGCCGCGTACAGGGAGCAATCATCGCCATCTCGGATGATGCGCTGGTCGTCAACGCGGGCGTGCCCATCCACTGCACGCCGATCGAGCGCGGCCAGAAGGTCGAGGACTTCGAGATCGGCCAGTTCGTGAGCTTCGATGTCCTTCCCGGTGCCACGTTCAGCCCCAGCGGCGGCTGATCCCTACGAGTGTCCGCGTTCCGCGTGATCCGACGCCGGGCTCTGCGCTGTCGGCCTGCCTCCGCCCGTCAGCACGACGACCCCGCTGAGAATCAGCAGGACTCCGATCGCCTTGGCCAGCGTCATCGACTCTCGCAGCACCAGCCAGCCCAGCACAACCGCCACGGCCGGCGCCGTGGCGAAGGCGATCGGTTTGATCCGCGAGATCTCGCCCACGTGCAGGGCTGCGTAGAACAGCACCATCGCCGCGGCCCCCGCAACCAGTCCCGAGCCGAGCACGAGCTTCAAGATCGTCGGCGCACCTGCTCTCATCCACTCTCGAGGCTCGGCTTCCAGCCAGTGCACGGCGATCGCGTATGCCAGCCAAAGCACCGGCAGCGCGACTGTTGATCGGACTGTGATGGCCGTGATGGGACCGACTTTGTGGGTGTGAAGCACGCTCTTGGTGCACAACTCCCCAACGCCCCAGCACAACCCCGCACCCAGCGCAAGCAGCACGCCCTTCATCGCACGCTCCGTTCTCGCACGAATCGATCCCCTCGCGCCGCGATCGCTCGGCGAGTCGCGGCGCTCCGATTTCCACGCAGCGTTCGCTTCAGACGGAGCAACCGCCGCAGGCCGGTCTCGTCTTGGCGCACGGTGTCGGGTAGAGGCGGCGCGGAGCGCGCCAGGCCTGCCACGCCGCCCTTGAACGCCTTGAGGTGTCGGCGCGGACTCCACGCGGCGAGGCGATGCGCCCACGCCCAGCCCATCAGCACACCGGCCCAACGCGTCCGGCCGCGTGCGTGCCGACGGCACATCCACACCCAATTGCGCGTGGACCACTCGAACCATCGGGGTGTCTTGCGGTCCACGGCGGGACTGTCGTGCCACGCGAGGAGTTCGGGATCGAACGCGACATCGAATCCAGCTCCCAGGATCTTGAGCGCGAGGTCCGTGTCGTTGCGGTACAGGAAGAAGGCCTCCTCGTACCCCCCCACCGTTCGCCACACTTCTGCGCGGACCATGTTGGCGCAGCCCATGTCGGGCCACGAGCGTCGGGGCTCGTCGACGCACTCGAACGGCCACTCGAATCGGCCCGTGCCCGGATGCCGCCGGTGCAGCATGAGTCCGCCCAGCCCGGCCTCCTCCTGGAAGAGGGCCAGCGAGCGGGCGATGGCTCCGGGCGTCGGCCAGGCGTCGTCATCGAGTATCAGGACGATGTCGCGGGTGGCATGATCCACGCCGCGGTTGAAGCCGGCGACGCCGACGTTGTGCTCCAACGCGACAAGCCGCGCGCCGGGGAACTCGTTCCGGACCATCTCCGCCGAGCGGTCTCCCGATCCGTTGTCCACCACGATCAGCTCTGCGCCCGCCCCTTCGCAGGACGACAGCTCTCGCAGCGTCCGACGCAGCGCTTCTCGTCGATTGAAGCTCAGAACGACGACCGAGAGCGACCTCTCGTCGATCATGACGCGGCGGCGAGCGGAGCCGAGGTCCCATCGATCCGTACGTGCGCTTCGCGGTGGCCAACGGCCTCGGCATAGTCCTCCACCCGCCGCAGACGCTCAGAACTCGAACGCGGGGCCGGCCGAAGCGTGATTCGCAACGCGGCCCACAGGCCCCGGGAGCCCAGGGCCACAACCCGTCCGAGCATGCGACGCCGATTCGCCCGTCGAATGATGAACGACGTAGGGGTCACCTCGACCTGGATCAGCCCGCGACACCAGGCGTTCGGCCGCCCGCGCACGGGGATGATCGCCACCCGCTTCTTTGGGCCGCGGATCAGTCGCCACACCGCACGGCGCAGGCCCGTGTAGAAGCGCTCGTGCTCCATGATGTACTCGCCGCGGGGAATCGGCGGCGCCTCGAGCCCGAGCCTGTCCAGTGCAGCCTCCAACTCCCTCGCGGCGGAGGCCTCAAGCCTCACTCGACCGTGCAGCCACACCTGGCGAGTCTTGATGTCATCAAGGAGGGGTCCCAATCGGTCGGGCAACGCATCAAAGGTCTCGAATCGGTCAAGCGGGACGTCCCCCGCCGAGCCTTTGCCCCACAAGCTTCCCCTCGCGGCGTCCTCCAGCCCACGGATGTGCAGTTCAGCGAGATCGTCGCGCCCGATCATCGCCTGAGCGAGCCCTCTTGGAACCTCCCGGATGGCGCGGAAAAGCCGCACCCGAGGCCCAAGACGAAGCGCATTGATCGGCCCGAAGGCGTTGCGCGAGATGAAGTACCGCACCAGCGTCGGACCGAACTTCATCTGGGGGTGGCGGACGACCGAGTCGACGCAAGCCCCAACCTTCATGCCCGTTTCGCGGGCCAGCCTGATGCTCCATTCGACATCGTCCCCGTTGAGGAACACGTCGGGGAAGAGCCCGACCGTCTCGATGGCCTCGCGACGTACCAGAGCCGAGCACGCCGCGGCGTATTGCACGTCCACGATCCTGCCCGGCGGCCGGCGATGCTCGCCGTAGCACGGGTGGTATTGGCCGAGAAAGCGGTCGACACGCCCGCCGATCTCGAAGACCGTGCCATCGATGGGACGGGCGATCGACGAGCCCATCAGGACATAACCCGGACGGGCGTCCATGGCGCGGATGAGCGCGACCAACGCCGCCGAATCCGGCCGGGCGTCGGAATCCAGCAACCACACGAACTCCGGGGGCTCCCGGCCGGACCGCCCGTCAAGCACGGCCCGGGCCATTCCTGCGTTGTATCCGCCGGATCCACCCGTGTTGCTGTCGAGCCGAACCACGGTCACCCGAAGCCCCGGCGGTGGTGCGATCGCCGAGATCGGCTCATTCGAGGCGTTGTCAACCACGATGACCGACAGCTCGATCGTGCCCCCGCCGGGAAGGGTTAGATCGAGGGCCGCCAGGTCCTGGTAGAGCTGCTCGATGTCTCGCGGCGCGTTGAAGCACGGGGACACGGAGGTCACCCTGCGAACCGCCCGATTCCCGGGAGACCCCAAGGGCTTGGGCTCGGTCATGGCGCCGGGCGACGATCGTGTGGAGGCGGATTTCACTGGCCCGCATGGTAGCGGTCCCCCCTCCCCACGACCCGGACTCACCCGTCCGGTATGTGGTATCATCACCCGCGACCCCCGCCCGGGGCGCCACCGGAGTTCCCGCGATCCCCTCGCGGGAGAGGCTGCTCGGCAAGCCTGACCCACCAGTACCCAGAGGAGCGATCTGAACATGATCACGCCCCGTGCTCGTACCCACAGCCCCGTTTCGATGGAGCCGCTCGAGCCGCGTTTGGTTCTGGCCGTCATCGACGGGCTGCCCACGATCTCCGACCTCGAGACGCCCACGAATCCGGTGGTCGTGCTCGAGACCGACCTCGGAGACATTTACATCGAGCTGTTCCCGCAGGACGCTCCCGGCACGGTCGACAACTTCATCGAGTACGTCAACAGGGGTCTCTACGGCGAGAGCCTGTTCCACCGCAGTCAGCCGGGATTCGTCCTTCAGGGCGGCGGCTTCGCCTACACGCCCGATCTCGGCCTCCAGGGCATCTTCGCCGAAGACCTCGGCCCGATTGTCAACGAGTTTGGCAGGTCCAACCTGGCTCGCACGATCGCGATGGCGAAGTCCAGCGATCCCGACAGCGCCACCAGCCAGTTCTTCTTCAACCTCGTGAACAACCCCGGACTGGACAACCCCGGGAACTCCGGCGGGTTCACGGTGTTCGGGCGAGTGATCACCAACGCGTCGTGGACCGTGGTTCAGAACATCGTCGCTCTCGACATCGAGGATCTTCGCAACGACGATGCGCTGGAGGACCAGTTGGTCGATCGTTCCGGCAACCTCCTGTTCCGCACCGGCGGGGGCTTCCTGACGACGGTCGACACGGGAATGCCGGCGTTTGGCAACACCGCCTTCGGTTCCAATGGGTTTTCCTCCGGCGGATTCCCGGTGAATCCGAGCTTCGACGGCACCTTTGCCGATGGCGATGAGGTCGAGATCCTCAACGCCCAACTCGTGAAGCCCGAGGGCGATTTCGGCTACTTCGACGAGCTCGTCGCGATTCCCGAGGGCTTCCGCTCGCCCAAGACGTACGAGACCCTGTCCCTCGAGAACTCGAACGACTTCGAAGTGGTCGCCCAGGTCGTGGTCCGCTACGAGCGAGGTGTGCGCGAGGAAGTCATCTTCTCGGGAGTCGTCAACGCGAACGAATCTCTGCAGGTCGTCCTGCACGACCCGCTCACCCCCGCGGACAGCCTGGTGCGCCCCATCACTCCCTACGCGATCGAGGTGTACACCGCCGCCGAAGCGCCCGCCCCCCCCCCGGTTACCGCCGACCCCGACGACGCGCGCCCCGTGGCCGCGTCGTTCACGCACCTCGATTTCGGCGACACCCTCGGCGATTCCGGCTCGTACCAGACCGGACTCCTGGAACGCTCCACGACATGGGATTTCCCGAGCATTCCCATCGGCAACACCGATCTGCCGTACCTGGTCTGGCAGAACATCGGCGATGAGGACACAACCGTCACGGTCCGGTTCTTCGGCTCGAGCTTCGGCTCGTTCACCCGCACATTCGACCTCGAGGCCTATCGGCGCGGCGGACTCGAGATCTGGGACAACGTCGCAACATTCCTCGAGAATCAGCCCGCTGGCACACAGGTGAGCGCGCGGGTCACGGCCACGACGCCCATCGTTGTCGGCCTGAGCGCCTATCGCCCCGTCAACGGCGGACAGAACGATCCGGAGGCCGAGGGTGTCCTGGGTCAGCCCGGGGCCGCCATCGAGGGCGCGGCGGCGGGCGTGTCCATCCCCGCCACCGCTTCTTCCTTCGTGACGGCGCTCAACGCCACCAACAGCGTCGCCGTGATCACTCTCGTCGCGTTCCGCTCCAACGGCACGTTCCTCTCGGTCACTCCGCCCCAGTTCATCATGACCGCGAACTCTCGTGCTTCCGTGGATCTGGCCAACGTGTTCCCGACCATCCCCACCGGCGAGGTGTTCACCCTCCGGTTCAACTCCACGACTCCGGTGGCTCTGGAGGCGTCCGTCCGCGGCGGCATCACCGGCAACCGGACCCGCCGCGCGTTCATGTTCGACGCGCGGGCATCTTCCATCGTCCACTTCGCCGATGTCCGCCTCGTTCCAGGATCGCCCAACTTCTCCGACCGCATCTCGGTCTTCAATCCCTTCGCCAATTCGGGCCTCGACGTGGTGCTCGACTTCCGATTCTCCGACGGCACCGTCATCTCCAGCAGCACGATCTCGCTGTTGGCGCTCGGCCGGACGGACGTCTCCGCCGCCTCGGTTGCGGCAGTGCTGGCCAAGGCGAACGCCGGCGTTGAATTCCAGCAGTTCAGCGTCACGGTCCGCGGCGCCATCCTCGGCACTCCCGCGCCGCTGGTTGCGTCGCTGTCCCGCATCGATTCCGGATCGGGCAACGATCTCATCCGAGAGATCGCAAGCGCCGGGATGCTCGACTCGGACATCACCGATCTGGACGATCCGATCTTCGATCCGGGTTCGGGAAGCTGATCTTCGGAATGACCTCGGCTCTCGCGCCGGCCCCGCCTCGGGTGGGGCCGGCTTTGCATTCCGGCCCCGTTGGCCAATGATCACCCGTCTCGCGTGGAATTCACCATGAAGCCCTTCTGGGCGTTTGCCAGACAGATGCTTCGATACCGGGCGAAGCTCGCTCTGGGCATGACGTGCGCCGTGCTCTCGGGTCTTGGCCTGGGAGTCGGCCTGCTCGCGGCGTATCCCGTCCTCGACAATGTCCTTGGCAACGGCCATGACCTGCCGACGATGGCGCAGTCGCTGAACCAGGGCGGCCACCTGCCCGTGGCCATCCCGCAGTGGGTCGTCAACGTGCTTCCCTCCGGGCGGTACCTCGCCATCGTGATCATCGTCGTTGCGATGGCGCTCCTGACGCTCTTCAGCGAGACCGTCGCCTTCCTGCACCAGTGGCTGTCCATCCAGGTCGTCCATCGCACCATCGCCGACATCCGCCGCCGCGCGTTCCATCGTGTGATCCGGCTGCCGCTCAAGGACGTCGTGGCCTCCGGCACGAACGACGCCATCAGCCGGATCGTCAACGACTCGGCCCAACTCGCCGGAGGATTCACGGCGCTCATGTCGAAGGCCGTGGCGCAGACGGCCAAGGGCGTGGCCGCGCTGGGCGCTGCGCTGCTCTTCCATTGGAAGCTCACTCTGATCGCAATGGTCGTCGCGCCCGTTCTCGCCTTCGTGATCCGCAGCGTCGGGCAGACCGTCCGGCGGGCCTCTCGCCGCGCCCTCGAGAGCCAGGCCGACCTCTACGCCTCTGCCGGAGAGGCGATGCGCGGTCTGCGGGTCGTGAAGGTCTACACCGCCGAGCGCTACGAGTGCGGCCGGTTCCACCGGATCAACAAGGAGGCCACCCGGCAGACGCTCAAGGCACGCACCTACCGCGTGCTCTCGAGCCCTCTCAATGAGGCCATGGCTCTTCTGGCCCTCGGGAGCATCGTCATCGTCGCCAGCCGCTTCATCCTCGAGGGGACGATCGGCACGACCACATTTCTGCTCACCATGGGCGCGTTGTTCATCGCCGCGGCGTCGCTTAGGCCCCTGGCGGGTGTGATCAGCGAACTCCAGGCCTCGGAGCCGGCCGCGGAGCGCCTCGCCGAACTCCTGGAGATGAAACCCGAGCCCGGGCACGACTTCCGCCTTCCCCGCCTCGAACGTCATCGGGACTCGATCGAGTTCGACGGCGTGAGCCTGACCTATCCGGGGCAGGACGAGCCGGCGCTTCGAGACGTTTCGCTCCGCGTGGAACACGGCGAGCGCATCGCGGTGGTCGGGCCCAACGGTTCGGGCAAGACCACGCTCCTGTCGCTTGTGCCTCGCCTGTTCGAGCCCGACTCGGGCAGGGTGCTGATCGACGGGCGCGATATCACCGAGGTCTCGGTTCGGAGCCTGCGCCGGCAGATCGGCGTCGTGACGCAGGAAACCGTCATGTTTCGCGCCTCCATCCGCGACAACATCGCGTACGGGGGGGGAGGCGCTTCCGAAGAAGAGATCGTCCAGGCCGCCAAGCGAGCCCGAGCCCACGAGTTCATCACCAGGATTCCGGGCGGCTACGACGCGATGGTCGGCGAGCAGGGCGCCACCCTTTCCGGCGGTCAGCGCCAGCGCATCGCCATCGCTCGCGCCATCCTTCGCGATCCATCCATCCTCATCCTTGATGAGGCCACCAGCATGATCGACGCCGACAGCGAGGCCAAGATCGCCGAGGCGATGTCCGAGTTCTCCCTCGGTCGCACCTGCCTCATTGTCGCCCACCGGCTCAGCACCGTGCTTGGCGCGGACCGCATCGTGGTCATGGATCAGGGCGCCATTGTCGATTCCGGTCGCCACGAGGACCTCCTCGATCGGTGCGATGCCTATCGCCTCATTGCCCAGCACCAGCTCGTGAGCCTGGCGTAGGACAGATGCACGATCCCTCGGCAGAAGGCAACGACTACTTCCGGTGCGATTTCTGCGGCAGCGGTTGGTCCGAGCAACGCCCGATGGTCGAGGGGCATCGCGGCAGCCTCATCTGCGCCCCCTGCCTCCGGCTCGCGTACGCGAGCGTGATGCTCCGCGGCGAGGGCATCGGCCCCCGAGCCGGAATCGGATGCGTGCTCTGCCTGCGAACCGTCGATGGCCCGCACTGGGTCGGCCCGCACGATGAGTCGGTTGTTGCCTGCCGCGAGTGCATCGAACGCTCCGCCCGCGTCCTTGAGAAGGACGCCGAGAGTGGTTGGACCCGGCCCGAGTAGGCAGGCCCCGCTCCTATCGTCGCCCGTGGATCCGGCCTCGATCGTCGCCCTGGTGTTTCTGGTTCTCATTGGCGCCGCCATCAGCGCTTGGGCGGAACTTCGCCGACTGACCCGATCTGCAACGCGCACGCCGGGACGCTCGGGAGCCTCTCGCCGCGGCTCGCGCCGATCGAGTCCAGGTCGCCGCTCACGATCCCGCGCCGCAAAGAGGCCCGCGCCCGCCGATGCCACGCGAATCGCCGGCGTGCTCCAGCCGATCGCGTCGTCCGGTCCGCTTCCCTCCACGCGAGCAAGCGATCTCGCACGAGCGCTCGGAATCGAGGACCGCGATCGGTACACGCCCACCCAGTGTGCACGCGTCGCGGAGGCCGCCCAAGGCGCCGGTGTCGAACTCGAACCCGATCCCCGTCTCACAGGTGTGGCGTGGCGCGCCGAAGAGCACGTGGCCCTCTTGAGGCCCCTCTCCGACGGACACGCAGATCCCGAGCGATATCGAGCCGCCTCGTGCGTCCTGCGGCTGGGCGCCGCCGTCGCCGCGGCCGATGGACCGCCGGATGCCGATGAACTCCGTCTGCTCTCAGAACATCTGGCCCGGTCGTTCGATCTGAACGCGCACGAGCGGCGTCGGATCGAATCGCTGCGGAGCCTCCTTGTCGAACACGCGTCGGACGTCCAGGACGTGGGCCCATCGCTACGAAAGTCACTCTCTGATGCACAGCGGTCCGCCGTGCTCGATCTGCTCGTGGCGATCGCCGGCGTCGATGGCATCCTGCACGAATCCGAGCAATCCCTTCTGAAACGCTGCACTCGCCTGCTCGGCCTCAGGGTGGCCGACCTCGCCGAGGTCCTCAAGCGAGTCATTCCGACCACCACCCAAGATCGATCCCCGGCCGAGTCGCCCGAGTCCCAGGCCGCGGACACGGTCGAGCCGCTGACGCTCGATCCCGTCGCAATCGAACGCATCATGCACTCATCGCGTGAAGTGTCGATTCTCCTGGCGCAGGCGATGGTCGGCGAGGAGGAGTCCAAACCCCAGGCTCCCACCCACGCCTCGCATCCGCTGGGGCCCGAGGCTCTCGCCGCTCCCGCCACGCCCGACGGGCCCGAGCCGCCGGGCCCGCCTCCGCCCCGATACGCGACGCTCTTGGCCGAGCTCTCGCAGCGCGATCGCTGGACGCGCCACGAGGCCGAATCGCGCGCACGAACCCACGGCCTCATGCTCTCCGGGGCGGTCGAGGCCATCAACGACTGGGCGTTCGAGCGGTTCGGCCGCCCCGTTGTGTTCGAAGAGGACGATGCCGTCATCGTCGATCGCGATGCGCTGCCCGTAGACTAACGCCGATGCAGCCACCCATCAGCGAACGCGAACGCGGCGCGATCCTCGCGTCGCTCGGCGCCGGCGTCGTTCCGGCTATCGGCCTGCACCACATCCAGGTCGGTCGGCGCGAAGAGATCGCCGCCGTGCTGAACGACCTCGCCCGCGTCGAAGACGCCGGGGCGATGATCCGTTTCATCGTCGGACGCTACGGCTCGGGCAAGACGTTCTTTCTCAATCTCGTCCGCACCGTCGCCCTCGAGCGCAAGCACGTCGTTGTGCGCGCCGACATCACCATCGATCGCCGGCTCCAGGGCGGCGGTGGCCGTGCTCGCGAGCTGTACGCCGAGCTGATGCGCAATCTCGCCACCAGATCCCGCCCAGACGGCGGCGGCCTGCCCGGCCTGGTCGAGCGTTGGGTCGGCGACGTCGCCCTGGCCGTCAAGGACGCGGGCGGAGCCGACGGCGACGTGGAGCGACGGGTGTTCGAGGACCTCGGGCCGATCCGTGAGCTTGTCGGGGGCCACGACTTCGCCGCGGTGCTCGCGCAGTACTACCGGGGCTTTGCCGCGAACGACGACGCCCTGCAGGAGGCCGCGCTGCGATGGCTCCGCGCCGAGTTCGGCACAAAGACCGAGGCCCGCCAGGCCCTTGGCGTCCGCTCCATCATCGACGACGACGCCATCTACGAGCATCTCAAGCTCATGGCCGCCTTCGTGCGGCTGGCCGGATACCGGGGCCTCATCGTCGCTATCGACGAGCTGGCCGTTCTGAGCCACCGCCTCAACAACAAGCTCGCGCGCGACCGCAACTACGAGGCCATCCTCCGCATCCTCAACGACTGTCTCCAGGGCTCGGTCGAGGGGCTCGGCTTCCTCCTCGCCGCGACCGACGACTGCGTCCACGACAAGCGCCGAGGCCTGGCCTCCTACGAGGCCCTCGCCTCGCGCCTCGCACCCAATCGCTTCGCCTCCGACGACCTCGTGGATCGCACCGGACCGCTCATCCAACTTCAGAGTCTCTCGCCCGAGGACTGCTTCGTCATGCTCGCCAATATCCGGCGCGTGTTTGCTCGGGCCGATGACGGGCAATCGCTTCTCCCAGACGAGGGAATCCGCGCCTACCTGGAAGACTGCCACCAGCGCATGGGCGCGGCGTCGTTCCTCACCCCGCGCGAGACGGTCCGCGACTTTGTCGGTCTGCTTCAGGTGCTGGAACAGAACCCCCAGAAGCCCTGGATGGACCTCCTTCCGAACGCACCGCGCTCGGCCAGCCCGTCGGCCGGTTCTCAGCCCGCGCCGCCGCCTCCCGAAACGCCTCGCGGCGACGATTCGGACCTCGCCTCATTCCGCCTCTAGCCATGCACGAGGCCTTCGACCGCCTGTGCGATCCGCTCCGCGAGCACCTCTACGGCAAGGGTTGGCGCTCGCTGCGCCCAATCCAGACCGAAGCGATCCTGGCCTATTTCGACTCCACCGATCACATCGTCATCAGCGCCGAAACGGCCGCAGGCAAGACCGAGGCGGCGTTCCTCCCCATTCTTTCGCGGATTTCGGACGAGCCCCATGGCTCGGTGCGCGCGCTGTACGTCGGACCGCTTCGCGCCCTGATCAACGACCAGTTCGACCGGCTGACAGATCTCTGCGCGACGCTGCGGATCCCTGTCCATCGCTGGCATGGCGACGTCGGCTCGTCGCACAAGTCCGACATGCTCGACGATCCCTCGGGCGTCCTGCTCATCACGCCCGAGTCGATCGAGTCCCTGCTCGTCAATCGCGCGCGCCATCTTGCCGCCCTGTTCGGCGGCCTGCGCGCCGTCGTGATCGATGAGCTCCACGTCTTTCTCGCCTCGGAGCGAGGGCTGCACCTCGCAAGCCTGCTCGCCCGTCTGCGGGAAATCGCCGAGTCGCCGCCGCGCCTGATCGGCCTGTCCGCGACCGTCGGCGATCCCGCCGCCGCCCAGCGGTACCTTGATCTCGATGCTCCGTCCCGCGTTCGGCTCGTCAGCGCGGCGAGCGCGGGCAAGGAACTTCGCATCGGGCTTCACACGTATCCTCGTCCGCTCGCGCTCGACGACGGGGCTTCCCCAGCTCTGACAGCCGCCGATCCGCGTTCGGCCCAGATCGGCGCGGCCGCCGCCGACATCGTCAACCATGTTGCGGGCCACCCGGCGCTGATCTTCGCCAACGCCCGTGCGGACATCGAGTCGCTCGCCGAACGGTGCTCCCGGATCGCGCGCTCGCAACACCTGCCCGACGCTTTCCTCGTGCACCATGCCTCTGTCTCGCGAGAAGAGCGCGAGGCCGCCGAGGCCGCGATGAAGTCACGCTCTCCGCACACCGCCATCTGCTCGAGCACGCTCGAACTCGGCATCGACATCGGCGGGGTCTGGCTCGTGGGTCAGGTCGGCCCTCCGTGGTCGGTCGCCTCCCTCGCGCAGCGGCTCGGGCGGAGCGGGCGCAAGTCGTCCGAGCCCCGCCGGCTTCGCATGTACGTGCTCGAAGACGCCGATCCGGCCTCGGAGGACCCCGTCGATCGGCTCCCGCTCTCCCTGTTGCAGGCCGTGGCCACGATCGACCTGCTCGTGTTCGGCCGATGGCTCGAACCGCCCGCTCCGCCCACGCTCGACCTCTCGACACTCACCCAGCAGGTCATCAGTCTCATCGCGCAGCGCGGCAGCGCCAGTGCTCCAGACCTCCACGAGTCGCTGTGCCGTCGCGGCCCGTTTCGCGCCGTCGGTCCCCCGCTCCTTTCGGCCCTCTTGCGATCGTTGGGCTCGCGCGATGTCCTCGACCAGGACCCGCGGGGCTGGCTTATTCTCGGCCTCGCGGGCGAGCGGATCCGCGCTTCGAGGGACTTCTACGCGGTGTTCGCCACCCCTCGCGACGTCGAGGTGCGCTCTGCGGGCGGCGTGATCGGGACGCTGCCTTCCGCTTCCCTGCCCGCCGTGGGGTCCCATCTCGTGCTGGCGGGCCGCCGTTGGGTGGTGACGCACGCCGAGCATGACGCCGTCCTGGTCGTGCCGTCTTCGGGCCCCGCGCGCCCGGTCTTTCAGGGCAGCGGGGCCGATGTGCACCCCCGCATTCGCGAGCGCATGCGCGAGGTCCTCCATGCCCCGCCGGGCGCACCCTATCTGGACACACTCGGGCGCGAGGTTCTGTCCACCGCATCGGCCTGTGCCGCAGAGTCCCGCTTGGCGGAGCGTGCCTTGCTTCCCCTGGGCCGCGACCGAACGCTGTGGCTCACATGGACGGGCACTCGTGCCCAACGCACGCTCCTGGCGTCGATTCGTCACGTCGGCATGACGGGCCACGATCGCGAGATCGCGATCGAGGTTGAAGCCACGCCCGACGACCTGTGGACGGCGTTGCCGTCTCTGCTTGAACCTGCGCCCGAGCGCCTGGCCCGGCACGTCACGCCCCGCGCCTGGCGGAAGTACGACGAGCTTCTTGACGATCCACTGCTCGATGCCGGCATCGCCGCGGACCGACTCGATCTTGACGAGGCGGGACGGGTGATCCGCGATGCGCTCGATTCCGCGGCGTCATGAAAGAAGCGACCCGCGCCCAAGTTGGACGCGAGTCGCTCACGAGTCGGATCAGAAACCGCAGCGCCTTAGCGGCGGCGACGGCCGGCCAGGAGGCCGCCGAAGCCCAGCAGCGCCAGCGAGGACGGAGCCGGCAGGATCTCGAAGCTGTACCAGTTCACGCCGGACGGAGCGATCGTGCCGGAAACGCCGACGCCGTTGACGCTCATCACGAACGGCCCGCCGGGGCCGGTGCTCGTCGCACCAAAGTCGGCGGCGAAGGACGTGTTGAACGTGCCCACGGCGACGTAGTAGATGCCCGGGGCAATCGCGGCGCCGAGGATCTGGCTCTGCAGGCCGCCGCCGGCGTCGTCGTTGTTGGCGAGGAGATTGCCAACCTCGCTGTACAGACCGATCTCGGTGTCGACGGTCGAGCCGAACGTGTTGATGTCGAGCGGATCGCCACCATTGCCGACGACGCCGATGTGCGTCGCCGAGGGGGTCACGGCGGTGACGGGATCGACGTTGAGGTTGATGTCAAAGAACCCCTCGGTGCTGAAACCGTACGTGTCCACGCTGAGGTAGTACGTGCCGGCCGGGTAGTTGCCGATCAGGCCATCCTCGTCGATGAATCCTACCGCCGAGCCGATGCCGCCCACGACCGCGAGCGTGTTGGTGAGGTAGTGATCATTATCCGACCCGACGAAGATGCCCTCGTTGTTGGTGATCGAGACCCGCGACGGGCTGAGCAGATTGAATTCATACACGCGCTCACCAAGCGACGCATCGAACCCGATGGGTGTGCCCAGCGGGCCGTTGTAGAAATCGGCATTCAGACCACCGCCGGTGGTGTCGCCGATGATGTTGGTGCTGGATCCAAGGCCCAGCGAGCCGAGGTTCCCGTCCACCACGAGCTGAGCGCTCGCCTGTCCGGCAATCCCGGCGCAAACAACAATGGCCAGTGCGTTCTTCATGGTCTTCCCTTCTCCAAATGACTGACTCTCTCGACTCCGCATCCCGGTCTCGCTCAGCGCGAGCCGAGCAAACGACCATCTCCACGAGTTCTCGCGGCACACCCGCGGGAACCCCCGGCCGCACCCCGGCATGTGCCGAGCCACGCCCGTCCAACCTCGCTCTGGGGGTCTCTCAACCCCTCAACCAGGAACCAAACTTCGTTCCTGTCAAGTCGGGATCTTAACGGAGCGCAAAGCCCCGATCAAGAACTCGCGCAGAATTGCTATCCAAACAAACTATAAATTTATGGTCTGGCAAACGGAATCGACGCCCGATAACTATGGATCCACAGGGTTCTCGGAAGTCAAGGCATACGCCTCATCCGCCGGCCGCACGGCCCTCGATAGCCACAGCGGTCGCCTCAGCCCGTGCCCCAGCCCCGTCGCCGGGCGCGTCCGTGCCAGCCACTCCCGATAGGCATCCCCCGACCGGGTCGTGTCTACGAGCACGTCCCCGTAAACATCCCCCGGGCGCGCCCGCTCCACCCGCACGATCTGGTGCCAGCATTGCATGCCGCTGATCGGGTCGGGCTGGACGCAGAATGTCAGATTCTGGTGCACCCCTCCATCGGTCCACCACACCCGCCTCGAGTCGGGGTCCTCACTGCGGAACGGCTCCACGTCCGTCAGCCGCCGGAATCGGAACACCCCCGGCCTGGTCTCCTCGCGCATCACCTTCGCGCTCGCCCAGCGATCGGTCCCGACGTCATCGAAGAGCCGCCATCTGCCAAGGTGGTGGCTGCACGCGATGATGCCCGGGCGCAGGCCCTCGGTGACCCATACCCGGTTTACGAAGTGGCCGATCCGCGTGCTCACCCGGATCAGGTCCCCCGTCTCCACACCGAGCCGTGCCGCGTCCCCCGGGTTGACCCACACCGGGTTCGAGTTCGAGATCTCGTACAGCCACTTCGCGTTGGCGCTGCGCGTGTGGATCAGCGTCGGCAGCCGGAACGTCGGCACCAGGCAGTACACCCCGCGCTCGGGATCGAGCTTCGAGTGGTGCACGTGCGACTCGATCTGCCCCGGCATCGCGTGCTCGGGCCAGCCCCAGTCCGCGAGCGTCTGGCTGTACAGCTCGAGCTTCTTTGACGGCGTCTTGAACCCCGCCCGGGCGCGGCCGTCGACCTCCACCCCCACCGCCTTGCCGTTCTTGCGGACCGTGCCATCCGGCCCCGACTGCGATCCCTCGCGATCCTTGCCCCCCAACTCCTCCAGATGCCCTCGGTACGTCTCACCGTCGACCAAAAACGCCCCGTATTTCCTCATGTACGCCAGCGGCGACAGCCCCTTGTCCGCCGCTGCCCTGGGCAGGCCGGGCACGCTGTTCTCAAAGATCCACCGGTAGTACTCGTGCACCGTAATCTTCTGCGCCGGCCGGTACGGCGACTCGAACCACTTCCGCACGCCCAGCGAGCCATCGGGGTCGATCCGCCAGGACAGCTCGATCCAGAACTCGTCCTCCTCCCACACCTCGCCGGGATTGGCCCGGTGCGTCAGGTCGATCGCCTCGCCCCCGTCCTCGCGCATCACCCGGAGCACCGGCTGGCGGAAGCTGATCCACCTCGCGGCGTGCGTCTCCTGGCTCATCAGGTCGTGCCGCTCAGCGCCCAGGCCCATGGGCAGCACGTAGTCCGCGTACTGGGCGGTTTCGTTCCACGTGGGCGTGAGCGCGGCGTGCAGGCCGACCAACTTTTCATCGCGCAGCACCCGCTCCCACATCATGCCATCGGGGTTGGTCCACACCGGGTTGTACACCCGCGTGAAGTACGCGCTCAGGCGACCCCGCCCCTCCAACAGGAAGTGCGGCAACAGGATGCTCATCTCGTGGAACGCCAGCGGGTACTCCAGCGGGTACAGCAGTTCGTTCCAGATCCGCTGCGGCGGCGGCGACAGGAACGGCGCCGGCACGAACTTGTCGCGCGAGTTGAGGTTCGTCCCCCCCGGCGTTCCCACCGCCCCCACCAGCGTCGTGAGCAGTTGCAGGCAGCGCGAGACCTGCCACCCGCCCAGGTTCCCCGCCGCGGCGTTCCGCCACACGTGGCTCGCAAACGCGCTGCCCGCCTTGCCGATCTCCCGGGCGACCGCGATGATCGTGTCCCGAGAGACATCGCACTCCTCGGCGGCCTTCTGCGGTTCATACCGCGCGAGAAACGCGCGCAGCTCGCGCAGGAATGTGTCGAAGTCCTCGCTCGCCGCGGGGTTGAGGTGGCGCAGGGTCTCGCGCCAGTTGACCCAGGTCTTCACGAAGTCGCGATCGACGAATCCCTCATCGATGAGCACGCACGCCATCGCCAGCAGCAGCGTCGGCTCGGTGCCCGGCCACGGCGCCAGCCAGTAGTCGGCCATGCTCGCCGTGTTGGAGAGGCGCACATCGACCGCGCAGATCTTGGCCCCCTTGCTCTTGGCGTCGATGATCCGCTGCGCGTGCGGGTTGAAGTAGTGGCCGGTCTCGAGGTGGCTCGACAGCAGCAGGATGAACCTGGCGTTCTCGTGGTCGGGGCTGGGCCGGTCCGCGCCCGTCCACAGCACGTAGCCCACCCGCGCAGACGATGAGCACACGTTGGTGTGGCTGTTGTGCCCATCCACGCCCCACGCCCGCAGCACGCGGTCCATGTACCCGTCGTGCCCCGGCCGCCCCACGTGGTACATCACCTCGTTGTGCCGACCGTCGAGCAGCGCCTGCCTGATCGCCCGTGCGAACGTGTCGAGCACCTCGTCCCACGTGGTGCGCTCGAACCGGCCCGAGCCGCGATGGCCCACGCGCTTGAGCGGGTACAGGATCCGTCCCGGATCCTCGATCTGGCTGAGCGTGGCCGGCCCCTTGGCGCAGTTCCGCCCGCGCGACCCGGGATGGAACGGGTTCCCCTCGAGCTTTCGGATCTTGCCCGAGGCCTTGTCGATGTACGCCACCAGCCCGCACGCCGCCTCGCAGTTGAAGCACGTCGTCGGCACCAGCCGGTACCGCCGCTCCACCTTCCGCGGCCACGCCCCCGCGTCGAACTCCGCCCAGTCGTCCCACCGCTCGATCGGCGGGAAGGACTCCAGGGGCGTCACGCTCATCGGCGGGGGGTCGATCATGGATTCCTCACGACAGCGGCGGCAACTGCCCCGCCCGGACGAACGCCCACTCGTACAGGTACAGCCCCACCAGCCCCGGCAGCACCGCCAGTTCCGGCAGCGTCACGGCCAGCAGCGCCGCCAGCCCGGTGAGGACCAGCCCCTCGCGGAACGGCCGCACCGGCCCCCACCGCAGCCACGTCAGGAACGCGGCGCCCTGCCTCGCGTTGGCCGTGTGGTGGGTGCGGAACCGCTCGGCCAGCGCGAACGCGATGTGCGCGACCGCCGCGAGCGCCACGATCCCCGGCAGGGCGATGTGCTGCGTCTGGAATCCAAGTAGCACCAGCCCGCCGCACAGCACCGCCTGCACGATCAGGTGCGGCAGCAGCCATCGGCTCTCCCACAAATCCCGCCCCTTGCACTGCGCGAACAGGAACGCGGTGTACCCCGCCGTTGCGCCGCCCAGCCCCAGGTTGACCCAGCGCAGCCCGTCGGCCAGAGCGTCCAGCCCCGCGAGCCTCGCCGCGATGATGCCGCTGGTGACCGCACCGAACGCCCCGAGGACCACCCCGCCCCGCACCAGCCAGCTCTTCCAGTTCGGCCGGGTCAGCAGCCGGTAGAACGCCCACGGCTTCTTGAGGTCCTCGATCAGCAGCGCCGTCGTGACCAGCGTGAACAGCAGCGCGATCGCCTCGGGCATGTACCGGGCCGTCGCGCCGGTCATTCCGAGCATCGCGGCAAAGGGCGCCAGCATCGCCGCGCCCCCGGCGATCCCCTTGGTCACGAGGTACAACGCGACGGGCCAGCCCCACTCGACCCTGTGGCCCACATCGAGCGCCACGCGCGTGTCCTGCAACACCGGCAGGCTCAGCGGCCAGTCCACGCGCTTGCTCTTGGGCTTATCCGACCACAGGTACATGCGCTCTTCGCGCGCCTCGCCGGGGCGCAGCATCTCCGAAAGCACGCCCTTGTAGTGCACGTTCGGGCCGGTGCCCTGCTCGGCGCGGCGGACCTGCGTGGTCCCGTCGGCGACCATCCGGCTGATCTGGCTCTGCGGGTCGTCGAGATCGCCCGGGATGATCGCCCGCTCCGGGCAGACGATGACGCACGCCGGCTCAAGCCCCTTCTCGACCCGGTGCGCGCAGAAGTGGCACTTCTCGACGGCGCCCAGGTCCTCGTTGAGGTACAGCGCGTCGTACGGGCACGCCTGCATGCACGCGCGGCAGCCGATGCACGCGTCGCGGTCGATGTCCACGATGCCGTCGGGCCGCTTCTCGAGCGCGTTGACGGGGCAGATGGTGACGCACGGGGCGTGGTCGCAGTGGTTGCACCGCAGCACCGCGAAGTGGCGGCGCACCTGCGGGAACGTGCCCTTCTCGGCGTACTTGACCCAGGTGCGGAACGAGCCGACCGGCACGTCGTTCTCGGCCTTGCACGCCACGGTGCACGCGTGGCAGCCGATGCACCGGTCGTGGTCGATCAGGAAGCCGTACCGCATGGGGCGGGAGTGTAGCGGAGGGCATTCGACCGCCGTTCCGTGGCCCGTCACCTCTACCCTGTCCCCATGCCCCGCTGTCCCTGGGCCAGGACGGACCTCTCGATCCCCTACCACGATCATGAATGGGGCGTGCCCTGCCGCGATGATCGACACCTCTTCGAGATGCTGATCCTCGAGGGCGCGCAGGCCGGGCTCTCCTGGGAGACGATCCTCGCCAAGCGCGAGGCCTACCGCGAGGCCTTCGACGACTTCGATGTCGCCCGCGTGGCGCGCTTCACACCCCGGCGGGTCGAGTCGCTGCTCAAGAATCCCGGCATCGTGCGCAATCGCCTCAAGGTGACCAGCGCGATCGACAACGCCCGCGCCGTGCTCGCCCTGCGGGACGCGGGACTCTCGCTGTCTGACCACCTCTGGTCGTTCGTCGGCGGCGCGCCGATCCGAAACCGCCCGCGTGTGCCCGCGGAGGTCCCCGCGACGGCGCCGCCGGCCGAGGCCATGAGCAAGGACCTCAAGCAGCGCGGCATGCGCTTCGTCGGGCCCACCATCCTCTACGCGTTCATGCAGGCGACGGGCATGGTCAACGACCATCTCGTCTCCTGTCCGCGCCACGGGGCGTGCGCTGCCATGGGCTGAGCCCTATGCCTGCGGAGCGCGTCCCGCGTCGGGCCCCAGTTCCTTCAGGCGCAGCTCGCGACGCCATTGCACGCGGCGCACCTGCACGACGATGGCGAGCACGGTGTACAGGCCGACGGCGACCATCGCCACCTGTCCCAGGTGCGGCGCGAGCGCCTCTGGCGCCAGATCGCCCCGCACGACCACGTCCGCGGTCACGATCGGGTCCGCGTGGTGCAGCAGGTTCGAGATGAGCAGCCACAGGCCGATGAGCGGGTTGGCGAGCCCCGCGTACGCCCCGGCCAGCCAGGCGTTCCACGCCGCGAAGAGCACCATGGTGACAAAGAACGGCAGCATCCACACCAGGAAGATGCCCACGGCGTAGACGCGCCCGCTGGAACGCTCGCGGATGCCCTGCACGAAGAGCATGCACGCGGCGATGTACGCCACGGGCGCGGCCTGGTGCGCCAGGCCGGGCAGCCCGGCGAGGAATCGGTCCGAGGCGTCCTCGTGGCGCAGCAGCGCAAAGAACGCGATGATGGTGAGCACGATCATGCCGATCGTCACGGGCAGGCTGGAGGCGCCGTCCGCGTCGAGCGGCACGCGCATCGACCCGCGCTTTTTCATCAGCCGCAGGGCCCGCGACTGCGTGTAGCGGTTGGGCGTGATCAGCGACACGATCAGCACCATCCCCGCCCCGCACACCAGCAGCAGCACCAGCAGCAGCATGAAGAAGAACAGCTCGGGCGCCATGCTCCCCGGGCCGCGCCCGAACTGCTCCATCAGGCGCGAGGACAGGTGCTCATCGGAGACGATCGGCCACAGGCCCCCCAGCAGGAAGAACAGCAGCCCCGCGTAGACGCCCAGGCCCTGGAACTTGCTGAACGGGTGGCTGAACTCGTCTCGCCACTTGCGATGGACCACGATGGTCATCGCCGCGAGCAGGAACACCTGCACCATCAGCGTGAAGACCGTCGAGTGCAGCTCCCAGTGGAAGAACGGCACGGCGCCGCTGCGGGTGAGGCCCGTGAACTGCTCCTCGGCCATGCGGCGCAGCCCGGGGTTCGCCTCGGCCAGTTCCGCCTGCACCATCGAGTAGAACGTCGGGCGGACGGTCAGGAACTCAAAGAACGTCATGCCGAACCGCGAGAGCTGCGGCAGGATCAGGTACAGCAGCACCACCATGCCCTGGCTGAACATCGCCGCCTGGCGCGGCTTTGACGAGGCCATCCCCGCCACCATCGCCGTCATGTGGTACAGCCACACGCTGGTGAAGAACACCGCGTAGAAGTGCGCCATGCTCAGCAGGTTGATCCCGCCGACGATCGCGGCGAACACGATGAAGGGCACCGTCAGCAGGAACAGGAAGTACTGGCGCGCGGGCAGGCCGAAGAGGTAACCCAGGATCTTGCTCGTGGGCGTCATCGGGGTCATCCGCTGGTAGTCCAGCAGGCCCTTCTCGCGCTCGATCGAGAGCTGGCTCGCCACCGACCCGGTGCCCGCGAGCATCAGGATGGCGCCCTGGATGAAGATGATCGGGATGACGATGGCCTTGGCGGCGGTCTCGGCGCTCGCGCGCCCTCGCTCCAGCGTGGTCAGGTAGGTCAGCACGCAGATGAACGCCGTGACCGTCAGGACGATCGTGCCCCAGCTCAGCACGTGCTGCTTGCGCAGCCTGGCCCGCACGCCCTTGAGCCAGAGCGGGTTCTGCACGATGTTGGCCGCGCGCACGCCCTCGCTCACGAGACCTCCCTCGCCCCCACCTTCAGCAGGATGTCCTCGACGCCGATCTTCCGCTCGCTGAAGGACTTGACCGGGATGCCGGCCTGCACGAGCCCTCGCAGCAGGTCCACCGCCGCGCTCTCATCGCCGGCGAACACCACCTCGAACCGGCCCTTCTCCTCGGTGACCGCGCCGACGCCGTCGAGGGTTTCGAGCAGCCGCCCGCGGTTGGCCTCGGTATCCATCACCTCGATGTGCAGGCGGCGGTGCTCCTTGCCCATCTGCTCGACGATGCTCGAGAGCGACCCGCTGGTGAGCAGCCGGCCCCTCTCCATGATGCCGATCGACGTGCACATCTCCTGCAGCTCGGTCAGGATGTGGCTCGACACCAGCACCGTCTTGCCCTCGCCCGCGAAGCGGCGCAGCGCGTTGCGCAGGTCGATCCGCGCGATCGGGTCCAGCCCGCTGGCCGGCTCATCCAGCAGCAGCACCTTGGGGTCGGGCAGGATGGTCTTGGCCAGCACCAGGCGCTGGGTCATCCCGCGGCTGAGCGTCCCGGCCATCGCGTGCCGCTTGCCCTGCAGGTTCACGATCTCCAGGCACTCCTCGACGCGGGCCCGGCGCTCGCGCCGCTCCACGAAGTACGCCGAGGCGAACAGGTCCAGGAACTCCCAGCAGCGCAGGTCCTCGTACACCGGCGGCAGGTCGGGCATGTAGCCCAGGATGCGGTGCACGCCGCGCGGATCCTCCAGCGCATCCACGCCGCCGACGCGCACCTCGCCGTAGGTGGGCAGTTGCAGCGTCGCCAGCACGCGGATGGTGCTGGTCTTGCCCGCGCCGTTGGGCCCGATCAGGCCGTAGACCTCGCCCGCGTCGATCGACAGATTCAGGTCCGCGACGGCGGTGACGTCCTCGTAGTCCACCCGCATGTCGGTCGTCTGGATCACTCGCGCTTCCCCGGGGCCGGGACGATACCACAACCGGCCCGGGCCGTCGTCCATGTGCTGGGATTGGAGCCGGGCGGGTTTCAGGGTGAGTGACAGGGCGTGCCGTCGATGGCCGTGCGTGCCCGATCGGTGCAGCGGTTCTCTATGTGGGGTGTGCCGTGGGCTGCACTGTCCCCCGCCACGGTCTCATCAGGTGTGTCACCGTCAGCACCACCGCGATCACGTACAGCCCCGTCGCCACACTCCACAGCCGGAACTCAAGGCTCGGGAGGGACGTCCAGGTGTGCCGGAGTCCGTAGGCACAGAGCCCTCCGAACCCAGCGCACACGACCGACGAGAACGCCATCTCCCGACGGGTCAGATCGATCATCGACATCGCGGCGGCGAACAGGTAGCTCGCCGCGAAGACGAGGTACAGCCCGTTGATCTTGGCGTCAGGAATGAACGTCTCGAACGCCCCACACGCGCCAGGATACAGCAATGGAGTCATGAGGAACGCGAAGATCACGCACCCCGGCGCCGCCCACACGTCTTTGGTCACGCACAGCTTCACGGGCACCCCCGCGTGTCTCTACGGGCGCCCCGGATCACCGGATCCTGGCGGCCTCGCTTCCTCTTGCCGGGGCCACCCGCGCGAAGACCGCCGCCATCGGTGGGGTTGGCGGTCTTGGCGGTGGCGGCGGTCTTCTGCCAGGGAGGGAAGGTTGCCAAGGCAGCCATCCCTTGAACCTTGGCAACGTTGCCAAGGTTGCCAGGCTGGCAACCTTGACAGAATGGCGCTCTTGACGACCACCCCCCGTGGAACGTGTTCCACGTGACATGCGCAGGGGGTCTCCCGTGGCAGCTTGCGCACCTCGGGGCACACGCCGTGGAACGTGTTCCACGCGAGGTGCGCAGGGGGTCTCCCGTGGCAGCTTGCGCATCTCGGCATGGCGGTGTCTTCGTTATGGACGCGCGATGCGAAGGCCGCCACACCGAAGAAGACCGCCACGCCCCGCTTGGCGGCGGTCTTCAACCTCGAGCCCTGTGCCCTTCCAATACACCCCTGAGACGCGCTCTGGGGCCCCCTGCATGATGGTGTGGTGGTGGCCATGGCGGTCTTAAGGGGGTTGGCGGTCTTAAGGGTTGGCGGTCTTGGAGGGAGCGGCGTCGGTCAGGGCGGCAATGTTGCCAAGGTTGCCAGGCTGGCAACCTTGACAGAATGGGCGTCTTGACACCACCCCCGTGGAACACGTTCCACGCGAGATGCGCAGAGGGGCTCCGGTGGAGCGCGCACCTCGGGGACACACGCTGTGGAACACGTTCCACGCGAAGGTTGCCAGCCGCCCTCCTGAGCCTTTGGCAACGCTGCCAAGCGTTGCTGGCGTCCGGGCTGGCAACCTTGATTGGCAACCTGACCAGTTGGGCGCTCTTGACGACCACCACCCCCTGTGGAACGCGTTCCAAGCGAGATGCAGAGGGGCTCCGGTGGAGCGTGCGCACCTCGGGACACACGCTGTGGAACACGTTCCACGCGAGATGCGCAGAGGGGCTCCGGTGGGAGCGTGCGCACCTCGGGACACACGCTGTGGAACACGTTCCACGCGAAGGGTGCCAAGCCGGCCCTCCCTGAGCCTTTGCAACGTTGCCAAGGTCCGGGGTTGGCAACCTTGATTGGCAACCTTGACCAGTTGGCGCTCTTGACGGCTCGAACCCCCGTGGAACGTGTTCCACGGAAGACCGCCGCCATCCGGTGGTTGGCGGCCTTGGCGGTGTTCCCCTACCTCACGGCCTCGCCGATCTCGCCGGCCATCCGGGACGCCGCGTCGCGGATCGCCCGCTTCCAGTCGCGCCCCTCGGCGTAGATCACGCTGCGGCTGGCCGTCACCAGCACGCCCATCTCCCCCACGGTGCCCGCGTTGGGCCGGCGGAGCTTGCGGACGGCGTCCAGCGAGCCCTGCTGGGCGCCATAGCCGGGCACCAGGATCGGCGCATCGGGCATCCGCTTGCGCAGCGCCGAGGCGTGCGTCGCCTTGGTGGCCCCCACCACGGCGCCCACGTCGCTCAGCCCGCGCACGCCCAGGCGCGTGGCCCCCAGGCGCGAGACCTCGTCGGCCACCGCCTCGCAGACCATGCGACCGTCGTCGAGTTTCGCGCCCTGGAACACGTCGCCCTCGGGATTGCTCGTCCGCACCAGCACGAACACGCCCAGCCCCTCCTCCAGGACCGGCCCGGCCGCCTCGACCCCGAGGTAGGGGCTGACGGTCATGGCGTGGGCCTCCAGGCTCGCCGCGGCGGCGGCGTAGTGCCCCATCGTCACGCCGATGTCGGCGCGCTTGGCGTCGAGGATCACGAGCAGGCCCCGCTCGCGCGCGACCTGGATCGCATCTTCGAGCAGGCAGGCGCCGACGCTGCCGTACCGCTCGAAGCACGCGCTCTGGAACTTGACCACCGGCACGGCGCCGGCCACGGCCTCGATCACGCCGGCGCAGAATCGCTCGATGCTGGTCGCCGAGTCGTCGGCCCGCGCGCCGTCGGGGATGCGGTCGATCACCGGGTCGATCCCGACGCACGTGGGCACGCCCACGCGATCGATCGCCTCGACCAGCAGGTCGCCGAACCGGGGCTCATCGGTCGTCGGGAGCGCATCGGGGGCGCTGGGCGTGGTCTGGTCCATGGTGACTCCCCTTGAGAAGCGCCGGCGACGGACACCGGCTCACGCGCCGTATCGTCGATTGTACGAGCCCATGGCCGACCCCACGCCCGTCAACCTCGACCTGGATCGATCCCGCGGCCTGACCGTCGAGTGGTCCGACGGCACGAGGTCGTTCTATCCCCTGGCGTACCTGCGACGCATGTCCCCCTCGGCCGACATGCGCCAGTTGCGCGATGAGATCCGCGCCAACCCGCTGGCCATCCTGCCCGCGGGGAGCGGCGGGCCGCTGACGGCCGTCGACGCGGAACTGGTGGGGAACTACGCGATCAAGATCCGCTTTTCCGATGGGCACGACACGGGCCTCTACTCGTGGACGTACCTGCGGTCGATCGAGCCGCAGGGAGAAGAACCGAGCAAGCCATGAGGCCCCACCCACACACCACGTTCACTCGGGCCCGCTCTCGATGGGAGAAGGGAGCGGGACGCGCCGTCTGATCCGATGCCCATCGACCTGCTCACACCGCTCTCGGAGATTCCCGGCGTCGGGGCCAACGCCGCGAGGGCGCTGCGCGCGCTCGGCGTGACGCGGGTGGGCCACCTGATCGCGCACATTCCCAACCGTCACGAGCGGATCGAGGCGCTCGCGACGCTCGGCTCGCTCGAGGCGGATCAGCTCGTCTCGGCCCGGGGGGAGGTCACGGCCACGCGCCTGGCCGGGCGGCGGCCCAAGCAGCGGTTCGAGGCCGTGCTCTGCGACGACTCGGGCCGGCTGGACCTGGTGTGGTTCAACTCGCCGTTCCTGCGCGACAAGATCCACCCCGGAGCGCACCTGCGCGTGCAGGGCAAGACGCGCCAGTACGGCCAACACGGGCTGCAGATCGCCAATCCCGTGTGGGAGATCCTGGGCCAGGCCGGGCCGCCGGCCGACGACGACCGGATCCGCCCGGTGTACCCCGCCAGCGAGCACATCACCAGCCGCCAGATCGAGGCGATCGTGCAGCGCGTGCTGCCCGAGGCCCTGCCGCTGCTGGAGGACCACCTGCCCGAGGCGTACCGGCGCGAGCGCGAGTTCCCCTCGCTGGCCGAGGCGTACCGGATGATCCACGCGCCCCAGAGCGAGGCGCAGATCGACCACGCGCGACGGCGGCTGGCGTACGACGAGCTGCTGTTCCTGCAACTGGGCGTGCACCTCAAGCGCGCCCACCTGCGCACGGCGCTCAAGGCCCCGGCGCTGCGGGCCGGCGAGGCGATCGACCGGCATATCCGGGAGCGGCTGCCCCACACCCTGACGCAGGCCCAGGAGCGCGTCGTGTCGGAGATCTCGCGCGAGCTCGCGGCGTCCGTGCCGGCCAACCGGCTGATCCAGGGCGATGTGGGCTCGGGCAAGACGCTGGTCGCCGTGTACGCGATGCTCATGGCCGTCGCCGGCGAGCACCAGGCGGCGCTGATGGCCCCGACCGAGATCCTCGCCGAGCAGCACTTCGCCACGATCTCGGAGATGCTCACGGGCTCGCGCGTGCGCGTGGAGCTGCTGACGGGCACCACGCCCGAGGCCGAGCGCGCATCGATCCACGAGCGGCTCGCCTCGGGCGATGTCGACGTCGTGATCGGGACGCACGCGCTGATCACCGAGTCGGTCCGGTTCCATTCGCTGGCCGTGGCCGTCATCGACGAGCAGCACCGCTTCGGCGTGCACCAGCGGGCCCGCCTGCGGGCCAAGGGCGACGACCAGACCTCGACGCCGCACGTGCTGGTGATGACCGCCACGCCGATCCCGCGGACGCTGGCGCTGACCGTGTTCGGCGACCTGGACGTCAGCGTCATCGATGCGCTGCCGCCGGGGCGGCAGCCGATCACGACGCGCGTGGTCGGTCCCGAGCAGCGCGCCGAGGTGTACGCGTGGCTCCGCTCCCGGCTGGACTCGGGCGAGCAGGCGTACATCGTGGCGCCCGTGATCGAGCCCGGAGAGCGCGGCGTGATCGACGTGCGCACGCTGGCCAGGGACCTGGAGCGCGATGCGCTCAGCGGCAGGCGGCTGGCGCTGCTGCACGGCAAGCTCAAGCGCGCCACGCGCGAGAGCCTGATGGCGCGGTTCCGGGCCCGCCAGATCGATGCGCTGGTCGCCACGACCGTGATCGAGGTGGGCGTCGATGTGCCCAACGCGTCGATCATGATTGTCGAGAACGCCGAGCGATTCGGGCTGGCCCAGCTCCACCAGCTGCGCGGGCGCGTCGGGCGGGGAGACCGGCCCAGCGCCTGCGTGTTGATCGGCCAGGGCGAGACCGAGGACGCGAGGCTCCGGCTCGAGGCGATCGCCGCGACCACCGACGGATTCGCCCTCGCCGAGAAGGACCTGGAGATCCGCGGGCCGGGGCAGGTGATCGGCGCGCGGCAGTCGGGGATGCCGGACTTCAAGGTCGCCGATCTGACGCGCGATCGCGAGCTGCTGGCGATGGCCCGGCGCGATGCCCGCGACTGGATCGAGCGCTCCGCGACGCTGGATGCGCCCGATGAGGCGCTGCTGCGCCGACGGCTGATGAAGCAGTTCGGCGAGACGCTGGGGCTGGCGGATGTGGGGTAAGCGCCGGGCTACTGCTGTTCGATCGTCCACACGGTGTTGGCGCCGAGGTCATCCACGACGCTGGTCGTGCCATCTGGCCAATCGATCGTGACGCGATCCACCGTGGCCGCGCCACCCAGACCGAAATGGGCCTCGGCCGGCTCCTGGCCCAAGCAACTGACTCCGACCGTGATCAGGCGCGTGCGCGTGACGCCTCCGGCCTCCACCTTCACGACGGCCCCGATCGCCCAGTGGTTGGTTCCGGGCATGCGGGGACGAATGGTGACCCAGTGGTTGGCCACGGCGGCGCCACGGCGCGTGTTGCGATAGATGCGTAAACCCCGCTCCATCGACACCTGGGCGATGTCCATGTCGCCATCGCGGTCCATGTCGAAGGCGAGGATGGTCCCGCAGTGGTCCGAGTCGTGGAACAGCGCCGAGATCGAGACATCGTCGTAGCGGATCGGAGACTCGCCCGAGTTACGGAAGATCCTGGACCGATCCGTCAGGAACGGCGGGTTGAAGAATCCGTTGGTGACGATCAGGTCGGTCCACCCGTCATCGTCGAGATCGGCCATGGTTGTGCCCCAGCCCCAGTCGGTGTTGTCAACGCCGGCGCTGTGAGAGATGGTGGCGAAGGAGAGGGCGTCTCCGACCGAGTCGTTCCGCAGCAGCGGGTTGAATCGCCCGATTTCGCTGTTGAAGACCTCGGTGATGTAGATGTCGATGTCGCCGTCGTTGTCCGGGTCCCCCACCGCCACGCCCATGTCGTTGAAGGCATAGTTCACGCCGGCCTCGGCGGCTCGATCCACGAACGAGCCAAGGCCGTTGTTGATCCAGAGATTGTTGGCGATGAAATCGATGGCCCAGAACACATCCATGAGGCCATCGCCATTGAAGTCGTGCACGATGGGCTGCCAGTGACCGCGGGTCACGCCGCCCAGGCCGCAGGCCACGCTGACGTCGGAGTAGTCCGCCGCGCCCGAGCCGAGGAAGACGCGTCCCTGACCGCCCCAAAGGCCAAAGACGAGATCGAGACGACCATCGCCGTCGAGGTCTCCAGCGGTGGCGCCGCCGCGATGCTGGCCCGTCGTGGCAACCCGCTCGTTCTCGAGCCCCGAGCCGATGGTGGCGTCGACAAAGGTGCCGTCGGACTGCTGGAGATAGAGATGCGCGGTCGGGAGTGCCAGGCAGGGATCGCTCTGAGAAAAGCAATCGCCCAGCACCACAAGATCGAGGCGGCCGTCACCGTCGGCGTCGACCCACATGGCAGTCCTTGCGTTGTGCGTAGCGTTCAGACCGACCGCAGCGCCGATCTCTTCAAACGTTCCGTTGCCCGTGTTTCGATACAACTGGTGCGGCTGCCCGGACGCGGTGGGAACGAAGATGTCCAGGTCACCGTCCTGGTCGAAGTCCTCGATGGCCACGCCCGCGACCATGCCCGGACTGATGTCGTGCGGGAGGATGCCCACGGCGTCGGTAACGTCCACAAAGCTGAACGGCGCCAGAGAGCCGGGTCCCGCGGACGCGCGCGTCGTCAACTGGGCGGGAGCGGAGACAGCCAATGCGCAGACGGACCCTGCGAACATCAACGAGCGCATGACGCCCTCCCCCATCTGTTTCTTCAACGCCCCCGATCACAAGGCAAGCGCATCGCGGGCCGGTCGACCCGCGATGCGGCAGTGTGAGGTTCTACGAGCGCATCACGCGCGACGACGACGAGTCGCGACGAGACCGCCGACCGCCAGCAGGCCGATCGCGCCCGGCGCCGGAACGAGCTTGACATTGTCGAGCGTGAACTGCCCGGGGCCGACGAACGTCTCCGGGATGTCCCATTCGAAGCTGATCCGAACGACCGAGCCGAGGAAGGCCGAGACGTCGACCAGACCGGTCAATGCTCCGGTGTCGAGCACGGTGCTGCCCGCGGGCGCCGTGAGGATCAGGTCGGTCTGCAGTGCGGCGCCTCCGCCAGCGGGCTCGATGTCCACACGGAACGTGCGGTCGAGAAGCCCACCGAAGGTGAGGTCCCACGCGCCGCGGTAGTCGAAGCACAGCGTGATATCGTCGATGAACACGTCCTGAGCAACGGTGATCGGGCTGCCCGTCGGACCGCCACCATCGAATCCGGTCACGACGTCGAACACACCGTCGGTCGGCGTGTTGAGCCACCCCCACCCGAATGTGTCGACCGTCCCGCCGGGATAGATGCCCAGCGGAAAGAAGGGCGTATAGACGTCGCTGAAGACCCACGGGGCCGGGCCGGCCTCGAAGCTGCCGTTGACGACCTGTCCGTCCGCCGCCGCGCCGGCGACGCAGAGCACACCGACACCAAAGAGTGCACGCTTCATCTCATTTCTCCTCAAGAACGACTCCTGCAGGGCGGCTCCTCCGAGCCGCCCCCGAACATGATCAGAGTACACGGATGTGCCAGATTGTTCTGAGGAAATCCTGCAGGTCCGCGCAAGAAAAAAAGAGGCCGGGCCCGACCCCGAGCCCGGCGCACCTGATCAAATAGCGAACAATCTACTTGGTGGGATCGATCTGGCGCGCTGGCGGCGCTGCGCGGTCGATCTCGATACCTCCCTCACTGACGCCGGCGGACTGCACCCCGTCCCACCGGCTCCGGGTCAGGTAGACCTCGACGCGCCGGTTCGCGGCAGTGCCCGCGTTGGCGTTGTTGGGCACCAGCGGACGGAACTCGCCCCAGCCGCTGGCCCTCATCCGCTCACGCGCCACCCCCAGGCCGGCCAGCGCGTTGTCGACGGCGATGGCGCGATGGCACGAGAGGTGCAGATTGGTCGGGTGGCGTGCCGCGGTGGCGGCGCTGATGCGCTGGTTGTCGGTGTGGCCGACGATGTCGATGACGTACGTCTGCGCGGCGCTGGCATTGAGGATCTGGGCCAGCCGCGACAAAGTCTGCTGCGCGCTCTCCTTGACCTCGGCCGAGCCGGAATCGAAGGTGAGGTCGCTGTTGAACCGGAGCATTCCCTTGTCGGAGTCGTAGGTCAGCAGGTTGGGATACTGCGAGGCGAGCTGGGCCAGGGCGTAATCGGTGGCCGGATCGAGCTGGGCGACGTCCATCGAGTTGATGCGCCCCTCCATGTCACGCAGCGCCCGATCTCTTCGATCGATCTCGCCCTCGAGGCGCTGGATCTCGGCCTGGTACTCGGCGAGCAGGCCGCGGGCCTCGCTCGATGCCCCGTCGCGCTCGGCGAGCATCCGCCGGGCGTCGGCGAGCTCGGAGCGCAGACGCTCGTTCTGATCCTGCAGGGAGTTGGTCGTGGTGAGCATGTCGTCCCTGCTCTTGGCGCATCCTCCCAGAACCAACGCGCCCAGCGCCAGCGTGGCCAGCGCCCCCAACGACCTCCGTGTCCAGTGCCGAGACATTCGTATTCTCCTTCTTGCGCAACGCGCGCAGTCCACCAGTCTCTGTCGCCGGCCTCCGGCCGACGCCCACTTCGGCCAGAATACGCTCATCCCGCGCGGACCGAAGAAGGCGTCGCGAAAAGGGCTCGAAGCGTCGACAGCATGTCCACACTACACGCACATTCGCCGACAGAGCGCCCCCATCCGCTGCGCGGGATGCTCGCGGGAGATCCACCGTTCGTGGTCCGGATCGACGCCGGCGCGGCGATGGACGCGGGGTCCGTCGAACTCGCTCCGGCGTCGATTCTCCTGAACATCACGGCAATGGAGTGGGCGCAGGTGCTGCGCCTGGAGGCTTCGGTGCTCGCGATCGACGCGCCCGGCGAGATCGATGGCCATCCGGCCGCGCCCTTCTCGCGGAGGGTGGACCTGCGCGACAGCCTTCTGCTACCGGGTCTGGTCAACGCGCACACGCACCTCGATCTGACGCACATCGGGCCGCTGGCGCACGATCCATCTGAGGGCTTCGTGGCGTGGGTGGACCGGATTCGGGTGGCGAGACTGCACGAACCCGACGAGATCGCCGAGTCGGTCCGTCGCGGGATCGATCTGTGCCTGGCGGGTGGGACGGTCGCAATCGGCGACATCGCGGGCGCTCCCGCGGGAGTGCCGTCGTTGACGCCGCTGTCGGTCCTCCGCGATTCGCCGCTGGCCGGCGTCTCGTTCCTCGAGTTCTTCGCCATCGGGAAGGGAGAGAGGCCGGGCCTGGCGCGAATCCAGGAAGCGGTCAAAGCGCTGAAACCCGGAACCGGACACGTGCGGCCTGGCTTGCAGCCCCACGCGCCCAATACGGTTTCGCGCTTGGCCTATGGGGAGGCCGCCGCGCTGGCCCAGCGGCACGGCTTGCCCCTGTGCACCCACCTGGCGGAGAGCCCCGAGGAGCGGGAATTCATCGCCGCTGGCGCCGGGCCGCAGCGCTCGCTGCTCGAACGCGTCGGTGTGTGGGACGAGTCCGTGGCGGCCGACGTCGGGCGCGGATGCACGCCCACCGGCCATCTTGCGCCGATCCTCGCGGAGGCCGAGCTTCTGGCGGTGCACCTGAACGACGTCTCCGATGGCGACATCGATGTATTGCGACGAACCGGCACGCGGGCCGTGTACTGCCCCCGGGCGAGTGAGTATTTCGGGACCGCGCGGGCCTTTGGCCCTCATCGCTACCGAGACCTGCTCGCGGCGGGCGTTCCGGTCGCACTGGGGACGGACTCGATCGTGAACCTGCCCGGGCAAGCCGCGGATCCGCGCCGGGGAGGCATCTCGGTGCTCGACGAGATGCGCGCACTTTGGCGCCGGGACGCGGTTGAGGCGCGGGTCTTGCTGGAGATGGTGACGGACCACGGCGCGACGGCGCTCTCGATGGACGTTGGCCGGTTCCGACTGGCCAGCGGGAGCCGACCGGCGGGAATGGTGGCCATCGGAGGCCTGGAGGAACTCCGGGACGCCTCTTCGATGCTCAGATCGGCGCTTGCTGGAAATTCGGCACCCCTGTTGCTGTTCTGCGGGAAATAATGCGGTGCGACAGGACCGAAGCCGGGAGGGTGCCCGGCGAGTCCGGTTCGGGTCGATGGAGCCGGGATGAGCGCCAAGTGGCATCGAAGCCGCGCGTGGGACGACTCGTTCTTCCCTGCCTGGGCGGGGCCGTTGAAGTGGCTGCTCCGGACCTTCAGCGGGATTCCGCTGGCGGTGGTGCTGCTGAGCCTGGTGGTCGTGTACGCGACGCTCGCGAGCGTGCCGATCGGTCTGCTGGCGCAGATCCCAACGTGGGCGTTCTATGGGATGACACTGCTGGTCTCGGCGGCGGGGGCGGGCCTTCTCGGTGGGTGGGGAGCGGCCCGGCTGGCGCGGGCATCGGGCGCTGGCGCGCGCTGGGCATCCGTGGTCGTCGTGGCGGCGGTGTGCGGAGGTGGAGCCGTCGTCGCATGGCTGTTCTTGGTATGGCCACATCTGCGGTACGACTGGGGCACACACACGGGGCTGATGTTCGGCGCGGAGTTCTGCGAGAGGTTCGGCGCGACGACGCTACGCCGGCTTCCGTCGATGGAGATGACGGAGATCGAGTTCTACGCGTGGTGGCCGCTGCGCGTGGTGCTGCTGCTGTTCGTGGCGAACATGGTGACGGCGACGGTTCGGCGGATCGAGTTCAGGTTCGTGAATCTCGGGGTGCTCTTGGTGCACACCGGGATCGTGTCGATCGCGCTGGGGAGCATCTACTACGGGTCGGTGAAGCAGGAGGGCGACGTGCTCCTTCTGGCGGGCCCGCCGGACCAGCGTGGCCACCTGACGCCGGGGCCGACCGAAGACATCTACTACGACGCGATCGACGTGGCGCTGCACGTGCGGACGCCGGGAGAGCGCTGGATCCAGCTGCCGCTGTGGGGAGTGCCCCGGTACAACAACCGGAACCTGCTGGCCTCGGCCGGCGAGACGATGTGGGACCTGCGCGGCGCGGCCGAGCCGGAAGACTCCGGGCCGCCCATCTCGATCGAGGCGCCGGCGCCGCCAGATGAATCGCGCACGAGCGACCTCCGGTTCCGCGCGGTTGCGTACAACGCGTACGCGACCGGGCAGGGCGCCACGGACTGGCTGCGGGTCGATCCCGAAGACCTGACGCCGTCGATGGCGCGCTCGGGGCTCAATCCGCTGCGCGAGGTGACGATGTCGGTCCCGGTCGAGGACTCGACAGGGGCGCAGCACCTGAGGGCGGAGAGGCTGTTCTTCCTGCCGCGGACGCCGTCGAGATCCGCGGTGGACTTCGATCTGTTCAGCGTGGAGTACGCGATCGAGCGCGATCCGCAGCGCCAGGCCGACCTGATGACCGACGTGCCCGAGGGAACTCGCCATGCGCTGATCGTGGAGATTCCCGGCGAGACCGGGCCTCCGATGCGGCAGGTGTTCCCACTCAAGAGCGAGTTCACCCGGCGAGCGGATGATCCCCCCGAGCGGATCGAGGTTGGCACGAGCGGATACGTGCTGGAAGTCGAGGCGCTGGATCCGCGCCCGACGCTGGCGATCGTCACGCCCGGGTACGAGGGGGCCACCAGCAGCGTCGCGCGGGTGCGCGTGCGCTCGCCGCGAAGGGCCGATGGCACCGAAGGTGAGTCGTACACGCGGTGGGTGTACAGCCGGTTCCCGGAGATCTCGCAGGACCTGCTGGACGAGACGCGGCCGGACGGCCGGCCGATCCGGCGCGACCCGGATCCTTCGATCCGGATCACGTACCTCGATCTGTCCGGGATTCGGTTCTACTTCAACGAGCGGGCGGATGGGACGGTCGACCTGATGCTGCGCGCGCCAGACGGGGTGACGCAGATCCCCAACATCGGATCGCACGAGGCGCACCACGACCTTGTTCGGCTGGGTGATCGATGGGAGCACGCGGAGCGATTCGAGCGGACCGTGCCGGTGCCCGCGCATCAGCAGGACAAGCGCGATGTCGGCACGCACGCGCGGGCCGCCCTGGGCGTTGAGGTGACCAGCACGCGGTATCCGAACTGGAAGCGGATCGTGTGGGCGCCCTTCGTGCGGTACCTGGACCGGAGCCCGCACGAGCCGTTTCGCGGACGCGGCCCGGAGCGCTGGGTCGTGACCCCCGACGGGCGCGTGGTGGAACTCGCGTTCGGGCGTCAATGGCGGCGGTTCGAGGGATTCGAACTGCAGCTGCTCGACTTCGACATGATCGAGTACGAGCATCGCGGCGCGCCCCGGGACTACATCTCGACGGTTCGGGTGCTGCCCAAGGGCGAGGGTCGCGAGGCGTTCGAGCACGTGGCGCGGCTGAACGCACCGCTGCGCGCGCCGTTCAACGTCTACAACACGACGATGAACCCGGTCGTGCGGTTCTTCGGGAGGCTGATGAGTGGGCTGGACCCGGGGCAGTTCAAGCTGAGCCAGTCGGGGTGGGACCAGCAGACGTGGCAGGAGACTCGCGCGATGGCGGATCGAGGCGAGATCGATCGGCCCTTTGTCGAATACACGATCCTGCACGTGGGCAACAATCCGGGCATCCACATCATCGCGCTGGGGGGGATTCTCATGGGCGTGGGCATCCCGTGGGCGTTCTATGTCAAGCCCTGGCTGCTGCGCCGGGCCAAGCGGCGGATCCAGCGCCGGCTGGCGCTGGAGAACACGGGCAAGGCGACGAGCGTGAGCCCCGATCACGCCTCCGATCAGCGCCCGGTGGGAGTCTGAACGATGACGCTTCGGCTTGCAGTTCTCTTGCTCCTTGCGGCCCTCGTCTCTCGCGCTGCCAGGGCCCAGGATGCGCCCGAGGGCAACGCCCATCCCGAGGTCCAGGTCGTGGCGGACGGCGGCGAGGACGATGCCGAGCCGTTTGGCGCGATGGAGTGGACCCGCGCGCGAACGGAGGGCTCGCGCGAGCAGATCCTGTCCAAGATCGAGTTCGCACGGCGTGTGGATCTCTCGCCGCTGCGGGCGCTGGCCGTGCAGAATGGCGGGCGCGTCAAGATCCTCGACACACTGGCGCGTGAGACGGTCGCGACGATCACGGGCCGGGCGAGATATCGGGAGGATCTCCCGGCGCAGGACCAAGAGCCCGCCGTGCGGTACGACTTTGACCCGCTGTTCACGCTGCTGGATCTTGTGATCGACGCGCCGAGCTACGCGAACCGGCCGCTGATCCACGTGGAGTACCTGCCGCTCCGGCAGGCCCTCCTGGAGGAGGCGTTCCCGGTCCCGGCGGGGGCCACCGAGGCGCAGGCCTCGGCGGTTGAGCACGCGCGCGCGAGATTCCTGCAGCTGACGCGGGTGACGCCGGCGATGGTTGAGCGGCATGCGCGGGCGGTGTACGAGCGCAACGCGTTCGACCAGCCGTTCGTGGACGCGCTCAATCGTGTCGACGCGGCGAGTTCGCTCTGGCGCGAGTCCGGCCGCAACCTGCTGCTGGTCGCGCCCGAGAGCAAGGACCTGCCGTGGCTGCACGTGCTGGACTCGTATCCGCGGAGCGAGTACGTGCGGTCGAGTGCTTCGCGCCTGGGCGACGCGTGGCGGGCCCACGACCACGTGCGCGTGAACGAGGCGATCGCCTCGCTGGTGGAGTTGCTGCCGACGATCCACGAGGACGTGTATCCGGGCTCGAGGCGGCGCCTGGAGTTGGCGTACAACCGGCTCAACGCGTTCACGTGGGGATCATGGCTGTACCTGTTCGCGTTTGTGGGCCTGCTGGTCGCCGTGGGCACGGGGCGAAGGGCGGTGCTGGCGGTCGGGGTGGCGCTGCTGATCGGCGCGATCGGCATGCACGGACTGGGGTTCGGGGCGCGGTGCCTGATCGCGCAGCGCTGGGCGATCCAGAACCAGTTCGAATCGATGACCGGGGTGAGCCTGTTCGCGTCGGTGCTGGCGCTGGTGCTGATGGTCGCACGGCGACAGTGGCTGTTCGGGGCCGCGGCGGCGGCGTGCGGATTCCTGATCCTGATCACGGCGACGCAGGCGCGGATTCCGGGACAGTCAATCGGGCGCGAGGCGGCGATTCTGAATACGAGCGTGCTGCTGAAGTACCACGTGACGACGGTGCTGACCAGCTACGGGCTGATCGCGCTGGGGTTCATCCTCAGCCTGTTCTTCCTGGCGACGCACTATGGGGGAAGGCTTCGGGCGCGGGTGGCGGGGACTGACGCGGAGGGCGCTGGGAGCGCTTCTTCCTCGCCCAAGCGCACGCTGCGCGACCTGGATCGGGCCACGATGATCATCCTGCAACTGGCGTTCTGGACGCTGGGGGTGGGGATCCTGCTGGGGGCGTGGTGGGCGGACCACTCCTGGGGCCGGTGGTGGGCCTTTGATCCCAAGGAGACGTGGGCGCTGGCGACGTGGATCATCTACCTGATCGTGATCCACGTGCGCTTGGTGGCGAGGAGGCGCGAGCTGATCACGGCGTGGCTGAGCGTGCTGGGGTTCTTCGTGATGCTGTGGACGTACTTCGGGGTGAACCTGCTGCTTCCGGGACTGCATGCGTACGCGTGAGAACGCCGCGTGGCACGAGTGACGCGACTCTCCCGCCGCTTCTTCGCCACCGATTCGCCCTCGCTCGCGCGGCGGCTGCTGGGGTGTCGGCTGGTACGGGTGCTCGAAGATGGAACTCGTCTGGCGGGGATGATCGTCGAGACCGAGGCGTATCTGGGCCTGGAGGATCGTGCCGCGCACTCGTTCGGCGGGCGGCGGACGCCCCGCAACGAGTCGATGTACGCGCGGGCGGGGACGGCCTACGTCTACTTCACCTACGGCATGCACCACTGCGTGAACGTGGTCTGCGGGCGGATCGATGAGCCGGTGGCGGTGCTGATCCGGGCGCTGCAGCCGACCGAGGGCGTCGAGCGGATGTTCGCGCATCGGCGCGGCGCGAAGCGAGAGACCGACCTGTGCTCGGGGCCGGGCAAGCTCTGTCAGGCGCTGGCCATCGACCGATCGCAGGACGGACAGGACCTTCTGGCCGGCGGGCGGCTGGCTGTCGAGGCGAGCGGGCGCAAGCCGATAGACCCATCCTGCATCATCAACACGCCTCGGATCGGGATTGGCTCGGCCGGGGAATGGGTGGATGCCCCGCTGCGCTGGGCGATTGCCGGGAACGCCCACGTGAGCCGCGGGGCCGGAAGAAGTTTGGAATCTGCAAAGTCGAGCGGGGGAGCGCAACGTCAACGCCCGCAAGGCCCTAGAGTTCGATCCTGAACCGGAGAAGCGTTGGTGCCCAAGGAGCCGATCATCGACTGGAAGGCCGTTCGGAAGCACGGCGGCTCGTATCCGCAGCCGGCGTACGACTTCGTGCGCGAGGGGCTGATGCACACGGTCAAGCTCGTGCACGGCGATGACGGCGCGGCGGACGACTCGGGGGACGACCACAGCCGGCATGTGTCGGGGCAGCAGTTGTGCTTCGGGCTGAAGGACTTCGCGATCCGCCGGTACGGGATGCTGGCCAAGACGGTCCTGAACCACTGGCTGGTCTTTCGCACGGACGACTTTGGCAAAATCGTCTTCGCGATGATCGACTGCGAACTCATGCGCAAGACCGACGACGACTCATTCGAAGACTTCCAGGGAGTGTTCGATTTCGACGAGGCGTTCGGTCGGCAGGAGCCATCGGGGCAGGCCGTCTGATCGCCCCGCAGCCCGGTGCCGGGTAGTCTGTCGCCATGAGCGACACCGACCCGGCTCCCTCGGACTCAAAGCAGGCACCCCGGATTCCATCTCGCCTGATGGACCGCCATCTCTGGCAGATCCAGCCGGTGCGCGATGCGCTGGTGGTGCTGCTGGTCATCGCGGTGCTGTGGCTGGGCAACAAGCTCAGCGTGGTCACGGTGCCGTTGCTGCTTGCGATCATGCTGGCCTATCTGTTCGAGCCGGTGATCCAGGCGATGATGCGGTGGCTGAAGATCAAACGGACCGCCGCGTCAACGGCGATCGTGGCGCTGGCGGCGGCGCTGATCGTGGCGCCGGCCGTGATCGGCGCGGTGTACGGAGTCATCCAGGGCGTGGCGCTGGTGAGCCGGATGGCCGAGAACACCGGGCTTGTGTACTCGAGTGTGGTGAGCGAGGTTGAGGCGAGGCAGGCGGAGGCGAGTCTGCGAGACGCGCACGAGCGGGAGGCTCGGGCAGCGGCGAGCGCGGCGGAAGAGACGCCCGGGGCCGAGGGCTCGGAACGGCCGGAAGGGCCGGGGCCGGAGGGCAGCGACGCCGCCGGGACTGGGGCTGAGAGGCCGCCGCCCGATCCAGAGTTCCTGAGGCGCCTGGCGGAGGAGGCCGAGCAGAAACGAACCGACGCCGACGAGGCCCGGGGGGCGCTCTCGGGCAGGAGCAAGCGGGCGTGGCTGTGGATTCACAACTGGATCGTGGAGCGAGACGAGGGCGCCCTGGTGCAGGCGCTGGACAATCTTCAGGGCTGGGTGCAGAAGAACGCGGCGGCCCTGGCGAATCGTGCCGCGGCGGCCGGAGCGAGCGCCATCGGCACGTCTCTGCGAATCCTGGGCGGGGTGGCGAGCCTTGGATTCATGCTGTTTCTCACTGCGTTCTTCTTCTTCTTTGTGTCGACAAGCTGGGTCGAGTTCAAGGGATTCGGGGGACGCGTGATCCCCGAGCGGCACCGGGCGCTGATCCTGGACCTGCTGCAGAAGTTCGATCGGGTGATCTCGGGATTCATCCGCGGTAGGCTGACGATCGCGTTCATTCTGTCGATCGTGTTCACGATCGGATATTGGATCATCGGAGTACCGGCGGCGTTCATTCTGGGTCCCGTGGTCGCGCTGCTGGCGATCGTGCCGTACCTGTCGCTGATCGGCGTGCCGATCTCGATCCTGCTGCTGTGGCTGGAGGGTCACGGCGGATTCAGGGGAGAGTGGTGGTGGATCGTGTTCGCGCCGACGGTGTTTTACTTCGCAGCGCAGTCGCTGGATGACTACTTCCTGACGCCCCGGATTCAGGGGAAGGTGACGGACATGTCCACGCCGGCGATCGTGTTCGCCGCGGTGGCGGGCGGGGCGCTCATGGGTTTCTTCGGCGTGTTGATCGCGATCCCACTGGCGGCGTGCATCAAGATCCTGATTCGGGAGATCTTTTGGCCCCGGTTCAAGGCGTGGGGTGAAGGAAAGGAGAAAGACTTCCTTCCGATCGGGAGGGCGTAGGAACGCGACAAAGCGAGAGATCGGCGCAACGCGCTGCCGGCTCTAGTCTTCGAGGTACTCGGCCGGAATGGCGTGCTGGGGCGTCTCGGAGTCCCAGAGGATCGAGAGCACTTTCCACGCACCGGCGTCGCTCGGAGGAACGCGAACGAGCTGGACGCTGTTGATGCCGCGGCTGAAGGGCTGGCCGTCGAGATCTCGAAGGGACTCGTACGTGGACCAGACGTGGGCGACGTGGCCGAAGATCTCGGTCCGCGACGCGATCTGGCGTTCGTAGAAGGCGGAGCGCGACAGCTGTGGACCGGCGCGCTCGATGTATTGCTGGGGCGTCATGGAGACGATGGCGCCAGAACCGCCGCCGCCATGGCCGATCGCGGTCATCTGCGCGCCGTCGGCGAACATGGCGCGGAACGCGTCCCAATCCCGCTCACCGGCCGGCCCGGAGATCACGCTGTAGAGATCGGCGATGGCGGCCCTGATTTCCGAGGCGTCGTCGTGCTGGATTGCGGGCACGGCCTCGGCCGGTACGGGTTGGCGCGGGGTCTCGGGCTGATCTCTTCCCGGTTGGGCGATGGCGGCGAGGGCCGCGGCTGAGATCCCCAATGCAACACATGCACCCGTGCGCATCATCGTGCTCCTGATTCGCTGGCTCTGCGCCCGCAGCGTCTACCGGCGCGGCGGGATGGGGTGGCTATCGCTTGCGCTTCTTGCCGCCCTTTCGTGGCTTGAATTTGCTGGAGATGGGCGCGGTGTGGGTGGAGCCTTTGGATCGGAATCCGGGCAGCCCCTCGACACCCGGGAGCATGCCGCCCATGCCGGAAGAGCCCATCTGCTTGACGGCTTTGACCTTGTCGGCCGCGGACATCCCGGCCATGGTCTTGGTCAGGCGGTTGATCGAAGTGAACTGCTCGACGAGTTGTCCGACCTCGCGATCGCCGGCGCCGCTGCCGCGGGCGACCCGCCGCTTGCGGCTCGTGTTCAGGATCGAGGGTCGGGCACGCTCTTGGGCGGTCATGGAGTGGATCATGGCTTCGACGCGGTCGAGCTGCTTGTCCTCGATGTGGACTTCCTTGAGCATCTGGCCAACGCCGGGGAGCAGTCCCATGAGGTGCTTGAGCGGTCCCATGCGCCGAAGCGTGCGGAGCTGGCGGAGGAAGTCCTCCATGGTCATTTCGCCCTTGGCCATCTTGGCCTCGAGACGGGCGGCCTCGTCCTCGTCGACCTCCTGCTGGGCCTTTTCGACCAGCGACACGACGTCGCCCATGCCGAGGATGCGTCCGGCGATCCGCTCGGGATGGAACTCCTCAAGCGCATCGAGCTTCTCTCCGACGCCGATGAACCGAATGGGCGCACCGGTGACGTGTTTGACGCTGATGGCAGCCCCGCCACGTGTGTCGGAATCGAACTTGGTCAGGATGACCCCGTCGATCTCGAGCCGATCGTGGAAGGCTTTGGCGGAATTGACGGCGTCCTGGCCGGTCATAGCGTCGACGACGAGGAAGATCTGGTGAGGACTCAGGGCCTTGTTGACCTGCGCGAGCTCACCCATCAGCTCGTCGTTGACGTGCAGGCGTCCCGCGGTATCAAGAATGAGCGTGTCGACGCCGAGCTCTCGGGCTTTCTTCAGGGCGCGCTGGCAGACCCCCACGGCGACGCCGACGGCGCGACCGTACTCGGCGCACTTGTCGGGCTCGGCGTAGAAGTGGACCTGGGCTCCGCCGGGCATATCGCGTGAGACCTGCTCGGCGACGGTCTGCAACTGCTCGACCGCGGCGGGGCGCTGGAGGTCCGCAGCGCAGATCATGACGCTTCTGCCGCGCTTCTTGAGGTAGGCCGCGAGCTTGCCGCAGCTCGTGGTCTTTCCCGAGCCCTGGAGCCCGCACATCATGACGATGGTGGGCGCGGGACTGACGCGGATGACTCCCGGCGCCGAGGCCTCACTCTCGGGCCCGCCGAGGAAATCGATCAGCCGCTCGTGGACGATCGCCACCATCTGCTCGCCCGGGCGGACGCTTTTGAGCACGCGCTCGCCGAGGGCGTCCTCAAGAACGGATGCGCAGAACGACTCAACCACGTCGTAATGGACGTCAGCCTCGAGCAGCGAGGTGCGAACGTCCTCCATCGCTTCCCGGACGTTCGATTCGGAGATCGCGGCCTTGCCTGAGATCTTGCGGAAGAGGCCGTGGAAGCTGTCTGTCAGTCGGTCGAACATGCGGGCTCCTGGCCGATGAGGCGTGCGCGCCGCGAGACGGGAGGCGGGTGCGGAACGGACCGGGATGGTACTCGGGAGCGGGAGAGGGCAGCGCCGTCAATCCGATCGGGCCAACGCGCCGCCCGTATCAGCCGGTGTCCGAGCGCCCGCCGTGGTCATCGCATGCGCTCTCCACGGCCTAGGCAGGGCCGACTGGGTCGAAGGGCTGAGTGTGCAGGGCCCTTCGAACCTGCTCGCTGGTCACACTTCACCATCCAGGAGAGGATTGCGGGCCCCGATCGCGTAGTCGCGGATGGGGCTGAGATTGGGCTGGGGATTCACGAAGACGTCGCTGTAGAGTTCGGCCGCGACGTCGGGTTCGGGGGCCTCCTCGGCAAACTTGACGGCGTCCAGGACCTCGTCGCGGATGTCGCTCTGCATCTGCTTCCACTGATCCTCGCTGAGGCAGGCGCGCCCGCCTTCGGACTCATCGCGCATGAGGAGCGACGCGAGTGCGGCGATCGAGTCGCGTTCCTTGTAGCTCTCGACCTCGTCCTTTGTGCGGTACTTCTGCGGGTCGGACATCGAGTGGCCCTGGTACCGATACGTTTTGAGGTCGATGAACCCCGGGCGCTGATCCTCGCGGCAGCGATCCACCAGCGGCTTGACCTGGTCGTACACGTTCAGGACATCGAACCCGTCCACCTCGATGCCCTCGATGGCATAGCCCTTCGCACGAAGTACGAGGTGCTCGTGGTTGGCGGTGTGCCGATGGATCGCCGTGCCCATGGAGTAGCCGTTGTTCTCGACCACATAGATCACGGCCAGGCCGAGCAGCGACGCGAGGTTCTGCGCCTCGTGGAACGCGCCCTGGTCGAGGGCGCCGTCTCCGAGGTAGCAGAGGCTGACTCGCTTCTTGCCGGACTGGAGAACCTCCCACTCGTACCGGGCGGCGAAGGCGAGGCCCGCGCCCAGGGGAGTTTGAGCCCCCACGATGCCGTGACCGCCGAACAGGAAGTTGGGACGATCAAACATGTGCATCGAGCCGCCCTTGCCCTTGGCGCAGCCGGCGGCCTTGCCGAACATCTCGGCCATGCAGGCCCGCGAGGACATGCCACGGGCCAGCGCGTGGCCGTGGTCGCGATAGGCGGTGATGACCGGGTCATCGGGTTCGGTACAGGCGATGGTGCCGACCGCGCAGGCTTCCTGTCCGGAGTAGATGTGGCAGAACCCGCCGATCTTGGCCTGCTGGTAGGCCTGCATCGTGCGGGTTTCGAACTCGCGGATGAGCTGCATGTCCCGCAGCCACTTGACCAGTGTGTCATTGGACAACTGGGCGGAGGGACGATTGCTAGCGGGTTTGCGTGAGGTCGCGGCCTGGGTCATGGCGAGGATCCTGCGTCAGAAGCAAAGGACAGACGCACGTCCTCATCGGACGTGCGCCATGGCCAAGTCTAGGGACCGCGACGCCCGGTGGGCGGTTCACGTCACGGCGCCAGGCGCGTGAGCGCCTGGCTGGAAACGCGGGCCTGTAGCAACAGGAGGGCCGCGTGGAGTTGCGGATCGAGGCCTTCCTCAAGGATCCGGTCCGGATCGGGCCGGTCGGGGTCGGGAGCACCCGCGGCGACCTGGGGGAGCGAGTCCGCGTCGCGCCGCAGCAGGACAGACTCGAGGGTCTGGCTGGGGAGCATGTCCACTTCGCAATCGGGGGCGACACCCCAACCGGGGACGCCGGGCCGCTTATGGATCAGCCGGCCGCTTGGGAGGCGGTAGTAGTTTCGCGTGAGCTTCATGGACGCCATCCCGCCTGGGAGATTCCACACGTTCTGGACACTCCCCTTCCCGAACGTCCGGCGCCCGAGGATCATGGCATCGATCTCGCCATCGCGGGCGTGGTCCTGGATAGCGCCGGCGACGATCTCGCTGGCGGAGGCCGAACTCTGATTGGTGAGAATCACGACAGGGATGTCGGCGACCATCTCACCATCGGGATGGGCTCTGCGCCACCCGCTGACGTTCTGGCCGCGGCCGTCGGCCGTGGAGACGATGTTGCCGCCGGGAACGAAGAGGTTCGCGACGCTGACGGCCTGATCCATGAGACCGCCGGGGTTGAAGCGAAGGTCGAAGATGAGGCCGTTGAGGCCCTGGGTCTTCATCTCGCCGATGGCGCGGCGCATCTCGATGGTCGAGGATTCCGTGAACTGGGTGAGGCGGACGTAGCCGATTCCGCGCTCAGGATCGATCATCCAATCCCAGCCCGAGTCGGCGTCGTGGCGGTGCCAGCCCTTGGTGGTCCGTACCACGATCTGCTCGCGCCGGACTGGAACGTCGACGACGGTCGTCGAGGTGGAGCCGTCCTCTGCGGTGATGGGTCGCTCGATCGTGAGAGTCACCGTGCGGCCGACCGGCCCGGTGATACGCTCGGCGGCCTGGTTGATGCTCATGCCCTCGGTGGAGACACCGTCGACGGCGATGATGCGGTCGTTGGTGCGGATGTCGGCGCGATAGGCGGGCGTGTCGTCCAGCGGCGTGACGACCTGGATCTTGCGATCCTCGTCGAGCTGGATCTGGATGCCGACGCCCGCGTAATTGCCGGAGGTGTTCCGCTCGAACCGGCGAACCTCGTCGGGCCAGATGATGGCGCTAAATTCGTCGAGAGCGCCCATGGCGCCTTGAGCGAACTCGCGCAGGACCATCTCCGGCGCAAGGCCGGGCACCTGGCGGGCCGCCAGCTGGATGCTCTGGAGCGATCGGCGGATTCGAGTGGAGTCAACGGGACGGCTGAAGTCGTTGATTTCGAGACGCTCGCGCCGGACCTCCCCGAGCAGGACGTCCTGCGCCTCCTTGCTGGCCAGCACGGGCAGGGCTCGGCTGAGTTCGGGAGTGGTCAAGAGCATCTCGACGGCGTCGAGACCATCGAGGATCATCTCGCGGGCGTCGACCCGTTCGACGTGGCCCTCGGCAGACTGCCTCAGAGCGCTGTCGACCATCGTGAAGCTGATGCCCGCGATCGCGTCCTCGTACGTCTCATTGACGGGCTGGTAGGGCGGGAGTGGGTCGCTGCCCTCGGCGATCTCGTGTGCGTTGCGCATCTTCCAGAGCTCTTCCGGGGCGTAGAGCTGGATCATGCTGAGCCGCTCGTTCTGACGATCGATGTCGGCGCGGTAGGTGCCCTCGTCTTCGTAGAGGGTGTTCAGGCGGTAGAACAGCTCGTTGGCGGTGAGCCAGTCGCCCTCGGCTTCGGCGGCATGCGCGAGCCGCTCAGCGGTCTGGACGGCTCGTCGCACGGCATCATCGCCAAAGACCTCGGCCTTGGTCGGCGAGATCTCGAGAAGGTGGACGCAGTGCACCAGGGCCTGGCTGACCCGCTGCGCCGTGGGCTCGCCCTCGAGCTGCTCCACGAGCTTGGCGTGAGCTTCGGTGTGTTGGCGCTCGCGCTCGGCATCGCGATCGCGGAGCGTCTTGCGGAACTGCTCGACGGACTGGCGGAGCGAGCCATCGGCGGACTCGGGAAGCTCGCGGAGGAGCGCCTCGAATCCCGCGGAATCGCCACGATCGGCCGCGAGCCAGAGGGCCTTGCCCCACCCTTCGACGGAGGAAAAGGTTGGGGGAGCGGGTGTGGTCACCTGCGCGAGCGCGCCGGGCCCACACGCCAGCAGCGCTGCGGCCGCCGTCGTTCCAACGAGCTTCATCAGTTTCATGTGATCTGAGCCTCCCTGTCAGCAATCGGCCCCGCGACCCCTTCGGGTTCAGGAATCGGCCCGTCGCCCGGCCGGCTGCGCCGCGTCCGGAGGGTTGTCCTCCCGGCAGCTTACCTCCCCCCGGCGGCGCGGGTTGCGACGGCGCCCACCCTCCCGATAACGCTGTTCGCGTCCGGATTGTTCGCGGTTCGGGCGGCTCTGCCGATTGTCCTTCCCGGGAGTTGATCGCGCCGGGGCCGGGCCGGGAAAGGGCCTAGTATCCCGTCCCGAGCGCCCGTAGCTCAATTGGATAGAGCGTTGGCCTCCGGAGCCAAAGGTTACAGGTTCGACTCCTGTCGGGCGTGCTTTCACATGATGCGGAGAGGCCTCGGGCCCGATTCGACGGACCAACCACCGCCAATCGGGGTGGGCGACCGGGACGGTCGGCACGATTCGAATCGCGACCCATGGGATTGAGGCGGCGCCGCCTCGGCGCTCCGATCAGTAGAATTTCGGACTGGATGTCAATGGGTGCAAACCCCGGGGCGCGGAGGTTCTCACGTGGCGCGTGTGCGACTCTCGCGGCGGCTTCTGATCGTGCCTCCCATCGTTCTCGGCGCCGCCATGTTGGCGGTGCTGGTGATGTCTCGCCGGGGCCCGACCCGGCGAGAGACCGACGAGGAAGCGATCGCGCTCAGGGTGATCGTCGCTGAGCGGATGGACGTGATTCCTCGCGCGATCGGGTACGGCACGGCGCATCCCGCACGCGTGTGGCGGGCCGTGGCCGAGGTGCCCGGGCGAGTGACGTGGATCCATCCCGAGCTGCGGTCGGGCGCCCTGCTCAAGCAAGACGCCGTGCTGCTGACCATCGACCCGTCGGAATACGAGCTCGCTGTGGCACAGTTGGAGGCCGAGGCCGAGAAACTGGATGCCGAGTCGCGCGAACTGGACGCCTCGGAGTCGAATCTCAAGGCATCGCTCGAGATCGAAGAGGCGTCTCTCGAGCTTCTCAGGGCGGATCTACAGCGCGTTCGCGATGCCGCGGGACAGGGAGCATCGAACGAGACCGAGATTGATGAGCGGGTCCGAGCGACGCTGGCGCAGCAGCGCGTGGTGCAGGAGGTCAAGAATTCGATCGCGCTGCTCCCCACGCAGCGGCAGACGATCGCCGCCCAGAAGAAGGTGACGCAGGCGCAGCTCGCGTCCGCGAAGCTCGATCTGTCCAAGACGACCATTGCCGCTCCCTTCGACTGCCGCGTGGGGGAGGTGGACCTTCAGGTGGGCCAGTATCTGCTCGCAAACGAGCTGCTGACAGAGGCTTCGGGGATCGAGCGAACCGAGGTCGAGGCGGAGGTGAACGTCGGGAGTTTGCGCTCACTGCTGAGTTCCGTTTCGGTCGACGGCTTGGACATGACCTCCCTTGACCTCGAGACCCTGCGGAGTCTGCTGAACCTGACCGCGGAGGTGCGGCTGGAGGTGGGCACGGCCACAGCGCGCTGGGATGCGGAGTTCGACCGGGTGCGAGAGGCGTTCAACTCGCAGACGCGGACAGCGAGAGTCCTCGTCGCCGTGGATCGGCCGTATGAGAAGATCGTTCCCGGGACCCGGCCCGCACTGATCGAGGGTGCGTTCTGCGAGGTGGAGCTGCGTGGATCGGCCAGATCGGACCGCCTGGTGGTGCCTCGCTCGGCCGTGAGGCAGGGGCGCGTGTGCGTCGTTGGCAAGGACGGACGGCTGGAGCGTCGATCCATCGCGATTGAGTTCGTGCAGTCCGATTTCGTGTGCGTCTCCTCGGGAATCGAGCCGGGAGAACTCGTGGTGATCTCTGACCCGGGCGCTGCGCCCGACGGCGTTCTGGTCCACGCGACGAAGGACGACGATGCGAGCACGCGGCTGGCCCGGGATGCGGGAGGATCAAGAGGATGATCCGGTTCTTTACGGGCCATCCCACCGCCGCGAACCTGCTCATGTTGATCCTGATCGCGATGGGCGCGATCGCCGCACCCACGCTGCGCAGGGAGACCTTTCCGGAGTTCGACGCTCGGCAGATCGAGGTGAGGGTGGCCTATCCGGGAGCCACGGCCGAAGAGGTCGATCAGACGATCTGCCGCCGAATCATCGACGCCGTCGACGGCGTCGAATGGGTCGAGGAAGTGCGCAGCGATGCGAGAGAGGGCGTCGGCTCGGTGACGATCGAGCTCGCCGCGGGAGGGAACTTCCAGACCTTTCGCAGCGACATCGAGCAAGAGGTGTCTGCGATCGATGACTTTCCGGACGACGCGGAAGATCCGGTCATCACGCAGCTGGGAACGACCGACATCGTGCTGGCGGTGATCGTCTCCGGCCCGCTTCCTCCCCCGGAACTCAGGGAGTTCTGCGAGGCCGTCAAGGGTCGAATCCAGTCTCTTGAAGACGTCTCATTGGTTGATCTCGAAGGCTTCTCGGATCAGCAGCTTCGTGTTGAACTGGATCCGGTCACGCTGCGCGGCCTGGGCCTGAGTGTGTCTGACGTGGCCGGGATCCTCGAGCGGCAAAGCATCGACTCTCCCGCGGGGACGATCGACTCGGAGGACGGTGAGTTCGTGGTTCGGTTCACAGAGGAACGCCGCAGCGCGCGGGAGCTCGAGCGACTCGTCGTCGTCTCGAGGCCGGGGGGCGCCGAGATCACGCTGGGCGACCTCGGGCGCGTGGTCGAGGGTTTCGAGCGGGAAGAGGACAAGATCGAGGTCGGCGGAGTGCGGGCCGGACTTCTGCGCGTCAAGAAGACGGGCTCTGAGGACACGATTCGGGTCGCCGACGCCGTCAAGGCGCTGCTCCGCGAGGAGCGGTCGCGATTCCCGTCCATGCGATTCGACGTCACACAAGACATCTCCGTGCTGGTCAAGGGAAGGCTCGACCTGCTGCTCACGAACGGGTGGCAGGGCATGCTCCTCGTGTTCCTGGCCATGTGGCTGTTCTTCGCCTTCCGCCTCTCATTCTGGGTCGCCGCGGGATTGCCGGTGTCGTTCCTCGGGGCGATGTACTTCATGCCGCATCTGGACCTCACCATCAACATGATGACCATGGTCGGGCTGTTGCTCGCATTGGGCCTGCTGATGGACGACGCCATCGTGGTGACGGAGAACATCGCAACGCATCGGGTGCAGGGAAAGTCGGGCATGCGGGCTGCGGTGGACGGAGTCACCGAGGTGCTCCCCGGCGTGCTGGCCTCCTTCCTGACCACCGTGTGCGTGCTGGGACCCCTGGCGCTGATCTCGGGTGACATCGGCAAGGTTCTTCGAGTCGTTCCGATCATCCTGATCCTCGTGCTCATGGTCAGCCTCGTTGAAGCGCTCTGCATCCTGCCCGCCCACCTGGGACACAGCATGCGGTCGTACGACCCATCGAGGGCGGGGCGGGCTCGTGCCCGGGTGGACGCGGCCATCGAATGGACGAAAGAGCGGCTTGTGGGACGGCCGGTTGATGCACTGCTCAGGTGGCGGTACCTGACCGTCGGCTGCGTCGTGGGTGTGTTCTTGCTTTCCATGGGAATGGTCGCCGGCGGGCTGCTCAAGTTCCAGGCCTTCCCGAGCCTCGACGGAGACGTCGTGGAGGCCCGTGTGCTGATGGCTCAGGGCACACCCTTGGAACGCACCGAGTCCACGGTGGAGCGAATCGCGGGCGCGCTCGGGCGGGTGAACGAGCGATTCGCCCCGCAGCCCGGCGGGGAGCCGCTGGTTGCTCGGTCGTACGTGCGATTCGATCAGAATGCCGATGCGTTCGAGAATGGTGCGCACGTGGCGACCATCACCGTGGATCTTCTGAGCGCCGAGAAGCGATCGGTGCGGGTCGATGATGTGCTCGCCGCCTGGCGGGAGGAAGTCGGCGAGATTCCCGACGCCATCGCTTTGACCTTTCTCGAGCCCACGCTCGGGCCGTCCGGGCGGGCGATCGAGATCGTGTTTCGTGGCGGCGACTTGGGAACGCTCAAGCAGGCGGCGACAACCACGCGGAATTGGCTTGCGAGGTTCGACGGGACGTCCAACCTCAGCGATGATCTCAGACCGGGCAAGACCGAGTATCGGGTCGAGGCTCGCGCCGGCGCTCTGGGGTTGGACCTCGACGCGGCCACGATGGCGAGGCAACTCCGCGCTGCGTACCACGGACAGACCGCCGCCCACGTGCAGGTGGACGGAGAGACGCTGAAAATCGACGTTGTCGCTTCGGCAGAAGGGCGCGACAGCGTGGCGGATCTCGATGGATTCGCGTTCACACTTGCCGACGGTCAGCAGGCGCCCCTCGATGCGGTCGCGACGGTATCTGAGGAGCGCGGATGGGCCAGAATCGCGCGCGTCGATGGTGAGCGGTCCGTGACGCTTCGGGGCGATGTCGACGAGCGGATCGCGAACACGTCGGAGATCTTCGCCACACTCAAGCGCGAGTTGTTGCCCAGGCTCAGAGCCGCGCATCCCGGCCTGCGAGTGGACTTTGAGGGAGAGACGGCAGAGGGGGGACAGACGCAGCGCTCGATGATGATGTCGCTCGGCGCCGGACTCATCGGCGTGTTTGTCATCCTGAGCTTCCAGTTTCGGAGCTACATCGAGCCGCTGGTGGTGATGGTGGCGATCCCGTTTTCCCTCATCGGCGTGGTGTGGGGCCACATCCTCATGGGCGTGCAATTGAGCCTGCCGAGCATGCTGGGGTTCATCTCGCTCGCTGGCGTGGTGGTGAACGACTCGATCCTGCTCGTTGAGTTCCTCAAGCAGAAAAGAGATGGGGGCGAATCGATCGAGGCGGCGGCCGGGGCCGCGAGCAGACTGCGGTTCCGGGCCGTCATGCTGACATCGCTGACGACGATAGCGGGGCTCCTGCCGTTGTTGGCCGAACGCAGCCTGCAGGCCCAGGTGTTGATCCCCATCGCCATCAGCATCGTGTTCGGCCTCGCCGCCTCCACCGTGCTCGTGTTGCTCGTGATTCCATGCCTGTACTCAGTCCTGTACGACCTGGGACTCACCTCCAAACGCGGCGCGGAGGGACACGACAGCGTCAGTTCGTCCGGCGAATGACGACAATCGTCAGGTCATCTTGCTGAGGAACACCGGCCGCGAACGCCGAGACGTCCGCGACGAAGGCCCGAATCAGGTCGGCGGATGCGAGGGCGGAGTGTCGATGGAGCGATTCGTGCAGCCGATCGACGCCGAACGGATCTCTGCGATCCGGCTCAACGGCCCGGGACCACTCGACAAAGCCGTCGGTCACAAGGGCGAGCAGGTCGCCGGGCATCAGGTCGATGGTCTGCGCCGGGCCGAACCGAGAATCGGGAACCACGGCCAATGGAGGGTCCTGCGGCAGGAGTTGCTGGACCTCGCCGGTTGAGGCCCGATGCAGCGCGATCGGGCCGTGCCCCGCGGACAGCAGTGCGCACGGTCCGCCTCGGGGGTCAAGCACCACGTTTGCCATCGTGACAAAGCGACCCTCGGGGAGGTCGGCGGCGAGCAGTTGATTGACATGAGAGGCCAGCGAACCGAGGTCGGGATGGTGCGCACTGCTCGCCCGGACGTAGGCCCGGGCCGCCGCCGTGACCAGCGCGGGCCCGAGGCCATGGCCGCTCACGTCCGCCAGCGAGATGATCCAGCGGCCGTCCGGCAAGCACTGCCAGTCGTAATAGTCTCCTCCGGTCTGGTCGGCGGGCCGATTCCAGCCTGCGATGTCATAGCCGGCCACCCTGGGAGGACCGCTCGGCAGCAGGGCCTGCTGGATGGTCCGGGCGATGCCAATCTCGTGCTCCAACCGCTCCATCCGGCGATGGGCTTCCGCCTCTTCCAGCGCCGCCTCCACATGCCCTCGAATCTCTCTGGCGACCCACGCGGCCGCGACTCCCGTGACCAGCAAGAGCAAGGGCGCCATCACAAAGCCCACCACTGGCCAGTCATCCGTGGTCAAGCGAGCGGCGGGATCGCTCGCCACGAGCAACACAAGGGAGATGTATCCCGCCGCGGCGACGACTCCCCCCAGCACGCAGAGCGCCGGGCGAAGGCGCAGGGTTGTGAGCGTAATCAGCACGCCGTAGGCGAGGATTGGAGGCGCGGTCAACGCCGTGTACGGAGGCAGAGTTCCAAGCCGGATGTTGGCCAGAATGGCGGCGGTGGGAATCGAGCACTCGATCGCGACAAAGAGAACCCGGGTTCCCTCCGGCATGTCCCGTCCGGTCCGGCGGGCGCGCCTGGCCTGCATGACCGAGACCATCTGGATCGCCAGCAACGCCAGGCCGGCAAGGGATCCGACGATCTTGAGCCTCGAATCGACCGGCCGGAAGTCCGTAAAGGCCAGGACCGGAACGGAGATCATCGCGATGAGCAGCATGACGGCGATCGCGCGCCGCTCCTCGCTCTTCAGGGAGGCGTCGCGGAAGGCCCCGGAGTGAATCAGAAGCCGGCGGCCCGGCTCGCGACTGGACATTGGATCAAGGATATTCGGGCGGAAGCGAACGCCGCGTCGTGGGGCGGGCCGATCAAATGGTGTCCCCGAGAGTCGGGCTAGCCTTCGGTCAAGGCGTCGAGGAACGCGAGGTAGTCGGCCACGTCAAAGGCACCGTCCCTATTGAAGTCGCCATCACCCGACCGGCCCGCCAGGTCGTCAAGAAATGCGAAGTAGTCGTCTGAGTCGGTGTCACCGTCGCCGTCGATGTCCGTGGGCGCGGGAATTGCGAGGCGGAACAGCCCGGTCGAATCGTCCGCGAATCGGACGATCACGAGGAGCCGCCGGTCGTCATCGACTTGCGCGTGGCCCGAGTGGATGTGGCCCGAGTCGAAGATCACCTCGGCGACGGTCCGAAGGTCGGACCCGTCACCCCGGACGTCGAGTACATCACCCTCACGAACGAGGACGTTGAGGCGGGCCGCGGTGTCCTGAAAGAGCAGGGCACGGTCGGTGTCTGGCGTCACCCCCGGGCCAGTGAGGGTGGCAAACGCGAAGAGCTGGCCTCGCGGGTCGAGAATCGGATCGGAGATGATGCCAACGGTGATCTCGGGATCCAGGCCATAAAGGGCCTGGCCGCGACGGACGACCGGGCGGAGCGCGTCGGCCCGCGCGTCCGACCAGATGCCCCACTCCTGTCCAGGCGCGTCGTCGACGGCGGCCCAGAAGGCGAGCTCTCCTCTGTCGTTGATTTGCACAGCTCGCGAGAACGAGCCGAACGTGGCGGGCTGGGCGCCCGGTGCCGCCTGCCCTTCCAGCACCTCAAGGGACAGGAGACCGGGCCTCGTGGACCAGATGCCCGTGTTGGCACCGTCGTCGGGCACGACACGAGCCCAGAACGCGAGCGCGCCGTCGGCCGAGGCCGCGGGCGCGACGTCGAGCTCTTCGAATGCGCGATCGGTCCCGGGCGCGATGTCTCCGCGCCGGGTGATGATCTGCGCGACTCCGGGCGAATCGCTGATCAACGCATAGTCCTGCTCAGGGAACGATTGGGATTCAAGCGTGGCCCGGAAGGCAAGCGCGTGGTCCGGAAGAAAGACCGGGTTGGCGATGTGTCGAAGCGTGACATCGCCCGCGGGATCGCTGATGACATCGCCCGCGAAGTACTCCAGCGTCAGGTCGCCGGAGCGGTCGGACCAGATGCCCGTGCGCTGGTCGCTGGAACTCTCAGGGAAGATGGACGCGAGTGCCGCCACACGGCCGGAGGCGCTCAGCGACGGGGTGTAGACGTTGCGAAGCAGGAGCGGCTCGGGCAGGCCCGGCGCGGGCTGGTTCTTCTGCAGGAGGGTCTCGACCACGGGGCCATGGGTCTGGAACAGCCCTATGTGGCTGGCCTCGAATCCGGACCGGATCTCCCCGAGATCCGCAACGGTCCCGGCGACCAGGACCCCGGTCGGGCCGGCCGCGGCGAGGGGGATGGCGTCGAGCGTGGTCGGCTCGGGTATCCACTCGACGGCGTCCCCTTGGACGAGGCGGGCATCGACTGGTGAGGCCAAGAACAGGCCCGACGCCGGTGCGCTGCCGTCGGATTCCAGCGCGGCCCAGAACTGGACACCGACGCCGGCGAACCGGGGGGCGTCGAAGGACGCAAACGTGGCCCCGGCGATGGGAGCAGGATCGCCGGAAAGAGCAATGGCCTCGAACCGGACCGGTCCCGCGCTCGAATGGCCGGATGCGAGCGCGAGCAGGGTCGCGCTGTTCCACACGCAACACAAGCGGCGGTGCGAGGAGGTCATCATGCCGGCTTCTCCACTCGTGCGGTTTCTCAGGCCCGGGTTTCACAGTTTAGAGAGCACCGGGTCGTCGCGGCCCATGGACTTGATTAACTATATGAGAGCCCCCCAGGGTCTTCTGACGGCAGAGGTGGCCCCTTCCGCCCGGACGCATCGGTCGATACGCTTGACGGCCATGGAGAGATCCATGCATCCGAAGGCCGGACGCGGATTCACGATCATCGATCTCGTGGTGGCGCTCGCTGTCGCGGCCATGTTGGGATTGGGCTTGGTCGGGCTCATGGCCGATGCCCGGCGCAACGCGGGGCTGGCGCAGTCGATCGCGAACCTCAAACGCTTTGGGGATGGGATACGGGCTCACGTGCTCGAACGCGACGACGCGGTGCCCGGGTACACCTGGAGCGCGACCCATGGCCACAGCGAGTATGCGGATCTCGAGGCTCAGCGACTTCGCGGTGGGCTCTCGTCGCATGCTGCGCAGGCCGTGGACATGCTGAGGCGATTGGATGGTCGAGAGGACATTCTGCCGATCAGCAGCTGGCTGGTCCAGCCCGAGTTTGTGCATCTGCCGCTGCTGGAGTTCCTCGGCGAGGACATGCTCGCGTCGTGGACGGCGAGCCCGGGTGACGACGCGCTGCAGAGGTGGCGCGAGGACCCGTACGACACGTCGGTGCTTCCCTGCGAAGAGAACGACTGTCTCCGCTGGCCGTACACGTCCTCCTATGAGATGGGTCCGACGTGGTGGGCGCCCGAAGAAGGTACGGATCGGATGTTCCGGCTCACCCAAGCCGTCGATCACCGGACCTATTCCATTGCCTCGCAGACCCAGATTGTTCCTCGGCGCTATTCGACCTGCGTATTCCCATCCGAGAAGGTGCTGATGCACGAGCGATTCTCGTGGTACTACGGACAGCGAGCGGCGTTCTTCGCGTACAGGGAAGCGCGGGTGCCGATCCTCTTCGCGGATGGACGCGTAGACGTGCGGGCGGTCGGCGAGTCGAACCGCGGCTGGAAACCGAGTTTGCCTCAGACTCCGTCCCCGACCACGTTCTACTATCGTCCCGCGCCTTGGGAGCCACCGGCTCTCGAAGATCAAGCCGTGGGAGATCGAGTCGATGGCCGGATTCGCTGGACTCGCGGCGGAGCGCTCGGGCGCGACTTTGACGGGCCGGAGATCGACACCGGGCAGTTGTAGGGGCGAGCGCAGCGCATCGAATGGGCTCGGCGGGAGTGAGTCGCTCGTCCCGCCTCGTACGGGGAGTAGGCATGCGACGACGGCGCGGTTTCACGATCATCGATCTCGTGGTGACGCTCGCGGTCGCGGCGATGCTGGGGTTGGTGCTGGTCGGGCTGATGGCCGATGCCCGGCGCAATGCGGGGCTGGGCCAGTCGATCGCGAACCTGAAACGCTTTGGAGATGGCATCCGCGCGTACGCGCTGGAGAACGACGACCGCTTCCCCGCGTACACGTGGAGCGCGACCGAAGGGCACAGCGAGGACCCGGATTTAGAGGCGCAGCGACTCCAGGGCAGCACCGCGTCATCGGCCGCGCAGGCGGTCGACATCCTGCGCCGCTTAAGCGGGTACCAGAACATGCCGCCCTTTACGGGGTGGATCCCGCAGGCCCGATTCGCGCATCTTCCGCTGCTCGAGTTTCTCGGATCGGAATTTCCGGCCCGGTGGACGGCGAGCCCCGGTGACGAGCTCCTGGTGGCGTGGCAGCGAGATCCATTCTTCGATGACATCGATCCTCCACATTACGAGCCATTCAGGCGACTGCCATACCAATCCAGTTATGAGGCGGCCCCGACCTGGTGGGCCCCCGAAGAGCTTGCGGATTTGAATGCTTATCGAGTGCGCCAAGGCACATCGCACGGCCATTGGCAAGTGTCGATTCTGAGCGTCCTGACGGGGCGCCGATTGAACACCTGCGCGTTCCCTTCTGAGAAAGCGATGATGTGGGACGTATGGCAATGGTATCACGGTCCCCGAATCGCCTACTGGGCGCACGCCGAGGCGCGCGTTCCGATTCTCTCCGCGGATGGTCATGTGTCCGTTCGAACCACCGGCGAGGCCAATCCGGGCTGGCTGCCGGTCCTCCCCGAGAGCCCGGGAACAACAAGTTTCTACTACGCCCCCTTCGACTGGGAACCCCCGGAGTTTACGGACGGACGACCCGACTGGATCGACGCCGGCCGAATCCGTTGGACTCGCGGCGGGGCGCTCGGCCGGGATTTCGACGGCCCTGAAATCGACACAGGGCAGTTGTAGCCGACGCTCGCCACAGCCCGGATGTCCGCCGCGGCCCGGAACTCGATCCCCAGTCTCTCGCCTTATCGGCCCGCCGGAATCGCTCTGAACCGGGGCCGACCGTCGGCGTACTACTATGCGAAGTCGGTTGAACGGAGTCCGCCGGGCTGCGACCCGATGGTCAAAACCGGCGGCTCCTGCCGATCGCGGACAGCTTGGAGCGGCCGGACAGGGCTTGCCCGGTATGCCAACGCTGGACACGAGGGAACCAGAGCCATGATTCGAATTGCCTGGAGCGCCGTGGCGTGGACGATGCTGATGGGTGGCCCTTGTGGGCTGGACGCCGCGCAGCCGGCACCGAACGAGGGGGCGCCGGCCACACAGGGTCAGCAGCCTGGTGTGGTGGCTGCGGCATTGCCAGATGGAAGACAGCTCTTTGCTCGGTATCTCGACGCGATCGGAGGTCGCGAGGCGTTCCGATCGCACACAAACCGACGCAGCCGCGGAACACTGACCGCCGAGCCGGAGGGCAAGTTCGGCCTGTACACGATCTGGCAGGTTGCTCCCGACAAGCGGGAGAGTCGTTTGGAAATGCCGGGTCAGCGGCCCGTCACAACGACCTATGACGGCGAGTACGGCTGGACAATTCGAACCGATTCCAACGGCGGAGAGGTGGCGGAGTTGATCCGGAACGAGACCCTCTTCGATCTGGCCGACGCCTCCGATTTCTATTTCTTCGATCGCATCGATGAGCGGCTCAGCGAGGCCACGACCCTGCGAGAGGAAACGGTGGACGGCAAGCCGTTCTACCTCGTGCATGTCACCTACGACCACGGTCGAGAAGCAGTGTTTCGATTCAGTGCCGAGAGCGGCCTGCTGTCCGCGATCGAGACTGTGCAGGGCGCCCGAGGCGGAGCGGTGATCAAGGCAGAGGTCCACTTCGGCGACTACCGCGATGTGTCGGGCGTGCTGGTGCCGTTCGTGACGGTCCAACGGTACTTCCGACCCATCGCTGCTGAACGACCGGAGCTGGGTGAGTCCCCCCCAACGGAGTTCGAGCTCATTGCCGCAGTCTCAATCAAACTGGATGAAATCACTGCGAACGCGCCCGGGGAACCGACGTTCCAGCAGCCCAAGCAGATCGCGGACCTCATCCGACGGCTGGAGGAGCGCGCGGCGCAGCCCGACGCGGGCGGGTGACCTCTATCGACGCTCGCAGCAGCGGCCGAACTCGCGGCAGATCGGGTGGTCAGCGCACGCCTTGCCCCGCGCGGTGCAAGCGGCGCGTCCGTGCCATATGAGTTGGTGCGAGAGTTCGCACCAGCGTTCGCGCGGGAAGAGCGCCATGAGCTTCCGCTCGATGGCCGCGACGGTAGCGTCCGGTGGGGCGAGCCCGAATCGTCGGCTGAGGCGCTGGATGTGGGTGTCGACGACAAAGCCAACGTTGATGCCGTAGGCGTTGCCCAGCACGACGTTGGCGGTCTTTCGCGCTACGCCGCGAAGGGTAAGCAACTCGTCCATGGAATCGGGCACGCGATCGCCGAATCGCTCGTGCACATCCCGCATCGATTCGAAGATGGCGCGCGCCTTGTTGCGGAAGAAACCCAGCGATCGGATGATCGGCTCGATCTCCTCGGGGCTGGACGCCGCGTAGGCCGCCGGTGTTGGGAATCGGCCGAACAGGTCCGGCGTCACACGGTTGACCGCCGCGTCGGTCGTCTGAGCCGAGAGGATCGTGGCAACCAGCAGTTCGTGAGGAGCCGAGTAGGTCAGCGCACAGTGTGCGTCGGGGTAGTGCTCGTGCAGAGCATCAGCGAGGGAAAGCGCCCTCTCCTTCGCCGCGGCCGTCACTCGGGGCAGGGCAAACGGCAGACGCGCGGCGTCGGAACTCACCTTGGAAGGCGGCTTGCGGGCCCCGGAGCGGGCCGATCCCTTACGGGTCACTGGGTAGATCCCCCCCGCCCGCGGCCACTCCCGATCGACCAGGCGCCCACGATCAGCGTCGCGAGGACGGCGAGGGTCGTGCCTCCCAGGACGTTTCGAGCGGCGGGATGGCGCGCGGTGAACGCCTCGCGGTGGAGTTCCGCCGTAGCGTTGTCCCCCAGCTTCGCGGCGTCCCAGTAGGCTCGCAGATCGGAACTCATCCGGGGCGCGAGAAAGAACAGCTCTACGCACACGAGAATCATCGCCACGGCGAGCCCAAGCGCTCGAATCAGCGTGGACCAACGCCGCGTGGGAAGCCCGAAAACCCAGATCGACGCCGCGAGAGTCACGACGGCAATCAGCACGGCGCCGAACTGGATCATGTCGAGCGAGGTGAACGCCATGTCGCCGACCCGTCCAGCGACGATCAGCCAGTGGTCGCCGGTGTAGCCGGCATGGTCCGGCAGGCTCGGGCCGATGTCCTTCATCATTGGGAAGACCCGCGCGGCGATGATGCCGGTCATGATCAGAGAGCCGAGCCATACGGCAAGTGCGGCTACGTGAATGGCCTCGCAGAGCTTGTGGCTTCGGGTCACGGGCGATGGTAGGGTTGGTCGGCACCCGCACTTGCTTCCATTCGAGATCCCTGTGGTTCCTTTGTCCATCGCGATGGCCGGGCTTGATGACGGACGGACGGCGTCCGCGCGATCGCTGATCGAACAAGCTGCCCTGACGGGATTCCGCTGCGTACAGATCGATGGAACCTATCCGGGACTTCGCGCTCGTGAGTTGGATCGCTCGGCCCGGCGGGAGATCGCCGCGCTTCTCCGAGGGTTGGAGGTATCACTGTCGGGGATCGATCTCTGGGTGCCAGCTGATCACTTTGTCAATTCGACGACTGTGGATCGAGCCGTGGACACGGTCCGCAGTGCGGTCGGGCTGTGCGCCGATCTTGCTTCGTTGACGGCGGACGACGCGCGCGTGCTGTCAATTCTGACTCCCGCAGGAACTGAGGAGGTTCGGGCGGAGCTCGCCTCGATCGCGGAGCGGACGGGCGTGCGAATCGCAGATCATCGCGTCGGGGAGGAACCGGGTCTCCTGGATGTCGGAATCGACCCCGCGGCGTGGCTGGAAGCGGCAGTCGATCCCGTCGCGGGAGTCTCGGCCGCAGGATCGCGACTTGCAAGCGCGCGGCTGAGTGACGTATCGGGGTCGGAGCGAACCCGTGTGCTGGGTCGGGCGGGTCGCCTTGACGCGCTGGCCTATCGCATCGCGCTTGAAACGGCCGGCTTCCAACGCCCAATCATCGTGGATATGCGGCACGTGCGCGAGCCGATGGCCGCGGCGAGGGCGGCCCTGGAAGCGTGGAGAGACCTCGTCCGCCGGATGTGACGGCAATGACCGAGAACCCGGACCGTTGGACGTAGGGCTCGAGACGCAAGGGCTCGAAGGAGTAAGAGGCGTGCATTCGGCGCTCGGGATGTGTCTGATGACGGCGCTGATGTCGGGTCAACCCGAGACCGAGACTCGCGGCATCACTCGGTTTGAGCGCGCAGATGCGAATCACGACGGAGTCGTGACGGCCGACGAGTTCCCCTACCCGCGACTGTTCGCGCGGATCGATTCGGATCATGATGGGCGGATCACGCGCCAGGAAGCCGCGGACTTTGGCGACGGCTCCGTCGGAGGGGTCCCGCCCACTCTCCTCTTTCGAAGAGACGTCGTGTACGTCGAACGGAATCGCTCACGGACGTGGCTGACGAGTCTCGACATCTACCAACCTCGCGAGCAAGAAGGCGAGTTCCTTCCCGTCGTGGTGTACGTGCATGGAGGCGCGTGGAGCATCGGGGACAAGGCGAGGGTCCAATCAAAGCCGGCACACTTTGTCGAAGCCGGGTTCGTCTTCGTCAGCCTGAACTACCGGTTGTCTCCAGATGTGACCCATCCCGCCCACGTCGAAGACGTCGCATCGGCGCTGGCGTGGATTCACGCCCATGCGCGAGAGTTTGGTGGCGATCCGGAGCGGGTGATCCTGACGGGCCACTCAGCCGGGGCCCACCTCGTGGCCCTCGTGGCGACCGACCCGACGTATCTTGAAGCGCACGACCTCGATCCGGCGTGGCTTCGAGGCGTCGTGCCGCTCGACTCCGCGTCGTACGACCTAGAGGCGCGCCGCGACGATCTCGCCATGCGAGGGATGATCCGCGCGGCGTTCGGCCGGGATCCCGAACTATTGCGGGATGCCTCTCCAATTCGCCACGTGAACGCAGATCGCCGGTATCCCCCGTTCTGTGTGGTGTACGCGGGGCAGAGGCGCGATGCCCGGCAAGAGTCGGAGCGATTCGTCGAGGCCCTGCGCGGCGCCGGGGCCGACGTGGAACTCGTACGAGCAGAGGGCAAGGACCACGGCGCCGTCAACTCGGATGTCGGTGTCGAGGGTGATGAGATGACCGCCGCCATCGACGCATTCATCCGCCGAGCGATTCGCGATCACGACGAACTCCCCGTTCGACCACCGGAGGACTGATCACTCGACCGCGTCTTCGGGAATCTCCGCGTTGGTATAGACCTTCTGGACGTCATCGTTGTCTTCGAGCGCATCGACGAGATTGAGAAGCTTGCGTGCGTCGTCTCCTGCGAGCGCCACGGTGTTGCCGGGGATCTTGGCGATCTCGGCTTGCTCGATCGTCAGGCCCGAGGCTTCCAACGCCTCCTTGACCGCCGCGAACGAGGTGGGTTCCGTCAGGATGGTCCAGAATCCATCTTCAGAGTCGGGGGGTTGCACGTCCTCGGCGCCGGCCTCGATGGCGCGTTCCATGATGGCGTCGGCGTCCACGCCCGATGCGGGAACGGCGATCTGACCTCGCGTCTCGAACATGAACCCAACGCAGCCGGTGGTGCCGAGGTTTCCGCCGTGTTTGGAGAAGATGGAACGGACCTCGCTCGCGGTTCGCGTGCGATTGTCCGTGAGTCCATCGACGATCACGGCGACGCCGCTCGGGCCATAGCCCTCGTAGGTGATGGATTCGAAGCTCTCACCACCGGCCGAACCAGCGCCCTTGTCGATCGCCCGTTGGATCGTGTCCTTGGGCATGTTGGCGTACCGTGCCTCGTCGATCGCGTACCGCAACGCGAGGTTCGACACTGGGTCTCCGCCGCCAGCGCGAGCCGCGGCCATGATGGCCCTTGAACACTTGGACCAGATCTTCCCGCGTTTCTTGTCCACCGCCGCCTTGCGGTGTTTGATGTTCGCCCACTTGCTATGCCCGGCCATCGATGTCTCCGCTATGCTTTGATGTGATTGTTGAGGGGCTCGAGTTCGGCCGTCACGCCGGGGCGTCTTGCACAATCGCCGCGACCGCGGGCTCGCGCCCAGATGCGCTATCTTCAAGCTTTCCGCGGATCGCCGCGATGTCGGCATCGAGCCCGTCGCGCAGGTGCTGCGGGGAGGCATCCGTCAGCTTCGCTCGGTCGGCGTCGGCTCGCTCCAAAGCGCGACGCCACGCGTCACTCGCGGCCTGGCGATCTCCGGCCAGCCAGAGCGCGTCGCCAAAGTGATCGAGCATCTCCGCACTCGGAGAGTCGCCTGCGAGTTCGATGGCCTTTCGCAGCAGCGACACCGCGCCTGGCCTCGCCGCCTGTCCCCCAGACGCCGGCGTGTCGTGGATGGCGCCGACCCTGTAGCGCGCCCAAGCGAGCGAGTCCATAACGCTGGCCTCCTCGGGAAGCGCTGCGTGCGCGAATTCGAGCAATCGCTCGGCTTCGTCGAGGCGTTCGCCACGATCCGCGAGCGAGTAGCCGAGGTTGTTGGCGGCCCACGCGTTATTCGGATCGAGTTCAAGGGCGTACTCGTTGAGTTCCATGCTGTCCTGCTCGCGCCCGAAGAATGCCGCAGCATTCGCGAGTTGGAAGACCGCCTGGCCGTACACCGATTCGGGCGCATCCGAGACACTGTCGGATGGTCCAAAGACCCGATCCACGACGGCGCGCAAGTCTTCCGGCGATAGACCGCTGTCGATGAGCTGGCGGGCGTGCAACGCGCCACCGCCCGACGCAATGAGGCGGACCCAAAGTTCCAGTCCCGATTGTTCCAGGGGATGGAGGTCATTGATCCGATCGATGACCTCGAGCGCTTCCCCGAAGCGGTTGACAGTCGCGAGATATCGTGGTGCCGCGACCGAGAGGCCCTCGACGGCTTCGGGCTGTTGTTGGATCGCGAGCCCCGTGGCACCCACAATCGCTGTGACGTCGGCCGGTGAGTCGACGGCGAGCAGGCCAAGCCGCAACTGGTGGATCGTCGGCGGCAGAGTCGCCCCTGCTCGAAGCGCCCACGAGACGACTTCAAGAAAGGGCGCGCGATCGGACCCTTCTGGTTCCCTCGCGACCGACGCTCCGGCGGCGCTCATCGCATCAATGACCGCAGGCTGGTGCTGCGCCATCAATTCGGCGCGCACCGGCCACCGACGACTTTCCCGCCCTGCTGTCGCAACATCCGCCCTGCGAAGTGCCGCTGCAAGCCTCTCCAGTATCCCCGGGATCGCGTCGGGGAACCGATCCAGACGGGCCTGGGCCATGGACTGTGCCTCCGCGGCTCGCCCCGGAATCAGACGGACGATCTGCTCGTGAGCGCGGCGAAGCAAAGGTGAGTCTCGTTGCGCGAGCCGTTCGAGCACCATTTGCTCGGCCTGATCGACCTTGCCCTTGGCCACGAGCAATCTGGCCCTGGCGCGGATCAGTTCGATCTGATCTGGACGCTCTGCCAACTGCGCCTCGATCCAGTTCAGGCCTCGATCGAGCGAGACGCCCCCGTCGAGAGCCGCGGAGCCTTCCCAAAGCCCTAGCAGCAATTCCAGGGTGGGACCGGGGCTGGGTCGCTCGGTGGCAAGGGCGATCAGCCTCTGCTCCGCTTGAGCGCGCTGGCCGACTGCCAGAAGCTCTTGGATTGCGAGTCGCCTGATGAGTCGCCCCGCCGGCGCCTCTGACCGGAGTCGTTCCGCGAGCGCTCGCTCCGCCTGGGGATTGCCGGCGTCGATGGACAGCAGCGCTTGCAAAGCGTCCTCTCGCGCGGGATCGTGGGCCAGAGACGTTTCCAGCGCGGTCCGTGCGAGTGCCTGATCGCCTCGCGCTGCCGCCACCGACGCGAGTTGGGACGCCATGCGACCGACCTCTCCGCCCGCCGGCGTGGGCTGCGACTCGAGCACGCGAGATGCATCGGAGAGTCGGTTCATTGCCTGCAACGCCCGGGAGCGGGCCAGCACCCATCGCTGGCCGCGAGTCGCGTCAAGCCGCGCGAGCGAAGCCTCGGCCGCGGACCAATCGCCCATCGCGGCGAAGACCTCGACGCGTGCCATCATGAAGCCCGGATCGAAGATCTCGGACTCGTCGATTCCTGCGAGAGCGCTGAGCGCCGATTCGGGATCTTCATTCAACAGCGAGAGATAGGCCTCCAAGAGGCGTGCCTCGCGGGACGAATCGTGCGAAACCGCAGCCCACACCGCATCATGCCGGCCTCGCCTGTCGAGGAGCGCTCCAGCGCACTGTCCGGCGAAGAGAGCATCGCTCTTGATGAGCTCCCTGCACGCGCCGACGGCGGACGCCGGGGTTTCTGCGCTCGTGACCAGGTCATCGATCAGATCGCTCACATGTGGATGCGAGCGCAACGCGACCATGAGCGTCCGCCTGGCCACCGAAGGGTCGGATGAGGCGGCGCGAGCCCGCGCCAGCCACGCGTCAACGCTTGGTGGTCGACCCTGCGCGGTCCGCAGTCGATCAATGGATGGCCCGATGAGTTCCGAAACTCGAGTGTGCGCGCGGAAGAGGCTACGACTCAGCATCACTAAACGATCGTCCAGAGTGAATCGGGGATCGTCGAGCGCGTCGAGGAGGAGCATCGCGGCACCGGCCGATCGCCCTTGTCGCATCTGAAGACTGGCCATACGGACCACCGGTTGAGATCCGAACGCCAGCCCGGTGGCCGCGGATTGATCGAAGGCGCTCATGGCACGCTCGATCTCGCCCAATCGCACCCAGGTGTCCCCGACATCGACCCACATCGAGGGAATCCGCCGCGCAAAGTCGGTCAGGTCGGCTTGCAGAGCCGTGGTGGTCGCGAATTGACGAGGAGTCCGCAGCGCCAGCTCAAACGCGTCATTGCCCGATCGCAGGTACCCGATCGATCGCAACTCAGCTCCCAGCGAGGCCAAGAGCAGGAACTGCATCGCCTGGTCCGACCTCGCTTGGCCGTTCATGATGGCCGAAGCGAGGTATGCCGCGGCCTCGCGATGATCGCCCTTGCCGGCACTCTGCTTCCCGATCACGTAGGCGCCCTGTGCGGAAGGTGCACCGAGTCGATGTGCGGTGCGAAACGCGTCGGCCGATCCGGCAGTGATGTTGAGCCTTGCGCGAGCCAAGCCCAGCTCACGCCAGACGGCCCCCGCGCCGGGCGCCGCACGCGCGAGCGACTCGAGTTCGCGTCCCGCCTCGGCAGAGTCGTCTCTCAAGTTGGCCTGTCTGGCTCGAACGTAGACCCGCATCTGCTCGGGCGTCAGCTGGCCCGGGTCGGACCCCGCCTCAGGAGCCTCAGATGCCAGCGTTGGCAAGACCGCCGCGAGTGGTAGCAGGGCGATGGACCGATCTGCCTCTGCGATCGGTTCCCATCGTCTGAGCAGTGTTGGGTCTTCGGGTATCCACCCCGCCGCCATCGGATCGGGGGTCGCTCGCTGCTTCTGGGCAATCTCGCGGAGTTGCGCCTGGGGCCCGATCGACCGAGTCGGTCTCCACATGACCGAACAACCCGCGCAAACTGTCACGCACACCGACCAGAAAAGGATGCGAAACGGCGCGCAGTTCATCGCTCACCGGCGGAACGGCGAGAGGTCGCTCGTGCCGAGGAAGTCTTGCTCCGTTCTCGACGAGGAGATGCCTTGTGCGGAGGCGTCCCGTCTCGGGCGACGGCGGCCTCAAGTGTGGCGTACACGCTCGGCGCATCGCCCGCTCGCACACGCCGCTCGAGCCAGGCAGCGGCGGCCTCTGGCGCGGTGCCGGGCTCCACAAGCCCGGCGTCCTCGAGATAGGCGCACAAGCGGTCATCGATCGGCAGAGCGTGCCCCCCCAACGCGAGAAGCATGACACGAGACGAGACAAACCTTGGAACCCCATCGAGAGAATCGAGATAGGCCCGTGCTTCTCGCTTTCCGATCTCGAGCATGCGAGCCAGCGTCAGACCGTTCTCCAGCAGGAAGATCGCCCGCAGCGAGGCGAGTAGTCGCTGAGCCCGTTCCGGTCCCTTTGGGTATCTCGTGCCAAGAAGGCCCACGACTTCATCCGGCGTGCACACGCGAAGCTCATTGAAATCGAACACTTCGTCAAAGATACGCGAGACGGCGCCCGCGGCTTGGGCAAAGCCGGCGTCCCACACAAGGTATGACCAGCACAGCTCCATGAGGACGGCATCGGTGCCTGGCGGCGCGGGCGGGGCGGGCTGGACCGAGCGTGCGTGCCCGATCGACTCGATCCACTGGGCGAGCCTCGCTTCGGGATCACAAGTCGTCACGCGCCCGGCTCCTCGCGATTTGAGGCCTCGATTCCGGAGCCATCGTTGCCATTGTTGGCCGTGCGATCAACTTCGTATCGCGCGCGAGAGAGCGCCTGATCAACTTGGGCCTGACGCTTCAGGCTATGGTCGAGCTTGAATGCCAATCCGGGCATCCGCACCAACGAGACCCGCTCGCCCGCCTCTCGGCGGATGTGCTTGGCCGCGTCTTGGAGGCCATGCAACGCGAGCTGTTCGTGGGCCTCGGGAAAGACCGAGACGTAGACCGTGGACTGGCGAAGGTCCTCGCTGACCGTGACTCGGGTCACGGAGATGAGGCCGCGGATGCGAGGATCGGCCAATCCCCTGGCAATTACCTCTGAGATCGCCCTCTCGAGCAGCGACGCGACCTGCTGGGTGCGGCGGCTCATGAGTCATCCCCTCGCGAAGGGGAGTCGGCATAGTTCAGCAGCTCGCGCGCGATCGCCTCTTCGTCGAGTTCGTCCAGCCCGGCAAGCAACTGGCCGGGCTCGCCAATGTCACGCCCGGAGCCGACTAGTTCGGCGTCGGTGCGGCTCCGTACCCTGTCGAGCACCCGATCGAGGACCTGCGCCAGGCGCTGACGATCCGTGCCGACGCACGCAACCGCTAGGAGGGCGCGGGACGCGGGTTCGGCCGGACCGATCTCGGCAACCGAGACCAGGTGGTCCCGATGAAGCCGGTCCTTGAGAGACTTCACCACGCGCCGACGGTCTTTGAGAGACTCGGCGCCTGGGATGGCGAGTTCGAGTTGGAGGAGCCCGACCAGCATCTGGACAATCACCGTGGCGATCTGCACGAAGACCTCGGCCCCGCGGCACTTCGTTCGCACAGGCCGCGCGGCGGCTCGCCCGACGAATCGTGATTCCACGGCGGCATCACAGCGAGCGTTTGACCTCCACCTTGCGGTAGCACTCGATGATGTCACCCTCCTTAATATCGTCGTAGCCGACGATCTTCATGCCGCACTCCATGCCGGCACGAACTTCCTTCGCATCATCCTTGAATCGCTTGAGCTGTTCGAGTCGGCGATCGTGCTCGATGACGACGTCCTGGCGCGTGACGCGAACCAGCGCGTCGCGCTGGACGTTGCCGTCGGTGACGTAGCAACCCGCGACGGAACCAACCCTCGTGATCTTGAAGACCTGCCGGACTTCCGCGTGCCCCAGAATCTCCTCGCGAAGCTCGGGCTCGAGCAATCCCTCGGCCGCCTTGCGGATGTCGTCGGTGATGTCGTAGATGACCCGGTATGGCCGGATCTCGACGCCCTTGCTCTCTGCGAGCGTGCGGGCCTTGCCCGACGGGATCACGTTGAAGCCAACGATGATGGCGCTGGAAGCGTCGGCCAGGAGCACGTCGCTCTCAGTGATCCCCCCCACCGCGGCGTGGAGGACACGGACCTTGACCTCGTCCGTGGTGACCTTCTCGATCTCGTGGCGGAGCACGTCCACCGAGCCCTGCACGTCGGCCTTGACGACGACTCGGATCTCCTTGGCATCGGCCTCGGCCATCTGGCTGAACATGGTGTCCAGGGTGACCTTTGGCCGGGCGAGTTGCTGCTCGCGCTCGCGCTGGCGGCGCTGCTCGGCGGCCTCCTGGGCCTTCTTCAGCGAATCCACGACATAGAAGCGATCGCCCGCGTCGGGAAGTTCATCGAGTCCCGAGATCTGAACCGGAACCGGCGGCTGCGCTTCCTTGATGGACTTGCCGCGATCGTCCGTGATGTCGCGAACGCGGCCGTACCCGCGGCCGGCGACGATGAAGTCGCCCACCTTCAGTTGCCCTTGCTGGACGAGGATGTTGGCGACGGGGCCTCGCCCGGTCTCGACGCGAGACTCGATGACAGTGCCATGGGCAGGGCCACCGAAATCGGCCTTCAATTCGAGCACTTCGGCCTGGAGATCAAGGATCTCCAGGAGTTCCTGGATTCCATCGCCCTTGACCGCGTTGGTGCGCACCACCTCGGTCGCGCCGCCCCACTCTTGCGGATTGAGATCGTGTTCGGCGAGCTGGCCGAGGATGCGCTGGATGTTTGCCGGTGTTGCTTCGGGCTTGTCGATCTTGTTGAGGGCCACGACGATGGGAACGCCCGCGGCTTTCGAGTGGTTGATGCTCTCGATCGTCTGCGGCATGACGCCATCGTCGGCCGCGACAACGAGCACGACGATGTCCGTAACCGACGCGCCGCGTGCCCGCATGGCCGTGAAGGCCTCGTGGCCGGGCGTGTCGATGAACACGACGAACTTCTCGCTCTCACCCAGACGCACGGGCACGCGGAACGCGCTGGTAGCCTGCGTGATCCCTCCGGCTTCACCCGCGGCGACGTTCGCGTTGCGGATTCGGTCCAGCAGACTCGTCTTGCCGTGGTCGACGTGCCCCAGAATCGTCACGACCGGACCGCGCGAGCGCTCATCGATGGTTTCCCGCGACTCGACGGCCCGCTCGACCACCTCCTCGGCGGTGCTTGCCTGAGTGACCTCCAGGTCGATATTGAAGTCCATCATCACTTCCTGAGCCTTTTCGGGCTCGATCCCGGCGTTGATGGTCGTGATGATGCCCTGCATGAAGAGCCGCTTGACGATCTCCGCGCCCTTCACCCCGGTGGCGGCCGAGAGGTCCTTGATCGTGAACGGGGCGGCAATGGCGACCTTCCCGGACGCCTTCGATCCCGGCACCGGGCGCTCGCCGCTCTGCTGGCGCCGCAGTTGCTGCCGCCTTGCCTTGAGATAGCCGCCAGCCCGCTGCAATCGGGCCTCGCGCTCGGCCAGATCCGCCTCGCTGAATTTCCCCGGACCAACCCAGTCGCGATCCGCGAGCCCGGCACGACCGCCTCCTGAACCGGCCCCCGTACGCCGCCGCGATTGATCGCCCTCGCTTGGTCCCGCATCGCCCCGGCGCTTGTTTGGACCGCGGCGCGGGCTACGCCCCCGATCGGCTCCTTCGGACGGAGGTGGGCCGAAATCAACTCCTCGGCCTCCGGGCGCGGGCCTGCCAACCCCCGCCGGCCTTCGCGGCCGGGGCGCTTCGATCTGCTCGGGCGCTTCCACCCGCACAATCTTGGGCCCGGACAACTTGACGGGAGCCTTCTGCACCAAGCGCGGGCCCGCGGGAGTGACCACCTTGGGTCTCACCGGGACATTGATCGTTGGCTTGGGACGTGACTCTGACGGCTTGGGAGCAGGTTGCTCTGCCACTTGCTGCTGCCCGCCCTCGCCCTCCAGTGGTTCTTCTTCCTCCGGCGCGGACTTGGCCGCCGGCCTCTCGACCCGTGCAGGAGCAAGCTCGACTGACTCCGTGCGCGCCTCGACCTCGGGCTCCGCCTCGTCGTCGTCTGAAGGCGCGGGACCATGCTGGCCCGATTTGGGCTTCGGCTCGGCAGTGACCGTCGCGACGGATGAAGAACCGTCAGCTTCGTCGTCGTCCTCAGAGCGGCCTGAAAGCGGCCTCGCCTTGCGCCGCGCGGGGCGAGCGCGAACCTTGTCCACATCGACCTTCGCGGCTGTCTCGACGGCCGTTCCTCCGGAGACGTCCGCGGAGTCGCTGAACCACTCCTTGATGGTGGCTTCGAGCCCCACCGAGACGGTGGACATGTGGTTCTTGATGATGTCCTCGGGGATCCCCTCCTCGTGGCACTTGGCCACGATGGCCTTGGACTGGATCCCGAGTTCCTTTGCGATCTCAAATACGCGCCTTGCCAATCGTGACTCCGATTTCGACCACTGGCTCGAATGACTCTCCAGATCCGTCCGGACACGCGCCCGGGCCGGGATTCTTGTCAGGACTGCGCTGAATGACCAAGGATGTCCGCCGCGCGGGCCTCGTCCGCGGCCGACGGCGGAGGTGACGACCCGCCGAGGCCAAGAATGCTCGCGGCCGCCGCATCGGCGCCATCGTCGCGTTGGGCGGCCAAGTCGGCCTGTCGCCGGGCCTCCGCCTCGGCCTTCTCTCGCTCCTGCTGTTCGGCGACTTCTTTGGCTCGGACCGAACTCGTCTCGACGAGACGCTGGGCCGTTTCCTCGTCGATCTCAAGTTCCGTCATCAGGACTTCGGCGCCGACTTCTTCGACGTCGAACACGCTGACCATGCCCAACGTGGCGAGTCGATCGACCATCTCCTCGCTGATGCCCTCGACTGTCAGCATCGTCGCCGAGAGGATCTCAAGGTTCTTGTTGAACTCTTCCGGCGTCAGGATGTCTACGTCCCAGCCGGTAAGCCTCGCGGCGAGGCGCACGTTCTGTCCGCGCTTGCCGATCGCCAGGCTGAGCTGATCCTCGCGGACGATCACGGTGGCCCGGCCGAGCTCGAAGCAAAGACTGATCTCCTGCACCTCGGCCGGCTTGAGCGCGTTCTGGATCAATATCTGGCTGGACTCGTTCCAGCGAACGATGTCGATCTTTTCGCCGTTGAGTTCGTCAACGATTGTCTTGATGCGGCTCCCCCGCACGCCGACGCACGCGCCGACCGCGTCGACCTTGCTGTCGATCGAGGCGACGGCCACCTTCGTGCGGTAGCCGGCCTCGCGAGCCATCGCCTTGATCTCGATAATGCGTTCGGCGACCTCAGGGACCTCCACCTCGAACAGACGCTTGATGAAGTCGGGATGGGCGCGGCTGATCACGATCTTGACCTGACTTCCCATGTCGCGCACGTCGAGAATGAGGCATCGAACTCTGTCGCCCTGGTTGAACTGCTCGCCTGGGATCTGCTCGCTCCGGGGCATGAACGCCTCGGCCCGATCGATCGTGACCACGAGGGCCCCGCCCTCGTAGCGCTGGGCAGTTCCGGTGACGATCTGCCCCACGCGCTTTCCGAATTCCTCCAGGATGCTGCTCCGTTCGTCGTCCCTGAACCGCTGGATCATCACCTGTTTAAAGGTCTGGGCCGCAATGCGCCCGAAGTCCTCGGGTCGCATGTCGACCGGCTCACCATGGCGACGGAGGTCAACCGTTCCATTGATCGGATCAAGCTTGCAGGTGAACTCCTCGGCGTCGAGTGTTCCGTAGTGCTTGCGCGCCGCGGAGACCATGGCGTGCTCAAGGTCCTCGATGAGTCGGGCGCGCTCGATGTTGCGATCGCGCGCGATGGAATCGAGGATCCGCATCATCTCCTGAGTGTTCAATTTCGCCGTCTCCGAATTGTCGCCCCGAAGGGGCCGGTCCAGGTTGTCGAACGCCAAGCACACCAAAAGCACCGCCGCCACGAACGGCCCGATCCGCGCCCGTGGCGACCCGAATCGCCCGGCGGGAATCCCCGCGGGCGACCACCGCGATGGCCGGGACCGGTCAGTTCATGCCGGTCCCCTCCCGCGATGCGCGATCCGAGGCGCGGCCTGCCCGGCCACACCCGGACGCGTCAGCGCCCCACACACTCCGCTCACAGGTCATGGGCGTCACGCATGGCCAATGTCCGTTCGCGTCGGGATCGACGCCCGCCGACCCCCGGCGGTGCGCGAGCCTCTTCCGCGGCCGCTTCCGACAACTGTAGATCCCCGCCGGAGGGGGGGTCAAACGGATTCCGAGAACGGACCGTTCAAACGCGATCCTGCGGGCCGACCGGCCGGACCACCCGGAGCGCCCGAGAACCTCGGACCTGCCCCAGCGCAGCGAGGTGCTTCTTGGCGCCTTCGACCCAGAGCACCGCGGGCTGAGTGGCGGGGGTCTCGGTGACGATGAGGTCCCCGACGCTCAGGTTCTGGAGGTCCTCCAGCGTGATCGTTGTCTCCGCGAGCACTCCCGTCACACCGATCGCCGCGCGCGCGAGCCCGCCCGTGATCGCGTGCACCGTGTCTTCGGAGCGCTGGCTCCGGGCACTCGAGAACCAAGACTGCGACGAGAGCTCTCCGATGAGCGGTTCGATCACCGCATACGGAATGCAGAGGTTCATGGTGCCGGCCCGGTTGGCCATCTTGATCTCGAATCCCACGAGCACAACCACCTCGTTCGGTGGCACGATCTGGACGAGTTGCGGATTGCTCTCGGTCGCGACGATCCGAAACGCCATGTCCCTCACACTCGCCCACGCCTCCGTCAACGCGGACAACGCACGACGAGTCACGTTTCCGATGAGACGAGACTCGATGAGGGTCATGGGACGCTGTGGAATAAACAGGTCCTGGCTGGTGCCCCCCAGCAGCCGGTCGATGATGGGGTAGATGATCAGCGGGCTGATCTCAAGGCACACCTGACCATCGAGCGCGGCCGACTCGACGAGGTTGAACGAGGTTGGGTTCGGGAGCCCAGAGATGAATTCCGAGTACGTCATCTGCTCGCACGTGGCCACTTTGACTTCGACAATGGTCCGCAGGAACCCGCTCAGCGAGGCCCCGAAGTTGCGAGCGAATCCCTCATGCAGCGTCTGCAGAGAGCGCATCTGGTCCTTGCTCACGCGCTCGGGACGCTTGAAGTCGTACGGCCGCACCTCAACCGAGTCGGAGTCGGAGCGCCTGCGGCCAAAGATGACAGGTCGGTTCGCCTCCTCGTCCTGAGGGCCCTCCGAGACGGCGGCGAGCAGGCGATCAACCTCGGATTGGTCGAGGATGTCCAAGCCCGATGCCCTCCGCGCGCGCCCCGTCCGTGGGGCGCAGTGTGCCCAATCGCGTGTATCGGATACCGCGTCACGCCCCCTTGAAGGACCGCTCCGCGCACGTGAGGCATTCATTCGGGCGGCAGGATCGCCTTGAGGACCGAACCGGGAACAATCGTCCGGTCGTTCGGGTACCAGGAGGCACGATGAGTCTTCGGTTCTTTGTCCTTCTCGCACTCTCCGCAGCCACGCTGCTCGCCGCGATTGCGTCCCCAGCTGCTGGGCAGTTCCAGCCCGACCCCTTCCAACCCGGGGCGGCGAGCGCCCCGGGAGCGGAACCGGCTGTGCTCACGCTGGACGTCATCGCCGCGAGGAGCGAGGTCCGCCCTGGCGATCAAGTGGCGCTCGCGGTTCGATTCACGATGGCTGCGGGGTACCACACGTGGCCATCGAAGCCCGTCTCCACACAGGCGCTTCCGGGATGGTCATCCATTCCCAGCACCATTCGCGTGAAGGGGGAAGATGCGGCCAAGGTGGTCATCGGCCCTGTGCAGTGGCCCGACGCCGAACTCGTGGAAACGAGCGCTCTTGGAACGGTCCGTCCCGTCGAGATTCGCATGTACGAGGGGTCGCACGTCGCCTTCGTACCCCTGATAGTGGCCGACGATGCTCCAATCGGCCAGCTTGACCTCACGATCGAGATGGCGTTCCAGTCATGCGACGACATGATGTGCCTTCCGCCCGACACGGTGTCCAAACGGGTCGCCCTCTCGATCGCCGGGCGGGCCGCGGCCGATTCGTCTACTCAAACCACAGCTGGATCTCGCGGCGACGAGTCGCTCTTCGGGGCCTTCGACGCCAGCGTGTTCGCGAGAATGCTGAGCGGAGAAGCGACGGAGCAGGAGTCGACGACCTCCTCTCGCCCGACGTTCTTCGGGATCGCGGTCCCTGAGCCTTCGAGCGTCATCGGGACCCTGCTTGTCGCAATCGCCGCGGCGGTCGGGGGGCTGGTGCTCAACCTCACCCCGTGCGTGCTACCGGTCATCCCCATAAAGGTCATGACGATCAGCCGACACGGGGGCTCGCCCGGTCGCTCGCTCATGCTCGGACTCTGGATGGCCGCCGGTGTTGTGGCTTTCTGGGTTGGAATCGGCCTGCCCGTGGCGTTCTGGCGGGAGTTTGGAGACCCATCACAGATCTTCGGATACTGGTGGTTCACCCTCGGGATCGGGCTCCTCATCGGCGCGATGGGCGTCGGCATCATGGGCCTGTTCACGATTCAATTGCCGCAGGCCGTGTACAAGGTGAATCCAAAGGCTGATTCGGCCCACGGGTCCTTCCTGTTTGGTGTCATGACGGCGGTCTTGGGGCTCCCGTGCTTTGGATTCGTGGCCGGCGCTCTCCTGGCGGGATCGGCGAGACTGCCCTCGGTGGTCATTCTGACCATCTTTGCGTCGCTGGGCGTCGGCATGGCGCTCCCGTACTTGGTGCTGGCGGCAAAGCCCGGCCTGGTCGAGAGGCTCCCGAAGACCGGGCCAGCCAGCGAACTGGTCAAGCAGGTCATGGGGCTCTTCATGCTCGCCGCCGCGGCGTTCTTTGTCGGCTCGGGCGTGATCGTGCTCGTTCTGGATCGGACGGGACCCGCACCAGGCTTGCCGTGGTGGTGGAAGCAGGTCCACTGGTGGGTCGTTGCCCTGCTCTGTGTGTCCGCGGGAGCGTGGCTGATTTGGCGGACGTTCCAACTCACTTCCAATGCTGGACGGCGCGCGGTGTTCTCCGCCCTCGGAGGGCTCGTCGCGGCGGGCTCGGTTTGGTTCTCCGCGCATTCAACCCTTGAAGCCCGGAAGAACTTCTGGATTCCTTTCACGGAAGAGACACTTCGGCAAGCCTTGGCGGAGGGAAAGACCGTCGTGCTCGACTTCACGGCGGAATGGTGCCTCAACTGCAAGACGCTCGAAGCGACCGTGCTCTCCGTGGACCCGGTGCGGTCCTTGCTGCTGTCGCCGGAGGTCGTTCCTTTGAAGGCCGACAACACGAGCGCATCGGCCCCAGGATGGGAAAAGCTCAAGGAACTCGGCGGCACCGGAATCCCCCAGCTCTACGTGTTTGGACCCGGAGCCGATCGGCCTTGGGGCGCCACGGCGTACACGTCGGATCAGGTCGTGGACGCGATCGAACGAGCCCGGTCCGGTGCCGAATAACCATGCAATGCTAAGGTCCAAGGCATCCCAAACCGTCGGCTCCTGGGACACTGCGCTGCGTTGACCTCCAAATCGTGCCGACCTACCTTTGCGCCCGGTTGGGAACGCTCGGCTACGCGGGTGTAGCTCAGTGGTAGAGCGCTACCTTGCCAAGGTAGATGTCGAGGGTTCGAGTCCCTTCACCCGCTTTTGAGGCCCGTCGAAAGGCGGGCCATTTTCTTTGATCCATGGTCGGCGTGATAGCCCCGGACCAGCAGATAACTCGCCCGACCACGAAATAAACCTGGACCGAACTTGATTTCTGGACGACGTCCTGTAGTGTGATCGCCAATATCAGGGACCCCGCCCGCCGCGAGAATCAGGCCGGGACTCGGCCGGCGGCGCAAGCGGTGGTGGTTTCCTGATGGTTGCTTGTGAGCAGCCGCCATGTCAAACGCGTCGCAGCGCCTCGGCGCAGCGTCGTCTCCGGGTCGGACCGTCGGACTGCCGGTCCTGTCCGCGGAGGAACCCGAGGATCCCGACCCTCTTGGTCGAAGGGGCCTCGTCCAGTCTGCCCGCTCAGGGTCCACGGATGCTCGCGAGGGATCGGCTGATCCGCGCGACGCGGCGATGGTCATGGGCCCTCTCGCGGCGGAGTTTCGCCGCCGAGTATTCCCTACGGCCACCGATGCCGAATGGCACGACTGGAAGTGGCAGTTGCGGAACCGCGTTCGGGACCTCGATCGCCTGGAACGGGCGTTCTCGCTGTCACCCGATGAGCGAGAGACCGTCCGCGCGCTGGGCGATCGATTGCCCGTCGGACTGACGCCGTACTACGCCTCGCTGATTGACCCCGACGACCCCATGGACCCCATCAGACGGACCATGGTGCCCGTGGCCGACGAATTCACGCACGAGCCAAGCGAGGCGGAGGATCCGCTCAACGAGGACGCGGACATGCCGGTGCCAGGCCTGGTGCACCGCTATCCCGACCGCGTGCTGTTCCTCGTCACGAGCTTCTGCGCCGTCTACTGCCGCTACTGCACCCGCTCGCGCCTGGTCGGCAAGACCGGGGAATACCACTTCAACACCAAGCAGTTCGAGCGCGCGCTCGCGTACATCGAGGCCACACCCGAAATCCGCGATGTGCTCATCAGCGGTGGTGACCCGCTGACCATGATGGACGACAAAATCGACTGGCTGCTCGGCCGGCTGCGGGCGATTCCACACATCGAGTTCGTCCGCATCGGAAGCAAGATCCCGTGCGTCCTGCCCCAGCGGATTACGCCCGAACTCTGCCGCACGCTGCGCCGCCACCAGGCTTGGGTCAGCGTCCACTTCATGCACCCCAACGAACTCACGCCCGAGGTCTCTCAGTCATGCGGGCGCCTCGCGGACCACGGCATCCCGCTGGGCAGCCAGACGGTGCTGACGCGCGACGTCAACGACGATCCCGAGACCATGAAGCGACTGATGCACGGGCTGCTGAAGAATCGAGTTCGCCCGTACTACATCTACCAATGCGACCCGATTCCAGGCTCACGCCACTTCCGCACGCCAGTTGAGACGGGCCTCAGGATCATCGAGGCGCTCCGCGGACACACCACTGGCTACGCCGTGCCCCAGTTCGTCATCGATGCCCCCGGCGGTGGCGGCAAGATCCCGCTCAGCCCCGAGTACGTCGTCGGACGTGACGGCGACGACGTCATCATCCGCAATTTCGAGGGGCAGACGTTCCGGTACCCCGATCCGTTGCCGGTCGCGGCGGGGGTCTGAACAGTGGGTGACTCCATCGAACTGCATCCATGCGCGCGCTGTGCGTGCGTGCAGCGTACCTGCTGCCAAACCGCGGAGATCCTCGTCACACTTGGAGACATCGCGCGGATCGAGGCCCATTCGAGTCGCGTTGGATTCTGGGAGCGCCGCAGGCCGAAAGACCCCCAATACCTCGAGCCTGACGAGGATGATCCGAACTGGCTGCGCTACACCACCGAATCGGATCTCTCGCGGCGGCTGCTCAAGCGGCTGCCCGGCGGCGACTGCACGTTCCTTGGGACGCGCGGTTGCGAACTTCCCGAGCACGTCCGTCCGCTGGTCTGCAGGCTCTACCCCTTCGAATACACGGAGTCGGAGCTGATCGGCGTGGAGGATGGATACTGCCCTCGGGACTTGTTTATCCCACAGGATCGCCCCGGCGTCACGATGCTGACTGTGCTGGGGATGGATCCCAGGCACGGAGAGCGCTGGAGAGCGCAGCTCTACGCGGAGCTGCGGGAGGAGCACCATGCGAATCGGCATGACCTACGACCTGCGTGACGAGTACCTCTCGCGCGGCATGGACGCGGATGAGGCCGCGGAGTTCGACGCGAGCGAGACGGTCGACTCGATCGACGGCGCGCTGCGCTCGCTGGGCCACGAGGTGGACCGCATCGGCGGCTCCAACGCGCTGATGGCTCGGCTCCTCGCTGGCGACCGCTGGGAACTTGTCTTCAACTTCGCCGAGTCTGTCGGAGGATTTGGGCGCGAGGCTCTGGTCCCGGCGATTCTCGAGTCGTTCGGCGTGCCGTACACCATGTCCGACCCGCTCGTCTGCGCCGTCACGCTGCACAAGGCCACGACCAAGCGCGTGCTTCGCGACGCCGGGCTGCCTACACCCGACTTCGACCTGATCGAGACGGCCGACGACGCGGCGGCGTGTGCTCTGGCTTTCCCGCTCTTTGCCAAACCCGTGGCGGAAGGTTCAAGCAAGGGCATCGACGGACGGGGCCTGTGCCACGATCTCGAGTCGCTTGTGCGGGTCTGCGCGCGACTCCTCGATCGCTATCGCCAGCCGGTGCTGGTCGAGACGTTTCTGCCCGGACGGGAAGTGACCGTGGGCGTGCTCGGCACGGGCGCCGCGGCACGGTCCGTGGGCGTCGAGGAGGTCGTCATGCTCGAGGGTGCCGAGCGCGACGTGTATTCCTACCAGAACAAGACTGACTGGGAGGGCAAGGTGGACTGCCGCCTCGTCGAGGGACCGATCGCCTCAGAGGCCGAGGCCCTGGCACTGCAGGCGTGGCGGGCGATTGGTGGGCGCGATGTCGGGCGCGTGGACCTGCGCCAGAATCACCTAGGCGCGCTCGAAGTAATCGAGATCAACCCGCTCCCTGGCTTGCGCCCTCGGTACTCTGACCTGTGCATCACCTGGGCGCTCCAGGGGCGGCGGTACGAGGACCTGATCGGCGCGATCGTGGAATCGGCTCTCGGGCGAATCGCCATGACGCCATCGGCGGCGCGGTAGCCCCGTGCGGGTGCTGGTGATCCACGACGAGGTCGCTCCCGAAGCACGCGTGGATGAGCGGGACGTGCTGGTACAGGTGTCGTTCATCGCGGGCACCCTGCGCCGGCTCGGTCACGATGTCGACTCGTTAGCCGTCGGTCCGGATCTGGGCCGACTCCAGGGGGCGTTGCGCGAGCGTCGGCCCGAGGCCGTGTTCAATCTCGTCGAGTCCTGCCTCGGGTCGTGCCGCCTGGCGCCGAGTGCTCCCGCGCTGCTCGAGACCCTCGGCGTGCCCTTCACCGGAGCCGGCTCGGTGGCCATGGCGATCACCAACCACAAACTCGCGGCCAAGCGCCTGCTCGCGGCCAATGGGCTGCCGACACCGGACTGGATCGAACCGGCGGCGCTGCAGCGGACTTCGGACTTGCCGCCGGGCTCCTGGATCGTCAAGGGCACGGTGGAGCATGCCTCGGTTGGCATCGGCGGCGGGTCCGTGATTTCGGGTGGCGGCGGCGCGGCGAGACAGGCCCGCGCCCGAGCCGCCCACATCGGCGGGGAAGCCTTCGCCGAACGGTTCATCGAAGGACGCGAGTTCAACGTCGGCCTGCTCGCGGCGCCCGACGGCGTCGAGGTGCTGCCGATCTGCGAGATCGTGTTTGAGGGGGATTGGGCGGATCGGCCCAGAATCGTTGGCTACGCCGCCAAATGGGATGAGGACTCGTTCGAGTACGGACACACGCCCCGGCGGTACGACTTCGGCCCGACGGATGCGCCTCTCCTGCGCGAACTCGAGGCACTGGCCCGGCGATGCTGGCACGTGTTCGACATGCGGGGCTATGCGCGTGTCGACGTGCGCATCGGCGAGGCGCCCACCATTCTGGAGGTAAACTCAAACCCGTGCCTCTCGCCGGATGCGGGCTTCGTCGCTGCGTGCGATCGCGCGGGCTTGGAGCGCGAGGCCATCGTGGCGAGGATCCTCGACTCAGCGTTCACCAGGGAGAACTGAGTGTTCCGCATCCGCCAAGTCAACGAAGCCTGGCTGCCCGTGCACGAGCGGGACATCGAGCGCGTCCAGGCGATCTTGCGCGAACGCCTGCCGGGCATCTCCGAGGAAGAAGTCTCAGGCCTTCCGCATCGCCTACGTGACCCACTCAAGCATCGGCTGCGGGCCATCCTGCTCGTCGCGGACGACCTTCGGGGCAAGATGCGTGGTTTCGCGCTGATGAGCCACGCGCCCGACGAGGGATTCTGCCTCCTTGACTACATCGCCACGGGCAAGTCGTCGGTGAGCGGCGGCACTGGGGCGGCCCTCTACCAGCGGGTCCGCGACGTGGCCAAGTCACTGGGAGCCTTCGGGCTGTTCTTTGAGTGCCTCCCCGATGACCCCGCTGCGTGCTCCAACCCGGAACTCGCCCAGCAGAACGCCTCCCGCCTGCGCTTCTACGAGCGATTTGGCGCCCGTCCCATCGTGGGCACGGCGTACGAATCGCCGGTCCGCGAAGGAGATTCCGACCTCCCACATCTGGTGTTTGACAGTTTGGGCGAGGGCGAGCCGCTCTCGCGGGATCGGGCCCGGCGAGTGGTGCGCGCCTTTCTCGAGAGGAAGTACAGCTCGCTCTGTCCTCCCGAGTATGTGCAAAGAGTCGTCGATTCGTTTCGGGATGACCCGGTTCGGCTGCGCGAACCGCGGTATGCCAAGCGCGCGACCGCGCCCAAGCCGGTCCGCACGGGCGAGCGCCTGATCGCGCTGGTCGTGAACGACAAGCATGAGATTCATCACGTCCGCGAGCGGGGATATGTCGAGGCGCCGGTGAGAGTGAAGTCGATCCTGGACGGCATCCTGCCGACAGGTTTGTTCTGGACCGCCGAGCCGCGAGAGTTCCCCGAGAGCCACATCCTCGCCGTCCACGACCGCGCACTGGTGGAGTACCTCAAGCGGGTGAGCGCCGCCGTGGAGCCCGGCCGATCGATCTACCCATACGTCTTTCCGATCCGGAATCGCAGCAAGCCCCCCAAGGACCGCGCCTACGCGGCGGGCTATTTCTGCATCGACACCTTCACGCCCCTGAACCGAAACGCTTATGTCGCCGCGAAGCGCGCGGTGGACTGCGCCCTCACCTGCGCCGCCATGTTGCTCGACGGCCAGCGGCTGGCTTATGCGCTGGTTCGCCCGCCCGGCCACCACGCCGAGCGCGACGTGTTCGGCGGCTTCTGCTATTTCTGCAACGCCGCCGTGGCCGCCGAGATGCTCTCCAAGCACGGGCGCGTCGCAATCCTGGACGTCGACTACCACCACGGTAACGGGCAGCAGGAAATCTTCTATCAGCGCGGAGATGTGCTGACCGTCTCCATCCACGCACACCCGGACGTTGCGTACCCGTTCTTCACAGGCTTCGAGGAAGAGACCGGCTCGGACGATGGTCTCGGCGCCAACCTGAACATCGCGCTGCCCGAGCAACTGCGCACGGGGCAATACCGCGCCGCGCTCGAGCGCGCTCTGACGCGGATTGCCGCCCACAACCCGGCGTTTCTGGTGATCGCTCTGGGCCTCGACACCGGCAAGGGCGACCCCACGGGAACGTGGTCACTCAGCCCCGACGACTTTCGGGCCAATGGCGAATTGATCGGCCGACTCGGTTTCCCCATCCTGGTCGTCCAGGAGGGCGGGTACCGCACCCTCACGCTCGGCGCCAACGCGCGGGCGTTCTTCTTGGGACTCGCCGCCGGAGCCTTCGCGTGACCGCACCTCGCACCTCTCAAGCGGACGTCCGCTTCCGCCACGACGTACGCCCGGCAGACGTCGGCGCCGTGCGAGCGGTCGTCAAGAGCACGGACTTCTTCCGCCCCGACGAGATCGCCGTGGCCGCCGAACTCGTCGAAGAGCGGCTCGCCAAGGGTGATGCCAGCGGGTATTTCTTCGTGTTCGTCGACGATGCGGAGGGCGCGCCCATGGGGTACGCCTGCTTTGGCCCGATCCCTTGCACGCTCCACAGCGCGAGCCTGTACTGGATCGCGGTTCGAAGTGACGCCCAGGGTCGCGGCCTCGGCAACCGCTTGATGCTCGAGAGCGAGCGTCGCATGCGAGGGTCCGGTCTGCGTCGCGTGTATGTTGAGACCTCCGGCCAGCCTCGATACGAGCCAACTCGGGGGTTCTATGAACGAAGCGGCTATTCGCTCGAAGCCCGTCTCCGCAACTTCTATGACGAAGGCGACGACAAGCTGGTGTACGTGAAGCGCATCTAGCCCGGCGCGCGGGAATGCCCCCCGAAGGACTCGAACCTTCAACCCGCTGATTAAGAGTCAGCTGCTCTACCGATTGAGCTAGGGAGGCGGCAGGGGTCGGCCCCTCGCCGGATCAGTCTACTCCGCGACACCCGAGTGAGCCAGCCCCACCGCCTGAGCGGCTCCAAGCAGGGACGCCCACCCTCCCCCGTCCGCAACCACGCCGCGATTGCCGAGTACCTCCGTTCATCCGCGGCGACTCGCATCGCCCGACCGGAGGTCTCCATGATCGCGATTGCGTTGGCAGGCTCCCTTCTGCTCGCGTTCTCCCCACTGCGTTCCGAGCCTCGATCCGCGCACGATCTACGGGGCGTCTGGTTCCATGCCTGGACCGGCTCGTCGGCCGGTACGGAGTGGGCGCTCATCCGGGAGGAACCCGGCGGAGGCCTTGATGTCTCGGATGTTTTCGGCATGGGATTCCATGCACGCCTCGATGGAGAGTCCCTGGAGGTCGTCGGGCGCGACAAGAGGGGCCACGGGACGCTTCAACGTGACGGGTCTGCCACCCTTGACTGGTGGGCATGGGGAATGAGGTTTAGCTCAATCATGATTCGCGCTCCCCATACCGATGCGCTCTTCCCTCTCTCCGTGGAGTCCCCCGAACCCGCCGACGAATCGCTGGCCGGAAGTTGGAACTGCACCCTCGAGCAATTGAGCCCCACAACTGGCGCCGTGCTGGAGTCCGAGAGAATCGGCGCAGCCGTTGCGGTCGAGGGGTGCTTGCTGCGATTCACGTTCGCCGATGGCACCTGGGATCAAGCGGTAGTGGAGCGACCGGGGCAGGCGGTGTTTCGAGTGCACGAAGGCAAGGTCGCTCGACCCGGGTTCGAGACCATTCCCGGTTGCGGGACGTCGCGCGAGATGGATCTGCTGGGCCGGGCCGAGATCAGCCGCTCTCGAATCGAGATCCTCCTGCTGACCCAGACTCGGGCAGACGTGTCGGACCAGAGGCAAGGGATGGTCCGGTTCCTCCTCACTCGGGACGACCACGAGCCGAGACCTCCTTCCATCTCCGAGGCGCGATGGAAGTCCGGGTGGGAGCCGCCATTTCAGAGTGTGTGGGCGAGCAGTGACGACCCTCAAAGATCGTTGACACCCCCCCGCCCTCCGCCTAGCCTTGCCGACCCTCTGGAGGGTGGTCCTCCCACCCAAAGCGGGGCTTCTTCGGACGCTTCTGTCGCGTGCCGACCGCCTGACGAGTGCCTCGTCGCGGGAATTGTGAAGGGACCTGTCCGATGCTTCCTCCCACACGGCAAACGCATGGTCGAAGCCGTCGTCGCCGGTCCCACCACGCCCTGACGAGCGTGACCCCGACCGTCTGTCCGCTCAGCGGGATGCCGAAGCTGCACCATCGGGCCTGCAAGCAGTCTGGGTATGTCCGCCCCGGCCTGAAGATCTCCGTGCCCAAGCTGGGGATCGGCGTGGACAAGGTCTAACCCCGCCCCCCGGCGCCAGGAGCGCGACCTCATGCGCATCGGCATCGACGCCATGGGTGGTGACAACGCTCCCGACGCCGTCATCCGGGGCGTGCTGGCCGCTTTGCCCGAACTGAGCCCCGAGGACCGCGTCGCACTCGTCGGACCGCGCAACATTGTTGAGCGCTCGCTGCGCGAGGCCGGCCTCCCGGTCGGCGCTCCAATTGACGTCGTCCACGCTCCAGAAGTCATTACAATGGACGACAAGCCCGCCCAGGCCGTTCGGGCGAAGCCCGAATCGTCGATCGTGGAACTCGCGCGGATGGGGTCGAAACGCGCGGACGACCCCGTCGACGTCGTGCTCTCCGCGGGGAACACCGGTGCGTGCGTCTCCGCTGCGATCATGCACATGCGCCGCCTCCCCGGCGTGCATCGCCCCGGCGTCGCCGTGACTATTCCCGCATTCCACGGCCCCGTGGTGCTGTGCGATGCCGGCGCCAACACCACCCCGCTCGCGACACACCTCTTCCAGTACGGCCTGATGGCCGAGGTGTACGCCAAGCGAGTGCACTCCATCGAGAACCCCCGAATCGCGACGATGAATATCGGAGCCGAGGAGGGAAAGGGTTCCGGCCTCGTCCGCGACGCCCACCAGATGTTCAAGGCCGCCCGGGACATTCGATACGTCGGATTCATCGAGGGACGGGACCTCTTCGATGGCGGGGCCGACGTCGTCGTAACCGAAGGATTCGTGGGCAACACGATGCTCAAGATGGCCGAGGGCCTCGCTTCGAGTATCTTCCGCGCGCTCGTGCACGAGCTTTCCGGGGTTGACCCCGCCCTGGGCAGACAGTTCCAGCCCATCGTCGAGCGACTCTACAAGAAGAACGACTACCATGAGTATGGTGGTGCTCCTCTCCTGGGTGTCAATGGCGCGTTCATGATCGCTCACGGCTCCAGCCAGCCTCGCACAATCCGAGCGGCGATCCGCAACTGCCGCGATTTCGTCGCCGCCGGAGTCAACGACGCCATCCGTCTGCGTCTGGAGCCGTACGCCACCACGGTGCCCACGGGCGAGTCCACGTGACCTCGCCGCTGGAGCCCCCCAAGATCGGCGTGCGCATCGCTGGCACGGGCATGGCGCTTCCTTCTCAAGAACTGACGAATCAAGACCTCGAGAGGGTCATGGAGACCTCTGATGAGTGGATCCTCCAGCGCACCGGCATCAGCTCGCGCCGCGTAATCGACACGTCGAAGGGCGAGTGCACCCTGACGCTGGCTCGGGAATCACTCGCCCGGGCGCTGGAGGACTCACACCTCCACGGCACCGATCTGGACCTGCTGCTCCTGGCGACGATGACCATGGAGATGGGCTGTCCTCCCTCCGCATGTCGGCTCGCTTCGGATGTCGGCGCGGGCGCCATCGGCGCGGTGGACATCTCCGGCGCGTGCTGCGGGTTCGTCTACTCCATGAACCTCGCCTATGGCATGATCCGGTCGGGCCTGTACCGCACCGTCGCCGTGGTGGGCGCCGATACGCTCAGCACGTACATGGACTACAACGATCGCGGCCGATCAACCGCCATCCTGTTCGGCGACGGAGCCGGCGCCGTCATCCTTCGCGCCACCGACGACACCTCCAGGGGCCTGATCGCACAGGCGATGCACTCCGACGGGTCGAGGTGGCAGGACCTGTACATCCCTGAGGTCCTGGACCGCGACTTTCCGCCTGGCCATGAGCCGGATCCCGCGGCACTGCACCGAGTGCAGATGAACGGCCGGGCCGTCTTCAAGTTCGCCGTAGGAACGTTCCCGGATGTGATCGCGCAGACACTCGACCGCGCGGGACTCCGGCCCGATGAGGTCGACCACTACATCTGCCACCAATCCAACGCCCGGATCCTCGAGGCCGCCAGGGAGCGATTCGGCCTCCCGCCCGAGAAGCTCTACGTCAACATCGGAACGCGGGGCAATACCGTCGCGGCCTCTGTGCCCATGTGTCTCCACGAGCTGCGCGAGCAAGGCCGGGTCCGGGATGGCCAACGAGTCATGTTTGTGGCGTTCGGCGGCGGACTCACCTGGGCGACGAGCCTCTGGCAGTTGTGACCTCCCACGTCAAGCGCCCCTCGCCGTTCCGACATCCTCGGTCCACTCTCCTAGACTCCGATCATGACCGCACGACTCGTGCTCTGTCCGGGACAGGGCGCCCAGACCGTCGGCATGGCGCAGGCTTGGCTCGAAGCCTCAGAGGCCGCGCGCGCCGTCTTCGACCGCGCGGAGGCGCAGCTGGGCGATCGCCTCGGATCTCCGATTCGGCGAATCTGTTCCGAGGGACCCGAGACGACGCTGAATCGCACCGATGTGTGCCAGCCCGCGATCTTCGTGGCCTCTATTGCCTGCTGGCACGGGCTGCTGGAATCGTGGGGCATGAGCGAGGCCGATGCGCAGGTCTCGGCCACCGCCGGGCTTTCACTCGGAGAGTACACCGCCCTTCATATGGCGGGCGCCATCTCGTTCGAGGATGCTCTTGAACTGGTTGTGCTCCGCGGGCGCGCAATGCAGGACGCCGCCGAAGCAATCCCAAGCGGGATGGTCGCACTGACCGGCGCTGACGAGTCGCAGGCCCGAGAGGTCTGCGACGCCGCGCGAGGCTCCGACGTCCTCGTCTGCGCCAATCTCAACGCTCCCGGGCAGGTCGTGCTCAGCGGCGGCGCCGACGCCTGCGCCCGCGCCGCGTCCGCTGCCCAGAACATGGGGCTGCGCGCAACTCCGCTTGCAGTTGCGGGCGCCTTCCATTCACCGCTGATGCAACCCGCGGCGGACCGTCTCCGTACGGCACTGGATAGGACCACGATCGTCCGCCCTCGGTGCACTGTCCTGGCCAACGTGTCCGGAGAGCCCCATTCCAACGATCCCGACGAGATTCGACGTCGCCTGGTTGAACAGTTGACGTGGCCCGTTCGTTGGTCGGCGTGCTGCCAATGGCTGGCCGCAAACGCGCCCGACGGCCAATGGCACGAACTCGCTCCCGGGCGCACGCTGTCGGGTCTCATGCGCAGGATCTCTCGTGACGTGAAGGTGACCAACCATGACCAGCCGTAACCTGCGATCGTCGATCATCCTCACCTTGGCGGGCGGAGCCCTGCTGCTCTCGCCGGTTTGCGGGTGCTCCAAGAAGAAGAAGCCCGAGCCGCCCCCGCCTCCGCCGCCGAGACCGGTCGAGGCGCCGCCGCCCGAGCCCGTGAACATGACGCAGATCCGTGCCTCGATGCGCGGTCTCGACGCCAGGGTTCAGTTCGAACAGGACTATGCGCCCACCGACCGAGAATTGGCGAAGCAGGTGTTGACGTTCTGCTCGGCTCTCGCGAAGAAGGACGCTGACACGCTTCGTCCCATGATGGACGCCGACGCGAGACAGATCCTCAATCAGGTAGAACAGGGCTGGGACCAGAACGAGATCCAGGCGGTCCGCGTCGTGAGCCTCTCACAAGGTGGGGGGGGCCGGATCAAGGGCCGAGGCGGTTCTGGGTCCGCGATCGACCTGGGTCCCATCCTCGAAGACGCGTTCGCTCAGGCCGACATGTCGCAAGTTCCGGAATCGCAGCGCGCCATGTCTCGCGCGATGGTCCAGCAGATGATTCAACAGTTCCGAGCGCTGCCGCCGGACCAAGTGCGTGCAATGATGCAACAAGCGCTCGACAGTGCCCGCAACATGAGCCCGGAGCAGCGGATCGCGCTCGAGGCGAACGCACCCCAAGGTGCCGACGTCGACGCCCTGGTCAACTCGCAGATCGAGCAGACCCAGGCAATGCTCGATCGGATCGACGCGGCGATGGCCGACTCGGCTGGAGGTGACGCACCCGACGCAGAAACCTCGACGCTCTCTGCCGTCTTCATCACAGCGGTCCAGGATCAGGACGACGCGTTTGTCCTCATGTGGGAAGCCAACCAGTACGCCGATGGCTGGGTGTTCTCCTCCATGCCCGCCACAGATCACACCCGCCGGTCCGTGCGAGACTGGGATGGCCTCACCATCACGGACTACCAGGCCGAGGCGCTCGCTCTGGACGTTGGCCCGGACGAGGACGAGAACGACTTGCCGACCCGCCCGACCCCTCCTCCGGCACAGGGCGGTGGCGGCGCGCGCCCCGGTTCAACAACTTCTGGAGGCTGACGCCCCTTGCCAAGCACCTACGCTCGGTCGTGATCGGATCGCATCTCTCCATTGCCGGATCAATGGCCTCGGCCCTGGTAGAGGCCGAGCGACTCGGCCTGGATTGCCTCCAGGTCTTCACGAAGAACCAGCAGCAGTGGAAGGTGCGACCGCTCGAGCCGGACGCCGTGACCGAGTGGAAGCACGAACTCGATCGCCTTGGCTGGCACGATCGGATCGTCAGCCACGCTTCGTACCTCATCAACTTGGCCTCGCCCGACGATGCGTTGTGGGAGAAGTCAATCGACCTGATGGGAGTCGAGATCGATCGGTGCGAAGACCTGGCGATTCCGTTTCTGGTGCATCACCCCGGCTCGAGCACCACGTCCTCTGCCGAGTGCGGTCTTGAACGCATCGCGCAGGCCTACAAGCGTCTGCTGGCCGCGCGCCGGGAGCTGCGCACGATCTTGTGTCTTGAGAACACGGTGGGATCGGGCTCTCACCTCGGCCGCACGTTCGAAGAACTCGCGTTCCTCAGGGCCCGCATCATCGAACTCACGGACAGACCCGACCACGTCGCATGCTGCATCGATACCTGCCACGCCCACGCCGGAGGTTATGACCTCGCGACACGCGAATCGGCCGACAGCGCGCTGCGCGAACTCGAACGGCACGTCGGGCTCCGGCACGTCCGGGTCCTGCACATGAACGATTCCAAGGGCGCCATGGGCAGCCGCCTCGACCGCCACGCCCACATCGGCGAGGGCACGATCGGGAACGGAACCAGCGGGGCAAGGCTCGCCGCGAGCGGGTTCGGCTCCTTCATGAACAATCCCGCCCTCGCGGGCGTTCCCAAGATCCTCGAAACCCCGAAGGAAGACTCGCCCAAGGGCACTCCGATGGACCAGATCAACGCCCGGCGCCTCCGTCGGCTCACCCAGAACTCCGATCCGGCCGGCCGATCCGGGCAAACCAGACGTCGGGGTTGAGCCGATGAACATCCTCTGATCGCCCGAACCTCCAAGGGTTCTCGGACGTTCAATCGGCGAGTCGTGTCGAGTACGGGAGTCGCGATGGTCTTCGAAACGCTCCGTTCCAGCCGCCGCCTCGCCCCCCTGGCCCTTCTGGCCGTGCCGTTGGCGCTCTGGGCATGCACCACCGCACAGGACGGCCGCGCGCGTCCCGGAATCCGGCCGCCAGCACCTGGGACGTATGCCGTCATAGAAGGCCGCCGCCGCGAGGCGGCCGGCGATCTCGACTCCGCCCTGGCGTCCTTCGAAAGCGCGATCGCCGTGAATCCGGAGCTGACGGTGGCTTATCTCGGCGCTGGCGACATCTACCGGCGCAAGGGCAATTTCCAGGCGGCCGAGGAGAAGTACGGCCAGGCGGCCCAGTTGGAGCCGCGAAACTTCGATGCCCAGTACCTCCATGGCCTGAGTCTCCACTTGCTGAACCGAATCGCCGAGGCCGTCCGCGCCTACCTCCGTGCGCTGGCAATCCGCCCGTACGACGTCGAGGCCAACCTCAACGTCGCCACCGCGTACCTGCAGATGGGTGAGCCCGACCAGGCGCTCGTCTATGGCATCCGAGCCGTTCGCATGAACGGCCAGAGCGGTCCCGCTCGCGCGAACCTGGGCGCCATCTACGCCGCGTTGGACAACCACAGCGCCGCCGTTGCGGAGTACCAGCAGGCGGCCGAGCTGATGGAACTGACCCCGGAACTCCTGCTCAACATGGCCGATTCGCTGTCTCGCCTCGGACGTCACGACGAAGCCATCAACACGCTCGACCAGGTCATCCGCATCAAGCCCTCCGCGATCGCGTTCGAGCGACTGGGCGCCGCGGCGTTCCGGATGCGCGACTACGAGACCGCCATCGAGTCCTTCCAGCAAGCGCTCTCTGCCGACCGTCGCCACTACCCGGCCATGAACGGCCTGGCCGTGTGCCATCTCAACGAGTATCTCTGGAGCGAGCAGCGTGACGACAAGGCCCGGCAGGAAGCGGTGCGGCTGATGCGCGAGAGCCTGCGCATCGAGGAGAATCAGCCCCGGATCGTCGAACTCCTGCGTCGATACAACTGAGGAATCTTGCCTTCGTGCCGCAGAATCGCACGGTATCATAGAGCATGGCCTCCACACATCGCCTGGTCCCGCTCTTGGTTCTCATCGCGATCATGGGATGCCGTGAATCACAGGACGCGCAGCCAGCCCAAGACCTCGACTTCGATCCGGATGTGGCCAGCCTGGCGCGTACCTTTGCCTACCCGATGCGCGTCGCTGGCGCTCCCGAGGAAATCAACACTATTCTGGATCGTGCCGAGTCTTCTCTGGCAGGATTCCGAAAGATGGCCGAGCAACGTTCAGACTTGGCTCCGGTGTGCAGGCAAGCTGCGTCTGTTCTGCAGGATGCGTATGCCCTCCTTATCAATATTAATGACCGTGCTGGATTTGATGTTGCTCTCGGGCTGCTTAGTTTGGGGCAGCTCAGCGAAGAACCGGCGCCGGCAAGCCGTTGGGCGGCGCGAGGCGTGCGAAACCGATCAAGCGAGATTGCTGCTGCGCTTGATCGGATACGAGTTCAGCGGGACTTGGTCAGCATCGCAATCTTGGAGATCGCGAAGCAGCGAGAGCGGGCCAGCGGCCCATGCCCACTTCGCGCCACTTTCCGGGAGACTCAGTTTCCAAGCATTCTGAATAGTGACACATTGACGCTCGTAAACGAGTCCGGCCGCCGACTCACTGATTGCTATCTGGCCGTACGCCTTCGAAACGCCAAAGGCGAAGTCGCGCATTCCGTTCATTATGTAGCTGATTGGCGACCCAGTGAGGCCAGAGTAGCCGAGTACTCCAGTGGGGTGACGATCAGCGGCATTCGGATGGGGAGGGCGACCGTGTCTGAGGTTGAGACCGTGGAAATCGGGATCTGGGCCCAACAGCTGTCGTACCCACGCTTAATCCTTCGAAATCGATAGCGACGCCGGCCGATCGCTTCAGCGGGCAAGCCGTCCTTCAGCAACCTCCCTGTGCGAACGAGTCGAGGTAGGAGAAGAAGTCCTCCGAGTCGATCTCGCCGTCGCCGGTCACGTCCGCCAGCGGATCCCCCACCGCGAACGCGTCCAGGTACAGGAAGAAGTCGCTCGCGTCCGCGGCGCCGTCCCCATCCAGGTCCGCCCCGCACGTCGAGACCAGCCGAACGCTGGTCGCGTCGTACACGGCGCGCAGCCGCCGACCATCGGACAGCAGCGGGGAACGCACCAGATCGAACGTCCCCTCCCCAGTGGCGAACGTCATCACGACGACCTCGTCGCCCACCCCCGGCTCGAACCCTCCGATCAACGCGATGTCCAGCGTCCCACCCAGCGACGCCCGGCCCGACACCGTCACCTGATCGTGCCCGTCGATCGGGTCCAGCCCGCCGAGTTCCACCTCGATGACACCCGCTGCGAACTGGTTGAAGTCGCCCGTCAGCCGGAACGGTCCCGCCGCGTCCATCCCGCCCGGACGCACGCACCCGCCGTTGTTCAGCGCCGCGCACGAGAATCCGCCCTCGCCGGGCCTCTCCGGGTCGATCACGTCCTCGAGCACGCCCACGCCCACGCCCTCCTGACCGCCGTTGTCGATCGTCTGACCCCCCGCGTCGATCCTCCCGCCCTCGGACCGCGCCGTCCCCTGGTTCTGCAATCCCTCGTTCATCGCCCAGTACGTGCTGGCCGTCAGCATCCCGCCGCTGAGAGAACGGATCGTCGTCGTCGGGAACCCCGCGCTCCCGCCGCGAAGACTCGAATCCCCAGACAGCACCGTGAGAGGCTCGGAGAATCGGATAGTGGCGCCGGGCGCGACGATGTATCTCCCACGCACCAGTACGCCCTGTTGTCCGATGTCGAGAAACGGGCCCGTCAAATCGAGAGTGCCCGCTTCGACCTCCACCGTGCCCGAGTTTGTGAAGCGCGCGCTGATCGAATTGGTCTCGTCTTCAACTTGGTTGAGCAATCCGCCCGGCGCGATCGCCACGAGGCACTCCTCAGGCTCGGCCACCGCCTGGATCGAACCCCTCAACTCAATCCGTCCGGAGTTTGCGATCACACCCGGGGATAGGCTCACGCCGTAGAAGAACGCCTCGCCACCGGCCTCGATGATCAGCGCAGCAGGAGGGCCCTGGTCCTCGCGCCTGAACTCCACAACGAGACCCTCGAATCGGCCTCCGTCTCGGATCTGGATGAACGAGCTTGTCACCGCCGCCAGTTGCATGGACACGCGCCCGTCGCAGATCACGCCCCCCGAGCCCGCAACCGATGCCAGGCTGACTCCAAGGATTGAGTCGGGCTCGACCACGCACGGCGCCGTCGCGCGCAGCGCACCGCCATCAAAGAGCAAGACCCCGTCGCCCTGGACCGAGAGCTGTCCGGTTGCCACCTCGAATTCTCGGTGCACGGTCGTGATGGCCGTCTGACCGCCGGTCGTGCGGATCGTCGCCTCGCCCTCGGATCGCCCGCCGTTGAGCCTCAGCTCCGGACTGCTGTCCATGTCTCCCGCGACGGCAGTGTGCACCACGCCCCCGTCGAGAATGTGGGTCGGAATCTCCACGAACGACCCGTTCTCCGAGTCCGCGACCAGCACGCCCCGCACCTCGACACGTTCGGTCAGGAACGGCAACGTGCCCTCGTCGATCCCGGTGTCGTGGAGCGTGTACGTTCCTCGGATGTCCACCACCCCGCCGGCGTCCACCGCCATCCGTGCAGTCTGGACCGCCTCGCCCTGCACGCGCAGCAGGCATCGCAACTGGTGATCGTCGCCGGAATCGATCGTGAGCGTGGCGCCCGGCCGCACATCCACACGCCCGGTCCCGACCAATTCGCCATCCTCCCAACCCGCCGCGGTGCTGATCCGCAGCACGCCATTGACCGAGACCAGCGCATCGAAGATCCGCGCCGAGCCATCATCTCCCGCCATCCCCAGATCCAACAGCCCCGCCGGCTCGATCACAACCGCCGCACCGGCGATCTCGAACACGCCGTCGCCGCGCGCCTGCACAGGCCCGGCAACGCTCGGCATGTTCGAGCCCGACAGTCGCAGCATGGCGCCGGCTTCCGCCCGCAGCGTCCCGCCCGTGTACAGGCCGCCGCCCGTGAGAAAGAGGCTTCCGGATTCGGACCGGATCTCACCTCCGGACATCGTCGTGCGAATGCCCAGCGACCGAGATCCCCCGCTGGATCGGATCACCCCGGCGTTCAGGAAGCTCGCGCCTGGATCAGTGGACACCGGCTGGCTCGTGTTGAGCACCCATTCACCGAGGTTCTCGATCCGGCCTGCGTTCTCGAACTCGATTACCGCATTCTGCGCGACCACCGCGCGGTTCTCGAGCACGACGCCATCGAGCTTTCTTGAGCTGGGGGAGTTCTCGATGCTGAGGACACCGCTGGTGACCCTGACCGGCCCCGCTCCCTGAAACGTCACGCGGTTCCACACCGCCGCTCCATCGACCTCGAGCATGCCGCCCAGAGAGACCAGAGGGCTGGTGCTGGAGTTGTCGCCAAACACTGGCCCTGTCATCGTCGAGTCGCCCTGGAGCGTGAGTGGGTTGTTGACGCGCACCGGCGACATCGCCGTGAGGCTCAAGAGATCAATGGGGCGATTGAGGCGAGGAAGCGCGCTCGCCCCCAACGGGATCTCGACGTGCTGGGGGCCGACCGGTGGGAATCCGGGCGCCCCCACAGGGTTCCAGTTCAGTTCGCTCCGCCAGTCGTCTGGACGGGTCGTGTCGGCGCCCGTCCAGACTCGCGGCTGAGCGCAGCAGGTTCCCGATAGCGCTGCCAGGCCACACGCGGCTCGAGCCACCGCACGCCAACGACCAGTCCTTCCATCTCCCAAGCTTGCGTCCACGCTCAGCAGCCTCCCTGTGCGAACGAGTCGAGGTAGGAGAAGAAGTCCTCCGAGTCGATCTCGCCGTCGCCGGTCACGTCCGCCAGCGGATCCCCCACCGCGAACGCGTCCAGGTACAGGAAGAAGTCGCTCGCGTCCGCGGCGCCGTCCCCATCCAGGTCCGCCCCGCACGTCGAGACCAGCCGAACGCTGGTCGCGTCGTACACGGCGCGCAGCCGCCGACCATCGGACAGCAGCGGGGAACGCACCAGATCGAACGTCCCCTCCCCAGTGGCGAACGTCATCACGACGACCTCGTCGCCCACCCCCGGCTCGAACCCTCCGATCAACGCGATGTCCAGCGTCCCACCCAGCGACGCCCGGCCCGACACCGTCACCTGATCGTGCCCGTCGATCGGGTCCAGCCCGCCGAGTTCCACCTCGATGACACCCGCTGCGAACTGGTTGAAGTCGCCCGTCAGCCGGAACGGGCCCGCCGCGTCCATCCCGCCCGGACGCACGCACCCGCCGTTGTTCAGCGCCGCGCACGAGAATCCGCCCTCGCCGGGCCTCTCCGGGTCGATCACGTCCTCGAGCACGCCCACGCCCACGCCCTCCTGACCGCCGTTGTCGATCGTCTGACCCCCCGCGTCGATCCTCCCGCCCTCGGACCGCGCCGTCCCCTGGTTCTGCAATCCCTCGTTCATCGCCCAGTACGTGCTGGCCGTCAGCGTCCCGCCGCTGAGAGAACGGATCGTCGTCGTCGGGAACCCCGCGCTCCCGCCGCGAAGACTCGAATCCCCAGACAGCACCGTGAGCGGTACGCCAAAGTGGATCTTCGCGCCGTCCGCCACGTCGTACCGACCCCTCGTCAAGTAGTGCTGCTCGTTCACATCGAGGAATGGGCCATCGATGTATAAATCGCCGGCCTCCACTCGAACCAGTCCAGCGTTCGTGAACGAAACCGAGATGTGCTCCGAGGTTGCGAACACTTTTCTCAGAAGTCCCCCTGGGTTCACCTGCACGCGCCCGGCGTGATCAAGGTCATGTTCAGAGATGAACCCGCCGCCCACCTGCAACTCACCGGACACGATGACGGCCCCGACGCCGACGGTCATCCCCCCTACCTGCGCCTTTCCTCCTTGCTCAATGTAGAGCAGACTCGGCGCAGCCTCATCCTTGCCGACGTGGACGAACCCAAGCCGCGAGTCGAACACACCTCCGGGCATGACAAGCAGCGGCGCGGACTCCAGACTGAACTCCGCCACGCACTCGACCCTCCCCTCACACGCCACGCCCGACGGCCCGCCGAGCACGGCTTCGCCCCCGAAGATGAGATACGCCCCGGCCTCCACGACACAGGGCCCCGCAGCCGACAGTCGCGGGCTCGAACCTCCAAGAAAGACGGCGCCGTCGCCCTGGATCCTCAGAATCCCGCCCGACAGAATCTCGAACTCATCGGCCAGGTTCACCCACGCGTCGGTGCCCCCGTCCACGCGGATCCGCGCATCTCCCTCAGCGGTGCCGCCCGCGCCCAGCCAGACGTCTTCGTCGGAGTCAATCTCGGAGGGACTCACATGCAGGAGTCCACCATCCTTGATGTGCACCGGGATCGCGATGACCGCGGCATTGAGCGGGAAGGCCCGCAACTCGCCACGGACCTCGATTCTCTCAGACTGCGACGGCAGCGGGCCCAGACCGATCGTCGAGTCGTACAGGGTGTAGATCCCGTCCACGTCGATCCACCCGCCGAAGTCGCAGTCCACGCGCCTGGTCTGCGCCACCTCGCCGATCACGTGCATTCGACTCCTCAGGGCGTGGTCGCTTCCCTTGATCTCCAGCTTGCCGCCCTGCGCAATCTCGAACACCCCCGTACCGCCGATCTGGCCCTGTAACCACTCCAGCTTCGCGCTCGCGCGCAGCGTTCCGGGCACGGTAATCAAGGCATTGGACGTGATCTGCGCGAAGCCGGGCGCCGTCATGTCCACATCGAGCACCCCGGCCTGCTCCACGAAGATCTCGCTTCCCGTCAGCTTGAAGACCCCGTCGCCGGTCGCCGTCACCTGTCCCACGATGTGCGGCTGGCCCGCGCCGCTCAACTCGAGCGTTCCGCCCTGCATCGCGCGCAGCGTTCCACCCCCGTACGTCCCGCCGCCGTTGAGCGTGAACGTGCCCATCTCCGACCGCACCTCGCCCGACAGCTGCCTGAGCTTCAGCCCCAGAAAGTGCGTCCCGGCCACATCGTGCACCAGGTCCTCGTAGTTGATCAACTCGCAGTCCGGATCGGGCGACGCCTGGAGCGTGCTCCGCAGCCGCCACGTCCCGAAGTTCTCGATGGTCGCGTCGTCGTTGACCCCGAAGTTCGCGCCCTGGATGACCTCTGCCGAGACCTCAACCAGCATGGCCGTGCCGTTGAGCGACCGTTCGACAGATGAGTCCGCGATCGTGAGCGTCCCGTCCATCACCGCCAACGGGCCCGCGCCAAAGAACTTCCCCTTGGACCACGATCCCGTGCCGTCGAGGTCCAGCCGACCGCCGAGGATGTACTCCGGGGCAAACACCGCTCCGCCGCCAAAGCCCGGCCCGGTCATCGTCGAGTCGCTCAGGATCAGGAAGTTGTGCTGGATCCGGAGGAAGTCCTCCGCCGTGATCCGCCCCACCTGCACCGGCGTGTTCAGCCACGCGTCGGGCGAGTTCGCGGGAATCAGCACGTCCACCCCGATCAGCGGCTCCTGACCGGGAACCCCCTGGGGCGACCAATTGCGAGGATCCGACCAGTTCGTGCCGAACCCACCCACCCACTGATACTCCTGGGCATGGGCGACCGCACACGCCAGACCCGCCGCGACGACCAGAACTCCCGGATTCCGTTGCATGCTCGCGCTCCTTGGAGGTGCCCATGAGCAAACGCGACAACGCCCCCGCGACTCCCCGGCGATTTCCCGGAATATCGTCGCCGATGCCCGATTCCTCCCTCCTCGAGGCCTTTGAGACCCCCTCCGACGCCCCGTTCGTCGTTGAGCACGTCCATGCAGAGTTCACCAGCCTCTGCCCCAAGACCGGCCACCCTGACTTCGGGACCATCACCATCCGCTTCCAACCACGCCCCGCCTCGGCCCGCGGCTCCTGCGTCGAACTCAAGAGCCTCAAGCTCTACCTCCAGAGCTTCCGAACCGAGGGCGCGTTCTACGAGAGGCTCACGAACATCATCCGCGACGACCTCGTCGCCCTCATGAATCCCATCTGGCTCCAGGTCCGTGCCGACTTCACCGGCCGCGGCGGCATCCGCTCCACCATCCGCGCCGACCACGGGCCCGTCCCATCGCACTTTCTCGGGCGGTAGGGCCCGTTGGTGCCTCGGCCGCGCAACCCCGCGGCACGTGGCTCCTAGCCTCTGCCTATGCCCAACACCGCGCCGCGCCGCCTGATCAGCCAACTCGGCCCCTCCGAGCGAATCGAGGGCCCATTCACCATCTCCAACGCGCAGATGGGCCGCACCCGCCAGGACAAGCCCTACCTCCGCTGCCTGCTCCGAGACCGCACCGGCGAACTCCCCGGGCGCATGTGGACCATCGAGGAGGCCGTCTTCCGGGCCCTGCCCACCAACGGCTTTGTCTGGATCCAGGGCGAGACCCAGCCCTACCAGGGCGAGCTCCAGATCATCATCCACACCATCGATCCGCTCGAGCCCACCGCCGAGCAGCTCGCGGACCTGCTCCCCGTCTCTCGCTATCCGATCGCCGAGATGTTCTCCGCGCTCGATGGCATCATGCGGAGCCTCACCCATCCCGCCATGCGCGCCCTCGCCGAGACCTACCTCGCCGATGAGCACCTCATGGAAGCCCTGCGGCGAAGCCCCGCCGCCAAGAGCATGCACCACGCCTACATCGGCGGCCTGCTCCAGCACACGCTGCAACTGCTCCGCCTCGCCGAGGCCATGCTGCCCCTGTACCCGCGCCTCAACCGCGACATCGTCCTCATGGGCCTCTTCCTGCACGACCTCGGCAAGACCCGCGAACTCGCCTGCGACGGCCCCTTCGAATACACCGATCGCGGCGAACTCATCGGCCACATCGTCGAGGGCGCCATCATGCTGCACGACAAGGCCCAGCAGATGATGGCCCAGACCGGCACGCGCCTGCCCCACGGCGCGCTCACCGTGCTCCAGCACATCATCGTCAGCCACCACGGCGAGCCCGAGTTCGGGGCCGCGAAGAAGCCCTCGACCCCCGAGGCACTCTTCATCGCCCAGCTCGACAATCTCGACGCCAAGACGGAGATGGCCCTCGACGCGACACGCCCGCAAGGCGAAGAAGCGCCCCTGGACCTCGGCGGCAACTTCACGCAGAAGCAGTGGGCGCTGGACACCAAGCTCTACAAGCCCGATCCGCTCGCGGGCTGATCAGCGCGACAGGCTCGCCACCATCGCCTCGGGATCATCCGTCTCGTGCTCGAGGCGCAGCGTGTTCTGGAGCAGGTACACCACCGCCCACGGGATGGTGATGACGAACACCGACAGCAGTATCAGCACCGGCAGACTTCCCATGAACTGGTAGCGGACGACTCGTCCCATCTGCGAGCTCCTTTGCCATGTTCCGGAACCAGCAGTCTAGCGCTGCGTCGCGAATTCCGTGCGGCGCCGACACGCGCCACGGATCACCCCGTCGTACTCCAGCACCTCGTCGTACGTGTAGTCCACCTGGCGGTCGGTGACGCCGCCCCCGTCGTCGTCGATGTCCCGCGCAAGCTGCTCGTTCGCGGCGCTAAAATGCGGGCTGCCTCCCGACAGCGGGTTGTCCTCATCGAGCTCGTTCGAGTCCGACCACTGCTCCAAAGTCACGCCCGCGGAACTTGCGCTCAGTCGAACAACCACTCCTTGGGGATGGGCCTCGAAGGTCGAAACCGTCTGAAGTGCCCACTCTTATCGAGGCGGTCGACCAGGCGATCAGGGCTGTCAACTAGCGGGAGCGACATGATGGCCGCCCTGGTTCTCAACCAGCTCTTCACGAAGACGGAAAAACTGTGGGAGTCTGGATAGCGTACTAGCATGAACTCGTCCCACACGCCGCGTATTACGCCTTCATCGCCCCGAACGACGATCTCAGTGAGCGGCGATTCGGGCCCCGCCATGTAGTACTGACAATGCTCCTTAAAGCCGCTCAACCGAATGTCCGCCAATGCCCGTTCCAGATCAGACGATGATACTGTGCCGACGATCAAAGCAGAAGTCGGATCACATAGCCGCGCACGACACAACATCGTGCCATCATCCCAAATTGCGTACAACAACTGGTAGCCGACCTGTCTGCTCAGATGGTGCACGACGATGCGGGGCGGCTCGTACGGTGTGTCGGCCATGCTCTCGAATGCATCAGCCCTCGAAGCACGTTCCGCACAAGCCGGCATTAGTATGATGGCACACAATGATGCGAACAACATGCAGAAACAACGCATCGCAGTCTCCGTCAGCTTCTGCTCCTGCAATCAATTGGAGCATCCTCACAATAGAACTCCAACAAATCACATGTCCAGTTGATTCCCTGTTGCACTGCGTCGCGACACGCCTGGGTGGCGCACTGGTGTCGTGCGTTCCGTAGGCACCCCCACTCAGCGTAGGTGCATGCACACTCTTCCCTTCGCGGAGATGCCCCCGGCTCCCACCCAGAGCCACGAGTTGACCATCGGTATCGCTGCAGTCCAGCGGCGTTCTCCTGGCGTGGCACTTCTCATGATTCTCAGAACATATCCTGATTGGATCTCTGCCAGGAGATCCAGGCGCACCGCCATGGTCGTCCGCTAAGCATATGACTTGTCTTCCATCACAACAGAACACCGATGCGGCCGCTCCCATGTCTCGTAGACATGCCTGTGCCGCATCGCAGCATTCATCATCGGTGGCGCCATCGCGCACGGCACCACAAGGGCGGTCCGGACTACCTGGCAGATCGACTCCGGGATTAAACAGCCAGTCGCACGACTTCAGGCAATCTTTGGAGGGACGTCCGCTACGTCCTGGTTCTGGCGAGTATTGGCGGCAACAGTCGACGCACTCTTCGTAGCTAGACGTCGTGGCGACACAGGTTGCGCCGTCTGGGGGCCACGAGCCATCTCCTGGTACCCAAGGGGTAATGTCGTTGCGGCCACAGTCCGAAGCGCTGATGCAGGTTAGTCCCATAGGATCTATGGCTGCCATGCCCATGGGATATGCATACAACCCTGTCCCATCCACATACCCCAGCGGATCCCGTCTCGTCCACCTCCCGATCTCGGGATCCAGCACGCGGTTGCGGACGTGGTACTTCTTGACTGCCGGATCCCACTCGTACCCGGCCAGGCCCTTGCGGTTGCGCAGGTCTGCGGCGTTTGAGTAGCTGCTGAGCTTCTTGCGGCCCATGGCCGGCTGGGCGCTGAGCCCCGACCAGTACGTGCTGTCGTCTGAGTCCAATGTCCCGTTGGGTCTTCCGTAGTCGAAGTCGCCGCCGGTGGTCGAGCCGGTGACGTCGGCCCTGGGGCTGCTGCCGCCGTAGAGCGTGTTGTCGTAGACCTGGTCGCTCAGGTCGGCGGCGGCCCCACTGCGGCAGGTTGGGGGCACGCCGTACTCGTCGGCCCCGCTGGAGATCGTCGAGGTCAGGTCCCCATCCAAGGGCAAGCCCGGCAGCCCGTGGGGCGTGCTCTTCTCTCGGCCGCGGGGCTCGTACCACGCTCGCACCCGGCCCCCGCCGAGCCCGCGAGGCGTGCGGGCGAGTGAAGCGGTCGGGGCGTCGGACCGCCAGTTCTGGACGTGGCGTAATCCGGCCCCCTCCGTCACGCTCCGCGTGACACCTCCCCGATGGTGAGGGGCGCGGCGCTCGAGGGTGTCGTCCGCCGCGGCGTCCCAGGCCGCCACATGGTCGTCGCGCAGGATCACCGAGTCAATATACGAGGAGCCGCCCGCCCCGAGCAACGTTCCCATCGGCCGTGCGAGCCATCCACCCCAATGCAGCGATGATCTGTGCCACACCGCAGGCCTCCGCGCGCAGACCGGCGCTCGATCCAACATCATCCCGCCCGGAATGGGGCCGCCGGACGACCGTCTCGCCCCGGACGGCATGGTCACGCCTGCAAATTGCCCAGACCCCCAGTCTTCAGCGTGCGCGCGCGCCGGCGCCCCTGCCTCGGAGAGAATCTCAGATTTTCGAAGATTCTTGTGCGCCTTGTCCCACAGGCACTTGCGCACGCGCGCCGACGCCACACCCCTCCGGCGCGCGCGCGCCGGCGAAGAACCCGCCCCTCTACGGAGGGACCACCCATGCCCATGACCACAGACCCGAAGCACACCCCAGTCGGCTACCTCACCCCGACCTGCTCGATGCCCACCGCCCGGCACGCCTCGCACGCGCGCACCACACCCGCGTATCCCGCCTCGTCCCGCACCTCGAAGAGGATCACGATCTGGTCACGCGGCGCCTCGCGCACCAGCGCTTCCAGCCGATCCTCCAGCCGCTCCAGGCTCGCGCCCTCGAGGCCCAGCCCCGTCGCGACCGTCTGCCCATCCTCACCCCGCTCCAGCCGCACCACGAACCGCGCCGGCGGCAGCGCGAACGGGTCCGGCTCAATGGCATCGCTCGACTCACGCTTGGGCAGCGCCACATCCAGAAACCACTCCGGCCCCGCCAGCGTCGCCGAGGCCATGAAGAAGATCAGGATCACCAGCACCACGTCCACCATCGGCGTCATGCTCGGCCCGTACGACAGCGTCAGGCGGCCGAGCGCATCGCGCCGGCGGAACGGCCGCCTCATCGGTCCACCTCCGCCGCGAGCGCGATCGTCCGGACCCCCGCCCGCCGGCACGCATCGACGACCGGGCGGATCGCTCCGTAGCTCAGCCGCCGGCTCGCCCGCAGTTGCACGCTCTGGCTCACGCCCGACTCGACGAGATCGCGCACCTCCGCCTCGACCTCATCGAGGTCCATCGAGCGCCCCTGGATCACCACCCGAAGCCGCTCCTCCTCCACGGCCGCGTTGATGATCAGCGGTGCGCCGCCCCCCTCGCGCCCGGAGGTCGCCGAGGGCAGATCCACGTTCTCGAGCTTGTCCGCCGCGAGCTTGCCGACGATCAGGAAGAACACGATCAGGCACATCACCACGTCGATCATCGGCGTCACGTTGATCTTGCCGACCGATGCATCGCGCTGGAAGGATCTCCGCCGCATGTCCACGCCCGTATTTCTACGCCACGTCCGCGCGCCCGGTCTCGGCGCGGCGCGAGTCGCCACCCCGCTCCCGCCAGTCCGCCAGCCGCTCGATGAGCCCCGACGCCACCGTCATCCCCTCGTTCAGCATCGAGTCCAGCCGCGATCGGTAGAAGCCATACACCGCCAGGCAAGGCAGCGCCAGCAGCAGGCCCAGCAGCGTGTGGAACAGCGCCTTGCTGATCCCCAGCGACAGCGCCCCGGGATTGGCCTGCCCGCCGCTCGCGCCCAGGGCGTTGAACGCCAGGATCATGCCCCACACCGTCCCGGCCAGGCCCAGCAGCGGCCCGAGGTTCCCAATGACGTTCAGCGGCTCCATCCGGTGGAACCAGCGGGCGCACTGCTCCGACGCCACGACCTCCGCCCGCTCGCGCATCGAGCCGCGCGCCGTCCCCTTGAGCCCCGCCGCGACGATCAGCGACACGAACGATCGATCCCGACCCGCGAAGGACGACAACTCCTCGAACCGGCCGGTGTCGGCCAGCTCCTCGAGCCGACCCACGCTCGTGTCCGGAAGGATGACCGACCGCCTCAGATCGATCACGCAGCGCGCGATCACCCCGACCGCCAGCATCGACGCCAGGATCAGCAGCACCGAGAAGAAGTCGAAGCTCTGCCGAAACAGCGGCCACAGGCCCGTGACCACCGGCTCTTCCTGGGCCAGCGCGGGAGAGGCACATGCCAGCAGCAGCCCCGCCCCGACCACGCCGCGTCGCATCATGCGCGGATCGTAGCGATCCGCCCCCGAACGTGCGCTATTCGAGCCGGCGCGGCGCCACCGAGGTCACCATCCGAAGCGCCGGAGCCTCCAGGTCGCCTCCCACCGTGTCGGCCTGCACGTCGTCGGGCTGCACGGTCAGATCGATTGTCGCCCGCTCCAGTCTCGGCCCGACCGCGTACTCCAGCGTGAACAGCACGTCCTGCACCCGACGGATCAGCGTCCGCTCGGTGGTCTGCGCCAGCGCTCCGTCCACGTACCGCTGGATCGTCGCCCGAAGCTCGAACGGCCCCGTCGGCCCGGCCACCTCCACCCGCTCGATCGTCCACACTTCCTCGGTGTCCGGATCCGAGGGGTCGGGCACATGTGGAACTGGATCGAGGTGCCTCGATCGTCGAGCCTCGATGGATCGGATTTCGACTACGGCCCGAAGCTTTCCTCCCCCGTGCGGATCAGACGCCAGCCGGTGCACCACCAGCGTGACCACGCGGCGTCGAGGCGCTCCTCGGTCGTCGTACCTTGTAGCTCTTGAACGACGCGTCGCTGCCCAGCGTCGCCGCCGTCAGCAGCATCGAGCTGATCAGCAGCGTTACCAGCATCTCCGCCAGGTTGAATCCCCGGCGACCACCCGTGCTCGGCTCATTAAGCGCCCTCCCTGTACTGAGTGGCTCATAGCGAGTCCATCTGCAGCGGCAGCATGATCCCGTCGGGCATCGCCATGTCGGGGTCGAAGCGCAGCTCGATCCCGCCCGTAGCCGGAAGGGCACCGCACGCTGCCGGGCGGCTCGTCCGCCGCATCCACGCCGGCCAGGCCGTCGCCGTCGGTGTCCCACCCCACGATCTTCACGCCGTCAACGATCGGCAGGTCCGCTGATCCAGCGACTCGAGGTCTCCCCTCGTCGGGGCCAAAGTAGCCCAGTTGTCGTATTGAACGCCGCGGGTTGCTGATCGGCTCGCTGAACGGGCCCACCATCGGCGGCCCCCGTACACCGGCTGGAACGTCAGCAGCAGCGCGCCGTCGATCGTCGCGCTGCCACGCACGCCCAGCACGCCCGTGACGCGCGCTGCGCAGCACCACGCCCTGCCTGGCGGGTTGCTGAACGTCCCCACGTCTACCGAGAAGTTCGCCAAGCAATACCGAGCTCTGGCGATCTCCGCGAGGTCCTCCTTGCCGGGTTGAGCGTGGGTCATCCGGGAACATCGGGTGCTGGTCCACGAATCGCGTCTTGCCCGTGAACTGGATCTTTGTTGCGAACGTGCTGGAACATTCTGCGGCGTGTCGCGTTGACGATCGACCTGACAAACAGGCAGTCGTGGAAACTGGATGCGTTCGACAGCCCGCGTGTGTCGTGGATCCGCTTCGCGTCGACCACCAGCGGCTCGCAGAGGCGTACGCGTCCGGGTCGAACGCCGGAATCGCCGACTCAGGATGTCTCCCTTGTCCATCGGGATCGTCGCGAGCATGAGCATCGCTGCTGGCGGCACGGCCGACACCGGCAGCACGGCGGGCGTCGCCTCTCCTCGCCATCGTCGTCCCCTGTACGCTCGCCAAGTGCTCCACCTCGGGCTGGCTTCAGTTTCGCCCGGAGACCGGGGTCGAGCTGCATGCGCCCGGTAGATCGACCAGCAATAATGCAGGTTCTGGCTCAGCCCAAATGTACGTAATCCCCGCGAACGTGCAGTTCACGAACAGCCGCGTTGAGGCCCTCGGGAATCTGCGCGTCCTTTGAACGCCATGTTCTTGAACACCGGCCGGTAGTACCAGTCCGAGAACGCCGGGCTATTGAACGGCATCTTCTTCGAAGTGCCTCGGCCCAGCGCTGTCCGGAAGGCCGTCGTAGTCCGGAGTCCGCTGATCGAGCTCAGTACCGCGGCCTCGCTCGTCCTGTCCGGCTTGGTCTCTTCGTACCGGCCAGGTCCTCCACTGCCACCTCGAGCTGATCGGCCACCTGCACCCAGAAGTCCTCGCCGTCGGCCGCCTCTGCAAGCGCGGTCTCGGCTGTCGCGAAGCTGGTCACAAGACCAGCAGGCAGATCGCTGTTGTCCGCCTCGAACGTCAGGATCGTGCCCGCTCCGGCTTCTTCTGATCGCAAGTCCCCCACAGTTTGTCCGCCAGCAAAGTCGCCCCAGCCGACTCCCAAATCCTCGGCGTACAATCTGGAACGCGTCAGCGAACCGCGACCTTCAGCGCGTCCGCGTCGATCACGCCGTCGCGCCAGCCCAGTCTTGGTCCAGATTGGCCTCGAACGACTCGTCGTAGTCCAGGCAGCGGCCAGAATCGATCCCAGATGCCGTCCCCTGTTGGAGTCCTCGAACTGTAGATCCCGTTGCGATTGCGGTCCGGCTGGCCCCAGTCGATCAGCTTGGCTGTAGTCGGCGTCGATCGAGCTGCCCTCGTCGTCCACGAACTCCGCGCCCAGCCCCCTCGTTGGGAGTCCCTGTCGCAGCGCATCCGGGATAACGCCACCTTGCCGTCGCCGTTCTTAAGCGTAGCTGATGAACACGTCGAACTCGTCCACGAGCTGTCCTTGGTGACGTCCAGAACATCGCGCGTCCTCGGGGATCCTGAGCCCTTACAGGCTTGACCCGCGTTTACCGTCGTCGTTGACGTCAATACGCCGCGATGCCCTCGTACAACCGCGTTCCAGCAGCGCGTCCAGATCGTCGTCCATCCGGAGGAAAGTCCGACCGCAGTAATCAGCGGGTCGCCGTTGGTCCAGTCCACGCCGTCGTAGCGGATGCCCAGGTCGCTCCTGATGTGCACGTTCTTGCTGATCATGATCCGGGTCGGCGCGATCACCGCGTGGTTCACGCGCTTGATCATCCGGAAGTCCTTCATCGCCTGCTGCAGCGGGCTGCCCAGCGGCGTGTACGCGAAGTCGTACCCCGTCAGATCGCCGCACGTCCACGCTGCTGGCCAGCGCGCGTAGGTCACCTGAACGCTGCGACCGTCGGGTTCTCCTGCTGTCGATCTCTCGAGCGACACCGATCAAAGGGTATACACCCACCCATCGAGCCTTTGTACACATCCGTTCGTGCGCGCCCGCGGGCGCTTCGCTCACCACCGCTCGAGCCCGCCGTACGCGATGATCGAGACGTCCGCGTGATCAGCGCCACCGCCTCCGCCACGCCAGTCGGGCAGCCCCTGCCTGGAGTGCCCAAAGGCTCGGCGGGTCCAGCACCACGCATCTCACCCAGCGAAGCCGCTGTGTTGCCTGTCAGCGTGCCGCCGCGTTGACTGTGCTCCCCATCCAGCGGTGCTGGTGGCCACGATGAACCGGCCTTCGCGGCCTTTCCAGCGCGCGTGCTGCCACGGCCAGCCCCATCCTGGCTGCTCCTGACGCCCGCATCACGTGCAGATGTGTCGAAGGCCGCGCGCGTGTTGCCCTGGCTCGTGATCGCCATGGCTGCCACCAGCGAGCCGAACAGCACCAGGAACATCATCGCCAGCACTGAGACGATGTCGCGCTGGCTTGCCCAGCCGCCGTCCTGCCCGGCAAGCCCGCCCGGGTTTGCCTGACCTCACGGCCCGGACCTCCTCGCCCACGCCTACCACGGCACGATCCGACGACACCCGCGTGACCTCCTCGGGTAGTCCCCGGATCCCTGGTACGACACGATCACCGTCACACGCAGCGGAAACTCCGTCCACATCGCCCGTTGAACGTGTCCGTCGCCCGTCGGTCGCGTCGTCGGTCCGCACGACGCGTAGTCGAACGCGTCGAGCTTCTCGACGATCACCGTCTGGGTCCACTCCCTGCAAGGGATGGGCCTGCCCTGCTCGTCCACCTTTGATGGTTCCGCCTGATGTTGAGCTCGTAGATCACCTCGCCGAACGCGTTGACCAGCCCTGGGAAGTCCCTCGCCCTCGCCGCCGAGTTGCAACCCGTCAGTCGTCCAGGTCGTCGTAGTCGAGCAGGTCGTCTCGCCCTCTTCCGGGCCCCACCCCACCAGCGTGTCCCCTGTCGAGAACAGCCTGTCACCGGGTCGTGCTGCGACCGGTACGCGTGTGAACTCCCGCACCTCGTTGGCCAGCAGCGTCGTTGCCGCGGCGTGGCTTCGACCACGTTGACTGCATGAACGCCTGCTGCGCGTCGACCATCGCGATCACGCCCACGCCGATCACGACGATCGCCATCGCTGTCTGATCAGCGTGGAATCCGATGTCTGCCCCGTGCGGGACTTCAGCAGCGCATGCACATTCTCCTCCCCTTGAGTGTTCGATTCAGCCGACCAGTTGGCTCATCTTGAAGATCGGGAGGATGACGGCCATGGCGATGAAGCTGACGATGGCGCCCATCGTGAGGATCATGAGGGCTCGATCAGCCCACGCTCACTGCCTTTGATGTGGTCCTTGAGCTGCTTTCAGATAGAACGTTACACCTCGCTCAGCACCTCGCCGAGCTTACCGGACTCCTCGCCCGCGCGATCATCTGGCACATCGCCTTGGCAGTATTTCAGCTTGGCCAGCGGCGACGCGATCTTCTGCCCTGCTTCACCGCGCTGCGCATGCTCTCCGTGCTTTCACAGCCGCTTGTACAGGCGTGGCTGCCCGCGCGTCTCGTGATCGCCAGCGTCGAGCATCGGCACGCCCGCGCTGACTTCAGCCGCCCCATCGTCTGCAGCGACCGGATGTACAGCGAGCGGAACATCGTCCGGCACCACCGGCAGCGACAGCTTGTCCATTCCGCCCAGAAGCGCAGCCCGGTCCGCAGGAACAGCCAGAACGCCACCCCACTGCCGCGACGCCGCCGACGATCAGCGGGTCGAACTTGGGCAGCACGACGTGCGGCGCATTCCATGCCGATGCCCACCATCTTGCGTTTCCATCTTTACGCTGATGTGCCCGCGGGAGTGGGTCCGCGCCGCATCCGAGAACGAGCCTGACATCTCCGCCGCCTGCACCATGTTGTGGCACAGCGGCCCGAACAGCTTGTTGCGCCGCGCGATCGCCTCGCTGAACTGCTTGCCGCGCTCTCCACGCCCCTGCTTGAGCTGCAGCACCACCTTCTTGGAACGAGACGTTGGTCGTTCAACTGGCGATGCCCTCGGAGCCGCCCCGCGCAGGTTGATGCCCGCGCGGATCATCACGCCTGAAGGCAGTCGTGAACGCCAGCACCTGCTTCTGGCTCCGGCTTGGGGCTGTCTGGCCGCTTGAGCGTCTCCAGCAGCAGCCGCCCGCGCTCCCCGATCGCCGAGATCGACAGCACGTGCGCGCCCTGGTTCCGCAGGATCGCCGACGCTGTCGTGCCCGCTCGGCGGACACATCACGCCAGCCTGCACCTGGCCAGAGTTGTTGCGAACCTGATAGCGATAGCTGGGCATCGTCGGCTCCGGGTCGTGCTACGGGAACCTTCCGGTGGCCGCGAGCTGACGCTCGAGCTTGTCGGGATGGACCGCCCGGTGCCACCGCGTCCTCCTGCTGATGCAGCTGCTTGAAGTACAGCCCGCGATCGACGTCCAGTTTCGTCATGCCGATCGCCCGGCTCGTCTCGATCACGTTGGGAATCTGAACGTCCGGTGCTCGCGGATCAGGTTCCGCACCGCCGGCGTACAGCAGCGTTCCACCGCCGGATCATCCCCGCGATCCACCCGCGCAAACAGCGTCTGGTCGCCACTACCGCCTTTCGCAGCGTCCCGGTGCCAGCATCGAGCGGATCTGGTTCCAGCGCGCCGCCGGATACATGTCGATGATCTGCCCACCGTCTGGCTGGCGTTGACCGTGTGCAGCGTCGAGAGCACCAGGTGGCCCGTCTCGCCGCGGTGATCGCCAGGCTGCCGTCTCCAGGTCGGCATCTCGCCCACCAGACGATGTCTGGATCCTGACGCAACGCAGCTTCAGCCCCGACGCGAACGTCGGCATGTCCTGGCCCAACTCACGCTGCTCGATCATCAGGCACTGGTCGCTCTCGAACACGTACTCCACCGGATCCTCCAGCGTGATCACGTGCTTGGCGTACCGCTCGTTCATCGCCTGGATCATCGCCGCGAGCGTCGTGCTCTTGCCCGAGCCCGTGTCGCCGGTCACCAGCACCAGCCCCCGCGGCAGGTACGTCAGCCTCGCGATCACCTCCGGAAGGCTCAGCGCCGACAACGGCGGGACCTTGGTCTTGATCATGCGCAGCGCCATGCCGATGGCGCCGCGCTGGAGGTGAGCGTTGACGCGGTAGCGGGCCAGGTCCGGGACCTGGTACGAGTAGTCCGCATCGTGGATCTTGGCGAAGGTCTCCTGCGCCTCGGGCGGGGCCATGTCCTCGAACATCCCCGCGGCGTCGTCCGCCGAGATCGCCGGGAACTCCATCGGCGTCATCACCTGGTGCACCCGCATGAACGGGGGCTGCCCGGCGATCAGGTGAATGTCGGACGCATCCGCCTCGTAGGCGGCTCGAAGGATGGTGTGCAGATCCACGGCGGAGCCTCCTGGCGCGCAAGTGCCCCCCATGGATCGGACGGTTCCGCCCTCGCATTCACGCCCCGCCACCCCCCTCCGCCTCCCCGCCCGCACAATTCACCCAGGCCAGACACTCCGACCCCACCCGATAACCCAACGGTCGCGCCGAGTACCCTCTTCGGCTTCCCAAGATCGAGGCGCAGCGACATCGCGCATTCCTTCCGGAGATGCTCACGCGTCCGTGGTCGGTCGTGGTGATCGGGAATCGGTCGCAGGGCTGTTAACCGCAGCCCGCTACTGGATACCTACGCGGTGCGATTCCGAAGTCGCGTGCGAGCGGGCGAGAGCAACCCGGGCGTCAACAATCATGGGTGCTCGACGGCCGTCCACTTGGGCAGGTCGCGGCTTTGGGGAGAGCGATCGGGGCTCGGCATCGGTCGCTTGCTTCAGCCCGCAGCCGAAGTGCCACGCACCCTGATCCGAATCCGTGTTTGCGTCCGCTCCTCGATGCTGCACGAGTCGTCCGAGCACATGACATCCAGCTGATCTGTCCGGATGAGCGGATCTGGTACACCCGTGTCCTGAACCCGAACAATCAGGGATCCCGCCGTCGCCGAGACACCAACCAATGGCTGCTGCCTTGCGTGGCGCTCCGGCACGAATACGGAAGCGGCTTCCGTCACCAACGATCGTGCCCGATCAAGTCTGTAGACAACCACATCCGAGGCGGCGCTCTGTGAGTACCAGGGACCGGAGTAGGTTACGATGATGAACTCTTCGTTCCCTGACGACCAGAGTTGCGGTGGTTCAGCCAGACGATCAGCTGACCTCTGATCCACCCATATGACGCGATCGCCATCATCGGCGAGCAGGATCACGACGTTTTCCTGAGCGGCGTGGCTGACTCCGGTGTTCTCGTACCGAAAAACACCAAGCGCAAGTGAGTTGTCTTTCGCGATGAAGGTCCGTTCGGCAGCAACTCTGTAGCCACGAACTGTGCCGGCATGCGCTCCCATCTCTTGAAGCGCGCTGCCCACTTCTCGTGTGCGGTCAAGTGCATGGGCGATTCCCGCGCGAGATTGCTGTCGAAGCCGCGTCAGCCTCGAATCCACGTCGGACCCGGACGCTTCCGAGAGTTCGTGCTGCGTCCAAGCGCCTCGCGTCACGCAACCCGAAAGACCCGTCAGCAGAATCGCCAGCGCGATCACCTGGGGTGCGTAATATGATCGAGATCGGCCTTGAGTTGCTGGCATTCCTCTTCCGTCATCTTGCTGAGGTCTTTGTCCCGGAGATACTCGGCTGCCTTGAGGATTGCGTCTGTCGCATCCTCTTCCACCGCTCGCGCCGCGGACAGCAAGGGCGAGCGAGTCCCCCCTACCCCACCCCCAGCCGCCCCTTCTTCTCCTCCCACTCCGCCCGCTCCCGCTTGTTCTCGCTGGCGATCTCCCCAGCGCCCCCCGCCATCGCGTCCTTGAGCGCCTCGATCTCCAGGCGCGTCAGACGCATCGCACCCATCTCGTAATCCCTGAACGCCTCGAGCGTGTGCGGCGCCAGCGGCTCGAGCAACGCCATCATCGCCGATGCGTACGCCCTAATCTCCAGCTGCGCGTGCGCATCCAGCCGCAGCGAGAGGAATCGCAGCGTGTTGTGCAGGTCGCACTTCCAGTACCACTCGGTGTACACGCTCTGGGGTAGGCCGATCCGCGCCATCTCGCGGCTGACACCCCGCTCGGTCAGCGACAGGTACTCCGGGTACCCCGCCTCCACCCGGTCGATGTAGGCGAGGAAGGCCTCGGCGGTGGCGCGCTGCTGGTCATCGCCGAGATCGAACGCCTCCTCGCCGCCCTGCCGGTTGCTCGCGCTCTGCTTGCGCACGGCCTCGAGCCCCGGCCGATAGAACCGGTCCCGCACGATCGAGTACCGCGCCGAGTACTCGTTCACGTTGGCCGTCCGGTGCCGGATCCACTGGCGCGCCACGAACACCGGCATCGCCACGTGGAACGCCACCTCCACCATCTCGAACGGCGTCGTGTGCCGGTGCCGCATCAGGTACCGGATCAGCCCCCGGTCCTCGCTGACCTTCTTGGTCCCCTCGCCGTAGCTCACCCGCGCCGCACGAACCACCGCGCTGTCGGCGGTCTGCCCCTGCGGCACCAGCCGCGGCATCACATCCACCAGCGCGATGAACCCGTGGTCCAGCACGCCGATCTCCAGGCGCGAAGCCCCGCCCATCACGTCCACCCACGGACGCTCGGGCTCCACCCGCCTGATCTCGTGCCCCGGCGCGCCGGCCGGGCCGCCGCGCGTGACCTCCGCCTCGACCCTCGCCTCCATGCCGACCTCCCTGTCCGCGCGCCTCCGCGCGCGAGCCCATCCTACTTCTGTGCGCCTCTCCTGCCGCCGCGCCGCAGCGCATGTCGGTTGCTGTCGTCTACCACTCCCCCACGCACGCCGCGCAGAATCGACCCAGCGACTCGATCACCGAGGCCAGTTCCGGGCCCGCCGATGCGCCCTCGGGAAACGGGTTGGGCGTGTTGAACACATGGTCCGCCCCGGGAATCAGCACCAGCCTCCCACGCGCTCCCGCGCTGCCGGCCAGCGCGTGCGCGCAGGCGGCGGGAACCGTCGCGTCGTCCTCCCCGTGGATCACCAGCAGCGGGCAGCCCAGGCGAGAGGCGTGCGCGGGCACGTCGTGGGCGCCGGGGTCCTCGAGCTGTTCCGTCAGCCAAGCGCCGCCGATCCGCAGCGTCTGCCCCGTCCGATTGCTGCGCACCTCGGTGTACCCTCGCGCCAACGCCTCGCGCCGGGTCTCCTCCGCCCACATGCAGCACGAGTCCGGCGCCGCCAGCGTGGCCACGCCCGAAGAAACCGGGCTCAGCCCTTCATCGAATCGGCGAGCCGCCGCGAGGATCGCCGTCGCGCCGCCGCGGCTGTGCCCGATCAGCACGTGGCGCATCCCGCGTCCGGGGATCTCACCCCTCCACGCACCGTCGATCACGGCGTGCACGTCCTCGATCTGGCGCAACCACGTGTCGCGCTCGAATCGCTCGGGCCGGTCGAAGGTCTGGCTCTCTCGGGAGATCCCCGAGTGCGAGAGATTGAACCGCAGCGCGATGAACCCGGCGTCCTCCATCGCCCCGGCGAGCACGGGGAACATGCCGTAGTCCATGAACCCAAGGAAGCCGTGGACGATGATCGCGACGCCCCGCGCGCGGCCCGTGGGCACATGGGCGACACCCTCGATCGGGAATCCCTCGGCGCCGGCGATCGTCCATGGGCTCAGCACTCGGGGATCGTAGAACAGGCCTCAGGAGGCGACCGTTGGTTCGGGCGACGGCTCGAGATCGACGAGCCCCGCGCGGATCGCGATGCGCGCCAGCTCCACGCGATTGGTCGCGCCGAGCTTCGATCCCAGCGACACGCGATGCCACTCGACCGTCTTGACCGATCGGTGGATCGCCTTGGCGATCTCCGCGGTCGTGAGACCCTTTGCGATCAGGCGCAGGACGTCCAGCTCGCGCTCGCTCAGCCGTGCCAGCGGCCCAAAGTCATCCACGCGGGCGCGGCGCACCTCATAGGGCTCTGTCGAAGGCGACTCGCCCTCCCGCGGGGGCACCGGCACGTGCACGAGGATGACCCGGCCGGACGTTTCCGGCCCGCCGAGTGGGCGCATGACCGTGCGGCGCCACAGCCCGCGGGTCATGCCCTCAAGCGCGATCGGTCTGCCCCGAGTCGCGACCTCGCGGATCGCGCTGAGCCGCTCGGCGGCGTACTCCGGTTCGCACAGGTCCTGCATGCGCCGGCCGATCAGATCGTCGGGCCGGCTTGCCCCCACGTGCTCTGCCGCGCGCTGGTTGGCGGCGGTGACGAGCCCGCTGTTGTCGACCACCACGATCGGACGATCCGTGTCCAGCATCAGCGTGGTCCACAGATCCTCTTCTCGAAACGTCGGCCGCTTGGTCTCGCGCGTGGTCACGAGTGCTCCACGTAGAACGTCGGGAGAGCCCCGATCTGCGCGGCTCGAACTCCCCCGACTTCGCCCATACTCCCCAGCCCGGGCTTACCCCAATCTTATCGAATCGGACCCCGGCGGGACAAGCACGACGCTCCACGCGGGATTCACGGGGTCTGGGATGGCGCAGATACACCCCATGCACCGCCTCCGGGCGTAGAGACAACCAGCCGGTCGCCCGGCCCGATCGCAACCTCTGATGTCGCAACGATCTGCCGGCATTGACCGTCGGCGCGAATCAACCGATCGTCGCCCGGACTGCCGGCCCCGCCCCCCGCGAGGCCCGATGGACCCTGGGCACGGTGCTGGGCCAGAACGCTGGCGCGGACGGGTTCGAGGAATCGGTACTCACGCGTCGCACCATCGCCACCCGGATGTCTGCCGAGACCGCCCGAACCGCGTCGAATCTCGAATCGCTCGAGCACGACCGGTAATCGGTGTTCGAGGACTTCGGGATCCGTAATCCGGGTGTTGGTCATGTGGGTGTGGACGGCGCTCGCTCCCCGAGCGTGGGCCGTCGCCCCGGCTCCGCCGCAGATCGTCTCGTAGCACGACACCCGGTCGTTTCCGAAGATCACGTTGTTCATGGTTCCCTGGCCATCCGCGGCCAGCCCCAGCGTGCGCAAGAGTAGATTGGTCAGACGCTGGCTGGTCTCGACGTTTCCGGCGGCGACCGCCGGGCAGGCGCTTGCGTCGAGACCGAAGCCGGGATCGAGCAACGACGGACTGGGAATGGTCAGTCGAACGGCGCGCATGAGCCCCTCGTTGAGCGGGATGGGTTCGCGCACGAGCAGACGCAGCACATACACGACCGCGCTTCTCACAATGGCCGGCGTGGCATTGAGGTTGCCCGGATGGATGCCGGCGGTCCCGGTGAAATCGATCTCGAGCGACTCGCGGCTGACGCCAATTCGGACGTGGATCTCCGTTGTATCGTCGAGGCGCTCGACGCCACGCCGCTCACCGACGGGAAGCCGGGTGAGCGCACGGGTCAGCAGGGTGTGGGCGCGAGACTTGAGGTGTTCCACGAGGAACACCCCCTTGTCGTGGCCGATGGCCCGAACGAGCTCGATCAGGCGCTCCCGGCCTCGCTGGCAGGCGACCAGCGCCGCGGCAAGATCGGCGAGGTTCTCCTCGATGGCCCGGGTGGGGTGCGGGGCGCGAGCGAGGAGTCTTCGAATCTGGTCGAAGCCACTCTTTCCGCGGCGCATGAGGTGCATCGGTGAGATCAGAACGCCCTCATCCGCCAGGGACCTCGCCCCTGCGGGCATGGAGCCGGGACTGATGCCCCCGAGTTCGGCGTGATGCGCGCGGGCCGCGACAAAGGCGAAGAGCCGGCCGTCCACATGGACAGGGCAGACGACCGTGACGTCCGGCAGGTGCGTGCCGCCGAAGGCCGGGTGGTTGGTGACCACCGCGTCGCCCGCCTCCATGTCGATCGCTCGGCGGAGGGCGCGCACGCACAGGCCCAGCGAGCCGAGGTGGACCGGCACGTGCGGCGCGTTGACGAGCAATTCGCCGTCGGCATCGAGGATGGCGCACGAGAAATCGAGGCGTTCCTTGACGTTGACGCTGATCGCGGCGAATTGCAGGCGCTCGCCCATCTCCGTGGCGATGGAGGCGAGGCGGTGCGTGAAGATCTCGGAGTGGGCGGCGTCGGAGCGCGTGAGGTCTGCGCTGTGGGCGCGTTGCGCGTGCTCCAGGATCAGCGCGCCCGAGTCGTCGGCGTGGAACATCCAGCCGAGTGGGACCACGGTGACGCTGGTGTCTTCGAGGATGAGCACCGGCCCGCAATCGGTGGCGTGGGGAGTGAGTGTGGCGCGATCGATCACGGCGGGGCGGTCGGGCGCCGCTGCGGTTGGCGGCGTAAGAGACCGGTCTGCCTGGCGCGCGGTCCCGACGCCGTTCGATTGCGGCGCGGAGGGTTGATCGGGCTCGGCGGCGCACACGCGGATGGACTCGAGTTCGATGGCGCGATCGGGAGGAGGGCGGGCGTGGAGTGATTCGTAGGCGGCGCTGAATCGATCGCGGATTTCCTTGAGTTTCGGTGCGCCCGTGGTCTCGTCGAGCGGAATCGCGATGGTTGTGTCCTGGCCTGCAAGCCTGAGAAAGAGGTCACGCGAGGTGATCTGCGCGGCGTGCGACTCGACTTCCTCCTCGGCGAGGAGCACTTTGGCTTCGGACTCGATCGCGCGCAGCATTTCGGGCAGTTCGATGCAGGCGTCGGCGAGCGAACGGAGCACCTGCCGCGTGACGATGCGCTCGATGCGAGACTGGGCGACTCCGTGCGCGGACAGGAGGCTCGCCTCTGGCGGCACGATGACCCGCGTGATCCCGAGGCGATTCGCCACGGCGCAGGCGTGCTGCGGGCCTGCCCCGCCGAATGCAACCAGCGCGTACTCGGCGGGGTCGGCTCCCTGGCGGACGGTGATTCGGCGGATCGCCTCGGCCATTTTCTCGTCGGCCAGGTCGATCAGGCCCTGGAGCAGTTCGGCGCGTTCGACCGGGGTGCCGCGAGCCGCGTGAACTTCGCACGCGAGGGCATCGGCGGCGCGCTGAGCCGCGACGATGTCGATTGGGACGCCGAACCGCGAGGGATCGATGCGGCCGAGCAGGACGTTGGCGTCGGTGATGGTCATCGGGCCGCCCGCGCCGTAGCAGGCGGGGCCGGGGTCGGCGCCCGCGGACTCGGGGCCGACGCTCAGCGCGCCCTGATGGAATCGACAGATGGATCCGCCACCCGCGCCGACGGTCTCGACGGCGACGGCCGGGGCCATGATGCGGGCATCGCCGACGCGGTGCTCGCGCGCGATGGGGCGGTCGCCGTCGCACCGGGCGACGTCCGTGCTCGTGCCACCCATGTCGAACGTGATGACTCTGTCGTATCCTGCGCGGCGTGCGGCGGCGAGCGCGCCGACGACGCCACCGGCGGGCCCGGAGAGGAGGGCGTCCTTTGGGGCGAACGACTCGGCGTCGGCGAGGCCGCCGGCACTGGTCATGACTCGAGCGCGCGAGGCGGGCGTGAGGGCCGCGCGGATGCCGTTGAGATAGTCGCGCATGATCGGCGCGACGTAGGCATCTGCGACGGCCGTCTGCGCGCGCCAGAGGACGCGGATTCCAGGTGACAGATTCGAGGAGCGAGAGACGTGCGAGAAGCCGGCCTCGTGCAGCGCCCGCTCCATCGCGATCTCGTGGGACGGCTCCTTCCAGCTGTGGAGCAGCGCGATCGCGGCGGATGTCACGCCCAGGTCGAGGAGCTCTCGCGCGCGGGCCAGAGCGGGAGCGGGATCGAGGGAGCGTTCCCGCGAGCCATCGGCGCGGAGTCGTTCCTGCACCTCGACAACGTGGGCGTGCAGGGGTGCGGGCTTGATGATGTCGAGCGCGAAGAGGTCGGGGCGCGTCTGGTCGCCGATGTCGAGCAGATCGCCGAAGCCGCGCGTGATGAACAAAGTAACCGGCGCGCCGCGGCGTTCGAGCAGCGCGTTGGTTGCGCGGGTGGTCGCGACGCGGAGTTCCATGTCGGGGAGCGGGCGTGACAGAGGTGTGCCGGTCAGGAGCCGTGCCGCGAGGATCGGCGCCTCGTCGGGACTGATGAGATCAACGGTCTCAGAGGGAGGAAGCGGAGCGGAGAGAATGAGCAGGTGGAAAGAAGGAGAGAGCGAATTGTGGGAGAGGACCGAGATCGGGCGAGGTCCCCGAGTGTCGGTTCCGGGCGTCAGATGGCGCGCCGCCGTCGGCGCGACTTCCATGCCGACGAGCACGCTCTCCCGCATCGAGATGCCGGGCAGGTGGACGAAGATGCTCGTGTCTGTCTGGCGCGTGTGGACCTGGGCGCGGAGGCGCGAGGAGGAGAGGACCTTGGCCGAACTGCATCGTCCATCGGGCGCGATCGCCACCGCATCGGTGAACGTGCCGCCGGTATCGACGGCGATCCGCCAGATTGCAGCGCGACCGGGCATCGCGGGCGTCTCCTTGGGCACATCCGGGGCGGGGGCGGCGGCCGGTCAGTAGAGTACGGCCATGGCGATGCCGCTCTGGCAGCAGATCGGGCTTGTGGCGCTGGGCGGCGCATCGGGGGCGTTGTGCCGGTTCGGCGGCGTGAGCTTGACCAACCACGTCGCGGCGTCGATGGGGATGTCACCGGGAGACCGATTCCCGTTCGGCACGTTGGCGGTGAACGTGGTGGGCTGCCTCATCATCGGGGTGATCATGGGCGTGAGCCAGGCACGTCACGATCTGACGGACCCGACGCGGCTGCTGGTCGTCGTCGGCTTCCTGGGATCGCTCACGACGTTCTCGGCGTTCGGCGCGGAAACGGTGCGGCTGCTGCAGGAGCAGCGGCCCCTGTTGGCGGCGGGGAACGTGCTGGCAAACGTCGTGATCGGGCTGGCGGCGGTGGGCGTGGGGCTGTCGGCGGCTCGCGGGCTTGCTCAAGGCGCGGCCTAGTCACGCCGCGGCGGGCTTCTTCTTCTTCCCGAGCCCGAAGATCAAGACGGCGACGAGTCCGATCCCGGCGGCAATGAGGCCCCATGGGACCTTGGCCGGCAGGACGGGCTTCTTGAAGCCCGTCGTCGGGTTCTTGACCTGCAGCGCCATGTCCGGCTTCCACGCAAAGCCCTCATCGAAGGTCCAGAATCCGGGATCCAGTTCATCGAACTTCGACTTCTCGCAGTTGTACTGGATGGCGATCAGCTTGCCCTTGCCCAGATGCCCGATGATGCGCTGCCGGACCGTTCCCCCGGGGGGAGGGGCGGCGTATTCGTTGCAGAAGGTGAGGCGCATGGTCGCGGTCTCGACCGTCGCCTCGCCGAGGGTGGCCTGCACCCCCAACTTCTTCGAGGTGTCGGTGGCGGAGGCCTGGACCGAGCTCTTGGCCATTGCGTTGCCAAGCTGATTGAGCTTGGACTCGGCCTCACTCGCCGGGAACGAGGGCGTGTCGGTGACCTGGACCATGATGAACGCTTCGCCCGGGGGGTCGATCAGCTCCCACCCCGCGATGATGTTGACCTTGTCGTCCGCGCCCACCTGCGCGATCTGCTGCCGCAGGGCCGCGAGAGCCTCCTGGTCGTAGGGCGCCCACTTGGTCTCATCGACGGCGAGGGTGAAGGGGCCCAGGTCGTGGATGGTGGGCTGGGCGGGGGCAAGGGGAGCCGCGAGGCACGCGACGAGTGCGGACGTGGTGAGGTTCATGCGGAAGAGGGTACCGGCGAGCGACACGGAGCGTCAATGGCGCTCGCTCGCGGGTATGAGCCGGATGTCGTCGAGCGCGCGGAACGCCTCGCGCCAGCGCCGAACGCGATCGGGATCGATCTGGACCGACAGGACGGCATGTTCGTGTTGGAGCTCGCCGAGTACCTCGCCGCGAGGATCGATGGCGATGCTGCCGCCTTCGTACGAGAGGTGGGGATCGTCTCCGGTGCGGTTGACGGCCAGGACGAACGCCTGATTCTCGATGGCACGGGCCACAAGCAGGGCTCGCCAGTGTGCCTGGCGCGCTGCGGGCCAGTTGGCGCCGATGGTGAAGGCCTGGGCCCCGCGCAGGACGGCGAGCCGGAACAGTTCGGGGAAGCGAAGGTCATAGCAGATGGCGGGGGCGACGGTCAGGGCGAGGGCGGTGCCCGCGCTGCCCAGGGGCGCCGCCCATCGAAACGTCACGATCTCTGTTCCACCGACGAATCGCTCGCCCTCTCTTCCAAAGCTGAAGGGATGGATCTTGGCGTACTCGGCGATGATCGCGCCAGAGGGATCCGAGATCGGCGCGCGATTCGTCGCGTGATCGGCGCCCGGCTGGAGGACGGTGCGCCCGCCCTGGACGAACGCGCCGAATCGCCGGGCGAGATCGGAGATCGCGTCGAGCGTCAGGCTTTGGTTATCGGCGGTCGCTTCGGTGTTGAGGCTGAAGCCCGAGTCGAACATCTCTGGAAGCACGATCAGATCGCCGGCGGCGACGCCGGCCGTCTGGAGCAGGGCGCGGACGCGCCGGACGTTCTCGTCGCGGTCCTCCCAAGCGATGTCAAGCTGGACGAGGTGCGCACGCATGGGAGGGCTCGGATCGTGGCTGAGAGTGGATGGTAGCGGAGAGTCGCGTGCGGCCCCGGAGGCTCGTACTACACTTGCATGCGATGCACGCGTGCCGAGATCGGACCAAGGCGGACGCCAACGCGCGATGCGGGCCGGTGGGGCCGATCGTGCTGGCGAGCACGTCGCCCAGGCGGCGAGATTTGCTGTCGCGCACTGGGCTGACCTTTGAGACGATCGACCCCGGCATCGACGATGGGGACCTCGAACCGGGCGCGGCCTCGGCGGGGGCCATTGCGATGGCGTTGGCGCATCTCAAGGCTCGGGCCGGGCAGGAGCGGGCGAGGGAATTGGGGCTCCATGCGAGGATCGTCATCGGGGCGGACACGCTTTGTGTGCAGCGGGGCACGCTGATCGGCAAGCCAGAGGACGCGTGCGACGCGAGGGAGATCATCGAGGGCTTTGAGAACGATGACCACGAGGTGGTGACGGGCGTGTCGATTCTCGACCTTGAGGGCAGTCGGCGCGACTTGTTCGTCGAGCGCGCGTTCGTGCGGGTCGGCACGATCGGGATGGAACGGATCGACGAGTACCTCGCGACGGGCCTGTGGATGGGCAAGGCGGGTGCGTACAACCTTGAAGAACGCCTCGCGGCGGGCTGGCCGATCGAGTTTGAGGGCGATGCGGGGACGATCGTGGGACTGCCGGTGCGGCGCCTGATGGAGCGTTTGTGTGCGATGGGCCTAGCGGGGGTGGCGGCGTGAGCGGGCTCGAGTCGTTGCCGCTGGTTTCGCCGTGGCTGGCGGGCCCCGCGGCGGCCTTGACGATGGTGGTGATTGCGACGCACGCGTCGGCGCTTCGATCTTCCGGGATTCCCTCGAGCCGGCGGCGGATTCGCTCCGCGAACGCGGCGGTGATGCTCTTGACGACCCCGGTGATCGCGTACGCGCTGGCGGTGGCGAACGGGCCGCGGGAATTCCTGCTGTCGTGGATGGCGGTCATCGGATTGCTGACGATTGTGATCTCGCTGGCGTGTATCGACATGGTCAACAACACGCGTCTGCACCGGGCGAGTCGTCGGGACCTGCGGGTGCAGTTGATGGCGGCGCGGGCGCGGCTGCGCGAAGCGGCGGCGGAGGCGCGCCGGCAGCGCGACCTGCATTCGGGCGGATTGCGAGCCGATGGGGACTCGCCGCGCGCATGAGGCGCCGATGACCGAATCGCGGACGGGAGTGCGCGGGCCGGTGCCCCCGCTGTTGCGGCCGCTGGCCGGGCTCGCGGCGCCGGTGTATCGCTGGGAGATCGGCCGGCGGAATCGGGCGTTTGACGCCGGGCGCGGGGTCACGCGGCTCGATCTGCCGGTGATCAGCGTCGGGAACCTGTCGGCGGGCGGCACGGGCAAGACACCGATGGTCGCGCGGATTGTGGCGTGGTTGCTGGAGGCGGGGGTCCGGCCGTGCATCGCGATGCGCGGATACGGCGCTCCGCCGGGACGCGGGTTCGAGTCGGATGAGGCGCGCGAGTATCGCGCGCGTTTCGACGCGGCGGGTGAGGGCGGAGTGGCGCTGGTGGCGCAGCCGGACCGTCTGGCGGGGATTCGGACGCTGGTCGCTGGTGGCGCCGGGGTGGATTGCGTCGTGCTGGACGACGGGTTCCAGCATCGAAGGATCGCGCGGGATCTGGACATCGTGCTGGTGCACGGCGCGAAGAGTCCGTTTGCGGATCGCCTGCTGCCTCTGGGGTGGCTGCGAGAGGGACCGAGTTCGCTGGGACGGGCCGATGCGGTGGTGGTGACGCACGCGGAGCGCGTCGCCGCGGGCGGGATTGAGATTCTGCGGGAGCGGATTCGCGCAGTGGCGCCCGGCGCGCTGATCGCCGTGTGCCGGCACGCGTGGAGCGGGTTGAATCGACGGACGGAAGGGAGGGATGAGCGCGTTTCCTGGCTGAGGGGCCGGCGCGTGGTCGCGGCGTGCGGGATTGGTGATCCCGAGGCGTTCCTGGACGCGGCGCGCGGCGCGGTGGAGGGCGAATTGTGCGAAACGATCGTGCGCCGGGACCACGACGCGTTTGCGGATCGAACAGTCGAGGAGATCGTGCGGGCGGCGCGGACGCTCCGGGCCGATGCGGTGCTGATGACGGAGAAGGACTGGGCGAAGCTTGCCCGAGTGGAGATGGCGAGATGGCCGTGCCCCGTCGTCTCGCCGGTGCTCGAGCTGGAGTTCGATTCGGGAGAGGAGGATCTTCGCACGCGCGTGCTGGAGGCGGTGGGGCGCGTGCGCGGATGAGCGCGCGGGCCCGTGCGACTACGCTTGGGACCTGACATGGACACGCTGCTGACGCACCTCGGGCGGTGGAAACCGTTCTCGGCACTGGTCGTGGGCGACCTGATGCTGGATGAGCAGGTGTACGGCGACGCGGAGCGGCTGAGCGCCGATGCCCCCGTGCCGGTGCTGCATGTGCGCCGCGCCGAACGGAACGCCGGGGGCGCGGGCAGCCTGGCGATGGACCTTGTGGCGATGCGGGCCCGGGTGGTCTCGGTGGGTGTGGTGGGAGATGACGCCGAGGGCGGGGTCCTGCGCGGGGCCCTGGAGCGCGCGGGGATCGAGACGCATGCGGTGGTAACGGACAGCAACCGCCCGACGACGGTCAAACGCAATCTCATCGGCCTGGCGCAGCAGCGACATCCTCAGAAGATGTTCCGAGTGGACTACGAATCGCGCGAGCCGGTCTCGGGCACGATCGTGGAGGCGATGCTGGCCAGCGTGCGCAACGAGCTGGACCGCGTGGACATCGTGTGCATCGAGGACTATGCGAAGGGGGTCTGCGGCGGCGCGATGTGCGGGCAGATCATCCAGATGGCGGCGGAACGCGGCGTGCCCGTGCTGGTCGATCCCGCGTCGATCTCTGACTATTCGCGGTATCGCGGGGCGACGGCGATGACGCCGAATCGCACTGAGGCACAGCGGGCCACGGGCATGGCGACGAGCGACGGCGGCGAGATCGAGACCAATTCGAGGGTGTCTGGGCACCTGCTTGAGTCGCTCGGGTGTGAGGCGGTGGTCTTGACGCTCGATCGGCACGGGGCCCTGCTGCATGAGCGCGGGCGCGACGCGGTGGCGGTGCCGACGGTGGCGCGGCAGGTCTACGACGTGACGGGCGCGGGAGACATGTTCCTGGCCGGTCTCGCGGCCGGACGAGCCAACGGCATGTCGTGGCTGGGGGCCACACGGCTGGCCAACGCCGCGGCGGGAATGGAAGTCGAGGTGTTCGGCGTTCAGCCGATCGCGATCGAGGACATCCGGCATCGGCTGCTGCTTGAGGCGGCGACTGCGCGTGGCAAGCTGAGGACTCGCGAGGAGTTGGCCGAGGAGATTGGGGCGAGGCGCGCTCGGGGCGAGCGGATCGTCTTCACCAACGGGTGCTTCGACGTGGTGCACACGGGGCACATCCACCTGATCCGCAGCGCCGCGCGACTTGGCGACTTCCTTGTGGTTGGGCTCAACGACGACGAATCGGTTCGGCGGCTCAAGGGGCCCTCGCGTCCGATCAACACCGAGGACGATCGCGCCGGTGTGATCGCCGCCCTGGAGGGTGTCGGCGCGGTGGTGCTGTTCCACGAGGAGACGCCGCGCGAGTTGATCTCGATGCTCCGTCCGCACGTGCTCGTGAAGGGCGGAGACTATGGGCGGGACACGATCGTCGGGGCGGACGAGGTCGAGTCGTGGGGAGGGCGCGTGGAGATCGTGCCGCTGGTCGAAGGGCGAAGCACGACGGGGACGATCGGGAGAATGCGCGGCGCGTGAGTCCCGGCATCAACGGGCGTCGGCGAGCGACCGATCGAGGTCGACGCGAGCGCCCGGAGCTTCGGACGTCTCCACGCGATCGGCCGCACGCAAGATCCGGATCAACTCGGCCATGTCCGGCCGCAGCGGCGCGGTGAACGTCATCCGCTGGTTTGTCATGGGATGGGTGAATTCGAGAAGAGCCGCGTGGAGCGTCTGGCGGTCGATGATGGTGCGACCGCCGTGCTCGTAGGGCCGTCCCTCGTACAGGTCGTCGCCGACGAGCGGAAAGCCGCGATGCTCCATGTGGACGCGGATCTGGTGCGTTCGGCCGGTCTTGAGTTCGAGTTCAACCAGAGAGAAGTCCTGGTCTCCGACCGGACGGTCCAACACCCGGTATCGCTCGCGGACCCGGTAGATCGTGACGGCTTGCCGACCGAGGTGGTCGTGTCTGACGACCTGCCGCTCGCGGTAGCCCTTGAGCCGGGAGGGGTGCTGCCCGATCGGCGCCTCGATGACGTCCGTCTCCGGATCGAGGCGGCCCTGGACGACGGCGAGGTATCGCTTGTCCACCGTTCGCTGCTCGAACTGTTGTCCGAGCAGCCAGTGCGTCTGGTCGTGCTTGGCAAAGACGATGCAGCCGCTGGTCCGGCGGTCGAGACGATGGACCACACCGGGTCGGCCGAACTCCTCGCCCACCTTCGACAACGCGCCGCCCGGGCCCTGCTCGACGTGCCACGCGAGCGCGCTGAGCAGAGTACCGGTCTGTTCCATCTTGGCCGGATGCACGATGATGTCGGGGGCTTTGTTCAAGACGATCAGATACTCGTCCTCGTAGAGGACTTCGATTGGGATCGGCTCGGGGTGGATTCGCTTGTCGACCGGGGGCGGAACGGTGACGTTGACGACATCGCCCCGACGCAGCCGAGTGGCCGCGCGGGCGAGTCTCCCGTTCACGGCGGCGGCCCCTCGATCGATCAACCGCTGGATCTGCGTGCGGCTCATGAAGCCGACGCGCGCGGTGAGGTAGCGGTCGAGGCGGGTCTGCAGGTCGCGGGTCAGTCGAAACTCGAGATGCGCCCCACCATCATCGGTGTCGGCGTCCGCCCATGCGCGCCGGACGGCCTCCGGATCCACCTGCCCGCCGGGCAGGATCAATCCCTCGACGCGAGTCTCATCGTGCTCGGGGCCGACTGACGACTCGTCCGGCGGCATCAGTCGCCCGGTGGAGGCGTGGGGTCGGTCTGCGGCGGGTTCCCGGGAGACGGATCATCGCCTGTCGGCGGAGCGGGAGTGTCTTCGGGCTGAGCGCCTGGATCGCCTGCAGACTCATCTGGATTGGCCGTCGGATCCACATTGGGCGCGACATCGGGCCCGAGTACTGGTTGCTCCACAGGAGATTCGACGGGAGTTTCGTCCGGGCTGAGTTCGGGGATCTCCGGCTCCGGTGGTGGCGGCAAATCAGACTCGTGGAGGAGGGCGCTGACCGATGACGCGGAGCCGAGCAGGTCGATCCGCTTGCGGGCTTGCTCTGCAAGCGGCGGAAGCCCCGCCCGCTCTGCCAGCGCGGCCGCCTGCTCGAGCATGGATCGCGCGGTGTCCGCGTCGCCCCGAGTATCGGCGACGGCGGCAAGCCCAAAGGCGGCGCCCACCGCGTGGATCAGTCGATCCGGGTTGGATTCGGTCGCGGTCAGGACCTGTCGGTACAGCGCCTCGGCCTGATCGAGGTGCCACTGCCGCTCATCTGGAGTGAGTTCGTCCGCATCGGAGACGGGAACGCCCTCGGGGGAGAGTTGTGCGCCCGGAAGCAGTCCTCGCAGCGCGGCTTCGAGGTAGGAGTCTGCCGCCGCCAATCTCGCCATTTCGGGAATCGCCCGAACGCCGGAGTACGTGTCGGCGATGGCCTTGAGCGATTCGGGCGAAGCGCCAGAGTCGGACGCCTGCTGGAATTCTCGAAAGGCCTTGTTGACCTTGTTCACCTTGAGCTTGCCCCACCAGTTCCACCCGGCGTACAGGGCGAGCACGACCAGGCAGAGCGTCAGGATGCGCCCGCCCCAGCGGTTCAGCCAATCGAGAAACTCGCGATTCAGGCGAGACTCGTCGAGCCCGGCTCCCTCGACAATGCCTCTTTGACGATCGTCCATCGGTGATCCCTTGGAGCGTGCGCGGCAGGAAAGGGATTCTAGTCCGCCCCGTCGTCGTCCCAGAACTTCCATGGTGCAGGGTCGTTGAGAGCCCGATCGGAGACCAACGATCGGCGGACCGCTCTGGCCAGGCCTGCGAGCCCTTGATCGCTCGCGGCGGCGGTCTCGGCGTCAGCCAGAAACCCGGGCGGCCCCAGATCCCGGCGGAGCGCGATGCGCAGGAAAGGGATCGTGCCGATCGGATCGGGCGGCGGGTGGGTTGCGTCTCCGCACAGCAGGAGCAAATCGGCGCGGCGGGCGACCTCCATCGCGATGTCGATGGCTTGGAGTTCGAGGTCGTCCGGCTTCGCGCGAAATCCCGGAACGTCGACGTAACGGAGGGTCAGCCCATCCAACTCGAGCATCGCGCCGACGTGGTCGCGCGTGGTGCCCGGCTCGTCGGCCACTGCGGCGAGTGAGCGCCCGGCCAGGGCGTTGAGCAGCGTGCTCTTGCCGATGTTGCTTTGTCCCAGCGCGACGACCAGCGGAGGCCGGATCAGCCTTGACCGCTCGCCGTCGAGCATGGGATCTGCGATGGCTGCGTCGGCACGCCAGCGCCCGGGCTGTTCGAGCAGCAGGTCCACGGCTCGCGGACTCGCCGCGTGGGAGAGGCAGAAGAGCATCCTCGCCTCGATCGGGTCGGCGGCTTCGGGATACAGGGAAGTTGGCTCGGGAGCGGTGTCGTGCGACAGGCCCATCGCGGTGAGCGCCTCGGCGAGTTGGCGCACGATTTCGAGACCGCCATGGGGCATGAACTGGAAAGTCACTTCGGACACGCGGGCGAACAGTCCGCGGTCGACGCCGAGGAGATCCGCGAGGCGCACTTGGCCGACCTGGAGCCGCGGCAGACGGCCCTCGCGATGGAGCCATTCGAAATCTGCCGGAATCACCTGGATGATCGCGACGGGTCCGGACCTGTCCAACGGCGTGACGATCGTGAACGTGCCGCGGGCCGGAGCCATCAGTCGTCCGCTTCGTCGAGGGCGTCCCGGACAATCCGCTCGATGCCGAGCAGTTGCAGGTCCGGGACGACGTGCTCGATCAGCGGGTCGCTCGAGAACAGGAGTCCTGCATCTCCACCGGTCGCGACGATCTGGGGGTACGCGCCATAGGCCTCCGCGTAGCGATCGATCAGGTGGTGCACGAGGCCCCGGGCGGCGCAGAGCACGCCGAGGCGAATCGCTCCCGGAGTGTCCTTGCCCTGGACCGTGGTCGGCTCGTCGCCCGATCCGATCTCGACCAGGGGTAGCGAGGCGGTGTGCTCGTGCAGCGAAGTGAGCATCATGCGCACTCCGGGGGCGATCGCGCCCCCATGAAACCCGCCCTCGCCATCCACAAAGTCGACCGTGATCGCGGTGCCGGCGTCGATCACGATACAGGCCTGTCGGGCCCGGCCAAACGCGCCGATCGCACAGACCAGCCGATCGGTGCCCACGGTGCGATCGTCGTCCAAGGAGTGTTGGAGGTCGATCGGCAGGTCGCGGCGTACCAGCGCAAAGCGCAGCACGGGCTCGCCCGCGAGGCGCCGCTCGATTGCCTCGGCTGCGGGGCCGTTGACCGAGCTCGTGGCCACAAGCATGGCTTCCCGATCCCCCGCGAGTTCCCGCAGGGCCTCGACGATCTCGGAGGGATCAACCGACAGGGAGCGAGCATCGTGCAGGACCGCCCCCTCGAATCGACCCGCGCGGGCGCGGGTGTTGCCGATGGCCAGCGCGAGGAAGACATCGGGGCTCATGGGCCAAGCCTACGCGTGAGGCCGCCGACTACGCTTGCGACCATGGCCCGATGCGAGCTCGACACATCGGTCTCGCGCAAGGAAATCGGAGGATTCCGGTTCCCGCTGGGGGTGTACCCGATCGAGGACATGGCCCCGGTGCCGGGATATTGCGTGGACTTCGAGCCCGCCGACGGTGGGGAAGAATCGGGCGAGTGGGAGGAGTGGCCCGACCGGTATGTGTACGAAGTGGTGATCTCGGCGGAGCGCTCGCGCCCCCTGCTTCGGTCGCTGTTCTCTCTCTTGCCCGCCCGGGTCTTTCCGATTCTCGACGTGATGGGGCACGACGCCTTTCGCGAGATCGACCCCTACATTGCGTACGAGCCCATCGGCCTCGATCGATTCCTGGATGGCATCCAGCAGTTCGGCGCGTTCCTGTTCGAGGACGGACTCTGCGGATTCGGGGCGCTCAGCGACGACCCGTTCTTCTATGTCTTCCTCGATGAGCACAAGATCATCACGATCAGATGCCTGCCCGAGGGTCGAGAGGGCGTCGAGCGGGTCCTCAAGGCGTTCGATCTGACGCAGATCGAAGAGCCTGCGGGCGCCGACGCCGCGGCCCACGAGCACCGGAGCGTGCTCGTCTTCCCCGAAGACCGCCCGGATCTTCTGATGCCGGAGGAGATTGTCGAGCGACTCCGTGACGATTGGGCCCTCTCGCTCAACGTCGACGCGGAATCGAATATCGACGACGACGGGAACGACCTCGGGGTCACCCGCTGGCGATGCGTGGTTCGGGTGGTGTTGGAAGGTGACGCTGACGCCCGCTACGGCGAGATCCTCCTGCACGCGGGGTCCCTGGCCCGCGCGGAGGAAATGGCCCTGGACGTGACCACCCGGATGATGCGGACCGGACGGGACCGCGTTCGAGACACGTTCGTGCTCTCGGCGGATCGTGTGCGAGCCGACGCCGAGACCGAGCTTCTGACCCGGTACCGGCGCCCGCCCCGCAACGCCGTGCCCGGCGAGGGGCAAGCGCTGAAGGAGCAGGTGATCGCGAGCCGGTGGCTCGGGTAAGCGCTCTCGCGGCGGGAGAGGGTCTTGGAAACGGAACCGGTCACGACCTCTCTCCGAACCGCCCTGCTCAGCCCGGAGATCCCGGAGCGTGGAGCGTTCAGGCGGCAGGGGTTGCGCGAGGATTCCGCATGGGGACAACCGTTTGCGTTCCGCGAGCCCGGAGGCTACTCTGCAACCCCTCACCCCGGATTCGTGCGAATCCTGGGCCCGTCGCGTGATTGGTACGGAGATGGAACCGGATCGGGGGCCGGTTCGTCGAAGGTGAAGACGGATCTGCTTGTGTTGGTTGATCATCCGGTTTGGCGTTCGCCCTGCCGGAGAGTGGAACTCGCACCCCCTGTGAACCCGCATTCATCGGCTCGCATTGGAGACGCCGCATGCTCAGGCTCGCTCGACGTCCGGCACTCTCGGCTCTGACCCTTCTGGCCGTCGTCGGCTTGCCCCTCGCGGCGCCGACGCTCGCGGCTGAGCCCCCCGGCGAGACGGCCGAGGCGAGCGCCGAGGCGCTGCTGCTGAGAGCTTCAGACCTGTTGCAGGCCAATCAGCCGGTGCGAGCCCGAGCCGTGCTGCTTGGATTGCTCGAGTCGCCCGAGGGTCTCTCCAATCGGGAGCGCGACCACGCGTTCCAGATGTGTGCCGATGCGTCCCGCAAGGTGCGACAATTGCCCCCGGCCGAGCTGAGCCTGCAAAAGGCTGAGGTCGCCTTCGAGGAGGGCGACCTGATCGTCGCCCAGCGCCACGCCGAGGCGGTGATGTCGAGCCAGGGTGTGGAGCGTGGCCGCCTTGTCCGGGCCGAACGCCTTCTGGACTCGATCGGCGAGGAGCGGCTTGCCCTTCAGAGCCGCCTGGATGGAACGCTCGAGCGCATCGGGACCGCGCTTGACGGCGCCGACCTCGCCTCGGCGCAGACCGATCTGTCGTGGATCGTTCGCTCCGGCATCGCCCTGACGCCGGGGCAACAGGCGCAGGTCGAAGACTACCAGATGCGGGCGCTCGGCGAGGAGGCTCGACCCGCGCCCGTGACACTGTCGATCCAGCCCGACCAACCCGCCACTGAGCCGCCGGTCGATGACCTGATCGGTGAAGCGAATCGCCAGGAGGCCGCACGCCTGATGGCCGAGGCCGATCGCGCGGTTTCCCAGGGCCGTCTGCGAGATGCCCTCAACCTCTACCAGCAGGTCCAGCGGGAGTATGTGGGCAGCCTGGACGCGAATCAGCAGGCGGACCTCGCCGCGAAAGTCACGGATATGCAGGTTCGACTGCAGGACCAGCCGAATCCCGACGTCGATGAGGTGGTCCGCCAGCGTGAGGCTGCGAGACAGGAAGTCCGGGCCAGCTTCGAAACCTACATGGCCGACGCCCAGAGGGCGCTGGATTCGGGCAACTTCAGCGGCGCTCGCGAGGCGGTCGGACGCGCAAATTTGCGGCTCGATGGCGCGCGCGACCTGTTCTCGACCGCTGAATACGACACGCGGCGCGATCGCTCCAACACCCTGGCCGCCCAAATCGATCAGCGGGCCGAGGATGCGCGCATCGCGACGATCCGGGCCAAGGAAGCCGAACTCGCCCAGCTGGCCGACCAGGAGCGGCGCGAGCGCGAGCTGGACCGCCAGCGCCGCATCAACGAGGCGATCATCCGCGTCCGCGACCTTCAGTTGAATCGCCAGTATCGCGAGGCGATTGATGTCGTCGAGCAGCAGATCCTGTTCCTCGATCCCAACAACCCCCAGGGCCTGCTCCTCAAGGACATTCTCCATGACGCCGCGCTGTTCCAGGAATGGTGGGCGCTCCGCACCGAGAAGCGCGCCAACATCGCGGAACTGATCGTGGACAACGCCGAGGCGGCGATCCCGCCCCTGAGCATCGTCAACTACCCCAAGGACTGGCCGCAGCTCTCCTACCTCCGTTCGCCGGGCAGCCAGTACGCCCAGAGCCCCGAGAATCGGGCGGTCCTCGCGGCGATCCACGACCGCAACATCCCGCGGGTCGATTTCTCCAACAACACGCTCGACGAGGCCCTGGGGTACCTTCAGCAGTACGCGCAGGTGAACATGGACGTGGAGTGGCCGGCGCTGGCCGCGGCGAACATCCCGCGCGAGAGCCTGATCAACCTGAGCCTGCGGAACGTGCCCGTCGAAACCGTCCTCGAGCGCGTGCTTGAGAAGGTGGGCGATCCCGAGTTCGGCGAGAAGGCCTCGTGGACCGTCAAGGGCGGCGTGCTGCTGGTCAGTTCCGATCAGAAGATCCGCTCGCACAAAGTCACTGAGGTGTACGAGGTCGGCGACCTCATCATCGAGGTTCCCGACTACACCGAGGCGCCCGTGTTCGATCTGGCCAGCGTGCTGCAAGCCCGCTCCGAGACGGGCGGAGCCAGCCCATTCTCGCACGCCGCGACGGAGAACGGCTGGAACGAGCGCCCCACGCAGGAGCGGCTGGATCGACTCAAGGACCTCATCCGCGAGACCGTGGACTTTGAGGGCTGGCGCGACAACGGCGGTGATACGGGCTCGATGCACGACTGGAACGGTCAGTTGATCGTGACCAACACGCCGGCCAACCACCAGCAGATCCGCGGCCTGCTCTCGACGCTCCGCGACGTTCGCGCCATGCAGATCAACGTCGAGGCGCGGTTCATGCTCGTCAGCCAGGACTTCTTCGAGCAGATTGGCTTCGACTTCGACGTGTACTTCAACGCCAACAACAACCAGATCGCGGCGGCCCGGGCCACCGACCCGACGATCCTGCCCTCCGACTTCTTCAACGACGGCCGCCTGCTCCGTGATGTGCAGGGCTCGACGCAGCCACCAGGCGGCACGGCCGTCGGAACGCTCCCTCCCGCGAATCTGTCGCCGATCGGCACGACCTCCAACTCGCTGGGCATCGCGAGCAGCCTCCTGCCCTCGCAGGGCATCGCATCGCAGATCCTCGGCGGCGCCCCGGCGCTGGGTGTGGCCGGCACGTTCCTCGACGACGTCCAGGTGGACTTCCTCGTTCAGGCCACCCAGGCGGATCGCCGGACGGTCACGCTGACGGCCCCGCGCCTCACCTTCACCAACGGCCAAACCTCGAATATCTACGTCGTGACACAGGTCGGCTTCATCTCGGACCTGCAGCCCATCGTGTCCGACTCGGCCGTCGGCTTCGATCCGACCATCGACGTCATCTCCGAGGGCGTGCGCCTGATCGCCGAAGGCACGATCTCCGCCGACCGCCGCTACGTGACCCTGAACGTGGACGCCGCGATCGCCAAGATCGAGGGCTTTGAGAGCCAGCCCGTAACGGCCGTCGCCGGCGGCCAGCTCGTCAGTTCGCAGGACACCCAGTCGTTCATCCAGGTGCCCACTACCACGGTCACCCGCGTGCAGACAACCGTGACCGTGCCGGATCAGGGCACCATTCTGCTCGGCGGGCAACGCCTGGTCAGCGAGTTCGAGGTGGAGTCGGGCGTGCCGGTGCTCTCCAAGATCCCGATCGTCAATCGGTTCTTCTCCAACCGCATCGAGAGCAAGGAAGAATCAACGCTGCTCATCCTGCTCAAGCCGACGGTGCTCATCCAGAGCGAGCAGGAGGAGTCGCAGTTCCCGGGTCTGCTCGACACCCTCGGCGGCACCTGAGCAAGGCCGCTTCTGAGTCATCTGGACCGGGCGGGCCCCAGCGGCCCGCCCGTTTTCTTGGGCCGGACGGGCAATCAGTGCCGCGAGCCCCAAGCACGCTCAGCCACCGTCCCCTATACTGTCCCGGGCTCAATCGGACGGCCCACGAGGTGCTGCATGCCCCATGAGGATTCCAGGCTCCGCGTTCGCCGCCAGGACGGGATCATCCGCGTCGAATTCATCGATCGCAATATCCTGGATGAGGCCAACATCCAGCAGATCGGCGAGGAGATCAGCCAGATCATCGACGCCGAGACGAACCCGCGCCTGCTCATCAGCTTCGCGAACGTGGACCACCTTTCCAGCGCCGCCCTGGGCACGCTGATCACCATCAACAACCGAATCAAGGCCAAGTCGGGCCAGCTCCGCCTCTCGGACATCGACCCACAGATCTACGAGGTCTTCGTGATCACCCGGCTCAACAAGATCTTCAACATCCACGAGGACGAATCGCAGGCCATCGCCAGCTTCCAGTAGCCTCATGCCAGACCTTCCGGATCCGTCCGACACCAGCCCGGATCGAGCAACGCTCGACGTGCGGAATCGGGAGGACGAGGTCGACCGGCTGCGAAGCACGCTCGAAGAGGTGCTCGTCCGGCACGGGTATTCCAGCGCTTCGGTCTTCGCCGTCCGCCTGGCGATGGAAGAGGCCGTCTCGAACGCGTTCCGACATGGCCACGCCCAGTGCCCGGAAGACCCCATCCACGTCGAGTTTGTGGTGGACTCCAGCCGGGTAACGGTCTCTGTCGAAGACCGCGGCCGGGGGTTCGATCCCGGCGCAGTGCCAGACCCCACCCACGACGAGAATCTGGACAAGCCCAGCGGGCGCGGGCTCCTGTTGATCCGGGCCTACATGTCCGACATGCGGTTCAACGATCGCGGCAACCGGGTGGAAATGGAGTACCGCAGACCCGGGCGCGGCTAGGCTCTTTGGGGCAATCCGGACCGGTTGTCCGTTTGACGATCGATCCCTATCATTGAATGATTCTAAGATTCATTGGTCCCACTTGTGGCCGTCCGAGACGCCAGAAGGGGACTCGGAGAGACTGATGCGACTGCCGATCTATCTGGATCACGCCGCGACCACCCCGTGCGATCCTCGCGTGGTCGAGGCCATGCTGCCGTGTTTCACGGAGAATTTCGGCAATCCCGGAAGCCGGAACCACGGGTTCGGGTGGCGGGCCGAGGAGGTCGTGGACCTGGCCCGCGAGCAGGTCGCCTCGTTGTTGGGCGCAGACCGCAAAGAGATCATCTTCACGTCGGGCTCCACCGAGAGCAACAACCTCGCCATCAAGGGCGGCGCGTACATGTACGCCAGAGCACCCCAGGGCAGCGCGGGTCGCGGCCACATCATCTCTTGCGCCATCGAGCACAAGGCCGTGCTCGATCCGTGCAAGCGCCTCCAGAAAGAGGGTTTCGACGTCACGCTGCTCGAACCCCCGCGCGACGGCATCGTAACGCGTGAGATGGTCGAGCGGGAGCTCCGCGACGACACCATCCTCGTGACGATCATGTGGGCCAACAACGAGATGGGGACGATCAACGAGGTGCCTGAGATCGGCGCGCTCTGCCACGACCGTGGCATCGTGTTCCACACCGATGCCACGCAGTGGGTCGGCAAGATGCCCACCGACGTCAACCGCGACAACGTCGATCTGCTCAGCCTGAGCGGACACAAGATCTACGGCCCCAAGGGCGTCGGCGCGCTGTACGTGCGTCGGCGCAAGCCCCGCATCCGGGTCCAGGCGATCTCGGAGGGCGGCGGGCAGGAACGCGGGTTCCGCTCGGGAACGCTGAACGTGCCGGGCATCGTCGGCCTGGGCGCGGCGTGCGAGATCTGCCAGCGCGAGATGGACGCCGAGCGCGAGCGGTTGCTCACGCTCCGCCGCCGGCTGGAGGAGGGCATCACCAGCCGCCTGGACACGACGCAGATCAACGGCGATCGGGACCGCCGACTCCCGAACATCGCGAACATCTCCTACGGATTCGTCGAGGGAGAGAGCCTGATGATGGCCCTCAAGGAGATCGCCATGAGTTCGGGGTCGGCCTGCACGAGCGCCAGCCTCGAGCCGAGCTACGTGCTCAAGGCGATCGGCATCGGCGATGATCTCGCCCACAGCTCGCTGCGGATGAGCCTCGGTCGATGGACGACTCAGCAGGAGATCGACTACGCGATCGACGCGACCGTCCGTGCGGTCAGCAAGCTCCGCGAGCTCAGCCCCCTCTACGACATGCACAAGGAAGGCATCGATATCACCAAGATCGAGTGGCAGGCCCACTAGGAGCCGCCCTCGGCCTCGCGAACACCCAGGGAGCACCCCATGGCGTACGGACAGAAGATCATCGACCACTACGAGAAGCCCCGAAATGTGGGCAACTTCGGCGCATCGGGCGATGTGAAGCAGCGCAAGGACATCGGCGTGGGCCTGGTTGGGGCCCCGGAGTGCGGCGATGTCATGCAGCTCCAGATCAAGGTCAATCAGGACTCGGGGGTCATCGAGGACGCCCGGTTCAAATGCTTCGGCTGCGGCTCGGCGATCGCGAGCAGTTCCCTGGCGACGGAGTGGCTCAAGGGGCGCACTCTCGACGACGGCCTGGCGATTCGCAACACCGAGATCGTCGAGGAGCTTCAGCTCCCGCCGGTCAAGATCCACTGCTCGGTGCTCGCCGAGGACGCGATCAAGGCCGCGATCGCCGATTACAAGGCCAAGAATGGCCTCGCCGCGAAGGCCTCGGCGTCCGCCTGAATCCCGAACCGATTCTGGCCGAAGGACGTAGAATCAGCGGCCGGCGGAGAATGGCCGGCAGGGAGTCCGAGATGTCCACAGCAACGACCGGCGTCATCCTGAGCGAGCAGGCGGCGAAGGAAATCCACAAGATCATCCAGGAACAGGAGCTCGACGCCGACAAGGTGCGCCTGCGCGTGGGGGTTAAGGGTGGTGGGTGCTCCGGCTTCTCGTATGTGCTCGACCTCACCGAATCCCAGCGTGAGACCGACGAGGTCTTTGAGCAGCACGGCATCAAGGTGATCTGCGATCCCAAGAGCCTGCTCTACCTCGGCGGCACCACCGTCGGCTTCCGAGATGAGATCATGGGTCGCGGATTCGTGTTCGAGAACCCCAATGCCACCAGCTCCTGCGGCTGCGGGGCGTCATTCTCCGCCTGATCCACCCGCGGAAGGGCCCGTCGGGCCAGCTCCTCGAGTCTGACCCCACTCCCCACGGACCCGGGCCGGCCGATTCCCTTGATCATCCGCGCCCCGGCGTGGTATTCTCGGGCCATCGGGCACACCGGCCGTCTGTCGGTGAGGTTGGTGCTTTGCGCTCGCGCCGGGTGTCGATCTCTGGGGCTCGTCGGGCCCGCCCTTGCGCGGGGTGGAGACAACGATGGACGAGGGCACGACGCCGACCGAAACGCTGCACGGATACGCGCCTCCAACCGTGACGCAATTCAGCGTCTTCCTCGACAACAAGGTCGGACGCCTGCTCGACCTCGTCGAGGCGTTCAACGGCTCCGACGCCAACATCTGCGCCCTGAACGTCCACGAGGCGTCCGACTGCGCCATCATCCGACTGATCAGCAACGACACGCCGACGGCCCGCCGCCTGCTGAGGGAACACAAGTTCCCGTTCGCGGTGGGCGAGGTCCTCATCGTCGAACTCAGCAAGGGCAACACGCTCAGCTCGCTGTGCCTGTCGCTGTTGGGCGCGGAGCTGAACATCCGCTTCGCGTACCCCCTGATGCTCCGACCCAACGGCACACCCACGATCGCGCTGGCCGTGGACGACCCCGTCCTCGCCGGACAGATCCTGCGGCGAAAGCACTTCCGCCTCTTCGGCGAGGCCGATCTTCCCGCGGCGTGATCTCAGTGCGCCGCGTGCTGCAGCGCGATCAGCGAGTACGCCGTGATCAGCACCGGATTGTCCTCCATCCAGCGAGAGTCCACGCTGCGGAAGCTGCCGTCGGCGTTCTGCATCGTCGCGAGCTGATCCACGAGGTCGTTGGCCCAGTCGCGCTCCGCCTGCGACCCATCTGGCCCGATCACGCCGATGGCGTCGTTTCCGCTGGCCCTTGAGAGCGCATCGAGCGCCCGCGCGAACGTCACGTAGTAGTAATACTGCCCGTCGCTGCCCATGCCGGGGTTCTCGGCCAGCGTGTAGTTCCGGCGGATCCAGTCGTACGCCGCGCTCACGCGGGGATCGCTCGGCTTGAGGTCCGCGTAGAGATAGCTCTTGAACCCCGCGTACGTCATCGAGCCATACGCCCGCAGGCGGCTGACTCTCGTGCCGTCGTCGAGCGTTTCTTCGATCGTGCCGGCCTTGCTCTCTCCCTCGCCCGCGTGCTCGCCATTGGGGCTCGTCGAGTAGATGAACCCGCCCTGGTGCGATCCGTCGGCGTACGCCAGATCGTTGCTCTCATCGAGCATCTGCGTCCGCTGCAGGAAGACCAGCGCGCGCTGGACGGACGGATGATCGGAAGCAACGCCCGAGTCCTGCAATGCCTGCAGCATGAAGTTCAGGTTCGAGTTGTCCGGACGACCCCCACTTCCGTACCCGATGCCCCCGTAGAACGGGTGGTCGCGATCAACCCGCTTCGTCTCGCGGCTGGCTTCTCCCGACACCAGCGCGTCCTCGGAATACTGCAGCGAGTACAGAAACTCCTGCGCCGGCCCGATCGCCACGCGCGCCGCCCCTCCCTCGGCTTCCCGCGTCGCGATCGCCAGCGCCGAGAGGCAGATCGACGTATTGTAACTCGCCAGGATCGTGTCGTAGATCCCGCCGTCCGCCTGGCGGAACGTCAGGATGTACCTCAGACCATCCGCGACGTCGGGGTCCGATGGATCGATGCTGTCGTCCAGCAGCATCCCGGTCACGACCAGCCCGGAGATCGCCGGAAGATTCGGCCCCTGCGGATTGTGGGCCCAGCCGCCCGAGGCATCCTGCTGAGCGCGCAAGAACTCGATCGCTCTGAAGCACATCTCCCTGGCCCGATCGCGGTGCGCCTCGTCGATTCCCATGGCTCCGTTCGCACAGAGCCCCGCCGCGAGCACGACGCACACAGAACGCTGGGTCATGAATCTCTCCCTGATCGCGGTGCGACCGGCCGATGTCGGCCCGTCCATGCCCGCATCCTACCGCCCGAGTCCATCTCCGTTTCGCTCCCGCTCACGACGCTCCGCGTCCATGATGATCGCGCTCGCCGCAATACACGCGGTATCGATCCGCATGACCAGCGGGCCGAAAGCCGCGATCTGGACGCCCGCCCGGCGCGCCGCATCCAGCTCTTCATCGCTCAGATCTCCAACGGGCCCGACGAGAAGACGAATCGTGGCGTGCCCGGTCGCGCGATACGGCGCTCCACCGGCATGCGCGACAACAACCGCCCCGCCGTCGGTCGCCTCCACCGCCTCTCGAAACCCGACTCGGGATTCAATTTCCAGCCCCCATGCGCGACTGCATTGCTTGGCGCTCTCCAACGCGGCCCGATGCGCTCGTTCGAGCTTGCCGTCTCGGGGATTCACCTCAGACCGCTCGCACGCCAGCGGTCCCCAACTCGCCGCTCCGACCTGCGAGAGTTGGTCCACCATCCTCAGCAGATCGTCCCCCTTGGGCGGCTCGGCATACACCCGCAGCGCCGGGACGATTCGATCCTCCACACCCACCGACTCAACGACCAGACGAATCACCCAGCCCGCCCGCTTGTCCAGCCGCGTCACCTCTCGAACCCGGGCAAGTGCGGTGCCCCCGCGCAGGTCCAGCAGCACAACCGCGTCATCAGGGCCCAGCCGGCGCACTCGCGCCGCGTGGTGCGCCTCCTCGCCGGACACCTCGATCACTTCGCCCGGCCCTTCCGGCAGGCCCGCGACCACGATCCGATGCATGACCGCCTCCGATGCTGTTCCCCCCCAAGGCTAGAGCGCCCGAGAATACCGTCCCAACCCCCAACTCGGGCCCGCCATTCGCCCAACGCTGCTTGAGTCGACGCCTCGCTCCGTCGATGATGCGTCAGGCGGCGGTGCGCGCGCACGCCCCCGCCCGAGGATCGCATGCCGGAATCTCCGCGACATCTCAGTGACGACCAGGACCTGGACGCCCAGGTCGAATCACTGGTGCGCCAGGCGGAGGCCGCTCGCTCCAGTCTGAATCGTCCCGACTCGCACTCGAACGCAATGGAAGAGTCGAGCGACCCCATGCCAGGCGTGTCATTGCCCCCCGCCGACGCACCCGAGACCGACGGCGCCGCGCCGCCCGACCCCCAGGCCCAGGCCGAGGCCGCCGTGGACGACCTTGACGGCCACATCGCCGAATTGTCCGGCCAGATCGACGCGCTGCTCGACGAACCCAAGTCCCCCGCTCCCACGGCTACGTCCGAATCGCCCCGGGCCGCTCGTGCGGCCGCCGACGCGGCAGCGTCCTCCAACTGCTCCCTCGATGAGCAACTCGCCGGCCTGACCGACCAGTTGATCGAGGGAGAACTGAGCGATGGACAAGGCCAGCCCGTCGCCCCCACATCACCCACTCACGCCGCGCCCGTCCCGACCTCCTCACGGCAACCCGATCCGTCTGGCGCGCTCGAGTGGTCGCCAATCAAAGACGACGCCAACGCCGCCCATGTTCTTCCGTCCTCGCAGACGCTCGTGGACGACGATTCCACCCTGGCGCAATCTCCTAAAGCCAAGCCCGCCCCGGCTCGCGCCACAGAGTCTCTCGCGCCCGCGCCGCCATCCTCAAAGCACGCGCCCAAGGAACCCGAGCCCGATCCTGCGCACGACGCTACCGCCGGTCCGCCAGCGCCCCGGGCCCCGGCCCGAGGCCGCACGTCCGCCCTGAGCGTGGTCGCAGCGATCAACAAGCCCCTGCTGACAAAGCCCCGCATCGTGCGCGACGCCGTCGGCTGGCTCGCGCTCTGGACGCTGTTCCTCTTCGCGTGCGCGGTGGTCTACCTCGTCTTCTTCCGCCATGCGCCAACGCCGCCCGAATCCGAGCGACCCGGCGCCGCTCTCGCCGGCGCACCCGACTGACCGCGCGGGTAGCATCCGCCGGAAAGGAAACGATCAGATGGCCAGCAGCGTGCGTCGAATCGGCGTGCTCACCGGCGGTGGCGATTGCCCCGGTCTCAACGCCGTCATTCGCGCCGCCACCAAGCACGCCCTCTTCCACGGCATGGAAGTTCTGGGTATCGAGGACGGATTCCTCGGGCTCATTGAGAACCGCGTCAGGCCCCTCGGCTACGAGGATGTCTCCAACATCCTCACCCTCGGCGGCACGATCCTGGGATCTTCCAACAAGGCGGATCCCAAGAAGTACCCCACCGGCGTCGACGCGAAGGGCCAAACCGTCTATTCCGACATGTCCGAGACGTGCCTCCGTCACATCGAAGAGCACGGCATCGACGCGCTGGTCGTCATCGGCGGCGACGGAACGATGACCTGCGCCGCCCCGTTCATCGAACGAGGCGTGCGCTGCGTCGGCGTCCCCAAGACGATCGACAACGACCTCTGGGGTACCGACCTCACCTTCGGCCACCTCACCGCCGTCGAGGTCGCAACGGCCGCCCTCGACCGCGTCCACACCACGGCTGCGAGCCATCATCGCGCCATGGTCGTCGAGGTCATGGGCCGCAACGCCGGATGGATCGCCCTCTCGGCCGGCATCGCCTCCGGCTCGGACGCCATCCTTCTTCCCGAGATCCCGTTCGGCACCGAGAACGTCTGCGAGTTCGTCCGCGCCCGTTCGACCCGCGGCAAGCGATTCAGCATCATCTGCTGCGCCGAGGGCGCCCATCCGCGAGACCGCGACAAGATCGTCGAACGCGTCGACCCCTCGAGCCCCGATCCCATCCGCCTCGGCGGCGTGGCCAAGTGGCTCGCCGGTGAGATCGAACGCTGCACCGGCATCGAGTCCCGCTACGTCGTCCTCGGCCACGTCCAGCGAGGCGGCACTCCCACCGCCGCCGACCGCGTCCTCTCCACCCTCTTCGGCGACGCCGCCATGCGGCTCATCCTCGAGGAGAAATTCAATCGACTCGTCGCCTGGCGCGGCGGCAGCCTCACCGATGCACCGATGCTCGAATCGGCGGGCCGCCAGCGCGTCGTGCCGCATGACCACGCCATGATCCAGGCCGCCCGCTGCATCTACACCTGCTTCGGCGACTGAAGCGCTCGCATCGCCCCACTTCACCGGCCCGCCCATCGCCCTCCCCGAAGGCGAGTACTCCGGCTGGACACCCGGAGTTAACAGATCGTGCGCCCAAGGCCGCTCCCTTGCGGTCCATTTGCGTTCCCTCCGGCCCCAAACCGTTGACGGCATCCGCTCCGCGCCGCACACTCCGCCCATGAGCACGGTCAGGACTCGTTCATTTCGTCGGTGCGAGCCTCGACAGATGGCGAGCCCTAGCTCCCCCCGCTCGCCTGCGTCACGCCCCGCAACTTCGTCACCGTCTCGTACTCCCCCTGCACGATCAGCCGATCGCCCGCCTCCAGCCCCACTTCTCCCGACGGAAGCAGCCTGGCCTCACTCTCTGCTCGCGCCAACTCCAGCACCCCCACTCCCATCTCCCGATTCACTTCCCCGACCGTCTTGCCGCACAGCGGCCCGCCCTCTCGCACCACCCACCGCACCATGACGATCAGCCGCTCCCCCACCACCGCGCTGCCCACGATCGAGGGCTCCAGCGCCGCCATCGCAAAGCTCGGCGCGCTGATGGCCGCCTGGCTCATCGCGAGATGGATGTTGAAGCCGTCACGCACCTTGTCGGCCATGTTCTGGTCGAACATCCGCAGCACCACGCGGATCTTCGGATTCTGCTTCCGCGCGTCCAGCGCCATCTCCAGGTTCGCCAGATCGTCGGTCGTCGCCAGCACCACCGCGCGCGCCTGCGCCACGTTCGCGTCCTCGAGAAACGCCTCCCGGCGCGCATCCCCGATGAACAGCGGTGATCCGTCCCGCCGCACGTCCTCGAGGAACTGGTTCTGCGGATCGCGCTCCAGCACCGCCACCTGGATCCCCAGCCGGCGCAGCAGCAGGAATGTCCTGAACCCCAGGCGACCCAGCCCCACCAGCACCACGTGGTCACGCATCGCCAGCGCCATGATCCGACACCATACCCTCTCGTTCTTGCGCCTGTCGCGCACCATGAACGCCAGTTCGACCACCGCCTCGATGATCACCGTCAGCCCCAGCACGGGCACGACGAAGAACAGCGCCTGCAGAGGCCACTCCTCCGGAAAGCTCTCGGGAGGCTCGCCGAACACCAGCGACCACGTGTAGAACACCGCGCTGGCGATCGTGTGCTTCCGCTGCGTGTCCACGGCCAGAAACACGTTCGCGCCCACGACCAGCACGACCGCGAACACCAGCAGCCGGGGCCACAGCCGCAGCACCACCGCGCGCAGGAAGCACCACTCGCGCCACATCCGCGTCCGCCACACCGGCGGACGGCTCACACTCACCCTCAGCCCGTCGAGCCGGAACGATCGCTGCATCGTCCCCCCGGGCGAGCCGCCCCGCCCGGGCGCGCGACCCGCAACCAATCGCCCCCAGCCGGGACGGTCCGAACGAAGGGTGACCGACGGGACTCGAACCCGCGACGTCCTGGACCACAACCAGGTGCTCTGCCAACTGAGCTACGGCCACCATCAACCGGCGGCGACCCGCCAGCGGCCCCAACGATACGAGCCCCCCGCTCCCCCGGTCAATGGTCGGACCCGCCGCCCCTCCCTATCGTTGCGGCCTTGCCTGACACGGAGTTCCGAACCATGCCGACCGGCACCCTCTCGGCGCTGGACCTGTCCGCCACCCGCACGCTCACCAACGCCTCCCCGGCGGAACTGATCGAGCGGGCGATCCGGGCCGGCGAGGGCCGACTGGCCGCCAACGGCACCCTGGTCTGCATGACCGGCGATCGCACCGGACGCAGCCCCAAGGACAAGCTCCTCCGAGGACACCCCGAGATCCGGCAAGATCTGGTGGGGCAACGTCAACCGCCCCATCACCCCAGCCGCTGACGCCGTCTGTCGATCGCCCTGGGATCACCTCAGCGGCGGGAACCCACTACGTCTTCGAGGGTTCATGGCGCCAATCCACTTGCCCATCGCCTCCAGCGTCCGCGTCATCACCGAGCAGGCCTGGCACTCGCTCTTGCCCGGTTTGCTATTTCATCCCCGAAAATCCCGCCGCGGCCATGGTTCGACCGACTGGCGCTTGCGACTGGACGATCCTCAACGGGCCGCCCGCCGCCTGACCACCGCCGACGAGCAGAGGCGCCCTTAGGGTCACCAGCCCGATCATGATCGCCCAGTCGCTCGAGAAGCGCACGGTTGTGATCCTGGGCACCGAGTACGCCGGCGAGATCAAGAAGAGCATCTTCTACGCGATGAACTTCGACATGCCCGAGGTAGGCGTCTTCCCGATGCACTGCTCGGCCAACGTCGACAAGAAGGACCCGTCCAACGTCGCGCTCTTCTTCGGGCTTAGCGGCACGGGCAAGACCACGCTCAGCGCCGACCCGAACCGCGCGCTCATCGGCGACGACGAGCACGGCTGGGGCCCGGGGGGAGTCTTCAACTTCGAGGGCGGCTGCTACGCCAAGTGCATCCGCCTGACGCAGGAAGGAGCGAGCCGCAGATATCCGGAACGCCATCCGATTCGGCAGCGTGCTGGAGAACACCGTCATCGACCCAGCCACCCGCATGCCGGACTACGACAACTCGTCGATCACCGAGGTACGCGCGTCTGCAGTGGACTTATCTGGCGCCGTGATCCCCAACATCGGACGCCATCCCAAAGAACGTGATCTTCCTGACGGCCGACGCCTTCGGGGTCGTCCCCGTCGCCTCACCTTCCGATCGGGCGATAACTACTTATCAACGGATACACCAGCAAGCTCGCCAAGCACCGAGGGCGGGCGTCACCGAAACCGCAGCCCAATTTCAGCGATGCTTCCGGCGGCCCGTTCCTGCCCGCCCGCCGGCCGAGTACGCCCACATGCTGGACCGATCAGGATAAAGCGCCGCATAAAGCGCCAACGTCTAATGGCTGCTCCAATACCGGGCTGGTTGGGCGGCCCTACGGCACCGGATCTCGCTTCAGGCTCGCCTACACGCATCGATGGTCACCGCGATCCTCAACGGCTCACGCTGGCCAGGAGAGTTTCTCGCCCGATCCCATCTTCGGGCTCCCCATCCCAAGCACGGTCCCGAGCGTGCCCGGAGAGGTGCTCAACCCGCGCAACACGTGGAAGGACGGCGCCGCCTACGACGCCCAGGCCCGGAAGCTCGCGGCCCTGTTCCGCGACAACGACGCCAAGTTCGAGATGAGCGACGCCGTCCGCAAGGCCGGCCCGAGGGCCTGAAGACGCCCGCCGTCGTTCTCATCCTCGACGACGCGCGCGCCTCGATCGCTTCCGAGCCGCGTGGCACGCCGCCACACGGCCCGAACCAATCGAGACAGTGCAGACGCTCGACGCGTTCAGCATCGCGATCGCCGAGCCCGCCAGGACCTGGGCCCTCATCTCGCTCGACCACGACCTCGCCGAGACCGATCCCGGCGATGGACTCGTAGCCGTGCGCAGGCTGATTAAGAGCGGCATCTCGCCGATCCCAGTCATTGTGCACTCGACCAACGCGGAGCGCGGCGATGATCGGCGAACTCGAACTCGCCAGGTGGCCCTACGGCCGCGTCCTGCCGTTGGGCGAACGCTGGGTCGAGGACGACTGGCTCCCCGCGGCGACCGCCATGCTCGCCGCCGCCTCCAGGTCCTAACCCCGGAAAGGAATTCCGGCGCTCGGTGGGTCAGCCCGCTTGACTCGATTTCTTCTCGCGCATCGCCTGTTCGCCCTCGGCCGTGGTCCGGAACAGCGGCGTAACGGCCGGCGGAAGTTCGATCTTCGGCCTCCTGGGATCGAACCCGGTCGTGACCCAGCCATCATGAATCATCGCTTCGAGGGCCTGCAGCGCCCGCAGAAGCAGCGTCTGCCGATCCGTGGGCGCCAGCCTGACTCCCACGGTCCCGCGGATGAAGTCCATGATTCCCTGGCCATCGCTGGTCCGCTCCAGAGCGCTGAGCACGATCCCGTAGTCCGCGGCTCGCGGCAGCATCCTCCCGTCACGTCGATAGCACGGAACCTTCTTGATGCGACCCTTGATCAGCGACCCCGCGAATCCTGCCTTCGCGCCCTGGAGATTCAACTCGAATCGGTTGTAGTCCTCCAGCGAGTACGTGAGCGCCTGTCCGAAGAAGTGCTCGACCATGCGCTTCGAACCGGCCACATTGAACGAGCCGGCCCGGGCCAAGCCGATGTTGTCGGCGCTGAATCCGCCTCGTGCCAGCCACTCCCACGCCTCCTTGGGCGAGAGGCTCATCCCCGCTTCGTCGGCGATCTTGCGGCAGTTCTCCTTGAGGTCCTTGAAGCACCCGTTGGACGCGTACCAAAACTGTGCGAATCGGATGTGCTGCCCAATGTTCAGACGGTTCCGCTCGTTGTACCAGGACCGCAGCCACGCAGCATCGAGTTCGCCACGGTCCAACTCCAGAATCGTGTAGGCCGCGTGCCGGGCCGACTGGTGCGCGAGCGTCATGCCCGCCGAGAGGATTGGATCCGCAAACCCGCACGCCTCGCCAATCAGGAACCAGTTCTCCCCCACCAGCCGCTCGGACAGATGTGACCAGTCCTTGGTCGTCTCGACGTCGCCACGGGCGGTCGCGTTGCGCAGCAGGTGGGCGATCTGCGGCTGCTCCTTCAGCGCCGCGTGATAGAGCTCCGAGGACGACAATCCCCGCTGCTTGTAGTACTCAGAGGGGCACACGAGGCCCACGCTGGTCCGCGTCGGGCCCAATGGAATGAACCAGATCCACCCATACGGCAGGCTGCGCACCTGGATCTTCGTGCCGCCGATCCCAATGTGGACGGCCCATTCAGCGTTCTCCCAGTAGTCCCAGATTGCGATGTTGCGAAGCTCCCTGGGCGCGACAGAGACAACGCCCATGGCCCGTCGTAGCACTGCTGGCGATCCCGAGCCGTCGAGGTAGTGGCGCGCCGTGATCGTCTCGCCAGAGTCGAGCTCAAACCCGGTGATGCGGTCCCCTTCGCGCTTCACATCGCGCACCATCGTTGCCTCGCGCACCTCGACGCCGAGGCTCTCGGCGTGGCGCAGCAGGATTGTGTCGTAGATCGCCCGCTCGACCTGGAAGGCGGTGAACAGCCTCTGCCCCTGATACCTGGCCGGACGCGGCTCATCCTGGAACAACTCCTCCGGGTAGAAGTTGAAGTCCCATGACTCCTGGTCGCTGCCCCAGGTGAAGGATCCGCCGAGCTTGATCGGGAATCCGGCCGCCTCGACCTTGTCCCACACGCCCATCTCGTCGAGCACGGGCGCCAGGGCGGGCAACTGACTCTCGCCGATGTGGGGGCGCGGAAACCGCTCCTTCTCGAGGATGACCGCGCGGAGCGCGGGGTCGTATTTCTTCAGCAGAGATCCGGCCGTGGTGCCCGAGGGGCCCCCGCCGATGATCGCCACGTCGTAGTGGTGTGTGGGCATTGGAACTCCGGTCGAGTGGACAGCGCGCGGACGCCGCGAGAATATCGGGTGTCCTTGGGGGGGTCCAAGAGTCGCGCATGGTCGCGATGGGCGTTCCGTCGGGCGTCTATTCGAGCTCCTGCCCCGACAGCAGCATCGAGCTGGCCATTCCCTCCCGCTGGCGTTTGGCCTCCATCAGCGCTCTCTCATCGTCCGCGGTGGAGCGGAACATCTTCGACTCGTTCTCGTACGTTGGCTGGATCATCGGCCTGGACTTGTCGAGTCGAGCGTCGACCCATCCCTCTTGGATCATCGCTTCGAGCGCCTCAAGATGGCGGTTGAGCACCTGGTTGCAATGCTCCGGCTGATGGCGTTTGGCAATCTCTTTCCTGAGAGCATCGACCAGTTTCACGCCGTCGCGCGTCTGCTTGAGCACGTGGATGAGGAGGCCAAAGTGGCCGCTGTTGGGAAGCAGGTGCCGGCCGCGGCGGAAACACTCCACCGGCAGAACACGACCCTCGCGCAGGGCGCCAATCCGGTCCTTCTTCGCGTCCTTGAGGTCGAGCCTGAACTGGTTGTACACCTGGAACCTGAATTCTCGAAACCCAAGGAACATGTCCACCATCTTTTTGGCGCCGAACAGGTCCCAGTGGGCGGCCTGCGCCAGCCCGACATACTGGGAAGTGAATCCGCCGAGCGCGAGCCATTCCCAGGCCTGCCGGGGATCGAGCTTGAGTCCGGCGTCCTTGGCGATGTTCCCGCAATACTCCTTGAGTTCGGTGAAACATCCGTTGGACGCGTACCAGAAGTGCGCGAACCGGATGTGCTGCTCGATCCCCTGTCGATTGCGCTCGTCATAGAGTCGCTTGAGCCACCCCGCGTCGAGTTCTCCCCTTTCCAGCTCCAAGATGGTGTACGCGGCGTGACGGCCGGAGTGGTGCGCGAGCGACATGCCGGCCGAGAGGATGGGATCTGCAAAGCCCGCGGCCTCGCCGATGAGGAACCAGTTGTCGCCTGCCAGCCGCTGGCACAAGTGCGACCAGTCCTTGGTGGTCTGGGTAGGCCCGGTCACGTGTGCGCCCGAGACCAGATCGGCGATGAGCGGTTGCGAGGCGATCGAGTCGAGGTAGAGCTGTTCGGCGGTCTTGCCCGATTTCTTGTAGTAGTCGGCCGGACACACCAGACCGATGCTGGTCACCGTCGGACCCAGCGGGATGAACCAGATCCAGCCGTACGGAAGGCTGCGGATCTGAATGCGCGTGCCGCCGACCCCGATCTCGATGGCCCACTTGGCGTTGTCCCAGTAGTTGTAGATGGCAATATTGCGAAGCTCTTTGGGCGCGTGGGACTCGATGCCCATCGCACGCCGGAGAAACCCTCGTGCACCGCTCGCGTCGATGTAGTACCTGGCCGTGACGATCTCGCCTCCCGGCCGCCGCAGCCCCGTCACACGGTCGCCTTCGCGGAGCACCTCCTCGATCGGCGACTCTTCGAAGACTTCGACCCCAAGGCCCTGCGCGTGATCGAGCAGGATCTTGTCGTACAGCCCTCGCTCGACCTGGAACGCCGTGTACTTCCTTTGCCCTTCATACGGCGCCGGTCGTGGCTGATCCTTGAAGTCCTCCGGGGGAAAGAAGTTGATCTCCCAGGTCTCGTCGTCGCGCCCCCACGTGTACGACGCGCCGATCTTGATGGGAAAGCCCGCCGCTTCGACCTTGTCCCAACATCCCATCTCGAAGATGACGGGCATGGTCGCCGGAAGCTGGCTCTCGCCAATGTGCGGACGAGGGAATCGCGCTCCCTCGAAGACCGCAACTCGGAGGGTCGGTTGATACTTCTTGAGCAGCGTGGAAACGGTGGACCCGGCGGGTCCCCCACCGACCACCGCCACGTCGAAGATGGCGGGCTCCGCCGAATGACCCACCATGCGCCCCACTCCGCGAGTACCCCCGTACGCCGCCCTGCGCGTCGGAAGCGGGTTGCCAGTATCGTGTCAAGAGTGTACTTGCGCGCGGCATCCCGATGCAAGAGGATGTGGATGGAGACGCGGGGAGAACCACTCGATGCGGACCAAGCTCGTCGGCGGCAACTGGAAGATGAATACCAACCTGGGCTCAGCTCGCGAGCTGGCCCGGGCGGCTGCACGGGGCGTCACGGACAGCCCGGCGACGGTGATTCTGTTCCCGCCCTTTCCCTACCTCCTGGCCGTCGGAGGAGTCCTCCAGGACTCCGGCCCGGGCGTGCGTCTGGGCGCCCAGGACGCCTATCCCGGAGCCGACGGCGCTTTCACCGGCGAGGTATCCCTCTCGATGCTGGCGGACTGCGCCGTTTCGGTGGTCCTTGTCGGGCACTCCGAACGCCGCCATCTCATCCAGGAGACCGACGCGCTCATCCGGGCCAAGGCCCACGCGGTGCTCGACTCCGGCATGACCTGCATGCTGTGCATCGGAGAAACGCTCGAACAGCGCGAGCGGGGCGAAACGGACGCGATCAACAGGCGGCAGCTCGAGTCGGCACTGACGGGGATCTCCCCGGATTGCGCATCGCGGCTCGTCGTGGCCTACGAGCCCGTCTGGGCGATCGGGACCGGCCGGACCGCCACCCCGGAAGACGCACAGACGGCCCACCTTGGAGTGCGAGGGGTTGTCGCGTCAATTCTGGGATCGAATGCCGCCGAGTCGCTGTCCATCCTGTACGGCGGTTCGGTCAAGGCATCGAATGCCGAAGCGCTCGCCATAATGCCCGACATCGATGGCTTCCTGGTGGGCGGCGCGTCGTTGGTGAGCGCCGAGTTCCTGCAGATTGTCGAGGCGGTCTCGTGAGGCCTCATGGAAGTCCGAGCGGGCTCGGGGCGTCGGCCTACAGTTGAGGCCCTTTGCCGGGCGGCGCCCGGCGCGAGACTGAGGGCCTTCGATGTTGATGCTCGCCGCGATTGTTCCTTGGTTGATGGCCATCTTGGTCGTCGCGTTTGTCTTTCTGTCCCTGCTGCTCATCCTGCTGATTCTCATTCAGCGCCCGCAAGGCGGGGGGCTCTCTGGCGCATTTGGGGCTGGGGCGGGCTCTGGCCAGACGGTCTTTGGCACCAAGACTGGCGACGCCCTGACGTGGACAACATGCACGGCGTTCGTGGTGTGGGTTCTCTTCTCGATTGGCCTGAACTTCGCGGCACGTCCCGCCAAGGCGGCGTCAAGCCCGCCGGCCGCGAGCGCCGCGCCCGGCTCGTCCACGAGCCAGTCGCCCGCGACCAATTCCGGCGACGCGGAGGCCGACCAGCCCAGCGCGCCGAATCCGACGCCCGATGCCTCGACTGCAGAAGCCGGCCAGACCGAGCCAGGCACGGGCGACGGCTCGGAGCAGCCCGGTGAGAGCCCTTCGAACGATCCCGGTCCGACTTCTGATCCGAGCGGTTCGCCTTCGGGTGAGCCCGAGTCGCCTCCACCGGGCCGGTAGAGCCGAAGCGATAGACTGCCCGGCGAACGGGGCGCCTCACCTGAGCAACCCCACAGGAGACTTCGCGTGCTGCGAAGCATGACCGGCTTCGGAGAGGCCGCGATCAAAGTTGACGGCGTCCACTTCTTCCTGGAAGTCAGGTCGCTGAACAACAAGTGGTTCAAGGCGACGATCCGGCTCCCCGAGGAATTCCAGGGCCTCGAGGCGGACCTCGAGTCCGAGTTGCGCCGGTTCGTGACTCGCGGTTCGGTCACCGTGCGCGCGACGTGCGCGGACACGTCGGAGTCCGCGGCGTACGACATCAACACCAACGCCCTCCAGCACTATGTCGAGCAGCTTCGCGGCCTTGGGGCGATCCAGTCCGGCGCGCTCCCGCTGGACGTCGCGGGTCTGCTCGGTCTGCCGGGTGTGCTGCAGCCCCCGGCGAACGAAGAAGACAGGCTGACGCGCGCGCGCAAGGCCTTCCGGGGCCTCGTGGCAACCGCGTGTGAGCACCTCGTGGCCATGCGTGAGCGCGAGGGCCTGATGCTCCGGGAGGATCTTGAGGGCCAGCGAGCGATCATCGTCGAGCGGCTGGGCCAGATCGCCGAACGGGCTCCGGAAGTTTCTCATGAGTACGAGACCCGGCTGCGAACGCGCCTGGATCGGCTGCTGCGCGAGCTTGGCGTTTCCGTCGAGCCGGTGGAACTCATCCGCGAGATCGCCGTCTATGCGGAGAAGACGGACATCGCGGAGGAGCTGGCCAGGCTGAGCGGGCACATGGACCAATTTGAAGAACTCATCCACGCCGACGACGATCGGCCCGTCGGGCGCACGCTGGACTTTCTGGCGCAGGAGATGCTCCGCGAAGCGAACACCATCGCGAGCAAGAGTCCCGACTCGGAGATCAGCCGCCTGACCGTCGAGATCAAGGGGGCGATCGACCGGATCAAGGAGCAGGTTCAGAACGCGGAGTAGTCCCGCGAGGAACTGCCATGACCTCCCCGGAGCCAGACCGGGTCCTCGCCTCGGCGGTGCTCTTCCATGCGCTTCGCCACCAGGGGCCCGGCGCGGAGCCGACCATCGCCGCGGATCGGTTCACGCGAGAGGAGCTCCTCGAGGTCCTCTCGCACTATCCGCTTGGGGCGCCGGCCTCGGCCCACCCTCTGTACCGTGGCTCGCTCTCGGCCCCGAAGGTCGTGGTGGAGTTGTCGGGGCGACGGTACCTGCTGAAGCGTCGAGAGCCCGATCAATCGAATCCGTTCCACGTCGCGATGTGCCACGCGGTCATGCTCGCCCTGGCCGACGCGGGCTTCGGTGTGCCCAACATCATCGGCACGTCGCTGGACAACAACTCGATGCTCCAACTCCACGGGCGCGTGTACGAGCTCGTCGAATTCGTGGAGGGGCGCGTTGATGGCGGCTCGCCGACCGATGCCCGTCTCGCGGGGGACACGCTGGCCCGGCTGCATAGCGCGCTCAAGCAGACGCGGATCCCCTTCGCGGCGCCCGAGGGCAGCTACCACAGGGCCGAGAGCGTGGAGCGCCGACTCGTCGAGATCGAGCGGCGGCACGCCGAGTGCAAACCGGGCGCGGCGAGGCTGCGAGCGCTGTACGCCGAGTCGGGCGCTCGCGCCAACGCGGCGGGAATTGAGCGGGCGACACGCCATCTCATCCACGGCGACTGGCACCCCGGCAATGTGCTGTTTGATGCCGATGGCGGCGCCACGGTCGTGGACTTCGACTCCGTGTGCCTCGCGCCGGGAGTCGTCGATCTTGCCGGCGGCGCGCTGCAGTGGTCGATCCTGCCACCCCCTCCCGATCGGCCGATCGAGCAATGGCCCGTCGGCCTCTCGCGCGACCGCCTGCGAGCGTTCTTGGACGGGTATCGGACCGGGGGCGCTGCCAGCTGGGACCTGCCGACACTCGCCCCGCTGATGATCGAGGCGGTGATCGCCGAGGCGGCCGGGCCCGTCGCCCGCACCGGCTCATTCGGTTCGATTCCGGGGCGGGCATTCCTCGGGCTGATCGAGCGACACGCCGCGTGGATTCTCGAGCACGAGGCGGACCTTGCCGCAACGCCGTGAGCCCCGTATTCGCAGGGATTATGCCGTGATTCCGAACCCGGACACATGCCAGCCCGATACAGTGGAGCGTGCCGGCGCCCAATAGGCGGCGCGGCCCGGAGGATTGCTGGTGCGTCTGTTGGCTCCGTTGCTGTGTATGGCTCTAGCCTGCGGCGCGTTCGCGCAGCACGGCGACGACCAATGGGCCGGCGCGCTGGTCGAGCGGCTCGACGCGGACGACGTGGCCCAGCGTCGCGAGGCGGAGGACCGCCTTCGCACTCGGCTGCGGCTGAGCGACCTGGAGCGCATGCTCAACTCGAACGAGAGGCTCTCCCCTGAGCAGCGGCTGCGCCTTGAGACGCTCGCGTGGGACATGTTCCGCAACGGCCAGCGTGCGGGCATGGGCATCCAGTTCGCGGAGGAGGTCTCGTACCCAGTCCCAGGCGTGCGCATCGGCGCCACGGTGCCGGGCTTCGACGCCGCCAGGGTGCTCAAGGCCGACGACCTGATCGTCGCGATCGGCGGCGAGCCGATCAGGGAACGAGATCAGGTCCGCGCGGAGATTCTCTCGCGTGCGCCCGGAGAGCCCATGGCGTTAACCGTCCAGCGCGGCGAGCAGCGGATCGACACGAGCGTGGTGATGGGCGCTTACGCGGACCTGCAGCAGGCCGCGAGCCTCAACGACGATGTGCTCGATGACGCGTGGGACCGCCGGCGGGAGCGCATCGGGATGGCGGTGCCGCCGACGATCACCATCGACGCCGCGTCCGGATCGATCCACGTGGACACACGCCTGCGCGGCACCGGACGGCTCGGCCTGAGCTTCGAGCGGTTCCAGGCGTGGCTGCTGTCGAGCGAGCCGACCGTGACGGTCGCCGGAGAGTCTCGCGGCGGGCTGGACCAGACCGGGCGCGTGCGGACGGCGGTGGCGGGATTCGACGTAAGCCTCCCGCCCGTGCCGGCGTTGTCGGATTACCTCGACCCCGAAGACGAATTGACGCTGCTGAGCATCCACCAGGCGGATCTCGATGCCCAGCGCCAGCAACTGCAGGTGCTGTCGTCGCGTTTGCAGGTCGAGGTCTCAAGCCCGAGCATGCCGGAGGATCAGCGCCAGGCGATCCTGCGAATGCAAGATCGGATCCGTCGAGCGATGATCGCGACGGACGACCAGCGTCGTCGCGCGATCGAGGCGGGCGAGCGATTGATCGACGTCAAGTGACCAGCGACGCGCGCGATCCCCCGGGCACGGCCGAGGCGAGTTCGCGGTAGTCCTGCAGCGCGCGAACGTCCCAGTCGCCCGCGCGGCGGGCCTCGATCGCCCGCACCGAGGCCTGCGCGCCGGTGATCGTCGTGATCATGGGGATGCTCAGGCGGACGGCGGTGGCACGGATGCGCCCCTCGTCGCTCTGCCAGCCGGTGCGCGTGGGTGTGTTGATCACGAGGCTGATCCGGCCGTCGGTCATGAGGTCGATCACGTTGGGGCGCGCCCCCGCTGCGATCTTCTCGAGCACGACGGGCTTCATGCCGTGCCGCTTGAGCAACGCCGCCGTGCCGCCGGTTGCGTGGATGACAAAGCCCATGGAGATCAGCGACCGGGCGATATCCACGATCTCGTCCTTGTCAGAGTCGCGGACGGACAGGAACACGCCGCCCTCGGAGGGCAGCATGGTGCCCGAGGCCATGAGAGCCTTGAGGTACGCGACTGGCATGGTCAGGTCGATGCCCATCACCTCGCCCGTGGAGCGCATCTCCGGGCCGAGCACGAAGTCCACGCCCGGGAACTTCTGGTGCGGAAAGACGGATTCCTTGATCGCGAAGGCGCCCGTATTGGTGACCTCGCGCACGCCGAGATCCGCCAGCGAAGAGCCCATCATCACCTTGGCTGCGATGGCCGGCCACGGCACGTGCGTCGCCTTTGAGACAAACGGGGCCGTGCGGCTGGCGCGGGGATTGACCTCCAGGACGAAGACCTCATCGTCGCGGATGGCCAACTGGAGATTCATGAGGCCCCGGACCTTGAGTTCGCGCGCCAGCGTTCGCGAGAGGTCGGCGATCCGTCGCACCAGCGACTTGGGCAGCGACCACGGCGGGATGCTGCACGCCGAGTCGCCAGAGTGCACGCCCGCGTGCTCGATGTGCTGCATGATGCCGCAGATCAGGGCCTGGGGCGCCGCGGCCTGCCCCTCGCCCCCGTGGTCCGCCACCACGTCCACATCCACCTCGATGGCGCCCGCCAGGAACTTGTCGATCAGCACCGGCGCGCCGTCGAGGTCGGAGATGTCTATCGCTGTGGTCATGAAATGGACCAGCGCCGCCTCGTCGGCGCAGATCTCCATGCCGCGGCCGCCGAGCACGTAGCTCGGCCGCACCAGCACGGGGTAGCCGATGCGCCCGGCGATCTCGCGGGCCTGCGCCAGGGAGCGGGCGATGCCGCTGGCGGGACGCTGGAGCTTGAGCCGCTCAAGCAGGGCATCGAACCGGTCGCGATCCTCGGCGAGGTCGATCGAGTCGAGGCTCGTGCCGATGATCCTGGCGCCCGCCGCGACCAGTCCGTGGGCCAGGTTGAGGGGCGTCTGGCCGCCGAATTGGACGATGGCGCCCATGATGGCAGCTGACGGGAGCCCCGGTCCGGGTCCCCGGTCCAGTCGTTCATACACGTTCATCACGTCTTCGAGCGTGAGGGGCTCAAAGAACAGCAGGTCGCTGGTGTCGAAGTCCGTTGAGACGGTCTCGGGGTTGCAGTTGATCATCACGCTCTGCACGCCCATGTCTCTGGCGGCATACGCGGCGTGGCAACAGCAATAGTCGAACTCGATCCCCTGCCCGATGCGATTCGGCCCGCCACCGAGGATGATCACCTTCGGATCGACGGCGACGCGGACCTCATCCGCTAACACCCCCCGATCGCGCGACGGCTCGCCGCCTTGGGAATCCCTCGAATCGTGGCTTGTGCGCTCGTACGTGCTGTAGTAGTACGGCGTGATCGCCTCGAACTCCGCGGCGCATGTGTCCACCTGCTTGTACACCGGCTCGATGCCCAGCCCCTTGCGCCGTGCCCGCACCGCCAGGATGCTCTCGGTCGTCAGAGCCCCGAGGAACAGGTGCGCCAACTGCGGATCGGAGTACCCCAGCCGCTTGGCGCGCGCCAACACGTCGGCCGGCACGTCTTCCAGCGCGGCGTACTGGCAGAGCTCATCCTCGAACGCCACGAGATCGGACATCTCATCGATGAAGAATCGGTCGATTCTCGTGAGTTCGCAGATCCGCTCAACGCTCCATCCCATCTTGAGCGCGTATCGGATGAAGTACGGCCGACCCTGGCATGGCACGCTGAGCTTGCGGATGAGCTTGTCCGTCGGAATCGGCCACTCGATCGGCTGGCCGTCGGCCGTGCGCAGCGCGAGATCGGGGCGCTTGGCCGGGCTGTCCGGGGTCGGGTCGGGCGCAACTGGCCCGTTCTGGGCCTGCTGCACCGCCGGCGGCACCTCGGGGGCGTAGTCCAGCACGAGCTGCCCCGTCTCGACGGCCCGCATCGCCGCGAGCCACTTGTCGTTGCGGTCGAGCCCCAGCCCGAACCGCTTGACATCCAGCGAGCGGATCGCCTTCTGGAAGCTCTCCTTGAAGCTCCGCCCGATCGCCATGACCTCGCCGACGGACTTCATCTGCGTGGTCAGCGTTTCGTCGGCCTCGGGGAACTTCTCGAATGTCCAGCGGGGAATCTTGGTGACCACGTAGTCGATCGCGGGCTCGAAGCACGCGCTGGTCGTGCCCGTGATGTCGTTGCGCAGCTCGTCGAGTGTGTAGCCGACGGCGAGCTTGGCGGCGATTCGCGCGATGGGGAACCCCGTCGCCTTGCTGGCCAGCGCGCTGCTGCGGCTGACTCGGGGGTTCATCTCGACCACCACGAACTGGAACTTGCCGTCCTCGGGATCGGGGTTGACGGCGAACTGCACGTTGCTGCCGCCGGTCTCCACGCCCACGGCCCGCATGATCGCGATCGCCGCGTCGCGCAGGACCTGATACTCCTTGTCGGTCAGGGTCAGGATCGGCGCGACGGTGATCGAGTCGCCCGTGTGGACTCCCATGGGATCGAAGTTCTCGATCCCGCACACGATGATGCAGTTGTCGCGCGTGTCGCGCACCACCTCGAGCTCGAACTCCTTCCATCCGATCAGCGAGGCGTCGATCTGCACCTGCCCGATCATGCTCGCGCCCAGCCCGCGCGCCACCAGAGTCCGGAACTCCTCGGCGTTGTAGGCGATGCCGCCGCCCCAGCCGCCCAGCGTGTACGCGGGCCGGATGATTGCCGGCGTGCCGATCTCCTCGAGGAACTCCGACGCCTCTCGCAGCGTTCGGACCGCTCTTGATCTTGGCGTGGCCACGCCGATCGACGCACACACCTCGGAGAAAGCCTCGCGGTCCTCGGCCCGTCGGATCACCTCGCGCCCGGCGCCGATCATCGCGACGCCCATTCGCTGCAGCGTGCCGCTGTCCCACAGCGCGCAGGCGACGTTGAGGGCCGTCTGCCCGCCCAGCGTCGGCAGGATGGCGTCCACCGGACATCCCGCCTCCGCCTCGCGCGCCAGCACCTTGGCCACGGCCTCGGGCGTGATGGGCTCGATATACGTCCGGTCCGCCATGGCCGGATCGGTCATGATCGTCGCGGGGTTGGAGTTGACCAGGACGACCCGGTAGCCCTCCTCCCGGAGGGCCTTGCACGCCTGAGCGCCCGAATAGTCAAACTCGCACCCCTGTCCGATCACGATCGGTCCGGAGCCGAGCAGCAGGATGGTGCGGATGTCATCTCGTTTGGGCATAGCGCTGCAATGAATCCCTCCAAGACCCAAACCAGCCCGCTTCGCGCAAACTCAACAAGCGTAGCCGCGCCCAATGGGACTACAAGCGCCGGAATCCCTCCGATTGCGCTTGGCGCGATGCCTCCCTGCGCATTCCTGTCCATGGTGGCCCAGGCGGCGGAACAGACCCGGCCGGACCGGACCGACGCCACGTGGCAGGAGCTGTCGGATCGGCTGCGACGCTGCGCCCTGGCGCTCGCCCGATCGCACGCCGCGGCCGACGACCTGGCGCAGGAAACGTGGAAGCGGGTGCTGGAGACCAGACCGGACATGGCAAGCCACGAGGGATACCTGATCCAGACGTTGACGCGGCTGTGGCTCAACCAGCAGCGGACCGCGACCCGGAGATTGGCTCGCTTGGTGTCCTACGCGCGGTCGCGCGCGCCCCGGGTCACCGGTCGGTCAAACGACACGACGCGGGTGGAGCGGGCCATCGCGACGCTTCCCACGCGACAGCGCGCCGTCCTGGTGCTGCGGGCCGTCATGGGCCTGGAGATCCAGGCGATCGCCGCGTCTCTTGAGATCGACGCCCGGGCCGTGCGCGCGAGCCTGCACCTCGCTCGGCGCGCTGTCCGAGCTGCCGCGGGAGGTGACCTTTGACCTCCCGCGCGTGGAGCGAAGAGCAGATCGCCCGATTCCACGATGGCGAGATGGAGGGCCCTCAGTCCGCGGCGTTTGAGGACGACCTGATCGCCGATCCTTCGCTACGAGCCCGCCTCAAAGCCCTCGAACGAGCGGATGTGCTGGTGGCTCGGGTGCTCTCTCGACCCGCCGAGCAGCAATCTCGCGTCGCCGATCGCTGGAGAGCCCGACTCGGCGCGCCTCTGGCCATCGCGGCGGCAATCGCACTGCTGACGGCAGTGCCGTTGCTGAGGAGCCCTCCCCGATCGACCCCGGTCGAATCCGCTCCGCTGGTGGTGGCGCACGTCTCGGAGCCCGCGCCGCGGCGCCTGGCGATTCTCACGCTTCCACCCGGGGCGTCGCTCGCCTCGTGGGCGCCCGAGCCCAACGAGCCCTCCGAAGACCCGCGGCCCGCGGAACGAATCATCGCTCGCGCCGTCGAGGCCGGGGACACCATCACCGCCATTACCGAAATCGATCGCCTCTCGCCGGGGCAGCGCGACGCGGCCTATCGAGATCTCGCGCGCACCGTCAAATCGGGGCGCGCTGCCGAGGAGTTCCTCGATTCGATCGAGCCGGAGCGACAGGTTGCCATCTGCCGCGCGTGGGCCTCGGACGGGGCGTTTCGTCCGGTCACCCTCGCCCGGCTGCGAACTCTCCGCGAGATGCCGGGCCTCGAAGCGTCCACGCGCGACGCGGTGGAGGCCCTGGCGGCACAGCCCGAGCTGGACGGCTGGCTCAAGAGCTACGGCCTGGCCCGCGCCCCATAGGACGACCCAATCCCATCTGACAAGGAGACCGCCATGACCCGACCTCGTTTCGCCGTTCTGACCGCCGCGTGCGTCGCCCTGCCCTGTCTGGCGCTCGCGCCGCGCAGCGCGTCTCAGCCCGAGCCGACGCCATCGGTCGTCGTGTACGACATGGGTGACCTCATCCTGACGCCCGTCGGCCCCGATGCGCAGGGGCACGTCAGCGTTCAGGCCTTCATCCAGGCGCCCTCGAGGATGGACGCAGTTGAGCGGCTCGCGGAGGGACTCGCCAAGCTGCTCAATGTCCGCCACGCCGCGCTGGCGCCCGAGGTGCACGCCGTCGAAGGCTCCAGCGCCCAGCAGCAGGCGTTCGAGGACGCCCTGGAACAACTCCGCGCGATGCACTCGACGAGGTACCTGATCGATGTGTCGCTGCTCGAGTCTTCAGCGACCGAGGCTCCATCGGTCGGCGACACCGCCGAGTTCGGTCCCCGCACGCTGCGCCAGTCCATCCGCGGGCGCACGCCGGCGGAACTGACCGCGACGCGCACCGTCTCCTACGTGGCCCGCTGGACTCCGATCGTCAGCGACTCCGCCGTGGGGTACGAGTCGCAGATCGCGGAGGTGACCGACGGACTACGGGCAAGCCTCACGATCGGCGAGCCCACATCGACGGGCGTGGCGGTCACCCTCAGCGGTGAGGTCTCGCTCGCGCGGATCGTCGATCGGAAGGAACCCCTGGTCGAGACCGCCGCGAATCCCTTCGGCGGCGGGCTCACGATCGGACTGCCCGAGATCCGCAGGCGAAGCCTCAACGCCGCGGTATCCGTGCCGATGGATCGCGCCACGGTGGTCTGCGTGGTCGAGGGCTTCGAGCCCGGCACCAGCATCTCGGTCGCGCTGCGCCTGCGTCAGGCACAGTAATTCGAATCAGCCCACCGAGTGGTTCACCCGTCGCGGCCGCACGCACAGTGCGGGCGTGTTTCATCGACCCGACCCATACAACTCGCGCAGCGCACGGAGCCGCTCTTCCTGCGAGAGCACCGCGAAGATCTTCCGTCCCAGTTCTCGCCGTTGCTGCGCCGTCGGATTGAGCATGGTCGCCTGCGCAAAGTCCTGCACGAGCCGACGCACCTCCCGCTCGTGCTCCGGCTCGAGTTGCAGCTTAACGAGCAGCGCCTCGAACTCCTCCACGCCGGCGGTCACCGCCCGCTCGTACGACCGCTTGAGGTCCTCACCAAGCCTCCGCAGCCCCTCGGCGATCCGATACCGCACCTCTCGGAACCGCTCACCCGACGCTTCCGCCTGGGCGCGAGCCTCCGCGAGGAGAGCTTCGTCGTATTCCGCGACCATCTCGTCCATGAGGGACAGCCGGTCCTGATTCAGAACACGCCCCAGTTCCTCCCGAAGCGTCCCACGCTCGCGCAGCGGCTCGGTCGCGCGCCACACCTCGGTCAGCACGCGCAGGATCTCGAGCCTGTCCTCCGCCGCTGCCGCGGCCTGGTACTTCAGCAGCAATCCGATGTGCTTGACCAGGATCTCATCCAGCACGGCGTTCCGCGCGTCCAGCACCTCCTGGACCTGACCCTGCGACTCCTCATCGAGGTCCAGGCGTTCCAGCGCCGCCTCCTCGGGCGACACCTCCAGCCGCCGGATCGAACCATCGAACGCTCGATGCACGAGCGTGGGCCGCGAGGCCGCGCTCGCCACATCCGGGCCGGCCAGCGCATCGGGCTCATCCGCGGGCTGGGCCCACGCCCCTCCCGACGCGACGCCAACTCCCCCCGCCGCGACCACCACGATCATCCACTTCACGATCCACCTCCCGTTCCATGCAGCCCGACAAGCCCGGCCGCCGAACGACCGTTTCTTGGGATCCTTGCCGCGATTCGTTCGCGCGGGCGTACCCTTGGGACCCTCGCCGGAGGCCCTCTGGGGTGTCCCGCTTTCTGCCCAAATCGCTCATCTGCCTTCGGGAGGGATACTCCCGCCGTTCGGTCCTCGCCGACACCATCGGAGGCCTCACGGTCGCGGTCATCGCCCTGCCGCTGGCCATGGCCCTGGGTATCGCGTCGATCCCGGCCTCTGTCGCTGCGGACCTCCAGGCCCAGCACCCGTGGCTCAGCCCGCCGGCCATGGGCCTGTACACCGCCGTGATCGCCGGGTTTCTCATCTCTGCGCTCGGCGGCAGCCGCGTGCAGATCGGCGGCCCCACCGCCGCGTTCATCCCGATCGTCTTTGGCATCGCCAGCGTCCACGGCTACACCGGTCTGGCGCTCGCCACGCTGATGGCAGGCGTCATCGTCATGCTCATGGGCCTGTTCCGGTTCGGGGCCATGATCAAGTTCATCCCCTACCCCGTCACCACCGGCTTCACCGCCGGGATCGCCGTGACCATCATCGCCTCGCAGGTCCGCGACTTTCTCGGCATCACCGCGCTGGACGGTTCGGTCCTGCCGCTCTCGGCCGAGTTCGTGCCCAAGCTGCAGGAACTCGCGCGCCATGCCCAGACCACCGACCCCTCGACAGCGCTCGTGGGTGTCGGCTCGCTGGCCGTGCTGATCGCGCTCCGGCGATTCGCCCCGCGGGTCCCGGGCGCGATCGTGGCAGTCACCCTCGCCGCGATCGCCGTCTCATTCCTGGGCCTCGATAGGGCCCACGGCGGCGGCGTCGAGACCATCGGCTCTCGCTTCGGCTCCATCCCGCGGACGCTCCCGGCGCCGCACCTGCCGGTCGATCCCTCCGCGATCTCGTGGCAGATGGTGCGCGACCTGATCCTCCCCGCCACGACCATCGCCCTGCTGTGCGCGATCGAGTCGCTGCTGTCGGCCGTCGTGGCCGATGGCATGACCGGCAACCGCCACAAGTCCGATTGCGAACTGGTCGCCCAGGGCGCCGCCAACATCGGCTCGGCCCTCTTCTTCGGCCTCCCCGCCACCGGCGCCATCGCCCGCACCGTTGCCAACATCAAGGCCGGCGGCAGAACCCCTCTGGCCGGCGTGCTCCACGCCGTCTTCCTGCTGCTGTTCATGCTCGCCGCGGCCGACCTCGCCGCCCGCGTCCCGCTCGCCTCCCTCGCGGCGGTCCTGTTCATCGTCGCCTGGAACATCAGCGAGATCGGCCACTTCCGCGCCCTGCTGCGCGCCCCGCGCAGCGATGTGCTCGTCCTGCTCACCACATTCGGCTTGACCGTCCTGACGGACCTGACGATCGCCGTGGCCGTGGGCATGGTGCTGGCCTCCATGCTGTTCATGAAGCGCATGGCCGACGTGGCGAACATCGGGGCGATCACCCGCGAGTTCCGCGACCCCGGCGAGAACGGCGACGCCGATCCCGACGCCATCGCCGCGCGACAAGTACCCCCCGGCGTGGAGGTGTATGAGATCGACGGCCCGTTCTTCTTCGGCGTGGCCGACCGCCTCAAGGACACGCTCGGCCAGTTCGAACGCCCGCCCAAGGTCTTCATCCTCCGCCTGCGCAAGGTGCCCGCGATCGACGCCAGTGGCCTGCACGCGCTGGAGGAGTTCCTGCACAAGTGCCGCCGCGCGGGAACCACGCTGCTGCTCTCGGGCGTCCACGCCCAGCCGATGATGGCCTTCGCCAAGAGCGGCCTGGACCAGACCGTGGGCGTGGACAACATGTTCGGACACATCGATGAGGCGCTGCAACGGGCGAGAGGAATTGTGGGGTAGCCCTTGGACCCGACCGCGCAAACGGTCGAGCGGTCGAGACATCGGGAAACCGAGCAATCGGGCGACTGGGCAAGATGCTCCCACGCCAAACCCTCTCGCCATTCAAACAGCAACCCCCGGCGCCCTCGCGCCGGGGGTCAGGAGGCTCCACTTCAAATGTCCAAACTGTTCATGGGCAGCCCAGGACAAAGCGGTCCAGGAAGATGAAGAAGTCATCGGCGTCCTGGTCGCCATCGCCGTCCAAGTCCACCGGACACACGCACGAGGCCAGATCAAAGCAGTACACCGCACCCAATCCCATGGCACCGCGCGCGCCTGCGGCCAATTCTGCTCCGCGCAGTGCGATCGGCTGACCGAAGAGATCCCCCTCATCGGTTCCCGATCCCGCGAACGCCCAATTCCAGGTCCACCCGCCCGCCAATGGCCGGTGCTCGAAGAGATGAATCACGCCAGCGTTACCGCCGACTCGCGACGCCCCGATCGCCAATAACCCATCATCCATGGCGAGGAAGTCCGCGAAGCCATCGCTCTGAGGAATTGCCGATGCGCTGAGGAACTGCCTGTGGGCCCACTGGCCATCAGCCTCTTCTCGCGCGTACATGTCCACCCCGTACCCGATGGTCCCAACGGCCAGCCAATCGCCGTCAATCGCGACCGCGTTCCCCCAGTGGCGGTTGTTGGCCGGTTCCGCTGCGACCAACTTCTGAGTCTGTACCCACGCATCGCACTCACGTCCGAACACGTAGATCGCGCCGGCATCCACGAACCCGCTCTCATCTTTGCGCGTCGCCGAAACGACCAGTTGGCCCCCTCGCAGACCGATCTCGTACAAACCAAATCGCGCTCCCTCCTCGGGATCGTTCGGAATGACGACAGCCGACTCGGTCCAGGCATCACCGTCAAGTTCGAAAGCAAATACGGCGCCGCCATCGGGCTCCCCGGCATCGCTCCGATCTGCTCCGACCACAAGGACACGACCCTCGGAAGCCAGCGAGATGCCAAACGAGTCGTTCACCGCTCCGATCGACGGAGAGAGTTCCTGCGCAAAGGACCATTCACCCTCATGAAGGCGGAAGACCTGAACCGTGCCCGTGGCAACGCCAGAACTTCCACTGTCCCCGGGAGAACCAACAAAGCACCACTCTCCCATCAATCGGATGTGGTGCCCAAACTGAGAATTCGCGTCCAGCGACGCCCCGCTCAACGAGCCCGCGTGGATCCAGCCGGTCTCGTCGCGAGCGAAGACCTCAACGGCTCCGATGCCGTCTGCACCCGGCGATCCCGCCATGAGCCACGCTGCGTCAAACTCAACTTCTCCACCGAATTCCTGCCCAGGCTGTCCGGAAGGACGCTCAAGCAACTGTCGTTCGGGACAGCGTTGGGCTCTAGCAACGCCCACGGCGCCGAGGAGCGTGGTAGCGGAGATTACCGTCACGATCTTGAGATTCGCCTTCACTTTGCGTCTCCTTCCGGGGTGATGTAACGGCGAGGCAGGCACGCCTGCGTCACGACACCCTTGCTACGGACCACATGTGCCGAGATAGGCCCAATCGCAAGAAGCGCCCAGGCTGCGATCGGTTTCCTAGCGCAGGCGCGGCGGAAGCTCACCCCAATGCAACCGCTTCAGAGAGGCCTCGGGCCCTCCAGCGCGGATCAGTGCCGCGTCCAGCTGCAGGGAGTTCGATGTATCCCAGCGTGCGAATCGACCGTCAGCTGTGACGGACCACTTGAGGTTCTCCGCCTTGCCGTTGACACGAGCCTGGACTGTCACCTGTGCGATCACGCCATCCAGCGCAGATTCGGATGGGTCGATCCCACCGTCGGCTCCCGACCAGTGGGAGGCGTTCTTCGCTGGCAGCAAGCATCGGTACCACTCCGGGTCCAGGGTGTGCCCTGCGGATCCGGGGCGAATCACGCCTTCGATGAGCCCGAGCCGCGGCCGGACGGCGAAGCACACGGTTGGGTGGGCAGAATACAGCCCCGTGGGCGTCTCTCCGCGACTGGCCCACTCGCCGTCGCTGTTGACACCAACGGCGAGCAGTAGACCCGCCTCTCGGCACCATCGGACTCCACCCAGGTACCCATCGTGCCAGAACGAAAACAACGGCTCCCCCGAATCGATGCGGGTGACCGAGACAAGTGTCTGCGAATAGGGCCGATGCCTGACGATTGTGACCAGTTCCTCGCCTGGCGATTCCGGAAACACGTCGAAGCACCGGATCTGACTGGCGGCGAACGTGTCCTCGCGACGCTCTGCAGGATGCTCAACCTGAGCCCACGAGGGGTATCGCGGCTGGAGCTTCCAGCGTGGATCAAGCGGCTTGTCAGGCGAGATCGCAATCACCGCCACACACTCGTTTCGATCATCGTCACTTGGTTCCGCGCCGACGAACGCGATGAGCTCGCTGGGAGCAAGCGGATGATCTTCCACGACCTCGATGGGACCGATCCTTGCCCCGATGTTGATCGTCCCGAGGTTCCTCCCCCATCGCGAGAACACCTCCAGCCTGGTCGAGTCGGTCGGATCGATCGCGACCCTTGCCGGCCGGCGATCAATCGCCTGAATCACGACAGCCCCTGCGATCGCGGACCCCAGGATCAGCGCGCCGACGAGGACGCACACCCCCGCCGTCGTCCACACCGGATGCCGGCCGATCCATCTCCCCATCCGCCGCCACGCGCCCGGCGGGCTTGCCTGAACGGGCTCTCCTTCCAGCCATCGCCGCAACTCCGCGCCCAACTCGGCACACGAGGCGTACCGCCGCGCCGGCTCTCTGCTCACCGCCTTGAGCAGCACTGCCGCGAGCGGACGAGGCAGGGTCGGATCCAGCGCTCGCGGGTCTCGCGCTTCCGCCTCCGCAGCACGGCGCAGCGCATCTGTCAGCGACCCGCCGCCCTCGTGTGGCGTGTGCCCTGTCAGCACCTGGCACGCCGTCGCCCCCAGCGCGTACACGTCCGATCGCGTGCCGATCCGGGCGCGATCGGCCCGCGCCTGCTCGGGGCTCATGAACGCGGGCGTGCCGATCGGCGCCCCCTCGCGCGTCAGGGTCCAATCCTCCGATGACTCCAGCGGCGCTGCGAGCCCGAGATCCACGATGACCGGCCGCCCGTCGACGTCAATCAGAATGTTCGAGGGCTTGAGGTCTCGGTGGATGACACCGATCTCGTGCATCGACTGCACCGCATCGGCCACCCGAGCCAGCAGCCCCACGACCTCCCGGCGCGGCATCCCCCCGCAAACCTCATCCAGCCGGCGCGCCTCGACGTACTCCATCGCCAGGTACAGCTGTCCGCCATCGAGCTCGCCGCTCTCGATGACCCGCGGCAGGCACTCCAGACGCAGGCGCGAGTACGCCTCCAGCTCCCGCAGGGCCCGCTGACGGTCCGCCGCGGACCCGCCCGCGCGGTAGATCTTCAGTGCCAGCCGCCGCTCGCTGCCCTCGCGCGTCGCCAGAAACACCTGGCCCGCGGCACCCTCCCCCAGCATCGTCCGCAGCGTGAACCCCGGCACCCGCGGCAGTCCAGCATCGGCGAGGGATTCTCCCAGCGCGCTCAGCAGCCGCTGCGCGCTCGGATAGTCCAGGGCGGTCTTTCCCTCGGCCATGCTCACACCACGGACGCCTCGCGCGTCCTCTCTTGGGCAGAGTACGCGAGGGTTGACCGGACATAGGGCGACCGGCGAGAATGGCAGGCCCACAGAGTCCGAGGCCCGTTCCGAGGGGGTTGCATGTCGCTGGACCACACCGGCGCCCGCTTCCAGACCACCAACTGGTCCCTGGTGGAGGGGTTGCGCGCGGAGGACCCCGCTGCCCGGGCCGCCGCGGCCGACGAACTCGCCCGCATCTACTGGCCCGCCGTCTACGCGTATCTCCGCCGGTCCGGCGTGCGTCGGGAAGCGGCCCAGGAGGCGACACAGGCGTTCTTCGCGACCGTCGTGCTGGGGCGGGGCCTGATGGAACGCGCCGACCCCAGCAAGGGCTCGCTCCGCAGTCTCGTCCGCGCTGCGGTCAAACGATTCCAGATCGACGAGCATCGAGCACAACTGTCCCGCGCGGCGGACCGAACGTTCCACCTCTCGGCCGTCGAACGCGAGGAGTCGCTTCTGGGCGCGGCCGACGGCAACCCCGATGCGGCGTTCGAACGTCGCTGGGCCTTGGCCCATGTCGATGAGGCCATCCGCCGCTGCCGCGAGCACTTCGAGGGCAAGGGCATGGCGGATCACTGGCGCCTGTTCGAACTCCGCGTGCTCTCACCGGCGCTCGGGGCCACCCAGCCCCCGCCGCTCGCCGAAGCCGCCGTCCAGACCGGCTGCCGCGACGCCGCCGATGGCGCGCAGCGGATCCAGACCGTCAAGCGCCGACTGGAGGCGTTCCTGGGGGAACTGCTCGAGCGCGCGGGCGAGGCGGATACCAGGCCCGCAAGCCTGCTTGGAGCGCTCTGACAAAGACGCGCCCGGACCTCCCGGCCCGGGCGCTCTGTTTCACGCTTAGCGCGTGGCGCGTCTTAGACTCGCAACTCGCCACCCGCCACCCGCGCGATTCCGCGGTCGGCTGGCCGGGCGCGGTCTACCTCGTCTCCTCCGCCTTCGCTCCCTCCGCGCAGCACTCACCCGTTCCACCCTCGCAGCAGGCGCCGCCGCCGTCGCAGCACGCCTCGCCGAGCTTGGTCATCGCCGCGACCACGATCTCCCGCGCCGCCGCGGCATCGGTCACCCGCTCGCACTCGAACACCGGGCTGTGCTCGCTGGGCTTGCCATCGGCGTACGACTTCCACGCCGCGTTCACGTGGTTCTCATCCACAAACGTCAGCGTCAGGTCGTGGATGTGCGGGTCACCCGCCGACATCAGGTTCGTGCAGTCCTGGAATTCGAACGCGATGGTGTTCTCCCCGCCGCCGGTTCGCGAACGCATCCGCGGCTGGTTCCCCAGCGAGCAGTAGTGCGTCGCCACGATCGAGTCGCCGTCGAGGTGGTACATCGTCACCATCTCGTGGTCCGTCCCCGCCATCAGGTGCTCGGCCACCGCCGTGCCGCCCGACGTCACGCGGTAGATGACACTGGCGCCGGGCATCTCGCCGTCTCCGGGCATCTGCCACACCCCCGCCAGCGACTTAATCTGTTCAAATTTGGCCAGCGTCTCCGCGGACGCCTTGGGAGATGCCGCGCGAGGCGACTCCACCCGCGCCCCGGCCCACACACCCGCCGACACCAGACCCACCACCGACGCCAGAATCGCAACATGCTTCATGACCGTCTCCTTCTTGGTTCTTGCTGCACGAATACTGTATCAACCAGACCACAGTTCCCCTACTCCAACTCCCCCCTCGCGCCCATGGCCGTCCTTCCGTCTCTAGTGCCTCTACTCCCCCACCGCCCGCTCGATCGCCACCAGATACGACGCCCACCCGTTGGCGTACCCGCTGAACTCGCGCGCTGAGCCAATGTTCATCTGCACCACCGTCAGCCGCGTCTTCCCTGCCGACACCGCATCCACCCGCCACTCCGTCCGGTTCGTCGCATCTCCCTTGTGCGACCACGAGTACACCAGCCGGCGCCCCGGCTCCAGTTCCAGGATCTCTCGCGGCCCCATCGACTCACCATCCCGCTCCCACCCGAACGAGTACTCGCCCCCGATGCGCAGATCCACCCGGGGCGACACCGGCATGTCATCCGCGCGCGCCAGCCACCTGCCCATCTGTTCCGGCTCGACCAGCGCCCGCCACACCCGCGCCGCCGGCGCCTCAATCTCGATGCTCAACTCAACCCGCTCGCCCACCGCCTCGTGATCGGGCCGGATCGCCGCCCTCCCCTTCCGCACGAACGACTTCAGGTTCGCCATCGCGACATCCCAGAAGTCCTGCGCCAGCCATCGCGTGATCTCCGCATCAAACCCCGGCAGCGCCCCCTCGAACTCGTGCGACACGCGCACGGCGCACGCCCCGCCCTTGTCTTCGATCACAAGCTCCACCCGCGTCGGCACCCCCGCCCACACCCACTCGAATCCCAGCCGCCGGCCCGGCTCGAGAGCCGTAATCCGCTGACCCGACGGCTCGGGCCCGCCAAACCGCGGCGTGTACTTCCCGCCAAACCCAAACGCACCCCCCACGCGCGCCTCCACCCGCACGCGCTCGGCGAACCACTCGCGCAGCGCCGCCTCATCCAGCAGCGCGCTCCATACTCGCGCCGCTTCCGCTCCAACCGGATACGTCCACGCGTAGCTCGCCGCGACCTGCGTCATCATGAATTCCCCTTCAACTCATCCGCGCCCGTCTGCTCCGACTCCAGGTAGTCCTTCAATCGCGCCAGCCGCGACGCCCAGAACTGCCGGTATTGCTCCAACCAGCCCTCCACCTTCTCCAATGGCCTCGCCTCCAACTCGTACACCCGCTCCCGCCCCCGCTTGTGCACCCGCACCAGCCCGCTGTTCACCAGGATCTTCAGGTGCTTGCAGACCGCCGGTCGGCTCACCAGAAACGACGCGGCAATCCGCCCCGAGGTTCTCGGACCGTCCCGCAGTCCATCCAGAATCGCCCGCCGCGTGGGATCCGAGATCGCCCGGAAGGCAGGATGATCCACCGGCTTGGTCTGATCCGTAACCATTCGGTTACAGATTACCCCACCCCCATGACCCGGTCAAGAGTCCTCCGCTGTCTTCCGGGGGCTCGGCGGCCGATCTTCCTTTACACCCACGGCGTACAGCCTCTCGGCCCAACGATCCGGGCCACCGAGGGCCGCGGCCCACCAACGGGGAGGGAACCCAACATGTGCGGAATCGTCGCCTACATCGGAGCCGGACAGGCACAGCCCATCCTCATCGAGGGCCTCAAGCGGCTCGAATACCGCGGCTACGACTCGGCCGGCATCGCCGTCCTGGGCGACCAGGGCCTCGACGTCGAGCGGGCCGTCGGGCGCGTCGCCAACCTCGAGGCCAAGCTCGAATCCCGAACCGGTTTCGACGGCACGCTCGGGATCGCACACACACGATGGGCCACCCACGGCGCCGTCACCGAGACCAACTGCCACCCGCACACCGACAACGCGGGCAACATCTGCCTCGTCCACAACGGCATCATCGAGAACTACGCCGCACTGCGCACCGTCCTTGGTGAACGTGGCCACGAGTTCCGCACCGAGACCGACACTGAAGTCCTCGCTTGCCTGATTGCCGAGCTCTACGAGGGCGACCTCGAATCCGCCGTCAAGGCCGCGCTCAAGGAAGTGACGGGCGCCTACGCCATCGCCGTCCTTTGCACGCAGGAGCCCGATGTCCTCGTCTGTGCGCGCAAGGGCGGCCCGCTCATGGTGGGCGTCGGCTCGGGCGAGTACGTCGTCGCCTCCGACCCCTCCGCGATCGTCGCGCACACCAACCGCGCCTTTGCGCTCGACGACTACAACGTCGTCCGCCTGACGCGCGACTCGATCCGCACCTCGACCATCCACAACAAGGCCGTCACGCCCCAGATGCTCCAGCTCAACTCGGAGCTGGGCCAGGTCGAGCTGGGCTCCTTCGACCACTACATGCAGAAGGAGATCTTCGAGCAGCCCCGCGCCCTTCGCACCACGCTCCGCGGCCGCGTCGACCGCGACGAGGGCCGCATCGTGCTGGGCGGGCTGCTCAGCCACGCCAAGGAGCTCGTCCGCGCCCGCAAGTTCATCATGACGGGTCAGGGCACTGCCCTGCACGCGGGCATGATCGGCGAGTACCTCTTCGAGGACCTCGCCAAGATCCCCACCGAGGTCGAGTACGCCTCGGAGTTCCGATACCGCAACCCGATCGTCGAGGAGGGCACCGTCGTCTGCGCGATCAGCCAGTCGGGCGAGACCGCCGACACGCTCGCCGCCCTCGAAGAGGCCAAGGACAAGGGCGCTCTGGCGCTGGGTGTCGTCAACTCCGTCGGCTCGAGCATCTCGCGCAATACGGATGCGGGCGTCTACCTCCGCGTCGGGCCCGAGATCGGCGTCGCCAGCACCAAGGCTTTCACGGGCCAGGTCGCCCGCTCACCCTGCTGGCGATCTGGATGGGCTGGCGCCGGTTCATGTCCCCGACCACGCCGCGATGCTCATCAACGAGCTCTCCGAGATCCCCGGCAAGATCGAACGCATCCTCGACCAGGCCGACCGCGTCCGGGCCGTCACCCAGTTGCCAGCATCGAGCGCTACACTGGCTCTTCATGGGCCGGGGCTACAACTACCCAACCGCGCTCGAGGGCGCGCTCAAGCTCAAGGAGATCAGCTACATCCACGCTGAGGGCATGCCAGCCGCCGAGATGAAGCACGGCCCGATCGCCCTCATCAACGACGGCATGCCCGCCGTCTTCATCGCCAACCGCGGCGCGCAGTACACCAAGGTGCTCGCCAACATCGAAGAGGTCCGGGCTCGCGGCGGGCACATCATCGCCGTCGCCACCGAGGGCGACGAGCAGGTCAGGTCGGTCGCCGAGGAGGTGCTGTACGTGCCCGACTGCGCCGAGTGCCTGAGCCCGATCCTGACGGTGGTGCCGCTGCAACTGCTGGCGTACCACGCGGCGCTGCTGCGTGGGCACGACGTGGACAAGCCGCGGAACCTGGCCAAGAGCGTGACGGTGGAGTGAGGGGTGGAAGTCGAGCCACCGTGCAGGTGACGCGTGGAGAAACGCGTGGTGCCGCACTGTCAAACCCGCGCCGATGTGCCGGATGGCACGCTTGTCGCAACGACAGTCTGGGCGGCGCTTCCGGCCTCAATCGGCGCCGTCATCCTGGCGGACGCCGCCGTGAAGTGGGGATGGAGCCATTGCGAAGTTGCGGGCGCTGCATCCGCCGGCGCTGCCCTGCTTGCCGCGGCCCCCTTGATCGGGTTCGTGATCGTTCGGCGCAAGCCTTTCATTCCGAGATGGATCACTCTGCACGCCGGGACGTTGGCGTTCTATGCGCCCGCGATCATCACCGCGACGCTTCCGTGGGAGGAGCCAGAGACCGGATTCGGTTCCCCCGCTGCAACAGGGATCTCGGTTGTGGCGCTTCTGATGGGGTGCGCGGTCTTGTTCCATGCCCCGTGGTTCTTCGTCCTTCACTCCTGCCGCGCCAAGGCTCAGGTTCCACGCTCGTCGCCTCACTGACCTACCGAGGCGAGAGCGAGAGCCGACGTCCGTCGGCCGGAGCGGGGCTACCCCCGTTCCGCCCCCCTCGGGTGCCCTCCGCCGGGAAGGCAGATGTCTATCTTTCCAAAATCCAAAATAAAACCTTGAAAAAACCGATCATTTACTTGATCATTCGGATTCTGACTGGTATTCTTCCCGAGTCATGGTCGCCCCTGCCCGCCAACCCGACCTCCTCGCCCTCTTCCTCGATCCCGACCTCCCCTCCCTCCCCGCCCTCGCCCTGCGGGCCAATCTTCCTCTCCGCGACCTGATCAACCGCCTCCTCGACCCCGCCTTCCAGGCCCTCCTCGAAACCGCCGAGGCGCTCGAGGATCTCAGGACCCGCATCCTCTCATTCCACACCCGCCGCCTCGCCCTCAATGCACTCGCCAACATCGCGCGCACCGGCACCAATCCCGTCGAAGTCCGCCGCGCCGCCACCACACTCCTTCAGGCGGGCCCCATTCCGCGTGACCGCCTCCCGCGAGGATTCAGCGCCGACGATGGCCCAGGTCGGTCGCGGCGCACCCAGTCCACTCCTCCAACTCGTCCGCTCACGGCCCCGGCGCTGTGCACCGAAGCTACATCCGCGCATCCGGAGCCCTCACCCTCTCCACGCACCATCTCTTCTCCATCCGCCCACCGGGGCGGCGTCACGCCGAGCGCTCACGACCGTCCTGCATCCTCATCGCCGACACCAATCAGCGCGACCTCCCGGCACGCACGCCCCGACCCGCCAACTCCCGCGCGCCGACAAGCCGCGCCCGGAGCGCGGTCCAGCGCCGTCTCTCGGCTCCTCGCCGCCGCTGGCACGGCCGCCTCGGTGGCATCGCATCCCCTCGATTCTGGCGAGCGCGCACACAGCGGCCCGGACCCTCCCGGGCCCGGGCTCACCGTCTCCCCCTCTGGAGGGTGCCCCGATCAGCGCGGTGACGCCGCCCGACGCCGACGGCCAACGCCGATCACCCCGCCCAGCGCCAGCAGCGCCGTCACACCCGGCGCGGGGATCGCGCACGTGTTGCCATGGCCGCCGAAGTAGAAGAACCCCAGGCTCTGGCTCGTCATCCGCCCACGCACACGCGCCAACTCCGTGGCGATCCTCGCCTCGCTCGCGGCGCCGTCGATCCACGGGATGTCGCCCACGACGAAGTTGGGCTTGGTTCCATCGGCGAACAGCACGATCAACTCGTCGTCGCTGTCCTTCGCATCGGACCAGCCGTAGTCGTTGATCATCACGTCGTGCAGCGCCACGAGGTCGTTCCAGAACTCCTTCTCGGTGTTCTTGTTCGCGGGGTTCACGACCAGGAAGGCGATGTCGCGAGGCGTCGCGGCGACCTGCAGCGTGTCTTCGTCCTGCCGAGAGTCGTACGACCAGTACTGCGGCACCTGCGAGTCGGCGCCCGTGAACCCCACGTTGTCCTTCGCCTCCAACGAGCCCGCCTTGAACGCGTCGAGCATCGTGTCCCCGCCCGGGTGCGGCGCCTTGACGCTCTCGGTGAACCCATGCGGGAAGTACGAGTAGTTCGGGTCGAAATACGAGTCCCTGTCCCACGACGTCGCCGTCATCACGCCGATGTCCCGGCGGAGCTTGCCCGCGTCGCCAAGGTCCGACTCCTTGCCCGTGGTCGTCGCAAGGTCGCCGATGAACCCGCCCGAGCGGCACGCCTCGAACACGAACTGCATGTTGAACCAGCTCTCGATCTTGGTATCCGCGCTCGTGAACAGCATGCTCGACAACTCGTGGTCGTACATCCTGCCGTTCTGAAGCGCGATGTACGACCGCTCCGTGTCCGGCTCGATCCGCGGATCAAGGAACGCCGATCCGTCCCACGCCCCCTTGCGATCCGCCATCGCCGGCATCGCCGCCACACACCCGCACACCAACGCGATCCAGATCTGTGTCCGTGCCATGGTCCACTCTCCAGTGCTCGTTGTTCCCGGCGGTCGATCCCGGCGCCACACGCCCGGCCCCTCCGCCGTCAGCCACTCAAACGCAGGCCGGCCCGGCCGCTCACGCCCGCCTGCGCGATTTCTCCCCGCCTCTTTCGCTATCCTGACCCGGCCATGGCCCAGCCCGTCTACCCCAGCATCTTCATCGCGGCCGACAATGCCGCGATCAAGCGCCAGCGCGCGTTCGTCCGGGGCGTTGCGGCCCAGTTGGTCCTGCTGGTCGTGGTCTCGCTGACCTCGAGCATCCAGGTGCGCCACGCGGGAGTGACCACCGCGCTGGTCGTCGTGACCGCGCTGCTCACCTGCGCGGTGCTGGTCATCTCGCTGTGGCTGCGCATCGCGCGGCTCGACGAGCGCTGGTTCCAGTGCCGCGCGCTGGCCGAGAACACCAAGGGCCTCGCGTGGCGCTACGCGATGGGCTGCACCCTGCGCCCCGGCTCAACCAGCCCCGACACCGACCTCGTCGATCGCATCGCCGAACTCCGCCAGAGATTGTCCGAGACGCGACACTGCCTGGCCGAGGAGGACGCCGGGCGAGACTGGATCACCCCGTGGATGCGCGAGATGCGCGCCGACACCGGCGCGAACAAGCTCGCGGCGTTGCGCGCGCTGCGCATCCACGACCAGCAGGAGTGGTACGCCCGCAAGGCCCGGGTCAACGCCGGCCTCTCGAAGCGCTGGTTCGGCGTCGTGCTCGCCTCCGAACTGCTCGCGCTCATCGCCGCCGTCGCGTGGGCGGTGCTGCACCTGAGCGATCCCGGTGCGCAGTGGGCGATCGACGTCAACCTGGCCGGTGTGCTCGCCGCCGTCGCCGCCGCGGCGGTCGCGTGGACGCAGCTCCGGCGGCACAGCGACCTCGTGCAGACGTACCAGGTCGCCGCGGAGGACCTCGTCCGCCTCGACGTGCTGGCGCGCGGACTCGAGGCCAAAGCCGGCGAATCACCAGTCGATCCCGCGCTGGCGCCGCAGATCGATGAGCTCTCGACCCGCGTCGAGACCGCCATCTCTCGCGAGCACAGCGTGTGGATGGGCGAGAGCCTGCTCTAGGCCTCAGATCGCGGCCGCCATCCGGCGCAGCAGGCCGATCGTCAACTCGAAGCTCAGCGCTCCCAGGACCAGTCCCGCGACCACGGCGCTGCCGGCCGGCTCGCTCGGACGCACGAGACCGGAGGCCACCAGCGTCATCAAGAGGAGCATCTGAGTGAGCGACACGCCCAGCCCGTGCGACTCGATCCAGAGCAGCAGGCTGTGCGCGCGAAGGCCGGATGAGCCGCGCATGCCCACGCCGATCCACACGCCCAGGAAGTGCCCGGAACCGGCCAGCAGCACGACGATCACGACGAACACCGTCGCCCGTGTTGAATCCATCAGCGACGATGGATCGATCGAAGAGATCAGCAGGGCGACGGTCGGCGCCACACCCAGCCAGAGGACCCCCCACTCCACCGGCGGAGGGGGCGCCGCGCGCCGCGCAAGCCTCCCGGCCGTGATGCGTCCTCCCATGTACGCACCCATCAGCGGCAGCAGCCACGGACCCATCGCGGCGGCGCTGACGAGGGCCAGCGTGCCGGTGCACAGCAGGAACGTGAATTCCGCGAGGATTCGCGCGGGCGCCGCCAGCGCCGGCTCACCCTGCGCCCGCAACCGCAGGTGCGCAAACACCGAGCCCGCGCCAACCGCGCCGCCGATGGCCAGGGCCTCGGCGCGATCCAGACGGAGCACCCACGCCGCGACCACGGCGGAGACGAGGATCGCCGTGGCGCTCTGCGCGAGCGCCGCGGTGAGCATGGCCCGAGCATCGGGCATCTCGCCGGCCCGCACCACAATCGGCGGGCGGACCATCACGGCGAAGAAGACCGCGCAGGCCCCCAACGCAATGGCGACCGCGCTCGCCCAACGCGCGTGCGCCAGTTCGGCCGAGCGCAGCGCTTGGCGAAGCGGCGCAATCCGCTCCTCGCCGGCCGCACGGTACTCATCGAGCGCCGACTCGCTCACGCCGGTGGCGGACAACGCGGCCAGATCGGCCCGCTGCCTGTCGAGTTCTTCGACGAACTCGGCCCGCTCGCGGGTCGCGCCGCGCATCACCTCGTCGTAGGCCTCCGGGGCCAAGCCCCGCGTGACCCCGGGCCATGCGATGATCCCGGCGATGAGGCCCCCGAGGATCGCCGCGCCGGACCGGCCCCCGGGCAGCCCCGCCAGGCGCGCCAATCCCCCAAAACCTGCGGCAAGCAACAGCAGAACGCCGACACGGACGATCGCCGCCACCCCCGGATCGATCGGCCCTCCCGGCATCGGGCCACTGTATCGACCCCGGGCGCGGCCGGAGCGCATCAGTGAGCGCCGAGCCGATCCAATCCCACGCGCACCAGGGCGAGTCGGTCGTCTGGCGGCCGGCGAGAAGCCTCGAGATCCTCGGACCGGGGCTGGTGCGCACCGAGCGCGTGATCCTGCGCGCGTTGCGCGAGGCCGACGAGGCGGCGTATCTGGAGATGATTCAGGAGAGCCGCGAGCACCTGGACCGCTGGGCCCCGCTGCACCATCCGCAAGAGGACGACCTCGCGATGTTCCGCCGGCAACTGACGCTGGCGCGAGTGGGAGACGCCGGCGGCACGGCGTGGCGGCGGGTGGCGGCGCTGGACGACGGAACGCTCGTGGGCGGGTTCAACCTCAACGCGATCACCCGGGGACTCAACTTCGAGGCCGATGCGAACTGGTGGCTCCGGGCGTCGCTGACCGGGCGCGGGCTCGCTTCGGAGGCCGTGGGCGCGATGCTGGACTTCGCGTTCGCCGATCTGCCGCACGGCCTGGGCCTGCACCGCGTGTCGTGCGGGATCGTGCCGGGCAACGAGCCAAGCGAACGGCTGGCGCGTCGGGTGGGGTTCCATCGGCTCAGCGGGGTCACGTCCCACCTGCAGGTGGGCGGACGATGGGAACGCCACGACGTGTACGTCGCGTCGGCCCCGTTGCCGTCGCTCGGGTAGCGCGATCAGCCCTCGCCCATGCCCGGCAGCGGAACCAGCGTGCCATCGGGCGCGACGCGGAGCTGGCCGGTGACCAGCAGGTACTCGAGGATCGCGCTGCGCAGGTCGCTGATGGCGTCGTCGCGCTCGTTCCGGGCGTTGAGCAGGTCGTTGCTGGTGTCGAGCTCTTCCTGCGCGGTGACGCCGGCGGGATCGATGGTCTGCTGCTCCTGCCGGGCCTCGGCGATGGCGACCTGGCGCTCGGCCAGTTGCAGGCGGAATCGGGCCAGCTCAATCTCTCGCACCGAAGCGCGGGCGTCGATGATCACGTTGTCTCGGAACTGGGCGTAGTCGCGCAGCGACCGCTCCAGCGCGATCTGCGCACGGCGCAGGTTCAGCCGCTCGATGCGCCGGTCCAGCGGGAGGCTGAGCGTCGCGCCGACCGAGAACGAGGCGTCGCCGGGATCGAAGCCCAGGCCGCCGACGTCGTCGTCGGTGTCTGTGGGGATGGTGACGCGGCCATTGAGGTTCAAGTCGGGCAGAAGATCGTCCTGCGCATTGGCGACGCGGCGCCTTGAATCGTCGAGCTGGTCACGCCGGTTCTGGAGGTCCAGGCGGTAGTTCAGCGCGCGATTGGAAGCCTCGGTGGGCTGGACCTCGGGCTCGGGGAGATTGAGTTCGAGCCCGGCGATCAGGACCGGGGTGGACGGATCGAGCCCGAGGCGGATCAGGAATCGCTCGATCTGGAGGACGTAGCTCTGGTTCAGGCTGGCGAGGGAAGACTCGGCGCTGCGCAGGCCGTTCTCGGCAATGGATTCCTGGAATTTGCGCAGTTCGCCGTCTTCGACGAGGGCGCGCGTTCGATCGAACGACTGCTGCTGGCTGGCGATCTGCTGTCGCTGGCTCTCGATGCGCGCCTGGGTGGTGAGCAACGAGAAGTAGTCGTTGGCGATGGAGACGAGATACTCGCGACGGAATCGTTCGAACTCTCTCGCGGCGTACACGAGGTCGCGCTCGGCCTGGATGAGGCTCTCGCGCGCGACGTTTCCAGCACCGCGCAGCAGCGGCACATCGCCCGAGAGGACGATCTGCGACGACTGGATGTACTCCTCGCCTGCGGCACGACGCAGATCCTGGGTGGCGCTGACGAGCCAGCGGGCCTCGACGTCGCCGCCGAAGGGCAGGCGCTGCGTCACGCGGAGTTCGTTGATCAGATCGAGCGCGGTGTCGAACGAACCGCTGTCGCCGCTGCCCGAGAGCGTGACCCCCGCGTCGTCAAAGAGGCGCGGGCCCCATTGGTGGCGCTCGATCAGCAGCGAGATCGCGGCGAGGATGTACGACTCTTCCGCTGAGCGGTACTCGCGCCCCGAGTCCTGCGCGATGCGCAGGGCTTCGGCCAGGCCCAGCTGCGCGCGTTCGGCGGCGTCTCCCCCGAGCGCTTCATCGGTGTAGGTCTGCAGTCTCGCCGCGACCTCGCGATCGGCCCGGGCCTGATCGAAGTCGAGGTCCGCGGCGCCCGGATTGACGCTGCCCGGGCGGGGGTCGAGTTCGCGCCGGCGGTTGGGCTCGGCGCCTCGCGGGCCGATGCGCTGGGGTGCGATCGCACCGCCGCCGAGCTCTGAGGAGCGCTCATCCATCAACTGGCGCGTGTGCGCATCGATGGCCTGGAAGCTCGCGGCGCATCCGAAGAGCCCGGAGGCCCCCAGCAGCAGGGCGATCGCGAAGCGCGGACGAGGAACTGGGCGGTGAGTGTCACACCTGGTCAAGGCGTCCGTGCTCCAAGGGCCTCGTGGGGGGTCGGACAGGGGCGGGAGTCTACCGACCGTGCCCCGATCCGTTGCGTGCGAACGCGTCGGCGACGATTGCCGATCGCGGGGAGGCATCCTACCCTCTCCCTTCACCTGAACGGGCCAGATTCGATTGGAATCTGGACGGAATATGTAGGCATTCAGGCCGGTACTTCGGGTTTCCGGCGCTCGGCGGGAGTCATCGCCGCATGCCCTCGATCACGTTCGACGGTCGCAGTTTTCAGATTGATGGACGTCGCGTCTGGCTGGCCGGCGGGACGATCTGTCCGACGCTCCTGCCGCGCGAAGCCTGGGCGGACCGCATCTGGAAGGCCAAGCGGTCGGGGCTCAACACCATCGACGTGCCGGTGATCTGGAGCGCCCACGAGGCACGCCCCGGCGTGTTCGACTTTGAGGGCGGGCGGGATCTTCGGGCGTTTCTGGAGTTGGTCGGGCACGCGGGGCTCATGTCGCTCCTGCGGGTGGGGCCGTTCATCGGCGAGGGACTGGATCTTGGAGGTCTACCACCCTGGCTCGTCGAGACGGCGGGCGTGCGCACGCGGCAGGCGAACCAGCCGTTCCTCGAGGCGTGCGGGCGTTTCCTCACCGCGCTGGCCGACCGGCTCCGGCCCTTGCAGGCCACTTCGCCGGGAGGGCTGTCGCCGATCTTCCTGATCGAGAGCGAATCGCTGTGGACGTGCGGCCTGGACGAGGAGGGCGAGGCGTACCTCGGCGAATTGCACCGCTACCTGCGAGAGGCGGGGTTTTCGGTGCCGGTGGTGGGCAACCACAACCTGTGGCAGAGCGTCGAGGGACAGATCGACGCGTGGACGGGCACGGCGCAGATGACGCAGGTCATGCGGCAGCTGTCGGCCGTGCGGCCGAACCAGCCGCGGTTGGCTCGTGTGCCGGTGGCGCGCCCCATGCTGTTCTCGCGCGCGGCGCCGGAGGCGGTCAATCCCGCAACGCTGCATCGCACGCTGATGGAGGTTCTGGCGGGCGGCGCGCAGTTCCTGATCGATCCGTTCGCGGGCGTGTCTCGCGGTGGGTTCCTCGGAGGGCGCGAGGATGGCCCCGAGGGGGGATTCGTCGCGCCCGCTGACGACCAGGGCGCGCCACTCACAGAGGCTGGCGGGCGGGGCGCCTCGTACGAGGCGGTTCGGCGCGCGGCGCTGTTCTCGAGCCAGTTCGGGCGCGTCTTGGCGCATCGCGAGCCCGCGCCCTCGGGCGCGGCCGTGGACCCCGAGGCGAGTGGGCGCGTGGTGAGCGTCGTCGAGACCTCTGGATCGCAGGGCGGCGTGGTGTTCGTGTTCGCGCCTCCGGGCACACGGGACATTCCGGTGCTTCGCGACGACGGAACGGCGCTGCCGATGCACGTGGGCGAGTCGGGCGTGGCGTGGTGCCTGCTCGATGTGCATTTGGGCGGACGGGCGCAGTTGGACCTGTGCACGCTGAGCGCGGTGGCGCACCTGGGCCAGTCGTTGCTGTGCGTGGGACCGGCGGGCACCGATGGTGTGGTGTCGATCAACGGTTCTCCGCTGGAAGTGACGGTTCCCTCGGGCAAGAACCCGCTCGTGCTCGAGCACGAGGGCGTCACGATCGTGATCGCCAGCGACGAGCAGTTCCCCGCGATTCACGTGGGCGACGACGGCATCTACCTCGGGGTGCGGGGCATCGACGCGGAGGGCCAGCCGCTGGGGCTCGAGGGCACCCGCAAGTGCACGAGGATCGGGCGCGATGGAACATCGTCTTCGGTCGCCGTCGTCGCGCCCGGGACGGCGCCGGCGCGCGCGCCGACGCTCTCGGGTTGGGAGCGCGCTCCCGCGACCGACTACGCCTCCGGCACGAGCCCCCGGTTTGCGACGGTGGCCGGGCCCGGCTCGCTGGCGACGTTCGGCGCGCCTTCGGGATACGGCTGGTACCGGGCCACGTTCAAGGGCGCGAGCGCGAAGAAGGTGCGACTGTCGGCCCCCGGGTCGGGTGATCGGCTGCATGTCTCGCTCGACGGCGAGGCCGTCGGCCTGATCGGCACGGGCCCCGCCTCGGAGCCGGTGCTGAGCGTCTCACTGCCCAAGGGCAAGTCGACGCTGGTCGTCCTGGCCGACAACATGGGCCATTCCACCTCAGGAATCGATGGGGGCCCCGCAAAGGGACTGGTCGGTCCGCTGCTGGATGTCAAGCCCGTGCGCGTGGCCAAGCCCACGATCGAAGAGGGCGATCCCGTGCGACCACTGCGCCTGTGGCGGCCCCTGTGGGAGGTGCGGGACGGGGAGCAGACGCTCGCGCGGCGCGTCACGTGGACGCTGCAGCACCGCAAGAAGTCGGCCCTGCTGCTCTCGATCGCCGAAGCGCCGTTTGGATGCGTGCTGCTGCTCAACGGCAAGCCGGCGCGGTACATCGAGGCGGGCTGGTCTGGAGACGTGCTGACCGATCCCGAGCAGCTGACTCGCGGCAAGAACGTCATCCAGCTGGCCCCGATGGACGAGGGGCTCGACGAGGCGGGCATCGACCGGGTGCTCGCGAGCGCGCAGGCCTTGCTCCGGGTGCAGGAGATCGTCGACGATCTGGGCGCGAGGGCCGAGTGGGCGTTTGCCCGCTGGGAGCCGCCCGCGAGCGCCACGTTCTCCACGGCGCCCAAGAGCGGGCCGCACCCCAGAACGCCGACGTGGTGGCGCGTTCGATTCGAGCCGAAGGACCCGACCTGTCCCCTGTACCTCGAGATGTCGGGACTGACCAAGGGACAGTTGTTCCTCAACGGCCAGAACCTGGCGCGGTATTGGGTCGCGACGTCTACCGGGAAGGCCGTTGGCCCGCAGACGCGGTATCTGCTTCCGGCAGAGCTGCTCCTCGCGTCGGGGCCCAACGAGATCCTGATCTTCGATGAGCACGGTGGGAACCCATCACGCTGCAAGCTGCGGCACGATCCCACCGGGGCGAGCGTCCTCGGATAGCATGGCCGATATGTCGAATTCCGGGCTTCCGCTATGGCAGAGGGCGGCGAGCTACGCCGCGAGAGCGCACCGAAACCACTTCCGCCGCGACGATCGCACGCCGTACGTAGCGCACGTGATGCGGGTGGCGCTGACGGTGCGCGACCTGTTCGGCTGTGAGGATCCGGTGGCCCTGGCCGCGGCGTTGCTGCACGACACGATCGAGGACACGACGACGGACTTTGACGACCTGGAGCGGGAGTTCGGGCTCGAGGTCGCGCGGTGCGTGGCGTGTCTGACCAAGAACATGATCCTTCGTGAGCCCGAGCGCGAAGAGGACTATGACGAGCGCCTGCGTCACGGGCCGTGGCAGGCGCGGCTGGTGAAGCTGGCGGATGTGTTCGACAACCTCTCGGACGCGATGTCGGAGCGCAAGCCCAAGCGGCTGGGGAAGAACCTCTCGCGGTGTGGGCGGGCGATCGATCTGGCCAAGGCGGAGGCGGACCGTCACCCGGAGGTGGCGAGGGGGATTGCGCGGGTGCGTGAGCTGATGGCGCGGGTCGAGGCGGAGGCGTGAGCGGGCCGGGCCGGCCGGCGTACGACATCCTCGCGCTCGACCTGGACGGCACGCTGCTGAACTCGAGGCGCGAGGTGAGCGAAGAGAACCGTCGAGCGGTGGCCAGAGCGCGCCGGGCCGGGATGCGGGTCTGCGTGTGCACGGGGCGAGGCCTGGTGGAATCGCGATTCGCTCTCGAGGCGATCGACCAGACGGACCCTGTGGTGCTGGCCGGTGGAGCGATCATCGCATGCCCCACCACGAATCGATCGCTGCATCGATTCCCGATCGATGTGCCGCTCGTGGAGCGGGCCACCGAGCTGCTCCTGGATCGAGGGCACGCGGCGCTGATCCTCAAGGATGCGTTGTGCGTGGGCTACGACTACCTCGTCGTGCAGGGCGCGCAGCGGCACCCGATCGAGCCGGTGACGCGGTGGTGGTTCGAGCAGCTTCGCGTGGCGGTGCGCTACGCCGGATCGCTGGGCGAGGACGAGCACCCAGAGCACACGGTTCGCGTGGGCGCGTGCGGGCGGAGCTCGTCGTTTGGCGTGGTGAAACGGCAGGTGGCGGAGGCGTTCGGCGACCAGCTCCTCGTCATGCACTTTGGCGCGGTGTCGAATCCGGAGCATGACCTGGGCGATGGGGACACGCTTGACGTGTTCGAGGTGTTTGATCGCCGGGCGAACAAGTGGAACGCCCTCTCTCACCTGGCGGCGGAGCTGGGCGTGCCGCGCGAGCGGATCGCGGCGATCGGCGACGAGGTCAACGATGAGTCGATGATCGAGCACGCCGGGCTGGGCGTGGCGATGGCCAACGCGGTGCCGTCGGTGCGCGATCGGGCCCGGCACACGACACGGAGCAACGACGACCACGGCGTGGCGTACGCGGTGGACCGCATCCTCAGCGGCGAGTGGTAGCCGGTGCAGACGCTCGGCGAGATCCGCGAATTGCTGGCGGCGCACGGCCTTGCCCCGCGTCACGCGCTGGGACAGAACTTCCTGATTGATCACAACCTGATCCGCAGGCTCGTGGATCGGGCGGGAGTCGGCGCTGGCGATGTCGTGCTTGAGGTCGGACCCGGAACGGGCACCTTGACCGAGGAGCTGCTCGCGCGGGGATGCGAGGTGGTGGCGTGCGAGCTCGATCGAGGCCTCGCGGCCCTGCTACGCGGGCGGCTGGGCGTAGATGCGCGGTTCACACTGGTCGAGGGCGACTGCCTCGCGGGAAAGCGATCGCTCAATCGGGATCTGGTTGACGCGCTCGACGGAAGGCGGTTCGCATTGGTGGCGAACCTGCCGTACGGCGCCGCGTCGCCGCTGATCTCGACGCTGCTGCTCGAGCATCGCGGGTGCGCGGGGATGTGGGTCACGATCCAGCGCGAGGTCGCGGAGAAACTCGCGGCCGCGCCGGGAAGCAAGGCCTATGGGCCGCTGTCGGTGCTGGTCTGGGCGACGTGTGAGGTATCTTCCGTCGCGACGCTGCCGCCCGAGTGCTTCTGGCCTCGGCCCGACGTCACCAGCGCGATGGTGGAGTTGAGGCGGCTCGAGCGGGCGCGGTGCGAGGCCGTGGCGGGGCTGCTGGAGTTCTGCCGCGTGGTGTTTGGGCAGCGGCGCAAACAGCTGGGCTCGCTGCTTGGGCGCGATGGGCCGTGGATTGAGGGCGTGAGCGCGACGTCGCGAGCCGAGGGTCTGACACCCGAACAGATCCTCCGCTTGTGGCAGGCCCGCCAGATGGGGTAGGCTGTGGTGAAGAAAGGGTTCAGCCGGCGATGACCGAACCCATACACGGGACGTGCGGACCCGCGACGCCCACGGGGCTCAGCGGCAGCCGCGGACAAGCGCTCGGGTCTTCGCTGGGCGCGGTATTGCGAGACCTGCTCGACGGTCGGCTGGGTCCGATCGAGTGGTTCCAATCGACGTGGCAACGGGGCGAGACGGCGACGGGCTTTTCCACATGGGCTCTTCCCGACGGACGCCGCACGCCTGTGATGCTCAAGATTCCGGTTGGTCCAAACGAGCACTCTTGGAGCGTGGCACTGGGCGCGGTCGAGCAGGAGGATTGGGACGCACCCGAATCGCTGGAGAGGCCGACGGCCCGGGTCGCGGCCGCGGGTGAGTCGCTAGGCGGCTACGACCTCGGCTGGCTGGTTCTGGAGCGGTTTCCGGGGCTGCCGTTGGCTGGGGACCTTGGTCGCCAAGGTGTGCTGGACATGGCGGGCGCCGCGGCGAGGTTCCATGCGAGCGCGGCCCGGGCGCGACCGGTGGGATCACTGCCGGACGAGCCCGACTGGACCGGGACGATCGAGCATTCCGTCGAGGTCGCGCGCGACTACGGCATGGCGGACGAGGAGCGATGGGCCGCGGCGACCGAGCGCGTGCTGGACATGCTGCCGGACCTGGTGTCGCAGTGGGCCGGACGGGCCAGGACCACGTGGTGCCACGGCGATCTGCATCCGGGCAACGTCATGTGGCGTTCTCACCCGGACGGGACGCGCCGGTGCGCACTGATCGATCTTGCGCTGGTGCACGCGGGGCACTGGATCGAAGATGGCCTGTACTTCGAGCGTCTGTATTGGGGTCACGACTCGATGCTGGGCGGCGCGGAGCCGGTGGCGGCGCTGGCGAAGGAACGGGCGCGGCTGGGGCTGACGGTTGAGCCGGGGTATGAGCGGCTCGCGGATGTCCGGCGCGTGCTGATGGCCGCGTGCGTGCCCTCGGCGCTGATCAGAGAGGGGAATCTGTCGTATGTGAAGGGGGCACTGGACATTCTGGAGGCGACGTTGGCCCGACTGTCCTAACATGGCTAGAACGTTCATGGCGAACCGGGCTTGGCGGCCTTGCCATCGGGGGTACGGTGACAAAGATGAGGTTCGCCGGAGCGTGGTCGTCACAGGGAAAGGGGAAGGCGTGGAAGCGTACGAACGCATGAAGAGTCTGATCTCTCAGGCGGATGAGGACGTCGCGAAGGCCGAGGGCGGCAACAAGGCGGCGGGGACGCGCGTGCGGCAAGTGATGCAGGAGATCAAGGAGGCCGCGCAAGAGGTCCGCAAGCAGGTCCTCGAGCTTCGCAAGGAGGACTAGGGGCTCTCATGTCGTCGGCATCGTCGCAGACCGAAACGGTGAACCCGGCAACGAACGGGCTGCTCTTCGACCTCGCGGGCATCGACCTGTCGGCGAAGATGCGCGATCGTGATGCGATCGCGAAGTACAACCCGCATCGCGGGGAGATGGCGCTGCTCGATGCCATCGTGTGGGAGAACGCCGACAAGTCTCGCGGGATTGGGATCAAGCACATCCGCGACGACGAGTTCTGGGTGCCCGGGCACTTCCCGGGCAAGCCGCTCTATCCCGGCGTGATGCAGGTGGAGACGGCGGCGCAGTTGGCGTGCTACCTGTTCAACTCGCGGAAGAAGGAAGTGACGATCGCGGCGTTCCTGCGGATCGAGCGGGCGGCCTTCCGGTCGATGGCGGCGCCGGGGGATGACCTGTACATCCTGTGCCGCGACGTGAAGTTCGGTCGGCGGCACTTCATCTGTGACACGCAGGGGATCGTGGGCGATCGCGTGGTGTTTGAGGCGCAGATCCACGGGATGTCGCTGGGTCCGCCCAACGGCTCGTGACCGTGGCGTATCCGCTGGTCTTTGAGCCGATCCTGAAAGAAAAGGTGTGGGGCGGAATCCGGCTTGCGGGCCTGGGGAAGTCGGTGCGCCCCGGGGCGATGGTGGGCGAATCGTGGGAGGTGGCGGACCTCGAGACGACGAGCATCGGCGGGGGCGGGGGTGAGGCGGCGAGGTCGGTGATCGCCAACGGCTCGATGCGCGGACGGACGCTGCACGAGGCCATGGAGGCGTGGGGCGCGGGGCTGCTGGGCGGCGCTCGCCCGAGCGCGGAGGGTGGCTTCCCCCTGCTGGTCAAGTTTCTCGACGCGCGCGAGCACCTGAGCGTGCAGGTGCATCCTTCGGAGGCGTATGCACGGGCGCACGCGGGGGCGCACCTGAAGACCGAGGCGTGGGTGGTGATGGAGGCCGAGGCCGGCGGCAAGATCTACAAGGGTCTGAAAGAGGGCGTGACCCGCGAGCGGTTCGAACGGGCGGTGCGAGCGGGGTCGGTGGGTGATAAGGTGTCCGCGCGGCGCGAGGAGCCGGCGCGCGGAGGGGAGCGTGTGCCCGCGCTGCTGGCCAGTGAGCCGGCGATTCCGGGAGCGTGTCACCTGCTGCCCAGCGGCACGATCCACGCGCTGGGCGCCGGGGTGCTGGTCCTGGAGGTGCAAACGCCCAGCGACACGACCTTTCGGGTGTACGACTGGGTGAGGGAATACGGGCGGGCGCGGCGGGAGCTGCACATCGATGAGGCGATGGCATGCATCGAGTTTGGGAGCGAGCCCCCGCGTGCGAGTGTGGGGCGCGCCGACGGCGATCTCCTGTGCGCCACACCGTTCTTCACGATGCGCTGGCGAATGGGCGGAGGCGCGAGCGCGGCGGGGGCGTGCCGCATCGCGGCGTGCGTGGAGGGCGAGATCGAGTTCGAGGGCGGGGGCGAGGTGGTGCGGCTGGCGCGGGGCGGGGTGTGCGTGATTCCCGCGGCGTGCGGCGTGCGGATCGGCGGGGATGGGACGTGGGTGGAGACGGTGGTCGGCGGCTGAGCGCATCTACACGAGTTGCCGCAGGCTCGCGAGCCACTTGCTCCAGATGCTCATTACCAGCAGCATGTAGAGGCGCTGGGAGTGGTCGCGCCCGTGCCAGGGGTTGATGGAGCGCTCGCCGGCGGCGTCGTGCTCCCTGAGCATGCGGCGGATGAAGCCCATGTTGAGGGTGACGCCCGCATCGGCCAGTCCCGGGAAGGGGTCGACGGATTCGAGGTGGTCGTAGAGCAGTTGGCGCATGCCGCCATGGTCGGTGCGGAACCATTCGCCGATGGGGATGGCAAAGCCCTGCTTGGGCCGATCCACGATGTCGGCGGGGAAGTACTTGCGCGCGACCTGGCGGAGGAGGCCCTTGCGCTGGGCGTGCGAGACCACGGCGTTGAGCCGTCCGCTACGGAGGCGCTCGGAACTCATGCGGAGAGTGAGTTCGGCGATGTCTCGATCCAGCATGGGGCTCCGCACTTCGAGTGCACAGGACATGCTCGCGGTATCGACCTTGCGGAGCAAGTCGCCCGGGAGGTGTCGGTCGAGGTCGTAGCGCTGGGCGAGGCGCACGTTGTTGGCCCTGTCATCCCAACGACACGTGCGCGAAGCGCGTCCGAGCAGTCGGCGGAGGTCAGGGTGTTGGTGGATTGCGAGCAGGGAGCGGTAGGATCGCTGTTTGGCCGCGGTGAGCAAGCGGGCCACCTTGTCTGACGCTGACTTGGGATTGCGCCGGGCGAAGAGGTGGGGTGAGAGCCCGAGCGTGAGCAGCGCGACAGCCCGGACGGGCAAGAGATCACCCGCGACGGAATACCGCTCGTAACCGAGGAAGAGCTCATCGCCGCCATCGCCGCCGACTGCAACTCCGACTCTCTCGGCCGCGGCCCTGCTGACCCAATGAGTGGGCAGCAACGAGCTGTCGCCGAGCGGCAGCCCGAGTTCGTCGATCAGGCCCACGAGGTCCTCAGCGGGATTGGGGCTTGTCTCGATCTCGTGATGATCCGAACCGAGTATGCCAGCGATGCGTCGGGCGTATGCGGACTCGTCGTACGCCTCGTCGGGCATGCGGACGCACAGCGTCGTCAGTGCGCCAGCCCGCCTCATGGCCGCCCTCGCAACCAGCGAGGAGTCGAGCCCTCCGGAGAGAAAGCAGGCAAGGGGTACATCGGATTCCAGCCGCTTGCCGACAGCGGCCTCGATCGCCTGCTCGATCACGCCAGTCATGCGCGAGAGCCCCCCATCGAGAGGCGCAAACTCGTGGGTGAATCGCCGAGTGCGTGTTCGAGCGTCCAGAGATGTTGCGCACAGTCGGGCGCACCCTCCGTTGGAACTGACCTGTTCTCCCGAGTCGAGCTGACGGATCCCCAGCACCGGCGTGGCGGATGGCGCATATCCGAAGGCGATCCACTCCACCAACGGCTCCGCGGAGAGCGCGACGCGGCCAAACCCCGCCTCTCGCAGGCGAATGAGCGGAGCGGCCGAGCTTGCGAACGCCGTGCTTTCGCCGTCAAGCGTGGCAACGTAGACCGGCTTCTCTCCGAAGAGGTCGCGTGCGAGGTGCACATCCCCCTCGGACGCGTCCCACATTGCGAGCCCGAACATCCCTTCGATTCGGCCGGTGAGCCCGTTGCGCCATTCACTCCAGCCGTGCAGCAGCACCTCGGTGTCGCTGTGGTCCGTGAAGAACTCGTGGCCCGAGGCCTGCAACTGCTTCCGCAGGTCGCGGTGGTTGTAGATGCAGCCGTTGAAGACGACCGCAAGCGTGCCCTGGCCGAGTTCGCGGCAGCGCGGGCAGACGTGAGCGCGGATGGGCTGGTAGGAAGCGTCCTCGCGGGCGATCAGGGGGCCGAGGGTGAGATCGGGAAGAGACGGGTCAGACGCTGAAGCCCTGGCGGGTGAACCGCTCCCGGCGCTGTGTGTCTGGGCTCCAATCACCATCGGCTGGGCCGCGGCGGCGGAGAGATCGATGATCGCCAGGCGGCGGTGCACGAGCGCAACGTCGATGACGGTCCCATCGGGCCGGGCGACGCGCTGGCGGAAGCGGCCCCGTCCATCCGGGCCTCGGTGCTTGATCGACTCATCGAGGATGTCAAGCCACGCCTCGGGAATGGACTCAACGTGGCTGGGCAGGCCCTGGCGCGGGTCGTGCGTTCGCTGGATGCCGGCGATGCCGCACATGGGCAACAGGCTAGCGGCGAAGCGACGGAGCGACGAAGGGGCTAGCCCGCCGCGGTCATGCGACGGATCGTGGCCGGACGCTCGGGCTGGCCGGTGCGGGCGCTCAGCAGGGCGGCCTGCGCGGTGGCGAGCAGCGTGGAGAGGTCGATGGGTGATTCGCCGGGGTCTCGCCGGAACACGCGCCTCAGATGGTCGGTGATCGCCTCGGCGGCGAGCGCCTCGCCATTCTCGTTTCGTTCGACTCCGTCGGAGGCATCGCGGCGTCCTCCGCCGTCAACTGCCTGGCCCGATGCGTTGGTCCAGACCCAGTGTCGATCGTCCAGATCAATCCGGCCCTCCGCGCCGAGCATGGTGACGCGCCGTCGCCAGCCCCCCGCGACGTTGCTCGCGATGATCGAGGCGTGCCGGCCGTCCTCGTAGCGCAACAGGGCGAGCATCTCGCCCTCAAGATCGCGCAGCGAGTCTCCGGCCTGGGGCACCAGCGAGCCGGCGCGCTGCGCGGGCGCGTACGACGCGTCAATCGTCTCGGGCTCGCCCATTGCGCCCAGCGCGAGGTCCAGCGAGGAAAAGAGGCGTGCGCCCAGCGAGCCGGCCTGGGGCGGGGCCATCGCTTCGATCGACAGCGTCCGCGGCGGGCCGAACGACTCGAGCACTTCCGCCGCGCCCACGAATGCCTCGCCTACGCGAAGGCGAGGCACGAACTGCACGGGCTCAGTCGCACCCAGCGCGGCCTGCCTCCAGCGCGACCATGCGCTCGAGGCGAACTCGAGCGCCGACGCGGGCACCGGCTCGAGCGAGACGAGCCGCACGCCGCGCGCATGGGCCGCGGCGATCGCCGTGACATCCGACGCGGCGTCATCGATCGCAAGCCCCTCGGTGGCGAGCAAGATCACCGCGTCGACGTCGGCGCTCGTGAGCACACCGCGGAGGTCGTCGGCCGCGGGGATGCCCAGCGCATCGGCCACGGCGCGCGAGCGGGCGTGGCGGGGGGAGCCGGCCAGCACCGGCTCGAGCGAGGCCAGATCGACAAGGCGCCTGGCCAGCGACGCCTGATCCTCCCGAAGCCAGAGGCACGTGCGCACGCCGACGGGCATGGGCGCATGCTACACGGGATCGGATGCGGGCGATCAGAACTCGAAGGCGAGCACCGCGAAGTAGGTCAGGTCGTTGCGCTTGGACTTGGACGAGGCCGAGGTGTCGAACCGATCCTCGCCCCCCAGGCGCAGGCTGAGCCGGGATTCGGGGTCGATGAGAAACTCCCACGTCGCCCTCGCGTTGGCCCGCACGTCGCCGGCGGAGGTCAGGTCGGGGAAGACATCGAGCGTGGCCGTGAGCTTCTGACGCGGCGAGATGGTGTGCGTCACATCGACGCCGAGGATGGCCTGCGTGCGCACGTCCTCATCGAGCCCGCCAAAGTCGCGCGAGAGGTTGACGCCGCCGCGCGCCAGCAGGCTCGTGGACTCGTCTTTGTACGCCTGGTAGCCAAACCCGCCCCCGGCCCCCACGCGGTGGTCCCAGTCGCGGAACTGATCGGATTCGTACGTCGCAGTCAGGAACGTGCGCCAGTCGGACTTGGGGAGCAGGTTGTCGTAGCGCATCGAGGCGTCGAATCGGTTCTGCGTCGTGTTCCCTTCTCGGGTAGCGAACAGGTACTGCATGCGAACGGTGGTCTCGGTCTCGGGCGTGTTGCGCGTGGTCAAGAGCGAGGTTCGGACGCTGTTGCTCGAGACGTTGCCCTCGGCCCCATTGGCGCCGAACTCCACCCGGCGCTTCCAGCCCGTCAGGAACCTGGGCCACCGGAATCCCTCGCCCTGGTCGAGGCTCCGTGCGTCCTGATCGGGCTCGGCGCTCGAGTCCGACTCGGGCGGGGGAGAATCTGTCGGTTCGACCGAGAGCGTCGCGGCGGTCGCGTTGGCGAAGATCGTCGGCGCCGTTATCGGAACCTGGAGGCTGGGAGCACCGGTGCGAGGAGCCGGAGACAGATCCCACGGCATCGCGAGACCGACCGTCGCGAGCGAGCCGACGATCAAGAGGGCGGCGTACCTGTAACAGCGCACACAAGCGCAGTTCATCGGGTGTCTCCTTCTCTTTGACGACCGGACCCCCGGCGAGCCGCCGACGCCCCGAGACGTGGTCTGATACCATCGGCCATTGTCGAAAGCGGCGGCGAGCGAGGCAAGTGCACCGCAAGGTCGCACAAAGCCGATGGAGAAGGCGTGAGTCAGAATCTGTCACGTCGTGATTGCTTCGCCGCGATCGGGGGAATGGCGCTGGTTGGGGCCTTTGCGGGTTGCGCCTCTCGCGAGCGGCAGTCTGCCTACGGGTCGGTCGGCGATCCACTGCCGGGCGAGCCGGCGACGACGCGGCCCCTGGAGCCCACCCCGGGGCGAGAAGCGCTCGATCACTGGCGCGAGAGCCGCCAGCAGGTTGACACCGGCGAGTCGGGAGTGATCCTCCGTCGGTCGTGGGCATCTGCCGGCCCGAATCCTTCTTTGGCGGATCCGATGGGGCGCGTGACGCGCATCACCGTGCACCATGACGGGATGAACGCGTTTACGTCCTCTTCGCGGGCGGATGCGATGAGTCGCCTTGAGTCGATCCGTCGGGCGCACGTCGGGCAGGGATGGGCGGACATCGGATACCACTACTCGATCGATCCGGCGGGACGCATCTACCAATGCCGCCCGGTGACGCTCCAGGGGGCCCACGTCAAGGACAACAACCCCGGCAATCTCGGCATCATGCTGCTGGGGAACTTCGAGGAACAACGCCCCACGGCCGAGTCCCTCGGGGCGCTGGCGTCGTTTCTCGAGAGCCAGATGAGCCGGTTCCGCGTGCCTCTTCGCTCGGTGTACACGCACCAGGAGCTGCGGGCGACGGTCTGTCCGGGACGGAGCCTGCAGGCGCGCATGGCCGACCTGCGGTCGCCCCGAGGGCAGTTGGCCCGGGCGTAGGCGGCCCCATCGATCCATCCGCTTGATCCCCTCGATGGGGAGGCCTTTACTTGCGGTCCCGGCGGCAGGGCGCCCCGGTCTTTGCGAGGAAGCGAATGGCGATTCGAATCAAGTCCCGCGGCGGCGAGAGCGTCGAGCAGATGATGCGGCGCTTCAAGAAGCTGTGCGAGAAAGAAGGCCTGACAAAGGACATCCGACGCAAGGAGTTCTTCGAGAAGCCTTCGGAGCGTCGTCGCCGGGATCTGCGCAAGGCCACGAACCGCCGCATCCGCGAGGCCTCCGGGCCCTCGCGTCCGACCCGGCCCAGCGGGCCGCCGCGCTAGGAGCCGAAACCGCGTCCACTCTTCACGCCCGTCCCGCTCGTGGGGCGGGCGTCTCCGTTGGGCCCGGAAATCGGGCCGAAGGGGTCACGGCCGGCGATCTGGGGGCTATCCTGTCGGCCCTCGCCGCGCCCCCGCGCCTGTTGCCATGGGCGGGCGAGTGCCGATTCTGAACCGAACTTTGCTCTTGAACACTGCTCTGGGGAGGCGAAAGCCATGCTCACCGCGGCCGGCCCGGTTCTCGCAACGATCGATGCCATCCCGCCGGCGTACTTCGTGGCGCCCGTGGGCGGCATCGCAGCGCTCCTGATGGCCCGGGTCTTCGCGTCGTCGGTGCTCAAGAAGAGCGAGGGCGACGAGGAGATGATCCGCATCGCCGGGGCGGTTCGAGAGGGCGCGATGGCCTACCTGACCCGCCAGTACAAGGTGGTGGGCGGGGTGTTCGTGGCGCTGGTGGTGTTCCTGGGGCTGCTCACGGCAATGAAGCTCCAGCCGTGGCAGTCGATGATGGGCGTGCCGATCGCCGGCTTCCTGTCGGGGTTGTGCGGCTGGTTCGGCATGCGGATGGCGACCAACGCGAGCGCGCGGACGGCGGCCGCCGCCAAGCAGAGCCTCAATGAGACCCTGACCGTCGCATTCGATCCAGGGCGGTCATGGAGGCCTGAACGTGATGGGCTTTGCGGCTTGCTGGACGCGTCGGCGTGGTTCTTCATCTTCAACGCGATGGACGCGGACGTGAGATCTCACGACGATCGTAGCGAGGCTTCGGCGGCATGGGCGCGACACGCAGGCATGTTGTTCGCCCGCGTAGGCGGCAGCATCTACACCGAGGCTGACCGGCGTCAGCGCGGACCTCGTCCAGCAGGTCAGGCCAGGCATTCCCAGGGACGACGCCCGCAACCCGGCGACGATCGCCGATAACGTGGGCGACAACGTCGGCGGCGTGGCAGGCATGGGCGCGGACCTCTACGAGTCGTCAGTACGGCTCGATCCTGGCAACGATGGCGGCTGGGGCCGCCGCGGCACGTTCACGATCAAGGACGCAGCGTGAACCCGCTGACGTGACGCTGGCGATGCTGCTGGCGGCGGCGCCTCTGGTGCTGGCAGCGTGGAGCATCCATGCTCGATCGCGGGCATCTTCACCGATTAGGGCGAAGGAGGCCAGCTTCGCGCGCTGCTCAAGGGAGCCTGCACAAAGGGGCGTGTGCGTGGCGTCAGGCCTGATCGTGCTCGCGGCGTTCGGCCTGCTGTACGTGCTGATCGGCTCGCCCACCGACGGCTGGAATCTGCCGTTCCGGTGGTGGGGAGCCTGGGGCTCTCGATCGTGTCAGGTCTGGGCGCCGGCCTGGTGATCGCTTGTGCGACCAGTACTACACCTCGTACGAACACAAAGCCCACGCAGCGGATCGCCGAGCAGGCTGACGGGAATGACCACAGTCATCATCGCTGGTATCGCCGAGCGCGAAATCAACCTGGGCGTCGCCAGTCACCGTCGTCGTCACTTATCCTCGCAGCGTTCATTGCGGCGGCAACGAACTCCTGATGGGGCTTTCTTGCGGCGTGGGGATCACCGCGGTGGGCATGCTCAGCACGCTGAATCGCCCTCACTGACCGACGCCTGGGCCCGATCGCCGACAACGCCGAAGCGGCAGCAACGCCGAGATGACCAGCCAGCCCCCCCGTCCGCCAGAGCAGACCGGCGCTCAAACTCGCTGGGCAACACGACCGCAGCGACAGGCAAGGGGCTTGCGATCAGCTCCCAGCGGCAGCTGGCAGCTTGTTCCGCAGCACGTACGGGCGTCGACCAGACCAGATCGACGCAGAAATAGACGTATCGCCAGGGCGTCGTACGCACCTTCCGAGGGGCTCACGCGGTCTGAGGAGCACGGCAAGTTTGCGCTGTGCATCAGGACGGGCCCGGACAACGGCAACAATTGGACAGCAGCATGGCCGTGGACCAATCGCAGATGTCCGCGATGCCCTGCGTACATTTCCGCACTTTCCAGGTGTTCCGGGCGGCGGTGGACGCGACCGATCCGCACCTGGCGGCAGGATCTTCGCGCCTCCGCAGGCGATGCTTACGACTACAACCAGATCATCTCGACGCGCAACAGCACGCTGCAGGGACGTGCTGGCGTTCTACGACGTCTCGCTGGCCAATCAAAGCTCCTGGGCGCGTACTTCATCAGTGTGCTGTTGGCGTTCCTGCTTCTGCGCGCTGGCGATGAACGCGGTCGGACGCGCGACGTACGCCATGATGCGCGGTGCCGCCGGCGATTCGGCAAAGATACGCGAGCGTTCCGCAGCGGGCCATGAGCGAGAGCAGATCGCCGATCCGGCGTATGGCTGGCGAAGTATGAGTTCGAGGCAAGTAGTACCCGGACTATGCGAACTGCGTGTCGATCGACTCGCCGGAGCGCAGCGGATGGGTCATCGTCGCTGCTGGCGATCACCGTGCCCATCGCGGTGGGCCTGCTGCTGAGCGATGCCGGGCATCGCTGGGCCTGCTCGCGGGCAGGCTGACCTCCCGGAAAACTGCCGGCGGCGATCTTCGCAGCCCGCTTTCGGCGGCGCGTGGGACAACGCCAAAGTTGCTGGGAGTCCTACGGCCGGATCACCACGCCGACGACATGGTCAACAACGCCGGGTGCGTACAAATTGCTGCCCGGGCTGACACGCGTGCGATCTGGCGCAGGACGCGATCCGCGACGCCAAGGGCTCAGTACGTCTACGGCAAGGGCTCGGACGACCACAGGCGACCGTCGTGGGCGACACCGTCGGCCTCCGTTCAAGGACACCTCCGGCCCGTCAACTGAACCATCCTGATCAAGCTGATCTCGATCGTGTCCGTGGTGTTCGCCGGCCTGATCGTCAAGTTCGGCCCGGCGATCGGCAGCGCGATCGGCCTCGACTAGGCGGCGGTCCTACGCGCGGGCCTCGCGGACCTCTGGAGGCTCCGCGGCCGAACCACCGGCCTTGGGCGAACTCGATGCGCGCGGGCCGCGCCGGGTCAGGCGGGCCTGGGCGTACAGAATGATCGCGGCCCCGAGCACGGCGCACGTGCCGCCGAGCCACTGCGCCGGCAGGAGCGGCTCGTTGAGGAGGATCGCCGCGCCCACGCCCACGAGGAACGGCTGGAGCTGGATGACGCCCGACGACACCGCCACGCCAAGGCGCTGGATCGCCAGGTAGTAGAAGACGTGGCCCAGCGCGATGCCGATCAGGGCCGACGCGATGAGCATCGCGAAGTTGGCGCCGTCCAGCCTCGTGATCGCGGTCGCCCCGGCGCGATCGCCCAGCACGAGCATGAGCGCGACCATGATCGCCGCGGTGAACTGGCTGATCACGCTGAACGACAGCACGGCGGGGTAGCGCGACATGAACCGCCTGACCGAGAGCGCGTACGCCGCGAAGAACACGCCCGCGATCATCGCGAGCCCCACGCCCAGCGCGTTGTTGCGCTGCCCGAACTGGTCGTCGGTGATGATGGTCGCAACGGTGCCGACCAGCAGCAGGGCGAGCCCCGCGACAAACCACCCTGAGCGGACGACCCGCCGCTCGGCGGGGAACATGACCGCGGCGCCGACCATGACGAAGACGATCTGCACGCGCAGGCCGAACGTGAGCAGGCCGGGATCGATGAGGTAATGGGCGCTGGTGAAGGCGGCCTGGCCCGCCGCGTTGAACAGCGTGGGCACCATCGCGCTGCGGAATACGCCCGCCGTGAGGCCGGCCCGCATCGCGACGATCAGCCAGGGCAGCCAGAAGACCGCCGCGGCACCGTATCGCCAGCCGTTGCTGGTCCAGGCGTCGATCGAGTGGGAGAAATGGCGGAGGAAGAGGGGCACGCTCGACCAGCCGACCAGCGTCATGACGACCGTCAGGACGCCCAAGGCCCGCCCGCCGGACGGGCCATCATGGGCTGGTGGGTGGCTCATGGGCCGGGACTGTACCGGGCGAGTGCATCGGCGGCGGATCGCTGGCGGGTGGCGGGCTTAATCTGGATATGGGAATCCTGATAATCTGGGTGAGCGAAGCGGGTTTCGCGCACGGATCGCCCGAATGATAGCATTTTGATTGGTTCGAGAACGCTTTCGAGATGCGCGGGTGATGCGGAAAAATCCGTCAGGACCCCCAAAAGGGCTATGCGCGGGATCGATAGGGGTGTATATTCGTTCTTGGCATGTAACCGGTTCCGGAGGGTGCGCGTGACCACTCGGTACCGGGGGAGTCGTGGTCACCCAGTCGGGTGCTGAGAGAAGGCTTTTTTAGGAGCGAAGACATGAAGATGAAGATCGCGTTGGTTTCCGGTTGCGCGCTCGGCCTCGCCGCCGCAGCGAACGGCCAGACCCTGAAGTCGAAGCTCGGCGCTGCGGCTCGTCCCGTCGCGTCCGCGCAGGGCGTCGCCGGCGGCGCCTCGGTCGCCCGTGGACCGGTTGTTGAGTCTCTGACCTATGACGGTGTGGCCACGTGGGCCAGCGCCGGCCAGGACTTCGAGTCGGCGTTCGATGCGTACGACACCGAGGTTCTCGAGGACACGAACTTTGCCGCCTCGAACGTGACCGAGTTCCGTTCGACCTGCTTCGGCAACGGCAATCCCTTCGGCATCACCGACGTGAATGCCGAGCTGTGGACGGACAATGGCTCGGGCTTCCCCGGCCAGGGCACCTACACGGGCGTGCAGCAGGCCGCGACGGCCGCCGGCAACGGCGTCTATGACGGTCTCGACTGCATCACCAACTTCCTCGGTCAGGCGGCCGGGGGCGGCGCTGGCTTCGTGACGTGGGACGCCTCCCTGAACTTCACGACGTTCGGGCAGGTCTACTTCTTCCAGCAGGCCGGCGCGCACGACAATGGCGGCGGCCTCGCGAACAACGCCTGGCAGTGGAACCCGGGTGGCGGGTTCGGCCAGGGCACGCACTTCCAGGTGTTCGCCTCCGGCGGCTCGACCGTCGCGATCGGCGTCAACTTCATCCTCTGCGGCGAGCAGGGCGGCGGCTGCCCCGATCCGAACGGCTGCGGAGACTGGGACAATTCCGGTGGCCAGGCCGACGGCACCGACTTCTTCGCCTACCTCGACAGCTTCGCCAACGGCGACCCCTGCGCTGACCTGGCGGCCCCGGCCGGCCTCGGCGGCGAGGACTTCTTCGCGTACCTGGACCTCTTCGTTATTCCCTGCCCGTAATCCCAGCGATCTGACGATCGCCTGATTCAGGCAACACGCGGCGGGCGGGCCTTCTGGCTCGCCCGTCGTTTACTTTGTGGGAGTGCCGGGCAAGCCCGATTCAGACTTCCAGCGCGAGATACTCGCCCAGCCGCTCCAGCTCGAGGTTGCCCCCGCTCAGGACGACGCCGATGCGCGAGCCGGCGATGCCGGGGCGGCCCTGGCGCGCCAGCCCGATCGCCCCGGCGAGGCCCAGCGCGCCCGTCGGCTCCACGACGAGCTTGGCCCGCTCCATCAGCGTCCGCATCGCGGCGACGATCTCGCGATCGCTGACGGTGATCACGTCGTGGGCCAGCGCGCAGACGATCGGCATGGTGTGCGCGCCCAGGCTCGGCGTGCGCGCGCCATCGGCGATGGTGTCGGGGTTGCGGACGCTCTGGAGCGCGCCGGTGCGGAAGGTGCGGGCCGCGTCGTCGGCCGCGTCGGGCTCGACGCCCACGACCTTGCAGGCGGGGGACACCGCGTTGGCCGCGATGGCACAGCCCGAGAGCAGGCCCCCACCGCCGCAGGGGACCATGAGCCAGTCGAGCGGGCCGGTCTCTTCGAACAGTTCGAGCGCGACGGTGCCCTGCCCGGCGATGATGTCGGGATGGTCGTACGGCGGAATGAGCGTCAGTCCCCGCGCGGTGGCGATCTCCCGGGCGACCTGTTCGCGAGACTGGGTGGCGCGGTCGTAGAGGACGACCTCGCCTCGGGTTGCTTCGAGGTAGCCCCGCGTCGCCTGGATCTTGACGCGCGGCGCATCGGAGGGCATGACGATCACGGCCGGGATGTCAAGGGTTCGCGCCGAGAGCGCGACGGCCTGGGCGTGGTTGCCCGAGGAGTAGGCGATGACGCCTTGCCGGCGCTGCTCGTCGCCCAGTCGGGACATGGCGTTGAAGGCGCCCCGGATCTTGAAGGCGCCGACCCGCTGGAGGTTCTCACACTTGAGGTGGACCGATGCGCCAACGAGGTCGTCGATCGCGCGGCAGGTGATGACGGGCGTGCGGTGTGCGATCTCGCGGACGATGCGCACGGCATCGCGCAGGTCATCGATGGTCGGGGCGTCGGGCATGGCGGGATCATTGGAGCCCGCGCGGAGTGGCGCGCAAAGAAGAGCCGCCGGCCCGGACACCCGGACCGGCGGCGGATTGTGTCATCGTCCGTAGGAGATGACCTTGCGGGCTGCGCCTGACGGCGGACCCGTCGGCTGCCGCTCTAGCGGCACAGCCCCTGCGTGCAAGAGTCCTGATTCACTGGATCACCTCCTTCGCCAAGGGCCACTCCGGCCGGCACGGGTTTGCACTCCCCGCCGCCGGACTCCTTCTCCCCGGGCCGTCACCCGGGGCACACCGCCCGATGCGTCGCATCGGTCGTCGCGTTCGTGCGCCGGGCCTGGCACGGGTTCTCCGGGCCGGGGGCCAGGCGTCGTGACGCGATGGGGACATTATCGAGAATCTGTACGCCGCCGCAACAACGAAGTTCCGTCGGCGGCGCGGGTTTCGCGCCTCCGGACGGGCTCTGGGCGGTAGTCTGTGTGGATGGTCCGCGGGAGGGTCCGGCGGTGAGGCCGAGAACTGCTGGGGGTGTAGCGCTGGTGGTGTGGGCGGCCTGCCCCGGCGCGATCGCGCAGCCGGGGATTCTCGCGCAACTGGAGTACGACGGGCGGGGTCAGGGGGCCAGCCTCGGGCAGGACTTTGAGCCTGTGCTCGATGCGTTCGACGTCGCGATCATTGAGGACGCACAGTGGCCGAGCGCGCCTCTGGGCGAGTTTCGCTCGCGGGGCATCGGCACCATCGACCCGGCAGGCGCGACGGACGTGGTATGCCGCGTGTTTGAGGACAACGGCACCGGGCTTCCCGGGACCGCGGCGTACACGGGCGCGCAGGTGTGCGCGAGTGTGCCGGGCGCGGGGCTCTACGACGGCGCGGATTTCGTGACGCGGTTCGATGGGCAGACCGCGGGCGGGTCCGTGTTCCTGGTGTTCCATGCGCGGCTGGACTATCTGTCGCACGGACAGGCGCTGTTCATGCAGCAGGGCGGCGCGCCCGGCGTCGGCGGTGGCGCGGCCGACAACGCATGGCAGTGGAACCCCGGCGGAGGATTCGGCGCTGGCACACACTTTCCGGTTCGGATGGCCGGCACGGCCGGCGCGCAGACGGGTGTCAACTACACGCTGCGGTCGGGCGAGGCGGGCGGCTGCGACGGCGTGGATCCCGGCCAGTGCGGCGATTGGGACGCCAGCGGCGGGCAGTCGGACGGCAACGACTTCTTCGCGTTCCTCGACGGGTTCGCGACTGGCGATCCGTGCACGGATCTCGCGGCGCCCCCGGGGCGCGGGAGCGAGGACTTCTTCGCGTTCCTGGACCGATTCGTGCGCGCCTGCCCGTAGCGATCAGGCGTCGCGTGCGTCGAGGTAGGCGTCGAAGGCGCCCTTGGATGCCTGCTCATCGACGTACTTCTGGAAGTCGCCCGTCTTGTACGAGATGAAGCAGAACGCGTGGTAGAGCGCGAGCCACTCGATGTCGGTGGGGTCCTCATCCAGATCCTGCCGGAGGCGATTGAGTTCGGCCAGCAGCGGCTCGATCTTCATGCGTTGGTCTCCCTCGGAGTCGTGGGCGCGCCCGGCCCGGCGGCGGCCAGCGCACGCCCGTGCGAGAGGCGTGCGCTCAGCGCGCTGCCCACGAGCAGCACGATCAGCACGCCCACGATGCTCGGGCCGGTCTGGAGGCCCTGCTCGAAACTCAGGACCAGGCCGGCGAGCGTGCCGACCAGGCCCGCGCCGACGCTGAGCACCATGACCGGGCCCAGGCGCCGGCTCAGGCGCAGCGCGATCGCTCCGGGCAGCACGAGCATCGCCGTCGCGAGGATCACGCCGGCCAGGCGCATGGTCGTGACGATGGACAGGGCCAGCAGCAGCATGACCCCGTCTCGGATCAGGTGCACGCGCAGGCCGAACGCCTCGGCCGCGGGCTCATCGAACGCCCAGAACACCGCGGGCCGACGCCACAGCCACGCCGCGACGAGAACGACGGCCAGCACCGCACCCGCGATCGCGGCGTCGACGGGGCCGATGCTGGTCAGCGAGCCGAAGAGCACCGCCTCGACGCTGGGCGGCTTGGGCCTGCCGAGCGCGACGGCCCGCTCGCCGGCGACCTGCAGCAGCAGGAACCCGACGGCCATCGCCGCGACGAGCACCACGCCGATCGCCGTGTCGGCGTCGCCCGCGCGATCGCGCCCGAGCCGGGCCATCACCAGGGCGGCGATGAGACAGAAGGCGAGCACGACGCCGAGCAGAGAGAGTTCCGATGCGAGTGTGCCGCCGACGCCGGTGATGCCCAGGGCGTAGGCGAGCCCGACGCCGCCGAACGCGGCGTGGCTGACACCCTGCCCGACGAACGCGAGTCGGCGGGTGACGACGATGGGGCTGAGCAGGGCGCAGGTGAGAGCGATGGCGACGGCCGCGAGAACGATCGGCCAGAACACCGGCGCGAGGGCGGGGTCGGTGAGGTAGCGGATGGTCTTCACGCCGGCGGCTCCGTCGGGTGGGCGTGCTCGTGGTGGTGGTGCGATGGATCGTGGCAGTCGCTCGCGGCGTGCGCATCGACGTGGACATCGCCGAACGCGCCTCGGAGGTCGTGGCTGAAGACCTCGGCGAGGACCTGCGGCGTGAGGCCCTGGGGGGCCGTGTGGCTGTGCAGCGTGCGGTTGAGGCAGGCGACGCGGTCGCATCCCGCGGCGATGGCGCGGATGTCGTGGCTGACGATGACGATGGCCAGCCCGAGCGATTCGTGCAGCCCCTTGAGCATGTCGGAGAAACGCTGCTGCCCGGCGACGTCGATGCCGACGGTGGGCTCATCGAGCAGCAGGACGCGCGGGCCGCAGGCGATCGCCCGGGCGATCATGATGCGCTGGAGCTGCCCGCCCGAGAGTGAGCCGACGGGGTGATCGGCGAAGGACGAGGCGCCGACGAGTTCGAGCGAGCGGTCCACTCGCGCCCGCGCCTCCTGGGCCAGCGGCCTCCAAGGAGGAACGGCCCGGGCCACGGGCATCGATGCCGCCTGGCGCGCCGAGATGGGAAAGGAGAGCTGCGCTTCGATTCGCTGCGGCACGTAGCCGACGACGCCCGACTCGCGCGCGGAGCGCGCGGTCTGCCCGAGGATGGAGATCGATCCGGAGTCGGGCCGGAGCAGGCCCAGGACGAGCTTGAGCAGCGTGGACTTGCCGCCGCCGTTGGGGCCGAGGATCCCCAGGCGCTCGCCGATCTCGACGCGGAGCGAGACGCGATCGACGGCGGGTCGCGACTGGCCCGGGTACGTGAACGTCACCCCGATCGCGTCGATGGCGGGCGAATCGGCCATGTGCGGGAGTCTAGAGGGCGCGGCGTCGGGCACATCCGCGTTCACGCTCACCCGGCATCCCCGGCGCGCATCGCGGCGACGAGCGCCTCGAGGTTGGCGTCCATCATCTCGAACCAGTCGCCCGAGCCGAGCGGATCGAGCGTGCCGATCGCGACGCCGGTCTGCCTGGCAAGGTTCTGCGCCGGGCGCGGATCGGCCTGGGGCTCCATGAAGACGGCGCGGACGCCGTCGCGACCGATGGCCTGGACGAGTTCGGCCAGATGCTGCGGGCTTGGCTCGGCGGTCTCGATGGGGCGCAGCACGCCCGCGACACGCAGGCCGTAGCGCTCGAGCAGGCGGTTGAAGGCGCCGTGGTTGGTGATGACCGATCGGCCTCGGTACGGGGCCAGGACTTGGGCGTAGCGCTGGTCCAGGTCGTCGATGCGTTTGAGCAGTCCGTCGCGCGCGGTGTCGATGTCCGGGCCGGGGGCGATGGCGAGGTCGGTCAGGCGGATGGCCAGGGCGGGGACGATCGCGCGGACCGACTCGATGTCGAGCCAGATGTGCGGGTCGATCGCGCCGTGGTCGTGGTGCGGCTCGTCGTCTGGTTCGGGGTGCGGCGCTTCGTCGTGCAGGCCGATCTCGTCGGCCAGGACGATGGTGCGTTCCGAGACGCCGGGCATCGCGCGGACCTGGTGCTCCACGGCGGGCTCGAGGCCCAGGCCGATCATGACGACGGCGTCGGCGGTGCGCAGGCGGGCGATGTCCTCGGCCGAGGGCTCCCAGCCGTGGGCGGAGGCCCCGGGCGTCACGAGCACGCGCACATCGCAGTCGGCGGCCAGCGCCTCGACAAGGCCCTCGAGCGGGGGGATGGTGACCACGACAGCGCGTCGGGCGGGCGCGGGGGCCGGCCTGGAGCAGGAGACGATCGCGCACGCCCCGAGCAGGCACGCGAGCAGCCGGCGATGCCGAGCGAATCGGGCCATCGCTCCATCGTACGTTGGGGGATCGGCTGGGGTTTGTCGTGCGCGGATGCGGCTCGTTGCGGGGGCGTTACGGACCCGGTGGGCGCGCGGGCCAAGGATGGACCGGAAGGAGACGACCATGCGGAAGACCTGGCTCGGGCTGGCGTTGGTGGTGGCGATGCTGGGGGGGTGCCGCGGCACGCCGACCGGGGACGCGGCCTCACCGGACTTCTGGCTGTGGGGGGACTGGGAGTTGTCGGCGATCGAGGGCAAGGACGTGCTGGAGGGTTTGCCAGAGGGCACGCGCCGGCCGGCCTTGAGCCTGGCGCCCGATGGGTCGGTGTCGGGGACCGGCGGGGTGAACAGCCTGCACGGCAGCCTGAGCCCGGCGGGGCTGTCTTCGGGCGAGTTTCGCATCGGCGAGATCGCCATGACCCGGATGGTCGGGCCGCCGGAGGCGATGACGCTGGAGCGGCGGTTCACGCGCCTGCTGGAAGGGGCGGGGACGTTCGCCAAGGCGGGGGAGGATCTTGTGATCCAGGGCCGCTCGAAGGCGCCGGCGATGCGGTTCGTGCGGGCCCCTTGACGATCGCGGCCTTGTGGGCCGGCGGCTAGAATGGCCCCGATTGCGACTGGGGCGGTAGCTCAATTGGTAGAGCGCATCGTTCGCAATGATGAGGTCGAGGGTTCGACTCCCTTCCGCTCCACTTCTACGCAAACTACGCCGAATCCGGGGTTTACGGATACCCGCCGGCGTCGGCGGTGCGGCACACAAGGTCGAACGCAGCGCGGTTTCGCACCGCGCTGTGGGCCCCCTTGGGAGACCGCGCATGCGCACGCCCCCGAAGTATCGACAACGCCAGGGCCTGGCCCTGGTCACGCTCACCGACGCGCCCACGGGTAGACGCCGCGACTATCGCTTGGGCGAGTTCGGCTCGCCCGAGAGCAAGGAGCGCTACTTCCGCGTGCTGGCCGCGTGGGAGTCGAGGGGCCGGCGCTTCCCAGAGTCCGACGCCGACGCGACGCGCACCCTCGACCCGCCCGAGGGCGAGCAGCGCGCGCGCTCGGTCAACGCGCTGATCGCCGAGTATTGGATCTTCGCCAAGGCGCAGTACAGCCGCTCGGCGGCGCTGGGCATCCGGATGGCGCTGCGCGTGCTGCGCGAGTGCTACGGCACGACCGACGCGGGCGCGTTCGGCCCCAGGGCGCTGTCGGTGGTCCGCGACGCGATGATCCTCGGGCGCGAGGGCGGCGAGCGGGCCCGGGCGCCCTGGTGCCGGCAGACGGTCAACACGCGCATCTCGCAGATCGTCGGCGTGTTCCGCTGGGCGGCCTCGCGCGAGATGCTGCCCCCGGGCGTGTACCAGTCGCTGCAGACCCTCTAGCCGTGGCGATCACGCTGGATTCACTCCTGCCGAACCTTGCCGGATTGCGGAAGACTGGCGAGGCGAGATGGACCGCGCTCTGCCCCGCTCACGACGATCGGACGCCGAGCCTCTCGGTCTTCGCCGACGTCCCCGACGACATCGACACGCCCCTGGCCGACCGCGGTGCGTACTCGCAGACCGCCTACAGCCAACGCGGGCTGACGTACCGCACGCGCATCGCCATCGCCCCCACCGAATCGGACCCGGGCAGTTCCTCGGGGTTCCTCGAGACCCACGCGTGGTTCGACGAGGTCGAGACCCGCGCTCACAACTCGGCCAATGAGATCACCGACCTTGATACCTCGGGGGTGAGCTCCACCTCCCAGGATCTGCGCCACGGCAAGGCGGGCAACCTGACCCGCACCAAGAACCCCGCCAACCAGGCCGGCACCCGCTACGTCCACGACGCCTGGAACCGACTGGTCCGGATCGACACCCTGGGCACCTCCGGCACCCCCGCCGCCGACCCCTCCGCCTACGAGTACAACGGCCTGCACTGGCGGACAGTCCGCCAGGGGCTGGTCGGAGGCGACCTCCAGACCCGGGTCATGTACTACTCGGCCGCGTGGCAGCTCATCGAGGAGCACATCGACGACGACGAGGACCTCGATCCCGACCGCATCGCCCAGCAGTTCTGGGGCCTGCGATACATCGACGACGCCGTCTGCCGGCGGATCGACGCCGACGCCGACGGGGAGTACGACGACCCCGGGGACGCAACCTTCTTCCACATCACCGACGTACAGTTCTCCAGCGTGGCCATGATCGACGACGCGGCCAACCTGGTCGAGCGGGTCGTCTACGACGCCTACGGGCGGGCGCGGCACCAGTGGCCGCTGGACGTCGACGGCGACGGCGACGTGGACTCGGCCGACGACGCCATCATGGACGCCCTGTCGGGGAGCTTCCCGATCGCCATCACCAGCGGCAGCTACAACGCCGACGCCGACATCGACCGAGATGGCGACGTGGATGCCGACGACGCCCAGGCGGTGACCGACGCCCTGACCACCGCGGCCCTGGCCTTCGGACAGCTCTCCGACCCCGCCGGTCCGGACAACCCCATCGGCTACGACGGGTACGTCTTCAACGCGACCGATGGCACGTACACGGTGCGGTTCCGGACGTACTTCCCCGAGCTGGGAAGGTGGGGGGAGAGGGATCCAATTTGCTATGTTTCAAGCATGAGCTTGTACTTGTATGGCCACGCCTCTCCACATGGCTATGCTGATCCTTCCGGCCTAGACCCCTTTGATGACTTGATCAAGCACTACTCGCCACCACCTCCATCATTACTTGATTTCACTTATCGCCCCGGACACAACTGGACACCACTACAACGCATCCACGCGGCGTTCTATGACAGCTACACTTATTTCTCAACAGAACACCGCCGCGACCTGTCCCTGTTTCTAGACGCGCAAGCGTGCATCCTCGAAGGCGCGATCGCATGCGCAAACCCGTGTGGCACCTCGGCAGGCGGCACAGTTGCAGCAAACGAACGATGGCTCAATGCCGTCATCGCGGACTTCATGCGGCCCTTAATTAACTCGCTAGGAGAATACGGCACCTGCGGCGATGTTCGGGACATTTCAGATGGAGGCTGGCAGCTCTTCTTTGCCGATTATCTTGCTGGGCGGTACGATAGTCGCGTTGCCGAGGGCGGCATACGTCAGATTGTAAAGTTTCATTCCGGCCGCGTCCACGGACTTGATGTGTACTCTGCCGCAGATTTCTTGGTGCTCAAGAGACACCGTGTTGCCCATGCCATGGCATTGAATCACATTAACAACGACTTGCGCAACGCTTTGCTCAAGAATGGACCGGGAGACGACGACGTATGGGACTGCATTGGCAATCTTGTTTTTTCCTGTCAGCTCAAACTGCTATCTCCATCTGAGCAGACGCAAATGCGTGACGCCATCTCGAAAGTACCAGAGTTGAATGTATCGTGGATTAGAGATGAAATGCGACGCCGCGTCATTGAGATCCTTGATGAGCAGAATCGATGATTTGTGACCGCTGGAATCGCGCGACTACGAAGCTGTTGGGCGGCATCATCTTGCTCTTGATTGCGCTTCTTGCAACTATGCTGCATGTCATGACCAGCACGCGCCAGAGCATCGCGGACTACTATTCATTGCACGGCGCCCCCGTAGTGATTGCGGAGAGCGCCTACATCACACAGAGTCGGGGTGGAGCGGTGCTTAACATTATTCAATATACAATTCCACCATCTGCAGTCCAAGATACTGAGTCTGGGATTCTGATCTACTCTGATTCGCGTGAAGTACGACACTACCTAGAGTTATGCCTCGATAGTCCTGAAGAGGCGATGCTACCGCGTTTTGTCGCGCTCTTCCCTTCGCCGCAACCTCGAGTGAAAATGGTTAAGGTTATGGACGGCACCGTAGTCAACGAGTCACGCATCGGCGTGAGTTTTCTTTATCTTAAACCAAGCCTCCCATGATGACCTGGGTATCATGATCACAGCGGGTTCGGAGCTTGTGCCGTGGACACGGTGATGCGACCCAATCAGTTGGTTACACTCCGAGGCTTCTCCGTCACAATGGTTCTTACTGGTGAAGCTCCTAGCTGCTGCTCAAAGATTGCGGTAGTGCAGTATGTACGCGGCACGAACAATCTCTCCGGCACAAGCCTGTGGTACATTGACGACGGCCGATATCTAACAAGTAATGAGTCAGGGGCTGCTCCATTCTACGACCAAGTAAAGATCAAAGTGAATGGGTAGTGCATTATTTGCGTTGAAGGCCCCGCACGCGGACACAGGTACCCTGTGGTCTTTGGCTGGATGGTCGGAACTAACGCGTCGATAAACGGTGGGTTTCCATGGAGCCCTGAGATTGGTTCGCCGGGCTTCGCAGAGCCGCCCGGGTGGGCGCCAAAATGAAGGCAGCGTACTGGTCCTTGGCGATACTGGCATGGCCCGACGGCGCCGTCGATGCGAGCGACTTCTTCTACTTCCTGGACCTCTTCGCCGCAGGCGATCTCGGGGCCGACATGGACGACGACGGCGACCTCGACGCGGACGACTTCTTCGGCTACCTCGACCTGTTCGCCCAGGGCTGCTGACGGCTCGGGGAGCGTCCACCCCCACTCAGTCATCCCAATCGAGATCCGTCCCTCGCGGCCCCTCAGGCCCCGTATCAGCGCGGTCAAAACCGCGCTGTACCGCGCAAGCGGGCGCAATCCGGCGCAAGGTTTGCAATGATTGAAACGCCCCAAACCCCCGCCATAGCGTCAGAAACGGCCTTGCGGGCCCGCGACCCCGTCCTTCGCAATGATGAGGTCGAGGGTTCGACTCCCTTCCGCTCCACTTCTCGCCGCCTCGGGATTGGTTTGCTGGTGGCGCTTTCGGCGCGGCCAATGCGTCGCCGGATGTCCTCATCGCCTTTCGACGACGCGGACACCCTCTCGAACATCGTCGCCGGGGTAGACCACGACGCGCTCGCCCTCGTGCGGGCCCTGCATCAACGCGGCGAACTCGTCGTTGCGCCGGCCGATGGTGACATCGCGCACGTCCGCGCGACCGCCTTCCACGACGAAGACGGCCCACGACGTGGCGTGGCGGAACAGGGCGCTGGTGGGGGCCAGCAGGACATCGGGCTCATCCCACACGACGATCCGCGCCTCGATGCGGAAGCCGTCGCCCAGGCCGGCGCGATCTCCGGGCGGGTCGGTCAGGTCGATCACGACGTTGACGCGCTGCTCCTCGACGCCCAGGGCCGAGACCTTGGTGAACGCGGCGGGCTCGACCAGCCGCACCTGGCCCTCGAGCGGCGCATCTCCGCCCCACCGCTCGATGCCGACGTGGGCGCCGGGCCGGATGGCGACGGCGTCGGAGGAGAGCACATCGACGATGACCTCAAGGTCGGATGGGTCGCCGACCTCGATCAGGGGCGTGCCGGCCTGCACCACGGCGGCGCTCTCCTGGATGACGCGGAGCACGCGCCCGCTGACGGGGGCGAGGATCTCGAAGCGCGCTGCGCCGGGCGGATCGGCGGGGGCGGGCGCATCGGGGCTGGCGTGCAGGAGGGCGGCCTGGGCCTGCTCGAGCTCGAACCTGGCGATGTCGCGTGCGAAGGCGGCGCTCTGGCGCTCCTGCGTGCGGATGACTTCCGTGGCGCTGGCGCGGTCGAGTTCGGCGTCGACCGCCGCGCCGTCGCGCTGCGCCTCGCGGAGGCGCGCGAGGTCGCTCTGGGCGAGTTCGAGGGCGGCGTCGGCGGCGACGACGGCGGCGCCGGCGCGATCGAGCCCGGCCTGTGCGGCGCGGACGCGGGCCTGGGCCTCGGCCAGGGCGCGCGGATCGAGCAACGAGGGGTCCTGCGGCTGGATGGAGGCGAGGACGGTCTGGCCGGCGGTGACGCGGTCGCCCTCGCGCAGCGTGACGCGCGCCAGGCGGCCGGCCAACGGCGCGGAAACGACGTAGCGCTCCTTGATGCGCGTGCGGCCGTCCTCATCGACGGTGACGCGGAGTTGGCCGCGGGTGATCGTGGCGAGCTCGACCTCGGCCGGGCGGGGCCAGAGCGCCCAGGTGATGGCGAGCGCGCCGGCCAGGGCCAGCGCGAGAAGGAGGATTCGCCGGATCGTGCGGGCCACGTCTATCCCTTGGTCTTGAGGACGGCCACGAGATCGAGCCGGTCGATGCCGCGACGCACGACCATGCCCGACACGAGGGTGGCCAGGACGATGACTATAACCGCGAAGGCGTAGGTGCTCGGGCGGATCATGAGCGGGATGCGGACGGTCTCGCCTCCGAGGAGGTTGGTGACGAGGCCGGCCAGGAGGCGTCCGAGGAGGAGGCCGGGGCCGATCGCGGCGAGCATGAGCACGGCCAGTTCGCCCAGAAGGATCGTGGAGACCTCGGCGCGGGTGAAGCCGAGGATGCGGAGGGTGGCGAGCTCGTGGGCGCGCTCGGCCAGGGAGACTCGCGCGCTGTTGTAGATGACGCCGAAGGCGATGATGCTCGCGAAGGTGAGATTGAACAGGCGCATGCGGAGGACGTTCTCGGCGATGGTCTTGCGGAACGAGTCGAGCGCGGCGAGCTTGATGTTGACCGAGGCGACGCGCGGGGTCTGCTTGAGGGTGCGGTAGAGGCGATCGCGCGCGTCGGGGTCGACGCGGATGGCGGCGCCGGAGATGACGTCGCCCTCGTTCATGAGCCGGTTGATCGCGCTGCGCTCCATGTAGGCGGCGGTGCCGGCGTAGGTGCGGACGATCGCCTCGACGGGGACATCGAGGGTGGGGCGCTGGCCCTCGAGCACCTCGAGCGTGACGATGTCGCCCTCGCGGACGTCGAGGATGTCGGCGAGGCCGTCGCTGAGCAGCAGACCGCTGTGGGGCATCGGCACCGGGCGCTCGTCCTGGTCCACCACGCGGTTGAGGCGGGGCCGGGCCGGGAGGCCGGTGACGCCCTGGAGGCGCGAGCGGGGCCCGGCGCGGATCCTGGCGGCGACGGCGCGGAAGGGCTCGGACTCGAGCACGCCGGGCAGGGCGGCCACCTCGTGGGCAGCGCGCGGCGAGGCGGGCTCGACGAACGTCACGGTCACGTCCTGTCGCTGGGTGGTGAAGAAGATGAAGCCGATCAGGTACATCAGCGAGCCGTGGACGAAGCTGCCGACGATGAGCACGGCCGTGGCGAGGCTGATGCCGGCGCAGGTCGCCAGGGCGCGCAGGGGCTGGCGCTCGAGGTGGCGGACGACCATGCGGCCCGCGGGGCTGAAGAGGCGCTGCAGGCCGAGGCGCTCGAGCAGGGTGCGCCGATAGTCGGGCGGGGCCTCGGGGCGCATGGCCTCGGCGGGCGCGAGGGACGCGGCGCGGCGGACCGAGGCCAGCGTGCCGAGCATGGCGGCGGTGAGCCCGACGCCGATGGCGATGACGACGGCGAGGCGGCTGAGCCGGAACTCGAAGACCGGGAAGCGATAGAAGCGCGCGTACATGGCGGTGACGATCTCGCCGAGGCGTGAGCCGATGGTCAGGCCGACGACGGCGCCCACGGCGGCGACCAGCAGGGCCATCTCGAGGTAGTGGGCGGCGATGGCGAAGCGCCCGTATCCGAACGCCTTGAGGGCGGCGATCTGCTCGCGCTGGTTCCTGACCAGGCGGGAGAAGACGATGTTGAGGATGAACGCCGAGGCGCAGAGGAAGATGGTGGGCGGGAGCTTGGCGATGCCTCGGAGTTGCTTGAGCTCGTCGCTGATGTAGCGGTCGGAGGTCTGCTGATCGCGTCCGTGGGCGCCCTGTCCGCCCCAGGGCTCGGTGATGCGATCGACGCGCGCGAGGACGTCGGGGAGGCTGGCGCGCGAGGTGATGGAGATCACGATGTCGTTGAAGGCGCCGTCCATGTCGAAGGCGGGGGCGAGCTCGCGGTCGGGCATCCAGAACACGCCGAAGCGCTTGTCGTCGGGCAGCACATCGCCGGGGCGGACCTGGTAGACGTACTCGGGCGAGAGGCCGATGCCGACGATGGTGAGCCGCTCGAGGCGGCCGTTGATGACCGCGCTGATCTCTGCGCCGGGCTGGAAGCCGTGCGCCTCGGCGAAGGCCTGGCTGGCGACGACCTCGCCGGGATGTCCGGGCTCGGGCAGGCGGCCCCGCGACAGGTGCAGCTCGCTCAGGCCGAAGGGAGCGCGGTCGGGGATCGAGATCATGCGGCCCGAAGCGGGCTCGTCGAGGCCGGGGACGTCGAGGGTGACCTCGACGGCGACGCGGGTGCGCACGCGGAGCACGCCGGGGATGTCGGCGAGCTGGGCGGCCACGCTGTCGGGGGCGCGCTTGACGTGGGCGAAGACGTGCGGGAAGCGGTACCGCTCGTAGAAGGTGGATCGCGCACGTTCGAGCGAGGCGACCGTGCTGAGGGACATGGTGAGGGTGGCGATGCCGCAGGCGATGACCAGGGCCGCGGCGGCGAGCTGGGGCCACATCCGCGCGACATCGCGCAGGAGCTTTCGGTGCAGGCTGGTCATGGGTTCACCACGTCAGCGCGCCGGCCTCGACCTTGTGGTCGTTGGTCTGGACCGAGGCGATCCTGCCGGCCGAGAGGGAGATCACGCGGTCGGCGATCTGGGAGATGACGGCGTTGTGGGTGATGACGGCGGTGGTGGTGCCGAGTTCGCGGTTGATGGTGGTGATGGCCTCGAGGACGAGCACGCCGGTCTTGACGTCCAGCGCGCCGGTGGGCTCATCGCAGAGCAGGACCTCGGGGCGCTTGGCGACGGCTCGGGCGATGGCGACGCGCTGCTGCTCGCCGCCGGAGAGCTGGGAAGGAAAGTGGTCGGCGCGGTCGGCCAGGCCGACCAGCGAGAGGGCCTCGCGGGCGGGGAGTGGGTCGCGGGCGATGTCGGTGACCAGCGAGACGTTCTCGGCGGCGGTCAGGCTGGGGATGAGGTTGTAGAACTGGAAGACGAAGCCGACGTGGTCGCGCCGGTAGCGGGTGAGCGCGGCGTCGTCGAAGCGAGTGAGGTCGTGGTCGCGGTAGTGGACCGCGCCGGCGGTGGGCACGTCGAGCCCGCCGAGGATATTGAGCAGGGTGCTCTTGCCGCTGCCGCTGGGACCAAGCAGGACGACCATCTCCGCGGCGTAGAGGTCGAGATCGACGCCGCGAAGGGCGTGCACCTCGACCTCGCCCATGCGATAGATCTTGGTGATGCCCCGGGCCTCGAAGACGGCGGCGCCGGGCGGGGCCTGTGGTTGGCGGGTGGCCATCGCGATGGACGTTACGCGGGCCATCCTTCTTCGCGCCACGTGTGCGGGGGTGAGAGTCGGACCATCCAGCGGTCCGGGTCCACGGGCTGGTATCCGAGCCGCTGGTAGAGCCCGTGGGCATCGCGCGTCGCGAGGCACCAGCGGCGCAGGCCGTGCAGGCATGGCAGGGCTTCGAGCGCCCGGATCATGCCAAGGGCCAGACCACGCGCCCGGTGCGGCTCGGCGACGAACACGTCGCACAGCCAGGCGAACGTGGCGTAGTCGGTGACGACGCGGGCGAAGCCGACCTGCGCGCCGGAAGCGGTCTCGAAGGCGCCGGCGACCTCGCTGTGGGCGATGGCGCGCTCGACGACGTCGCGCCGGACGCCCTGGCTCCAATGGGCGGTGCGAAGGAAGGCGTGGATGGCGGCCGGGTCCATCTGCGCACGGTCCACCGAGATCTCGTACACGTCGTGGCTCGCGTTGGCGCCCTCGGGCTGCGCGCCGGAGGGGCGTTTGGGCGAAACGTTACGCCGCGCCGACCTCCTGCTCCCATGCGAGCATGCCGCCTCGGACGTTGGTCACCTCGTAGCCCTTTCGGCGCAGGAAGGCGCAAGAGCGGGCCGAGCGGGCGCCGCTGCGGCACATCACCAGCAGGTGCTTGTCGCGGGGCACCTCTTCGAGGCGCGATGCGAGGCGCGTGTGCGCGACGTTGATGGCGCCCGGGGCGTGGCCCTGGGCGTGCTCGGTGGCGCGGCGGACATCCAGGACGGTGACGAGGTGGTCGGCCGCCATGGAGGCGGCCTCGCGGGCCGAGACCTCGGGGATCGTCGCCAGCGTGCCGCCGGCGCGCTCGAAGGCCTCGACCTGGGAGGCGTCTACCCAGCCCTGGATGTCGTCCAGGCCGATGCGGATGAGGTCGCGGACGGCCTCTTCGAGGCGCGCGGGCTCGACGATGAGATAGATCGGTTCGTCCTCGGCGATCATCGATCCGGCGTCGGTGTTGAACGAGCGCGAGAGCGGGAAGGACATCGAGCCCGGGACGTGGCCGGCGCGAAAGGCCTCCCACGGGCGGGTGTCCACGATGGCGCTGCGCTGGGGATCGACGGCCCTGAGTTCGGCGGCGTCGATGCGCCGGGGGCGGGGCAGGCCGCCCAGGACTGTCGGCCCGACTTGTTGTCGCGCTTCATGCGGGCGAAGTACAGCGGCGGCTCGGGCTGGCCGCTGAGGATGAAGCGGACGAACTCCTCCTCATCGCGTCCTGCGCGGAACGCGGGGTTGAGGCGTTTCTCGTAGCCGACGGTGGACTGCGGGACGGCGCCGAGGGCCTTGCCGCAGGCGGAGCCCGCGCCGTGGGCGGGCCAGACCTGGAGATAGTCGGGCAGGGCGTTGAAGCGCTGGATGGAGTCGAACAGGGCGCGGGCGGAGGGCTCCTTGGCGCCCTGGACGCCGGCGGCGGTCTCGAGAAGGTCGGGTCGTCCGACGTCGCCGACGAAGACGAAGTCGCCGGTGGCGATGCCCATGGGGTCGGCGGCGCCGGAGCCGCGATCGGTGACGAGGAAGCAGATGTGTTCGGGGGTGTGCCCCGGGGTGTGCATGACTTTGAACTCGATGTTGCCGACGCGGAAGGTGTCGCTGTCGCGCACGAGGGTGTGGGGGTACGGGCCGCCGGTGGACTTTTGGTTGAGCCACTGGTACTGCCAGTCCGGGCCGCCCTCGGCGGAGAGGTAGAGGTGGGCGCCGGTCTTCTCGGCGAGTTCGCGTGCGCCGGAGAGGAAGTCGGCGTGGATGTGGGTCTCGGTGACCGCGGTGATACGGAGTTTCTCACGGAGGGCCAGTTCGAGGTAGCGGTCGATGTCGCGCTCGGGATCGATGAGGATGGCCTCGCCGGTGCGCTGGCAGCCGATGAGGTACGCGGCCTGGGCGAGTTTCTCGTCGTAGATCATGCGCAGGAACATGGGCCCTCCTCGTGCTCACCCATAGGAAGGATATGGAGGGACCCGCGCCGATCACCGCACCTTCCACTCCAGCACGCCGGCGGAGAATCCATCGCGCAGGTCCACTTCCAGGCGCAGGGCGGAGGTGGAAACGGGCGTGAACGTGATGGTGTTGTACCTGTCGCGCTCGGTCGTGGGCGGGTCGGCGGTGGCCACCGGCTTCCAGGCGTCGCCCTCGCGGTAGAGCAGCCGCCACGCGCCCGGCACGCGGCAACCGCCGCCGATGGTGCGGTCGTCGAACCAGTACACCGAGACGCTCGAGACCTCGCGGGGCGCGCTGAAGGACGCCTCCAGCCATTCCGTGCCGCCGAGGTGGGGCCAGAAGGTGTGCCGGGCGATCGAGTGGTCGTCGGAGGCGCTGGGCTCGATGCCGTCGGCGATCGCGTCGACGGTGTCGCCGCCGTAGGTGTGCGAGGCCGATGCGTCGTAGAGGCGGCGCGGGCGCTGCGGCGCGGTCCACTCGTGGGCGCCGGGCTCGGCGCTGGCGATCGGGAACGCGCTGATGCGGATGCGCGCAGCGCCCATGGGGATCAGGCGGACGGTCTCGACGGGCTGGTTCGTGGCGGCGGGCGAGTCCTGCAACGGCGCGGCCAGGCCGTGGGCGTCGAGCTGCCACTGCGGGATCAGCCTCGCGGGCGCTTCGAGCACGATCGGCGATGAGGCGGGCGTCCAGGGCGAGGTGTCGGGTTGCAGCGGGCGCTGCCGGGCGATACGGATGTCGCCGGCGGCGAGGTCGAGCCCGTAGTTCCAGTCGCCCTCGGGCAGGATCTCCCACGCGGGCCAGCGCTCGTCGAGCGCTGCGCGCTGCGGCGCGGACAGGCCCGGGACCTGGGCGCCCGCATCGCTCACGCGCCGGTACCGCTCGCCGATGTCGAGCGAGTAGGTCAGCGGGCCGCGATCGATCGAGCGCGAGCCGTGGTTGCCGGGCCATTCGCGGATGCGGATGCGCATGGGCAGCCGGAGCACGACGGTGTCGCCGTCTGACCACTCGCGCTCGAGGCGCGCCAGCGAGCGCGGGAAGGCATCGGCCTTCTGCGTGTCGCCGTTGATCTCGATGCTCGCGCCGTCGCACCAGCCGGGGATGCGCAGGGCCAGCGGGAACGCGGTGGGGCGATCGGTGGAGATCGTCAGCGTCACGGTGTCGCCGAAGGGGTAGTCGGTGCGCTGCGCGATGCGGATGCGCTGGCCGGGGCGGAGGGTCGCGTCGAGGGTCGATTCGCTGTAGAAGATCGCCGCGAGGCCGCCATCGGGCGTGGCGTACCACAGGTGTCGGGCGAGGTAGGGCCAGCCGTGGCCGGCGTTGTGCTGGCAGCAGCGGTGGCGGTGCGGGCTCATGAGGAACATGGCCCCGCCGTTCTGGATGCCCGGGGCGTGGTTCTGGGCGTCGGACACCGGCTGGTTGGGCGCGGAGAGGTAGCGCAGGGCCTTCATGTCGGCGGTGAACGCGGCGGGCAGGGCGTTGTACGCCGCGTCCTCGCAGCGGTCGGCCCAGACCATGTCGCCGGTGATCCCGGCGAGGATCTCATCGGAGAGCATCTCCTCGACGATGCCGCAGGTCTCGATGGCCTGTCTCGGGTCGTCGAAGCCGGGGCGCGCGTTCTCGTCGGCGCCGAACATGCCGCCGGGGACCTGGCCGTAGCGGGCGCGGACCTCGCGCCAGTTGCGGTCCGCGCCGAGCAGGTCGGCCTCTTCGTGCGACTGCACCCACCACTGGGCGGGCTCGCGGAAGCCCTGCGCGATGTTGACGTTGTGCCAGTCGATGACGCCCTGGTCCCATCGCGCGGTGTGGCGGTGGGTCTTGCGCGCGAGGTCGAGCAGCCAGGGCTCGCCGGTGCGGTTGTAGAGCCAGTGGATGGCGCGGAGCTGATCGCCCGCGCGGAGGTTCGGCCAGTAGCCGACGAGGAACCGGTCCTCGGGGACGGCTTCGAGGTAGCGGAAGTAGCGGGTCATGAGGTCGAGGATGCGCGGGTCGGGCGCGTGCTCGTAGAAGTCCATCAGGCAGAAGAGCATGATCATGTTGGGCCAGAGGTCATCGCGCCCGGTGAGGTCGGTGGCCAGGCCGGTGCGTCCGGCGTCGGGTCCGAACCAGCCGTCGGGCTGCTGGCTGTTGAGCGCGCCCTCGATCCAGACCCGGGCGTCTTCGAGCATGTCGGCGTCGTCGAGCGCCAGCGCGCAGTTGAGGTAGCCCTTGAGCCAGTAGGGGACCTCCTCCCAGCCCTGCTCGCCCCGGCCCTGGGCGTCGAGCCAGGCGTTGTTCTGTGGATTGAGCCAGGGGCTGATCTCGCCGAGGTGGCCGTGGAAGCCATCGGCCTGGAGCTGGAGCTGGTGGCGCAGCCAGCCCTCGGGGCGGATGGCCCCGGGTGGAAGTTCGATGAGGCGGCTGGGCTCGAGCGGGTCGCGGTTGGGGACGGCGGGGGGTTGCGCGAGCGCCGAGGCGATGAGGGTGAGGAGCATCGGAGATGGTAGAGAAGCGCGGTCGATCGTGAACGTGCGCGCCTATGTCAGGTGCTGCAGCACCATCGACGCCAGCGACAGGACGATCACAAAGCCGCACAGGTCGGTCAGCGTGGTCAGGATCGGCCCCGAGGCCAGGGCGGGGTCGGCCTTGAAGCGCTTCAGCAGCAGCGGGATCAGCCCACCGACGCACACCGCGATCAGCGTGTTGAGCGCGAGCGCGCTCCCGACGACCGCGCCCAGCACGAGGTTGCCCTTCCACAGGTAGGCGACCAGGCCGATCAGGAATCCGAGCGCGACGCCGTTGATCACCCCCAGCGAGCCCTCCTTGACCAGGACGCGCAGCGCATCGCGCGGGCGGGTGACGCCGATGGTCAGCTCGCGCATCGTCACCGCCACCGCCTGGTTCCCCGAGCACCCGCTCATGTCGGAGATGATCGGCAGGAAGACCGCCAGCGCGATGACCGCCTCGAGCGTGTCCTGGTGGATGGCGATGGCGCTCGCGGCGAGGATGTTCAGCCCGATGTTCATGCTCAGCCACGCCAGGCGGCGGCGGCAGCGCACCGCCAGCGGCATGCTGCGCAGCTCCTCGCCGCCGATGATGCCCTGGGCCTGGCGATACCGCGCATCGGCCTGCTCGACCTCGGCGCGGGCCACATCGCCCGCCTCGATCACGCCCACCAGCCGGCGGTCGGTGTCCACGACCGGCAGGCCCAGGAACGGGTGCTCCTTGAACAGCGCTCGCACATCGTCGAGCGAGGCCCGGTCGGTCACGTCGATCGGATCGGCGATCATGACATCTCGGACCGAGGCCGTGCGCCGGGCGAGCACGACGTTGCGCAGGGGAAGCACGCCCACGAGCCGGTTCGCCGCATCGACGACGTAGGTGTACTGGATGTTGTACCCGGCGTACTCCTCCGCGCCGCGCTCCAACTCCGACAGCAGCTCGCGGATCGAGGTGTGATCGGCGAACGCGAGGTACTCGGTGTGCATCAGCGACCCGGCCTCATCGTCGTCGTAGGACGTGAGCTTGCGGATGTCGGCGACGGTCGCCTCGTCGAGCTCGGTCAGGATCGCCTCGGCGTCCTCGGCGTCGAGCTCGCGGATCAGGTCGGCCCGCTCATCGCTCCAGAGTTCCTCGACGATGTTCGCCGCGATCGGCGCATCCAGCTCTTCGAGCGCATCGACCGCCTGCGAGCGGGGCAGGAGGTCGAGGACCTCCGCGGCGAGCTCCGGACTGAGCAGCGACAGCAGCGCGGACCGCTCCGCATCGCCGAGCTGCGCGAGCGCGTGGATCGCATCGTCCGAGGACGCCTGCTCGAGCCACGCCTGGCAGTCGGCGGCGCTGCCCGCTTCGATGGCCTCGATCAGCGAGGCGCGATCCGCAACGGGCTCGGTCGGCGGCGCATCGGGCGGGCTCACGGTCACCTCCTTTGGTCGCGAGGGATCGTACGGGTGGGCGTGCTGATGGCCGCGCGGAGGCGGTTGGGACCGGTCGCGCGCCAAGGCTTCAGAACGCGCGCGCGCCGGCGCCCCTGCCCCGGGGACGATCGGGGATTTTTGACAGATTTTCTATTCCATGCGCCACCGGGAGTTGCGCGGGCGGTTCGGCGGGACACCCCCGCAGCGCGCGCGCGCTGGCGAAGACCTCGCCCATGGGTATGAGACCTCCCCAGTCCCGACGTGCCGCCTCGCGGCCCCCCACTCCCACCACCCCCACTCCCACCACCCCCACCCCCACTCCCGCCCCGCGTGGCGCTTCCCGCGACACCCTTGGTCTGATCCGGGCCGGCGCTCGGTGTGGCGCTCGGTGTGGCGATGGGCTGGCCGACCAGCGCAGGATGGCGCTGGGCGCGCTGCTCGCGCTCGATGCAGCGCGCGATCCGGCCCACGACCCAGCCACCGAGCCCGCCCACGACCCAGCACGCTCGCGCGCTGACCTCCTGCAAGCTGATCATCGCGCACTTCCCCCACCACTCCGACTCCCCGGCACTCGTGCCACGCGGAAGGGTGCGGTGATGGGCGCTGCGTGTTCCGATGGCGTGCCAGGTGGGCGTGGATCTCGATCGCGCGGCCCGATGGCCAGCGCTGGGCGATCGCGGAGCGCGATGGCGCGGGCGAGGTCATCGGCACGGCGTATCGCCTGCCCGATGGGCGCAAGGACTTCGCCACGGGCGGCCGGCGGGGGCTGATCCTGCCGTGGCCGCTGCACGCGTACGCCGGGGCCACCGCCGACCGGCCGGTGTACGTGTGCGAGGGCGCGAGCGACGCGGCGTCGCTGCTGGGGCTGGGGCTGGACGCGGTGGGCGTGCCGATGGCCGGGCACGGCGGCGACCTGCTGGGCGCGCTGCTGGCCGGGCGACACGCCGTGGTCATCGCCGACGCGGACGACGCGGGGCGCACCGGCGCCGCCAGGCTCGCGGGGGCGCTGATCGGGCGGTGCGCTTCGGTGCGCACGATCGAGGCGCCCGAGGGGGCGAAGGACTGCCGCGAGGCGGTGATCGCGGGCGCGAACCGTTCGGCGTTCGAGACGCTTGCGGCGCGCGCTGCGCCTCTTCGCGCCCAGCCGGCGTCGCTGGCCGGCGGCGCGATCGTGGTCCGCCTGGCGGATGTCACGCCCGAGCCGGTCTCGTGGCTGTGGCCCGGGCGGATCGCGCTGGGCAAGGTGACGCTGATCGCCGGCGACCCCGGCCTGGGCAAGTCGTTCCTGACGCTCGACATGGCGGCGCGGATCTCATCGGGCGCCGGCTGGCCCGATGGCGGCGAGCGTCCCGCGCCCGGCGGGGTGGTGCTGCTGAGCGCGGAGGACTCAATCGCGGACACGATCCGGCCGCGCCTGGACGCCGCGGGGGCCGACCCCGCGCGCATCATCGCGCTCGAGTCGATCCGGTCGCTGGGCGAGAACGGGCGGGTCTGTGCGCGGTCGTTCGACCTGTCGCGCGATCTTCCCGCGCTCGACGCGGCGGTCGAGTCCGTCGGCGACTGCCGCCTGGTGGTGATCGACCCGGTGACGGCGTACCTAGGCGGCGTGGACTCGCACAAGAACGCGGAGATCCGCGGGCTGCTGGCGCCGCTGGGCGAATTGGCGATGCGCCATCGCGTGGCGGTGGTCGCGGTGACGCACCTCAACAAGGCCGGCGGCGGGCCGGCGATCTACCGGGCGATGGGGTCGCTGGCGTTCGCGGCTGCGGCCCGCGCGGCGTGGGCCGTGAGCAAGGACCGGGCCGACCCGATGCGCCGGCTGCTGCTGCCGATCAAGAACAACCTCGCGCCCGACGCCGGGGGCCTGGCGTACCGGATCGATGGGGCCGGTCCGGCGGTGGCGTGGGAGGCGGGGACGGTGCACGTGAGCGCGGATGAGGCGCTCGCTCGGGATGGGATGTGGCGGCGCGCACTGAACGCGACGATGCGCCGATTGGCTGCGCGACTGTCTGGCCGACGGCCCCAAGTTGGCCCGGGTCGTTCTGACCGAATCGAGAGCGGCGGGCTTCAGTGAACGCACGATCAAGCGGGCGAAGTCGGCGCTGCCGATCGACACCCGCAAGGAAGCGTTCTCCGGCGGTTGGGTGTGGGCGCTACGTGACGACCAAGGGTGCCACGATCGGCGCGAAGAGGGCCACACTCCCGACGTTGGCACCCTTGGGACGAGATCCGACGAATCCCCCGAGATTCGCCCGAAGGATGCCACGCTCGAAGGGGTGGCACCCTTGGGCGCGTCGGTTGGCACTCTTGGCGGGAGCGACGCTGGCAATGGCTCGGAGGTATTCTGAGTGGATGCGATACGCCGTGTACATCAACCGGACGCGGAAGCGAGCCTGCTGGCATCGCGAGGGTTGCGGGTACATCAAGATGCACGGGGGCGAGCCAGCCGTTGCAGACCAAGATTGGTTCTGGTGCGACACGCCGGCGCACGTCCACGAGGTACTGGAGAAAGAGGCGAGGGGATTCAAGGCGAGCGAGGTCGCTCCCTGCCAGCGCTGCCGACCCGATACCGGAGCGACGTAGCCCCGCCGCCGCTGGCCCTTGGACGGGCCGGGATCGAGCTCGCCCCGCACCGGATCGACGCTCGAAGGGTGCCACGATCGACGCGAAGGGTGCCACGCTCCCGGCGTTGGCACCCTTGGGAAGAAACCCGACGAATCCCGCGAGATCTGCCCGAAGGATGCCACGTCCGAAGGGGTGGCCCCCTTGGGCGCGTCGGTTGGCACCCTTGGCATCGCCCGTCCCCCCCGCCTTCAGTTTCCGTTCTTGAATCAACCCCGCCCCGGTACACTCGGCCCCGAGCCCGGCCGCGGCCTGTGTCTGGCCGCATCCCCGGGCCCCCGGGAGCACCCATGCGCCGCCACCATCTCCTGCCCGCCCTCGCCATCGGCGTGGGCGTGTCGCTCATCACGTTCGCCCTTGTCGCCGGCCCGCTCGACCCCCCCGCAGGACCCGTCGCCGGCACGAACAAGACGCTCGCCGAGGTCGAGCCCCGCATCGCCATCAACTCCACCAATACCCCCGGCGACGCCGACAGCCTCTACAAGATCACCGCGCCCGGCTCGTACTACCTCACCGGCAACATCACCGGAGTCGTCGCCAAGCACGGCATCGAGATCGCCGCGAGCGGCGTCACCCTCGACCTCAACGGCTTCGACCTCGTCGGCATCCCCGGCATGGGCGCGTTCGACGGCGTCAGCTCCCTCGGCATCGGCTTCACCAACATCACCGTCATGAATGGCTCCATCCGCAACTGGGGCGGCGACGGCATCGACGTTTCCTCCATCGGCCAGCAGGTCTGCCGCATCGAGGGCATCCTGACCAGCGGCAACGCCGGCCGGGGTATCTTCGTCAGTTCCGGCGTCGTCGACCACTGCTCCGCCATCGGGAACACCGGTGTTGGCATCGCGGTTGGCTCGGCGAGCACCGTCTCGAACTGCACCTCGCGCGGCAGCACCAACGGCGGCGGGTACCTCGCTGCCGATGGCGTGTCGTTCACCGACTGCGTGGCCTACCAGACTACCGGCTTCGGCTTCTCCTCGGGCAACTCCTGCGTCTTCTCGCGCTGCGTCGCCACGCTCAACCTCAGCGATGGCTTCTTCCTTGGGCAGGGTTGCACCATCGACGGGTGCGATGCCGTCGATAACTCCGGCAGAGGCGTGCACATGATCGGAGGGACCGTCGTCGCTTCCAATATCCATTCCAACTCGCTCGTGGGTATTCAAGTCTCCGGATTCACCGCCTCAACGATCTCCTCCTCCAGCATCTCGACGAATGGCGGAGACGGGATCACTGTCGGCGGCCAGTGCACGGTCACGGCCTGCGATGTGTTCGACAACGCGGGCAATGGCTTTTCCATGGGTAACTCAAGCACGATCTCTGGGAGTAACGTCACAGGCAACCATCAAGAAGGTGTGTTCGCAAAGTTCGGATGTCTCATCCTGAACAATCTACTCGATGGCAATGGAGAACTCGTCGGAGAGACCGCCAACATCCGCGTCTCAGGCACCGGAGGAGGCACGAACCGCATCGAGGGCAACACCTGCCTGAGGTCCAACTACGGGATTCGAGTGGACAGCGCCGGCAACATCATCGTTCGCAACACCTGTTCGTTCAACCGAACTGCCAACTGGCTCATCAGCGTTAACAACTACTACGGCCCGATTGTGAACTTGGTGGGTGTGGCCACCCCAGGTCAGTCGGGCAACGGCAATGGCGTCGACACGCTGGGCACCACGCACTCCAACGCAAAGTTCTCATTCAGTAACTAATCAACACACCCCAGTTCCGAGGCACGAAGACACGCGTCTCGCAACCGCACAGCAGGATCGCGGCATGAACCGCACCACCATGAACGGCGCATCGTTTGCCTCGCTCGCCCTGATCGGCTTCGGTGCACTCCTGATCGCCGGCCCGATCCACCGACGAGGATGCACGATTCGACCGGCGCGGTGCGACTACTCTCCAGTGCCACCCGGAGCGCGCCCCATGATCACCGGCGTCCACACCCTCATCTACACGCGCCACGCCGAGCAGGACCGCGCCTTCTTCCGCGATGCCCTGGGCTGGCCCGCGGTCGACGCCGGGCAGGGCTGGCTGATCTTCGCCATGCCGCCGGGGGAGCTGGCGTTCCATCCCGCCGATGAGGGCGAGGAACTGCATCGGGTGTGGCTCATGTGCGACTCGATCGGGCCGACGCTCGACCTGCTCCGCTCGCACGGGGCCCGGGAGATCGAGCCGGTCGCCGACCACGGCTGGGGCCTGGTCTCCAGCCTCGAGACGCCCGCCGGCACGCGCCTTTCGATCTACGAGCCGCGCCACCCCACCGCCCTCGACCGGGCGTGAGGCGCCATCCGCCCGCGCTCAGATGTGGCCGTACAGCGCGCTCATGTCCTCGACGATCCGCCGGAACAGCAGCCACTCGCTGGCCGACAGCACGATCCGCTTGCCCCGCGAGGTCGCGGCGTAGTGGCCCTTGGCGCCCTTGACGATGTACAGATGGTCGCGGTTGCCCGAAGCGTCCACGAACGTGATGTGCGGGTAGCTCCAGTACTGGCCCGACCGCACGTCATCGGCCGGCGGCACCGTCACGTGGATCTCCTCGATGTCGCTCTTGTAGTCCACCAGCCCGTACGCATCGCTGGATTCCACCACCTGCAGGTCGTACGGAGGGTGCGTCCGACGCGAGATCTTCGAGTACGTGTAATTCGCCATGGCGGGCTCCGGAGGGGCGGCGTTCAAGCCTACGCCCCGGAGCCGCGCGTGGCCGCGCTCAAGGCTGGAGGTAGCCCAGCCACCAGACGTTCAATTCCGGTGTGGTGACCGCGGGATCGAGGACACTCGTCGCGATCGAATTGAGCGCCGCGCGAGCCTCGAGTTCCTTCCGGCTCGTCGGGGGCGAGGTGACATCCAGAATCAAGAGCTCGATCAGTTCCGACTGCTGTCGATCGGCATCGGGGAGGGCCTCGCGCAGCATCGGCAGGACGGCTTCACCAAAGCCGTACAGCGCATGGACAGCCCACTTCGCATCCTCGGGAGTATCGTTGTCGCGCAGGTGAGGCAGCAGGATCGGAGCCGCGAGCGCGGCCGACCCCGCGACTCCTCCAAGTCCCAAGACCATCGCGCACAGCAATCGCTGCTGGCGGTCGTCGCTGTCGAGCCCGGCCTCGAGGAGTGGGCGAGCCTGGACGGCGTGCCGTGCGAGGTTGCGAACGCCGTAACCGGCATTGAACACAAAGTTGTAGAACTCGCCGTCCTCGCTGATCGGCAAGGCGTCGTGGCGCAAACCCTCGATCGTGACCTCCAGCAGGCGCTGCGTGACCTCGCCCTGCGACTCGTACCTCCACGTCGGGATGTCGGGACGTTGCACGCGCCGGTCTTCCGGTTGAAGAAGCCGCCAGAGCAGGCCGGATGCCATCTGCCGCTGCTGCCAGTCGGAGGAATCCAGCGCGGCCTGGAGTTCCGCGATTGGGGGGATCGGCAGGCGTTTGAGAGCGTCGTGCGCCCGCATGGCGTTTGCGTAGGTGTCGTCGTCACGAAGGTCTGCGACGAGACTCGCCGCGGTGGGTTGGGCTTGGGCGCACGACGCAGTGAGCCCGACGATGGAAACGGCGGTGGCTATGTGGCGCCATGCAGATGCTGCCATGTCGCTCGTATCGACCGTCGGGGGTGCCCGAGGATTGAATCGGTGCCGGCTCGGAGCGTTCGGCCACTCCCGCGCGGTACGCTCTGCATCATGCCGCGATCCACTGCCGCCGCCATCCTCTCGCTGCTGGCGATGTCCGCCTCCGCCTCCGGCGATCCCGGGCTGCTCATCGTTGTGCCGCGGGCGTTGGCCGACTCGATCCGGCCCTTTGCCGCCTTCAAGTCGCAGCGCCTCCCCACGCGGGTGGCCGTGCTGGATGAGGCCCTCCAGGCGGGTGATGACCTCGGCCCCTGCGCCGACGACCCCGAGCGGCTCAAGCGATTCCTCTACGACGCGTGGCGGCGCGATGGCATCGGGTACGTCCTGCTGGTGGGCGATGCGGACATCATGCCGGTCCGCTACATGGTGCTCGATCGCGTGACCGAGCCCGCCTTCGACTACGCGTTCTACCCGAGCGACCTGTACTACGCCGACCTCGCGCACGCCGACGGCGCATTCGAGGATTGGAACGGCGCGAGCGAGGGGTTCCACGGGCGGTACTACGGCGAGGTGCGGGGGGAGAAGCACAAGCAGGACCCCATCAACTTTGACGGCGTGGACTACCGCCCGGACATCGCGCTGGGGCGTTGGCCCGTCGGCACGGCCGAGCACGTTCGGACCGTCGCCGCCAAGACGATCGCCTACGAGCGGGCGGTCGAGGCGGGCGAGATGCCGACCCGCGCGGGGTTTCTCATGGTCGGCGGCTGGGTGGATGCGCGCGGGCGGATGGACCAATGGGCCGCGTCGATGCCAGAGGGCTGGGAGATCCAGAAGCGATACGACGGCCAGGGGGCCGACCCGCCCCGGCAGGCGGAGGTGATGGGCCTGCTCCGCGAGGGGGTCGGGCTGCTGGTGCACGCGGGGCATGGCAGCGACGACACGTGGCACAACTGCCTGAGCGCGGGGGCCATCGCGTCGATGGACAACGCCGGACGGACGCCGGTGATGCTCTCGGCCGGATGCTCGACCGCGCGCTTCGCGACGTTGCCGCCCTACGAGCCGTACGAGGATGAATCCGGCGCGCTCCACGCGGGCACCAACGACGGCGAGGTGTTCACCGGCCCCCCACCGCCGCCGGCGTGCTATGCACGCGGCGAGTTCAACCGGACCGGCCTGGGCGAGCGGCTCCTGCGCGACGGCCCGACCGGCGCGGTCGTCTACATCGGCTGCAACACCGGCAGCCAGCCGTGCGGCCTGACGCTGGCCGAGGGGTTCGTGCTGGCGATGGCCGAGCACCGCCGGGCGGGGGACTGCTGGAAGAGCGCGGTGGCGCGGTACGTGGACGCCGAGAATCTCGGGACGATCGAGCCGACCGAGAGCTGGTACCCCGCGTCGGTCTTCTTCCAGGGCATGAAGTTCATGTTCTTCGGGGATCCGAGCGTGCCGATGGCGCGGTGAGTCATCCCGCGGGCTGGACAGGGCTCGGCGCGGCGGCGGATGATGCCGGCGCGTCCCTGGTCGTACTGGCGGGCGAACTCCGGGGGGACGGCGGGGCGGGGCATCGGAGGATCCAACGCCGGCCGGCGCACGCCGCGGCGGAACGGCGATCGTATGCGGATGGGCGAGGAGGTCGGTTCAGCGGGAGCCGGCGGGGCGGCGCATGGCGCGCTCGAGGGCCTGGGCGACCTTGGCGGCGCCCTCGCGGTCGCAGCGCTTGCTCTTGGCTGCCTTGCGCGCGTAGTCGAGGGCGGTTTTGCCGGCGGCGCAGGTGGCGTGAGGATCTGCGCCTCGCTTGAGGAGTTCCAAGTGGAGCTTGGGCGCGTCGTAGCGCTGGCACATCAGCGGCGTGGCATTGTCGGGGATGAGGCGATTGGGCGAGGTCGGGCAGCGGGCGTCGGGGTCGGCGCCGCGCTCGAGGAGGAGGATGGCGGTCTCGTGGTAGGAGTTGAAGTAGCTGACGCCGGGCCTCTTCACGAACGTGCCCCCGAGCCAGCCGCGGGCGCTCGGCGGCAGGACCTCTTTGGCATGCTCGATCAGGGACATCCACAGCGGAGTGATGCCCGCGTCGTCAGTGTCGTTGATGGAGACTCCATGGCTCAGGAGCACATCCAGTACTCCCGAGATCCTCTTCTTGCCGGCGCGTCTTCCGGCACCGCGCCAAGCGGCTGCGTGCAACGGACCCCGGCCCTGCTCATCGCGATAGTGCGGACTGGCTCCTGCGTCAATCAACAGGCTGACGTTCTCGGCTGGACCTCCAGTCCACACTGCCCACGAGACTGCGCTCGTCGTCGGGCTGTTCCAATCACCAGGGTTCGCGCCTGCGTCCAGCATCGCCCGTAGCACCTGGAGGTCGTGGCCGGCGAACCGCGACCATACGGGCTCGCCTGTGCCTTCCACCTCGTTCACATCCGCGCCGGCGAGGAGCAGGGGCAGAATCTGCTTCGGCGTGCTCGTCCAGCACCGACTGAGCACTGATTCTCCACGGTCGTCCCTCGCGTTCACATCGAAGCCAGCGGCCACGTATGCGTTGGCGTCAAAGTAGGGCGAATCGGGCTTGAACCGGTCAGGATCGGCCGCGGCGGATTCGGTGCGAGTCGCGCGCCGAAGGGGGGACCACCCCGCGCGTGAGATCGCCGCGAGTTTCTCCAGGTCGCCCGCGGCGTAGCCGGTGGTGACCGCGAGCGATTCGTGGTGCGCGAACAGCAGATCGGGATCGATCGTGGGGAGGACCTCGAGCACCAGCAGCGGGACGTAGGCGTGCTGGACGGCGTAGACGACGGGGCGGGCCTGCTCGGTGCGGCCCTCGTCGGTCAGCGAGCCGTCTTCGATGAGGCGCCGGCGGATGCGCTGGAGGCCGGGAAGTTCGACCATGCTGTCCACGTCTGCACGGCGCTTGCCGTTGGGAGGAGCCGCGTCCCACACCTCATCTGGCTCATCTTCGGGATTGAACAGGGGCGGCGTGGGGCGGTCGTGGCCGCAGACCTGCGTGTAGGCGTCGTTGAGGATCATGTCCGGAACCTCGAACCACAGGGCGCGGACCTGGGGGGTGAGGGGAGACTGGGCGAACAGGCGCGACAACCAGTCCCTGGTAGCGGCTCCGTCCGCCAGCCAGTCCACATCGCGGAGCCAGGACCACGCGTTGGCGTCGCGACCGGTGGCAACCTGCTCCACCAGCGCGGCCATGCCGTCGGCGAGGCTCGGGCGGGAGCGGAGGATCTTCTTGTAAGACCGGTCCTGGAGGGCGAAGTCGTCGAGCATGGCGATCAGGGTACGAGGGCGCTGCCCGGCTGCGCATTCGGGAACATGGCGCGGAACTGCTCGATCTGCGCATCGAACTCGAACGCCCGCTTGGGAATGGATGCTTTGAACTCCTTGTCTGACAACAGCATCAAGTGCTCACCAAACTCCTCAATGCGCGTCATCCGGTCCATGAGCAGAGTCACTGCATCGCCAGTGTGTTCGTGCGTGAAGGCAAGGCGTCCATCCGCGACGTGGAGCGTCCACCGGCCAAGCGAAAGCGAGCTGCCCTGCTGCTCAGCCCATCGCATGGACGTGCGGAACCAATGCTCCTCATGCCTGCTCACACCGGCACGGCGGGGATCCGGGCGGGTGCCTCTCCAGACACCCCACACCGCGTACAGCGCAGCAGTGGCGGCGGCGAAGGTCGCGGCCTCCCATCCCGCCCGAAAGAGCAGGGACGCGATCGCGAAGACGACTCCGCCGTACACGACAGGCCACAGCACGAAGCTGACTGCGGCGGCACGCCGAGCTGTGGCGCGATAGGCCGGCAGCGTGCGGTAGTACCACAGATGCTGCACGCGGTAGTCATCAACGACGCAGAGCCAATCCAGGCGCATGCACGGAAGTCTACCGCCTCGCCTCGCTCAGCTGCGCGTTGAGCTTCTTGCGGATCACGGTCTGCAGGATGCCGCCGTTGCGGGCGTACTCGACCTCGATGGGGGTGTCGATGCGGCAGCGGGCCTGGAACTCGGTCTTCTGGCCGCCGGGAGAGGTGGCCACGACGGTCAGCTCGCAGCGCGGCTCGAAGACCTTCGGGAGCTTGATGTCGAAGGTCTCGCTGCCGTCCAGGCCGAGGCTCGACGCCGACTCGCCCTTCCTGAACTGCAGCGGCATGACGCCCATGAACACCAGGTTGGAACGGTGGATGCGCTCGAAGGACTCGGCGATCACCGCGCGGACGCCCAGCAGGAACGTGCCCTTGGCGGCCCAGTCGCGGCTGGAGCCCATGCCGTAGTCCTTGCCGGCCAGCACGACCAGGGGCGTGCCCTGCTCGCGGTAGCTCATCGCGGCGTCGAAGATGAACGAGACGGGCGCGGACCAGGGATCGCCCTGGCCCAGCGTGAAATCGCGGGTCCAGCCGCCCTCGGGGATCTTGCCGTCGGGGCCCTTGGCCAGGGCGTTCTTGACCCGCACGTTGGCGAAGGTGCCCCGGGTCATGACTCGGTCGTTGCCGCGACGCGAGCCGTAGGAGTTGAAGTCGCTCTTGGCGACGCCCTGGGAAAGCAGGAACTGTCCCGCGGGGGACTTCTCGTTGATCGGCCCGGCGGGAGAGATGTGATCGGTGGTGACCGAGTCGCCGAGGAGAGCGAGGCACCGGGCCCCGTTGATCGAGCCGAAACCGGGGGCGTCGTCGGTCATGTCCTCAAAGAACGGCGGGTTCTGGATGTAGGTGCTCTGGTCGTCCCAGGGGTAGAGCTCGCTCTCGGTGACGGGGACCTTGTTCCAGGTCTCGTTGCCGGTGTAGACATCGGCGTACTTCTCCGCGAACTGCTCGCGGCTGATGCAGGCGTCCACGACCGCACGCACCTCGGCGTGCGTCGGCCACACGTCCTTGAGGAAGACATCCTTCCCGTCGGGCGTCTGCGTCAGCGGCTCGTTGTAGATGTCAAAGTCCACCCGCCCCGCGAGGGCGTACGCGACCACCAGCGGCGGGCTCGCGAGGAAGTTGGCGCGGACCTTGGGGTGCACGCGCCCCTCGAAGTTGCGGTTGCCGGAGAGCACCGACGCCACGGCCAGCTTGCCCTCATCCACCGCGGCCTCAATCTCCGGCGGCAGGGGCCCGGAGTTGCCGATGCATGTCGTGCACCCGTAGCCCACGGTCGCGAAGCCGATCGCGTCGAGGTCGTCGGTGAGGTTCGCCTTGTCGTAATACTCGGTCACCACCTTGGAGCCGGGCGCGAGGCTGGTCTTAACCCACGGCTTGCGGGTGATGCCCAGGGCCCGCGCTTTGCGGGCGACCAAGCCCGCGGCGACCATGACGTCGGGGTTGCTTGTGTTCGTGCAGCTCGTGATCGCGGCAATGACGACTGAGCCGTGGTGGAGCGTGACCCTCTGGCCGCGCGTCTGCGGGTGGCTTGCCTCGGTGAGCGTGACGGAGACCCGCCCGCGCCGCTGTTGGCGCCTTGCTGGCCCTGCTCCGGGTTCACGTGCGATCCTTTGTGGCGCCGCCCTCGCCGGCGAACGCGTTGAGATTGACGCCCTCGCCCGGGGACTTCTTGCCGAACGTGTCCACGAGATCCTTGCGCCACGCGGGCTTCATCGAACGAAGGGCGATGCGGTCCTGCGGACGCTTGGGGCCGGCGAGCGAGGGCTCAACGGTGGAGAGATCGAGTTCGAGCACCGCGGCGCAGTCGGGCTCAGGCGTGCCTGGAGTCCAGAACAGGTCGTTGGCCTTGCAGTAGGCCTCGGTCGCGCGGCCTCGGCCTCTCGTCCGGTGAATCGGAGGTACGCCACGGCCTTCTGATCGATCGGGAAAAAGCCCATCGTCGCCCCGTACTCGGGCGCCATGTTGGCGATAGTCGCGCGGTCGGGCAGGCTGAGCTTGGCCATGCCGGGGCCGAAGAACTCGACGAACTTCTCCACCACGCCGTGCTTGCGGAGCATCTGCGTGACGGTGAGGACGAGGTCGGTCGCGGTCGCGCCCTCGGGCAGCTCGCCCGTGAGCTTGAAGCCGATGACCTCGGGCGTGAGCATGTAGACCGGCTGCCCGAGCATGACCGCCTCGGCCTCGATGCCGCCCACGCCCCAGCCGACGACGCCGAGGCCGTTGATCATGGTGGTGTGGCTGTCGGTGCCGACGAGCGAGTCGGGGAAGACCTGCATCTCGCCGCCGACCTCGCGCGTCAGCACGCCGCGGGCGAGGTATTCGAGGTTGACCTGGTGCACGATCCCCGTCGCCGGCGGCACGGCGCGGAAGTTGTCCAGGCTCTCCTGCCCCCACTTGAGGAACACGTACCGCTCGTTATTCCGCTCGAACTCGCGCTCGGCGTTGATCGTGAGCGCCACGCGGGTGGCGAAGTCGTCCACCTGCACCGAGTGGTCGATCACCAGATCGCACGGAACCTCAGGGTTGACCAGCGCGGGGTCCCCGCCCAGGCGCTTCATGGCGTCGCGCATGGCGGCGAGGTCCACCACGCAAGGCACGCCGGTGAAGTCCTGCAGAACCACGCGCCCGGGCATGAATGGAATCTCGACCTGGTCGACGTGCTGGGCGTCGTATCCGGCAAAGCCGGCGACGTCGTCGGCGGTGACGGTGAAGCCGTCGAGGTTGCGCAGCATGGACTCAAGCAGGACGCGGATCGAGAATGGGAGGCGGCGGATGTCGCCAAAGCCCTTCTCGGACAGGGCGGCGAGGCGGTAATAGGTGTAGGTCCGGCGGCCGACGTGGAGGGTCGCGCGGCTCTTGAACGGGTCGGAGGGGGTGGCCATGGCGTGCTCCTTGGGCTGGGTCATCAGGAGAGCATCGGCGCATCGTGGATATACATCAAGTCGATGATATTTAGAATACCAATCGATCCTGTTTATGAATTCCGACGTCGGGCCAGCAGGGCCCGCTCGAACGCCGCGGCGGCGGGGCTGGGCGTGCGATCGCGACGGCGAACCACGGCCAGTTCGCGGCTGATCCTCCCATCGCGGCAGGAGAGGCCCTGCGGGGCCTCGGGGGAGGCGTCGAGCGCGAAGCGGCTGACGAACCCAACGCCGATGCCCGCGCGGACCATCTGCTCGATGGACTGAATGGAGCGGACCTCCATGACGACGTCGAGCGCCACGCCGTGGGCGAACGCGGCCGCATCGATGACGGCGCGCACGGCCGTTCCGGCCTCGAACCCGACGACGGGCTGTTCGGCCAGGTCCTTCCAACGGAAGCCTCGCTGGCCGTCGAGCGCATGGCCGGGCGGGACGATCAGGCGCAGCTCATCGCGCACGCGATGAACGTTCATGAGATCGCCAGAGCCCGGATGGGTGATGGGCAGGGTGACGATGCCCAGGTCGAGCTCGCCAGTCAGGATGGCGCCGGCGATGGCGTCGGAGCCGGCCTCGCGCACATAGAAGCGCAGACCGGGATGCGCGTCTCGAACGGCCCGAACGGCGGTGGGCAAGAGGTATGCCATCGCGGTGGCGCCGCCTCCGACACGGATCGTTCCGGTTTCGAGGCCGGCCAGGGCGCGAACGGCCCGCTTCCCGGCCTCGACGTCGCGCAGGGCGCTGGAAGCATGCTCAAGGAACACCCTGCCTGCCTGGGTGAGGGCGACCCCGCGACCGGTGCGATCGAAGAGGGGGACGCCGAGCTCGTCTTCGAGTTTGCGGACGGCCGCGGAGAGGGCGGGCTGTGAGACCCCCAGAACTTCGGCGGCGCGGGTCATGTGGCCGGTCTGGCCGATCGCGACGAGATATCGCAGGGGGGTGAGTTCCACGGCCTCGGATGCTATCGGGTGCTCGCGAGCGCGAGGTCGGGGCCGGGTAGACTCGGGACATCAGGAGGCGAACGTGGCGCAGCGGACACGAGAGGGTCGGGGCGAATCGGAGGGTGAGTCCGGCGCGAAGCGGGTACGCATGTCGCGCGGGCAAGGGCTGTGTCTGGGCACGGCGATCCTGCTCATGCTGGTTGGTGGTGGGCTGTGGATCGCCGCGAGGTCGATGGCGTCGGAGCAATCTCCGGCGCTGGCGTCATCGGAGAAACAGGCGAAGTCGAGCGCGGGCGAGCACGCGCAGGGGATCCTGCCGGGGCAGCCGCCGATCGGGCAGACCGAGCCGCGGGAGGGGACGGGTGAGACCGGCGAGGAATCGGCGTACAACCTCGATCAGATCTCTCCGGCGGTGTTTCGGCTGGGGTTCTCGTTCGCGGTGGGCTTCGCGATCGCGTACGCGCTGCGGATGTTCCTGCGGCTGACGCTGATGTTCGCGGGGCTGATGCTGCTGGTGCTGTTTGGGCTCGAATACGCCGGAATGGTGACGATCAACTGGGGTGCGCTCGAGACGTCCTACGACGGCGTGACGCAGTGGCTCGGCCAGAACACGCGGTCATTTGGCGAGTTCATCACGGGGCAGCTGCCTTCGGCGGCGTCGGCGGTGGCCGGGCTGGTGGTGGGATGGCGGCGGAGGATCTAGGGCGATCGCCGATCGAACGGTGATCAGGACTGCTCGACGATTCTGCCGCGGGGACCGGCGTTGATGATGGTCGTGGGTCCGATGGCGGACTCGTGGCCCCAGTCGTCGTGGATGTGGCCGCAGACGACCAGGCGCGGGCGCTTGGCGAGAATCGCATCGAGCACGGCGGTGCTGCCGACGTGATCACCGAGCGAGGTGCGGTCGCCGTGACCCTTGGGCGGCGAGTGGCTGACCAGCAGCGCGCCCTCGGGTAAGTCCGCGAGCATGTCGGCGGCCTGCGCCTCGCTGAAGTCGTAACTCCAGGCGCCAAAGGGCGTGACCGGGACCCCGCCGCCGAGGCCGTAGACATCGGTCCCGGCGATCGTGATGCCCGAGCCGTGCAGGACGCGCGCGGCGGGCCACGCCCCGCAGGCGTGGGTGAGCGCTTCGAGTCGCTCGTTGTTGCCCGGGACGAGGATGGTCGGCGTGGTGATCGGCGAGAGCGCGTCGATCGTCTCGCGGAGCGCCCGGTGGACACGAGCGAAGTCGCCCGCGGCGAGGACAAGGTCGACGCCCGCGGCCATCTGGACGAGGCGAGCGGCCTGCGCGAGATCCGCGTGGAGATCGCTAAAGAGCAGGATGCGCATGATCAATGCCGGTCGATGCCGGTCTTTTCGCTGGGCGGGGAGAAGATGTCGTAGATGAGCGAGTCCTCGAGGGCGTACGCCGAGTGGGGCACGCCGCCGGGAAGGACCAGGACCTCTCCCGCGCCGATAACGACTTCACGCCGATCGGCCGAGCCTTCGGCGCCGATGCCAAAGCGCATCTTGCCGGAGATGAGCATGGCCATCTGCTCATTGGGGTGGCTGTGCGTCGGCACATCGCAGCCCTTGGCAAGGCGCACCTCGGAGATCATCGCCTGCTCGCCGATGACGCGCCGGCGGCGGAGTCGGTCCATCGGGGCGTCTTCGGGGAGTTCGGACCACTTTGCGTTCCATGCGTCCATGGGGGCTCCTGACTCTGTGCGCGCCGCCCAGTGTATCGCGCGGCGCCCGCGCGTTGAAATGCGAGATCACGACAGGATCGGCGTCACGACATTGCCGTGAACATCGGTGAGGCGAAAGTCGCGGCCCTGGTAGCGGAAGGTGAGGCGCTCGTGGTTGATCCCGAGGCGGTTGAGGATGGTGGCATTGAGGTCGTGGATGTGCACCGGATCCTTGACGATGTTGTAGGAATAGTCGTCGGTCTCGCCGTGGACGACTCCGCCCCTGACGCCCCCGCCGGCAAGCCAGACCGTGAAGCAGCGTCCATGGTGATCGCGACCGTAGTCGCTGGCGGTGAGTTCGCCCTGGCAGTAGACCGTGCGGCCGAACTCGCCGCCCCAGACAACGAGCGTGTCGTCGAGCATGCCGCGGCGTTTGAGGTCGGTGACCAGAGCCGCGCTGGCTCGATCGACGTCTCCGCACTGGCCCCGGATCTGCGCGGGGAGGTTGAAGTGCTGATCCCATCCGCGATGGAACAACTGGATGAACCGAACGCCCCGCTCGGCGAGTCGGCGTGCGAGCAGACAGTTGGCGGCAAAGGTGCCGGGCTTGCGGGCGTCCTCGCCGTACAGCTCGAAGGTGGATGGCGGCTCGTCGGAGAGGTCCGTCAGGTGGGGCACGGAGGCCTGCATGCGGAACGCCATCTCGCCCTGCTCAACGCGGGTGAGGATCTCGGGGTCGGCGAAGGTGTCGTGGCCGATCCGGTTGACGGCGTTGACGGCGTCGAGCATGCGCCGGCGCGTGAGACGATCGATGCCGGGCGGATTTGAAAGGTAGAGGACAGGGTCGCCCGAGCCGCGGAACTTGACGCCCTGGTGGTTGCTCGGCAGGAATCCCGAGGCCCAGAGGCGATCGAAGAGCGGTTGGTCGTCTGGACGTCCGGTGCCGATCGAGATCATCACGATGAAGGCGGGCAGGTCGGCGTTCTCACTCCCGAGGCCATAACTGAGCCAGGCGCCAAGGCTGGGGCGGCCGGGCTGTTGGTGACCGGACTGGATGTAGGTCACGGCGGGATCGTGGTTGATGGCCTCGGTATGGACCGTGCGGACGATGGAGATGTCGTCCACGATCTGCGCGATGTTGGGCAAGAGCTCACTGACCCACGCGCCGCACTGGCCGTGCTGCGCGAACTTGAACATGGAGGACGCCACGGGCAGAGATTTCTGGCCGCTGGTCATGCCGGTGATGCGCTGGCCCATCCGAATCGAGTCGGGCAGATCCTGGGCCTGGTAGTCGCTCAGGCTGGGCTTGTAGTCGAAGAGATCGATCTGAGATGGGCCGCCGGACATGAAGAGGTAGATCACGCGCTTGGCGCGGGGCGCAAAGTGCGGGCACGTCGGGAGGATGGGGTTGGAAAAGGCCCGCGCCGCGGGGGCAAGCAGGCCGGAGAGCGCCGCAGCCCCGATGCCCGTGGCCATGCGGCCGAAAAGCTGGCGGCGTGTGAGCATGAGTTCGAGTTCGCGCCCGGGGTTCATGTCAAGGCTTCCCGATGGTCAAGGGATGCTGATGGTCTCGTCGAGGCTAAGAATGGCGTTGCACACGACAGTCCACGCGGCGTGCTCGACCAATTCGAGTGACTTGTCGCGCGGGGATTCGCCGACTTTCAGCAGTTCCTCCGCGGCAGTTGTGTCGCGGGAGAACGCGTCCCGCTGTTCACGCAGCAGGGAGCCGAAGATCTCGGACTCGTCCGGGGACGGTTCTCGTCCCAGCGCGAAGCGCCAGGCGCGGCGGAGCCGGGACTCGGCGTCGGGCAGGTCTTCCAGGAGGACGCGCTGCGCGAAGGCGCGCGAGGCCTCCACAAACACGGGATCGTTCCAGAGGACCAACGCCTGCAGCGGGGTGTTCGTGGTGGCGCGACGGACGGTGCAGACCTCGCGGTTGGGCGCATCCATGATCTGGAGATTGGGAGGCGGGACGGTCCGCTTGCGGAAGATGTACATCCCACGGCGGTAGAGCGACTCACCATGGTCCTGCACGTACACCTGCGCAGTGAACTCGCTGCCGTCGGGGTCAATCGCGAGTTCCTCCCACAATCCCGGCGGCTGGTACGGTCGAATGCTGGGGCCGCCGATCCTCTCGACAAGCAGGCCCGAGATGGCCAGGGCATTGTCCCTCATGCCCTCGGCGCTGAGCCGGCGTCGCGGATAGTGGCTGAGCATGCGGCCCGTGGGGTCCATCTCGGTGGCGAGCGGGCTCGCACCGGCGATCTGGCGATAGGCCTCGCTGCACACGATGAGCCGCAGCATGTGCTTGATGTCCCATCCGGACTCCATGAACTCGACGGCCAACCAGTCGAGCAGCTCGGGATTGCTGGGCCACTCTCCCTGAACGCCGAAGTCTTCGCTGGTGCTTACGAGCCCCACGCCGAACAGCATCTGCCAGAGGCGGTTGGCGTAAACACGAGACGTGAGCGGATGATCGGGGGAGACGAGCCACTGCGCCAGCGCGAGCCGGTCGGCAGGCCGGTCGGCTGGGAGTGGCGGGAACGCGGCGGGAACACCCGCGGTGACGGTCCGCACGGGCCTGTCGTAGAGCCCGCGCTCGAGGAGCGACGCCTGGAGCGGCATGTCGCCGGACTGCATGACCATCACCGTCGGGATCTCGGCGACGAGCGTGGACTCATCGGTGCGCAAGGCCGTCGCGCGATCGCTCAAGGGCCCCCACCGATCCCAGTGCAACGATCGGTAGTATGCCGCGAGGGCGTCGCGCTGGTCCGCCGTCCGCCGAGGCTCGGCGATGGCAAGGAGCCGTTCGATGGCGACGGGGGGATCGATGGTGTAGTCATCGCGCAGCTCAAAGTAGACCGCGTGGGCGCCGCCGAAGTCGGCGACTTTCAGCACGAGGGTGTTCTCGCCGCGATTCAGGTGCGCGACCACGGCATCCTGGTCTGGCGCGGCGGCCCGGGCGACAGGGTTGTCGTGGATGAGCGCGCCGTTGAGCCACACCTTGATGGCGTCGTCGGAGCCGAGAGAGAGCGTGACATCTCGCGGTCCGGGGCTGGTGATCGTGCGCGCGAGGTACGTCGCAACACGCTCACCCGGGAGAGAGTGGACGACGCCATCGACCAGTTCGGGGTGGGGCTGCCAAACCGGTTCATCCTCGTCGGTTCGCGCGTTGAGCTCGAACGTCCCCTCGGGAACGAACTCGGTCTGGAGTGCGGCTGGACCGGTGTCGGCCTGGAATGGCCCGGCAACCACCCACGGCGAGAGGGCGGAGGGGGAAATCTCGTCGAACCCGTCGGGATCGCTCTTGGCCGAGAGCCGGAGCCGCCCGATCATGTGGCGGGGGAAGCGCGACTCGAATCGAAGTCGAATCGTCAGCAGGGTCCCGCCGTCGTAGCCGAAGGCGTGATTCGGAACGAGCAGGGCCACGTGGTCGGCGTTCTGCCCGCCCTGGATGGCCCAACCCGTCTGCGGGTCGTCGTCGATCGCGCCGCGGATGTTGAACTGGGGCTGATTGAAGTCCGCCTGCGCGCCCACAAGCCGGATGCGGTGCGAGTGATCCGGCGCGGACGCGGGCGCCGCATGGACTTCAAGTGTGCTGAGTACGAAGTTCCCGTTGTTGTCGTAGGTGCCCGGACCACCCTGGGGCAGAGACGGGTCGGCCAGGATCTCCAGGCGGAGCGCGGTGATGGGCGCCCGGTCGACGGTGGCGACGATCTCGTAGACGTCGGTATCGGCGAGCTCTCCCGACCGAACGATGACTCCGTCTGACAGGGACGTGAGCGTCGAGGCCTCTGCGGAGAGGCTATCCGGGACGATGGTGCGCCAGAGACCGGCCAGCCGGCTCGAGAGGTCCGACTCCCACTCGCGCTGTCGCGCGTCGAGTTCGGGGATCGGTTCACGCAAGGCCGCCTCCGCCGCGGCGAGTTGGTCGCGCACCGCTTCGAGCGCCACGGCTTGGTCGGGCGTGGGCGCGGCGATGGTTGGAGCCGAGTTGCCGGCGCGGCCATCGAGGCCGATCTCCGGAACGCCGGTGAAGAATGCGTACAGGCGGTAATACTCCTCCTGCGTGACCGGGTCGTACTTGTGATCGTGGCACTGCGCGCAGGCGAGCGTCATGCCGAGCCAGACCGTCGAGAGGGTGTTGACGCGATCGATGCGGTATTCGTTGAGGTATTCCTCGGGGATGGCGCCGCCCTCGAAGTTGATCATGTGGTTGCGGCAGAAGCCGGTCGCGATCCGTTGCCGCAGCGTCGCGTCGGGCAGGAGGTCGCCGGCGAGTTGCTCGATGGTGAACTCATCGAAGGGCATGTTGTCGTTGAAGGCGCTGATCGCCCAGTCGCGCCACCGCCACATGGCTCTCTCGTTGTCGATGTGATAGCCGTTGGTGTCGGCAAACCGCGCGGCATCGAGCCAGTCCATCGCCATCCGCTCGCCGTAGCGGGGCGAGTCGAGCAGGCGGCCGACCAGGTGCTCGTATGCGAGGGGATCGGGGTCGTGGACGAAGGCGTCGACCTCCTCGGGCGTCGGCGGGATGCCCGTAAGATCCAGCGCAAGGCGACGGATCAGGGTGTGGCGAGGCGCCTCGGGGGCGAATTCCAGTCCCTGCGACTCCAGTCGCGAGAGCAGGAATCTGTCGATGGCCGTGCGAATCCGACGCTCGGCGAGCACCTCCGGCGGCGCCGGGCGAACCGGCGAGATCAGCGACCAGTGCCGCTCGTAGAGCGCGCCGGCGTCGATCCATCGGCGCAGCGTCAGGATCTGCGTTTCGGAAAGGACCTTGTCGGTGTGCGGGGGCGGCATGCGCGAATCGCCAGAGTCCGCGATCCGGGCCAGGAGCCTGCTCTCCGAGGCGTTCCCGGGAATGAGGGCCGGACGGCCGGATTCGGCGGGCGTCAGCGCACCCTCACGGGTGTCGAGTCGGAGATTCGCCTCTCGCGCGTGGACATCGGGCCCGTGGCACTTGAAGCAGTTCTCCGCGAGGATGGGTCTCACATCGCGATTGAACGAAGGCGCTGCGAGAGGTCCGTCGTCGAGCACGCGCGCGGGAGACGGACGAAGGCCCGGGCGCAACGCGGCCAAGCCCATCGCGCCCATCGCGGCGGCGAGGAGGATCGCTCTCATCTCCTGTAAGGTAGCCGATTCCGGGGCTACGCCAAAGTCCGTTCGAAGGAGCCGCACCAAAGACAACGCCCCGCGATCACGGGGCGTCGGGTGCGAGACTCGAAACTCTGATTACCAGCCGCCGCGGCCGCCCCCGCCGCCGCCATAACCCCCACGACCGCCGCCGCCACCGCCCCCGTACCCGCCGCCGCCCTGGCGCGGGGCCTTTGGTCTCGCCTCATTGACGGTCAGGTCGCGACCACCGAGATTGGCGCCATGGAGTTGCTCGATCGCCGCCTGTCCCTCGTTCTCGTTGCGCATCTCCACGAAACCGAAGCCGCGGGAGCGGCCGGTCTCGCGGTCCATCACGACCGAGGCGGACACGACCTCGCCGTGCTCCTCGAAGACGGCACGCAGTTGATCGTCATCGATGCTGAAAGGAAGATTGCCGACGTACAGCTTCATCATCTGACCGGTCCTTGCCCGAAGCCTTCACCATGACTGAACCGCGCTCGACTCGGGCAAGATCGCTCAGGTCAGGCTGGTCCGCCCTACGGTCGGGCTGCACCAGCGGCCGGAGTGTACCCGGGAAGAACCGCCTCGTCACAGGCCGGTTTGCCCGGTGTCAGGCCCCGGCGAGTCGGCGGAGTTGCTCTCGCTGCACGGCCATGGAGATCGTCTGCAAGCCCTGGGGGAGGTTCCCTGCGGCGCCCTTGTCCTGAACACAGTGGAAGCCGAATCGGGTCTGACCGGATGGCAGCTGCTTGATGCTCTGGACACAGGCGCGACCCGAGAAGGTCGCCCGGTCGTGTCCGAGCGCGACGCGGACAACTTCTCCCTGGGCGAGGGGCCCCGCGGCGATCACGGAGAATCCCGTGACGCTGACATCGGTCAGCATGCACCCGGGCTCGTCGGCCACCGTTGCCGTGTGGGAGGAGAACACGGTGGAGACGCGATAGCACTGGCGCGACTCGGCGCTCACGGGCGTCCCTTCGGGCCGTATCGCAAGGATTGGGCCCTCATCCGTCTCGAGAGTCGCGTCGACGACGGCCGCCTGCTGCATGAACTCGCGCTTGATCTCGTAATAGAGCCGGATCCGCTGCGCGGGTTGGAATCCGATGCCCTGCCCGGGCCTGACGGTAATCGTCTGGTCGGAGGCGTCGACGACGATGCCCGGATGGAGGGTGCGCTGCGACGAGCTCGACGGCACGTTCATGAAGACTTCGAGATCTTTGCGAAGCATGAAGAGACTCCTGTTCGCGGTACGGTCTGGCGGCGGCCACTTCGCGGCCCCAAGAGGTGGGGGCATATCGGGATTGGAGCAGGCCCGGTTCAGGTAAAGGTGCGTCGACCGCACCCGGTTCGAGGGGATTCCCCAGAGGATGGCGGCGCTGGCGCCAGCACGAGGCCGACGATGGACCGAGAACTCACTCGCGGGGCTTGACCATGCCCTCGGTGCGCTCACGGATCGCGCTCTGCCACCAAGTCTCGAAGTCCTTGAGTCCGGGTGGCTCGGGAAAGACCTCGGTGAATCGGCGGCCGCCCAGAGCGTCCTGAGGATTCTGCGAGTAGCCCAGGACGTCCCGCATGACGACGTATCCGAAGCGTCGCAGATCTTCGGGAGCGCGGCCGTAGACAGTCTCGGCATCCTCGACGTCGAGCTGAGACATGAGCACGGCGAAGGCCTGTCCGGCGTAGAAGCGGAAATCGGGATCTACCACGGCCTGACGTCCGTAGACCTCGCCCGCGGCGGTGGGCTGGACCTGGGCCTCGATGTACTTGCGGTGGAAGGTCCTGGCGTATTCGAAGTTGCGCCGGAAGAGCTCGTCGCTGCCGCCGAGGAGACCGCTCACGAACGCGGACTGCAGCGCGCCGGCGAGTTCGCTGCTGGCCACGTAGGGCGTCTTGAATCGCTCATCCTCGAACTGGGCCTCGATGAACGAGTCCATATCCGTGGCCACTTCGCGATCCGTGAACGTGGGCGCGTTGATGTTCTTGATGTCCGAAGTGATCAGTTCATGCTGGTACTTGTTGGCTCGATCGAGCTCTCCCCGACGGTAGAAGAAACGGATGGCGTCCTTGAGGAAGTTCTCGTAGCCCGCGGCGTACAGGCCATACATTCGGCTCTTCTGGTCCGCCCATGATCGGGCGGCGACCTCGCGAACGACCTCCGAATAGGTGTCGATAAACGCGGGATTGGGCATGCCCACGTACAGGCTGTAGAGTTGGGGCGTGCCGGACTCGCCCCGGATTCGCAGTTCGGGCAGGCGGAAATACAGGTAGCTGAAAGAGATGTCCCCGGAGCGGTAGAGCTCCTGCAGGGCCTGGATGACATTGCGATCGGCGTTGATGAAGTCGAAGTCCTCGGCATTGGCGATCGAGACACGCTGCAGAGCGCCCTCGACACCCTTGGCGGCCCAGTAGAGGGCGTGCGCCGCGGGATGACGCCAGTCGAGGGGGCCGTACTTCCGGGTGTAGCGGACCATTCGCTCGGGGTCCATGTGGTACTGCTCGATGAGCACGCGCCGGCGAATGAAGGGAAGGAAGGCGCCCCATCCCTTGGTGAGTGTGGGATCCTTGATTAGTTCCGCGAGCGCTGCACCGCGCGGATCGAGATTCGTGTTCTGCGCATACGACGAGCGGGTGAGCGCCTCGACGATCGAGTATTGCCGCAGGAACTGGCCGTCGAATGTGTCGGAGACGCGCGAGCGGAGCGCGTCGACGAGATCTTTGGCCACGGGTTCGGCCTCGAACACTGCCTCGAGCGTTTGTGGGGCGTGAGCCACGGGCTCGAGCCAGTCGAGATAGGCCTGGGTCGCCTCTTCGCGCGTTCGGATCGCGGCGCCGGCGCGTGGGGGCGTTCCGAGCACCTCGGTCCACTCCGCCGCCATCGCCCGCTTGTAGTACTGGTTGGCGTCGTCGGAGAACCCCGCCACCTTGTGGAGGAAGATCCAGGAGAGTTCCTTGTGCACCAGGAGGTCGTTGGGGTTGTAGACCACGCCCTCGTCGCGCAGGAGCCGGATGCCCTTGTTGACCCAGTCCCACCGCTCCAACTCATCGGAACTCGTGACGGAGATGTTGTACGCCATGTTCCAGGCGTGAAAGGCCCAGACTTCAGGGAAGCGCGGCTGAAGGGCCGTGATCGCCCGGGCGAGGGTCATGGCCTCGTGGAACTTCCCCGCTTCTTTCAGCGCATTGGCCCGGATCCACAGCACATTGACAAACAGCCCTCGAAAGGCCCCCATGGCGATGCCCAGGGCGACCTGCGGCGGAGCGTTCTCCTCGGCACGGTCGACGTAGACCAGCTTGTTGCGCGAGGCCGACGCGGTGATGTCGCCGGCGAGTACCCCCGAGAGGGAGAGGGAGCCGGCGCAGATGGTCAGGGCGGCGATCTGAACGACGCGGTTGCGGTTCATGCCAGGGCCTCCGGTATCTCTCCTAGTGGCCGGAGTAGGTCGCGAGTTCGCGCCTTCTGAGAATCAGGACACCAAGGCCGTACAGGACGGAGGTGGCGGTGCCGAGCACCGCCAAGCCGCCGGCGACGCTTGCCCAGCCCATGAGCTTGCCATCGACGAGCCGGGTGGTGGGCCGAAGATCCGCGTACACCTTGAAGATCCGCGTCACACCGATGTTGAACTTGTACGCAACCCACAGCGGCAGGATCGTCTCACCCTTGCGGTTCTGGAACCGAAAGGAATCGAGCGAACTCATCATGAACGTCGTGCCCTCGGCCGCGAAGAACACGACGAACGCGCACAACACGGCGACGGGGAACGATAGGAACGTGGCCATGACGATGCCGATCATGGCGAGGAAGCCGAGCTTGATCCACAGCACGAGCGCGACCCGCGCGAAGTTCATGCGGTATCCGCCGACCGTAAATGAGACCTGGAGCCCGTTGGGGGAGGCGAACTTGAATGTTTCGGATCGTTCCGACGCGCCCTTGAGGCCGCCGTTGAGGACGGCCAGGTGCAGTTCACCGTTCTCGTCGATGGCCTCCGTCGGGACCGTGAGCGTCCGCGTCACGGCCAAGGGTGTTTCGATCGGCGTCACGCCGTCGGCGTTGGGCCAGGTGAACCCGACGATGTAGAAGTGGGTCGGATCGTTGGCGGAGATCTCGATCTTGTAGTAGACGGTGATCGGCCGCCGGCTGCCGCGTGCGGCTCCCAGGCCTGAGAAGGTGTACTCGCGGTACATGCCCGGGGGGATCTCGCGAGTCTTTGCGATCTCGGACTTGTAGAGGCTCTGGAGGACTTCCTGGTACTCGCGCTCGGCCCTCTCGATTTCCTCGGGGGTGCTCGCCGTCGGGCTCCCGGCGAAATCGGGGCGGGCGCGGCGCTGGTCCTCGATGTAGCGCTTGACCGATTGGCGGAATCCCTCGTCGTCGATCGCAAAGGACACGTCGGGATCTCGACCCACCCGAGCCGTCAGGACCTGGCTCTCGAGGATCAGGCGATCCTCGGTGATGCCGTCGCCCGCGGTCACGTACGGCGCCACCTCGCCCAGGGCCCGCTGCCCGCGAAGGTACTCGGTGAACATGAACACGCCGGACGCGCACACCGCCAGCAGCGCTCCGGCGAGCATGGTGACGCCCAGCCACTTGCCAAGGACGTACTGCCAGGGCGCCACGGGCTTGGTCATCGTTTGCCAGATCGTCTTGTTCCGTTGGTCGAACGCGACTGTCGCGACGCTGAACAGCACGACGAGCAGCGCGATGATCCAGAACGACCCACCCGTTCCGTACTGGAGCAGGGCCTGAACCCGATAGCGAAGGGCGTCCTTCGAGTCGATCAGGCCCGGGACGGCCGCGAGCGCGAAGATGAGCAGGATGATGAACACCATCGACAGCCGCATCCGGACGGCCTCGGCCAGCACGTTTCTTGCGATGGCGAGCACCGGCCCCGACCCCGCCATCGCGGCGCGCAGGCCCTGCATCGCGGCCGAGAACGCCGCGGCCAGCATGAGAATCCCCAGGAGGAGTCGCTGGAGGCCGGGATCGTGCATCGCTCCGCCGATCGCAATCGCGACGGGTGCGCCGACGCCCAGCAACACGAGGTAGGAGAGGAAGAGTCCGAGCCAGATGACCGTCAGCGTGAGTGCCGTGGCCACACCGATGCCGGTCGCAAGAGCGCCGATGCTGCTCCGGCCCGAGAGCATGTCCTCAATGGCAGCGCGAGTCTGCGAGAGTTCGTCCTGGGCGTGATCGTCGTCCGGGGTGGACTCGGCGTCCCGAGACGCGGGCATTGTTGCGTCGGACGACGCGTCGTTGTGCTCCTTGACCAGCCGCAGCCCCTCAAAGGAGAGGACCCCGATGGCGACGACGAGCACGGCAACGGAAGCGATAAGCTTGAAGATGAGCGACTTCTGGAGCCGATCGGCGCGGCGCAGGATCTCGCGCAGGCGGTTCACCCGGCGCGCTCCTGGTCCCTGTCATCCATCAGGGACGCGATGACGTCGTCGTCGACCTCGGTCTCGGCGAGCGGACGACTTGCGGGCGCAGAGCGCGGCGGCCTGTGCGGCGCGGGGGATTGATCCGGCTCCCGCACGGGCCCGGCTCCCTGGAGAAGTCCTTCGATGACAGATTCGTTGGGCTGTCCGGCGCCAGCAAGATCCCGTGTGGGGGCTTCGACCTCGGGAGGCGGCACGGATCCGTCGTCTCCGGAGACGAGTTGTTCGATGAGGGCCTGACCTTCCGCCGGGCCGGACAGAAAGCCGGCGAGGCCCGCGCCGGAGAGCGCGCCGCTGGTCTCGGCGCGTTCTTCTCGTGCTCTGGCGACGATGTCGAGGAACTTCTCTTCCAGCGTCTGTCTCGGGCTGCTGACGCGATGGATCGCGCTATCGCCTCGGGTTCGCCGACGGATCACTCCGTCGATCTCCGCGATTGTCTCGTCGTCGAGCGCATCGGTCTCAAGGGTCGTGCGGTGCCTCGCGGTGAGCAGTTCGTCGCAGGTACCCTCTTCGCGCTTGGTTCCGCCATACAGGATGATCATCCGATCGACGACGTCCTCGACATCGGCCAGCAGGTGCGAGGAGAGCAGAATGGTCTTGCCGCGTTCGGCCAGGCGGAGGATCAGGTCCTTGACCTGCCGCGTGCCGATCGGATCGAGTCCGGTCGTAGGCTCGTCGAGTATCAGAAAATCGGGATCGTTGATGAGTGCCTGAGCGATGCCGATGCGTCGCTGCATGCCCTTGGAATACTCGCGCACAGGACGGAACTGCGCGCCGGATAGCCCCACCATCTCGATGAGCTCTTCAACGCGTTTCTGGCGGACCTTCGACGCAAGGCCGAACAGCTTTGCGTAGTACTCAAGCGTCTCGCGGGCGTTGAGAAAGCCGTAGAGGTAGGACTCCTCGGGGAGGTATCCGACTCGATTCTTGGTGGCCACGTCGGTCGGCGGCGCTCCGAACACAGCCACGCGCCCCCGAGTCGGCCGAAGCAGCCCCAGAATCATCTTGATCGTGGTCGACTTGCCCGATCCGTTGGGCCCAAGGAGGCCGAACACCTCGTGCGGATTCACCTGGAATGTCAGATTGTCGACGGCGCGCGCGCGGTCGCGGAGCCAGAAGTCACGGAAGACCTTCGTCACGCCCTGTGCGACCACGACCGGGGCGTCGTTCGAGACAGTGGAGGCTCGAAGCGAGGGTCTCGCCATTAGCCCTCTTCTCCGGTGAGGATGTCCGTCTGGGTCTTGAATTCGGCCTCCTGCTGCTCCTGCTGGCGGCGGCGGGTGGCCTCCTGCGCTTCGCGGAGCTTGCGTGCCGCCTCGGCGCTGCGGATCGCCTCGATGTCGCGGTTGAATCTGGCCGTGACGTATGAAAGCCCCGGAGGCGCGAGAAATACCTCGACGTTGTCCCGCGTGAGGAAGGGCGAGATGCCGTCGGCGAGCACCATTGGAATCGTCACCACGGGATTGCTCTGGTACTGGGCAAGGAGCGCCCGGTAGCGCGCGAGGTCCGCGCGGCGGCGCTGGGCTTCTTCTGAAACGAACGCCGTCGCGGCGAGGATCTTCGACGCGACCGCTCCGCCCGCCTTGGGACTCTCCGACAGAGCATCGATCTCGGAGAGCAAGTCGGTCTCGCGGTGTTCCCACTCGCTGATGCGCGAGGCATCCCCGTCGACCCGGGCTGCGCTCAGCGCGTCGGTCGCCTCTTCGTATTGCTCGATCAGTGCGGCCATATCGGCGTGGACGCCTCCGGCCGCGGCGTTGAGGGTCGTCGAGGCGGCCTGGCGCGCCTGGTCGAGGCTCGCCTGGGCGTCGGCCTCGGCGGACTGCACTCTCACGAAGTCCTCACGGACCCGCAGCGGCGGGATTTTGTCGATCAGAACCATGGCATCGATCGTGAGCCCCGATTGGGCCTTGTCCAGCGTGTCTTGAGCGATCTGGCGGGCCCGGTCCGCGAGTGAGCCCGGACCGCTGGCGCCCTCCTTGAGCAACTGATCGACCGTGACGCCGGCGACGGCCTGCACGGCACCCCGCCTCGCCGCGGCCCGGATGATCCGTTCTTCAAACTCCGGGTGCATGTTCTGAGCGAAGAGGTTGGCCGCGAGCGGATCTCGACGGTAGTCAATCCTCCACTTGGCGTGTGCGAGGTTGCCGTCCGCGGTGATCAGGGATCCGTCGCGGGCCGGGTCGAGCTCTTCGCGCCCGTACACGGTCTGGATCGACTGCTTCTTTTCACTCTCGGTGAGGTACGGCCAGAACGCGGTCTCTTCCACGACCTGACGCGACCCCGTCTCGATCTTGACCAGATCTCCGATTGGGTAGGGCCAAGAGAGATGAATCCCCGGCGGGAGGTCGCTCTGCGTGACCTTGCCAAAGCGCAGACGGATACCACGCTCGCCCTCGCGAACGGTCTTGGCGCCGCTGAACACGAACAGCACGGCGAGAATCAGCGTGCCGAACTGGACCAACCGGAGCGTGATCCGCAGCGCATCGGCCAGCGATTGATGGGCTGGGTCCATGAGAGATCCACCCTGACCGGCGTCATCGCGGCGGAACACGACGGATGCGGATCTCGCCGAGGGGGTCGGCTCGTTTGACTCGACCGGAAGGGGATCGTGCTCAGCCATGGATCAGTTCCCCGACTCGGGTGGCGGGAGTTCGCCGCTTGAGATCTGGGCGAGGTTTGAGCCTGGGATCTCCCCGGCGGGATGGCGGCTGAGCACGTCGGGCTGAAGCACTCCCAAGCCCGGGAAGCTCGTGGAGAGCACCAGAGTCGCTCGCTTCGTCAGGGCATCGCGCCAGAGATCCAGGTTCTTGAGGAACACGGCCAGATCGGGACGCTCGTTGATCTGCGCGAGGTACCCTGCCGCCTCGATATCGCCGCGGGCGCGAATCTCCTGGGCGCGCCGCTCGGCGAATGAGAGGATCGTCTTGGCCGTGCTGCTGGCCTGATCGCGGATTCTGTCAGCCTCGGCCTGGGCTGCGGCCTGGATGCTCGCCACCAGCTTGTTCCGATTCTCCTTCATGCGGGTGATGACCGATTGCGACGTGCTTGTGGGCAAGAGCACGCGGCTGATCCCGACCTCGGCCACCTCGATGCCGTAGTCATCGAGGCTCTGTCGCTGATCGTCGGCCGAGGCGGTTCGCAGACTCGATCGCATCGTGAGTTCGAGTTCACCCAGCATGGACTCGCCACCGTTGGGCGGGAACAGGTCGGTCAATGCGAACTGGCCGGTCAGCGCCATGGCGGAACGGAGCAGGTCGCGCAGCTTGTTCTCGGCCGCGCGGTAGTGATCGTCCGCACGGACCCCGGCGTTGGAAAAGGTTCGGAAGAACTTGAGGGGATCGTGGACCCGCCACAGGCAGAATGCCTCGACAATGACCTGCTTGTCATCCTTGGTCTGCTGCGTCTCCAAGCGCGTCTCGACGATTCGGATTCGGGTGTCGTACTTCGTCACCGACTGCAACGGGTATGGCAGGCGGAAGTGCAGGCCCGCCCCGACGGGCTTGCCCCCTTCGCTGGCCTTGCCGAAGGTCGTCACCACCGCGGCTTCGGTGAAGTTCACGGTGTACGCCACCATGAACGATCCCAAGGCGAAGACGACGATGGCGACGATGATCCAGCGGAGCGCGTTGGTTCTCATGTTCCTTCCCAGTTTCGGCCGCGACGGCGGCCCGGTCTGATCCACTCGGTCAGGGCGTTCCGGCATCGCCGCTCTGGAATACGTTCTGGCCCGCCGTCGTCTGATCGGTCAGGTCAAAGTCGGCGCGGAACGGAACGTCGTCGCTGAACACGTACAGGCGGCTGTTCTGCATGACGCTCTTGAGCATGTCAAAGTAGAGGATCGCGCGATACACGTTGGGGCTGGCGGAATCGGCCATCACTTGCCCGCCATAGCGCGCAGCGCGGCCCCTCGCGGCCATGTGACGCTCCCATCGCTCGCGGGCGGCGTCGGCCAGCAGCTTGGAGGCCCGCCCGCCGGCTTCGGCGAGCATGCGCTCGATCTTGGTGCTCTGCAGTGCCTGGCTCTCTTCGGTGCCCTCTCGCGTCAGGCGCTGGTATTCCTGGATCTCGGCGAAGATCGCCCTCGCCCGGTCCACATCGCCCACGGCGTCGGTGAGTGTCTGGATTTCTGACTTGCGAGCGCTCTCGAGTGCAGATTCCTTGTTCTGGATGGCCTGGACGACGTTTTCAAACGACGCCGCGGCGTCCTTGGGGGGATGTGCCCCCTGCATTCCCACGAAGATGATGCGGATCCCAGCGCCCCGAGGGGCGCCGTTGGCGTCGGGATTGAGCCCCGCAAATGCGGCCTCGAGCGCTGAGCGGAGTTCATCGGCCAGCTTCTGGCGATCGGTTCCGAGCACTCGATCCATCGTCAGCGTCGCGAAGCGACGAGTGATAGCCCGCTGGCCGATCGCACGAAGGAGCGCGTCGCGCTGAGTGGGGGCTCCGAGTTGCTCGTAGATCTCGACGTTCTCGATCACATAGTGGACGGGTATCTCGGCGGCGACGAGCGCCAGATCCTGGCCGGTGGAGTCGCCCGATCCCGCAAGAACGATCTGCAAGCCCTCTTCCTGGGCGTGCTCGTTGGTCCACAGGATTGGCTCGTTCTTCGCGGTGGGAGGCGCCGATCCCAGATGAAGGGTCCTGGCGCCGGTGGCGGTCCTGACGACACGAACAACCTTGCCGCGCTCATCGGTCTCCTGGAATTCCGGGACAACCAGGCGGTCGATGGGCCACGGGAGCTTCATATGCAGCCCGGGCCCCAAGTCGGCGGCTTGGAGCTCACCAAATCGAAGCTTAATGGCGCGCTGATGGGGTGCAACAACGGCGAAGCAAGTCGTCAGCCATCCGGTCGCGAGTCCGATGAGCACCAGCAGAGAGAGCCGGCGGCTCAGGAGCCTGTAGAACCAGTTCCCGGTGACGTCCGTGCCCAACTGGTAGTTGATGGCCTCACCGATGGATTGCGCGATCCGATCGGGTGCGGCCAGGAGTCCGAGGACCCGCGAGTCCGCCGCGGGACGAGGGAACTCGCCCGACCGCCTCGGCCTGTACAGATCAAGCAGGAAATTCAGGAACACTTCCGCGCCGAGCACGATCATCAGCACCGGCAGTATCAGCGGCAACGACCGAATGAAGAAGTCCGACCCGGCGATCTTGACGAACGCGCCGGCCGCCAGCAGGAGCGCGAAGACAGAGGCCCCGATGGCTTGCGTGGACCCCGCACTCAGGTTCGCCCAGACGGACTGCTTTGCCATCCCCGAGACAAACCGAGCGACAATAAACCCGATGACAGCCACCAGGAACGTCACGCCCAGCCCGAGCGTCGCGCCCCCTTCCGGGCCGTGGAATTCGGGATTGCCGGAGTACTCGCGACCCGAAAGGAATCGCCAGACGCCCAGGCCGATCAGCAGGGCTCCAGTCGTCAAGCTCAAGGAGGGAACGAACACCTTGTGCATGGTCTGCAGGCGCTTCGCCGCCACCCGCAGCTCACCGGCACTCTCTTCAAAGACGCTGGATGTCGCCGCGTCAGTCTGAGCGAACGCCTCCGCTTCGAACGCTTCGATCCTCTCGCGCCGGTGCTGATCAAAGACGAGCGCGAGCCCCAGCCAGACGGGCACGCCGAGGAGCACGTACAGCGTCGCGGTGAACCCGGCGTGGTCGCCCGCCATGTACGCGTTGACGAACAGCAGGAGCGTCAGGAGCAACTGGACCGCAAGTCCAATCAGACTGACGCTCGCTGCCCGGCGATACGTGACGTGGTCGGCTCTCATGCCGCGAGGTTCTCCACACAGGGCGCGTCGGGTCAGATCCTCACACGGGCGTGTCCATCAGGCCCCGAACGGGAGGGGCGTATTGTGGCCCTCCCTCGGCCCGCTTTCCAGCCAGTCGCGGGTTGGAGTTCGACCCTGGCGACGACTCGACCCGGGGCCCAACCCGACGCGTCGGGCCGTTGATGTACGTTGTCGCCGAACCTATGTTCGGCTCCATTCGTAGGAATTGGTTCCGTCGGTGCTCGGTGAGGGTCCGAGCCCCGCCCGAGCGGAGTCGCGATGCTGCTGCAGGTCCTGACCATCGCACGGACGTCGCTGCTCGAATCGCTGCGCCAGCCCATCACGTTCTTCCTCATCCTGCTCAGCGGCGTCCTGCAGATTCTCAATACCTGGGCGACGGGCTTCGCCATGGGTCTGTCGAGCTCCGGCGAGGTCTCCGGCGACAATAAGTTGTTGCTGGATATCGGTTTAGCGACGATCTTCGGATGCGGCATGCTGCTGGCGGCATTCATCGCCACCGCCGTCGTGAGTCGCGAGATCGAGAACAAGACCGCGCTGATGGTCGTCAGCAAGCCCGTGGCTCGCGCCACTGTGATTCTAGGGAAATATCTGGGTGTCGCCGGGGCGATCTCACTCGCCACCCTCACGATGCTGATCTTCCTGCTGCTAGGACTCCGTCATGGGGTCATGAGCACCGCCGCGGACGACCTTGATGGCCCAGTGATCCTGTTCTCGACTCTCGCACTGCTGGTCTCGGTCGGGCTGGGGGCTTGGGGGAACTTCTTCTACGGCTGGTCGTTTCCGCAGGTTGTCACGCTGGCCATGCTTCCGGCCTTCGCTGCGGCCTATCTCGGGACACTGGGCATTGGCAAGGAGTGGAAGTGGCAAGAACTCGGCCACGATTTCAAGCCGCAGATCATGGTGGCGTGCGTCGCATTGGGGATGGCCATACTGGTCCTGAGTTCGGTTGCCACGGCCGTCAGCACCCGCCTCGGCCAGGTGATGACCATCGTCGCGTGTGCCGGTGTTTTCCTGATCGGGCTGCTGTCGAACTACCTCGTGGGCCGATTCGCGTTCGAAAACCGGCTCGTGGCGTTCGTGCGAACCGCAATCTCTGAAGACCCGTCCGACGAGTCGTTCGCCAAGCCGGGTCAACGATACGACATTACCCTCGACGGCCCGCCCACAATGCCGATCGAGGCCGGCGCTTCGTTCTACTACGGGCCAAATCCCAATGGATCGAGGCTCGCCGTCCCCGCCTTCGAGCCCTTCTCGGGGGACCTCTCCAACTCGACGGACACACTCGGCATGAACGCGCTGCCGGCGATCATTGTCGAGTCGATCACGGGCGATTCGCTGACGATTCGGCACATCGGTTCGCGCCCGCTCGCCATCTCGCGACCACCACGGCCCGACGACGCGATCTTTCTTCAGCCCACGAGGACACACGTGGTCGCACGCGCGGCGTGGGGGGCCATCCCAAACCTCCAATTGTTCTGGTTGATGGATGCCGTGAGCCAGAATCGCGCCGTCCCCGCGGGGCATCTTGGGCTGATCGCGGCCTATTCCTTGGCACAGATCACGGCCTTTCTCTCGCTGGGCGTGGCCCTGTTCCAGACCCGTGACATGGGATAGGGAAGAACCGGGCCCGCGCGCGGGTTAGAATTGTGTGAGCGCGGTCTCGGCCCGCGCCTGGTTCAGGAGTCAGTATGACCACTAGAAAAGCGCAGCCTCTTCGTGACTTGGGATTCGGGGGCGGTGGCGGTTCCGCCGACAAGACCAAGCTCATCGTCGCGGTCGTGGCGTTCGTGATCGCCGCGGGGATGTTCGCCTGGTATTTTGGGCTGTTCGGCGGCAAGTCGAAGCCCAAGGGGCCCGTGATTTCCGCTCAAGAGAAAGCCGCCCAAGACGCCGAGGGTAAGAAGCAGGACGCAGATCGTTTGGAGAAGCTCAAGAGCGGCAAGGAAGTTCAGGGTGGTGCGTAGCCCACGGGCCGTGATCGCGTCCATAGGGGGCACCGCCAATGAGACACTCACAACCGCTCTTCCACGCCGCGGCCTCGTCCGGGGGCGGCCCAGACAAAGCGAAACTCGCGGTGGCAGCTGTTCTACTGCTCGTCGCGGGGAGCGTGTTCGCCTGGTACTTTGGGCTGTTCGGCGGCTCGAAGCCCGGGCGCGAGCTCGACAGCGCCGCAGCCAAAGAGATGGAGGAGCAGTTCGACTCTCAGAGGCAAGAAAACGAACGAATACGCAAGGAACAGGAGCGAAAGGGCGTCAAGATCGAAGAGGGTTGAGCCGTTCGGCCTGCGTGGCAAGTGGCTCCCGCATCCACAGCCCAAGTCGCTCTCGCGAGGAATGACCAGTGAAGCACGCCCAGCCCCTCCAACATGCCGCGGCGACCTCCGGCGGTGGCGGATCGGATCGCATCAAGCTGATCGTGGCCATCGTGCTTCTGGCAATCGCCGGTGGCACGTTGGCTTGGTACTTCGGCCTCTTCGGCGGCAAGCCGACGTCGTCAACTCGCTCGAGCAACACCTCGGGCCAGAATACCTCTGAGCAGGGGACGACGGGCAAGGGGGACCTCCGGGCTCCGAAGGAAGAGCCGCGAGGCGGACCCCGGATGGGCGACGGCTAACGAATCGACGTTTGTTCAATCACCGATCGATAGATCGCGGCACATCGTTCCGCAGCGCCGTCCCACGTCAACCCTCGCAACTCGAATTCTCCGTGCGTGCGGAGAGTCTGCCCCAACGGGGGGTACCTGAGCACCGCGAGGATCTTGTTGGCCATCTCGTCCACGTCCCAGAAATCCACCTTGAGCGCGTGCGTGAGAACCTCGGAAACCCCTGACTGCTTCGAAATGATCACGGGCACATCGTGGCTGATGGCCTCGAGGGCCGCGATGCCGAACGGCTCCGAAACGCTGGGCATGACGTAGCAGTCGGCCATTCGGAACACTCGCTCGACGTCCTTGCCACGCAGGAATCCGGTGAACAGCACCTTGTGGCCGATGCCGAGACTGGCCGCGAGATCGATCATGCGAAGGGCCATGTCTCCCGAGCCCGCGACGAGAAACTTGACGTTGTCCATTTTCTCCAGCACGCGCTTCGCGGCCGAAATGAAGTACTCGGGCCCCTTCTGCATGGTGATGCGCCCGAGAAAGAGCACGATCTTGTCGCCCGACGCGATGGTCGCTCCAGAGAGCGGCTGAGCACCATCGGCCTCGACCCCGTTGTAGACGATCTCGACCTTCCGCTCGGCCACGCCGTACCGATGCGTGCAGATCGACTTGGTCAGGGCGGAAACGCATATCACGCGGTCGGCCTGGTGCATGCCGGCCCGCTCAACGTCATACACGGACCTGTTGACGTGCTCGCCAGAACGATCGAATTCTGTGGCGTGGACATGCACGACCAGCGGCCTTCCCGAGATCAGTTTGACCGCGATGCCCGCTGGATAGGTGAGCCAGTCGTGCGCGTGAATGACGTCGAACTCGAGCCGGCGGGACAGCGCAACGGCAAGTCGCGCGTATCGATGCGCATCCCCGACCAGGTCCGAGCCGTAGGCGCTCTGGGCCGAGCCGATGGTCTCGATGGGCTCCTCGTCTGGCGCCTCAAGACTCGAGCGACGGTCGATCGCGTCGAGCTGGCGGATGGCCTCGGAATCGCCGGCCCGGGCTCGTTCGGCGAGCGACCGAACCGATTCCATCGCCATCCGCCGATCGGGGATCTGCGCGAACTCCGGATAGGGAGATGAAAACATGGCGGGAAGCGCGAAGAACGTTGCCCTCTGGAATCCTTCCTGCATTCCCGATTCCACCCGCTCGATCAGCTGATCGATCGCTCCCGACCCGGAGGGCACGGCGGGAGCTGGTCTCGGCAGAGTGGCGAGTGCCGCGGGGCTGAGCAATCGGACATGCGAAGACGTCTCGCCATCGACCGATCGAGGCAGGACGAAGAGCACCTGCTCGCCCAGGCGATCGAGCGCGCGGGTCAGCCCATAGCAGGCGGTCCCGAGACCACCGGCGATAAACGGTGGAAACTCCCATCCGAGCATCAGGATCCGCATCGCACCACGCCGCCTTCCCTATGGGGGGTGCGAGTGTAGCGTGGATCGGATCCCCGACGGTCGCGCCCGTGCGACCGATCATTCATCCGACGCGGATTCGTGCATGTCTCCGAGTTGGCGGAAGCACGCCTCGTACGCGAGCAGGCACTGCCCGGCGACCACCCCCGCGCTCTCGGTTGTCCATCCGCCCGGGACTCGTGGCACGGCGGATCGAAACGTAAACAGCAGGTCGTCCGACCGGAAGTGCTGGCAGGGCATGGGCTTGCCCTCGAGCCCCTGATCGACGAGCTCTTCCTCGAGCAATTCCTCAAGCGAGTCGCCCGTGTGCATGAGGTCTGACTCAATGGACTCGCTCAACCACCTGTCCTTCATCACCAGAGAGACCCAGAGCGAGTCGCCCTCGGCCTCGAGGCGGTACCACGCCGCCTCCGCCGATCCAAGCGCTTCGCACTCCAGCCGCGAATCGCTCACGCGGACTTCCCCGAACACACCCGCGTCGCGCGCCACCCTGGCCACCCGCTCGAGCACCGGTCGAATATCTGTCAAGGCTTGACCCATCGTCCGCCCTTCTCCATCGAGGAACACCGCCTCGTCACGATAGCCGAAGTGGGATGCTCCCAGACGGCTTTGGGCTATACTCGTCGCCCCACATGCCCAGGTGGCGGAATTGGCAGACGCGCCAGCTTGAGGTGCTGGTCCCGGCAACGGGGTGGAGGTTCGAGTCCTCTCCTGGGCATTCCGAGCCCCACGCCAGCGTCACCCCGCAACGTCGAAAGACACGTCCCGTAGACTCGGGCGGGTCAGCGTTCGGCTGGTCGGGGAGGCACGGACTCGTGAACGTCGTGAGGGTTGCCGTCGCGCTGCTGTGGATCGCCGTTGGCCCCGCGGGTGCACAACTCGTGCCGCGTGCCGTGTTCTTCGGCAACCCCGACCGCACGCAGGTCCGAGTCTCTCCCGACGGCTCGACGATCTCGTTCCTCGCGTCGGTCGATGGCGTGATGAACGTCTGGGTGGCCCCCGCCGACGCGCCCCAGAACGCCCGCCCGGTCACGTCGTTCGCTTCTCCGGGAGTTCCACTTCATGCGTGGGCGCCCAATGGCACCCACGTGCTGTGCATGATCGACGAGGACGGCAGCGAGTCCTGGAGGCTGATCAGCGTTGCCATGAACACCGGTCGGCTGACGCCCCTGACCCCGGCCGGAGGGGTCCAGGCGAGGCTCGTCAATCTCAGCCCCGCTCATCCCGATGAGGCGCTGGTCGGACTCAACGACCGCGATCCACGACTGCACGACCTCTGGGCGGTCAACACGGTCACCGGAGCTCGTCGTCTGGTCCGCCGGTGTCCTGAAGGGGTTGGAGACTGGGCGGTGGATCCTCGATGGCAGATCACGATCGGAACCCGCGTGACGCTTGGTGGCGGCGGCGAGATCCTGCTCGTCGAGCCGGACTCGGAGCGGAGCCTGGGAGTGATTCCACCCGAGGACCTGCTGACTACCGCCGTGCTGTCAGTCTCAGACGATCATCGAACCATCTATCTGCGCGACAGCCGGGGCCGGGACACGTCCGCGCTGGTCAGCCTTGCGCTCCAGCCGGACTCGCGCGACGAGCAGCCGCGTGTCCTGCTCCAGGATGCCAAGTCGGATCTCTCGATGGTGCTCCTGGATCCGCTGACAGGCAGACCACTCGCGGCGGCGTTCGAGCAACTCCGCAGGCGATGGGACGCCCTCGATGAAACGACTCAACAAGACCTGAAGCGGCTGGGCGCGCTGCTTCCGGGCGAAATCGAGGTGACGAGTCAATCGGACGACCTCACGAGGTGGGTCGTCGCGAGCGTCGAAGACGACGGCCCGGTCTCGTACTACCTCGTTGATCGACGCCGTCGCGGCGAGTGCCAGACGACATTTCTGTTTCACCATCGAGAGGCGTTGGAGCATGTCGCTCTCTCGCCGATGCGACCGGTGATCATTCGGGCTCGAGACGGGCTTGAGCTGGTGAGCTACCTGACGCTGCCGGTTGGCGCCGCGCCCGAGGGCGCCATCTCGCCGTCCAGCCCGCTCCCGATGGTGTTGCTCGTCCACGGAGGACCGTGGGCGCGCGATCGGTGGGGATATCACCCGATCCATCAACTCCTTGCCAATCGCGGGTACGCCGTTCTGAGCGTCAACTTTCGCGGTTCGACCGGCTTTGGCAAGGCGTTCGTCAACGCCGGCGACCGTGAATGGGGCGCCAAGATGAACGACGACCTGATCGACGCGGTCGTCTGGGCGATTCGTCACGGTGTGGCCGATTCTGCGAGAATCGGGATCGTTGGCGCCAGCTACGGCGGGTACGCCGCGCTCATGGCAACCGCCCGTTCACCGGACATGTTTGCGTGCGCGGTCGATGTCATGGGGCCGAGTTCGCTTCCCACGCTGTTGCGCTCGATCCCGCCCTATTGGGAGCCCCAGCGAGCGCTCTGGTCCTCAAGGGTGGGCGACGTCGACGACCCCGCCGATATCGCGATGCTGATCGAGCGGTCTCCCGTGACGCACGTGGATCGGATGACCTGTCCTCTGCTCGTGGTCCATGGATCCCGCGATCCGCGCGTGCGCCGGGAAGAGTCTGACGAGATCGTGAGCCAACTCTGCGCTCGTGGTGTTCCGGTGACCTACGCCGTGTTCCCAGATGAGGGACACGGCCTACGCCGGCCAGCCAACAGCATCGCCTTCGTTGCGATCACCGAGCAGTTTCTCGCGACCCATCTCGGCGGATTGGCCGAGCCGGTCGGGCGCGCCATCTCAGAATCCAGTGCGGTGGTCCAGACCGGTGGAGACCTCCTGGACCGCAACCCGGTCCGGTAACACGGATACCTCTGCCGAACCCGCATCGGTCGTGCCTCCGCGACCGTCGCGTTCCGGACCTCGCGTCAAGCTCCCGTTCGTGCACGACGATACGGATCTCGATGTCTTGTGGAGCCTCCGCGCGCTGCCCATCGGTCGGGATCGTTCCCAAGCGGGGCCCTGAGCCGTGGAATTCGGCCGAGGCGAAACGAGCCTCGCTTGCCTGACGTGCACGCATGAACGACGATCAGATTCGGCAACTCGTGCGGGTCAAGTGCGCGGAGGATCGCTCTTCCGCCTCCATCGCCATCGCGCCGGGCATGCCCGTGGAGGATGTCACCGAGGCGTTGCTGGGCGCCTTGCTCGCCGAACGCGGACTCGCAGACGAGTCCATCGACCATGAGGCGGTCGCTGATCTCGTCTCCGCCTATGCCGCCGACTCCACGAGCGCGCACGAACGAGTGGTCGCGTCGGGAGTACCTCCGCAACACGGACTGGACGCGCGCCTGACGCTCGAAGATCGATTCCAGAGCACCTCACTCCGGGCATCGGATGGCGCCATGCAGGCCGGGAGCGATGCCGATCGCGGACCGAAAGGGGCGATCGACCACTACAGCCGGACCGCATTCGTCGTCATCCACGAGGGAGAGGTCCTCGGACGAATCGAACCTCCCACGCAAGGCGTCGATGGGCAGGACATCTACGGGAGAGTGCTGGCGGCCAAGCCCGGGAAACGCCTACCAATCACCATTGATGCGTCCGTGGAGGTCACCGAGCCCGATCATCGATTGGTCGCCCGGAACTCGGGGGTGCTCGAGCACACCGCCATCACGCTGCGCGTCAACCCAACCCTCGAGATTCGGGAGTGGATCGACTTCTCCACTGGCAACATCGACTTTCCGGGCGACGTCGATATCCGACGCGGAATCAAGGACTGCTTCGCGGTGCGAGTCGGCCGAGACCTCCACGCGGGCGAGTTCATCGAGGCGGCGAACATCTCTGTGGGCCGAGACGCGTTCCTGCTGCGCGGTATGGCCGGGCGAGAAAAGGGCACGCTGCGCGTCGCTCGCGACCTCGATGCCAGGTATCTTGACGGGGTCATCGCCGAGGTCGGGCGCGACTGCGTCGTCAAGGGCGAGATCAACAACACGCATCTTCGCGTCGGCAGAGCGCTCGATTCGCCCAAGGCAAGAGTCGTGGGCTCGACCGTCGTCGTGGGCGAGCGGGCGGAAGTGGGCCAGGTCGCCGGTGAGACTGGAATCCCCGCCTCGTTGCACGTGACCGGACGCACTCTCGACGGCACGTTCCACAAACACGCCCAGACGCTGCTCCCGCAACTGCGCGCGGAGTTGGAGGACGCGAAGCGCGAGCTCGACGCGATCCGAAGTGTCACGGGACGGATAGCCGCCACGCGCCTGGCGGAACTCCAGACGCTGGTGGCCATGCGAGCCGCTCGCTTGGATCAGGCGCTCCGCGCGGTGCGCAGCCTCGTCGAGCAGGCGCAGCAAGGACCGGCCCCCACTCTGACAATCCAAAGACTGCTGTTCACGAGCGCATCGCTCCAGGTCGGCCCGTTCCGGTTCCGCCCGCGGAACCACCTCAAGGGCCCGCTCACAATCTGTGCGCCGAGCGACGGCTCCGAGCCCTGGTTCGAGGATCTTCTTAGCCAACGCCGACGCCCTCTCGCCGAGGTCGGGGCCCTGGACACGGACACCTCCTGGGTGAGCGCCGCGACGCTCGACGCCCTGATCCGGTCGGCGGCCTGAGGCCATCGCCACCCGGGCGACGCTCGGGATCCTGGATCCGTCCGGAACTCTGGACATCGCCGGGGCGTATGAACACAATGCTCCCTCCATGTCGTCCCCTTCTGCCAGACTCGGACGCCGACGCGCCATGAGCCCCTTCGCGGCGGGGCTTTGGTGGGCATGCGTTGGCATGGGAGCCATTGCCGCGACGGGATTGATCGGCGTCGGCGCTCGTCGCTCCGAGGGCGCCCGGTTCTGCCCTGCAACCTGGGCGCCTCGCCTGCCCGACCCCGTCGATGCCGAGCCCCGATGTGTCGTGGTGCTCAAGGATGGCACAAGGCTCAGTGGATCGCTCGTCGAACGCACCGACGACCGGGTCGTTCTGCGAATCGATCGGGTCCTGACCACTGTCGAGATGCTCCGCATCGATCGAGTGGAGCTTCTCGAGCCGATCATCGATCGCTACGAGGCCATGAGGGCCGCCGTCGGAGACTCCGACACCGACCAGATCCTGCTGCTCGTGGACTGGCTGATCGGACACGCCGAGTACCGACTCGCGCTGGATGAGGTGCGCCAAATCCTGCAGCGCGATCCCCTGAATCCAAAGGCCCTCCAGTATCGGGTCATGCTTGAACAGCAGATCGCACTGCTCGCTTCACGGCGTGATCCTTCGGATGATGGCGCTCCGAACCCGATTCCACACCGCCGGACGTTTCCGACGCTGGCGCCCGAGCAAGTGAATCTCATCCGGGTGTATGAGGTGGACCTCGCATCCCCACCCAGAATGGTCATCGAGCACGAAACCATCGACAGGCTGATCGAGCGGTACGCCGGGCACGAGGAAATCCCGCTGTCGCCCGAGGGGCGCGACGCCCTGCACCACCTCGCCCCCCACCGCGTGCTGGAGTTGTTGTTTCGGTTGCGCGCCCGAGATCTATACCCCGAAGTGCAGGTACTCGAGGATCCCGGCTCGATGCACCGCTTTCGCGAAGACGTGCATCGGGGCTGGCTCTTGCGGGGCTGCGCGACGTCACGCTGTCACGGCGGAGACAATGCTGGCAACCTGCCTCTCGCGATGGATCGCCCCAACTCGGACGAGACGGTGTATACGAATTTCCTGATTCTGGATCGGTACCGGTTGGCCGACGGAACCCCCCTGATCAACTACGAAGAACCCGCCAAGTCTCCGCTCCTCCAGATGGCCCTGCCGCGAGAGAACTCTCGGTTTCCTCATCCTCCGGTGCTCGAGCTGGGGCGAGAACGACCCTGGAGGGCCGTCCTGACCTCGCCGGATGACCCACGGTTCGAGCGCGCCCTCCAGTGGATCCGGTCGATGTACCGCCCCCATACCGACTATCCCGTGGTCTACACACCCCCGCAGCCACTCCTGGACCGCGCCGGGGACCAGAACCCGCTGCGATAGCCCTCCGACTCCCTCGCGTGCGGAACCGGCCTGCCGCGCGTATGATCGCCCTCGCCGTCCCGGACCGCAAACGAGACCCGAAAGGGAACGCAACGCGATGAAGCGGCAACACTTGGCATTCTCCACGCGGCTGTCCGTTTCGCTGCTTTTGCTCGCCGGCGGGCTCGCCGGGTGCGAGCGCGACGAGGCCGAGGCACACATTCAGTCGACGGCGTCGACGCTCACGCTGCTGGATGCCGGACGAGGAGTTCCCCCAGAGCCCGACTTCGCTCGCCAGAGCTATTCCAAGATCAAGTCCGAACTCGGGTCCCTGGGCGACCACGCCTCGGACATGCAGCGCGGAGCCGCGGGGATGATCCTCGCGGAGACACAGATTGGACAGGCCGTTCAGGCCGAGGCCGACGCGATCGCCGCTGAGCGTGACGCACTCGACCGGATCATCGCCGCCCAGGCGCAGTTCTCGCTGTGGCGTCAGGCGGACTCCATCGCGGACAACGCCGAGGCCTACGACGCGGCTCCGGTCTTGGAATCGCTCCAGCAGGAGCTCGACCAAGCCGACGCCGCGCTGCGGGATCTCGTCTCCACTCGTGCCGGGCATGCTTCCGAAGCCGCCGACCTTCAGTCTCGCATCGACGAACTGCTGACCCAGGCGCAGACCGAGCGGTCCCAGGCGGCCCGGCTGGACCTCGATGCCGCACGCCTCTCGGCGCGCGAAGCGCTGAACGTCTATCGGCAGTCGCAGGATCACGCACGCTCTGCCGATCGCTTGGCGCTCCGAGCCGAGCAAATCCAGATCGACCTCGACCAGGTCACTCCCCGCGTCGAGCAGGCGGATCTGGAACGCGAGCATTGGACTCGGCGCCGCGAGACCGTGCTCAACCAAATCAAGACGGTGACCAACCAGCGAGATGCCAAGCTCGAGAACGCACGGGCCGCCCGTCGCAACGCTTCGCAGCTCCGCGACGAATTGCGAGAGATGGTGTTTGGCGCCGACGGACTGACACAGTTCCGGACTCAGACCCTCGATCCCGCCGTGGACGCCGCCGTCAACGCATATGAGTCCACTCGCTCGCACGTCCGCCCCGCGCAGACCGTGCTGCGCACCCAGGCCCAGCTCATATCTGCTCGAATCGATCAGGGCCGCGCCGGAGTGCTCGCGGATCACGCGGGCGGCATCGTCGCCTATCGCGAACTCTTGTCGCGGCTCGACGGCATCGGAATGCAGGACGCGGCCGCTGCACTAACCAAAGCGCGCCAGAAGGAAATCAGCACCCGTCGTTCGGCCGCGGAGGCATACCGAGCCGCCGTCGCCGCCCTGGAATCCGCTGGTGTTCGCGATCAAGCCGCGCAGGACGCTTTGGCCGGTGCCCGCTCTTCGCTCGCGTCCGCGGCAAGCGCGCAGGACGACGCGCTGAGCGACCTCGGCGTGACTTCGGAATCGCCCGAGGAATTCGACGAGGACCTCCAAGAGGGATGACCGTGCCCAGCGCCGGTCCTGCCACCCCCGAACCCGCCGTGCAGAGCCCCGAACTCACTCCGGTCGATCTGCATCTGGTGACACCCGCGGCCCCGTTCGGGGCCACCGTGGTCGCCTCTGAATCCTGCACCGCGACCCGCAGGGCGGCGAGCTTTGTTCGCCACGTCGTCCTGGACGTCTCCGGCTCGCCGCTGGCCGGACGCGTTCGCCCCGGACAGTCGTTCGGCGTGCTGCCGCCGGGGCTCGACGGCAATGGCCGCCCCCACAAACTCCGGCTGTATTCAGCTGCATCGCCCAGCCTCGGAGAAGATGGCCACGGAAACCACCTCTCCACGACGGTCAAACGCACGATCGACGAGCACTGGGAAACGCACCGCCTGTTTCTCGGTGTCGCCTCGAACTTTCTCTGCGACCTGCAGGTGGGTGATCGGGTGCCCGTCACCGGCCCAAACGGAAAGCGCTTTGTCCTCCCCTCCGATCCCGCCGCACACGACTACGTGTTCTTTGCCACCGGCACCGGCATCGCCCCGTTCCGAGGCATGGTGCTGGACCTGCTTCGATCGGGCGTCGACTCTCGCATCGTGCTGGTCATGGGCGCCGCGTACGCCACCGATCTCCTGTACGACTCGGCGTTTCTCGAACTCGCCGATTCTCACCCCAATTTCACCTATCTGACCGCGCTCAGCCGCCAGTCCCAGCGGGACGGACATGCGCCCATGTACGTGTCCCGTCGCCTCGAGACCCACCGAGATCTGTTCCGCAGTGTGCTTGCCTCAGATCGCGCCCTGATCTACGTGTGCGGCGTTGCCGGCATGGAACTGGGCCTGTTGCGGGAACTCGTGACCGTTCTGCCCCCCTCTGAGTCCACCCAATACGTCGAGGTGGATCCGGACCTGCGCAACGCTCCGCAATCCTGGGAGCGCCGAATGATCCACAAGCAGATCCGCCCCTCCCGCCGGGTCTTCCTCGAGGTCTACGCGTGAGGCCTCCGGTTGACCATTCGAGAGGGTGCGGGTAGGTTTCCCCTCCCCGGGCGATCGGCTCGTCCGGGGTTCTTTCTCGTGGGCGCGGTTTCGGGTGCGCTCACTGCGGGTGCATCCTTTCGGGATCGGAAGCGGATCGGGACTGGCGGGGTCGCGGCCGGATCACCTCGCGGGAAGGACGGCGGAGACGTGCGAGGCCTGAGCGTGAAACAGCGCCTGGGAGCAGTGGCCGTCGCCGCGCTCTGTCTTGTGGCCGCCATCGGCCGCGCCCAAACAGTCGACCTGCCGCCGACCCTCGTCACAAAGGTCCAGGCCTTCACCGGGCCCGAGCGGACACAGATCCAGCAGTATGTTGCCGACCGCGTCAACGCCTGGCGGTCCAGCGATCAGGCCGCCAGCAAGCGAGGCCGACAGGACCTCTTCAAGCCCCTGGCCAATCCGCAGGTCTCGGTCACGTTCCGCCTCACCTACGGCGAGTTCCTGACACAGGCCGTCCAGCAGGAGCTTTCCGGCGGCACGCCGAGCAGGATGATCGTGGCGCTCCACCTCGCTGGAGAATGCGCTACCGATCGCGCCGCGGAACTGATCGTGCAATACCTCGACCACGCCGACGAGAGCGTGCGTTACTCCGCGGCCTTCGGCGCCGGTCTGACGCTCCGCGCCGTCGCCGCGGGCAGCCCCGCGATCCAGCCTGACCGGACCCGGGAACTCGTGAACCGGCTCGGTGCCCGGCTTGCGCAAGAGCAGAACAGCTTCGTGCTCGATCGCGTTATCCGCTCGCTGGACGTTGCGATGGGCCTGAGCCATCCGAGCGTCGCCGACCTGCGCCAGGAGGCCGTTCGGCTGATCTCGGTGCGCGTGGGCGAGCGCCTCCGCTCACTGGATCCACAGCACAACAACGTGCCCCTGCTCCAGATGCTGCTCCGGGCGGGCGAGACCGTTCAAGACGAATTCCTGACTCGGGGCGACCTCCCAGCGCCGATCGTCGTTGAGGCCGCCGGACTCGGCGCCGACGCCATGGTGTACGTCGCGAAGCGCTTCCAAGCGGGCATCGAGACGGATGAAGAACGGGACCTGCTCATCAAGATCGCGAGCACCGGCGAGAACATCACGTTCTTCGCCCGCAGCGCTCCATCGATCAACCCCGGCGCGGCCACCCCCAGGCCCTTCAACGCCGCCCCACGACTCGTCGCGGGAGATCAGCCGGGCTATCTGCGTCTGATGGACGACCTGCTGAGGGTTCTGACGCAGCAGCCCTTCTCGCTCGATCCAAGCCGATTCACTCGCTGACGCCACCTCGCCGCTCGGGTACCCTGAGCGCGAATGCGTAGATGTGGGCTCATCCTGCTCCTTGCAGGCGTCGCCGGCGCCATGCTGGTCTCCGGTTCGCGTGAGCCGCGGGCCGACCTGACGATCATCAATCGCGGCGCGATCCATACCGTCGACCCGCAACGAATGAGCTACCTCCAGGATCTGATCCTGGCCCGCATGCTCTTCGAGGGACTCGTTCGCCAGGACATCTTCACAACCGGCCAGGATCCGATCCCCGCCGCGGCCGAAACCTGGGAGATCGAGCGATTCGATGAGCCCCTCCCCAACGGATCCGGCGCGACCGCTCTGCGCGAGCGATACACGTTCCACCTCTCCCCCGACTCACGATGGTCCAACGGCGAGCCGATCCGCGCCCAGGACTTCGTGTTCTCCTGGCGGCGTGCGATCCTGCCCGACACGGCGTCGGACTATGCGGGGCTGTTCATGATGATCCGGGGCGCAACCCGGTTCGCCGCCTGGCGCCAGGAGCGGACCTCCGCCTTCTCGCACGAGTCGTTCCCGTCCTCGGCCGCCCGACACGCCGCCGCCGATGCGTTGTGGCAGCGCACCCTTGAACGCTTCGAACAGGACGTCGGCATCCACGCCGTGGACGACCTGACCCTCGAGATCGTTCTTGAGGAACCGACTCCGTTCTTCCTGGACCTGTGCGCCTTCGCGACGTTCTTCCCGGTCTATCCCCCGCTGGTGGAGCAATTCGACGTGCTCGATCGGGACACCGGGCTCATCATGCACGAGTCCGGCTGGACCAAGCCCGACCGGATCGTGAGCAACGGCCCGTTCATGCTCACCCGCTGGCGATTCAAGCGGGACATGCGCCTGGAGACGAACCCATACCACCGCCGCCGGGACGATCTCGCCATCCGGAGCATCGAGATCCCCTCGGTCGAGGAGCCCAACGCGTGCGTGCTCGCATTCGAATCCGGGCGGGTCGATTGGGTGAGCGACGTGTCGGCCGAGTATCGCGCGCGGATGCTCGAGCAGAAGGCCGAGTTCTACAGGGAGAACGCCGACCGCGTGGCCGAACTCCGCGCCCGCGGGCTCGACCAGTTCCAGCTCGACCGGCTCCTGCCCGATGATCCCCGCAAGAACATCCACGCCGTGCCCGTGTTCGGCACCTACTTCTACAACTTCAACTGCCGCCCGCGCCTGGCCGATGGCCGCACCAACCCGTTCGCGGATGCGAGGGTCCGTCGCGCCTTTGCGATGGCCATTGACAAGCAGTCCCTCGTGGACAATGTTGTTCGCCTCGGCAATCCGACGGCCCACACGCTCATCCCCCCCGGCTCGATCGGCGGCTACGAGTCTCCGACTGGTCTCCGCTGCATCTCCGACGCCCGCGACGGGGCCGAGCGAGAGGCGGTGCTGGCCGAGGCCCGCGCCCTGCTCGCTCAGGCCGGATACCCCGATCCGGCCGCGTTTCCCGAGGTGGAAGTCCTGTTCAGCAAAGACGGCGGCCACGACCTCATCGCCCAGGCCGTGGCCCGCGATTGGCAGCAGAATCTCGGCGTGCCCGTTCGTTTGGCCCAGAAAGAGACCCGGATCTACGCCGCGGATATGAAAAAGGGCGACTTCATGACCGCTCGCGCCGGGTGGTACGGAGACTACGGCGATCCCACGACCTTCCTCGAACTCAATCGCACCAGCGACGGCAACAACGATCGCGGATACCACAGCGTCGCCTACGACTCGCTCCTGGACGCCGCGCGAATCGAACTCGATCCCGTGAAGCGCATGTCCATCCTCTCGCGTGCCGAGCGGCTCATCATGGAGCAGGAACTCCCGATGGTCCCGCTGTTCCACTACGTGCAGGTGTACCTCTTCGATCCGGATGTCTTCTCGGGGATCACGCCCCATCCTCGCCTCACGCAGAGCCTCTTCCTCGCGGACATCCTCGGGGATGGTCGCGGCCCGGACCGCCCGAGGGTCATGCGCGCCTCTCCGTCCGATCCCGAGTTTGGAGAACGGGTTTCGAGCAATTAGCCGACGACCACCATGCTCCCGCTCATCCTCCGACGCCTGGCGCAGCTCCCGATCATCCTGCTGGTGATCTACACGGTCACACTCTGGCTCGCTTGGAGGATCCCCGGGAATCCGCTCGAGAATCCCGAGGGCCGGCGCCCTCCCGCCGCGATCCAGGAGGCCATGCAGCGCCAATACAACCTCCACAGCTTCCCCGCCTTTTACACGAGCTACCTCGCCAACGCCACCGGGATCCGCTCGCTGGTGCGCGGAACCGGGCCGGAGGCTCCGGGCGCGCCCGCGCGCGCCGTCTTCGACCTCGGTCCGTCACTGCAGTACGAAGACTGGCGCGTCAACGAGATCCTCGCCGACGCGCTTCCTGTCTCGATCACGCTCGGAGCGCTGGCCATCGCCATCGCTCTGGCGATCGGCGTCACGACCGGGGTCATCGGCGCCTGGCGCCCAGGCTCACTCGCCGACCACGCGACCCTCGCACTCGCCCTGGTGGGAGTCAGCCTTCCGAGCTTCGTGGTCGGCTCGCTTCTGCTGCTTGTGTTCGGCGTCTGGATCGCCTGGATGCCCGTCGGCGGGTGGGGGCGGCCAGCGGACATGGTGCTTCCCGCCCTCACCCTCAGTCTGCCCTTCGCGGCGTACATCGCCCGGCTGACCCGCATGGGCATGCTCGAGCAGCTCTCAGCCGACTACATCACCACCGCCCGGTCCAAGGGCGTGCGTGAAGGAGCGATCTACCTGCGTCACGCCCTGAAGAACGCCTTTCTCCCGGTCTTGAGCTTCCTCGGCCCGGCCGGGGCGCTCGCCATGACGGGCTCGTTCGTGGTTGAGCGTGTCTTCAGCGTCCCCGGCATCGGCCAGCACTTCGTCAACGCGGTCCAGAACAAGGACCTGTTCCTGATCATCGGCGTCGTGCTGGTGCTCGCCACCATGATGGTGCTGTTCAATCTCGCCGTGGACGTCCTGTACCGCTGGGTGGACCCGCGGATCGAGTGACCCATGGCCCTTCCCATGAATCGCTCCCGGCGGACAACAAAATCTGCGTCCGAGGCGTGAGTGACAGGAACCTCTCGACGCTTGTCTTGTTGAAGGGGTCAGGACGGCCCCGACAGAATCGAACTCTCTCTCCTCGCGAAGCACGCTCCGGGACTCGCTCCCCCGGAGCGTGCTTTGCGCGCCGACCGGTTGCTTGGCCAAATCTTCACTTGAATCGCGTGACAGTTTCGCGTCGGCTCCGTTCGAAGGTCCGAAGGCGGGCCGCTCGTGCCCGCACAAGCACCGCATAGACACGGAGAGAACGCATGTCTCGAACCTCGCTCGTCGCCCGTTCGGCCCTGCTGTTGTCCGCCCTGGCCGGCAGCGCGCCCGGCCAGACCGTCTGGTCCGCCGACATGAAGGCCGTCAACCTCGATTGGCTCAGCGGCAAGGGGTGGGACGGGAACGGCGCCACGATCGGCATCATCGAAGCGGGCGGCTCGATCAAGAACGGATTCGACCTGACCCACCCGGACCTCACCCATGTGGCGACGAGCCACCTCTACGACTTCTACGACTGGCGCGACGGCGGGGCGTACCACGTCAAGTCTGGCGACAACGGCGCCGACACCCCCGGCACCAACGACGATTCCTTCGCGGGCACGGGGCACGGCACCAACGTCCTGTCCATCATCAATTCGCGCAGCACGTTCCACGGCGGGGCCGAGAAGGCGAATGTGTTTGGCGCGATCGGCAACACCGATGAGCAGCTCATCGAGGCCATGAACTGGGCGGTCTACCAGCAGGGCACCCGCATCCTGAACATGAGCTTCCGGAGCCCCGGAACCGGCGACGGCTCGGACAACAAGTCCCGCGTGGCCGACTATCTCGCCTATCGGCCCGGCAACTCCGTCCCGTCAGTCGTCGCGGTGGTCGCGGCGGGCAACGACGGCAACGCCGTCATCCCAGGCGAGCCCGGCGACGGGTACAACGTCATCACGGTCGGCGGCTACGACCGCGCCAACAACCAGGTCTGGGCGTCGAGCAACGGCGGACGACCCGGCAACAGTCGCTCTCTGGTGGACGTGCTCGCGCCGAGCCGCAACGTGGACGTGGCCGCGGCCAACTGGGAGGGCGCCAATCCCGACTGGATCCAGGACCAGGGCACGAGCCTCGCAACCCCGATGGTGACCTCGGCCGTCGCCGGACTGCACGAGTTCGCCGACGCGAAGGGGATGGGACAGGCCGGCAAGGACGCGTGGCTGATGCGCGCGGTCCTCGTCAACTCCGCGCGAAAGGACGTCAAGGACTCGGCGGGCAACTACTGGAAGGGCACCGAGGCATATGCCACCGAGACCATCCCTCTGGACAACGAACTTGGAGCGGGCCTGCTCGACGCCCGTCGGGCCCTCCACCAGCTCGAAGCGGGGAAGCAGGGCCCCGGAATGGTGGAGATGAACGGATGGGACAACAACCTCATCAGCGTGATGGGCGAGGGCGGGCGCGTGAAGTATGAGATCAAGGACGAGGTGAAGAAGGACAGTCAGCTCCGCGTGACGCTCGCGTGGAACCGCTACCAAACCATCACCGACAACATCTCCAACAGTGCCATCTTCGATCCGTTCGGCGAGGACCTCAACGGCGACGGCGCCCTCGACGTGGCGCTGGCCGAAGGCGCCACTACAGACTACAACCGCGACGGTGACGTGCTCGACATCGTCAGCGAAGACCTCGATGGCGACGGCGCACTCGACGGCGCCGACACGTTCAACTTTCAGACCCTCGACAACCTGGACATCTTCCTCTACAGGGTCGGCGACGCCGCTCCGGTCAAGCGCTCGATCTCCGCGGTCGACAGCATCGAGCACATCGTCTTCGACGTTCCGGCCGACGGCAAGTACCGCATCGAGGTGCAGTTGACCGCCAGCGTCTCCAGCACCGCGATCTACGGCCTGGCGTGGTCAGTCCCCGCGCCCGGCTCTGCGGTGCTGATCGCCATGGGCGGGCTGCTCGCCGCACGCCGCCGCCGCGCCGCGTGACCCGTTCGACGCATCCCCCACCGCGTTCGCGGGAGAGATTCTGCGAGCGCGGTTTCGTTACTTCACGACAAGATCACCCTTGCCGCCCAGCTTGCCGCCCGCCACGAGCTCGTCCACCGTCGAGTGGTCAGGGAGGAACTCAAGCGTCGTCGAGTCGAAGCGCCAGCCGTGGGTGTTGGCCCCCGCCGCCGCCCCGTTGATGCGCACCGTCCGACGCCTATTGATCGGGTTGGCCGGCAGGTCCCGAAGGTACGGCCCGAACATCCCGGGTGACTTCCCGTCGGAGTCCGTCGTCTGCACAAGGCGCGCGACGAAGTTGGTCCCGCTGGTGTCGACCGTGCTCCGGGCGCTGTGCGCCGGGGATAGCCCGTCGTGCTCGGCCGCGTAAAAGTCCACCGCCTTGGTCACCGCCTGCCAGGTCCCGATGACCGCGCTCTCCTTGGCTCGCTCGGCCTGCCCCGAGAGCCTCGGCGCGGCGATCGCGCCGATAATCCCGATGATCACCACGACGATGACCAGTTCCACCAGCGAGAATCCCCGCCCCGGCGGCGCTTTGACAGCCATGTTGAGCCCGTGCGCGGACACCTCGGTCAAGTCGTGCCGACCCGGTTGCCACTGCAGCAGGAGGGTCCGAATGGGTCGACCGCAGGACCGACGCCGCGGCAGGCGCGGTCCATGCATCCGGGTTCTCGGGCGGCCCGAACTCGCCTGATATGTCCATGCCTTCCACTACCGACGCAGGCAGCCATGTCCGCGGACACGTCTATCGATTCGAAGCGGAAGTGCTCCTGCACCACCCGATCGAGCGGGTGTTCGCATTCTTCGCCGATGCGGGCAATCTGGAGCGGCTTACGCCGGCCTTGCTGCGATTCAGCATCCTCACTCCCCTCCCGATCGAGATGCGGGTCGGTGCGCTCATCGACTACCGACTCAGGGTCCGGCGCATCCCCATCCGTTGGCGCACTCGAATCGTGGCGTGGGAGCCTCCCCACCGCTTCGTGGACGTTCAGGAACAGGGCCCGTATCGACTCTGGCGGCACGAGCACACGTTCGAGCCGCAGACCGACGGCTCGACTCTGTGCCGCGATCGGGTGGACTACGCCCACTTCGGCGGCCGGATCGTCAATCGATGCCTGGTCCGGCCCGACATCGAGCGGATCTTCGCGTTCCGCGAGCAGGCCTTGCGCGAGGCGTTTGTCTGACCTCGCGCGATGTCGGATTTCCGTGATTCTGGTACACTCGGCGCGGAGGGCTCACCCGAGCCCGCGACCCGTGAGCAGGAGATGCCGATGCGCCGCCTCGCAATCGCCGTGCTGAGCGTGGGACTGCTGGTCTGCCCCGGATGCGAAGACTCGGTATCCCAGGGCAACTACGACCAGATCCAGGCCGGCATGAGCGTGTCTCAGGTCGAGGACATTCTCGGCGGAGGCACCATCCAATCGTCTGAGGGCACGTCCATTGGCGCGTCCGGCTTGACGGACGCCGCGAAGGAAGACCCGGATGTGAAGACCTACCTCTGGGAGAGCGGCAACCGGCAGATCATCATTACCTTCCGCAAGGGCGAAGTCGCCACGAAGCGGAAGATCGGTTTCTAGTCTCCGGAGCGCTGCCAAGAAGAAGACCCCGACGGACACCATTGACGCCGCCGGGGCTTGGGGGGGGCTTGAGAGGGCCGAGCGTTGCCGGCCACTCCATCAAACTTCCTTTGGCTGGGCCCTATTCCGGACCCCGACGGATTCTGGTTACCAGACGTTTCGGGTCGTCCACGGCAAGGCCCAGCGGGCAATGAGGACCGCCAAGGCCGTTTTTAGGATCGTGCCCGGCAGAAATACGACCAGCCCTCCATACAGGGCGTCACCCGCCGAAATCGGTTCCAGGTTCGCGTCGAGGTTCCGCACCGCGAAAAGCCACGGGACGCCAACCGCAAAGATGATGGTCTCCGCGGCGAGGACCGCCGTGACGACCCCGAGCCAGCCGCGAATGGCGCCGTTCTTCCGCCGCACGATTGCACTGACCGCAGGCTGGCACAGGACGAATCCCAGCAGGTAGCCGCCCGTCTGGCCAAAGAGCACCCCAAGACCGGCCCGGCCTTCGCTGAAGACCCCCGCCCCCATCGCCCCGGCCGCGAGGTACCCAGCCATCGCTAGAGCCCCCCACCGGCCTCCCAGACCGATGGCACACAACAACACCGCCAAGGTCTGGAGCGTCATCGGCACCCCGAACGGGGGGAGCGGAACTTGGATCTGCGCCCCAATCGCCGTCAGCAATGGAAACAAGATGAGCCCGAACGAGCGCCACTCCGCCTTGGTCAGGGGTCTGAAGCGTGGCACAGCCTGCGTGTCTGCGGGGCGCATGGACGGGGCAGAGTAGCGACCCGCCGCTCGACAAACCTAGACGTGAACCTTGCGGTTGTAGACCCACCATTCCAGCAGGATCACGGCGAGAGCGGCCAGCACGAACCAGGGCCAGTACCGCCGGATGACACCGGCCCTGCCACCCTCCGCCCGGACGGTCCGGGCGGCGAGTTCGAGGGATGGGGCTGGCTGGATGTCGCTTTCGCGGGTGTCGAGGAGGTTTGCCGCGAAGAACCTGGCAGATCTTGAACCATCGGGCACGTCTCCGGCGGCCATGTCCCCGCGCCACCGCACCTTGTAGAGACCGAGCCGATCGATGGGCCCAAAGACGACACGACCATCCGCATTTGGCGTGAGTGTGGTCGTAGCGCCGATCGGCTGCCCGGCGGTGTCTGGAACGGTGATTCGGGTTTCCGTCGCGCCGGAAGGCAGGCGATCGTTCAGGACGTCGCCGGGCCGGAGCTGTCGCGCGAGTGCGCCCGCGGCGGCCTCGTTGCCGAGTGAATTGATCGCGCTTGCCACGAAGACCGGGAAGCTGACGTCGAACGGCCAAGTGGACTTAAGGGGATCAAAGACGACGGCGATCGCGCGAACTTCTGGCGCGAAGATCTCGAGGATGCCCGGTCCGACGTTGGTGTCCGCGATCGACGTGACGCCGGCATCCTTGTCGAACTCGACGATTGGAGACTCGGCGATCAGCACACTCTCGATGTTGACCGACCGTAGGGCCGGGTGCGACCTGGACCAGTCAACGAACCGCGCGCTCTGGCTGGTTCCGGTCACCACGGCACCCAGGGCGGGAACCGCGCCCAGGGTGAGGTATCGACCGGGCGGAAGCTCGCCGTTTGCGGGCAGGGTCCGATCCAGCAGGAACACGTCGAACTCGGAGCTTGAGCCGTCAGCGGCGGCGTCTTCGAACTCGGATGGCGTCAAGACCTCGAACCTCGAGAATCTCAGCGTCGCGAGCCAGTCGCTCAGAAACGGGTTCCCGGGGGTCACCATCGCGACGGCCAGGCGTCGTGCAGGAGGCACAACAAGCCAGCCGCGGTTGTCGACGGCGAGCGCGTCGTCGGCGAGCGCGCTGCCGACGAGTCGGACATCGACGAGGGCCGACTCTGGATACTCGATCTGGATGGAGGCGCTGCCAGAGCCGGGGGCCCGGGCGTCTTCGCCCGACTCGCTGGACTGTGACAGCGCGGTCACCGGAACGGAGTAGGCTCGCATCTCGCCGTTGATGCGCACCTCGAGATCGACCTCGCGCGGTGAGGGCGCCGTGGATTGGAGGCCCACAAAGAGAGAGAGCAACGCGGGGTCCTCGTACCCTCGGTCGGCGCGGAGGGCCGTGATCGCAAGATTGACGGGGTCGTCTTCGCCGACTCGGTGGTAGATGACCTCGTCCTCCACGCCGGTGAGAACGCGGGGTGCGTCGGGCAACGCGCCGTCGGAGAACACGTGGATGGTGCCGACCCCGACCTGGAGGGTGGTCTCGATCGCGCCGGGCTGGCCCCCGCGGGTGTCTTCGATGCGCTTGATAGGGGCGTGGGCGCGGGCGAGCTTGACCGCCTCGTCGAGCCCACTCGGGGCGTGCGTGGGCTGAATCGACTCGATGGCCCGGCGCAGCGCCGCCTTGTCGGAGGTGAATGTGCTGACAACGTCTGCGCTCACATCAAAGGCGATCACCATCGCCTGCTCGGCGCCATCGGCGCTGAGAAGGCCTGATTCCTTCAGCGATTCCACCAGCGCGATCGCGTCGCGTTTGGCTCGATCCAGCCGGGAGCGGCCCTGACTGTCTCGAGCGAGCATGCTGGCGGAACGGTCGATCAGGATGACGTGATTGCCCGAGATGGAGGTCTCGTCGCGGCTTTCGGGCTGGGCCAGGGCGACGATCAGCCCGGCCAGGATGAGCAGTTGGAGGAGCAGCAGGATGTTGCGTCTGAGCTTCTGGAAGGGAGCGTTGGCCTGGAGGTCTTCGATGGCTCGCTTCCAGAGGAGCGTCGAGGAAATCTCCTGCGGTCGGCGGCGAAGCTTGAGGAAGTAGAGGATGACCAGCGCCGGGACGAAGCCCGCCGCGAGCCAGAGCATTGTGGGCGCGGCAAGGTTCATCGAAGCAGCCCCCTTCGGCGCAGGTATTCAACCACCAGCGTTTCGATTGGGGTGTTGGACTGGACACACAGCAGGGCGATTTCTCGCTGAGCGCAGAAGGTGCGGAGTTCTTCCTGATAGGCGTGCAGGACTTGGCGATAGCGCTTGAGCAGTGGCGCAGAAATGGTGACATCGGCGGTTGCGGAGTCCTCGATGTCGGTGAGGCGGAGATCGCCTCGCACGGGCGGCTCGACTTCCTGCGGGCTCAGCACCTGGAGTGCGAAGACGTCGTAGCCGCGCCCGACGAGCAGACGCAGGCCGTCCTGGTAGCCCTCCTTCATGAGGAAGTCGCTGAGAACGACCATGACACCCCGGCCGCGGCGGGAGAGGACGATGCGCATGGCGGACTCGCGGAAATCCGTGTCGCCCGCGGGCTCTATGGAGCAAAGGAAGCGGGCGAGGTCGTGGACGCGCCGTCGGCCTCGCAGGTCGCGGATGGCGTGCAGTGGAATCGACGAGGGCACCGACCGAGGCAATGGCGCCGAATCTGGTTCCGAGGTGGCCGCCCGCTGGTCGGTGGACCTTGGGGCGCCGCCGAAGACCGAGCCGGCGACGCGGTTGAAGTTGACCAGGCCGATGTAGCCAAGGGTCATGGCGACGCGTTGCATGAAGACGAACTTGTTGGGCTCGCCGCAGTCTGAGCTGAGGGAGGCGTCAAGGACAAGGTGGAGGGAGAGGTCCTCTTCTTCGAGGAACAGCTTCAGGAAGAGGCGGTCCAGCCGGGCGAGGATGTTCCAGTCGATGTGGCGTGTGTCGTCGCCGATGGCGTAGGGGCGGTGGTCAGCGAACTCGACGCTCTCGCCGCGTTTCTTGCTGCGGCGCTCGCCGCGGAGCTTGCCGGCGAAGATCTTCGTGGAGGCGAGGTCGAGCTGGGAGACGCGGGCGATGAGGTCGTTGTCGAGGAGGTCCTCGATGGATGCGGGGCGTTTGATGGATGGGGTCGGGAGCATGATGATTCCTCATCTTCCACATGAAGTTCGCGAAGCGCTCGAGATCAAGGCTTTGGCCTCCATCCCTCGCGATCCCTCACACTCTCGCCGGTGGCAGGCCGACTCCCATCGGCTCTGTCGGGGTGAGCTCCAGGATCTGTCTGACGAGCTTGTCGGTGTCAACGCGGTCGGCCTCGGCTTCAAAGTTGAGCAGGATGCGGTGGCGCAGCGCCATGGGGGCGATCTGCTGGATGTCCTTGTTGGCGACGTGGTAGCGCCCGTCGGTCAGGGCCATGACCTTGGCCCCCAGGATCAGCGCCTGCGCGGCACGCGGGCTCGCGCCGCAGCGGATGTAGCGGTTGGTGGGGCCGGTGGCGCCGCCCGCGGCGTATCGGCCTTCGGGGTGGGTCGCGAGCACCAGGCGCGAGGCGTATTCCTTGACGTGGGGAGCGACCACGACGCCGCGGATCAGTTCGCGGGCCTTGAGGATCGCCGGGCCGTCGAGCACGGGCTCGACCGTTGGCGTGTGGGTGCCGGTGGTTCGGTCGAGAATGGTCATCAACTCATCGAGCTGTGCGTAGCCGACAACGATCTTGAAGATGAAGCGATCGAGCTGGGCCTCGGGGAGCGGGTAGGTGCCCTCCTGCTCGATCGGGTTCTGCGTCGCGAGCACGATGAAGGGTTCATCGAGGACGTAGGTCCGGCCCGAGACCGTCACGCGGTGCTCCTGCATGGCCTCGAGCAGGGCGGACTGGGTCTTGGGCGTCGCACGGTTGATCTCATCGGCCAGGACGACCTGCGCGAAGATCGGACCGCGCTGGAACTCGAAGCGGCGCTGGCCGGTCTGCGGGTCTTCCATGACGATGTTGGTGCCGATGACGTCGGCAGGCATGAGGTCAGGCGTGAACTGGATGCGCGAGAACGGAAGGCGGAGCGTCTCCGACAGCGTGCGGACCAGCAGCGTCTTGCCCAGGCCGGGGACACCCTCGAGCAAGACGTTGCCTCCGGCGAAGAGGGCGGTGAGCACGCCGTGGATGACCTCACGCTGGCCCACGAGGACCTTGCCGATCTCGTCGGAGAGGCGTGAGAATGTCGCGCGAAACTGCTCGCACGCCTGCTTGACCTCGGCCGGTGTTTCCTGATTCATCGCGTCGCTCCGATCTCTGATCTGGTGATCACTTCTTGTCCTGGTCCTCGTCGAGGCCCTCGCGCGCGCGGCGCTTGGCGGCCATCAGGCGCGACATCCCATCAGTCTCTTCCTTGCGACGTGCCCGCTTGGCGCGCTCCCTTGCCTGGTCCGCGGTCTCGGCCTCCCCCGAGAGGGCGATGGGTGCGGATGGTTGCTTCGCCATTGCCTCGGCACTGGGCTCATAGGTCCGCTTCGCCGGCTGGGAATCGGTGTGGCGCTTCGCGGCGATGCGCTGCTGCGCTCCGGCCCGTGCCTCGCGAAGGCGCTGGGTGTCGCCCGCGCGCGAGTCCTTGCTCGCATGCAACCCCCTGCGGAAGGCCGCGAGGATCGCCGCGGGCTCGATGCGGACGCGTCGCACGGCGACGTCGAGCAAGAAAAGAGTCATCGCCGCGATCGCGAGCTGGATCCAGATCGCTCGGGTGGCGACGGGCATGGTGAGGCCCTCTCGACGCCACAGGTCGGCGCTTCCCGGATCGTTGATGTTGACGATTCGACCACCGGTCATGTCGGCAACCTGCGCCAGCAGCGCGGCGTTGTCTTCGAGGTCGCGGAACTCATCGGCGAAGGGTCGGACGATCGCGGCCTGTGCCGCGCCCTTGACATCCGGCTGACCCTCGGAATCGACCCCCATGACTCGAGCCGCCAGGACATAGGTGCCGGACTGGCCTGTGGGCAGACTCCCTTCCCACAGGCCTGGCCCGGTCTGCCGGAGGTCGAGCGGGACACCCGAGCCGTCTGGCGCCGAGGCCCGAGCCTGCACGACACCCGTGGCGAGACGCTCGCCCGTGTCATCGAGGGCCTCGACCCGCACGAGGGTCTGCTCGCCACGGTCCTCGGTGACGATGCGCATAGTGGCCGAGCCCACCGGACGCATCATCCACCGCACGTGCTGATCCCAGAACCGGCGCATGTCGGGCCAGCTCATCCAGGCGGCGTTCCATCGGCTGGTGGCGTCGGAGGTGTAGCAGACAACGCGTCCAAGACCGTACTGCCACTGGGCAAGGAGTGGGTCGTTCTCCTTCCCGATCCGCATGGTCACCAGGCTCAGCCCTTCGCGGTCGGCCGTCACCACGTACCCGCTGATCGGCGGCACACCGGAGATTTGGCGCATGGCATCGGAGCCCGACGCGATGATGCGGGGCGGGATGGGCTGGCCCTCCCAGATCAGGCTGCGCCGGATGATCTGGGCTTCCTTGATGAAGATCTTGATGACCTCATCGAGGTCGGAGTTTGAGACCGAATGGAATCGTCCACCGGTAGCCTGGGCCATCAGGCGCATGGTGCCGAGATCGCCGGGGCTGTGCGGATTGACACCCACCGCGCTGATGGTGATCCGGGAAGCCTTGAATGAGTCGAGAATGGAACGACTGAGCGATGGATCGCCGTCGGAGATGACGATGACGTGCTTCTGTCCGGCGTCGGCCGTCTCAAGCCCGGAGAGGGCGAGTCGGAGTGAAGGATTGAAGCTGGGCATGTCGCCGAAGGCGAGGTTGTTGATTGAGCGCCGGACGGCCGAGCGATCCCCCACCATCGAGAGCGGATGGACCCAGCTCTCTGACTGCGCCGACATCGGGTTGTACTCGATGATGCCGACGAGATCCTGGCTGGAGAGCGCGTCGACCGCGGCACCGGCGACCTGCTTGCCGTAGTACACCCCCTGGGGCATCTCGATCGAGTGCATGATGAGGACGAGGGCGCCGCGGGGCATCTCTCGCTCGGTCGGAGGATCGAGCCGGACGGGCAGCGCCTCGGCCACCGGCGAGCCGATCCACCCTCCTGCGCCGTAGGCGTCGGGGCCGCCGATCATGAGGATCCCTCCCCCCAGATCGTGCACGTACCGAACGAGGTTTTGCTGGAGCGCCACGGACAGGTTGGGCGCGGGCTCGTTGGCGATGATCACGCCGTCGTAGGAGGCGAGGGCTTCAAGGCTCCCATCGACCTCGTCGGCTCGCCGTTGCTCGATGGCAAGGCGGGTCGCCGCGAGGTCTTCGATGACGCGCGATGCATCGTCTGGAGACTCGCGAATCACGAGGATTCGTCCCTCGCCGGCGACGAACGTCACGCCGAGTCCGACGTTGTTCTCGATGAGTTCATCGCCCTGTCGTTCGCCGCCGACGACCAGCGGCTCGAACCGTGCCCGGAACCGCTTCGCGCCCTCGCTGGTCGCAAGGATCTGGACAGTGTGGATGTTGACCCCTTCATCCAATTCGACGAGCACGCCGTTTGACGGCTCCTCGGGATTGAGGTCCATCTCTTCGCCGTCCATCGCCAGGAAGACCAGCCCCCGCGTCGGGGCCGTCGCGGTGAGCACGATGCGAACGTTAATGACCTGCCCCTTTCGGGCGGTCGCGGGGACCAGCACTCGGTCGAGTATGACTTCCTTCGGGTAGCGGTAGCGGATCGGAAGGACATCGACGGGGACGCCCGCGGCGACGGCACTCTGCGCGACGCTCAGAAGACTGCCGACGGTCTCGTTGCCGTCGGATGCGATCAGCATGCGAACCGCGGCGTCTTCGGGAGCAACGGCCATACCCAGGCGCGCTCCGCCGGCGAGATTGGTGGCCTCGGTGCTTCCGACCGTGCGGCGCTCGACGGTCTCGTTGAGCCGACTCGGCAGGGCCTGAACATAGGAATCGGCCGCGACGGTGACGATGCCCAACCGGTCGGTCGTGTGCCGCCCCTTTCCCGCGGCCTCGACGAACCGATCAACGTCGGCCTGGGTGGAGAGCGAGATGGATCGACTGGCATCGAGCACGACGATGACCGCGACGTCCTTGGCTTCGCGGCGAAGGAATGGCTCGGCCAGAACCACGCACAGCGCCGCAATTACGATCAGCCGGATGCCCAGGGCGATCCATCGCGTTGCGCTCTCGAGACCGGCGAGGCTGTGGCGACCGATCCACACCACAAGCACGGCGAGAATGGGCGCGAGCCCGAGCCAGAGCGGCCTGTCGAGCTGGAGCGGGCCGACGACCAGCGCGGGGACCGACGACGTGATCGCCACGAGCGAAAGCGTCATCTCATCTCCGGCACGGAGGGCCCCGCAGCGCCTGATGAACGAAAGGCGCAGATGCGATTGTTGCCCGAGTCGAGAACGAAGATGGCCCCGTTGAGCCAGGCCACACCCCAGGGTGTGGAGAGCTCACCCGGTCCCCGACCTGGGCGGCCATCGATCGCGAGGCTCGATCCGGTCCGGAGATCGAGGCGCTGGACGCGAGAGGCGCCGAACTCTGAGACTAGCGCGACACCGTCGTCCATCACCAGTAGGCCGTACGGATAGTCGAGCGAGATCGACGGGGTGGATCGCGGACCGATCCACGAGACGAGGTCGCCATCGAGCGTAAACCGACCGATGCGCTGGTTGATCGCGTCGCACACGATGAGCTCACCGAGCTCACGGCTGATGGCGATGGACTGGGGACGGTCGAACTCAACGCCGGGCCCATCGCCCTGATGCCCGAAAGAGAACAGGAATCCGTCGTCTCCTTGCAGGACGCGCGGATCGAACACGCTGATGCGGTCGTTTCCGCCGTATTCGCTGACGTAGATGCGGGTCGCGTTGCCGTGTACGTCGGTCAGCACGGCGACGTCTGTGGGATAGACGAATTCGCCCCGGCCCTGGCCGTACGACCCGAAGGTGGAGACCAGCTCCGCCGAGTCGGAACCGATCGAAGGAGGGCGATAGACCATCACGCGGTGATAGTGCGTGTCGGGGATGTAGACCAATGGCTCGCCATCGGCCCCTGGGGCGATAGTCACGCCGGTGGGCTTGCCGAGCTCAAACTCGGGCATCGTGAACCACGCTTGACACTCGCCGGTTTCTGGATCGAGCCTCTGGATCCGCGCGGACTTATCGATCACCCACAGCGAGCCGAGCCCGGCGTCTATGGCGCGGGGGTAGTTGAACTGGCCCGGTGAAAGCCCGCCCTCGCCCAGCGTCCGGATGACACGGAGCGGGGCACCCCTGCCCCCGGAATCCAGATCACACGAGATCGCCAGGCACGACACCGCCGCCAAGAGCAGCAGGGCGAGTCTTCGGCGATGGTGGAATGGGTCCATGCGTCGAGGATGATACTTGCCCCATTGCTACGGCCGTCGCGAGGCACGAGTTCCGAGCGTTCCGCCAAATGCCAACGCGGCGATCAACGCCGCCGCGAAACCGACGGTCGTGATCAGCAAGACCCCGGCGGCGAGGTCGTCCTGGCGTTGGTAGTGGAGGCGGGAGAGCAAGACCTGCGAGATGGCCCGTGAGCCGGGTGGGGTGAGCAGGACGCTGGCCTCGATCTCGTGGATGCTCAGCGAGGCCATGGCCGCGGCAGTTCCCAGCAGAATCGACGCCTGGGCCGGCACGTCCAGCAGCACCAGACCCCTGGGGCGGTCACCGCCATCGAGCCTGCGCTGGCGGGCTCGATCACTGCCTTCGCCGATCCAGACGAGAGTGGCCACAACCGCGGGAATCACGGAGAATCGGGCGAGGTGGGTGACGATGAGGGGAAGGGACGAGTCGGCAACCCAGCGGGGTACAAACGGGGAATTCGTCACGGACGCGAAAGATGAGCCGACCAGCACGCCGGGAATGAGAGCGGTTGCAATCAGGAATGCGGTGCACGCTCGGGCCAGCAATCGGGCCCCGCGCCCCCACGTCAAGGCCGCGAAGACCGTGAGGTACACCAGGACTCCGCCGATCGCGACGCCGGCGCCGACGAACAGGCTCGACCCCATTGGTTCCAAGAGATGTGCCAAGGCGCGCCCGAATGCGTGCGAGGACCTGATGGTTGCGGCGAAGAGCAGAAGGGGCGCGAACACGCTGATCCCCAGGACCAACGCGATCGGAAGGACATCGACGGCCCTCAACAGCTTCCGTTCCGACCGGGATTCGGACCCTTGATTCCGATCGAGTGCCATCGTCGCCCCGAGGGCGGAGAGCGCCGCGGCGCCCACGAGTGGGAGTGAGACCGACCACGCTCGGGACTCTTGGCCCATCGCAAGAGCGGCACGAGACGCGTTGGCGAGTGTGTCGATCTGGGCCAGATCGAACGGGACGGGGTTCCCCAGCATGACAAGAAGCGTGAGCACGAAGCCCAGCACGAGTTGTCGCCGCAGGAGCCGCACTCGAAGAGTGATGCGATCGACGCGTGTCGCGCCCTCGAGCGACAGAGCGTCCAGCAAGCACGGATCAAGGCGGCGCGCTCCCGACCACAGGCAGATCCACACCAACGGCCATGACCAGAGGGCCAACCCGCCGACCGCCATCGCCCGCCCTGCAAGGAGAGAAAGTGCCGGCGAGCCCAGCCGAACGAGCCAGTCACCAGTCGGAATCGACGGATCGCGCAGCACGCTCCATCCGGCGTACGCCAAGTAGTTCGGCAGCAGCATCGGAAGCAGAAACAGCCCGAGCCAGCGCGAGGGCACTCTCAGCGCCACCCATGCCAACGGCCATGCGACGATCGTGGCGAGCGAAGCGACCAGGGCGGCACACCCCACGCTCAGAGCCGTGCGGGAGAGAGCCGACGCATTCCAAAGGCCCCGCAGCGGCGGGCTCGATCCCACCAATGCGGCCAGGACCGGACCAGCGAGGACGGCGGTCAAGACGGAGAGCAAGGCGTTGGCGAGCCCGCGATGCATCACGCGCGAGTCTACCTCGGACCACGTTGCCGCCCTCTCCACGCGGCCCGGGGGAGCGGATAGACTGTCGGCCCGCCGCGGACCGCGGTGTATTCACGGCGCGACGACCGGAGCGATCCATGATCGACATCCGCAAGCTGAAAGAACTGGTGCGGCTGATGGTCGAGAATGATCTCGCCGAGCTGGACCTGCGCGACAAGGAAGAGACTGTCACGATCAAGCGCGGCGGAGCGGGTGCGCCGGTCATCGCGGTCCCTGGCCTGCCGGTATCGGCGACCACCACGCACGACACCTCGGGCGAGGTCGAGGCCTCGGGCGGGGCGTCCAGCGGTGACGATGGGCTTGTCGCGATCGAGAGCCCGATGGTTGGCACGTTCTACTCTGCGCCGCGGCCCGACGCGGAGCCCTACGTCACCCTCGGCTCCCAGGTGGAATCAGAGACCGAGGTGTGCCTGATCGAGGCCATGAAGGTGTTCAATCCCATCAAGGCGGAGCACCGCGGCGTGATCGAACGAATCCTCGTGAAGAACGGCGACTCGGTCGAGTTTGGCCAGAAGCTCTTTCTCGTCAAGCCGGCCTGAGTTGCGCCCACATCGACAGGGCCACGTCGAACCGCGCTTGCTCCGCCACCGCTTCCTGGACCTGCCCCGATGTTCCGACGCGTTCTGATTGCCAACCGCGGTGAGATCGCCCTCCGGATCCTGCGCGCCTGCCGGGAATTGGGCGTCGAGGCGGTGTGCGTCTACTCGACCGCGGACAAGGATGCGCCGTACCTGCGGCTGGCGGACCGGACAATCTGCATCGGTCCTCCGCCCGCACGGGAGAGCTATCTCGACGTGAGCCGGATCATCTCCGCCGCGGAAATCGCCGACGTCGATGCGATTCATCCGGGATACGGGTTCCTCGCCGAGCGCGCAGACTTCGCGGAGATGTGCCGCGACTGCAAGATCGAGTTCATCGGTCCGAGCCCCGAGGCGATGGCCAAGCTCGGCGACAAGGTGGAAGCCAAGCGGACGGCCAAGGCAGCGAAGGTGCCAATCTTCCCCGGCTCGGAGGGCGCCATCGAGAATGAGGACGAGGCAGTCGAAGTGGCCGATGGCATCGGGTATCCGGTGATCATCAAGGCGGCGGCCGGTGGCGGCGGCCGTGGCATGCGCGTGTGTCGGAATGAGGCCTCGCTTCGATCGAATATTCGTGCCGCACAGCAGGAGGCACAGGCCGCGTTCGGTAACGGGGCCGTGTTCATCGAGAAGTTCCTCGAGAACGCCCGGCATATCGAGGTTCAGGTGCTCGGCGATAAGCACGGGCACGGCGTCCACCTCTTTGAGCGCGACTGTTCGATGCAGCGACGCCACCAGAAGCTCATCGAAGAGAGCCCCGCCCCGGGCGTGGATCGGAAGAAGATTGCGGCGGTCTGCGATAGCGCGGCTCGCCTGATCCGCACGGCCGGGTACTCCGGGGCCGCGACTGTCGAGTTCTTGATGGACGACAAGCAGAACTTCTACATGCTCGAGGTCAACACGCGCGTCCAGGTCGAGCACCCGGTGACCGAGATGGTGACGGGGATCGACATCGTTCGCGCCTCCATCGAGGTTGCCTCGGGGCTCCCGCTGCCCTGGCGCCAGCGAGACATCCAGGTCCGCGGGCACGCGATGGAGTGCCGGATCAACGCAGAGGACCCGGACCGGGGGTTCATGCCCAGCGCAGGCCGGATCATGACCTGGCAACCTCCCGGAGGTCCCGGCGTTCGGATGGACACGCATGTCGTCGCCGGGTATAGCGTTCCGCCGAACTACGACTCCATGGTGGGCAAGCTGATTGTGCACGCGGACGATCGCGACCGATGCCTCGATCGCATGGCGAGAGCGCTCGCCGAGTTCGAAGTGGGTCCGATCAAGACGACGATCCCGCTCCACCGCCGGCTGATGCAGACCGGCGCGTTTCGACAAGGGGGTATCGACATCCACTTCCTCGAACGGCTGCTGCGCTAGGCCGAAGGGTCATGGTCGCGGCGAGCATTGGTACGGACCTTGGCCTCATGTGCTCGCATACCCGTGGGGATGGGCCTTGAACCACTTCCACGCGGTCTCGACGATCTCGTGGACATCGCGGGTTGCGGCGCTCCAGCCGAGGTCGGCCCTGATGCGCGATGGATCGGCGAACAACGATGGCGGATCCCCGGGTCGGCGCGCCCCCTCGCGCACTTCGAACTCGACACCGGTGACCGCCCTTACCGCGTCGATGATCTGCCTCACCGAATATCCCGCGCCGATTCCGAGGTTGTACCGGCGCGCATCTCCGGGCCGCAGGGCGAGCATGGTGTGGACGTGCGCATCGATCAGGTCCTCCACGTGAACATAGTCGCGAATGCAGGTTCCATCCGGCGTCGGGTAGTCGGTCCCGAACATCGTGACTGCCTCGCGCTGTCCCAGACACGCCTGAAGCACCACGGGGATCAGATGCGTCTCGGGATCATGATCCTCGCCGAGCACTCCCGAACGGTCGCAGCCCGCCACGTTGAAGTACCGCAATGCGGCGAAGGCCACGGGCCGTCCCGCGGCGCGGCGGGCCGATGCCCAGTCGGTCAGGATCCTCTCGACGGCCAGCTTCGATTGGCCATACGGGTTGATCGGCTCCTGGGGGCAGTCCTCCTGGATCGGGATGCGCTCGGGAGGAGGTTCGCCATAGGTCGCTGCGGTGGACGAGAACACGAATCGCTCCACACCGACTGCATCCGCGGCTTCGAGCAGGTTCAGGGCTCCGGCCGTGTTGTTGCGGTAATAGGCCAGGGGCTGCTGCACCGACTCGCCGACGTAGGTGAGTGCGGCAAAGTGCATGATCGTGTCGATCTCGTGTCCGGCGAGCAATCGAGACAGCAGAGACTTGTCGGACAGGTCGCCCGGCGCAAACGTCAGCCGATCGTCGCTCAGCAGGTCCATCGGCTCGCGATGGCCCCGGCTGAGATTGTCCACGCACACGACCGTGTGCCCATCGCGGAGGAGACGCTGGACGGCGTGCGATCCGATGTACCCCGCGCCGCCAGTGACCATGACGTTCATCGAATCCTCTCCGGTTTCGTGGGGCATTCTTGGCGTGCGAGGCGATCCTCATCGCGGTTTGACTGGATCAAGCGGGGACCAGGCCCGCGCTCACCGGGGTCATTCCCGCCATGGGATAGTGGCGCATCAGGGCCAGCCCCAGCCTCTGGGGCTCTGCGAGCACCATGGAGCATGGGCTCGAGATTCGCCAGGCGGCGAACCGCAGGAGGCGGGCGGCGCTGCCCTCACACGTCACGACGGCCAACTCGCGTCCATCCATCCAGGCGGGCAGGACTCGGAACTGCCACGCCTGGCGCCGGCTGATCATCGAGAGACAGTCGGGATCCGGAGCAATCGACAGAGGGTCAATGCTCGGAGCCAGCTGCGCGTACTGGGATTCCCACGCCCGCTCCACATCCATCGGGCTGACTCCGAAGACCCGTTCGACGATCTCGCCGATCGGTCTCCCGCTCAGGCTCTGCTCGTCGAGCGCTTGGACCAGCTGCTCCTCGGTAAGGACGCCTCGGAGCACGAGGATGTCGCCCAGTCGCAGATGCATCGCTTGCCCCTCCTTGAAGATGTCGGGGGAGATCGGCGTGTGCCTGCCTCGTCTGGAGCCGTCAGCTTGGCCCGACGACGGGCGGCGCGACCGGGAGGGGGTGCGAGACATGGATCGACATTCGCGGCTGCGATGATTTGGCCGTCGGATCCGACGGGATTTCGTCGTGCCGGCCTTGCCAATCGTCGCGGCGAATGCCTGCCTGTATGCTCCGCGCCATGGAGGCAGGCCCGCCCGACCTCGACAAGCTCATCGCATTGGTGGTTGGCGCTTGTCCGCAAGCCGAGTGGGAGGATCGCCCGATCGCGGAGATCTTGCGCATGAGACTATCTGATCGGCTTGACGCGCAGACGGGAGTGCGTCCGATCATTCTCACAGACCTTTGGTATCTGAGCCATGCCGAGTGGCGGACCCGACCCACTATCGCCATCGGCGGGCCTGGGGCGAACGCCCTGACCGCGTATCTTGCCTCTCGCCTCCCGAGCACGCTCACCTTGGACGACCGGGCCACCGTGCAGTTCGATCCCCAGTGGACCGAGCCGGTGGTGGCTTGCTGGGGCGTGGACCAGGCCTGCACCCGATGGGCCGTGCAGGGATTTGTGGACCGATACCTCGATGGCTTCATGAGCGCTGTGGACAGCGGGGTCGGATGATCGGAGATGAGGCGCGCTACTCGCCGAGCACCCGCCGCATGTTCTCTCGGATTTCCGAAAGCCTTTCGATCCCCCCTCCGCCAACTTCCGCCGTCGCCCACCCGGTGAAGCCGATCGACCCCAGGGCATCTCGGACCGCCGGCCAATCCACGTCGCCCTCGCCGATCTTCGTCCAGCCGTTCGTAAACGACCAGTCCTTTACATCGAGCTTGACGATGCGGGGACCCAGCGTGCGGATCCACTGCTCGACCCTGCCGTACTTCCGATGGTTTCCGAGGTCAAAGTACGATCCGACCCAAGGACTTGCAATAGCATCGATGTACTCGGCCAGCTGATCAGCCGTCTGATCGCTTGGACCGTCGTGCGTGTAGCAGAATCCATTCCAGACATTCTCGATCAGGACGCGTACCCCAAGGTCGGCCGCGATCGGCAAGACGCGCCGGATGCCTGCGATCGATCGCTCCCATACCTGGTCCTGACTCTCCTGCGGACCGCGCACGGCCCCGGGCACCAAGAGGACGCTCGTCCCTCCCCAGGCATGGCTATCGCGGATGGCCCGCTCAAGAGCCGCAACCGCCCGATCACGCGTGGATTCGTCCGGGTCGCTCAGACGGACGTTCCAATGTACCGAATCGACGACGCCGTGCACTCTGATGCCCGCTCTCACCGCCGCGGCGGCCACGTCCGCTGTCGAGGCTTCCGTCGGGCTGTCCATGTCAACGCCGTCGAAGCCGGCCTGCCGGATGAGTTCGAATCGCTCGTGCAGAGAATCGCCAGCCACCATCCCGATCTTGACGGCCATGCGGAAACGGCGATCGTGTCGGCCTGGCGCAATCCCCGACCGGCTCGTCCCCGCATGGGAAACGGACCCCAGGAGCGCGGGCCCGGCGGCGACCGCCGCGGCGGCTCGGAACAAGTCTCGCCGAGTGAGTTCGGGCATGATCCCTCCTCCGTGCGTCCGATATCCACCCTATCGAAGTTCGAGTGTACTTCGGTATGCTACCTTGCGGAACGCTCACAGAACGCCTGCCGATACTGCGACTCGTGACACCGACCATCTCCATCCCGGAATTCGCCCAAGCCGCACCGCCTCTCGCGCTCTCGCCGTGGCTCGATGTGTTCGGGCGGGCTCATCCGATGCTAGTGCACTTTCCGATTGCCCTGCTCCTGGCGGGCCTGGTGTTCGAGGCTCTGTTTGTCATCTCGGGCCATGCGCGGCGGGGCCGAGAGGCACTGAGTGACCAGTACCGGAATCGCCCGCCGATCCTGTCACCGGCGGCGACCGCATGCCTGATCCTCGCCATGGTTGTGTCGCCGGTGACGGCTTGGTCCGGCTGGACCAATGCTGCAAGCCGATCACCGAGCGATGAGATTGAACTGCACCGATGGCTGGGAATCGCGACGGCCGTCGGGGCTGGATTGAGTGGGCTGTGCGCGCTGATTGCCGTGTCGGTCCGGTCGTGGAGCGCGGCGACCGCCGCGCGCATCGTGATGGTGATCAGTGCGATCGTCGTGATTCCGACCGGGCACATCGGCGGCGAACTCGTGTTCGGAGAGGGCTATCTGCTGGCTCCGCTGAAACGCCCGGACCCCGCACAGAACACGCCGCAAGTCATCCCCGAGTCGGAGACCACCCAGGTCTCGTTTGAGCTTGGGGCCCTGCCCATCTTTGAGAGCCGGTGCTTTGAGTGCCATGGCTCGCGCCGGCAACGCGCCCGTCTGCGGCTCGATTCACTGGAGGCGGTGCTCGCAAACCCTCGGGCCGAGATCCTCTCTCGGGGCGACGTGAGCGAGAGCGAGTTGCTACGCCGGATCTCGCTGCCCGCGGATGACCCGGATCGAATGCCCCCCAATGGTGATCCGCTCACTTCCGACGAGATCCGCGTGGTCCAGACGTGGCTCGCGTCACTCGCAGCGGACTCACCCGCGATCCCAGATCCGCTGCCATCGCGCGATCAGCAATCTGAGACCTTCCTCCAAGCAACGGACACGGCCGATCCTGGCTTAGAACAGGCCTTGGTGGCGATCCGCGCTCGGGGCGGATTCGCCTCTCCGATCGCGTTCAATTCACCGCTCATCGAGGTCAACTTCTCGGTCGCAGGCCGAGCGATCACCGACGCCGACCTCGATCTGCTCGTACCCCTCAAGGACTCTCTGGTCTGGCTCAATCTCTCGGGCACGAGCGTCACGGATCGCGGCGTGTCAACACTCGCGGAGATGTCGCGCCTTACGCGGTTGAATCTCGCCCGCACCGCAATCTCGGACTCTTCAATGGTCCTCGCGGCAGGGCTTGAGTCACTCGAAGTGCTCAATGTGTACGAGACCGCGGTGACGGACGACGGCTTGCGAGCGGTGATTGAGATCTCCCGTCTGCGTCGGCTGTACGTCTGGCAGACTCAAGTGACGCCCAGTGCCGTTGCTGCCGCGAGAGAATCCCATCCGGGGCTCTCAATCGACACGGGAGAGACCCTTCCGCCTCAGGACTAGCCGCGATGCACGACCAGCACCGAGGATTGCCACGATCGGGTCTGTGCGACGGGTAACCCAACGGCCATGTCGGACTGCTCGCGGTCGCCGCTGGCCCTTTCCACGCCCTCCAAGCGACTACTCCAGTCGGCTCCGCGAATCGGCGTCGACTATCCCGCTGATCCGGACCCGTTGGCCGACTCGAGATCGAACACTTCTTCCATGGGCATCCACCAGCGCCCCGATGGACATCCGGGAACCGGACGTTGATACCGACGCATCAACTCATCCCACTCTCTCGTCCGAGGATCATTCGCGTAGAACTGGTAGTCACGAGATGGGTCGAAGTCGTCTGGAGCCTCGTAATACATGAACAGGCGCGACCCCGCGAGGAAGATGCGCATGTTCCGGATTCCGATGGCGCGCAGCCCCGAGACGACCTCCGGCCACACCCGCCGGTGATGGCGACGGTACTCCTCGATCAACTCCGGGTCATCGACGAGGTCCAGTGCCTGCGCGAATGCCCGCATGGCTCGCTCCTCCCCGGGGCGAAGGGGTCTCTCGAATCCCCTTCCCACTACGCTTGTCCGATGCTCGACCTGCTCGTCCTGACCAGCGCCAACGCCAGGCAGGCCTCAGCGTACGCCATGCAACTGCGCGCGCGCCGCGCCGAGGGAAGGCTCGATCTCGTCCGCCGATTCGGCGTCATTCCTGACCCTCGTGGTGTACGGGTGGGCTCAGGCGCGGCCACACTCCTGGCACTGCGACGCATCGCCCGCCATCTGGCCCGGCAACGTCCGTCTTCCTCGGCCGCGACGCTGTTTCACGGCCAGCGAATCGTCATCCTGCATTCCGGGGGTGACAGCCGGCGCCTTCCTGCATATGCGGCTCAAGGGAAGGCCTTTGCTCCCCTTCCGTTGGACTCTGATCCCGATGGAACGCTTTTCGATGCCATACTGCGCGACCTGGCACGGATTCCATTGCCCGAGGAGGGGCGAACTCTCATCGCTGCCGGAGACGTGCTCCTGGGAGTCGGGGATGCGCTGCCCTGTCTTCACCGTTCGGGTGTGACGGGTGTGGCCTACCGGGATTCGATCGAGCGCGCGACCCGGCACGGCGCCTACGTGGCGGCGAGTGACCGGTCGGTCGAAGACTTCGTCCACAAGGGCTCGCCCGAAGAACTCGAGCGCCGGGGCGCGATCTGGCCTGATGGGACCGCGCTGATCGACACCGGCCTGCTCTCGCTGTGCCCCTTGGCGGTCGAGGCATGGCTGGGTGCTGCGGGGGTCGGGGAGGGGCCTGACTTTGCGATGGGTGCTCCGTTGCGCCTGGCGTTGGACGGGAGACTCTCGATCGATCTGTATGCGGAGATGCTCCACTCGATGTCTGACCGTGCGCACCGAGCGGCGCCATCTCATTGGCGACACGGCGTCGAGTTCCACGCTGAGATCGCCGACCGCTGCGACTTTCTGCACCTGGGCTCGACGCGCGAATTCCTCAATGAACTCACCGATGTGTCTCCCGCCCGTTCCGGTTCTCGCGCTCAACTGGCCTGCCCCGCGGGAATCAGGACCGTCTGCTGTTCCTTTCCGGGGCCGGCCCCGCCGGATGTCATCCCGCCTTCGCTTCTTGATGGGTGCGAATCCCGGGGCCCGGTCCGCCTCGCAGGGCACAACCTGCTCGTCGGGCTCCCCGCCAGCTCACGCCTGGAGGTTGATCTTCCGCGGGAAGTTGGGCTCGTCGCGCTTCCCATCGGCTCTGACGCCTGGTCTGCGTTGCTGTTTGGCACTGAAGACGACTTCAAGTCCACTCGCGCCGCGGACGGGACCTTCCTCAATCGCCAACTCGATCTCTGGCTCGAAGGCTCCGGCCTCTCGCCCGTCGACATCTGGGACGTCTCCGATCCCACGCGCCAGACGCTCTGGAACGCTCGACTCTGGACCTGCGGCCGCATCGATCGGGTGCTGCAAGTCTGCGCCTGGATGTGCCGCGGAGAGGCCCCACCCCCGGAATGGCTCAAACTCGAGCGCCGGACCGCGCCCGAGGTTTACGCCGCCACGAACCTGCGTCGGTTGCTCTCGCGACGCAGGAACCTGCGCGATCGGATTCGCGTGCAAGTCGCAGTCGAGGGTGCGCTCAAGGATCGCTCCCTCGGCGCACCGGAGATACGCCGTGTGGCGGTTGGCCACACCCAGCTCTCACTCGCCCGCGCGCGCCTCCGCCGCGCCCTGCCCTCGATCACGGAGTCGCTTGATCGGGCCCGGCTGCACGGCATCTTGCACGCACTCGGCGGCGGCGAGGCAGCGGCCGCGCGGGCGCTCCGCGCCGTCTCATCCGTGATCGAGCGAGAGGTGAGCCTGCCGCAATCGCCGCGGCGCGCGGTCGTGCCGCCCGGCGAGGGGTTTGAGGCCACGGCGCCGGCGCGCATCGATCTGGCCGGCGGATGGTCGGACACACCGCCGATCTGTCATGAGCTCGGGGGACGCGTCGTCAACGCGTCGATCGCGATCCGAGGATCGGCGTGCGTCGTCGCACACGCTCGCCTGATTCGTGAGCGTCTCATCAGGATTTCCAGTCTTGATCTCAACGAGTCGATGGAGTTGAGAGACTCGGACGCGTTGGCAGCGCATGCCGACCCGTCGCATTGGGCCGCCCTGCCCCTATGCACGCTCCTCGTATCGGGCCTGGCTCCGTCAGGACCCGGCGCAGATCTCGCGGACTGGCTGGCCCGCGTCGGGGGCGGAGTGGAACTCACGATCGAGTCACGGGTTCCCAAGGGCTCGGGGCTCGGAACAAGTTCGATCCTGAGCGCCGCCGCGATTTCCGCGCTCAGCGCACTGACGGGAGACTCCGACCAACCCGAGGCCATCTTCGCAAAGACGAGTCTTCTGGAGCAGCTCATGCGAACCGGAGGCGGCTGGCAGGATCAGGTCGGTGGCATCGTGGGAGGATTCAAGCTCACCAGGAGCGAGCCGGGACCGGTACAGCACCTGGCCGTTCAACCGCTTGCCATTGCCTCGGGTGCCCAGATGGAGCTGCGCTCGCGCGCTGTCCTGATCGATACGGGCATCCAGCGCATGGCACGCGGCATTCTCCGCCACATTGTCCTGCGTTATCTCGCCCGCGAAGCCGGGGTGGTCGGCCTCGTCAGAAAGCTGCACGCGAACGCGGAATCGATGGCCTCGGCCCTGATCGCGGGCGACATCGATCACGTGGGACAGGAACTCGGAGAGTACTGGGCCTTGAAACGTGAGTTGGATCCCGGATCGTGCCCGGCCTCCATCGAGGCGCTCACCTCGACCTTCGCGGGACGGGCGCATTGGGCGCTCGCCGGGGCTGGGGGCGGCGGGTTCCTCTTCGCCATCGCCCACGACGCGCGCCAAGCCGACATGCTCAGATCGATGCCCGGATCGGTTCCCTTTGAGCTGGCGGAGGACGGGCTGCGAGTTCGTCCCCTCAGTCAACTCACGAACCGGCCCGGTCACGACTGACCGGGCCGGAAGGGCATCCTGACTGGGCCCGTGCCGCTACCGGCCGACTCCAGGCACAATCGACGCGTCCTGCTCGCGAGCTGCCGTCCAAGCCTTGTCAACCATTGAGATGTACTTCGCCGGATCGGCCTTGTACTTCTTGGTGCATCCATTGCAGCACAGCCGAGCCAGTCGGCCAGCCGTCACGAATTCGATCGGTTCGCCCATCGAGCCAAGCGGCCCGCCTGCGACAAGGCACGTCGTGATTGGATAGAGCTCCCGCTGGCGATCGGCGGCGGCCTTGTTGAGCTTTTCCAGGTACATGGCCGGATCAGCTTCAAACTCGCCCACACACCCCTTGCAGCAGAATCGGATCAGCCTGTTCTTGTACACGCAATTGATCGCGATGTCCTCGCCGTCTTCAAAGAGCGCGTCATCGGCGACCAGGCAGGTGTCGATGGGGTAATACGGCATCTGGTCCTCGATGATCCGCTCGTTGAGCGCTTCGAGGTACTTCCCCGGATCGGCCTTGAACTTGCCCGCACAGTTCGTGCAGCAGAACTTCACCTCGCGCCCATCGATCTCCTCCGTCACCGCGTTTGGCCCCAACTCCGTTCCGGCCACGGCACACACCCCAAGGGTGTATGGCTCACTGGGGACCTCCGCCTGAGCGATGACCGACTGGTTTGCGTGCGCGCTCTGCAGCGCCGAGGAGATGAACTCGCGCTTGGCATCCGCGTCCCACGACTCGAATCTCGCGACACATCCCGAGCAGCAGAAACCGACGAGATGTCCGTCCACCTCGACGGTCCCCGCCTCCGCAACGATCGCCTCGTGCCCCACGGGGCACTCAGCATTAACGGGGCCGGCCGGAGCGCCGGAAGGCTGGGCCACCGCGGCCGCGCAGACCAATGCCAGAGATCCAATGAACACTCGTGAGAATCCGCTCATGGCCATGTCTCCCTTTCGCGTCAGCGCTCGGTACCGCCGCAGCTCCTTGAACCGTCATCTGGTCCGACGGGGTGCATCGATCACCCCTTGAGGGGATTCTAGGGAGTCGCACGCCTCGGACGGCGTCTGCCACGGACGACATACGATCCTGGCCGCGGGTGCGGTGGCCGAGCGGCTGAAGGCGGCGCACTTGAAATGCGCTAGACCCGGAAGGGTCTCGGGGGTTCGAATCCCTCCCGCACCGCCTTGCTTGGGTCCATTGGTGGTCCCGTGCCCCTCCCGCATGCCTGGAGCCATTGCCCTTGCGCGCTGTCATACAACGCGTCGAACAGGCCCGCGTCACCGTCGAAGGAATGGAGGTCGGCAGGATCGGCATCGGTCTTGTCGCCCTCGTGGCGATCGAGATCGGCGATCACGATTCCGGTGCGGCGGCTCTGGCGGACAAGATCTCGGGGCTGCGCATCTTTCCGAATGATCACGGGAAAATGAATCGCTCGCTCGCAGAGGCCAATGGGGCGGCCCCGCTCGTGTCGAATCTCACTGTGGCGGGCGACACGCGCAAGGGACGGCGCCGTCGTTCGATCGTGCGATGCACCCGGCGATGGCGTCCACTCTGTTCGACCTGCTGGTCAAGCTGCTACGCGATCGCGGAGTCGAGGTGCAGACGGGGCGATTCGGCGCGTTCATGCGAGTCGAGATCATCAACGACGGACCTGTCGCGCTCGTCATCGAGATCGGGTATGACTGATCCCGGGCTATCGTCAGGAGCGATGTCCTCCACCCCGCCGACGAATGAGCGTGCCATCGGTGCCTTGTCGCTCGGAGACCTCCTGGAGCACATCGCCTCGAAGACCCCGTCTCCTGGCGGAGGCGCGGTGGCCTCGGTGATCGGCGCACTGAGCGCGGCCCTGGCGGGTATGGTCATTGGCTATTCCAGAGACAAGAAGTCGCTCGCGGAGCATCGGCCGGTTCTCGAACAAGAAGCAGGCAGGCTGAGCCACGCCCGTTCGATGCTCCTTCGGCTCGCGCACGAGGACGCCGAGGCCTACACGTGGGTGAGTGAGCTCCAGCGTCTGCCGTCGGATGACGTCCGGGCCTCGGACCTGCCCCGCGCGATCGACCTGGCCATCGAGGCGCCGCTCGCAAGTCTTGGCCTGTGCGCGGAGATCGCTCATAGCCTCGAACAGCTCGTCGGACGCTCGAACCGCATGCTGCGCAGCGATCTGGCGATCGCGGCAGTGCTAGCCGGCGCGGCCGCACGGGCCTGCCTCTGGAACGTGCGCGTCAACCTGGAACTGCTCTCCGATGCATCGAAGCGGACCCGGCTTCACGACCAGGCCCAGACCCTGTTGAACACGACTCTCGCGCGCGCTGAAAGGGTTGAAGAGGCATGCGAGTCGGAGGCGTCGTGAGCCCGCCGGCGGCCGAGTGGTTCGACCGGGCGGATCCCACGGGTCACACACGCGCCGGAGAACGAGGCCTGCGATTCTCGTGCACGCTCTGCGGGAACTGCTGCACTGGCCCGAGCGGGTACGTCCTCGTCGCCGACGATGAGATCGGTCGCCTCGCAAGCCGGCTGGGAATTGAGATCCCGGAGTTCATCGCCCGCTTTACCCGGCAGGAACACGAGGGACGATCGCTCACGGAGAAGCCCAGCCAGTTCGGGTACGACTGCGTGTTTCTCGACCGCGACAAGGTCCCGGGACGGGCTGTGTGCGGCGTTTACGAAGATCGGCCCGCGCAATGCCGATCATGGCCCTTCTGGCCGGAGAATCTCAAGAGCCGAGCCGCGTGGGAGCGGGCATCAACGTCATGCCCCGGCATGAACACCGGCACGCTGGTTCGACCGGATCAGATCCGGATCCGTCGAGATTCGACGCCCGGCTCGCCCGCGCGTTAGCTACCGCGGCGCCGCGACCGGGAAGGCCACCGGGCTGCGATAGCCCTCTCGGTCGTACGCGCGGACTCCGAAGAAGACATCGTCCTTGGAGAGATCGACCGTCACCTCGCCGGTGTTGCCGACATCTCGCACGGATTCCCAGCGAGCGCTCGTGGTCGGCCGCCACACAACCTCGTAGCCCGCAACATCCGGCTCTGGACTCGGATCCCACCGGAGCGTGGTGTCGTTGGAGAGTTGGGCGGTGATAATTCGTACGTTCTCCGGCGTCGAGGGCGCGTTGGCCAGATGCACGATGGCCGTCGCGTTGAGCCGCGCCACGCCGGCGAGGTATTGCTCATCCACGAACTCAGGGAGGTCACCGAACTGCCGACCGCCCTCGATGCGAACGTCCTGATGCTGCCGTTCGTAGTTCTCGTGTACCTCGGTGAATCTCACCGATGGGAAGCCCAGTTCATTGAATGGAGTGTGGTCTCCGCCGCGAAGGAAGCGATCGGGTCGGAAGATCAATTTGGGCTCGACCCTGAGATCGTGTTCCGCGGCCACATCCGCAATGAATCGCGCCAACTGTCGGCTCGGAGAGTCGCTCTCCGAAGCGAGCGACCAGATTCGGCGCGCGTGATCCACCTCCAACCCCTGCGGGATTCCCTCGGAAAACACCCGGACAACCTCCGGCGCCGAGCGAGGGTGTCCCTGCGCGTCGGGTGGACCGCTCGGGTCCCCAACGATGTCGTTGCTCAGGACCGCGGGGATGGTCCAATTCCGTTCCGCGGCTAACTGGGCGTGGCCTCTCGCGCCAAGCAGACCCTGCTCTTCTCCACTTGTGGCCATCAGAACGACGGTTGAGTCAAGCCGCTGCCGTGAGAGCACCCGCGCAAGCTCAAGACAAAGGGCCACTCCGGAGGCATCGTCATTGGCTCCTGGAGCATCGCTCGTGAAGTCGTTCGCTTCGCTGGCCCGAGAGTCCAGGTGGCCCATGACGTAGTAGCGCCGCTGCCGGGCCTCGGGCATCGATCCGGGGATCTCGCAGACCACGTTGACGACGTCCACTGGGCGTGCGATCCGACGCCCGTCCGGTTCGATGGGATGAGCATCAAACCAGACCGACAGCGACAGGTCTCCGGACCTCCCCGTCCCCTCTCCAGCCAGCTCAAACCGGGACTTGACCCAACGCCGCGCAGCCCCGATCCCCCGGGTCTCGCTCTCCGTGTCGCTGAGGGTGTGCCGCGTGCCGAACGACACGAGCCGTTCGATGTCGTCGCGCAGGCGTTGCGGGCTGATCTCGCGAGTGACCTCCGCGACGACTTGATCGGGCGGCGCGGACGGGACGGCTGGGGCGACGAGAATGGGAAGGAAGAGCATGACCCAGCGTACCCGCCCGGGATAGGCGGGACGCACCTGTTCCGGCTCACTCGGCTTGCCAGGGCCCCGACCCCGGCTACCCTTCCGGTCCAGCCGGAGCCGTCGGGCTCCCGCGTCATTCCCGCGGCCGATTGCACCACCGAGCCGCCTGTCCCCTTGGCCGGGGCGGGCTCTCCGGACTGATTCCGGGGCCGGTGGGAGGTGGAGAACGATGGCCAAGAAGAAAGAAGTTGTCGAGCAGTTCAAGCTGATGGCGCCCGGTGGGACCGCCACGCCGGCCCCTCCGCTGGGTCCGATTCTGGGCTCCAAGGGCGTCAACCCAGGACAGTTCATTCAGCAGTTCAACGCAGCCACCGGTGCGCTCAAGGGGAAGGTCGTCGGCGTCGTGGTCACGCTCTACAGCGATCGGTCGTTCACCTTCGAGATCAAGTCTTCGCCCGCCTCGGTGCTGATCAAGGAAGCGGCAGGGATCGAGAAGGGCTCGGGGACGCCAAACTCGAACATCCTGGGCAAGATCACCCGCACCCAAGCTCGGAAGATCGCTGAGGAGAAGATCAAGGACCTCAACGCGGTGAACCTGGATTCAGCGGCAAGGATGATCGAGGGCACCGCCCGTTCCATGGGCGTTCAGGTTGTGGAGGGCTGAGCCGTGGCAAGACTCTCCAAGCGTGCAAAGTCGAACGAGCCTCTCAGGCAGACCGAAGCTCTCCAGCTTCCCGAGGCGGTGACGGCCTTGAAGAGGTTCAAGGGCCCCCGTTTCGATCAGACGGTTGAGATCGCGGTGCACCTGAACATGGACACCAAGCAGACCGACCAGTCGATCCGCGGATCTGTTTCCCTTCCCAAGGGCATCGGCAAGGCCAAGCGAGTCGTGGCGTTCTGTCCGCTCGACAAGGTCGCCGAGGCAAGGGACGCGGGTGCCCTCGAAGCGGGTGGGGCCGATTTGGTCGAGAAGATCGAGAAGGGTTGGATGGATTTCGATGTGGCGATCGCCTCTCCGGACATGATGCGCGACATCGCCAAGCTCGGTCGCGTGCTGGGTCCCCGGGGGCTGATGCCCAGCCCAAAGGCGGGCACGGTGACACCCAACGTGGCGCAGGCGGTGAAGGAATACTCCGCAGGTAAGGTGGAGTACCGCTCCGACAAGGGCGGCAACGTCCACGCGGTGGTCGGCAAGATGAGTTTCCCCGAGGGTGACCTCGTCGAGAACATCACCCACTTCCTCCACACCCTCGAGCGCGCCCGTCCGAGTTCGACCAAGGGCGCGTTCATCAAGAATGTCGCGATCAGCGGAACCATGACCCCCGGAGTGCAGGTCAAGCATTCCGAAGCCGTCGTGGCGGTGTAAGAACGCGGGAGAATCACGATGTCCAAGACCGTGAAGGAAATGCTGACCCGCGACTACCGCACCAAGCTGGAGGACCAGGAGAACGCTCTGGTCATCAGCATCCGCGGCGTGAAGTCGGGTGATACCAACAAGATGCGAATGGACCTGGCCCGCAAGTCCATCAAGGTGACGGTCGTGCGCAACGACCTTGCCCGGCGCGCCTTTGAGGGCTCATCTCTCGCTGCACTCGAGCCCCTGCTCAACGGGTCCAGCGCGCTCGCCTATGGCGGAGAGTCCGTCGTCGAGGTCGCGAGAGAGCTCGTCGAATTGGTGAAGCAGATTCCGACGATCGAGCTCAAGGGTGCCCTTCTCGACGGGGAGCTGTTCGAGGGCGAGGACGGCGTCAAGCGCCTGAGTGCCTTCCCAACCCGCGACGAGGCGATCGCGGACGTGGTCACCCTCGTCCTCAGCCCCGCCCGCAAGCTCGCCGGCCAGCTGAAGGGGCCTGGGTCGCGCGTGGCCGGGGTCGTCAAGGCCATCGAGGAGAAGCTCGAAAAGGGAGAAGCCATCTCCAAGGCGGGATAGCGAACACATCTCGCCGCGACTGGCCTCGGGCTCCGAATTCGGAGCGGGGTTAAAGAGTCGGAAACGGTCCGACCCCTCTCGCGGCGGTGTCCAGGCGACCCAAGCGGGTCCGATTCAGAAAGTGGTGGATCAGATGTCGGATACCAAGACATTCAGCGACAAGATCTCGAAGCTCGGCGACGAGCTCGCCGGCCTGACCCTCAAGGAAGCTGTCGAACTCGGCGACTACCTGAAGGAGACCTATGGCATCGAAGCCGCCGCGGGCGGCGCCGTCGTGATGGCAGGACCGGGAGCGGGCGGCGCCGGGGCCGCCGCTGCCGAGGAACAGACGGAGTTCGATGTGATCCTCAAGGCCTTCGGCGCCGACAAGATCAAGGTCATCAAGGTGGTCCGCGAGGCGACCGGCCTGGGTCTCAAGGAGGCGAAGGAGCTTGTGGACGGCGCCCCCAAGACCGTCAAGACCGCCCTGCCAAAGGAGGAGGCCGACAAGCTCGCCGCCTCGCTCAAGGAAGCCGGAGCCGAAGTCGAACTCAAGTAGCCCATTGACGTCCGGGCCTCGTCCACACCGGCCCGGATCCGGAGCGGCTTGCTCGGGGCCCATCCCGTCTGGGGGTGGGCCTTTCCCATCTCCGGGGTTTTCCCTGGTTGATTGAACAGCGGTGGACGAACGGTGGACGCTGGACCTGCCCGGAATCCGGCGGTATACTGCGAGGTTCCGGGCAAAGCGGTGCCGTTGAGCCAATTACATTCCTGATTGAGCACAGTGACCGGCCGACGTCGAGTGGGCAGATGGACGGCGGGTGATGCACCATCGCAATGGAGCGCATGGCAGCGATGAAAGTGCGCGATTTCTCGAAGCGTGGCGATGCGATCGATGTTCCCAATCTGACCGAGGTTCAGGCTCGCGCATACGAGCGGTTCCTCCAGCTGGAGCGCGCGCCCGACGGGCGCGATGGCGTGCTCGGCCTGGAGTCGCTCATGCGCGAGGTCTTCCCGATCGAGAGCTACGACGGGAAGATGCGCCTCGAGTACATCCACTACGCGCTGGAGGAACCTCGGTACACGCCGGATGAGTGCCGCGAACTCCGCCTCACCTACGCCAGGCCGTTCCGGGTCCGGCTGAGGCTCAGCCGCGAGGAGCACGCCGACCTTCCCGAGGAAGACGTGTATCTGGGCGAGTTCCCGATCATGATCGGCGGGGGCGAGTTCATCGTCAACGGCGCCGAACGCGTGATCGTCAGCCAGCTGCACCGTTCGCCCGGCGTCGATTTCTCCATCATCTCAAGCGAGGGCGATCGACCCCTCCACTCCGCCCGGATCATCCCCGAACGCGGCAGCTGGATCGAGCTGGAAGTCACCAAGAAGGACGCCCTGGCGATGCGAATCGACCAGTCGTCCAAGCTCGCCGCGACCACATTCCTCCGGTGCCTCGCCTTCCTTTCGGAGAAGGACCGCTACCTCCAGACCAAGCACAAGGGCCCGGGCGAGCCCGTCTCAGAACTCGTGGAAGAGGCGATCGAACACGCCGCCCCCCTCGCCACCACCGACCGTCTCCTCGGCGTCTTCTACGAAGTCAGCGAGATCAAGGCCACGGAGGTCCGGCCCGAGCACTACGCGGCCCAGACCATCGTTGACACCGAAACGGGCGAGGAATTGGTCCACGTGGGCCGCCTTGTCGGCGACGCCGCCGAGGCGATCCTGGCTTCGAGCCTCAAGACCGTCCGCGTCATCATCAATCCGCTCGACACGCTCATCCTCAACACCATCGCCGAGGAGAAGCACGAGCAGTTCCAGGTCGAGCAGGACTTCGAGTGGGCCCTGCTCAAGGTCTACAGCAAGCTCCGCCCCGGCAATCCGCCCCAGGTGGAGAAGGCCGAGCAACTCTTCCGCGAGAAGTTCTTCGATCTCAACCGCTACCGCCTCGGCCGCGTGGGACGCTTCCGCATCAACCGTAAGTTCGGCACCAATGCCCCCGAGGACCTGATGTTCATCGCGGCGGGCGACTTCCTCCAGGTCATCCGCTATCTGCTCGACCTCCGCTCCAGCCGCGTGGATCCCAAGACCGGCAACCCGGTCGCCGTCGTCGACGACATCGACCATCTCGGCAATCGCCGCCTGCGGACACTCGATGAGCTCGCCGTCGAGGAGCTCCGCAAAGGCTTCCTCAAGCTCCGGCGCACCGTCCAGGAGCGCATGAGCGTCAAGGAGCCCGACGAGATCACGAAGATTGCCGACCTGGTCAACTCCAAGAGCATCAGCAGCGCGATCGACTTTTTCTTCGGCCGCAGCGAGCTCTCGCAGGTCGTCGATCAGACCAATCCGCTCTCGAGCCTCGTCCACGAGCGGTGCCTCTCGGCCCTTGGCCCCGGCGGCCTCAACCGCAAGCGCGCGGGCTTCGAGGTCCGCGACGTGCACATCAGCCATTACGGGCGAATCTGCCCGATCGAGACGCCCGAGGGAACCAACATCGGCCTGATCAGCCGCATGGGCATCTTCGCCAGCGTCGACGAGTACGGCTTCCTCCGTACGCCCTACCGCGTCATCGAGGCGGGCAAGGCCACCGACAAGGTGCTCCATCTTCGCGCCGACGAGGAGATGAAGTCCATCCTCGCGCCCACCGACTCGCTCGATGAGGGCGGCAAGCTGCGCAAGGGCGCGATCTTGGCCCGCGTCGCGGGCGAACTGGCCGAGGTCGATTCATCGCAGATCGAATACCTCGACATTTCGCCCAAGCAGATCGTCGGCGTCTCGGCGGCGCTGATCCCCTTCCTCGAACACGACGACGCCAACCGAGCCCTCATGGGCTCCAACATGCAGCGCCAGGCCGTGCCCCTCCTGCGGACCCAGCCCCCCAGCGTCGCGACCGGCCTCGAGAAGGCCGTGGGCATGAACTCCGGCATGATCGTCCGCGCCAAGAGCGCGGGAATCATCACGCACGTCGACGCCCAGCGCATCATCATCGACGACGCCGACGAGTATGTGCTGCGCAAGTTCGTCGGGCTCAACGAGCGCACCTGCCAGAACCACCGTCCGGTCGTCCGTCCCGGCCAGCGCGTCAAGAAGGGCGAGGTCATCGCCGACGGCGCCTCGACCAGCATGGGCGAGCTCTCGCTGGGCCGAAACGTCCTGGTCGCGTTCAACACCTTCGACGGGTACAACTTCGAGGACGCTATCGTCATCAACGAGCGTCTCGTCCGCGACGACGCCTTCACGTCCATCCACATCGACAGCTTCGACGTTGAGGTCCGCGAGACCAAGCTCGGACGGGAGGAGTTCACGCGCGACATCCCCAACGTCTCGGAGAAGATGCTCCGGAACCTCGACGACAACGGCATCATCCGCGTCGGAGCCCGCGTCGGACCCGGCGACATCCTCGTCGGGAAAGTCAGCCCCAAGAGCAAGACCGAGCTCACCCCCGAGGAGAAGCTCCTCCACGCAATCTTCGGGCGAGCCGGAGAGGATGTGAAGAACGATTCGCTCGAGGTCCCCGCGGGCGTCGAGGGAATCGTCATCGGCGCCAAGAAGTTCAGCCGGCGCGGCCACCTCACCGAGAGCCAAAAGAAGAAGCTCGACAAGCAGATCGACGAGTACGCCCGCTCCATGGACCTCGCCGCGATCGATCTCTTCCGAGAGATGATCGGCAAGGTCAACGAGATCATGGGCACCGAGGCGGTCGATCCCAACACCCGCCAGAAGGTCGGCGCCAGCGACATTCCCGAGGTCATCCTCGAGCAGCTGCGCACCTTCGAGCTCAAGTGGCTCAAGGGCTCCAAGGACGCCAAGGAGCAGGCCGAGTCGGTGCATCGCGCGTACTGGCCCCGAATCCAGGCCGTCGAGAAGGAGAAGCAGCGCAAGGTTGCGCACATGAAGCGCGGCGATGAACTCCCCAGCGGCGTGCTCGAGATGGTCAAGGTCTACCTCGCCATCAAGCGTCCGCTGTCGGTTGGCGACAAGATGGCCGGCCGGCACGGCAACAAGGGCGTGATCGCCCGAATCGTCCCCGAAGAGGACATGCCGTTCATGGAAGACGGAACTCCCGTCGAGGTCATGCTCAACCCGTTGGGCGTGCCCAGCCGCATGAACGTCGGCCAGATCCTCGAACTCCACCTCGGTTGGGCGGCGCACATCCTCGGCTACCAGGCCGTGACGCCCGTGTTCGACGGAGCGACCGAAGGCCAGATCCACGACGCCATCGACGAGGCAAACGCCCACGTCGCGTCCCGCCTGGACCATTACGACACGTCCGGCGAGCGCCCCGGATCGCGGGAACTGCTCGCACGCATGCCCAGGGGGGGCAAGGTGCAGCTCCACGACGGGCGCACGGGCGAGCCGTTCCGACAGAGGACCTCGGTCGGGTACATGTACCTCCTCAAGCTCCACCACCTCGTCGACGACAAGATCCACGCCCGCGCCACCGGGCCCTACAGCCTCATCACGCAGCAGCCACTGGGCGGCAAGGCCCGCACCGGCGGTCAGCGATTCGGCGAGATGGAGGTCTGGGCGCTCGAGGCGTACGGCGCCGCCTACATCCTCCAGGAACTCCTCACCGTCAAGAGCGACGATGTCGAGGGTCGCACCAAGATCTACGAGTCCATGGTCAAGGGCACCAACAAGCTCGAGGCCGGCATGCCCGTCGCGTTCGACGTGCTGTGCAACGAGCTGAAGGGCCTTGGAATGAACGTCACGCTGGAGAAGCGTCAGCTCGAGGGCTCGAGCCTGCTGTAGCAGGCCCGGGTCGGGCGGCGCCGATCCGGCGCCGCTTTCGCCGGGGGGCTCCCCCGCGCCGTGCCGACCGATCGCAGACAGTCCCCCCGGCGAGCCCTCGGGCCGCCGCGTCAGAATCGAGGAGACCTCATGGCCGAGACCGTGTACGAGCGCGTGAACGACTTCTCCTCCGTCAAAGTCACCCTCGCCAGCCCCAACGACATCCGGGCCTGGTCCTTCGGAGAGGTCAAGAAGCCCGAGACGATCAACTACCGCACCTACCGCCCCGAGAAGGACGGTCTCTTCTGCGAGCGCATCTTCGGGCCGGAGCGCGACTATGAGTGCGCCTGCGGCAAGTACCGCGGCACCAAGTTCAAGGGCATCATCTGCGACCGTTGCGGCGTCAAGGTCACCCACTCGCGTGTCCGCCGCAAGCGCATGGGTCACATCAATCTGGCCGCGCCCATCGTCCACATCTGGTTCTTTAAGTCCATGCCAAGCCGTCTGGGCACGCTCCTGGGCATGAAGACCGGCGACATCGAACGCATCATCTACTACCAGGACTACGTCGTCGTCGACGCGGGCGACACCGAGCTCAAGCACAAGCAGGTGATGACCGAGGAGGAGCACCGCCTCGCCGTCGAGAAGTACGGAAACGCGTTCCGTGCCCTCATGGGCGCCGATGCCATCCGGGAGCTCATCCTCGGCCTCGAGCTCGATCAGCTCGCCGCCGACCTCCGCACCGAGTTGCGAGAGACCAAGAGCAAGCAGAAGACAAAGGACCTCGCCAAGCGGCTCAAGCTGGTCGAGCAGATCAGAGGCAGCGAGAACGACCCCGCCTGGCTGGTCATGGACGTCATCCCGGTCATCCCGCCCGACCTGCGCCCGCTGGTCCTGCTCGAGAGCGGCAACTTCGCCACCAGCGACCTCAACGACCTCTATCGGCGCATCATCAACCGAAACAACCGCCTCAAGAAGCTCATGGACCTCAACGCCCCCGAGGTCATCATCCGCAACGAGAAGCGCATGCTTCAGCAGGCCGTCGATGCCCTCTTCGACAACGGCCGCTGCCGCCGCCCCGTGCTTGGCTCATCCAACAGGCCGCTCAAGAGCCTGACCGACATGATTAAGGGCAAGCAGGGCCGGTTCCGCGAGAACCTGCTCGGCAAGCGCGTCGACTACTCCGCCCGATCGGTCATCGTCGTCGGCCCCGAGCTCAAGCTCCATCAGGTCGGCCTGCCCAAGAAGATCGCCCTCGAACTCTTCCAGCCCTTCATCATCCGCAAGCTCAAGGAGCACGGCCTCGCGGACACCATCAAGTCCGCCAAGCGCATGCTCGAGCGCCGCGACGCGGAGGTCTGGGACATCCTCGAGGAGGTCATCGATCAACATCCCGTGCTGCTCAACCGCGCCCCCACGCTCCACCGGATGGGCATCCAAGCGTTCGAACCCGTGCTTGTCGAGGGCAACGCCATCCGCATCCATCCGCTGGTCTGCGGCGGGTTCAACGCCGACTTTGACGGCGACCAGATGGCCGTCCACCTGCCCCTCTCAGTCGAAGCGCAGACCGAGGCCCATGTCCTCATGCTCTCGACCCACAACATCTTCTCCCCCGCCAACGGCAACCCGATCATCAGCGCCAGCCAGGACATCGTGATGGGGATCTACTTCATCACCGTGGGCGAGCGCGACGACGAACGCCCGCCGGAGCAGCTCCGCCGATTCCGCAACCGCATGGAGGCGATCCTCGCCTACGAGCACGGCACCATCCGACTGCACGAGCGCATCATCGTCCGTCTCGAAGGGTTCAAGCGCGTCGTCACGGCCCAGGGCGCGCCCCAGCCCGAGGATCTGCCGGCCTCGCGCCGCATCGAGACCACCGTCGGCCGAGTCCTCTTCAGCGACATCCTCGCGCCGGGCATGCCGTTCTACAACTGCTCCCTTGGCAAGAAGGGGTGCGCTCGCGTCATCGACGACGTCTACCGCTATTGCGGCAAGCCTGCCACCATCGACTTCCTGGACCGCCTCAAGGAGCTCGGTTTCAAGCAGTCCACCCTCGCCGGTCTGTCCTTTGGCGTCATGGACATGCGCGTCCCCGAGGAGAAAAAGCAGCTCCTCGACGACGCCCAGAAGCGCGTGGACCGGGTCGAGAAGAACTTCGATCGCGGCATCATCACCGCCCGCGAGCGCTACAACCAGCTCCTGGACATCTGGGCCCACTGCCGCGAGCAGGTCACCAAGGCGCTCATCGAGACGCTCAAGAATGACCGGCGGGATCCCAACGGCGACTATCTCTCCGTCAAGGAGAAGAAGGGCACTCCGTACCTCAACCCGATCTATCTGATGAGCGATTCGGGTGCTCGCGGCAACGTCAGCCAGATGATGCAGCTCGCCGGGATGCGAGGCCTCATGGCCAAGCCCAGCGGAGAGATCATCGAAACCCCCATCCGAGCCAACTTCCGCGAGGGGCTCTCCATCCTCGAGTACTTCTCCTCAACGCACGGCGCCCGCAAGGGCCTCGCCGACACCGCCCTCAAGACCGCCGACTCGGGCTATCTCACCCGAAAACTCTGCGACATCGCCCAGAGCGTCATCATCAACGAGAACGACTGCGGATCGCGCCGCGGCATCGCCAAGCGCGCCATTTACAAGGGTGAGCAGGTCGACGTGCCCCTGCGGGACCAGATCTTCGGCCGCATCAGCGTCAACTCCATCATCAACCCCGTCACAGACGAGGTCATCGTCCGCGAGAACGACCTCATCACCGCCGAGGCCGCCAAGCGAATCGAGGAACTCAACATCGATACCGTGATCGTGCGCAGCCCGCTGACCAGCGAGTCCGCCAGCGGCTGCTCCGCCCTCGACTACGGCATGGACATGTCCACCGGCCAGATGGTCGAGCAGGGCCTGGCCGTGGGCATCATCGCCGCCCAGTCCATCGGCGAACCCGGCACGCAGCTGACCATGCGGACCTTCCACACGGGAGGCATCGGCACCCGCGCCATCGCCGAGAACGAGACCCGGGCCACCCACGGCGGCTTCATCGAGGTCCGCGACTGCAACGAGGTGCCCATCAAGGACGACGACGGGCACGACGTGCTCATCTCACTCAAGCGCAACGGCGAAGTCGCCGTGGTCGACTCCAAGGGACGCGAGCTCGAGAAGTACAAGGTCCCCTACGCCGCCGTGCTGCCGATCAAGTCCGGCCAGGAGATCAAGCGGGGCGAGATCCTCGTGCGATGGGACCCCCACCGCGTCCCCATCCTCGCCGAGAAGTCAGGCGCCGTGCAGTTCGTCGACATCGTGCTCGACAAGACCTTCCGGGAAGAGGACGCCGGCGGCGGCCGCAAGGCCCGCGTCGTGATCGAGCACAAAGGTGAACTCCACCCCCAGATCAATATCGTCGATACCGACGGCAAGATCCTCGACTTCCACTACCTCCCGGCCAAGGCCCGCCTGGAGGTCGAAGACGGACAGAAGGTCCACGCCGGCCAGATGCTCGCTCGCCAGCCCCGCCAGTCGCAGGGCTCGCAGGACATCGTCGGCGGTCTGCCGCGAGTCACCGAGATCTTCGAGGCCCGCAAACCGAAGGATCCCTCGGTCATGGCCGAGATCTCCGGTCGCATCGAGCTGCTCAGCGATCTTCGCAAGGGCAAGATGACCATCCGGATCATCAGCGATTCTGGCATCGAGAAGGACCACCACGTGCCCAAGGGCAAGGCCCTGCTCGTGCACACCGGCGACTTCGTCTCCGCCGGCGATCCGCTGACCGAAGGGCCGCTGGTCCTGCAGGACATCCTCCGAATCCGAGGCGAGGAGGCGCTCTGGACCTACATGCTCGACGAGGTGCAGAACGTGTACCGAGCCCAGGGCGTTACCATCAACGACAAGCACATCGAACTGATCCTGTCCCAGATGCTCCGCAAGGTCCGCGTCGACAACCCCGGCGACACCGACCTGCTCCCCCACGAGGTCGTGGACCGCCACCAGTTCCGCACCAAGAACAACGAAGCGGCCCGCATGGTGCGCATCACCGAAGCCGGGGGCACAGATCTTCCCGTCAACGCGTTGGTCACCAAGGACGAGGTCAAGGAAGCCAACGCCAAGGCCGAGGCCGCCGGCAAGGAGGGTGCCAAGGCCAAGCGCGCCCGCGCCGCCACCGGCACCACCCTCCTCCTGGGAATCACCAAGGCCTCGCTGTCTTCGGATTCGTTCCTCTCAGGGGCGAGCTTCCAGGAGACCACCAAGGTCCTGACCGAGGCGGCCCTCCGAGGCGCCATCGACGACCTCATTGGCCTCAAGGAGAACGTCCTGCTTGGCCACCTGATCCCCGCCGGCACCGGGTTCCGCCGGTACCAGCAGATCCGGGTCAAGCCCTTGGCCGAGCCGCCGATCCAGGAAGCCGACGAGGACGAGATGATGGAAGAGGCCCGCTCCGCCGCCGAAGCGCTGGGAGCGGACCCCAACGACAGCCTCGGCGTTCCGACTGTCCAGATCCGCGACGTGATCATCGGCGAGTCAGCCGAGACGACCGGCTGAAGTCCGTTGGTCCGATCATCCGATCCACCCAGGACCCGGGCCACGTGCCCGGGTCCTGTTGCATCCCGCGCCCCGTCCGCGTGTCGGCCGGTATCACAAGGTGAACGCCCAGCTCCCCGGAGATCGCCCCGCCCATGCGACCCTGCCGAATCCTTCTTGTCTCAGGCCTCGTCGCTTCCCACGCCTCGGCCCAGGCCTGGACCCCGCCACGCTTCGACGCAAGCAAATTCGTGTCTCCCGAGTCACGCCCAAATCAGGATCCAGATGTCGCCTTTGTCGTCGCCGTGTCCGGCGGCGGGCATCGCTCGGCGAACTTTGGCGCGGGCGTGCTGGCGGGACTTGAGCAGATCCGGATCAACGTTGATGGGCAGCCCCAGAGCGCTCTGTGGCAGGTGGATGCGTTCAGCACCGTTTCGGGCGGTGGGTTCGTTGCCGCCGCGTATCTCTCGAGCCTCGACGACTTCCTCCAGACCGGCGGCGCGCTGGACGACTTTTCCTTCGCCGCGGCGATCGACGCGGACTCCCAGAGCCGCCCCGCGGGATGCGATCCCGATCTGCGCGAGCACCTGCGCCACAACTACGAGCGAGACCTCCTTCGCGGCGCTCTTAGCCCGCGGGTGATCGGAACGCTCGATCGCGGGGACTACCTCGAGTCTTCGTTCCACGCCCACATCCTGTGCGGCGATCATCGCGAGCGCCTCGGGCGGCCTTCTCTCCGCCTGGGAGACATCTTCGTCCCGGCCTCCGAAGGAGCGATGGCCCGGCTGCCGTGGTGGATCGGCAATGCGACCGCGTTTTCCAACGGCGCCCAGGTCCCCATGACCCCAGACGTGCTCGCGACGTACGGCGTAGTGGGTTACAAGCACGATCGCAAAGCAATGCAGCGAGACCCCTCCGTCCCTCGCGAGCAGTTCATCGCGGGTATCCCGATGAGCGTGATTCTCAAGGCCAGCGCCTCCTTCCCGGGTGTCGTGCCCCCATCGACGTTCGTCTGCGACACCGACCCCGCGGCGCCGTATCTCCACCTCGTCGACGGCGGACTGAGCGACAACCTCGGCGTGATTACCGCATTCCAACTCCTCGCACAGGACCCAGCGCCCCGCAAGGTGCTGCTGGTCATCGACGTTTACGCCGGAGGACTGAGCCCGTACTCGGACCAGGAGAAGGCCCCCAACGCCGCCGCGGCTGGAATCCGCTCCCTGACGATCGGGCTGGACTCTTGGCGCACCCGCTACGAGGAGATCGCCCGCTCCCAGGGCCTGGACCAAGGCCAGAGCCTGACGATCATCCGCGTGGACTTCGACGACATGCGCGCGAACGACCCGGAGTTGTGGCGCCTGATCGATGAGGGCGGCACGAGGCTCACCGCCGAGCCCGAGGAGCAGGATCGACTGATCAATGCCGGCATGCAGGTGCTGCTCTCGCGCCGGGCGCAGATCGAGGCGGCGCTGTCATCCAACCCGCGATAGAGGCTGTCAGGCCTGAGCCGACAGTGGCGGCCCGAGCAGTTCAAGACCGTGGCGGTGGAAGATCTCGAGGATCGCCGCCTCGGGAGGCCGACCCCCACTCTCGGCCCACAGGGCGCTGCACTCGCCGAAGAACCCGTCGAAGCCGCCCGGTGTCGTGGTCACAAGCATCCGAGAGCGGCCCGGGCCGGCCCCTCGAAATGAGTGCACACTGCCGCGCGGCGCAAAGGCGAAGCTCTCCGGGCCGCAGACGAATCGCCGGCCATCAACCTGGAACTCCACTCGCCCTTCGAGCACGTAGAAGAGCTCATCCTCCCGGTTGTGCCGGTGCAGCGGCGGGCCGTTCCCCTCGTTCACCGTCGCGGTGAAGACGTTGCACGCCCCCGCCGTCTGGACGGAGGTGGCCTTGAAGACCAGGTCGTCTCCGAAGGCCGACATCGCCACGCCCTGCGTCCCATCCAGGGTGTATCCGGCAAGCCGCTCCGAGTTCATCGATGTGCTCCAAGAGTCCCTCTGGCGGACACCGACTCTAGAACGGACCGTCGGGCAGGCAAGAGCGGTACCATCCGCCCCTGCCGGAGGCTCCATGTCCAGCATCGAAGCGGTCCAGGCTCAGGCCCAGCGGTTTCGTGACGACTACACGGCCGTCCGTGAGCAGATCCGGCGGGTCATCGTCGGCCATTCCGACATCATCGACGGGGTGCTCACGTGCCTCTTCGTCGGCGGCCACGCCTTGCTCGAGGGCGCACCGGGCATCGGCAAGACGCTGCTCATCCGCACGCTCTCTCAGGCTCTGCGGCTGCGGTTTGGCCGAATCCAGTTCACACCAGACCTCATGCCCGCCGACGTGATGGGCACGACGGTGGTCGCCGAGGTCGAGGCCGAGGGAGGACGCCAGAAGCGCGAGTTCCGGTTCCAACCCGGGCCGATCTTCGCCCAGATTATCCTGGCCGACGAGATCAACCGCGCGACGCCCAAGACCCAGTCCGCCCTGCTCGAGGCGATGCAGGAGCGCTCGGTCACCGTCGCTGGCCAGACGCACCGGCTCCCCAGCCCGTTCTTCGTGATGGCCACACAGAATCCCATCGAACAGGAGGGGACGTACCCCCTGCCCGAAGCCCAGTTGGATCGCTTCTTCTTCAAACTGCTCGTCGGTTCTTCGGGGCGCGAAGAACTGGCCGAGATCCTCCGCCGGACCACCACCAGCGACGCGCCCTCGGTCGAGCCCGTTCTCGACGAGACGCGCATCCTCGAGCACCAGGCGCTGGTCCGGCAGGTCGCCATCGCGCCCCACGTGCAGGACTACGCGATCCGCATGGTCCTCGCCACCCAACCCCGCCCAGCCAGCCCCAAGGACCCCTCGCGGGCCGGACCGAGCTTCGCAACCCCCATGGTGAACCAGTACGTGCGCTATGGGGCGAGCCCGCGCGCCGCCCAGACCCTGGTGCTCGGCGCCAAGTGCCGCGCGCTGGTCTCTGCACGCCCCGCGGCGAGCATCGACGACATCCGCGCGATTGCCGCCCCGACCCTCCGGCATCGCATCATCGTGAACTTCGAGGCAGAGGCCGAGGGCGTGACCACCGACACGCTCGTCGCGAATATCGTCGAAACGCTGCCCGTCGAGGCCGGCTGATCACTCACCCAGCGGGTACGGAACGGGGTCGAACCCCGGGATCGGCTCGCCGCTCTCGAGGGATCGCCGGATCTCGTCGTTCCAATCTGCCACGTACGCGAGCATGATCCAGTCGTCGCCCGGATCGTGTTTGTAGCGGAACGTCTCGGCGTACGACTCCTGGATCGTCTTGCCCTCAACGAGCGTTCGGTACAGCAGCACGCACGCCCCGGTCCGCTGGGCCCCCGCCCCGCACATCACCAGCATGGGCAAGGCCCGGTCGTCCTGCATGAGCCGCAGCGCCTGCACGTAGTAATTGGGGTTGCCCGTGCCATCGCCGATCAGGCTGAATCGGAATCTCCTTACGCCGAGCTCCTCGGCCATCGCCCGCATCTCTGCCTCACGCTCGGAGTCCGGCTCGTAGGCGCCAAGATCCAGGATCGTCTTGAGGTGCTTGGACTCAACCACGTGCCTGACCATCGGGTCGGTCAGGCGCGCCGAGCGGTAGATCCGCCCTTCCACCACGGTGCCGAAGTTGCGGGGGAAGAAGCGATCCCGCAGGACCTTGTGCCAGGCGACGGCTCCCGCCCCGCCCAGCACGATCAGAAGCCCGATCAGCCCAAGCCACCGCACTCCGAATCGCGGCCGGCGCGTCTCCACGGCCGCCTCACCACTGACCATCAGCACCCTCCCGGCTGTTGCCGCCGACCGACCTCGCTCGTTCGCATGAAGCGGAATGCCAACGTCGAGACGCACGCGCCCAACGTTCCGCCGACAACGATATCACTGGCGTAATGCGCTCCAAAGATCAGACGTGACACGGCCACGACCCCGAGCATGAACCACGCCAGGGGCCTGACCCGCGGGTACATCACGCACAGGAACACAGCGAGCCCCGCCGCGAAGGCCGTGTGACTCGACGGCATAGACCAGAGATCCGCCAGGATGCCCGAGCCGATCTCCCACGAGTGCCTCGCTCCGACCGGAGGCCCCAGATCGAACGTGCGGAACGGGCCCAGAAAGACCAGCGGCTCCTCGAACCGCGGCCGGGGACGACCGATCAGGATCTTCATCGCATTGACAACCGCGAACAGGATCCCCATCGTCACCAACAAATGAATGAGGCTGCGACGACGCGTCGGGTCCAGCAGCCAGATTGTCGCCGAGATCAGCACGAGCGACGTCACGCCGCCGAACTGCTGGAGCAGTTCTAGCTCTCGTCGCACGTCTCCCCCGAGAGATTCCCGGAAACGTGCCACGCCGCGAACAATCTCGCCATCGACTGGAAGCAGCGCGAGCGCGAATCCCAGCGCGATCGCCAGCGTCCAGCGGAACGCCCACGATCTCCCCGGAGCGTTATAGTCGCCGCTCATGGACGCACCCGTCGCGGCATCGGATGGCTGGGCGTATCGCGCCGCCTCCTCGCGCCCGATCGTCGCGCTGCTCGTGCTCTGCGTGCTGGTGCTCATCCCGGGCATGATCATCCTACCCGTGGTGGATCGGGACGAGGCCCGATTCGCCCAGGCGAGCCGCCAGATGGCCGAGTCCGGCACGCTCGACGGGTGGATCGTTCCACGCGTGCAGGATCGGCCCCGGCTCAACAAGCCGCCGCTGATCTACTGGCTGCAGGCCGCAAGCGCCCGCTCCGCGTGGGCGCTGGGAATCCAGCGGACCGTCATCTGGCCGTACAGACTTCCCTCGCTCCTTGCCGCGTGCATCACCGTGGTCGCGACGTGGGGAATCTGCCGATCGATGTTCTCCCCGCGTGCAGCGCTGCTGGCGGGGGCGGTCATGGCGACGGCGCCACTCGTTGCCTGGGAAGCGAGGCAGGCACGGTCGGACCATGTGCTCGTGGCATGCACCACGCTGGCGATGGGCGCGCTCTGGCGAATCTGGCGTCGGGCCGATCATGCAAGCCATCGCGACGCGGTGCTGTTCTGGAGTGCGATCGCCGCGGGGATCATGGTCAAGGGCCCGGTCACGCCGATGATCGCGGCGTTCTGCGCCGTTGCCATGAGCGCGCATCATCGCCGATGGAAGTGGCTCGGCAAGACCCGCCCGCTGCTCGGTGTGCTGCTGGTCGTGCTGGTCGTTGGGGCGTGGGTCGGCCTCGTCGCGCGGCAGGTCGGACTCGATCACTACCTGTCGATCATCCGCGATGAGGTCCTTGGGCGAAGTCTCGAACCCAAGGAGGGACACTGGGGACCACCCGGATACCACGCCGCGTTGTTCACGGGCTTGTTCTGGCCCGGCGCTCTCATGGCCGTGCTCGGACTGATGGCTTCGCTTGGTCGCGTTCGCCGCTCGCGCGCAGCGCGCCGAACCTCCGGTCGCCTTGAGGCCGAGACGTTCTGCCTGACGTGGGCCCTGCCCGCCTGGGCAGTCTTTGAGATCGTTGGCACCAAGCTCCCGCACTACACCATGCCCCTGCTGCCCGCGTTGGCAATCCTGGGAGCGCGCCTCGTCGTGGCCGCGCGGGGACCCGTTCGCCGTCACCTTGAGCGTGGGCCCTTGCAGTTCCTCACCAACGCGTGGCTCTTGGCGGGCCTCGGCTTGGCGGTCGTTGCGCCAGTGGTGCTGTGGGCGCTGCTGGGGGCGCGCTTGGCGCTCTGGGACGTGGTCGGCCTCGCGCTTCCGGCCCTCAGCGCGATCGTGCTCGTGGGCGCATGGCAGGCGACACGCACTGGCCGTTGGCAACGCGCCCAGTGGCTGGCGATCTACGCCTCTGCCGCGGCCATCGTGTCGCTGGTCGGCATCGTCTTCCCCCGCGCCCCCGGATTGTGGATCAGCGATCGTCTCGCCGCGGAGATCGCTCGCTTGGATCCGGCCGGAGCCCGCCCTATCGCGGCGGTCGGCTATCACGAGGACAGCCTCGTGTTCCTCACCGATGGCCGGGCTGAACGGCTCGCCGAGACTGAGCTTGCCTCGTGGGTCGCTGGCCATCCTCGCGGGCTCGTCATCATGCCTCAGCAATCCGCGGAGTCGCGCACTGACCTGATTCCGCTGGCCGAGGCCTCGGGGTACAACTATTCCAAGGGACGAATGGTGACCCTGCAGGTGCTTGCGCCGGCGCCGGGAGCGTCGGACTGAACCGACGGCAACTCAGGCCTGCGTATCTTCCGTTGGCTGCCAGACCGCTCGATAGGTCAGCGCCGCGAGGCAGGCGCCAAGGATCGTCGCGACCCAGTACACCCAGTGGTGATCGCCGAAGTGCCCGTAGATGGCCGGTCCGAACGTCCGCGCCGGGTTCATGCTTGCCCCCGTCAGCGGCCCAAACGCGACGATGCACATCGCCACGGTCATGCCGACGGCGACGCCGGCAACCTTGTGCGCGCGCTTGTCAACCACCGCGGTCAGGATGATGAACATCAGGGCGAACGTCATGATCAGCTCGAGCCCGAACAGCCCGCGGAGGTTGGCCGTCTCTCCCATGCTGAAAGACCCCAGTGTCGCGCCCAGGCGAACGCTGTCGTTGTTGGCAAGTTGCGAGCCAAGCAGGAACACGAGCATGCCCGCCGCACACGCCGCCGCGATGAGCTGCGTGATGATGTACGCGATCGCCGTGCGCGCCGGCTGCTTGCCGATTAGCAGCAGCCCGATGGACACCGCCGGGTTGAATTGCGCCCCAGAGATGTACATGCACGCCGGGACGAACACTCCCAGAACCAGCCCGTGCGCGAGGGCCACCGTGACCAGCGAGCCCGGCGCCGCCTCCCCGGGGACCACCGCCCGCGTCAGAATGATCGCCCCGGCGCCGAAGAACACCAGCGCAAACGTGCCGAGAAACTCGGCGATGCAACCGCGAGCCATCGTGGGCATGTCCGACTCCTGCTCCGGGCGAGGGATCCTGCCTCCAAGTGTGACCGATTCCAATCGGGGTGGCAAGTCGGGCAAACCGGCGAATGATGGGGCTGGCGCGCAGGGATCCGGGAAGGGCCGGCGTGATGGACACTGCCCGAACAATCCGCCGTGGCACCCGCGCGTGGCGTGCGATCGCCGCCCCGGTCGTGTTCAGTCTCACGGCCGCGCGCGCTCAGATCACGCCTCTGCTGTCTGAGCCGGCGTGTGTTCCAGGGTCCACGCTCGTTCTGCCCGTCGACGTGGAGGCCGGCGTCGCTCCGGGACCGATCGGGGTGCTCACAGACGGCGGCATCGAATGCCCCGCGCGGCTGGAGCGCCTCTCGCCCGAGATCCGCGCCCCCAAGCCAACGCCTCTCGATCAGTGGCTCGGTCCGAGCCTGGATTGGAACGCCGAATCCGGCCACGCCGGCTCGACCCGCCTCGACCGGTGGTTCGTCGTGATCGAAACGCCCGCCGAGCCCAGGCCGGACTTTCTCCGCATCGGCGGACGACTTGTGACGCCCCACTGGCTGTCGACACCCGAAGAGATGGGGGCGTTGACGCCACCCGAGGCGTGGGAGCCGCCGCCCGTCCCTGATGAGACGATGCGGCGGGCCGTGCTCGCCGGGGCCGAACGCGGCCGGACCGATCCGATGCGGCGGTGGCGCTGGCTCCTTGCCACGAATCGCCTCGGCCCGGAGCACGCGCGCGATCTTGTCTCGCTGGGTGTGCCGATCCTCGACGCCCTGGCGCTGCAGCAGGAGGCCCGGTGGCGGTCGGCGCTCGCGCGCCTGCACCTCATCGATCCGACACTCGGCCTGCGCGTGCGGCGCCGACTGCTGGCCGCCGTTCGATTCGAGCCGGACTTTGCGCTGCCCGCCTGGGACGAGAATCCAACCCGACTCGACACGCTCCTGCGGACCGTGCTGGACCCCGCGCTCACGCCCTTTGCGATCGCGGGCATGGTTGAGACCTGGCTTGCCGAACAGCCGCACTCGATGTCGTGGATTCTGGACGATGCCCTGCTCGTCGGGCGTGAGACCTTCGCCCGAGTCGGGCTCGCGAACCTGAGCCCCTCGGCGGTGGTCGTCTGGGACACGGCCTCGGACAGCGCCGAACCGGTTGAGATCAGCCCATGGACCAGCGTCTCGGTCACGCTCTCTCGCTCGACGGATCCGGGGCCGCGGCGCGTTCGCATGGCAGATGCGCCACTCGATCTCTCTCTCCGTACCGCGGTCCTCCAGCTCGAGCCTCCCGGCGCCATCCTCGGTCCCCTTCTTCCGACATGGACGATGTCGGATTCGCTCGATGGAGCCGAGAGAAGCCCGGTTGCCGAGACCGTCGCGGCGGGGCTGCTCCGAATGACACTCGAGCCCGACGGATCGCAGCGCCTCTCGCTCCTGGTTGAAGTGCGAACCGACGAGTCCCGAATCGGCTGGAGTGTGCGAGTCTGGCTCGGCGAGCGGGGCCGTTCCTCGGGCGTGCTCCGCCTGAGCTCCGATGGCACGATCGTCGATGAGGCATCGGGCGTCCGAACCGCAGCCCCGATGGTCCACGAGCCAGGCCGCTGGATCGCCGATGTCGCGCTCCCGCGCCACGCGCAGCCCCAGTTCGAACTCGTCCTTGGCCTGGAGTTGATCGGTTCGGACGGCTCGCGGGCCACGTGGCCTCGCCGGGTCATGCCGTGGCAGGACGAGCCGTCCCGCGCCCGGATCGATGTGAGCACGTGGAACGGACTCTCGCAGTAGTCCCCGACTACGACCGCATCTTCAGGGCGTACACCAGCCACTCGATCGCCAGAAGGGCTCCGGCCGCCAGAACGAACCACTGCCATACCTCGACCGGCGCGCTGCCCGCGCGGCTCGCCCCGGAAACCGCCTCGCCGGACACGACAATCTCATCTCTCGTGGCGATCGCCGTTTCGGTCGAGTCCGAGAGGTTCACGGCCACTCGCTCGGGCAGACCGCCGGCCACGTCGAACACGCCGACACGTTCGATCACGCCGATGGGGACCCGCTCGCCCGATACCTCTCTCGGCGGCACGACGTCGTTCCCATCGCTGTCGCGAACGGTCACGCGCGACGCGCCCTCGTCTGACCGAAGCACGATCGCGTCGGTCGTCGCGAACGCGAACCCCTGATCGGCCTTTCCCCGGAGCGTCAGCGTGTCCACGGCCGCCGCAACAAAGATCGGAAAGCCGAAGTGGACGGGCCAGTTGCTCTCTGCGAGGTCAAACCCGATCACCAGCCGCGCGGGGCCCTCGCCTTCATGAATGGCGATCAACGGTCCGCCACGTCCGCGGGCCAGCACGATGTCGCCCTGTCCAACGTCGATGGGCCGAGGCGTGCGCACGTAGATCGAGTCCAGCGCCACGTGCCTCAGGAGAGGGTGATCCCGTCGCCAAGAGATGAACGAAGTGCCGTTCGAGACCGGCTCCCCCGGACGAGGTCCCTCACCGGCGTACCCCGCGCCCAGACTGATGCTCGGTCCACGGGGCGGCGCGCCGAGCGTCACGCCCTCGATGATGACCAGATCTGCGCTGTCGAGACGCTCGGGCGACACTTCCGTCTGGGCGATCGTCTCGATCGAAGCCGGCCTGAGTTCTCGGAGGATCTCGTGCAGAATCCACCGCGCGCGATCCTGGGCCTCGGTCGTCTCCGCGGCCGTCACCACGAGGATGCGCGGGCGCACTGGAGCCTCGAGCACCACCGCCGCGCGATCGTCGGCGCGAAGCACCCCGCCCGGCTCGAGGCCGACCCGAAGCACGCCCCCATCGCGATCGCTCAGATCGAACGTCACCGCCCGCTCGCCGGAACGGCCATGCTCGTCCGCGCCCGGCACCACCGCGGCCCGCCGTTCGACAACCTCTTCGCCGAGCCGGAGCGTCAGCGTCACCGGGGCCTCGTCCGTTCCCGGATTCTCCAGCCGGACGAACACGCGCACCACGGTCGGGTCTTCGTAGTCGCGCATGGCCGACAGCGCCGCAATCCCCGTGTTCACCCTTCCCGCAGCCGGGTCCGGACCCACGCGTTCGAATCGGAGTTGTGCCCCAGCCAGCGTCAGCCCCGAGTCCCGCGCAAACGACCCGTCGCTGCACAGCACGACCACACCCGGCTCGGGACGGTCGCCCTCTTGCCCCGCGCCGATCGACTGCAGCAGCCCTTCGGCCAGCGCCAGCGCCGGCGCCACGTCTCCCGGCTGATCGCTGGGCGTCACCCCGTCGATCGCCCGCTCGATCTCTGCGAAATCGGCCGAGAGGGGCGCGACCACTCTCGCTTCGGAGGCAAACGCAACCACCGCGATGCGCCCGTCGAATCCAGTCCGCCGATACGACCTCACCAGGTCGCGCGCGCGCTGTCGCGCCTCTTCGAGGCGTGATTCCCCGGCCGGGCCATCCATCGCCGACATCGACGCCGAGCGGTCGATCAGCAGAACGACGTTCTTCGCTCGCGCCGCCGACACGTCGATCGCCGGGCGCGCCAGCGCCAGCAGAAGCATCGCGAGGATCAGGATCGCCAGAAGCAAGAGCCACGACGGCCGGATCCACTTGAAGGGAACGTTCGCTTGGAGGTCCTGCACCGACTGCTGCCAGAGCATCGTGCTCGGCACCCGCACGGGCCGCCGCCTCAGTTTCAGCAGGAAGAACGTCACCAGCACCGGCAGCGCGATGGCGCCGGCGATCAGAGCGGGAATCGGAGTCAGAAAGGTCACGCCGGTGATTGTTGCCGCGAGATCGGCCACAGCCGGATGTCCCGTCTTTCGCCATTCATGTCGGACGGAACCCCCTGGCCACGACGAACATCTCCCTGGACACTTCGCGGCTGGACTTGGGCTTGAACCCTCTCGCCTCGCGGAACATCGAACGGGCCCGCTCCACCAATCCCGGGTACTCCGCGCCCTCAAGGGCCTTCATCGCCAGATGGCCGCCCGCGCGCAGCAGGGCCGGCGCGAGGTCAAGAACCCTGTGGCACAGGCGGCAGGAGACCAGGTCATCGCCCGCTCCGCTGGTGTTGGGCGCCATGTCCGAGAGCAGGACATCGAAGAGCCGTGGCGGCGCGCCGGCATCACTCGCGGCCGCGAGCAACCGCTCCGCGGCGTCCTCGGTGTTGATGTCGCCCACCAAGGGCGCCACGTTCGGAGCGAGCCGATCGCGGACTTCCTTGAGGTCGATGCCCACGACCGCTCCCTGGGGCCCGACCAACTCGGCCGCGACCTGCATCCACGACCCGGGCGCGCAACCCAGATCAACGACGAGATCGCCGGGCCGGATCAGCGCGAACCGCTCTTGGAGTTCCTTGAGCTTGTAGGCGCTGCGGGCGAGGTACCCCTCGGCCTTGGCCTGCTTGAAGTAGCGGTCGTGGAGGACACGTCGGGCCAACGAGCCTCCCTAGTGCGGCACTTCCTTCACCGCGTTGCGATTCCACGCCGGCACGCGAACGACAATCGGGCCGTCCCCCTCCACCTCGCACTGGCACGACAACCGGCTGTTGGCCTGCAGGCCCGGCGCCTCCTCCACGCGGTCGTCCTCGGCCTCCGTCGATTCGCTCAACTCCGTCATTCCCTTCTCGATGTACACGTGGCAGGTCGAGCAGGCGCACACGCCGCCGCACGCGTGCTCGATGTTGATCCCGTTGTCCAACGCCAGTTCAAGCAGGTGCTCACCCTGGGCGGCCTTGAGCTCGTGTGTGGCCTGATCCGAGCCCGTCAGCGACCGCGGGTCCTCAAGGATGAACGTCACCGGCACGACCCTGGGCCCGGCAACCTCGCGATGGTGCATGTGCACGGAGCCACTCCTTGCGACTGAGTCTCATTCAACTGTAGGGAGAGAAAACTGGCCCCAGCCAGTGCCGGGGGCTCATGCCAGCGCAGGCCGGATGGCGATCGGCGAGACTACCGCAGCGCCGCTTGCAGGGGACCGGCGATCGAGGCATCCAGCCCCACGTCGACGGCCCGCGCGAGCATCCGCCGGGCCTGCTCCTTTCGCCCCTGGCCCTGCATCAGCACCGCCTCGGTCAGCCACGAAGACGGCGTGTCGGCTTGGTTCGCGTACGTGGCCATGCGCCGCACCAGCCAGCCCAGCCGGTCCGACCCGTTTCTCGCCAAGAGTTGGGAATCCAGCGGCAAGCTCGCCAACGCAGGGCTCGTGCCGTAGGCAAGACGGAGCATCGCCACTCCGTCGGCGAACCGCCCATCCTCGAGCAGCACGATCGCCAGGCAGCGCTGCGCCGCGGCATCGTCCGGCGTCTGGCGCAGATGCTCTCTGAACGCATCCATCGCCGGGCCGAGTTCCCGTCGCTTCATGTGCCACTCGCCCCAGCCAAATGGGGTGTCTGGCTTCGGCTCCGGCGCGGGCGGTGGGGACTGTTGAGCCGCCGCGGCCAGCAATGCCGCCTGCAGCCGGGGGTCGTATCGCGTCGTGGGGTACCCAACCGGATAGTACGGATAATCCCCGAAATAGTCGGCGTACCGCGGGTACCCGTAGTACGGATACCAGTGATTCCTCGGATACGGGTAGCAGACCACGGTCCTCGAGAACTCAGCGCTCCCAAGATGGAAGCCCACGTTCCAGTTGCCGTCGGAGTACCTTCCGTCGACCACCAGGCCTCCCGGCTGGAACGACGGCCATGTGCGACACACCACCGGATTGCCCACCACGATCGGCGACGGGATGGGCACCGATCGGATCGACGGGGGTGGGTCGTTCGGAAAGTTCGGGCGCATGTCGCGCAGCCGATCGAGCATGCGCGGACGGGTCGACTGCGCCAGCGCGGGCGAGGCGACCAACAGACCCGCCAAGACCGTCAGCATCCGTTTCCGTGTCATTGGCTGTGCTCCCGGCCGCATTGCGTTCGGCGCGGCCTCTCGGCCCCTTCGTGGGACCCTTCCCCTCAAGGGTTATACGCCCGAGACCGTCGCGGGATTCCGGGCCCGCAACTCGTGCCCCCCCCACCATCGTGCAAGGCACGGGTATCGTGGTTCTCGCACTGTCCGGTCGCGGGGGTGATTATGCATACAAATGTCCGAAATAGCCTGAGATTCCTTGCTTGGTTCGCGGCGGCGGCGGCGGTGGTGGCCATGCCCGCATGCGGCGCCCGTCTTCTTGGCACCCGGTACGAGCTGCGTTCGATCGAGCGCCCGGTCGCGACGCGGCCGGTCTTCCGCCTCAAGGCATACTCGTTCGACGACGCCAACACGGCCGACCTGTACTTTACGGACCTGGAACGAGATGCGCTCCGTGGCGACCTCAAGTCGCTCACGGGCGAACTCGTTCACGTGCATCTCTTCGTCGAGCCCAAGGCCGGCAAGACCCCGATCCAGTCGACGGCGGTCAACGCCGCGGTCACCCACATCGTCATGGTCTCGGGAGAAGCCGGCGTCTATTCCGGAGGCGGGTTTCTCTCGACCGCGGGTACGCCGGGCGACGGCTCACTAGGCGGCACGATGAGCGGGGGAACACTGCGACTCGAACGCGCGACGCCGGGCTTCGCGGATCTCCTGGGGGCTTCGCGCCTCGACGCGTCGCTCTCGGCTCCGCTCGACCCCATGCTCGCCGGCGACCTTGCCTCGATCGTCAGGATTCTGGTGTCAAAGACGCCCCGCGTCGAATGAGCGATCCTCGCTCGAGATGCGAAATGGCCCTTGCGCAGCTCCCTAGGGATGCGCGCGTTCCCACCGCGTGAGCAGTTCTTCCGCGGCTCGGTGGTACAACCACTCGAGTTCCTCTCGAGGCAGCGATTTGCCCCGAAGCGCCGGCGCGCTCGTCGCGTCGTGCCGCGAAGGATCCACCATGGCCAGGTCCGGGTCGGCGATCGGGCTGGGGCCGTCGTAGTCGGTCTCCCACAGCGTGCGCAGGGCCCAGTAGCGGCTCGCGTACAGATCGAACGCCGACTCGGCGCTGTCCGCGGCGTCGGCGGCGAACGCCGCGTTGGGTGCGTTCGGCTTGAGGTGCTCGTCGCTGGTCACGATGTCAGAACCAAAGAGAATCCGGCCTCGATACCGACGGAGAAAGGCCAGCAGGTCCTCGCGCGAGTGGCGGCTCAACTCGCGCACCATCCACTTGGTCGCGCTCGTGTCGAGGTACAGGTTTGCGTGCCGATCCAGCAGCCCCGAGAGGAATTCCAGGTCCTCGGGCCATCCCCCCATGTGCGCTGCCATCCACGGCACGTCGAACCGATCCAGCATCCGCTCCAACGGCTCGTACTGCTGGCGTTTCGTGCCGTACCGCGCGGCGTCGGCGTACTTGGTGGCGAACCACGTATCCGGGTCCGCGATGTGGGTCATCAGCATCATGCCCAGGCTGGTCGCCAATTCCGCGGCACGGATCCGCCAGGGACTCTCGAGCCCGAACACCTCCGCGTCACGCACCGGATCCACGAAGTCGCGCAGCCTGGGAGCGTTCCAGAACTTCACGAGACAAGCCCCGAATCGCTCACGAAACTCGCGAATGTTCCGGAGGAATCCCTCGCCCATCGCCGCCGTGCGATCGGCGCCCATGTAGTCCGGGATCGCGACAAACCGGATCCGGTCTCCGAGCACCTCTCGCACACCCTGGGCCTGGGGCAGCTGCGTCTGGCTGTACACGCGCACAACGCCATACGCCGACGCCGCGCGGGCGTAGATCCCGGCGACCGAGGGCCCGTTGATGTGGGCGTGGGCGTCGATGATCGGCACGGGCGGGGCGCCGAGCCGACCTGCCTCGCGCTGGTAGTCGAGGCCAAGTCGGTTCGCGGCCCAGACCCGCGCCGTGGGGGCCGGCTCCGTAGGCTTCATGGCCAATGCTAGATCCCAACACCCAGCCCGCGCCCGCGAGTCTCGTGAGTGCGCCGATCCGCGTCGATGCGCCCCGGCGACCTCTGAGAATCGCCCTGGCCCACGACTGGCTCGTCGCCCTCCGAGGCGGCGAACGCGTTCTCGACGCCATCGCCGAAACGGTCGCCGCGGACCATCGCATCTCCGCCCTGTACGTAATGTTCGACGCACACACGGCTTCCACGCCGGAGGTGGACCTGCTCCGCCGGGAAGTTTCTCGCCTCGGCCGACTGCCCGGCGCGAATCGGGCCCGCCGCTGGCTGCTTCCGGTGTATCCGCTGGCCGTTCGGGACCTGTCGCGCCGACTGGCCCGGGACCACGCTCAGGAACCCATCGACCTGCTCATCTCGTCGAGTTCGAGCGCCATCAAGGCGCTCCGTGCTCCCGATGGGGTCCCCCACCTCTGCTACTGCCACGCCCCGGCACGATACCTCTGGGCGCGCCCCGACGAGACGAGCGCCGCCCAGCCCGCATCGCTCCTCCGGCGCGCCGGGCTACGGCTCGCCGGCCCCTCGCTGCGCTCCTGGGACCGCTCCACGGCGCCCAGAGTCGATCGCTTCATCGCCAACTCGCGCCACACCGCCGCCGAAATCCGTCGGGCCTACGAGCGCGATGCGTCTGTGGTCCCGCCGCCGGCCCGACTCGATTTCTTCACGCCCGACCCGGCCACGCCTCGACGCGATTTCTGGCTGGTCGTCAGCGCGCTCGAACCGTACAAGCGAGTCGATCTCGCGATTAGAGCCGCCGAGTACGCCGGCGCCAGACTCACGGTTGTCGGCTCGGGCTCTCACCGTCGCACGATTGAGCGTCTCGCGTCCGGGCGCGCCGAACTGCTCGGACAGGTTGATGACACCCGACTGCGCGAGCTGTATCGAGCCGCTCGATGCCTGGTCTTCCCGCAGGTGGAAGACTTTGGCATCGTCGCCGTCGAGGCGCTCGCGTGCGGATGTCCGGTGGTGGCGCGCGCCCGCGGCGGAGCCCTCGATATTCTCACCGACGGCGTCACCGGGAGGCTCTTCAAGCAGGCCGACCCCGAGTCGATCGCCCGCGCCGCCGCGGAAATCCCTCGCGACTGCGAGCGCGCCTGTCGTGAAAGCGCGGAGCGCTTCTCGATGGCCGCGTTCTCGGCGGCAATGCTCGGCGAGATCGAAACGACCCTCCGCGAGGCAACTCGCCGTTAGGCGGCTCCGTTGGCCGCCCCCGCGGAGAACCGGTTGTACTGCCTTGCGGCGCGCACAAGCCCAACGTAGAGCTCGTGATCGGCTTCCAGATCGAAGTGGCGCACCACCTCGCAGTCGATGGCCATGATCGATCGAACCGGGATCGGCGAGCCCGTCGCCAGTGTCGTCACAGGGATGGCATCGAAGGGGTCCGTCCGTTCCTCCGGATCGCAGTCCGCGTTGGGATCGAATTTTTGGCGGATCAGTCGATCCGTGGGATCGACGAGGCACACCGCAAACACGCGGCTGTCTCGAATCAAAGGCTCGATCGAATGGCCCTTCCGGACCGCCACGCTCACCAGCACCGGCTCATCCGAGCAGATCTGCACGGACTTGACCAGCACGCCGCTGCGCTTGCCGTCGTGCGCCGCCGTGATGACGAACAGACCCGAGGGCACTCGATCGAGCACCGCCCGCATCTCCTGTTCGGCCTGCATCGTGGGAGCCCTCCGCCGCTCCCCCCACCGCACGTGAGGAAGTCTAGTTGAGCGTCGGCTCCGGAGAGGGCCGGGGCCCGCGGCCCTCCACGAGGCCTCGCCGCAGAGATCTCGCTCTGCCGACTGGTCCGATCCTGCGGTCAGTCCACGTGGTTCTCGGACGTTTGCCGAGATCGCGGGGTTATCCACAGATCAACCAGATTCACCGACACATCTGGCCGAAAGTGTTGCAAAGTGGGGCAATGTGTCTAAGATTCCCATCCATGAGGGATGAGGTAACGCGGCGTGCTGTTTACGGGCTTTGCCGAACTCACCGTCGATGCGAAGGGCCGATTGGCCATTCCGGCCAAGTATCGGAACAAGTGGAACGCCCAGCGAGACGGAATGTGCTGGGTGTGTGTGCCCTGGCCGGACGGGGTGCTGAGGCTGTACACCGAAGCGCAATTCGAGCGCCTCTCGGCCCGCCAGGACGACTCGCTGACGCCGCATCCCGACGACGCGAGCCTGGATCGGCTCTTCTTCAGCCGGGCCGAGGAGCTTGTCCCCGATACCGCGGGGCGGGTCATGCTGCCCAAGCACCACGTCGATTGGACGAACCTTCCCTCAGAGGTCGTGGTCGTCGGAGCGAGGAATCGGCTGGAAGTCATGAGCAGGGAAAGGTGGAAGTCCAACGCGGACAAGGAATTCCGTCAGTTGCCAGAGCTCGTCGAGCGGATCGAGTCTCGCAAGCGGACCACCGATCGGTAGCCGATCAGAACCGTCGGTGGGCTCGCTGTCTCGAACTTGTGTAAAACCTGTGGAAATCGTACTGGAATCCACATTGGAATTCCGGGCTTCGGAGCATGCGGGGGACGCAGAAGGGAATCCAGACTCCCGGCGGTCGGGCAGGGACGCCCATCACGGCCGGCCGGGAGCGCGTTCCTCGGGGCGGGTTGATGGAACCGGCGCGCCGAACTCCCCAATCAACTCGGGTGCATTCATCCCCAATCTCCGCAACTTGCACCTTCACTAACCGAGGGCTATATACTGGGGCCGTTCGGACGGGTCATGGGTGGACGCGCCCGTTCGTGGTAATCCGAGTTCAAACGCGCAAGCGTCCGTGTGGTTCGAATTTCAAGGGGCAGAAACGATGATGAAGAAGACTCTGGCTGGTATGGCGATCGCGGGCCTTGCTCTGTGCTTGGCGGCCTGCGGCGGCGACGACAAGAAGAAGACCGACAACACCAAGAAGAAGGAAGAGCCCACCAAGGAGAAGGGCGAGGGCTAATCCCTCCAACTCACTGACTTCTCACACGCCGCCGATTCGACTCCGTCGCAAAGACGGCGTCGCGTCGGCGGCGGTCGTTTTCCGAGGATCATGACGCTCGGAGCGGCGGCCTGGGCGAATAGGGCATCGCAAACACGCCGCGAACCTCGCGATCGGACCGCCCCGGCACGACCCGGCGTGTGCGCGCGGCTTCGATCGATCCGCCGGTGCCGTCGTCGATCTCGATGAGGTGGACCTCGAGCCGGACGTCGTCGCGCCCCGGGAAGTTCGGGTCGTAGATCGAGATCAACACCCGTCCGGGTGACACGTCGACCGCGTATCCGAGCACCTGGTGGTTTCCGGCTGGGTTCCAGCCATCGTCCCGATCGCGATACACAAGGCCGAGCATCACTGGCGCGCCGGACTCGAGATCGGAGACGATCTTGTCCAAGCCGCGACGGGTCAGGGCCCATGTGCCCGTCGCGCTGGCATCGGGCAGTCGCTGCCACTTGAGGAACTTCAGGCCGAAGACCCCGAGCGTGCCGAGCGAGTCGACCTGGCGATGCAACAGGTAGGAATGGAGCCGCGTACCCCGGGCCGGAACGGACTGGTCCATCGGCATCGCAGCGCCGGCGAGGAAGTGGTCCGCAGCGGCGAGGCTCATCCCCCCACACAACCCGTATCCCCTGCCATCGGTGAAGAATCGCTGGAGCCCCCCCAGCGAGATGGGATCTCCCGGAAAGCTGTTGACGAACCCGAACCCATCGCGGGAGGGTCTGAAATCGCGAAATGATCGCGCGACCGCCGAAGCACTGGCCTCGGTCGATCGGCCGGGACTCGCATCGGGCGCGGGAAGCACGACAAGGGCCGGCCTGGACGCATCGAGCGTCGGATCATCGGAACGATCCGCGCTGCCGCATCCCGCGAACGGAGCGCTCAAGAGCGCGAGGGCGAGGCTCCAGCCGAGGGTGGATTTCATGGCGAGCCGCCTCCCGTGCCCGTCTCTCTCCGTCGGGCGGTGCGTTCGGCGAGATCCAGCGCATCGATGAAGGACTGCATGCGGCGCGGATCGAGTTTGCGGCACGTGATGCCGAGGAATGAGCTTGCGGAAGACGCGCCGAGTCGCTTCTTGAACGCGAACACAAATGCCATCAGCGCACCCACCACCATCAACGCGACGGGCGTCAGATAGTCCTGCATCGTCGTGCCCGGCATCTGGATGAGCGACTGACCTCCGAGGATCCCCCGGCCCGCGGACGCGAGCGCCACGGCGCCGATGCCGAACGCGCCGGTCAGCGCGAGAGAGAGACCGCAAATGAACATCCACGGGCTCATGTGCGTCTCGACCCGGGTGGTGTCGAGGTCAACAAGCCGCCCAATCTGGAGCGAGTGACCCGCGGACGTCTTGCTGTGCGCGATCAGTCGCCGGTCGGTGAGCACCAGTCGCCGACGCTCGCCGAACACGATTGCGAAGAACCCGATCTCAAAGCCCCTCGCGGCATATTCGGAGATGACCGCTTCGCCGGGCTCGAGGTGGATCATGGGAAGCCGACGAGTTCCGAATCGAAGCGAGTCGGGCCCCAGGCGCTCGTCCGTTTCATCGGCACCTGGCCCATTCCCACGAGCCATGCCCTCGCGAGGCGGCTCGGGCGCAACCCCCTCGTCCGCTTGCTCTATGCGACTCACCAGCAGGCCTTGCTCGATCGCATAGTTCTCCGCATCGCGGGCGGAGAGGGCCTCGACGACCAGGCGCCGGGGCGTCCCTGTCTCCCGCTCGGCCCCAAGCACTTCGAAACGGATCCACGCCATGCCTGCGTAAGGGTATCGGCCGACCGGGCTGGTACTCGCCTGACGGACTACCAGTCTCCACTGCCGCCGGATATCCTCGCCGCGTCCGGAAGGGGTAGCGCAGCGCCGAATTCGAGACCGGCGTTGGGGGCGTTGGCATGGGTGCGCTGGCGCGGATCATCGAATGGCTCTTTGAGAAGAACCCTGTTTGGGGCGCGATCCTCCTGATCCTCGTCGTCATCGTGGCGTTCATCCTCTACCGCGAGTGGCGCGACACCGAAGACAACTGGATGTAGGACCTTCAGGCCGGCGTGCGCTCCACGGACTCATCCGAAGACTCGTCGAACAGCGCTCCCGACGCACGGGAGGCGGACGGAAACGGCTCGTCGTCTGCGAGCATGCGAATCGCCGGCGTGTCGAGGTCGTGGAGCTGGCCCGAGCGAGCACTCCAGATGAACGCCAGCAGCGCCGCTCCCGCGATGAGAAACGCCAGCGGCACCACGATGTAGATGACGGTCAAGGGCGGCCTCCAAACGTGCGGGCATGCACCGAAAGCGTCAGGATCGTGAGCGAACTCAGCGGCATCAGGATCGCCCCGATCCACGGCGTGATCAGCCCGGCCATCGCGAGGCTCGCGGCGACGCTGTTGTACACCAGGGAGGCGCCGATGTTGGTCCGGATCACGCGGCGAGTCCGGACGGCCCCGTCGAACAGTTCCGTGATTGCGCCCAGCCCCGGACGCGTGAGATAGACGTCCGCCGCCGCGAGACTCGCCTCGGCGCCCCCGTGAACAGCGATTCCGACGGTCGCCCGCGAGAGCGCCGCGGCGTCGTTCACGCCGTCGCCCACGAACACCACCGGCCCATCGACGGCGCACCGCTCGACGAGGCCCGCCTTATCCTGCGGGGTCGCTCCGCCGACAATGTGCTCGAACGGCACTCCCACGCTGCGCGCGATGCGATCGACGATCCTCGGATCGTCACCCGAGGCGATCCCCAGCCTCCAGCCCCGATTCACGAGCGCGCGAAGCGACTCGGAGGCGTCGTCACGCACGCGATCGCCCAGCAGCGCCACCGCCACGACCTCGCCCTCGACGCCGACCAGCACGGGCGACAGCATGCCCTCCGCGGCGGCTCGCATCTCGTGCTCCGCCCATTGCGGCGCGCGTCCGGTCGTTTCGGCGACGAATCCGCACGAGCCAACCCGGATCGAGCGCCCCGCGACGACACCCTCCACGCCGCGCCCCACAATGTGAACGACGCCCGAGACCGATGGCAACGACTCGACATCGAACCCCGCGCCCAGGCCACGGGCGATCGGGTGCGTCCCGCCCGCCTCGAGGGCCGCGACCAGCGGGCGGACCGAGGGGTCGCCGATCCACCGGACCACTCTCAGGCCGCCCTCGGTCAGCGTCCCGGTCTTGTCCAGCAGCAGGAGCCCCGGCGTGGCAAGGCGCTGAATCGCCTCTCCCGACTTGATGAAGATCGCGCGGCGAGAGGCGCGGGCCAGCGCGATCGCCACCGCCATCGGGCTGGCCAGGGCGAGCGCACACGGGCACGTCACGATGAGCAGCGCGATCGCGTGCTCGGTTGCCAACGGCACGCCATGAGGCAGCCAGATGGCCAGCGTGACTAGCGCCAGCGAGATCGTGGCCGTCACGAAGGCGCCCGCGATGCGATCCACCTGCGCCACGCCCACGCGCCGGCCGCCCGGCTCGATCGACCCGAGCAGCTTCCCCAGGCGAGTCTCGTCGCCGATTCCGATCGCCCGAACGCGAACCGGCGCGCTCAGGTTGATCGCCCCCGCAATCACCGACGAGCCCGAGGTCAGCCGTCGCGGACGCGACTCGCCGGTCATGACAGACTCGTCGGCGCTCGACTCTCCCGAGACGACCACCCCATCCACCGGAATCGTCCCGCCGGCGAGCACCTCCAGGATCATGCCCGGCATGGCCGCTTCCAGCGGGGCCTCACGCACGCACTCACCCTCTACGAGGCGAACGGTCGAGGGCGTCAGCGAGGTCAGCATCTCCACGGCGTCCGCCGCGCGCTGCTGGCGGCTGCGCTGCAGCCAGCGCCCTACCAGCAGAAGGAACACCAGCATCGTCAGCGAATCGAAGTAGATCTCGCCCGCACCGCGAAGCGTGTTGATCGCGCCCGCGGCTCCACCCAACGCCAGACCCAGCGCGATCGGCACATCGAGATGCCACGCCCGGACGCGGATCGAGGCGAGAGCGCCACGGAAGAAGATCCGCCCCGGCCACAGGATCGCCGTGAGGCCCAGCGCGGCACTGGACCATCGGAAGAACACTCGGAACGACTCTTCGATCCCAGAGAACACGCCGCTGTACAACGCAAGGCTCAGGAGCATGACATTGCCGGCGAGGGCTCCCGCCGCGGCGATCCTGGCCAGGAACCGGCCGTTCTCCCTGGCTCTCTGTGCTCGGACCTCGCCCGCCCGAGCCGGATGGGGCGTGTATCCGAGCCGATCCAGCGCGCGCGCAATGCGCGAGAACGGAAGGCGATCCTGCCACACCACGCGCACCAGCGACCGCGAGAGGTCCAGCCGGCACTCGATGAGCCCCTCGACGATCCCCGGCAGCCGCTCGACCAGCCAGACGCACGCCGCGCAGTGCACCCCTTCCAGGTAGAGCTCCGCCTGCCACGCGCCGTCGGCGCGCCGGCGTGCGTGATGCTCCAGGAAGATCGGATCGTCCCACGCCTCAAAGCGCCCGCCGGACGTTTGAGCCCGACGAGGCTCGGCGCCGAGCCGGTCGCGAAGCCGGTAGTAGCCATCGAGACCGCACGCGTGCAGCACGCCATGCACGGTGCGACACGCCTCGCAGCAGAACTGCTCGTCCTTCTCCCGATCCACAAGCCCCCGCGGCACGGGCAAGCCGCAGTGGCTGCACGGCACCCGCTCAACCACCTGCGCCGCATCAATCGCGATCGGTTCGCGCGCCACGACACCCGGCGCTTCAGCGATCATCGATCTCGCCCTCGCAGCACGGCATCTGCGTGTGATCCAGCCCCTCGACGGCCCGAACCGATTCCGCGACCGACGCCTGCGCGCTGGGCTCGAACGCGACCGGCGCCCGACCTCGCAGCACGATCGAGGCGATCGCCACCAGGATGAGCGCGATCGGCATCAGCCGAGGCAGCGCCCGGCCCAGCGACCCCGTCGCCGCACGCACGCCGACTCCCACGATCGTGAGGGCGGGCAGCGTCCCGATCCAGAACACCGCCATCGTCAGCATCGCCCACAGGGGATGCGCCGTTCCCGCCGCGACGGCCACAAAGGCGTAGAGCCAGCCGCACGGCAGCAGAGTCGTGAGCAGGCCGATGGTCAGGGCCCGGCGCGTCGGCGACATGTCCAAGGCCCGGCGGTGGGCCCGCGTCACCAGCGCGCGCAGCGGCCCCGGCAGGCGCGGACGCGCGACTCGGACGCCGGACGTCCGGAGCAGCGCGATGATTCCGAAGCCGAGGATGGTGACCGACGCCATGAGGAGCGCCCCGCGCTGCACGCCGATGAGCGCGCCGCCCAGTTGCACCGCGCCGCCCACCAGCCCCGCCAGCGCGCCGAGCGTCATGTAGGTCATCAGCCGCCCGAGGTGATAGGGGATCATGGACCCCCGGCGCGACGCCTGCCCCGGCGCATCGAGCCCGACGGCCACGGCGACAAACGCGCCGCACATGCCGGCGCAGTGGAGGCTCCCCAGCAGGCTCGCGCCGAGAACTGTCGCGAAGAGTTCGATCATCGCGCCTCCGACGCCACCCAGAGCGACTCGTCGTGCAGGAACCGGCCGACCGGACCCTCCGCCTCGATCTGAATCTGCCACAAGCCAGGGTGGAGCACGCGGATGGGCCCCGCGTAGAACCCATCGCCGAGTTCTTCCAGGTCGATGTGCTGCACCTCGCGGGCCCGAACGTGAGCGAACGCGCTGAGGCGCACCGACAGACCCGCCAGCGCCGCGCCCTCGGAATCGACCAAGCGCACTCGCACGGCCCGCAGGCCCGCGGCGTTGGGCGCGGCGTCCACCGAGACTCCCGCCTTCCATCCGAGCGCTTCGCTCGCCGCCCGCCGCCCCGCCGACTCGTCCCAGTCCAGCGCCCTCTGGTAGTAGTCCGGCACGACGGTCGCCGAGGGATCGGATAGCGCGAAATACGCGGTGATCGCGGCGAATCCCACGCTGATCGAGATTAGCGTGACCACGAGGCCCGGCCACAAGACGTGCGGCGGGATCAGCCCGCGCGACGCACCGGATGACTCAGCCATCGGTGGATGCCTCCGAGCCGGCGTCCGGCAGCGCCTCGGGCGCCGCGACTCGCGGCCTGATCGGTCCGTGCAACATGATTCGCGAGACTCGTTCGAATCCATCGCCGTCGCTCACGCGGAATCTCGCGTCGAAGCGGCCCATGGTGTACAGGTTCTGGGGCAGCGCGATCGTCAGCGGCTCGCTCCGCATGCGACCGGGCTCAACCTCCAGCGGCGCCTCGGCGCCGATGATCCGAGCGCCGGGCGCATCGAGTAACTCGATCGAGTACGCCGCGGCGCGGTTCGTGCGGTTGCGGATCTTGAGGCGAACCTGACTGTCTACGGTGCCATCGGCCTGCGCCACGAACGGCGCGCCCGGCCCCCTGAGCAGGCTGACCTCCGCCGCGGGCCGCGTCGCGACGACCACGCCCAGGGACGAGCCGAGAGCGGCCAGGAGCAGCGCGTAGATGATGACCCGCGCTCGGATCAGGTGGACGGGCTTGCCCTCGACGGCGGACTGAGAGCTGTACCGGATCAGCCCCCTGGGCCGACCGAGCTTGGTCATCACGGCGTCGCACGCATCGATGCACTGCGCACACCCGATGCACTCCATCTGCAGACCGTCGCGGATGTCGATGCCCGTTGGACACGTGCGCACGCACATCCCGCAATCGACGCAGTCGCCCACCACCGGCGCTGCCTCGGCGCCGGGCACGACCCTCAGGGCCACGTCGGTGTCAGGCCTGGGGCGCGCCCTTCCGCGCGGCTCGCCGCGCGTGCGGTCGTACGTGACGATCAGCGACTCGCGATCCAGCATCGCCGACTGGAACCGCCCGTAGGGGCACGCGACGACGCACGTCTGCTCGCGGAAGAAGCAGAAGTCGAACATCATCAGGCCCGTGGTGGCCGCCATGATGAGAAACGACGTCGGGTGTTCGAAGGGGCTGCGCCGGATCCATGCGGCCAGCCGCTCGGTGCCGACGAAGTACGCCAGGAACGTGTGCGCCAGAAACAGCGAGACCAGCAGGAACAGGCCGTACTTGACCGGCTTGCGCCACGCGCCAGCCTTGGCCCTGCGGCCCGGACGGCCCTCCAGCAGCCGCTCGATCGGCCGATACACCAGCTCCAGATACACCGTCTGCGGACACGCCCACCCGCACCACACGCGCCCAAACAGCGCTGTCAGGAAGAAGATTGTCAGGAACACCGTCACGATGAGCAGCGCCAGCGCCAGCGTGTCGGTCGGATAGAACACCATCCCCCCGACGGTGAACTCGCGCTGCGCGATGTCCAGCAGGATCGGCGGGCGTCCGTTGATCCGCAGGTGCGGCAAGACCGCGAACAGGCCGATCAGGCCATACCCCACCACCCGGCGCCGCGTCAGGAACCGGCCCGGCGACAGCCACGGACGCAGCCACCGGCGCGATCCATCGGCGTTGAGCGTGCTCAGGACCCGTTCCTTGGGGACCGTGGCGGTCACGCGTCGTCTCCCTCAACCCTCCGCCGGCGCATCGGCAGGGGCCTCGCTCGGCGCATCGGCGCCCACCTCGGGCCACGGCGCGATGACCTCGCCGTCGGGCGCCAGGCCGGTCAGGCGCTTGCCGCGCAGCAGCGCGACGTATGACGCGACGAGGATCTGCTCGTTGGGATGCAGCCGGACCCCCCAGGCGGGCATGGCGCCGTTCGCCGCGCCCCCGTTGATCACCTTGAAGATGTCGGTCACGACCTTCACGTTCTTGTACGCATCGTCGGTCAGGTTGGGCCCGACAAGCCCTTCGCCGTTCTCGCCGTGACACGAGCGGCAGTTGCTCGCGAAGATCCCCTCGGCCACGGCGCCCCACTTCGGGTCCCTCGCGACCGTGAGGATCGTCCGCTCGTCCGGCTTGAGCGTCCCGATCTCGGCGAACATCCGCTGCAACTCACGCACCTGCGCGACCCTGTGATGATCGTGGATCGTCCACGAGGTCGGATTCAGGTCGTAGTGCACGAAGTACACGAACGCGAACACCACCGAGCCAAGGAAGATCAGGTGCCACCACGCCGGGGTCGGATTGTCGAACTCCTGAATCCCGTCGTACTCGTGGTCCATCGGCTCGTTGGCGCGGCTCACGGGCAATCTCCCTTGCCACTGTGCACTCCCCCCACGGCATCATCCGCCAGCGGCAGGCGGGCCAGGTCCTCGCGCGTCGCCCGCGGCTGACGCACCGTGCGGAGGCTTACCAGCGCGAACACGACCAGGAACAGGACCAGCGCGATCTCGGGAAAGATCGCCAGCCCCGCCCCGCCCATCACGTCGGATAGTCGCATGGCCTCACTCTCCTGCCGCCGCGGCCTCGTCCGCCGCGGGAGCTTTGAACAGGTCCGTTCCCAGGCGCTGGATGTACGCGATCAGCGCGACCACCTTCTTGTCGGCCAGGCCAACGTCCCCGCCCTGCTCGACGATCTCCGAAGCGATCTTCTCGGCCTGAGCGCGCGCCAGGTCCGCCGCGTTGTGCATCGCGTCGCCGTACGGCACGCCCAGCATCGCCATCGCATCCACGCGCGCCTGGATCTCTTCGAAATTGACGGTCTCCGCGAGGAGCCAGGGGTACGCCGGCATGACCGAGTTCGTGTTGACCTCGCGCGGGTCCCTGAAATGGAGCACGTGCCACAAGTGGCTCTGCCGCCCGCCCTCGCGCGCCAGGTCCGGGCCGATGCGGCGGCTGCCCCATTGGAACGGATGGTCGTAGACGAACTCGCCCGGCTTGCTGTATTCGCCGTAGCGCTTCGTCTCTGCGAAGATCGGCCGGATCATCTGCGAGTGGCAGTTGTAGCAGCCCTCGTTCACGTAGATGTCGCGCCCCGCGAGTTCCAGCGGCGTGTACGGCTGCACGCTCATGATCGTCGGCACGTTCGAGCGAACCAGGAACAGCGGGATGATCTCGAACAGGGACGCCGCGACGACGGCCAGGACCACGAACATCGTGAACCTCGCCGGCAGCCGCTCCCACCTCCGGTGCCAGTCCGCCCGCACGAACCGCTCGGCCTTGTGTCCCAGTCCCGAGACCGTCTCCGATGGAACGTACGTCGGCGCCCGGTCCGCGTACTCACGCGCCAGCGCCGGCGCCCGGTGCACCGGCCGGTCGTACGGCCGGCTCCGGTTCCGCCAGGTCATCAGCACGTTGACGATGCCCATGCAGATCCCGGCGACGAACAGCGCGCCTCCCGCCGCGCGGATCCAGTAGAACGGGATCAGGCGGGTCACGGTCTCCACGAAGTCGGGATACGCCAGACGCCCCGTCTCGTCGAACGCCCGCCACATCAGCCCCTGCGTGATCCCCGCGGTGTACATCGAGATCACGTACAGCAGAATGCCGATCGTCCCGACCCAGAAGTGCGTCGAGGCCAGCCGCGTGCTCCACAGCCGCGTCTGGAACAGTCGCGGCGCCAGCCAGTAGATCATCCCAAACGTCATGAATCCGTTCCAGCCCAGCGCCCCCGAATGCACGTGCGCGATCGTCCAGTCGGTGTAGTGCGAGAGCGAGTTGACGCTCTTGATGCTCAGCATCGGCCCCTCGAACGTGGACATCCCGTAGAACGTGATGCCCACCACGAAGAACTTGAGCACCGGGTCCTGCGTCACCTTGTGCCACGCGCCCCGAAGCGTCAGCAGCCCGTTGATCATGCCGCCCCAGCTCGGCATCCACAGCATCAGGCTGAACAGCATGCCCAGGCTGCTGGCCCACCCCGGCAGCGCCGTGTAGTGCAGGTGGTGCGGCCCGGCCCAGATGTAGATGAACACCAGGCTCCAGAAGTGCACGATCGACAGCTTGTACGAGAACACCGGGCGCTCGGCCGCCTTCGGCAGGAAGTAGTACATCAGCCCCAGGAACGGCGTGGTCAGGAAGAACGCCACCGCGTTGTGCCCGTACCACCACTGCATGAACGCGTCCTGCACCCCCGCGTACACCGGGTACGACTTGAGCATCACCTCCGGGCCCGGCATCGTCCCCGTCGCCAGCAGCTCCGCGATCCCCACCGGCACCCACAGGTTGTTGAACACGTGCAGCATCGCGACCGTCACGATCGTCGCGATGTAGAACCAGATCGCCACGTACAGGTGCCGCTCGCGACGACGCGCCAGCGTCCAGAAGAAGTTCACACCGAAGAACCCGACCCACACCACCGCGATCAGCAGGTCGATCGGCCACTCCAGCTCGGCGTACTCCTTGCTCTGCGTGATCCCCATCGGCAGCGTCAGCGCCGCCGACACGATCACCGCCTGCCACCCCCAGAAGTGCAGCCGGCTCAGCACGTCGCTGAACATCCGCGCCCGGCACAGCCGCTGCGTCGAGTAGTAGATCGCCGCGAAGATCGCGTTGCCCGCAAACGCAAAGATCGCCGCGTTGGTGTGCAGCGGACGCAGCCGCCCGAACGTCAGCCACGGCAGCGAGAAGCTGGCCTGCGGCACCGCCAGCTGAACCGCCAGCAGCAGCCCCACCAGCATCGCGACCAGCCCCCACAGGAGCGTCGCCCCCATGAACAGCCGAACGATCGCGTCGTCGTAGACGAACTCCTGCACCCCTTCCCGCGCCGGCGTCTCGGGGACGCCCGCGCGGGCACTCTCGTCCGGCACCGACACCTGAGACATGCCTCGCCTCCGATTGGATCGCGCGTGGCCGGCGACGGCATCGCGCTCGCCGGGCTTGCCTTCCGTCGATATCGAGATATTATTATCGTGATATCAACCTTGGTCAAGCCGGCCTCCATCCCCGATGCCAAGTTCGGCCCGACCCGCAGGAGAACCGGTGCTCTCGAGGACCACCCACCACGCCCTCCGCGCCGCGGCCATCCTCGCCGCCGGCGGCCAGGCCACCAGCACCCAGATCGCCCAGGCCACCGGCCTGCCCCGCGGCTATATGGCCAAGGTGCTCGCCATCCTGGCCCGACGGGGCCTGGTCGTCTCCACCCGAGGCCGCCGGGGTGGATTCCGCCTCGCGCGAGCCCCGTCCGCCGTCTCGCTCTTCGACATCGTCACCGCCTTCGAGAATCTCGACGACTCCGCCCGCGCCCCTCGCGCACAAGCCTCACCGCTCGACCTCGCCCTGCGACGCGTCGCCGCGGCAACCGCCGAAGCACTCAGGCACACGTCACTCGCCGACGTGCGCGTCCCCGATGCCAGCTCGACCGCGGCCTCGCCGCACCGCCGCTCGCGCTCAAAGCCCGCTTCGATGTAGGCGCACCGCGCACCTCCCGATACGCTTGAGGAAGTGTCCGACCGCTCGCGACATCGCGCTGAATGGCTGTGGCTGGGCACGCTGATCGCGGCCGCCGGCGCGATGCTCGCCGCGGTGCGCGCCACCTCCCGTCCGCCTCTCGCCCTGATCGCCGGGCGCGGCGCCGAGCCCGATGTCCGGTTCGGACGCGATGTGCGCCCCATCCTGGTCAAGAACTGCCTCGTCTGCCATGGCTTCGACCCGAGCACGCGCAAGGCGGGACTGAGGCTGGACACCTTCGAAGAAGCCACCCGCGCACGCGCCGGCGGCCGGGCCCACGCCATCGTGCCGGGCGATCCCGATCGCAGCCTCGTGCTGGACCGCGTGAGCGCGCCCGATCCGCTCGATCGCATGCCCCCCGCGGGCGAGCCGCTCTCGCCAGAGCAGATCGAGATCCTGCGCGCATGGATCGCGCAGGGCGCGGCGTACGAGACGCATTGGTCGCTGCGCCCGCTCGAGAACCCCACCCCGCCCATCGTGGCGGACCCCGACTGGAACGCCCGGCCGATCGACCGGTTCATCGCGTCCAGGCTCAGCGCCCTCGGCCTGGCGCCGGGCCCCCTGGCTGAGCGGCGCGTGCTGATCCGTCGTCTGTCCTTCGACCTGACCGGAATGCCGCCCACACCCGAAGAAGTCGAGGCGTTCGTGGCCGACCAATCGCCGACGGCTTGGGAGGATCTGGTCGATCGGCTGCTCGCCTCGCCGCGGTTCGGCGAGCGCTGGGCCCGCCACTGGCTCGATCTGATGCGATACGCCGAGACGTACGCGCACGAGTACGACTACCCGATCCGAAACGCGTGGCGATATCGCGATTACGTCGTCCGCGCCTTCAACCAGGACATCCCCTACGACCAGTTCGTGACCGAGCACATCGCCGGAGACCTGCTCGATGCGCCGCGCCGGCATCCCACCGAGGGCTACAACGAATCCATCATCGCGACCGGGTTCTGGTGGCTCAGCCAGGGCACGCACGCGCCCGTGGACGTGCGCCAAGATGAGGCCGACCGGATCGACAACCAGATCGACGTCATGGGCAAGGCCTTTCTGGCCACGACGGTCAGCTGCGCGCGGTGCCACGATCACAAGTTCGATCCGGTACCCACGCGCGAGTACTACGGGCTGGCCGGCTTCCTCCAGAGTTCGCGACGGCAGGACGCCTATCTCGATCCCGGCGGCCGCATCGCCCTGAGCGCCCGCCAGTTGCGGGCGATCCGCGAAGAAGCGGATGCGACTCTCCAGCGCGTGAGTTCCCGATTCCGCGGACAGACCCAGCGGATCGAGCCCATGCTCTTGGGTGCGGCCGATGCGCTCTTCGGCTCCCCCCGCGAGGGAGAATCGCCCGTCGCTCATCGGGACGCCGTCGTCGATCGGTTCGACGACGCGACGTACTCGCGTTGGACGGTCGAGGGCGAGGCCTTCACGGCGACGCCAACCCCGGCGACCCGAGAGCCGCTCGAGGGCGAAGGAACCGCCCGGGGCAACGGGTTTGCCAACTCGCACCGTCGAACGCCCGGCGGCGACTCGGTGGCGACCGATCGACTTGTCGGGAGGCTGATCGGGCCGGAATTCACGATCGAACACGCCTACTTGCACTTCCTGATCGGAGGCGGCGACCACGCGGGGCAGACGGGCCTTCGCCTCGTCATCGACGGCGCGCCCGTGCGAGAATCCACGGGTCACAACTCGCTGAGCCTGCGCCCCGAACGCTTCGACCTCGGCGAGTTCCGGGGACGCACAGGACACATCGAGATCATCGATCAGGCGACGGGCGGCTGGGGCAACACGCGCGTGGACGAGATCGTGCTGAGCGATGAGCCGATCCTCGAGCGCCGCCCCAGACGCTCCATCAACGCCGTCGCGGACGAACGGGGGCTCGATCCGGATCGGCTCCTCCCGTGGGTGCGCTCGATGCAGCTCGTCGATCCCACCGACCCGGGCGATCCCCTCGCGCCGTTTGTCCTCGCGGCACAGGCCGCGGCAGGGAACGATGAATCGATCGTCGCCAACCCATCGGACTCCCCGGATCGCGCCCGGGGCGAACTCCTCGAGGACTTCTCGAACCTCGATTCCTTCGAGAGCTGGTACGAGTCCGGCTGGGCGTTCGACGGGCGATCCTCACGCCTGTCCGACTGGACCTGCGGACCGAGTCGCGCCCGCCTCGCCGAACTCCCCAGTGCCGATTCGGGCCGACTCTCGCCCCGCCTGACGGGGACGCTGCGATCTGGAACGTTCGAGATCACCTCGCCGTTCCTGGCGGTCAGGACGCGCGGGCGGGGCGTCGTGCGAGTGATCATCGACGGCTACACCATGGACGAGTACAACGCGCTCCTGTTCGAGCGCGTGCGGCTGGAGGTGGATTCGCGGGGCTGGACGTGGTCCGTTCACGACCTGCGCCTGCACCAGGGCCACAGGGCCCACTACGAGATCATCGATGATGATCCCGGCGGCTCGATCCAGGTGGACCGGCTCGTGCTCATGGATGAGGATCGCGCGCCGCGAGGACTCGAATGGCGAGATGCGCTCATCGAGCGAACCGGCCCGTCGCCGACGCTCTCCCGGATGGCGCACACATACGCCGATGCCGCGGCCCGGGCGCTGGACGGGAACGAGGATCCGCTGGGCGCCGCGATTGTCAATGCGCTGCTGGATCGTGGGCTCTGGAGCATGGCCGATCCGGCCCTGGAATCGATCGCGGCCAGCCGCCAGTCCATCGAGGCCGCCTGTCCCGAGCCGATCCGCGCAACCGCCATGCAGGACGGGCCGGGCGAGAACGAGCACGTCTTCATTCGCGGCAGCCACACGTCGCTCGGTGAGGAAGCGCCGAGAGGATTCCTGAGCGCGTACTGCTCGGACCCATCGATCGAGGCCGGCGCGGGGAGTGGACGCCTCGAACTCGCCCGCCGCATGCTCGACGACTCCAACCCACTGCCGGCGCGAGTCATGGTCAACCGCGTCTGGCACCACCTCTTCGGACGCGGCATCGTCGAGACCACCGACGACTTCGGCCTCCAGGGCCAATCGCCCAGCCATCCGGAACTGCTGGACTTTCTCGCGCATCGCTTCCGCCATGAGCTGGGCTGGTCCGTCAAGGCGCTGATCCGCGAGATCGTGCTCAGCCGGACGTACCGAGTCGCCGCCGGGCCGCTGAGCGACCGCGCTGCCCGGGTCGATCCGCGGAACCTGCTGCTCTCGGTGCGTGAGCCGCGCCGGCTCGACGGCGAGTCGATCCGCGATGCCATGCTGCTCATCTCCGGCCGGCTCGATCCCACGATGGAAGGCCCCAGCGTTCCGGCTCACCTGTCGCCGTTCATGACCGGTCGAGGCAGGCCCGCGCAGAGCGGCCCTCTGGACGGGGACGGTCGGCGGAGCCTCTACCTCGAGGTTCGCCGCAACTTCCCGATGCCGATGATGGCCACCTTCGACACGCCCAACCCACACTCGACAATCGGCAAGCGTTCCGAGTCGAACGTGCCAGCCCAGTCGCTCATTCTGCTCAACGATCCCTTCGTCGTGCGGCAGGCTCGGCTCTTTGCCGACCGAGCCGCGGCGGAGTCCGCCGGGCCGGACGAGCGCGTTGACCGGATGTACGAGCTGGCTCTCGCGCGCCGGCCGACCGAGCCCGAACGCGTTGCGGCCCTCGGGTTTGTCGCGGCCCAGTCCGATGCGCACCGGAACGCGGGTGCGGACGACGCGGAGGCCGCCTCGCGCGCGTGGGCGGACCTCGCGCACGTGCTGCTGAATCTCAAGGAGTTCGTGTTCATCGAATAGCCCCATGAGCCACTGCGGACGATTCATGTCGGCTCCCCGGTCGCGTCGCGACGTGCTGCGTCAGGGCGCGTGCGGCTTTGGCGCGATGGCGCTGGCCGCCCTGATCGGCGACCGTGCGTTCGCTTCGGGCATCCCCGGCGTGGGCGGCGAGGCGCAGCGCCTCCCCCACTTCCCGGCCAGTGCCAAGAGCGTGATCTTTCTCTACATGGACGGTGGTCCCAGCCAGGTCGACACGTTCGATCCCAAATCGCGCCTCACGGCCGACGACGGCAAGCCGTTCGCCATGAAGATGGAGGCGACGCAGTTCAACAACAACGGCAACACGCTCGGATCGCCGTGGGCTTTCCGGCGGTACGGCGCGTGCGGGCTGGAGGTTTCGGACCTGTTCCGGCACGTCGGCACGATGGCGGATGAGCTGTGCGTCGTTCGCTCGATGACCAGCCCGTTCTCCGAACACACCAACGCGAACTACTTCCTGCACACGGGGCTCGGGCTGTCGGGCCGGCCGAGCATGGGCGCGTGGATGAGCTACGGGCTGGGGAGCGCCGCAAGGGATCTGCCAGGATTCGTCGTGCTCAACGGCGGGCTGATCCCGCCGGGCGGGCTCGAGTGCTTCGGCTCGGGATTCCTGCCGGCCACGCACCAGGGCTCGGTGTTCCTGCCCAGCGCCGAGGCGGTCGCGAACATCCATCCCACGGAGGCGACGCCTCGCCTGCAACGGAGCAAGCTCGATCTGATCGCGCAGCTCGACGAGGGATTCAGCGAGCGAACGGGCCACGACTCGTCGGTGGAGAGCGCGATCCGGAACTACGAGCTCGCCTTCCGGATGCAGAGCGCCGTGCCGGAGTTGATGGACGTCTCCGACGAGTCGCCCGAGACCAGAGCGCTGTACGGACTCGACGCGGACTACCCGCCCACGCGGACGTATGCGCTGCAGTGCCTGCTGGCCCGGCGGCTGGTCGAGCGCGGTGTGCGGTTCATCGAGCTGACGTGCCCGGCCATCGGAGGGAACGACCGGTGGGATCAGCACTCGAATCTGCGGGCGTCGCACGAGACCAACGCCCGGGCCGTGGACCGGCCGATCGCGGGGCTGCTGGCGGATCTGAAGCGGCGCGGCCTGCTCGAGCAGACGCTGGTGGTCTGGGGCGCGGAGTTTGGACGGACGCCGTTTGCCCAAGGCACCAATGGGCGAGACCACAATCCGTTCGGCTTCACGATGTGGATGGCCGGCGGTGGCGTCCGTGGCGGCATGACCTACGGCGCGACCGACGAGTTCGGCTACAAGGCCGTGGACAGGCCGGTCGAGATCCACGACCTGCACGCGACGATGCTGCATCTGCTTGGAGTCGATCACACGCGCCTCACCGTGCCGTTTGGCGGTCGGCAGATGCGGCTGACGGATGTGCACGGCCACGTGCTGCATGATCTGATCGCGTGAAACGGGTAGGCTGCGCCACCCAACGAGAGGGGTGACGCATGCCCGACGCGACATTCTGGGCCATCCTCGCGCTGGTGGTGGGCATTCCGCTGGTGTGCGGGGTGTGGATGTTCAATCGCATGGTGGCGCTGGGCGCGAGGGCCGACAACGCGTGGTCGGACATCGACGTGCAGCTTCGCAAGCGGTGGGACCTGGTGCCCCGACTCGTGGAGACGGTCGCGGGCTATGCGGCGCACGAGCGGCGCACGCTCGAAGAGGTGACAGAGGCCCGCGCGGGGGCGACGGGGGCGGCATCGACGGAAGAGCACGCGCGGGCGGAGTCCCGCCTCAACGAGGGGTTTGCGCGCCTGCTGGCGGTCGCCGAGGCGTATCCGACGCTGAAGGCGGACCAGTTGTTTCGCTCGCTTCATGATCAGTTGATCGATGTGGAGGACGATCTGGAATCGGCGAGGCGGTACTACAACGCGGTGACGCGGGACTTCAACACGCTGATCGGGCAGTTCCCGGCCTCGCTGGTGGCGCGAGCAACCGGGCGGAAGGGTCGGACGTTCTTTGAGATCACCGATCTCAGGGCGGCCGGGGTGCCGCTGGTCAAGTTCGGGGGGAGCGAGGGGTGATGCGACGGCTGATCGCGCTGGCGGGATGGCTTCTTCTGGCTGTGGCAACGCGCGGGCAGGGGCTGAACTGGGACATCGACTCGTTCGACGTCGAGATCGAGGTTCGGTCCGACGCAAGCCTCGTCGTGACCGAGCGGATCGTGGCGGACTTCTCGCGAGAGCCGCATCGGGGCATCTTCCGCGAGATTCCGGTGCGGTATCGGCGTGCGGGCAGCGACTTTGACATGCGCGTGAGCCTCGTCTCGGTGCGCGATGGAGACGGCGAGCGAAGGCCGTACGTCTCGGAGCGCCGGGGCGATCGGATCTGGATGCGGATCGGGCGCGCGGACACGCTGCTCGAAGGGCCGCAGGTCTACGAGATCACCTACTCCGTGCGGCGCGGCCTCCTGACTTTCGATACGCACGACGAGTTGTACTGGAATGCGACGGGCGATGAGTGGCCCGTGCCGATCGGGCGGGCGTCGTGCGTGGTCCGGCTTCCCGACGGCGTGCCCGCAGACGAGATCCGAACGCAGTCGTTCGTGGGGCCTCACGGGACGTCCACGTTCGGGCCCGATGGGACTATTGAAGACGGGGGCGTCCGGTTCGAGGTGGAGGCGGGGCTGCGGGCTCGCGAGGGGATGACCATCGTGGTCGGCTGGCCGCCGGGCCACGTGCGTTTCCCGGGGTGGGCGGCGAGGCTCGGGTGGTTCATCTCGGACAACTGGATCGTGATCGTGCCGTTGCTGACGGCTCCGTGTTTCTGGTGGATCTGGAGGCGGTTTGGCCGGGACCGGGGCGATGCTCGGAGCATCGTGGTGCGGTACGAACCACCCGAGCACCTGACGCCCCTGGAGGTTGGAACGATCATCGATGAGCGGGTGAACACCGGCGACATCACGGCGACGCTGATCGACCTGGCCGTGCGGGGTTACCTGCGGATCGATGCGAGCGGGGCGGCGCGGGAGGGAGACATCAAGGCCTCGCGTGTGAGTCTGATCCGCCTGCGCGAGGCCGACGACCGGCTGACCAACGCCGAGCACACGCTGTTCGCCTCGATCTTCGATTCGAAGGACCGCGTCAAGCTGAGCGCGCTCGAGCACAAGTTCTACGACCATCTTCCGGCGATCCGGGAGGACACGTATACACGCCTGGCGGATGCGGGATACTTCGCGGGAAGGCCGGACGTGGTTCGCGCGGGATGGCTGGCGATCGGGATCGTGTGGCTTGGGCTGGTGGGTCTCGCGGCGTTCGCGCTGTTCAAGGCCGATGTGTTCCCGCCGCTGCCTCTGATCATCGCGGGGATTCTGACCGGGCCGCAAGCGCTGGCGCTCGCGCCGTTCATGCCTCGCAAGACGGCCAAGGGTCGCCGGGCGCTGGAGGGGATCCGGGGTCTTGAGGAGTACATTGCGCGGGCGGAGGTCGAGGAGCTTGACGAGCAGGCGCGGCGCGCGCGGTTCGAGACGCTCCTTCCGTACGCGATGGCGCTGGGGCTGTCGGAGGTGTGGGGCGAGAAGTTTGATGGTCTGTTCACGCCGGAACCGACGTGGTACGACGGGCCGCCCGGGATCGGCACGGCGATGCTTGTTTCGCACCTGTGGCACACGACGTCGACGATGGGCCAGACGATGACGAGCCAGCCGCGCAGCAGCGGCGGCGGGGGTTGGGGCAGCAGCGGGTTCGGCGGGGGCGGCTCGGGATTCTCGGGCGGGTTCTCCGGCGGGGGCGGAGGAGGAGGAGGCGGCGGGGCGTGGTGATGGACGCGCGCCACGCCAGGGCACGCGCCGGTCGGGCGGAAGCCCGGAGGGGGCGCTGCCAGCACGTGTGGCGTGGCTGCACTGCCTTGCCGTTCTCTTGCTCCTGGCTCGTGATCACGAAGAGTCGGGAGGTTTGATGTCTGGGGAATCGGGCATGGCCGTGCTCGAGTCCGTGAGGATGGCAACCGCCCACCTGAGCGCCTCCTGGACTTCCGCGTCGGTTGGCGTCGATCCCGAGAGGTCCGGTTCGGGAAGGGCCTCGGGCCGGGATTCGTCGGGCGGCTGAGCGCGCGTGTGCGGTGCGGAGTGTTGATCCTGCGGCGGGGCGGGATCGGCACGCGACGTTCGATCCGTGGAACAGTTCTGTTGATCCCGGCCGCGAGTTGACACGGCGAGAACCGTGCCGCGTGGGCCAATCCGGGGCTTGGGGGACGATGACCGGTTTGTGCTTGTAGTCGAGCCCGGCGGACGGACGGGCGGGCGGAGGAGCGCCGCGGCAATGCGTCGCTTCTCGACGGCGCTCTCGGCGGTGCGCGCGAGGGCTCGGAGGATTTCGAGACCCTCTTGGCGGGCGGCTCGGGCTTGTTGGGTATCGAGGAAGTCCCAGAGAGCCCGAACCTGCTTGATGTAGTCCTGGATGCGGGGCTGGGCGAACCAGATGGGCAGGTCGAGGTCATCGAGTCCGGCTGAAGCGGGCGCGGCCGCGTGGGCTCCGCGACCTCCGTCGTTCGGAGCGCCGGTTGACTCAAGCGCGAGGAGTGCGGCCAGCAGGGCGCGATCGGCATCGCACAGAGGCGTGGCCGGGGCCGGATGCGTGACGGGGTTGGCGAGGTTGTGGGCGTTGACGACCATCTCTACAGATGGGCCGGGTCTTCGCCGGCGCGCGCGCGCCGAAGGGGTGTCCTCCAGAGGGGCGCGCGCAAGTGATTGTGGCGCATGGAATAAAAAATCTGCGAGAAATTCGAAGATCGTCGGGAAGGGAGGGCGCCGGCGCGCGCGCAAATGAGAGCATTGAGAATCGCGAGCGCCTGGGGGGCGTGGACTCGACCCCATTGACTGGCAGACGGGAGGCCCGCAACGGCCGTGGACAGGGTCCGAGAATTTCGGATCGATGCGGGACGGATGAGTCCGGGAGGGCGCGACCTGATCCGCTCCGGGGCGGTGTCCGATGAATGCCGCAGCCGCCCGGATGTGATCGCACCACGAGGGAGCCGAGGCCGTGTCGATCGGTTCGCACTTGGAGGCCCTGGCGAGGGCCGCGGCGTTGGCGTCACCCGGCGACCTACGGGGCTTGGTCGCGCTGCGGGAGCGGCTTCGCGGTGTGACCGACGCTGCGATGGGACCGACGCCGTCTCAGTTGGGCGAGATGGCCCTGGCCGCTGCCGACACCATCGAGCGAATCGTCCTGCGCGAGGTCGAGGATGCGGAGGCGGCGCTGGAGGAGGTGCGCCGGGGCATCGAGCGAGCCCGGCGCCTATTCAGCACCGGAGAGAACAGCGCGATGGAGGTGGCCAGCAAGCCGGGGGCGGCGGCCGAGCAGCCGGTGGAGTTCGCGGTCGATCCGGATCTGGTTGAGACCATTCACGAGTTCATCGGCGAGGGGGGAGAGCATCTCGCGGCTGCGGAGGCGGCGCTGCTTGGACTCGGAGAGGATCCGGCGGACTCCGGGCGGATCGACACGGTGTTCCGGTCGTTTCACACGATCAAGGGCGTGGCGGGATTTCTGCACCTCGAGCCGATCATGGAGCTCGCGCACGCGTGCGAGTGCCTGCTGGACGAGGTTCGATCGGGGCGGGTTGCGCTCGACCATGCGCGTCTCGATGTGGTGCTGGATGCGTGTGATCTCATGAGAGGACTGATTGCGGTGCTCGAGGGCGAGTCGGCGCCCGGGCAGCGCGAGCTTGCCACGATGGTGGAGCGAATCGAGCGGGCGCGCGGTGGCGGTCCGTTCGAAACGCCTGTGACTCGAGGCGACGGCCCGACCCGGGGCGCTCCGGCGGCGAGCGGCGGGGAGCGGGGAGCGCGCACGATCAGGGTCGATGCAAGCACACTCGATGACCATATGGAGTTGGTGAACGAGTTGATTGCGGTGCATCAAGTGGTGCTCGAGAGCGAGGAGATTCGGCGCATCGGTGATCCGCGGGTGCGACGGGCACTGGTGCGGAGCGGCGCGCTTGCCCGCGCGATCGGGGAGAGCGCGAGGTCCCTAAGGATGGTGACGTTGCAGCGTTTGTTTGAGAGACTGGCGCTGGTGGCTCGCGACGCGGGGATGAGGGCGGGCAGGGAGGTTCGGCTGCAACTAGAGGGGCGGCAGACGGAGCTGGACCGCGGCGTTGTGGAGGCGATTACGGATCCGCTGATGCACATGATCCGCAACTCGTGCGACCACGGGATCGAGACACCCGAGGAGCGGATCGCATCGGGAAAGGCACGATGCGGCTGTCTCACGCTTCGAGCGTTCCGGAGTGATGGCGGAGTCGTCATCGAGCTTGCTGACGACGGGCGTGGTCTCTCGCGGGAGCGCATCTTGAAGAAGGCGGCCGAGCGCGGGATGATCGCGACGAGTCGCGACCCGGCCGAGTTCGAGGACCGCGAGGTGTACAACCTCATCATGGCGCCGGGCTTTTCGACGACGGATCGAGTCACGGACCTCTCGGGGCGCGGCGTCGGCATGGATGTGGTGAAGCAGAACATCGAGGCGCTGGGCGGCGCGGTTGAGATCGATTCCCGGCCCGGTCGGGGCGCGACAATCCGTCTGTTGCTGCCGTGAGACGGGCGGCCGAGGTGCCTGGGATCGCGTGCATCGCGATTCGACGCGTTCTCACGCCGCGGCGGACCTCTCGAGCGTTTCCTTGATCCGCATGCTCAGGCCCTCGGGCGTGAAGGGCTTGATCAGGTAGTTGTTGAGTCCGGCCTTGAGGGCCTCGATGACCTTCGGCTTTTCGGCCTCGGTTGTGACCATGATGACCAGCGCCTTGTGGCCTCGTCCGCGGTAGGACTTGAGAAAGGCAAGGCCGTCCATCTCGGGCATGTTCCGGTCGAGCAGGATGAGGTGCGGATCGAACGCGCCGACCTGGCTGAGCGCATCACGCCCGTCGCAGGCCTCGGCGATTTCCGCGTAGCCGAGACGCTTGAGGACGTTCTTCTGGATGCTCCTCATCGTCTTGGAGTCATCGACGATCATGATGCGCATAGGCTCGCTCCCGCCGTGGTTCACGACCGGGCACCCGTGGCCGCCGCGTGGCTCTTCGCTTCGAGGCCGGCCGCTTCCCTGAGGCCGAGCTTGAGCGTGAATCGACCGCGGAGAGTCTCGAAAGGGATCGCGACGCCCGGCGCATCGCTGGGCATCGCGATCTTGTGGCTGGGACCCAGAACGACGGAGGGGAATCCGATGCTGACCGTGGTGTCTCCGAATCTCGACTTGGCGTTTCCCGCGATGATGTTCACCAGTTCACCGACGGCGTCGGCGAAGTCGTCGCTCTGGAGCGGGATGGCCTGGCCGGCGAACGCCTCGACAATGCGAGCGGCGGAGTCGGCCGGGAAGCTCAGGATGACCACCCCGACGACATCGCCCGACATTCCGATCACTCCCGAGACATCGTGGTGAGACGTGTCCTGCTCGATGCTTCGGGGCGGCTGGTGACGCAATTCGAGGTTGAGCATCGTCTGGAAGACGTGGGCCGCGGCTTCGATGAACGGCTGGATCGTGCGGGTGATCATGGGGCATCCTGGATGCGCTGCTCGGCGAGTTGTTTCGCTGAGCGTTTATCGACCCCGGAACGAGCGCAATAGAGGCGATGGGCGTCGTCGGCACGAGCCGGGATGGATCTCGCCGGTCGGGCCGTCCGGAAAGAGTCGGCACGGTTCGCTGGCGCGTGAATTGGTCGGCCGGGACGGCGCGAGCGCCCCCGGCTTTGGGGGAGTGAACGCTGGCCGAGCTGGGGCTCGAGCCCGGCATGGAGCCGTCTGGGCAGGTCCGCACTCTTGGCTGATCAATACTTCTCGAAGTTCGGGATTGACCGCGAGTCGTAGTAGGAGGTCACCGAATGGATTCTGCCCCCTGCAACCCTGATCCAATCGCAACAGGGGACCGGCCCGTTCGGCGTGTCCATGGTGAACGCGATGCACGCGCGGTCACCCTGGGCGACCACGTCCTGAATGTGGAGGGAGACGACGTTGCTCGCGGCCATCGGGCGCACGACATCGAGGTAATGGTTGCGCCCTTCGAGTCTGCCGAAGGGGCTGGAATGCACGAAGTCGTCGGCGAGAGGGAGCGTCGTCGGATCGCCGGAGTTCCAGACTTCGATCCACTCCCGCGCGAGCGAGGCGGCATCGCTGTTCTGGGCGTCGCTCATCGATCGCCTCCTGATTCGGGGTCTCCGTGTTCGGCGCCAGACGAACCGACCACCGAGTGAGTCCACGTGGCCATGAGGTCTGCGTATCCGTTCTTGAGCTGCGGCGGAAGCCAGCCGCCGAGCATTCCGTGGTTCGCGTCGGGCAGGATCCGCACCCGCGATGCGTCGGACCGCGCGTCGATCACGCGCCGCATGAGTGGGGTGTTGCGGTCGAGATCGATGACGGTGTCGTTCGATCCATAGATCGCCAAGATCGGGGCCTTCACGTCGCGGAGCACGGCGACAGGGTCCCTGAAGCAGTCCGTTCGGTGCCATCGGAACGCGATGTCGCCATCGGGCGAGCTCACAGAGTCCGGCGTCGCGATTCCATCGGGGAACACCGCATGGATGCTTGACCACCACGGCTGCCGACGCGCGGAGTCGAGTTCTTGGGTGAGCTCGTTCCAGCCCGTGCCGGTCGCGTAGTACTGCCAGATGCTTCGCCGCATCGCGAGCGCCGACGCGATGTAGGGCTCTGACGCGCCATCGGCGCGGATCGCCTTGGCCCACTCGAAGAGACGCTGGTCGGCCTCGGGGACGGCGGGAGCCGACACGAGAATGAGGAATGCCACCGCGCTGTCGCTCCGTGCCGCCAGGGGCGCGGCCCACCCCCCGGCACTGATTCCCCACAGTCCGACCTGCCCGGGGGCAATGTCGGGGCGCGTGGCCAGATAGGCGACCGCGGCACGCGCATCCTCGGCGAAGTCTGGGATCAGCGCGGCCTCAAAGTCACCGGAAGACTGGCCGCAGCCGCGCTTGTCGTACACGAGCGCGGCTATGCCGCGGCGGGCGAGGGCGATGGCATTGGTGCGGTACAGCCCGCCCAGCGAGTTCCGAGTCTGTCGCGTGGATCCGTGGACGAGGGCGACGGCGGGAAAGGGAGGATCGCCGCGCGGGAGATAGAGCGTGGCCGCGAGCGATTGTTCGCCCGAGTCGAATCGGAGTTCTTCGGTCGTAAAGGGCGCGAGGACGGAGCATCCCGCCAGGCCCGCGAACACCAGGCCGTTCACACTCAGAATGGCGAGCGAGGTCGCTCGGACGGACCGTCGGTGGATCCGGCGCGCGAGCGACACAGCGCAGAGCGCGGCGAGGAGCGTGCACCCCACCGGGAGCGCGATCGTGGCCCGGACCAGTCCCTCCAGAGCGGTGAAGAGGCAGAGGAACCCAGCGGCGCCGAGCAGCGTCGCGATCAGACATACGGCTCCGACGAGCGGATTGGTGATCGGGCGTCGCCGCTTGCGGCCGGGGGCGCGTGGCGCGTGGTCCGTGGCTCTGTCGTGGGGCATGGGCTCATTAGTATGCGGTGGCGCCGGCCGATGGTCAAGGGCTTTGACTAAAATTGTGGAACGGCGAAGCGCCGGGAGGTGGCATGTGACACAGGGACCGGCACTACGGGACCAGCGGTGGGCCACGCTCGGGCGATTGCTCGGGTTTGGCTGGATCGTGGTTCATAGGCGCGTAGTGGCGAAGGTGCGGGCCCGAGGATTCGATGATCTCGCTGATGCGCACTTCGCACTGACGCGCTGCATGGACTACGGGGGAACCCGTGTCAGCGAGCTTGCGAGGCGGGCGGGCGCGAGCAAGCAGGCGATGAGCTCCCTCGCTTCGAGCATGGAATCGATGGGATACGTCCAACGTTGCCCGGATCCGACCGACGGACGGGCGGTGCTGGTGCGCTACACACGGCGCGGGATGTCGCTCGCCCGAACGCTTGTTGAAGCCGCCCGGGAGACCGAAGAAGAACTCCGCGCTTTGGCGGGCGATGAGACTGTCGGTGAACTCAAGCGTGCCCTCGGCGCCTTTCTTGACGCGGCGATGCCGGGACATGAGGCAGGCTGGGCGTGAGCCTACGTCTGGAGCATCGGTCCGATCCGCGACTCGACAGGGGACGAGCCGGGTCCGCGGCACGCACGGGGGGGGCCGAGATACTCGACTCCCGTGACGGGCATGTTCGCTACATTCTGGCCATGATGAAGTCCTCCACAGGAGCGCAGCCTGGCGGCCGCGGCAGCGCACCGTTCGGCAGGATCGTGAGGATGCTCGCCCGCGTTTCTCTGGTCTGTTGCCTGCTGTCGGCGGTGATCGCTTGCACCCGCTCGAGAGGGCTTGCCAGTCCGTGGGCCGATGCTCAGCACGACTCGGTCCACGGATTTCAGGACGCGCTGCTGGACCGATTCGTCGGCGACTGGATCCTGCGCGGCACGATGGCCGGAGGCGAAGTGGTTCATGACATCACCGCCGAGTGGGTGGCCGGCCATCAGTATCTGCGGTTTGTCGAGTTGTCCCGCGAGCGCGAGGACGATGGGGCTCGCGCTTATGAGGCGATCGTCCTGATCGGCTGGGACGCCGAGCATTGCCGGTACGCCTGCCTCTGGCTCGATTCAACCGGAGGAAGCGGACTGGTGAACGGGATCATCGGATACGCGGCACCGGACGCCGCGCGGCTGGCGTTCCTGTTCGACTTCGGCGGTGGAACCACGTTTCATACAACGTTCAGCTACGACCCAGAGACTGACGGTTGGCAATGGGCCATGGATTCCGAGCGGGATGGGAGCATGAGGCCGTTCGCCCGCGCGATGATGACGCGGCGCGACTAGGTGGTTCTCGCATGTCCAGCGAGGTCGCGCCCCAGGATTTGGAGGCGAGACGCCAGTGCCGCCGGTGCGCGCCATCGCCGACGTCTCGCAGCGTTCGGCCCGCCGCGCGCAAGCGTCCACGTCGTCAAGAGTTGTCGCTCGTGGTCTCTCCGTGACCATTGAGAGCGAACAAGCGGGCGAAGGGAATCGAACCCTCGACATTCAGCTTGGGAAGCTGACGTTCTACCGCTGAACTACGCCCGCGGCTTGTGCGCTCGGCCCCGGACCGAGGTCGTGGGCCTGCGCGACGGTCGGAGTATACCGGCCTGCGATTGCGGGTCTCGCCGCGGTGCGAACTCGGGGACGCTCCTGGCCCCGGAACTCCCCGGCTGCCCCGCCGAGCGTGTCCAGACCAGATGGGCTTCAAGACCGGTTGGGCCTCTGGTATCCTCGGTTGGGCGACCGCAACCCATTGTGGCGTCAGGAGTAGGCCCGGCGTCCGTATTCTCAGACCCCGGCCGTGGAGAGACAACATGATTGCGTTCGTGTATCGCCGAGTGGCCGCGACGCTTGGCGTGGCTTTGGCATTCTCAGCGTGCCGGGCATCCGCTCAGAGTCCGGTAAGCGAATTGGAGTCGGGCGCTGTGGGCTTCCCCCAAACGCCATCAATCTCGCCAGACGGCTCGCTCGTCGTGTTCGCCTGGTCGGGGGACCTGTGGGCCGTGGACAGCCACGGTGGATTGGCCTCTCGTCTGACCGCCCATCCGGCCGAAGAGGGCCGCAGCGCGTTTGGCCCCGATGGCAAGACCCTCGCGTTCGAGTCGGACCGTGACGGCGCCACGAATCTCTACACCATGCGGCTGCAACGAGTCGGCGGCGCGATCGTGGGGACGGACATCCGTCGCGTGACGGTGTCCGACCGGTCGCAGAGCCTGGGTGGATTTAGCGCCGACGGCACGACGCTGTACTACTCGGCCTCGCGCGACCCGGAAATCTACCGCCACGCCAAGATGTACGCCGCGCCAATCTCGGGGGGACCCGTGGTGGAACTCTCGGGGGCGTTCGGCCTGTCACCCCGAGCGACGCCGGATGGGCGGGCGGTGCTGTTCACTCGCGGCTATGGCTCGATCTGGAATCGCCCCAAGTATCGCGGCCCGGGCACGATGGACGTCTTCAGGTTTGATACGACCGACGGCAGTTTCTATCGCGTCACGACGAACTCCGCCAACGACGGAGAGGCGTTCGGCCTCTCGGATGGATCTGTTGTGTTCGTTTCCAGCCGCGACGGGCAGAACAACCTGTACCGACTGCCGCTGGAACGGCCCGGCGGGCGGCGGAGCGATGGCGTCGAGCCGCAGCAACTCACGAGTTTCGCGCCAGGCCGGGAGGGGACATCGATCGCGCACGGCATTCGGGATCTCGACATCGGACTCGGGGGCGATCGCGCGGTGTTCTGCGTGTGGGATCAGATGTACACGCTGGACGTGTCGCGGCCGGGCGCGACCCCCGAGCGCCTCGAGGTCACGGTATCTCAGGATTCGGGCGAACGGGACTTTGTCCGGATGAACCTCTCGGGCGACGTCGATGAGGCGGCGATGAGCCCCGACGGAAAGGCCATCGCGATGATCGCGCGGGGCAAGGTCTTCGTGCGAAGCGTGGAGGAGGGCAGACCCACCCGCCGGGTCACGCGGGGCGCCGCGAGAGAACGCGATCTTGTGTTCAGTCCTGACGGAGAGTGGCTCTACTTTGCCAGCGATGAGAGCGGCGTGTGGAACCTCTATCGCGCACGGGTGTCCATGACACGCCAGGACGTGCGTCCCGATTCTCAGGAATCCGACGCCGATGTGGAGCCCGCTGGTCAGGGTCCGGCGGCGCCTGTCGGTGCTCTCGACCCCGTCTCGGGCGATTGGAATTGCCAGGTCAGCGGAAGGGGATTGCCCGAGGGAATCAGCTCGATTCTGTTGACTCTCACACTCAACGACAACGCTGTGGGCGGTCGCATCGTGGTCCCAAACATGCTCGAGGCGCCAGTCGGCGGGACGTTTGATCGCGCCACCGGCACGATTGCGCTGAGCGTTGAGATCGACGGGCAGACCGCCACGATCGAAGCCTCATTGAGCGACGGCACGCTGACCGGGACGGCGGGATTCGCGGGAATGAGGTTCTCCCTGAGTGGCACGCGGTCTGGCGGCGCGCCGGCGAAAAGCGAGGGAGACACCGCCGCAGCCGATGGGGCAAAGGAAGAGAAGCCGACGGCCGAACCCCGGGCCGAATTCGGTATTGGCTGGGCCTCGTCTCTCCGATTCGAGGTGCAGCCGCTGGTGGCCACGGAGCACAACGATCGTCGGCCCGTTCCCTCGCCGGATGGACGGTCGCTGGCTTTCGTGCGCGGGCGCGGCGATCTGATGCTGCTTGATCTCAACTCCCGCGAAACTCGAACGGTGCTGGAAGGGTGGGATGAGCCCGAAGTCATCTGGGCCAGCGACGCTCGGCATGTGGTCTTCGCGCGAGCGGACCTCGACTTCAACACGGATATCTGGCTGCTCGACGTCATGGATCCAGCCGCCTCCGCGGTGAACATCACCCGCCATCCGGACACCGACACCAGCCCCCGCCTGAGCGCCGACGGCAAGATGCTCGTGTTTCTGAGCGATCGCGCGGGCGAGAATGGTGAGTTCGATGTGTGGGGCGTGAACCTCGACGCGGCGCTCGACGCCATGACCGACTATGAACTCGACGACTACGTCAAGGAAGCCGCGAGCCGAACGAAGAAGCGAGGAGCGATCCAGCCCGTCGATTCCTCAAAGGCACCGGAGGCCACCGAACCCCAGGCCTTCGACACGCAGGACGCGTATCTTCGCGTGCGCCGCATCACGTCTCTTCCAGGGTCCGAGGGCTCGCTGGAGTTGACGCCGGGGGGCGACCGGATTCTCTTCGGGGCTTCGATCGACGGTTCGTACGCGCTGCGCAGCGTGGATCATCGCGGACGCGATCGTAAGACTGTCCACTCGGCCGGCGCGAGGGACCTCCGTGTGAGCCCCGGTGGGGGGTGGGTGACATTCGTCGGCGGAGGATCGGCTCGCTCGGCTTCCCCGACGGGTGGGGATGCCAAGGCGTATCCGATCGACGCCCCGGTGGTCATCGATATCGCGCAGCAACAGCGTCAGAAGTTCCTCGAGATGGCGCGGATCCTGGGTGAGGGGTTCTACCACCCGACGCTGAAGGGACTGGACTGGCAGGCCATTACGCGACGCTATCTCGAACTGGCCATGCGAACGCGCACGAGCCAGGAATTCAATCGAGTGGGCAACCTCCTGCTGGGCGAACTTGATGGCTCACACCTCGGGATCAGCGGTGGTGATGGGTACTCCGCCGGGAGCGAGTCCATCGGACATCTCGGGGTGGACACCGAGCCCGCCCCGGGTGGTTACCGGGTGACCCGCGTGCTGAAGGGATCTCCGGCTGCACGGGAGGTGTCTGCAATTCGAGAAGGCGACGTGATCGTTGCGGTCGAGGGTGAACCCCTCGCGCTGACCGCCGAAGAACTGCCCGCGCGCGACCTCCGCGATGCGCTTCGTGGGTGTGCCGGGCGGGAGGTACTCGTTGACGTGCTCGGCCCGACGGGAGAACCCCGGCTCGTGCTTATCGAGCCGATCTCATACGGCGCGCTGACATCGATGGCCTATGAGCAGGAGGTGCTCGATCGGCGCGCGGAGGTCGAAGCGCTCTCCGGAGGAAGGCTTGGATACCTTCATATCCGTGGGATGAGCGAGCCCTCGGTGCGGGACTTCGAGCGAGACCTGTACGCCGCGGCCCACCGCAAAGAGGGGTTGATCATCGATGTCCGGGACAACGGAGGCGGCTGGACGACCGACATCCTGCTCGCATCCCTGACGGCCCCGCGCCACGCAATCACCGTGCCGCGAGGCGCCAGCAAGCGCGATGCGTTCCCGGACGCCTATCCGCGCGATCGCCGCCTGATCTACGCGTATCAGCGGCCGATCTCTGTGCTGATCAATCAGCACTCCTTCAGCAACGCCGAGATCTTCGCGCACGCGATCAAGACCATCGGACGCGGCCGGCTCGTCGGCACGCAGACGTTTGGCGGGGTGATCTCGACAGGCGCAGCCCGACTGATCGACGGAACGAGTGTGCGCCTGCCGTTCAGGGGCTGGTATCTCCCCGACGGCACGGATATGGAGCACCACGGCGCCGTGCCGGACGTCGATGTGCCCCAGACGCCCGCGGACGAGGCCGCCGGGCGAGACCCTCAACTCGAGGCCGCGGTGGCAGAGTTGCTGGGGCGGGTTGCGCAATCGGCAGATGGCCTGTGGCATCCGGGAGAATGAACCGCCGCGCTGTAGTTGAAAAACCGCGCGAACCGGCGATCAATTCGGTGCGCCGCTCACACGAGCCGGACGCTTCGGAGGACCACGAGATGTCGCGTCTCGCCGAGTTCCGCGCATATCGCGAGCGGATGAACCAGCGCATCCTCGATCAGCAGAGTCTCGTCACCAACCGATTCTTCGCCCTGGACGGCAAAGCCTACGAGGCCGGTGCGCTCGATGAGCGGACCAAAGAACTCGCGGGGTTGGCCGCGTCGATGGTGCTGCGGTGTGATGATTGCATCGCCTACCACGTCATTCGATGCAAGGAGCTTGGTTGCACCGACGAGCAACTCTGGGAGATCTTCAACGTCGGGCTCATCGTCGGCGGTTCCATCGTGATCCCCCACCTTCGCCGGGCGGTGGACCTGCTCGACGAGATCCGGGAGGGTGAGAGTCACTCCGAGGTCACGTGAGCATCGCGATCTTCCCAGATTGAAATCGCCGACACCCGGGTGCCGGCGACTCCCTCAATCCTGATCGATCGAGCGTCCTTCGGCTAGCGACCTTCGAGGGTGAGTGTGGCGGTCATCTCCTTCCCGTCACGCACGAATCCCACCTCCACTTTGTCGCCGGGAGCGTGCTCTGCGAGCATGCCCATCCATGCCTCGATGTTCGCCACCTCTTTGCCATTCCACGAGGTGATGCGATCGCCACCGGTCAGCCCGGCGGACTCCGCTGGCCCTCCGGCGGACACATCCGAGAGCAGGACGCCCCCGCCATCACCGTCGTAGTTGCCGGGCATCACGCCGACCCGAACCCGAGAGGCTCCCCGTGTCGCCTGGCCGGGGCGGGCCGCGGGGCTCGCGTTGCGAAAGACAAACGTCTCGTTGCGTTGGGCCGCGGCGAAGGTGATGTCGCTGAAGAGGCGCGACGCGCTCACCGCGTCGACTCGATTGATCTTGCTGCTGACGTCCGCGGGGGTGTGGTAGTCGCCATGGAAGTCCGCGATGATGCCGAACAGGACGGGCACCTGCGCCTGGAGGAAGGGCAGGTGATCGCTTCCGCCGCCAGCGCCCTCGTTCTGCACGATGTCCAGGGGTGAGTCTTCGAAGAAGGGCTGGAGCCACTCCTCCATCCCCTCGGCCGTTCCCACGCCCGACACGCTGAGGCGCTTGTTGATGATGCGGCCGATCATGTCGAAGTTGAGCATCAGCGCGTGCTGCTCGATCGGAACGATCGGATGCTGGGTGTAATAGCGAGAGCCGTTGAGCCCGGACTCCTCGCCGCTGAACGCCATGATGAGCACCGTGCGGGCATTGGCGTCCTCCGGCAGGTTGGCGTACTGTTCGGTGAGCCAGTCGGCGATGAGGATCATGCCCGCGCTGCCAGACGCGTTGTCGTCCGCGCCGGGATGCAGCGTCGTACCCTGTTGGTCCTGCGACGCGCGAGAGCCGAAAGCTCCCAGCCCCAGGTGGTCAAGGTGGGCCCCCACGACGATGATCTCGTCCTTGAGCGAGCCGCGCCCGGGGATGAGGCCGCCGATGTTCTCCGCCATCAACGGCGAGTAATCGATCTGGGCGTCGATGGTGGCAACGCCATTGAGCGCAACAACGGTGGTCTGCTCGTCCGCCAGCCTGCGGAGTTGCTCGATCGATCGCTTCTGCGGGTCGGTCGCGCGGATGAGCTTGGCCGCCCCCTCGGGCGACATGACGATCACCGGAATGCCCGAAGGCGTCCCTCCGAAGCCACGGACGCTGCGGATCTCTCCGACCCGCGGGTCATCCGCGCCGGGCGTATTGATCAGGATGACCGCGGACGCTCCGCGGCGCGCGGCCGCGGCGATCTTCGGGTCCAGGCCCGCGGCCGCCGACCACGCACCCCCGTCGTTCCACCGGCTGTGCCCGTTCTCGTCCATGGGCTCGAACCGGAGCATGACCGCGACCTTGCCGGTGAGATCGACATCGTCGCCATAGCTCGAGTAACCGTTGGGGCCGTTCTCGATCGAGTAGCCAACGAACACCATGGGCGACGCGACGCGTCCGGACCCGCCCACGGTGCTGACGACAAAGTCCGAGCCCGCGGCAAAGGACGCCTGTTCTCCATTGGCGAAGGCAGTCAGGAATTCTCGCGTGACCTTCGAGTTGCCTCCCAAAGGAAATGCCTGGCGATAGCTGGCCCGCGGCGTGATCACCTCCGACCCATCCGCGGCGGTCTCAACGAGGTCGAACGCGGGAAGGAGCCCGGCCTCGCGGAAGTAGTGCTCCATGTAGTCGGACGCCACTTCCATGCCGTGCGTGCCGGGCAGACGGCCCTCCATGAACGGGCTGGCCAGGGTCACAAGGTGGTCGTTGTAGACTCGAACATCCTCAGGCACCTCGGCCAAGGCCGCGGAGATCGGATCGGCCGGCGCCGCCTGCTGGGCGACGGCCGAGCCGGCGAGGCCGACCAGCGACAGCAACACGATCCCCGAACGGCGGCTCATCGGTTCCATGGATTCCCTCCAGGTCGTCATCCCGCATCCCCGAACGGGGGCGGCGATAGGATGGTAACAGCACAGCCCGCACGAGGTTGCCTGTTCTCCACTTTGTCGGCACGTGACGCCGGGACGCCTCCGGCCCATGCCGGAGCCGAAATGTCCATGATCGCGCGGCCGCTTGTTTGCCTCTTGGCCTTGATGCTGCTTGGCTCGGCCCCTCGTGCGCTGGCCCACCCCCAGGACGGCGCCCATGCCGACGTTCGCATCACGATTGACGACACTGGAGTCCGATTCGAAGTCGCCTTGAATCTCGTGTTTCTGGACTCGGTCTGCCCCACGACCCGGGAGAACGCCGCAGCGGTGCATCCCGTCGAAGAGGCGCACGTTCGAGACGCCCTGTTCTCGTATTTCCGCGAACGGCACCCGGTGGTGATCGATGGGGTCGAAGTCACGCCCACTCTCGAGTCGTTCGCCGTGGTGCGGCCGGAGCCGGAACTCCTTCCGCTGTTTCCAAGGACTGGCGCCCGCGGACTGTTGCGTGTGCGCATCGACCTGCGATACTCCGCGAAGTCGCCCCCGAAGACCGTGTCGATGACCTGGGCAGGCTTTCCACCCGATGAGATCAATGCGGAACCCGGCCAATCTCCCCAGCCGCTGGTCGTCGAGGCTCAACTGACCGCCGAGGGCCAGTTCTCAATCATCCGTTTCACCCACACCGAGCCGGTCGTTTCCTGGACCGCTTCTGGGTTGAGGCCGGAAGACCGCTTCTTGTCGGTGCCAGACCTTCCGCCGCTCAAACCCGGTGTCGTGCGAGTCCCGGCGCTCTCGGCCCTGTGCCTACTGGGATTGGTCGGCTGGATCGCAGTCGCAGGGGCACGAAAGCAGATCCGGCGCCAGGGACTGGCCCTCATGGTCGGCGGCTCGATTCTGCTTGTCGGTGCGCTCCTGGCCCGCGATGTGGGCAGCATCTCGTGGAATCGTCGGCTCGCCGAGGGGCCGCGCCTGCCGAGTGAGATCGAGGCGATCGCCATCTTCTCGCCCCTGCATGCCAACATCTACCGCGCCTTTGACTATGACAACGAGAGCGCCATTTACGACGCGCTCGCCCGAAGTGTGGATGGCGACCTGCTCGATGAGTTGTACAACCAGATCTTTCAGAGTCTGATCATGCAGGAGGAGGGCGGCGCCGTGAGCCGCGTGCAAGAGGTTCGGCTGGTTGACGCCTCGCTGGAGTCCGCCCGGGCAGATCCGGCCGCCGGCTCGGTGTCGTTCGATGTGGACGCCCGATGGCAGGTCGACGGCGTCGTCTATCACTATGGCCATTCGCACTGGCGAACGAACGAGTACCGCGCGCGGTATACGGTCGAGCAGTCGAAATCGGGCTGGCGCATCGGCGCGACGACCGTGCTCGAGCAGTTCCGAGTCGCCGCCGGACAGATCGGCGAGGACACCTCGCAGCGCGCGCCTGCCCCGGTCCCCGGGGAGCTATGAGCGACCTCGTTTCACTCAGCGACGTCCGGTTTTCCTACCCCGGGCCCGGCGCGTTTTCCTTGCGGATCGATTCGCTGTCAATCGCCCGCGCCGAACACGTGGCCTGCGTCGGCCCAAGCGGGTCCGGCAAGACCACCCTTATCCACCTGATCGCCGGAATCCTGGTTCCGGAATCCGGCGAGGTCCGACTCGGCCGGCACCGAATCTCCCACCTCGGTAACGGTCATCGCCGCGCACTCCGCGCTCGCGAGATCGGGATGGTGTTCCAGGAATTCGAACTCCTCGAATACCTCAGCTCGCTCGACAACATCCTCCTGCCCTTCTTCGTCTCTGGCGGCCTTCGGGCAACCGCCGAGATCCGGCGTCGGGCCCGAGATCTGGCCGACAGGCTCGGCGTGGCCCATACGCTGCCGCGCCGGCCGCGCCGCCTGAGCCAGGGTGAGCGCCAACGCATCGCGATCGCTCGTGCGCTTCTGGGTTCGCCCTCGCTGCTGATGTGCGATGAGCCGACGGGGAACCTCGACCCTCACACCGCCGACACCACGCTCGACCTCCTGTTTGACCAGGCGCGAGCCCACGACGCGGCGGTGCTGATGGTCACACACAACCACGCGATTCTGGACCGATTTGATCGAGTCGTGGACGTCACAAGCCTCGCCAGGTTGGAGCCCGTCCGATGAGGCCGGCCATCTGGCGCCTGTCTTTCCGCCACGCGCTGGCACACCCGCTTCGCACCGGCATCATCGCCCTGTGCATTGGCTTGTCGGTGTTCCTGCCGCTGACTGTCCAGACGCTTATGGCCCGCTATCGGCACACGCTCACCGCGCGAGCCACCTCCACCCCGCTGGTCGCCGGTAGCAAGGGAAACCGTTTCGATCTCACCCTGACCGCCCTCTACTTTCGTCGCGGCGGGGTATCCACCATTCCCCTGAGGGCTTCGGAGGAACTCACGTCCGACTCCCTTTGCGTGCCGATCCCACTCAACGCCCGATTCACGGCTCAAGACGTGCCGATTGTGGCCATCGCGACGGAATACTTCGCGTTCCGCGGCCTCACTCCCTCGTCCGGCACCCTGCCTCTCCGCCTGGGAGACTGCGTGCTCGGCTCGAGCGTCGCCCGCAGGCTGAGCCTGGCCCAAGGTGATCACCTGTACTCCGATCAGCGGGAGGTGTACGACATCTCCAAGCCGCCGGCGCTCAAGATGCGCATCACCGGCGTGCTGGCCCCGTCGGGTCTCCCCGACGACGAGGTCATCTTCACGGACCTCAAGACGGCCTGGGTCCTCGAGGGCGCCGCGCACGGGCACGACGACCCCAAGACCATCGATCGTGCAACGCTGCTCGCCCAGACGGAATCCCACATCTCCATCAGCGGCGCGTTGATCGAGTACAACGAGATCACGCCTCAGAACGCGGCGAGTTTCCACATCCACGGCGATCGGGAGGCCCTGCCCCTCTCGGCGATCATCGTCCTTCCCCGCGACGAGAAGGCCGCAACGATCCTCAGGGCGAGATTCAACGCGTCCCCCGCCTGGCAGATGGTCGTGCCCTCGCAGGTCATCGACGATCTGCTCTCGTACGTGTTCCGCATCAAGTCATTCCTCGACGCGATCGCGATTCTCATGGGAGCGACCACCGGCCTGCTGATCGCCCTGGTCATCCTCCTCTCCATGCGCCTTCGCGCCCGCGAGATGCTGACGCTCAATCGACTCGGATGTCGGCGTTTTACCGTCCTTGGGATGCTCGTCACCGAGATGGTGATGATCATGTCCGTCGGCGCCGTCATCGGCCTGGCCGCCTCGGCTGGGGCGATCGCGCTGGCCCCCAATCTCATACAGTCGCTGTAGGAGGATTTCGCCGTGCACACGTCGCTCCGCTCCGCCGCGATCGCGCTCTGTCTCGCCCTGGCCGCGTGCGGCGGCAATGAGACGCCAAGGAGCGCGCCCAGGAACGCATCCAATGACGCCCCGCCTCCGGCCTGGGCCACGCCAACGGTCATGACCACGTTCTACCCGACGCTCTACTTCGCGCAGCGCATCGGCGGAGAATCTGTGAGCGTGTCGTGCCCCGTCCCGGAAGACGAGGACGCCATCTTCTGGCAGCCCGATGATCGCCAGATCGCCGCATATCAGCGGGCCGACATGATCATCATCAACGGCGCGGAGTTCGAGAAGTGGGTCGCGACGGTGAGCCTGCCCGACTCACACATCGTGAATTCGGCCGCCGCCCTCCCCGATCCGCTCATTACCTTCGAGGCCGTCACCCACAGCCACGGCCTCGGGGGCGCGCACACCCACGAGGGCATCGACGGCCACACCTGGGTTGATCCAGTCAACGCTCGACTCCAGGCGCAAGCGATCCGCGATGCGATGATCGCGCGGTGGCCCGATCGCGCCGCAGCGTTCCGGTCATCTTTCGATACGCTGGCCAGAGATCTCAACGCTCTCGACACTCGTATCAAGGAGATCACGCCACGGCTCGCTGGCGTTGTGATCCTCTGTTCCCATCCGGCGTACAACTACCTCGCACGGCGCCAGGGCTGGACGATCATCAACCTCGCACTCGATCCCGAGGCCGAGCTCGACCAGGAGGCACGCAGCGCCATCTCCCACGCGCTCGAGGGCGCACCCCAGGGGGCGCCCCGACTCTTGCTATGGGAGTCCGAACCGCTCTCTGCGACGTCCCAGTCGCTCCAGAGCGATTTCGATGTGCAAAGCGTGGTGTTCAGCCCATGCGAACTGCTGGGCGAGACCGATCAGCTCGCCGGGGCTGACTACCTCTCGGTGATGCGCGACAACATCGACCGCCTCGAGTCAGCCCTCGACTGAGGCATCCACCCGCCGGTCACGCGTGAGATCGATGTCCAGCGACCGCATCCGCTTGTAGAGCGTCGTGCGATTGATCCCGAGGGTCTGGGCCGCGCGCGTTCGATTCCAGCCGCATGCCTTGAGCGTGCCGAGGATCACGCGCCGCTCGGGCCCTCGCATCGCTTCCTCCAGGGGCATCGGCCGAAACGCCTCCGCGGCGGGTGGCGTCGGCACGAGCGGTCCATCTCCTGCCACGGCCGGCGGCAGATCATCGACACCGATGGTCTGCCCCCGAGTCAGGACCGCCCCGCGCTCGATTGCATTGCGCAGCTCCCGCACGTTGCCCGGCCATCGATAGCGCCGCATGGCCTCGACCGCCTCGGGAGTAAAGCCCACGATCTGCCGACCGAGATCCGATGCGAACTCGACCAGGAATCTCTCGGCAAGGGCAGGGATATCCGCGATCCGCTCGCGAAGCGCCGGCAACTCGATCGTCACGACGTTGATCCGGTAGTAGAGATCCTGTCGAAACTCTCCGCGTGCAACCAGTTCCTCCAGCGGCTGGTTCCCCGCCAGGAGCACCCTGACGTCCGCCTCGCGCGTCTCACTCGAGCCCACCGGCTCGAACGTCCGCTCCTGCAGCACACGCAACAGCTTGAGCTGCATGCCCGGGCTCGCGCTGTTGATCTCGTCGAGGAATATGGTTCCTCCGTGCGCCGCCTCGAACTTCCCCGGTTTGTCCGCGTGCGCACCCGTGAACGCTCCGCGCACATGGCCGAACAGCTCGCTTTCGAGCAGGGGTTCGGGGATTGACCCGCACGCCAATTCGACAAACGGCCCATCTCGTCGATCGCTACGCTGGTGGATGGCCCGGGCCACGAGACTCTTGCCCGTCCCGCTCTCGCCGGTCATCAGCACCGTCGTCCGGCTTGGCGCGACCGCCTCGACCAGTCGGAAGACCTCTCGCATCCGCGGGTCCGTCCCCACGATCCCCTCGAGCGCCTCGCCCGCATCGAGGCTCGCGCGCAACCTCCGATTCTCGCTCAGGAGCATGCGCTCGCGCATGGCCCGCTCGATCGAGCAGCGCAGCTCCGCGTCAAGCACCGGCTTGGTGAGATAGTCCGACGCCCCCAGCCGCAGCGCCTCGACGGCCGACTCGATCGAGCCATATCCGGTCAGCAGGACGGTGGCCGTCGCCGGGTGCTGCCGCCGGATCCAGCGCAAGAGGTCCATCCCGCTCATGCCCGGCATCACCACATCGCAGATGACGACGTCGAACTCTCGACGATCTGCCATCGCCTCGTCGAGCACAGACTGGGCATCCTGCCCACTCGCCGCACACTCGGCCTCGTGCCCCTCGGCCCGCAGCAGGCCGGCGATCGACTCTCGCACGACTGCGTCGTCGTCCACCACCAGCACGCGGGCCGGCTTCATCCCTCGCCCCCACCGGAGCGAGCGGGCGCTCCCAGCGCCTCGGGCATCGGGCACCGGAGCCGGAACGTGGCGCCGCGAGGCGCTCCCTGGATCCCCACCGGCAGCAGCTCGACTGAACCGCCCATCGAGGCGCCGATCTGTGCCGCGATCGACAGACCAATGCCGCTCCCACCGGGCTTGGTGCTCACGCCCGCCCTGAAGAGACGCGCCGGCTCGACTCCCACGGGCAGCCCCTCGCCGTCGTCCCGGATTTCGATCTCGAGCAGCGCCCCGGCCCCCGTCGGCACGGCCGACGCCAGGATCGACACGCGACCTCCGCGACGGGTCCTACCGACCGATTCCACGGCATTCCTCATCGCATTGAGGACGAGCGCATACATTGGCCCCGCGGCGATCATGTCGAGGCCCAGCCCCACTTGCACCGAGAGCTGAACCCCGCGCTCGCTCGCGAGCGGCCGGCACACTTCGGCGGCGTGGTGCACCGCCTCCGACACGCTCACGGCGCGGGTCGTGCCCATCGCCGTTGAGCCGATGGACTTCGCGGCGCCGCACATCGCCGAGTGCACCAACTCCGCCATCCGATCCATCGCGCGATGCACGGTCTCGAGCTGCCGCTGGGTCTCGACGGTTCGCGCGGAGATCTCGGGGCTGCCGCCCAGCGCCTGCTGCGCCAGGGCCAGGCATCGCATCGAGCCGTCGAGCAGCGAATTGAGCTCATGCACGAGCACGCCGAGGGCATCAACCTGAGTGATGCTCTTCTCGTGGGAATCGGGGGTGTCGCTCATTCCCCCGGGATCGACCCCCCGTGCCCCAAACTGAACGACGGCAGCGTGATCCCGCGGACGGGCGCGCAGTGCAGTCTCCACAACCGTTGCCGGCGCACGACACCCTTAGGTCCGGAAACGGAGTGCCACGGCCCCACCCACCGTGAAACGTCGGGTTTACCGGACGCCGATGACCGCGGCATCCCGATCGCTCAGCACGCCCCCGTCGGACCTCTCGCGCACATCGGGCCCGCGCCGGCGCGAACGCTCACAGCGGGCATACGTCTCCCGCAGGTCCCGCACGCGGACCTCGCCGCCATTTGGATCCAGTTCCGCAAGACTCACGCCGCACACATCAGCGAGATCGACCGGATCGAATCCCGCGAGCACCCCTTCTGGATCCGGCAGCACCAGCCCGGCGTCGAGCGGGTTCTTGATCCCATCTGCCTTGGCGCGCTCCAGCGCCGCGAGCCCCTGCTCGCGCACCTCCATCACGCGCGCCCATCCCGGATCCGGTGCGGCGTCGAACGACATGATGAACCGCTCCACGTGCACGCACGTCTCGGCGTCGTCCGCGCTCGCGCCTCGCAGCGTGCGGAACGCCTCGTCGGCCGTGTGGCAGAGAATCGGCGCCAGCAACCGGCATAGCCCGTCGGCCAGCGCCCGGACCGTCCGAAGCGTGCGCTGGCGGCGCGCCGAGTCCGCCGCGTCGCAGTACAGCCGGTCCTTGACCGCCGCGAGATACACCGCGCTGAGAGTCTCATAGCAGAACGTGAACAGCGCCTGCTGCGCCGCTTTGAAGTCGTACTCAAGGTACGATCGCTCCACCTCCGCCGCCACGCGGTTGTACTCGCCGAGCACCCACGCGTCGATGGACCGTGCCGGCATCTCGCCGGGATCGCCCGCGCTGGACGCGTCGCCGCCCACGTTGCTCAGCATAAACCGCAGCGTGTTGCGCACTTTGCGATAGCTGTCGCTGGCGAACTCAAATAATGTATCGTCGGCCTTGACGTCCCCCTCGTACGGCGCCGCCGCTACCCACCAGCGCAGCACGTCCGCCCCGTACTTCTCGAACATCGCCTCGATCGTGTGGCCCTTGCTCTTGCTGAGCTTGTGCCCGTCGATGTCCACGATGAAACCGTGCGTCAGCAGCGTTTTGAATGGCGGCCGACCCGTGATCGCCAGGCTCGGCAGCAGCGACGCCTGGAACCAGCCGCGGTGCTGGTCCGACCCCTCCAGATAGAGATCCACGGGAAAGTCCTCGCCATCCGACCGCTCCCGCATCACCGCGTTCCACGACGAGCCCGACTCGAACCACACATCCAGAATGTCGCGGCTCTTGGTCAACGACGCCCGGAACTGCCCACGCGCCTCGGCCAGCGAGGGCGGGCAGTCCGGATCCGCCGCGGCGTCGTAGTACGCCAGCAGGTCTTCCGGGCCCGCCTCGAACCAGACGTCCGAGCCTCGTTCGCGCACCAGCCGCGCCACGGCTCGCACGCTCGCCGCCGTCATCAAGCACTCGCCCTGCGCCGAGAAGAACGCCGGGATCGGCAGGCCCCACGATCGCTGGCGGCTGATGCACCAATCCGGCCGGCTCTCGAGCATGCCGCGCATGCGGTTTCGCCCCCACTCTGGCACGAAACGCACTCCGCCGGGCTCGACCGCTCGCAACGCCGCGTTGCGCAGCATGCCGTCCGCGCCCTTGAGGGGGCGATCCACGCCGATGAACCACTGCTCCGTCGCGCGGAAGATCACGGGTGTCTTGCTCCGCCAGTCGTGCGGGTAGCTGTGGCGGAATTCGTGGTGGAAGACCATGTGCCCGCTGTCGGTCAGGCGCTTGACGATCAGCGGGTTGGCCTTGAACACGTCCAGCCCGCGCAGCCAGTCCGGAACGGTGCCGTCGTACGTCCCGTTCTCCAGCACCGGGCAGTACGTCGGGATGCCCTCGCGCACGCCCGTGTGGAAGTCCTCGGCCCCGTGCCCCGGCGCCGTGTGCACCAGCCCCGTGCCATCCTCGAGCGTCACGTACTCCGCGCCGACGATCGTCCACACCCGCGAGAGGTCCGCGCCATCCAGCGCCACGGGCGCCTCGCGCATGGGATGGCGATACCGCAGCCCGAGCAGCCGGTCCCCCATCGTCGTGGCCAGGACCACCACGCGATCGGCCTTGACGGTCTTGGCGACGCGCTCGACCGCCTCGGCCGCGAGTACCGTCACCGTCCCATCCATCCACACCAGCGCGTACTCGAAACGCGGGTGCACGGCGATCGCCATGTTCGCCGGCAGCGTCCACGGCGTCGTCGTCCAGATCATGAAGCTCGGGCGCGTCAGCGGCCGTTGCCCCGGGCGCGGGGCCGAGCTCGCGTCATCGCCCTCTCCACCCTCCTCTTCCTCCGTGCCCTCCGTGGTGAATTCCCCCGTCAGGCCAAACGCGTCGTACACCGCTACCCCATCCGCCGCCTCAAAGTCCACGTACACGGATGGATCGTCCCGATCCTCGTACTCGAGCTCCGCCTCCGCCAGCGCCGTCTCGTTGGCGATCGACCAGTGCACCGGCTTGAGCGCGCGAAACACCAAGCCCCGCTCCACCAGGCCCGCCAGCGTCTCCAGCACGGCGCCCTCGTACGCCCGGTGCATCGTCATGTACACGTGCGCATAGTCCCCGCCGCAGAGCAAGCGCTGGATCTGCCCCGCTTGCAGCGCCTGGAACTTGCGGGCGTACGCCTCGCACTCCCGCCGGATCGCCAGCCGGCGCGCGTCCTCGCCGAGCCCGTCGAGCGCGTTGAGCCGCCCGGACTCAACAAGCTCGGTCATCACCTTGTGCTCGATCGGCAGGCCGTGACAATCCCAGCCCGGAACGAACGGGCAGTCGTACCCGGCCATCTCGCGCGTCCGAACCACGAAGTCCTTGAGACACCGATTCAGCAGGTGCCCGAGATGGATCGAGCCATTGGCGTACGGCGGACCATCGTGGAAGATGAAGCGGCCCTTCGGCTGGCCGGGTCCGCGCGCACGGAGCCGCCCGTACACGTCGCCCGCCTCCCAACGCCTCAGGCTCGCCGGCTCATTCTCGACGAGACCCGCCCGCATCGGAAAGTCGGTCTGGGGCAGGTGCAGCGTCTGGCTGTAGCGCCCACCGTCGCGCTTCCCCCCGCCGCCTCCCTTCGAGGCGGCTGGAGCTGGATTGCTCGTGCTCATGGCGGAATCCTCGTCGCGGCCCGGTTGCTTCCGGATCGCGGCATGCGGTCATGGTATGGAAAGGTGATCCGACGGCCGGAACGCCCCGCTCCGGCGCGCGTCAAGCGCCCGGCCGGGGCCGTCGAATTCGAAGGCCCATCGTGGAGGAGGCTGTCGCCATCGCCGGTATTGTCGGCGCGAACGTGCCGGAACTCAAGGCCGACTAACGATGCTCGAAGATCGTCTGCGTCCGCAGGACCAGCCCGCCCGCGGCGATCATGTGGTACGCCTGGGCGTGCACCTCGTGGTTGTACCGCTGGACGTCGAGCACGCTCAGGCAGCGCCCCTCGTCCACGGACCAGTCGCTCCGCAAGGCCCCCTCGCACCGGGCCAATTCGCTGATCTCCTCGTAGGTGGCCTGGTACAAGTTCTCCGACAATGTCTCGGTCTGAACGCTGGTCATGTACGTGATCTTCGACCGCGCGAACGTGTGCTCGTAGTCGCGCTCACCCGCGCACAAGAAGGCCTGGATGACCCCCGTTGCCGGCAGATTGCTCTCCTGATCCGTGACCAGTTCCGTCGCGCAATGACCGTCATACTCGAACCGCAGAATGTGGCCTCCCCGCATCAGCCAGCTCTCGAGGGAATACCCCGCATGCCGGATGATCCGCCGATCCCGGAGCTGAAAGAGCTCGGGGTGCAGCGCGCGGTCGTACACGATGGTCTGGTACGTCTGGAGTGAACTGGACTTGATGGGAGTGCTCATCCTGCGTCCTCCGGAGATCGCGTCAGTGCGATTCGGGCCGCCATTGACGGGCGGCCCAGCGTCACTCGCTCCCCTTGAGGCCCCCTCCAGAACCAACGGCGACTGTAGTCTCTGGCTCGATTCGGTCTAGTGACCAACACAGAAACGAGGCGAACAAGGGAAAACACTGGGTGAACGGTCGGAATCGGCTTGCGACCCCATCATGCCACAAGATATGCTGCCCAGTCAAGCGCGGAGTACTACAAATGGCGTTCGTACCAGTCTCGTCCCGAATTGGTATCCACCGCCGGTGCTTTCCATGAGCGAAGTGGGCCTCCATCATCGAATCGGGCTGGTGCGGAGCCTTCCGCCCCGAGTTCGGCTCGCGGCGTTGATTGAGGCCCTTGAGGTCGCTCCGGATTCCGAGCGGGAAGCCCTGTCGTTGGAACTGCTCGAGCTGGCCGTTCGGCCGAGCGTGCCCAAGCCGTCTCGGGCGGGTGGTTGGTCGAAGCTGGCTGCCGCCAGGCGATCTCGGCTCGCGCTCGAGTCGCTTGAGGCGGTCGTCCGGGGTTGGCCAAATCTGGCCATCGAGACCCGCGGGGTCGGGGTCACAGTCGGGGAGGGACGATGGGCCGCAGCCAGCGCTCGAGCGCTCCGTCGCGCGGATCGGACCGCACAGGACGGCGTGTGCCTGCTCGCGGAACACTCGCGTGATCCAGCCATGGCCGCGATTGTGCTGGAAGTGTTGGTTGGGGGCAACGACGCGGGGGCTCGACGGGCGGACGCCACCCTCCTGACGTTCGCTGCCGCACTGGCTTCTTCCACATCCGGACCGGAGTCGTTTCAGCCGGAATTCCGTCTCGGCGAAGAAGCAGTCGGTGCCCTTCAGCCATGGTCGCCCTCGGCGAGGCTCGAGATCGCTCGGGTCGTCGTGGAGGGGGCGCGGAGATTCGGTGAGCACCGTCAGAAGGGCGTGCTTCTCGGAGGCCTTCTCCTTCTGGCGCGGGAGAGCCAAATCGACGAGGTTGGCCCCGAGGCACGATTCGCGCGGATCCTCGCCGAAGAGGAACACCCCGCGTCGGGAGCAACCCGGTCGGTCTTGCGTTGGTCGCGAGCTCCGGTGGTCCGCTCCCTGGCATTGCGGCTCCTGCCGCGCGAGGACGTCGGAGCCGCGTGTGTGGATCGACTCGCGCGGGCCCTGACGGAACGTGACCACGAAGTGACGCTTTGTCAGAGCCACCTCGCGCTCCATCCGGCCCGACGACGAAGACTGGCGACGATTCGGATCGAGCACGTCCCGGCGGACGAGGCGGGCGGCTCTCGACGCCTGCCGCCGGGCGGCGCAGCGCCGGATCCGGCAACGATCGCAGCCCTGTCAACTGACGCTCGGCGCGGTTTGTCGCGCTGGATCCGCTCGCTCTCAGCCGACGCGATCGCGCGATCGCTCGCGCTCGAGCCCTTGTTGGTGGAGGAAGATGGGTTCGCCCGACATGGCGCGGCCCGAGCAGCGCCTCCATCGCTCGTCCTCGACTTCAGTCTGGACGCCGACGAGAGGGTGGCTCGTCACGCCGCGATGCGATGGTCCGCAGCGGGCGTACGCGGGTGGCTGGGGTCATCGGTTGGCGCGGCCGCCGAGGCCCGAGCCACGATGCTGTGCAAGCTGAGCCGAAGCCCACACCCGAGCGTTCGGCGCATTGCCCGCGAGGATCGCTCGAGACATGATCCGTGGTCGGTGACTTCCGCCGCGTCCCGCTTGCTGACCCGGCACCTGTTTGTGAAGGATCGGGACGCGTATCTCATGGACTTGCGCGCGCGACTCCGTGGCGGCAACGGCCCGGCGGCGTGCGGGGCCGTCCTGATCGCCAAGCGGCTAGCGATCCTCGGACAGGTCGAGACCGAACTGATTGCGCTCGCGAGTTCGACGGACCCCGAGTTGGTTCGCGCGGCGTCGATCGCCGTTCGTGTGCTGGGGTCCATGACCGACGCGAAGTCGCGCGGTGCGGTGGTGCGCTGCCTCGAACACGCGGACCCACGCGTCCGGGCCAATGCCGTCGAGGCCGTCGGCCGGTGGCGCAATGACCCCCACTCGCACCCCAGGTTGATGGAGTTCAAACTCGACTCGCACCACCGGATCAGGGCCAACGCGATCGCGGCACTTCTTGACGGTCCCGCCGGTCCGTACGACGGAGATGCCGCCGGATCGCTGATGGTGATGCTCAACGACGACTCGGCTCATGCGCGTGCCGCCGCGGCATGGGTGGCCGAGCGGATCGCTCGGCGCGGGGCGATTGCGGCGCACGCGGGTCTTGTGCATCAGCTCGAGGGGATCGCGTCGGCTGATCCGGACCCCAGAGTTCGATGGAGGGCGGCGCGAGGCGAGCGGGCGGCGCGAGCATGGTCCAGCCGAGACCCGGGACGGCGCGCGCACTTGAGTCGTGGCGCTCGGCGAGGCGCCGGCCCGGAACAGGAGGCCGCCCGATGAGATCGGTCATGGCGACGGCGCTGCAGACCCCTCCTCGGCTCGTCACCGATGCGCCGCCGGTCGGCGGGGAAGAGTCGCGGTTCTGGACGGTGCTGATCGTGTTTGGATCGATCGCGATCGCATCGTCCCTGACTGCGTTGGTGCTGTGGTGGCACCGTTCGGTATCGCGAAACCCTCGCGAGCACGCGTTTCGGAGCTTGGCCAGGCGGCTCGGGCTGGGCCGGCGAGATCGGGCGCTCGTCCGTCGGCTCGCAACGCGGCAGAGCGTGCAGCCGGTCGCGTTGCTCGTCTCGCCGGGCGGGCTTCGGATCGCCATCGAGGCCGCCGTGTCGCAGCCCACCGGGCGTCCCGATGCACGAGCGCTGGCGCGACTTGAGCATCGCCTGCTGTCAAGCTGATCGCTCAATCGCGCGGAGGAGCCGAGGGATCTCCGGCCAGCGGCGGCTCTGATCGAAGCCGGCGAGCGATATCGGCAAGGATCGCGGCGTCAGACGTGATGGAGTAGTGGCTGAAGAACCGAGTTCCTCCTGTCCAGATGGGCGTTCGGCCGTGCGGCGCGGTTCTGGAGGCGCCAACCCACCGGTCGTTGAGGTGGGCGTAACAGATGAGTTCGAACGCAGCAGACGGGAGAGACTCGTCCAGATCCCTGAGGAACCTTGAGCCTGGGCGCATGTTCTGGGAAGCGGGATCGATCGCGATGTGTCGGGCGAGTTTGGCGCCGCGATGGGGGGTCGCGAGGGTGAAGAGCCGGCGCACGCGCAGTCGATGGGATTCGGCCCGATCGGGAGAGGAGGCCAGGCGCGCGACCAAGCCCCCCATCGAATGTGCAACGACGTCGACCTCAACCGGAGGCTCTTCCGGTGCGACGGGCCATCGCTCACGGACTCGTTCGACAACCCCGTCCGCGATCGCGTCGATGTCTGATTTCGTGGCATAACTGATCGAGAGAAAGTCATCGTCGCGCGGGCTGGTCAAACGTCGGAGGCGTTCGCGGAGCGCCGCGGCAACAAAGAACGGACTGCGCCATCCGGCCAGGACGACCACGGGCCGCTCGAGTGGATGCGGACTCCGCTCCATCCGATCGAGCTCCGCAAGGATCTCCCGCCTCTGAGGAGCAAACGACGGGTTCCGGGTTCGGGATGGCAGGTACGAGGGCAAGGCCGAGACCGGCAGCGCAAGAGCGAGGATCCAGCCTGGAATGGGGGCTCTGGGGTCCTTCACGCGCCCAATCTCCCTCTGGTCGGAACGCATCGCAGCGATGGTTGGTCTGCAACGCCTTCGATCAATCGCCGAAAGAACCATGACCCTAGCGTTGTTCGGCTTGGGGGTCGGTCCGTTTTTGATGCAGGGAGGGTTCGATGGGCGTTCGGATGCGTATTGCCGCGGCGTTGGCTGGTTGGTTTGCGGGCGGGATCCTCTCGGCCGCGACGGCACAGATCGGGTCATTCATGCGGGTCGCCGAAGACGACGATGGGCTCCGGCCGCGTCTCGAGGCTGCGATTCGCGCCTACAGCCCAGTGTCGGGCCAGGGACCCACGATCTTCCTCGCCGCGGCGGTTCACGTGGGGGACCAGCAGTTCTACCACGGACTCCAGGAGTTTCTCGACGCGCAGGACCTGGTGCTCTTCGAGGGGGTCGGCGGGCCCGGCGCCGGCAATGACCCTCGTTGGGGGACGGGCCCAAGCGACGAGGTGCGAGCCACCGTGAGCCGCAACCGCGCCCGGCTGTTGTGCACGCTTATACAGGAGCACTCGCAGCGAGAGGGCGGATATCCCGCCACGCTGCTGGATCTCAGGGACCACGCGGGTGAGAGCGGCCGGCTGATGGTCGAGTCGGCGATGATCGACGCGTGGTCGCAGCCCTTTGTCTATGGCGTGGTCACGTCGGATGCCGGCACGAGAGTGCCATACGTCATGAGTCTCGGCTCCGACGGCGCACTCGACGGCGAGGGAACGGCCGCTGACATCGTGGTCTCGCCGGTGTACGCACCCGAGCCAGTCAATCTGGGATCGACCGGCGAGGGCCTCCAGCAGCAGCTGGCCGACGCGCTCGGGCTGGAGTTCCAGCTCGCGGCGATGAGCCACGAGGGACCGAACTGGCGCAACAGCGACATGAGTGTCGAGCAGTTGATGCAGCGGCTCGACGACGCGGGCTTCACCGGCGAGGGCGAGGGGCTCTTCGACCTCCTGTCCGGCCGTGGCATCATGGGCCGCCTGGCGGGCTTCGGGCTTCGGCTGCTGAGCTTCAGCCCGCGGTTGCGGGAGATGACCAAGGCGATGCTCTTGAGCATGCTGGCCCAGGCGGACGAGTTGATGGCAGCCCAGGTCGGCGGGATGGCGGACCTCATGGAGATTCTGCTCGAGGATCGCAATCAGGTTGTGATTGAGGATCTCAAGCGAGTGCTGGCCGAGCAGTCCGATGTGCGATCCGTGGCCATCATCTACGGCGCCGGCCACCTTCCTGGAATCCAGAAGGCCGTCATCGAGGACATGGGCTATCGCGAGAGTGGCGTCCGGTGGCACACCGCGATCCAGGCCGACCTCGCCAGCGTCGGCGTGAGCCCGGGAGAGGCGAAGATGTTCCGATCGATGCTGGAGCGATCGATCGAGCGTGAGCGTCAGCGTCAGGAACGACGGAATCGCTAGTCGGCTAGTCGGTGAACCGCGATCCGTCGAGCAGGACCTGAGTCTCCGATCTCGATCTCGACGCACATGCCCGTGCGCAATTCACGCTCGCCCGTCGAGGACCCATCGAGCAGAATGGCCAGGAGCCGCCCCAGTTGGGGCAGATGGCCGACGAGCGCGATCGAATTCGGTTCGTCGGCGATGAGATCGAGCACCGGCGACGGGGGCTCATCCACGCGAAGCGCGTCGTCGAGCCTTAGTTCAACGCCCAGCGCATCAGCGATGGGCTCGGCGGTACGGCGGGCTCGCACGGCCGGGCTCGATATGACGGTGCGTGGGGCCGATGGATGTCGAGCCAGAATCGACGCGAGGTACGCGGCCTGACGCTCGCCACGCGGGGTCAGATCGCGATCCTCGTCCAGACCGCTGTCCGAGTCTTTTCTGGCCTTTCCGTGGCGGATGACAAACAGCCGCATGGGCCCTCCTGTCGCTTTGGGTCCATTCCATTATCATCGCGCTCTGACGGGCAGAGCCAGAGGAGGCAACTCGGTGCGACTTCGGTTCTACGGCGCGGCGGGTGAGGTCACGGGGTCTTGCACACTCCTTGAGACTGATCGCGCCCGAGTGCTGGTCGATTTCGGCCTCCATCAAGGCAACGCCACCGCGGAGCGGCGGAACCGCCGGCTTCCCCCAATCCGGCCGCGAGAGCTCGACGCCGTCGTGCTCACCCATGCCCATCTGGATCACTCCGGACGGCTGCCCCTGCTCGCGCGGCACGAGTTCGCAGCGCCGATCTGGGCGACGCCCGCGACGATTGATCTCTGCGGCATTCTGCTCCGCGATGCAGCGCACGTGCAGCAGAGCGATGCCGAGCGCGCGAACCGAAGACGAGCCCACCGCGGCGGCCGATTCACGTCACCCTTGTACTCCATCCCGGACGTCGAGGCGATCTTGCCTCGCCTTGCGGGACTCGATTACCAGCACGAGCGCGAGATTGCGCCTGGCGTTGTGCTTCGGTTCTCGGATGCTGGCCACATTCTCGGCTCGGCCAGCGTGTGCCTGACAGTCACCGAGGACGGATCCAACCGGACGCTTGTCTTCTCGGGCGACATCGGCCCCCGCGGAGCGCCCCTGCTGCGCGACCCGCGCCCGTTCGATCGCGCCGACCTGATCGTCCTCGAATCCACGTACGGCGACCGCGACCATCGGTCGGCCGACGACACCATCCGGGAACTCGTGTCCGTACTCGGGGAGGCGCGCACGCCGCGAGGAAGGGTGCTGATTCCCGCGTTTGCCGTGGGCCGCACGCAGCAGCTCATCTATCACCTCGGCCGGCTGCGTCGCGACGGCGTGATCGTTGAACCGACGGTCTTTCTCGACAGCCCCATGGCGATCAGCACGACGGAGCTGTATCGCCGGCATCGCGATCTGTTTGACGACGACGCCTGGGCGATCATTCAGGCCGGCGACACCTGCCTGGATTTTCCTGGGCTCAAGATGACACGCACGCCGCAAGAGTCCATGGCGATCAACTCTCAGGGCGGGGGAGTCGTGGTGATCAGCGCCAGCGGAATGTGCACCGGTGGGCGCATTCTCCACCATCTGCGTCACGGTCTCGGAAACGACCAGACCCACGTTGTGTTCGTCGGCTACCAGGCCGAGGGAACACTCGGTCGCAGGATCGTGGAGGGGGAGCAAACCGTCCGCGTGATGGGCGAGTCGATCCGAGTGCGGGCCACGGTGCACACGCTGGGGGGATTGAGTGCGCACGCGGGCCAGCGCGAACTGATCGGCTGGCTCGGGGCGATGCGATCATCTTCCCCGCGCGTGCTGCTCAACCATGGCGAAGACCCGGCGCGGCGAGTGCTGGCCGAACGAATCCAGCAGGAACTGGGGCTTCGCGCCGAGCTTCCCGCGTACCAGTCACTCGTGACGGTGTGAACGCGGCGGGCCAGTTCGAGTGGCCCGCCGCGACGGCCCGGACTTTACTCAACCGATGTTGACCTTGCGAGGCGTGGCCTCGGCGGTCTTGGGCACCCGCACCTCAAGAACACCGTCCTTGAGCTGGGCCTGGGCCTTGTGGCCCTCGATGCTGCCGGGCAGGGCGACCCGGCGGCTCACCGAACCCATCCGCCGCTCCTTACGGTAGAAGCGCTCGTTCTTCTCTTCATGCTCCTCGCTCCGGCTGGCGGTGATGCTGAGCACCCCGTCGTGGACCTCGACATCCACGTCCTTCTTCTGGAAGCCCGGAAGCGAGGCACGGACCACCACTTCGGAATCGGTCTCCGCGATGTCCAGTGCGAGGTTCCCCTCATCGATGATCGGAGCGGCGGTGAGCCCTCCGAACGGACGGAACAGCGAGTTGACGACGGCGTCGAAGATATCCTGGTTCGAATCGGTGCGGCGAACGATGTTCTGCATGGCTGGTCTCCCAAGTGCCTGAGGCTCCACGCCTCGGTATTCACAAAGGAGGGGCAAAGGCCATGCCAACGCGTGAGAGCGTGCGAGGGGAGTGCGGTTGCCGGGTGTGTCAGGGAGCGGCCCGAGGGTGTGCCAGAGTGGCAGTTGCGCGGCCTCAGGAACCGCCGTCCTCGACGCGTCTGTAGAACGCGAGGATGGTGTCGAACACCTCTACCTCGACGGTAATCGGGACCGAATCGGTCTGATAGGTTGGCTGCCGAGGCGCGGTGAAGTTACCGCCGCCGGGGGCGATGGGCGACGCGCTTCGGAGGTAGCGGGTGCGCTTCTGGGTGCCCGCGGCGCGATCCGCCAGCAGGATCCGCTGGGCCCCGATGGACTTGGCGAACTCGCTGATGGCTCCGCCCGCCGCGAGCGACTCGGGGGTCACCTTCTCATCTGTAAACACCGATCGGCCCAGCAGCGTCCAGCCCTCGACCTCGGGGTTCCGTTCAAGGCGCTCGTAGGTCGCGATCCCGACCTCCGGCTCGGACTTGGTTGGCGCCGGGGCAACCCCCTGCCCTGCAAACGAACGCTCCCACGCGGTACGACGCTGCGCGGAGGAACACCCGCCGAGCATGACGATCCCGATCCCGATCCACTCCGCGGCTCGAATCATCATGAGCTCCCCGTTGGCTGGCATCACCTTCGGCTTAGCGTAGAAACGAGCAGGTCTTTCGGCCCCTTCGCGCCGCGTTCCGCCCAAACCCTCCACGGCGGCGCGGGAGCATCTCACCGATCCGCGGCGGGCTCTCCGAAGATGATCGACCCCAGCCGTACGAGGTTCGCGCCCTCGGAAATCGCGAGCTCGAAATCGCCGCTCATCCCCATGCTCAGCAGGTTGCACCGACTGTCGCAGACCCCGGCTCGCCGAAGGTCTTCGAACAGCTCGCGTGTCCTGGCGAACGTGCGCCGGATCTCTCCGGACGAGGCGTGCTCGGGAGCCATGGTCATCAGTCCTCGGAGGCGCACGTTGACCATCGAGTCGATCTGCTCGGCCAGGGGAACGACGGCCGGCACCGGACAGCCCGATTTGCTGGCTTCGCCGCTGGCGTTGACCTGGATCAGCACTTCGTGCACGCGATCCGACGCGAGGCCGGCCTGCTGGATCTCCTCCGCCAGGCGCAGCGAGTCCACCGAGTGGATCAGGCGCACCGAGTCGGCAAGCCGGCGCACCTTGTTCTTCTGCAGATGCCCGATCATGTGCCAGCGGATCGGGCCCGCGTCGGGCGACAGGGGCTGCGTGGCGTGCGACTGCAACAGCCCCTGGAGGACGCGACGGCGATCCATGTATTCCTGGATCATCGCGGCGCGCTGCTGGAGTTGCTGGGCCTGGTTCTCGCCGAAGTCGCGATGCCCTAGATCGATCAGCGACTTGATCTGGTCGGGCTCGGCGTACTTCGTGACGGCCACCAGAATGATCTCATCGGCGGGCCGACCGGCGGCGGCAGCGGCCGCGGCGACTCGCTGCGTGGTCTCGATGTATCTCTCGTGGATGGAATCGATGGTCGTCATGGAGCCTCCCGCTCGGATTGGCGTTCGACGCGCCCAAGCCATCCTGGCTTCACGAGTAGGATAGTCACCGCGCCACGAACCGCAACACGAAGCAGGAGCACTCGATGAACAACCCCCACCTCACGCCCCGGGAGACACCGATCTCGCCAGGTGAGATCGCGCCCGACTTCACGCTCAAGGATCAGGATCGCAACGAGTGGCGGCTCTCAGATGCGCTCTCGCGGGGCGGCGTCGTGCTCTGCTTCTACCCGATGGACTTTACGGGCGTGTGCGGCACGGAGATGCGGTGCGTCACCGATGAGCTGGCGCGGTGGAAGGATGCGGGGTACGAGGTTGTGGGCGTCTCGTGCGACAGCTTTGCGGTGCACAAGGCGTGGGCCGAGCAGATGGGCCTCGAGCAGACGCTTCTGGCGGACATGCATCGGGACGTGTGCCGCGGATACGGACTCTACTGGCCGGAATTGAACATCGCTCGGCGCGGAACGGTCGTGATCCGCCCGGAAGCGCGTTCCGAGGGTGAGACTGTTGGCGTGGTGACGTGGGTGCAGGGACGCGAGCCCGGCCAGGCCATGAACTTCGACGAGGTGCTCTCGCACCTGGGCTGACACGAGAATGAACTGGCCTACCCTCGCGCATGCCCGAACACGCGCCGTTGGTATTGGTGATTCGTGACGGCTGGGGCGCCAACCCCAATCCCGAGCACGCCGCGTACAACGCGGTCGGGCTCGCCAAGACGCCCGTGGCCGACCGCCTTCACCGGGAGTGGCCTTGGACATTGGTCAAGACCTGCGGTGAAGACGTCGGCCTTCCCACGGGCACGATGGGCAACTCGGAGGTCGGCCACCAGAACATCGGCGCAGGCCGGATTGTGGATCAGGACTCGGTCCGCATCACCAAGGCGATCCGATCTGGAGAGTTCCTGAAGAACCGTGCCGTCCGCGAGCCGGTGGAGCGGGCTCGCGACGGGGGCGGCAGCGTCCACCTGTTCGCGCTCGCGTCGGACGCCGGCGTGCATGCGCTGCTTGACCATCTGTTCGGCTGCGTCGAGTTGTGCCGCGACTCGAGCATGGATCGGGTCGCGCTCCACCTCTTCACCGATGGTCGCGACACGGGGCCATTCACCGGCGAGGGGTTCGTCCGACAGATCGAGGATCGCCTTGATCGGATCGGGGTAGGGCGGATCGTGTCGCTGTGCGGGCGCTACTTCGCCATGGATCGGGACAATCGATGGGAGCGGGTGAGGCGGGCGTACGACTCGCTCACGGGCCGCGATCCGGACGTGCCGCGATTCGATTCGGCGCTCGAGGCCATCCGTGACGCGTACGCCAACCCGATCGGACCCACCCAGAAGGGCGATGAGTTCGTGACGCCCCGCACGATCGGCGAGCCCCTGCCCGTCCGAGACGGCGATGTGGTCATCTTCTGCAACTATCGAGGCGACAGGACCCGCGAGATCACGCGCGCGTTCGTGCTCCCGGACTTTCACGGCTTGCAGAAGCCATCCCCGGACACGGGCGACAAGGGGTTCGACCGCGGCCCGCGGATTCGGCTCGCCGGCTACGTCTGCATGACCGCATACGAGCAGGCCTTGGATCCGTACGTGTCCGTCGCGTTCCCCAAGCCGCCCCGGATGCAGGACATCGCGGGCGCCTACTGGTCTCGCCTGGGCCTGCGGCAGTTCCGTTGCGCGGAGACCGAGAAGTACCCGCACGTGACCTTCTTCTTCAACGATTACCGCGATGAGCCCTTCGAGGGAGAGACGCGCGAGATCGTGCAGTCCCCCAAGGTCGCGACCTACGACCTACGCCCGGAAATGAGCGCCGATGGCGTGTGCGACGCGGTGCTCCGCCGGCTCGGCGCGGACGACTGTGAGGAGGTCGTCATCGTGAACTTCGCGAACCCCGACATGGTGGGCCACACCGGGAACCTGCAAGCCGCCGTGCGAGCGTGCGAGACGGTCGACGCCTGCGTCGGCAGGATCGTCGATGCGGCGGTGTCCCGCGGCGGGGCCCTGATCATCACCGCCGACCACGGCAACGCCGAGCAGATGTGGAACGACGAGACCGACTCTCCGCACACCGCGCACACGACATACGACGTCCCGCTGATCGTCGTGGGCGCCCAGGGCCGCCGCCTGCGCGGCGATACCGAGGTCTCCGGGTGGTTCAGGCCCGAGGTCAGGGCGAATCGGGGCCGCCTCGCCGACATCGTGCCCACCGCGCTGGACCTCATGGGCTTGAACGTCCCGGAGGCAATGACCGGCAGATCCTTGCTGCTTTGACCGCCTCAGTCCGGCTCGGGCGGCGCCTCGGCGAGCCGACCGACGAGCGCCTCGATCCGACGAGTCCGCTCCACAAGAGCGCTGAGTCGGCTACGAAGCGACGCGATTTCCTCCCGGAGGTCCTCGATGTCACGTTCCATGAACGTCTGCCGCTCTTCCAATCGCTGACGCCGGTCGTCCGACGGATCCTGACCCATCATGACGCGCCTCCTCGACGGGCTCAACGCGCACACGCTACGCTGCTGGCCTATGGCTCGAACAAGCACGTCGCGTCCGTCCCGGTGCCCGGCGTGGAGAGTGGCCCTTGCCGGGTTGGGGTTGGGCATTCCCGGCCGAGCGCTCTCCGACGAGACCGAGCGGGTTCCTTGGGCGGCGTTGGCGCAGGATCGCGCCGCTTTCCTGGATGACACCCCCCCCGCCCGCGCGGAATTCGGCGCCAAGGGGAGTCAGTGGCTCACGGCGGGAGTGGGCGGCGCAAGCGACTTTGACGAGGCGGAGGACGCCTACGGGTTCGTCGCCTGGAGCCTGTTCCTCGACCAGGACGTGGAGTGGATCGTCGAAGGCGGGGGATGGGCGCTGGACCAGCCGGGCGACGTCGTCGCCGGCGCCAGCCTCTCGACGATCTTCCGGTGGCATTTCCTGCATCGCGGGCCGTGGACCGTGTTCGGCGACGCCGGAATCGGTGTGCTGCTCAGCGCCGACAAGGTGCCGGTGGAGGGCTCGCTTGACGGAACGAACGTGAACTTCCTGCCGCGACTGGGGGCGGGCGCAACATACGAGCTAGACCCCGGAGGCGCGAGGCTGATCGTGGGCCTGCGCTGGCACCACATCTCCAACGCGCGCATCCTTGGGGACGATGACAACCCCGGGCGCGATTCGGCGATGGTGTACGTCGGACTGACGTGGCCGTTCTGAGCCGCGATCATGGCTAGAACTTCCCGAGGCCGATCGTCTTGAAATCATGCGAGAGCGTCGCGCCGTCCTCGAGAGTCACCGAGGCACGGATCCACAGGTAGCTATGGTGGGGCTCGAGCCCCGCCGCCTCGAGATCCCTGCCGCGGCGGGCAGTGAACTCGATGGCGATCTCCTCTCTGGGATCGGCGTTGAGCTTGACGCTCAGCTTGCGGGTGTTGAACCCCGTGAAGGTCATGCCGATTCCGGGCTGCTCCGAACTCGAGATGACGTCCACCCACATCTTGTCGTGCGCGAACTGCTTGTGGTACGTGTCGCGGATGTGGATCCACTCGAGCGTCGCGCCGGTCAGGCGCTTGCCGGTGGGCGCGATGAAGTGCACCCAGTAGATAAACCCGCCATAGATCGCCGAGCCCGCGGAATGGAGCGACCCCGCGTCGATCTCGTGGATCTTGACCCGATCATCCGGTGGCAGCAGGAGGCGCGCTCGAAGCCGAACGCGGAACGGGGGCGCGGTCTCGGTGATGTCTCGTCCATCGGGAACGCTCCGGAGGTAGCCGCGGTACGACGACAGCGTCGGCGTGGTCTGCGCGTCCTTGAGCGGCTCGAAGGAACGCCAGTCCTGCATCTTGTCTTCGATCGCATCCTGGTGGACAATGGCCGCCCACTTCTGTCCCGTGTTGGCGGACTTCCAGGCCTGGAGCATCGACTTGCCCTGCACCAGGTGGTTGAAGAAGTTCTTGAAGATGTTGATGGACCCGGCGGCGTCCGGAGACGCCTCCTCATACGCCAGCACGCCGCGGACGAATGGCTCGCTCTTCGCAAACACCTTCACCCAGAGTCCCCACGTCGCCTCGTTCAATGTGGAGCATTGGGCGAGGACGATCCAGAGCGGTCCGCGGAATCCCCAGCCGTGCGTCGCGGCCTCTCCCACGCTGAAGTACACCCGGTCGGGGTTGTACGCCTTCTTGGCCTCGTCGGGCACGGCGTTCGCCCACGGATCGGTCATGTTGCCGCGCATGAATCCGCCCAGCCATCCGTGCGAGCTCACCAGGAGCAACTCGGCGTGGAACAGGTGCTCCGGCCAGGGGTAGATGAGGTCCGGATGGCTGTCGTGCACCCTCGCCTTGACCGGCGACGTCCCCGGCGTGACATCCACAGCGGGCTCGAGAATGAACCGGTGGATGAACCGGCCCGACTTTTCGATGGCGGTGTGTCGGCCAAAGGTCTCCTTTTCCATCCCGAGGTCGTTGACCCACTTCTTCTTCGCGTGCGGCTTCTCCTCGGGCCGTTCCCCGGCATACTCCCTCAGAAACGGATCCTGCCCGAGGCAGTCGCGCCCTCCCGGCTCGACCACCGCAATCTTCGAATTGCTGAAGTTGGTCTTGTGCAGATGGATGGGCAGGTAGGGATGCGCCTCATCGATCAGGCGGTCCTTGTCCCCAGCGATGCCCGTGGGCTGGTCCTCAACCCTGGGGAGGAACTCATTGAGCAGGTTCCGCCAGCCAAACTTGCCCTGGATCATCCCGCCGAACGCGGCGGAGTCCTTCGCTTCCGTCCCATCGATCACGACGTAGTACAGCGCTCGCGGCGCGACCTTGGCCTCCGCAATCTCGTCTCCCATACAGCGATGTCTCCAGCGGCTCGTCGACCGAACCGCCCAAGCGTGTGTCGATACTCGGCAGCCCAGTCATGGATAACTACACCCCGTAGTAGCTGACTCCAGTGGTCTTGAAATCGTGCTTGAGGGTGACGCCCGACTCGGTGGTCGCCGTGGCTCGAATCCATAGATAGCTGTGGTGGGCCTCCAGGCCGGTCGCGCGCAGCTTCTCCGGTGTCTGCGAAAGGAAGCAGAACTTCAGCATGTCGCGAGCGCCATTGGCCAGCGCGACGACGATTCGGCGCTTGTTCGAACCGTCGACAGCGAGGCCGAGTTCATCATCCCCCTCAAACACGTTGAAGCGGGCAAACAACTCGAGAATGCCGAACTGCTTGCTGTATGTCGGGCGGATGTGGACCCATTCGATCGTCGCCTCCGCGAGCTTTTCTCCGGAAGGCGCGACGATCCCGATGCCGTAGTAACGATTGCCCCACAGCCCTGCAATCGACGTGTCGAGCAGTTCCGGAGTGATCTCGATCCACGTGTCTTCCGTCAGAAGGCGCTTGATCATGACCCCAAGGGGCGGCGTCTTCTTGAAGATCTCCTCGCCATCGGGGATTGACCGCAGGAATCCCCGGTACGCCGACGTTGAGTCCGTTGTCGATCCGTCGGTGATCGGAGTGAAGGTCCGCCAGTCCTGCATCGTGTCGTTGAGCGCTTCCTTGTGCACGACGGCGGCCCAGTTCTGGCCGTTGTTCGCGAGCTTCCAGGCCTCGAGCATCGTCTTGCCCTGCGCCAGCTTCTTGAAGAAGTTGTCGGCGATGGTGATCGATCCAGACGCGGCCGGCGAGGCCTCTTCATACGCCAGCAGTCCGCGCACGATTGGGGAGCTGCGCCCGAACAGGTCCACCCAGAACTCCCACGTCGCGCTGTTGGCCGTCGAGCATTGGGCGAGGATGATCCATAGGGGACCCCGGAACTTCCACCCCTTGGCGGAGGCCTCCCCGACGGCGAAGTAGGAGGACATCGCCTGGGAACCGGGCTGCGCTTCCTTCGGCTTGGCGTCGGGCCAATCCTGCGCCCGGTTGCCCTTCATGAACCCGCCGAGCCATCCGTGCGAACTCACCAGCAGCAGATCCGCGTGGATCAGGTGCTCGGGCCACGGGAAGACCAGGTCGGGATGCGAGTCGTGCACTCGGGCCTTGACGGGACTCGAACCGGGCGTTACCTCGACCGCCGGCTCGAGGATGAACCGCTTCAAGAAGCGAGCGCTTTTCTCCTGCGCCGTGTGCCGGCCATATGTCGTGAATGAATCGCCGAGCGAGTTCTTCCATTCCCGCACGCCGTTGGGCCGCTCCGACGGCTGCTCGCCCGCGTACTCCTTCCAGTGTGGGTCCTTGCCGATGCAGTCGCGCCCCCCGGGCTCCACCACGGCGATCTTCTTGTTGCTGTAGTTCGTCTTGTGCAGGTGGACGGGCAGATACGGATGCGCCTCGTCGATCAGTCGGTCCTTGTCGCCCGGGAGACCCGTTGGCTGGTCCTCGACCGTCGGCAGGAACTCGCCGAGCAGGTTCCGCCACCCGAACTTGCCCTGGATCATTCCCCCGAACGCGGCGGAGTCCTTCGCCTCCGTCCCGTCGATCACGACGTAATAGAGCGCTCGCGGCGCGACCTTGGCCTCCGCGATCTCGTCGCTCATGCCGAATGGTTCTCCAGCGGCTCGGTCATGGAGCCGGTCATGATGTCGCGGATCGCCTTGCGCGTCTGGTCATCGCCCTCGCCGGTCACCTTCAGGTCCTTATGGGCCGCCTGGAACAACACCAGCGCGTCCTTGACCTTCTCCGGCCGGAAGCCGAAGTTCTGCACGTGCCGATCGACCCACGCGTCGTCTTCGGCCTTGCTGGCCGAGACGATCGCGATCGACTCCAGATCCGCTTCCTCGCCCTCGGGCCGGTAGACGATCCGCGCGCGCTGCTCGCGGCTGATCACCCGCTGCACAAGCCAGCCCTCGCCGTCGGTGACGCCCTTGATCTCCTCGCCACTCTCGAGCAGCAGGCGATACTTGACCCCGGGGCACGGCTTGTAGCAGTAGTCGTGCAACTGGATCCGGATCACCATCATCGGGATCGGCTTCTGCAATTCGCAGGGCGTCAGCCCGGCAATCCGCTCGTAGAAGCGGCAGCCGAACGTGTCGCGCGTGTCCTTGTACTCGCGGCGCTGGCTCGTGTTGGAGAGGCGCTTGGAAGAGTCCGACCACAGCCGCTTCTGGCAGCCGGACGTTCCCTCCGACGCGCGCGGACACGGCCACTTGGCCACATCCACCTCGAGTTCCTTGGGGAACAGCAGGATCAGCACGCGTCGATTCGGCGCGTTCGCCGCGTTGCGTCCGGCCTTGTCGCCGCTCTGCTCGAACTTCTGCAGCTCCGAGGCGCTGAGCATGAGGATCGGGTTGAACTCGCCGCAGCCCTGGTAGTCCGCCTTGCCCTTGGAGTCCGCGCCCCTGCCGAGGAAGCGATCGGCCGCGAGCGTCCAGGGCTTGTCGTCGGCCCCGACGCACAGCAGGTCCATGTACATCTGGAAGAGCTTCTTCCGCGTCGGCGCATCGGCCTGGCCCGAGGGCGAGAGACCCTGCCGCTGCTGAAACGCCTTGAGCTGGTCCTTGAGCGTGGCCGGCTCTTCCGCCGAGTCGTCATCGCCCGCGGGCTCGAGCGCGACGAGCATGACACCCACGCCTCGGTCCTTCCAGCTTGGATCGCTCGAGTACAGCTCCTCCCACAAGTCAACCCGGCGCGTCACCAGCCCGTAGATCGCCTGGGCTCGCCTTCCGCTCAGCTGCTTGTTGTACCCCGAGTCGCCGACGGGGTCGGCGTGCCCGAAGACCGACAAGAGACAACCCTCGTGCGCGTCGATGCGCCGTTTCAGGACCCGCATTTCACCGCGCAGCTCTGGCCGCGGCACGGAGGAATCGAATTCGAAGCGCACATCGCTCGCCCGCCAGCATCCCACGGGCGCCAGCCGCTCTCGAAGCGTGTTCCACTTCGACTCGAGCGTGGGGGCCACCGCGTACGGCCGCACCGTCTCGGTCACGCTCGCCGCAACGCCCCCCACCGTCAGCGAGACTGGCTCAATCTGTGTCGGCGTGGCCGGCATACGACTCCCTCAGCAACCGTGGACCTGTTCGAGCTTTGAGCGCGTCTTTGGTCCCACGATGCCATCCACGGACAGCCCGTTCTCGAGCTGGAATTCCTCCACCCCCAGGCGAATCTCATCCAGCGCGGGATCACCCGTCAGATAGCCGAGATTGACCAGCCTCTCCCGCAACCCCGAGTCGGTATCGATCGGATCGAGGCGACCAATCCCCACCTGGATCTCCTTCTGGCCGAGGCGGATCGTCGCCGCGCTCGCGGCCGGGGCGATGGTGGCCCGAACCCGGTTCGGCTTCTCGGTTTCGAGCGCTGCCGTCGCGCCGTCGACTGTCGCGGTCGCCTTGCCCGCGTCGATCGGCTGGGCATCCCATCGCTGGAACTCGAGCCCGAGCGTCAGCACGGGCAGATGGAGGCGAAAGCGATGCCGCGCGTCCACCGCTCTGGACACCTCGCCCAGAATCTTGTCGGGAACCATCACCGAGTCGCCCGGCGCGAGGATGCATGGATCCTTGCGCAGGTCCTTGAGCGCCTTGTTCTCCGGGTGATCCCAGACCGATTCCGGGCCGGCCAATCCCGCCTCCCGGGCCAGCCCGGGCACATGCTCGCCCTGACGAACGATCTGCTCCCCCATACGGACGGTTCCTTAGCGCACGGTCACGTCGGGCGAAGCCTAGTGGCCCGCCCATGCATCAGCAAGACATGGGAACGATGGCGCGCGCGCTCAGCCGGCCTGGGCCAGCCTCGGGCCCCGGCTGGGCACCGTCGTGACCAGCACCCGATTGCGTCCCGCGTTCTTGGCCCCGTAGAGGCTCCGGTCGGCCATCTCCAGCCACGCCTCGGCCGAGGCCGCGGTCGCGCCGTCGGCGCCCGCCAGACCAATCGAGATCGTCACGAATCGCTCGGGATGCAGCGGCCAGCTCAGCGTCTCCAACGTCGCCCGGATGCGCTCGCACACGACCTCCGCGCTCGAGAGCGCCGTGTCGGGCATGATCAGCGCGAACTCCTCGCCGCCGAATCGGCACGCGATGTCAGACTCGCGGCACTCACGCCGCAGCACGCGGGCGATGCCCCGAAGCACCGCGTCCCCGGCGGGATGTCCGTAGGTGTCGTTGATCGACTTGAACCGATCCGCGTCGAGCAGCGCCAGCGACAAGGGCCGATTGTGCCGCGTGCAGCCCGCGACCTCCTCGCTCCATCGAGCGTCGAAGTGCGCCCGGTTGTACAGGCCGGTCAGCCCGTCGATCTGGGCCCGCTGGGCCAGCATCTGCACCAGCATGCTCGTGCGCACCGCCGAACGGACACGCACGCGGAGCTCGACTAGATCGAACGGCTTGGTGATGTAGTCCACCGCACCGAGGTCGAACGCCGTAACCTTGTCCTGACGGCTCTGCTGGCCCGACAGGATGATGATCGGGATGTGGATCGTCGCGGCGTTCTCCTTCAGCCGCCGCATCACCTCGAACCCATCCATGCCCGGCATGTCGAGGTCGAGCAGGATCACGTCCGGCCGCTGCTGCGTCGCGACCTCGAGACTCTCGGGCCCCGAGTAGGCGCTCAGCAGCGTGAGTTCTTCGTTGCGCAAGCGCGCCTGCAGGAGGCGATGCACGTCCTTGGAATCGTCGATCACGAGCACGCGCTGCTCGCCCTCGACAGGATGGACCGCTTCCGTTCGCACCTGGCGGAGACTCCGGGTATTCAGGTCGGCCGACGGCCCGCAATCGCGCGCCGGCACAGGGTCACAACGTGAGACAGACGATCCCGGATGTCCGAATCCGGCCCTGATCCCTCCGTGCCCTTGAGTCGCGCCTCGAGCGCGCCCGCCGCCTCGGTGATCGATGGATACCCGTAGCCCCCACCCGCGCCCTTCAACTGGTGCACGAGTGTGCTCAGCTCACGCGTCGCGCCGTCACGCCAGGCGGATTCCATGGTCTCGATCCGCTCCGGCAGCGAGTCAAGGAACTCGACCACGATCTCCGCCATGTCGGGGTCGTGGGCGAACTCGCTCACGAGCGGCAGACACGAAGATGGACGGTCCGTTCCCACGAGTCGGCTCCACGCAAGGCAGTCGGTTGGATCGACTGACCGGCGCGCACCCTTCAGCCCAAGGCTGGAGAACGCCCACCATCGGGGGACTGGTGCGGTTCGGGCAGAGCACGCGTCCGAGAACCACACCGGTCCCGAGCGCGCCAAGCCGGGCTCAGGGCGTCGCCCGCTCGATCGACTCAGGTCCGAGAACCAGCACCTCGAGATCCGCGATCGCGGCTCGCCGACCGCGCACGTTCACCGGCTCTCCGACAAAAGGAAGCACCAGCGCCGTGAGCGACTGGCCGGATTCTGTCGTCAGCAGGAATTGCCTCGCGCGCCCATCGGAGTCGATCGCAAAGAGCAGCGGAGGAATCCCCCCGGCGATGCACAGCGTCGCGCACGCCTTGTGCGTCTTGCCATCGCCCGGTTTCATGGCCCCGAGCCAGCACTTGGCGTCGAGGATCTCCCCTCGAAACAACGCGACCTCGCCGGTCTCCGACATCGGCAGCACGTGTGTATCCGCGGGCTCGACCACGACGACGGCCGATTCCGCGTCGTCAAGCTCGACCATGCGCCGCCCGCCTCGCTCGATGAGACGCCCAGACAATCGAACCCTCGCGCCCCCCAGTTCGCCCAGGCGCTCGATCGCGCCGTGCTTCCCCATCTGCACGATCAGCATCGCCGCGCCATCCTCGCCCACAAGCACGGGCTGTGGAAGAGCCGCGAGCGTTCCCGACCACTGCCGCAGATGCGCCCAACGGTGTCGCCCCGTTCCGGGGTCACGCTGCGCCGCCGCGAACACCGCACCCAATGCGATCACCACGACCACCACCGGCGGGACGACGAAGCGCAGCCATCGCCGATGCGCATCGGGGATCGCCAGGTATCCGACGTAGAACGAATCGCCCTGAGGCGCCGTGCGCATGGAACTCATGATGGGGACGCCTCGTCGCGTTGCCGCGTGGGAATGCGGACGGGATCCACGGCAGTGCCCGGCTGCCTGGGAACAGGATTGAGCAGGATCCGCCGTCCTTCGAGCCGCAACTCGTACGTGGCGATCTTCTCTGTAAACGGCGGAGGGCTCTGCCCGGTGTCGGGCACGTACTGGTAGCCGTGCCACGGACAGGTGATGCACCCGTCCACGATCCGCCCCTCCCCGAGCGGCCCTCCCTGGTGAGCGCACACGTTGGAGACCGCGGACACCCTCCCGTCGTAGCGGAAGATCGCCACCCGCTCGCGACCTCGCAGGCAGATCACGTGCCCCGCGCGCTCCTGGAGGTCGTCAATCGAGCACACGTCCACCCACCGCCCATCCGCGGCTCGAGCACCCGCGGCATCGCGCCTCCACTCCCGCATCCCCGCCACCAAGTGCGCTCCCGCGACCAGCGCGACCCCCAGCAGCAACGCAACCGCATACGCGGGGCTGCGCTCACTCTGCAATGCGCCGAGTGCCACGTGCAGCACCACCAGCCCGTACGCGACGTACACCAGCATGTGCATCGCCTTCCAAACCCGGGGCGTCAGGTTCGAAAGCCAGAAGTCGTGACTGGTCGCCGCCATCACAAAGAACACCAGCAGCGCCAGCAAGCCCAGCAGCTCGAATGGGAAACCGCTGATCGACCCGAACGATCCGTGCCCGCCGACGGTGGCCGACACCGGCTCTCGGACGCCAAAGGCGCCGTAGTAGCCGACCGCCAACACCCCGTGCATGAGCGCGATCAGAAAGAACGTCACCCCCAGGTGCCGCCGGTTGTACAGGAGCGGCGCCGCAAGAGGCGTCATCCTCGCCAGGGGGCCGATCAGCAGAATCACGTGCAGCAGCACGATCGCGAGCGTCGCCAGGGCCCGCATCGCCAGGACCGGCAGTCCGACCTCCCGAGGAGGCGCATGCGTCATCGTTCCCACCCCGATGAACGTCACGAGGTATCCCGCGACGATCGCCGCGAGAACGGCGTCATACCGCCTCTTGTGCCGGTTCCATTGCACCCACCGGTACGTGACCGTCATGGCGCGGCCTCGTCGGGCGCGTGACTCGCGGCGGGCGACTCCGGCGGGCGATACGCGAGCAGCGCGAGCAGCATCATCAGCAGCAACGGCCCCAGAAGCACCCACGTCATCGCGTGCCTCGCGCGAAGCCGCGCGTTCATGTCCGACTCCGCGCGCGAACGGTCATGGGCCAGAGCACCGGCCACAGGGCCACGGCGCCGGGCAGAAACAACAGCCGCACCCTCAGCGGCGCGCCGGCTGCGACCGGATCGACCCGCTTCACCCACGACACGACAAACGGAATGGCGAAGCACAGGCCCACCGCCGCGTAGGTCAGCAGGGCGATCAGCAAGGCCTCAACCACGGTCATCGCCGCACCCTTTCAAAAGCGCTGTTCCGCCTCGATGTGCTCCGAATGCCCTGCTCGCGAGTGTATTGACCGCGGTGCAGGAGTATTCCGGCCGACGCGACGTGCATCGATCGAATGCGCGTCGGCACGACCCCGCCGCGAGCACGCGACGAGGTCGGAGCAATCTCTGAACGCGGAAAGCGACCCCACGGGGATTCGAACCCCGGTTTTCAGGATGAGAACCTGACGTCCTGGACCTGACTAGACGATGGGGTCAGGGTGCCTCAGGGTACCCCGGACGGGACGCGAATCAAGACGCCCGATGCCGGCGGGCGACGGCTCAGACGGCCGCGACGGAAAACCGCCTCAACTGCGAGAGCGCGTAGACCGTGGTCTCCGCCTCCGTCTGCCCGACCACCGCCCCCAATGCGCGTCCCGAGTCGTCGAGCCACTCCGCGCGGAAGCAGTCGAACAACTGGATGTGCCGCACCCGAAGCGAATACCCCAGCGACTTCGATTCCCGAATCACGCGGTCCGGCGTCGGATAGCAACGCCCGTCGCTGTGCCTGTCGCACTCCGACTCGTCGACGGCCGACCACCCGCTGGCGTACAACTCGTCAATGGCGACGTCTAGGCCCATCTGGGTTGCCCCCTTTGCCTGAGATCGGCGCGACCTCCGCGTGTCGCTCTGTTCTCGCGGCCGCATCCGCGCGGCCGAAAAATGCACGCTGTCAAGTGCCGGGGGGCGAATCCGAGCCGGCACCCAAAGTCTAGAGATCCACGCCGTCGCGTTCCAGACCCTTATCGGCCCTCGGAACCACCTGTGGACAACCTGTCGACGAGCTTCAGGACAGCGCGATCACGTCGTACAGGGCGTGCGTGCCCACCGCGATCCCAAGTCCTCGCAGCGCAAAGACCACCGCCAGATACAGGCCCGCCAGACCGAAGAACGCCCGCTCCAGCACCGGGTCCGCCCCCGGAGTGCCCGAGTGGAAGAGCATGAACGCGAGCGCCGAGCCCAGCACACCAGCGATGATCCCCCATTTGTGGGAGAGCCCCATCAGATCCACGGCCAGACCGTGAATGAGCGCGATCAGGACGAGCCTGAACACGAACTCCTCGAAGATCGCGGCTCCCATGGCGATGGTCAACGCCGAACCGAGCCCCGATTCCGATGCGAGATCGCTCCCCCCGGTCATCCGCGCGAGCACCAGCAGCGGGAGCAGCCACGCCCCGGATTCCACCGCCATGCCGAGCAGGACCGCCGGCCGCACGCGCCATCGCTCGTGATGCGCCACATGCAGCGCCACCAGCGACACCACGACCAGCACGCTGGGAAGGTGCACGCCGATCACGCCGAACACCTCGAAGAACGTCGCGAGCAGCCGCTCGGCCCCCAGACGCACCTCTCCCCCACCACCGCGGATCGCCAGCAGCGATCCGATCTCATACACAATGAGCAGAGGCAGGATGAACGCCAATACATGCAGAGGCCGGCGCGAGTCCGCGCCGTAGTCGTCCGAGATGGGCGCGGCCTCGCGCGGCCTCCGTGCCATGCGTCGCGAGAATCTAGCCAGTTCGCGCCGCGCGTGCGTTCGCGCAACAAAGAACCCATCGCGAGGGCGATGGGCTCTGAGCATCAATCGGGTTTGAATCTAGTGCCCGGCGGCCTGACGCCGAGCCCTGACCTTTGCGCTGAGACGACTCACGCGCCTCGCGGCCTGGTTCTTGTGGATCACGCCCTTCTGGGCGGTGCGGTCGATGACCTTCTGGCAGGTCAGGAACGCGCTGTGCGCCTCGTCGGGAGTGCCATGGGCCAGCTTGTCGTGCACGTCCTTGATCGCGTCTCGCATGATCCGCAACCGCCACCGGTTGACGGACCGGCGCTTGATGTTCTGACGAATTCGCTTCTGTGCGGACTTGGAACTGGCCATCGCAATCCTCGATTGGGCGGGAATCCCCGCAGGGCCGGGATTGTTGTCCCAGCGGGCCCTCGGATCAAGCGGGCCGGCTCGGGGCACTTGCCGGTGACCGGGGCCGCTCGTATGGTTCGGCCACGCCGCGTCGCGGCGTCGGGCGGGCGTAGCTCAATTGGATAGAGCACCTGACTACGGATCAGGAGGTTAGGGGTTCGAGTCCCTTCGCCCGTGCTTTGTGACGCCCCCGAGCGGGGGGCGTTCTTTGTTGAGAGGGTCGGTGGGTCCACGTGACTCGGGGCGCACCCTTGACCCCCCGCGCGCGATCCGAGCCCGGATCGCGGTGCGACCCGGGCCCGTTTCTCCCCTCTGCGCTGACGTGTGCCCGTTGGGGGTCACTCAAGAAAGGCGCTCAGGTTCCGCGTCCGGCGCGCGCACCGGAGAATCGATCCGATTTCGGAGCGAACTCTCGCGAATCCATCGAAAGACAACGCCCCGGACGGCCGGGGCGCTGGCAAGGAGCCGCATCGATCCGTCGGGTTACCGCCGGCGGCGGGTCGCCACGACGCCGCACAGCGCCATCGCGACGGCGCTGCCGGGAGCGGGGATGATCTCACCCTGGAAGATCGCGTCGATCACACCCGTGTCCACATCGGTGAAGAACCCCGAGCCGGAGAAATCGCCCGAGCCCGAGAGCCCGGCGTAGATGCCCTGAGCATCGGTCGAGTCCCACAGGCCGGACATCGAGAAGCTGAACTGGCCCGCCTGACCATCGAGCACGCCGTCGAGCGACAGCGTGATGGTGTCGCCGGCGTTCGCGCCGGTGAACGTGGCCGTCCCGCTCAGCAGGTCGGCGAACCCTACCGGCTGGAACACCTGGATGATGTCCGCCGACAGGGTCTGGAAGCCCATGCCGCCGATCTCGCTCACCACCGTGGCGTCGATGTGCAGATGGCGCTCGATCGCGTCCTCGAACGTCACGTCGAAGCCGCCGGTGGTCACCTCGCGGATGAACTGGGCATTGGCCGTGCCCGCCAAGGCCAGGGTGGCGATAACTGCCGCGGTGCGCATGGTCTCTCTCCAGACTGTGTTGGGCCCGCTTCGGCGCGGGCTACTCTCCACGACAAAGGTGCGCCGGATTCTGGGGCGTGCCAGCGAAACTGCGAGGATCCACCCAAGCCGGTGATTCCCGCATCGAATGGCCCCCGAACGACCAGGGATTCCCCGCCATGAGCACCTCCCCGACGCTCAATCCGGTCCGAGAACTCGCCGAGTCCTTCCGCCGAACAGAGGCTCAGATCCGCCTCGGCGGCGGCTCCAAGGCCATCGAGCGCCAGCACGAGAAGGGCCGTTTGACGGCCCGAGAGCGGATCGAAGCACTGATCGACCCAGGTTCGGCTTTCCAGGAATTGGGGATCTGGGCAGCCTGGGGGATGTACGCAGATCAGGGAGGGGCGCCCGGCGCCGGGGTCGTCACGGGGATCGGCACCGTCTCTGCCCGCCGGTGCATGGTCATCGCCAACGACGCGACCGTGAAGGCCGGGGCGTTCTTCCCCATGACCTGCAAGAAGATCATCCGGGCTCAGTCGGTCGCGATGCGCGCGCGCTTGCCGCTGATCTACCTGGTGGACTCCGCGGGCGTCTTCCTCCCGATGCAGGAGGATGTCTTTCCCGACACGGACGACTTCGGGCGGATCTTCTACCTCAACAGCGTGATCTCCGCGGCCGGGATCCCCCAGATCGCCGCGATCATGGGGTACTGCGTCGCCGGCGGCGGCTACCTGCCTGTCCTGTGCGACACGCTGCTGATGACCGAAGGCAGCGGGCTGTACCTGGCCGGCCCGGCGCTGGTCAAGGCGGCGATCGGACAGGACGTGACCGACGAGGATCTCGGCGGCGCGTCCATGCACGCCAGCGTCAGCGGCACGATCGATTTCAGGGAGAAGGACGACGCCTCCTGCCTGGCGCGGGTGCGCTCGCTGATGGCCAAGTACGCGGATCACGACGCATCTGGGCCCGGCACCACGCCAACCAGCGCCGGTCCGGCCCGAGATCCGCAGGACATCTACTCCGTCTTCACGAGCGAGCCGGGCAGCCAGTACGACGCCAAGGACGTGATCGCCTGCATCGTGGACCAGGCGGCGCAGGAGGCCGACTTCGATGAGTACAAAGCCGAGTATGGGCGTTCGCTCGTCTGCGGGTACGCCAGAATCGGGGGACACGCGGTCGGCATCGTCGCGAATCAGGGCAGGCTCACCGAGCGCGTGATGGCCGGCGGCAAGTCCGGACCGAGCAAGAGCATGAACATGCCGCGGGTGATCTACGACGATTCCGCGGACAAGGCGGCCCGGTTCATCATGGACTGCAACCAGCGGAAGATCCCGCTGGTGTTCCTGCACGACACCACCGGATTCATGGTGGGGCGCGACAGCGAGCAGGGAGGGATCATCCGGGCCGGGGCGAAGATGGTCAACGCGATGAGCAACAGCGTCGTGCCCAAGCTCGTCGTCATCCTCGGAGGCTCGTACGGCGCGGGGAACTACGCGATGTGCGGGCGTGCCTTCGAGCCGTTCCTCACGTTCGCCTGGCCAAGCGGCAAGTTCGCCGTGATGGGCGCGGCCCAGGCCACGGGCACGCTGGCGATGATCGAGGAGCGCTCGCGCGAGCGGCGGGGCGAGACCATCGACAAGGAGACGCACGACCAGATCCTGAGCGCCGTCCGCGCGAGCTACAACGAACAGCAGGACATCCGCTACGGGGCCGCGAGGGGCTGGCTCGACCGCATCATCGAGCCGCACGCGACCCGCGAGGAACTGATCGCGGCCCTCGAAGCGTGCGCGGGATGGGACTGGAATCGGGACTTCAGGACCGGAGTGCTGCAGACGTAAGAGCGGCGCCCCGCCGCCGCAACGGGCACGGCGAGACGCCGCGTGGCATGCCCCCCCTCCCTCGCGGTCAGCGCCGCCGCCGTCGCGACGCGGCCCCGGCCACCAGGAGCACCACGCCCGCCGGCGCCGGCGTGCGGTGATACTTGAAGTCGTCGAACGAGATGCCGAGGTCCTCGTTGTTGGTGATCAGCACGCCCGCGATCGTCGCGGCGCCGTCCGAGGTCCGAAAGCCGTATCCGGCATCGATCACCTCGACCAGCGTGATCTCGTCGAGCAGCGATCCGTCCCGCGCGTAGAACGACACGAACACATCGCCCGGCCCGCTCTCGCCGAACACGGTAAACCCAAGCTCAAACTGGTTCACGTCAAAGAGCAGCGCGATGGCGCCCTCGCCGATCGCCTCGAAGGACGGCCAGCCGAGCGAGCCCAGGCCGCTGATCACATGGCCGGGCCCACCGACGGGCGTCGAGTCTCCGATCACGAGGTTCTCCGTCGGCGCTCCCACCGCCAGCGACAGCGGCCCCGTCGGAGCCCCCGTCACCACGTCGAACACGCCGAACCCCGACTTGTCGGTCCCGTCGCTGACGGTCTGCCCGGCAAACCGCTCGGCCATGCGAAGCCCAAGCCCGTTGGAGATGACGCCGTCGTAGTTGGCCCCCTCAAAGCCGAAGCCAGCATCGAGCAGCTCGAGCCCTTCGGTCACGTCCCCGGTCAGCGTGGCATAGGGCACCGACACGACATCGGCCCCGGCCAGGCCCGCCGCGCCGATCAAGACAATCACACCAATTCTGCAACGCATCTGCGATCCCTCCATTCGGCGCACGCGATGGGCGCGGGCGCAGCCACCGCGCTGCGCACCAGAGCAGCCCGCCCTCGCGCGCGCCGTTGACGGGTCATGCGAAAGCACCCGGCCGACCGGCCGGATTGGCGCCCTGAAAATGTCGATGGGGTGAATCACTCCGGTATCCTGTGCCGGCCTCGGGCCGCGATGATCCAATGACCAACTCCCCGCCAGACACGGACTTGCGCAATCGACCGGGAGATCCCGGCGAGTGGCTGTCCCGTGTGTACGAGGAGTTGCGCGACCTCGCCCGGGGACACATGCGCCACGAGGCGGGGGTCACCCTCCAGACCACCGTCCTCGTCCACGAGGCCTATCTGCGCCTGTTCGGCGGCAAGGCCCCCACGTGGGAGAACCGGGCCCACTTCTTCGGCGCCGCCGCCAACTGCATGCGCCAGATCCTGATCGACCACGCCCGCTCCCGACAGGCCCTCAAGCGTGGCGGCGGTCGGCGTCCCCTGCCGCTGGACGACGCGGACGTCGAGGCCCCAGCCGACGACGATCTCCGGCTGCTGAGCCTGCATGCTGCGCTTGATCTTCTGGAGAAGCGCGACCCGCGCAAGGCCCAGATCGTGATGCTTCGGTACTTCGCGGGCCTGACGATCGAGCAGACGGCCGAGGTGCTGGATCTCTCGGCGACAACGGTAAAGGACCAGTGGCAGTTCGCCCGGGCGTGGCTCTTTCACGAGATGACCCGGGAGCAGCGCGATGAATCAATGGGATGACCTCCAGCGCGTGTTCGGTCGGGCCGTCTCACTCTCGGGCGACGCGCGCGGCGCGTTCATCACCGAGGCGTGCGCCGGGCGCGAGGGCCTTCGCCGCGAGGTCACGGCCCTGCTCGAGGCCCACGAGCGCGGCGAGACCTTCCTCGAGACTCCCCCGAGCCGCTCGCCGTCGAGCCCACCCCCGACTCCGCCGTCGATCACGGGCGTGCCCAGCGTGCCGGGCTACCGCATCGTGCGGGAGATCGGCCGGGGCGGCATGGGCATCGTGTACGAGGCCGAGCGCGCCCACCCCCGGCGCCTGGTCGCGCTCAAGGTGCTTCGCTCGGCGCTCGCCACGCCCTCGCAGCACCGCCGTTTCGAGCACGAGGTGCAGTTGCTGGCGCGCCTGCAGCACCCCGGCATCGCGCAGATCTACGACGCGGGGACCGCCCAGACCGCCGAAGGGCCGGTGCCATACCTCGCGATGGAACTGGTGAGAGGACGATCGCTCCACGACGCCGTCGTCGATCCCGCATTGGATCAGCGCTCCCGGCTGGAGCTGCTTGCGCGCATCGCCGACGCCGTCCAGCACGCCCACCAGAACGGCGTGATCCACCGCGACCTCAAGCCCGGCAACATCCTCGTCACGCCCGACGGCCAGCCCAAGATCCTGGACTTTGGCGTGGCCCGCGCCATCGACCCGGACCTGCAGCTCACCACGCTGCGGACCGAGATCGGCCAGCTCATCGGCACGCTGACCTACATGTCGCCCGAGCAGGTGGCCGGAGATGCCTCCAAGCTCGACACGCGCAGCGACGTCTACGCCCTGGGCGTCGTCGCCTTCGAACTCCTCACCGGGCGGCTCCCGTACGACATCAAGGGCAAGCTCGTGCCCGAGGCCATGCGGATCATCCAGGCGGAAGAGCCCACCCGCCTTTCCACGATGAACCGCGCGTTCCGAGGCGATGTTGAGACCATCATCGCCAAGGCCCTCGAGAAGGACCGCGACAGGCGCTACCAGTCCGCCGCGGAACTCGGCGCCGACATCCGCCGGTTCCTCGCCGACGAGCCGATCGTCGCTCGCCCGCCCAGCCGCGTGTACCTGATTCGCAAGTTCGCCAAACGCCACAAGCCCCTCGTCGCCAGCGCCGCGCTCATCGCCCTGCTGGTGACGGCCGGAGCGATCGTGAGCACGGCCCTGGCGATCCGCCTCGCGGGCACGAACCGGGCGCTGGAAACGTCGCTCGAAGACCTGAGGCTCGCCCGAAACGAGGCGCAGGAACAGGCCACCCAGGCGACGCGTCTGGCCGGAGAGGCCGACGACGCCCGGCGCGAGGCCCAGCGCCGCGCCGACGCCGCCCGCGCCGTCAACGAGTTCTACACCTTCCACCTCCTGCTCGCGACCCGCCCCGAGCACACGCTGGGCAACGACCCGACGCTGCGCGAGGCCATCGATTCGCTCGAGCAGCGCGTGGATGAGGAACTGGGCGATCAGCCCGACGCCGCGGCATACATCCATCTCGCCCTGGCGAGCGTCTTCCAGCACCTGGGCGAGGCCGAACGCGTCGTGCCCCACAGCGAGAAGGCGATCGAGCTCTACGAGGCGTCTCTGGGCCCGCGCCACGTGGACACGCTCAACGCACTGAACAACCACGCCCAGTACCTGCGCGATGACGCCCGATACGAAGAATCGCGAGAAGCGCGCGAGCGCGCCCTCTCCACGCTGCTGCAGGTCGCGGGAGAGGAGCATCCATTCACCGTTCGCGCCATGGCCGGTCGTGCGGCAGACCTGATCGCAGAGGGCGACGGCGCCGACGCCATTCCCCTGCTGGAGAAGGCGATCGCCGGGCACGATCCGGCGGAAGGCCCCGAATCGCTGCTCGAAAACCGCATGCTGCTGGCGTACTGCTACGACCAGTTGGGACGCAAGGACGACGCGGAATCGACCCTGCGCACCGCCCTTGACCAGGCGAAACGCGAGCTCCCGCAAGACCACCCGCAGACCATGGAGGCGCTCAACGGACTCGGCTCCATTCTCGTGGGCAAGGGGGACTTCGAGGGCGCCCTGCCAATCACGCGCCAGATCGCGGCCGGCGCCCAACGCATCCTCGGAGCCGACCACATCAACACGCTCATCGCCCGCCAGAATCTCGCCCGCACGCTCTCGGCCACCGGACGATTCGACGAGGCCGAGCCCATCTGGCAGGACGTCATTCCGAAGGTCTCCGCGCAGCTCCCGGATCCGCATCCGCTGCGGGGCATGCTCAACCAGTCCTATGGCATCGCCCTTGGCGAGCGTGGACGCGACCGCGATGCGCTGCCGTACCTCCTCGAGTCGTACCGGAACTCCGAGCCGACACTCGGGCCGGAGCACGCCGAATCACAGCAGACCGTCCGTTGGCTCGTGGCGATCTACCAGCGGCTGGGCGAAGCGCAAAGCGCAGAAGAGTGGGAGCGCAGGCTGAAACAGTGAGCCGCGCCCACGCCCGACAGGATCAAGACCGACACGTCGGAGCCGGCTCTTCCCGGCTCGGGCTCCAGCGCCCGAACCACCCGCCTTCCCGCCCGGGACACCTGCCATTGCGGCAGTCCGCCGCGACCTCCATCGCAGAATCCGCCACCACGCCACGTGCGAACACCTCCGTGACCGGGCATACGAGTTGCTATAGGGTCTGTCGATGCCGGACTCCGCCTCCAACCCCAAGCGTCCCTGGCTCATCGCGGCGTGGCCGGGCATGGGCAACGTCGCGGTCATCGCGGCCGGATACGTCGCGCACCGCCTGGGGCTCAAGAACCCAACCGAACTCTCTCTCTTCCCATTCGTGGACATCGACCACGTCGATGTGAGCGACGGACTCATCGCCCGGCCACGGATGCCCCGTGGCTTGCTGTTCTCAACGCGCGCCGAGTCGGGCCGCGAACTCCTCTTTCTCATCGGCGAGGCGCAGCCGTCCGAAGGCGTCTACACCCACGCGCAATCGCTCATCGAAGACGCCGGCAGCCGCGGCGTGGAGCGGATCATCACGTTCGCCTCGCTCGCCTCGCAGATCCACCCCGAGGCCGAGCCCAGCGTGTACGGCGCCGCGACCACCAAGGAACTGCTCTCGGAACTGGACCAGCTCGAGGTCGGTCGCGTCGAAGACGGACAGATCGGCGGGCTCAACGGCGTCATGCTCGGGGCCGCGGCGGAACGGGACATCCCCGCGATGTGCCTGCTGGCGGAATTCCCGTTCTTCGCGGCCAACGTGCCCAACCCCAAGGCGGCCTGCGCCATCCTCGAGACATTCTCCACGCTCGCCGACTTCCCGATCGATCTGACAGACCTCCGCGAGAACGCCAGGATCGTGCAGGACGCCCAGATCCGCCTCATGGAGGAACTGAAGAACAAGGCGGGCGAGGACGACGACGGGCCGGAATTCGCGCCCGAGCCTCAGCCCGACGAGCCCAGCAAGCCCAAGCGGCGCCCGTTGGATCAGGAGACACGCGCCCAGATCGAGAAGTACTTCGACGCCGCCCGGCGCGATCGCGCCCGCGCGGTTCAGCTCAAGGACGAACTCGATCGCCTTGGGGTCTTCGAGCAGTACGAGGACCGGTTCCTCGACCTGTTCAAGCGAGCCGACTGACCGATCGGCCCGAAGCGCGATTCGCTACCATCGACCGATGTCCGTGCGCGTGCGGATCACCGATGTCTCGGCGAGAGACGGGCTCCAGAACGAGCCCGCGCTGGTGCCAACGCCGGACAAGGCGCGGCTGGTCGAGGCCGTCGGGCGGACCGGCGTCGATGAGGTCGAGATCACGAGCTTCGTGAGTCAACGCTGGATCCCCCAACTCGGCGATGCGCCGGAACTGTGCGAGCTGCTGGCCGACCGCAAGCCCGCGGGCGTCGTGTATTCGGCGCTGGTCCCCAACGAGCGGGGAATGGCCTCGCTCGTGCAGGCCAACTCGCACGCCGGGATGCGCCTCATCGACAAGGCATCGGTCTTCACCGCCGCGAGCGAGACGTTCTCGAAACGAAACACCAACGCCGGTATCGCCGAGACGATCCAACGGTTCGGGCCGGTGATGAGACTCGCTCGCGAGCAGGGACTGTCCGTCCGCGCGTACGTGTCGTGTGCGGTCGCCTGCCCCTTTGAGGGCCCGACACCCGCCATCGCCCTCGCCCGCGTGCTGGCCATGCTTGCCGAACTGGAGCCCGATGAGATCGATCTGGCGGACACCATCGGCGTGGCGACGCCCGACGACATCGCGCATCTGCTCGAGGTCGCCCGCGACAAGTCCTCCGGATGCGACTTCCTCGCCCCCGAGGGCTGGGTGCTGCATCTGCACGATACCTTCGGCCGCGCATCGTCCTGCATCCGGACCGCCATCGAGTTGGGAGTGCGATCCTTCGACGGGGCGGTCGGGGGTCTGGGCGGCTGCCCCTACGCCTCCACGCCCGATCGTCGCGCGCCAGGCAACATCGATGCGCAGGCGCTGGTGAATGCCATTCGCGAGGCCGGGGGCGAAGCGCACGTGAACGACGCGGCGCTGACTGAGGCGGCGACGATCGCGGCCGAGATCCTCGCCCGGGCCCGCGCATCGGAGCGGGCGCCATGAGCGTTTCGATCTCATACGACGCCGAAATCGCGACGCTCGCCCTCGCTCGTCCCGCGCAGCGCAACGCCCTCACGCCCGCCATGCTCGACGAACTCTGTGCGCTCGCGGCGCAGGCCCAGGATCGCGCCAGAAGCCTCATCCTGTGCGGACATGGCCCCGCGTTCTGCGCGGGCTTCGATCTGCGCCTCTGCCAGCAGGCCCCCGATGGCTCTGTGATGCGCGCACTGCTCTCCGGGCTCGATCGGGCCATCGCCACCCTGCGAGACCTCTCCTGCCCCGTGGTCGTCGCGGCCCACGGCGCAGCGATCGCGGGCGGCTGTGCCCTCCTCGGTGGGGCCGATGCCGTGGTCACGAACGCACAAGCCAAGTTGGGTTACCCCGTGGTCCGCCTGGGCGTCTCCCCCGCCGTGTCGGCCCCGACCCTCGGCCAGGCGCTGCCACACGGCGCAGCCCGTTGTCGCCTGCTCGATCCGGGCCTCATTTCCGGGCGTCGCGCGGCCGAGATCGGGCTCGCGCACGAACTCGTCCAAACCGCCGAAGAGGTCTTGCCCCGCGCGCGGCGCTGGGCCGAGTTGTTCGCCTCCAAACCTCGGGGCGCGATGGAGACGACCCGCCGTTGGCTCGCCTCGATCCAGTCGGTCCCGCCCGACGACCGGGCCCTGCAGACCTCCCTCGCCCTCGCCGGTGGTGCCGAAGAGCGGGACCGCCTCGGCTCGCTCTCACTCTGATCCCCTCCTCGGGCGGATCCCGGGGAACCACCGGGACTCGAATCGCGGATAGAATGGTGCCCCACCCGGGTCCCGCCCAGGGACCCCAGAGGGACTGGCAGAGCCACGCGTGCTCGCGTCCCTCCCGAGAAGACATCGTGAAGTTCCGCGGGTTTGAGGAGGCCTCAATGGCTTACGCAAAGAACCGGCAGGTGCGCTCCGGCCACACCCTCGCGCACGCGCAGGGACAGGCCGCGTCGCTTGAGTCGCTCGAACCACGAACGCTGATGAGTTCGGCGCCCGCGCTGGACTCCATCGCGTGGAACGGCCGAGAGGTCGAGGCGATCTCCGGCTCGTGGATCCTGACCCTCGACCGACAGATGACCACACCCCTGCTGGAGTTGCGGGCGCGCTCCCTGGCTCGGAGTCTGGGCGTGGGGTTCGACAGCGTCAGCCCCCTCGGTCTGGGCTACGCCGCGGAGCTGAGGGTCACGGGCGCCGTCTTGCAGCATTCGGCGGAGCGCGCCGATCGCGCCAGCCGATGGGTGGACGCCATCGAGCCGAACTCGGTCGCCCGCGTGTCGAGGGTTCCCAACGACCCGTTCTTCACGCAGCAGTGGCAGCTGGAGAACACGGGGCAGAACGTGCCGGGCTCTGGCCCGGGCACGATCGGAGCCGACTCGAGCCTGGTCCAGGCCTGGGACATCACGACCGGCTCGGCCGGAGTCATCGTGGCGGTCATCGACACCGGTGTGCAATTGGATCATCCGGACCTGGCGGCCAACATCTGGCGCAATCCAGGCGAGATCGCGGGCAACGGCATCGACGACGACGGCAACGGCTTTGTCGACGACGTTCGCGGATGGGACTTTGCCAACCTGGACAACGATGCGTCAGACGATCAGGGCCACGGAACTTCCGTGGCCGGCACGATCGGTGCGGTCGGCAACAACGGCATCGGCGTCTCCGGCGTCGCGTGGACCGTCTCGCTCCTGCCGCTGAAGGCCTCGGATCAGTTCGGCCTGCTCCCCTTGTCGGCAACCGTGGGCTCGATCGACTACCTGACGATGATGCGCGGCCGGGGCCACAACATCGTCGCGGCCAACGCCAGCTACGGCACGTTCGCGCCGCTCGAGGCCGGCGCGTTCCGTCAGGCCGAGCGCGATGCGATCGTTCGATTCATCAACTCCGGCGGGACGTTCGTCGCGTCGGCGGGCAACGACGGGCAGGACATCGATCCCGTTGATGAGCAGGACCGCACCGCCTTCCCCGCCGGCTACGACATTCCCGGGCTCATCAGCGTCGCGGCGACGGACAACAACGACGCCCTCGCCTCGTTCAGCAACTACGGACGCCAGGGCGTCGATCTCGCCGCCCCCGGCGCCAACGTCCGCACGACCGCGCTGGGCGGCGGCTACACGTACATCAGTGGGACCTCGTTCAGCGCTCCCATGGTCACCGGCGCAGTCGCGCTCCTCCGCACGGTTCGTCCGGACGCATCGGGCGAGGAGCTTCGTCGTGTGCTGATCGAGAGCAGCGATCCTCTTCCGAGTCTGCAGACCAAGGTGGTCAGCGGGGGGCGGTTGAACGTGGCCGAGGCGTTGCGGATCATCGGCCTGGACGGGCCGGTGGTGACGTCGATCGCGCCGGGCCCGGTGACGGGGCAGGTGGGGGCGGACGGGTCTGCGATCAGCCGCGTGACGGTGACGTTCAACCGCGACTTGAACGGGTCGCTGATCGACGCGGGCTTCGTGTCGCTGGTGGGCGACGGGACGGACAACACGTTCGGGACGGGCGACGACCGGACGATCCCGTTGGGTTCGGTGACGCTGACGGGCCCGCGGACGGTGACGATCCAGCTGAACCTGCAGTCGTTCCTGCAGCAGCGTCTCCCGGTGGACCGGTACCGGCTGACGCTCAACCCGGCGGGGTTCCGCGACACGGACGGGAACTTCCTCAACGGCGACGCGGTGTCGGGCACGCCGGAGGTGTACGACTTCCTGGTGGTGTCTCCGGCGACGCCGTTCGAGCCCAACGACTCGCTGGGGCAGGCGACGCCGGCGTCGTTCAGCGCCAGCGGCAGCGCGAGCTTCACGGGGCTGACCATCGGCGACGGGGTCCGGGCGGGCCTGGACGTGGACCTGTTCAAGGTGACGATCCCTCGCGGGGGCCTGATCCGGGCGTCGGTGATCGCGCAGAACCGTCTGGGGGGATCGGAGCTGGACTCGTACGTCCGGCTGTTCGACGCGTTCGGGCAGGAGTTGGCGTCCAACGACCAGTTCAACGGGGCCGATGCGCTGGTGGACTACTTCGTGTCCACGGGCGGGATCTACTACGTGGGGGTGAGCGGGTTCGGCAACGCGTCGTACAACCCGAACGCTCCCGGCAGCGGGCAGACGCAGTCGACGGGGGTGTACGACCTGCTGCTGGAGGTGGAGCTGATCCAGGAGGACCGGGTCACGCTGGCGCAGGACTTCGGGGACGACCCGCCGCGTCTGCCGCCGCAGGGCACGCAGGGGACGCTCAGCGACTCGCTGGTGTTCAACGACGCGAGGTCGATCCGGGACGTGAACGTCCGGGTGGACATCGACCACGACTACACCAGCGATCTTCGGATCAGCCTGATCAGCCCGCAGGGGACCGAGGTGGTGCTGGCCAACCGGCGTGGGGGCGACGGCAACGACTACACCAGGACGCTGTTCGACGACGAGGCGACCAAGACCATCGCGCGTAGGGCGTGGCGCCGTTCACCGGCTCGTTCCGGCCTGAGACGGCGTTGTCGACGCTCGACGGGGTGAGCGCCCGCGGGCTGTGGACGCTGGTGATCCAGGATGCAGGCGCTCAACAGCGGGTTCCTGCTCGACTGGTCGCTGGACTTCACGCTGGACAACGACATCTTCCAGGGGCCTTTGAGTCCAACGACACGATCGCGACGGCCACGGACCTGGCGGGGGATCGACGGCACGGGCACGGCCTCGGTCTCGGCCTCGATCGGCGACAGCGGCTTTGGGGTGCTCGACCGCGACCTGTTCCGCATCGACGTGGGCGCGGGCACGACGCTGCAGGCCGCGGCGACCAGCGAGGGGCTCGCTCGACGCGGCCCTGCGTCTGTTCGACGAGGCGGGCAGGAGCTCAAGCGGGTCAATCCCGCCAGGACGCTCGACGCGACGATCACCAACTTCGTCTTCCCCGAGGGCGGCACGTTCTACCTGGCGGTGAGCGAGTCGGCCAATGTGGCCTACGACCCGTTCGACGTGACCAGCGGCGTCGCGGCCCAGAGCACCGGGAGCTACACCCTGGGCGTGGCGGTGATCCCGGGGGTGAGCGATCCGGCGTTGGTGCTCAGCGGCGAGGTGTCGTCGTTCGGCACCGGCAGCGACGGCTCGTTCGGGGCCGGGGCCGGGGCCTCGCGCACCGGCCTGAGCCTGGGCGGGCAGGAGTTCCTGTTCGACGCGGACAACGCCAACGCCCCGATCCTGCACTTCTTCGGGGCCTCGGTGGCCGGGTTCACCTTCCGCAACGACGGGGCCGGGGGCGACAGCGGGATCCCGGTCTCGCTGACCGACCAGTCCGACGCGTTCAACCGACGCGTGGTGGGCGAGTCGATCTTCCGCGGCCTGCGGGTGCAGCGGAGCGTCTCGCAGGGGATCCAGGACGGCTTCGTGGTGGTGGACGTGATGCTGACCAACACCACCGCCTCGCCGCTGACGGGCCTGACCTGGATGGAGGCGTTCAATCCCCAGCAGGGCCTGAACCTGCTGCAGGGCACCACCGCGTCGACGTCCAACGACGTGCTGGCGGGCCAGCCCGCGGCGATGGCGAGCTTCTCCAACAACCTGTATCCCAGCGGCCTGACGGCGATGCTCGCGGCGCCCGACTCCGATGCGCGGGCGACGGCGACGTTCTTCGATCCCTCGCGCACCATCCGCGATCCCAGCGTGCTGCTGGCCGATGCGGTCAACGACCCCGACGGCGCCACGGGCGATCTGGCCATGGCCCTGGCCTACGACCTGGCGGACCTGGCCGCGGGCAAGTCCACCTCGCTGCGGTACTTCGTGCTGATGGGCGACAGCGAGCAGCAGACGCTGGACCTGTACGGCCAGATCAACGACGGGACCGGGACGGGGCACCTGACCGCCGACCCGGCCCACCCGGCCGAGCAGGCCCTGAGCATCGGCGGCAACGACGGCCCCTCCACGGCGCCCACGCTGCCGTACCGGGCGTTCTATCCCGAGGGCTTTGCCAACGGCAAGACCAGCACGTTCGTGCCGATCCTCAACCCCCACGACCGCCCGGTGCGCGTCGTGGTGCTGGCACGCTACGAGACCGGCGACCGCGACCAGGTGCTGGCCGACCAGACCATCCCCGCGGGCCAGCGCGGCGGCATCACCATCACGACCCCGGCGTTGTTCGCCGCCGGCGACCAGCTGGTGCGGGCCACCACGCCCTACGCGATCGAGATCCGCGCCGAATTGCCCGTGGCCGCGACCTTCAGCCACTACGACCTGTTCCTGTCCACCGACGGCCCCGCCGCGGTGGGCGAGAGCTTCACCAACCGCATCGACGACACGTGGACCTTCGGCAGCGTCGCCCGCGCCCCGGGCGTCAGCGACTTCCTGCTGTTCACCAACACCACCGACCACACCATCAAGGTGACCACGACGTTCTATCCCACCTCGGGATCCACGCCGGTCTCGATCACCCAGAACCTCGGGGCGTTCCGCCGCGGCGGGATCAACGTCAAGAAGGTCGTGGGCCTGCCCGCGGACACCTACGGCGTGCGGGTCGAGGCCCAGGGCGAGATCGTGGCGGTGCTGTCGCACTTCGACAAGAACACCGGGGTGGCCAGCGGCGTGACGGGCACCCCCGGCGGCGGCGACGTGCGCGGGGCCATCCCCGAGGGCCAGGTGGGCATCAACTCCGTCTCCGAGATCATCGGCGTGGTCAACCCCGGCACGTCCAGCGCCACGGTGACCTTCAGCTTCCTGTTCCAGTCGGGCACGGCGTACCGCACGGTGCTGACCGTCCCGGCCCAGCGTCGGGCCCAGCTCGACGTCATGGCCCTGCCCAACTTCCCCGTCGGCGAGCCGTACTCGGTGTTCTTCGAGTCCACCAGGCCCGTCACGCTCAACCTGCCCACCGACGCCTTCGGCGACGAGTTCGCCAGCGAGTTCTCCGACAAGGCCTACACGCTGTGGGGCTTTGGCGAGGGCTTCAGGCCCAAGCGCGAGGGCGTGGTCACCGAGTACCTGCGTCTGTTCAACCCCAGGAGGGCGACGTGCTGGTGGAGATCACCCCTGCACTTCGACGGCGGCCTGGGCGAGGAGACCTTCAACGGCGGACCCTGCCGGCCCGACGCGTCCAGGAGTTCGACGTCCACGACTTCGTCACCGGCGACAAACGCAACAAGAAGGTCTTCTACGGCATCACCGTCAAGGCCGCCCAGCCCGTCGTCGCCTACATGGCCCACTACGACTCCTTCTTCCCCGGAGGCTTTGGAACACTCGGAGCACCACTGGGAACGTCCGTGGCGCTCTAGACCCCGACGCTACCATGCCGCGATGTCCGGACTCGCCACCCTCGAGGTGAACGGTGCAATCGCGACGCTGCGTCTGTGCCGCGCAGAGTCGCGCAATGCCCTCTCGATCGAGCTGCTCGAGTCGCTGCACGCACGCGTGGACGAGCTCGCCGGCCGGGATGGCGTCACCGTGCTCGTCGTCACGGGCGACGGGCGCGCCTTCTGTGCCGGCATGGACCTCAAGCAGGTGCTCGATGGCGCCGACACCCCGCGCCGGCTGCTGAGGCTGCTCGCCGACCTCACGCTCAAGATCCGCCGACTGCCGATGGTGGTCGTCGCGCGCGTCAACGGCGCGGCGATCGGCGGTGGATGCGGGCTGGCCTGCGTGTGCGACCTCGCCGCGACGCACGCCGATGCCAGACTCGGCTTCCCCGAGGTTGATCTGGGGCTCTGCCCGGCGGTCGTCTCGCCCTGGCTTGTTCGCAAGATCGGCATGGGGCGCGCTCGGGCGGTACTGCTCCGCGGCGGGCTCATGACCGGATCCGAAGCGCACGGCATCGGCATCGTCGACCACGTCGCCGCCGATCGCGAGGGGCTCGACGACGTTGTCGATGAGATCACGTCGCGCCTGAGTACCGGCGGTCCAATGGCCCTTCGCGCGACCAAGGGCCTCCTCAACGAGATCGATGGATCGCTCGACGACGCCCTGCTCCATCGCGCCGCGGACCTGTCGGCAGACGTGCTGCAGACTCAGGACGCGCAGCAACGCCTCAAGGCCCGATTGCAGGCCTGAACAGGCCCCTGATCGCGCCCGGACGGTGCGCGTTCGCGTACAATCGCATCGGTTCGGCTCCCTCGGAACTCTGTGCCGCGAACGAGGGCGCGACGAGCGAACGGACCGGTGGGAGGCGACCAGCAGTGGGCATCGAGCCGCTGAGGATGGAGCGCGAAGCGACCGGCGAATGCGCCGGCTGCGTGACCATCTGGCTCGAGCAGCCCGGCAAGCCCGTGGTCGTGCTGGATGAGATTCTCATCCGGCGCCTGAACGCCACGCTCGACGCCGTGGCCAGAGATGCACGAGCCGTAATCATCGCGTCGGCCAGCGATCGGGTGTTCGTCGCCGGCGCGGACCTCAAGGCGATTCAGGACCCAGACGACGCCAGGCTGCAGCGATATCTCGAGTTTGGCGCCGAGGTGTTCGGAAGGATCAGCGAGCTTCCCTGCCCCACGGCCGCGGCGATCGGCGGCGCGGCCCTGGGCGGAGGCCTGGAACTCGCGATGCACTGCGACGGACTGATCGGCGCGCCGGGCCCAAAGCCGTATCCCATCGGCTTGCCCGAGACCGGCCTGAAGATCTGCCCGGGCTGGGGAGGCACAAACCTGCTCCCCGCACGCATCGACGCCGAGCGCGCGATCCGGTGCACGGCGACCGGCCAGACGCTGATGGATGCCGATGCGGCAGGAGCCGGCCTCTTCGACGCCGTCGCCTCCGGACCAGCCAATCTGCTGGAGACGGCCAGGCGATGGGCGTGCGCCCAGCGCGCGCCCGCTCGCGATGGCGCACCGTCGCGCTGGATCGGACGGGCTGGTCGATCGAGCGCCGCGCTCGCGGCACTCAACGCCTGCCGCGAAGAGGTCGGCCAGACGCCGTGGGGGCGCGCCGTCTGCGACGCGATCGACGCGGGTCTCGCGCGCGGCTGGAGCGCCGCGACGCAGGCCGAACGGGATCATCTGGTGCGGTTGCGCGCTGCGCCCGCGGGAAGGGAGGCCATCGAGGCCTTCTTCGACCGCGCCAGCGCGAAGAGGTAGAGTCCCCTTGGGGGCCGAACGAGGCAGGATTCCCTGCGCCGGGATTGTGACCAACCCCCGCGCCCGTGGAGTGCGAGCATGGCCGATCTGAAGACGATGAAGGGCATCTCGGAGAAGGACCAGAAGCTGATCGCGGAGGCCGAGTCGCTGCTGGGACCAGAGCCCGGCACGATGGGCGCGGTCAAGAACCTGTTCTGGGGCAATCTCCGCCAGGAGTTGTACTTCCCCTATCCCGACATCGCCAGCGAGCGTCCCGAAGAGACCGCCGAGTGCGATCGCCTGCTCGCCGAACTGGAGGATTACCTCCGCAACGAGCATCCCGCGCCGCAGATCGACGCCGAGCAGGAGACCCCGCGCTGGGTCATCGACCGCCTCTTCGAGCTTGGCGTGCTGGGCATGACCATCCCCAAGGAGTACGGCGGTCGCGGCATGGGCATCACGAGCTACAACCGAGTGCTCGAACTGCTCGGCAAGTACTGCGGCTCGACGGCGGTGATCGTCTCCGCTCACATGTCGATCGGATGCGGCGCGATCAAGCTCTTCGGGTCTGACGACCAGAAGAAGGCGTGGCTGCCGCACCTGTCCAAGGACTGGCTCAGCGCGTTCTGCCTGAGCGAGCCGAACGTGGGGTGCGACGCGGGCGGGCAGGAGACGACCTGCCGGCTCTCGGAGGACGGCGAGCACTACATCCTCAACGGCGAGAAGAAGTGGGCCACCAGCGGAGCGATCTCCAGCCTGTTCACGGTCATGGCCCGCCAGAAGCTCGCCGACGGCAAGGAGAAGGTCACCGCCCTGGTCTGCACGCCCGACATGGAGGGCGTCGACATCTTCGAGAAGAACCGGAGCAAGTGCGGCATTCGCGGCACATGGCAGGCGCGCATCCGGTTCACCGACGTGCGGGTCCCCAAGTTCAATCGGCTCGGAGCCGAGGGCAAGGGCCTCAACATCGCGCTCACGTGCCTCAACTACGGGCGATGCACGCTGAGCGCCGGCATGCTCGGCGGCGCCCGGCGAGCCATGGACCAGGGCGTCAAGTGGAGCCAGACGCGGTTCCAGTTCCAGCGTCCGCTGGCGGAATTCGACCTCGTCCGCAAGAAGATCGCGCACATGAACGCGATGTGCTACGCCATGGACAGCGTGCTGTACATGACCACGGGCATGCTCGATCGCAGCGACGAGGACATCATGCTCGAGACCGCGATCTGCAAGGTGTTCTGCTCGGAGATGGGCTGGCGCGTCGTCAACGACGCGATGCAGATCATGGGCGGCGAGAGCTACATGTCGGAGAACGAGATGGAGCGGATCTTCCGCGACTCTCGCATCAATCTGATCGTCGAGGGCGCCAACGAGGTGATGCAGTCCTTCATCTTCGCCTATGGCGGCAAGCAACTGGCCGAGAAGATGCTGGCGGTGCAAGAGAGCGTCGGCTGGGACGGCGAGCAGGGCTTCTTCAAGAACCTGTCGCGGATCTTCAAGGGGATGATGAACGCGCGCGTGCGCCGCGCGGCCGTGCCGCTGGGGCTCGAGATCTTCCTGCACATGCGTCGCCGCGCTCCCAGACTCACGAGCATCCACGCCTCGCTGAGGGCCCATGCCGCGCGCCTGTGCGACGCGATCCGAGAGCACAGCCACCAGTTCAAGCAGGCCTCCAAGCGCTACCAGGAGCGGATCGTCTCGGCCCAGGCCGTTCAGGCGCGCGTGGCCGACAACGCCGTGTGGCTGCACGCGTGGGCCTGCTCGCTCAGCCGCCTCGACCACGAGATCCGCAGGGGGGGCGAGGGTCCGGAGTTCGATCGGCACAAGGCCGCGGCCGAGCACGTGTTCAGCCTGGCCGAACTGGAGATCCAGAAGAACATCGCCGAGCTGTATCGCAACGCCGACCAGACCATGGAGGCCGCCGCCGTCGCGGCCTTGCGCCATGTCGAGACGCTGCCCAATTCCGACTTCATCATCCCGGAGCGATCGCCCGTGGCCAAGGGCACGGGGCGCACCCCGCGCCGGTCCGGGATCCGCCTCTTCCCGGGCGATGCGTACGCCGACCAGTCCAAGCACTAGACGCGACCGGAGGATCCGATGCCGCGAAAGACCGTCTTCCAGGCCAGCGTTGAGTTCCTGCAGATCCTCGACGAGGACGCGAAGCTCGACGCCAAACTCGCCAAGGACACGCTCACCGACGACGAGGTGAAGTTCCTCTACGAGCAGATGATCATCAACCGCCAGCTCGACGAGATCGCGTTCAAACTCCAGCGTTCGGGTCGCATGGGCACGTACCCGCAGAACAAGGGACAGGAGGCAGCAGCGCTCGGCTCCGGGTTTGCTGCAAAGAAGGGCTCCGACTACATCGTCCCGTGCTATCGCGAGAACGGTTCGATGTTCCTGCACGGGCTCCCCATGCACTACGTCCTTCTGCACTGGATGGGCGACGAACGCGGCAATCAGATTCCCGATGGCGTGAACGTCACACCCATCGCGATCCCCATCGGCACGCAGATGCTCCACGCCACCGGGATGGCGATGGCATTCAAGATCCGCAAGGAGCCGCGTGTTGCAGTGACATACTTCGGCGACGGCGCAACATCCGAAGGCGACTTCCACGAAGCAATGAACTTTGCTGGCTCGTTCCAGGCACCCGTTGTGTTCTTCTGCCAGAACAACCAGTGGGCGATCTCCGTCCCGCGCGAGACACAGACGAACTGCGAAACCATCGCACAGAAATCTGTCGCCTACGGCATGCCCGGTATCCAGTGTGACGGCAACGACCTGTTCGCGGTGTTTCGGGCGACTCGTGAGGCGCTGGATCGCGCCCGGGCGGGCGGCGGTCCGAGCTTCATCGAGGCCGTGACGTACAGGCTGGCCGATCACACCACCGCCGACGACGCCAAGCGATACCGCGACCCCGAGGAGGTCGAGGCGTGGGCGAGCAAGGATCCGATCATCCGGCACCGGAAGTACCTCGAGGCCAAGGGCCTCTGGGACGACGCGAAACAAGCCGAGACCGAGGCCCGCGCCAAGACGATCGTGCAGGAGATCGTCCGGGCGGCCGAGGGCATCGAGAAGCCTTCGGTTGAGGAGGTCTTCGACTCGACGTTCGCCGAGCTTCCGCCCGAGATCCGGCGACAGCGCGACACGCTGCGGACCAGTTCCATCGGGCAGGAGCCCGATCAGGCGGGGCTGCGGGCGCACGAGGAGGCCCGGGCGTGAGCCGGCCCATTCCACCAAACCGCATGGACGGGCGGTGAGTCGGCGATGCTCGTCCGTCTGACCGACACCAAGGGGCGCAGCGCGTGGATCAACCCGATCCATGTCCGGCTGCTGCGCGAGAAGAAGGAGATCACGGAGGTCTTCATCACGCCCGTCTCGCTTGGGGTCAGCCCGGTTCTGCGCGTGCCGATGCGGATGGACGATGTCGCCGCGATGCTCAACGCGTCGATGCCGGACCTCGCATCGTTCGCGCCAGATGACGACGCCCCCCAACCCTCGCAGTTCGCGTCTCCGTAGAGTTTCGGCCCTTGCTGGAGTCTGACCGTGCCCGAACGCAATCTCGTCCAGGCCATCAATCACGCCCTCGCCCACGAGATGGAGCGCGATGAGCGCGTCGTCGTGCTGGGCGAGGACGTGGGATTCAACGGCGGCGTCTTCCGCGTGACCGAGGGCCTGCAGGCCAGGTTCGGACGCGATCGCGTCGTGGACACACCGCTGGCCGAATCGGGCATCATGGGCACGGCGATCGGCCTGGCCATGGCGGACATGCGCCCCGTTCCGGAGATCCAGTTCGAGGGGTTCCTCGGCCCGGCCTACGACCAGCTGGTCAACCACGCCGCGAGGTACCGCACGCGGACGCGCAGCGCGATCACGATCCCGCTGACGGTTCGGGTGCCGGTGGGCGGTGGGATCCACGCGCCCGAGTTGCACTCGGACAGCCCCGAGGCGATCTACGCGCACACGCCGGGGCTCAAGGTCGTCATGCCCAGCACGCCGTACGACGCCAAGGGCCTGCTGCTCGCGGCGATCCGCGATCCGGACCCGGTGCTCTACTTCGAGCCCAAGCGCGTCTACCGCTCGTTCAAGGAGGAGGTGCCCGACGAGGACTACACGATCCCGATCGGGCAGGCGAAGGTCGTGTCGGAGGGGACCGACATCACGGTGATCACGTGGGGCGCCCCGGTCTTCCAGTGCCTCGCGGCGATGGACGCCCTGCCCGAGGATGTCTCCATGGAACTGATCGACCTGCGGACGATCTACCCGATCGACATGGACACGGTGATCGAGAGCGTGCGCAAGACCGGGCGGGCGGTGGTGGTGCACGAGGCGCCCAAGACCTGCGGCATGGGCGCGGAGATCTCCTCGATCATCCAGGAGCATTGCTTCCTGCACCTCGAAGCGCCGGTCCAACGGGTGGCGGGCTTCGACACGGTGATGCCGTACTACAAGCTCGAGCTGGAGTACCTGCCCGAGGCCCCGCGGATCGAGAAGGGGATCATGGAGTGCCTGGCGTACTGAGAACGGGCCACGTGGCCAGCCCGCCATGCGGCCAGATTCGGGGCGGGAGACCGAGGCGGGCAGCCGGATGGGGAGCACGTGCATGGCCAAGGGGGCTTTCAGGCTGAAGCGCAAGCAGCTCGAAGGTGCCAAGCGCGCGCTGAGCGCCGATGACTTCGGCACGCTCAACGAGCTCGACATCGACTGCGCCTCGGCGATCCAGAAGGACGCGGCGTCGGGGGCGGCGGTGACGCCGGCGCGCCGGGCGTACCTCGCGACGTACGAGGCCGAGGGGTACATCAACGGCGACGGGTTCGACGCGTTCTTCTCGTACATGGACGATGAGGCGCTCGCGGAGGTCGAGCCCGGGTACCGCCTGTTCGGCGCGCCCGAGTTCGCGGCCCTGATCCGGCGGGCGTTCGAGGCGGTTCCGGGCGGCCAGCCGCCTCGCACCCAGGTCGAGCGCGAGGCGGCCATGGAGGAGATCGCGGAGGGGGCGGCGGACCCGTTCGAGGAGGTCTTTGAGGCGTTCATCGAGATCGGCGGGGCGACCGCGCAGAGAATCCGGTACATCGTGGAGCATCCGGACGAGTTCTTCGAGGGGTAGCGTGAGGAGCGATTGCGGTCCGCGGGCGAGCGCCCGGTGACCATTCGAAACCCACACTTGGCCGCATGGCCAACTGGCACTCTGGTGATCTGAAGCATGGCCGGCAAAGTCTCATCCGATCCGAACGTGTTCCTGCTGCCCGACATCGGCGAGGGCCTGCAGGAGGCCGAGGTCATCAAGTGGCTGGTCAAGGTCGGCGACGTGGTCGAGGAGCAGCAGTCGCTGGCGGAGGTGCAGACGGACAAGGCGCTGACGGAGATCCCCTCGCCGCGGGCGGGGACGATCGCCATCGTGCACGGCAAGGACGGGGACGTGATGAAGGTGCACCAGCCGTTCGTGACCTTTGAGGGCGCAGGCGGAGCGAAGGAGGCCAAGCCAGCCAAGGAGCCCGCGCGGGCGGCGGCGCGGGAGGAGCCCGATGCGTCGTCCAACGGCGAGGCGGAGCGCGAGGACGCGGGGACGGTGGTCGGGCAGATGGGCGGGGCGCTGGCGGGCATGACCGCCGAGCACGGCAAGGCGCTGGCGGCGCCGGCGGTGCGCCGGCTGGCGCGGGACCTGGGGGTGGACATCAACACGGTCCGCGGCACAGGGATCGGCGGGCGGGTGACGGACAAGGACGTGCGCAGCGCGGCCTCGGGCGAGAGCGCGCCCGTCTCTCGCGCGTCGGCCTCGCGCCCCGAGGCGCGGATCGCGCCGCCGCAGGCGCCCGCGGGCGGAGCGAGGGCCGCGGCCCCGGCGCAGAAGACGCAGATCCCGCAGGGGGCGGAGGTGGCGCGGGTGCCGCTGCGGGACGTGCGCCGGATGATCGCGCAGCGGCTGCGGTCGAGCGTGGACCACGCGGTGCACTTCACGGTGATGGACGAGGCGGACGTGACGGAGCTGGATGCGCTGCGCAAGCGGCTGGGCGCGGCCAGCGGCGAGAGGGTGTCGTTCCTGCCGTTTGTGTGCTCGGCGGTGTGCCGGGCGCTGACCTCGACGTTTGGCGCGATGAACGCGTGGATGGACGAGGAGAAGCAGGAGGTCATCCAGCATCGCAGCGTGCACCTTGGGATCGCGACGGACACGGACAACGGGCTGATGGTGCCGGTGATCCGCGACGCGGACCGGATGGGGGTGCTGGAGATCTCGCGCGCGGTGGCGCAGGTGGCATCGGCGGCGCGGGATCGCAGCGCCTCGCGCGATCAGCTCAGCGGCAGCACGTTCACGATCAGCAATGTCGGCAGCCACGCCGGGCGGTTCGCGACGCCGATCATCAATCACCCGGAGGTGGGCATCCTGGCGGTGGGCCGGACGCGCGAGGGGATGGTGGTGCGCGACGGGTGGTTCCGGGTCGGGAAGCTGATGCCGCTGAGCCTGGCGTGCGACCACCGGGTGGTGGACGGCGCGACGGCGGCGCTGGCGCTGGCGGAGATGGTGCGGCTGCTGCAGGAGCCGGAGCAGTTGCTGACGCCGGCGCGGTGAGGCACGTGTTCCCGGGTCAGGATCACGTCCCTCCGTACTCTCACGGCCGGGCATCGATCATCGAACAGATCCATCGGGCCGCTGTGCTGATTCCGCGTTGAGCGCCGCCGGTGAACTCTCGTCACGAGGTGTCGGGTGCCTGGATCGGCGTCGGCGGCGATCGAGCATTGTCGGGTCCCTCACTCACGACGGACACTGCCCACTTGAGGGCCTCCTCAAAGGTGGCGTCGCGGAGGTCGCCGGGGAGGAGTTGGCTGAGTTCGGCAAGGGCGTCGGGGGTGGTGTCGTTGGCGCTCTGGTCCGCCGCCGATTCCGGAGTACTGACGCCGGGCCCCGGGAGCGAGGGGACTTGGCCGACTCGCTGCGCTGGCCGGCCGTGGCACACCGGGTCGGAATCGCCCTCGCTCGGGCCGGTGATTGGAGAGGCGAGGCGATCGGCGCGGGTGTCGGCTCCGAGGGCCGAGCGGCGCGGGGCGGCAGCACTGGATCGGATGGGCCGCGCGGGTGTGGGGAGGGGCGCGCGGAGCAGGGCGGTGGCGATGAGGCGCATTTCCCTGAGAGAACGCGCACTGGCCGGCTCGGACGGGGATGCATCGGCGCGGGGATCGGGAGGATCGGAGCCCGGGCCACTCGCTGCGCTCGCGGAGTGCTGCGCATGGGTCGGTGCGGGGAGCGTGCGGAGGAGTTCGAGGCCCTCGCGTCGAGCGGCGCGGGTGGATTGCTCATCGAGGAATTCGTCGAGGGCGCGGCGGGCTTGGATGTAGTGCTGGGTGTGGGGCTGGGCGAACCAGAGCGGGAGGTCGAGCTCGTCGAGGCCCGCGGCGGTGAGGGCTTCGAGGAGCGAGGGAAGAGTGACCGGTTCGGACTCGGTGGCACGATGGTCGGAAGGGTCAGGGCACGGCCGAGTCCCTTCGCTCCCTGGCCGTGGCGCACAACTGAGCAGGGCGCGGAGGATGGCGCGGTCGGTGTCGGAGAGGGTGATGGCGGACTCGATGGGCATCTCTACCCATGGGCGGGTTCTTCGCCAGCGCGCGCGCGCCGGAGGGGTGTCGCGCGAACACGTGCGCGCAAGTCGTTGGGGCGCATGGCGTAAGATTTTCTGCTGGAATCTCTGAGAATCTCAAGGGCAGGGGCGCCGGCGCGCGCGCATTCTGAAGCATGGGGGTTTGGGCAGTGTGCGCTGGGTCGTGGCTGGTCGATGCCACGAGGATCACGGCGACGGTTCGAGCCCATGTCCTGCCATCGCCAGCACGGCCTTGGTGTACGCGAGGGAGAAACCCAGCCGGCGAGCGTTGCGTTCGGTGGGCATGCCGGGCCGGCCGTGGATGCAGACGACGCGGCAGTTGCGCTCCCGGGCGATCTCGAGCCGGCGCAGGATGAGGGCCTGCTGGATCCCCCTTCTGCGGCATCGAGCGTCCACGCCCGCGCCGAAGAGGCACGCGATCTCGCCGGCGCACTCGAGGCCCCCACCGCCCACGGGCTCGCCGTCGAGCAGGGCGAGCAGAGACTCGCTGCGCGGATGGGCGACGACTCGTCGGACCGCGCGCTCCATGGGCGCGGGAATCGGCTGGTCCTCGGGCACGAAGGGCCGGATCGAGACGCGGATGAAGGCGTTGACGCGCGCCTCGTCCGCCGGATCCACACGGACGATCTCGAGGCCTTCCGGCCGGGCGTGGGGCGCGGTGGGCGCTGCATCGGTGCTTCGGACGTCGCAGGCCATGACGTTCTCGAATTCCCGGAGGGTAAAGGCGCGGGACGCCAGGCCCTTGACGAGCGATTCATCGGCGAAGGCGCAGACCTCGATCTTGGGTTCGACGGCGCGGGAGGTGTAGAACTCGACGAGTTGATCGATCTCGTGCTCCGAGACGGGGCCGCGAAGGCCCAGCGCGCACGCCTGATTGGTCCACGAGCCCTTCTCGGAGAAGGCCATGACGCCGCCGGCGAGTTCCTGGTGCTCGAGGGCGATCTCGGACATGGCCACGGCCATGCGGCGCTCTTCGAGGCGTGCGATGTCGATTGGATCCATGGGCCGAGCGTATGCGTTGCGCGAATCCCGCCGACCGCTATCGCGGGCGCAGATCGTTGGGCGGCTCGACGAGCATGCCGGTGGCGAGGAGGTATCGCTGTCCTCGGTAGGCGTAGACGCGACCGCTGACCAGGATCGTGAGGCTCTCGCCTCTTGTCGCGACGAGCCGCTCCATCGATTCGAGCGTGCGGCTGGGGAGCAGAACCAACGGCTCGGCGGCGGGCGCCCGGGGGCCCTGGTCGATCGAGGCGGCCCAGCGTCCCGAGGTCGTTCGAACCAGGCGAGTGCGCACTCGCACGAGGAACTCGCCCTCGAGCCCTCCTGGCGCGGCGTCGCCCGGCTCGGGCGGCTCCCCGGCGGGGCGCGCCTGCGTTGCGGGCTGGTCGGGCGGCGGCGCGATGGGGGCTGCGCTTTCGAGTTGCCTGATCAGTTCGGCCACGCGCGGGTCCTCGGCCTCACCGCGCGCGCCGGCTCCCGATGCGGGCTGGTTCGGCTGCGGCCGGGCCGGAGGGGCCAGCTGGCGCACGCGAAAGAAGGTCGGCAGAAGGTAGTTGCGGGACTGGTAGAGCAGCACCTGGCCGGAGAGCGTGATCGCCGCGTCGCCGCCGACGCGCTCGATCTCGCCCTCGAGCGTTGCGAGCGAGCGGCAGGGCAGCAGCACCATGGGCGGCTCGGCGTTGCCGTCCTCGTCCTTTCGGAAGACGAAGATCGCCTCGCCCGTAGGAGCTCGCACCACGACGCCCTCGCGCCGGATGATGAACGCGCCCTCTCGGATCTGCCTCGCGGCGGGGAGGCTGACGTCCTCGCCCTGGAGAGATGCGAGCGACTGCAGCGGTGAGGGTGCGCCGACGCGGACCGGTGTGATCCACTGTGTCGGGGACGGGCGGATGACCGGCTCACTCTCAACGGGCAGGTCCAGGCGCGGCTCGACGGGGTCGTCGATCTGCGCGAGGCAGGGTGGCGCACAGGCGAGGGCGGCGAGGCTCGCCGCGAGTCCTGCGTGTCGGATTTGCGTTCGGGGCGTCTTCATGTCGTCAGAGATCGTCCCAATGGTACCTCGCCCTTGATGGGGTGTCGTTGACGGTTGTCCGGGGCCCCCGTACGGTTGCCCCGCCGGCCGTGTGCCCGAGTGGACCAAGGGGGCGGATTGCAAATCCGTTTGGCGAAAGCCAGTCGTGGGTTCGAATCCCACCGCGGCCTTTTCGGAACCGTCGCGTCCATTTGAGCGAGCGAAGCGACGGATTCCGACACCTTCTGCACTCTCGACCGCCTCGATGCCCCCCGCGCGCGGGGCCGGTGGCACTCCGTGTAGATTGCGACGCGGGAGGCACCATGGAACAGGCTCGCACCATTGATCGGGCGGGGGATGTGCGCGCTGGACGCGCGCGCGGCTCCGCGTTGGCTCGAACCGCCGATTCTCGCGTGCCGGGGCGCGCTGTCGGGACGGATCCCCAGCTCCGGCTTGCGGCGGCGCCGGCACGCCAAGGGGCGGGGCTGGGCGCGAGCGCGGCTCCGATCCAGCTGCGGGTGGACCAGATCGAGGCGGCCAACCGCATCCACGATCGGCTCGTCATGTGGCGGGCGGGACGGAAGGCCGCGGCGACGCTCGCCACGCGGGTTCCGGGATTCGCGGGAGAGGCGGTGCTGCTGAAGGTGATCACGACGCGCTCGCTGTTCGGGGGCAGCGTGTTCTCGCTGGCGCCGATGGTGCGGCATGTCGAGCGCGTCATGGGATCGACGGATGTCGGGCAGGTCGGTCCGGAGCTGGTGGAGCGTCTCGCGGCGGTGGGCCAGCCGACGGCTCGTTCGAGGGGCCGGCGCGAGTACGGATTCGCGTCGAAGTTCGCGCACGCGTTCGTGGACCCGGACCGGTTTCCGGTGATGGATCCGAATGCGATCCGGATGCTTGGGATGCACCTGGGCGCGCGGAATCGCTCGGTCGAAGAGGACAATCGGTACGTCGAGTTCGTGATGAACTTCAGGCGGTTGCGCGCGCTGGCGGGATTCTCCGGGCCGCGGCGGCACCTTGATCGATACCTGTGGGTGGCGGGCCAGGTTCACGAGTGGCGGAACCGGCCCAAGGCGCGGATCAACCCGGAACTCGCGGCGCTGCTGTCGGACCCGACGCCGGACGCCGCCAACGACTTCGACGTGCTCACGTCGAGCGTTGAGTCGGGCTCGGTCTGGTTGTAGCGGGCACGATGGCCATCGGGTCGAACGACGTGCGTCCCTCATGCAGCATGCGGCTGAGGTACGGCCGGCACATGCCGCAGGATGTGCCGCAGCCCGTGCGGGCGGACAGTTCATCGAGATCGAGCCGTTCGCGGCGGGCGAGAAGGGCCAGACGGGCGAACGTGATGTCGTGGCAGACGCAGCGGTCGACGGGCATGGTTCACCAGTCCCGCCAGTCGGGCACGTACCACGGGTCGTTCTCGACGCCGATCGAGCCGATGGCGTTGTCCTGGTCCACGAGCCACTGGGGCATCGCGTGGTGCGTGCGGACGGAGGCGTCGGCGCGCACGGCGGCGCAGCGCCCCATTCCGGCCTTGTCCTTCTGGTGCCGAAACGCGGTCGTCGGGGCGCGGTTTTCTCGCCAGCGTCCGTTGCCTCGATAGATCTGGGGCGGATCCAGCAGGGCGTTGTTCTTGGGAATCTCTCCGGTGAGGAGGGTGTCGGCAAAGACGAGCAGGCTGGTGGGCTGGACGATTTCGTGCAGTCGCCGCCACGGCCGGTGTCCGATGAGCGCGTTCCAGCCGGGCGTGGTCTCGGGCGAGAGGTAGTAGCCGTTGTATCCGTAGGTGCTGGTGATGGTCTGCGCCGCGCCCTGGGCCTGATAGGAGCCCCACGGCTGCGACGGGCATTCGTAGATCGAGGCGCGGCTGAGGCCCGATTCGAGGTAGGGAGACATGAAGCCCGCAAGGTGGTCCACCACGCCCGAGATGCTGCCCGATGCGCCCCACCAGTACACCGTGTCTCCCGAGCCGATGAGCTCAGAGGAGGTGTAGGCCAGCGGCATGGCGCGGCCATCGAAGTCCGAGGCGTACATCGTCCAGCCCGCGCCGAGTTGCCGGAGATTGGAGGTGCAGGCTACGGCCCGCCCCGACTCGCGCACGCCCGCGAGCGCCGGGAGCACAAGCCCGATGAGCGTGCCGATCAGCAGAGCGACCACGAGCGTCTCGACGAGGGAGAACGCGCGGGAGGGCGATTGAGATGCGCGAGGGAGGTGCTTCACCGCCGAGGGGCCGCCATGTTCTTGACCTCGTCCTTTCGAAGGATGCCCAAGAGGGCGTCTCGATCCCTGGAGTCGACTGCCCCGTCCTGGTTCACATCGCGCTCGCCGAGCCCTTGTTCCCATGCGTAGAGGTCATCGATCTCGACGATCCCGTTGCCGTCGACGTCGGGGCGAGGACCGGTTGGGCCGAACGCCGCGAGGCCGTTGACGCCGACGCTGTAGAGGATCTCCTTCGCTCGGGCCGGCGTGCAGCCGGCCAGTTCCGTGAGAGATTGAAGGTCCTCGGCGCGTGGAGGCACGTTCGGCACTCGGAGCGTTCGCAGGCCGGCGTAGGGACCGACGGGAGGATTGGCCGGCTCACCGACGATGAGCGTGGCGTGTTCGGCCCGACCGAGGACGATGGGCTGGTGATCCCATCCGCCGAGCGGGACGAACTCGCCGGGCTCGATCTTGCCGTCGCCGTCATCCATCCACGTGGCCAGGGCCGAGTCCCAGATGAGCGAGGCGCCGGCCTCGGACTGCGAGAACACCTGGATGCTGGGAACCGAGCCGTATCCCTGGATTCCGGTTGAGAGGACGATGCGATCGTCATCGAGGACGATCGGGATCGAGGACGTGCGATTGCAGTCCACTGACCAGATGAGCGTGCCGGTCTGGGCGTCGAGCTTGACGAGGTTGGCCGAGGCCCTCTCGCCGAAGAACGCGTAGCTCGCGGCGTAGACGGCCGAGCCCTGCGGCTCGTCGCGCACGGCGACGCCGCCGTAGAACCCTTCGTTCTTGACGTTGGAGAACGTCCAGATCGGGTTCGGGGCGGACTCGACCAGCGCGGGATAGGCCTTGATCCTGCCGCGGCCGGGGCTGTGCTCGCCTGCGATGGCCACGTACACGACGCCGTCGGCGTACGCGGGCGTTGCTCCCACGGTCGAGCCGATCTCGACGGACCAGACGACCTGACCGGGCTCGAAGGGATTGGCCTCGGACGTCTGGCTGACGTTCAGACAGTACAGACGGCCCTCATCGAAGAACGAGTCGGAGTCGACGATGAAGGCCCGGTCTCCCACGAGCCCTTCTGTCACGATGGGCGAGGCGTTGACGATCTCGAGGTGGAGTTCGGTCTGCCAACGAACGCTGCCCTCGGTCGCGTCGATCGCCGTCACCCAGAGATCCGACGCAACCAGGACGGAGTCGGAACCCCGGTGGTACGTCGGCGTGGACCAGGAGTTGAACGCGGGCGGCGGGATGGCGCAGGTCCATGCCACGTGTCCGGCGGCGGGCTCAATGGCCGCGAGCACGCACTCGCCTTCTCGTTCGGCGAGCGCATAGACGAACTGGTCGCCGACGATCACGCCGGCGCGATCGTGGAACAGCAGCGGGGCGCCGGTCTGGTCGACGGAGACGATCCAGAGTGGGCTGTTGAGCTGGGGCGGTCGTCCCGCGCACACCCCCGGGTGTGCGGGCCCTCCGGCCAGCATCGGCCAGGTCGGCTGGGGGGGCGGATCGGGCGCTGGCGCGCCCAGCGCGAGCGCGATTGTGAGCGATGCCAGAATCGTCGTCATCGAAACCGCTCTCCGCGCCTCTCGACGCGAAGAGCGTGCTCTCTCTCTCGTCAACTGTCAGCGGCGCCGGCGCACCGCGAGGATTCCTGCGAGAATGGGAAGGCCCGATGCCGGCGGCGGGACGACGACAATCGCCTCCACCTCGGCGTTGAAGCTGGTCTCAACGTCGCCGTCGTCGGGGACGCTGATGCGCACATAGGAGAACCCGACGCCCTCGGGGAGGGGTCCGCCACCGATATCGATGGGGGTGCCCCCGGACGAGCCCGCGTAGAGCGCCAGCACGCCCGCGTAGTCCAGTCCGGCAAAGTCCGGGGCTGTGAGCGAGGGATCCACCGGGGTGAAAGGCGACGTGGGAATCGTGCCGGGTGTCTCGTCGTAGGGGCCGGAATCGAGGTACCCCATCGCGGGAAGGAATCCCTCGACGAATTCGCCGACGGGGAAGAACTCGATTCCGTCAGCGCTGAGTTCCAAAGAAGCGTGGTCGAGTCCGAAGAGGACCGCCGGATCCTCGACCACGCCGTGGGGGAAGCTGGCGTCGACAAATCCGCCATTGCCAAAGATGACCAGATCCACGCCGAAGGGATTGGCGGCGTTGTTGAACACGGGGCGCCCCAGGCGGACCGTCAGGTGTCCGCCCTCGCCGATCGAGACCAGTTCATCGGCCCCGAAGGCGGGATTGAAGGGGGACACAACCGATGGGAACCCGAGCAGCTCTCCCGTGAAGCGCTCCGGGGCCCCGAGCGCGGTGGCAGGATCGTCGTAGCCGGGCACTGCGGTGGATCCGGCGTCGTAGCTGACGACCTCAACCGCCCATTGCGCTTCGGCTCCTTCGGCGGCGGCCGCGGCGAGCACGCCCGGCAGAATGATCCCAACCCCTGCAATCGCTCTGTTTCTCGACTTCACCACACGCGGACTCCCTGTTCCAGTCCCGGATCGCGCGGGACGAACCTGGCTCTCGCGTGGAGGGTTGGAGGAAAACGTGCGTGTGCACATTCACCGCCGACGCCCCGATCGCGAGGGCCGTCACGACTCGGTCAATGGCAGGTCTTCCGGCTCTGGGCTCGGCGGGAACCGGCCTTCCCGTTCCATCGTGGAACAGTGGCTCATCCGACGCATCGTCGGGGTTCTCGCTTCAACGCCCATCACGGCGGCGCGTCCGCGGTGGCTTTGACCACACTTCCCTTTTCACCCCGCGCCAGCCCGGCGCGAGGCACCAATGACCAGTGTCAGGCTACCGGCTCGCCGTCGCGTGTCAACTCCCCAAGGGGCTGTGGACAGGCGGTTGTCCAGGTCTGCAACTGGCCATTGCCCCAACCACTTGCGGCGCTCAGCGTGGCCTGCGCTCCAGGAGCCATCTCGTGGGCAGCAATCGGGCGCGTTCGGCCATGCACACTGCAAATCGGTAGCCGCTCCAGATCGACGCGGAGCCAAATGCGCCATCGGCGCGAAGGGCGTAGAGCGTGACGTTGAAGTTGGGGCGCCCGTGACCGTCGAGGAGGGCGGGGCGTCGAGTCCGGGCGACCATCCGCTCGATGGCTTGGGCGCACGCGTCGCCCGGGGAGCGGCCGGCCTCCATCGCTCGAACCACGGTGTACGCGGCGCAGTTCTCCAACGCGGATTCGCCTCGGCCGGTCGCGCCCGCGGCCCCCACGCCGTCATCCACGAAGATCCCGGCTCCGGGCACGCACGAGTCCCCGACGCGGCCGGGGTGCTTCCAGGAGAGCCCGCTGGTGGTCGTCGCGGCGCCCAATCGCCCTTTGGAATCGAGCGCGGCACAGTGCACGGTGCCCGTGGTGTGAGGCACGCCAGCACCATGGCTGTCGCCAAGCTCCCAACGGTCTTCATCGCTCAGAGGAACGGGCCCATCTCGCTGGGCCTTCCAGCGCTCCCACGCCTGTCGGGCCTCGGGCGTCAGCAGGTCCTCCTGCGAAAAGCCTCGGGAGCGGGCGAACGCCAGCGCGCCCTCGCCCACGAGCAGATCGTGGGCCCCCCATCGCAGCACTTCGAGGGCGACGCTCGAGGCGTGGCGGATGTTGTGGAGCGCCGCGACCGCGCCGACGGCGTGCGTCGGACCATCCATCACGCACGCGTCGCATTCCACTTGTCCGAGGGCGTTGGGCAGCCCCCCGTAGCCGACGCTCACATCTGTGGGATCATCCTCGACGAGGCGCACGCCTTGCACGACGGCCTCGACCGGCGCTCGTCCGGCAACCATTTCAGCCATGGCCCGCTCGACGGCCTGGGCCCCGTTGCCCGACGCCACGACGCACGGGCCGCGGTGGGCGCGACCGATCGCGTCGGCCTCTTCCGGGCTGACGGTCTCGCTGCCGGCATGCACTCGAAACGGATCCGACATGGCTCGCTCCTCTTTCGGCTCGAGGAACGATGGTATCGAGCGCCCTCACTCACTCGAACAGAGGCGCCAGGGTCTCCAGTCGCGTCCCGCGCTCGTCGGTGACGGCGAAACGCGCACCGCCCCTCATGACCGCGCCGCCGTACGCCCCGTCCTTCCGAACGGCGTACAGGGCCACATTGAAGTTTGGCCGGCCGTCTGCGTCGAGCAACCGCTTCTCCCGCGTGTGGGAGGCAATCCGGGCCATCACCGTCAGGCAGGCCCGGGTTGGCGTCGCCCCGCGCTCCATCTCGGACACGATCGCATAGGCGCCACAGTTCACGATGACCGCTTCGCCGCGCCCGGTCGCGCCCGCGGCGCCCACCGCGTTGTCTACATACATGCCGGCGCCGACGATCGGACTGTCGCCAATTCGACCGGGGATCTTGTACGAGAGACCGCTGGTCGTGGTGCAACTGGCCAGGTTCCCCGCCGTGTTGACGGCCGAGCAGTTGATCGTTCCGTAGGTGAAGGCGATCGGATCCTTCACGGCGACCGGGGGCAGCGGCGCCTCGAAGTCCATCTGGTCCCAGTCCAGCCGGTCGTCCTCTGGATTCAGGTTCTCGCGCCATTTCAGCCATGCCTGCCTCGCGGCGGGCGCGAGCATGTCCTGCTCTTCAAACCCATACTCGATGGCGAATCGCTTCGCGCCCTCGCCGACGAGCATCACGTGATCCGTCCGCTTCAGGACGAGCAGCGCTACGGATGCGGGATTGCGGATGCCCTCGATCGCCGCGACGCTGCCGGCCTTGTGGGTCGGTCCGTGCATCACCGAGGCGTCGAGCTGAACGACACCATCCTCGTTTGGCAGGCCACCGTACCCGACGCTCATGTCTTCGGGATCGTCCTCGTTGATCTTTACGCCGGCCACCACGGCATCGACGGGATCCTGCCCGCCCATCATGAGCTCGAAGGCGCGTGCGGTGGCTGCCTCTCCATTGCTCGACGCCACGCAGACCGGACCCCGATGCGAATCGCCTGGCCACGCCCTCTGGCCCGCGTCAGGCTGCTGCCGGTCACCTGCGCGGACGACGCTCGCGGCCCCGGTCAGGCCCGCGGCGGCGAGGAACGATCGACGAGAGAGATTGGTCATGGCCACAGTGTTGCAGAACCGAACCCGGCTGTCACGAGCCGAGCGCGGGATCCGAGGCAACACAGGCGCCAGGAGCGTTGCTGGGTTGGCGCGCGTCGGGCGAGAGGGCCCGTTCAAACGCGTCCAGGACCGCCTGGGTTCGCTCTCGGGCGTCACGGGCCTCGCCCAGCGCCCACCGCCCGGGCTCAGCGGTCTGGTTGACCAGCGTGGCGATGCCGCGGGTCACCCGACGGGTCACCCGGTCATCCAGGGCGGAGAACGAGGCCACGACGGTTCGGATCGACGACCGAAGCTCCTCGGGGTCCGCGTGCGAGGAGCGTGGTCCAGACGAAACAACCACCCACGACACCCCCCCCAAGAGCAACAGAACCGCCGCGGCCAAACACCAGCCAAGCCGCGCGTGGCTAGTTCCACGCGCGGACGGCCGCTCGCCGACTTCGTCGAGAATGCGGCGCCGCAGGTCTGCTGAGGGACGCTCGACGGGGGCGTTGTCGCGCAGCGCGCGTTCGACGAGGGAGGTGCGACTTCCGCGAGTTCGATTTGTCATGGTGCGCACTCCGCAAGCGTATCTGCCCGAGCGAGGCGCGAATCGACGCCGCCGTGCGGCTTGGGCCTGGGGCCCGGTCGTTGGTCGGGCTCGATCCGCTCGGCGAGCAGGGACTTGGCGCGGTGCAGCATGACACGCACGCCAACGGTCGTTCGGCCCAGGGACATAGCCACCTGCGCCGCGCTCATGCCCTCGACATACCGGAGCCAGAGCGCCGAGCAGGCTTCCTCACTCAATAGTCGCCGCGCCAGGTCCCACACGTCGGACGACTGAGCCCCGTCGCCGGTCGTGGTGCCCTGGCCTTGGATCGTCTGATCCCGCGCAGCGCGGCGGGCCCGGACTCGGTGACAGGTCGCGGCACGCCTCGATGCGATTGAGAACAGCCACGGGCGGAACTCGCGCCGGTCGTCGAATCGATCCAGGCCTTGCCACGCCGCCACGAGCGATTCCTGGGTGACGTCCTCCGCGTCCGCGGCATTGAGCCCCCATCGGCGCACGAACCGATAGACGCGCTCGTCGTAGCGGCGAACGAGGTGTGCAAACGCGAGCGAGGAGCCCGCCCGGGCCTTCCGGGCGAGTTCCTCGTCGCTGGCGTCCTCCGGGCGGGGGCCGGAGGGCCGTTGCGGAGCGTCGGGGACCATTCGTCAGTCGATCTCCCCCACGAGCCTCATCACCTGGTCGAGATCGATCTTGAGTTCTGCGCTGACCCAGTTGTCCTCGCTGGACACGCGGACGCTCTGGAGCAGTGAGATCGCGGCGCGGGCCTCATGGTCGTGCTCATCGATGAATTCACCAGCGAACGCGCTCATCGCGATCAGGCCCTGGGCCATCTGTCCGAGCCGGGCCGCATCCTCGCCCTTCTTCGCCCTGACGCGCACCCGAATGGACATGTCGTCGCCACGCTCGCCGATGTCCGCCACGAAGGCGTCGACCTTCTTGAGCAGATTCGCGGGCCCGTCGAGGTCGTCGATGGGGAGGTCCGCCAGATCGGCCGCGCCGACCCAGATGATCGAGCCGCGCCCGGGGCCGTACTCGATCACATCGGCATGGTCGTCCTCAAGCGACTCACCATCTCCCCAGATCGTGTCCACGGCATTGCGGAGCGTGCGCTCGCGCTGGCCGACGGCCAGCACCCATCCGCCCCGTATCTCGGCGCAACAGCCGAAGACATCGTCATCCACGTTGAAGGTGTGCAGCGAGCGACCACCGACGCGTCTCTGGCGGTATCCGGTCTCCTCGCTGAACGCCTCGAGCGTGGACACCAAACGCTCCGCGTCGCTGGTCATGGAGACGATGGCGACGGCGTCCTCTTCGGAGTCGCCAAGGAGGCAGACGGTGACGTCTCGCACGACCTCGAACGGATCGAGGCCGAGGTGGGCCTTGATCTCCTGCAAGCCATCGATGCCGTGGTCCTCGAGGTGCTCCATGAGCGTCGAGCCGATCCTCGAATCCAGCAGCCGCTCCATATCGATATGGGCCACGATCCTGGATCCGGCTGGGACCCGGTCGAAGTCGACCGGGCCGGCCAGTGCGGCGGAAGAGGCAAAGAGGCAGGCGGCGGCGAGATATCGCATCGTGTGCTCCTTAGGTACCCGCCGCGACGTGCCCGTCGGCGGCTCCTGGGCTATTCGCGCTCCCCGCCCGGTTCGTTACACCGATTTCGACGCCCGGCCTTTCACGTTCGCCGGCGACAGCGCGGGGCGGGCACCGGTAGGCTGGGGTGATGAGCCTCACCGAACAGCTGCTCGTGCGGCCCGGAACGCGGGTGGATCTGCGCGCAATCGATGCCCGGTCCTCGCCTGGCATTTCGGAGAAGGACGCGCGGCAGGGGCTCGCGCCCTTGGTCGAAGAGATCGCCAGGCTCCAGTACCGGCTCTGGGCGGAGCAGCGGCACGCCGTGCTGCTCGTGCTGGAGGGCACGGACACGTCCGGCAAGGACGGCACGATTCGGCATGTCCTGTCGGGCGTGAATCCACAGGGCGTGCTGGTCACCTCGTTCAAGGTCCCAACGCCGATCGAGCTTCGGCACGACTTCCTGTGGCGCATCCACGCCCGCACGCCAGGGCGGGGGCGGATCGCGGTCTTCAACCGATCGCACTACCAGGACGTCTTTGTCGTGCGGGTCGAGTCGCTCGCGCCCGAGGCGGTGTGGCGGGCCCGTTATCGCCAGATCAACGACTTTGAGCGGCTGCTGACCGAGAGTGGTGTGGCCCTGATCAAGTGCTTCCTGCACATCTCGCGGGAGGAGCAGCACGAGCGCCTCTCGGCCCGACTCGACGACCCCGAAAAGCAATGGAAGTTCTCCATGGGAGATCTGGCCACCCGGGCGAAATGGGATGCCTACCGCGCGGCGTTCGAGGACGCCCTGTCCGAGTGTTCGACCGAGCACGCACCTTGGCACGTCATTCCCGCGGACCGAAAGTGGTTCCGAAACTACGCCGTCGCGTCGCTGGTCCTCGAGACGCTTCGTAGCCTGGATCCCCATCCACCGGCCGCGGACTTTGACGTCACCGAAGCCCGGCGCGCCCTTGACACGTTGCGGTGACTGGATTGCTTCGTACGGCGATCGAGACGCCGACGCCTTCTTCCAGTTTCTAGGTCTCTTTCGCCGCTTGCGAGTGGCCGATAAGTCCAGCGCCCGGGTACTCTTTCGACGAGGCAAGCCCGCTCCGCGCCGCCGGCAGGAGATCGCGCGATGTCCACACTGCTCGACGAGGCGTTGACGCGGCTGGACCTGGCCGCGGGATTTGCCCAAGCGCACCCAGAAGTGCTCGCCCGTCTGCGGCGGCCCCGACGGGTCCTCGAGGTGTCGATCCCCGTGCGCATGGACGACGGCGTCCTGCGCGTCTTCGAGGGCTACCGCTGCCAATATGACGACGTGCGAGGCCCGTTCAAGGGCGGCGTCCGGTTCCACCCCGAGGTTGGGGCCGACGAGGTGCGGAGCCTGGCGTTCTGGATGACGATGAAGTGCGCCATTGCGGGTCTGCCGTTCGGCGGCGCCAAGGGAGGTGTCCGCGTCGATCCACGGGGCCTTTCTCGCTCCGAACTCGAGCGGCTCAGCCGGGCGTACGTGCGCGCCATCTCACCGATCATCGGGCCAAACACCGACGTGCCAGCGCCAGACGTCGCGACCAACGCGCAAGTCATGGCATGGATGAGCGATGAATACTCCGTGCTGTGTGGCCATCGATCGCCGGCCGCGTTCACGGGCAAGCCGGTTCCCCTGGGCGGATCCCTCGGAAGGGAGGACGCGACGGGCCGCGGAGGGTTCTATCTCCTGATGGAGCTGGCCCGTTCTCGGGGCTGGCTTCCGGATCGGACTCGCATCGCGATTCAGGGCTTCGGCAACGCCGGCCAGCACTTTGCATCGCTCGCGGCGGACGCCGGGTTCCGCGTGGTCGCGGTGAGTGATTCGCGAGGCGGGGTTTGCTGCGCCGAGGGCCTGGATGTCGAGCAGGTCCGTCGGACCAAGCGGTCCGAGGGATCGGTGGCGGCCCATCCCGGAGATCGCATCTCGAACGCCGAGTTACTCGAACTTGAGACGGAAGTGCTCGTTCCCGCCGCTCTCGAGGGCCAAATCACTCGCGCCAATGCCGCGAGCGTCCGCGCTCGGCTCGTCATCGAGCTGGCCAACGGACCCACGACTCCCGAGGCCGATCGGATCCTCGACGGCGCGGGCGTGGACGTCGTGCCCGACATTCTCGCCAACGCCGGCGGGGTCATCGTCAGCTACTTCGAGTGGGTCCAGAACCTATCGGGCTCGTCATGGACGATCGAAGAGGTCCATGGCAGGCTTCGAGATCGTCTGGTTGCGGAGTTGGCCGGCGTCACCGACGTCGCCAGCGAGCATGGAGTGAGCCTGCGGACCGCCGCGTATGTGCGGGCGCTGCGGCGGCTGAATGAGGCTTACCAGCCCATGGGCGTCGGCGGCTCGCGGCCGGCGTCCTGACTGGGCCGCGGGTCCCGAATCTCGCCCCGAGTGCGACCCGATCGCCCGATTGAGCGGTACACTTTCCGTGGAGGGCCGGATCGGCCGGGTCGATGCTGGTCAGTGGTGTTCAAGGCAGATAGTTTGGGTTCTGGTCGCTGGGCGCGGGGCGCGCGACGATCGAGCCCGATGGAGGGTGTTCAGAGATGCGAAGCAAATTGCACCTCATCGGGGGAGTGTTGGCCATCTCGCTGTGCGGTGTGGCTCTGGCTCAGCCCGATCCAGTGGGCCCGCTGCCTCCGGACGCGCCCATTCCGGACGACGCCCCGCGGATCTCCCTGGGATTGACCGAGCATCAGTTCGGCAAGATCGCCGACGACCAGATCCAGCACACCGTGATCCCCTTTTCCAACACCGGCAAGTCCACGCTGGTGATCCGGGATGTTCGATCCGAGTGTTCGTGCACGGCCGCCAAGCCACAGAAGCTCGAGTACTCGCCGGGAGAGTCGGGCGAGATCGATGTCTCGTTCGATCCCCACGGCCGTCAGGGCGCGCAGCATCGAACAGTCACGGTATTCACCAACGACCCCGTATCGCCTGCGACGACTTTCGTGATCGAGGCGGACGTGGTCAAGATGATCGATGTGGTCCCGCCGATCGTCCGCATGCTCAGCCTGCCGCGCCACCAGACCCGCACGTTCATGGTCGATATCTTCGCACGCGCGGATGGATTCGAGATCACCAACGCAACGCTCACGCGTGGCGAAAACATCGACGTGGATGTGCTTCCAGCCGAGGACATCGAGATCAACGGCGAGACTCTCCGCCGGGCGTCGGTCCTGGTCACGTTTCTCGACACGCTCCCGATCGGCAACGCGCAAGGAGCGGTGACGATCCGCTCGACAGACAAGAGCGGGAATATTGATATCAAGACGGTCGCTCTTATCGGCGATGTCGTCGGAGATCTCTATCCCGGGCCGGCACAGATCAACATGGGCGCGGTTCCCGGAGGAGCGACCTTTAACCGCATCATCACGCTGAACAGCCGAGCCGAAACCAAATTCAAGATCGTGGGCATCGAAGAGAGGCCGTTCTCGACCCCAGCCGGCGAGTCGCGGCCTCCCGTCTTTTCCCACCTCGAGTTTGATGCCGCGCTTCCTCCTGTCAAAGACGGTGTGCAGCGAGAAGACACCTATCTGATTCGCGTGACCGGCGACATCCGGCCCGAAATCGACGGCCAGTTCTTCACCGAGCTCGTGTTCGTCACCGACCGCACCGGGGACGACCAACGGATCCCCGTCCGGGTGATCGGACGCGTTCGCACGGATGCTGATCAGTTGCAGCCCGCGGCGACTGTCGGCGGCTCTGCGGCGGATCATCAGGGACACTGATCCCGATGCGCATCCTCGTCCGCGCGCTCGCGATCATCGGAGCCGCCGGCTTGGCCGGCATCGCCTATTCGTGGACGCGGCCCGTCATGCTCCGCGCTCCCGAGCGAGAGCCCGCGCCACGCGGGACATCCACGACCCCTCACGACGCCTCGCCCGACACGCCGTCGGACAACCAGCCGGCTGCAGACCAAACCGACGAGCACCGCCCGGGCGATCCCGGCGACGCCCCGTCCCCGCCAGACTTGGGGCCGGTCGTGCCGGTTGACCCAGACTCGCTGGGCACGCGCATCTCGCTCCAGGAAGCGCGCTATCTGCACACCCTGATCGATTCCGGCGAGGTCGTCTTCCTTGACGCCCGGGGTCATGAGGGGGACTACGAGGCGGGCCACATCGCCGGCGCGCTGCACCTCACGATCGACATGATCGACAACGACCAGGGCCAGGTCATGGGGTTCAGCCCGAACTACTTCCTCGTGTCGGTGATGCCGCGCGGCACGCGCTACGTGATCTACTGCAACGGCGGCGAGTGCGACGAGTCGGTCAACCTGAACATTCGCCTCTTCGACCGGGGAGTCGAGGTCACGCACATCATGACCGACGGCTATCCGCACTGGAAAGACGCGGGCCTGCCCGTCGCCACGGGCCCGGAGCCCGGTCCGTGAAGCGCCTGCTTCGCGCCGGATGGTGGTGGCTGCTGCTCTGCCGAACGACGGTCGCCGCGTTCTTCGGCCTCGCGGCATACTCCAAGCTCGTCCCCCCCAACGCATCGCAGCGGTTCCTTGAGGGCGTCAAGGCGTTCAAGATCCTCCCGGATCACCTCGTGATCGCCGCGGCGAACACCATCCCCTGGGCCGAGGCGATCTGCGCCTTGCTCTTGCTGCTCGGCGCCTGGACCCGCGCCGCGGCGCTGGTCATCGCCGCGCTCCTGGGCTCGTTCCTCTATGGACTCCTAACGGTCATCAACCGCGCCGACGGAAGCGTCAGCGAGTGCTCCTGCTTTGGCGACTTCATCAAGATCTGCGATGGTCCGCCGGGCACGTGCCACCTGGTGCTCGATGGCGCACTGCTGTGCCTGGCGCTGGTCGTGCTCCTGTTCGGGCCCGGTCGGCTGTCTGTCGACCACCTGTGCGCCTCGCGAAAGCCTCCCGAGGGCGTGGATTACGTGCGAGAGGTCGTCCGGCAGGAGGGTCGACCGATCTAGCGAGCCCCATTGGCCCTGCTCGAGCGCCCGACTATCATCGCTCCCTGCCGTCGCCCCAGGGCGGGTCCCCTCCGTTGGGGACCATGATCGGGGCAAGCCCACGACGGATTCTCCGCATGAGCCGCATGAACCGATTCTCCGGTCCCCCCCGTCCCAAGGTCCTCCGGACCTCCGGCAAGGACGTCGAGTACGTCGATTGGAAGGACGTTGAGTCCCTCCGCCGGATGATGAGCCCCAACGGCAAGATCTACGCCCGAAAGCGGCTGGGTGTCACCGCCCGCGAGCAGCGCCTCATCGCTCAGGCGATCAAGCGGGCGCGCCACATGGGCCTGCTGCCGTACACCTCCGCCACGCTTTGATGCGCGAATATGGCCCGGTCGCCATCGCGCTGGGTGCCGCGCGCGCGCTGCCGGATGATGCCTCACGCCGAGCCGCGCTCGTCGATGCCATCTGGAGCGCGCACGGCGGCGATGGTCCCGGTCGGGGCGTGTCCTGGGTCGGGTTCTACCAGATCGAGCCGGATGGGCGGTCGATGGTGTTGCGCGAGCGGCGAGACAAGCCCGCGTGCTCGCCCATCGGGCTCCAGGGCGCCTGCGGCCGATGCTGGATGGACCGGCACGCCCTGGTCGTGCGCGACGTCGTCGCACTGGGAGACAACTACATCGCGTGCGATCCGCGCGACCGCTCCGAAGCGGTCATCCCGTTGGTCGAGCCCGATGGGTCGTGCTGGGGAGTGCTCGATCTCGACAGCTTCGAGGTGGGCGCGTTCGACCCGGATGATGCGCGCGAATTGACCCGGCTGCTCGCTCTGCTCAACCTGACGACCGGCCCCACGTCCGACGCGGTCGTGATCTGAGAGCACGCACCTACCGCTCCTTCCATGCCTTGAGGATCTCCGCCTCGCGATCCGGCTGGAGCGTGGCGCGGCTGAGCGCCGACCTTTCCGGCGGCAAAGACAGCGCCCAGTCCACGGTGTCCTTGGCCAGCATCCGCAGCGGGGAGAGCGTCAAACCCGCCGCGATCGCACGCTTGACCGAGTAGGTGAAGAACCCCTGGGCGCCCTCTTCGTCGCGAGGCACCCACAGCGGCAGGTGCCCGAACGGCTGCACGTCGTGCTCTCGCAGGAACGGCGTCTCGACCCAGGTGAGCGTCGCGTCCGACCCCACACCCTCGCGGCACGCCTCGACAAACACCCGCATCAACTCCGGCTCGGCCGGCCCGGTGGAGTTGAAGATCCCGGTGGTCTGCCGCTCGATCAGTGTGATGATGAAGCGAGACAGATCTCGCACGTCGATCCACTGCGTCACGTCCTGCCCGTCGCCGGGGCACAGCACCTCGCCTCCGCGATGCATCCGCATGGGCCAATATGTGAACCGCCCGGTCGGATCGCCGGGCCCGCAGATCAGACCCGGACGGGTGATGCTGACGCGGCCGGGCATGGCGCGTTCGGCCGCTTGCTCGCACAGCGCCTTGAGCGGGCCGTAGGTCTGGCCGGTGACCTGCTCGACCGTCTCGTCGATCAGCGTGCCCACCGGCGCGGTCTCGTCCGCCCCCACCGTCGAGTGATCCGCGTAAACAGAGATCGTGGACACCATGTGGTAGTGCTTGATGTTCGGCGCCAACAGCTCTACCGAAGCCTCAGTGTGCCGAGGCACGTACGACGACGTGTCCACGACCGCGTCGAATTCCCGCCCCTCCAATTGAGTCAGACCGATCGGCGACCCCTCTTCCTCGGGATCGGCCGGACGCTCGGGATCTCGATTGCCGTACAGCTTCTCAAGATCCGGAAACAGCTGTGGATTGGTCCGCCCGCGGTTGAAGAGCGTGAGTGTGTGGCCGCGTGACACCGCGTACTCGACAACGTGGGGTCCAAGGAAGCCCGTCCCGCCCAGGATGAGGATCCGCAGCGATCGAGCCGGCTGCGTCCGACGCGCAGCGAACGCGGGCCCGAATGCCCCGGCCATGCCCGCCGCGCCCGCCGCCGCCAGGAAATCCCGTCGTGAGATCGACATGCAACCGTCCTCCAATGACTCGGTTCGAATCATCGCGGTGTACCGTCCCGGGCCGGCGCGGGTTGCCGCAACTCGAGCATCGCGCGCAGCGATGCGCCGGATCGGAGACACTGCGACGGCATGAGCGACCCGACGCACGACGCGCACGCGACAGCGATCCACCGGTTCCTGGGCGCTCGCGCCGGCGAGTTGGCTCCCGCCCTCTGGTCGTGCGCGTACTTCTTCTTCGTTCTGTGCTCGTACTCGCTCTTGCGCCCGCTGCGCGAGAGCGAGGGCATTCGCGGAGGCGTCGAGCGACTTCCCCTCCTCTTCATCCTCACGATGGGGGCCATGCTCCTCGTGAATCCCCTGTTCGGCGTGCTGGTCAGCAGCATGCCTCGCCGGCGATTCATCCCGCTGACCTACCGGTTCTTCATCCTGAATCTCCTCGTCCTCGCCGGACTGTTTGGCTGGAGGGGCGCTCACCCCGACGCTCCGGGCGGCCACCTCATCGGACACGCGTTCTACATCTGGCTCAGCGTGTTCAACCTGTTCGCCGTCAGCGTGTTCTGGGCGTTCATGGTCGACGTCTGGCAGACGCGCCAGAGCCGCCGACTCTTCGGCTTCATCGGAGTCGGTGGAACGGTGGGTGCGATCGCCGGGGCCGGCGCGGTCAGCCTCGCGGCAAGAGGCGTCCCACCCTGGGGCTTCCTCCTTGCGTCGGCCGCGCTGCTCGAGTGCGCCTGCTGGTGCGTGCGACGTCTGGGCTCGATGGCCGGCTTGGCGACCGCGCCCGCCCGCGCCTCCGCGTCCATTCATGCCGGCCCCGAGCCGACGCTGGGAACCACGCCGGGCGGCGGGGCCCTGGCAGGGATTCGCATGCTCGCACGCTCCCCCTATCTCCTGGGCATCGGCGCGTACGTGCTGATCTTCACGACGCTCGCGACGATGCTCTATTTCATCCAGGCCAAGCTCGTGTTCTCGAACTTCGATTCCGATCGCCGGAGAACCGAGTTCTTCGCCAACCTGGATTTCGTCTCCCAGTCCATCACGCTCATGATCCAGCTCTTCCTCACCGGGCGTCTGATCCGGTGGATCGGTGTGGGATGGACGTTGGCGGCTCAGCCGCTGCTCATGCTTGTCGGGTTCGTCGTCCTGGGCCTGGTCATGTCGCGCCCAGAAGGCGGCACGCTCACTTCGGTGGCGGCGCTCTGGACCTTCGCCGTCTTCCAGGTCCTGCGTCGCGGATTCAACTACGCGCTGGCCAAACCGGCCCGTGAAATCCTGTTCACCCGCGTCTCGCAGGCGGAGAAGTACGGGTCGAAGCCCATCATCGACACGTTCGTGTACCGCACGGGCGATGTCGTTGGCGCCCTCGGATTCGAGGCCATGACCTCGGGCGTCACCGCGCCGATCAAGCTCGCCGGGCTCGCACTGCCCCTCGCGGCGATTTCGTTCTGGATGGCCCCGGTGGCGGGCCTCTGGCTCGTCATCGCGCTGGCCCTGGGGGCCGCCAACACGCGCCGAACCGACGAGCGTGCCCCACGTGAGGCCGCCGCTGGCGCCGACCGACTCGACGATCGCTAGACGGACTTCTGCCGCACCCCGCGCACGCGCATCTCAGGCGTCACGGTGTTGTCCGCGTCGCGCAATCCCGCCGCGGCACGCTTGATCTCCCAGAAGAACACGTCCAGGTCCTCCCGGGTGATCTCGGGATTCACGCAGGTCAGGCGGATGACCCGTCGCCCGTTGACGACGCCATAGCCGATCTTGAGGTGCCCGTTGCGATCCAGCGCCTCGCAGATCGATTCGCTGGGCTTGCCCCTGACCTCGAAGCACACGTTGGTGCTCTGCGGCTCGCACGACAGCACGAGGTCCGGATCCGACTCGACCCGCTCTCTGGCGTACGCCGCGAGATCGAACAGCGCGTCCACCCGGGCCGCGAAGCCCTCTTCGCCGTGGTGCTTCCACGACGCCCAGAGCTTGAGCGCGTCGTTGCGCCGGCCGCACTGCATCGAACGCATGCCCGGGTTGAGGTCGTCATCGTCCTGCTGGAACAGATAGTCCGCGTTCTCGCTGAACGTGCGCGTCAACGCGCCGCGGTGGCGCGTCAGGATGACCGAGCACGCCAGGGGCACACCCATCATCTTGTGCAGGCACCACGAGAGCGAGTCCACCTCCTCGACGCCCCGAAGCAGGTCACGCTTGCTCGGGCTCAGCAACACCGACGCGCCGTACGCGCCGTCCACGTGCAGCCAGCACCCGTGCTCTCTGGCGATCGGCAGCAGTTCCGGGATGGGGTCGAACGCGCCCTGCACGGTCGTCCCCGCCGTGGCCGTGATCATGAACGGCAAGGCCCCCTCGCGCTTGTCCCGCTCGATCATCGCCGCCAGCCGATCCGGATCCATCCGCCCCTGCCCATCCACGGGCGCCAGGTGCAGCGAGTTGCGCCCGATGCCGATGAAGCCCGCCGCGCGCGGCATCGAGTAGTGCGCCTCGGTGGACGCGTACGCGGTGAGAGTGCGCCCGTCCAGGCCTCCGTCTCGCGCGTTGTCGATCAACTCGTTCCGTGCGATCACCATCGCCGCGAAGTTGGACATCGAGCCGCCCGGCGTGAACATCCCCTCGGCGTGCGGCGCGCCCGCGACCAGCGCCAAGCGCCTCAGCACCTCCTGCTCGACCAGCACCTGCGGGCCCGCAACCTTGTACGTGTACATCGAGGTGTTGCTGATCGGTGTCAGCATCTCCGCGATCGTCGCCGCGTCGTCACGCCCGCCGTACAACTGATTGAAGAATCGCCGTGTCGCGGTGCTCGGCGTCGCCTCCAGCACGCCCCGCAGCGCGCCGATCACCTCTTCCAGCGGCGCCCCCCGCTCCCCGATGGACAGGTCCAGCGCGTTCCGGAGGTCGTCCGGATCTCGCCTGGGATGCACCGGCTGTTCCACCTCGGCCCGAAGAAACTCCGACGCGAGCTCACGCACAGCGTCGAGCATCCGATTCGATCGATCCGACACAATCAGTCCTTTGCGAGAGAAGTCTCGTCCGGTCGATGATGTTAGGAATCGCTCACGCCCGCGGCTATCTTCGTCAGGAATCCGGGTTTCTTGCGGGATTCCGCGGTGTTCTCAGACGCGTGCGCCCTCCACACCCACCATCGGCGACACGCCGCGCGACGCGATCTCCGATTCCAGCTCGCGCACGAACACCTCCAGCGGCATCGCGCCAAGGTCCTTCTGGATGCCGCGAACCCGCACCGACACCGTCGCGTGCTCCTGGTCTCGCGGGCCGACCACCAGCAGGTACGGGATCTTCATCTCCGCCGCCACCTTGATCTTGGCCTGCAGCCGGTCATTGCCCAGGTCCGCCGTCGCCCGCACCCGCGCCGCCTTCAGACGGCCCAGGACCTCCTGCGCATACTCGAAGCTCTTCTCGCTCACCGGAAGCACCCGCGCCTGCTCGGGCGACAGCCACGTCGGGAACGCGCCCGCGAAGTGCTCGATCAGCACGGCCACGAACCGCTCAAAGCTCCCGAACGGCGCTCGATGGATCATCACCGGCCGGTGCGCCCTGTTGTCCGCGCCGACGTACGAGAGGTCGAACCGCTCCGGCAGGTTGTAGTCCACCTGCACCGTGCCCAACTGCCATTCGCGCCCAATCACGTCCTTGACGATGAAGTCGATCTTCGGCCCGTAGAACGCCGCCTCGCCCGGCTCCTCCGAGACCGTGGCGCCCAGCGATCGGGCCGCCTCTCGACACGCCGCCTCGGCCTTGTCCCACACCTCGGGATTCCCGACGTACTTCCCGCTGTCGGGATCGCGCAGGCCGACGCGCACCCGGAAATCCGACAGCCCCAGCGTCGTGAACGCGAGCTTGACCAGGCTCAGGCAGCCCATCACCTCCTGCCCGATCTGGTCCTCGCGCACGAACAGGTGCGCATCGTCCACCGTGAAGCATCGCACCCGCGTCATGCCGTTCAATTCGCCCGACTGCTCCCACCGGTACACCGTGCCGAACTCGCTGAGCCGCACCGGCAGATCGCGATAGCTCCGGGGCTGGCTCGCGTAGATCTTCACGTGGTGCGGGCAGTTCATCGGCTTGAGCAGGTAGCCGTCGATCTCGCCGGTCGCCAGCATGTTCGACAATTGCGCGCACGAGCACCCGTCGTCCGCGACGCCCTTGAGGAACTCTCGCTCCATCAGCGGCACGAACTGGCTCTCGGCGTAGTACGGGAAGTGCCCGCTGGTCTTGTACAGATCCAGCTTGCCGATGTGCGGGCAGAAGACGTCGCTGTAGCCCATCTGGTGCAGGTGCTCGCCGATCCAGTCCTGGAGTTCCTTGCGGATGATCGCCCCATTGGGCGTCCAGAGGACTAGGCCCTGCCCCACCGCCTCATCGATGTGGAACAGGTGCAATTGCTTGCCCAGCACGCGATGATCGCGATGCCTCGCCTCCTCGATCTGCGCCAGATGCGCATCGAGGTCCGCCTGCGTTGGAAACGCCGTCCCGTACACGCGCGTCAGCCGATCGGAATTCTCATCCCCGTGCCAGTAGCTGCTGGCCAGCGACATCACCCTGAATGCGCCGATCCGCCCCGTGCTCGGCACGTGCGGTCCGCGGCAGAGATCCTCCCAGTTCTCTCCCGGCGTGCCCGTCGCGTACCAGGAGAGCGTCGGCGACCCCGCCTCGTGCGCGCGCAGGGCATTGTCGAGCTTGTACTTGCTCCCCTCGGCTTGCAACTTGCGCATGCCCTCGTCGTGCGGCAACTCATACCGGCTGAACCCACGGTCCTCCGCCACGATCCTGGCCATCTCCGCCTCGATCGCCTCGAAGTCCCCCTCTCGCAGCGGCCGGTCCTCAGGGAAGCGGATGTCGTAGTAGAACCCCGTGTCCAGGGGCGGGCCGTACACCAGCAGGGCCCCCGGCACGATGCGCTGGATCGCCTCGGCCATCACGTGCGCTGCGGAGTGCCGGATCAGGAACAGCCCATCGGGGTCCAGACCGCCATCCCGCCGCTTGGGCGTAACGATCGAAAGAGAGCAATCACGGTCCAGGACCGTCGAGAGGTCATGCAGTTCACCATCGACCTTGCAGCCCAGGGCGTCGGCCGCGAGGCGCTTGCCGATGCTGGCGGCGACGTCCCGCGCGATCACGGGCTTGTCGAACTCTCGCGTGGATCCATCGGGCAGTGTGATCGTGGGCATGGCGGTCTCGGTGAGGTGGATTGACGGTCGCGCGGAACAACAACGCCCGGCCAGTCTCGGCCGGGCGGATCGGAGGGTCAACTCAGGTCGGGTCCCGGCCGTCAGTTCGGATCGGTCGTCGGAGTCGTGGTTCGTCCGGGCATCGCAGAACAATACGTCGGCCGGATCTCCCAGAACGCCGCAAGATCAACGACCCATCGGTTCACTTGACGGATATATCTGGAACCGATATATTGGATCGATCGAATGGACTCCCGGAGCCCGCATGCCCAGACCCCAAGACCCAGTCGAACTCGTCGTCCTGAGCGTTCTGGCTCACGAACCTCTCTACGGCTACGCCATCACCAAGCGCATCGAAACCCGCTCCTCCGGCGAACTCGCCGTCGGCCCGGGCGTTCTCTACCCCCTGCTCAAGCGGCTGGAGCGTGATGGGCTGGTCGCGGCAACCTGGGACGCCGTCAGGTCCGACCGCGCCGCCGAGGAACCCTCCCCCGGTCGCCGGCGCAAGTGGTATCGGCTGACCCCCAAAGGCCAGCGCCGGCTTCACCAGCACATCGGCGCCCACCGCGCCCGCGTTCGCCTGATCGAGGCGTTCATCGGGCCCGGCCCGGCCGCTCAGGAGGAGTCCGCCTGATGCCCTCCCCTCCCACCGCCCCCCAGTCGCAGTCGCCGCCGTCTCGGTCGCCCTCCCCCCGCCGGCACGATCCGATGCCCCGCGACGCCGTCGCGCTCTGGCTCGAGAGCCTCATTCGCGCCATGCGCCTTCCCCGGCGTGAGGCCATCGAGATCCGGGATGAACTCGAGGGTCACCTTCGCGAGCGCGTCCGCGATCTCATGCTTGCCGGGCGCGATGAGCCCGAGGCCGTCCACGCCGCGATCCGCGAGTTGGGAGACGCCGCCCTGCTCGCCCAGCGTTACCAGGCCGCCAGCCGCCCAAGGAGAACGATGATGAAGGTCGGAGCCATCGCCGTGGTCGCCCTCGCCGGCGGCCTCATTCTCTCGAACCTCGCCCCCTCGCTGGGCGGCGGCTGGACCGTCGCCGGCCCGCGCGGCTCGGTCTTCCCGGCCGATCAGGCCAGCGTGGCCGATCCTCTCGCCGAGATCCGCGTCTCGGGAACCATCGAAGACACCACCCTGGAACACGCGCTCGAGTTCCTGGCCACCGCCGCGGACCGCACTCTGTACGTCCATTGGTCAGAACTCGAGGACTGGGGCATCGATCGCGAGATCGAGATCGCGCGCGTACCGCTGCCCGACCTGTCGCTCGCCGATGCGCTGGACCTCATCAACAGCGAGATCCGTTCGGACAACGCCCTGGCCGCGCGCGCCCGGGGCCGGCTGCTGGAGATCAGCACCCAGGAGGCCTTCGACGCCCGCGACCGACAACTCGTGGCGTACGACCTGAGCGAAGCCATCGAGGCCGGCGTCGATCCCCACGACGTCTCCATCTCCCTCATGAACCTCGTCGAGCCGGACCATTGGGCCGACAATGGCGGATCCATCGCCACCGCCTCGGCCCTGGGAACCAAGCTGTTCGTGTCTGCTCCGCCTCGCATGCACGCCCGTATCGCCTGGGTGCTCGAGCAACTCACCGACGACCGCGAGTCTGCCACCGATCCAAGGGGCGCCTCCCCGCGCGCAGCCCTGGAGACCCGCCTGGTTCCCCTCGCCAATGCCGCGGCGGCCGAAGTCGCGACAACCATCGATCACCTGCTCACACCGGCCGATGGCCTCGAGCGCGTCTCGATCGCGGCCGACCCGCGATCCAACACGCTGATCATGACCGGCCCCGGCGACGCCATCGTCCGCGCCAAGGAACTCGTGCTGGTGCTCGACCAGCCAACGCAGCGGCGCGATGCAGACCCCTCCGCCAAGCATGAGATCTCGCTCCTGCGCGATCGGCTGGCGACCGCTTGCTCCCGTCAGATGCGCTTGATCGGCGCCCTCATGATCACATACGCAATCGACGGCGACCGCTGGCCCGAGCGCCCATCCGACCTCCGCACCCTGGCCGAATCGCAGGGCCTGGGGTTCGATATCTTCATCGCGCCCTCCGATCTATCCCCCGAGATCATCGATGACATGAACGGGCACGCCGACGGCTGGGCCTGGGCCGATGCGCACTCCTCCTTCGAGATGTGCCCTGGCGAGTTGTACCGGTCCGACAGCCCGATCCTGCTCGAGAAGACCCCAGTCCTGCCCGATCGCCGCCTGATCTGCTTCGGCGACGGGCACGTCGAGATCGTCGCCGCCGGCGCCCGCTGATCCGGGCTTCCGCACCGGATTGACACGCAGCGACCCGCACGACACTATCTGGGGGCCCCGGCGATCGGGGCCCCCTTGCTGTTGTGCCGACCCATGATCTGCCCCTTCTGCAACACCAACGGCGACAAGGTCATCGACAGCCGCCCGGCCGAGAGCGGTCGCATCATCCGTCGCCGCCGCGAATGCCAGTCCTGTGGGCGCCGCTTCACCACCTACGAGCGCGTCGAGCAGACGACACGCCTCATGGTCGTCAAACGCGATGGCAAGCGCGTGCCCTTCAGCTCGGACAACATCCTTCGCGGCGTGCAGGCCGCCTGCGGCAAGCGCCCGCTCTCGGAGGAGATCAAGCAGGGTGTCGTCGACAACGTCGAGGAAGAGGTCCACCGCGACCACGAGCGCGAGGTGACCTCGATCGAGATCGGCAAACGCGTGATGGCCCGGCTCCGCCAGCTCGACCCCGTCGCCTACATCCGCTTTGCCAGCGAGCACATGCGGTTCCAGTCGCTCGACGAGATCGCCGCGGAAGTTGAGGCCATCAGCGAGGAGCCCCGCGTGGGCAGGGGCCAGCAGGACCTGTTCAAGTAGCCGGGTCGCTATCCTCCGCTCATGCCCAGCCTGTCCACCATCGAGACGCCGCTCGGCCCGATGGTCGCCGGCGCCACGGAACACGCGCTCTGCCTGCTCGAGTTCGCCAATCGCCGCGCGCTCTCCTCCGAGCGCGCCTGGCTCGAGGCCCACTACGGCGAACCATTCGTCGAACGCGAGACAAGTCTGCTGGCCGAGACCGTCCGCCAGTTGCACCAGTACTTCGGCGCGAATCGGCGCGAGTTCGACCTTCCGCTCGACACGCCGGGAACCCCGTTCCAGTGTTCGGTGTGGAGCGCGCTGCTCAAGATCCCCTTCGGCCAGACCTGCAGCTATGAGGACATCGCCCTGGCCCTGGGACGCGCCGGCGCCCAGCGCGCCGTCGGGCGCGCCAACGGCGCCAATCGCATCGCGATCGTCGTGCCCTGCCACAGAGTCATCGAAAAGGACGGCTCGCTCCGAGGCTACGGAGGCGGCCTCGACCGCAAGCGCCGCCTGCTCGAGCTCGAAGGGGCGCTCCAGCCGACGCTCTTCGGCTGACGGGTATCCTCACGGCATGAGATACGCGATCGCCCTCGTCATGGCCGCGCTGCTCCTGCCCGCGTGCGCCTCGAACCGTCCCGCTCCGGCGCCCGCGCCCGACGCCGAGGCGATTCCCGTTCTGCCCGACCTCGCCGGAGTGCTTGGCGCGTCACGCATCTTCACCGGCGACGGCGCCGATGCGTCATGGGATGAGATCGTTGCCCGGAGCGCCGACGCCGACGTCGTCCTGATCGGCGAGACCCACGGTCATCCCGTCGGGCTTCCAATGGCGGCGCACCTGTTCGAAGAAATCGTCGCCCGCCGCCCGGGCGCCGCCCTGAGCATGGAGTTCCTCGAACGCGATCAGCAGTCGATCGTGGACGACTACCTGTCCGGAGTGATTGATCGCAAAGGCTACAGCTCGCTCGCTCGCCGCACGGCCTCGAACGAACCGCCCGGACACCGCGCCATGCTCGAGACCGCCCGCGAGAACCACCTTCCCGTCATCGCCGCCAACGCGCCTCGGCGCCATGTGACACTGGCCCGCAAGGAGGGGTACGACCGACTCCGGGCGCTCACCGATGAACAGCGGCGCCTCTTTGCGATCCCAGCCGAGATGCCCTCGGGCCGCTACCGCGACGACTTCTTCGAACTCATGGGCAGCATGATGGGCGACGGAGCGCACGGGGAGCCCGCCGAGCAAACCCCCGAGGCCATCTCGGCCCAGAGACAGATGATCGAGAACACGTTCCGGTCGCAGAGCCTCTGGGACTCAACAATGGCCGACTCGATCGGCAAGGCCCTCGACGCGGGACGCCGCCCGGTCGTCCACGTCATCGGACGATTCCACGTGGACTTTGGCGGCGGCACGGTCCAGATGTTGCGACAGGGCCACCCCGCCGCGCGCATCATTGTGATCTCAATGGTCAACGAACCGCCCCCCCAATCCCTCGCCGATGAGGACCACGAGCGCGCAGACTTTGTCGCGTACGTCGGTCCCTTGCCCGATCAGACCGGCAATTGACCGGCATCGTCCGCCCTCTGTGAGAATCCCCGCGCCGAAACGCGTGCCCGCCGGCGTTGGAGAATCAGCGGACATCACCGGAGGACTCGCAAATGTTCCGTCATGCGACGCGCGTCATCGCCACCGTGATCGTCCTCCTCCCAGGCGCCACGCTCGCCCAGCCCACCAGCTTGCGCATCCAACTCGACCCGCTCATCGACCTGTACATGTCCGCGAGGGCGATGGCCGAACGCCCCGACGAGCCTCCGCCCGTGTTCGCCCCCGCCGTCGCCGCGGCGCGCTCCGTGCAGGATCGCCTCGGCCGCAACACGCTCGGCTGGGGTGTCATCGACGGCGCACTCGACGGCTCCGGACAAGCTGAGACGTTTCGAGCCCGCGTCGCCGAAATGCCCGATCCGGTCCGCGTCTTCGGCGGCCAGAGCGTCTCGCTCCGCACGCAGGCTCTCGCGATGGCCGGGGCGATCCAGGACGCCCAGCCGCGATTCGTGGAAGACCTGTGGCCGCGCCGGCAGGCGCAACTCAACACTTCGCTCGACGCCATCATCCAGCGCTTCGGCGGAAGGGAACAAGCCTGCCTGTCCTTCATGCTCGATGCGCTCGGCATGCCCGATCCTCACGTGACGATCCCCGTCTATCTCGTCACGAGCGCGCCATGGCCGGGAGCGATGACGTTCTTCAACGACGATCGTCAGGGCGTGTGCTTCGTCGCCACCGACGCCGCGACCGACACTCGCCTGCTCGAGACCATCCTCCACGAGGCCACGCACGCCCTTGAGATCGCCGACGCCGGAAGCATGGGCGTTTTGGCCCAGCTCGAGCGCCGGCTTATCGCCGCGGGCATCCCAGAGAACAACCGCCTCGTCCACGACCTCCCCCACACGATCATGTTCGTCAACGCAGCCGAGACCGTCCGGCGCACGATCGATCCACGCCACATTGCCTACGGAGAGGGCGACGAGTCGGGCGCCCTCTACGACCGGCTCCCACTCGCGCGCACGGCGGTCATTCCCGCCTGGATCGACTACCTCGATCACACGACCACCAAGGAGCAGATGCTCGACCGGATCGTCGCCGCGGCCGTGTCGCTCCACGAGAAGAACAGCGATCCCGCCCGCGTTGGCGTGATGGACCTGCTCTCGGGCCTCGCTCGGGCGGAATTGGCCGGCGACGGCGAAGCTTTGTCCGGCCTGTTCACCACCGACGCCCTGATCATGCCGCCCGGTGGCGCGCCCGTTATCTCAGGGCGCAACGCCATTCACACGCACTACACCGATCTCTTCGAGGCGGCGGGGCTCACCGGGGTTCGCATCATCCCCGATGAGATCGACATTTCCGGCGATCAGGCCGTCGTCGTCGGCCGCACGCGCACCGAGGTGACCCCCGCCGGCGCAGTCGGGCCGGACATCCATCTCGACCGCTTCTTGCTCGTTGCGCAACGCGACGCCGATGGCACTTGGCGGGTCCACCGACTGATGTGGACCCCGTTGGAATCCTCACGCTAGGCCGATCCGGAGTTGGAAGGCCGAATCCGACCGGCGGCCCGCCGGTATCGCCACTGCCATGCCATGGAACCTCGACGGCCTGCGCGCCAACGCGCCCGTCACCGCCCCCGGCGGTGTCATCAACGCGGACACGATCTTCGAGTTCCATCAGGCGGACAATCGTGTCGAGGCGACCTACACCGGCGGCCGGATCGTCCGGGGTTTCCTCGTCGGCGTCATCACCAACGACACGCTCGAGTTCCGCTACTGCCAGGCGCACACCGACGGCCGCATCGACGGCGGGGCATCCACGTGCAGCCTCGAGCGCACCGACGATGGACGCATCCGGATCATCGAACGATTCGAGTGGGAGTCGCGCGGGGGCTCAGGCACGAACGTGATCGAGCAACTCCCGGCCGACCCGGATCAGGGGAAGATGCCGCGGACCTTGTAGACCGCGCCAAGGTGCTCGAGGCTTGAGCAGTACGCCGCCTGTCGCAGCGGCACGTCGTACTTGTTGGCCGCGAGCAGCGTACGTCGCGCCGCCATGACCATGTACCGCTTCAGTTCGCGGTCAACGGTCTCTTCGTCCCACATGTGGGCGGTCTTGTTCTGCACCCACTCGAAGTGCGAAACAGTCACGCCGCCGGCGTTGGCCAGGATGTCCGGGATCACGTGGATCCCGCGCCGGTTCAGCACCTCGTCGCCCTCTGGCGTGACCGGGCCGTTCGCGCCCTCGATGATCACGCGGCACTGGAGCATCTCCGCCTCGCGCGACTGCACCATCTGCTCCAACGCGGCCGGGATGAACACATCCACCGGCGTCTGGTAAAACTCGTCCACCGTGATCTCGGTCGCACCCTTGCCGTGCGCGTTGCCGCTGGACGTGGTCCCGCCGTGCTTCTCGAAGCCCGCGATCCCGCCCGCCTCGCGGCAGTGTCCCGCCAGCGCCTCACAGTCGAAGCCCTCGTCGTTGCGGAGGCAGCCCGTGTGGTCCATCACCGCCACCACCCGCGCGCCCATCTTCTGAAGAATCCGTCCCGCCCACGAGCCCACGTTGCCGAACCCCTGCACGCTGACCTTCATCCCCTGGATCGGGATGCCCATCTGCGGCAGCATCTCCTCGAGCACGTCCGCCACGCCCTGGCCCGTCGCCTTCTCGCGACCGAGCGACCCGCCGATCTCCACGGGCTTGCCCGTCACGATCCGCATCCCGTCGTTCGAGCGCGTGTTGTTGGACATCTGGTACGTGTCGGCGATCCACGCCATGACCTGCGCGTTGGTTCCCACATCGGGCGCCGGGATGTCGTAGTCCGGGCCGATGTCGTTGATGATCGCCGCGGTGAACCGGCGCGCCACCCGCTGAAGCTCGCCCGCGCTCAGCTTCCTCGGGTCGCACTTGACGCCGCCCTTGCCGCCGCCCAGCGGCAGACGCACCGCCGAGCACTTGATCGTCATCAGCAGCGCCAGGCTCTTGACGTCGTCCAGGTGCACGTCCGGATGAAAACGCAGGCCCCCCTTGTACGGCCCCAGCGCGTTGTTGTGCTGGACCCGGTACCCCTTGAACAGCTTGTGGTGCCCGTCGTCCATCCGCACGGGGAAGTGCACCATCAACTCGTTCTTCGGCTGGGCCAGGATGATCTTCACCCGGTGCGGCAGGCCCACCACCTCCGCCGCCTCCAGCATCGTCGCCACCGTCTGCGTGTACATGTTGTCGGGGTCCTTGGGGAACCCCAGCTCATCGAACACCGGATCCCAGCGAAAACCCGAGACCTTCGACGGCGCGGCGGTGGTGCTCATGTCGCAAACTCTCACAATTGAAAGACCCTGTGATCGACCAGAGATGGCCGCACTCGGTCGGGGCCGCATCAGCCCCTGTTGTGCCCACCGATCCGGCTGCTCTCCCGCCCGATCTCCCGCCCGGCGGATGCGTCGGGCATGGTCGGTATGCTAGGCTCGGGCCCATTCATGATCGTCTATCTGGCCAGCGATCTCCTGTGGGCGACCCGGATCAAATCCACCGCCGAGGCCCTCGGCGTGGGCGCCCGCCCCGTGCGCACCCTCAAGATGCTCCAGGCCCGCCTCGCCGAGAGCGCCCCCGGCACGACCACCCACGTCCGGGGCGCCATCTTCGATCTCGAGGCCGGCCCCACCGCCGTCGACCTGCTGCAGCATCTGCGCGAATCCGCCCCCGACGTCCGGACGATCGCCTTTGCTCCCCACGTCAACGTCGAAGAGATGGAGCGAGCCCGCCATGCTGGGGCGGACAGAGTCATGACCCGGGGCGCATTCGATCGATCGCTCCCCGACCTGCTCCGCGCGCTGGACACCGACCCAACCTGATCCCTTCCCCCGCCCCCCCGTCCGGGCTACCCTTGGGGTCTCCCATGGGGCTGGAGTTCGCCCGCCGATGTCGTCGGGCGAAGGTGGTATCAAGGCTCTCACCGCCCTCCGCAGGGCTCGGACCCGGCCCCGCGCCGGGACCCGATGTCGCCTCCTCCACCCGGCTCGCCAGCCAGCCGGACGACGGACGAAGGCGCCGAGGATTCTCTCCACATGATCGATGAAAACCTGATCGCGTCCCTCCAGCTCGACGAGAAGGAGGCGCAGGCCATGATCGCCGAGGCGTTCGGCTCGTCCGTCGCCGAGGGCGACATGGAGTCGCTCGTCAGCGACCAGATCGCCGACGCCCAGAACGGCAAGCTCCTCAAGGGACGCGTCATGGGCTTCGCCGGGTCCGACGTCGTCGTCGACGTCGGCCTCAAGAGCGAGGGCCTCGTCCCCCGCGAGGAGTTCGACGACGAGATCAAGATCGGCGACGCGATCGACGTCCTGCTCGAGGACATCGAGGGCGAGGGCGGGCTCATCCAGCTCTCCCACCGCAAGGCCGATCGCATCATCAACTGGCAGCGCATCATCGATACAACCAAGGAAGGCGACGATGTCGAGGGCGAGGTCGTCCGCAAGACAAAGGGCGGCCTGCTCGTTGATATCGGTGTGCTCGCGTTCCTGCCCGCTTCGCAGGTTGACATCCGTCGTCCTCACGATGTCGGTGAGTTCATCGGTCGAAAGATCCGCGCCACGATCATCAAGATTGATCAGGAGCGCCGCAACATCGTTGTCAGCCGTCGCAAGCTGATCGAGATCGAGCGCGATCGCGCCAAGGAACGCCTGCTCAAGAACATCAACGAGGGTGATCTTGTCAAGGGCACCGTCAAGAACATCGCTGACTTCGGCGCGTTTGTCGATCTCGGCGGTATCGATGGTCTCCTGCACATTACCGATATGTCATGGAGCCGCGTCGGACACCCAGCGAGGTCGTCAAATCGATCAGCGCCTCAAGGTCAAGATCCTCGACATCAACCGCGAGAAGGAAGATCGCACTCGGCCTCAAGCAGCTCGAGGCCAGCCCCTGGGACGAGATCGAGCGCAATGCCGTCGGCGCCCGCCTCCGCGGCGAGTCGTCAGCCTCATGTCCTACGGTGCGTTCGTCCGTCTCGAAGACGGTATCGAGGGGCTCGTGCATATCTCTGAGATGTCGTGGACACGCCGCATCAACCATCCCAGCGAGATCATCGCGCCGGGTGACGAGGTCGAGGTCGTTGTGCTTGCGATTGACAAGAACAAGCAGGAGATCAGCCTCGGCATGAAGCAGGTCGAGGTCAATCCATGGGAACTCGTCGGCGAGAAGTACCCGGTTGGCCACGTCATCGAGGGCACTGTCCGCAACCTTGCAAACTACGGCGCGTTTGTTGAGATCGAACCCGGCATCGACGGTCTGCTCCATATCTCTGATATCTCCTGGACCAAGAAGATCACGCATCCCAGCGAGATCGTCAAGAAGGGCGACACCGTCACCTGCAAGATCCTCGAGGTCGATCAGGAGAAGCAGCGTATCAGCCTCGGCATGAAGCAGCTCCAGGACGATCCGTGGGTCGCTGCAATCCCAGACGCGTACAAGCCCGGCATGGTTGTCAAGGGCACCGTCTCCAAGATCACCAACTTCGGCGTGTTTGTCGAACTGGAAGACGATCTCGAAGGCTTGCTGCACATCTCGGAACTCGCCGATCACAAGGTCGAGAACCCGCAGGATGTTGTCACCATTGGCGAGGAAGTCGAGGTCAAGATCCTCCGTGTCGACACGCACGATCGCAAGATCGGCCTGTCACTCAAGCGCGCCCAGTGGGGCGACAGCTCCGGCGGATCCGAAGAGCCCACCGACGAGGACCGCCCCTCCAAGCCGCGCAAGCCCGCCCGGGGCGGCATGGACGCGCACGACGCGCTGGGCACCGACAAGATCTCCTTCTGAAGAAGTCTTCATCCGTTCGCATCCCGCGCGGGGGGCAAACGCCCCCCGCGTTTTCGCGCGCAGCGCTCCGGATTTCACTTGAACCCGAGCGCGGATTCGAAGATCATCAGGCGTCCGGCATCCAGCCTCTCGCGAGCGGGAGACTCGCGATCGCAGGCCACGGAGGAGAGAGCCCGAGAGCGATCGGGTCTCTGTCCCCATCGCCCTCCTTTCCAGAACGCGCCGTCGCCGACGGCGCTCCGCACTCGTGGGAAGGGGCACATCATGATGACCGTCGAAGACATGCTCAAGGAGAAGGGCCCGTCCGTCCGGACCATCCACGCCGAGGCCACCGCACTCGACGCCGCACGACGAATGAACGAGCACCGCATCGGCTCGCTCGTCGTTATGGATCAGGACGCCGTCGTCGGCATCGTCACCGAGCGCGACATCCTCACGCGCCTCGTCGCCACCGAGGCCGCGCCCTCGCACACCCTCGTCAGCGAGATCATGACCGAGCGGGTCATCGTCTGCGGCCCCAACACCCGCCTGGACGAACTCCGCTCGGTCATGCGCGACAAGCGCATCCGCCACGTCCCCGTGCTCGACCGCGGCCGCCTCATCGGGCTCGTCTCGATCGGCGACCTCAACCTCGCCCGCGAGGCCTCGCTGTCGCAGACCGTCTCGTACCTCGAGGCCTACATCCGCCAGGGCTGACCCGACCGGGCCCTACTTGAAGCGCCCGGTCTTGAGCCCCCAGATCGTGTGGATCACCCGCGTCACCAGGATCGCGGCGGAGAACGCCGTCACGAACGACCACGACGCCGTCCAGTCGCGGAACTCCATCAGCGCCCACATGCCCCCCATCGCGATCGTGTAGAACACCGGGCTCAGCAGGTACCGCTCCACCTGCACCAGCGACGCCGTCTTCCAGAACTTCCGCGCCTCCTCGGCCCAGCGGTTCCGCTCCTCATCGTCCCTGGGCTTGCGGGGCTTCCAGTGGTTCGCGATCCAGTGCAGCAGGAAGTAGATCAGGACATCCGCGGCCCCGTCGATCGCCGCCGCGCACACGATCTTGGCCACCTTCCGCCACGTCTCGGCCCCAGGTCCGATCATCGTCGAAACCCACAGCACCGGCAGCTTCGAGATCACGATCGCCATCAGGCCCGCGACGATCACGTTCACATTGACGTTGACGACCTTGTGCTTCTGGTAGAGACGAAAGAGCCGGTCGAGCACCATGGCGGGTCCAGTGTAGTCCCGCCCTCCGCGCCCTTGCCGCACGCCTCCAGCCTCCCCGACGCGATCCGAACCGCATCGGGATTCGCATCGCAACCCGCCCAACGCCGACCCGCCAGCACCGCCGCCTCGAGCGTCGTCCCGCTCCCGCAGCACGGATCCACCACCAGCCCCCCCGGCGGACAGCACGCCCGCACCAGCACATCCAGCAGCGCCCGCGGCTTCTGCGTCGGATACCCCGTCCGCTCCCGCGCCATGTTGTTCAGCGCCGCCACATCCAGCACATCGCCCGCCCCGCGCTCCCCTTCGTCCTCATCTCCGCCCTTCTCCGCGTGGCCACTCTGCAACTTCGTCATGTCCCCCAGCACATCCGTCGCCTTCTTCATCCGGCCGCGCATCCGTCGGCTCGTCGCCGGCGCCAGCGGCGCCTCAAACCAGTACCGCTCAGGGTCCACGCAATAGAACAGGATGTCATCGTGCTTGCGGGCGAACCGCCGAGCCGATGAGCCGCCAAGCCCGTACGCCCACACGAGGTGATTGACGAACCGGTCCGGCCCCAGCAGGTCGTCCAGCAGCAGCCGCGCGTGATGGCTGGTGCGCCAGTCCACATGCAGCAGCACCGACCCGGTCCGCCTGATCGCCGGCAGCGTCGCCTCCAGCCGCTCGCGCAGCCAGCCGACCCACTCCCCCACCGACGCCCACGAGTCCTCGTACCTCGCCGCGGCACGCCCCATCCGCGCCCCGCCCGGCGGCGATCGTTTCACGCGGCCGGTCGCAAACGGCGGATCGGCGTACACAAGATCCACGCTCGCGGCATCCAGCCCGCGCGCAAACTCCAGCCAGTCCGCGCACACCACGCCCATGACCCCAGCGTATCCGGCACGTGCCCCCGATCTCGCCGTCACAACCACGCGCCGCCGATCGCCGCTGCGGGCGATCAGCGCTCCGGGAAGGGTCTCCCGACACGCCACCCCTTCAGAACGAGGCACCTTCCTCAGACCAAAGGCCGCCGAAGACGGCTGGAAGGCAAGCCGCCCGGCGTTGCAGCACCCTGCAGAACGAGGAACCTTCCTCAGAACGAGCGCCGCCGAAGGCGGCTGGAAGGCAAGCCCTCCGGCGGGGGGTGCAGGCGGCGGCCTGCCCCTGCGCCGCATTCCCCTCCGCGCTGTTTCACTCCGACCGCCCCGAAGGGGGCGAGAGGCTCTACTCATGGGTGCCGCTGCCGCCAGGCGAGCAAACCCGTGGGACTCTCGACGCGCACATCTCTCTCCCTTGCTCCTGTTCCCCCTTCCTCAGACCAAAGGCCGCCGAAGGCGGCTGGAAAGCAAGCCCTCCGGCGGTGCAGCACCCTGCACACGCCACGTGCCACCGATCGCCACCGCATCGCGCGCCACCGATCGCCGCTCCTGGCGATCAGCGCTCCGGGAAAGGTCTCCCGACACGCCACCCCTTCAGAACGAGGCATCTTCCTCAGACCAAAGGCCGCCGAAGGCGGCTGGAAGGCAAGCCGCCCGGCGTTGCAGCACCTTGCAGAACGAGGAACCTTCCTCAGAACGAGCGCCGCCGAAGGCGGCTGGAGAGCGAGCCCTCCGGACCGGGATGGCAGGCCGCGGCCAGCCCCCGCGCCGCATTCCCCTCCGCGCTGCTTGATTCCGACCGCCCCAACGGGGCGAACGGTGATCGCCACGGGTGCCGCTCGCCGAAGACGAGCAAACCCGTGGTCCCCTCGAACGCCCAACATCTCTCTCGCCTTCTTGCCCCGAATCCCCCTTCCTCAAAGCAAGGGCCGCCGCAGGCGGCTTGAGAGCAAGCCCTCCGGCAGGGGGTACAGGGGGCGGCCAGCCCCTGGGCCGCATTCCCCTCCGCGCTGTTTCACTCCGACCGCCCCGAAGGGGGCGAGAGGCTCTATCCATGGGTGCCGCTGCCGCCAGGCGAGCAAGCCCGTGGGACCCGACGCGACACATCGCGCCTCCCCTTCCTCCCGACCCCCCTTCCTCAGAACCAGCGCCGCCGCAGGCGGCGGGAAGCCAAGCCCTCCGGGCGGGGGTTGCCCCGGAGGCGGTAGGCCCCTGACGGCAGCGGCGGGCCAGCCCCCTGCGCCGCACCCCTTGCCACCGATCCGACGCAACATTCTTCCACATCACCGACGTACAGTTCTCCAGCGTGGCCATGATCGACGACGCGGCCAACCTGGTCGAGCGGGTCGTGTACGACGCCTACGGGCGGGCGCGGCACCAGTGGCCCGAAGATGTCGACGGCGACGGCGACGTGGACTCGGCCGACGACGCCATCATGGACGCGCTCTCGGGCAGCTTCCCGATCGCCATCACCAGCGGCAGCTACAACGCCGACGCCGACATCGACCGCGATGGCGACGTGGACTCAGACGACGCCCAGGCCGTGACCGACGCCCTGACCACCGCGGCCCTGGCCTTCGGACAGATCTCCGACCCCGCCGGGCCGGACAACCCCATCGGCTACGACGGGTACGTCTTCAACGCGACCGACGGCACGTACACGGTGCGGTTCCGGACGTACTTCCCGGAGATGGGCAGGTGGGGGGAGAAGGATCCGATCGACTACATGGGCGGCTCAATAGTGCTGTATGAGTTTATGGGCGCCAGTCCGCTTTCGCAGCTTGATCCCATGGGCTTGGACTTCGGAAACCTCACTCCAGGCGAACGCCGCGCGTTGCCTCATTACTACGATCGTCCACCTTCATGTGAATTCACTGTCCGAGCCCCGACCGATCCAGGGCCAGGCTGGATAGTTGGAGGCGAGAGATATGGTAGTCTCGAAGAGTCGCTCCTCGCCCTCCGCAACAGACGAGCTGCCCTAAGGCGGTCAGGAAGAGACCTTGACGTAGTGGTCATTCAATCTCACGGATACCCAGGACATCTCGCGTTTCCAATCGCGATCGGCAGCAAAGAGGAGCTTACGCTTGAGCTGCTCCAAGAGATCGAATTTGCTTTGTGCGATCCCTGTTCTATTACCGACACCAGGCGCGACGAATTGAATTACTATCTGTCGGTGTTGGATGAATTATTTAGTATCGCCCCACGCATAGATGTCTTTGCTTGCAATGTAGGACGTTCAGAATACCTGCCCAATCGTCCCCAGTTCGGCACAGGTCGAGGCCCGGACTTTATTGCTCGCTTGAGATCGCTGCGAATCATGGATCCAGCTACGGAAGTCACCTTCCATTTAGGCTATGTATTTATTCGTGATTTCGTGAGACGCGATTATTCTGGCAATCCATGGGAAGCTTTTTGTCGCGGCGACATGACAATGACGCTCTGCGGCGTGAGTTCAGGACGAGTTCAGATCCCCGATTGCGAATGCCCGAGCAAGTTTAGTGGCGTTGTCCAAACAATAAAGGCAGGTATGCGGGCAGGAGCCTGCGCCAGCGCGGTGCCAGCAGGCAACTGAGTACCATATCATGGATCAAATCGTTAGCACGCTGTACTCCTTGGTGGCCATCGTTGTGCTGTTGAATGTTCTTGCCTTTGTCATTGGCGTGCGACGAGGCCAGTGGTGGCCAGTCGTTTTCATAAGCGTGGCCGCCGCGCTCGCAATGTTCGCACTTGCACAGACGCATAACACTAACGTATGGCTATCCGAGATGCGAACGAGATTCGAGCGTCTTAGCAAGGCCTCTGTAATAACTGTTGAGCACAAGATTATCGCCACGTTTCCTGTTGTGCGGTTCAACTTACGCGATTCGAGCGGCTCATATGCAGGCAACGTCATCATCAAATGGAGCCCCGACCGGTATCCTCTCTCGATCTATGCCTCGCTGCTGGCTCTCGGGGGTCCCCCGGTCCTTTGGTGGATTGGCTACTCCGTAGCCACGCGGCGCAACACGGCCGCTGTGAAGTCTGCAGTGCCGTAGCAGGCTGCTAAGCAACCCCCTGAGAAGTGGTCAATGGACCAGCTTTGACTCTGTACGTGAAGTGCGCCATTGATTGGTGGCGGCGTGCTTGCGCGATGACCCGAGTCCCAGTAGGTGATTCGGAGAGCGAAGCGGGAACGACGGTCCGTACAAGAGAGTCGGCGAGCCAAGGCCCGGACTGGGCCGTCGTCGTCGTGGACACGGAGCAGGTGTGATCTTGACCCCATCTCTGGTCCAAGTCGGATGAGAGCCTCTTGGGCTTCAACCGGCCGGGCGAGCCTGGCCCGCTGAAGCAAACTCTTGGGGGGTCAGGTTGCTCTCGGCCGGGACGTCGGCGGGCGGACCTTCGGCCGCCTGCGAATCGAGCCCGGCCAGAAGAAGCCGACACGCCCCGATGATTCAGACTCTCCCCATCCACCCCGCGCCCCGCGGACCACACCACCCTCTTGGGCAGCCATTGGGCGGGGCATCCCGCCTCGCCGCCGCCCTCCGCCAGCCCAAATCAGCGCGGTCAAAGCCGCGCTGTACCGCGCAAGCGGGCGCAATCCGGCGCAAGGGTTGCAATGATTGAAACGCCCCAAACCCCCGCCATAGCGTCAGAAACGGCCTTGCGGGCCCGCGACCCCCTCCTTCGCAATGATGAGGTCGAGGGTTCGACTCCCTTCCGCTCCACTTCTCGCCTCGGATTCCCGTGGCCGTCTTTGCTTCCCGCCGATCCCTCCGCCTACGAGTACAACGGCCTGCACTGGCGGACCGTCCGCCAGGGGCTGGTGGGAGGCGACCTCCAGACCAGGGTCATGTACTACTCCGCCGCGTGGCAGCTCATCGAGGAGCACATCGACGACGACGAGGACCTGGATCCCGACCGCATCGCCCAGCAGTTCTGGGGCATCCGGTACATCGACGACGCGATCTGCCGGCGGATCGATGCCGACGCCGACGGGGAGTACGACGACCCCGGGGACGGAACCTGGTTCCACATCACCGACGTACAGTTCTCCAGCGTGGCCATGATCGACGACGCGGCCAGACTGATCGAGCGGGTCGTCTACGACGCCTACGGGCGGGCGCGGCACCAGTGGCCGCAGGACTTGGGCGGCGACGGCGAGGTGGACTCGGCCGACGACGCCATCATGGACGCGCTCTCGGGCAGCTTCCCCATCGCCATCACCAGCGGCAGCTACAACGCCGACGCCGACATCGATCGCGATGGCGACGTGGACTCGGACGACGCCCAGGCCGTGACCGACGCCCTGACCACCGCGGCCCTGGCTGCGGGGCAGATCTCCGATCCCGCCGGGCCGGACAACCCCATCGGCTACGACGGGTACGTCTTCAACGCCACCGACGGGACCTACACGGTGCGGTTCCGAACGTACTTCCCGGAGCTGGGAAGGTGGGGGGAGAGGGATCCTCTAGACTATTCTGACGGCATGTCTCAATACGAATTTGTCGCCACAAGGCCAACGTCCTATTCAGACTCGATGGGGCTTCGGATTGATGACATGCTTCAAGGAGGGGGCATGAATGGGGGATGGCAAAAGTTGTGGCCGTTTCTGTCCACGGCGCAGCGCTACGACCGCTGCGTAAGGAGGTGTGTCGCTGGTTGCCCGCGACTTCGCGGAGTTGAAGAATGGCACGGCAACACCGGTTCTAGGCGGGACCTGGGGCCAGACCCAAATTGTGTACGTGGATGCCACACAATGTGCTCATCTGTCTACTTGCCGTGCGCACGACCCTGTCGGCCAACCGGCGTTGCGACATTCAGCGGCGCCGGCGTCGGTGGCGGCACTTCAGGTTACACAGCGGTCATTATGGTTGCGGGCGAAGATCCTAATTGTTGCCGATCGATTAGCGCTGTTCAATTCGTCCGTATCAGCGATGCGCGACGACACATACACATGTTGGGAACCGAGTGGAAGGTTGACGATGGCCGAGTCGGAGGAAGAAGCGACGCTTCCCCAAATGCGCCATTCTATACTCCCAATGCGCTGGTCCGCAACGGCCGGGCAACGATCACCTTTGCGGACCAGCCCTCATGGGTGATACCGGCAAAATGGGAGTTTCGCGTTGTGGTAATGTGCACAGCAGGACCTGCCGCCGGTCACATCTATGGCATCTGGGAGTGGAGCGTGGAAACCACGATCTTCGATAGGGCCAGGGCGCCAGCTTCAGGAGGAGCTCCAGCCGCACGGCCACCCCTGATAGCCGAGTGATTCATGCGCGTGGCTTGCCCAGTACTGTGGTTTCTGATTTGGACTATAGGTCCGGCCATGGCGATTGGCGCGTGGCAGATGGCATTCCTGCTGATGTGCAGCATGACAACATTTGCATGCATGAGTATGTTATCGGATAGTAACGCACACGCACGACGGTTATGGATGGCTGGTCTTCTTGTAGCGGGAGGGTGTACCGCGTGGCAGACATATGTCCTAATATATGAGTAATAAAATGAACGACGGCGCCGAGCGATGGCGAGAGCGCCAATGCTATGCGCTCCCGATAATGTGTTGGATATTATTGCTTGCGTGCCTTGGCAATGTGCTGCTTGGCATTGTCGCTGTGTCCGCGTGCATGGTCTTTGTTTCTGCCGCGTCTCCGCGCGGCGCTACAGAGGCTCGCCGCGAATGGACGTACAAGCTGGCAATGGCGTGTGCGGCTGCGTTTGTATATGTCATGATTGTACTCGCTGTTGGCTCTGACCATCGTAAGTAGCGTAGCAAATACTCCCTGTGGGACCTGGACGTGGCAACCTCTCATACGGATTCTGGGTATCAGTCGCGCTCGGCGCAGTCGCATCGGCAGACCGATCGGAGCAGGTCCGTGGTGGGGGCTCGGTACGCGATGGCAGTGGCGTCGGAGGGGTGATCGTAACCGTTGTTCGCGCGGTTGCTCAGGAAGTGGCTGCGCATGTAGGCCCAGAGGTTCTCCACCGGGTTGAGCTCGAGGGAGTACCGCGGCAGGTACAGGATCACGATGTTGTCGGGCACCACCAAGCGCCCTGGACCGGCCGCTCCCACTGGCCGACCCGGCATCCGAGCGGCCTCCGCTCGCGGAGCGCGGGCGGGGAGACCGCGACTTCAGCGGGGCCTGCTGACCTGCATGCATTTCATGCACCAGTGTGCTTCTTGAGCAGCCATTGGGCGGGTCACTCCCCCTCGCCGCCGCCCTCCTCCACCCCAAAC
>JACKHB010000002.1 GCA_020639195.1 Phycisphaeraceae bacterium | reverse complement strand
TCCGGGCGTGCGGGTCCCGCCGGTAAAGGAACTGCACTTCTTTGACGTGCCGCCGCGAAGGGAGAAGGGACTCGCGTGGTATCGCGCATGCTTTCCGCTGCGTGTGTCGCTGGGCGGGCGGTGGATCACGGGCGAGGCGTCGCCGTACTACATGTATCGACCCGGGGCGATCGAGGCGATCGCGAGGGTCCTGGGGCGGGTGAGGGTGATCGCGTTGCTTCGCGAGCCGGTGTCGCGGGCGTTCTCGCACTATCAGCACGCGGTGCGCAAGGGGTGGGAGACTCGCGGCGTCGAGGAGGCGTTCGAGGACGAGTTGGGGCGGCTCGGTGAGCTTGGCGCGCAGGTGGAGCGAGACCCGACGCGGGATCTTCCGATCCACCAGCAGCGGTCGTACATCCACCGGGGCCAGTATGCCGAGCAGATCGAGCGGCTGTGGAGGCACATTCCGCGCGAGCGCACGCTGATCATCCAGAGTGAGGCGCTGTTTCGTGATTGCGCGGCGGTGGCGCCGCGCGTCCAGGCGTTTCTAGGACTGGCGCTGCGGGACCTGATGCTGGAGCGCGTACCGAATCGCGGGCGGTATGGGGAGGAGTTGTCGTACGCGCTGTCGAGGCGGCTGGCGCGCCACTTTGCGCCGCACAACCAGCGGCTGTTCGAGATGCTCGGAGAGCGGTTCGACTGGCCAGTGTGAGATTCCGCTAGGATTGCCCCGACATGGGCGAATCACTCCGCATTGGCGTCGTCATTCCCGCGGCGGGGTTTTCCTCGCGATACAGCGAGGGGATGGAGTTCTCGCGCAACAAGCTCGACGAGGACATGGGCGGCCGGCCCCTGCTGCAACGGACCGTCGAGTTGTTCACGAAGCACGAGCGCGTGATGAGCATCGTGGTCGCGGGCCCGCACGAGGAGGCGGCGTTCGCGGAGTTTCGACTGCGTCACGGCGACAAGCTCGGGATGCTCGGTGCGAGCGTCTGCCGCGGCGGGAAGGCGCACCGCTACGAGACCGTGCGCGAGGCCCTGGCGCACGTGCCGGAGGACTGCACGCACATCGCGGTGCACGATGCGGCCAGGCCGTGCGCTTCACCGGAACTGATCGAGCGCGTGTTCGAGGCGGCCGAGCGGTTCGATGCGGTCGTGCCGGGCATCGAGGCGGGAGACACGATCAAGCGCGTGGGCGAGGAGCGGGAGATCGCCGACGATGACGCCATCGGAGCGATCCTGGGGGCGAGCCGCGCGCTGCGCGTCCGGATGGTCGAGGGAACGCTCGAGCGGGCGGGGCTGGTGATGACGCAGACGCCGCAGGTGTTCAGGGCGGGGCTGCTGCGCCGGGCGTACGCACAGGATGACCTGTCGAGCACCGATGATGCGCAGTTGGTGGAGCGGCTGGGAGAGCCGGTGTGCGTGGTGCGGGGCGAACCTCGCAACATCAAGGTGACGCGGAGCGGGGATCTCCAGGTGGCGCGGGCGATCCTGGGGTTCAGGCCGCCGTCGGACCGGCCGACGCACAAGAAGTTCTAAGAGAGATCGTCGCCGTCGGGGGCGTCCTGTCGCGCGCATTCTCGCGCGGCGCCGGGGCCCAGCGTGATGGCGTTCTTGCCCTGGCGTTTGCTGCGCATGGCGAGTGCATCGGCGAACTCGAGCAGGTCACGGGCGTCGCGCCCGTCCCACGGATACGTCGCGAGGCCGCCGGAGATTGTCAGCGTGCCGGGGGCCTGATCGCCGAGCTTGGGGAACTTGTGCTGGCAGATCTGCTGCTGGAAGCGGCGCGAGATGTCGTAGACGCTCTCGGGCGGACGGCTCCCGGGCGAGCGGGGGCCCCTGGGCTCGTGGAAGATCACGGCGAACTCGTCGCCGCCGATGCGACAGACTCGGTCGGTGGGGCGGATGACGCTGCGGATCAGGCGGACGGTCTCGATGAGGATCTCATCGCCGGCGGTGTGGCCGAACTGCTCGTTGTATCGCTTGAAGTCGTCGATGTCGAAGACCAGCACGGTCAGGCTGGCGCGCGAGGCCCGGGCCTGCTCGATCGCGACGGGCAGGAAGCGGTCGAAGTATCGCCGGTTCCACGCGCCCGTGAGCGGATCGGTCAGGGCGGCGCGGCGCAGTTCTTCCTGCTGCTCGGCAAGGCGCAACCAGCCGGCGAGCCACGACGCCTCGCCGGCGAGGGCCGGGCGCGGTGCGCCGTCGCAGGAGAGCCACCCGAAGTTGCGCTCGTGCCAGCGGACGGCCTCGCCGGGGCCCTCCTCGCCGCGCGAGAACGCGCAGCCGTCGCCGAGCCGCGAGCGAATCTGCTCCATCGCGGGCTCGAGGACATCGCGCCCGCGCAGCAGCGCGCGCACGAGCGATTCATCGCGCGGGTCGTCGGCGGGCGCAACGGGTGGCGCGGTGGGCGTCGGCGCCGGTGCGGGCGAAGGATCGGGCGCGGGGCTGGACTCTCCGGTCAGGGTGAGCCACAGCCGGTCGGCGGATTCGTGCGTGCTGATCGCGCCGTCGTAGGGGGGAGCCGGTTCGGTGTGGCCGTTGTCTGAGACGCGGAGGAACCGCACGGCGGGATCCACTCGTCGCAATCCCGCGGCGAGTTCGAAGAGGTCCTGTTCCGGGGGGGCCGCGCCGGGAGTGAGCAGGACGATGGCGCGGGCCGGAGACTCGGAATCCACGGGGTCGCCGAGTTCGGCGATGGCGTCCAGGGCGGTGCGGACGCGGACCAGTTCGATGCGCGGGTCTCGGCGCAGCGTGCGGTCGAGGTCGGACGGCCCAACCAGGATGACTCGAACGTCGCTCAACCCAGCCCCCCCGACGAACGCGGCGGCTCGTCCGAAAGCAGCATCGCCAGCTCCTCTTCCGTGAGCAGGCTCTGGGGCGGGTCCTTCCGCTCGGGATCGGACGGTTCATCGGCGGGAAGGGTGGGTCCGATCAGTCGAAGCGGTGGAGTCGCCCCCTTTGCGTACCCCGGTGCCGGAGCGTGGGTTCGGTCGCGTGGATATCGGACCTGCGGGAACCTTATCGAGGCGTCCTCTTCTTCGAGTGGTTCCTCGTCGGGCGAGGGCTCGGCGGGGGGCTTGGCGGCGGAAGGCGTCGGGCGGCCGGGATCGAGCGCGCGCAGAGCGGGTGTCGCAGACTGGTCGTACTGCCAGCAGGGCTGGCCGGGGAGGTAGCGGTCGAGGGTGGTCAGAAGGGGTGAGGCATCGGTGGGGGAGACCACCAGCAGGACCACGGGTGTGGATTTCTCGCGGCGCATGGCGACGACGTGCGCCAAGGCGAGAAAGGGACTCTGGCAGTCGATGAGGTCAAAGCCGCGACGGATGAGGGCCGAGCGCAGATCGGGCGGGATCGGCGCAGGGCGGGGGCGCAGCACGACGCACGTGCGAGTTCCGTCTCGCGGGGAGCCTTCCATGCGGTGATTCTAGCGGAAACGGGGGTCACCCCTCGGGCTGTTCGGCCGCGTCGGCCCGCATGAACAGGGGCAGGCCCTTGCGGATCCTCTGGCCGGGCTTGAGGCCGTGGGGTCCGGCCCACTGGGCGAGTTGCTCAAGGGGAGCGACGAAGGGAGAGTTGGGGTCGGCGGGGTCGGAGAGGTGGTCGCAGTTCCAGTCGCGCCAGAGCTGGGCCATGGAGGCGGGGCAGGCGGGGTAGAGCAGGAGCGAGGCGATGCGCAGGGCTTCGGCACACGAGATAAGAATGCTTGCCAACGTTGCGCGCATGCTCTGCTCCTTAGCCACGGAGAACGGTCGCGTCTGATTAATAAAGAGGTCGATGTCTGTGACGAGCTCGATAGCGCACCGCGATGCGTCTGCGAGGCGAACGCGTTCAAGGCACCAGAGCGCTCGTCCGAGTTCGACTGCCGCATCGGACTCAAGCGACACGTCGGCTGTAGGCGCCGCGGTCTGCCCTGGTAGAGGAGATCCGAGGAAGCTCGAAAGCAATGAGGTGGCATAAGCGACTGCCAGAGTCCAGTCCACCTTCGGCACAACCCCCCCAAAGTACTTCTCGATCATGTTCCCCACGCGGCTGACGCAGTTGCCGATGCCGTTGGCCAGTTCCGCGTTGTAGACCTCGAAGAACCCAGCGTGGCTGAAGTCGGCGTCGGTCTCGCCCAGCGGGCCGCGGGTCGCGAGGTACCAGCGCAGCGGGTCGATGCCCATCGGCCGCGCCTCGCGTCCGTCCTTCGCGGCCAGGTCGCGCTCGCTTGTGAGCGTCATGGTCGAGTACGCCTCGATCAGGTCGATGTCGATGAAGTTGCCCAGGGACTTGCTCATCTTGCGTCCCTCGCGGATCCAGTAGCTGTGCGCGTAGACGCATCGAGGCGGCTCCTCGCCCAGGGCGTGCAGCATGGCCGGCCAGATCACCGCGTGGAACCAGACGATGTCCTTGGCCATCAGGTGCAGCGTCGCGGGCCAGAACTTCCGCCGATCGCCCTCGGTCGTGGTGGTGTCGATCTCGGCCTTGTTGTCCACCACGCTGAGGTAGTTGCACAGCGCCTCGATCCAGACGTAGACGCGATGCGCATCGTCGCCGGGCATGCGGATGCCCCAGTCCTCATCGCCGGGGCGGATGCGCCGGGACACCGGCACCTTGTTGAGCCCCTGGCGGATGCGCCCGAGGATCTCGTTCTTGCGGGCCTCGGGGAGGATGCGCACGCGATCGGACTCGATCTCGGCCCGGAGCCAGGGCTCGTAGCGGTCCAGGCGGAAGAAGTAGTTCTGCTCGGTGCGGCGCTCCAGCGGGCGGCCGGTGACGGGGCTCTTGTAGTCGTGCTCCTTGGCGGTGGTCTCGGTGACGTACTCCTCCTGGCTGGCGTCGTACCAGCCCTCGTAGTCGCCCAGTTCGATGTCGCCCTTGTCCATGAGCCGGCGGATGTACGCCGCGGCGCGGAGCTTGTGCCGGTCCTCGGTGGTTCGCACGAAGTCGTCGTGCGAGAAGTTCATGAGGGCGAAGGCGCGGCGGTATTCCGCGGCGTTGCGGTCGGCCCATTCCTGCGGGCTGACGCCGTTCTTGCGGGCGGACTCGACGACCTTTTCGGCGTGCTCGTCGGTGCCGGTCAGGAAGAAGACGTCGCGGAGGGCGTCGGGACCCCGGACCATGCGGGCGAACCTCGCGGCGACGTCGGCGAGCAGCGTGGTGTAGCAGTGCCCGATGTGGGGCCGGTCGTTGACGTAGTAGATGGGCGTGGTGACGTAGTAGGGCTGGGTCATGGGGCGGATTCTACGGGACGGCGCCGCGAGGGCCGGTCCCGATGCGCGACGTTCGCGTTGGTGCGGGCGAGGCGGATCGCTAGGCTGGGACAGACCCGCCTCGATGTCGCGGGGTTGCAGGAGAAGTGTCATGAGCCGATCTGCGATCGTGTGTTCGTCGCTGTGCTGTCTGGCATTGGCGGGGACGGCCCTGCTGATGGCCGGGCCGGTCGATCCCCCCGCCGGACCGGTGGAGGGCACGCACAAGACGCTGACCGAGGTCGAGCCTCGGATCGCGATCACCGATGGGAGCGCGCGCGGCGATGCGGATTCGGTGTTCCGGATCGACGTGCCCGGGTCGTACTACCTGACCGCGGAGGTCGTCGGTGAGGTGGGCAAGCACGGCATCGAGATCGCCACGAGCAACGTCTCGATCGACCTGATGGGGTTCTCGGTGCGCGGCGTCCAGGGCTCGCTGACGGGGATCGTCGCCGAGGGGCCCGCCGAGCACATCATCCTCCGCAACGGCATCGTGGCGCGATGGGGCGGAGATGGCGTTAACCTGTCGCCTTCGGGCGAAGGGCAGGGGGCGGTTGTCGAGAGCGTGATCGCGGCGGACAACGGTGGTGCCGGCCTGGCGCTGAGCACCGGTGCGGTGGCGCGTCGGTGCGTCAGCCGCGACAACGGGGGCATCGGAATCTCGCTGCCGACGGGCGGTCTGCTGGAGCGGTGCGTGTCGAGAGACAACGGGGGCGCTGGGGTCGCGGCTGGCGGGGCGTGTGTGATCATGGGGTGCGTCGTGCGGGGCAACACCGGCGTCGGGATCGGCCTCGGCGCGGGCGGCACGGTGAGCGACTGCGCGGTGAGCCTGAACACGCAGGCGGGGATCTCCGCGGGGGATGGCTGCGCGATCCGCGCGACGACGGCGTACGCCAACCAGCAGGACGGCATCGCGGCGTCGGTCGGCGCATCGATCACCGGCTGCAGCGCGGAGTTCAACGTGGAGGACGGCATCGAGGCGGGAGAAGGAGCGGCGGTTGAGGCTTGCTCGGCCTCGAACAACGGCGAGACCGGAATCCACTGTGGATCGGGGAGCGCGGTGAGCGGATCGTCGGGGATCCGCAATGATGCGGCTGGTCTCCACGTCGAGGGAAACTCGAGTTTGTCTGGCTGCTCTGCGAATGAGAATCAGACCGGGTTCTTCACCGTCAACGGCAGTGCCGTCGTTGGGTGCAATGCCGGCGACAACATCGGCGTGGGGTTCGTGGTGGGGTACGGGACAACGCTCTCTCAGTGCTCTGCGTTTCAGAACTCGCTGGGCGTCTACGCGACGGGGCAGGGGCTGATCGAGCGATCCAACGTCTCGTACAACTTCGACTACGGACTCTCGATCGTGGGAGACTATGTGATCCGCGACTGTATGGCGTCGAACAATGGCGTCGGGATCCGCGTCTACTCTTTGGATGGTGGGCGCATTGAAGGGAACCACTGCCTGTTGAACGGCACGGGAATCCTGGTGGAGCAACCGGACAACTTCATCTCCCGCAACACGTGCAGCGCCAATGGAGTCAACTGGAGCGTCAGCACGGGCAATCACATCCTGGCGGTGCAGGCGGTGAGCGCCAACGCGGTGAACGGCAACGTCGGGGGAACCTCGCCGGGTTCAACCGATCCCAACGCCAACTTCACGCACTAGAGGCAGTGGCGAAGGCCCCAGAGGTGTCGGCTACCCTCTGTCCCATGGACCGTCCGGAAGGGCCCACAAACATCGAGCCGACCGACGCGAAGCGACCTCCGCCGCCCGATGGCGAGATGCGCGTCTCGGATGACGCGAGCAGCGCGGACCCTTCGACGCCGGCAAAGCCGCAGAGCTTCGCAGAGATCTTCCAGCGGCTCGGGCCGGCGGGGCCTCTGGCGATCATCGCGGCGGTCATGCCCGCGCTGGGCGGATTCGTGCTGCTGCTGAACCTGAATCCCGTGGGCACGTGGCTGCAAGGGCACCAGTTCGCGGGCCTGGCGCTCTACACCGCCGCGTTTGCGGTGCTCGCGGGCCTGGCGCTGTTGCCAACGTATGCCCAGGCCGTGCTGGGTGGATGGGCGTTCGGATTCGCGGCGGGGTTTCCCGCGGCGCTGCTGGGGTTCTTCGGGGGCTCGCTGCTCGGCTACGAGATCGGCCGGAGCGCCTCTCGGGATCGGGCGATGAAGATCCTCGATGAGCATCCGACGTGGCGTGCGGTTCGCGATGCGCTGGTGGGGGGTGAGCACGGCGCGGGGTTCTTTCGGACGCTCGGGATCGTCACGCTGGTGCGCATTCCGCCCAATTCGCCGTTTGCGTTCACGAACCTGGTGATGTCGTGCGTGAAGGTGCCGCGCGTGCCGTACGCGCTGGGCACGCTCATTGGGATGGCGCCGCGGACGGGCGTGGCGGTGTTCATGGCGACGCTGATCGAGGGCGTGATCAACAAGGACGCGGTCTCACAGGCGCGCCCGGCGTGGCTGCTGCCGGTGGGGATCGCGGTCAGTGTGGCGGTGCTGGTGGTGCTGGCGGTGATCGGCAAGCGGGCGATCGCGCGGGTGACGCGCCAGGGCTCCACGGCGGCTTGACCGCTCGATTCGGAGCAATTCTCGCCCGGACGCGAAACTGACGCGATGGCTCTCGGTACCAACCCGGCGTCGGTGGCTCGGGAGATTCTCGCCTGAAATCGCACCGGCGACTCGCGGAAGGACAAGGATTCTGCGCAGCGGTCCGCGGTCGAACTGGCCGCGGGCCGCCTTTCTCGCCGTTCGCGCCGGTTTCGGGGTGTCCCGGGGGCGCGGCACGGCCATCCCAAAGGGGGATTCCGATGAGAGTTTCGATCGTTCTGGCCGCGGCGGTGTTGGGCCTGAGCGCGGGCGCGGCGCCCGCGGCGGACCCGCCGCTGATCCCACGCGAGGTGATATTCGGGAACCCGGATCGCGCCGGCGTGCAGGTGAGCCCGGATGGACGCCGCATCAGCTTTCTCGCGGCGCGCGACGGCGTGATGAATGTGTGGGTTGCGCCGGTGAGCGATCCGTCCAGGGCGGCGCCGGTCACCAACGACACGACGCGGGGCATCCAGACGTACTTCTGGGCGTTCAACAACACGCACATCCTGTACCTCAAGGACGACGGCGGCGACGAGAACTGGGCGGTGCACAGCGTGAACGTCGAGTCCGGCGAGGACCGGACGCTGACGCAGACCGACCCGATCCTCGGGCCCGACGGCCAGCCGATCCCTCAGCCCAGCGGGCGGCCCCTGCGCCCGCGCGCCCAGATCAACGGCGTGAGCGACGAGTTCCCCAGCGAGATCATCGTCGGGCTCAACAACCGTGTGCCGCAGTTCCACGATCTGTACCGCGTGAATATCGAGACGGGCCAGATGACGCTGATCGAGCAGAACCCGGGATTCCTGGGCTACATGCTCGACGATGAGTACGACCTGCGGTTTGCGTTCTCCATGACGCCCGACGGGGGCAACCAGATCTACAAGCGCACCGACGACGGCTCGTGGGACGAGTACCTGACGATTCCCGGCGACGACCTGCTGACGACCAACCCAGCGGGCTTCAGCGAGGACGGAAACACCCTGTACCTGATCGACAGCCGCGGGCGCGACACGGCGGCGCTCAATGCGCTGGACCTGAACACTGGCAAGCTCGAGACGGTGTTCCAGAGCCCGCGCGCGGACGTCAACGGGCTGATGGTGCATCCGACCAAGGACACGATCCAGGCGGTCTCGATCGACTACGCGAGGACGGAATGGACGGTGCTGGACCAGAGCATCGCGCCGGACATCGAGCGGCTGCGCGCGATGGCCGAGGGAGACATCAACATCTCGAGCCGGTCGCACGACGACTCCAAGTGGATCGTGGTGTACGTGCAGGACGACGGCCCGGTGCGGTACTACCTCTACGACCGTCCCTCGAAGCGCGGGACGTATCTGTTCTCGAACCGGCCGGCGCTCGAGGGCGTGCAACTGGCCAAGATGCACCCTGTCATCATCAAGAGCCGCGACGGGCTGAATCTCGTCAGCTACCTGTCGCTTCCGCCCGAGTCGGACACCGACGCCGATGGCCGTCCGGACCATCCGCTGCCGACGGTGCTGTACGTGCACGGGGGGCCGTGGGCGCGCGACTCGTGGGGGTACAACACCATCCACCAGTGGCTGGCCAATCGCGGGTACGCCGTGCTGAGCGTCAACTATCGCGGCTCGACGGGGTTTGGCAAGAACTTCATCAACGCGGCCAACAAGGAGTGGGCCGGCAAGATGCACGATGACCTGATCGACTCGGTCAACTGGATGGTGGAGCAGAAGATCGCCAAGCCGGACGAGGTCGCGATCATGGGCGGCTCGTACGGCGGGTATGCGACGCTCGTCGGGCTGACCTTCACACCCGAGACGTTCGCCTGCGGCGTGGACATCGTCGGTCCGTCGAACCTGCGGACCCTGCTCGAGACGATCCCCGAATACTGGAAGCCGCTGATGGACCTCTGGGCGGCGCGCGTCGGCGACCCGCGCACGGAGGCGGGCCGGGCGTTCCTGGACTCGCGCTCACCGCTCTCGCACGTGGACGACATCGAGCGTCCGCTGCTGATCGGCCAGGGGCAGAACGACCCGCGGGTCAAGGTCAGCGAGTCGGACCAGATCGTCGAAGAGATGCAGCGCAAGGCGATCCCGGTGACGTACGTGCTGTATCCCGATGAGGGGCACGGATTCGCGCGTCCGGAGAACCGCCTGTCGTTCTTCGCCGTCAGCGAGGCGTTCCTGGCCGAGCACATCGGCGGGCGCGCGGAGCCGATCGGCGACGACTTCACGAACTCGAGCATTCAGGTGCCGCACGGCGCCGAGCAGGTGCCGGGGCTGAAAGAGGCGATCGGGGACTGAAGTCCCGGTCGCGGCGTGGAATGAGAGACCCCGTCCTCGGGCGAGGGCGGGGTCTCTTTTTGCGCCCTGATGGTGTTCGCCCGGCCCGCGGATCAGCCGGCCTTGATCGCCGCCTGGGCCGCGGCCAGGCGCGCGATGGGAACCCGGAACGGCGAGCACGAGACGTAGTCCAGCCCGACGGCGTGGCAGAAGAAGACGCTCTTGGGATCGCCTCCGTGCTCGCCGCAGATGCCGACCTTCAGGTCGCCCTTCTCGCCCCGACCCTTCTCGATGGCCATCTTGACCAGCGCACCGACGCCGTCCTGGTCGAGGCTCTGGAAGGGATCCTCAGGCAGGATGTCCCGATCGAGATACTCGGGAAGGAACGTGTTGGCGTCGTCGCGCGAGTAGCCGAAGGTCATCTGCGTCAGGTCGTTGGTGCCGAAGCTGAAAAAGTCGGCCACCTGGGCGATCCTGTCGGCGACGATGCACGCGCGCGGGATCTCGATCATGGTGCCGATCTTGATGTCGAGCCTGCCGGTATGGCCCGCTCCCCGCTTGACCTCGTCGATGACCTGCGCCGTCTGGTCGCGGAGCGTGGAGAGTTCCGCACGGGTCCCAACCAGCGGGATCATGATCTCGGGCAGCACCTTGACGCCGTCGGTGGCGCAGACGATTGCGGCCTCCACAATGGCCCGGACCTGCATCCGCAGGATCTCGGGGTAGGTGATGCTCAGGCGGCAGCCGCGATGGCCCAGCATGGGGTTCAGCTCGTGCAGCTGCGCGACGCGCCGCCGGACGATGTCCTGGTCCACGCCCAGCGCCCGCGCGACCTCCCACTGGCCCTGCTCTTCGTGCGGGACGAACTCGTGCAGCGGCGGGTCCAGCAGGCGAATCGTCACGGGCAGGCCGTCCATCGCCTTGAAGATCCCGATGAAGTCGTCGCGCTGGTAGGGCAACAGCTTGGCGAGCGCCCGCTCGCGGTCCTCGAGCGTTTCCGAGAGGATCATCTCGCGCATCGCGATGATCCGGTCGCCCTCAAAGAACATGTGCTCGGTGCGGCAGAGGCCGATGCCCTGGGCGCCAAACTCTCGGGCGCGCGTCGCGTCGGCGGGCGCATCGGCGTTGGTGCGCACGCCCAGTGTGCGGTACTTGTCGGCCCACTTCATGACCTTGGCGAAGTCGCCGGCGAGTGTCGGCTCGATCCGGGGAAGCTCGCCCAGGAAGACCTCGCCGGTCGCGCCGTCGATCGAGATCACGTCGTCGCGCCCCACGCGGTGGCCCTTGACGGCGAACGAGCCTCCCTGGGCGTCGATGTGGATGGACCCCGCGCCCGCGACGCAGCACTTGCCCCAGCCGCGAGCCACGACCGCGGCGTGCGAGGTCATGCCGCCGGTGCTCGTCAGGATCCCCGCGGCGGAGTGCATGCCCTCGACGTCCTCGGGGCTGGTCTCCTTGCGGACGAGGATGACCCGCTCGCCGGCGCGCGTGCGTTCGACCGCCTCGTCCGCCGTGAACGCGGGCTTGCCGACCGCGGCGCCCGGACTGGCGGGCAGGCCCTTGGCCAGCATCGAGGCGTTGCCCTTGGCCTTGCCGTCAAAGCTGGGCAGCAGCAGCTGTGTCAGGTCGCCCGCGGGAATCCGGAGCAGCGCGGTCTTCTCGTCGATCCGCTTCTCCTTGACCAGGTCGCAGGCGATCCGCACCGCGGCCATGCCCGTCCGCTTGCCGGTGCGTGTCTGGAGCATGAAGAGCGTGCCGCGCTCGATCGTGAACTCGATGTCCTGCATGTCGCGGTAGTGCTTCTCGAGCGTGTCCTTGATCTCGAGCAACTGCGTGTGCACGGCCCTGTTCCAGGCCGGCATCTCCTCGACGGGCTTGGGCGTGCGGATGCCCGCGACCACGTCCTCGCCCTGCGCGTTGATGAGAAACTCGCCGTAAAACGCGTTCTCTCCTGTCGATGGGTTGCGCGTGAACGCCACGCCCGTGCCCGAGTCGTCTCCCATGTTGCCAAAGACCATCGCCTGCACGTTGACGGCGGTCCCGAGCAGGCCGGTGATGCCCGACAATCGGCGGTAGCTGATGGCGCGGTCCGCGTTCCAGCTCTTGAACACGGCCTCGATGGCCAGCTCGAGCTGGCGCCGCGGGTCCTGCGGGAACGGCTCGCCGACGTGCTCCAGATAGACGGCCTTGTACCGCTCACAGAGTTCGATCAGCCCATCCTCGTTGACCTCGGTATCGAGCGCGACGCCCAGGCGAGACTTCACCTCGTCGAACGCTTGCTCAAAGCGCTCGTGGTCCACGCCCATGACCACGTCGCCGTACATGTTGATCAGGCGGCGATAGGCGTCGTACGCGAACCGGCGGTTGCCCGTCGCGGCGGCCAGCGCCTCGACGGACTCGTCCGAAAGGCCCAGGTTCAGAATCGTGTCCATCATGCCGGGCATGCTGACCGCGGCGCCCGAACGCACCGATACCAGCAGGATGTCGGGACCGGCTCCGAAGGTCTTGCCGAGTTCTTTCTCGAGCGCGGTGATGTTCCGAGAGACCTCCGCCATGAGCCCCGTTGGCATGCGCCGGCCGGCCTCGTAGTACCTCGCGCACGTCTCGGTCGTGATGGTGAAGCCCGGAGGCACGGGCAGCCCGATGCTCGTCATGTCGGCGAGATTGGCGCCCTTGCCACCGAGCAGGGCCTTCATCGAGCCTTCGCCCTGGCAGCCCGACTTGCCGAAGTAGTACACCATCGCGTCGCCCGAGCGCTTGGTCGGCGCCTTGCGTCGCCCGGTCCGACCCGGCGCCGGCTTGGCCGCCTTCTTCGACGCGATATGCGACTTCTTCGCGGGCTTGGGCTTGCTCGCCGGCTTGCTGGTGCGCTTGCCGACCTTCTTGACACTCTTGCGCTTTCCAGTGCCCGCGCCGTGCACGCGCCCGGACTTGCGATTGCGATCCGCCATAACTGCTCTTCCTCTCCCCGCTGGGGCGTGTTCGACGCGACCGAATCGAGCGCAACGGCCCGGCCGGCGATTGATGCTCGTAGCCTGTTTGGTGGTCCAGGCGCGCGAATGGAATGGAATCGTTGGCGAGCGGCGGGGCGGGTCAAGCGAATGGGCGCCCGAGCGCTCGCATCGGCTCGTACCATCGTGGATCGCCGTCTTCCCGCGAACTCCAGACCGGCTCGGGCGTGCTGGCAACTGCCGCGTCGCACTTGCGACGGTCGCTCTGGACCGCGCGGCAGCCGCGACGTGGAACAACGACGGAGATCCACGGGGATTCCCGACGATCGCCGCGAATCCATCGGAGGTCGTTCGCTGCTGGACGGGCGATGACGCGATCGACGCATTGCGCTCGATCTGCGGGCGCTCCGGATGCGGAGATGGCGCGTGGTTGTTCTGGCTGTCGTACGAGTTGGGCCGCACGCTCGAACCCACATCGTCCGTCAGACAACGCCGCGCGAGCGCGTGGCCGGTCGCGACGTTCTTCCGCTGCGATCCCGCGCCCGTTCCACATGCAGCCGTCGTCGCTCGGCCATTCTGCCTGGGGCCGTGGCGTTCCGAAACCGGTCGGTCGGCGTTCGAACGCGACGTCGCGCGAGTGATCGAGCTGCTCCGGGCCGGCGACGCGTTCCAGGTCAATCTGGCGCACCGACTGCGCGCCACCTTCGAGGGTTGCCCGCGCGCGCTGGCACAGCGGCTCGGCCGTCGGGCCAACGCCCGGTATGGCGCGCTGCTCGAGGACCGCGATGGCGAGCACGGCCGGATCGTGCTGTCTCTGAGTCCCGAGCTGTTCCTCTCGTTCGATCCTCTGACGCGTCGTGCGATCACGCGCCCCATGAAGGGCACCCGAGCTGGAGACGCGGATCCCTCGGAGCTCGTCGGGTGTGAAAAAGACCGGGCTGAGCTGGACATGATCGTGGATCTCTCCCGCAACGATCTGTCTCGCGAGTGCGAGCCCGGGACGGTGCGCGTGGAATCGCGCCGGGAGATCGAGCGTCACGCGACCGGCGACGGCGCCGTGCTGCAGGCTGTCGCAACCGTGTCGGGCCGTGTGCGGGACGAGCGGACGCCCGCCGATCTGATCCTGGCGTGCTTCCCGCCGGGCTCGGTGACAGGGGCGCCCAAGGTTCGGGCGATGCAGATCATCGACTCGCTCGAGCCCGTGGCGCGCGGACCCTACTGCGGCTGCGTGGGCGTGATGCACGACTCGGGGCGATGCGATCTGGCCGTCTCAATCCGCACCCTGTGCCTGCGCGGGAGGGTCGACGAAATGGGCGTGATGCGAGATGCGACGGCCGAGTATCACGCGGGCGCCGGGATCGTTCTCGACTCGCTGCCCGAAGCGGAGTGGCACGAGACGCTTGCCAAAGCGCGCATGGTGACCGGCGCCGACCCGCTGTGACCGATGATGGTCGCGCATCACAGCGCGCGGAAACTCGCCAGCGGCCCTCAGCCCCTTCGGCGCTCCGGAGAGCGAACCCGTCAGCCTTACGCACACCCCGCGCTGAACCGATCGAGATAGTAGAAGAAGTCGTCGGCATCGATGACCCCGTCCGGCACGCCGTAGCTGCCGCTGTCGGGATCGCTCGATCCGGTCAGGTCCGCGTCGGGATCGCCCGAGGCGAAGAGGTCCAGGAAGTAGAAGAAGTCGTCGGCGTCGACGGTGCCATCGGGCACGCCGTAGCCGGGATCATTGGGGTCATTCGAGCCGGTCAGGTCTGCGACGCACGGTGGATTGTCGAAGCCCGCGGCGAGTCCGTAGGTGCCGTTGAGATCGGCGCCCAGAAGAGGGCCGATCTGGGTCGCGGCGCCAGTGGCCTTGTCGATCTCAAAGATCAGGTCCTGCGGATCGCTGACGGTGTAGAGCTTCCCATCCCGTGGCCGCCATGCCAGCCCATCGCAGTCCACGGCCAATCCTCCCAGGCTGCCGACCGTCGAGGTCGCGCCGCTCGTCGGGTCGATGATCACGAGCACCGAAGGGACGACCGTGTCATCGATGCCGTACAGCACACCGTCATCGGCGTCGAAATCGATCGCGCCGATGCCGGTGCTGCCGGTCGCACCGATCAACGCCGCGGCGGCCGTGTCGATGTCGATCGCAAACAGTCCTCCCGACAGCTGATCTATTCCGAAGAGTGTGCGAGAGTGAGGATCGAATGCCAGCCCAGCGATTGCCACGCCTAGCGCGTCGATGGTGCCGACCGTCGAAAACTCATACGTATCCTCATCCATCCGATACAGCACCGAAGGACTGGCCGTGCAGAGATAGAACGCGCGCCGAGCGGGGTCGTACGCCATTCCGCTGATGGTCAGCCCTGGCGTCGCAGCGACACCAAACTCGCGAGTGTCCAGGTTAATAGAACCGACCTGTCCCAGGGTCGAAGAGGCGCCGAAGAGATCGAAGTCGGGAGGCGGAGGCGGCTCTCCGCAGACGCCCTCGGGAGCGCTGCGGGCGTTGAGCCATCCGGTGTGCTCGACGCTCGTTCCCTGGTTCCCGTTCGTCGCGCTGCATCCGGCGTGGGTGTGCACCCCGATCACAACGCCGTCGGTGTCGTTCTGCACGGCCGACCCGCTGTTCCCGCCCGTGGTATCGACCTGGTACTGCAGCGTCGTGCCGGACTCCCGGAAGTATGGCCCCGTGTGCGTCTTTTGCACTTGGTTCCACCGAGGATCGATCGGCGACGACACCGTGCCGTATCCGGTGATGCGGATCGTCTGCCCTTGCACGGATGGTGCGGTTGTCGCCAATACGTACGACACACTTCCCTGGGCCTCGTACGGCGTGAGCCCGGTGTTCGAATTCTCGAAGGCGCCGAAATACGACCAATCGTTGCCGACGCCACCGTTGGTGAATTGCATCGAGGTCGCGTCGACGGCGTACTGATCTTCCGGTGGCGGATGGACAATCGAGCCGCCCGCTCCCGACAATGGAACGTTGAACTCGAGCACGCCACTACCCGATACACAATGCCCCGCCGAGCCGAAGCAGTGCTGGCTGTCATCGATCAGCCACGCCGTGCATCCCGCGGGGAGGTACCGCGCCGACCGGGGGTCGTCGCTGAGCACGCGGTCGTCTGTGCCGCCGCAGATCGACTGCACGCCGATCTCGCCGACGTCCGCCCAAGCGCCGACGACCGCCGCGTGATTGTCTCCGGTACCGGCCGAAGCGATGATCTCAACCGTGACCATGTCGCCGTTGAAGTATGCGCTGGTCAGCCCCCATTGGGCCACGTGCCGCTGATTGAGAAACTGGACCGCACCATCGACCGCGGAAGAGATTCGAAGGTACGACGCGTCTTCACGGTCCGGCATTCCCGCGAGCACGACGTCCGCCAACCGCAGCCGCATCCACCGCGCGCCGGGCACGTGCACGGTTGCCTTCCAGACCACCCTCGGCGGGCCATCGAGATTGCTTACCAGACCGGATTGCTCATCGACCGAAAACAACGGCGTGTCGATGTTGGGCAGTATCGGGTCGGGTGCATCGAAGACCGAGGCGAACTGAGCGGTCGCGACGCCCGAGGAGGCGGACAAGCCCGCCGCCAACGCGACCTTTAGGGCGCTTCGCATACGAACTCCTTCGTTGAACGCGCCGGTTGTTGTTGGGGTCGACGCGACCCGCCACGAGGGACATAGGAATAGCGGACGGCGCGAGTCTCGTCGAGAGGCATCACCAAAGTTTGGCATGGCGGCCCGAAGCACTCACCCGAAAGAAAACCGCCCCCGAGGGATTCGGGGGCGGTTCGTGCGGTTCTCGGACTCATGGCCTTACGGGCATCCCTCGACGAATCGATCGAGGAAGTAGAAGAAATCGTTCGAGTCCACGACGCCGTCGGGCACGCCGTAGAACGGGTTGTTCGGGTCGCTGGAGGTTGTGTAGTCGGCCCGCAAGTCGCCCGCGGCGAAAAGATCGAGGTAAAAGAAGAAATCGTTGGCATCCACAACGCCGTCGGGAATGCCGTATCCGGGATCGTTCGGATCGGAAGAGCCGGTCAGATCCGCCTGGCACTCCAGATCAACCCAAGTGACGGTCCCGTCCGACCACGAGCCACCGATACTGCCGCCGTCGGTCACCGAGGCGTAGACCCAGTAGGTTCCCTCGGCAAACTCCGCGGAGTTGATCAGGTACCCGCCGCCGGCTCCTGGAGAGTTGAGGCTCGAATCGAGCAGGAATTCCGTTCCGTCCAGCACCGGCTGGTCATTCAGATAGATCGAGACCCACGTCTGATTGGACTCGGGGTCGTTGACATCCCACTCGACCAGGTAGCCGTCGGCGCCGCGCTGGAGCACGGTGTCGCCCGCTGGAGGCGTCAGCACGTCGATCTGGGGAGTCTGATTACTGGAAGGATTGACTGTCAGTGTGTAGAGCGGGCTGATGGCGCCGGCATAGCCATACACGCGGATGAAGTACCAGCCGGCCGGCCGGCCGCTAAGCGTGATCTGCTCGAAGTTGGAGACGCCATCGGACCGCGCAAGCGTGCCGCCACTGGAGTTCTGCAGCTCCATGTCGAGATCGCCAATGGCGTGCACGAACTCGATGCGGATGAGGTCGCTGCCGGTTCCGGTCGCGGGCATGTAGAACTTGAAGTAGTCATCGTCTCCCGGACCGTCGATGGTGAGATCGGTGATCACAGTCTCCGGCCCAGTCGGACCGAGATTGGGGCTGAACGGGCCGCCCTCTTGCCGGGCGTTCACGTCCGTCCGGCTGTCGTTCTCCTCGTACGCGTCGGGCTCGAGCGTCCCGCCGCTGCCGAGGAAGAGCTTGATACGCTCGACGTTGTTCCCCTCGTTGCTCTCCAGCGAATTGTTGTTCGGATCCACTTCCGACTCGAGCCAGTATTCGCCGTCCGGGATGCCCGTGATGTCGATCGCCTGACCGGACAGGCTGTTGCTGTAGATATCTTCCCACCCGACAGACAGGCCCTGGATCGCGGTGCCGCACGAGTTGAATTCCCCGCCGGGAGGAAAGCCGGGCAATGAATTGTCGTACACGCGCAGGTCAAGGATGCAGAAACTGGTCTTGTTTCCGACCGCGAGGATGTCGCCCACTCCATCGTTGGCGAGGACCTCTCGGACGCGATACTCGCACCACTCGTTGTAGTGGATGTGGCCGTGCCCCGGATGGTAGATGAACGTCCCTGCCGTCCGCTCCCAGTAGGTCCCGTCGTCGCGGTAGATCCGCTGGATCACCTCCTGCTGGTTGCCGCCGATCACGTTGCCGCCTCGCAGATACAGCTTCCCGGCGCCGATGTTCGCGGTTCCGTTGGAGAGCCTGACGTACGTGCGCCCCGAGACCGTCTCGATGTAGTTGTCGTACAGGTAGTTCTTATCGATGATGATGTCGGGAAGCAGATCGGTCTGAGCCAGCGCGGCCCCGGCGGACAGAGCAAGGGCCAGACCCGCGGCGAATGGACTGCGTTTCATGCGTGTGTTCCTCTCTCAATAGCGGCAATGGGCCCCGCGCGGGCGGCGCCTCTGACTTCGAATATAGCCCCAGGGCGCGACCGATCGAACAGAATATCAAGGCATTCGAGCCTGTGATGCGATCAAAGACCAGATATTTGGCTGTCGGCCGATAACCCGATGGACCTAGGCCGGCTGCGCCTTGGGAGCCAAGCCTCGCACGCTGGCTTCGCGGCGATGAAGGAACTTCTGGCGCTGCGTCGCGGCCTCCTCCGCTTCGGCGAATCCCTCACCGAATCGGAAGAGTCGGAACGAATTGCCGAGCACGAAGACCTCGCCGACAAAGTGATACAGCGCGGCGAACCACACCTGCAGCAGGCCCGTCGAGGCGAGGATCAGACCGACGATCACGATGAGGATCGACGCCGCGACGTTCTGACCGATGATGCCGCGAGTGCGTCGGGCCAGTTGGATCAGGAAGGGAATCCGGTTCAGATCGTCGGTCATCAGCGCGACGCCCGCCGAATTCGTCGCAATGTCCGAACCCGAAAGGCCCATGGCGACCCCGACGTCCGCCGCCGCGAGGCTCGGGCCGTCGTTGATGCCGTCGCCAACCATCATCGTGCGGTAGCCGCGCTCGGAGAGCGCGACGATTTGCTGGTGTTTCTCCTCGGGCAGGCACTCGGCCTCGATCGCGTCCACGCCGACGGCGACTCCGACGCGCTTGGCGACGCTGAGCCGATCGCCGGTGAAGATGGCGACCGAGCGCACACCCATGTCGCGCAGCTCCTGGACCACCGCCTTGGAGCCAGCCCGCACCTTGTCTTCCAGTCCGACCACGCCCATGTAGCGCCCGTCGAGCATGACGTGCACGCCGGTCATGCCCTCGATCTTGCCCTCCACGCCCTTGACCTGATCGCGGATCTCGGGCTTGAGTTCCACCAGCCACGAAGCGCGTCCCACGCACACCTCGCCCATCGTCGTCTGGGCTCGCACTCCGCGTCCGTGCACCTCCTCGAAGTCGGACGATCCGTCGGGCTCGATCCGCGCGGCCTTGGCGGTGGTCAGAATGGACTGCGCGAGGGGGTGATTGGAATGCTGCTCGCCGTTCGCGGCGGCCCGGAGCAGATCGGCGCCCTCAATCCCGTCGGCCGGGGCCAGCTTCGCCACGCCGAACCGCCCGGTCGTGATTGTCCCCGTCTTGTCGAAGACTACCGCGTCCACATTGGCCGCGGTCTCGAGATAGTTTGTCTGCTTGACGAGGATGCCCAGGCGCGCCGCGGACGCGAACGCCGCGACCATGGCGCTGGGACTCGCCAGCAGCAACGCGGCGGGACACGACACGATCAGCACCGTGATGGCTCGACGCGCGGCCTCGGCCTTGTCCGCCGCGTCGGGGCTGCGCGCGTTGATGAACCACACCACCGCGGCGACCGCCAGCGCCACCGGCACGAAGAACCGGGCGACCTGTTCAATCAGCAACTGGCGGGGTGTTCGGCTGTCCTCGGCCTCGCGAATGAGCTTGGTGACCTTGCCGATCGTGGTCTCGCCGCCAACCAGCGTGGCCTCGACATCGATCTGGCCGGTGAGGTTCGTCGTGCCGGCGTACACCGGGTCTCCCGATGCCACCTCGATGGGCACGGCCTCGCCGGTCAGCGAGGCTTGGTTGATCGTGGATCGTCCCCGGCGCACGACGCCGTCGACCGGCAGATTCTCCCCGGGTCGGATTCGCACCGTCATGCCGACCTGGACCGCACCCAGGCTGACTTCAGACTCCGCACCCGCCTCATCTATGACCCGGGCCGTGTCCGGCGTGAGCTGCACCAATTCCTCGATGGCTCGCTGGGCGCCGAACGCCGTATGTCGGACAAACTGATCCGCAATCAGAAGGATGAAGGCGAGGATGCCCGCCGTCGTGTATTCCTCCGTCGCGATCGCCGCGAGAATGGCGATCGCAACCAGAGCCGAAGACCCGACCCGGCGCTGGCGGACCTCCGTGATGGCGGCCCAGAACAGCGGGGCACCCAGGAACAGGGCTCCGATCAGCGCGGGGATCTGCATCACCCCCGAGGCCCTGCCGAACCAGCCGGCGATCACGGTGGTGAGCACCAGCACCCCCCCGACGAGATACCAGAACATCCACTTCTCGATGTTGCCCATCTCGTGGTGGGCGCAGCAGGTCATCCGGCTCGGGCCCTGCTCGTGGGAGTGTGTGTGTTCGTGCTGATGCCGCAGTTCGATCGAGTCGGCGGTCGCCATGGTCCAAGGCTCCAAGGGGAGAGCGCATCGTGCCGAAACGGGGCCAATGGTACAGGGCCCGCGCTGGCGAGGGCCGTCTACCCTACGCCAGCCGCGAAGGAGCGGTTCGCACCCGCGCATGAGCCTTCCCTCTCCACAGATTCCGCCCCTGATCCCGCCGGGGAGAGCCCCGGTGATCGCGGTCCTGGGGCTGGGCCAGATGGGGCTGGTGTGCGCCTCGGTGCTCTCGTCGGCGGATCGTGCAAGGGGGACCGGCGAACACCCCATCCCCACGGTGATCGTGTGGGGTCACGATGAGCGGGAAGCGGGAGAACTGAGCCAGACCCGTCGGTCGCCGAGGTTGCCCGGATTTGCGCTGCCTGACGAGGTTCGAGTCTGCGTCAAGGATGCGGATCTGGCGGTCGCCGACCTGGTCGTTTCGGCGATTCCGGCGCAGTTCATGCGAGCCACGTGGGAGCGGCTGGCGGGACACATCTCCTCCGGTGCCGCGGCGGTCTCGGTCGCAAAGGGCGTCGAGAACAACACCTTGGCCCGGCCTTCTCAGGTCATCGGGCAGGTGCGGGGTTCGAATGCGCCGATCGGCGTGCTCTCCGGGCCGACCATCGCGACCGAACTGGCCAGAGGGCTGCCCGCAACGATGGTCGCTGCGAGCGAATCGCCGGATCTGGCGCTCTGGGTGCAGCGGCTGTTCAGCACCCGCTGGCTGCGGATCTACACCCACTCGGACGTGCTGGGGGTGGAGTTGGCGGGGGCAACCAAGAACGTGATCGCGCTGGCCGCGGGCATTCTGGATGGGCTCAGCGCCGGCAACAACGCCAAGTCCGCCCTGCTGGCGCGGGGCCTCGCGGAGATCACGCGTTTGGGAGTCGCGATGGGCGCCCAGGCGGACACCTTCTTTGGCGTGGCCGGAGTGGGCGATCTGGCGACCAGTTGCTTCAGCCCTGAAGGACGCAACCGGTCGTGCGGCGAGGCGCTGGGTCGGGGCGAGCGGCTGGAGGATCACCTCAAGTCTTCAAGATTCGTCGTGGAAGGCGTGGCAACATGCCGGTCGGTCATCGACCTGGCCCGCCGCCATCAGGTGGACATGCCGATCGCCTCGGCCGTACACGCGGTGCTGTTCCAGGGGCTGGATCCGATCGACGCCCTGGCCCGGCTGATGGCCCGCGAGCCCAAGTGCGAACGGATCGGGTGACCCGTTGCCGGTGAGACGGGTGCCCGAGCAAGCGCGGCGGGAGTCGGCCTTGACGACGGCGTGTCAGAAGAAAAGCCCCGCGAGGCCGTGCCTCGCGGGGCTTGCTGCGTCAGTGTTCGAGCCCGATTACTCGTAGAGGTTCGTCGGCTCGGTTTCCTCAGCGGGCGACTTCATCTGGTCGCTCTTGAGGATGGTCTTGAAGCGGACATCGCCCGAGGCCGTCGCCCGGACGGTGACCTGCCACCTGGCGGTTGCGCCTGCCGCGAGCTTGGGCAGGGGCGCGAACGTCACTACCCGGCCATTGACCGTCGCGTTGGTCTCGCCGCCAGCGGCCACGAACTGCTCCTGCTCGGGCAGCTCGCAGACGATGCGGATGTTGGTGTCGTCCGCCGAGCCCTCGTTGAGCACTTCGATGGTGTAGGTGGTGGTCTGTCCCACCTCGACCGGGTCGTCGGTGTCGATGACCTCGAGCTGGATGGCGGCGATCCCGACGACGTTGGTGGTGCAGTTGGCCGCGGCCCGCGCCGCGCAGTTGCCGATGACCGAAGCGCCCATGGTGTACCGACCGATGCCCGAGGGCGTCACGACCGCGTTGACGGTCTTGGAAGCGCCCGGGGCGAGGGTGCCGACGTTCCAGACGACCGTGCGCCCGTTGGCGGCGCCCGAGTCGGACGCACTGCGGAGCTCGGTGCCGCTGGGCAGCTCACCGGAAACGATCGTGTTTGTGCTGGGCGCCGTGCCGGTGTTTTCGACCGTGAAGCGGTAGGTGATGGTGCGTCCGACGAAGGCGGTCTCGGTGCAGTCGCTGCTGATCGCCAGAACCGGCTGGGTGATCACGGTCGTGGTCTTGGCCGAATCGGCCGAGAGTTCACCGGAAGTGGCCTTGGCCGCGGACTCGTAGCGGCCAACGGCTCCGGCCTTGGCGATCAGGTTGAACGGCTTGCAGGCGCCCGGTCCCAGGTCGCCCACATCGATATTGATCGATCGGGATCCATTGACGGTCAGGCCCTGGGGAAGCTCATCGACGATCCGGACTCCACGTGCGATGCCGGTGCCGGGATTGCACACCTCGTACTGCAGGACGATGTCGTCGCACAGGAGGGCCTGCTGGGTCGCCTTCTTCGTCAGCGTCAGGTTGGGCTCTACAACCTGAAGCGTGGCGCACAACTGGTTGTTGTAGGAAGCGCTCAGGCAGTTGCCGGCCGTTCCGACCTGCTCACTGGAGGCCCGGAGTCGGATGATCTGGGTCTTGCCCGGGCCGAGGTCGCCCAGAGCCCACTGCGGCGTGCCGTCGGGGCCCTGTTGCGCGGCCGGCGTCGAGCTGGCGACGCGCATGTTGCTCGAGCTCTCCAGGCCGACGATGACGTTCTGGAGCGTGCCGCTGCTGGTGTTGGTGGCGTGGATCTCAACGTCGTATGGGGAGTTGCGATTGACAGTCTTCGGTGTCACGGTGTGGAGCAGCAGCGCGCTGGTCGCGTTGTCGCCCGTCGGGAAGAACAACTCGGCGATGTTCATGTTCTCGCCGACGCTGGGCCGGTACCAGGAGACTCTCGTCGCCCTTGGCTCTGTTCGGACCGGTTCGGCTTGGGTCGTTTGAGAGGTTGAGCGGGTGGTCGAGCATCCCGCCCCAAGCACTCCGAGCAACAGCGCTGCCGCGGAGAGCATCCGCCACGATGATTTGAGTCCCATTTTCTCGCCCCTTACAAAAGGATCGGGTGCCGCGAAGTGCAACGACCCGCTCACATTCCAGAATACCTAACAAAAAACGCCCCAAACTCCTTGGGTCCGATCATACTCTCGTACCGAAAGCGATGCCAACAGGATGGAGGGGTCGAGATTTCGGCCGGGGCGTTTGCGTACGCCCCGATCCGCGATACCCTGACACGTGGGAGGTGCTCGGCCGCGCTGCGGCGGGTGTCTCATTCTCGTCGGCGGGGGTGAGGACCGACGCGGCTCATGCGTCGGAGAATCCAGGGAGGCGCTGATGCGCAGAGCATTTCGTACGTTTCTGGCCGTGTTAACGCTGTCGAGCGTCGCGGCGGCCCAGCATCCCCAGATCAACCCGGGCGCCGACGACCCGACTCAGGAGAAGTCCGGCGGGTTCTCCGCCGAAGGGGTCTTGTTCCTTGGTCAGATCCCGTTCAGCGATTTCCCGGGAAACAGCACGCTGGCCAACGACTGCTGGGGCTATGTGTCTCCTTCGGGGAGGGAGTATGCCCTCCTGGGCCTGGAGAGCGGACTGGGAGTGATTGAAGTCAGTGATCCTCTGCACCCCGCGATTATCGGGTGGATCGATGGTCCGGACTCTCTTTGGCGCGATGTGAAGGTGATCGGCGACTACGCGTACGTGGTTTCCGAGGGGGGATCAGGGATACAAGTCGTCGATCTGCGGCAGGTCGATTCGGGCGCGGTCTCGTTTGTTCGGCAGGTTGGCAGCGGCGCAACTCATAATATCGCGGCGAATCCGGACACGGGGTTTCTCTATCGGTGCGGCGGATCGGGCAACGGGTTGCGGATCTACAACGCCGGCGCTAATCCGACGAATCCGCCGTTCGTTGGCGAGTGGCAGGAGGCGTACGTGCACGACGCCCAGATCGTCGTGTGGCAGCGCCCCGGCCCGTACCTGGGGCGCGAATTGGCGTTCTGCTGCTCCGGCCTGGGTGACAGCGGATTCACCGATCCTCGACTTCGCATCGTCGACGTCACGGACAAGGCCAATCCGATCACCATCGGCAGCGTGGCGTACTCCAATCGACAGTATTCCCATCAGGGATGGTTGACGCCCGATCAGCACTACTTCTATCTGGACGACGAGCTTGATGAGGACGCATACAGGTACACCACTCGGACGCGCATCATCGATGTCTCCGACCCGACCTCGCCGGTTGAGGTGGGGTGGTTCACCTCGGGTTCGACATCGATCGATCACAACTTGTACACGAAGGGCAACTACATCTACGAATCGAACTACCGCTCTGGACTGCGGATCTTCGATGCGACGATTCCGACCGCCCCCGTCCAGGTCGCGTGGCTCGACACGTTTCCCGCGGACGACGCCGTCTCGTTCGACGGAAACTGGAGCAACTACCCGTATTTCCCCAGCGGGACGATCATTCTCTCGGACATCCAGCAGGGCCTGATTATCTGCCGCGAGTTCTTCAATCGCCTGGACTTCGCGTATCCCGACGGCCAGCCCGAATTCTTCCATCCGGATGGGGGCACCGTGATCCGAGTGGACGTCGAGGGCGCGGGCAACGTCAACCTCGACCCAGATTCGATCGTGCTGCACTTTGATAATGGTTCGGGCGAGGTGCAGATTCCGGCGACGGAGATCGGGGCGGGGATGTACGAGCTGAGGACCCCATCCGTCGATTGCGAAGCGCAGGTGTCATGGTGGGTGAGCGGGCGCTCACTGGGCGGCGACACCTTCACAGACCCGCCGTTGGCGCCCATGGACGTGTTCACGGCGATGGTCGCCAGCAGCTCGCTGAAAGCCTTCCAAGACGCCTTTGAGACACAGCTCGCATGGACGGTGACGAATTCGGTCGGGCTCTCGAGCGGGGAGTGGCAGCGCGGGGTGCCGGCCAATGGCAACCGGGGGGATCCGCCCGCGGACTACGACGGTTCGGGCAAGTGCTATCTCACGGACAACTTCGCCGGCGACAGCGATGTGGACGGCGGAACCACGACGCTCACCAGCCCCAGCATTGATGCCACGGGCGGTCGGGCGATCCTGTCCTACGCACGCTGGTTCAACAACAGCTACGGCGGCAATCCGCAACAAGACGTGTTCCTGGTCGAGGTGTCGAACAACGACGGAGCCTCGTGGACCACACTCGAGACCGTGGGACCGACGGGCTCGGAGGTCATCGGCGGCTGGTTCCACGTGTCCTACGTGATTAATGAGGTGTTCCCCGCGCCGAGCAATACCTTCCGTGTTCGGTTCACGGCCTCGGATCTCTCTGACTTCCCATCCGTCGTGGAGGCGGCCATCGACGACGTCAGCGTCCGAATCGTCGAGTGCGAACCGACGCAGTGTCCCGGCGATCTGACCGGCGACGGCGCGACGGACTCCGAGGATTTCTTCTTGTACCTCGACCTGTTTGCCGCCGGAGATTCCCGGGCCGATATCGACGGCGACGGGGACCGGGACGGCGATGACTTCTTCCAATACCTCGACTTGTTCGCGCAGGGCTGTCCGTAGGCACGCCGGTCGCTTTGCCCTATTTGAGCGGGGGCGTCGCGGGGCGCTCCCGCTCTTCCAATTGGGTTTGGCGCCGACAGCGAGCGCTGCCCCGCCTTGGGTCGGTGCGTGGGTCCAAACCGGGTGACAGAGCTATTGGACCAGGCCGGTTCGCTCGTCGAGCGAGTCGATCGAGAACCGCTGCATCGGCGGGCGATCCACGCCGGTGACGACCTGCCAGAACGGATCGCCGTGCCCGTCGAGATACCAGGACTGGAACTGACCGCGCGGATCGTCGGCGTAGGCCTCCAGGACCGAGCCGCCGATGAACACGCCGCGATGGATCAGCAGCGCATCATCACTCACGTACTCGCTCTCGGCGGCGACTCCGGCGATCGTGTCGACCAGGCGGCCAAAGAGGTTGTGGTCGGCACGAACGAGCGTGTCCGCGTCGTGCCAGACGTAGTAGCGGAACTTCGCGGGCGCGCGCCCCGGGAACGTCTGCCTGGATCGGAGCAGGGAGGCCACGCTCCGCGGCCCGTCGATGCGCCGTTCCAGCGGCTCGCCGGGAATCGCGCGTTCGAGCTGGTGGCAGAAGCTCTCGATGTCTCGGATGAACCTTCCGTAAAAGACGCAGACTTCCGCGTCGCGGAGGGACTCGAGAAACTGGGCAAGCGACGCGGCGAAGCCGAGCCGACGTCGCGGCATCGACGACGCCGCGATCAGGTGATGCTCGTCCAGGAGGGTCGCGACCTCCGGCTGCCAATCCGTGAGAAACAGCGGATTGCCGTGATGGCGGGGGAGCGCGCTCATGGCAATGTCGGCGCACGACCCAAAGGGCCCGCGCCTCTCTTCTCCTCTATCCGGACGATGTCCGGGACCCCACGCTGGTCCGACCCGCCGGCCCAGCCGTCCCAAGTGTGCGCCAAGAACTAACCGGCACCACAGTTACAGGCGGTTTCTTTGGCAAATCCTCACCAGACGGGCACTTGTGCCGCTTTCACGCGCTCAGAAATGCCTTGCTGGCTGGGTCAGCGACTGGGGCCGACCGGCACGGAAGAGCCCTTGAGGACCTTGATCTCCGCTTTCGAACGCTTCTCGCCCGAGCCGGCGACGGCGGGCCTCTCGTGCATCGCGGCCTCCCGGCCGTCGTCGGTGGTCCGATAGACGATGCCGATGGTGACCTCGGGCTCGCCGAGCAGGAGACGATTCACAACCTCGACTCCCTGCATCAGGGTGTGGTCGGTGTTGGCGACTTCGTACTTCCACATGCCGAATCGGCCGCGAGAGTAGATGGCGCGAGCCTCGAGCCACGGGATGACATCGGCGAGGATGCCGTCGCGCTCCACGCTGGGGGTGGGATAGCTGTACTCGACGTGATGGTGCCAGAGGCTGACGATGTCCTGGCGCTCTCCCGGATTGAGCAGGCCGGCGTTCTCCAGGCCGGAGATGGTGTCTTCGACGATGGAGCCTTGATCGACGGGCTTGTCGGGGCTCGAGCTGGTCTCGCACAGAAGGGAGTAGTACTCGCGATTGTCGCCGGACTGGTCAGGCGTCATGAAGGGCGAGTAATTGCTGAGGTAGGTCACGCGATAGAACGGGCAGTTCGCCTCCGGGAAGTACATCCAGCACTTCGTGCTGGGGCAGGGGCGCCGGAGCCCCACGCCGACCATATGGCCCGATGAGTGGAGGAGTTCGGCGGCTCGGGAGCGAAGGGTGGTCGGGACCGTCCCGCACAGCACCTCGCGGCAGAGCACATCCAGCGGCATGGCGCTGATCAGCGCGTCGTAGGGGATTTCCTCATCGGCGCCCGTCTGGTCCACGAACCGCACCATGCGCCGATCGGCGTCGATGGCCGTCACGCGAGCTCCATAGCGGATCGAATCGCCCAGGTCGTCGGCCATGCGCCGGTAGAACTCGCCCGTGCCACCCTTGAGGGGAAACTTGAACTGGTTGTTGGGTCCCCAGCCGAAGTCGTCGAGCTCGAGCACGACGTTGCGGAGGGCCCGGTCCGTGTCCAGCACGGCGACCCGTTCCCCGATCCATTGTTTGTTCATTCTCTCTGGCGGGTACGCCCAGACCTTGAAGTTGTACGGGCGCATGAAGTGGCGCGCGATGCCCTCGCCGAACACCGCGTCGATGAACTCGCCGAAATTGGTCGAGTTCGCGGCGCGGCCGGCGCTCTGCGCCCGGATCAGGCCCCTCAGGCACTCGTACGCCGCCTGCTTCGGCAGGTACCGGATGTTGTTCTGGAACGGGTACGGCACCCACCGGTCCAGCATGCGCACCCAGCTCTCGCGGTTGTTGAGCGTGAAGTCCTCGCGCATGTACCGCTCGAACAGGCGGTCGTAGTACTCGTAGTGGCTGAACATCACGTGCCCGCCGATGTCCCACGTGAAGCCCGCCTCGTCCACGAACGAGTGCGCCAGGCCACCGGCGAAGGGCGCGGCCTCGAGCACGATGAAGTGCTGGTGGCCAAGCTCGCGCAGGCGCATGGCGGCGCCCAGGCCGGTGGGCCCGGCGCCGATGATGACGATCTTCGCCTGAGGCGAGAGCGTGGCGGTCATGATGGGTCGTGGCTCCCGTTTGGGGGCGGGCGCGGCGGCGCGCCGGGTGCAGGGAGGTTAGGCGGTGGGTCCAGAGGGGGATAGGGAGTTCCACCTAGAGTCGGCCCCGGCTGCGGCCGGAGATGCGGAGGATCTCGATGGGCAAGTCGATGGACGCGATCATGGCCCTGTGCAAGCGGCGGGGCTTTGTCTACCAGGCCAGCGAGATCTACGGCGGCATCAACGGCTTCTGGGACTACGGGCCGCTGGGCACGCTGCTCAAGCGCAACCTCCGCGAGGCGTGGTGGCAGGACATGATCATGAACCCGTGCTGGGGGAGGCAGGGCCCCGACGGGGAGCCGGTGCGGTGCGTGCCGGTGGAGACGCGGATCATCCAGCACCCGAGAGTCTGGGAGGCGAGCGGGCACGTCGGCGGATTCAACGATCCGATGGTGGACTGCAAGGCGTGCAAGAGCAGGTTTCGTGCCGATCACTTGATAGCGCTGCCCTTGCATGCACTAACGAGCGTCGAAACCGCGGGCGAGCAGTCGCGCGAAGTCTTCGTGTTCTATGGCTTGGGAACCCCCGCAGAGGTGAGGCAACAACGAGCCAAGGAAATCGCGAGGCTCGAAGCTCAGCGCACGCTTCAGTCCTTGGTTCCGCCGTTGGTCTATCTGCACAACTACGAGACGCTAAAAGCCGATTTCGAATGTCCAGCATGTAGGCAACGTGGATCTCTCACGGCCCCGCGTCAGTTTAACCTCATGTTCAAAACGTATGTCGGCGCCACGGCCTCGGAGGACGACATCGCCTACCTCCGCCCCGAGACGGCGCAGGGCATCTTCGTCCAGTTCAAGAACGTCGTGGACACCACCCGCATCAAGGTGCCATTCGGCATCGGCAACGTCGGCACGAGCTTCCGCAACGAGGTCACGCCGCGGAACTTCACGTTCCGTTCGCGCGAGTTCGAGCAGGCCGAGCTCGAGTTCTTCTGCCATCCCGATGACAGCCAGGGCTGGTACCGCTTCTGGAGAGACTTCCGCATGGAGTGGTGGCGATCGATCGGCCTCGCCGGCGACAACCTCCAGCTCCGCGAGCACGACCAGGACGAGCTCTCGCACTACTCGACCGGCACCTGCGACGTCGAGTACCGGTTCCCCTTCACCGCGCCGGACTTCGGCGAGCTCGAGGGTGTGGCCCATCGCGGCTGCTTCGACCTGACGCAGCATCAGGAGCACTCCAGGGTCAAGCTCGACTACTTCGACCAGGAGCGCGGCGAGCTGCTGCCCAACGGCAGCCGCAAGGGCGAGCGGTACATCCCGCACGTGATTGAGCCGGCCGCGGGCCTGGATCGCGGGGCCCTGGCGCTGATCTGCGAGGCGTACACGGTGGACGAGAGCCGGCCGAGCCCGGAGATCATGAAGTTCCATCCTCGGATGGCGCCGATCAAGGCAGCGGTCTTCCCGTTGGTCAACAAGGACGGCATGCCGGAGGTCGCCCAGAAGCTGACCGATGAGTTGCGCGCCCGGTTTGGGCGGCACGGCCTGATCGAGAGCGATCCCAAGCAGTCGATCGGCAAGCGCTACGCGAGGATGGATGAGGCCGGGTGCCCGTACTGCTTCACGATCGATGGCGACACGCTCACGGACCAGACGGTGACGGTGCGCGATCGCGACAGCGGCGCGCAGGAGCGGATCGCGATCGACAAGGTCAGTGGGTACTTGTCCGAGCGACTCGGGCTGTAGGGGTCCAGCTCCAAATCGATCGGGAAAGAGTGGGAGGTCTCCCATGCGTTTCGATTGGACGCTTGCCCGTCCCATCCTCGCCCGCACGCCGGGTGTGCTTCGAGCCCTGCTCGAGGGGCTCGACGAGAACTGGACGCACCTGTCCTACGGCGAAGGCACCTGGAGCGCGTACGAGGTTGTCGCCCACCTGATCCACGGCGAGCGGACGGACTGGCTGCCGCGATTGAGGATCATCCTTGAGCACGGCGAGGCGCGCCCGTTTGAGCCCTTCGACCGGGCCGGCCACCGGGGCGAGGACTATGGGACGAGCCTGCCGGCGCGGCTGGAGTTGTTCTCCCGCCTCCGGCGCGAGAACATCGCCCAGGTCGACGGCCTGCGCCTGACCGACGCCCAACTCGACCGTCGCGGCGTGCATCCCGCCCTCGGCCCGGTTCGTGCGCGCGAGCTGCTCTCGACGTGGGCGGTCCACGACCTCAACCACATCGCGCAATGCTGCAAGGCGACGGGCTTCCAGTACCGCGATCAAACGGGCCCGTGGGAGGCGTACCTGTCGATCCTGTCGCCGCCGGATCCGCGCTAGCGGATCACGCGTCCGGGGGCGTCTGCCACAGCACATTGATGATCTGCCATCGGCCGTCGAACTTGGCCAGGTGCATGTAGTCCATTCCCCAGAACGCGGTGAGCTTGACGCTGGCGGTCTGATCGGTCACATCGAACACAACGATGTCGAACGTCGCATCCTCCGGAATGTGGCCGCTGGCGTGGAACGTCGCCGCGAGGTTCACGAGTTGGTCGAAGGTCATCGCGCCGATGGGCCCATACGCGGCCCCCGGGCCGGGGCGCTGGAAGCCGAGTTTGGTGAGGTCTGGCCGCACCGATCGCTCGATGCGGGACGGGTCGCCCTCGTAGATGCCCTCGACGTAGTCGAGCACGGCCTGTCGGACGGCGGACGCGTCGTCGTCTGGCTGTGCGGCGGGCTTCGACGCGGCGTTCCACGCCACGGCTCCCACCACTGCGATGAACGATCCGGCGACAAGTGAGCGGGTCTTCATGCCAGTCCTCCTGGGGCAGCTTTGGAACGGAGAAGACTCTACAGCACAGACGCCGGCAGAGCCTGAGCCCGGCGTGCCTACCGGGCGCTGCGGGCGCGGACGGACTCAAGGGCGAGTTCCCGGGCGCGGTCGAGCGCCTCATCCGCCGGCACCGCCACGTCGGGCTCCACGCCGACCCCTTCCCAATTGGTCATCGAGATCGGGTTGCGGGCCCGCATGTACGGCACACCAACCACGAGTGTGCCCGCGATGGGCTCGCCTCGCACGGGGTGGGCTCCGCCGCCGGTCTGCTCGCCGATGATCGTCGCCCGCCCCAGATTCTTGAGGTTGTACGAGAACTCTTCGGCCCCGGAGAACGTGTATGAACTGGTCAGCACGAACGCCGGACGCTCCTGCCCGAGGCGGTCGCCTGGCACACTCTCGAGCGTCCAGTACTCCTCCACCACCTCGCCGTCGCGGTTGACCATGTCGTTGAGGTGTGTCGGACCATCAAAGAGGTAGCTCGTCAGGAAGCGGATCATCTCCGGGGAGCCGCCACCGTTGCGGCGCAGGTCGTAGATGATGGCGTCGCAGTCCCGCAGGAATTCCATGGCGGCGGCGGCGGTTCGCTCCGCCTCGGGCCCGGGCACAAACAGATCGAACCGCAGGTAGCCGATGTTGCCGGGAAGGACCTGGACCTCCCGAAACGCGGCGTTGTCCGCAGGGGGGATCATCGATTGCGGTTGCGCAGCGCTCCGCGGCATGGGACGCACCGAGATGTGGCGGTCGTTGGTCACGCTGCGCAGGTCTTCCTGCAGCGCCCGGGCCAGGTCCACATCGGAGTTCAGCCCGTCATAGTGACCCTCGGCCTGGCGATGAAGCAAAAGTTCGGCCATGGCGGCGCCCTTCTCGGGAAAGACGTATCCGTCGCGGATCGCGGCGGCTGTGCCCTCAACGAGCGAGCCGATCTCGTCGAGAGAGAGCGCGTGGGAATCCTCCAGCTGTCCCCCGATCTCGAGCGTGATCCCGTCGATTCGTTCCTCATCACGAGGGTCGGGAACGATCGCCATCACGATGGGCGTGCCATCGGCGGCGCGGACCTGCATCCGAAGCGTTGAGCCCGAGGCGTCGAGGCGTTCGACACGCACCGGCGCTACGCGGGCGCTCAGATCGGCCATTCGTGCAGCACGGACCGGGATCGGAACGGCCTGCAGCTGCGCGCGGGCTCGAAATGTCTCTTCGAACTGGCGGACCCGCTCGGCCGAGGGATCGTTCAGCGTGGCCACAAACGCCCGCGCGGCGCGGGCCTGGGGGGTGTCCGGCCAGACGAGGGCGTCGGGCTGCCGGGTCACGATCGCGGCTGTGGGTGCGAGAGCGAGCAGGGTGAACATGCCGGGCCTCCAGTTCATATAGTCCGATTCGATGTATTCATAGGATGCCGACGGGAGTGTTTCCCGTCGTCGGGCGCGCCCCTCGCGACCCCGGTAGTCTGTGCCCTGATATGGCCAAGCGCAGAAGCGAGTTGGAGAGCTTTGTGCTGGGCCTGGTCTGGCAGACCGGGCCCACGAGCGCGTACGGAATTCGGCGCCAGCTTCAGGCCAGCCCGAGCACGCAATGGAGTGCCAGCGCAGGGGCGATCTACCCCCTCCTGCAGCGGCTGGAGCGGGCTGGTCTGCTCAAGGGGCGGGCCCTCAAGCACGGCAAGAGGCGCCGGCGCGAGTACGAGATCACGCCTCTCGGGTTATCGGAACTTCGAGCCTGGATCGGTCCGCCGCTGGGAGACACCGCCGTCAGCGTGGCCTACGACCCGCTCCGATCAAGGGCGAGGTTTCTGGGCGCCCTTCCTGCGGGAGATCGAGCCGCGTGGACGGACGCCGCGGGTGCCGCCTTGGACGAGGTTGGCCGGCGGGTTCGGGAATGGAGCGAGACGATCGAAGGGGAGGACCCGTTTCTAAAGCTCGTCACGCGGCAGGGTGAACTAGAGTTGCAGGCGCGAGCCGCCTGGCTGACTGAACTCAAGTCGCTGATTCGGAAGTAGAGTCCCGGCGGCGGCGGGCCCCGAGGACCACAAGCGCAGCGGGCATCGTGGCGGCCGGAACGACCTGTCCTCGGATCTCGCCACCTTGATGCAAGAGGGTGTGGACGTTCACATAGGTCATTCCAGCCAGCAGGCCATCAACGAATTCCTGAGACACAGTTCCCTCGCCGAAGAACATCCCATCGGTCGCAAAGTCGACGGTGAGCGTGATCACGGCGGGTCCGGCCTGTCCGGGCGGCGCAAGTCCGTGCAGATGTGATGCGACGGCAACGCTCTCGAGGTCGTGGAATTCCCCCTCGATGATCACCAACCTTGTGTCGGTGTCGAGCACGACGCGTCCAAGCCCGAAGCCCGGGGTGTCAACGGGGGGGGTCTCCTGAGCCCCATCGAGCGGAAACTCAAAGCTCACGAGTTCGGCCCGCGCGCCGGCCACGGTCAGAAGCGAGAAGGCGAGCGAGACTTTGCAGGCGGCCATGATTCTCCTTGGCGCGAAGCCGAGCACTGACGAGCTCGATCGCAATTAGGCAGGGTCTTTGGTGAAGATGCAAGGGAAAGACGCGCGAAATCGCTGCGGACTCCCTGCGATGGGGCTCTAGGGGCATTCCTGAACGAATAGGTCGAGGCATGCGAAGAAATCCTCCAAACCCAGACCCTCTGGCACGGTGAGATCGGCACACGGGTCGTCGCCGGCAAACTGATCGAGAAGAAGAAAAACTCCAAGCTGTCGGTGGATCCGTCCGGGTTGCCATTTGGCCCCGTGAGATCGCCAGGGCAATCGGGGTTGCCGGGGCACGCCCTGACGACCCGGCCGCGAATCTCACCGCCTGCGAACGTCGTGGAATGAACGTTGACATACGTTCGACCGTCGAGCATTCCCTGGGCGTTCGTCGCGTTGAGCGTGCCGCCACCGGAGACTGTTCCGGAGGTCGCACCGGGGACCAAGAGCCAACCGGACCCTCGCACCGATCGGCCTGTTCGTACGACGGCCGGGAGGTCGCCCCGCGCTACTCTCGGTATGGATGAAACGCGGGACGGTCGAAGGCCAATAGAACGAGTCGAGCCAATCCCGGAAGGGGCGAATCGTGTGGAAATGGGTGGTGGGCGGCTTTGTCGTCGTCGCCGCGGTGTGCGGCGGAGGCGGCTATCTCGTGATGAGCTCCGACGCGGTGCGCTCGGCCATGAACGCCAGAGCAAAGCCGACCGAGGTTCGGCTGGAACAGGCGTCGCGGCGTGAGCTCGTCCGGACGGTGAGCGCGCCGGGGACCATCGAGCCACGGAATCGGGTGATGATCAGCGCGCAGGTCTCGGCGCGGATCAAGCGCCTGCCCCACGCCGAAGGCGACGAGGTCTCGGGCAACGATGTGCTGGTGGAGCTGGACGACGAGGAGTTGCAGGCGGCGCTCGAGTCGGCGCTGGCCAACGAGAAGGTGCAGGCGGCGTTTCTCGCGGAAGCGGAGGTCAACAAGAAGTCGGCCGAGCTGTCGCTGGCGGGCGATCGGGCGCGTCTGGAGGCGGCCAAGGCGGCCTTGGAGGAGGCGACGATAGAGGTCGGAAGCATCCGCGAGTTGTACGACACGGAAGACGTCGCGAGGACGGAACTCTCGAGGGCCGAGTCGCAGTATCAGCAGGCGCTCGCCAACGTGGCGGTGGCGCAGTCCGCGGTGGACATTGCCGAGCAGAACGTCGAGCGGGCGGCTGTGGGGGTGCTCGGCGGGCAGGCGGCGGTGGAGGTCGCGCAGGCGACGACGCGTCGGGCGCGAAAGGACCTGGACAACGCGACGATCCGTTCGCCCATCGCCGGGACCATTACGGACCTGCCGGCCGAAGAGGGCGAGTTGGTGGTGATCGGGACGCTGAACAACCCGGGATCGGTGCTGATGCAGGTGGCGGACCTCACGGACATGCTGCTCAGAGCGCGCGTGGACGAGGCCAACATCCAGAGTGTGCGAGAGAGGCAGAGCGCGGACGTGTTGATCAACGCGTATCCGGACAGGGTGTTCTCGGGGACGGTGGAGCGGGTGGGCAAGCTCCGCAAGACGCACACCGATGGCACGCATTACTTCGAGGTCGAGATCAAGATCTCGCTGGGAGAGGGCCAGACGCTGAGCTCGGGACTGTCGGCGACGTGCGAGGTCGTCGTCGAGACGCTGCCCGATGCGTTGCAGGTCCCCAGCCAGGCGGTGCTCAGTCGACGGATCGCCGATCTTCCATCGGAGGTGCGCGAGGGCAGCACGCTGATCAACGACCGCAAGACCTTTGCGGACGTGGTATTCCAGGTGCGCGATGGCAAAGCGGTGGCGGTGCCCGTGCGGATCGGCGTGAGTGATCTCACGAGCACGCAGGTCCTCGAGGGATTGGATGAGGGCGCGGGAGTGATCGCGGGCCCGTTCAAGATTCTCGAGGGGCTCTCCCACGGACAGTTCGTCTCGGTGGTCGATTCGAGCGGGCAGCCGGCGGAGGTGGCGGGGGCGGGCGAGGCGGAGCCTGCCGGGTCGTGACGATCGAGATCCACCAACTCGAAAAGATCTACAGGGTCGGCGAGGAGCGTGTGCACGCCCTACGCGGGGTCGACCTGGTGATCCAGCGCAACGAGTTCGTGGCCATCATGGGTGCAAGCGGATCGGGCAAGAGCACGCTGATGAATGTCCTGGGCTGTTTGGACAGCCCGACCCGCGGCAGATACGTGCTCAACGGCCGGGCGACGCACAAGATGGGCGCTGCGGCGCTGGCCCGGGTGCGTAACGAGGAGATCGGGTTCGTCTTCCAGTCGTTCGAGCTTCTGCCCCGGGCGAGCGCGCTCAAGAATGTCATGCTGCCCCTGATCTACAGCCGGTTCAACTGGCTCGAGGCGCGCAAGCGGGCGAAGCGTGCCCTGGAGCGCGTTGGCCTGGCGGATCGCATCGGGCACCGGCCCAACCAGCTCTCGGGCGGCCAGCGCCAGCGCGTGGCGATCGCGCGGGCTCTGGTCAACACGCCGAGCATCCTGCTGGCCGATGAGCCCACGGGAAACCTCGACACGGCCACGACGCGCGAGATCATTGAGCTGTTTCGTCAGTTGCACGCCGAGGGCCAGACGATCGTGATGGTGACCCACGAGGAGGAGGTCGCCGATGCTGCGCTTCGGATTGTGCGGCTGCGCGACGGCATGGTGACCTCCGATCATCCGACGCGAAGGGACCCCACGCACGCGGCGTTTCTTCAGAACGCGGCCCGCATGGCGGCCGAGGCGGCCGGCGAAGCCCTGCCCGCCGGAGCGGAGTAGGCCGTGGTACGCACCCTGATGATCATCCCTCGCCTGACCGTGCAGACGGTGTTCCTGGCGCTGGGGCAGATCTGGGCGAACAAGGTTCGCTCGATGCTCACAACGCTGGGCATCATCATCGGGGTGGCATCGATCATCGCGGTGGTGGCGGCGTTGACTGGCCTCAGGGCCAGCGTGCTCAGCGAGTTCGAGAAATTCGGGGCGCGCAAGGTGTTCATCGATGGGCGAGTGCCGCGCGAGCTGCGCAACAGAATCAACTTCCGCGACGTGCAGCTGACGCTGGCGGAACTGGACGCAGTCGAGGAGCACTGCCCGTCGATCGAGAAGCTGACGCCGATGATGATGATGGCCAAGAGCGCCGAGGCGGGCGACACGAAGCTCGATGGCGTCCAGACCACGGGGATCTGGCCGACGTGGCACGATATCGAGGGGCGCGCCGTGCTGATCGGCCGTCCGTTCAACGAGATCGACGAGCGCGAGCGGCGGGACGTGTGTCTGGTGAACGAGAAACTGATCGAGGACCTCGGGCTCGATCGTGATCCAACGACGCAGACGATCCGCCTCTCGGATCGTGTGTTCACGATCGTTGGCGTCGTGGAGACGGTGACGTTCAACATCTTCGGCAGCGGCGAGAGCAATGCCGAGATCTTCATCCCGCTGGCGACGGCGATGCGCCTGAATCCAAATGGGTGGATCAACTTCGCCTGGGCGCAGATGCGCCGGCCCGACCAGGCACAGGACGCGATCGCCGAGATCTCCACGGTCATGCGGAAGGTGCGAGGCCTGGAGGGCGCCACTCCCAACACGTTCGAGGTGCGGGTCATCCAGCAGTTCATCGACGGATTCAACCGAGTCGCGGGCGCGGTGACGGCGGGGGCGGGGGGCGTCGTGGGCATCAGCCTGCTGGTGGGCGGCATCGGGATCATGAACATCATGCTGGTAAGCGTGTCGGAGCGAACGAGAGAGATCGGACTGCGAAAGGCGGTCGGGGCACGGCCCAGCGTCGTGCTGCTGCAATTCCTCGTCGAAGCGGTGACGCTGTGCCTCGTCGGTGGGGCCGTGGGGATCGCGCTGGGTCAGCTCATGGTGCTGGGCATTCGCAACATCCCGGGCGCCGACCTGGGGCGGGCGGTCGCTCCGGCGTGGGTCATCGTCTTGTCCGTGGGATTCAGCGCGGCGACGGGCATCGTGTTCGGCATGTTCCCTGCTCTCAAGGCGGCGCGCCTTGATCCCATCGAGGCGTTGAGACATGAGTGACCGCGTGAGACGGGCGTGGATGTTGCTGGGGCTGGTGGTCCTGCCGGCGTGCACCAATCCGCTGGCTCCGCTGGCCAGAGATCGCGGCCGGGTGATCGATGCCTCGCGGTTGCGGGGGGTTCATCCTCTGGACCTGGGGCCGGGAGAGGCGCCCCCCGCGGCGACCGGCGAGCATCCGCCCGAGCTCCCTCCGAGCCGGTTCCAGGGCCTCGCGAGTGTGGAGTTGGCGCTCGAGGCATGCCGCGCCAGCGCGCTCGAGAACAATCTCGACCTCAGGGTGTCGCTCCTGGATCCGACCATCGCGGCGCAGTCGGTCTCCGAAGAGGAGGCCCGATTCGAGGCGCTGTTCTTCGCCAACTTTCAGCACGCGCAGACCGACACTCCCACGGCCTCAACGCTGACCGATGCGCAGGCGGAGTCCACGTTCTTCGAGCCGGGCGTGCGAATCCCGCTGCGGACGGGCGGAACCGTGGAGGTGACGCTGCCCTTCTCGCGCAACGAAACGAACAACCAATTCTCGACGCTCAACCCGTCGTACACGTCCGATCTTGAGCTGACGCTGAGCCATCCGCTCCTGCGAAACGCGGGGCGGGAGGCGACGACCGCGGGGCTGCGCGTGGCCTCGTACAACAGGCAGATCTCCGAGGCGCAGACCACGCTCGCGGTCATCGCCGAACTCGCGGCCGTCGATCGTGCGTACTGGCGGCTGTACCAGGCGCGCGAGGAGCTCGGCGTCCGCCAGCAGCAGTACGAGCTGGCCGTCGCTCAGCTGCAGCGGGCCGAGAACCGTCTCCGGGCCGGGCAGGTGTCCGAGATCGAGGTCATCCGAGCCCAGGCGGGCGTGGCCGAGCGCCTGGACGCGATCCTCACTGCCGAGAACGACGTGCTGACGCGTCAAAGAGACCTGAAGCGGCGCATGAACATGCCGGACCTGGACGTCGATTCGCCGCAGGTCGTGATTCCCACGACTCCGCCCCGGCCGCTTCGGTACCGGCTCGATGCGTCGGCGCTCGCATCGGCGGCGAAGGAGCGGAGGATGGAACTGCTCGAGTTGGAGCTGCGCGAGTTGGCCGACGTTGCCGGCATCGAGTTCGCCGAGAATCAACTGCTCCCCACGCTCGACGCGGCGCTCACCTACCGCATCAACGGGCTCGGAGGCAGCCTGAGCGACTCTGTGGAGTTGCTGGCCGAAAACGACTTTGAAGACTGGTCGATCGGTCTGCGGTCGGAAGTGCCGATCGGAAATGAGGCCGCGAGGTCTCGCTGGCGCCGTTCGGTTCTCACCCGCGTTCAGCGATTGGCGACGCGGGCATCGCGCGAGCAGACGATCCGGCAGGAAATCCACGACGTTGTTGACCGCATCGAAGCCGGATGGCAACGGATCATCGCGGCGAGGCAGTCGGTGGTCCTGGATCGACGGACGTTTGAGGCCGAGACGCGTCAGTTCCAGGCGGAACGGAGCACGAGCACCGACGTGCTGGACGCCGCGGCGAGGCTCGCCGACGCTCAGTCTCGCGAGATCGACGCGATCGTCGAGTACCAGATCGCGCAGATCGATCTGGCGGTCGCGACAGGGTCACTCCTGGGCGCCGCCCGCGTGCAGTGGGAGCCGACGTCCTGGGAAGAGGTTCGCGGGCCGTAACCCGGTCGCTTCGCCTCGCCGGTCAACGCCGATCGATCGGCACGTACGGCGCGTCGTGCGGGCCGGTGTACTTGACGGTTGGCCTGAACAGCCGGTTGTCGCTGAGTTGCTCGATCACGTGGCCGCTCCAGCCGGCGAGCCGGCTGAGCGCGAACATCGGCGTGAAGAGATCGAGCTTGAGTCCGATGCAGTGGTACGTGGTCGCGGAGTAGAAGTCGACATTGGGGAAGATGCCCTTCGCTGCGAGTTCGCGTTCCATGATCTTCTCGATCTTGCTGCTCTTGGCGTAGAGATCCTGGTTGCCGGTGTCGTTGGCGAGCTTCTCGGCGAGGGTCATCAGGTCCGTCGCGCGCGGGTCCTTGGCCTTGTAGACGCGGTGGCCAAAGCCCATGATCTTCTCCTTGCGCTGGATCTTGCCCATGATGTAGGGCTCCACCTCGGCGAGGGAAGGAATCTCGTTGAGCATGTGCATGACGCCCTCGTTGGCGCCGCCGTGGAGCGGGCCGCGGAGGCTGCCGATCGCCCCGGTCATGGCGGAGTACACGTCGCTGAGCGTGGAGATGATCACGCGGGCGGTGAACGTGGAGTTGTTCAGGCCGTGGTCCGCGTGCAGGATCATGCAGATGTCGAACGCCCGGGCCATGGTCGGCGTGGGACGCTTGTCGTTGAGCATGGTGAGGAAGTTCTCGGCGAACGACAGCGACGGATCGGGGCGAACGGGATCGAGACCGCGCCGCACGCGATCGAACGCGGCGACGATCGCGGGCGCCTGGGCGAGGATGGTGAGCGACTTCGACTGTGCCGAGGGGATGTCGTTGGCATTCGGATCCGGATCGTGGAGGGCGAGCTCGCTGACGAGGGTGCGCAGGACGTGCATCGGCTGGGCGTCGCGCGGAATCCCTCGGAGTCGCTCGATGATCGGCGCGGGCGGCTGGTATCGCGATCGGAGGTCCTTGGTGAACGCGTCGAGTTCCGCGCGCTTGGGGAGCCTGCGGTTCCAGAGCAGGAAGACCGTCTCCTCGAAGGTCGAGTGGCTCGAGAGTTCGCCGATCGGAATGCCGACGTACTCGAGGATGCCTTGCTGGCCGTTGATGTACGACATCTGGGTCTCGCCGGCAACGACACCCTCAAGACCCTTGGCGTAGTCGGACATGGCTTCTCCCTACTGGTGTGCGGGCGCGTTGGGCCTGGCCCTGCGCGGGAGGCCATGATAGGGAGTCGTCGGTGGCGCTTCGACCCCGCGTGATCACCCGCCGTCGGGCGATCCGCCCTTGCGCGGGTCGCTGGCGGCCTGCCAGCCGTCGCGCCGACGCAGGATGAGCTGGACCACGCCGATGGTGTCACGCCCACGGATGGCGTGGCCGAATTCCTCGAATGAAGTTCGGCCGCGCGATGGCCCGAACGGGACTTCCCATGCCCGCCCATCCCACCGCACAGCTCCTGTCTCCATCTCCAGCACGTCCGGGCTCCATTGGTGGTGGATCCGGGGGGCGCCCACCGCGATTCCGGCGTCGCCCCAGCGAAGCGCGTTGAGCAACACCTGGACCGTCGCGGAGATGATCCGCGGCCCGCCGGAGCCTCCCGCCACGGCAAGAACGTCTCCGGTGCTATCGAGAGCAATGGAGGGAGACATTGAGGACAGCGGACGCTTCCCGGGTTCGGGACGGTTGCGATCGGACTGGGTCAGTCCGAACGCGTTCGGGCCTGAGCTCGTGGTGAAGTCGTCCATCTCGTCGTTGAGGCAGAAGCCGTATCGATCGACGGCGACGAGCGAGCCGAACTCGAGGTTGATGGTTTCGGTGCAGGCGACGGCGCTGCCTCGAGAGTCCACCACGGAGAAATGGCTTGTGCCGCCGTCATCGTTCGGCGCCGGCGCCGAGCCGTACCGATCGTGGGGGAGTGTGGAGAACGGATTGATTGCCTCGGCGATCTCATCGAGCCGAGGGTCGCCCAGCAATCGATCGGTCGGAACTTCGGCGAAGTCCGGGTCTCCGAGCCATCGGGCCCGATCGGCGAAGGCGTGCTTGAGCGCCTCGGCAAGGTAGTGGTGATAAAGGAGGTGGCGCTCGGCAGACGATGCGAGCTCGCTTTGGAGGGGGTGCATGCCGAAGGTGGCTCGGGATGCGACTCCCAGAACTTGAGCGATCGCGATGCCTCCGGAAGAGGGTGGCGGGGCGGTCAGCAGTGTGCCCCCGAAGAACTCGGTCCGGATCGGCGCTCGTTCCCTGGGCTTGAATTGAAGGAGATCCTCGTGGGTGAGCACGCCTCGGTCCCGCGCGGCCGCCTCGACGATGGCGTCTCCGATCGGTCCGTCGTAGAACGCCGCGGCGCCGTATTGGGCGATGAGGCGTAGCGCTTCGGCCTGTTCCGGAAGGCGCACGCGAGACCCTGCTTGCACGCGGCCCTCGAGCAGCAACCGTTCCCAGACGAACGGGAACCGACTCTTCCACGCGGGATTCGCTTCGAAGCTGGCGGCGAGCGTTCGCGCTCGAAGAGCGTAATCGGCATCAGCCCGGAAGCCGCGCTCGGCGATGCGGATTGCAGGAGCGAGGACGGCGTCTCGGTCCAACGTGCCGTAGGTCTCGAGCGCGTGCATCAGCCCAGCAACCGAACCGGGCACGGCGATGGCGAGCCCACCTCGTTGGCTCGCGTCGTCGTCGAATGCCTCAAAGGAGTCGGGTCCGATCCCGCCCGGGCAGGTCTCTCGATAGTCGATGAAGACGTCGACATCACCGTGGCGGGGATCGTCCACGAGGTGCACCAGCATGAATCCGCCGCCGCCGATCCCGCACGAGTAGGGGCGGACTACCGACAGGGCGAAGCTCGTGGCCACCGCGGCGTCCACGGCGTTCCCCCCGGCCCGCAGGATCTCGGCACCGGCCGCCGAAGCGATGGCGTGGTCCGCGGCGACGGCGAAATTGGGGTAGGTGGGAGCCTCATTGGGACCAGCAGAGCGAACGCACCCTCCCAGAATCCCGACAGACACGACGCCCAATTGAGCGAGAAAGCGCATTTGAGGCTCCGATAAGTTGTCGCGTCTTCGGGATCGAAATCGGCGTGCATGGGGTAGGGAGTGCTGTAGACTGCGATTGGACGCGGGGGTCATCGACGGACGGTCGGATCGGGCCGCCGCGCCGCGATTGTTCTCCGCGCCCCCCAACCCAGCGAGGATACGAGCGATGCCCATTGCGCGCAGAAGCAGACTTGGTGTCTTGGTCGCCCTCTTGACGGCTGGAGCCCTGGGCCAGAACGGGCCTGTGGAGCATGCCGCCTCGCTTCGGGGGCACAAGATCGTTCGCGTGATCGCGCAGACCGAGGCGCAGGTCGAGATGCTCGACGACCTCGGTTTGCTCTACGGCGAGCGCATGGGGATCGGCGAGAACGAGTTCGTGCTGTCCCCCGAAGCACTCGCGCGGGTCATCCAAGAGGGGATGGAGATCGAAATCGTTCATGACGATGTGCAAGCGCTGATCGATGCGGAGCGAGCCGAGATCGAACGCAGGCGGGCCTTGCGGGACATCACGTGGTTCGAGAACTACCACACGTACGCGGAGATCATGTCCTATCTCAATCAGCTCGCGGCGGACCACCCGGCACTCGCTTCGGTCGCCACGATCGGGCAATCGCTGCAGGCCAGAGACATCCGCGCAATCGAGATCACAGGCCCCGGAGACTCTTCGAACCGGCCCGTGGTGTTCTTCAACGGCTTGCAGCACGCGCGTGAGTGGATCAGTCCGGCCACCGTGATGTTCACCATCGAGCAGTTGCTGACCGGGTATGGCTCCGATTCGCGCATCACAGCGCTGCTGGACCGCGTGAAGTTCAAGATCGTGCCCATCACGAATCCGGATGGCTACGAGTACACATGGACCGACCAGCGCCTGTGGCGCAAGAACCGGCGCAACAATGGCGGCGGCTCGTTCGGCGTGGACCTGAATCGCAATTGGGGCAAGGAGTGGGGCGGTGATGGATCGAGCGGGAACCCCGGAAGCGATACCTATCGCGGCACGTCCGCCTTCTCAGAGCCCGAAACGCAAGTGCTTCGCGACTATGTGCTGGCGGATCCGAACATCATTGCGCACGTCGACTTTCACTCCTATAGCCAGCTGATCCTCTGGCCCTGGGGCTATGCGGACGTTCCACCCCCAGAGCCGGATCGAACCTTCTTTGACGACTTCAGCGTGGAACTCAGCAACATCATCGAGAGCGTGCACGGCACGTACTACACCCCGGAGCAGTCGATCGATCTGTACGCCGCGGCGGGCAACGCCAGCGACTGGACGTATTCGGTCGGGGTCTACGGGTGGACGATCGAGTTGCGTCCGAACAACGACTTCGTCGGGTTCGAACTCCCGCCCGACGAGATCATCCCCACGGGCGAGGAGATCTTCCAGGCGGTGCTGGCGATCGGCGAGCAGTTCGGATTTCCGCTCCGGATCTCGCTGCCGCAGGGAGAATTGGTTTCGGTCGATGCGGGGGTTCCGACGACGCTGGACGTGAACATCCAGGAGATCACCGACACGGTGGCGAGCGCCGAGCTGAAGGTTCGCTACGACGTTATCGCGTCCGAGACCTCATACTCGCTGGCTTCCGTCGGCGGGTCATCCTATGAAGCGACGATTCCCGGGCTCGGCTGCGGACGCTCGTTCGGCTATCACATTGAGGTGACCGGCACCAGCGGCGAGGCGTACCGCTACCCGGCGACGGGCGAACTGACGGCCGACGCCCGGAGTCTTACGGTGGTCAGCCTCGACGACGTGGAGACAGACGCTGGCTGGACCGTCGGTGCCGCGGGCGACGACGCGACCACCGGCATCTGGGGCAGGATGGATCCCCAGGGCACGCAGGCCCAGCCGGAGAACGATCACACTCCCGCGCCGGGCACGATGTGCTGGATCACCGACGGTCGAGCCGGCACCGGAGTCGGTACGTACGACGTCGATAACGGCACGACGACGCTCACCGGCCCGATCCTCGACACGACAGAGCCGGCCGGGTGGAAGAGCGCCGGCGCGTGGATCGAGTATGCGCGGTGGTACTCGAACGATCAGGGCTCCGCCCCGAATGCCGACAGCATGCCCGTCTCCATTTCCAGCGACGGCGGCAGCAACTGGACCACGCTCGAAGACGTGAGCGAGAACGCGAACGACTGGGTGGTGAAGTCGTTCCGCGTGTCCGACTTCGTGACGCCTGGCTCGCAGACGCGGTTGCGCTTCCAGGCCAGAGACCTCGGCTCGGGCTCGATCGTCGAGGCTGGGGTGGACGATGTGCGCGTGCTCATCCGAGGGTGCCAGTACGCGCCGGCGGACTTCACGCGGGACGGATCGGTGGACGGCGACGATTTCTTCGCGTTCCTTGACCTGTTCGCCTCGGGGGATCCGCTCGGAGACCTCAATGGCGACGGCGTTCACGACGCGACCGACTTCTTCGCCTTTCTGGACCTGTTCATCCAGGGCTGATCCAACCTCCAGGGCCACGACTCGACGCGGGGGCTTCGGCTCCCGCGTTGTTTCATGATCATTGCGGCGAGGCGGCGGGCTGGGGCGCGCTGTCGCTTCCATCGCTCTCGAGTTGCAGGCGCAGGAGTTGGGCGTACCTCCCGCTGCCAGCCAGCAGGGCCTCGTGAGGGCCCGTCTCAACGATCTTGCCCTCCTCGATGACCACAATCCGATCAGCGTGCCGAATCGTGCTCAGACGATGGGCGATCACGATGCTGGTGCGGCCCTTCATCAGGTCGCGCAGGCTCCGGCGGATGTTGGCCTCGCTCTCGGCATCGAGGCTGCTGGTGGCCTCGTCGAGGATCAGGATGCGCGGATCGGCGAGGATGGCTCTCGCGATGGCGACTCGCTGTTTCTGGCCGCCGCTCAATCGCATGCCGCGCTCACCGATGACCGTGCCGTACGCCTGCTCCGTTCTGGTGATGAACTCGTGGGCGCCGGCGAGGGTCGCGGCGTGACGAACTTCGTCCCCCGAGGCGCCTCGCTTCGCGTAGGCGATGTTGTCGTGGATGCTCCCCGCGAACAGGAAGACGTCCTGCTCGACGATGCCCAGAAGCCGACGGAACGATCCCAGTTCGATCTCGCGCAGGTCGACGCCGTCGAGCAGAACGCGGCCAGAGTCGGGATCGAAGAATCGCGCGATCAGGTTGGATAGCGTGGTCTTGCCCGACCCACTCGCGCCAACCAGGGCCACCGTCTCACCCGGCGCAATGTCGAGCGATACGTCGACCAGCGCCGGCCTGGCCGCGTTGCGATAGCTGAACGTCACGTGCTCGAGGGTGACGCGCCCACGCACCTGGTCCGCACTCAGGACCACCGTCTGCAAGTCACGCGAGTCGGCGAACTCGGTCGGCTCGGCGAGGACGTCGAGCACTCGATCGAAGCCCGCGAGGTTGTTCTGGATCGTGCTGGCTGTGCTGACCAGTGACTCGATCGGGCCCAGCAGCAGCATGAGGTAGGTTGAGAACATCATCAGGTCGCCGATGGTCAGATGGCCCCGGATCACCTGCCATCCTCCGTAGAGCAAGACGGCGCTCGAAGCGATGGGGATGAGCATCGCCCACGCGATCTCGATGCCGCGGCTCCACCACCACGCGAGGATCTCCTGGCGGAGCATCAGGTGCGTTCCAAGGGCGTTTCGCGCGGCCTCGCCGGACTCTCGGGCGAAGCCCCTCACCACGCGCATGCCGCCGAAGGTCTCGGCGCTGTGGGCGTCGACGCCCTGGCGCGTGGCGCGGATGTCGCGGTACACTGGGCGCAACCGGCCAATCCACGTGCGGTGCGTCACCCAGATCGTGGGCAGCAGCAGCAGCGAACCCACGAGCAGCCGCCAGTCGACCACCGCGAGAATCACAAGCGTGCCCAGCAGTTGCACCACCGCGCGCCAGGGGTTGTAGATCATGCTGAAAGCGAGCTCTCCGATACCGCCCGCGTCCTCGCGCAGCAGGCTCGCCACGCCGCCCGAGCGCAAGTCGTGGACCCGATGCAGCGGCAGGTGAACGGCGTGCTCGAAGGCCCGGCGCCGCATGCGAGACTGCAGGAGCTTGGTCGTCTTTGTGGTCTGCCACCTGCCCCACATGCCGATCGCGACCGACAGGCCCATCACGCCCACCATCGCCCCGCACAACAGAAGGAGCAGCGTCGTGCGATCTCGCGGCAGGAACGAGGGGAGTCCCTCGGGTCCGGGTGTGTCGAGCAGGATGTAGTCGATCGCGACCTTGATGGACGCCGGCTGCAGCAGGTTCAGCCCCGTGGCCACCGAGAGGGCGAGCATCGACCAGACGAGCACCGCGCGCCGGCCGCGCATCAGCGCAAGGAACTCCCGCATCAGCGCGAAGAACGACCGTTGCCGCTTGGAACGCGGAGGTGTCTCCACCCCGTCCGGACGGACCTCCGTACCGGGGTCCCTGCGTCGGCGGGTCGTTCTGTACTCGTTGAAGCGCTCGCGGCTGCTGCGGATCGGATCGGACATGCGTCCGATCGTATGGTCGCCGCGACGTTCGCTTGATCGTCAGCGCCGGCGGTGCGCCGCGATGAGGCCGCCGAGCACACTCAGCGCCAGCACTCCCGGCGCCGGCACCGGCACGATTCGCGCCTCGAACACCGCGTCGTTGTAGTCGTGATCTGAGATTGAGAACCGGATGTCCTCGATCCCGAACCGCCACGCCATCGAGTCGATGGGCTCGTGCCAGAACTGCTGGAGTCCCTCCCCATTCGCCATCGAGAACACCGCGGGCTGCCCCGTAAGCACCTCGTACTGAAAATTGAGTGCATCATCTTGCAGCACGGAGGCGACATCAACCTGGGTCCCCGGGGCGGTCGTGTGGTTATTGAAGATCACCTCGGAGGGAGCGAGCGTGAACGGATCGATGAACCTCAGTTCTCCGGTGTACCCGGCGTCTGACGACAGAAATGTGACGACCAGGCGACCGTCGGCCGGAGCCAGCGGCACGGTGTGGATCGCCCAGTCTGCGCGGGCCCCGCCAGTCATGGCGAGGGAGGCAACAGCGCTGATGGCCAACGGGTGTGCGTGCATGGTCGTCTCTCTCTGAGAACCTGGGTCCGGCGCGACTCTCCACGGAGTGTGGAGCCAGTCTCCTCTCCCGGCACCCCGCGCAGGAAGTGCACGCGCCCGACCGTGTCGTTGCATGCCCTACCGGCGGACGAGTCGGCACAGACCGATCGCCGGCCGCCGTGATTGGCCCCAGCGGCCCGGGTCCTGTAACGTGTGGCGAGCCGGGACCATCGGGTGATGGGAGGATCATGGGCGAACGCAAGCGGCTGGCGCTCCACTGGAGGATCATGATCGGGCTGGGGCTTGGCGCCCTGGTTGGGATCGTGCTCAACCTCACGTGGGGTCCTTACACGTGGGGTGCGTTGGGAGTGGGGGATCCGGCGGCCTACCGAAAGGGCCGGCCGGCACTTCGCGCGGAGGCTCCACCCGCGGACCCGGGTCCCGCGATCTCGTGGCTCGATGGAGAGATCGGGCAATACTCGCCCGGACGCGGAGCCTCGGGCCTTCCCAGGCCCCAGAACGCCTACACCGGGCGCGTCGTCGATTGGTTCCTGCGAGATCTCTTCGGCGCTCCCTCTCCAGACTCTCTTCAGGAGACGCCTGCCAGCGAGAATCGAGATGGGCAGCCCGCGCTCGACTGGCTTCGTACGCAGGTCGCGTCGACGCTTGAGACGCTGCGGAATCCAAATGCCTCGTTGCGGGCGCTGCGACCGCTCCAGGCTCCGGTGGATGCCTCTCTCTCGCGCGAGGTGGGATGGCTCGTCGCACAACTCGAGCAGGCCAGACTCGACCCGGGAGAAGGCAGGGTCGTCAGCACCGCCAATTCGGAGGCAGGGCCCGTCGCGGCCGTTCCCCGTTTCGTCGGCAACCTCAACGAGTTCATCGGCAAGCTCTTCATCCGCTCGCTCCAGTTCATCGCCGTGCCGATCGTGCTGTTCAGCCTCGTGGTGGGGGCGAGCAGCCTCGGAGATCTGCGGAAACTGGGGCGCATCGGCGGCAAGACTGTCGGGATCTACATCACGACCACCGCCATCGCCATCTCCGTTGGTCTGGTCCTTGCGACGGTCGTGAGACCCGGGAGCTTCGTGCCCGAATCGACGCGAGATCGCGTCGCCTCGGACTACCTCGGCGAGGCCGCCCAGCGGCTCGGTGAGGCGCAGGGCCGGCGGAGCGCGTGGGACGTGCTCCTGGATGTGATGCCGAAGAACCCATTCGAGGCGCTCGCCAGGGGCGAGATGCTGCAGGTCGTGTTCTTCTCGATCATCCTGGGAGTGGGCCTCACGATGCTGCCGCGCGAGCGCGGCGGGCCCGTCATCCGCATGTTCGACGCGCTCAACGACGTGGTCATCCGCCTTGTGCATGCGATCATGCTGGCGGCGCCGTACGCGGTCTTCGCGCTCTTGGTGAAGGTCGTTGCGGAGTTGGGGCTGGATGTCCTGCGTGCCCTGATTGCCTACAGCCTCGTGGTGATCGGGGGGCTGGCCATCATGGCGCTGGTGGTCTACCCGCTTGGGCTGCGATTGCTCGCAGGTGTCGGCTACCGGCGTTTCTTCCGAGCGATCGCCCCCGCACAGCTCCTGGCCTTTTCCAGCTCCAGCTCCAACGCGACGCTCCCCGTGACGCTCGAGTGCGCACAGGAGCGGCTGGGGGTCTCCGAGGAGGTCAGCAGCTTTGTGCTTCCCCTGGGCGCGACCGTCAACATGGATGGCACGGCGCTCTACCAGGGCGTCGCCACGGTGTTCATCGCTCAGATGTTCAACCTGCCGCTGCCCTTCTCGGATCAGCTCATGATCGTGCTCACCGCCACACTGGCCTCCATCGGCACCGCAGGGGTGCCCGGCGTCGGCCTGCTCATGCTGATCATCGTCATGCAGGCGGTGAACATGCCGACCGCCGTGATGACCGTCGGCGTGGCGACCATCCTCGGGGTCGATCGGCTGCTGGACATGTGCCGCACCACGGTGAACGTGACCGGTGACCTGGCCGTGTGCACCGTGGTCGCGCGGTCGGAGGGAGAGCTGGCGTCGGAGCAGGATGTCGTGGCCAGACTGCAAGGGCGCGATATGCTCGACGACGATCAGTCCACGGCCGAGTCCCCGGACTAGCGGGCGCTCATTCGAGACGCCGCCCGACCCGGGGGCACAATTTGCACGGCCCTATCCTGCGCCCGTGGATCCGATCGTCGGCATCGACCTGGGAACGACCAACAGCCTCGTGGCGTACTGCGATGAGCGCGGCCCGCGTGTGCTCGGAGACGATCCCATCGTTCCCAGCGTCGTCCGCTACGAGGACATCGGAGGAGGTCTGCACGCCGTCGTTGGGCGCGATGCGCTGGATCGCGCGATCGAATTCCCGGAGAGGACGATCTCGAGCATCAAGCGCCTCATGGGCCGGTCGCTCGCCGACGTGCACTCGGAACTGCCGCTGCTCGCCTTCCGTGTCGTGGAGGGCGCCCACCACACGGCCAGGGTTGCGATCCCAACCTCTCACGGCGAGTCGGTTCTCTCGCCCCAAGAGGTCTCCGCGGACATCCTCCGATCGCTCGCCCGGCGTGCGTCCGGTGCGCTGGGCGTCAAGATCCGGCGCGCCGTCGTCACGGTCCCCGCGTACTTCGACGACGCCCAACGCCAGGCGACCCGCGACGCGGGAAAACTCGCGGGGATCGAGGTGGTGCGCATCGTCAACGAGCCGACGGCCGCGGCGCTGGCCTATGGCCTGGGGGTGCGTCCCGGTGACGCGAAGTCCCACGTGGCCGTGTACGACCTCGGAGGAGGCACGTTCGACGTCTCGATCCTCCGGATCGTTCCACCCGAGGACGATCGAGGCACCGCGTTCTATCAGGTGCTCTCCACCTCCGGCGACACGCACCTCGGAGGCGACGACGTCGATCACGCCGTCGTGGCGATCCTGCTCGAACGATGGAACGCGGATCGGGCCTCGAGGCACGCGCCGCTCGTCGATCTCTCAATAGCCGGTCCGTCCACGCGACGCGCGCTCCTGTCGTTCGCCAGAGATATGAAGCACGCTCTGACCGAGAGGGAGTCCGCCGTCGCCCACCTTGAGACAGAAGACGGCCCGGCCAGTTCGATCGAACTCACGCGAGCCGATCTCGACGCAGTTCTGTCGCCACTAGTGGATCGCACGCTCGCGTGCTGCGATCGGGCGATGCGCGATGCGAAGCGAGATCTCGGGGGGGCGCTGCTCGACGCCGTCATCATGGTCGGGGGGATGACCCGCACGCCGCTTGTGCGCGCGCGGATCGCCGATTGGTTCGGCCTCGAGCCCTACGTGGCCATCGACCCCGATCGCGTGGTCGCGCTGGGCGCCAGCGTGCAGGCGGCCATCGTCGCCGGAGGGCGCCGCGGCACCCTGCTCCTCGACGTGCTGCCGTTGTCGCTGGGCATCGAAACCGTCGGCGGGGCGGTGGCGAAGCTGATCATGCGAAACAGCACCGTGCCTGCCCGGGCAACCGAGATGTTCTCGACAAGCGTGGATGGGCAGACGGCGATCACCCTCAACGTCGTCCAGGGCGAGCGGGAGATGGTCGAGCATTGCCGCGTCTTGGCCACGCTCGTGCTCATGGTGCCGCCCATGCCTGCGGGTATGCCTCAGGTCGAGGTCCAGTTTCTCGTCGACGTCAATGGGGTGCTCAGGGTCCAGGCCACCGAGCGGCGCAGCGACCGGCGGGCGTCCCTCCAGGTGATTCCAAATCACGGATTGACTTCGGACGAGATCGAACGGATCGAGAGGGAGAGCATCGAACACGCCGCTGAGGACATGGCTCGACACCGCGTCGTAGACCTGATAGCCAACAGCCGGCTCGACCTCACGTGGATCGAGGATCGGCTCGCAAGACACGGGGCCGAACTCTCACCGAGCGAGCGCAACGAGGTCGAGGCGCATCGAAACGAGTTGGCCTCCCTCGTCGCCGCGGCGGAGTCCGACTGGCGATCCGTGAATGCCGAGTCGTTTGCCGCAGCAAAGCTGCGCCTGGATCGGGCCAGCATTCGGCTCCAGGAAATCGCGATCACCCGCTCATTACAGGACGAGGCCGGGGGCTGAACACTCTTCCCTACCGGCGCAACCTGCATCGCCCTCGCACGCGAGCAGCATCTGAGAATCACGCCTGTTCCGGCGCGGCAGGCCCGACGATCGGACCCTCCAAGTCTCGAATCCGGGAGGGCTCCATGGGCCGCAGCACCGTCTCTCCGAGTCGGACCGTCACCGGGGTCGTAATCGCGATGGCGCTCGTGGCCGCCGCGACTCCCCCATCAAATGCGTTCCCTCAACGCGGTCAACGACAGTCGAGCAGCCGACACAGTCACCACTCCTGGGGAAGCCACGATCGCGACCGACCCGGACACCGCCAGGCGCGGGGATGGCGCAACCGTTCGGAAGTACCCGCCTCCCCACCCGGCCTGACCGCATACTGGTACGACGGCGTGAGCCACGCGAGCAACCTCGGCCAGGTGGACTGGGAGTCGTACGACCGCGTGGGCGCCGTGGACCAGGTGAACTGGGACGTCACTTCCGAGGGATTCGACGCCGAGGGTGACTCAGACTACTTCGCGCTTCGGCTCCTCGCGTCCATCGACGTGCCGGAATCGGGAGCATGGACGCTCTCCGTGCAGAGCGACGAGGCGATGGCCCTTTGGATCGACGGCGAACTCGTCATCGACGACTCTTCGCCGCACTCGCGCCGCACACAGCGCGCCACCGTCACTCTCGACGCCGGGTGGCACGACTTTGAGATCTGCTACCTCGAGCGACGGTATTCGGCGACGCTCATCGCCAGTTGGCAGGCGCCCTCGGCGTCTTCCGAAACGGTGATACCGGCTTCGGCATTCCGGCGCGAGACCCTCGAGGCGCCCGACGCCAGCGGCGGTCTGCGCGCCTACTGGCAGGACGACACGAGCCACGCCTCAAACCTCGGCCAGGTCTCGTGGAGTGATTACGACTCGACCGAGATCGTCGATCACGTCAGCTGGAAGATCGGGTCCGGAGCGATGCGCGCGGACGGCCCGAGCGACTACTTCGCGGCCCGCTTCGTCGGCACGATCGACGTGCCCGAGTCCGGGGTCTGGACCTTCAAAGCGGGCAGCGACGAGGGAGCCCAGGTCTTCATCGACGGCTCCCTCGTGGTCAACGATCCCAATCCGCACTCCTTCCGCTGGTCGAGCGGCCAGATCTCCCTCGGCGAAGGCGAGCACGATATCGAGGTTCGATACTTCGAGCGTCGCTACTCCTCAGGCCTCGTCGTGACCTGGCAGGGCCCCGACGACCCCTTCGAAGAGGTCATCCCCAGTAACGTCCTGACCCCGGCGAGCGTTGTTGAGCCCGGCGCGCTCGCCGGTGGACTCCGCGCCTATTGGAGCGACCAGGTCCAGCACGCCAGCACGCTCGGCCAGGTCGGCTGGGACGACTTCGATGTCGCCACGGTTGTTCCAGAGGTGAACTGGCGCATTTCTAGCGGTCCCATGCGAGAGGACGGCCCGAGCGACTACTTCGCCCTGAGACTTCTCGGTCACATCGATATCCCCGAAGCGGGCCTGTGGCAGTTCTCCTTGGGCAGCGATGAGGGCGCCAGGCTCTGGATCGACGGCCAACTCGTCGTTAACGATGGAGACCCGCATTCATTCCGTTGGTCCTCGGGTTCGATCGAACTGACCCCGGGCGAGCACACGATCGAGATCCACTACTTCGAGCGTCGTTACTCCGCAGGCCTCGTAGCCACCTGGCAGGGGCCCAGCGACGCGTACGAGTCGGTCATTCCTTCGACCGCGCTGACTCCGATTGATGCAAGTGATGCTCTCGCCGCCGGCGGCCTTCGCGCCTACTGGACCACGGGCGTGACTCACGCCGCGCAGCTCGGCCATCTCGATCGTCTGGCCTACGACCACACGTCGATCGTTCCCGACGTCAACTGGCCGATCACCAGCGACGCGCTCGATGCGGACGCCGGAAGCGACTACTTCGGCCTTCGCCTCGCGGGCCGGATCCAGATCGACGAGGCCGGAACCTGGCGATTCGCCGTGGGAAGCGACGAGGCGGCTCGCCTCTGGATCGATGGCGAGGTCGTGGTCGACGACAGCGATCCGCACTCCTTCCGATGGAACAGCGGTGACATCGAACTGACCCAGGGATGGCACGACTTCGAGATCCACTACCTCGAGCGTCGCTACTCGGCCGGACTCGTCGCCACATGGCGCGGTCCGAGCGACGCCCACGAGTCGGTCATCCCCTCCGCGGCGTTCCGGCCCGCCGATATCGAAACACCCGACGAGGTCTCGCCGCGGCTCGTCGCCATGTGGACCGATGGGATGACCCAGGCCGCTAGCCTGGACCACATCGATTGGGAGCGCTACGACCGCACGTCGCGGATGGGAAACGTGTACATCCGTCCGACGAACGCCGGCTTCGACGCCGACTGCCCAACCGACTACTTCGCCATGCGAGTCGTCGGTCGAATGGTTGTGCCGACCGGTGGCACATGGACCTTCGGCCTCGGCAGCGACGAGGCTGCGAGGCTCCTGATCGACGGCGAAGTCGTTGCCGACGATCCCGATCCGCACTCCTTCCGCTGGGCGTACGGCGATGTTGTGCTGACCGAGGGCGAGCACGAGATCGATCTTCGATACCTCGAGCGACGCTATTCCGCCGGTGTCGTGCTCACATGGGCAGGTGGCCGCGACGGTGTGTTCCAGCACGTGATCCCGCGAGAGGCCTTTCTGGCTCCCGCGGCCGTGCCCACCTCAGGCGGCGAGACCGCCGGCGTGGGACTTCGCGCCCGCTGGTACGAGTCGATCGGTCGGCCGATCGACGTGGACGACGTGGACTGGTCGCTCGTGACGGAAACCACGAGGGTGGGCAACGCGAGCTGGCGCCCAACCAACGGCGCCTTCCGGAATGGCGGCGCATCCGACTGGTTCGCCGTCCGCCTCGACGGCCAGATCACCATTCCAAGAACCGGCGAATGGACCTTCGGCCTGGGAAGCGACGAGAGCGCGGTCCTCCTGATCGACGGCGACCCCGTCGTTGACGACGGCTCCCCGCACTCCTTCCGATGGTCAGAGGGCTCGGTCATCCTTACCGAGGGCGTGCACACGCTCGAGATTCAGTACCTCGAACGACGCTACAGCGCCGGGCTGTTCGCCACCTGGAACGGTCCCGGACAGCCGTTCCGCGAGGTGATTCCCCCATCCGCCTTCGTTCAGCGCGCATCAGGCTCTCGACGCCGCATCGTGTCGTGGGGCGAGATCGGGCCCGACGAATTGGGCGAGATCCGGCGGGGCGTCGCGCTGCGCGATAGGATCGGCGCCCGCCGCGCCGGTGGAATGCGGATCGACCGCGTCGTCGAGCGTCTCACCGAACTGGACGGTCTCGATCCAGACCTGGACCATGTGCTTGAGGGCACGGGATCGACAATCGGCGGCCTGCTCGGCGGACTCGGCGACGACTGATCTACGCCGGCACTCCGATGTCCTCGTTCCAGAGGTCGGGTCGCTCGCGGATGAAGCGCTCCATCAAGTCGATGCAGCGCGGATCGTACGCGTGAACGATCAGAATCCCGGCCTCGACGAGCCAGTCTTCACGTCCCCGAAACGATCGCCGCTCCCCCACGACAACGCGAGGAATCCGATACAGCACCGCGGTCCCTGCGCACATGGCGCAGGGCGACAGCGTGGTCGCCAGGGTCAGGCTCGGCCAGTCCCGCCGCCTGCCCGCATTTCGGACGCACACCATCTCGGCGTGAGCCGTCGGATCCCCGCTCTGCACCCTCAAGTTGTGGCCCGCCGCGACGACGCGCCCCGATGCATCCACCAGCGCAGAGCCGATGGGGATCCCCCCCTCACGCAAGGACTTCAGGGCCTGTTCCACAGCCGCGTCCAACGCCGCCCGATCCACCGATTCCAGAGTCATGAAGACACAATACTCGTCGGTGACGGTCCCGCCCCGTTCTTCTCTCGACCTCGCTCGATGACTGGGGCCCACTCGACTAGGCTGACCCCATGGCGCGACGACCCGGTGCGAATCGCCGTCTCGCGGCCATGAGCGCCGCAGTCTCGCTCCTGGCCGCTCCATCTCTGGCCCAGCCCACCCGCGACGCGTTCGACGCGGGTCGCCGCGCGCTCGAGGCCGATCCCACGCTGACCCGACATCCCCGCTCTGTCCTCGTGCGGTTTTCTCCGATCACGACCCACGCCAGCCGCGCCCAGCTCCGGTCCCTCGTCCGTGCCCAAATGCACCGCGCGTACCCCTCCGTCCCCGAAGTCGAAAACCTCACACTGGACATGGACGTGGATCGCGCGATCCAGATCCTGCGCGCCCTTCCCGGCATCGAGTACGCCGAGCCCGATTATGTAATCCGGCCGCAGACAATCCCCAACGACGCGTCCTTCGGCTCCGTCTGGGGCCTGCACAACACGGGACAGCGGATCGCCGGTCGCTCGGGCATTCCCGATGCCGACATCGATGCGCCCGAGGCCTGGGACTTCTTCACCGGTGATCCCGAGTTCAGGATCGCGATCATCGACGGAGGCGCCGCGCTCGCCCACCCGGACCTGCGGGACAACATCTGGGTGAACCCCGGTGAGATTCCCGGCAACGGCATCGACGACGACCACAACGGCTACGTCGACGACGTCAACGGCTGGGACTTCGTGGACGACGACAACACGCCCTCAGACCTGTCGGGACACGGCACGCACGTCGCCGGAATCGTCGGGGCCAGGGGCAACAACGGAATCGGCGTCACCGGCGTGAACTGGCGCTGCTCGCTCGTACCGCTCCGCCTGACGGGCGCCGGCGGTGGATTCGTCTCCGATGCCATCGCCGCATTGGACTATTGCCGGATGATGGATATCCGTGTGTCGAACAATTCCTGGGGCGGCATCGGTTTCAGCCAGGCTCTGTACGACGCGATCGAAGCCGCACAGGCCTCCAACCACATCTTCGTCGCCGCCGCGGGCAACGACAGCCGGAGCATCGACACCATCCCGTACTACCCCGCCTCCTTCGGCCTGGACAACGTGATCTGCGTGGCCGCAACGAACAATCGCGACGCCCTGGCCTCGTTCTCAAACTTCGGCGCGGGAACGGTGCATCTCGCCGCACCCGGCGAGGACGTGCTGAGCACTCGCCCGATGGGCTACGGATATCTCAGCGGCACTTCCATGTCCGCGCCGATCGTGACCGGAGTCGTCGCCATGACCTGCGCGAGCCATCCGAAGTGGGGATACAGGCGCGTGATCGATCGTGTCCTCGCGAGTGTCCGGCCGGTCGAGTCGCTCAGCGATCTCACGATCACCGGCGGCATCGTCAACCTCGCCGACGCGGTTGGCCATCCGCCGGCCCGGCCCCGCAACATCCAGGTCGCTCACGTGGGCGATGGACGCGTCCTGATCACCTGGCTCGACAAGTCCGACAACGAAAACCGCTTCGGAGTCAGGCGTCAGCAGCGAGTCGACGGAAAGTGGCGCAATGCGATTTTCTTGCGGACACCCGCCGATGCGGAAGAAGTGGTCGACAGCCCCGGCGCAGGGACGTTCCGCTATCGCGTCCGCGCCGCGAACTTCGAGGGTGAGTCCAATTGGACGATCAACCGGCGCATCGATCTCGAATGAATCGACGAGCTACCGCCGCCCCTTCGCGATTCCGACCAGCCGGATGTCAAACACCAGCGTCGCGTTGGGAGGAATCGTCGGCGGCGCTCCGCGCTCGCCGTATCCCAGCGCCGGAGGAACGGTCAGGCGACGAACGCCCCCGATGCGCATGCCCGGGATGCCCAGTCTCCACGCCTCGATCAGATCCGCCAATGCAAACTCGATCGGCTCCTCGAACCAGTTGGAATCAAACTCGGTGCCATCGGTCAGGCGGCCGCGATAGTTCACTCGCACCGTCGCTCCGCTCTGGCACTCCACACCCTCACCCTCTTCCACGTCTTCGATGATCAGGCCGGCTTCTTCGGGCTTTGGCATCGCGCACACCTCCGGGGGCAGAGTAGCGCTGCGCCGAACTCGCGGCGATCGCATCCATGATTCGCCACACCCTCGATACAATCGCCCATGCCCCCGGATCGCATCGAAAGGCCCACGCTTGCCCTCAGCATGGGCGATCCCGGCGGCATCGGCCCGGAGGTGCTCGTCAAGGCGCTCTCCAACCCGGAGATCTCGCGCAAAGTCCGCTTGCGCGTGCACGGAGTGGCCTCCAGCATGCATCAGGCCGCGGACCGCGCCGGGATCGAGCCGTTCTGGTGGTCGGTGGATCGCGAATCCCCGCTGATCTCCGCGACGCTCTCCCACGACGTGGTGCTCGTCAGCGCCGAGAAGCGCGACGACCCGTTCCCCGCCCGCGACAACCGGCGGGCCGGAGAGCTCAGCTTCCAGTTCGTCGAGGACGCGATCCGCGATGCGCGAAGAGCCGAGGACGACCCGCTGCGCGCGCACGCCATCGTCACGGCGCCCATCAGCAAGCACGCGTGGGCTCTGGCCGGCAAGGCGAAGTTCCCAGGGCACACCGAGCTGTTGGCCTCGAGGTTCGGCGTCAAACGACACGCCATGATGTTCGTCGCCGACGAACTCCGCGTCGTGCTCGTCACGGGGCACGTCCCGCTGGCCGACCTTCGCAATCGCATCACGATCGGGCGAGTCTTCGACGCCATCGACCTCGGCCATTCGGCGTGCGTGCGCCAGGGGATCGGCCGCCCCCGGGTCGCCGTGTGCGGCCTGAATCCGCACGCGGGCGAGGCCGGGCTGCTCGGCGACGAAGAAACCCGGCTCATCGAGCCGGCGATCCAGCTCGCAACCGACGCCGGCATCGACGCCCGAGGACCGTTCCCGGGCGACACCATCTTCTCTCGGGCCGTTCGCGGCGAATTCGACCTCGTCGTCGCGATGTACCACGATCAGGGCCTCATCCCGGTCAAGCTCCTGGCGTTCGACAGAGCGGTGAACACGACGCTGGGCCTTCCTGTCGTCAGGACCAGCCCAGATCACGGCACCGCGTTCGATATCGCCGGAAGGAACCTCGCCAATCCGTCGAGCATGCGCGCCGCCATCATCCTCGCGGCCCAACTCGCCGGATCCCCCGCGCCGGCCTCGCCCCACTCGGCAACCTGACCGCTCCGTCGCAGGTACAGTTGCCCCGGCCGGCCCGCGTCGAGCCCGCGTCCCCTCAGAATTACATGAGCGACCCCGCCGCGACATCCTCGCGAACGATGTTGGAGATGCTGCGCATTGCGCTGCCATCCATCGTCACCATGACCAGCTACACCGTCATGCAGTTCATCGACGGCCTCATGGTGTCTCGAATCCGGCCGATCGACCCGGTCAATCTCGCCGCTCAGGGCAACGGTGGGATGGCCGCCTGGGTCGTGATGGGCGCCAGCATCGGGCTCTTCGGAGTGATCAACACCTACGTCGCCCAGAATCTGGGCGCGGGCCGCCCCGAGCGGGGCTCGGCCTACGGATGGAGCGCGATCTGGATGGCGATGGCCATGGCCGCTGTCGCGATCCCGTACGCCCTTGTCGTGCCGTCCATCTACGCCGCGCTGGGCCACCATGAGCCCCTGATCACGCTCGAATCCCGGTACGCGCAGATCCTCATCTTTGGGGCGTTCTTCACGATGGCCGCTCGCGGCCTGGCCAACTACTTCTACGGCCTCCACCGGGCGCGAGTCGTCATGATCGCGGCGCTCGTGTGCAACGTCAGCAACGTCCTGCTGAACATGCTGCTCATCTTCGGCCGCCAGGGCATGGCGCCCACCGGCTGGGTCGTGATCGACGCGCCCGCCGCGTCGATCACCGCGTTTGCCGATGCGATCGGCCTGGATGGGCTCGGCGTTGCCGGGGCCGCCTACGCCACCGTCTCGGGCGCCGCCATCGAACTCTTCATTCCACTCGCCCTGTTCCTCTCGCCTCGGATGAACCGGCTCTACGCCACGCGGGCGGCCTGGCGCCCCTCTCGCGCCGCCATGTCGGACATCATCCGCATCGGTTGGCCCGGGGCCCTCATGATGATCAATGAGATCTTCTGCTGGGCCTTCCTCATGACCTACCTGCTCGCAGCCGCTGGACGCGCCGCGGGCGAGGATCCGGTCGTCCATAACACCGCCGGTTGGATCGCCCTTCGCTACATGCACGTCTCGTTCATGCCCGCCATCGGACTGTCCTTCGCCGTCACCGCCGTCGTGGGCCGGTGCCTGGGAATGCGTCGACCCGACCTCGCCGAACGCAGGGCCTGGCTCGGACTGCGCCTAACCCTGACCTACATGGGGCTATGCGCCGCGGCGTTTGTTCTCTTCCGCGGCCCCATGTCACGAGCATTCATTCCCGCAGAAATGAGCCCCGAACAGGCCCAGACTCTCGTGCGCGTGGCCTCGCACGTCTTGATTGCCGCCGCGGTGTTCCAGATCTTCGACGCCGCCGCGATCACGATGTTGGGCGCCCTGCGAGGCGCCGGAGATACCGTCTGGCCCGGTGTGCTGACGATCGTGCTCTCCTGGGGCTGCATCGTTGGCGGAGGCTGGCTCATCGTGGCCCTCGTCCCCAATTTAGGATCTCTGGGTCCGTGGATAGCCGCCTCGACCTACATCGTCCTGCTCGGGCTCGGGCTGCTCACGAGATTCATCCGGGGCAGGTGGCGCGAGATCACGCTGCTCGACCCCGAGTCCAAGCCACTCCCTGCCGCGGAGCCGGAACGACCTTTGGTGACGATCGCAGAGCCCTCCTGACCGGCGATCACCGACCTACCATTGCGGTCCCACCGGAGCGCCCCAACCGCGCCCCAAAGGAGCAGCAGTCGAATGACACGTGACCCCATGGACATGGTGATCGGAGGCCGAGAGGCGTCCGGCGACGCTCAGGCCTCGGCCAAGCACTACGCGGCGGGCCTCGAAGCCGATCGAGCCGGCGATCGCGACAAGGCCATCTTCGAACTCCGCCGGGCAATCTCCGCCGATCCGTCCAACAACGACGCGCTGTTCAAGGTCGCCTTTCTCCTCGACATCTCGGGCGAAGAGGACGAGGCCCTGGCACTCTACGAGCGGTGCATCGAGCATCAGCCCGCCCCCATCAACGCGCTGATTAACCTCGCCGTGCTCTACGAAGACCGCGGCGACTACTCGCGTGCCGAGCGGTGCCTCCGCCAGGTGCTCGAAACCAATCCGACCCACCCGCGCGCCCTGCTCTTCATGAAGGATGTCAAGGCCGCCAAGGACATGGTCGTCGAGGAGGACCACGACCGAGACCTGCTCAAACGCCGGGCGATGCTCGACACGCCCGTGACCGACTTCGAGCTGTCGGTCCGCGCCCGCACCTGCCTCAAGAAGATGAACATCCGCACCCTTGGCGATCTGCTCCGGATCACCGAGGCGGAGCTGCTCAGCTACAAGAACTTCGGCGAGAGCTCGCTCGAGGAAATCAAGAAGATGCTGGCAGCCCGGAACCTCCGCCTTGGCCAGGGCCTCGAAGACGCCCACCGCGCCGCCAGGCGTCAGGTGATGGAGCGCCTCAAGGGATCCGGCAAGGAGGCGCTGCTCAACAAGCCGGTCTCCGACCTCCAACTCTCCGTCCGGGCCCGCAAGGCCCTGCAACTGCTCAACATCCAGACCCTCGGCGATCTCGTCAGCCACACCGAGGCCGAGCTCATGGGCGTCAAGAATTTCGGTTCCACCAGCCTCGACGAACTCCGCGAGCGACTCGGCGAGTTGGGTCTGGAGATGCGGAATCTGGATGCCTGAGCCGCCGGCCCGCATGGGGCTTGGCCGCGGCAACCCCGCTCGATAGCATGGCCCGGTGCTCAAACTCCCCGCGGAGCTCGTCGGGCGCTTGCGTCCGTGCCTCGATGGTCAGCGCCTCTGCCTGACCGGGGGGTGCGGTTTCATCGGTTCCCACCTGCTCGACGCGCTGCACGCCCTCGGCGCGCACGTGTCGGTCATCGATGATCTGTCAAGCACCGACCACCGGCACATCTCGGAGCTCATGGAGCTGGACCCCGAGCGCATCCGGTTCGCGCAGGGGTCTATCCTCGACGACGATGCCCTCGGGTCCGCCGTCGCAGGCTGCTCCGTGGTGCTCCACCTTGCCGCGGTGGGCTCGATCCAGCGGTCCATCGAAGAGCCCGAACGCACATTCGCCGTCAACGCGACCGGGAGCCTCCGCGTCCTCGAGGCCGCCCGCCGCGCCCGAGCCCGACGCGTCGTCTTCGCCTCGTCCTCATCGGTATATGGCCGGGGAGAGACGCTGCCCAAGACAGAAGCCCTGCCTCCCGCGCCGGTCTCTCCCTACGCCGCGAGCAAGCTCGCCGCCGAGACGCTCGCGCGCGTCTGGTCCGAGACCTTCGACCTCGACACCGTCGCCCTCCGCTACTTCAACGTCTTTGGCCCGCGCCAACGCCCGGACTCCGACTACGCCGCCGTGATCCCGTCCTTCATCCGCAGGCTGCTCCGGGGGGAGCGCCCCATCATCTTCGGCGATGGGCAGCAATCGCGGGACTTCACGCACGTGTCCAACGTCGTTGCCGCAACGCTCCTTGCCGCAACGCGGGAGGCGCCGCTGCGCGGCAAGGTCCTCAACGTCGCTGCGGGCAAGCGGACGAGCCTGTTGGAACTCGCTTCGACGCTGACCGAACTGATCGCCATCGACGGCGACTCGATGGCGCGCGACCCCGAACATCGGCCCGGTCGCTCTGGCGATGTCCGTCACTCGGTCGCCGACATCTCCGCCGCGCAGCGCGAACTGGCCTTCACGCCGATCGTGCCGCTGCGTCAGGGGTTGACCGAAACGGTGTCGTGGATGCGGGCCGGCGCGCCGGTGGGCTCGGGGGACTGATCGCGTGCGACCTCTCCTCGACCTCCACAGATCGATCGGCGGACTGATGATCTTCGCCTGGTCTGTCCGTTTTCGCACGCGAGGCTCCTATGCGCGCTGGCGCAACGCCACGGCCTTCGGGCCCGAATGCCAGGAGAGCCGAACCCGCGCCCTCCTCGCGTTCGGCCGCTGGGTTTGGGAGATGCGCGCTATGGCAAGGATGCGCTAAGAGCGCCGACACCCCGAATCCCCGTGCTATTCTGGAGCCGAACGCGGTCTTTCGTCGCGGAAAGGAACGGCATGTCCGAGTCCAGTCCTCCGGTCAATCAGGGATTCATCCGATGGGGCCTGCCGTGCCTCGTGCTCGGTCTGGTCATCGGAGCGTTCGCCGGCGCCTATGTCGTGCCGATCCTGACGGGAGGAAACGTCAAAGCGAACCCCTCGGCAGGCGGCAAGGTCTCCACTCCCCGAGATGAACGCCCCCGTGAGCGCGAGCCCGCCCCCAAGCAGGACGATCCCGGTCAAGCCAATCCTGAAGAGGACTCGCAGGCGACAGACGGGCAGCCGAACGCCGATGGACCGGGAGACCCCGAGAGTGGTGCGCCTCCCGGGCGGTAAACGACAGGTCGGCGACGTTCCACGCACTCCCAACTCGCTCCCGTAGAGTGGCACTATGGCCACAGCGCAAAGCGTCATCGCACAGCACGCCCGAACCGCAAGCCTGCTCGGGCCCGGCTTCGTGCCGGTTTCCAGCGGAAGTCCCCGCGCTCTGTCTGGGGCGCCCGCGGCCCCCACAACGGCGACCGCGCCGACGGATCGCGCCGCGAGACAGGCCGCTCTCGACGCCTTGCGCGCCCGCTACGAGTCCGATGCGCCGCATTCCGCTTTCGTCACCGCGCATACCAAGATCGTCTTCGCCGACGGGGATCCCGGAGCGAGGCTCATGTTTGTGGGGGAGGCGCCCGGAGCCGATGAGGACCGAATCGGGATCCCCTTTGTCGGTCGCGCGGGTCAGCTGCTCAACAAGATGATCGAGGCCATGGGCCTGCGGCGCGAAGATGTCTACATCTGCAATGTGCTCAAAACCCGGCCGCCGGGAAACGCGACCCCAACCCTCGATGAGTCTCGACTCTGCGCCCCGTACCTCTTCGGACAGATCGGAATCGTGCGCCCGGAGGTCATCGTGACCCTCGGCCTGCCCGCGGCTCGGGTGCTTCTCAACTCCAGCGAAACGATGGGTCGGATGCGGGGCAGGTGGGCCGAGTTCATCATCCCCGATGGCGTGGATGAGGCGATCATCCCAGGGGATTCTGTGGGGATCGCGATCCCCGTCATGCCGACCTTTCACCCAGCCTATCTCCTCCGTCAATACACCACTGAGAACCGCCAGAAGGTGTGGAGCGACCTCTGCCAGGTCATCCAGCGGCTCGGGCTGCCGGTCCCACAAAAAAACGGATGATGCCTGGGAACCGCTTCCCCGGCTGGGGCGAACAAGCTCACGACCGACCAGTTCACCGCGAGTTCGCGGCGTGCCTGAGTCGGCTTGAAAACCGACCCCCACGAGACCCGGCGCTCGGTGTTCGGCTGAGTGCCGGGTTTTCTTTTTTGGGTGGCGATCTCGTGGCCAGCCGCGGCCACATCCATCAATCAGTCCGGGCGTTCGACCAGTCGGAGGTCTTCGGTTCGGTCTCTCACGCGCCCCCGATCCCATCGCACGAACCACCGAAACTCGACGACATCTCCGATGCGAAGTTCCTCCAACGATGCGCCGGAATTGGGGTTGGGGAACCGCATGGTCATGGACGCCATCCCGACCGTCCCGTTGGCCCCCATGAAGTCCGGAATCTCCTCGTGCTCCACCATGAACTCGCGCTGCGGGTGGGAGGCGTCCGGGAGAGAGCGAACGACGCCCCGCACGAGGTACGAGCGCTCCGCGTTGGGGTCAAACAACTGGGTCGGACGGGGACGATCCGGGTCGGCCGGCGACGCCGCATCCAAGCGCAGCTCCACATCAGCCGACAGATGCGCGATGCGCACGACGCGGTACGTGGGCTTCTGCCAGTCCACCTCGAAGGTGAACGACACGGCGTCTCCCGCGCCAAATCCATTCAGGTCCACGGATGCGTCGACCTCGGGAAACGGCATCTCGTGGGCGTTCATGCCGATCGAACCGTCGCGACCCTCAAAGTTGGGGATGGCCTCGTGATGAATGGTGAGTAAATGGCCGAGGGTAGGGGCGGGCATCTGTCGGATGATCCCACGAGACGTGTACGCCGGAAGCCGGGCCGAGGGCTGCTCCAAGGGCGCGGGTGGCTTCTCAGTCTCCCGGCGACAACCAGCCAGCATCGAGGCTGCAAGGACAAACACCGCCGCGAAGATTCCGCGGCGGACTGCGCAATGGCGCTGACTCATGGAATGGCGGGCTGGGCTGATCAGGCGGGCTGGATCTTCAGCAGGCTCTTGACCGACTCCAGGTCCTTCTCCAGATCGGGGGTGTAGGTCATCGTCCACGAGCTTCCGGCGACCGGATGGCACACCTTGCCACAGACAGGACGGTTGTACCAGTCGCGGTTGCCGCGATTCTTGACGGTTGTGGTCGTCCGGCGCAGCTTCTGACCCTTGCGGAGAGCCTTCGCCGTGGCCGGGTCGCGGCGCATGAGCCGCTGGACGGTCTGGGCCGCGTCGGTCGTGCCCGGTGCGGACTCGATGGTGCAAGTGATCCTTTGTCCGGGCTTGAACATGGGTGGTTCCCTGTGAACGCGACCGTTGGCGCGAGGGCAAGTTTAGGATGGGCGCGCGGGCGATCAAGACGGCCGGCGCTAGAGTGGCAGTATGAGTCAATCCGCGCCAAACGATGACCCTCGCCCGACCTTTGATCCGAGCGCCGCTCACCAGGCCAGGCCCAAGGCCCGCGCGCTCCGGGGGTTTCCGCTTCAGGCCCAGGGGCCCGAGGGCAAGCCGATCCAGATGATCGGTTTGGCTGACGCGAGGCAGATCTCCGACAAGATGGTCGCGACGATCCCCGCTGCCCAGACCATCCTTCGGGTGATGGACGGTACCCGGACCATCGACCAGATCGTTGCCGACGTGGGCCGCGGCTTGACCCGCGAGTTCCTCGAGGGCTTCGTGGCCCAGCTCGACGGCGCGGGCCTGATCGAAGGCCCGACGTTCGACGCCATGCGGGAGAAGATGCGAGCCGACTTCGACTCCGCGACCCACCTTCCCCCGGCCTCGAGCGCGGCGTTCGCCGACGCCCTGGTCAACCAGCGCCACGGAGATGACGCCACCGACGAGCTGCGCCGCGAAAGGGGCGCGGAGTACCTGCGCGAGACCATGGATCAGTGGATGGCCAAGGCGCTGGAAAACGCGGACAAACCGAGCTTCGACGCGCTTCCGAGGGCGATTGTGGCGCCCCATATCGACTACACGCGGGGCTGGGTCAATTACGCCCACGTCTGGGGCCGGCTCCGTGTCGCCGATCGCCCCGATCGCGTCATCATTCTCGGGACAAACCACTTCGGTGAAGGCACCGGGGTCACCGCATGCGACAAGGGCTTCGAGACGCCCCTCGGGGTCTGCGATCTCGATCAGGAGGCATTGAACGCGCTCCAGAGCAGACTGGGGCCAGAGCAAGCCGAACTCCTGGTCCGAAACCGGTTCGACCATGAGCGAGAGCATTCGATCGAGCTCCAGATTCCGTGGATCCAGCACTGCCTGGGACCGGACGACGCCGGTGGCCACTGCAAGGTGCTGGGGGTGTTGGTTCACGATCCGGCCATCAACAACGGCGAGTCCTACGACGGGAATGGGCTCGGCATCGATCCATTCGTCAGTGCGCTCAAGTCGGTGATCCAGGAGCTGCCCGGCAGAACGCTCTTGGTGGCCAGCGCCGACCTCAGCCACGCCGGCCCGGCCTTCGGCGATCAGCAGGCTCTGGCCGGGGACTCAGCCGAGGCTGCCCAGGCCCGCAACCGGGTGGTGGCCCATGATCGGGAATTGCTCGGTCTCCTTGTCGATCGCAAGCCCACGGAGATGGTGAGTTCGCTCGCGTGGCAGCAGAATCCAACCAGATGGTGCTCCATCGGGAACCTGACGGCGACATTCCTGGCGACCGAGCCCGAGCAGGTAGAGCTGCTGAACTACGCCGCGGCGATGGACCCTCAGGGAATGAGCCTCGTGAGCACCTGCGCGATGGCTCTGAGCTAGGCGGCTCGAGCCGGCGAGCGTGTCACCCGGGTGTAACACCCGGCCCTGGTCGATCCCCAGATCGGAACAACATCGCCAGAATCTCGTAAAGGCGAATCGGCCGCACGTCGTGATCTGCGCGTGAGGCCGGGTAGGATCGTGGCCCCGCGCTCTGCGGGGCGGCCAAGCGAGGGTGTACAGATGGCATCGAGCAATGCGTGCTGGGGCATCGAGTGCGGATCCGGGGCGATCAAAGCGATCAAGCTGGAACTCCGAGGCGAAGAGGTCGTCGTCACCGACTTTGTGATCCTGCCCCACCCCAAGGTTCTGTCGACGCCCGGGCTCGACCCGCACGACGCGATGCGAGTCGCTCTCGGCACGCTCGTGGCGCAGTATGACCTGACCAACGCCCGCATCGCCGTGGGCGTCCCGGGACAAGCCAGCTTCGCCCGGTTCGCCAAGCTACCTCCCGTGGACCCCAAGAAGGTCCGCGACATCGTCAAGTACGAGGCCCAACAGCAGATCCCCTTCCCTCTGGATCAGGTCGAGTGGGACTTCCAGACGTTCCAAAGCCCCGACAGCCCCGACGTCGAGGTCGGCATCTTCGCGATGACCAAGGAACGCCTCAAGCAGCAGCTCGACCTCCTGTCCGACGTAGGGCTCACTCCCGATGTCGTCACGCTGAACCCCGTCGCCGCGTACAACGCGCTGGCATTCGACCTCGAGTTCACCGAGAAGACTCCCGGAACCATCCTGCTGGATATCGGCACGACGTCCACGGATCTGATCGTCGCCGAGGCCGGGCGTGTGTGGGTGCGCACCTTCCCGCGCGGCGGACACCACTTCACCGAAGCGATCGTCAGCACCTTCAAGCTGAGCTACCCCAAGGCCGACCGCCTCAAGCGCGAGGCCCAGGCCACCAAGCACGCCAAGCACGTCGTCCAGGCCATGCGGCCCGTGTTCAGCGATCTGGTCCAGGACGTGCAGCGATCGATCGGCTACTACCAGTCGCTGCACCGCGAGGCGAATCTGACGCGTCTGATCGGCCTCGGCGCCACGTTCGCGATCCCCGGCCTGCGAAAGTACCTCAAGCAGCAGATCGGGCTGGACACCTACCGCCTCGAGCAGTTCAAGCGCTGCACGCTCGCCGACGATTCTCGCGCCGAGGCGCTGGCCGAGAACGCGGGCCTGCTCGTCGTGGCCTACGGCCTGGCGCTGCAGGGCCTGCAGATGCAGACCATCGACGCCAACCTCGTTCCCGTCGAGAACGTCCGGGAGGCGATGTGGCGGCGAAAGGTGCCATACTTCGCCGCCGCCGCCGGACTCGCGCTGGTCGCCAGCGGCGCCATGTTCTACCGCCCGTTCACAGATAAGGGCGTGGTCGAGGGCATGCGTCCGCCCACCACCGTCGCCGAGGCTTCGTCGCTGGCCAACACCCTTAAGTCAGAGGCGATGGCCGCGAAGGTGCTCGGTGGTGCGACGCCCGATTACGCCGCGGCCAACGCCATCGCCCTCGCGGAGCACCCAGTCATTCACGCCCACCTGCTGCGCGATCTGGGCGAGATGCTGCATGATGCGGACACGAAGCTCCAGGGCGAGACATTCCCCGAGGGCGAGTCCGTCGCCGGCCCCGCGTTTGGGCTGATCACCTTCGACACGTCGTTCGTGCCATCGGGCGATTCGATCAAGGACTACGCGATGCCCGCCGGCCAGCGTCGGCCGTCGCAGTCTCCGGACGACTTCGCTGAGGAAGAGCCCAACCTCAACACGAAACGCATCGCCATCCGGCTCAAGGCACGCACGCACCACCCCGAGCCCACGAAGTTCGTGATCGACTCGATCGAGAAGTGGTTGCAGGCCAACGCGAGCCGCCCGGGCGTCCCGTACTCGATCGTCTACGACCCCAAAACCCTCATGGTCGATCTGCAACTCGCCAAGGAACTGGCCTCCGCGGCGGTCGCTGGCGGACAGAACACCACTCCGATCGCTTCGGGCCAGCGGGATCCCCGCCCAACCCAGCCGAGGCGGCGCGAGCACGCGCAATTCGACCCCGACGATGCCCCGCCGGGCACGTACATCACCACCGGCCAGCCGCCGCCGTCCAATCAGGGCGTGCCGCAACTCGGCGACAAGGAGCTCGAGGCCCTGGCCGCGATCTCACGCCCCGTCGAGGAGGAGCCGGCGCCGGAATCCACCGTTGACCTCTTCTGGTACGTCGTAATCGGCGACCGGGCGGCTGGGGAGGACGATCAGTGAAGAACGTGATGGAATGGGTCAAGAAAAACCTGCTGATCGTGATCTGCCTCGCGGTGATCATCATCTCGCTTCCCGCGTCGTGGCTCATCAGCGGCAGGTGGAACGGCGCCGTGCGCAAGTCGGCCCAGAAGAAGGTCGATGCGGAACTCAAGAAAGTCAGCAACCAGAACGTCACCTACCAGCTTCCCTCGCTGGCGCCCGGTGTCGAGCGCGTCGAGCTGTCTGCGCCTCCCAACCCCAAGCTCACGCAGTGGTTCGACCAGCGAATCGCCGAGCAGAACGCCGAGGCCCAGGCCGTCGCCGCCGATGCGCTCGCCTTCAACCGGCGCGACCATCGCCCCCTCGTGGACAGCCTGTTCCCCTCGCCCCCCGACGCCGTCGCAGAGCGGCTCCAGCCGATCGAGTTCGTTCGAGCCCTCATCGGCCATCGAGCCCGCCCGGGCGTGGCCCAGCAGATGCTCGACCTGATCAACGCCGGCCAGCCGCCCGCTCCCAGCCGCGTCCTGGCCAAACTCCAGGATGATCGCGCCCGCTTCATCGCCGACCTCGAGCGCCAACGCGGCCCGAGCCCCAACCTCAGCGCCGAGGAGACGCGTCAGATCGCCGACCGCCTCGCCCAGTCCCGCATCGAGGAATACCAGCGCCAGTCGCGCCGATTCAGTGTGTATTGCGGGCCCGAGGTCATCAACGCAGCGATCGGTGCGCCCGCGGCCGAGCCCGCATCGGCCCTGCCGCTCGAGACGCTCTTCCAGATGCAGTGGGCCACATGGATCGTGGAGGACCTGCTCGCCGCGGTGCGCACCGCGAACTCCGACGAACGCGCTCGGCTCCAGAGAGTCGAGGACGGCGCCGTCAAGCGCATCGAGGAGATCTCGATCGACTGGCCCGTCTCGGTCCCGATCTACGGAGACAACAGCGTCGCCAGCCGGCCCGGCCAGGGAACGCAGGACGGCGTCGTCGGCACCAGCGACTCGTGGTCCTTGACGGGAAGGGTCAGCAACCCGGACAACCAGGTCTACGACGCCATCAGCGCACGCATGACCCTGATCGTCGACTCCGAGCGCCTGCCCCAGCTGATCGACGCGCTCGCCCGAACGAACTTCATGAGCGTGCTCGATGTCGACCTCGAGGAGGTCGACGTCTGGAAGGAACTCCAGCGAGGCTACGTGTTCGGGGCGTCGAGCGTCGTTCGCGCGCGGATCGAGATCGAGACGATCTGGCTTCGCCAGTGGACCGCGCCCCTCATGCCGGAGGTCTGGCGGACAGGCCTGGGAGCGCAGCTGCCCGAACCGCGGGGATCTGACGAGGGTTGACCACGCGGGCCGCCCGAGGCCCACGACTGAGGTGCATGCCATGAAGCTCAAGGGAATCGGCGCACTCGAGCAGAACGTCGAGAAGATCGTGCTGGGAGTCGTCGGCCTGGTGTTCCTGCTGGTCGTGGCCATGCAGTTCCTCGCCAAGCCCAACACCGTCGAGATCCAGGCCCGCGGCGCCGGCAAACAGCGCCTCCGCCCGGACAAGGCGTTCGAGCCGATCGGCGACATGGCCCAGGGTCTGCTCACCCAGATGCGCGACCCGCGCCCCGAACTGCCCGAAGCCTCCCAGGTGGGGCTCTCTCAGGCCTGGCAGTCGCGCCACGGCGCCGCGTTCGTTCCAACACCGACCATCCCGGCGCTCGCCGCGATCGACGGGCCCGGCGTCTCCATCGCCGGAGACGACGTCGCCGCCCCGATCCCCGAGGGGGACTTCCGCTTCCCGCAGATCTCCGTCCCTGCGCCATCCCCGGTGATGACGGTCGCGTTCGTCAATACGATCGACCCGCTGGTCACCCTCCGAAGCCCGGAGGTGCGGAATCTGCTGCCCCGCGAGCAGCCCTTCGACAAGGCCGCCGTCACGATCGAGGGCCGCTTCGACGGCGTTCGGTTCAAGGAGCTCCTCACGACCGATCCCGACGGCGACGGCAGCGACTTTGCCGCGATTCCCATGCAGTGGTGGAAGGATTCGATGGCTGTTCTCTCCGTGGACGTGGAGCGGTGCAGCGGGTTCGATGCGCAGGGCAATGCCATCAGTCCCACGCCCGTCACCGGCATTCCCGGCCGAACGCTGCCGATCGCCTCGCTGAGCGAAGAGACCCCCGCGGTCGAGCGCTTCCAGGAGATCGTGGACCTCTCCCGCGATGAGGCCCGCCAGGTCACCCAGCCCCGGTACCTCCCGGTGATCGCCGGCACGCCGTGGCTCTCTCCCACCGAGGCGGCACGCCTCGCGGACATCGAGTCCCAGCGGGCCGACATCGATCGGCGCGTGGCCCTCCTCGAGCGAACGCGCGAGGAGATTGCCTCTCTCCAACTGCAACTCCAGGAACTCGGACGCGGCGGCGGCGGCGCCCCGCCGACGTCTCGAGACAGCCCCCGAGGCAACACCCCGCGTGACAATCCACAGCAGACCGATCCCGGAACGCAACCGGCAGACTCCAACCGCCAGCGCATCGAGACCATCGAGCGCCGCATCGAACAGCTCCAGCTCGACGTCGAGCGAGCCCGGCTCAACCTGGAAGACCTCGGGGTCGATGAGGCCGGCGTGCCCCTGATCGGGCGCCCCGGCGGCGAAGAGGAGTTCCTCGACGACCTGCTCGAGTCTCCGGACATGCGCCTGATCGCCCACGACCTGAGCGTCGAGCCGGGCAAGACCTATCAGTACCGGATGCGGGTCCGGGTCAACAACCCTCTCTTCGGGCACGGCCAGCAATTGCCCGAGGATCAACAGCCCCTCGCCACCGTCGCCGTGCTCACCGGAGCTTGGTCCGATTGGTCGCCTCCGACAACAGTTGACGGCGCGGAGTACTACTTCGTCACCGGCGCGAACCAGGGCGACGACCTCGGCGGCCCCAGGGCGAGCGTCGAGATGTTCCGGTTCTACTACGGCTACTGGCGCCGGGCGGTCGTCGCCGCCGAACCCGGGGATTCCCTGGTCGCCACCGTCAAACTGCCCGACCCGGCCCTGCTCCCCATCTGGGACCTCGCCGCGGTCGCACAGAGGCAAGTCGCGCCCCCCACCCCCCAGCCCGGAACCAACCCGAGAGATCGAGGCGATCCGCGGGGAAGAGACAGCCGAGGTCTGGGCGGCCCCGACAACCCGGCGCCCACCGATGAGCAGGTGGTCACACTTCCCGAAGACGCCGCACCGGGCCCTGCCAACCTGGTAGTGGATCCCAAAGCCGTCCTTCTGGACGTCGCGGCGATTCCCGGGGCGAACGAGTCCGGGACGAGCCGGTTTCAGGCCTACTTCCGGACCCCGGCCGGGTCGATCGCGATCCGGGATCCGATGAAGGACGGCCGCAGCGCCGCCTACGCCCGCATGAAAGCCTCCGCGCTGGCCGGGCTCCGCCAGGGCCAGCCCGAGCCCGTCAAGGAAGAAGAACCCGCGCCCCCGCCGGTCCGCCGCCAGCAGGACCGGCCGACCCCGCCGCCGGGTGGTGGCCGTCCGGGTGGCGGAGGTGGCGGATGACATCGGGCCGGTGAATCGGGGCCACAACGGCCTTGACGCACACGACTGCGTGCGTAGCATCCCCTCGCCTCTGAAAATGGGCGAATCCGGCCGTCGGGCATGCCCGGCGCCCGGTTCTTTGTTGCGGGAAACCGCGATCTTTGACAACCGGAGACTCTCGCGAGAGAACGGCGCGGCACACGCCGCGGGAAGGGGTCTTCCCGTGGATGTCGGCCGCGTCGAGAAACCGAGTGAAACCATACATCTCACGCGCAATGAGGCACAAGGCGAGCGTTGTCTCGATTCCGCAGGCCGTGCATCGACGGCCGGTCGGGACGACCAAGCTACCAAGGGCACATGGTGGATGTCTGGGCGTCGGGAGGCGATGAAGGACGTGGGAACCTGCGAAAAGCCCAGGGGAGTTGGTAGTCGAGCCGTGATCCTGGGATATCCAATGGAAACCCGCCTCTTGGGGCATCGCACGCTGAAGGCCATAGGCGTGCGAGGCGAACGTGGGGGAACTGAAACATCTCAATTACCATAGGAAAGAAATCAACCGAGACTCCGTCAGTCGCGGCGAGCGAAAGCGGATGGAACGATGAGCGACTGAACGGGTTGGAATGCCCGGCCAGAAAGGTGAAAGCCCTGTAACCGCAGGTTGTTTCGGCCCTCAAGTGGGTTCGGTCTCGTAACCGGACCTGAATATGGGGGTCCACCCTCCAAGGCTAAGTACTACTTGACGACCGATAGCGAAACAGTAAAGCGATTGAAAGTTGAAAAGCACCGCCATGAGCGGGATGAAAGAGTACCTGAAACCGTGTGCTTACAAGCGGTCGGAGCCCTTCGGGGTGACGGCGTGCTTTTTGCATAATGAGCTCGCGAGTTAATCTCTGCGGCGAGCCTAAGGCCTACCGGGCCGGAGGCGGAGCGAAAGCGAGTCTGAACAGGGCGTTCAGTCGCAGGGATTAGACACGAAACCCGTGTGATCTACCCATGGTCAGTGTGAAGGGCGGGTAAAACCGCCTGGAGGCACGAACTCGTTGTCGTTGAAAAGACATGAGATGAACTGTGGGGAGGGGTTAAAGTCCAATCATACCGGGAGATAGCTTGTTCTCGCCGAAATAACTTTAGGGTTAGCCTCAGAGTGCAACTGTCGGGGGTAGAGCTACTGGATGAGAGGTGGGCCCTACCCGGGTACCCCTTTCAACCAACCTCCGAATACCGACAGCCAAGTTCTGGGAGATAGACTGCGAGTGATAATATCCGCGGTCAAAAGGAGAATAATCCAGATCGCCAGCTAAGGCCCCCAATCTCGGCTTAGTTCGAAAGGAAGTCAGATTGCCGTGACAACCAGGATGTTGGCTTAGAAGCAGCCATCATTTAAAGAGTGCGTAATAGCTCACTGGTCGAGGAGTCTGGCGCCGATAATGATCGGGAATAAGCCGGGAGCCGAAGCTGCGGAGCTCGCATCGCGAGCGGTAGGCGAGCGTTCCTGGCCGCAGTGAAGCGGATCGGAAGAGGTCCGTGGGCGCAGGAAGTGCATATGCGGGCTTGAGTAACGATAAACAGGGTGAGAATCCCTGTCGCCGTAAGTCCAAGGTTTCCTGGGGAAGGTAAATCCGCCCAGGGTTAGTCGGGTCCTAAGGCGAGGCCGAAGGGCGTAGTCGATGGACAGCAGGTTAATATTCCTGCACACCCGTGGTGATCAAACCAGAGTGCGATCTCAGGCCGGCCGGACTGCCAGGACCAGTCCAGGTTTGCCGTGGCGGCGGAGTTCGAGAAAGCTCTGGGGGCGCGGGGCCAATACCGACAACACAGGTGGACGTGGCGAATAGCCTCAGGCGCTCGAGAGAACGGTCGTGAAGGAACTAGGCAAATTCACCCCGTACGTTCGCAAGAAGGGGGCCCTTCGGGGCGCAGAGAAAGGCTCTGGGAACTGTTTATCAAAAACACAGCACTGTGCTAACTCGCAAGAGGATGTATACAGTGTGACGCTTGCCCAATGCCGGAATGTCACGGAACCGGGTCAGCTTCGGCGAAGCTCGGAACCCAAGCACCGGTCAATGGCGGCCGTAACTATGACGGTCCTAAGGTAGCGAAGTTCCTTGTCGGGTAAGTTCCGACGCGCATGAATAGCGTAATCACTGGAGCACTGTCTCCACGACCGACTCGGTGAAATAGTAGTGGCGGTGAAGATGCCGCCTCCCCGCAGCAAGACGGAAAGACCCCGTGGACCTTTACTGCAGGCTTCTATTGGTCACGAGCACATGATGCGTAGGATAGGTGGGAGACTTTGAGGCGGGCGTTTCGGCGCTCGCGGAGTCATCGGTGAAATACCACCCTTCGTGAGTTTGTGGCCTAACCCCGATTCCCTTGAAACAGGGCGGGGGACAGTGGGTGCTGGGTAGTTTGACTGGGGCGGTCTCCTCCAAAAGAGTAACGGAGGAGTGCAAAGGTCGGCTCAGCGCGGATGGAAACCGCGTATTAGAGTGCAAAGGCACAAGCCGGCTTTACTGCGAGTCCGACGGGACGAGCAGTCACGAAAGTGGGCCTTAGTGATCCTGCGCTCCCGTGTGGAAGGGGCGTAGCTCAACGGATAAAAGGTACCCCGGGGATAACAGGCTTATCGCTCCCGAGCGTCCATAGCGGCGGCGCGGTTTGGCACCTCGATGTCGGCTCATCGCATCCTGGGGCTGAAGGCGGTCCCAAGGGTTGGGCTGTTCGCCCATTAAAGCGGTACGCGAGCTGGGTTCAGACCGGCGTGAGCCAGGTCGGTCCCTATCTGTTGTGGGCGTTCCAGACTTGTGAGGAGTCAACTTTAGTACGAGAGGACTGAGTTGGACCGACCCCTGGTGATCCAGTTGGGCCGCTCGGTCCACCGCTGGGTAGCTACGTCGGGCAGGGATAACCGCTGAAAGCATCTAAGCGGGAAGCCCCCCTCAAGATCAGGCCTGGTGGCACTTCGGTGCGAAAGACCCCCGGAAGACTACCGGGTTGATAGGCCGCAGGTGTAGGGCAGAAATGTCCTCAGCCGAAGGCAGCTAACGGTCGAAGGCTTGGTCGTTCCGACCAGCCGCCGATGCTCATTGCAGCGTGAGTTCACTCTCTCTCGCGACAAGCCGGAACATCCTCCGGCGAGAACAACCGCCTCGCCGGGGTTTGTCGGTGACCACAGGTCCGGGGAAACACCTGTTCCCATCCCGAACACAGCAGTGAAGACCGGGCCGCCGATGATACTGCATTGCGGGAAAGTAGGTCATCGCCGACGCTTGGGCTCCCCGAGGGAAACCTCGGGGAGCCCACTTTGTTTTTGCTCCCCCTTGCGGCCGCCCAGCGCCGCCGCAACCATGCACGGGGAACTTCTCCCGACCAGGCAGGTACAACCCCCGCAGGAGGGGGCACAAGGAGATCATCGTGAACAGACGCTTCCGCCTCGCGATTCCCGTCGCCGCCGTGCTCGCGCTCTGCGGCCAGGCCCTCGCACAGCCCATCGCCGAGGAGGACTTCGCCAAGATCCTCGAGAGCCGCCAGACCAAGTGGGACGAGCTGGCCGCCTCCGGCAGCCTCAACGCACAATCCGTGACCGCACTGAATAAGGAAATCCTCGCGAGCATCGACCTGAGCGCACTCACGCTCGACCAGATCCGCGCCCTTTCCGAGAACTACGGCTTCTACGGCATCGAGGACCTCTCCCCCGTCACCAACCGCCTGAAGGAGGCCGCCAGCGAGCCCACCGTCGAAGGACTCCAGGCCGGCGTCATGGCGCTCTCGATGGGCGGCATGCCCGACAAGGACGCCGCCATCGAGCTCATGGCCCACCCCGCCATGAACGAGTTCCTCAAGACCGAGGACGCAGGCGAAGTCATCGGCATGCTGGGATACGTCCTGCGCGACGTCGAGGGCGATGATCGCGCCGCGGCCTACGCCTTCGCCAACGCCATTCCCACAGACGCCAGCCGCAGCGTGGTCACGGGCCTCCGCCAGATCGTCGGCGGTCTCGCCTCCGGCTACACCCCCGAAGACGAGCAGCGCCACACCGCCCTGCTCAACCACGCCAAGGCACTCACCTCCGGGCTCGCCGAGGCCATGAAGGATGACGAGCGCATGGCCGGCTACCTCGCCGACACCATCGCCTTCTACGACGGCAACTTCGCCAAGGGCCTCCTGATGAACAACCCGATGCCCACCATCGACGTCCTCTGGAGCAGTGACGAGACCATCACGTCCATGGACGCCTTCCGCGGCAAGGTCCTCGTCGTTGACTTCTGGGCCACCTGGTGCGGCCCGTGCGTGGCCAGCTTCCCCAACGTTCGCGAGCTGCAGGAGCACTACAACGGCTACGACGTCGCCATCGTCGGCGTCACAAGCGTCCAGGGCACCCACTACGGCGCCAACGGCCCCGTGGACTGCACGGACGATCCGGACAAGGAATTCTCGCTCATGCCCGAGTTCATGACCGAGAAGAACATGACCTGGCCCGTCGTGTTCTCCAAGCAGGAGGTCTTCAACCCCGACTTTGGCGTCAGCGGCATCCCGCACGTCGCCATCATCGATCCCTCCGGGCGCGTCCGCTTCAACGGCCTTCACCCCGCCATGCCGATGGAGGAGAAGACCGCCAAGATCGACTCGCTCCTGCAGGAGGCCGGGCTCCGCGTCCCGGTGTCCGAGCCCGCCGCCACCGAAGAGGCCGGCGGCTGATCCACTGTCTTTCGCCTGACCCTTGAGAGCCGCGGGAACCTCCTCGCGGCTCTCTCTTTGCGCGCGCAGTCTCGCCCGAGGCCGCCTAGGCGGCCCGGCGCTCGCTCATCGGCCCTGCCGCCTGCTGCGCACGACCCTGCTCGACGACCTCGGCCAGCAGCGCCATGTGCTCGAGCTCACGCGCCAGCGCCTCGGCCCGAACGCGCTTCTTCCGGCGCACGCTCAGCACCCACGCCCCACCCAGCGCGCACTGCGTGAGGCCGAAGAACAGCCCGAACTTGCCCGACGCGACGGCGCGCTGGTTGAACTCCTCGCCGGTGCGACCCGTGTCGATCAGCACGATCGATTCTGTCATCGGACCAAACGAACCCTCGACGCCGTCGAGCGTACGAGCCGACGCCTGTCGAACCACGCCCGTCGCTCCGTCCGCGGCCGGCTCGCCGCCGGGAGGGATCGAGACCAGCACGCCGTTGTCGGTCCCCGCGATCGGCGCATACGACGTGCGGGCGACGGCCTCGGGCCAGTCCGTCAGGATGATCACCGCATCGGGCGCCGTCATGATGCCGTGCTCGAGGAACACCCGCGAGATGTCCTGTCCGCTGTGGCCGATCTCGGAGCGATTGGCGGCGAAATCGCTCACGCGGCAGACCTTCCCGGTAAAGCTCGTTCGAGCGTGCCACGCGTCGTAGCCGTCGTCCTCCTCGGACATGAACCGGGGCGACATGAAGTACACGCGCCCCTCCGCTCCGACCAGCGTGGCGACCGAGCGGATGCTGCGAAGCACGCCCGGATCGGAGCGGTCGCCCTTCTTCTTCTCCGTCACGGTCATCGAGCCCAGCCGCCCGTCGAGCGCGCCCGACACGATGACCGTCAGCCCCACGAACGACGCCAGATCTCGCTCGCCCATGCCCACCGGATCGAGCACGTACGTCTCGCCGGGATCGTCCGTCACGAACCGCGGCGTCTTCAGCCCGCTCTCGAAGATCCGCCGGGACAGATCGATCTCTCCCGCGACGTGCACAAAGCTCGGCTCGCCGGACCGGGCCAGCGTTCCCGCCTCGTGCGCGGACACCTCGCGCGCCGTCTCCTCGACGCGATCGCCGAACAGCAGCTCATTGGCTCCCGAGACGACCATCGCCGCCCCACCGATCACCATCCCCCATCGAAACAGGAATCCCCACATCGCGTGTCCTCCGGCGTGTTCGGTGCCCGCGTTGCCTATCGGCCCGGTGGCTCGCGGGGTTGGGGGTGGGTTGGGACGCGCGGACGCGCCGCGGGCGAAGCGCCGGTCTGGGCCGATCGCGCCGGAGAGGCTATCGGCCGTTGTAGAATGGCGAGAACCCTCGGGAAAGGACTCACGATGGCCGAAACGACGCAGCCCACCGCCCCACGCCTCTACGACGACGACGCAGACGACCTCATGGGCTTCGCGCAGGCGCCCGATCGCGTCACGCTGTTGCCGGGGGAGGCCGGACGGATCGAGCCCGGCCGGCGGATCCGCATCCTCTGGGGTCAGGACATGCTCAAGGACGTGCTCGACGGGCGGTACCGCGCGATCGTCTGCGGCGTCAACGGCGAGGACAACGCCCACGGCATCGTCGCACAGATCGTCAACCTCGTGACCACCAGCCAGTGGAGCGTGCAGAGCGTGACGAGCTACGCGCGGATGTTCCACGAGGCCTCGGCCGTGCACGCCTCGGGCGACGCCGAGCCCTACGTGCTCAAGTACGACCTCGACAGCGTGCTGGTCCTCGCGCTGCTGCGCCCGCGCTCGCGCGACCACTTCACGCCGCAGGACCTCTCTCGCGGGTTCCGCACGGTCGCCAAGATGATCCACGGTCGGCGCGAGCGCCGGCCCATCTGCAGCGTCAGCTTCCTCGGGGCCAGATCGAACCGGCTGATCGGGGCCGACGGGCGCGAGCCGAGCTTCGAGGCCGTGCTGCGGACGATGTACGACTCGGGCTTCCGGGGCGACGTGTATCCCAGCCCCAGCGCCTGGCGCCTGGGCCATGTCGGCGTGTTCCCGACGTACCCGTTCCCCGAGGGCCTGATGCGGATGCGCGAGGGCAGCAGCTGAGCCTCTCGCGCTGGGCGACCAGAGACACCCATGAACGCGACGCGTCTGATCGATCGCATGGCACAGTTTCCCCGCGTGCTCACCGAGGCGGTGGCCGGGGCCTCGCCGGCCGAAGCGCGCCGGCGACCCGAATCGGGCGCGTGGTCGATCCTCGAGATCGTCTCGCACCTGGCCGACGAGGAGACGGACGACTTCCGCGCGCGGCTGGAGCGGACGCTGCGCGACCCGCATGAGACATGGCCGGGGATCGACCCCGAGGGCTGGGCGCGCCAGCGGCGCTACAACGAGGGCGATCTTTCCGATTCGCTGGCCCGATTCACGCGCGAGCGCGAGTCGTCGGTTCGATGGCTGCGCGCCATCGAGGTGGTGGGCGTGGACTGGTCGCGCACCCACCGGCATCCCCGTCTCGGCGAGATCCGCGCGGGAGACCTGCTGGCGTCGTGGGCGGCGCACGACTGGCTGCACCTGCGCCAGATTGCCAAGAGGCAGTTCGAACTGTCACAGGCCGACGCCGCGGGGTTTGAGGCCGGGTACGCCGGTGCGTGGGGGGCGTGATCGCCCTGTAGACTGACGCGCGGCGAGACGGCGACCGCCGCCGGAGACTCCTCGCCAACCGAGAACCTCCTGATGCCGGGCGCGAGCCTCAAGACCAGGATGCTGTGGGGATCGATGGCCGTGCTGGGCATCGCGGCGCTGCTCGCGGTCGTGGCGCTGATGGCCGGGAGCCGATGGCGATACTCGGCCGAGACGTTGGGCACCGCCTTCCTGACGGCGCTCTACGCGATGGTCATGCTGGTCAATGCGCTGGTGCTCGCGCGCTTCCCGCGCGCGGGCTGGGTCGCGGCCGGCCTGCTCGCCATGAGCTTCGTCCTCTGGGTGGCGACGATCTGGCTCAAGGCCGAGCTGGGATGGAAGGCGTCGGACGATCTGTCGCGGGTCGCATCGATCATCTCGGTGCCCGGGTGTGTCGCCGTTCATCTGGGCGTGCTGTTCCTGCCCGCGGCGAGGTCCGCTCTGACTCGCACGCTTCGCACAGCGACGGTGAGCGGCTCGATCGTGTCGGGGCTAGGGCTTGGCCTCGTGTTCATGGAGGTCTCGGACGATATCTTGAGGCTTTCTCAGGCGGTCGGCGTCGCGCTGCTGCTGACGCTGCTGGGAACCGTGATGGTGGCCGTGGCCTCGGCGCTGGAGCGGTCCAGCGCGCGCGATGGGCAGGAGTCGGGGGTCGCCCAGCGCACGCCCGTTGACGTGATCTGCCCGCGATGCCAGAGCCGGGCGTCCGTGCGGGCCAACACCGACGGCGCGTGCGATGGCTGCGGGCTGCGGATCCGCGTGCAGATCGCAGAGCCCAGGTGCGAATGCGGCTACCTGCTGTACCGCCTCGAGGCCTTGGTGTGCCCAGAGTGTGGGGCGGCGGTCTCCGCCGAGAGCCGGTGGCCCGGGCCGACGCCCATCTCGCCGGACTGATACCCACGGGCGCCCGACGCGGTGCGCCCGTGGTCCCAAGGCGCGTTGACCGGAGCATGCACGATGGCCAAGCGTGTCGCAAAGAAGGCCGGGGCGAAGAAGTCCGCCAAGCCGGGGCCGAAGAAGAGGGCTCGGCCCGCGCCCAAGCCCGCGGGCACGAAGTCGGCAAGCACCAAAGCGAGCGCCAAGAAGGCGCTGCGCAAGAAGCCGGCCGCGAAAAAATCGGCGGCCAAGGCCGGCGCAGCGCTCTCGGACAAGGAGCGCTGGACGACGCGCAGCGACCTGGGCGCAGCGCCCTCGACGTACATCGAGAGGCTGCCGGCCCCCGCGCGCCAGATCGCGCAGCGCCTGCACGACACGCTGATGTCCTACGACGGCGTGGACTCCTCGATCAAGTGGGGCATGCCGGTCTACACGCTCGCGGGCGAGATGTTCGCGTCGATCTGGATGGGCAAGGGGTACATCCGGCTTGGCCTGGTCGGCGGGGCGGGATTCGACGATCCCGATGGGCTGCTCCAAGGCGAGGGCAAGGGACACCGGCACGTCAAGATTCCCCTGCAGGGATCGTGGAACGAGCCGGTTATGATGGAGTTCATCCGCCAGTCGGTGGCGCACACGCGGGCCACGTAAGCGGTCTCAAGCCCGATCGCGCGAACCGCAAGCGCTCTCAGGCGCGTAACAGCCCATGGCCGGCATTGCCCCCAACAACAGATCGGGGGACAATTGAGCCTCGCTGGGGACCTGGGAGCGCGATGTGCCCCGATCTGTCTCGCTGGATGTGCTGGACCGCATCGAGATCGCCTCACCGTGCCCGATGCGATGGGAGGACATGGCCGGCGACGACCGCACGCGTCACTGCGATCAGTGCGACCTGAGGGTGCACAACATCGCCGGGCTGGCCCGACAGGAGGCGCTGGACCTGATCGTCGCGGGCCACGGCGGGCGGCTGTGCGTACGGATCCATCGGCGCTGGGACGGAACAATTCTGACCAGCGACTGCCCGGTGGGTCGGCGGGCGCTGCATCGGCGCGTGGCGACGCGCGTGTCGCGCTTCGGCGCGGCCGCGCTGTGTCTCCTGACGGGTGGCCTGCTCTTTGTCCGGGTGGGCGAGCGATCCGACGGCGCACTCGCTTCGCGCCAGCCGCTGCAGGCGTTGCGGAACTGGCTCAAGCCGGTCGTGCCCTCGCCGCCCCTGCGAACACCGCCTTACGTGATCACGATGGGCTCTTGCGCGCCTCTCAAGAGTCTGAAGGAGGTTCTATCGCAGCAGGAAGGACCGTCTGAGGAGGGCCGATAATGGCCGGGACGCTCTCGCTCGACATCCTCGACCGGATCGAGATCGCCTCGCCGTGCCCGATGCGCTGGGAGGACATGGAGGGTGATGCGCGCAGGCGGATGTGCGATCAGTGCGGCCTGCACGTGCACAACATCGAGGGCCTGACGCGCGAAGAGGCCGTCGAGTTGATCGCCTCGAGCGCGGGCAAGCGTGTGTGCGTGCGCCTGCACCGACGGACCGATGGCGCCGTGATGACACACGACTGCCCCGTCGGCCGACGGGCGCTGCATCGGCGCGCTGCGTCGGGCGCGTGGCGCCTTGCCGCGGCGGCGTTGTGCCTCCTGACGGGCGGGCTGCTCTTTGCCCGCGTGGACCATACCAACGGGCATGAGCTCTCCGATCGCCAGCCGATGCGGGCCGTGCGCGCGTGGCTGCGCCGGCCGCCGCCCCCGGTCCCGCCCGCGCCGCCTCCCAATCCGCAGCGCATCATGCTCGGCAGGATCGTCGGGGGGTGTGGTTGATTGGTGGATTGACAAGGGCATCGGATGACGCGAGTGAAGCGGGGCATCCTGGAGAAGGCGCGGGCGGCGCGATTTGCCGCGGCGGCGCACTGCTTGATTCTCGGCCTGCTCCTCGCTCAAGGAACTTGTGGCGCCCGACGAGCCTTCCACTTGCGTTGACCCATGATCCGCTTCCTCCTCGCGTTCGGCTCGGTCTACGCCCTGCTGCTGGTCTGGGCGATCGCCGCGAATGAGGAGGCGATCCCGCAGACCGATCGGCTGTTCGCGTGGTGGCACTCGGGCGCGGTGCGGCGGGAGGCCGGGGAGCTCGCCCTGATCCTGCTGCTGGTGCCCGTCTCCAGCGCGTGGCTCGCGCTCGAAGTGGTCCATCACCTCTCGCGGCGGCGGGCCTTCATCCCGCACGCCCGCCGGTCCATGTGGGTGGTCGTGCTGGGGTTCGTAGCGGGCCTGATCTCCGGCGCGGCCAGCGCGCTGACCCTCGGCTGGCTGACCGAGTGGCTGCGCGATGAGGTGGTGATGGCGATGTGGGCGGGCTCTGCGTCGGCCCTAGCCGCGCTCTGCCTGGCGCGCCATGTGCCCGGCTCGTGCCGGCGCTGCGGGTACGACCTGTCGCACTCACCCGGGCGGTGTCCGGAGTGCGGCGGGCCGAACTGGGACCGCCTCGAGCGCTGCCTATCCGAGCGCCCGAATCCCGCCGAAACCGCGTGATTTCCGGCGTTTGCACCGCGCCCGCGCCGTCGCGGCGACGCCCGGCCGTCGCCTAAAATGTCGCAGGGGGAGCGACTCCGCGCTGCTCGCGTCAGGAAGGCGTCACGCGCCCTGGAGAACGCCCGATGCGCAAGGACATCCGGTACAACGTCATCATCGACGGCGACGAGTTTCGGCGGGCGCAGGCCGCGGCGGACGCGGCGGCCGACCTGCCCGAGGACCAGATCGACCCGGAGGCGTTCTACGTCTCGCAGCCGTGGGAGAGGTACAACGCCGAGAACCACGAGGTGTGGGCGACGCTGGTCCGGCGGCGACTCGAGACGCTCGAGGAAGAGGCGTCGGAGGTCTTCCTGACGGGCATGCGGCTGCTGGGCCTGGACAAGGACCGCGTGCCGCGGGTGAGCGACGTGAACGACCGGCTGCGGTCGCTGACGGGGTGGCAGAGCCGGGGAGTTCCGGGGTACCTGCCGGCCAAGGCGTTCTTCGCGTGCCTGGCCAAGCGGCAGTTCCCGACGACGATCACGATCCGGCCGAAGGAACTGATCGACTACCTGCCCGAGCCGGACATCTTCCACGACGTGTTCGGGCACGTGCCGCTGCATGCCGACCCGGTGTTCGCCGACTTCCTGCAGACATACGGGCGCGCGGCGTTGCACACCAACGATCCGTACCACATCGAGCGGCTGGCGCGCCTGTTCTGGTTCACGGTGGAGTTCGGGCTGATTCGCGAGCACGGGCGGGTGAAGCTGTACGGCTCGGGGCTGATCAGCTCGATCGGCGAGAGCCCGCACGCGCTGCTGTCGCCGGACGTGGACCGCCGGCCCTTCGACATGGACCGGGTGTGCGACACGCCCTTTGAGATCGATCACTACCAGCCGATCCTGTACGTGCTCGAGAGCTTCGAGCAGCTTCGCGATGCGATGAACGACTACGCCGAGCGCGTGCTCGACGAGGCGAGCGTCGCGGCGTAACCCCGGGCGCGCGCTCCAGAACGCGGGAGGCCCGCCGTGCGCGAGATGGACCTGCTGGCCCACATCGCCTCGCGCTCGGCCGATCTTGGCTCGTTCCCCGGCGTGGTCGTGGGCCCGGGCGACGACTGCGCGGTGGTCCGAACGGGCTCGGGCGACCTGCTGCTGCTGACGACGGATCACCTCGTGCTGGGGCGGCACATCGCGCCCGATGCACCTGTGGAGGCGATCGCACGCAAGGCCATCGCCCGGAGCGTGAGCGACATCGGCGCGATGGCGGGGCGGGCGCGGTGGGGGCTGGGGACCGGTGCGCTGCCCAAGGGGTATGGGTCGGGCGATGCCCTGTTCGATGCGATGGCCCGGTGGGCGCGTCACTGGGGCTGTCCGCTGGTGGGCGGGGACGTCTCGGGCGTCGAAGGGCCGCTGATGCTGACCGTGATGGTGGTCGGTGAGCCGCACAGGACTCGCGGGCCGGTGCTGCGGAGCGGCGCCCGCCCGGGCGACGGCGTGTACGTGACCGGGCGGATCGGCGGGAGCCTGGCGTCGGGGAGGCACGCGACGTTCGAGCCTCGGGTGGTTGAGGGCGCGTGGCTGGCGGATGTGCTGGGCGAACGGCTGCACGCGATGATGGACATCTCTGATGGGCTGGGGATCGACGCCGGGCGGCTTGGCGCGGCGTCGGGCGTGCGGGTCGAGATCGACGGCGACGCCGTGCCCCTGCACGAGGGCGCGGGGCCCGTGGAGCGGGCGATTGCCGACGGCGAGGACTACGAGTTGTTGTTCGCCGCGGAGGGGGACGTGCCGAGGGCCTGCGAGACGGCCGGTACCGCGATCACGCGGATCGGGCGCGTCACCGAGGGGACGGGGTGCGTGCTGGTGGTGGAGGGTCGCGAGCGGGAGATCTTGGGCGAGGGATGGGAGCATTAGCGCCACCGCACCGCCCGACCGAACTTCGATCGGCCTCCAAACGTACGAGGGTCAAAGGAGTCCATGATGAAGATCCGACGCGCTTCGGAGCGGGGCCGCACCCGCTTTGGGTGGCTCGACAGCTGGCACTCGTTTAGCTTTGGCGACTACCGCGACGAGGACTGGATGGGGTATCGCTCGCTGCGGGTGATCAACGACGACATCGTGGCGGCCGGCGGCGGGTTCGACACGCACCCGCACCGGGACATGGAGATCATCACAATCGTGCTGGACGGCGCGCTCGAGCACAAGGACTCGACGGGCGGGGGCGGTGTGCTGCGCCTGGGCGATGTGCAGGCGATGAGCGCGGGCAAGGGCATCTTCCACAGCGAGTTCAACCATTCGAAGCGCGAGCCGGTGCGCCTCATCCAGACGTGGATCCGCCCCAACGAGCGGGGGCTGGCGCCTCGGTACAACCAGGAGCGGTTCGAGTTCGCGCCGGGCGAGGTCACGCGCGTGGCCGATGGGCGGGGGCGCGATGGGGCGATGACGATCGCGCAGGACGCGTCGGTGCTGGTTGCGCTTCCCGGGGCGGAGGGAGTCGCGCACAAGCTGGCGCCGGGTCGCGGGCTGTGGGTGCAGGCGGCGGTGGGGGGGATCAGTGTCAACGGCCAGCGCCTGCAAGAGGGCGACGGCGCGATCGTCGAGGAGCCGGGCGAGGTGCGCATCGAGGGCGAGGGTTCGATCGCGGTGCTGTTCGACCTGGCGTAGCGACGGGTTCATGGCGGGGTGAGCGCATCGCGCACGAGCCGTTCGACGGTGGCGACCTCGTCGATGCACATGAAGCCCCGGCGTGGGTCGCGCTGGGTCGCGCGCGCGGGGTCCTCGGGTCGCTCGCCCGGGGGCTCAAAGTAGAGATCGCCAGAGCCGTCCGCGTGCTCGGTGCGCTGCATGGTGTCCAGGGCCGAGCCGGACCAGTGACGGACGTCGGCCTCGCCGCGACCGGTGACGACGATGCCGACGGCCCGCCGATCGGTGAGCATGTAGGCGGTCCTGCGAGAGAGGCGTCGCCGTCGGCGCGGCCCCGTGAGGATCAGCGCGCCCAGCAGGACGAACGGCACGGCGATCAATGGGAAGACGACGCTCGCGGCGGCGCTGATGTTCTGGCGCGCCTGCAGGATGAGCAGCGACATGACGAGCCAGGCGACACCGACGACGAACATGGTCATGCCGATGACCAATTCTCCGGGAGTCACGCGTCCGAGGAGGTCGGCTCTTGGCGTGCCGAGCCAGATGAGGGTCTCATCGTCGCGCAGTTCGCGCTCGACGCCGGCGCGAACGTCCGGGGCGAGATCCAGGGGCGTGGAGACTGTGGGCATGTTCTACCTCGACTGTTCGATGACTCCCTCCGCCTCGATCTCGACCAGCATGTCCGGCGCGATGAGGGCGCGGACCTCGACCATGGTCATGCAGGGGTGGTGGGCGCGGAAGAAGTCGCGATGGGCCTGCCCGATCTCGTCGGCGCGGGCGATGTCGGTGACGTAGAGGCGGACGCGGGTCAGGCAGGTGTGGTCCAGGCCCAGGCGGGAGAGGGCGGTTTCGATGATGTGATAGCAGCGGGCGGTCTGTGCCGCAGCGTCGCCGGGGGCGTGCGTGCCACCGCCGTCGGCCACGGGCGCCGTGCCGCCGACGAAGATGAGATTGCCGGCGCGGATCGCGCGGCAGTAGCCGAAACTCTGTTCCCAGGGTGAGCCGGTGTAGACGCGTTCCATGTGTTGCTCCGTTGACGCCGACAGCGCGGGCGTCGTGGCACGGTTATAGCGGATCGGGAGGCGCCGAATCGAGTGGCGAGCAGCGAAAGCGCGCCAGGGAGCGGAGTTGCGCGCGCAAACCCGCTCCCTTTGTGGACAACCGGGGTCGGGTCACTCGCCCAGGGTGCGCTTGCGCCGGAGCACGTGGTGGTAGTGCTGGGCGAAGCGGTGGGCCTCATCGCGGACCTGCTGGAGCAGGCGCAGGCCGGGGTTGTCGCGCCCGAGGCGGATGGGCTCGGAGCGACCCTGCACGAAGATGAGTTCTTCCTTCTTGGCGAGGCTGACGACCAGGCGTGGGCGAGCGGTGAGGCCTTCGAAGACGTCCATGGCGGCGCCGAGCTGGCCGAGCCCGCCGTCGATCAGGATGAGGTCGGGGTAGAGCTCGTGGCCCTTGCCGGCCTCGCGGTAGCGTCGGCTGACGACCTCGCGCATGGAGGCGAAGTCGTCGTTGAGTGCGGTGCGGACGCGGTAGCGCCGATACTCGTCGCGGAATGGCCGGCCGTCGATGAAGCAGACCTTGCTGCCGACGGTCTCGCCGCCCATGAGGTGGGCGATGTCGAAGCCCTCGATGCAGCGGATCGGCTCCTCGACGCCCAGGGCGCGCATCAGGCTCTTGACCGAGCGTTTGGGGTCAATGTAGGTGATCTCGGTTTCGGGCTGCCAGCGATCGCGAACGCTGGCTCGCTCATTGAGGCGTTCGATGGCGCGGATCTGGTCGCGCACGACCGCGGCCTGCTCGAAGAGCTTCTCGGAGGCGAGGCGGTCCATCTCGGCCTGGAGCTCTCGCAGCATGGCGCTGCGCTTGGAGGAGAGGAAGCGGATGAAGCGGTCGATGTCGGCGCGGTAGGCCTCGCGTGTCACCTTGTCGGCGCACGGCGCGGTGCACTGGCCGATCGCGTGCAACAGGCAGGGGCGGAAGAAGCGGTTCCTGGGGTCGCCGGCGACGATGTCGAGCTTGCAGGTGCGGAACCTGAAGATGCGCTGGGCCAGGGCCACGGCGTCGCGCAGCGAGCCGGGGCTGACAAAGGGACCAAAGACGCGTGCGGCGCGGAACTCCGGGCTGGCGGGTTCGCGCGTCACCAGCACGCGCGGGAAGTCCTCGCCCTGGGTGACCACGAGGTAGGGGAAGGTCTTGTCGTCGGAGAGGCGCGCGTTGAAGCGCGGCCGGATGTCCTTGATCAGCCGGTTCTCGGTGAGCAGCGCTTCCCATTCACCGTCGCAGAGCAGGACGTCGAAGTCGTGCACGAGGTCGAGCATCGGCTGCTTGGCGGGGCCGAGATCGGCGCTTGGGACGAAGTAGCTCGAGACGCGATCGGGCAGGCGGCCGGCCTTGCCGACGTACAGCACCACGCCCTTGGAGTCCTTCATGAGGTAGACGCCGGGTGAGGCCGGCAGGTCGCGGGCGCGGCGCAGCAGGCGACCCAGTCGCGCTTCGCGCGACTCGGAGCCCCAGGGTGGGGGCGAATCGGCGGGGAGAAACCCCTCGGAGTCGGCGATGGGGGCGTCGGGATCGTCGGGCACGGGGGATTGTAAAGGGCGCCCTCTCGCCAGACGGCGGAGGTGCCGGGTCGTCGGAGGAACCGCTCTCGAAGATCGGTGATGCGACCAGCGCCGTGTGTCCGCCAATTGAGCACGTTCGGTCAAGACGACGGGCGGATCTCCGGCGATACTCCGGACCGGAGGCGTCCATGAAGCACTCGACGGCGATGGAGTATCGAAAGCGGCTCGAGCGCGTGCTGCGCCACATCCAGCACCACGTGGACGAGGCCATCTCGCCCGACGACCTCGCGTCGATCGCGCACCTGAGCCGCTTCCACTTCAGCCGGATCTTTCGCGGCATGGTGGGCGAATCAATCGGTGAACACGTCCGGCGGTTGCGGCTGGAGCGGGCCGCGGGGGAGCTGCGTCGAACGGACCGAGCCATCGTGGACATCGCGATCTCGTGCGGGTACCACGCGCACGAGCCGTTCACGCGGGCGTTTCGTGGGCACTTTGGGTGTGCGCCGAGCGAGTACCGGGCGCTGGACGAGGTTCCCACGTTTCCCGCCGCGCCGTCGCTGGTGCACTATGGGCCGGATGACGCGGTGTCACGCTTCATTCCCGTGTTGCAGGAGAATCCGATGGTCGCGGCCAAGATCGAGACGACGCCAGCATATCGGCTGGCGGCGGTGCGCCATGTCGGTCCGTATATCGAAGTGGGGCGGGCGTTCCAGACGCTGTTCGGCTGGGCCTCCTCTCGCGGAATGATCGGGCCGCGGACGGTCATGATCGGCGTGTACCACGACGATCCCACGGCGACACCCGCCGAGAAACTTCGGTCGGATGCGGGGATCACCGTGCCCGAGGGCTTCGAGCCGGCGCCCGGGGATCCGGTCGCGATCGTCGAGATTCCCCGGGGAGAGTGCGCCTGCGCGCTGTTCAAGGGGCCGTACGAGCGGCTGGGCGAGGCGTACCACTGGTTCTTCGGGCGATGGCTGCCCGAGTCGGGTCGCGAGCCGGCCGATCGACCGCCGTTCGAGATCTACCTAAACAATCCGCGGGACACGCGCTCGGACGACCTGCTGACGCGGATCTGCATTCCGCTTCTGTGACCGGTCCGGACAACAGGGCGTGCTGAAAGAGGTCTCGTGGCTACGTGCCCACGACGATGTTGACCATCCGCCCGGGCACGACGACGACCTTCTTGATCTCCTTGCCGCGGATCAGTTCGAGCACCCTTTCGTCAGCCATCGCGATCGCCTCGGTCTTCTTTGCGTCGGCATCGGCGGGGACTGTCAGCCGATGGCGGACCTTGCCCAGAATCTGCACGGGGATCTCGACGGAGTCGGCGGTGAGCATCGCGGGATCGTGCGCCGGCCATGACGCGAGCGAGACCAGGCCCTGGCCGCCGAGGAGGTGCCAGAGCTCCTCGGCGATGTGCGGGGCGAAGGGCGCGAGCACGCGGCAGAACCGCAGCGCCTGGTCGCGGGTCATGAGCACGCCGGACTTCTCTCGTGCGCTGGTGGCGAGGTTCACCAGTTCGATCATGGAGGCGATCGCCGTGTTGAAGGCCAGGCGCTCGATGTCCTGCTCGACCTTGGCGATGGTGCGGTGCAGTTGGCGCTCGATGGCGTCGTGCTCGGGCCCGGGCGCATCGGCCACCGCAGGCGACCCGGTGTCCTCGTCGATCACGACGCGCCACACGCGCTGCAGGAAGCGGAAGAGCCCGCCGATGTCGCGCGGATTCCATGGCTTGGACGCGTCCAGCGGCCCCATGTACATCTCGTAGAGCCGGAACGTATCGGCGCCGTACTGGGCGATGACGTCGTCGGGATTGATGACGTTCTTGAGGGACTTGGACATTTTGGCGACGGTGCGATCGGTGACGGGCACTGCTGTCGTGACCGGTCCCAGCGGATCACCAAGCTTCACGGCTTCGAAATAGAAGGAACCGCCATGCTTCTGCAGGTTCTGGATGACCAGCGGGCTGAGAGACGGTGGCTCGAACAGGGATCGAGCCTCGTTGGAGAGCCCCGGGTTCGCAATTACAGCAATGCCCGTTGCTGGGGGCAAGGGCTGAACGCCTAAGGACAAGTCTGGTTCGGGGAGTTTGGAGACATCCGAGCACTCAATCAGTTTCACATCGTCCACTGGTACGAGCGTCGTGTCTTCCCGCTGGTACGCAAAGCTTGTGATCAGCCCCTGGTGGAAGAGCTTCCTGAAGGGCTCTTCGGCGCTGACCAGTCCCAGGTCGAACAGCACCTTGTGCCAGAATCGCGCGTAGAGCAGGTGCAGCACGGCGTGCTCGGCGCCGCCGATATAGAGATCGACGCCGCCGCCCATCCAGTACGCCTCGGCGTCGGTTCCGACGAATCGCACCGGGTTTCGGGAGTCGCAGAATCGCAGGAAGTACCAGCAGCTTCCGGCCCAGCCGGGCATGGTGTTGGTCTCTCGTTTGACGGGGGCATCGGGCGGCAGACCCCGCACGCCGGCCTTACGCGCGGTCGTGGTCACCCAGTCCGTCGCCTTGGCCAGCAGGGGGCGCGGCTCATCGGACTCCTCGGGCTTGTAGTCGGCCAGTTCGGGCAGGCGCACCGGGAGCGCATCGTCGGACACGGCGTGGTGCCGCCCCGCGCTGTCGTAGACGATCGGAAACGGCTCGCCCCAGTAGCGCTGCCGGCTGAAGAGCCAGTCGCGCAGGCGGTAGTGCACCCTCGACACGCCCGCCCCGTGCGCCTCGAGCCACTCGATCATGCGGCGCTTGGCGTCGGCCACGCCCAGCCCATCGAGAAAGCCCGAATTGATCGCCGGGCCCTCGCCGGTGTAGGCATCGCCGTCGAAACCCTCCGGCGGCTGGACGGTGCGCACGATCGGCAGGCCGAATGCGGTTGCGAAGTCCCAGTCGCGCTGGTCCTGCCCCGGCACGGCCATGATCGCGCCGGTGCCGTAGCCCATCAGCACGTAGTCGCTGGTCCACACCGGGATGTGCTCGCCGTTGGCTGGATTGCGCACGTACTCGCCGGTGAACGCTCCGGTCTTGGTCCTGGCCTCCATGCGCTCGACGTCGGAGCGATTCCTCGCGGCGTCGACGTAGGCGCGCAGCCCCGGCACATCGGTCTCGGGCGCGGGAAACTCCAGCGCCTCGTTGACCAGCGGGTGCTCGGGCGCCACGACCATGTACGTGGCGCCGAAGATGGTGTCCGGGCGCGTCGTAAAGACGCGCAGGGCCTCGCCAGTGGGGCGGCCCTGGCGATCGAGGATCGGGAAGTCGATCTCGGCCCCCTCGGACTTGCCGATCCACGCCTCCTGCATGGCGCGCGTGCTGGCGGGCCAGTCCACGTCGCCGAGTCCCTCGAGCAGGCGATCGGCGTAGGCGGTGATGCGGAACAGCCACTGACGCAGCGGCTTGCGGTACACGGGGAAGCCGCCACGCTCGCTCTTGCCGTCGATCACTTCCTCATTGGCCAGCGCGGTGCCCAGCTTGGGGCACCAGTTGACCGTCTGGAGCGCGACATACGCCAGCCGGTAGGAGTCGACGATGGCGCGCTGCGTCTCGGGGTCGAGTGTGGACCACTCGCCCGCGGCCGTGCCGCCGGGCAGGTCGCCCGCGCCGGTGTATTCCGCGGCGTCGGGATTGAGTCGAACCGGCCGCTTGCCCGCTTCGAACTCGGCGATCAGCTCCGTGATGGGCCGTCCCCGACGCGCCCGCGCGTCGTACCAGGCGCCATACAGGCGCAGGAAGATCCACTGCGTCCAGCCGTAGTAGTCCTCGTCGATCGTCCCGAACTCGCGCGACCAGTCGTAGCAGAAGCCGAACCGCTGCAACTGCCGACGGAAGTTGTCGATCGCCTGGCGCGTCGTGATCGCGGGATGCACGCCGGTCTGGATCGCGTATTGCTCGGCGGGCAGCCCGAAGGCGTCCCACCCCATGGGGTGCAGGACGTTGTAGCCCTTCATCCGGCGGAATCGGCAGATGATGTCCGTCGCTGTGTATCCCTCGGGATGGCCGACGTGCAGCCCCGCTCCGCTGGGGTACGGGAACATGTCGAGGCAGTAGAACTTCGGGCGCGAGGCGTCGAACCCGGGCTGACCCGGATTGGGCTGCGTGAAGGCCCCTTGGTCCTTCCAGGCCTGCTGCCAACGCGGCTCGATCGTGTTGGCCATGGCCGCGTCGTATCGGTGCCGCGGCCCCGCGCGGGCGGGAGTCTGCGGCGTCTGGGTCTCGTGGCTCATGCGGGGTCCTTGTGGTCGGGTTGCTGGGAACGAGAAGAGCCCCGCTTGCGCGGGGCCCTGTTCGAACATCCGGATCGGGGGCGCGCAGCGTCAGCGGGGACGATGATCCCAAAGTCGAGGCGAGCGTGGGGTCCGCGTGCAGGTCATGCGGGGAGTATATCGGGCCGGGATCGTGCGCTCATGCATCCGGATCCGAGCGCCGTGGCTATCGAGTTCGGCTGGCTCGCTCGAGGATGAGGCGTTTGGCCTCACCGGCGAGGTAGAACGATCCGGTGATCAGCATCAGATCGCCCTGGCCGACGGCCCTGGCCGCGAGGTTGATGGCTTCCCGGACGTTGTCGGTGGCCTGGGCCGTCCTGCCGGTGAGTTCGGCGTATCGCCGCAGCAGCGTCTCCGACGGAACGGCGCGCGGATTGGACGATCGGGTGAACACGATCTTGTCGGCCCCGACACCGATGCGAGAGAGCATCTGATCGATGTTCTTGTCCGCGGCACAGCCGAACACGACGACCGTCGAATCACTCCGCACGTGGGCGCCCAGCGCGCGGACCACGGCCTCGACGCTCTCGGGGGTGTGCGCGCCGTCGATGTAGATCCGCGGCGAATCGAGGGCGAGCTCGAGTCGGCCGGAGACGGGCGTCGCCGCGAGCCCTCGGGCCACGTCGGGTTCGGTCGCCTCGATGCCGCGATCGCGCAGGCGCTCGAGGATCGCCAGGACGAGACCGCAGTTCTCCGCCTGATGCTGTCCCTTGAGCGGGACGGCCAGATGCTCGTACCTGAATCGGTCGGTCGCCACGCAGACGCGGACGTGCGGGCCAAGATCGGCGCTGGACTCGAACCTGGCGCTGTACTCGATGTCGCGCCCGAGAACATACAGCGGCGCGCCCACCTCCTCGGCGCGGGCACGGATGACATCCATCACTCCGTCGGGATGAGCGACCGTGAGCACCGGCACTCCGGGCTTGATGATGCCCGCCTTCTCCGCCGCGATCTTCTCGACCGTATCCCCCAGCACCTGGGTGTGCTCGAGCTGGATCGCCGTGATCGCGCAGACGTCGGGCGTGACGATGTTCGTCGAATCCAGGCGGCCGCCGAGCCCGACCTCGAGCACGGCCAGATCCACCGCCAGCTCCGCGAAGTGCATCAGCGCAATCGCGGTGAGGTGCTCGAAGTAGGTCGGGCGTCCCAGATCCTGCGGCACCTCCTCGCAGGCCGCCGCAGCGCGACGCGCGAGGCGGACAAAGTCGTCCTCACCGATGGGCCGCCCGCCGACGCGCACGCGTTCGCGCACGTCGATCAGGTGGGGGCTGGTGAACAGGCCCACGCCGTAGCGGCATGACGCAAGGCACGAGGCGAGCATCTCGCACACGCTTCCCTTGCCCTTGGAGCCGGCCACGTGCACGAAACGCGTGTCGCGTTCGGGATTCCCCAACGCCGCGCTGAAAGATCGCATCCGATCGAGCTTGAACGCACGTTCATCGGGCAGAACCCGGCTTCGCTCAAAGTTGACGAGTCCGTCGAGGTAGGAAAGCGCCGACGCGAGGTCCTTGATCTGACCGGTTTCGGATGATGTGAGGCGGAGCGAACGACGCGAGGAGGGAGACGCTCGGGTCATAGGCCGCGATTCTATGAGTTTGTCGCCGTCGAACAACACAAAGCGCCGTTCTGCGCCAGATCTGTCGGTTTCGCAAGCGTTTCCAGCATCCGCGCCCACGCGCGCAACTTGTTGCGCCCCCATGGGCTACCGGGGGTCCCGATGCGACACGATCCAGTCCGTGATCGCGGGCTCGCCTCCGGCGCGTTTGACGAGCATGGCGATCTGTCCGCGGTGGTAGCACCCGTGCATGATGAGGTGAGTCAGGATTTCCTCGAGCCGGCTGGTCCACTTGCCGCCATCGAGCGAGGTGTAGTCGACCGACTGACGCAAACGCGCATCGGAGAGTGCCGCCACGTGCGGCGCCCAGGCCTGCCTTTGCTGCTCGGCCATCGATCTCGCGGCCGAGAGCGACGCTCCAGCCGGGAACACCGTGTCTGGGGGCCTCAACTCCGGATGGACGCGGCTCAGCCAGACGTGTCTTGCGGCCTGGATATGGGCGAACAGGTCGACGGCGCGACCGAACTCGGCGAGAGTTCGCCCGGACTCTGGCACGGAGTCCAACGAGCGGAGGACCCGCGCGTCCGCGTCGTACTCGAATTCGAACGCGCGCTGGAACCGCTTGTACACGCGTCACCCCTCGCTCAGGCCGGGCGGCCGGACTCCAGCGCCCAGCGTGACATGATTGACTTCATCTCGGCCACTGCCGAACGCAACCCGACGAACACCGCTCGGCTGACGATCGCGTGCCCGATGTGCAGTTCCTCGACGCCGTCGAGCGCCGCGATCGGCCCGACGTTCTGGTAGTTCAGCGCGTGGCCCGCGTTGAATCGCATGTCGAGCGTCCGGATCTTCTCCCCTGCCCGGGTCACCCGATCCAGTTCTCGCCGGAGCTCGGCTCGGCGAAAATCGCCGCCGCACGCCGCAAAGGCGCCCGCGTACGGGCCGGTGTGCACCTCGCACACGTCGAACCCGGTCGCCCGGGAAGCCTCCACTTGGTGCTCATCGGCGTCGATGAAGGCGGAGACAATCAGGCCCGCCTCTCGCAGCCGGCGCACCACATCTCGCAGATGCGCGCGCTGGCCTGCCACGTCCAGACCGCCTTCGGTCGTGACTTCCATCCGCCCCTCGGGGACCAGCATGGCCGTGTGCGGCCGCAGCCTGCACGCGATTTCGACCATCTCATCCGTCGCGGCCATCTCCAGGTTCAGCTTGGACCGGGCCAAGCGCCCCAACATCTCGACGTCGCGGTCCTGAATATGACGTCGATCTTCGCGCAGATGCACCGTGACACCGTCGGCGCCACCCAATTCCGCCTCGTGCGCGGCCCGAACGGGGTCCGGCTCATCGGCCCCGCCAAGCTGGGGGTACCGCGCCCGCCTGAGGGTGGCGACGTGATCGATATTCACCCCCAAGCGGATCATGGCCTGAGTCTATCTGCGGCGGTCCGAGAATCCGCCCCCCGGGCTGCCCGTCAGCGTCATCGAGGAATTCGGAGAGCCGTGGAATACCCCGGGGGGCCCGGAGCTTTGTGCCAGAGGGGTCCCCTGCCGCAGACGCTGGACACCCATGGAGGCAGAAATGGCTGTCATCGAGGCTGAGGTCCCGCACCTCAGGGCCAGTGTTCCGCCTGGACTGCTCTGGTCGGCCCTGACCGCCGAGTTCGGGCCGCGGGTCGCGGTCTTGGACGATGCCGGGCGCACGTTGCAGGCCGGGGCAGGGCCGATGTCTCTGTGGACGGACTCGCTGCCGATCAACGCCCAGCGCGAATTCGAGCGGGCAAGGAAGCAGGCGGTGGCGGCCATGTCGGTCGTCACGATCAACCCGATCGTGGACGGTGTGCCGATCCGGGTGACCTGTCGTCCGTTTCGTGAGCACACCGGCGGGCGGGTCCTGCTGTTGGTGACCGCCTCCGGAGGCGCCCCCGAACGCGGTGTTCCGCCGACCGAAGCCGAGCCGGGCCTCGCCGCGCTCACGCGCCGCGAGACCGAGATCCTCGCGCTGATCGGGGAAGGTCTCACCACCGCCGAGATCGCGCGGAGGCTGGATCGCAGCGCCAAGACAATCGAGTGGCATCGCGTGTCGATCGGCCGCAAGCTCGGAGCGCGGACCCGCGTCGATCTCGCGCGGATCGCCCTGCGCGCGGGGCTCTGCTCGCTCGCGAATTAGGCCCGTCGGAGCGTATCCTCTGGTGATGCGCCCGGCGGTGTTCCTCGATCGCGATGACACTCTGATCGCGAACCGATCGCTTCCCGCCTCGCCCGGCTCCACTCCGGGAGATCTCGCCGATCCCGAGCGGGTGGAGCTGCTCGAGGGCGCCCATGAGGCCTGTCGCCTGCTCAAGAGGTCGGGGTACGTGCTCGTCATCGTGAGCAACCAGGGCATCGTCGCCCGCGGCGGCGCCACGCTCCATGACGTGCACGCCACCAACGACCGTCTGTGCGATCTGCTCAGTGAACCCGACGAGCACTCGGGGCGGCCCCGCTCGCTCATCGACGCCGTGTACTTCTGTCCCTTCCATCCCGAAGGCAGCGTGCCCGAATTCACGAGGGAGCACCCCTGGCGCAAGCCGGCGCCCGGCATGATCCTCGCCGCCGCGGAGCACCTGGAACTCGATCTGACGCGATCGTGGCTCATCGGCGATGCGCCCCGAGACGTTCAGGCGGGTGTGGCCGCGGGGATCGATGCCGAACGCTGCCTGCGGATCGGCGAGGGCTTTGAGGGTGTGCTGGACGCGGCGGTTCGCGTCCTGGCGCACACGCGACCGGCGCAGGTCTCGCGGGCCCGCCTCGTCGCGGCGGAGGAGGGCGCGCTGCGCCATCCGCGTGTTCGTGCCACGGTCGCCTCGTCGGTGAGGGCCCTGGCCGAGCGAACGGGCGTGGGGCTGCGCGACGTGTTCGTCGATGAAGACTCGATCGAGATGGAGGTCGAGGGCACACCCCTGCTCGCGATCGGCATGGCCGCGGAACTCCGCAGATCCACCGATGCGTGGCACCTGGCCAAGCACGGCACCCGACTCTGGCGCGCGCCGGGCCAGGAGCGCGCGACGTGACGCTTCGGCGAGTGCTTGTCGTGTGTCCGAGTTGGGTCGGCGACACGGTGATGGCCTCTCCCGCCATGCGGCTGCTTCGCGACCGTCTCCCGGGCGCGACAATCGATGCGCTGGTCCGTCCCGGAATCGACGAGGTGCTCGCTGGTTCAGATCTCGTCGATCGCGTCATCGTGGATGCCAGGTCCGGGGTCATGGGCGTGAAGCGGTCGGCCGCGAAGATCCGTCCAGGGCGGTACGACGGCGCGGTGCTCATGGCGAATTCGATGTCGAGCGCGCTGGCGATCCGGGTGGCGGGCATCGCCCGCCGATTCGGCTATCGTCGTGACGGGCGAGCGCTGCTGCTGACCGACTGCCTCGACTGGCCCCGGGGAAAGGGCGCAGAAGGGATTGTCTCGGCGACGGACTTCTACTGGAGGCTGGCGCACTTCGTGCTCGGCGATGGACCCGATCACCGGCGCGTCGGGGCGGAAGCCCGGCTGGAACTGGGCGTGTCGGAGGCGCAACGAGCAACGGCCTGTGAGGTCCTCGGGCGCGCGGGAATCGAGCCGGGGCGCCCCTACGCGGTCGTCAATCCCGGCTCAAGCAGCATCGCCCGCCGTTGGCCGCCAGAGCGCTTCGCCGGCGTGTGCGACCACCTGGCCCGCACCCACGGATTCACCGTGGTGGTCAACGGGGCGCCATCGGAGCGGGAGGTGATCCAGGCCGTGCTGAACCGGGCATCGAGCCAGCCGCTCTCGCTCCTGGATTGCGGGTCTTCGCTCGGGGCGCTCAAGGGCATCATTGCGGGCGCCCGGCTTCTGGTCACCAACGAGACAGGTCCAAGGTTCTTCGCCGTTGCCTCGGGCACGCCCGTCGTCGTGATCTTCGGACCGACCGACCATCGGTGGTCCACCGTTCCCGTCGCTCCAGAGGCCGTTCAGGAGTGCGTGCTGGCCGATCCGACGTTCCCGCCGGATCAGAACGTCAACGACGATCCCCATCGGAACCGGATCGACCGGGTCGAAGTTCAGCGTGTGATCGAAGCAGTGGATCGAGCGGTTCAGGCCGCGGCGGGCGTCGGCTGATCCGCCTCGAACGCGTACCAGCGCACCCCGGGAAACCTGGCATTCAGGCCATCGAGCATGGTGTTCAGCGCGCGGACGGTCTGCCCGCGCCGCTGAACCGAGCCGATCGCGCGACCGTGCTCGACTCGCCCGTACGCGACAGACGGCAGGTCCATCGCGGCGGTCTCGAACGCTCCGATGGCCCTGAGGCCGTTCGCCGGGCGATCCAGGGCTGTGATGGTCCCCTGTGCGTCCATCCACCAGAGCGACACCTCCCCCGCGAGCGGGTGGCCGATGTCGCTGTAGCAGATTCCACGCATCTCGATCCCCTCTGGGCGCGGGAGAGCCGCGCCGGCGAGTGGGCTATCGACCCGCGAGTGGGCCAGACGGAGGCAGGTGGGTGGGTATGCGCCGGGTCGCTGGGGATCGGGCCGGTTCGATCGGCGCGCGTGGCATAGCCGGAGCGGTCTCCCCAGACGGATCGGACGGCGTAGTCCGCACGATCGGAACCATGGTTCGCCACGCGGACCGAGAATCCGAGACCGGGCGCGACGCTCCGGGGTTCCTGGCGACTCTGATGTCCTTGACCCGGTGGGCCGATTCTCTACCATCGCTCACCCGCCTCGGAGCGGGAGAATCAGGGGGCGTAGCTCAGTTTTGGTAGAGCGCTTCCATGGCATGGAAGAGGTCGCGTGTTCGAGTCACGTCGCCTCCACTGATCCGCGACACGACCCCGAATCCCGAGATTCGGGGTCTGTTGTTTGTATGGGAATCTCCCCGACGCCGCCGGGGTCCGGAAACCAGCTCGACCCGCGCGATCCGCATATCTCGCGCGGGAATTCTGGTCGGTTCGCTTTCCTGATGTACCTTCGAATCTGAGGGACGCACTCGGCACTCGCCGGGCGCGGCACGGACCGGAGAGACAGAGAAAGAGAGGGAGCTATGGAACGCCATTCGACTGGCGGGCGCGGACAGTCCGCGCGCATCGGGATTGGACTCCTCGCGATCGCCGGCCTCGCCGCGAGCGCTTCGGCCGACTTCACGTTCGGCGACTTCGGGTCCACCGACGATCTCAACCTTCAGGGCTCGGGCCAGTTCGCCAGCGAGGGCGGCGACAACGATCCGTTCGTCCTTCGCCTGACCGACGGGCAGCGGGCGCTGACGTCGGTGTGGCATGACCAGAAACAGAACGTGGCCGACGCCTGGGAAGTCAACTTCTCGTTCCAGGTGACCAACGTCAGCAGCGGCACCGGCCCCGACCCGACCAAGGGCGCCGACGGTTTCGCATTCCTTATCCAGAACACCAGCCCCACGCTGTACGTCGATACGGCGTCCACCCGTGGCGGCGGCCTGGGCTACAACCAGTTCAACAACATCGTCGCTGTCGAGTTCGACATGTGGAAGAACGCCCGCGCGGGCGACCTCAACGGCAATCACATCAGCGTCCACAACAACTTCGCCAACAACACGAGCACGCTCGAGTCGCACTCCCTGGGCGCGGCGACGAACATCCCGAACATGAGCGACGAGTCGATCTACGACGTCCGCTTGGCCTACACGCCCGGCACGCTCGAGATCTTCCTGAACGAGCAGAGCGTCCTGACGGTCGCGATGAACATCGCCGAGCGCATGGTGCTTGACAACGGCTCGGCATGGATCGGCTTCACCGCCGCGACGGGCGCGCAGCCCTGGCAGACGCAGGACATCCTGAACTGGGGCTTTGCCGAGATCGTTCCGGCGCCCTCGGGCGTGGCGCTCCTCGCGGGAGCGGGCCTGCTCGCGGGTCGGCGCCGGCGTCGGTAAGTCGGACGCTCACAATCCGGCACACCACCTTCGAGGCGGGCCCATCACTTCGGGTTCGCCTCTTTTCTTTCTCCACCGGGTGGGGCGCGTCTCCTACCCCTTGTCGGAGTGCTCCATCGTGTAGTTGGGAGACTCCTTGGTAATGCGGATGTCGTGCGGGTGGCTCTCGATGACGCCCGCGTGGGTCACGCGGCAGAGCCGCGCCTCGCGCCGCAGCTCCTCGATCGTGGCACATCCGCAGTATCCCTGCGCGGCGCTCAGCCCGCCGACCAACTGGTACACGAACTCGGCGAGCGAGCCGCGATACGGCACGAGGCCCTCGACCCCTTCGGGGACGAATTTCGGATGCGACTTTCCGCCCGAACCGAGCTTGTCGCCCTGTCCGTAGCGATCGGCCGAGCCCTGACGCATCGCCCCCTCGGACCCCATGCCCCGATATGCCTTGAATCGTCGACCCTGGCTGATGACCAGTTCGCCCGGCGATTCGTCCAGCCCGGCGAAGAGCGAGCCCATCATCACCGCGTGGGCGCCCACGGCGATCGCCTTGGCGATGTCGCCCGATTGCCGGATGCCGCCGTCGGCGATGACCGGCACGTCCTGTCCGGTCGCGGCCACGCCCCGACAGGCCTCCATGATCGCCGTGATCTGGGGCACGCCCACGCCGGTGACGACGCGCGTCGTGCAGATGCTGCCCGGTCCGATGCCGACCTTGACGCCGTCCGCACCCGCCTCGACCAGGGCCCGCGCTCCGTCGGCCGTGGCGACGTTGCCGGCGATGACCTGCGTGTCGTGCCGCTTCTTGATCTCGCGAACCGACTGCAGCACGTTCTCCGAGTGCCCGTGGGCGGTATCCACGATCACCACGTCCACCCCCGCCGCGAGCAGCGCCTCGACCCGCTCGTACTGCCTGACGCCAACGGCGGCCCCGCACAGGAGCCGCCCGCGTTCATCGACGTTCGCGTGAGGGAACTGGCTGAGCCGCTCGATATCGCGCATCGTGATCAGCCCGGCGAGGTGGCCCGAACCGTCCACGAGGATCAGCTTCTCGACCTTGTTCTCGCTGAGGATCACCTCGGCCTGATCGAGCGTCGTGCCAGGTGGCGCCGTGATGAGCCCCTCGGACGTCATGACGTCGCGGACCGGCGTGCCCTCGTCGGCGACGAACTTGAGGTCGCGCCGTGTCAAGACTCCCAGCACGCGACCCTTGCCGCGGAGATTCGTCGATCCGTCCTCGGTGACCGGGAATCCCGACACCCCGTGCGACCGCATCAGGTCGCGGGCGCGCTCGACGGGGTCATCGGGCCCGAGCGTGATCGGATCGGTGATGACCCCGTTGGCCGAGCGCTTCACCTTGGCGACCTCACGAGCCTGCGCCTCAACCGACAGGTTCTTGTGGATGATGCCGATGCCGCCCTCTTGCGCCAGCGCGATGGCGAGGGCGGACTCGGTCACCGTGTCCATCGGCGCAGAGACCAGCGGGATATTCAGGCGCAGGCGGCGGGTCAGGCGCGTGGAGGTGTCGGCCTCGCTGGGCACGACCGTGCTGAATCGAGGCAACAGCAGCACATCATCGAAGGTGATGGCGTCCATGACGATGCGATCAGCGGGCCCCGATTCCGCGGGCCCGCTGGCAGGTCGGCCGGTGATGTTCGTCGCAAGGGTCCCCATGGGATAGTTTCCCAGGGGTACCCACCCCGGTCAAGCCCGCGCCTTGACGCGTCGTTTCCGGGGCGCTTTGGTTGCCCTCCGACGCCGACCCCCGGATCCACCGAATGACGCTCACCATCGCAAGCGACCGAGCCTCACCCCAGTTTGAGAGCGAGGGCGCCGCGCTGCGCGACCACGGCCACCGCCGGGAATGGCTGCTCACCAACGGGCTGGGCGGCTTCTGCATGGGCACGCTTACCGGTCTTCCGACGCGCCGATATCACTCCCTGCTGACCGCGCCGACGCGCGCGCCCCTCGGTCGAATCCGCGCGCTCTCGGCGATGCACGAGTCGGTCACCATCGCGCTGGGAACAGCCAACGAGTCGACCGTCTCGCTCACGCCCATCGCGTTCGCCAGTGGCGACGGGCGCACCCGCCATTGTCCCCATCTCCGCAGATTCGAGCAAGGCCACTTCGGCTGCCGGTGGAGCTACACCATCTCGCATCCTTCGGGCGAGATCCACCTCGAACGAACGCTTCATCTCTTCGATCATCGCAACGCGATTGCGATCCGTTACGCCGCTCGAACCGGCGGCGTGCCGATCCGGCTCGAACTCCGCCCCCTCGTGCGGCTGGGCGACTATCACGAATTGCACGCACCCGATTCGCCGCGTGACCTCAAGCTGCGCGTGCTGCCCAACGGCGCGGTTGTGACGGACCACGTCGCCGGCCTGCACTTGCATTCGCTGGAGGCGGCCTTCCGGCGTGACGAGTCGTGGTGGAAGGCCCTGATCTATGACCTGGAGGCCGAGCGCGGGCTCGACTGCATCGAGGACCTGTACTGTCCCGGCGCGCTCGACTGGACCACCGTGCCCGCCGGCGGCACCAGCGTGATGACACTGTTCGCCTCGACCGACGCGATGCCCTCGGTCTCGATCACCGACGACGCCGCGGCCAGGGATCGACGCGTGGCCGAGCACACGCGCCATGCCATCGTTCGGGCCGGCGGGGACCGGCTCGCAAGCGACGACCAGCGCGCGATCGCGGCGCTGGTTCGGGCCGCCGACCAGTTCGTCGTCCGGCGGGAGAGTGCCCACGTCAAGGGCCTGAGCGTTATCGCGGGGTACCCGTGGTTCGGCGACTGGGGAAGGGACACTTTCATCGCGCTGCCGGGCCTGATGCTCTCCACCGGGCGCTACGACGAGGCCCTGTCGGTGCTCGAGACCTGGTCAAAGAGCCAGCGCCATGGCCTGATCCCCAACCGCTTCGAGGAGCAGACCGGCGAAGCGCGGTTCAACACCGTGGACGCCTCGATGTGGTTCGTCCGCGCCGCGGGCGCGTGGGAGGAGACTTCGGGCCGAACTGCGCCGTCGTGGCTGCGACGAGCATGCAGAGCGGTCGTCGACGCGTACACCCACGGCACCGACTTCGGTATCGCGATGGACCCCGCCGATGGGCTGATTCGGGCCGGGTCCGAGTCGACGCAGCTCACCTGGATGGACGCGGCTCGAGACGGCGTCGTCTTCACGCCCAGGCACGGCAAGGCCGTGGAGATCAATGCGCTCTGGCACCATGCGTTGCTCGTGGCCGCCCGGATGATCGACGACGAGGATCCGACGCGTGCGGCCGAGTTGCGAACGCTCGCGGCCCGGGTCGCAGAGAGCTTCATGGAACTCCTCTGGAACTCGGGAGCGAACTGCCTGTTCGACCGGCTCGAGCGGGATCGGCACGGCGTGTGGCAACCCGTCGACGAGATCCGGCCGAACCAGGTCTTCGCGCTGGCGTTCGAGCCCGCGATCCTCCCTCCCGACAGGCAGCGGGCGCTGCTGGCGACCATCGAACGCGAACTGCTCACGCCCGAGGGACTGCGCACGCTGTCGCCGAGCGCACCGAATTACGAGGCACGGTTCGACGGACCGCTGTTCGATCGGGATCGCGCGTACCACAACGGCACCGTCTGGCCTTGGCTCATCGGCGCCTACATCGACGCGGTGCTGCTGGTCAGGGGTCACAAGGCCGAGACGATCTCGCACGCGCGACGCGTCCTCGAATCGATGATCGAGCGCATCGGCGATCCCTGCGTGGGCCAACTGGCCGAAGTGTTCGATGCCGACGGGTCGCCGCGGCGCCCGGGCGGCTGTGTGGCGCAGGCCTGGTCGGTGGCCGAGACGCTTCGCGCCCTGGTCAGGACGACTCGGGCGTCTGGCGAGGCCCATTCCTGAACGAGTGGATCGCGTCCCGCGCCGACTCCACCGCCTCGCGCAGGCCCCGCCCGTTGCCCGCCCGAAGAATCCGCTCGGCGTCCTGCGGCGAGATGGACCCCTCGGCGACATACGCGGCGATCTCTCGCCGAGACTCTTCGCGCTGGCGAGTCTGGCTGATCTTCCTCGCCCCGTCCATCACGATCGCCACGAGCGCCACCAGCATGCCACCGCCGGCCCCGACGATCGCAATGATGAACACCTGCTCGTCCGCCAGCGCCAGCATCGGCATCGGTCATCCTCCCACGCACCCGCCACCGGGCGGCTCAGGTCCCGCGCGAATCGTTCGGCTTGGCGGCCAGCAGCCGCTCACCCTGCTCGGCGCTCATCGAGCCTTCCGCGACATACGCCGCGATCTCACGCCTGGTCTGCTCGCGCTGCCGATCGCGCTTCACCGCATGGATCGTCGCGGCGATGATCCACGTGAAGATCACACCGCACGCGGCCAGGATCATCACCACGCTCTGCTGATTCTCTGCGAGGGCGAGCAGCACGGCGTTCCTCCCGGGGCTAGGACTCCTGGCCGGACTTGGCCGAGAGCAGCCTCTCGCCCTCTTCGGCGGTCATGGAGCCCTCGGCAACATACGCGGCGATCTCACGCCGCGTCTCCTCGCGCGCGCGATCACGCTTGACGGCGTGGATGGTCGCGGCGATCACCCACGTGAACGCGACGCCCGCGCAGGCCAGCATCATCACCATGCCTTGTTCAGTGGCCGCCAGCGTTGGCATCAGTTCCTCTCTAACTGACCTTCTGGCCGGCCTTGATCAGGCGTTCGCCCTGATCGGGGGTCATGGTGCCCTCGGCGATGTACGCGGCGATCTCGCGCCGGGTGCGCTCTCGGGCGATCGACTTGATCATGCCGGTGAGGGTGCTGAACACAATCGCGACAACCGCGATGGTCCCCCCGATCACCAGCACCGCCATGTCGGGTTCGAGCAGCTTCTGGATGATCTGGTCTTCCGGCATCGATGGCCACCTCCCATGGTTCTTTCGGAATCTCCCCGTCCGGGTTTCGAGCCCCCGAGCGAGGATCCGGCTCAGCCTCCCACGGACGCCCCGGGTGTCAGCAGGTACCGATACAGCAGGAACGCCCAGGCCGAGTAGAACTCGAAGGGCGCGCGATCATTGCGGGTCCGAACCGACGCGTTTCCGACGTACCGCACGCCCTCGCGGGCGATCTGCGGCGGGCAGGCAAATGTCTCGAAGGCCGTGTCGTACATCGCTCCGGGCATCTGAGACCGAAGCCGATCGCAGAGCAGGGTCATGTTCTGGCGGTCGGTGATGCCCTTGTCCGCTCCGAGGACGTCGAAGTTCAGCTTGTCGCCGTCCAAACGAAGGCACCGTCCGTCCGCGAGGTACACGTCGAGGATCTCGGTCAGGGCTGTTCGGGTCGTTCGATCGGGGGAACCGGTGATCGACGCGGCGAATGCTGCGCCTGCCAAGCCCCCCACGTAATAGCCCGCGGCCACCGAGGTCCGATCGGTGCTGCCAGTCGTCCTGGTCGTCGTGTTGCGCAGGGTGGCCCTGACGAGCAGAAAGCCGTCCTTGTGCTTGAGTGGCTCGCCCTCGCCTTTCCACATTTCGCACACGTACCCGCCTGGAGCCGGAAACAACCGCTTGACCCGCCGCGCCGCCTTGACGGCTTTCAACTGCGAGACGGACGCCGCGAACGCGACCACCCCTCGACGCTCCAGATCAACCAACGCCCCCTCGATGCCCGGCTCCTCGACGCGGCGCAGCACGAGGGGCGCTCCGCGTCGCACGAGGGCACGGGCCGCGAAATCGTCGAGCCCGACGCTCGATCGAACCGCCGCGACCCGCTCTTCCTCGGTCATCCCGTCGGGCCATTGCACCACCGAGATGTACGCCGAATCGCCCGGCATTCCCGGAGATTGTACGGGTCCGTGACGCGGGCGCGCCAAGAATACCGCCGGTTCATGCGAAACCTGCGCGACCAGATCGTGACCGAACTTCTCGATGCCTATCGGCGCGGTCTGTTTCCCATGGCCGATCCGGGGTCCGGAAACGTCTACCTCTGCGATTCCAAGCGACGCGGCATCATGCCCCTGTCCCTCGACGGGGGACTGATCGTGCCATCAAGACTGGCGCGAACCATCCGGTCCGGCCGGTTCCGGGTCACGACCGACCGGGCGTTTGGCGATGTGATCCGCGGATGTGCCGCGCCGCGGAAGGCCTCGACACCGTCGGTCAGCCGCGATACCTGGATCGACGACCGCATCATCTATGCGTTCAGCGTGCTCTTTGAGGAAGGACACGCCCATTCGGTCGAGGCTTGGAGAGATACGCCGGAGCACGGCGAGGTCCTCGTCGGTGGGCTGTATGGCCTGCAGATCGGAGGCCTCTTCGCCGCGGAGAGCATGTTCTGCCAACCGGCTCGGGGCGGGCGCGATGCCTCGAAGGTCTGTCTGATCCACGCGCTGAGGCACTGCGCCCGTCGGGGTGTGATGCTCTTCGATACACAGTTCAGAAATCCGCATCTGGGCCAGTTCGGGTGCCACGAGATTCCGCGAGCCGATTACCACCGGCGGCTGGGGCGGGCCCTCGAGATCGAGGTGGCTTGGCAGCCCTTCGACCCCGACGAGACGGCCCGGGAACTGGCCGAACTTGCCCGCGACCGGTAGGAGTTCGGGGCATCTGCGTGTATGCTGCCGGTTGGCGCTGGACGGTTCGTTCCAACGGAGATGGCCGATGCAGAGAAGGGCGTTCACGCTCATCGAGTTGTTGGTGGTGATCGCGATCATCGCGGTGCTAATCGCGATTCTCTTGCCAGCCCTGGGGGGAACTCGTGAGACCGCCCGCCGCACGATCTGCGCCAGCAACCTGAAGCAGATCCTGATGGCGTCTTTCATGTATGCCGATGTCAACGACGAGCAAATCTGGGAATCGCGACAGTGGCTGTTCAGGCGAGACGCGGCCGGGAACCCGATCCCGGGCGAGCTCGGACAGCTGTTCGAGTACGTCGATCGCATGGACAAGATCACGGAGTGCCCGACGAATCGCAGGCGGAATCGCTATGGAGAGGACCGGGGCTCGGATCTCTTCGAGAGCAAGTCCGGCGTGAACACCGACTACACGATGTTCGATGAGACCCAGGGGGCGCGGCTGAGTCTGCAGATCTTCACCTACTTCCTCAATAACCCCGCGCAATCCACCCCCATCGCGTACGCGAACACGCGGGCCGCCGACTTCACGCTTTTTCCGGGCTTGCCTCTGTTCGCAGAAGAGAGCGTATATTTCTTCAATGATCAGTTCACCGAAGGAGAGTGGGGCAATCAGGATCAATTGACGCTCCGCCACGACCACGGCGGGCACTTTGGCCTGCTCGAGGGCTCGGTGATGTATTACAAGCCGGCCACCGGCGTTGATCCGACAATCCGCGAGAGCAGGGACGACTTCGAGGCCAACGACGTATACGTGCGCACGAAGGGTCTCGACCGGTTCTTCCGCGTGACCGACCGGGGCCAGCCGTACGGCTGGATCAATCGCCCGCGGATCTGAGCGGGGCGCGGGTCCGGCCGATGTCGGCGATGACCGGGCGATGATCGCTGCCCGAGGCCCGCCCGGTCCACGCGCCCGAGCATGCCAGGCCCTGACCGATGAAGATGTGATCGATCCGCGCGCCGGGCAGCAGTGAGAACGGCCCGCGCGCCGACCACGTCATCCCCAGGCCCTGCCCGCAGATCGCCTGGGCGTCGCGGAATCCGGCCCGGGCCAGCGCCGGCGTCTGCGGGCTGGTCGAGCCGAAGTTGCAGTCGCCCATGATCACCACCGGCAGGGTCTCATCGGCCGCGAGTTCGAGCGTGTCGGCAAACATCTGCCACGCGGCGTGGACTCTCTTGGGCGTGACGGGGTGCGGGTAGTGCACCCCGTAGAGCACGATGGCGCCGTTGCCCGAGCCGATCTCGGCGCGCACGCAGGGGCGTCCGAAGCGGCCGAGCACGCGCGTCGAGTCGAAGCGCCGGCGCGACAGCAGCATCATGCCGAACCGGTCGTTCCACCAGATGGTCTGGCGGTGCGGATAGGAATCCCCCAGACGCTCGCACAGTTCTGATTCCCATCTCGGCGTGCACTCGAGGATCAGGAGCACGTCGGGGTCTTGTCGGACAATCTCCCGCGCGACGGCGTCGTGATTGCGGTTGATTGCGAGCACGTTGAAGCTCATCACGCGGAGTGGCTGCTCGATGGGCTCGGCCTCGCCCTGCGTACGAAGGATAGAGACGGCCGGCGCGGCGCAGACGCCAGCCAGCAGGGCGCACGCCACCGCGAGCCGCCGGCGCCGCGTGGCGAGCATCGCGACGGCGATCGCAAGGGCGCCGACGCCAGCGACGCTCAGAAAGGTCCGGAGCATGAACAGCGCCCATCCCAGGATCAGCATCGGCCCTTCTTCCCTGAACGTGGGCCGATAGAGCAGGGCTGCAAGAACGGCGATCCACGCGAGGACGATCATCACGGCCGACAGACGCGTGCGCCGCATGCGCCGAACGTCTGGCGCGAGCGAGTCGGTGGACATGGCAGCGATACACCGCACGGCTCTTCGGGGTTCGCCGCGATGTCGGCGGTGTGTGCTATGGGCGTCGGCTGCGCGAGCGGTTCTGCGCTCTCAGGAGCCGGCCTCGACGGTCGAGCCCGGTCGGCCTGGCGCGTCGTCGGTCGTGAGCACCAGTCTCGACCACGCCATGCCGTCGGGCTCGCGCCCGGCCTTGACAATGCCGGTCACCTTGAGCGTCGCGAGATCGATCACCGCGATGGCGTCGGCCCCGGCGTTGGCGACATAGGCCGTGTCTCCGTCGGGCGGGATGAGGATCCCGATGGGAACCGGGCTGTCGCCGAAGGCGTTGCCGAACACCCGTCCATCCTGGGCCTCGGCCTTGAGTTCGATCTTGATGCGATCGATCTGCTGTCTCGCCTGGGCGTCGAACACGGCGACCTCGCCACTTCGGGCGCACGAGACCAGCACCCGCGAGCCGTCGGGCGTGAACTTGCATCGGATCGGGAACGAGCCGCACGGGAGCGTCTGGGTCACGCTCAGCACGCGAGTGTCGATGATGCTGATGGTGTCGTCGTCGCGGTTTGTAACCCACACCTCCTTGCCGTCGGGGGAGATGTCGATGCCCTCGGTCCCGGCACCCGTGCGAACGTCGGCGACGTACTCCCTGTGTTCGAGATCGAGGACGGTGACGGTTCCCGAGCCGATGTTGGTGACGAACGCCGCGCGGCCGGTGGGGGTGAGCACGACCATGTGGCTGATCTGGGCGCGGGTGGGGAGACTCGCGACGATTTCCTGCGACTCGAGATCGACGGCAAGCACCCGCATGCTGCCCTCCGTGGTCACGACAACGCGTGAGCCGTCGGGAGTGAACACGATGCCGTGCGGGCGGGTGTGGTTGCCCAGTTCGATGACGGCCGTTCGTTCGCGGCCCTGAAGATCCAGAACGCTCAGCGTGTGGCCGGGGGTCTGGCCCGGTCCGTAGTCTGCGACCACGGCCCAGCGACCGTCGGGACTGACAGCGACTTCGTGTGGGCCAGCGCCCGTTTCGAGCCGGAACAGCTCCGAACCGGTCGCCTCATCGATGACCGAGGCGGTTGCCTCGCTCTTGTTGAGGACGACGAGGGTGCCCGGGTCCGCGACTGCGGAAGTCGCGAGCAGTCCGATACATAGAGCGAGGCTGGCAAGGCGCATGGAAGGACCTCCGGGTATGGTGGAAGGGGGTACCTTCGGGCGCGGGGTCGGGTTGCCAACGGCCCAAGCGCCCGCGGGATCCCCCCGGGCGCTGGTCCGCTCTCTCCTCTCCCTCGCGAACCGAATCAGTACCGGCGCACGACGCCCTTCACGACGCCCTGGATCTGGCAGAACTTGACCCTGATGGGTTCGAACATGGGGTTGGCCGGCTGGAGACGGATGTGGTCGTCTTCCTTGTAGAACGACTTGAGGGTGGTGGAGCCGTCGGGGAGCAGCGCCACGACCCGATCGCCGTTTCGGGCGACCTGGGTGCGCTCGATCAGGACGAGATCGCCGTCGAGAATGCCCTCGTCACGCATCGAGTCCCCCTCGACCTTGAGGGCGAAGGTTGACGAGGCGCTTTCCAGAGAGGCACCCAGCACCTCTCCGAGGTCCACTTCGTCCATGTCCGGGACCTTCTCGATGGGGTGACCCGCGGCGATCTTGCCGACCAGCGGAAACCGCAGTGGCCGGGCCTCGTCCGGGACCGAGACGCCCTCAGCGATGGACAAAGAGCGAGCCTTGTTTGGCTCTCGAATGAGCGCGCCCTTCTTGATGAGCGCCTCGACGTGCTCGAAGACCGTGACCTTGCTGACGCCGATCTCGTCGGCCAGTTCCTGCATCGTCGGCGAATAGCCATGACGGACCCGCCAGTCCCGAATCAGTTTGAGGATTCGAAGCTGTTTGGGAGTGAGGTTCATAGGTGAGGCCCTCTCTATAAGACGGGGGAGATCCCCCGAACCGTGCCGCGCCACCGTTCGCGGCTTCCAGACGCCGGGCGAATGACGTCGCCAGGCGAGTCAAGGTGCTGCTTTGCTCTGCGATCAATCGCTCGATCGCGGCGACCGAACCCAAGCGGGTAGCCGCAGCCCGGAAGGCCCGGCGCCTGGCCCGCTCGACCGGTCTGATTCGTTTCCGCTCCACCTCCGCGATTCGCCCGGACTGATCGGGCGCGAAATCCCGAACGAATTCGCCCCCCGGTCCCAAGCGCACGAGAGCGCTTCCAATCGACCGCATGTCGAGTCCTCCGTGCCCCGAGGTCCGTCAGGTGGTCGCCACCTGTTGGACCTGATCCGACGCGCGCTGCACGCCGTTCCATGGACAGGACTCCTTCCCGCCCGTGTGCCGAATCGAACCAGTTCGGATCGGCAACGTCCAAACATCCTACGACCCATCTCTCGGCAAGACCAGTCCCAAGGCTCAAAAAAGTTTGGATGTCGATAGGCCAAGCATGGTCCACACAAATCGGACCTGCGAGGGCGATTCGCCGTCGTTCCTGACCGATGGAACGGCTCATTTCAGCGACACAGAGCTCGATCTCGCGCTGCCTGGTCGAGTCTCTCGCGAACTGCAAGGCATTGCCAGAGCGCGGCTTGCGTCACCCTTTGGGGGCGGAGCCCCGAACCAGACTCAGCACGCCGCCATCGCGCCGCACGCGCCGCTCGATCTCCAGCATGGTTAGCTCCGCCTGGAGGCGAGAAGGAGGTAACGCTGTGGCTTCGACGAGTTGATCCAGCGTCATGGGGCTGGAGAGGGCCGCGAGGATACTGCGTCGCACATCGGCGACGCCCACGGAGAGATCGTGCAGGCGTGCTCCGAGATCCTGGTCGCTGGGGGCGCCCTGGTAGCGAGCGTCGTGGGTGCCTGCGAATTGATGGCTGGCCGGCGCCTCGAGAATCTGAAGCACGTCCGCCGGAGAGGTGACAAGCGCGGCCTCACCGGCCTTGATGAGTTCGTTGGCTCCCTGGCTCGCCGCGGAATCGACCCGTCCGGGCAACGCCATGACCTCACGTCCGTGCTCCTCCACGGCCAGCCGCGCGGTGATACGGGCCCCTGAGCTGACTCCCGCTTCGATGACGAGCACGCCGAGGCTGAGGCCCGAAATGATGCGGTTCCGCGCCGGGAAATTCTCCGCGTTCGGTGCGGTCTGCATGGGCAGTTCCGAGACGAGGCACCCCTTGCCCTGCCGGACGATCTCTTCGAAGAAGTCCCGGTTCTCCGGCGGGTAGCAGGTTCCCAGGCCGCAGCCGAGTACGACGATCGTGCGTCCGGCGCTGCGGACAGCGCCGCGATGAGCGGCGGTATCGATTCCTCTCGCGCCTCCAGACACGATCACCAAGCCGGATCGAGCGAGGACTCCGCCGAACCGCTCGGCCTGCTCGATCCCGTACGCCGTGCAGCGGCGCGAGCCCACGATGGCGACGGCATAGGCCGGTGGGATTGAGCCGGGCAGAACGCCCCGAACGTATAGGAGCGGCGGCGCCGATGGGATCGTCGCGAGCAGGGGGGGATAGTCGCTCTGTCCTTTGGCGATCAGACGCACGCCAAGCCGGTCGGCGTGTGCCAGTTCCTGCTCGACCAGCGCATTCACCTCGCGCTGTCCTTCGAGGATGCTCCGCGCCGTCGCGGCGCCGATGCCCGGAACGAGTTCAAGTTCTGCGGCCGATGCGGCCAGCACGCGCGAGGCATCACCGAACCGTTGCACGAGGCGATCAAACCGCACGGGTCCGACGCCCGGAAGCAACGTCAGGCGCAGCACGTCGATGGCCGGATTCGGCGCCCCCACGAGGTCGAGTGTATCGAGGGAAGGTCGCCTGGCTCAGGCCATGACGTCGAGGATAGAGCCCGATCCGAGGTGGCGTGTGATGGTGTAGGCCTGGCGGATTCGCCGCGCTACCTCGGGTTCATCCGGATGGCATCCGCACGCGCGGGGCCTGGAGGGCGCGGCAGATCGCCCCGGGCCGCCGGTAGGGCTGGACCGAGAGGACGGGACCCCCATCCGGGTCGAATTGGCGCGCGGGACGGACTGGATTCGCGTGCGAGCGTTCTCTTTGGCCAGATGGACGGAGAAAGGCACGGAGCCGGGAAGGTCCTCCAGCAGATCCACTGCGCGAACCGGAGCAGAGGGGGCGTCGGGACAGACGACGGAGGAGGCGGTCGCCTCGACGTACCGGGGAGGCGGGACCCAGGATGAGGCGATTCCCTCGACCATCGCCAGACGAGCGACGAATGGCATGCCGAACCAGGGGAGATCGGGCTCGGCCCATAAGATCCCGCACGGCGCCCGGCCGGCGTCAGAGGTGATGCGAAGGGGTCGGGCCGCCCGGTCCGGCTGTGCGACGTGTCGCGGATTCGAGACACCCACTTGTGGCGGCGAGACAACGCGCAGCGGCCTGGGAACGCGTGGGGGGCGCCGATGCTCAGGACCGATGCGCTCGACTACGACTTGCCGACCGACCTGATCGCGACCCACCCGGCCGTCCCTCGAGAGAGCGCGAGGCTGCTCGTGGTTCGGAGATCTGTTCCCGACTCGATCCAGGATCGGCAGGTGTCGGACCTTCCGGACCTGCTGCTTCGGGACGACCTGTTGGTGGTCAATCGATCGAGGGTGCTGCCCGCCCGATTCGTTGGCCGGCGAACGGACACCCGGGGTGGAGTTCAAGGCCTGTTCCTCAGCGAGGAGCGGGAAGCCGGCACATGGGAGGTCATGCTCAAGGCCCGGCGATTCCGGGCCGGGGCAGTCGTGGAGGTCTTCGATCGCCATGGGTTGCCGTCGGATGTGCGGCTGACGCTCATGGAGCCCAGTGTTGCCGAGCCGGGGGCATGGGTGGTTGCTGTGAGCCCGACGGACGGCGCGGAAACCGTGCTGTCGCGTGTTGGTCTGGCTCCTCTCCCGCCATACATCCTCGCGGCGCGGAGGAATCGGGAGGAGGCGTGCGACGACGCCGCGGATCGAGGGCAGTACCAGACCGTCTACGCCCGAGAGGCGGGCTCGATCGCGGCGCCCACGGCGGGCCTGCACTTCACCGAACCGGTGCTCGAGGCGGTTCGATCTCACGGAGTGGAGGTACGCGGCGTCGTTCTGCACGTTGGCACCGGCACCTTCCGGCCGGTGGAGTCCGAGGTGATCGAAGATCATCCGATGCACGAGGAATGGTGTTCGATGGATCGGGAGACGATCGACGCGGTTCGGGACCGCGCTTCGGGCGTCAGGCCCGGTCGGGTGATCGCCGTGGGCACGACCGCCGCGAGGACGCTCGAGACGTACGCGTCGGGCCGGGGAACTCCGCACCCGATCCGAACGCGGCTGCTGATCACCCCGGGATACCGACTTCGGTGGACGCACGGGCTGCTGACGAACTTCCACCTGCCTCGATCGACGCTGTTGGCGATGGTCGCGGCGCTGTTCCCCGGCGGGGTGAAGGATGTTCTGGGGATCTACAGGCACGCGATCGACCGGCGATATCGCTTCTACAGCTTCGGCGATGCGATGCTCATTCTGCCCTGATCGCTATGCTGCTCGCGTGGCGGCATTTGTGAGACCCGAGCGCAATCGCGTGCCGATATGGCCCGAAATGGCCCGAAATCCGGGCGGGCCGGCGTCGGGCGGCGCCGAGCGCTGGCGGAACATGGTCTGGCGGGGCGAGCGGTGCTGCTCACAGAGTTGATCCAAGGATTGGGCGTCGAGCCGGCACGGGGCGACGCCGCCCCGGCGGTGGTTCGGGGCGTGACGGAGCGCAGCGATCGCGTGGCGCCGGGGACGGTGTTCATCGCCCGGCGCGGGGCGCGGCACGACGGGCGGGCGTTTGCGGAGGCGGCGTTGCGTGCGGGCGCGATCGCGATCGTGTCGGACGATCGTGAGTTCGCGGGCCGTCTGCCGCGAGGGGCGGGGCTCTGGGCGCCGGATCTGGCGCTGTCGAGCGCGAGGATGGGAGAGCGTTTCCATGGTGAGCCGTCGGCCCATCTGCGGTTGATCGGCATCACGGGGACCAACGGCAAGACCACCATCGCCCATGGTGTGCAGCAGATCCTCATGAGTGCGGGGCGCCGATGCGGTCTGATCGGGACGGTGGTGACCGATGATGGGGCGGCACGCCAGCGGTCGTCGCTGACCACTCCGATGTCGATTGAGTTGAGTGAGACACTGGCGCGCATGGTGCGCCACGGGTGCGACTCGTGCGCGATGGAGGTCTCGAGCCACGCGCTGGCGCAGGGCCGGACCGCGGCTCTGGCATTCCGGATCGGGGTGTTCACCAACCTTACGGGTGACCACCTGGACTACCACGCCACGATGGACGCGTATGCGGACGCCAAGGCGATCCTGTTCCAATCGCTCCCCCCGGATGGCTGGGCGATCTTCAATCGCGAGGATCCGTGGGCTGAGCGGGTGTGCGGACGGACTCGCGCCCGGCCGTTGTCCTGCGCGGTTGCGGGCCGGGCGGACTGCGTTGCGGCGATCGATGAGCAGGACCGGGCCGGGATGTCGCTGCGGCTGGCGGGACCCTGGGGGTGCCTGGATGCGAGGGTAGGCCTGCTCGGGCGGCACAATGCGATGAACCTGCTGCAGGCGTGTGCCGCGGCGTGGGCGGCGGGGGCACCAACCGATGCGCTTCGAGCCGGGCTTGAGCGGATCGAGGCGCCGCCGGGCAGGCTGGAGCGGGCCGGGGCTGGCGTGCCGGAGGTGTACGTGGACTTCGCCCACAGCGACGACTCGTTGCGCACGGTGTTGGGCGTGCTTCGGGGGGTCGCCGGGCGGGGCAAGCTGATCCTCGTGTTCGGGTGCGGCGGCGATCGCGACCGGACCAAGCGCGCACGCATGGGGCGGGCGGCCCAGGAGGCGGACCGGATCTTCGTGACCAGCGACAATCCCAGGACGGAAGATCCGCGAGCCATCATCGACGAGATTCTGCGGGGCATGGACCCCAGCGCACGGCTGCGGACATCGGTGATCGAGGCGCGGGAAGCGGCGATCGAGAGCGCGATCCTGTCGGCCCACGATGACGACATCGTCCTGATTGCGGGCAAGGGGCATGAGACCGAGCAGATCATGCCCGACGGCCAGGGCGGGACCGTGCGGCGTCATTTCGATGATCGCGAGGTGGCGTCGGCAGCGCTCCGGCGCCGCGCGCCCTCGGGCGCGGCGCGAAGGGCGGTCGGATCATGAGCACTCTCTCGCACGTCGCCGAGATCGTTCGCGGCACGTGGCTCGCCCAGCCCCCGCCGGACGCGCGTGGGGTGTGGGGTGCGGCCATCGATTCGAGGCTGGTTCGTCCCGGAGAGGTCTTCGTCGCGCTTCGCGGCGAGCGGACCGATGGGCATCGATTCCTGCCCGACGCGAAGCGGGCCGGAGCCTCGATGGCCATTGTCGAGGACGAGGCTGCGGCGCGGGGCGCGATGCCGGAGGGATTCGGCGTGCTCCTGGTGGAGTCGTGTCGTGAAGCACTGCTCGCGATGGCGGTGGACTACCGATCGAGCACGCTGCGGGGCGTGCGGGGTGTCGGGGTGACGGGCTCGTGCGGGAAGACCACAACCACGCGTCTGATCGATGCGGTGCTGGGGGCGCAGAGATCAGGGACGGCGTCGATCAAGAGCTACAACAACGATCTTGGGCTATCGCTGACCATTCTGGGCGCTCGTGAGCGGGACGCGTACCTCGTGTGCGAGGTGGGATCGAGCGGGCCGGGAGAGATCGCGCGCCTCGCGGGCGTGCTCAGGCCCGATCTGGCCGTCATCACTTCCATCGGGCGGGCGCACCTCCAGGGTCTCGGCTCGATCGAGGGCGTCGTGCGGGAGAAGGCCTCGATCGCTCTGGGCGTTGCAGCGGGCGGCCAGACGATTGCAACGGCCGATTCGCCCGCGCTCCGCGCGTTGCTGCGAGACCGGCCAGACGTGACGTGGGTCGGCGTGGCCGATGACGCGGATGTTCGCGTGTGTGACATTCGATCGAGCTCATCTGGCGTGACCTTCCGCTCGGGCGGTGCCGAATTCTTCACGCCGCTCCTTGGGGCGCATAACGCCAGCAACGCCGCGATGGCGGTGGAGGTGGCGCGCCGGTTCGGTTTGAACGACGCCCAGATCGCCGCGGCGCTGGCGAACGCCCGTCCCGCGGAGATGCGATTGACGCCCATGCAGGTCGGAGACGTCACGGTTCTCAACGACGCATACAACGCCAATCCAGAGTCCATGCTGGCGGCCATCGGGGCGCTCGCGTCGTGGCCTGGGGCACAGCGGCGGGTGGCCGTGCTCGGGGACATGCTCGAGCTCGGTCCCGAAGGGCCCTCGGCGCACACAGAGATCGGGGCCGCGTTAGCGCGAGTGGATCGGCTTGGCCTTGGGGTGTTCATCGGCCCGGCGATGTCCGGGGCGAGGCGTGCGTTGGTGGCACGTCGGGAGCGAACGCCGACACTCTTCGCCAGGTCGATGGACGAAGAGACGGCGCTGCTCGTGGCCGGGCAGGTGCGCGCGGGCGACGTCGTGCTCCTGAAGGGGTCGCGCGGGATGCGTATGGAGCGGCTGATCAGCGCCCTGAGCCCAAGCCCGGCGGGGGCGCGATAGCGAGGAATGCTCTACCTCCTGCTCGACGAGACCCGCGGCTGGCTGGATGCACAAGGCCTGTACCGGTACGTTCGCGTGCTCGATCAGATCGAGTTCCGTGTGCTGTCGAGCGCGGCGTTCTCATTCCTGATCGTGCTGCTGCTCGGGCGGCGCACCATCCGGTACCTGCTGCGGATGAAGATCGGCGACTCGGGACTGAGCGACGCCGAGGCCCTTCGCGCCCACACCGCGAGCAAGGCCAAGACACCGACCATGGGAGGAGTACTGATCGCCGGGGCGATCCTGGTGTCGACGGTCACACTCGCGGACATCCGGGTCTTCTGGGTGACGCTGGGTCTGCTCGTGCTGCTGTGGATGGCGGTGCTCGGCGGGGTCGACGATTGGCTCAAGCTCACCGCGTCGCGTCGGGGTGGCGGGCGGCAGGGCCTGTTTGCGTGGGAGAAGCTGGTCTTCCAACTCGGGCTGGGCTTGCTCGTCGGGTGGTTCGCCTACTCGCACGCACAGAGCGAGGGCATCGCGTTCGCGCGGGCGCTGAACCTCCCGTTCCAGCGGTCGTACGAGCCCGGAGGCACGATGGAGCCCGCATCGGCGGTGATCCTGCTGCCTCGCATGGCTTATGTCGTGGTAGCGATCCTGCTGATCGCGGGCATGAGCAACGCGGTGAACATCACCGACGGCATGGACGGGCTGGCGGCCGGGATCAGCGCGTTCGTCTTTCTGGGCCTGGTCGTTCTGGCGCTGATCGCGGGTTCTTCCACCAACGCACAATACCTGCTGGTGCCGCACATCCCCGGTGCGAGCGAGGTGGGCGTGCTGGCGGGCGCGACGGCGGGGGCGTGCCTGGGCTTCCTGTGGTGGAACTGCTCGCCGGCGCAAGTCTTCATGGGCGATACGGGCTCGCTGTGCCTGGGCGGGCTGCTCGCGTACATCTCGATTGTGATCCGACAGGAGATCGTCCTGCTGCTGATGAGCGGCGTGTTCCTCATGGAGATCGCGTCGGTCGTGCTCCAGGTCGGGTACTTCCGATCCACGGGCGGCAAGCGGATCTTCAAGTGCGCGCCGTACCACCACCACCTGCACCTGTCGGGATGGACTGAGCAGCAGGTGGTCAGCCGGGCGTGGATCGTCGCGATCGTGCTGGTGGTGCTCGGTCTCGCATCGATCAAGCTGCGGTAGCGGTCAGGCGCTCTCCGCAGTCCGGCGCTCGGGCCCGATGCGCTCCAGAACGCGTTCTGCCACGTCGTTGACGTACCGCCGAATCTCCCGCTCGAGCTGGGGCAGATTCCGATAGCGGGCCACCGGCAGCTCCGCGGCGTACCGGCAGATCTCCGCGAGCTGATGGCGAGACTCGAACATCCACGAGACGCGCGGATCGGGTGTGCCGGCGCCCAGCTCGAGGATGAGATCGATCGGGGCGTCGGACCTCGGCGAGAGGCCCCTGGCCGATGACTCGCGCTCGAGCCGCGAGAGCAGCCGGACCGCGGCGTGTTCGCGTTCGATCGTTGTCAGCCGTTCGGTCGCTCGGGAGGCGTCGCCCTCGAGCATCAGGCGAGTTGTCTGCGCGAGTTGGCCCTCGAGACCCTGGACGAGGATTGAGAGTGCCGCGCGTGACACCTCCCAGCCGGGCCATGCGTTGAGAGTGGAGGGCACCCCTCGCACCTCTGCCAGCGGCACGACGGCGTCGGCAAGCATCGCGGTCAGGCGTGAAAGGGAGGCGAGGCGGGCGGCGGCCTCGTCGCGCGCCGAGGTCGAGTTCTCCGCCCAGGCGCCCAGCCAGGCCGAGCGCGTCGCGTCGATGTCGTCGAACAGGCGGACGGCGAGCCCATCGGTGGTCGATTCGAGCACGGGCGCGGTCGCCGGATCGGTGGTCATCGCCCGAAGCGCTCCTTCACCGGGGAGCTCCATGAACGCCTCGACCTGCGTGCGGAAGAGACGCACTTCGACGCGTGCCGAGTCGGCCTCATCCGCTCGTGCCAGCGACTGACCCAGACGCAGCGATCGTTCGGCGAGCATCCGTCGATCTTCGCGGACCGGTGGGTCCCTCCCGGAGCGTTGCGGATCGACGAGCACCGCGTGGAGGGCGTACATGCCCAGTAGATCGTCGATGGCCTGGCCGTGCACGGCGATCGCGCCAACGACCGCGGGGTCTGTCATCGCGTCGGGGGCCAAGAGCGTCTGGTCGACCACTCGGAGCAACGCCTGCTCACTCTCTCGAGCGCGGACCAGCAGGGCCCGCCACGCCGGGCGGAGCTGGCGCACGATCATCGTCTCGTCCGGAAGTTCGGCGCGCGCGAGCGCAAGTCGCAAAGCGCGCACCGCGCCACCCAGTCGCACGCGATCGGGGCGCTGCGATTGGCTCTGCGCAATCACCGCGCCCACGGCGTCTCGCACGGCGATCCTCGCGTCGCGTTCCTCGATCCGCATGCTGAGATCAACGACGTCGGCAATCTGGCCGAGCTGGGCCAGGTGCTGCAGGCAAGCGTCGCGCAGCTCCGGCTCAAGAACACCGGGGGCGGCGTCGGCGAATTCCGCGATCAGGGCGGAGCGCATCGGCGCCTCGAGCGCATCTTCGCCGATCGACAGCACGCGGGCCGCGTCGGCGATGTCGTCGATCAGGCGGCGACCGGCCGGGGCGTACACGCGCCACGACTGAGTCAGCGCCAGGGTCGATGCGACCGGCGCCAGGCGTTCCGCGGCTCCCGTGTCCAGCACGCCCGCGGACTGCCAACGCTCGAGCAGCGCATCGAGCGCCGGCGGCGGGTCCTTCCGCGGCGTCGCGTCGATCCAGCCATAGGCCTGGGGCGCATCGGCTGGCACGCCTGCCACCTCGGCCAAGGCGTCGCGAAGCAGCCGATCCAGCTCCGCCAGATCGGCGGGAAGATCGCCCGACGAGAGATCCCGGGCCAGCATCAGCGCTTGAGAGGCGTTGACGGGCGCGCTCGAACCCAGCACAAGAGCATCGAACGGCCCAAAGTTCTCCGCCATTGTCAGTCCGATCAGGATTCGCTCGGACGCATCCTCTCCCTCAGCGCTGAGCAGCGCCATGGCCACGACCCGCCAAGCGATCGCTGCATTGATCCCCGGTCGGTCACCGGCACGGAGCTTGAGCCGGTCGATGCCCGATTCGATGGTCTCGATGAGTTCACCGGTCCGGGTCCGGTCTCCAAGGGTCGGCGCCGGGGGCGCCCCTCCAAGGTCGAGGAATTGGGCGCTCGCGTGTTCGGCGCCAGAGATCCATGCCGCGGCGGCCAGTCCGATCACCGCTCGAGTCCCTGGATGCCTCGTTCGAGCCTGCCTACTCACGCGCCCGCTCCAACGCCATCGCGTACACCTCTTCCAGCGATTGCACCATCCGCTCGGCGCTGAACGCCGCCGCACACCGGCCCTTGCCCGTCTCGGCCATTCGCCGACGCTCCTGTGGATGATCCGCACAATACAGGATTGCCTCGCGCAGGCCCGCGAGATCTCCGGGCGCGACCAGTCGCCCCGTCTCGCCGTCCAGGCACGCCTCGCGCGTCCCGTCGACGTCGTAGGCGACCGGAACGACCCCGGACAGCAGGGCCTGGGGCACGGTTCGCGGCAGGCCCTCGCGCGTGCTCGGGTGCACCAGGATGTCCATCGCCCGCACCAGCCCCGGCACCCGCTCGGGGGGGACAAGGCCTGTGAGCACGACCCGCCCGGTCAGACCCATCGAGGCGATGCGTTGTTCCAGGCGATGGCGCCACCAGCCGTCACCCACCCAGAGGAGTCTCCACGCGCCCCGCTCACGGAGATCCGAACCGATCGCGTCCAAGAGGTCGTCGTGGCCCTTGTGCTCGGCGAGACGCGCGACCGTGCCGATGACCAAGTCGCCGGGCGACAGGCCAAGGCCGGCGCGCACCTCCCGTCTCGTCTCGCCGGGGCGCGCGTGCAGAAAGGCGTCCACCTCCATGCCGCTGCGGACCGTGATGTACTGGTCTGCGCGCCCGATGCCCCGAGCGAGGAACTCGCGAGTCATCGCGTCGGCCACCGCGACAAGCACATGGCAGCGTCGCGCGGCACGCCGCTCCGCGATCGCGTAGAGCGAGTTCTTGAGGCGGATCGAAGCGCGCCGGAGCACCCAGCCATCGAGGGGCATGAACGGGGGCCCGTGGATGGTGTGCACGATGCCCGGCCGGCGTTCCGAAGCGCGCGACCCGAGCACCCGCCACGCCGCCAGCCGCCCGAGGATGCCCGCCTTGGACGAGTGCGTGTGCACGATGTCGGGGTCGATGCGCTCGATCAGCGCGCGGAGCTGTCCCAGCGCCCGTCGGTCGCGGATGGGGCTGATCCGGCGCACGAGATCAGCGACCTCGTGCGTCTGAATCGCGCGGCCATCATCGGTCCGAAACGTGCCAACGCGGTCGAGCATGCTGCCCTCGGGCCCGAAGATCGGGCCGAAGGCCAGGTGCACCTCGTGGCCCGAGCGCGACTGGCCCTCGCACGAGAGCACCGTGTTCTCTTGCGAGCCGCCCAGGATCAGGCGGGTCGAGATGTGCAGAATCCGCAGCGCCAAGCGGGCATCCTAAGGAACCGCACCGCCAAGCGGGGGATACACGATCCACTCCAGGCGCAGCCCCTCGGGGGGCAGGGTCGGTCCCGCTCGCCGTCGATCACGCGCCGAAAGGATTCCCGGGATCGCCGCGGGCTCGATCGCCCCCCGCCCCACCTCTACCAGCGTGCCGGCGATGATGCGGACCATGTTGTAGAGAAACCCCGTTCCGACCACCTCGATCCGGATCCGCCTGGTGTCCGTGGCGAGTTCGCCCGGCTTCGCCGACCCCGGTCCGTGCTCGCACTCTTCGGTCACCGAGCAGCGCAGCACCGTCCGGATCGTGCTCTGGCGGCCGTGTCCCGCCGCGGCGAACGACGCGAAGTCGTGCTCGCCCTCGATGCGCTTCGCGGCCTCCGCCATCCGCCCGGCATCGAGCGTCCGCCAGAGATGGAACACGCAGCGACGGTCCCAAAGCGGGCGCAGGCGCGAGACGAGGATCGTGTAGGTGTACGCCTTGCGCACGGCCTGAGAGATCGGGTCGAAGTCGTCGGGCACGATCGCCGCGTCCCGCACGACGATGTCCTCCGGCAGTCGGCTGTTGATCGCCAGGACCAGCCGGTCGCATCCGCGATCGCCGGGCCATCCGACACCCCGCTCGGCGTCGGGCTCGCTGGAAAACGCCGCGACCTGCCCCCAGGCGTGCACGCCGGCGTCCGTGCGACTGGCCCCGGTCAGCCGGACCGGCTCGCGCACGACCTGGCGCGTTGCCTGCTCCACCACCTCCTGCACCGTTGGCAGGATCACGCGGTCATCGCGCCGCACTGCCTCGGGGTCGCCCGCGCCGCTGCCGGCGCCATCGGGCACCTCCTGCTTCTGCCACCCGTGGTACGCCGTGCCGTCGTACGCGATGGTCAGCTTGTACCGCGGCACTCAGGGCGTCCGATCACTCTCGCCCTGGGGCGGCTTGTCGAGGGTGATGATCGTCGGCTTGGTCTCGGCGCGCGGGGTGGCCTTGGGCCTGAATCGCCGCTGGTCCTCGGGCAGCACGCGATCGGCCATCTTCCACCACAGGAAGAGGAACACGACGGCGCCCAGGCCGACGATGACCGTGGACCAGATCAGCAATCCCACGCAACAGGGTAGTCTCGGGGGATCCCGCCGCGGCGACCCTGTCTTCGCGCGCCTGCCCCTACGATCCGCTCCGTGCCCTCGTAGCTCAGTTGGATAGAGCGGCGGTTTCCTAAATCGCAGGTCGCAGGTTCGAGTCCTGCCGGGGGTGTTCACGAATCCACACCCGAAAAGTTTCCCTCCAGATTCGCCCCCCTGGCCGCCTGCGGGTTCTAGGGTGGCCGATGGAAGGGTTCTGGAAACTCCTCGCCATCGTGCTGTACGCCGGCATTCTGCTGGTGATCGGCTTTGTCGCGTCCAAGCGCACCCGCACCATCCGGGACTACTTCGCCTCCGACAAGCGCCTGGGCTTCTTCAACGTCGCGTTCTCCGCCCGCGCCACCGGCGAGTCCGCCTGGCTGCTGCTGGGACTGACGGGCATGGGCTACGCCCTGGGGGCTCAGGCGTTCTGGGTCGTGCTCGGTGAATTGCTCGGCGTCGGCGGCGCCTGGATCCTCATGTCGCGCCGCTTCAAGCGACTGACCGACCAGTACGACTCGATCACCATCCCCGATTACCTCGAGTCACGCCTGCGCGACTCCAGCCACGTCCTGCGGCTCATCGCCGCGGGAACCCTGCTGATCTTCGTGCCCATCTACGCCGCGGCACAGGTCTTCGCCACCGGCGCGGCCTTCAACGACTTCCTCGGGTGGGACCACATCCTCGGCGCCGCGGCCGGATTCGGCATCGTCATGCTCTACGTCACCAGCGGCGGGTTCACGGCCGTGGTCTGGTCCGACGTCTTCCAGGGCTCGCTGATGCTGATCGGCCTGGTTGTGCTGCCGATCGTCGCCGCGCTTCACTTTGGCGGCGTCGTCAACGTCGCCGACGCACTGCGCGCCATCGACCCCCACCTGCTCTCGCTCCACGGCCCCGGCGAGGCGGGGCCCTCCTCGGGCGGATGGAACACCGGCACGCTGTTCACCACCATCGGCCTCGCGGCGATCGGCATCGGCTTCCTCGGCTCGCCCCAGGTCTTCGTCCGCTTCATCTCCCTCAAGAACACCGCCCAGATCCTCCCCGGCACCATCACCGCCGTCATCTGGACGATCTTCGCCGACGGCGGCGCGGTGCTGGTCGGCATGGTCGGCCGGGCGATCTACAGCCCCGAGGCCCTCAACTCGGGCGCCGCCGTCGCGAGCATCAACGACGTCAAGGAGAACATCCTGCCGCACCTCGCGATCGAGCTGCTCCCGGCGTTCTTCACCGGTGTGTTCATCGCCATGGTGCTCAGCGCGATCATGTCCACGATCGACTCGCTGCTGGTCGTCGCCTCCAGCGCGGGCGTGCGCGACTACTGGCAGAAAGTCCGCCATCCCGAGATGAGCGACGAGCGCCTGCTCTCGCTCAGCCGCACCGTCACCATCGCCCTCTCGCTGATCGCCTTCGCCGTGGGCCTGGGCCTGATCCTCCACGACCGCGAGAAACCCCTGTTCTGGATCATCATCTTCGGCTGGTCCGGCATCGCCGCGACCTTCTGCCCCGTCATGATCCTCAGCCTGTTCTGGTCCGGGCTGACCACGCGCGGCGCGGCCTGCGGCATGATCGCCGGCTTTGTCATGGTCCCCATCATGCAGTTCGCCGTCCCGCCCCTGCTCAAGAGCCTCGGCATGGAGGCCCTGGCCGGCCACCTCGCGGCCCTGGACGTCCTGCTGCCCGCCTTCGCCGTGGGCTTTGTCGTGGCGATCGCCCTGAGCCTGACCGACCGCACGGGCCGCGAGAGGGTGGCCGAGGCAAGGGAGGACCTGAGGGTGGCGGGGGGGAAGTAGACAAGCGTCCGGCGGCTCGCGATCATGCTGATGCGGCGGGCTCAATGGAGAACCGTGATGCCGACTGCGAAGACGTCCTCAAAGAGGCGGACTCGACTGGCTGCGTCCAGCATTCGAGTCGACCCAAACGTCCGGTGCATGGCGGCATATCCGCGAGAGCACACCAAGAGGCCAATTGCAGAGTTGCAGACGATTGGCATCCGCTTGTGAAAGGAACAAGCGGTTCACCTCGCCCGAGTCCTACTCGCAGCGGCTCAAGATTGGGATGAGTTGGAGGTAGCTGCCAAGCGCTTCGAGACTCGAGCGAGCGATTCGACGCATCCAGTAGCTGTGACAGCTCGCGCGGCGGCGCGACGTCGCTGACTACAACCTCTCCGCCGCCAGGCTCGCCAATTCGCTTCGCTCGCTCTTGGCCAGCGTCACGTGCCCCACGATCGCCAGACCCTTCATCTTCTCCACCGCGTAGCTCAGCCCGTTGCTCGCCGAGTCCAGGTACGGGTTGTCGATCTGCCCGATGTCGCCCGTCAGCACCAGTTTCGTCCCGTCCCCCACGCGGCTGGCGATCGTCTTGACCTCGTGCGGCGTCAGGTTCTGCGCCTCGTCCACCACCATGAACTGGTGCGGGATGCTTCGCCCACGGATGTACGTCAGCGGCTCGAGCACCAGCTTCCGGTCCGCGATCAGGCGCTCGATCCGCTGCTCGGTCGAGTGGCTCTCGGCGCTCTGCACCCCCGCCCCGCGCGTGCTCAGCAGGTAGCTCAGGTTGTCGAAGATCGGCTGCATCCACGCCGTCAGTTTCTCGTCCTTGTCGCCCGGCAGATACCCGATGTCCCGCCCCATCGGCATGATCGGGCGGGCCACCAGCAGCTTGTCGTACCGCTCCTCGGTGAAGACCTTGGCCATCCCCGCGGCCATCGCCAGCAGCGTCTTGCCCGTGCCCGCGCTGCCCAGCAGCGTCACCAGCCGGATCTCGTCGTCCAGCAGCAGGTCCAGCGCCATCGTCTGCTGCACGTTGCGCGCCAGCACGCCCGAGATCGGCTTGCGCGGGGCCGCGACCGGGATGATCTGGTCCGTGTCGGCCAGCCGTCGGCCGAGCCCGCTGTGCGCCTCGTCCTGGTCGTCCTTGAGGATCAGGAACTCGTTGGGCAGCAGCTCCTCGTCGTCCTCCTCCGGCGCGGCCTCGCGCACGCGCCCGATCGGCAGCATGCGCTCCTTGTACAGCTCGTCGATCATCTCTCCGGGAATCGACGCGGTCTGGTACCCCACGTACAGGCGTGAGGTATCGACCTTCTGATTCTGGAAGTCCTCGGTCGTGATGCCCAGCGCATCGCTCTTGATGCGCGCCGCGAGGTCGTTGGAGACGAACACCGCCCGCTTGCCCTCGCGCATGAGGCGCCAGGCCACGGCGATGATGCGATTGTCGGGCAGGTTCTCCTCGATGGCGTCGGGCCGCTTCGCGTCGGACACCTCCACGCGGATCGACCCGGTGTGCCCGTTCTGGCCGACCGACGCGCCCTGCCCGGCGCGCACGCCCAGGGCGCCCCAGTCCACGCCCTCGGTCAGCCCCCCGGCCTGGCGCAGCCGGTCGAGGTGGCGGATCGCCTGGCGCGCGTTGCGGGCGAGCTCGGTCTCGCCCTTCTTCATCTTGTCGAGTTCCTCGATCACCGTGAAGGGGATGACGACGTCGTGCTCCTTGAACACGAACAGCGCATCGGGGTTGTACAGCAGCACGTTCGTGTCCAGCACGAAGTGCTTGATCTCCTCCGCGACGACCGGGCCGTTGGTCTCTGCCATGCGTGCTATCGCGCCTCGGTGGGCGCCGGCTCGCCGGATTCCGGCGAGTCCTCGGGGGTCTGCTCCTGCTCTTCCTGGGCGCGTTCGGGGAATCGCTCTCTCTCCATCTCGAGGATCCAGCCCTCGATCAGACCCCGCCGGAACAGGTCCACGCCGATGGTCTCACCCCCCAGCGTCGGGTGATCCTGACGGACCTTCAAATCAACGTAAAACTTGTGCCACCGGCGCTTGTCCACGTCGTCCAGGTCCGCCGGGGCGATCGAGCCCCCGCCCGGCAGCGTCAGCGTCCTGGTCTGGGAGTTCCATCGGTACTTGCGCCTCGCCACCCGCAGCGTGAACGCGACCACCCACAGGCCCAGCCCCGCGCACACCACGAAGATCGCCCACTGCGAGGGGATGTCCAGCGAGCTCAGCGCCTTGGGGCGCGTCTTGCCGGACCATGTGGTCGCCAGCGACTCGAGCCGGCGGTTGGGCTGCCGATCGCTCCCCGCTTCGTTGGAATAGGTCGTGTGGGCCGCGTCAAGCCGCCCGATCATCGAGAGGGCCCGCAGCCAGTCGTACCGCTGTTTGTCCACTTCCGTCAGCGTCGGGTTGCTCTCGCTGATCAGCCGATTCAGGCGGGGCATCTCCTGGGCTGGGTCGGCCACCCCCGCCCGGTCGGCGAAGATCGTGCGCTGGGAGTCCCCGCCGGCCAGGGTCGTCAGATACTCCCATTCTTCAAATTCAGCCACCCTCGCCCCGCGACCCGGATAGGCCACGGTCGCGTCGTAGAGCCCCCACAGGCCCATCCCCAGCAGGGCCGCGGCGATCACGATCATCCGCAAGCGCCACGCGGGGCGGAGGGGCGTCACCATCTCGTCGGGCATCGCAGGGCGTCTCCTGGGAACGCGGCGTGCGCGAGCCTTCGCGGCACGCGTCCTGACGCGAATGGGAGCGTAGCCATAGGCCTATCGGCCATCCGCGTCTTCGGCTTCCATCGCCCTCAGCGCGATCACCCACCAGGAATCGGCGGCGTGCCGTCCCGCCGGGTGGGCCCGGAGATGGTCGAACCCGCCCCGATCGACCCGCTCCAAGGGGATTCGAGGGTATCGGCGACCGCCACGAATGGCTCGGGTCAGCCAGATGGAGTGCTGGCGCCGGAAGAGGGCTCCCTTGGCTAGCCGCGTGCCGAGCCGTATGGAGTTCCAGATCATGGGTCCCGCCAGTCTACCTGTCGGGTGCTGCGGAGTCTGCGGGGAGCCAACGGATTGTGGTCCTATAACTATATCTTCGCGTTATGATCGGTGATTCTTGGTCTGAGACGCTTGCAGGAAGGGGTCGGGAGGCCCGCCGGCCTAGGGAAACGGCTGGATGCGGTCAGGCCCGAAAAAAAGTGGTGATTCGCTTGACAAATCGCATTGACGCGCGGGGGTGGAATGGTCAAGATCAATGCTTACGGGATATCGGTCGCTGCCCGCAGCCGATGTTCTCGGGCGGAAGGAAACGCGAGTCGGGGCATGAGGAGGCCCGTCGCGCGTGAAACATGTGTGGTCGTTCGTGAGAGAGAGAGAGACATCATGACCAATCGAATCGCCGTTTCTCTGGCCGCTTGCGGGGCGTGCGTCCTCGGGTCGGCCGCGTTCGCGACCCCTTGGAACAACCCCAACGGGTCGGGCAATTTCTTCACGTGGCAGAACGGCGGGACGGACAATGGTCTGTTCGGCAGCCCGCAGCTGATCGGCGGGAACACCTTCCTGTTCAGCCCGATCGGGTTTATCGCGTCGGCCGACGACGGCGCCACGGACACCAAGTCCGACCGCCTGTACTTCGACCTGCACGCCAGCGCCGGCTTCTCGATCAGTGCGATCCAGATCATCGAGGTCGGCACCTACACGGTTGACTCCGGCGGCTCCAGCGCCGATGTGAACGGGGCGCTTTCTGTGGATGACTTGGACTCCGGCGGCACCCGGTCCGAGGGCGCGCCGGTTCAGTACTCGCCGGTTCCGCCCTACGGGTTCGGCACCGGTCCCTATCAGGGCAGCGTTCTGGCGGATCTCTCCGCCGGACAGCCTTGGACGAATGTCCATGTCGAGTTCACGACCAACCTGATCGCGATCAGCGTGCCGGGCTCGAGCGCGACGATCACTCTCGACGTCACAGGAAGCCAGGTCGCGATCAACATCGTGCCAGCTCCTGCCGGTGCGGCCGCGATGGGACTCGGATTGCTCGCCATGGGCCGTCGGCGCCGAGCCTGATGTCGACTCCGCGGCCGACCGTCGGCCGCCAGAAGGACCGAACCATCGCCCGGTGAGGGGAGACTCGCTGGGCGGAGCAAGAGAGAGCGGAGCCGAGGCTTATGGCTCCAAGGAGAGATGAGGATGAAACGCACCAGTTTGACGGTTGGGCTCGCCGGAGTGGGCCTGCTGGCTTCGGGCGCGATCGCCGGGCCGTGGACTGTCCCGGCCGGTGAGACGACGAACTTCTTCTACGAGAACGGCGGAGACGCCAACGGCCTTTTCGGCGATCCCGTGGTGACCCCCGGCGGCACCTTCATCTTCAGCCCGCACAACTTCCGCGCCCAGGTGGCCGGGGTGGGCGTGGACACGGTGACCGATCAGCTCTTCTTTGACATCATCGCCAAGCCCGGGTTCGATATCACCGGCGTTCGCATCAGCGAGGTCGGCGACTACTCGATCGCCGGCAGCGCGGAGGTGAGCATCGGCGGCGGCCTGATCATCACGAACCTCGACGTGTTCGGGATCGCGACCGATACGCTGACAAGCTCGCCGGGCTCTCCGATCAGCACGCCCGCCTCCGGCGAGATCTGGACCGCCGAGGCGTTTGGCGACCTCTCCTCGAAGGTGCCCGCGTGGCGGTACATCCGCATCCAGCTCGACAACACCCTGATCGCCCGTGCGTTCGATGCCGTCTCGACCGCGCTGGTCGAGAAGAAGGGTGTCGGAGCCGGTATCGAGATCGAGATTATCCCGGCGCCCGGTTCGCTCGGCCTGCTGGCCATCGGTGGGCTGTTTGCCGCTCGCCGGCGTCGGTAGATCGTCTGGCCTGACCACCGCATCAGAAAGGCGGGTCCCTCGCGGGCTCGCCTTTCTTGCTTCTGTCGCAAGCGCTAGCGCTCGTCCTCGGAGAAGCCCGAGTCGATGAGCGCCTTGATCGCGTCGGCGCACTTCCTTGAGCCGTCGCCCACGCACTCGATCTCGAGCTGAGATCCGCGCTCTGCCGATAGCAGCATCACCTGCATGATCGACTTTCCATCGGCTTCGACCGAGCCCTTGCGGATCGTCACCGCGCACGCGTGCCCGGCCGCGACGTCGACCAATTCCATCGCCGGCCGCGCGTGCAGCCCGTAGCGATTGACGATCGTCGCTGTCACGACGACACGATCGGACATTCGGATTCCACCCCCGTCCGGGGACGGTGCTGACCGGCCCGGCGTTGCGATCAGCCCGCGAGCTGCTGGTTGTCGGCCTCGTCGAGCAGGGTGAGAACCTCCTCGACGGTGGAGGCCTGACGCAGGAACCGGCGGAACGTCTCCTTGCTCAGGCTCCGGAAGATGGTCTCCATGGCCTGGAGGTGGTCCTCCGGACGGTCCTCGGGGCTCAACAGGAGAAAGAACGAGTACACCGGCTGGCGGTCGAGGGCGGCGAAGTCCACGCCGCGGGAACTGAGCCCGATCGCCGCACTCATCCGGGTGACCTGCGCGTGCTTGACGTGCGGCACGGCCACGCCCTTTCCGAATCCAGTGGAGCCCTTGGTCTCGCGGACCAGGACGGCGCTGACGACCTCGTCGCGCATGTTGGCGGGGAGCGCCCCCGCGTTGACGAGCGAGCCGACGAGCTCGCGAATCACGCCATCGCGATCGTCCGCCTCGAGCTCGGTCACGATCGCCTCATCCACCACGATGTCCCTGAGATTCATCGGAGCTCGATCTCCTCGGGCAGGGGCGCGGGGCTAATGCCCCGGGCGCAGTTTTTCCTTGTGATCGATCAGTTGGCGGCCGCCCTTGTGCGCGACATCGTCGATCAGCACGTACACGTCCGGTCCCTTCGCGTGCGAGACCAGGTCGGGGTGCTTGACCACGTCGATGACGAGTTCGACCGTGTACTGACCGCTGTGATGATGATCTTCGCCGTTGACGATGACGGTCATGAGCTGCACGCCATCGAAGAACCGGGTGAGCTTCGCGACCTTGGACTCAGCATATTCACGGATCGCGTCGGTGACCTCGAAGTGCCTTCCGATGACGTCGATACGCATGCGACCTCCGGCATGGGCCTCAAAGACGGATCATAGCGGCCACACGCGGGATTACGGGGCGTCGCTGTCGCGGGGCGTGTCCGGCTGGGCGGCGTCCGGAGGCTTCTCGCCCTCGCCGGATTCGCTCTGCCCGCCGGGCTTCTCCCGGCCATCGGACGCTTCGGTCAGCGCCTTGGGAGCGACGCGGGGCCGAACCGCGGCGGACGGACGGGTCTCGTCGCCGAGCACACCGCCCGTGATCACGAATCGCACCGCCGTGTCGATCGAGATGGGCAGCTCGATGACCTCGTCGCGCCGGCAGTTGATGGTGAATCCGGTGAAGGGCATGGGTGTTGAGGGGATGAAGACGCTGTGGATCTCGTGGCCCGCCGAATCGGCGATCGATGACAGCGAGTTGCCCGTCAGAAAGCCGACCGTCCAGATGCCCTTGCGCGGATACTCCACGAGCACGGCGGTCTTGAACGCGATGGCGCGATCACCCATCACGAGATCGACCAGCTGCTTGACGTGTGGGTAGACCTGCTTGAATCCGGGCATCCTCGCGAGGATCTTCTCGAGTCGGTGGTAGAGCTTGCGACCGATCAGGTTGCCCAGGATGACGCCGGCCAGGTAGATGACGACGATCGCGACGAGCAGGCCGGCGACCTCCAGGTACCAGTGAGAGCGCCACCACTCGCGAAAGCCCCTGCGACGCAGCTCGATGCGGGCGCGGGCGACGGCGCTGTCGTATCCCGTCTCGCCCATGTACGGCCAGTTGGGGCTTCCCTCGGCGCGCTGCCGCTCCATGTACGACTTGATCTGCTCCGTGGTCGCCGTCCACCACGAGGGCACACCCTTGGGGGACTCACCATTGGGTCCGGGTCGATCGTCCACGAAGTATGGCATGACCTCGAGCACCGCCAGCCGAAGGCCCCTGTTGATCGGGGCCCCGACGTTCGAGTACACGAAGATGATCAACTGCCACAGAATCCAGAGCGTGAGGATCGTCGGCAGCAGGATCGCCAGACCCCGGCCGAAGAACTTGCGGAAGTCCGCCATGAACGAATCACGCGCCATCGTCGTTCCATGAGGAGGAGCGAGGCCGTGCGCCGGTCGACGCGTGGAATCGGATTCTGACGCGCCGCCATTCGCGCCGCTGTTTCGATCGAGATCAATGGGCCTGACAGGACTCGAACCTGTGACCTCACCCTTATCAGGGGTGCGCTCTAGCCAGCTGAGCTACAGGCCCGCCACCGGTGCGAGCGAGAATAGGGACCTCCCGTCGGGTTGTCACGCGCCCGAGCCGCCTTGGCGCCCCGTCCCACCGCCGTACGCGTGGTCGAGACGGCGCTCGGATCGCAGCATTCCGCCAGACACCGCGGCATTGGGCCTTTACCGGACCGATCGGAGTCGCTTCAATGTACCCTGGAAGGCAGACTGAGCACGGACGCACCTACGCCGACAATGGTTTCGGCTCGGGAGAAGAGAGACGAATGAGGGCTATTCGATCCGGCCGCCTCGCGGTTGCCGCATACTCGCTTGTCGGCTCCGGGGCTCTGGCCCAGGTTGCGGCCGATCCATCGGTGCGGGAAATCCCAGGTGTCCGCGAGTTTTCAGGGAGGGTGCTCGTCAAACACCGTCCAGATCGCGACATGGCGACGGACCGAGCGCGACACCGTCTGGATCGCTGGCGGCTCGGACGGATCGAGCCACTGGATCTCGACATCGTGCGCGTGCCCGCCGGCATGTCCGATGTCGGGTTCATCGCCAGTCTGGCTTGCGATGGCGAGTATGAATACGTCGTTCCGGACTGGATCGTGTACCCGGCGGGACGCGAATCGGACGATCCCCAGCTCGACTCGCAGTGGCATCACGCGGTGATGCAGTCGCGTCGCGCTTGGGAGATTGGCACGGGATCTCCCGACGTCGTTGTCGCCCTGGTCGATACCGGCGTCGACACCGATCATCCGGACCTCCAGGATGCGCGGGTCTGCGGGTACCACTCCGTCGGCCAGTGCCCGTTCGATTGTCCGGAGGATGAGTGCAACGAGGGGGGCGCGGTCGAGGACATCAACGGTCACGGCACGGCGACGGCGGGTTGTGCCGCGGCGATCGGGAACAACGGTCTGGGCGTCGCGGGCATGGGGTGGAATCTCTCGATCATGCCGGTGCGGGCCAGCGATCAGGAGAATGGCGGCGCGTTCCACTCCGACGTGCTGCAGGGAATTGTGTGGGCGGCGAGCCACGGCGCCCGCGTCGTCAGCGTGAGCTTCGGCTGCGTCGAGATCCCGACCAACGACGAGGTCGGCGAGTACGTCATGAGCAAGGGCGGGCTGCTGGTCTGGGCGCTTGGAAACGCCGGAATCAACTTCGATTTCGAGAGTCCCCACTACATCACCGTCGGGGGCACGCGCGAGGACGACACTTGGTACAACGGAAACTTCGGCCCCGCGATGGACGTGTCCGCGCCGGCTCGGAACATCTTCACCACCAAGCGCGGCGGGACGTACTCGACCTTCACCGGAACGAGCTTTGCGGCGCCCCTGGTCTCGGGCACCCTCGCGCTGATGTTCTCGGAGTTTCCCGACCTGACACCTCGTCAGGCAGAGGAGTATCTGCTCGAGTCGGCCGTGGACCTCGGGCCGGTCGGCAAGGACAATCGGTACGGTGTTGGACGCGTGGACGCGTACCGCGCATTGGTCACCGCGGCCGTCGGGGGATTGCCGCCCGCCACGATTATCAGCCCTCCGTGCGAGGAAGAGGACGGCACGCTAATCCAGCCGGACGATCCGCCGACACCCCGGGAGTGGCCCGGGGTGTGGGCGCGCCATTACTTCATCAAGGATATCACCGGCCTCCCGGACTTCGGCTCCCTCAAGCCGTTCGAGTCCATGATCGTGGCCTCGATCGGGACCGAAGAGCCCCGTACGACGTCTCGCCGCCAGCCACCCTCCGCCGGGCGCGTATACGAGACGACCGTCTATGTCGACTCATCCGATGCGCATCTGGTGGTCCTGCGTACCGATGGGTTTTCGAGGCTCTTGATCGGTGATCGATGTGTCGCCATGAACGAGCCGGGTGGCGATGAGGCTCAGACGAGCTTGGCTGCTGTCTGGCTCGATGAGGGATGGCACCGTCTCCGGCTGGAGTACCTCAATCCCTCGGGTCCCGCTCGGGTCTCGGTCGCGATCGAGCCGTTGCATGCCCACAAGCACAGCCCAGTCGCCGACACCGGACTCCGACGTGCCTCCAGCGCGATTCTCCGCGCGGATTGGACGCTCGATGGCTCGCTCGACGCCGAGGACTTCTTCGCGTACCTCGAGAGCTTCGGCGGAGCGGATCCGCGGGCCGACCTGAATACCGACGGTCGGGTGGACGCGGACGACTTCTTCGCGTTCCTGGACTTGTTCACCGCGGGTTGAGTGTCGTCAAAGGAGTGTCAAGCTAGGCGGCCGATTCCTTCTCATCGACGCGAGTCACGCTCGCGCCCAGTGCGCGCAGGCGCTCGTCGAGCCGCTCGTATCCGCGATCCAGGTGATAGACGCGATTGACGACGGTCGTGCCGCGCGCCGCCAGTCCGGCGAGGATGAGCGAGGCGCTGGCGCGCAGATCGCTGGCCATGACCGGCGCGCCGACCAGCGAACGAACTCCCGAGACTACAACGGTGGAGCCCTGGCGCAGCAAGCGCGCGCCCATGCGGGCGAGTTCGGGCACGTGCATGAATCGCTCGGTGAAGATCTTCTCCGTGATGATCGAGTTGCCCTCGGCCAGGCACAGCAGGGCCATGAACTGGGCCTGCAGGTCGGTCGGGAAACCGGGAAACGGCTGTGTCGTGATTTCTACCGGGCGGAGCATTCGCTGCGATGTCACGCGGCAGAGGGCCCCGCCCGCATCCGACTCGTCGAGCACATCGATGTCCACGCCGATCGCGTCGAGCCGATCCACCACGGCCATGAGGGAATCGAGCGGGCAGTTCTCGATGGTGAGATCACCGTTGGTGATCGCCGCGGCACACATGAGCGTGCCGGCTTCGATGCGGTCCGCCATGACGGCGTGGTCTGCGCCACCCAGCGATTCTACGCCATCGATCGTGATTCGCGGCGATCCCGCACCGCGGATTCTGGCGCCCATCGCCGTGAGCAATCGGGCCAAGTCCACGATCTCGGGCTCGCAGGCGGCGCACTCGATCGTGGTGGTTCCTTTGGCGAGGGTCGCGGCCGACAGCACGTTCGCCGTCCCCAGGACCGTTGAGCCGTTGGGCCCGCCAAGGAAGATCCGAGCCCCTCGCAGACGGCCGCCCGGGGCCGATGCGACGATGTCGCCCGAGTCGAGTTCGATCTGCGCTCCAAGCGCTCGGAGGCCCCGGAGGTGCAGGTCTACGGGGCGGTCCCCAATCAGACAGCCGCCGGGCATGGAGACCCGGGCCAAGCCCCGTCGCGCCAGTGTTGGTCCGAGAACGCAGATGCTGGCCCGCATCGTGCGGACGATGTCGTATCGGGCGTGGCTCAGGGCTGGATCGTCGGTCCGGAGGGACAGCACGCTTGGGGCCTCGGCCTCATTGGTGCGATGGCAGCCGAGTTCCGCCAGCAGGCGGACCATGTTGCGGATATCCGCCAGGTCGGGAACTTCACGCAGCGTGACTCGCTCGTCGGTGAGCAGGCACGCCGCGAGCAGGGGAAGGGCGGCGTTCTTCGCCCCGTTGACCCGGATTCGGCCGTCCAGTCGGCGACCGCCCTCGATCAGAAACACGTCCATGCGTCGACCTCTCCCCGGCGTCCTGCCGGCACTGGTCAGGGTATCGGGGCGGCGCTGTTTCATCGCTTCATTCCGCAGTTTTTTGGGACGTGACGGGGCCTGACACCGCACAACCGGCGCATTTCTCACACTCGCGCAGGTCGGCCGGGTTCCGCGCCCGAGGGGCTGGCACCCCGGGCCGGCGCATCGCACGCTTGATCATGGACCGGGGGCACTCCAACGCCAGGAGCCGCCGGGCCGAACCAAAGGCTCCTGCACGGAGGGACACATGCACGCCTCACGCACGACAACGACAGTTCTGGCCCTGACCCTGTTCGCCGGCGCCGCCTGGGGCGCAGCCGGTCCAGGAGACGGCGCCGCGCTCCCGGACTCGATCACACTCACCGGCACGGTCCGAGACTTTCGGGCCGCGGGTGACGGCGGGCACGCCGACTTCCAGCGTCAGCCCACTCGGGGGTTTGCCCACTACGCGTACATGGTGGCGGACGAACTCGATTCCCAGGGCAAGCCCGTGATGAACTCCACGGGGTACAAGGTGACGTCCCAGTGGAAGAACTCGGCGGGCAAGAACATCACGCCGCCGCGCTCGTACATCGCGGCGCTCGGGTCGGACCAGGCCGGCGCCAAGGAATCGGTGCTCGGCGGGGCTCTCACCAACGCGACCAACTTCTCGCAGTGGTTCCGCGACGTGCCCGGCGTGAACGTGTCTGCGCCGCTGGACATCACGCTGGTTCGGAACGCGGGAGGGAACATCTACACCTTCGACGACAAGCTCGACGAGCACTTCAGCACGCTCGGCGGGTTCTTCCCGATCAATGGCGAGCTGTATGGGAACTACTCGAGCACCAATAAGAACTTCCACTTCACCTTCGAGCTCGACACCGAGTTCGTGTACAACGCGGGCGCGGGACAGACGTTCAAGTTCACCGGCGACGACGACGTGTGGGTGTTCATCGACGGCAGGTGCGTCATCGACATCGGCGGAGTGCACGGCGCCGTGAACCAGGTGATCGACCTCGACCGTCTCGAATGGCTCGAAGACGGAGAGTCCTACTCGCTCAAGTTCTTCTTCGCCGAGCGCCACACCACGCAGTCCAACTTCCGGATCGAGACCACGCTCACGCTGCGGAGCGTGAACATCCCGGCCACGACGGCGCTGGCCGACTGATCCGACGTGACCGCCATGGCCCTGCGTTCAAGGGCGTCTGGCCCGGGACCGACCCCACCGGTTCCGGGCCTTCTTTCTGCGCTGTCTTCGGCTTAGCGGCGCCACACCGGCTCGAAGTCGAAGTAGATGAACCGCTCTGAGGTTCGCGGCACGTGCAGGAAGCGTGGTCGGCGCAGGGTCCGGCGGGTCGGCTCCCATCGGTCCAGGGCCGTGGGGGTGCGGTAGTGGCGCGCGCCCACGGCCGCGTCTCGACGGCCCTCGAACGCGAAATCGCCGACGATGGAGGGCATGACCAGTTCCCAACTCGAGCCCTGGTTCTGGGCCACCTGGCGCGGGGAAGGGTCGTCCGCCTGATGTGGATGCGTCGCGGCGCAGCCGCCGAGCCCAATGGCCAGGGCCGCCCCGACGCTCCATCTTCGAATCCATGCGGGCCGCACCCGTGGAAGGTGCCCCACCGGCCTTCGGTCGGCCAGCGAGTCGGGCGATTCGACCGCGAGATTGGGAAGCGCATCGTCCGATCACGCGTTCGGGACCCGCTGCCAGTTTCTGCACGGAATCTGCTAGGATGTCGGCGTGCGTCATGTCCACTACGAGCAGGCGTTCGAGGCGTTCCTCAGGGATCGGCGCATTCCGTACGTCTCCGTGGACGACGCGCGAAAGTCGCTGCTTCCGGGCGGGGTGGGCGAGCCCGGATCGCTCAAATCATTCGACTACGTGCTGTACGGCGAGGTCGAGAACTTGCTGGTGGAGGTCAAGGGACGACGGGTTGGAGGCGCTGTCGGCTCGCGCCGTCGGCTGGAGAACTGGGTGACGGCTGAGGACCTTCGGTCGCTGACGGCCTGGGAGGGGCTGTTCGGACCGGGTTTCGCCGCGGCCCTCGTTTTCGTGTACTGGTGCGAGGGCCAGCCTCCGGACGGCCTGTTCCAAGAGGTGATCGACTGGCGGGACCGGTGGTACGCGGTGCGGGTGATGAGGCTGGCCGACTACGTGCCTCACGCCAAGGTCCGCAGCCGCAAGTGGGGGACTGTGGACCTGCCGCGAGAGGCGTTCGAGCGGCTGAGCCATCCGCTCACGGGCCGGTGCGACCGGGCCGACGCGGGGCCGAACCTGCCCTCTTTGCGCGAGATCGGAATCTCATCCCTTGGGGAACCTCTCGCCCCGAGGGGAGCGAATCCCTAGCATGGACCCCATGACCCGAACGATCCGACGAGCGTGTGCCCTGATGTGCCTGACGGCTCTGACCGGTCTCGCTCCCGGCCAGACCGTCTTGGATCGAGACAAGCTTCCCCCGCAGGCCAAAGAGGTGTCGAATCCACCCCGCCTGCAGAGCTACATCCTGTTCGCGCTGCTGCTGGGCGCCGCGGTGGTGGCCAACGCCATCCCCTCCAAGCGCGGGCACCAGGACTAGGTTCGCGAGTCGAACCGAGGCAAGGAGGCGAGACCGCCATGAACGAGACTGTCGCGACCGAGTGCGGCCAGAGGCGTGGATCGCGGCACGCCCTGATCGGTCTGAATCTGGCCCTGCTCTGCGTGCTGGGAATCATGGCCCTGGGAGTAAACGCGCAGGGGCAGCCCGGCCAGCCGGGGGCCCGCGCCCGCGGCAAGTACACCATGGTGGCCGGGCAGATCCGCACGGGCAACGCCAGCGCCGTGTGGATTCTCGACGAGCCCAATCAGGAACTGGCCGTGGTGAAATGGAGCGACCCAAGGGCGCAGCTCGAAGGGATCGGGTTCCGTGATCTGGCTCGCGACCACGCGTCGCAGCCCGGGCGATAGGAGAGCCATGAGCACCGATCGAGCGCCGCCGCGTGCCACGACCGACGCTTCGTTGTGGGCCAGCGCCTGCGTGATCCTCGCGGTCATCCTCGCGATGGCCGCCCGGCCGGGTGGCTCGGCGGCCAAGGCCGAGATGGTCAGCGCCGCTGGAGGGTTCACCATCATGACCGCCAATGGCGGCACCGACGAGGTGCTGCTCGTCCTCGACGATCGCAACGAGGAGCTGTACGTCTACCGGGTTAGCAACAATGCGGTCGAGTTCGCCGCCAAGCAGTCGCTTTCGAAGCTCTTCATGGATGCCAGAGCCTCGGCTCGAACCCCTTGATCTGTCCGCTCTGATCGATCCCGTCGGCGCCGGGCCGGATGGGACGAACGCACCCAAGGCCCGGTGACACACCCACCTCGTCGCGGCGGCCGCACAGCCGCCGGCTTCACCATCGCCTGGAGCGGGCAGATGCCGATTGTTCCGTTGCCGCAGTTCGAGGCCGATCTTGCCGAGTTCAAGGAGCAGCAGGATCGCGAGGCGTACGAGCGCCTCCAGCCGCCGAAGACGATCGTGGTTCGCTACGGCCTGATGAAGATGATCGGCGAGTTTCCGTACGACGGGCAGGCCAAGCCCGGATGCGGATCCAAGCTGGTGGTGCGCACGTTCCGCGGCACCGAGATCGGGGAGATGCTGACCAGCACCTGCCCCAACAGCGGCTGCTCCAAGAGCGTGAGCCGCCAGGACATGCTGCGCTATATCGAGAACTCAGGCGGCAGGAACTTCCCGTTCTCGACCAGCGGGCGGGTCCTGCGGGTGGCCACGCAGGAGGATCTGACGCGCCAGAGCGAGATCGAGCAGTCGCGCCACGAGATCAAGATGGATGCGCGTCGCCGCGCCGAGGCTCGCAGGATGCCGCTGAAGGTCGCCGAGGCCGAGCCGATTCTCGGAGGCGAGCGGCTCACCATCTACGTGCTCAGCGAGGAGCGGCCGGATGTCTCGGCGCTGACGGCCGAGCTTCGCGAGGCGCACGGCGTGCCGGTGGACATCCGGCCCGTGGGCGCGCGGGACGAGGCCCGGCTGACCGCCGACTACGAGCGATGCGGGCAGTACTGCTGCTGCAAGAACTTCCTCAAGGTGCTCAAGCCCATCTCGATGCGCAGCGCCAAGACGCAGAAGGCGACGCTGGATCCACTCAAGATTTCGGGGCGATGCGGGCGGCTGATGTGCTGCCTGCGGTACGAGGACCAGACCTACGAGGACCTGCGCAAGCGATTGCCGCGGCGGAAGACCAGGGTGGGCACGCCCGACGGCGACGGCATCGTGATCGACGGGCAGATTCTGACCCAGCTCGTGCTTGTGGAACTCGACGGCACGATGGCAAGGGTGGCGGTCCCCGTCGAAGAGATCACCGAGCCGACGGGCAAGATCGCGACCGAGTCGCCGATCCGCCAGCGCCCAGGCTCGGTGCGTCGGCCGACCCGGCCCGAGCGTCCGACGGCGCGGGAAGCGCCTGTCGAGGCGCCGGCACCGCCCGTGGCAGAGGAGCGCGAGGTCCCTCCCTCCGAGGGCCAGCCCCGCAAGCGTCGTCGGCGTCGCCGGCGTTCGGACCGTCGCGATGGCGCGCCCGCCAGCGGACCCAACCAGGAATCGCGAGACGATGCCCGCGACGCCGGCACCGAAGGTGGAGGACCTTCGGGCGCCGAAGGCGGTCAGGAGGCCCGGTCCGATGGCCCCGGCGACGCCGGACAGTCGGGCGGCGCAACGCGCAAGCGTCGTCGTCGCCGGCGCCGGCGGTCGGGGCCCGGCGAGGGGCCGGGGCCGAACCCTGCGTCCGGGGGGTCGTGACCCGCAGAGAACGGGTATCGTTGCCACGTGTCAGACGAGCGCCAGAAGTTTGATCTCGCCAGTTTCAAGGAGACCATCGTCTCCCTGGTCATCGCTTTTGCGATGGCCTTCGCGTTTCGCGGGTTCGTTGTCGAGGCGTTCGTGATTCCCACCGGCTCGATGGCTCCCACGCTCATGGGCGCCCACATGCGGCTGACATCGGATCTGACGGGGCAGGACTGGCCCGTGGGCCCGTGGGACTACACGGACGGCGACGCCCGTCAGCACCCCAAGCCGATCCAGGGCAGCGGCGTCGGACTGCCCGTCGTGATCCACGACCCGTCGGCAGGCACCTTCGCAAACGGCCCCGAGAAGCGCCTGACCGGCGTGCCCTTGCTTGCCGGCGATCGCATCTTCGTGCTCAAGTACCTCTACTCGATCTTCGATCCCAAGCGCTTCGACGTCGTGGTATTCAAGAATCCCACCGACCCATACGAAAACTACATCAAGCGGCTCATCGGACTCCCGGGCGAGCAGATTGCGCTGATCGATGGCGACGTGTTCGCAAGGCGGGCGCGTGCGGGCGGCGACCTCTCTTGGTCGGGCGAGGGCTGGCAGATCGCGCGAAAGAGCGAGCGCGTGCAGCGAGCGGTGTGGTATCCAATCTTTGATTCCAGACTCTGGCCGTCGAGTTCTCCGCTGCGTTCGCCGTGGTCGGGGGCGGGCTGGAATCTGCGAGATCCGGGCGCCGCGCGCCACGAGGGCGGATCGCCCGCCCGTCTGGACTGGGACGAGGACGAATGGCCGATCACGGACTTCCTCGCGTACAACGAGGAGCGCGGCCGCCAGCCGGGCTTGGCGACCTACCCGCCGCCGCGGGGGCTGCTGCCGTCGTTCCCCGTGTCCGACGTTCGGACCGCGATGGCCGTGATTCCCGACGGTGATCTGGAGGTGTCTGCGACGCTCAGCACGCGCGGCCACGAGTTCCGCGGGCGCATCATCGAGCGCGAGGCGATCGTCGAGATGCGGGCGCAGGACGGCGGATGGATCGAAGTCCATCGCGGGGCGCTGAAGGCCCCGCTTGCGCACGGCGTGGTCACGACCATCGACTTCTGGCACGTGGACCAGGCGCTGTGGCTCTTTGTCGATGGCGAGCTGGTCGCCGGCGGTCGCGAGCACGGGGGCTACGACTGGTCGCCTGAGCAGAGAGTTCGCGCGACGCTGGGAATGGATCTCGCACGGCTTGGTGCGAGCGATCGGCTCCAGTACGAGGCGTCCCGCTATCCGAAGCCTCGGCTCTGGTGGGAATTCTCCGGGTCCGCGGTCACCATCAAGCGCTCGGGCGTGTGGCGCGACCTGTACTACCAGCCCACGGTGCGCAGCAGCCAGCCGAACCCCTCCGAGGCGGGGACTCCGGCCCTGGCGACTCACCCGTCGACGACTCCAAGCCTTGGGCCGGACCAGTTCTTTGTCTGCGGAGACAACAGCGCCGCGAGTCTCGACGGCCGGCTGTGGTCCGGCGTCGATCCATGGGTCGCCGCGACATTCGATCATGCGGAACGGGGCATCGTGCCGCGGGAGTTGCTGATCGGAAAGGCGTTCTTCGTCTACTTCCCCGCGGTGCAGCGCCGGATGGGCCTGTTCGTGCCGGACTTCGGGCGCATGCGGTTCATCTGGTAGCAGGCCTACGGCTCGCCGATGCGCTCGGCCGTCCACTGCTGGGCGATCTCGACCGCCTCGTCCAAGGGCATCGGGCCCTGCTGCTCGGCGCGGTCGAGGTGTTTCACATTGGCGGTCGTCGGCGACTCGAGAATGATCACGATTCGGGCGCGGACGGCCGCGGCGTCCTTCAGCAATTTGCCGACGTTGCGCGTCGCCTTGTACGAGCGCCGGGCGTGCAGCCCCTCGCGCCGCAGGCGAGACAACAGCGCGAGCACCGCGCCGTCGAGGTCGTCCTTCGCGGCGATGACAAAGGCATCCGGACGCGCGCCCGCGGCCTCCATCAGTTCCTCGTCCTTGGGCATCAGCCCCTTGTCCTGCAGAAGCAGGCTGATGACCACATCGCCCATCGCGAACCCGACGGCGGGCGTGGGGGGGCCGCCGAAGAGTTCGACGAGATTGTCGTAGCGCCCGCCCCCGGCGACGGCGCGCTCGCCCAGCGCGATCACCTCGAAGACTGTGCCGGTGTAGTAGGCCAGGCCGCGGACGATGGAGAGATCGACGTCGATCCACTCCGCGATCGACAGGGCCTCGAGCTGGCCGCGCAGCGCGGAAAACTCGGCATCGATCGAGACTCCAGACGGCGGCGCCATCGTTCCGGTCGGCTGCGTCAGGTACGCGAGGAAGGCCTCCGATTCGATCCCCGCGGCCTTGGAGCGCGAAGCGAGTTCGCCCATGCTGGACGCTCTCTCGCGCTGATCGAGCAAGGCGAATGCGCTCGGCACGCGATCGCGCTCGACGCCGAAGCCGTGAAGCCAATTCTCAACAATCGCACGGTCGTTGAGGCGCACTCGGACATCCGCGGGCGTGAGCCCAACAGTCTCGAGGAACGCCACGCAGCACGAGATGCACTCGGCATCCATGCGCGCCTTGGCCTCGGCCACGGCCTCGCGGCTTGCCGCGTGCTTCACGTTCCACATCTCCTGTGGAATGTCCAGCCCCAGCACGTCCACGTTCCACTGCAGGAACTCGCGCAGCCGTCCCCGCTGGGGCCGCTCGGCCCGGAAGAACGGCCCGGCCATGAACCACTTGGCGGGCTTGGGAAGGCTCGCGGCTCGCGCGGCGTACATCCGCGCCAGCGTCGGCGTGAACTCAGGGCGCAGCGCGTACGGCCCGCGCCCGCTCTGCTTCACCCTCTCGACCTCCTCCGGGCTCTTGCCGGAGAACGCCTGGAACAGCTCGCCGAGGATCCCCTCGCCCGACTTGACCGCGTACAGGTCCGCGTGTTCGAAGGTCGGCCCGTCCACCTCCTCGAACCCGTGGCGGATCGAGACCCTGCGCCACGCCTCGGTCAGGAAACGCCGGCGCGCCGCCTCTAACGGGTATAGGTCGCGCGTGCCTGGGGGCGGAGAGGGAGGCATGGTGATTCCAACGCAGAGAGCGAAAGGCCTCAAGCGATTGAGCGAATCAGGGGAGAACGGTAGCGGGTGGAGCCCTCCTCGACCCCCAACCCTCACTCCTTCTCCGCCACCACCTCGAACACCGGCGGCAGGAAGAAGAATGAGTCCGGGTCGGCCTTGGCCCGGTTCCAATCCGCGAGGAACGCCTCGAACTCCGCCTGTGAGAGGTAGCCTTTGGCCACCAGTCGCGGCATGAAGTTTGGCCAGAAGACCGTCGGCCAGGTCCAGATCTGGTCGCCGTGATTGGCGATCACGCGCGGGCATTCGAGGCTCAGCAGGCGGAAGCCCTGTCGCCGGAGGATGCCGGGGATCTTCGCGATCACGTCGGGATCGCCGCCCGCGTCGATCCAGCTCTTGTGGACCGCGGCGATGCCGCGTGAGAACGCCTCGCGCCGCGGCGCGAGCGTCATCGAGCCGTAGGAGAAGTAGTCGTGGATGGCCAGTCTCGCACCGGGGCGGAGCAGCCGTGCGACCTGGGCAATCACGCGCTCGGGGTCGCGCAGGAAGCACAAGACCCAGCGGATCCATGCGGCGTCAAAAGGGGCCCCGTCGGCACACATATCGTCCACGTCGTGCACGTCGCCGAGGTGGGCCTCGATCTGGAGCCCCTCTCGCGCAGCGCGCGCCCGCAGGAAGTCCACAAACCGGGCCGACTCATCGATGCCCACGACCCTGCCCGCGGGCCCCACCAGCGCGGCGAGGTCCGCCGCGGCGAATCCGGGGCCGCAACCCACGTCCAGGACGCGCGATCCGGGGACGATTCTGGCGCGATCCCACAGGCGCGTCGCGGCCTCGGCCCAGAGTCTGTGCTGCAGGCCCAGCCGGACGAGTTCCTGATCGTCGGTGCCGAGGACGTACTCCTTCTCATCCATGGAGCAAGAGTAGGAATCGCCGGACCGCGCTCGGGAGCGTCGTACCCTTGATCGTGCGCCCCCCTTCGTCGGGCCCGCTGCGCCGGGCCCTGAACTCATTTCGGCCGTCATCGCTGCCCCTGATGGCCCGCCCGGCGTACCGGCGGGAGCTCATGGCCGCGATGTTCTTGCCGTTTCTGCTGGCCGTCGTGGACTCGACCATCATCGGCGTGGTGGTGCGGGTGGCGTACGAGGGGATGGTCGGCGACACGCTGCTGAACTTCACCGTGGCGATCCTCAACGCGTCGACGGCGTTTGCCAACATCACCAGCTTCATCTGGGTGCGCTTCAGCCACGCGCGCGACAAGGTTCGCTTCATTAACGGGCTGCAGGTCTCGATGATCGCGCTGGTCGGCGCGATCGCTCTGGCGCCGCGAACGCCCTCGGGGCTCGTTGTGCTGACCGGGCTCGTCTTGCTGGCACGGTTCTGCTGGGCCGGATTCGTGACGCTCCGCTCGACGGTCTGGCGGATGAACTACCCCGGCGCCGTACGCCCGCGCGTGACGGGCAAGCTCGCGACGATCCAGGTCCTGACGCTGTCGCTGCTGGGCGTGCTGCTGGGCCGGGCGATGAACGAAGATCCGGGCGCGTTTCGCGTCTTCTTTCCGATCGGGTGTGGCCTGAGCCTCGTTGGCGTGTGGGCGTGGTCGGGGGTGCGGGTGCGGCGTCAGCGGGCGTTGCTCGCGGCGGAGCGGGCCGACGACTCCGACCAGCGGCCGAGCCTCAACCCCGCGACCATGCTGCGTCTGCTGGTGCATGAGGATCGGCTGTTCGGGCGATTCATGCTGTGCATGTTCCTGCTGGGTATCGGGAACCTGATGGTGACGGCGCCGCTGGTGATCGTCGTGCGCGAGCGATTCGACATGGCATACATGGGCGGCATCGCCGTGGCCAATTCGATCCCGCTGGCGATGATGCCGATCTCGATTCCGATCTGGGCGCGCCTGCTGCAGCGCGTGCACGTGATCCGCTTCCGCGCGGTGCACTCCTGGGTCTTCGTGCTCGCCTCGACGCTGCTGTTCCTTGCGGTGGCTCTGGAGTCCGAGGTGCTGCTCTTCGCCTCGGCCGTTGTGCAGGGCCTTGCGTTCGGCGGGGGCGTGCTGGCGTGGAACCTCGGCCACCTCGACTTTGCGCCGCCCGAGCGGGCGACGCAGTACATGGGAGTTCACGTGACGCTGACGGGCGTGCGCGGCCTGATCGCCCCGTTCCTGGGCGTCGGGCTCTACGAGGCCATGACGGCGGTGAATCCGGACTACGCCGCGGGGGTCTTTGCGGTGTGCCTGGGCCTGAGCGCGCTGGGCGCGCTGGGGTTTCTGGGTCTGTCGAGGAAGATTGGGGCAGCAGCGATCCGGCGTGAGGGTCCGGTCGAGGCCTTGCCGCCGACGAAGGCGAGTGTGTAGGGCGAAGCGAAGAGCGAAAGCAAGTGGAGAGATCCCAGCGCCTCGCCGTGGGTCTTGTCCTCTCTGGACCGGGACTCTTGACTCGGGACTTAGGTCGCTACAGATTGAAGAGGAAGTGGCACACGTCCGCATCGCGCATGACGTAGTCCTTGCCCTCCACGCGGAGCCTGCCCGCGTCCTTTATCGCTCGCTCGCTCTGATGCTGCTCGAGATCGCCCACGCCGTACACCTCGACGCGGATGAACCCGCGCTCAAAGTCGGTGTGGATGACGCCCGCTGCCTGCGGCGCCCGGCAGCCGACGGGGATTGTCCACGCGCGGATCTCTTTGGGTCCCGCGGTGTAGAAGCTCTGCAGATCCAGCAGTCGATACGCGGCCCGCGCCAGCGCGTGCAGCGCCGGTTCCTCAAGCCCAAAGTCCCGCAGCATCGCCACCCGATCCTCATCGGAGAGTTCTGAGAGTTCCGACTCGATTCGCGCGCACACCGGGACGCACTCGGCGCCCTGTGCCGCGGCGTGGCGACGAACCGCCGAGGCCAGCGGTCCCGTTCCCGTCGGGTCGTCCTCGCCGACGTTCATGACAAACAGAATCCGCTTGGCGGTAATCAGCCCTAGCCCGCGCACGGCCTTGGCCTGTTCTGGGTTGTCGATCGCCAGCGAGCGGGCCACGGCCCCTTCTTCGAGCACCGGCCTGAGCTTCTTGAGCACCTCGAAACGGGCGACCGAGGCGGGCTCCTTGCTCTTGGCGGCGCGCTCGGCCTTGGGCAACGCGTTCTCCACGGTCTGCAGATCGGCCAGGATCAACTCGGTGTCGATGGTGGCGATGTCGCGCAGCGGATCGACCGAGCCGTCGACGTGGGTGATGTCCTCGCCGCCAGGGGCGTGCTCGAAGCAGCGGACCACGTGCAAGACCGCGTCCACTTCGCGGATGTGGCTGAGGAACTGGTTGCCCATGCCCTCGCCCTGGCTGGCCCCGCGAACCAGGCCGGCGATGTCCACCAAGCGCAGCGCCGCGGGAACGATCTTCTGCGTCTCGATGAACCGGTTGATCGTCGCCAGGCGGGGGTCGGGCACGGCGACGACGCCGATGTTGGGCTCCTTGGTGGCGAAGGGGTAGTTGGCCGCGAGCGCCCCCGCGGCGGTCAGCGCGTTGAACAGCGTGGACTTGCCGACATTGGGCAGACCGACGATGCCGGCATCCATGAGCGTGGGCTCCTGAGGGGGACGATGGTAGAGGGCGCCGGCGGGATCGAGCGGGGGTGAGCGGCCTCAGGCCTACAGCCGCATCAGCACCTTGATGCCCTCGCCCGACATCATCGTGGCAAACGCCTTCTGGTACTCCTCGATCGGATACTCGTGCGTGATGATGTCGTCGAGTTCCAGCCGCCCCGACAGCACCAATTCCTCCATCTGATACCACGTCTCGAACATCCGCCGCCCGTTGATTCCCAGCACCGTGCATCCCTTAAAGATGATGTGCTGGTTGAAGTCGAAATTGACCGTCTTGGCCGGCAGGCCCAGGAGCGCGGCTCGCCCACCGTTGCGAAGCGCCCGGAACCCCTGGTCGAACGCCGCGTCCGCCCCGGACATCTCCAGCAGCACGTCCACGCCCTCGCCACGCGTCTGACGCCTCACGTCCCGGATCCAGCCCTCGTTCCGCGCGTCGTACGCCTCGACCGCCCCGAGCCTGCGGGCCAGCGCCAGCCGTGGCGGGTTGACGTCGGTGCAGAAGATCCGGCTGGCCCCCGCGGCCTTGGCCACCGTCACCGCCATCAACCCGATGATGCCCACGCCCGAGATGAGCACGCTCTTGGCGCTCACCCCGGCCTCCATGACGGTGTGCACCGCATTGCCCAGAGGATCGAACACCGCCGCGACCTCGTCGCGGATCTTCTCGTGCACCGGCCAGACGTTCTCTTCGGGCACGCAGACGAAATCTGCAAAGACGCCGTCGCGATCCACGCCAAGGATCTTCGTGTCGCTGGCGATGTGGGCGTTGCCGGTGCGGCTGTTGTAGTCCGTCCCCTTGGTGATGTGTCCCTCCGCGCTCACGCGCACGCCGGGACGAACACGCGAGACGGCCTCGCCGACGCGTTCGACCGTCCCCACGAACTCGTGACCCGTCACGATCCCGACGGGGATTCTCGACGCGGCCCAGTCGTCCCACTGCCAGATGTGCCGGTCGGTCCCGCAGATTCCGGCCTTCTTGACCCGGATCAGCACGTCCCGGGGGCCGGGCTCGGGCGCGGTCCGGTTGGGATCGAGGGCGAGTCCTTCGCCGGCGTGGTGCTTGACGAGGGCGCGCATGGGTGTCCTTTGCACAAGAAAGACGGGCAATCCTGACGGTCGGGAGGGCGTTGGCCCGGAGACTATCCTGTCGGAGCGGTCGGGTCCGATAGAGCCCTCCGCCCGGTCGGCATGCTAGGTGTGAACCAAACGTGACGCGCGCGTCCCAATCGACTCCGGCGTTCCTGTATGTCGCCGCCACACCCAAGGGGCGACGGTTCGGCGTGCGCCAGGCCCGCAGCGAGCGAGCGCTCTCGGCCGAGCTCCGAGCCGACAAGCTCGTTCTGCTCAAGAGCTGGCGGCTCCCCGGGTTCTTGGCCACCGAACGCAAGCTGACGCTCAAGGATCAGGCCCAGCTCAACGAGCTTCTCGGCCAACTCGTCGGACGCGGCGTGCCGCTGGTCGAGGCGCTCGGGGTGATCTCGCAGACGGTCCGGCCGGCGGCGCGCCCCCGCGTCCACCGGCTGGCCGAACTCGTGGCCCAGGGCGCGAGCTTCTCCAACGCGTGCCGTCGCGTCGGAGGATTCGACGAGGTCACGATCGCCGTCTACCAGTCCGCCGAGCGGACGGGCGACCTCGCCGGCTCGGCCACCCAGATGGCGGTCTCGGCGCGCCGGCGCATGGCGGTGGCCGGCAAGGCGGTCACGCTGCTGATCTATCCCGCGCTGGTCATGCTCATCGGCGTGCTCGTCGCGATCGTGATGCTGACATGGATCGTGCCGAAGATCGCCGGAGCGCTCGAGCAATCGGGGATGCGGCTGCCCGCCTTCACGCGGGCCATGGCTGCCACGGGCGTTGCCATCCGCTCCAACTGGATGCTGGTCGTTCTGGCCGTGCTGGTGGCGTTGACCGCGCTGGTCATCGGGCGCGCCGCGGTGGCCCGGATCGTGCGTCGGGCCATGCACTCAATCCCCCTGCTCAGCGGCGTGGTGCGGGCCCAGGAGTCGGCGGGCTTCTTCAGCGTGATGAGCGCGATGTCGCGTTCAGGCGTGCCGCTGGCCGATGCGCTGGGGGTGGCCGTCCACGCCGTCGGCGACCCGAAGCTCCGGCGCGAGCTCACGACCCTGCGCACGCGCCTGATCGAGGGGGGAGTGCTCAAGAAGCTCATCGACGAGGTAACGAGCCTGCCACTGGCGGTCCGACGGTTGCTCATCGCCGCCGAGCGGGCCGGGGATCTCGAGACGGCATTTGGAGCGCTGGCGGACGACATGACGGCCGAGGTGGAGAAGCGTTCCGGCAGGCTGCTCGCCGGGCTCGAGCCCGCCCTGCTCGTCTTGCTCTTCACATTGATTGGCTCGATGCTGCTCTCGATCATGATCCCCCTGATGAGCGCGACCAGCAGAGCCTTCGGATGATCGGGCCTGCGGGATTCGGCAGGCCGCAATGCCCGATCGGGACGAACGTTGAACGAGGGACCACAGAGGGGTGGCGCTAGTATCAGCGAGTTTTCGGGCCCGTCCGGCGTTCCTTCCGCCGCGACGACGTGCTACTTTGGAGGTGAAGCGATGGATGTCAGGGCTCGTGCCACCCGTTCCGGCTTCTCGCTGCTCGAGTTGACGCTGGTGTTGGCGATCATCGGCGTGCTCATGGCCGTGGCGACGATCAACCTCATGGGTGGGGCCAAGCGCGCCAACATCAAGGCCACGCAGGCCACGCTGCGCGTCGTGGGCGACGCCATCAAGCAGTTCGCGCTCAACAGCCAGAGCACGCTTCCGGCCGATCTGAAGGCGCTCGTCACCAGCGATTACGTCGAGGATGGAAGCCTCGACGACGCGTGGGGCCAGGCCCTGTATTACAGAGCCGCGAAGACCGCGGACGGCAAGGACTTTCAGTTGCTGTCTGGCGGCCCCGACAAGACCGTCGGCACCGAGGACGATATCAACTATTGGACGATCGCCACCAAGAAGTGACCGAGGATCGATCTCGCCATGCCTCGCAGCGGACATTCCCGCCGACGGATCGGCATGACGCTGCTGGAGGTCGTCCTCGCCGTTGCCATCCTCGCGCTGATCACGGCGACGGTGACCGGTGCATTGACGTACTTCTATGGCTCTCAGACGAGGCAACAGCGTCAACTCGCCGCGGCGGAACTGGCCAACCGCCTCATGATGATGCACCTTGACGATGAGAACTCGGTCAAGGCGCTGCGCGGGGCCATCGCGTACGGGTCTGACGAGTACCGATTCAGCCTCGTGGAGCGGCCGATCCAGGTTCGCCCCACCGATGCGCTCCGGCAGGCGATCCAGGAGCAGCGTCGTCAGACGCCGGTCTCGATCGATCGGCTCAAGCAGATCACCGTCCGGGTGTGGCTTGGCGAGCAGTCCGGCGGATCGTTCTCGATCCAGCCGGGCGTGCCGCAGGCCATCTTGAACCGATTGATCGACCCGCTCGGGTTCACCCGAAACTCCGACTCGGCCGAGCACAAGCTCACGGATCCCGATTTCATCTCGACGCTGCTGGAACAGATCGGAGCGAGCCCATGACGCGACACGGGCTCACCCTGATCGAGCTCATGCTCGCCGTGGCCCTGGGCGCGGTGGTGGCGCTGGCGGGTGTGTCCGTGCTGGGCATGATGAACCGCGCCGAGCGGCTCCTCGACGCGAGAGCCCGGCACACCGGCGAACTCGCGACGCTCCGGGGTCAGCTTCAGAAAGCGATGGGCTCGCTCGTGATGTCCGATGCGCCGCGCCCGACCCAGCGCGACCTGGTCAGTGCCGGTCAGGATGCCACGCTCACCATCGGAGGAGTGCTCGACGCCTCGGGCAATCTGCTCCGTCCGCGCCTTGCGCTGGGTGCGGACGAATCGGCCGCGTTGCAGAGCCAGTCACTTCGCGCCGACCTCTGGTCGGGCCGAGGCGGTGGGCGAATCCTGCGTCCCCAGCGTCTCGAGGTGACGGTCTCGGTTCCCCCAGCGGGTTTCAGGGCCGCGGAGGGATTCGCCGGGTCGCCTCGATCCTCGTCAAGAGTGGTCCGCGGCGTGTTCGAACTTCGACCGGACGAAGACTCGTGGTCGATGTGGTGGCGCCCCGTTCAGCCCGACGGCTCACCCCAGATCCCCGGATTCGAGACCCGTCGAGAGCTCAGCGCGGTTCGCCTTGCCTCGGGCATCGTCTGGTGCCAGTGGCAGGCCTTCCGTGATCGAGAGCGCGTCGGCGAACTCGATGCGACGTGGTCCAACGAACTCCCCGCGTACATGGAACTCGAGGTAGAGACGGTCTCGGGCTTGTACGCGAACTGGCTGTTCGAGATGGGGTGGTCGGTCGGCCCCGAGACCATCGAAGCCCCGGATGCCGACGACGACGAGGACGGCGGTGCCGAATCCGGCATCGACGCCGCAGGTCCCGGTGGCGCCGATGAAGGCGGCGCGACAGGCGGCGCCGGCGGGACCTCCCGACAGGTCCCTGGAGGACCGAACCGATGAGCCTCCGGACCACAAGGCCTGGCTACGCCCTGGCGCTGACCCTGCTGGTGATGCTGACCGCGCTGGCCATGCTGACGGCGATGGTTGAGCGTCTGGGAGCCCAGTCACTGGCGGTGAGGCGGCAGACCGATCAATACCAAGAGCACCACGGCAAGCGCGGGCTCGAGGAGGTTCTTGACGCCTGGCTCTCAACGGTTCAGTTGCTGCCGCTGGCCGAGCTCACGCGAGAAGACCCTCACGTCCTCGACCTCGTGCTGGCCGACGGCTCTGTCGTCGAAATCAGTCTGTCCGACGGGCAGACCACCGTCCTATCCGACCTCACGGGCCTGAACTCGGAGGACGCCCGGGATGGGAGGTCGATCCTCGAAGCGCTGCGTCGGATCGCTCCCGATCGGCTTGCCGGGCTGACCCGCCCGGCTGGACCGGTCCAGATCAGCGCTCAGAATGCCGATCCCGACGTGCTGCGCGCGCTGATTCTGAGCGTCCTGGACGGTGGAGATCCCGAGCCGATCGCCAGTGCCATCCTGGCCCGCCGACGCGAGACAGTCATGACGCTGGCCGAGGTCGCCGGCCTGACTCGCCAGTTCGACATGACTCCGGACCAACGGGTCCGATTCAATCGCCTGCTCAAGCCCCAGTCCGACGTCTGGCGGCTTCGGGCGGTCATTCGCCCGCCCCGCATCCCTGGCGAGCCCGCGCGGATCTCGTCGATCTATGAGGGATTGGTCCGGCTCGAACAGAAACGGGACGCAATGCGAGGCAATCGATTCCTGTCGTTCGAACCGGTGGAGCCCTCCGTACAGTAAGTGAGACTGACCGATGCGAGCCATGGCGTCCCGACACCGACGAACCGAGTCTGCCCGAGGCCGGGCGCGCGTTGCGCAGGCCGCGGCGCTGGTGCTCATTGCGTCGGCGGTCTCCGTCGGAGCCCTGGGGCTGCCCGGGTTGTCCGTGGCTCCGCCGGCCGCACCGGTCCCTCCTGAGCCGGCGACTGTCCTTCAGGCAACGCGGACATTGCTTCCACCCGCGAAGGAAGCCACGGCGCTCGACCTTCCCGGAGTTTCGAGTGGGCTGGCACTGGCCCCGAACGCCCCGAAACCCTTGGTGGCCGCGGGTGGCCATGCCGAGATCGATGAGCCGGGGGACAGTCAGGACGAGTCGGACACCGGCACTTCGGACGCTGTGGCGTTCTTGGGAACCATCACGGTGGGCGACAGGGAATTCGCCGTCATCCGCCACAAGTCTCGTCAGTTCTGGCTGGCCCCAGGGCGAGAGCGTAACGGCGTCAGGCTCGAGGAGATTGGGGACGGATTCGTTCGAGTGGTCGTCGGCGGAACGCCGCAGCGAGTTCCGCGTGGGGATCGAGACTCCGGGTCTATCGGGAGCGCCAGTCTTCCAACGGTGCAACCGATGGGCTCTCAGCCGGGCCGGCGCGTCCGCGGCGCAGACCCGGGCAGGTCCACTCCGCGCGTTGACCCCGGCGGGTCGCGCCCCGGGGTCGAAACGCCGCCGAACTTCGCCGACATGACGGTGGAGGAGCGGCGCGAGTGGGTGCAGCGCCGCAACGAGGCGGCCAGGGCCGCCCGTGGCGCCAGCGTCACCGAGGACCAGCGTTGACCGCACCGGTCTGTTTCATCGCGAGGGCCGATCGGGGTGATCGGGTTCGCGCAGTTCGCCTGCTTGGCGACCGGCTGGACCAGTCGTGGCAGGGCGATGATTCGGACGTCTCCGGCGGTCCGGCCCGGATCGCCGAGTGGGTGTCCGGCGCGCTCAAGGACCGGTCCGAGCGACGGATTGGTCTCATGTGCGTTGATGTCGAGGGAGGATTTGTCTCGTGGCAGCGCGCCCACGCGGGCGGAGCGCGGCTTGTGGAGACACTGGTTCGCGCATCTGAGGGCGAATCCCTCGTGGGCGTCGGGGCGACGTCTGAGGCCGAGTCGGGGGCAACTGGCATCGTCCCGCTCGAATCCGCTTCCGGTAGTGGCGCGACGGTGCAGGCATTGCTCTCGGGCGGCGACGGGCACGAGGCGGAAGGCGCCGACGACCCCGCGCGCGGCGCGGGTCATCGTCTTGCGGTCATGGCGCTGCGCGATGCGACCGTCAGGTTGACGCTCGACGAGCTGGATCGAAGGTCCATTGATGTGGAAGTGGTCACCACCCTGTGGCACGCGCTCTGCTTGGCGTGGGATCCCTCCGGACCAACCCGGGAGTCGCGCCAGCTCGCGACCAGGGTCGTGGCAGAGTCGAGGGGCATCATCGCGATCGTGCTCATCGATCCCAGCGGCCGGCTTGTGTGGTCATGGTCAGAAGACGCAGCTCTTCTCGCGGCCGGCACGGCTGCTCTGCCCAGGCGCGATGATGGTCCGGCGGTGACCGAGCCTCTGGTGGGGCGTGTCGCCGCGGAGTGGCTGGCATGGGTGGGCCAGATCGGAAAGACGCCCGGGCGCGTGCTGATCATTGGTCCTCGGTCACTGGGCGAGCACGGTGGTCTGGATGGTCCGGGCATCGGCGGAGCGCTGACGCGCTCGTGGCCGCACACGAGCGTGGATCTCGCCCTCGTGGACGACCCGATCGGCGAGACGCTCGACCGGTTGAGCGCGTTCCGGGCCACGGGCATCTGCCCTCCCGAGGACCCCGGTCGGGCAGCGGTAGATCTAAGTCATCGGCCCGGCCGGGCTCATCGATCAATGTACCGCTGGCTTGGACTGATCCTTGTCATTGGCGCCGTCATCCTCGGGATGGTGGCGTGGACACTCTCAAGAAGCGCCGACAGAACACGACAGGCCGCCGCGGAGTTCAAGGCCCAGATCCGAACGGTGTACGAGCCGTTCGAACTGGAGCCGGCTAGCGGGTTCATTGCGGTGGAAAACCTCCGTCAATTCGCGCAACAGCAGCGAGAGACGCTCCGACCCGCCGCCGATCTCACGCCCGCTCCGCCGATCCTGGCGGAATTGGAGACGATGATGCTCGTCCTGCCCGACTACTTCGCGGCGGGTCTCGAACTCCGTTCTGTCGTGATGAACTCGATCCGCGCCGAGATTGTCGTCGCCGCACCGCAGAATGAGATGTTCTTTCAACTGTGGGAGAGCCTCGCAACGATCGGTGGCTCTGCGTTGCGTTGGAGCCAGCCGAGCCTCCAGAACCAGGGACGAACCAGCGCCTCGGAATCGAGCCTCATCGAGGCCCGGCTGGTGGGTGCATGGGAGCGACCATGAGCGAACCCAATCCCATGCCCGACGAGGATCGTTTCGACCTGACGTCTCGGGCCGATCGACAGGAGCGAGCGAGCCGTCCCAAGGGCCTCATCGTGCTGGGCGTCGTCGCGCTGGTGATCATGGGGGGCTGGTGTTTGCTCTCGCTGAGGTCGCTGTGGTCCGCACAGAAGGAAGCGGGGCGAGAGAGGGCGTGGCTGGCGCAGGCGCAGGAACTCGCGGGCGAGCTCGACGCCATACGCACGCTCCGGGGTCAGAATCGTTCGATCGACGCCCACGAGCCCGACCGGCAGATGGTGCCCAAGATCACCCAGATGGCCGTGGCCGCCGGCCTGCCCGAGCCGAAGTGGCGAGAGAAGCAGACACCCTTCGCCAGCGGCCCGCAGGGCTACGAGAGAAAGCTGTACGCCTTCGACAGACTCTCATTCGAGCGCGTCGATCCGTTGCTGCGATGGGTTGAGACGGCGGTATCGTCGATCCCCGGCCTCGAGGTGGATTCGTTCAGACTCGAGCCGACCGCCGACAAGTGGGCTTTGACGGTGGAGTTCGGAAGGTGGGAGCGCAAGTCATGAAGAGGGTGGTATGTGCTGTGCTGATTGCGCTCCTGGCCGGATGCTCGGGCTCTCGCTCCGGAGCAGGTGCCAAGACTCCGAGCGAGCCATCTGAAGGGCTTGCGCGCGCCATCAAGGAGCGCGCTCAGGCCCGTGCCCGCGCTATCGAGTTGGCATCACAGGCCGAGCACGTCATGCGGGACAAGCCGGATGAGGCCGTGAGGATGTATCGCGAGGCGGTGACGCTCTGGCCCAATTTCGCCGCGGCGTGGCACAACCTTGGCACGTTGCTGCTAGCAGACGGAGATCTCGGTGGCGCGACCCAGGCTTTCACGCAGGCCGCCGACGCCGACCCGCAGGACCCACGGCCCTTGGCAAACCTCGGGCTCGTCAAGCTGCGGCAAGGCTGGAATGCCGAGGCGTACGACGCATTCCTCGGGGCACTCGAGCGCGATCCAAACCATGGCGACGCCTTGCGCGGGGCGGTGCAGGCCGCGTTCATGCTGCAACGAGCCGATGATGAGGTGCTCTCGATCATCCGCCGCGCGCAAATGCTGCCAAACTCGCCGGAGTGGGAGGCCTACCTTCGCGAGCGGCGCCTCCGTGTGGAGCAGCAGATCGAGGACGAACGGGGTTTCGCGGGGCGCGCTCCCTAGCCGGGCCGCGTTCCGAGGTAGTCATCCCGGCGGGTGCTCCAGCCGGCGCTCTCCATCAGTTCGCGCACGAAGTCGTCCTCGAGATACAAGTCGATGGCGTCCTCGGGCAGGGCCAGTCGCTGTTCGCTGACGAGGTGGCGGGGCTTGCGGTCGCCGAGCTGGCGGCTTGAGGCGTGGTAGTGGGAACGCGAGTACTCCACGGCGGCCTCGGCGTCGGCGGGCGAGTGGTCCCAGCCCCACGCGTCCCACACACGGCCGAAGAAGACCCGCGGCCGGGCGCGAAACTCCTCGAAGGTGAATCTGTGCGGGTGGTCAAGCCAGCGCTGCGCCACCGTCTTGAACCGCGGCAGGTCGTACTGCTCGCTCATTGAGTTGGTCCATCCGCGGACCAGAAGGCTGTTGAGACGCATGAGCGGATTGCGGAGCAGAAAGATCGAGCGGTGCTCGGGCAGTTCGCTCGCGAACTCCTCGGGACGGATGGAATCGTGCGGGTGCTTGCAGATGACCCGACCCGCATCCCCGGCGATGGCGTCGAAGACGCGCTGCGCCAGCGCGACGACTTCGGGCGTCAGATGCTCGCCGACATCCCAGTAACGGCGGCGCAGCTCGTCCTGCTCGGGCGGATAGCTGTAGGGAGGGCCCGTGCGATCCCACGGACCGAAAGGCTCGTCCGCCACGGGGACTCGCCACGGCGCGCCCGCGGCGTACGCGATCACGCTCGAGCCGCACCGCGCCAGGCTGAAGACCCACGCCACACGAGCGCTCATCGACGCCCCTGGGCGGAAGGCGCTGCGGCGCCGTAGTCCGCGGGGTCCAGACTCCAGCCCATGGAACGCATGAGCTGCGTGATCGTCGGGTCGGAGAGGTACAGGTCGAACGCCTCACGCGGCAGCGCAAACTCCGTCTCGCTCAGCACGCCGCCCGCGGGCCGGTCGGACCGCTCCAGGCTCGACGCGTGGTAGTTCTGCCGCGCGTAGCTCGTCGCTGTGTCGATGTCCCGCGCATCACAGGGAATGCCCCACGCGCCGAATAGCGCAGCGAAGAACCCCCGAGGATCGTCCTTCAGTTGGTCGTACGCGAGGCGGCCCGGCTGTTCGAGCCACCACTGAGCAAACTGACGGTATCGGAGCAGATCCTGGTTGGGCCCGAACGAACCCGTCCAGCCGCGACGGTGCAGGCTGTTGAGCCGATGCAATGGGTTGCGAATGAGATAGACGAACCGATCCTCGGGGAACGCGCCGCGGAAATCCTCAGGAGAAGGGCGCAGGTGTGGCCATTTGCTGATGATCGCTTCTCGTCCATCGGCAATCTGGGTCAGAACACGGTTGGCCAGGTCCACCACCCGTTCGGTGAGCAAGTGCCCATCACGCTTGAACAGCTCAACCAGCTCCGCTTGCATGTTTGGATATCGATAGGGCTCGCCCGTGCGGTCCCAAGGGCCCATGATCTCGTCGGCAACAGGCCACCGCCACGGACTCGCTGCGGCGTAGGCCGTCACGCTCGAGCCACTCCGAGCGAGGCTCATCAGCCAATACACCCGGGGGCGAGTGCGCATCTGCTGACTCTAGGCGAAGGGGTCAGCGGTAGGACTTCAGCGGCGATTCCAGTAGACTGCAACCAGAGGCCTGGGGATCCGGATGAATGGACGATGAGAAAGCCCGTTCCCACGGTTCTTGGTCTCGCCGGAATCGCGGGCGTCTCGGCGCTGCTCTGGACGTTGCTGTTCAGCGAACGGTCCAAGGCTCGCGATGAGTTCGAGAACGAGGCGGGGGAGCGCCTCGCGGCCGAGGCAGGGTGGTACCTTGACGCTCGCCCCCGAGACCCCGGCGCGCTCATGGCCTGGCTCGACGATCACCCTGAGGACATCGAGGGCTGGCTGCGACAGGCCCGGGCGCTTGAACAACGCGGCGAACCCGCCGAGGCCGTCCGTCATGCCTATCGCCAGGCTGCGTGGGTCGCCAAGAACAGGATCGAGCGCGGCAATGCGGAGTCCAACAATCCAGATCTCTGGTATCGGCTGGGGCTGGCCCGGCAAGGCTTGGATGAGGCGGAAGATGCAAGCCAAGCGTTCCAGATCGCGGCGGATCTCCAGAGGGAACTGTGCGCTCGGGCCCCCGAGGCGAGGAACATGTACAACCTCGCCTGCTACTCAGCCTTGGCTGGACGAACCGACGACGCGGTGTACGCGTTGAATCGGGCGATCGACCTCGGCTGGAGCAACGCGAACCACGCCCATCGGGATAGTGATCTCGATTCGATCCGGAACCTTCCAGACTTCATTCGAGCCATGCGCCGTCTGGATGAGTTGGGCGCCAGCCCTGTGGGCAGTGGACGCGCCGGAAGCGGACACCGCTTTGAGCAGGGTGGATAGAGCGATCGTCGGCAGTGCCCGACGAGCATGCCAAGATCGCACTCAACAGAACAGGCCCCGCGGCGGGTGAGCCACGGGGCCCCAAAGGGAGCGGTTGAGTTCCGTCGAAGTCCTACGGACATCCTTGGGCGAACAAGTCCAGGTACGCGAAGAAATCGTCCGCGTCGCGATCGCCGTCGCCGTCAAGATCGGCGTCTGGGTCTCCTGCCGCGAAAAGATCGAGGTACGTGAAGAAGTCATCGCCATCGGCGTCGCCGTCGCCGTCGATGTCCGCTCGACAGCCGCGCCCAAGGTCGAATCGCGCGATGATCATCTTCGGAACGACGCCGACATCCCCCGACGACAAACCACGGACGAGCGCATGGCCCAGATCATCGAATCCAACTTCCGCGAATGAGTCCTGCCGGGTGAGACCCCCGGGTTCGGTCAGGTCGATCAGACCTCGGTCGAGCTCGGCACCGGTCGAGGCGTCCAGCCGACGAATGATCGCGTCGCGCTCGAATCGTTCCCCGACGAGCGCCAGTGTTCCGGTCATGCCCACGACGAACACGGAGCCCTCTCCATCGGCCCAGAGATCGGACCCGACGTCGAACTCTCCACCATCGTTGCCTCCGAACTCGTCGAGCCAGAGCAGGTTCCCAGAGTCCGAGTCGAGCGCGATTGTGATCATGTTCTGATTGCCGTTTCCGTCGTCCCCATCGGGATCGGTCGCGCCAGTTGCGTAGACGTTCCCGAGGGCATCGACCGAGACGGAACGGACCGACTCATCCGCACCCGGATCTACACCCGTCATCCACACCCGCTCTCCCGACGATCCGGCATAGCGGATCACGACCCAACGGCGATCGAAGCCCTGGGGATCCTCCCCGAGCACGATCACGTCGCCGTCGGGCGCGATCGCCAAGTCTCGTGGACCCGTTCCAGACTGGTAGCTGGACGACCAGATCGTCTCGCCCGTGATGCCATCGTACTTGATTGTCCGGAACTCCGTGCCGTTGAACAACGTGGCGAGACCATTGACCACCACGTTCCCTGAGGAGTCGCACGCGACGTCGTACGCCAGATCGCTGTCGAAAAGAAAGCGCCCCGACCCGCGAAACGTGCGCGCCCACATCTCGTTGCCCGCGGCGTCGTACCGAACAGTGCCAAAGTCCAGCATGAACCCGTCGGTTCCGGCGCCGCCCGTGGCGACGACTCCTCCGTCGGGCATCCCCACGATTGACTGCGGGCTCTCGATCGCAAGGTCGCCGGCGTCCCAAGTCCGCGTCCAGAGGTGCGATCCCGTCTGGGCGTCGTACTTCAGGATCACGTAGTCCGCATCTCCGAAGTTCAGCGTGCGGGTTCGGCCGAGCACATACACGGCGCTGCCGTCGGCCGAAAGGGTGGCGTCCGCGGCGATGTCCTGATCACTCGGTCCATCGTAAGTCACCTGCCATTGGAACGCCCCATCCGGCGAGAACTTGACCAGGGCCACGTCCTCATCATTCTGGCGTTCGATGGTGTAGGCGACAAACGAGTTCCCCGCACCGTCGACAGCCAAGGCATATGCGGCAAAGTCGTCTCCGTCCCGGAACGTCGTGACCCAAGCCGGGTCGAGTTGAGCGCCGCAATGGGCGCAACTCAGGCCGACCAGCAGCAGTCCACACTTTCTTCTCATCTTCGTGCTCCTCGGGATGGCATGCCGCGATCCATGACCTTCACCGGTGAGCGTCTGGGCAATCGACGTGCCAACCGCGCTGGCCTCGATAGACGCGATTCGACCTATTGGTGAACTCGCCCCCCTCGGCCAGCTCTGGCCTTGGCAGCCGCCGTCTGGCCAATGAGAAGCCCCGCGGCGTGCACCGCGGGGCTCTGGGTTGTGCGGGCGAGTTGGCCGGTGTCGACTACGGGCAGCCGAGCGCGAACAGGTCGAGGTACATGAAGAAGTCGTCCGCGTCGCGATCGCCGTCGCCGTCGAGGTCGGCATCAGGGTCGCCGGCCGCGAATAGGTCGAGGTACCTGAAAAAATCGTTGCCGTCGGTGTCACCGTCTCCGTCGAGGTCACCGGCGCATCCGCCATCCAGCCGGACCAGCGACACGTCGTCGTAGAGAACCGGGCTGGAGCCATTGGCGAAGAGGTCAATCGCGGCGATCTCGGGAACGCCCGTGCCATCGCCGAGAGCGCCGCCGGTCCAGGAATACTCGGCCACGAGCTCGTCGTCGTAGTACACCCGAGTCCAGTCCGCATCAAGATCGATCGAGGCTCGAATCTCGACCCATCGATCCGGGACGTAGGGCACGTCAATCGTGTTGCCCCCGTCTCCGTGGTAGACCCGAAGAAGGTGGTCCCGGCCGTCGTAGTCCATCTGGATCGACCAGTCGTACGGCCCGCCGTGCTCATAAGTGTTGAGCACGATGAAGTATGTGCCGGCGTACTGGTCGTCGGAGCCGTTGGTGAAGTCGCCCGGGATGTATTGCATGGCGCGGAGTTCCCACGCACCGCCGCGTGCGTCTGTCTGCAGCACGCAGTCGTCCAGCCCATCGATCTCGAGCGCATTGGGTTCGCTGGAGGCATTGCCCGTCACGACGCGGAAATCGGAGGCCTCGGGAGAGTCGTCCCAGCCCTGCCAGGTGCGGAAGTGATCGATGCGCCCGGGCGGATAGACCTCGAATCGCTCTTCGCGCCGGGGTTCTTCGGACGGCGGCTCGGTCGCGTCGTCGTCCTCGTAGTAGCCGCCCCCGTCAAGATCGAGCGAGTAGGCCGTTCCCGGCGGAACCGGGACGGACGCCGCCAGCGATTGGGCGTTCGGAATGGCGATCGAGACCGGTCCGGAAGCGCCCAGCGGAGGCAGCACGATGGAGACGTAGTCCCCGGTTGCGACGCTCTGGGTCACCTCTCCGTCTTCGACCACCAGTCGCAGGAGGCCCGCCCCGCTGGTCCACTCGCCGGGCTTGCTGATTTCGAGCACCAACTCGGCGGCGTCGCTCGTGAACTGGTCGTTCTGCCACTCCACCTCGCCATCTCGGAACTCAATGCGCGTCTCCAAGAGGGTTCGACGAATCTCTTCGCCGGTGCCGGGGTCCGTGTACGCGGCGACAAGCGGATCGACAACGACGCGCTTGGCCTCCCGCTTCTCGCCTCCGACGGGCTCGAGACGAAACTCGAAGACCATGATCCCGCAGAAGACCCCCGTGATTCGGCCGGACGCGTATCCGTTCGCAGACGCGGTGGCTCGCTCGCCGGCGCCACCGTGCACCTCGGCGATTGCGGCACCCTCCCAGCCCCACTCCGCGAGGATCGTCGAGCACGGGACCTGCGGGGTCACACCGATGCTGATATGGGAGCGAGAGAGCGCGAAGGAGCCAGCGCTCGAAGGGCCGACCTGAGCCTCGGTTTCCTCGTCTGTGCACGCGATGAAGAACGGGATGGAGGCCGGAATCGGGCCGAACGTCTTGCTGCACGCACCGGGATCATCGAGTTCGAGCCCGTCGCTGTCGTTGATCAGCGCCCAGGACCTCGCGAACGTGCGGCCCGAGAGCAGCGATTCCTGATCCACTTCGACCAGCAATCGATGCTCCTGGGCCAGGGCTCGTCCCGCGCCCATGGCACAGGCGCCGGCGGCCACCAGACGAGTTATCGTGCGAGTGCTTTGCATGTCAGAGCTCCCAGTTTCGAGGCGACGGGACGACCCACCGCGGGCCGCCCTCATCCATACTCCGGGGGCGACTCCACCGATTGGACACCTCGTGGCCAGATTTCTGCTTCCACCGATCCAGTCCTCGCCCACCGGCCTGTACACTGGGCCGCATCGGGGAAGAGTCGTGATCACCGCCACGCGCACGACCAGCCAATTGCTCGAGGGACTGCTCGATCCCGGCAACCGGCCCGTTTGGGCCGAGTTCGACGCGCGATACCGTCCCATCCTGCGATCGTGGTCGCTGCGGCTGGGCCTGAGCGAGGCGGACGCGGACGACATCGCGCAGGAGACCCTGACCAGGTTTGTTCAGGACTACCGATCGGGCAAATACGATCCCGCCAAGGGCCGCCTCCGGGCGTGGCTCATCGGGATTGCCCGATACCGGATCATCGATCGACGCCGGTCTTTGGCGCGGAGCCCGGCCCGTGTTTCCGCGATCGATCCCGTTGCGGGTGAGCAGGAACTCGATCGAGTCTGGGATCAGGAGCACCGCGCGGCCATTCTCCGAGAGGCCATGGATCGCCTGCGAGAAGAAACGGCGTTGGGGCAATCGACGATCGACGCGTTCGTCAGATTCGCGCTCGATGGCCGGTCTGCCGCGGAGGTCGCTCGAGAGATCGGGATCTCCGCCGATTCGGTCTACGCCGCCAAGAAGCGCTGTCTTTGCCGGCTGCGCGAGATCGTCTCGATGCTGGAGGATCGAGACGAATTGCCGTCACCGGGGTCCGACTGATGGACCAATGCCCGGCGGTCGCCCAAATCGAGGCGTGGCTCGCGCTCGGTGAGCCGGGAGATGCCGTGGCCGAGCATGTCGCCGGATGCGGCCAGTGCGCCTCGCGCGCGGCGGATCTCAGATCCGACGATCGGCTGTTGCACGATCTTCGGCGCGCGGAGCACGATCGCGCATCCGTGGTGCATGGGCTGCCATCAATCGGCGGCTACACGGTCGTGGATCGCCTCAGCGCCGGCGGCCAGGGCGCCGTGTACCGGGCGATCCAGACTTCAACGGGGCGAGAGGTCGCGATCAAGGTGCTCCACGAGTCGGTCGAGGGAGACGAGCGCCGCCAGATCCGGTTCCATCGGGAAGTCGCCCTGATCAGTCCGGTTCGACATCCCGGAATCGTGACGGTCCACGATCGAGGAGAGACCGACGATGGGCGGGCCTACTTCTCAATGGAACTGGTCTCGGGTCGTCCGCTCATGGATCACGTGCTGGACATGGAATCGGCCGGCGTCGAGGACTTGCTGAGGCTGTTCCTGCAGGTCTGTGACGCCGTGGCGACGGCCCATCAGCACGGCGTGATCCATCGCGACCTCAAGCCCAGCAACATCATGGTGGATCTCGACGGCCACGCCCGCGTGCTCGACTTCGGGCTGGCCAGATCCATCGACGATCAGTCGTTTCCCGCCGTGACCGCTCCCGGAGAGTTCGCCGGCACGCTCGCGTACGCCTCTCCCGAGCAAACCCGGGGCGTGCCCGAGCAGGTCGACGCCATGACGGATGTCTACGCGCTCGGACACATCCTGTACCAGATGCTCACGGAGGAGCATCCATATCCGGTGGATGGACCTCCCGCGGAGGTGATCCGGGCGATCAATGATGTCGAGCCCCGCCCGCCGAGCCAGTCGGCCAGAGGGCGAGCGCGGCGGTTGGACACCGACATCGACACGATCGTTCTCCGCGCACTGTCCAAGGATCCGGCACGTCGGTATCCGAGTGTGGCGCAGCTTGCGGAAGATGTGCGGCGCCGCCTGGCTGATCAGCCGATCCTCTCCAGACGCGACAGCAGCTGGTATGTCCTGCGCAAGATGGTGCGCCGCCACCGGGCGGTCTTCGCGGTCGTCGCGGTGCTGCTGACTGCGCTGATCGCGTTCTCGATCGCCGTGACGGTGCTCGCGATCGACCTTGGCCGACAACGCGACAGCGCCCGTCTCGAAGCGCGAAAGGCTCGCGGCGTCACCGAGTTCCTCTGGGGGCTCTTCGGAGCAGGGAACCCCGAGCGTGCTCTGGGTCGCGAGGTCACGATGCGCGATGCCGTCATCGCGGCGTCAGAGCGGGTGGATGAGGACTTCCCCGAATACCCCGACGTCCGTGGCGCGATCAAGGATTCGCTCGGACTCGCGCTCTTGGCCTTCGACGATCTCGATCGGGCCGAGGCCCTCTTGGGCGAGAGCCTGCGCCTTCATCTCGACCTGTACGGAGCGGACCATCCGACCACGGCGGCGAGCTACACCAACCTGGGCATGGCCCAGAGCGCTCGCGGCAAGCTGGAGGATGCCGAGAGGTCCTACCGGGCGGCGCTCGCGATCTATCGCAGACGCGTCGGCGATCGAGACCGCAACACGCTCGCGGTGATGGGGAATCTGACCGGAGTGCTCCGGTCGCTCGATCGACCCCAGGAGGCGGAGGAACTGGCCCGAGAGACGCTGCACCTCCGCGAGGAAACCCTGGGTTCCACGCATCCGGAGACCTTTGACGCTCGACGAGTCTTGGCGTCGATCCTGTGGGACCTCGGGCGCGCCCCGGAGGCCGAGTCGATTCTCAAGGCGTTGCTGGCCGATGAGACACGCACGCTCGATGAGTCTCACCCTTCGGTGCTCTCAACTGTGAACGCGCTGGCCGTGATCCTCGCGACCCAGGGCAAGCTGTCCGAGGCCGAGCCGCTGTTCGGGCGCGCCGTCGAGATCCGGTCGCTGGTTCGTGGCCCCTCGCACCAGTCGACGCTCGCCGCCATGAGCAACCTCGGACAGCTTCAGGCCGAGCTCGGCAGGCTCGACCAGGCCGAACACACCCTTGCCGAAGTGGTGCGTCGTGCGACGGAATCACTTCCTCCCGAGCATCCGTACATCCCGTACTTCCGTGCCGGACACGCGGCCGTGCTCGGAGAACTCCGCCGATTCGATCAGGCCGAACCGATGTTGCTCGAGTCACATGCCGCCCTCTCGGCCTCCCTGGGCGACAGTCACCGCTGGACGACCGAGGTCGCCTCTATGCTCGCGGATCTCTACGAGAGATGGGAGCGGCCCACCGACGCCAAGGCATGGCGCGATGGACCCGAGGATTGACCCTCGGGGAATCGGTCGAGTCGGCCGGTCCGCCTACGGGCAGCCGAGCGCGAACAGGTCGAGGTACGCGAAGAAATCGTCCGCGTCGCGATCGCCATCTCCGTCGAGATCGGCATCGGGGTCCCCCGCCGCGAACAGGTCGAGGTAGATGAAGAAGTCGTCTCCGTCGGCGTCGCCGTCGCCGTCCAGGTCGGCGGCGCAGCAGCTGTCGGGCTCGAGCGAGGCGACCCAGGTGCGCCAACTGTTGTTCTGATTGTACTCGTGGTAGGACCAAAGCGTGCGCCCATCGGCGGGATCGACGTCGATCGACGCGTAGTCGCCCCAGCGCCCGGAAGTGTGGCCCGAGTTGTTGGTCTGCTGCCGCACACCGGGGCGCATCGTGCCCAGAGGGTCACATGCGATCCGGTACGCCGTGTTCATGCTGATGAACTCGTTGCTGGCACTTCGGGCGTAGACCACGCCGGCCGTGCCGTCGTCGGCGACGTCGATCGCGCTGAAGGTGGTGTGGATGCCCGCGCCCGGCGCGATCTCGCCGGACTGCACAAGCGACGGGCTCTGGCCGCTGGTCGGCCAGCCGTTGGTGGCGATCTCGTACCAGCGCACGCGCACCGGGTTGCTGTTGACGTGGTGCGTGCCCCAGATCGAGCCGTTGCGGTAGGCGATGCTCCAGAAGCGGGCGTCGAAGGAGTTCGGTCGTACGGTCGTGCCCATCTGCTGCATGTTGCCCGGCGCGCTATAGCTGGGCACCGAGACCTGCGCCGTCGCGAACGTCGGGCCGGTCAGCAGGTCGCGCATCGCGATCACGCGCAGCTGCGTGCGGTTGCTTCCCTCCTGGTGCTCGAGCATGTACATGAGGCCGGGGTCGGGGGCCTGGAAGGCCGGGATTCCGGCGGACTGCGTGCTGGTCGAAAGCGTCGCCTGCCGGCTGACCGCGGGCGGGTTGCCCGCCAGCAGCGAGGCCTTGTCCCACGTGAACACCGGGTAGTTCGAGCTGAGGCCGAACCCGTCGCCCGTGACGACGACCGCGTCGGCGGTGACGCCGATGTTGGGCGAGTCGAAGAGATCGCCCGCCAGCGAAGTGGTCTCGAAGCGGTACTTGTGCCATGTGCCGTTAGGGTCCGAGTCGTCCGAGACCGCGATCAGCACGTACGACCGATTGCCCGGCGCGAATGCCTCGGCCGCCATCGCGAAGAAACGCCCGCTTGCCGGGTCGTAGATCACCTCGGGATCGAACACGAAGCCCGTGGTGCCCAGGGAGCCCCAGAACCCGAAACTGTCCTCGATCTCGTCCTGGAATGTCAGCGTGCCCGTCTTGGTATAGAACGCGATGCCGCCGTTGGTCATGACGACGACGTGCGTGGGGCCCGCGGCCATGTGCGGGTCCGGCGGCTCCCAGCCGGTGTTGGAAATGCCGGAGAAGCCGATGTCGGCCGGGCCAATCCGGATCTCCCGGGGCGCGTCCACGGCGACGCGACGCGGATCGTGCGTCGGCGGCACGTGCGGACCGGCCGCGAACAAAGCGTCCGATCCCGATTCCGACGAGAACGACGCGGCGCACATGTCCGGCCGCACTCCCAGCGGACCGTCGGCCGCTGTCGCGCCGATCAGCGTCAGGTTTGCGCTGCTGGAGTCACCAAGCCCGGCATCGCCCGACCACGCGATCGCCAGCTCTCCGGTTGGCGAGAACGCGGCGCGCGCCGTCCCGCTCGCGTCGCGCATCGCGTGACCGAGCGCGGCTCCCTGCGATGCTCGCTGCTCGTCGCCCAGCGGAACCAGGTCGGGCGAGAACCGGCGAACCATCACCGCCCGTCCGTCCTCCAGGTCCGTATTGAACGCGATCGCGATGGAGCCATCGGGCCGGGCCGCCGGAGCGGGCGCATTCTGAACCCCCTCCGCCCGTGAGTTCACAACAACCGGACCGGTTGCCCACCCGCCATCCGCCCGAAGGCGTCGGGCAACGATGCCATACCCATCGCCGTCGGATTCCGCATCGACCCATGAGACGATGTATCCGCCCTCGCACGCGGCAACAACCGGCTCGATCTGCGAGTCAAGAGCGGTGAGGCTCACCGACTGGCTCTCGCTGGCCAGGCCGTTCGGCCCGATCGTCGCCACGCGCACCCCGGCCGGTCGGCCGGAATCGCTGTCAAACGTGGCCCACGCCAGGAGAAACTGACCATTCGTTCCCGCCGCGACGCTCGGCGACGACGAGCCAATCTCGGTCCCCTGCTCGGCCGAAGCGATGGAGCCGTCGGCGTTCAGGACGCGCCACGCGACCCGTCCTCGCGAGCCATCGAGGTGATCTTCCCACGCAACCAGGACGCGACCGGACCCGGGGTCGACCGCCAGCACGGGCTCGACCTGATCGCCGACCCAGTTCTCGTTGACGAGCACTTCGGCGCTCCGAGCCCCGTCCTTCGAGAACCGGCGGGCGATGATCGCGCCCGCGTCGCCGTCTTGGCCGAACGCCTGCCACGCGGCCCACGCCTGCCCCGCGCCGCCCGAAGCCACCGCCGGAGCCCGCTGGTTGGTGTCGCGAATCGCCGCGAGAGCGAACTCCTCTCCGACCGCCACGCCCTGTTCGGTCAGCCATTGGCCGAACACGCCGGATCGGCCACCGTTCTGGCGACGGCTGGTCCACACCGACAGCATTGCGCCGTCTGGTGCAAACGCCACGGCAGTCTCAAACTGAGAACTCATCATGAACGTGCTGGTCCGCACGTCCACGGACTCCTCGGGGAGGGCGCTTGCATGCCCGGCCACGAGCGCGACGATCATCGGTGCAAACACGGTCATGGTGCTTTCCTCCATGAATCTCGGTCGGAGGTCTTATCGGTCCGGGTCCAATCCGAGCCCCCGATGATGGGCGAGAATCCCGCTCGGGTGCCACAACGCCAGCCGACGCGTCGTCGGTTGACACCACGGTATCATGAAGCCCGCCCGCCACAAACCCAAGCATGCAACGAACGATCCAAGTCAGGCGGAGACGCGCGATCTGATGGCTCGATCTTTCGAGAAAGAGTCCCTCCGGATCCAGTCCCGACGTGTGCTCGGGGCCATCTCCCGTGCCGATGTGGCGCGCTGGTCTGGCCACATCGTCGAGGGGCTGACCAACGACCCCTTCCTGGTCGCGGCGTCTTGCGTGCTCGTGTACGCCCCCATCCAGCGCGAGCCAGACCTCTCCTTGCTCACCGAATCGCTCCTCCAGCGCGGGGTTCGCGTCGCGATGCCCCGGGTCGACTGGGACTCGAAATCCATGACCCCCGCTCACATCGAGTCGCTGGAATCGCTCGAGCCCTCCCGTCACGGCGTCCTCAATCCTCCTTCGGGCGCCCCACCCCTCTCGCCGGATGCCATCGACCTCGCGCTGGTCCCGGGCCTGTCGTTTGATCGCCTCGGAGGACGCCTCGGCCGCGGCGGAGGGTACTACGACGCATTCCTCGGGGATTCACGGTGGAACGGGCGCGCGATGGGTGTCTGCTTTGAGGCCCAGTTGGTACAATCCGTGCCTCGCCAGGCGCACGATGCGCTGATGGATGCCCTCGCGACAGAGCGAGGCGTCCGGTGGATCCGGTCCTAGGTCCCAGGGAGGGGATCGATGAGTCTCCCATCTCAATCATCGGCAGGTCGCGGCGGGCGCAGCTTCATGTATCGCCGCAAGCGCCACCACGTCCCGATCGTTCTCGTCGTGCTCGGAGTCGTCGGCATCACGGCCGCCGCGGTCTTTGCGTTCCGGGTGTCGGGCGATCAGCCGCCGCAACGGGACAAGCCCGAGCGCGACACGCCCGAGATCCTCGCCACAAACGTGCCACCTCCGGCCGCGACCCGATCCACTCCCAAGTCCAACGACTCGCCCCGCGGCAAGGCGGGCTCCCGGGACCGCGCCGCCCCGACCACCCGCCAGACTTCCACTCCCGCCGACGGTGGCCCGCTGACGCTGGCCATCGATCAGGCAAGGCAGCGCCCAACGAGCGAGCAGGGCGCAGCGCGCGGCGCTGACGACTCTCCCGTCCCGCCGGAGCCGCGAGCGGAAACACCGGCCGATGCGAGCCAGCCGGCCACCACCCAGCACACTCGATCGAGCGCCCGGCGAGCGCTCGACGAGGCCGAACTCTTGATCGCAAAGAACGACCTCCTCGCCGCCAGGACCGTGCTCAATCGAGAACTCCGCGATGGCAACAATTCCGCGGGCGATGCGAGATCCCTGAGAGAGGCATTGGCAGCGATCAATGAGCGTCTGGTGTTCAGCCCCACGATCGTGCCGGGCGATCCGATGAGCGAGGCCTACAGAATCGCGAGCGGCGATGTGCTGGTGAACATCGTCAAGCGCCACGATCTCGGCGTCGATTGGCGCCTCATCCAGAAAGTGAATGCCCTCTCCGCCCCCGAACGCATCCGCGCGGGCAACACGCTCAAGCTCGTGCGAGGGCCCTTCCACGCCGTCGTAAAGAAGCGTGAGTACCGGCTGGACCTGTACTGGGGCCCCGCCGACAGCCCGCGCGACTGGCTCTACATCCGCTCATTCCCTGTCGGCCTGGGCGAAGGAGACTCCACACCCATCGGCGTCTACCAGGTCAAGCTCTGCGAGGCCAACCCCGCCTGGACCAACCCGCGCACCGGCGAGCGCTTCTCGCGGAGCGATCCCAAGAATCCGATCGGCGAGTTCTGGGTCGGGCTCGAGGGCCTCGGCGACGCCGCGGTCCACACCGGCTATGGCCTGCACGGCACCATCGATCCGGACTCGATCGGCCAGCAGCAGTCCATGGGTTGCGTGCGCATGCTTCCGGAAGACATCGAACTGGTCTTCAGCGCCATGAAGGCAGACGCCAGCATCGTGCGCATCGAACCCTGACGCCGCCGCCCGACGTACCGTCGGACGGAGGTCGCATGCGGATCGTCAGCCTCATCCCCTCGGCGACAGAGATCGTCGCGCTGCTGGGCGGTTCGGACGATCTCGTCGGTCGCAGCCACGAGTGCGATTTCCCGGATGCCGTGCTCCACGCCCCGGCGCTGACCGCCGCGCGCACGCGGATCGATCCCGGCTCAGGGCGCGACAGCGCCGCCATCGACCGCGAGGTCCGCGAGGCCCTGTCCGCGGGTGACTCGCTCTACACGCTCGATGTTGATCGGCTCGTGGCGCTCGCACCCGACGCGATCCTGACGCAGGATCTCTGCTCGGTCTGCTCGATCGATCCGGGCTCGGTCCGCCGGGCCGCGCGCGTGATCGGAGAGCGCACCGGGCGTGAGCCCCGCGTCGTCGCCCTGAACCCCCGGTCTGTCGAGGGCATGCTGGACGACGTGCTCACGGTCGGACAAGCGATCGGGCGCGAGTCCGAGGCCACCCTGGCCCTGTCCGCGCTGCGCGAGCGGCTGTGGCGCGCGGTCGAGCACGTCAACGTCTACGAAGCCGGACCCAGTCTCGCCTTCCTCGAATGGACCGATCCGCTCTTTGTCGGTGGACACTGGACCGTTCAGTTGATCGAGCGAGCCGGCGCGCGGCATCCGCTCAACCCAACCCGTGCTGATGAGCGTGCCGGCAGCGGTGCCGGCATGCAGGTGGCCGCACGCACCGCCGGACACTCCTTCGCGGTTTCCCCGGAGGTCCTCCTCGAGAGCCGGCCCGAGGCGATGGTCATCGCCCCCTGCGGCCTGACGCTGGAACAATCGCGTTCGGCCGCCGAGGCGCTCGCCGCCGAGCCATGGTTCGATCGCCTGCCGTGCGCGCGCAGCGGGCGCATCGCCATCGTGGATGGCAATCAGATGTTCAATCGGCCCGGCCCGCGCCTGATCGACGCGCAGGAGTGGCTCGTGGGCTGGATCCACGGCCTGCCCCGCCTCATGCCGCCGGGCTTTCCGTGGGAACCGCTCCGATGAGCCAGCCCAGTGTCGTCTCGGTCAACGTCTCACGACTCCGCTCCGTGGAGCGAGATGGCAAGGCCTGGCGCACCGGCATCTTCAAGGAGCCATGCCCGGGTCCCGTGCGCGTCGAGCCCCTGGGCGCGGCCGGCGATGCGCAAGGCGACACGCGATACCACGGCGGGCCCGATCGCGCGCTGTACGCCTACCCGCACGAGCACTATGCGCACTGGGCGAGTGACTCGGGCCTGCGCGACTGGCCCATGGGCGGCTTCGGCGAGAACCTGACCACCAGCGGACTCGACGAGTCCTCCACCTGCATCGGCGATGTCATCCGCTTCGGCGGCATCGTGACGCAGGTCACTTCGCCCCGCGCGCCCTGCGCAACGCTGGCGATGCGCGTCGGCTCGGCCGAGTTCCCGAGGCGATTCGCCGCGAGCGGGCGGGTCGGCTTCTACCTGCGCGTTCTCGAGCCCGGGGAGGTCGGACCCGGCGACTCGATCGCCGTCGTCTCGCTCGATCCGGCGCGGCTCTCCGTGCGCGACTGCTTCATGATGCGGCACTTCGCGCAGACGCCCGAACGGGCATCGATCGCCGCGGGCATTCGGGCGCTCGAGCATTCATGGAGAGAGTGGTTCGAGGCACGCGCCGGCCGAAGCGGTCAGGCCGCGACCGACAGCGACGGGGACTGAGCCGCCGCCCGTGCCACCATCGAGTCGTACTGCGAGAAGTCCAGCGCCAGGAACGGCTCGACCAGATCCGGGTCGAACTGCGCGCCGCGGCACTTGCGGATCTCGTCGATCACCCGCTGGCGAGGCATCGCGCCGCGATACGAACGCGTCGAACTCATGGCGTCGAACGTGTCGGCAAGCCCGAGCAGCCGCGCGATGAACGGGATGCCTTCGGCGGCCAGCCCGTGCGGATACCCGCGCCCGTCCCATCGCTCGTGGTGCGACATGACCCCCGGCAGCACGTCGCCGAGCATCGGGATGTCCCGCAGGATGCGGTGACCGATCTCCGGGTGCCGCTTGATCGCGTCGAACTCCGCGTCCGTCAGCCGGCCGGGTTTGGTCAGGATGGACTCGGGCACGCCGATCTTGCCGATGTCGTGCACCAATCCCGCGATGTGCACCCGGTCGCGCTGCTCTTGGTTGAACCCGATGGATCCCGCCAGGCACGACGCGAGGTGCGCCACACGCTCGGAATGCCCGCACGTGTACGGGTCCTTGGCGTCGATCGCGCTCGAGAGGGCGCGCAGCGTGCCAATGAACATCCGCTCCTGCGTCGCGTACAGCGCCGCGTTCTCCAGGAACGGGCCGATGTACCCGGAGGCGGCCTCGAGCAGGTGCGTGTCGTAGCTCGAGACCTGCGGATCGTTCCCGCCCTTCTCGCCGACCAGCAGGTGTCCCGCGGGCCGGCCGCTGCGCAGCACGGGCTGGGCCACCACCTGCGGCCCGCCGTCGGGCTCGAATCCCGGCACGTCGCTGCCGATCGTGCGCTCCGCACGACCCTCAAGGGTCTGCACGTACTCGCGGCAGGCTCGCTCCAGCGCCTCGGGGGCCATCGTCGGGTTGCCCACGTGCAGGAATCGGCCGCTGACGCCCGGCGCCACACTCCCGTCTTCGGCGAACAGCGCGGCGACCCAGGCATAGTCCATTGACTCGAGCAGGCGCCCAAGCGCCGTCCGCACGAAGTGGGCGGGCTCGTTCGGCTCGTTCATGCTGTGCCCGAGGGTGTACAGCAGATCGATCGTCTCATACGCGCTGGTCAACTGGTCGGAAAAGCCCGAGATCGACTCGTCGTGATCGGCCAACTCCTGCAGGTCCGCGGCCATCCACCGGACCATCTGCACGACCCGCGCGACCGCGGGATCGTCGAACGTCGCGATCGATCGGAGCGACCGGCGCGTCGCCGGCACGTCCAGCTGACCCGACACGCACACCCGCGCAAAGAACTCCGATTCCAGCAGGCTCGGGCGCAACGCCACCGCCAGCGTGTATCCGGCGAGCCTGCGGCGATGCAGCTGCGGCAACGGGATGACCGTCATGCCCTCGGGCACGTCCTGGGGGTCGATCTCGGTCGAACCGGCGTGCTCGGCCGCCACCCGAGTAAGCAGTCGGCTCACCTCCGCCGAGCGCAGCCACAGGCCCACCAGGCCGGCATTCTGTGGTTCCTCCACGACCATGCCCGCGGCGCTCGTGCGCCACACCGCCAGCCCGAGCGCGGCGCAGCGATCTCGCACCACGGCGTGCATCGTCGCGTTGCGAGTCGCGCCGCTCATGCCGCGTTCCTCTGTGCGCCGCCCGAGGCGGCGCCGCGCTCACGCAACAGATGCTCGATCCGCTCCACCAGCCGCCGCACACTGAACGGCTTGCTGTGCATCTCGGTGATCTGCGCGGGCGCCACCTGCTCGGTCGAGAGCGCATACCCCCGCGCGGTCAGCATGATGATGGGAATGTCTCGGCCCGCTTCTGTCTGGCGAAGGCGAGTGGCCACGTCCAGGCCGCTGAGGTACGGCATCTGCAGGTCCGTCACGATCAGATCGGGCGCGTGCTCGGTGGCGAGGTGCAGGGCCTCCTCGCCATCGCACGCCACGAGCACCTCGTAGCCGAGCGCCTCGAGCCGGCGCGCAACCAGATGCGTGATGTGCGCCTCGTCGTCAGCGAGCAGGATGCGGACGGACATGGCGACGCCTCGTGTGGCAGGACAAACAAGCGATGGCCACCACTGGGCACATCGGTACTTCCCGGTGCACCCTTTATCCGCGCGGTCGCCGCGCGTCCGAGAACTCCGCCGGTTGCGCCGCGCCGCCCCCGCAAGCAGTGGGGACAACCACAGGGTTTGGGTACCATTGGGGACACAGATCGGAGTCGGGCGATGTCGACCCAGCCGACCCTCGAAGTCCTCCTTGACAAGGCGCGCTCCGGCGATCGCGCTGCGCTGGTGCAGTTGCTTGAGTCGTGCGGCCCGCAGGTGCGCGAACGCATCACGCCCCGGATCACAGGCTGGGTTCGCACGGCCCTTGACGAGGACGACGTCATGCAGGTGACCTACCTTGAAGCGGTGCTCCGCCTGGATCGCTTCCAGGGCGGCGGCGTCAGCGGGTTCGTCGCCTGGCTCACGAAGATGGCGGAGAACAATCTCATCGACGCCGTCCGTGCCCTCGAGGCCGCCAAGCGCCCAAGCCCGCGCCGCAAGGTCTCGGCCAGACAGCAGCCGGATCAGGAGTCGTACCTTGGCCTCGTCGAACTGCTCGGCTGCACCTACACCACGCCGAGCCGCGATGCCGCCAAGCGAGAAGCCCACGGCTTCCTCGAATCAGCGCTGTCTCGCCTACCGGCCGACTACGCCCGCGTGATCCGCCTGTACGACCTCCAGGGACTGCCGATCGAGGAGGTGGCCGAGCAACTCGGCCGGACGCAAGGGGCCGTCTACATGCTCCGGGCCAGAGCCCACGACCGCCTCAAAGACGCGATCGGGACCGAATCGCAGTTTTTTTCCACTCCCGCGTGACCTCGGGTCGAGTTCCCTCGTTCCACCCCTGGGGCCGTGCGCGCCCCGGAGAACCACGTGCCCAGCGACGGCTCCAAGGCGGCCTCCGGCAGCGAGCGCGATCTGATCGCCGAGGCCATCCGCCAGGCCGACGCCTCACCCACGCCCCACCGCGAGCCCGCCTCAGACCTCCCCGAAGGGCTGCTCCTTCCCGGGTACGAACTCATCCGCGTCATTCATCGCGGCGGGCAGGGCGTCGTGTACCAGGCGATCCAGCTCACCACCAAGCGCCGCGTCGCCGTCAAGGTCATGCACGGCGGGCCGTTCGTCGGCTCGGCCGGACGGGCCCGCTTTGAGCGAGAGGTCCAGATCCTCGGCCAGCTCAACCACCCCAACATCGTCAAGATCCACGACAGCGGCGTCACGTCCGGTGGCGACTTCTTCTGCGTCATGGACTACATCCCGGGGCGCGGGCTCGATGAGGTCCTCCGCGATGCGCGCGAGAAGGCGGGCGTCACCGAGGCCCTCCGCGTCTTCGCCAAGATCTGCGAGGGCGTCAACGCCGCGCATCTCAAGGGCGTCATCCATCGCGACCTCAAGCCCGCCAACGTCCGCGTCGACACCTCCGGCGAGCCCATCGTCGTGGACTTTGGCCTCGCGAAAGTTGCCGTTCCCGATGTCTTCGAGGAACAGGGCAGCGGCACGCCCCGTGTCATGAGCATGACCGGGCAGTTCGTCGGCAGCCTCCCGTGGGCCAGCCCCGAGCAGGCCCGCGGCTCGCCCGGCGATATCGACACGCGAAGCGACGTCTATTCGCTCGGCGTCATCCTCTACCAGATGCTCACCGGCCGCTTCCCCTATCAGGTCGTGGGCAACATGCGAGACGTGCTGGACAACATCCTGCGCGCCGAGCCCGCCAGGCCCAGCACGATCCGCCGCCAGGTCAACGACGAAGTCGAGACCATCGTCCTCAAGTGCCTGCACAAGGAGCGCGACCGGAGGTACCAGTCCGCGGGCGAACTGGCCCGAGACATCCGCCGATACCTGAGCGGCGAGCCGATCGAGGCCAAGCGAGACAGCGGCTGGTATTTCCTTCGCACGCGCCTCCGTCGGCACCGCGTCGCCGCGGGCGTCGCGGGCCTGGCCGCCGTGCTCATCATCGGCTGGGCGGTCACCGCGGTCGTCCTCGTCGCCGACGAGCGTGCTGCGCGCCTCGAAGCGGCACGCGAGCGGGATCGGGCCCAAGCGAACTTCGACATGGTCCGCACCCTCGCCCGCTCGGCCCTGCACAGCCTCGACCGGCGCCTCCGCGTGCTTCGCGGAACGGCCACAGCCCGCGCCGAACTCGCCTCCCTTGTGCAGGCCTACATCGAGGACCTCGATCGTCAGTCCCCCGGCAATGTCGCCCTGCGTCGGGAACTCGCCGATGCGCACGACCTCTTGGGAGAACTCCGGGGAGGGGCGCCGTACGGCGCGATCGTCGGCGGCATCGACGAGGCCCGCGAGCACTTCGAAAGGGCCATGGACATCCGCGAAGAGATCCTCGCCGAGACACCCGATTCGCCCGAGGCCATCGCCGACGTCGGGCTGAGCCACCACATGCTCGGCGGTTGGATGCACCTCCAGCGACAGTTCGACACCTCGATCGCCGAATTCGACCAGGCCATCGCCCGGTTCGAAGAGGCGCTGGACCTAGAAGTGACCTCTCAACAGCGAGAAACGATCGAGCGCAAGCGGGCCCGGGCCAGACGGGCCCGGTCCGACGTGCTGCTGGCATCGGTTCAAGAGACGCCCAACGCCGCGGCCCAAGAGCAACTGATCGACTCGGCCCGCGCCGCGTACGACGATGTCGCCCGGTTCTGGGCCGGCGTCCTTCAGACCTCGCCCGTCGACGAGGACGCCGCGAGAGAACTCGGAGTAGCCCGCGACAAGATCGCCATGAGCGTGCTGGCCGAGGGAGACCAGCTCCGGCGCGCTCTCGCCGCGTCACCCGGAGGGGCCGCCGCGTCGTCCGACGCCGCGCGAGCCATCTCGCTTCTCAGAGACGCCCAAACCCGCGCCGACCGGGCCGTCGGAGAGTTCACAGGTCTGCACGCCGATGCGCCGAACAACGCCGAACTCCGGCGCGACACGTGGATCGCCCTGCACGCGCGAGGCACCGCCGAGATGCGCCTTGCAGATGCGGTGGAGGGCTTCACCGGCGCGAACATCCCGCTGCCAGAGGACGCATCCGACGCGAGGCAATGGCACCAGAGCGCTCTAACGTCATTCGAGTCCGCCCTCGCGATCACGCTGGAACTCGCCTCGCTCACGCCATCGCTCGACGGGATCGCGGGAGTCGAGAACCTCCAGGCCCTGCGGGACATCGCCCTCTGCCTGAACAAGGTCGGCAACGAGCGTCTGGCGCTGGGCGATGACGACGCGGCCCTCGAGGCGTACCGACGCTCGTTGGCCGTTCGCGATGAGCTGGTCCGAATGGATCCCAATGTCGCGCGACACCGCCTTGACCGCGCGCGGGCCTCGGGCAAGCTCGGCGAATACTGGGAGGCGGTGGCCGCACGGGCAGGAGCGGACAATCGCACCGCGAGATTGCGCCTCTCCGAGTCCGCCTTCCAGCGATACATGGATGAGTTGCGCGACCTCGTGGCCGGTGGGCAGATCACCAGCGCGCAATCGGACCTGGAAGAGGGACGGCGAGCGCTCGAGCGCGTCCGGGCCGAGATCGCCCGTACGGGCGGCTGACCTGCGGCATGAGAAGATGGGGAATCTGTCGCCGGCGATCCCGCTCGATTCCCTTTGAGAGCGACTCGCGTTCGGGTATCGTGGAGACTCGCGGGAGAGCGACAAGGAACGCCAGGCATGCGAACTCGAATCCGGGGAGGGGGATGGCCCGCGCGGACGTACGCCGCGGCGGCCGTGTTCGCGCTGACCGGGCGCGCGATCGCCGATCCGGCGACGTGGCTGCTGGCCCTCGACGGCAACTGGTCCGACCCCACCAACTGGGACATCAACCCGGATTTTCCCAACAACAACGGCACGACGTACGAGGTGTTCATCGGCGTGACGGGTGCGCCGTTCATCGTCACGCTCGACCTCGGCGTCACGATCAACGAGTTGAATCTCACCTCATCCGACGCGACGCTCGACCTCACGTCGTTCACGCTCGAATCGCTCGGCGGCTGGAACCAGGACGCCGCGCGGGTGCTGGGCAACGGGACCGGCAACATCCTCGCGTTCGACACGACTCTCTCGGGTGGGGCCGTGCTCGAGGGCGTGGCGATGTATGAGTCCGGCGGGACGTTCGCGTTCTCCGGCGGCCCCGGCCTGATCGCCGAGATCTGCGACACGTGCATCGATCACAACGGATCGACCGTCCAGTGGCTCGGGAACGGCGACGTCGCGTTCAACGACGGGAGCATGTTCACCAACGGCGCCGGCAGCACCTTCACGATCTCTGGCAGCGGCAACTTCGCGTGGGACACGCTGGGGGCCCAGCCGGCGTTCGTCAACGACGGAACAATCCTCAAAGACACCGACGCGGGGGTTACCTTCTTTGACGGCATGTCCTTCGCCAATACGGGGACCCTTCGGACCGAGACGGGCACGCTTCGGACCAATGGCGTGGTGCTGGCCGGAAACACACTGGACCAGGGCCAGTGGGAGGTGGTGGGGGGCTCGCAGATCGACCTCGTCGGCGTGGCCATCGACACCATCGACACGCGGGTCCTGCTCGACGGTGTGGGCTCGGACATCTTCGACAGCAACGCGGCGCAGAGCGCGCTTGCGAATCTTGCAACGCTCGGGGGCAATGGCCGGCTCGAGATCATGGCGGGGCGAGACTTCACCACGGGTGGCTCGTTCACGCTGGATCCGGGCGCGGCCCTGGCTATCGGCGATTCTACGACGTTTGCCATCGGCTCGGGCACGCTGACCAACCTCTCCGGCGGAGTTCTGAGCGACGGCGCGTACGAAATCGCAGGCACGCTCAGCGTGACCGAGGACGTTACCGACATCCGTGCCGACGTTCGCCTCGACGGAGATCCGTCTGACATCTTCAATCAGAACACACTCACCACGGCGCTCGAGGGCCTGACCGACATTGGCGCCACCGGCACGCTCACGCTCGCCGGCGGCCGCGACTTCACGACCGCTACCGGCATCGAGTTCAACGTGGACGCGTCGGGAGCCCTGAGCCTGGAGGCCGACAGCGAGTTCTTTATTCCCGACGGCTCGACGTTGGGGAACCTGGCGGGGGGCTCGTTCAACCTGGGCAGCTTCGACGTGCAGGACGGCGCGACGCTCCGGATCTTCGGCGGCGCTGCGCAGGTCGTCAACGCCGGCATCTCGTTGACTGGCGCCAACAGCCGGATCGTGGATGAGAACGACAACGACATCTTCGCGCAGCTGGACCTGATCGACTCCGACGGAGACTTGCGCCTGCTGGACGGACGCGATGTCACCACGATCGGCGACCTGGACGTTCTGGGCGATGCGACCATTGGGTCGGTGAGCCAGGGCCAGTCGGGCAGCATCCTGACCGTCAACGGCGACCTGAACCAGTCGGACGGGCTGATCACGCTCGACGGGGGCACGGTCACCGTCACCGGCACTTACACGCTTGGCGGGATCCTCGCGGGCAACGGCACGATCAACGGCAACACCGTGGCCAACGGGATGATCGGCGCCGGCCAATCCCCCGGCGAGATGACGTTCATGGACGATCTGACGCTCGAGGACGACGCCGGAGAGCTGACGCGCCTGGTGTTCGAACTCGGCGGCACGGTCCCGGGCGTCAGTCACGACCGGATCGTGGTCGACGGGACACTCAAGTTTCTGGGTCAGGGCGACCTCGCTGGCGTCCTCCAATTGGTTGTTCTCGACGGTTTCGTGCTGGCCGACGGCATGGAATTCCAGTTGATCGCCCACGGCGGCCGTGAGGGCGGGTTCCTCGAGTACGAGGGGCTCGATCCGCCGGGTCCGATCAACCTGGCGATCGAGTACCGATCCGACGGGGTGTACGCCGTGGCGTACCTCGTGCCCGCCCCGGCGAGCGTGCTGGCTCTTGCGCCCGCGCTGCTGCTTCGTCGGCGCAGGGCCTGAGGGCTACTGGCGATCGGCGCGGAGCGCCGCGGCCACGGCGATCTCGTTCGCCATGGTCGCCTCCTCATCGGGGAAGTCCGGCCTGACCAGCGTGGCCCGGGTCCGGCCCCGGTCCAGGCTCAGCCCCGACGAGAGGGCTCGCAGCGCTCGCCCGAGCCTTCGCCGGACCCATCGTGATGCGGAGATTCGCGGCGACATGATGACCCCTCCGTGGGACCACTGTCACCGTGCGATTCGATTCCACCGCTCGCAAGTGAACGCGGCACTCCTGGCCTGGAACGAGACGATCCTTCGCGTCCGAGAACGGCTACCTCCTCGCGTTTGGCGTGATGATGGAGGTGCCGCAGCCGAGGACATCGAGCATGAACATGAAGTCCTCGCTGTCGAAGGTGCCATCGAGATTGACGTCGGCGGGGTGTACGAGAAGGTCCATCAGGTCGGCGCGCGTCACCTTTCCGTCGGCGTCGCGATCGAGCGGGTAGTTCTCGTACAGCACCGTGATCGTGGCGTCCTGGGATGTGCCCCCCGCGCCGGTCACGCGGTAGACGATCGTGTCCTTGCCGGTGGCTCCCGCGTTGGGCTTGAGGATGCGGTAGCCCCGCGTCCCGCCGCCGACGAGCGTTCCGTTCCCGGGCCCCTGCACAATGGTGAAGGACAGACCGTCGGGCGAATCGCCCGCCAGAGCCGGCAACTCGACCAGTATTGGCTGGTTCACAAGCACTCGCTTGTGATAATCCACGCCCATCGGCACGATCGTCGGCCCGACCCCCCCATTGCCGATGGTCAGTTCCACAGGCGACGAGCGGACAAGCGTGCCGTCACCCATGAGGGCCTCGGCCTGCACGCATGTGGTTCCGGCCCCCAACGTGGCGCCGTACACCGTAAAGACTGGGTCGCAGTCCCACGCCGCGCCCAGCACGCGCCCATTCTGAACCAAGCGAGTCTCGACGATGCCCGGGCCTTCGACGGTCACTTCAAACGTGAAGGCGGTGCCCAGGTTTCCGGTGGTCAGGTGCGGGACCACGGTGGCGGAAGCGCCGTCGATGTCAACGACCAGAGCTTCGAGCGAACCGCCTGCGGAGGCCACCAGCGTCGAGTCGGTCCCGAGCACCCGCAGTTCGTGCCAGCCATCGGCGAGGGTCTGGGGCAGCAGGACGAACGGTGTGCCCGAGAACGCGGTCGCTTTGAGCCGGCCGTCGACAAACAGGTCGACGCGCGGGACGGTCGCGTTTGGATGCGTTGTTGACGCCAAGTACAGCAGGATCAGCGCCGTCTCGTCGACCGGGTCGGCGGGCAGGTTGGTCAGGGTCACATCCGGAATGTGGGTGAACGGTCGCGTCAGGGGATCACCGTACAGCAGCATCTGGAAGGGAAAGAACAGGCCGCTTCGAAAGAGCGCCTCCCCGAGCGAGAGCCCTTGGAAGTACCCGATGTGCGCACGGGGAACGGGGAACTTCTGGAAGTAGTTGCATGGCTCTTCCACGGCGCCCCAGGATCCGCTGGCGCCGTTGGCGATCCAGCGGCTTAGCTTTTCCTGCGAGCCGTTGTCAAATGTCGCTGCGAAACTCGTCAGGTGGTCGCAGATCGCTCCCGGCAAGATCGTGATGTCCGCCTGATCCACTCCTGGTGTGGCGATGCCCGTCATGATTCCCAGGCAATCGGCCGTTCCATCGGGCGGCAGAATCGCCTGAAGGTGCTGGCCGGTGCCGCCGAGACCCGTCAGGTCGGTGATTGCAGCATCGAACATGCCGTCTCTGGGGTCGCTCCTTGCGGCATCGGTCGTTTCCATGAAGTAAAACGTGCCCGAGGGAAAGGTGCCGTCCGCCGCGACGGAGCGATCGATCATGGCCAGGAGGTCGTTGACGGTGTTGCCGCGTTCGCCCGTGTACCCGAGCATGGCCCCCAAGTAGTACCTGCGGGCGTTCGGGCTCGTCGATGGGCTGCCGCTGAGCCACGAAGTCTGGCTGGAAAAGCCGCGAGCCTCGATGGAATTGCGCGCGTACCGATTGCCATAGGTGATGCCGAGGCCGCCGAGGATCTCATCGGACACAAACGCCGAGCTGTACGCGCCGGAGATGCTGAAGCGGTTCACCGGGCTGCATCCGTCGCCGATGAGGCCGGGGGCGTTGACCGCGAACGGAGAGCCCGGCATCACGACCACAATGTCGATGTGATCGTCGAGCCCGTTGTGCTCCAAGGTGCCGTGCAGGGCCGCGAGATTCTCGGTCACAAACGCCTGGTAATTGGTCGCGCCCGGATACATGTACAAGACATTGCTATCTGGAATGCCGCGAGCGTGCTTGTAGTAGTTTCCGACGTACAGGCTCGTCGGGTCCGACGGGTCGATGATCAGCAGCGTCTTCTCGGGCGACCCGCCCCCGGACGCGGCGGGGGTGAGCACAGAGCCGGCCAGGAGCATCATGGCTCCGGCCGCGCGTGACAGGCGTGGCATGGCGAATCCCTCCATCTGAACAGACAGAGTCTACCTGCGGTCGTCCGCGATCCAACCCAAACATGGCCGACACCGCGCTCTTGCGCGCGCAAACCGGGGTGTTGCGGCCCTCTCGGCACCCGTAGGGGGCATGGAATCTCGGACCGGGGGAGGCGGCGGAAGAGGCGGAAGAGGCGGAAGAGGGCCCTTCCGTGCCGAGCGACCTATCCCTGCAGCGTCGCGATGGTCACTCGCCGCGTCATGTCGGACACCCACACGCCCCCGGGGCGCTCGATCGTGATCGCGAACGCCGCGGCGTTGTGGATCTCCACGGCCGGCTCGATCTCGACCACCACCTCACCTGTGGCTCGATCGACGTCAAAGACGCCGCCGCTGATGCGCTGCTCCAGCCCGCGTTCATCGATGATCCAGAGCTGATACTGCTGGACTCCCGGGTCGTTGGCGGTCAGCCCCCGGAATCGCATGAACCCGCGCTGGGCCGATTCGCTCCATTCGACCGAACCCGTCACGCCGGTGATCTCCGGGTTGTCCCAGTCGCTCCAGGGCGCGGCCTTGACGTCTGGCGCCTGCGCAAGGAACTGCTCGCGCGCCCGCCCGGGAGAATTCGGTGCCGGAGTCGACGGTGTTCGGTTCATGAGGACCAGGGCGATGATCAGGCACGCCGCGGCCGCAACCCAGCCGGACCACGCCAACAGCGAGCGGAACTGTGCCGCCGGTCTCGAAGGCTCGCCTTGCGTCGGTCCGCTCAGGCGCAACCCTCCCCGCGCGGGGGCATCGGCCAGGGTTTGCAGCGTGCGGGTGCGCAGCGCCCCCGGCATCGGCTCCTTGGGCCCGGCCAAGGCGACCAGGGCCGCGGCGGCGGCCATCTCCAGTTCCTCGGTGTCGAATTCGGGCATCTGGGCCAACAACTCGTCCAACTCCCGGACCTCTGTCTGGGTCAGGTCACCCGTGGCCCGATCGGCCAGCAACTCCATGATGCGGTCGCGTGGTGCGGTCATGACGCCACCTCCCGACGCGCCGCCATCGCATCGCGCAGGCGGATCAGCCCGCGTCGGATGTGCGTCTTCACCGTCCCGAGCGGCATGCCCGTGGCCTGCGCCACCTGCTCGTGCGTGTACCCCTGCATGATCGACATCCGGATCGCGGTTTGCTGCGATTCGGAGAGCGAAGCGAGGGCCTCCGCCGCGACCAGCGCATCGTCGTCTTGAGCCCTGCCAGCCGACCCGGCGGCCGGCACGCCCTCTTCGGAGAGCGCCTGCATCGCCAGCCCCGACGATCTGCGCCGGAGTCTGTCGAGCAGCCGGCGTCGGGCGATCATCGCGACGAACGTCGTCTCCGTGCCCTTCGATGGATCGAAACGCCCGGCCCGCGCGCTGCGCCATACGTCCAGGAAGATGTCCTGCACCGCGTCCTCGGCCTCGGCGTTGTCGCGGCAGAACCGGCGCGCCAGCGACCACACCAGCCCGCCGTACCGGTCGAGCAACGCCTCGGATGCGCCGGGCGCATCCTGCGCCACGCGATCCAGGACGGAATAGCTCGCACCGGGCGGTGTCATAGTCGGCAGTCTACACCGCTGCGCACAGAGCCTCACTCGCCCGGGGACTGCTGCGGCAACCATGGAACCCACCTCGGCAAGAACACGACCTCCCCGACACCCATCGAATGAACCTCGCCCGCGGATTCACCAACCGATCGGAGATTGGGTCCGCCAGAATTCGTGCGGCCGGGTGAATCCGAGCGCGGGGGCCCCGCGATACCCCTCTTGGCCCGCGATCGTCGGGCCGAGCACACCCACAAACGGAGAACCAGACCATGAATCGATCCATCGTGTCCGCCATCTCTGCGCTCACGCTCACCGCCGGTTCGGCCCTTGCCCAGTGCGGCTCCCAAGGCTCGGCGTGCCAGCAGCCGGAGCGAGCACAACTCGTGTCGGCCTCGCACGCCTCCGCGCCGACCAACATCGTCGCGACGGCCCAGGCGGCCGGCAAGTTCTCGACCCTGCTCGCCGCTGCCCGCGCCGCAGGCCTTGCCGAGGCGCTCATGGGAAGCGGTCCGTTCACCGTCTTCGCCCCGACCGACGACGCATTCGACAAGCTGCCCGACGGCACCGTCGACAATCTCTTGCGTCCCGAGAACCGCGATGCACTGGCGTCGATCCTCAAGTTCCACGTCGTGGCGGGCCAGTGGTCGGCGCGTGACGTGATGCGCCTCTCGGGTGTCAGGTCCATCAACGGTCAGCGCCTCGATTTCTGGTCCGATGGCTCGGCCGTCAAGGTCAACGGCGCCAAGGTCGTCGCCGCGGACATCGAGTGCACCAACGGCGTCATCCACGTGATCGACACCGTCGTGACGCCCGAGAGCGGCTCGATCGTGGATGTCGCGCAGAACGCCGGCACATTCGGCACGCTGATCGCCGCGGCCCAGGCCGCAGGCCTCGCCGAGGCGCTCTCGGGCGAAGGGCCCTTCACGGTCTTCGCGCCGACGGACGAGGCGTTCTCCAAGCTTCCTCGCGGCACGGTCGAGAGCCTGCTTCGCCCCGAGAACCGGGCCAAGCTCGCCTCGATCCTCAAGTACCACGTTGTGCCCGGACGGGTCTACGCCGCCGATGCCGCGGGCGCGGGCAAGGCCCAGACCCTCAACGGCCAGTCCGTGGTCATCGACATCAGCGACGGGCGCCTCCGCGTGGACGGCGCGAACATCGTCGCCACCAACATTGACGCGTCCAACGGCGTCGTGCACGTCATCGATCGCGTGATCCTGCCGGAGTGATCGTTCGACACCCGCTCACGCGTCACCCATGAAGGAGATCGACATGAAGCCTCTTGACCTGATCGCGCTGGTGCTGCTGGTGGTGGGCGGCCTCAACTGGGGCCTGTGGGGCGCACTGGAGTTCGACCTTGTCGCGACCCTCTTCGGTGGCAACACCGCCCCGCTGGCCAAGATCGTCTACATCCTCGTCGGCGTCGCGGCTGTCTACAAGGGTGTCCGCTTGTTCGCCCCGGCCGGCGCCGCCAAGGGTCTCACACCGCGAACCGCCTGACCCCCCGCTTCGCACAGAGCGGTGTTCTGCCCCCCAGGGCCCGGGAGCACGTCTCTCGGGCCCTGTTCCGTGCGCGGATCTGGAACCCCGTCCATATAGTGCGGCTCAATCCACAGAGGAGCCGCCCGTGCCCAGCCTCACCATCAACGTCCGCGAGACTCTCGGCAAGGACGCCGCCGACCTGCTCGGGCATGAGTGCCAGACGGTCAGCCGGAGCGCGCTGCACCTACCCGGTCCAGACTTGGTCGATCGCGTGTACGCCGCGACCGACCGCAAGCCCACCGTGCTGCGGAACATCCAGACGATCCTCAATACCGGCCGTCTTGCGGGGACCGGCTTCGTCTCGATCCTGCCGGTGGATCAGGGCGTTGAGCACTCCGCGGGCGCCTCGTTCGCGCCCAATCCGGAGTACTTCGACCCGGGCAACATCTGCAAGCTGGCCCTCGAGGGCGGATGCAACGCCGTCGCGAGCACGTTCGGCGTGCTCGGCGCCGTCGCCCGCCAGTACGCCCACAGGGTCCCATTCCTCGTCAAGTTCAACCACAACGAGCTGCTGACCTTTCCCAACAAACACGACCAGACTCTCTATGGCACCATCACCCAGTGCTTCGAGATGGGGGCCGTGGCCGTGGGCGCCACGATCTACTTCGGCTCCGAGCAGTCCACCCGTCAGATCCAGGAAGTCTCCGAGATGTTCCACCACGCCCACGAATTGGGCATGGCCACGGTGCTGTGGTGCTACACGCGCAATGACGCGTTCAAGGTCAACGGCGTGGACTACCACGCCTCGGCGGACCTGACCGGACAGGCCAATCACCTCGGCGCCACGATCCAGGCCGACATCATCAAGCAGAAGCTCCCCACCAACAACGGCGGCTACAAGGCCCTGAATTCCGGCGACTCCTCCTACGGCAAGTTCCGCAAGGAGGTGTACACCAAGCTCAGCGGCAGCGACGAGAACGGTAAGGGGGGCCACCCCATCGATCTCTGCCGCTACCAGGTCGTCAACAACTACATGGGGCGCGTGCCCTTGATCAACTCCGGCGGCGAGAGCAAGGGCGCCTCCGACCTCGCCGACGCCGTGCGCACGGCCGTCATCAACAAGCGCGCCGGGGGCATGGGCCTCATCTCGGGACGCAAGGCCTTCCAGCGTCCCATGAAGGACGGGGTCTCGCTCCTGCACGCGATCCAGGACGTGTACCTCGACGACTCGGTCACGGTGGCCTGACCGGCCGTTGGGCCCAACTCTTCAGTTTGCGCGCGCGCCGGCGCCCCTCCTGCCGAAGAAATCCGAGATTCCTGCAGATTTTCTTATTCCATGCAGTACGAGGAGTTGTGCGAGCTGGCGGGCAGGACACCCCTTCGGCGCGCGCGCGCCGGCGGCGAATCCGCCCAAGGGTATGCGACCTCCCGCCCAAGAGAATCGCCCTTCGGCGATCCACCCGATCCCGTCCCGTTTATCGGGGCACGACGACGATCGCGCCCTTGCCGTCGTCGATCAGTTCGGCGCTGTCCGCCTCGCGCCGCCAGGTCGAGGGATCGAACGTCATGACCGTGGTTGTGCTGGCGCTGCTCCCAAAGGGCTGGAACCTGACCTCGTCGATCAGGAAGTCAGCCTTGTCGCTCACGGTGCGCATGCGCAGAACCGCCCGGTTCAGCCGCCCCGACCACGTCACCGACGCCGTGCCCGACACCTGCCGCCACGAACGGTTGACGGTCCCGGTCGCGAGCGTGATGGTGGAAGTGCCCCCGGTGGTCTCCAGTTCCAGCAGGACCTGGAGCGTCTCGGCCGAACTCCGGTCCGAGTAGCACCACACCGAAGTGGTCATGGTCCCCTTCGAGACAGACGCAGTGACGTCCTGGGAAGGCCCGGTGGTGGCGGATTCGCGGCTCTTGGCGCGAAGAGACGAGGCCCCGGCGACCTTGGAGGCATCCAATTCAAGCGTCGCCTTCCCATACGCCTCCCACCCGTTGACCTTGTCCTCAAACCCCGAGTTCAGCAAAAGGTTCGGATCGCTCGTGACGGCCCGAGGTCTCGCCACGACGCTGAACACGCGCACCGCGCTGCCCACCTGCGCCCGGCCGTAGACCCGAACGGGCTCGGTGGAGTCGTCCGAGAGCGTTCCATCCACCTCATCGACGAGCTTGAACGAGAGCGACCCCTCGCCGATCGACACGGCCGTGGTCCACGAGCCGCTGGTGAAACCGGTTCGCCACGACGCCCGGTTCGCGAGTTGGTAGGCCGCCATCTCCACGGCCGAGGCGGCCATGGCCGAGGCCCGCTGGCCATCGGCGCTCCACACCGCCGTGCGCGTGCGGATGCGCTGCACCAGCAGCGTGCCGATCCCCGTCGCCGTGACCAGCACGGTCACTGCCAAGACCAGCAGGTAGGCCGAGCCGCGCCGCCGACTGCGAACTGTCCAGCTCATGCGTCGCATCATCACGGGTCCAGGTCGAACACGTCGATCGTGCTGCCATCGTCGTTGAGCATCTCAAAGGGCGGCTGCGATTCGTCCCACGCTCTCGCCCGGACCGCCATCGCCGAGCACACCTGTCGTCCGTTGTTCTTGACCCGCACCGTCACACGCACCAGGCCCGTCTCGGACAATGCGCTCGTGCCATCGGCGTTGATCCACGAGAGCTCCACCTCGCGCGACCAGCGGGCCAGGTCGCCCATCGCACCGCCCGACTTGGTCTCTGGAGGCATGGATGTCCAGCCGCGATAGTCACCGACCTCATCAAACGCCGACCGATCGCCCGCCAGCGACGGCGCCACTCCGCCCAGGCTCGGGGCGCCGTACGGCTGATTCTGGATCTCCGCGAGCAACTCCAGGGCCAGCGGGCGCGCCGTCGCCTGCTCGAGCGAGACCAGCCGACTCCTCCCGACCGAGCCAAGCGTCGTCATCGCGCCGACGATTACGATGGCCGTCATCACCACGGCCATCACCGCCTCGACCATCGAGAACCCGCGCCCGCCTCGCCTCACGGCGTTCCCTCCCCCGAGCCGGAATGGATGCGCCCGCCGAGGCGCAGCCGCTCGCCGAGCGTGTCGCCGAACTCGGCCTCGACCTCCACGCGCGTCAGGTACAGATCGTTGTCCGTGTGCGCCGTGATTCTGCGGCCTACCACCTCCCTGGGAAACGACGATGTTGCAAACGATGTCCAGGAGCCGCCGCCGTCGATCGACAGCAGGCCCGCGTGCCCGTCGGAGGGAGAGACCCCGCTGAGCGCACCCAGTTCGACCAGCGGCAGGCCTGCCTTGGGGCGAAACACGAAGCAGAGCCCCTCGCCACGATCCAGCGGAGGAACACCCTTGAACGTGACCTCGACCCAGTTGAAGGTCAGCTTGATGTCAGACGCGGGCAGCGTCGAGATGGCCAGCAGGTCGCTCGTGGGCAGCCCGTCGCTTCCCCGCCTCCAGATCTCCACGGAGATATCGCCCAGGCTTACCAGCGTCGTCGCGCGCACCCAGAACTTGACTCTCGAGACCGACCACGCGCTCACGTCGTCGGCGAGCGCCGGCGCGATGGAGAAGCCCGCGTACGTGGTCCCGCCGATGGGGATGCTCCCGGTCGGCGATCGCTTGTCGGCCTCGATCGTCCCCTCGCCCGAGATGTCGTGCCGGCCCGAGACCCGGTCCACTGTCGAATGCGAGAACGCAAGGCGGCGAAGCGCCGCGACCGCGACAGCCTTGGATCCGTTCACCTCGCGGAGCAGCGGATCTCCCGCGTGCCCTTCCCACTTGTACGTGATCTCCTCGCCCTCTCCGTCCCCGGTGCGGTCCGGAACGATAAAGCCGATCTCGGTCGAACTCACCGATCGGAACGAGGTCGCCTCGGAGAGATCGCTCGCCAGCAGCCCAAGCCCCTCGCTCGCCTCCACGACGCCCGCGCCGGGTCCATCGCCCGTCGTGGCCGCCTTGCCCGCCAGCATCAGGGCCGAGCCGAGCCCGAGCACGACGATGCCCAGCACCGCCGAGGCCATGACGACCTCGATGAGCGTGAACCCCCGTCCCCTCGGTTGGGCCTCGTGCGCCATGCCGTCACAACTCCGAGATCGTCACCGTGCCCGCCGCGTCCATCTGGATCAGTTTCGTGATGCCCTGGCCCACCACCGTGAAGATCGCGATGGAGTCCGGAGCGCCGTACATGTCGAAGACCAGCGAGGTATCGCCCCCCACGGACACGGCCCCGAGCTGCGACAGGTACGGCCGCTCGTCCAGCTCCACCCTGAGCGTGCCGCTCCCCGTGATCGGGTTGATGACCCCGGTCATCGTGTACGAGTCGTTGACCGCGTCGAAGGTCATCGTCACCGATGCGCTCCGCGTCATCGCCAGCTCGCGCGCCAGGCGCAGGTCCGCCGCCAGCCGGTTGGCGCCGCCCGAGGCCCGCGCCCGGGCCACGCTGCGGCCGAACCGCGGGATCGCGATCGCCGCCATCACCGCCATGATCGACGCCACCACCACCAGCTCGAAGAGCGAAAAGCCGCGGCGAGCGCGCGACGCGGCCTCGCGCGACGCCCGGAGGGCGAAACGCGAGGCCGCGCGGGTGGACAGGCAGCCGGCCGTCATCCTCGGCCTAGTAGGTGTTGTACTTCGTGCCCGACGCGTCAACGTCTCCGTCGGGCAGGTTCGCCGTGATCGTGCCCGTGGACTGGTCGTAGATCCATCCCACGCCGGCGCCGTCGGCCGCGGCGATCGTGCTGTTGCCGCGATTGGTACCGACAGGCAGCGAGGGGATCTTGCGGATGTACGTGCCATAGATGAACGCGCCGGTCTTGGTCGCGTTGGCCGTGCCCGCGAGGTTCGTGTATGTCGTCAGCTGCGCCTCGATCGCCGCGGCGGTCGGGTACAGGCCCTCGTGCTCGGTGTGGTACAGGTCGATCGCGTTGCGAAGCGTCGCGAGATCCGCCACCAGCGCCGAGTCCTTGGCGCCCTCGGCTCCGCGGCTCATCCGCGGAATCGCGATCGCGCCGATGATCCCCAGGATCACCACCACGATCACCAACTCGATCAAGCTGAATCCCCTGCGTGCAATGTGCATGGCTCACTCCAGTTGTCTGCCTGTCCATCTCGGGCTCACCCGGGCCCGACGCCACAGGGTGTCATCGACCCGCCCGGGCCCGGGGATGACCCAGCGCTGCGTCGCGAGGGGCCATCCCCCCGCACAAACCGCGCGATCGAGCGCTCAGCGTCCGGAAACCCTGGGTTGCTTGCTGCCCATCTGCAGCAGGTACGTCGCGCCGTCACGCGAGAGCGTCAGGCCATCGGCGTTGATCGACTCGATGGCGTATCCACCCACCTCCATGCCGGCGGTGAACTGGCGCAGCCCCTTGCTGTCGTCCCTGAGCACCTGCCCGTCGGGCCCCGCGAACAGGGCGTACGGGCGTGCTCCTCCCACGATCGAGTTGAGCGTCAGGTCCCATGTTTGTGCCGCCGCCTCGCCCTCGGCTCTGGGCCGCAGCATCTGCCGCCACTCGTCCGGAATGCGGAACGCGTCGGGCGCGCCGGCCTCGGCCGCGGCGTCCTCCATCTCCCGAAGCCGCCCCGCCAGCAGGTCCATGGTGGACATCGCCAGCGTGGTCGATCCGCTGCCCGATGCCGGCGCGCTGCCGTCCACCAGCGCGACCGCCGAGGCCGGCGATGGTCCCGACCCGGGTCCGAAGAACAACTGGTCGGCGATCAGCCCCGTGACGGCCATCCCCAACACCGCCACATACGCCCTGCGAGACTTGTTCATGGCATCGCATACAGGGAGATACCCGGCGAGGAGATGCCACCGGATTCCAAAGGAATCGCGCCCGCTCAGGCGTCAGGAACCGCAAGCCAGGAAAGGTCGAGCGTGAACTGCGAGGGCTGCCCGAGGCTCAGCGGCGTCCCGGTCATCTCGAACCCCTCGACGCGCACGTCCGGAAACTCCCGATCGAGCGTGCGCAACGCCTCGACCGCGGGCGGGAACGTGCCGTGCCCGACCATGCGAATCCCGATGCGGCGCAGGTCACCCTCGGGCGCCGCGCCGCTGGGGCTCAGTTGGTCCACCTTCAGGCCATGCGCCAGTGCGGCTTCGCTCAGCCTCGCGAGCACGCCGTTGATCTCCCGCGCCGGGCGCAGGGTCACGCCCTCGCGCTCGATCTCGCTCCGTTGCTCGCCCAGGCGAGCCAGCAGTTCGTTCCGCTCCGTCGCCAGGCGAGCCAATTCGGCCCGCTGGGCGTTGGCCTGCTTGGCGCGAACCGTCCACGCCTCCTCGATCCCCTCCCGCTCGCGCACGCCCATCGTGATCGCGCCGGCCACGATGGCCCCGATCGCACCCAGCCCGATCGCGTCGATCCACCATCCCTGCCAAGGGCGCTTCATGGCGACTCCCCTCCCGCGACCGCGCGCACGCGGAAACTCACCACCTCACCCTCGCCGACTGTCCGGCGCGACGTTTCGAGCAGCTCCACGCGCCGGAAGAACCCCAGCTCTTCGAGGCGGCGCACGGTCGCCGCAGCGTCCGCCTGCGTCGCCGCGACGCCCCCAAGGTCCACCGCGAGTCCCTGGGGCGACCCGCCGACTCCGGTCGAGCCCAGACGCAGCACCTGAAGGGCCGCGCGATCGTCCAGGGTTTCGGCGATCTTGGTCAGCAACGCCGCGTAGGGCGGGCGCGACCCGATCAGCCTCGCCCGCGCCAGCGCCGGCCCGAGTCCATCGACCTCGGCGCGCAGCTGCGCCGTGTCCTGACGCGCCGTCTCCAACAGGCGGTGCAGCTGGGCTCCGTCTCCGATTGGATCGGTCGCTCGCGGCGTGCTCGGGGCGAGAAGCACCCACGCCGCGCCCAACGCCGCACTCAGGCCAACCAGTCCGCTCCACGCACCGGCGCGACGGCGGAGATTCCTTCCTCGCGCCACGCCCTCGGGAAGGAGGTTCGCCCTGCTCGCGCCGCTCTTCCACAGGGCCGAGCCGATGGCCGTGATGAGCCTCGCCCCACCCCCAAGGGCGCCCCTGCCGCCGCCCACGATCTCGTCGGCCGTTACCGCGCGCGCTTCGAGCGAGAGGTGCTCGCCCAGAAACGCGCTCGCCCCCGGCAGCGTCGCGCCCGGACCGGTCACCAGCGCCAGATCGGACCGGTTCAGGCCATACCGATGCAGCGCGTAGCCGATCGCGGCGCGCGTCTCGCGGACCACGTGCTCGAGCCGCCCGGCGATGATCTCCCGAACCGCGGGCAGGACCTCCCATGTGTCTCGCTCGTCGCCGAACGAGCTGGTCAGCCCGATCTCGCGCAGCACGTAGTCGGCGACGTCGTCCTCGACCTCGAGCCGCTCGTGCAGCAGCGAGCGCAGGGCCCGCTCGCCCGCCTCGGAGATGTCCCGCTCGTACACGACCACGCCCCGAAGCATCAGCACGACTCTGGCCGCGTCCCATCCCAGGTCGATGATCGCGCTCAGCCCCTCCTGCTGTGGAATCAGCGGCGCGCACGCCCGAGCGAGAGCCAGCGGACGAGGCTCGATCGCGCGCACCGCCAGCCCCACACTCTCGAACGAGTCGATCAGGGCGGTGATGTCTTCGTGCCTCGCCGCGATTCCCATCAGGCTGGTTCCCTCACCCGCCCGGGCGGGGGCCGGAAGCTCCCACGAGGCAAACACCAGCGAGGTGGCTTCGACCTTGTTCTGGCGGGCGAGTTCGGCCCGGGCAATCTGCTCGATCGGGGCTCCGCTGGAACGCGGCGGCAGGTCCTGCACGCCGGAGAACAGCATCGAGTCCGGCAGGGCGACGGCCACGTCACGTCCGGCAAAGCCCTGCCTGGCCAGCGCGGAGGCCAGCCGGTGCGTGTCGGCGGGAGTGACGGCCGGGCCCGGCTCGGCCCGGTCGATCGCGCAGGCGCTGCGGAGCCTTCCCGAGGCGTCCAGCTGCGCCGCGACCATGCGCGAAGCGCCCACGTGCACACCGATCGGACTCCGACGCGCGGGCATCATTGCTGCACCCCCGAGGCCGCAGCGAGGTCGAATAGAGGCAGGAACATGCTCAGCGCGACGATGGACACGACGACTCCCAGGCCCAGCAGGATGATGGGTTCGAGGATGCTGGTCAGTGAACGCACGAGCGTCTCGTTATCCTCCTCGATGTACGTCGCGAGTTCGGACAAAACGCGCCCGACGGCGCCGGATCGCTCTCCCGAACGGACGGCCTCGGTCATGGACTCGGGCACCAGCGCGCTCGAAGCCAGCGCAGCGCTCATGGGCTCTCCCCGGGTCACCATGTCCTGCGCGCGGTCGAGCAGTTCGCGGTACAGCACGTTGCCGAGCGAGCGCCGGGTGAGTTCGATGGATTCCAGGAGTGGCACGCGTCCCTCCATCAACGTGCCCAGAAGGCGGGCGATCCGTCCGACCTGCAGGTCGCGGGCGATGCGGCCGAAGATCGGCAGTCGCACCAGCGTCGAGTCGAAGGCGCGCCGACCCGGGGGCGTGCGCAGCCACACCACGCCGCCCGTGCCGAGGCCGACCAGGCCGGCCAGGCCCGCCCACCACCAGGTGCGGATGGCATCGGAGACGGCCATGAGGGCCTGCGTCGATGCCGGCAGCGGCAGGCCCAGGTCCTCGAACATGCCGGCGAATCGGGGCAGCACGAACACGATCATCATGGTCAGGACGCACACCGACACCGTGATCAGCAGGCACGGATAGACCATCGAGCCGATCAGCGACGCCCGCATCTTCTGCTGTTGGCGGAGCAGGGCTCCCAGCCGGTCGAGCATGACGTGCAGGTTGCCGCCGGACTCTCCCGCGGCCACCAGGCTCTGGCTCACCGAGTCGAAGCAACCCGGGTGCGCGCCCATCGCGCTCGAGAGGCTCTCTCCCTGCTCGACCCGCTGGCGGATGTCCGACAGCACCGCCCGCCACGCGCCATCGGAGGTCTGGCGCTCGACCGCGGACAGCGCCTCGACAATCGTCGTGCCGGTGGAGATGAGGATGGAGAGCTGGCGCAGGGTGTTGGAGAGCCGCTTGTGCTTCTGGCGGACCTTGCCGCCCTTTGCCCGTCGCGGCGTGCGCGAGTCTTCCCCGTCGGGGGCCGGGCGGACCTCTACGACAAACAGCCCCTGGCGACGCAGGCGCTCGACCGCCTCGGCCTCGGCGGCGGCCTCGATTTGCCCGCCGTCGGGCTTGCCTGCGCGGTCATAGGCGGTGTAGGCGAACTTCACGCCGCGCTCCTCACTTCGACCGTCTCCTCGCCCTCATCGCTGTGCGTGACCCGCAGGATCTCCTCGAGGCTGGTCTTACCGTCCACGGCCAGGAGCACGCCCTCTTCGCGAAGCGAGAGCCCACCTTCGCGCCGGAGCTGCTCGCGCAGCTCGTGGGTGGGCGCAGCGCGGTGGATCATCCGGCGCACCGGCGACGTGACTTCCATGACCTCGTACACGCCGATCCGGCCCTGGAATCCGGTGTCGTGGCACTGCTGGCAGCCCAGGCCGCGACGGAACGAGCGGCCGGACATGTGCGGGATGCCCGCGTCCTCCAGCACGTGCTCGGCGGGGAAGTACTTGGTCTGGCACGATGGGCAGACCGTTCTGGCCAGGCGCTGGGCGACGGCGCCGTTGAGCGCGCTCGAGAGCAGGTAGGGCTCGATGCCCATGTCGAGCAGGCGGGCGACGGCGCCTGGGGCGTCGTTGGTGTGCAGCGTGGCGAGCACGCCATGGCCGGTGAGGGCCGCCTGCACGCCCACTCGGGCGGTCTCCTCGTCGCGGATCTCGCCGACCATGATGATGTCGGGGTCCTGGCGGAGGATGCTGCGCAGGGCGCGGGCGAAGGACAGACCGATCGACTCGTTGACCTGTATCTGGTTGATGAGGTCGAGCTGGTATTCGACGGGGTCCTCGACCGTGACGATGTTGGTCTCGGGGCTGCGCAGCAGGTCGAGCGCCGAGTACAGGGTCGTGGTCTTTCCGCTGCCGGTCGGGCCCGTGACGAGCACCAGTCCGCAGGGCTGGCGCAGCACGCGCTCGAAGATCTCCAGCGCGGCCTCGCGGAATCCCAAGTCGCTCATCCGCACGCGGAGGTTCTGCTTGTCGAGGATTCGGATGACGAGCTTCTCGCCCAGCAGGGTCGGGATGCTGCTGACGCGGAGGTCGATCTCCCGCCCCTCGGCGTGGATTCGGACGCGCCCTTCCTGGGGCAGGCGCTTCTCGGCGATGTCCATCTTGCCGATGACTTTCAGGCGCGAGACGATCGCGGCGTGCATGCCCGGCGGGGGCTTCATCAGGTCGCGCAGCGCGCCGTCCACGCGGTAGCGGATCCTCGTGCCTCGTTTGTCGGGCTCGACGTGAATGTCGCTGGCGCGCCCCTTGACGGCCGTGAGCAGCGCGACATTCACGAGGTTGACGATCGGGCTGCCCTCGACCATGCGATCGAGGTCGGAGACGGGGCCCTCGTCGACCGTCTCGCGCTCGACGACGTCCACGTCGGCGTCGGCGAGGCTCGTCAGGAACGCGTCCACGTCCACGTCGCCCGAGGCGTACTTGCGCACGAACTCGAGGATGTTCGACTCCAGCGCGAGCACCGGCCGGACGCGGCAGCCGGAGAGGCGCGCGAGCCGGTCGATCGTCGGCAGGCTCGTGGGCTCGGCCATCGCCACCGTCAGCTCATCCTTGACCTTGAACATCGGGAGGGCCTTGAGGCGCTCGGCCTCCTCGGGCCCGATGAGTTTGATCAGGGCGGGATCGATCAGACCGTGCCGGAGCTGGCAGCCCCGGACGCCCAGCGTGCGGGCGAGCGCGCGGACGAGTTCGGCCGTGGAGATGACGCCGCGTTCGACGAGGACCTCGCCGAGCATGCGCCCGGTCTCGCGCTGGACCCTGAGCCCCTCTTCCAGTTGTTCGGCGGAGATCGCGCCCTCCTGAACAAGGGCGTCGCCGACGCGGACTCTGGGTGGCGGGCCGCTCACAGGAAGCTCCTGACCGCGGAGTTCGCGTCGTCGAACTGCTCGACGTGGGCCGCGACGTCGGTGAGATCCAGAGCCTCTCGCAGCGTCTCACCAACCGCGCAGAGCTTGAGACTCAGGCCGGAGGACAGCAGCGACTCGGCGGCTTCGAGGATGACTTCGAGCCCACGGCTGTCGGCGAAGGGGATCGCCGAGGCGTCGATGACGAACCGGCCGAGCGAGTTGGTGACGGACTCGCGGATCGCGGCGCCCAAAGCGTCGGCGCCCTCGGCGACCAGCGGGCCATTGGGTCGCAGGATGGTGACCGCGCCGCGCCGGATCTCTTCGATCTGCATGGCGGATTTCCTCCTGTGCTATGCGGCGATGGCGTGATCCGTGGCGCGAGCACACGGCAGGCTGAGCGTGAAGGTGCTCCCCTTGCCGAGCGCCGAGTCGAGCGTGATCTCGCCTCCATGGAGGCGGACGACCTCCCGGGCCAGGGCCAGTCCCAGGCCCGTGCCGCCGATCTTGCGTCCTCGGGCGTCCTCGCTGCGGTAGAACGCCTCAAAGACCTTGGGCTGGTCGGCCTCGGCGATGCCGATGCCCGAATCGCGCACCTCGAAGGTCAGGCGGGCCTCGTCGGCGACGACGCGCACGGCGACTTCGCCGCCTTCGGGGGTGTACTTGAGCGCGTTGCCCAGAAGGTTGTGCATCGCCATCGTGAGGCGATCGCGATCGGCGCGAATGACCGGCAGCTTGGGGGGCAGGTCGAAGGTGAGCTCGATGGACTTGGACCGAGCCTGTGCGGCGTAGTCGTTCTGAAGATCCTCAAAGACCCGGTCGAGCCGGACGTCTCCGAGTTCCAGGGCCATCGCGCCGGCCTGCATCTCCGACACGCTGAGCATGTCCGCGACGAGGCGCTCCAGACGGCGGGCCTCCTGGTTGATGACGTTGAGGCAGCGCGAGCGGCCTTGCGAGTCCTCCTCGGGCAGATCGATTGCTTCGTCCAGGTAGAGGATGATGTTCGTCAGCGGCGTGCGGAGTTCGTGGGTGGCCTGCGCCACGAAGCTGTTCTGCGCCTGCTCGGCGACGCGCTGCTGGGTGATGTCCTCGATCAGGATCATCGCGACGCCCGCGTCCTCCTGGCGAAGCGGTCGGATGGTCAGTCGGAGCACACCTCGATTGCCGTCGCGCTCGATCTCGAACGATCGGCGCTGCTTGATCTCTCGGCGGGCCATGGCGCTCAGGGCCTGCTGGGCCGGCTCGTGCGCGATCACGCTGAGGACGCTCGCGCCCTCGAGCTGCTCGCGCGCCGTTTCAAGAAAGATGGCCGCGGCGCCGTTCGCGTAGCGGATGCAGAGATGGTCGTCAACGACGGCGAAGCCGAGCCAGAGCGCATCGCAGGCTTGATGCAGGTCGCTGCGGCTGGATCGGCGCGTGGCCAGCGCATCCGCGGCGCGATCCTTGGCGACATGAGCGCGCAGATCTGTGAGCATCGCGAGCAGGGAATTCCAGGCGCGGGCGGATGGTCCGAGGTCTTCATGGACGCCCAGCGAGTCGATCGGGTCGCCGCGGACCGCCCCCTGGAGGGCCTCCTGCACCGCTCCCACGCCGGCCAGTCGCTTCCGCAGGCGGCGATAGACCGCCAGCAGCGCGAGCAGACCGACAACTCCGACCGCGGCAACGCCGGTGGCGAGTTCCCAGTTGGCGTAGGCCGCCGGGCGCGGCGCCTCGGGCTGCAGGTCGACCAGAGCCCGACCGGAGCCGGGGACCTCGAACGAGCCTGGCGCTTCAGTGGGAAGGGTCGGCCAGGGGGCCGTGGGGGCCTCCGATTCGGAGCCGCCGTCGCTGGACGCCAGCGTTCGCCCGTCGGCCAGGACGATGCTCGCTCGAGCAACGGCGTCGTCGTTGGCGGCGTCGATCAGCAGCCGGGTCAGCGCGGGCCAATTCTGCGACGCGATCAGCGGGGCGCTGGCGCTGGCGACCATGGTCCTGATCGAGGCGATGCGCTGGTCGCGGTCTCGGGATGCCAGATCGTCCTGGGATCGCGCCGACCACCACACGAGGCCGGCGAGCGTGCCCAGGAGCAGGGCGCAGAGCGACAGCCCGGCCCAGGCGACGACCGACTCGCCCCGCATGAGAAATGCTCGTTTGCGTCCCATAACGCCGTCGCGCTTCCTCGTTGGACCGGCGGAGGCCGGCTTCGGGTGGGTATCGGCTTCCGGATGGAGCGGGTGTATCGCGGGGACCGGATCGGGCGCATCACGTCCGCCCGGGTGGCCACAGACACGAAATCCGTTGGTTCTCGGACGTCAATATCGGGGTGCTTTGGAACACGGACGGGTCTGGATATGCTGTTCCGGATTGGGAAGGAGGTCCGCGTGATTCGCTCCACTCTGACCGTCATGTGGGCGTGCTCGGCCAGTTCGATGGCTCAGTCGAGCATCGACGCGATGCACAAGTACGCCTGGAGTGAGAACTGCGGGTGGCTGAACTTCCGGGACGCCGGGGCGCCCGCTGGGGCGCAAGGCGTGCGCGTGCACTCGACGTTTCTCTCCGGCTTTGCGTGGGGCGAGAACATCGGCTTCGTGAACTTCGGGGATGGCTCACCGGCCAATGGTGTCACGTATGCCAACACAACGGGCGCAGATTCGGGCGTAAATATCGCGGCCAACGGCGATCTCTTCGGGTTGGCGTGGGGCGAGAACGTCGGCTGGATCAACTTCGACACGCGTGCGTCGCTGTCTTCCTTCGGGCAGCAGGCGCGGCTGGATTCCGCAGCGGGGCGATTCCGGGGGTACGCATGGGGCGAGAACATCGGTTGGGTCAATCTGGACGACGCCGAGCACTACGTCGGGATTGAGCCGGGGTGCGCCGCGGACATCGACGGGGACGGCGATGTGGACGGTGACGATTTCTTCGGATATCTCGATCTGTTCGTGGCCGGCGATGCGCGGGCGGATATCGACGGCGACGGCGATCGGGATGCGGACGACTTCTTCGCGTACCTCGATCTGTTTGCGCAGGGGTGCTGACCAGGTCCGATTAGGCGCGTCGGTTCGCGTCCTGCTGGCGGACGACCGTGCGCGGGTGTAGGTTGTGATCGCCGGGTGCGGCGATGTCGCCGCGCGGCTCGTGCGAAGGGTGCGGGGGCGGTCGAGATGTGTGGCCGATTCTGGACTGTCGTGCGCGCGGTGGTGGTGATTGTGTCGCTGACCGCGGCGACGGCCGGGCCCTGCGGCGCCCAGCCCGTTGATCGTCAAGAGTATGAGTTTCACTTTGGTGGGACGGCGAGTGCCTCGCGCACGACGTTCTCGCGTGGTGTGGAGACGGTCTCGCCGTTGGGCGAGGCGGTGGGTCGCGATGAGTTGCGATTCGACCGGGAGCGGTTGTTCGCCGGCGTGTCGCGCGATGAACGCGTTTTAAACTTCGGATTCGACATCATCGCCGGCGGCAAGACGGCGAGCGGCGCGAGCGTGGTGGTGGGGTGGAGGTCGGCCAACGACGACACGTACGTCTATCTCGACGACGACTTCTCCTCGCCCGCTCTTCGATACCAGCCGAGCCATCCGTCGGGACGATCCGATTTCCTGAACGGAGCGCGCGTGGATCGCGTGTACCGGCCCATCGCCATGCAGGTGTGCCACGGGCTGCTCGTCGTCCAGCTGGTGGTCGAGCGGGACTTCGGCCAAGGGTGGCAGGCCCAGGGGATCGCGCTGGCGACGGTGAACCTCGGCGCGTGGATCGGCGGCACGGCCTCGCCGGCGTTGGTCCCGATGGTGCGGCCGTCGGACGGCAGCGAGATCCCGGACGATTCCGAGGACCCAATCGAGCCGGGCAATCCGCGGGGAGAGGTCTGGGCGCTCTCGCCGTACGCGACGCCGTGGTTTCGGGGAGACGACACGCCCGGCGAGGTGTGGTTCGGCGCGAGCGCATACCAGTCCAAGACGGGCGGCGACAAGGTCGATCGCGCGTACCTGTTCCGAGCGCGGCGAGCCGGAGATTCGTGGAGCGCGGACCGATGCGTGTACTTCGACGTGGCGGGATCGAACCACATGCACGCGGCGTTCGTGACCACGGGGCTGAACGACGAGATGCTGCTGGGCGCTTCGATGGGCGATACGCCGGAGAACAACCGGATCGTGCTTCGCCGGTGCCTGGATCCCGAGGCGTATGACGCGGTCGGCGGCGGGCACTATCTGAATTGGGCCGAGCCCCACACGGTGTACGGTGGTGCGCCCCCGGATGGTCCAGGCGAGTCGGATTCGCAGGGGTTCGGGTACATCCAGCACCCGATCGATCGGCACGCGGTGCTGTACGGGAGCGATGCCCCCGGACCGTTCATCATCGCGCAGATGGGGTTCAGTTCGGAGGAGGCCCGGCCGTCCGTCTCGTGGGTGTGGGGCGGCAAAGTGGCGACGACAGACAAGGCGAACAACAACCCGTACTGGGTGTTCATTCTTCGACCCTTGACGCCAGAGCGGCCCGGTCCGGTGGTGTGCCGCATCAACGCGTCCGACCTGACGCGGGCCGGCCGAACCGCGCGTGCCGTGGGCTTCTCGCCCGATGGGGGGCAGACGTGGTGCACGGCGATGACGCCAACGGAGATCGGCAGCGAGCCGCAGTGGGACGTGTGCTTGACCAACGCGTACATCTATGCAACGGCCCAATATGGAACGATTCGGACACCCATTCCTCAGACAGCGCGGACTCGGCCGATGCTGGTGGGGGGTGGGGGGCGGAACCTGGTGACGGCGGGGGACCTTGTGGTGACGCCCATGGGCGCCGACGCGATCGTCGACGTCGATACGAGTCCGAGCTTTGTGCCTCCCCCTGTTCCACCGCCCTCGTTGGGACGGATGGTGCGTGTGCGTCAGGCGCACGCGGACTCCAGCGGGCGGGTGGCTCGCGTCGCGATCACCGAGGCGCGGGACTGGCCGAACTCCGCGACGACGGCGCTGCGGTACTGGATCCTCCCGAACCAGGGAACGATGGCGGATTCATCTCGTTGCGCGGTGCGCGCGCTGTTCACGGGTGATTCCGCGGCGATCGTTCCGGGCGACTACGAGTACTTCGATCGGGATGGCGCGCAGTGGTCGCCGCACGTGCACGTGGAGCGGTGGACTCTCTCGTCGCTTCCGGCGGGCCATCGGACGTTCCAGATCGAACTGATGGACGATCCCACAACGCCCGTTGCGGCCTATGACGACGATTTCTATGTGCTCATAGACCAGGTGCGCGAGGGTGATTCGCTGGGGTATCCGACCGCGCCCGGCAGCACGGGCGCCCCGAACGAGCGGCTGATCGCCGGCGGCCTGTCGCTGCGGGAATCGGCGTCCTGGCACGTTGCGCTGTGGGGCGTGCAGCCCGGGTACGGATGGGATGCGGTCACCGCGACCGAGGGGTCGGATGTGCCGCTGATCACCCTGAGGTCGTCGCCCACGCGCTATGTGACGGTGTGGAGCCGCGGGCGGCGCGGGATCCGCGTTTCCGGCCCGGGGATGGCGAGCGCTGACATCGTCGGCGTGGATCTCCACGACGACTTCTCGTTCCATCTCGTGCTGTCGCACGAGCCGGGAATGCTCACGGTGTTCGCGTCGTCGGGGGGCGGGGCGCTTCGGCAGAGCAGCATGGCTCTTCCCTCGGGGGAAACCACGTACTCGCAGCTTCGGTTCGGGTCCAACAGCCTCGGGGTTGTGGGCGAGATGGCGTGGGCGGGATACACGGTGGGACCGGGGGCGCTGACGCTGGAAGATGCCAACGCGCTGCTCGACGGGTTGGCGATGGACGTGGGCTGTGCCGCTGATGTCGATGGCGATGGCGATGCGGACGAGAGCGACTTCGCCGCGTTTCTGGATCTGTTCGCGGCGGGCGACGCGAGGGCGGATGTCGATGGGGACGGGGACAGGGATCTCGACGACTTCTTCGCGTTCCTGGACCTGTTTGCGCTGGGGTGTTGAGTCAGTGCTTCGACACGGCCGCTGCGAGAGGCGCGAAGAGGGAAACGGCACGAACGGAAGGGGGAGCTACCTACCAGTCGCGTTGAGACCTCTTGTGTCGTCTATTCGGATGCCTTCTTCTCGCGTCTGAGTTGCTCGCGCAGGGCGCGGATCTGCTCGAGGCGTTCGGCGAGCTGCTTCTCGTGGCCGCGATCGGTGGGGCGGTAGTAGGACTTGGGCACGCCGAGATAATCCTGGCCGGTCACGGCGTCGTCGGCGTCTTGGCTGTACTCATACGAGCGCTGCCTCTTGGCAGAGGCCTGGCCGGGGCGGGTGACGGCGTCGGGGCTGGTGTTGGGATCGCGAAGAAACATGGGGATGGGGACGGTGCGGCCCTCCTGCACGTCGGCGGTCGCCTCGTCGATGGCGACGTAGGAGGCGTTGCTCTTGGGGGCGAGCGCCAGGTACGTGGCGATCTGGGCGAGCGTGATGCGCGCTTCGGGCATGCCGATGCGCTCGACCAGGCTCCAGCCGGCGTCGGCGACCATGATGGCGCGGGGGTCGGCGTTGCCGATGTCCTCGCTGGCGAGGATGGCCAGGCGGCGGGCGATGAAGCGCGGATCCTCGCCGCCCTCGAGCATCGAGGCGATCCAGTAGATCGCGGCGTCGGGATCGCTGCCGCGGATCGACTTGATCATCGCGCTGATCATGTCGTAGTGCTGGTCCCCCGTGACGCTGTAGACAACGGCCTTTCGCTGGATGGAGTCCTCGGCGGTATGACGATCGACGCGGACCGGGCCCGGGGCAGTGTCGGGCGTGCCCCGGTCGATGCGCTGGCTGAGCACCGCGACCTCCAGAGCGGTCAGCGCCCGGCGGGCGTCGCCCTCGCACTTGACCGCCCAGAGACGCAGGGCGTCGTCGTCGACATGAAGGTCGAGTCGGCCGTAGCCGCGATCGGGATCGGCGATGGCGCGGCGGAGAACCTCGACGACGTGCTCGATTCGCAACGGCTCGAGGCGAAAGAGCGTGCTCCGGCTGATCAGCGCCGCGTTGCACGCGAACAGCGGGTTCTCCGTGGTCGCGCCGATGAGCGTGATCACGCCGCGTTCGGTATCGGGCAGCAGCACATCCTGCTGGGCCTTGGTAAAGCGGTGGATCTCGTCGAGGAACAGGATGGTCCGCTGCTGTCGCTCGGCGAGGCGGTGCGTTGCGCCCTCGATGAGGTCGCGGATCTGCCTGACTCCGACGCTCGCGGCGTTCTCCCGCTCAAAGTGCCGGTTGGTCGCGTTGGCGATGACCTCGGCCAGCGTCGTCTTGCCGGTGCCGGGCGGGCCGTGGAGGATCAGGCCCGTGATGGCGTCGGCCTGGAGCATACGGCGCAGGAGTTTGCCCTCGCCAAGGATGTGCTCCTGGCCGATGAACTGCTCGAGCGTGCGGGGTCGCATTCGCACCGAGAGCGGCGCGACGCCGTCGAGAGCGGCGGTTCTCCGAGTGTGCCACAGATCGGTCACGCCGAATCCTAACGGCGTCCCGACAGAAGTCGCGACGGGAGAGAAGCCATGCGAAGGATCGAAACCGAATTGGCGACCGCTAACATGCCGCCCTCGTGAGCCCTGCGCAGGCGGTCATTCTGGTGCTGGTGCTGGGCGGACTGGCTGCGTGGGCGGTGATCGCCCGCTCGCTGATGCGCAATGCGTGGAGCGATCCGCGGCATGGCGTGCTGTTGTTCTTTGGGCGCCGGTTCCTCGGGTTCATGCACCGGCCTCGGGTGGAGGGCAGAGCCGAGTTGTTCTGCCCGAGACCCGGTCCGTTGATCGTGGTGTCGAACCACACCGCTGGCATCGACCCGATGCTGATTCAGGTCTTCGCGCGATTCCCGATCTACTGGATGATGGCTCAGGACATGCGGGCGCCAGCGCTCGAGTGGTTCTGGCAGCTCTATGGGGTGGTGTTCGTGGACCGGCGGCGGAGTTCGAGCGCGGGATTCCGGGAGGCAGTGGAGCGTCTCCGAGCCGGTGGAATTGTTGGCATCTTTCCCGAGGGCGGGCTCGAGCGGCCCGCGCGAACGATCCGGCCGTTCCATCCCGGCGTGGGCACGCTGGTGAAGCGCTCGGGGGCCCCGGTGCTGCCGCTGATCGTGCGAGGGACCCCCGAAGTGGACCCGGCGTGGGCGAGCCTTTGGCACCGCAGCCGCAGCGTGATCGAGGTCCGCGAGATCCTGGAATACCGCGACAGCGGAATGGACGCGGGGGAGATCACCGCGGACCTGCGGCGCCGGTATCTCCTGTGGACGGGCTGGCCCGAAACCCCCGAGCCGGGGCCGGGGGGGATGGAGAATCAGGGCGCCAGCGAGCGGGCCGCATCGAGATAGGCGTCGCGCGCCGCGAGCACCTCGCGAAGTGTGTCTCCGGCAAACTTTTCGAGCGCGGCACGGGCGATCTCGAATGCGACGACATTCTCCAGCACGACGCTTGCCGCAGAAACAGCGCACACATCGCTTCGCTCGTATTGACTCATCTCGGGCTGGAGAGTCTCGAGGTTCACGCTGGGCAGGCCGCGGAGCAGAGTGGAGATGGGTTTCATCGCGGCCCGGACGACGACGGGTTGGCCGTTGGTCATGCCGCCCTCGGTGCCGCCCGCGTTGTTGGTAGTTCGGACGAAACCCAGCGTGTGGGTGTCTCGCTGGGCCGGTTCGAATGCAATCGGGTCGTGGACGCGTGAGCCGAGACGCGACGCGACAGGCTTGCCCAGACCGATCTCGACGGACTTCATGGCCTGGATGCCCATGACCGCGTAGGCGAGGCGGGCGTCGAGCTTGTCCTGCCACCGGGCGCACGAGCCCAGCCCCGGCGGAACGCCGAAGACGTGGCACTCGATCAGACCGCCGAGCGTGTCCTTGTCGACCTTGGCCTGGCGGATGAGCGCTCGCTGAGCTTCGGTCGCCTCTTCATCGGGGCAGTAGGTGTCGGAGGCGTCGCGCAGCGCGCGAATGGTCGCTCGCGTGTGGGGCTCGACCGCGACGGTTGTCTCGGCCTCGCCAATCGATCGGACAATGGCGAGGCACTCGATGCCCAGGGCCGACAGCAGGCAGCGCGAGAGCGCGCCCGCGGCGGTCCGCACCGCGGTCTCGCGGGCGCTGGCGCGTTCGAGCGTCTCGCGGCAGTCGGTGGTGAGCCACTTCAAGCTGCCGGCGAGGTCGGCGTGGCCGGGTCGGGGCCGATGGATCGGAGGGGTCTTCGAGGTGTCGTCGAGGCGGCTGTCGGCGTTGCGCACGCAGAGAGTGACCGGCGCGCCGATCGTGCGGCCCAGGCGCACACCGGAAAGGAACTCGACCCGATCGCGCTCGATCTTCTGGCGACCGCCTCGCCCGTAGCCGCCCTGGCGGCGACGGAGTTCTTCGTTGATCATGTCGGTGTCGACGAGGACACCCGCGGGGAAACCGGTGACGATGGCGACGCCGGCTGGACCATGAGATTCGCCGGCGGTGGTGCACTCGAGCATGTCGCGAGGATATCGGTTGGGGCGGGCCAGCGGCTCGGGGCGCTACGCTCGAATGGGCTGGGAGTGACAGCACGCCTGGTGGCGGCCGCGGGCTTCAAACCCGTTGTGAGGCCTGGAAATCAGGTCTCGGGTAGGTTCGATTCCTATCCACTCCCGTTGATATGCGACGAACCCTGTCGCTTCTCGGTATCGTGTGATGGGAGGTGGCTGGTGCGATGCATGGCTTCGATCGCGGCGGCAATCGCGCTTGCCACGGTGGCGCGCGCGCAGCCAAGCATTGGGATCGGTGCGGAATTCCCAGTCCTTGAGATGCCCTCGATGGTTGACGGCCATCCGATGTCGATGGCGCGTTTTCGTGGCCAGAAGATCATGTTGCACGTCTTCGCCTCGTGGTGAGCGGGCTGCCGCAGGGCCGTGCCCGGGTGGCACGAACGAGTTCGAGAATGGGAGACCGCCGGGCGAATCCGTACCGTGGCGATCATCGAGGAGCAGCATCCGGATCGCTGTCAGCTCTTCATGCAGTGGAAGCGGATGGACTTTCCGGTGATGGTGGATCGTCTCAATCTGCTGGGCGTCAGGGCGGTGCCAATTACCGCGCTGATCGATGAGGCGGGCGTTGTGCGCGCCATCGGGCCGAGCAAAGAAGAAGTCGAGGCGTTCATCGCGTCGCCGCCTCCCGATCCAGAGCCCTTTGAAGAGCGGCCGGGCGCTTTCGCCCCGCGCGGCGAAGGGGCGCCGTCCGAGCCCTGGATGAACCTGCGCGACAAGGCCGACCGCTATGCCCTCTGGGGCGGTCCAGCCCAGTTCGACCTCGCCATCGATTATTATGAGCGGGTCCTGGAAGATGCGCCCGAAGACGGGCCGACCCATTTCAGGCTGGGATCCACGTACCGACGGCGGTTCGACTCGCCCGGAAGGCGAGAGGGTGACTTCGCGGGCGCGATCCGGCATTGGGAAGCCGCGCTGCGGGCCGAGCCGAATCAGTACATCTGGAGGCGACGGATCCAGCAGTACGGGCCCCGCAGCGACAAGCCGTACCCGTTCTACGACTGGGTACGCGAGGCGATCGACGAAATCCGCGAGCGCGGCGAGGAGCCCATACACCTGGAGGTCATGCCCGGCGGTGCGGAGATCGCCTCGCCCAGGGAGCGAGAGAAGGACGAGCAGCCCACTGCCGGCGGCAAGACGCTCATTTGGGAAGCAAGCCTCGAGTGCGATGCGGGCCTCATCGAGATCGACGTCGCGAGCGTGGACTCGACCGATGGCGAGCCGGCCGCACGCGTGCATGTGATGTTGCGGCCGATCGGTGAGGCGCATTGGAACAACGAGGGCGAGGGCTGCGTTGTGGGGCTCTCTGTTCCGTCGGGGTGGGCGTGCGAGCCCGCCGCGGTGGTGTTTCGCCGCGCCGATCAGGCGGTGAGCACCGAGGAGCGGCACGCGGAGTTTGAGGTGCGTTGGACGGGCGAAGGAGAGGCTCCGACGCTGGAGAGTGCCGTGGCGCGCGCGATGTACGATGCATGCGAGGGCGAGGAAGGGGCCTGCCGACGGGTTCGGCAGGAGAGGGCGATCGTTCGCCCGGGCTGAGGAATGGGCGGAACCGCGGGAGGACACAGATGCTGATTCCATGGATTCCGGTCGTCGCGGCCATCGCCGTTTCGCCGGTCGTCGAGCCGCAGTTCCGCGTGTCGGCGCGCCTGCAGGAAGCGCCGATCACGCAGGGCGCAGTGTTCGAGGCGGTCGTGACGCTGGAAATGCCCGAAGGTTGGATCGAGGGCAAGGGACTGCCCCGCCCGCTTCTGCAGATCGACGCGCCGCGGAACGTGAGGCCCGAGGGACGCGAGGTGACCGAGTATCGGCAACTCGCGCGCAACGGATTCCTCAACGAGCCGTGGGAGCGGATCATCTCGGCGGGCGAGACTCGCATTGCGATGCGAATCGCAGGGCCGTCGCATGCCGATGACCGCCTCGCGTTCAACGTGGTGGCGTATGTGACCGAGGGTCCGGAAGGGCCCTCGCGATTCGTGCGTCGGCGCGTGGAGTTGCCCCTGACGCCAGGTGCAGCGAACGAGTCGGTCTCGAACGCGACCGTCTCCAATTGGGGCAGAGAGTCGGGCCTTCAGATCGGAGATGAGGCCGAGACGTTCGAACTGCCCCGTGCGGACGGCTCGATCCTGCGTCTGGCCGACGTGATCGGGACCAAAAATATCATCGTGACGACGTATCGCGCGTTCTGGTGACCGTTCTGCAAGGCGCAGCTGGTCCAGCTGCAACGGAGGTACGACGAAGTCGAAGCGCTCGACGCAATGGTGATCGCTGTCTCGCAGGAGGACACGAACCTTCGCGATGCGGCCAAATTCCTGACCAACTTCGAGGCCGGGCCAGGCTTCGAGATCGTCCATGACCTCAATCGCGAGAAGTCAGAAGCCTACGACCGGACGACGACGTATCTGATCGATAAGCAAGGCGTCGTGCGCCAGGTGTTTCCCAGTCTGATCCAGCGCAGGCCCTCGTGGGACGCCGTCCTGGTCGAGGCAGAGCGCATCCTCGAGGTTGGCGCGGCCGACGGGGGCTAGTCGGCGACGTCTTACCGGTACAGTTGGGCATGATCGGAGAGCCCCTGGCCATCGGCCCCGTGCGCCTGGCCACCAACCTGCTGCTGGCGCCGATCGCCGGCTATTGCGATCTTGCCTTCCGGCTCACATGTCGCGAGTTCGGCGGAGTGGGGCTCGCCTGCACGGACCTGCTCAGTCCGCATGGGCTGCTTCGCGGCTCCGCGGCGAGCCTCGATCTCGCCCGAACCAACGAGCGGGACCAGCCTCTCGGGATGCAGTTGTATGGTGGTGACCCCGAGATCATGGCGGAGGGCGCGCGTTGGGCCGCGGACCACGGCGCGGCCGTCGTGGATATCAACATGGGCTGCCCGGTGGACAAGGTGACCAAGAAGGACGGCGGTTCGAGGCTCATGGTGCCCGATGAGGGCGCCGCCCCTTCCACCTGCCGCAGTTTCTCGCTGGCGATGCGCATCACGGAGGCGGTTCGCGGGGCGCTGCCCGCCAATGTACCACTGACGGCCAAGATGCGTCTGGGGTGGTCCTGCGACGATGATGCGCCCCGGCTGGCGTGTGCTCTGCTCGACGCGGGTGTGCAGGGCGTCACGGTGCATGGTCGCACGACCGAGCAGCGGTTTCGCGGCAGCGCCGACTGGAAGGGCATTGCCAGTGTTGTCGAGGCTGTGCGTGACAAGTCGTCGTTGTGGCCGGGGGGGCCCATTCCCGTCATTGGCAATGGTGACGTCAGAACGGCGGGGGACTGTCTCGAGCTCATCCGGGCCAGCGGTTGCGCCGGCGTCATGATTGGGCGCGCCGCGCTGGAGCGCCCGTGGATCTTCCGTGACTGCTGGGCGAAGCAGACCGTCGGCCAGGCCCTGGCCCCGCCGGGCGAGGACGAGATCCTGACCATGATCGGCGCGTTCTTCGATCGCATGATCGAGTTTCGGGGCGAGGCGTACGCCTTGCACCAGATCCGCAGCCGCATCTCGTGGCTTTCCAAGCCACTGGTGAGCCCGGGGCGACCGAGCGTCAAGGCGCTGCGCGAGGCCGTGCGGCTGGCGCCCGATGCGGCAAGCGTTCGGGAGGCGGTGGCGGCCTTATCGTCCCCGTCCCCGCGCCTCACGCTTCGAACCGACGCCCATTCTGGCTTTTGGCGAGAAGGTCAGCGCGGTACATTGACGCGGTTGGGGCTCTCGGCAGAGAGTCCGAGATCGTGGGAGTAGATCGCCGCGGGGCCGATTCGAAACGTCTGGGGGAGCGTGAGAGATGAAGACGCCAGTGGTTGTGTGCGCGGTGGTCGCGTGGGTCCCGGTCGCATCGGGACAGGTGCTCTCGTTCTCGGATCAGACCGACGCCGCGGGGTTGACGTGTGAGCACGGCACCCCGATCTACGCCGTCATGGCCTCCGGCGGCGCCGCGGGCGACTTTAACCGCGACGGGTGGATGGACGTGTACGTGGTCAGCGGTGCCGACTTCCCCGACCGCCTGTTCATCAACAACGGCAACGGCACCTTCACCGACCAGGCGTCGTCCTGGGGGGTGGACCTGCGGCACTACGGCATGGGCCTGGCCGTGGGGGACTACAACAACGACGGCTGGCTTGACGTCTTCATCAATTCCGGCGGCCCCAAGACCGATCCTGACCTCGCCCGGCCCGGCGAGCACATCCTGTGGCGCAACAACGGCGACGGGACGTTCACCAACGTCGCCGCGCAGGTGGGCCTGGACACCACCTCGACCAACGGGTTCAACGGCTGGGGCGCCGCGTGGGGTGATTACGACCTCGACGGCGATCTGGACCTCGCCGCGGCGGGTTGGATCAACGTGCATCAGCCGGCCAACTGCCTCTTCCGCAACGACGGCCCGGCGGGGTTTGTCAACGTGACCGCCGGGGCGATGCTGGCCCAAGGCGGCGGCGGGTACGACATCAACTCGCCCGCGACTCGGGGCTTCTCGCCGATGTTCGCGGACATGAACGGCGATCGGTATCCGGAGCTGCTCTGGGTCAGCGACTTCGGCACGAGTCGCTACCTGATCAACAACGGCGACGGAACGTTCACCGAGGCGACCGTCGGTTCCGGCGTCGGGCTCGACGGCAACGGCATGGGCACCTTCGTGGGCGACATCGACAACGATCTCGACTTCGACTGGTACGTCACCAGCATCTTCGGGCCGTCCTCGCCGAGCATCCCCGGCACGGGCAACATGCTCTACGTCAACAACGGCGACGGCACGTTCGTCGAGCAGAGCGAGAGCGCCGGCGTGAAGGACGGCGGCTGGGGATGGGGCACGGTGGGCGTGGACTTCAACCACGACGGATGGATGGACATCGCCGAGACCAACGGCTGGCAGTCCGATCCCCTGTACGTCGGCGAGCAGTGCTACCTGTGGCTCAACAACGGCGACACGACCTTCACCGAGAACGCCCTGGCGCTGGGCTTCGAGCACACCGACCAGGGGCGCGGGATGCTCGCCTTCGACGCCGACAACGACGGCGACCAGGAGATCATGGTGTTCTCCTCCGCGTCGCACACCAAGTTCTTCCGCAACGAACTCGCCGGGGCCGGCGCCCGGTGGCTGCGCGTGCTGCTGGACACGCGCGCCGGCCGGCTCGCGCCCGACGGCTACGGCTCGGTCGTGCGCATCGATATTCCCTCCGGAGCCCAGATCCGCCAGGTCAACGGCGGCTCACACTTTCTCAGCCAGAGCGAACTCTCGGCCCACTTCGGCCTGGGCGACGCCGACGCGGTCGATGCGCTCACCATCATCTGGGCCAACGGCAGGCGCACGCGCCTCCGCGCCCTCGCGCCCGACCAGACCCTCGTCGTCGCGTACTGCCCCGCGGACATGACTGGATCGAGCAATCCGGTGGATCCGGACTATGGCTACGGGGATCAGGTCATCGACGCGGACGACTTCTTCTATTTCCTGGACCGGTTCGCCGCCGGGGATGCGGTGGAGGCCGACCTCACGGGGTCCTCGAATCCGAACGACCCCGGCTACGGCGTGCCGGACGGAACGATAGACGCGGACGACTTCTTCTACTTCCTGGATCTGTTCGTGGCGGGGTGTCCATAGGAACGGCCGTGCGGACGCTCAATCCTCGGTTGACGCGTGTGACCGGTGCGATTCGATCCAACCGGACTCCGAGCGCAATCGTGTGGAGGGGCGCACCGGCTGGCCCGTCGTTCGCCGGTCCCGCCGCGGTCTGCCGTTCAAGTCCTCCCAGGCCCCTGAAGGGCCGCGCGTCACGCCGCCCATAACGCGACGCCGGGATCGGACCGGCCAACTCCGGCCGTCCGCCTGGATTCTGTCACGATCCCGCGCGGAAAAATGCTCAAAAACCCTTTCATTGGTGCAACCGTCGGTGTAGATTGACTCGGTGCGGCCCGGGGGGGCCGCGCGCACCGTCGGGTCACGAGGGGGTCGTGGCTGGAGCCGCCGACGTCCCTCGTTTCGCGCCGATGCTCGCGTGGAACCGAAGGGGAGCTATCGACATGCCGAGAATCGTCACGTTCTCCGCGGCGGTCACCGCCGCCATGTGCGCAGGGACCATTCACGCCCAGACCCTCACCTTTACCAATGTCACCACGCAAGTGGGCGCTGCCTGCAGCCACAATCAGAGCAACCTTGTCGCCCCGTGCGCCGCGATGTGTTCCGGCGGGGCCGCCGCCGATTTCAACAACGACGGCTGGATGGACATCTTCGTGGTATCGGGCGAGCAGTTTCCCGATCGCCTGTTTATCAACAACGGCGACGGGACCTTCACCGACAGGGCCACCGAGGCCGGAGTCGATCGTCACCACTATGGGATGGGGATCGCAATCGGTGACTACGACGACGATGGATGGGTGGACATCTTCATTAACAGCGGTGGACCGAAGACCGTTGATGGAGTTCCGCAGGCAGGATTCCACATCCTGTATCACAACAACGGAGATGGCACTTTTACCGACGTGGCCAATGACGTGGGCATCAACAGTGCCCTCAGCGCGAGCGCCTACAACGGCTGGGGCGCGGCATTTGGCGACTACGACCTCGACGGTGATCTGGACCTGTTCATCGCGGGCTGGATTCCCGACGCGCTACCGAGCAACGTGCTGCTCCGCAATGATGGCGACGCGGGGTTCGCCGACGCGACCGATTCGGTGTGTTTCTCGGGAGGCGGGGGCGCGTTCGATTTCTCGAACCCGCCGACGCGCGGATTCAGCCCGCTGTTCGCGGACATGAACGGAGATCGCTATCCAGAACTGCTCATCGCCGCGGATTTCATGACGAGCAAGTACTTCATCAACAATGGGGATGGCACGCTGACCGAGGCGACCGGGGCATCCGGAACTGGCCTTGACGGCAACGGCATGGGGACGACGATCGGCGACTTCAATAATGACCTGCGGTTCGACTGGTACGTCACAAGCATCTTCGGAACTCCGAGCGGGGACGTGCCAGGGACCGGCAACATGCTCTACATGAATAACGGGGATCACCACTACACCGAGATGGGCGGTAGCGCCGGAGTCAAGGACGGCGGCTGGGGCTGGGGAACGGCGGCGCTCGATGCCAACAACGATGGCTGGGAGGACATCGCCGAGACCAACGGGTGGCGATTCCGGGACGAGTGGAACAACGAGAAGAGCTACCTGTGGCTCAACCAGGGGAACATGACGTTCACGGAAGTAGGCCTCGCCTCCGGCTTGGATCACCAAGAGATGGGACAGGGGCTCATTCGGCTCGACTTCGACAACGACGGCGATCAGGACGTAGCAATCTTCAGTCACTACGGACCGTTCTACCTGTTCCGCAACAATCTGCAGGGGCCCGGAACGAACTACCTGCGCTTGTTCTTCGACACGTCGGCCGACCGTCGGATCGCCCCCGGCGGACAGGGCGCGGTCGTGCACGTGAGCACCGGGAAGAGCACGCAGGCTCGGCAGGTCGTCGGGGGTTCGCACTTCCTCAGCCAGAGCGAAATGAGCGCCCACTTTGGTCTGGGCCATGCCAAGCAGGCCGATGAGGTGCTTGTGATCTGGCCGAGTGGTAAGAGGACTCGCCTACGCGAAGTCGCTGCCAACCAAACGCTCACGATTCGCGCGTGCGTGGCGGATCTCACAGGCTCGTCGGATCCCAATAGTCCGGACTACGGGATTGGCGACGGCTCGGTCGGAGTGGCGGACTTCCTGTACATGCTCGATCAGTTTGTGGCGGGCAATCTTGCCGCGGTCGACCTGACCGGCTCATCGGTGCCGGGCGATCCCGCTTATGGCCTGCCGGATGGTGTCATCGACCTGCACGACTTCTTCTACTTCCTCGATGAGTTTGTCAGCGCGTGCGGGTGAGGGCAGGCGCCCCGCGGCATCGACACTCAGATCGCATGACGCCGCGCCGGGTGGGAGCGGACCGGCCCGCCGTTCCGGTTTCAGTCCTTTCTGCCCCCGGGCTCTGCAGACCATATCACCTGGGCCCGCTCTTGGTGCGGCGGTCTGAATTCATCGCTTTTCTTGCGAACTTCATTTGGGTAAATTGCGCTGATGGGACATGCCTCGGGGGTTGCCGGTTGTTCCGGCGGAGGCACGGCCCACCGAACTCCGTTGGCGGAAGCCTGCGGGATTGCACGCGGAGCGAAGACACATGCAAGTCGATCGGCGCGGGTGCGGCAGAGCCGCGGTCGTTGTTGTTGCGTGCGCGAGCACTAGTTCGCTGGTTCTCGGCCAGACGATGTCATTCTCGGATCAGACGGACGCCGCAGGAGTTCGCAATGTCCAGGACCACGGGGCGATCCTGATGCTCGCTCTGATGTCCGGGGGGGGAGCCGCGGCGGACTTCGACCGGGATGGTGATCAGGACATCTTCGTGCTGTCAGGCGCGCAGTACCCGGATCGATTGTTCATCAATGATGGCACGGGGCATTTCGTCGACGAGGCCGAGGCGTGGGGTGTAGCGGTACGCCATTCGGGACAGGGCATCGCCGTCGGCGACTTCGACCGCGACGGGTGGCTTGATGCGTTCATTACCAGCGGTGGGCCGGACAACGATCCCGACGACGCGCTGCCGGGACACCATGTGCTGTACCACAACAACGGTGACGGCACGTTCACCGACGTCGCTGTGCAGATGGGCGTAAGCACGACAGCGATCAACGACTACAACGGTTGGAGCCCCGCGTTCGGCGATTACGACCTCGACGGCGATTTAGACCTGTTTGTGGCTGGCTGGATTGACGGCGAAGAACCGGCAAACGTCCTGTTTCGCAACGACGGAACACACTTCACCGAGGTCACCGATGCGGTGTGTCTGTCGGGTGCGGGTGGGCAATTCGACTTCGCTGCCCCCCACGTCTGGGGATTCAGCCCCCTGTTCGCCGACATGAATGGCGACCGATACCCCGAGCTGCTGATCGCCGCGGACTTCGCGACCAGCAAGTACTTCATCAACAACAGAGACGGGACATTCACCGAGGCAACGACCGCGTCGGGCGCGGGCCTCGACGGCAACGGCATGGGCACGTGCGTGGGAGACTTTGACAACGACCAGGACCTGGACTGGTATGTCACCAGCATCTTCGGGCCGGCATCCAAGGGCGTTCCCGGCGACGGAAACAAGCTCTACGTGAACGACGGAACCGGGGCGTTCGTCGAAATCTCCGAAGCGGCGGGAGTGGACGACGGGGGGTGGGGTTGGGGCACGGTCGCGATCGACTTTGACCACGATGGCTGGGAGGACATCTGCTCCACCAACGGTTGGTTCCTCGACGGCCTCTGGAGCCAAGATCCGACGCGACTCTTCCGCAACAACGGCGATCTCACGTTCACCGATGTGGCGCCCGATATCGGGCTGATCCACACAGCTCGCGGAAAGGGCATGCTCAACTTCGACGCCGATGGTGACGGCGATCAGGAGGTGATGATCTTCATCGATCGCGGGCCAAACTCGTACTTCCGAAACGACCTGTCGGGGCCGAACACCAACTGGCTTCGGCTGTTCTTCGATACCAACTCCGATCGGCGGCTCGCCCCGGACGGGTATCACACGCAGATCAGGGCCACCTCGTCGATCGGCGTCCAGTTCCGGCAGCTGCTGGGGGGATCGCACTTCCTCAGCCAGAGTGAACTCTCTGCGCACTTTGGGCTGCGCGACGCGACAGTCGTGGATGAGCTGCTGATCACCTGGACGTCAGGCAAGCAGACGCGTATTCGGAACGTCGCCGCAAATCAGACGCTGACGATCCATGCCTGCGTCGCCGATCTGACCGGGTCATCCGATCCCAATAGCCCCGACTATGGCATCGGTGACGGCTCTGTGGGTGTGGTTGACTTCATGTATCTGCTCGATCAGTTCGTCGCCGGAAACCGCGACGCGGCCGACCTGACAGGCTCGTCCATGCCCGGCGACCCAGCCTACGGCCTGCCCGACGGCGTCATCGACCTTCACGACTTCTTCTACTTTCTCGACGAGTTCGTGAGCGCCTGCGGCTGAGCGCACGCGTCCAGCGACATCGACATTTAGCTTCACGACGCCGCGCCGGGCGGTGGCGAACCGGCACGGCGTTCCGATTCACACCTTCGCGGCGGTCCGCAGGGCATCGGCCTTGTCGGTTCGTTCCCACGCAAAGTACTGGCTGCCGTCGCGCTCAAACGGCTCGCGTCCAAAGTGTCCGTGCCGAGCCGTCGGTCGATAGATCGGCCGGCGTAGCCCGAGCGCCTCGATGATCCCCCTGGGGGTCAGCGGGAATGCGCTCCGGATCGCGCTCTCGATCGCCGAGGGATCCGCCCGCTCGGTTCCGAAGCAGTTCACGTGTACGCTCACGGGCTCGGCGATCCCGATCGCGTAGCTGAGTTGCACTTCGCACTCGGTCGCGAGGCCGGCGGCCACCACGTTCTTGGCGATGTAACGGGCCATGTACGCCGCGGAGCGATCGACTTTCGTCGGGTCCTTCCCCGAGAACGCGCCTCCGCCGTGCCGTCCTCGCCCGCCATATGTGTCCACGATGATCTTCCGTCCGGTCAGGCCGGTGTCGCCATGCGGCCCGCCGATCTCGAACCGACCTGTCGGATTCACGTGCACAGTGATTCGATCGTTCCACCACTCGCCCAGCACGGGCCGGATGATGTGCTCGACAACCTCGCGCTTGAGGTCGGCTTGCCGCTCGTTCCACATGCCAGCGTGCTGCGTCGAAAGCACGACGGCGTCCACGCGGCTGGGCTTGCGATCCGAGCCGTACTCGACGGTCACCTGACTCTTGGCGTCGGGCCGGAGTCCCGTGATGGTGCCGTCACACCGGGCCTGGGCCTGGCGTTCCACCAACCGATGGGCCATCTGGATCGGCAGCGGCATGAGTTCGGGCGTCTCGTCACATGCGTAGCCGAACATCATGCCCTGGTCGCCCGCCCCCTCGCGGTCAACGCCGATGGCAATATCAGGGCTCTGGCGGTTGATGCAGACCATCACCGCGCACGAGTCCGCCGCGAAATGCAGCCCCGGCTCCACGTAGCCGATCTCGCGAATGGTCTCGCGAACCACCTCGGGAATCTCGACATACGCCTTGGTCGTGACCTCTCCCGCGACGATGGCCATGCCCGTCGCCACCATCGTCTCCACGGCGACGCGCGAGGACTCATCCTGCGCGAGCATCGCATCGAGGATGGCGTCGGAGATCTGGTCCGAGACCTTGTCCGGGTGACCCATGGAGACCGATTCGGAGGTGAACAGTTGACCCTTGGCCATGATTCAAGCCACTCCCGCCGGGCCTTCGCCCGTTTATCCGCATAAAACGATGAAACGACCGCACTGTATGCGATGGTGGTCGGGTCCGCCATGCACCAACGCGTATCCTTCGCCCAGATGCCCGCCAAAGCCAAGCGTTCCGAAGACCGCGGGCTGTCCTATGCCGAAGCCGGCGTCGACATCGACGCGGGCGACCGCGCCGCCGACCTGATCCTCTCCCACCTGCGCCGGACGCACGGGCCGAGGGTGATCGCCAATCCCGGCGGGTTCGCCGGCCTCTTCCGGCTGGACTTCAACGAGCACCTGTTCAAGAAAAACTACCGCGATCCGGTGCTTGTCGCCTGCACCGATGGGGTGGGAACGAAGGTAAAGCTCGCGGCCCAGCTGGGCATCCACGACACGGTCGGCATAGACCTCGTCGCAATGAGCGTCAACGACATGCTCGTCCAAGGAGCTGAACCGCTCATCTTCCTGGACTACATCGGGGTGCATCGGGTGGATCCCGAAGTCATCGAGCGAATCGTCAAGGGCGTGGCCGACGGGTGCGAGCAGGCCGGCTGTGCGCTCCTGGGGGGCGAGACCGCGGAAATGCCCGATGTCTACGCGCTCGGCGACTACGACCTGGCCGGATTTGCCGTGGGTGTCGTCGAACTGCGCCGGGCGGTCAACGCCGAACGCGTGAGCCCGGGAGACGTGGTGCTCGGGCTGGCCTCCAGCGGCGTGCACAGCAACGGCTTCTCGCTCGTCCGCCGGATCGTCTCGCACGCGAAGCTCGACCTGGGGCGTGTCTATGCCGACCTCGATCCGAGCCGGACGCTCGGTGAGGTCTTGCTGACGCCTACCCGGATCTACACGCGATCGGTCGGGCGGGTGTTGCGGACGTATCGCGTCAAGAGCGTGGTGACGGGCATGGCCCACATCACCGGCGGCGGCCTCGCGGGGAATCTCGCGCGATCCATCGGCCCCGAGTGCGACGCCGTGCTCCGCCGGTCGGCGTGGGAGGCGCCGCCCGTGTTCGAGTTCCTGCGCCGCCACGGGCGAGTCGATCCAGAGGAGATGGATCGGGTCTTCAACATGGGCGTGGGCTACTGCCTGGTCGTCCGCCCAACCTTTGCCGACGCGATCAGCAGGCGGCTCGAGCGCGCCGGAGAGCGCGTGTTCCGCCTCGGCCGGATCGCCCGCGGCAAGGGGCGGGTTCGCCTGACCTGACCCTTCGCCGACGCCAGAGGGCTATCTTGCACCCCATGTCCGGCGCATCCGACAGCCAGCTCATCGATCTCACCGTGGTGGCCCCTGCACACAATGAGCAGGACAACGTCGAACAACTCGTGCGCCAGGTCGGGTCGGCTCTCTCGCCCACGGGTCTGCGCTTCGAGATGGTCATCGTGGACGACGGTTCGACCGACCAGACGCCGGCCCGAATCCGCGAGGCGATGGGCGCGAGCCCATGGCTGCGCTGCATCAGGATGACCAGGACACCCGAGGGTCGTGGCGGGGGCCAGTCCGCCGCGTTCCACGCGGGATTCCGCGCCGCGAGGGGCGCGCTCGTGGCCTCGCTGGACGCCGATCTGCAGAACGATCCCGCGGACATCCCGGCAATGCTCGAACTCATGCGCGAGCGGGACGCGGACATGGTGCAGGGCGATCGCTCTCGCGCCCGGCGCGATGGGCTGGTGCGTCGCGTCGGCTCTCGTGTGGGCCGGCTGTTCCGGCGGATGATCCTGGGCGACTCGATCCGAGACACGGGCTGCTCCCTGCGCGTCATGCGCCGTGAGATCGCGCTGCGCCTGCCGCTGGAACTCAAGGGAGCCCACCGGTTCATTCCCGTGACCGCGCGCCAGATGGGCTACGACGTGGTGGAGATGCCGGTGCACCACCGCCCCCGCGCCGCCGGAACCACCAAGTACGGCATGGGCATTCTCCAGCGCGCCATCCCGGGGCTGGTGGACTGCTTCGGCGTGCGCTGGATGGGCAAGCGCCGCCGCCCGGTGGATTGCGAGGAGATCGCGTGAAGCCCGGACCGGTGCTGGCGATGATCGGCCTGCTGTTCCTGGGGGTCTACCTCGTGTGGAGCCGACCGAGCCCGCTGGGCGACGCGGCGCTCCGCCCGGGCGCCACGCTCTTCGAACTCCGCATCGCCCAGACCAAGGGCGTCATCGAGCGCGTGCGCGACGAGAGCGGCGAGATGACCTTCCGCGTGCTGATGCGCGACGGGCACGCGTCGGAGGTCTTTGGCGAGCAGCGCCTGCGCGAGCTCTACGGCCGGGAGGTCGCCGATCGGGTGCTGGTGCAGGGCCAGAACTCGCTGTTTCGCGTGCTCAACATCACCGGCTGGACCAGCCTGTTCTGGATCGCCCTGGGCCTGACGGGGCAGATCGTGTTCGCGGGACGGACGTTCGTGCAGTGGTTCGTCTCCGAGCGGGCGCGAAAGTCCGTGGTGCCCGACCTGTACTGGTACATGGCCCTCGTCGGGGCCACGCTGCTGTTCGCCTACTTCGTCTGGCGGCGCGATGTTATCGGCGTGCTGGGCCAGTCCACCGGCGTCGTGATCTACGCGAGGAACCTGCGGCTGATCCGCAAGCAGCAGCGCCGCGACCGCGCCGCCGCAGGGTAAGCGCTTGCGTCGGGCGCTCCGGCAAGACACACTGTGCCATGCAGACCACCCTGGACGGCGTCGCCATCACTCCCGCGGGCCCCACGCTAAGGGACAGCTTCGACGAGGCCGTCGCGCGCGCCGGCCAGAACGGTCGCGTCATCGTCGAGGTCACGCTCGACGGCATCGCGATCGATGAGGACTGGCTGGAGGACCCGCCCGAGGAGGTCGTCTCAGGGACCGAACTCGCCTTCGTCTCGGCCGATCCCCACGAGATGATCGCGCAGACCATGCTGGACGCCGTCGCCGCGCTCGAGGACGCCCGCACGCACCAGGCCGCGGCCGGCGAGGCCGTGCTCGAAGGACGGCTCGACGCCGCCAGGTCGAGCATCGAACCCGCCATCGAGATCTGGCAGAGCGTGGTCGCGGCCATCACCAGCGGGTGCGAGCTGATCGGCCTGCGGCTCGACTCACTCCGCGCCGGCGACCCTCCGGTTCCCCTCCTCGACGAGGTGTCGGGCCTCGCGCGAAACCTCCAGGAACTCCACCGCGCCCTGGAAGGCGAGGAGTGGCCCACCGTCGGCGACATCCTTCGGTTCGATCTCCCGCCCAGGATCGACGCCTGGGGCGCGCACCTCCGCGCCATCGCAGACCGCGCCAAGCGGCCCGACGCCTCCGCCCCATAGGAATAAGCGGATGCCGCGCGCGGAGATCCTCAAACAGATCGATGATCTCGTCGCCCGCGCCAAGGGCGAGGACCCCGCGGCGCAACCCTTCGAGGTCGAGCGTCTCGCGGCCCGCGCCCTGCAACTGGCCCATTCCCTGCCGGACTACCTGCGCATGGCCCGGGCTGGCGAGGTGCTGCGCACGGCCCGAGCGGCGTGGCGCGCCACGGCCCTGGAGTCTGGCACCGTCACGCTGGTCCGCGTCCGCATGGCGCGGACCGAACTGACCCAACCGGGGTGCTATCTCGTCCAGCCGCCCATGATCGGAGCCGACGCACGCAGCCTGCGCGACATGCTCCACTCACGCGCCATCGCGGCGATCGTCGTCGCCCGCGAGCCGATGACCAGCAAGGGGCTCTGGCCCGTCGTTGCGGTTGGCCAGTCGAGCACGCTGCGGGCCCAGGTGGATCCGCCGCCGGGGGTGCGTCCGCAGGCCGGCTCACCCACCGGGGATGTCGCGGACGGACTTCCCGGCGTGGAGTGGTTCGAAGGGGCCCTGGGGGCGATCGGTCGGGCCGCGATCGCGCGACTCCGCCCGACGGACCCCGCCGCGTGGCAGGTCGAGGACCTGGTGGACGCCCTGGAGGTCCACCCAGATGACCTCGGGCTCCACGATGCGCTCATCGACGCGTGCGTGCGTGCCGAGGCGACCCCCCCGCCCGATGGTCAGCGCCGTCGCCCGATCGTCGAGGATCCGTTCTGCTTCTGATGCGGTCGTGCCCTACACCTCCGCATCGCGCGGCGCGGACTTGAGCCGCGCCTGACGCTCGCCCATGAGCGCCGCGTGGCGCGCCATGTACTGCGCGCAGGTGCTCACGAACGTCGAGTGGCTCCACGTCAGCGGGCTCACGCTGACCGGGTCGCCCGTGTGCGGGTGGAACTGCTCTGCGAGCACGCCGCTGGGGCCGGCCCGGGCCACCGTCCATTCCAGCATCGGCAGGGCCCGGCGAAGATCCTCGGGATTCCGAGCCGTGGCGATCAGGTGCTGGGCCTGCCAGAGGGTGCAGATCACCCACGGGTTGCCCGGCACGCGCTCGATGTTGTCCCGCTCGATCTGGTGGTAGTAGTCCCGCTCGTACCGCGCGCAGCCGCCCACGTCGGTCTTGATCCACAGGCGCTCCATCAGCGCCCGCATCTCCGCCATCACCCGCTCGTCGCTCGGCTCGAACGCATCGAACATGAACAGCGCGGCGTTGGCCGAGTCGTGCGTCATGTCCAGGCGATACGTGCCGTCCTCCAGCGGCTGGGCCAGGCGGGCGAACCGCTTGAGTTCCTTGTGCCACAGATGGCGGCGGATGGCGCCCTTCATGCGCTCGGCGCCCTCGAGATACGCCGCGGCCCGGTCGGGCTCGCCGAAGTCGGTCGCGAACGCCGCGGCGCTCCGCAGCGCGCCCACCGTCGCGGCGCACGTCCAGGTGTGCACGCCCCGGCGCTCCTCCCAGAGATCCCAGCTCGGTCGGGGCAGGCCGTTGTGGTCGCGATACTCAAGCAGCCAGTCCGCCGGGCGCGTCACCAGGCCGCGGTACAGCGGCTTGATGAACTCGACGTCGCGGAACGCCTCGAAGTGCTTGCGCAGCGCCCACAGCACCAGCGCGGTCTCGTCCTGCTGGATCGGAAGCACCCGCTGGCCGTCGATCATCCACGGGTGCCACGAGCTGGCCAGGTGCCCCGTGGTGGTGTACTTGTGCAGGAAATAGCCCTTGTCTCCGATGCACTGGCCCGCGAAGCGGAAGAACGAGCGCGACAGCTCGCTCTGGCCGGTCTCGATGAGCGCCGACGCGACCAGCGCTCCATCGCGCATCCAGCAGTACGAGTAGTGGTCGCCCGCGAAGTGCGTGATGTCCGAGTCGTTGGCCGCGACGATGGCCCCCCCGGCGTCGATCTGCGATCTGACGATCAGCTGGCTGCGGTAGAACAGATCGCTCACGGGCTCGGGAAGGCAGGCCGTATCGCGCCGTTCCTTCCGGCACCACAGCCGCCAGTACGCCTCGGTCTGGGCGAGCATCCGTTCGGGGCCCCGATCGTGGATCCGCTCGTTGAGCGTGCGCACGTCGTCATGGCTCTGTCCACAGGCGATCCACGTGTGCACACAGGCCTGGCCCCCGGCGGGCACCTTCAGATCGCAGCCGACCGTGGCGTCCACCGACCCCTGGGTGATGGCGTTGCGCCCCAACTGCCCGTCCTCGGCGTCGCGCCAGGTGCCCTCGGCCCCGCCGACCCGCTTGGTGCCGATGGCCCAGTGGTCGATGCCGCACTTGTGCTGGTCGCACGCGTTGAACAGGAAGTAGCTGGCCTCTTTGTAGATCACCACGCCCGATGTGGAGGGGTCATAGTTGGCGGTGTCGCCCACGGCGGTCCCGTTGACCGACAGATCGAGGTGGAAGAACAGGCGGACATCGCGGGGCTTGCCCACCAGATCGCGGACGATCACCCGGCGCATGTATACCGGCGAGTCGTAGTCCACCGCGTCGGCGCAGATCAGCTCGACGCCCAGATCGGAGTTCACCAGTCGCACGTCGGTCACCAGCGTGTCGCTGCGGTACCGCAACTCGCGGCGCCAGGAGGGGTGCTCGATCCACGCGAACGTGCCGTCGGCCCAGACGCCGAAGCGCTGGATGTGCCCGGCGGTATGGTTTGTCAGGCCGACGTGCGGGTAATAGATGTCCCGCACCCGGTACAGGTGGTCGAAGGTGACCAGGAGTTCGCCGTTGCCGACCGGGATGTCACGAGGCATAAGGTGCGCTCACGTCCATATTCTGTTCGGATGATTGCGTCATGGATGGAAGGAGCCTAGGTCATCGACCGCCGACCGCTCCGGCGATTGGGGAACTTGCCGATTGCATGCGGGGCGGTGGATCCGCTACGATGCGCCGTCCGAAGCCCTTTCAGGGACCGCGATCGTCGGCATGGCGGTCGCCGACAGTGCTCCGTTGGGGGTTCGCGGGGGTTGTCCGGGCGCGGCTCCGGGCATTGCTGGGCACGATTGTCGTGGAGTGAACACATGCGGAGGTCGTCGCGCGGGAACGGCTTTACCCTGATCGAACTGCTGGTGGTGATCGCCATCATCGCGGTCATCATCGCGATTCTGTTGCCCGCGCTCGCCGGCGCGCGCAAGAGCGCTCGCATCGTCCTCTCAACGAGCAACGTCGGCCAGATCATGCACTCTACGCTCGCCTACCAGCACGACTGGGACGGCAACGTGCCGATGCGCCTTGGACGCAAGACCGGCGGATACGCCTGGGACACATGGATTTACGCCGGCAAGTACAACGATCTGTTCTGGAAGAACGCGTACGGTGGCGTCTTCGATCATCCGCCGAGCCAACGCCCGCTGAATCCGTATCTGGACGACGACAGCAAGTGGGCCAAGCACGCCGAGCGCGCCAACGGCACGATCGCCCCGTTCCCCGACGACCACCGAGACGACGTTCAGATTCCCGTGTGCAAGTCCCCCGGCGACCAGCGGACCAACCAGCGGGCGTGGCCCGACCCTGACTACATCATGAGCTGCTACGACGATGTCGGCACGTCCTACCACGCCAACATGAAGTGGTGGGACTACATGAGAAACTACGAGAATTGGCCTCCGGGGATCAAACTCTACGAAGAGGGCATGCGCCGAATGCGCCTCGCCACAGACTACAACACCGCGAAGTTCGCCTTCCTGTACGACCAGACCGTGGACGTCGTCCAGACCGGCGACGCCCGTCAGGGCAGCGACGAGTACCGCGTCGTGGGTGAGTTCGGCGACATCAACATGGGCGTCGTTGGGTTCCTCGACGGCCACTCGGGGTACTACCGCATCGAGCCCGAGGTCTGGTTCTCGACACGCTTGGACTTCGCGTTCCGCCGCCGCCTGCCCGGGTGAGCCGGAGCCCGAATGTGCGTTTCTCGTGCGACCCCGGCCATGCGCCGGGGTCGTTGTTTGCTGGCGGCGCCGCGGACGTCAAGAGGCCGAACCCGAGGGTGAAAGCGTTTGCGGCCGAGTGCCGAGATCGTTCCCTGCTCCCCCTACTCCGCGCCGTCTTCGACGACGACCAATTCACCCCTCTCGCCCTCGGCGAGGATGCCCAGCGCCTCGAGCGCCGTCCGCGCCGCGTGCTGCTCGGCCTGCTTCTTGCTCGGGCCCCAGCACGGCTCGAACCGCTGGTCGCCCATCTCCACCGCCACCTTGAAGCACTTGGCGTGATCCGGCCCCTTCTCATCCAGCACACGGTACTGCGGCGAGTCAAGCTCCATCTTCTGCGCGTGCTGCTGCAAAAGACTCTTGAAGTTCTGCTGATGCCCGCTGCGCTCGGCCCGCGCGATGAGCGGACCAATCAGAGGACGGATGAACCGCGTGGCCGCCTCGAACCCGCCATCGAGGTAGATCGCCGCGATAACGGACTCGAACACCGCCGCGGCGAGCGAGCCCGGCAACTGGTGCTGGCCCTGCATGCCCTTGCCCAGCACCAGCAGGGACTCGAGGTCGAGCGTGCGGGCAATGCGGGCGCAGCTCTCACGCGAGACGACCAGCGACTTGATCTTGGTCATCTCCCCTTCGAGCAGGTCCGGATAACGACCGAAGACCTCCTCGCACGTCACCAGGCCCAGGACGGCGTCGCCCAGGAACTCGAGCCGCTCGTTGGAGGCGAGGCGCGAATCCGTGCGTGAGGCGTGCACGAGGGCCTGGGCGAGCAGGCTCCGATCCCGGAACGTGTGCCCGAGGATCCGCTCGGCCCTTTCGATCGCCGCGTCTTCGACCATCGCGCACTCCCCGCGGGGCGCGATGCCGCCGTATCCAGGGAACGACCCTGACTCTCCGAGGCTCCGGGCGCGATCGCTCCCGGGTCGGCACACCGCTCGACGACCCGAGAGCCAGCGCGGCCGAGGCCGCCGGGGCGACACCCGCCCGACTCGAATCCGGACACCGCAGTCTACAGGATGCATCGGGCGTGGGGCAACGGGAATCCAGTGGCTGGGGCCGGGAGGCGGGGCTAGGCTTGCAGCCCGAATCGACCCGGCCGGGCCGATCTCGCCGGACCAAGAGACCGCCGGAGCCTCAGCCATGTCTACCCACTACCCCAAGCGCGTCAGCCGCATCAAGCGCAAGCGGTCCATCGGATTCCGCGCCCGCATGAAGACCAAGAACGGTCGGAAGATGATCAATCGCAAGCGGGCGCTGGGGCGGACGCTCAACGTCGCCGACGAGCGCCGCTGATCCTTGCCGCGGGAGTGTGCCCGCCGCGCCGTCGATACCATTAGAGATGGCGTCTCCCGGTGGGCTGCGGCCCGCGCTGAGCCGCATCATCCGCTCCGGTCTGCGCCGCTACCCGCGCGAGATCATGGCGTCGCTGCGCAACCGCAGCGACGGGCCGACCCTGTCGTCGGGATCGGCGCGCGAGGTGCATCCGCTCGCGGCGTCTTGGCTGGGGCACGCCAGCACGCTGCTTGCGATCGACGGCCGATGGGTGTTGGTTGATCCGGTGTTCTCGGATCGGATCGGGCTCCGGATCGGCCGGCGGGTGCTGGGGCTGTCGCGCCAGACCCCCGTCCCGGAACTGGCCCAGGATCTCCCGCCGCTGGACCTCATCCTCATCACGCACGCGCACTTCGACCACCTCGACCGGCCAACGCTCGAGCGGCTCGCGCGCCCCGAGATCACCGTGGTGACGCCCCGCCGGACGTCTCGCCTCATCCCCGGGGGCTTCCGGCGGGTTGTCGAGCTGGCGCACGGGGATGAGATCGCCCTCGGCCCGCTGAGCCTCACGGCGATGCGTCCCCGGCACTGGGGCGCGCGGTTCGCCCTCGACCGTCGGCGCGCGTGCAACTCGTACCTGCTGCGTGCCGGGCCGCGCCGGGTGCTGGTCGTGGGCGACACGGCCCAGACCGAAGCATTCGATCGGGTCGGCGACGTGGATCTGTCGGTGTTCGGCGTGGGCGCCTACGAGCCATGGGAACACCAGCACGCAACGCCCGAGCAGGTGTGGGACATGTTCACGCGCGTGCCCGGGCGGTTCCTCATGCCCGTGCACCACTCGACCTTCCCGCTCAGCGACGAGCATCCGGAAGAGCCGCTGGCCAGGCTGTTTTCCGCGGCCGGGGACCAGTCGCCCCGCATCGTGGGCACGGCGTTGGGCGATATCTGGCGCGCGCCAGACGAGCCGCGCGGCGACGGCCAGGCTGGGCCTACAGAACCGGGCTGAGCATCTGGGCGGCGTTGTCGAGAAAGACCCGGTGCCTGGGCCTGCGGCGCCAGTCCTCGGCCCTGAGCTCGATCGCGTCGCGGATGTACGTCTGCTGGAGCTCGCGCAGCGCGCAGGTCGCGTCGGCGTCGTACACGAGCATGGTGGCCTCGAAGTTCAGCGAGAAGCTGCGGGTGTCGAAGTTGGCCGAGCCGATCATCGACAGCTCGCCGTCCACGGTGATCGTCTTGGAGTGCAGCAGCGCGGGGCGGTAGTGCATCACGCGGACGCCCGATTCGAGCAGGTCGAGGTAGTAGGACCGCGCCGCCGCGGCCACGAGCCTCGAGTCGTTCCGTGCCGGCAGGACGATGGTGACGTCCACGCCCCGGCGCGCCGCGGCCTGCAGCGCGCCAAATCCTCCCTCGCCGGGCACGAAGTACGGCGTGGTGAGCACGAGCTCGCGCCGAGCGCTGAAGAACGCCGTGAGCATCGCCTGGGAGATGGCGCTGGGCTCCGCGCCCGGACCCGATGGCAGGACCTGCACTGCCCCGCCGTCGCGGAGATCGCTCAGTCGCGGCAGATACCGATCGATCGACCCCAACTGCTCTTCCGACTCCATGGCCCAGTCGCGCAGGAAGACCATCTGGAGCGCCTGCGCCGCGGGGCCCTCGACGCGCATCGTCGCATCGATCCACGGTCCGACGGGGTCTCGCCCTCGGGTTCCAAACGTGGCGTCGGTGAGATTGTGGCTGCCGCAGTAGCCGATGCGCCCATCGACGACGGCGATCTTCCGGTGATTCCGCAGGTCGAGCCGCCGGAACAGGAAGCGGATCGGGCCGACGGGCAGGGCCTCGATCACCCTCACGCCCGCGTCACGCATCTGGTTGTCCAGCCGGCCAGCAAAGAACGGGCGCGACCCCACGCCGTCGGCCAGCACGCGGCACTCAACGCCCCTCCCTGCGGCCCGGATCAGCGCCCGGGCCACGGCCTCCGCGGCGCCGGGGTGCTGCCAGATGTAGGTCAGGATGTGGACGTGGTCGGCGGCGTGATCGATGTCCTCGATCAGAGAGAGGAGAAACTCATCGGCGGGTCCGATGAGCGTGAGGTCGTTGCCGCGAAGCGGCGGCAGCCCGCAGACGGCGGTCCCGAACCGCGCGATCGGGGCTCTGGCCTGGTCCTGTGGGATCCAGGCACGCTCACGCTCGTTCCACAGCTCGATGGCGCGGATGAAGAACCCGTCGCTGACCTCGCGATACACCCGCAGGCGGCGGCGGCCGAGCCGGGCCTCCCCGAAGAGCAGATAGAAGAACAGCCCGACCTCGGGCAGGAACAGCACGACCGCCAGCCACGTCAGCGACACGGTCAGGGGCCGGCGGCGCATGATGATCACGAAGGTCATGACGACCCGGATCACCCAGTCGATCAGCAGGAACAGGATGTGCCACTGCAGGAGCCACATCGGGCGTTCCTACGCCCGGCGCCGGTCGCCCGACCCCGCGCGTGTGGTCAACGTCCCACGCTGATCGGCTGCGGTCGGGGGCGGAACGTCGGCTCGATCGCGATGCCCAGCGGCACGCGCTTGCCGTCGGGACCCTTGGGAGGGAGCCCCTCGTTGTCGATGTGGCGCTGGATCGCCATGACGCCCTCGATCAGCATCTCGGGGCGGGGTGGACAGCCCGGAACGTATACATCCACCGGGATGAACTGGTCGCAGCCCTGCACCGTTGCGTAGGTATCGAAGACGCCGCCCGTGGAGGCGGTCCGCCGTCGCGCGGACGATGACCCACTTCGGCTCGACGTCATCTGCTCGTAGATCCGTTGACGAACCGGCAACATCTTGATGCTCGTCCGTCCGGCGACGACCAGCGTCGGTCCGCCTGCCCGGGCTGCAAGCTCCGCGACCTCACGCGCGCCAACGCGTGCCAGGTCACCGTCACCAATTCCGGATGCGATCGATCGCCATGACTCGATCCCAGCAGCAAATTGGTGGCGAACCGCATCAGCCCAGGCTGCATGGCGGAGCCTTGCCGTCACCACGCGCGGAGACCGCGCCGTCGAGGATGGTGCCGCCGCATGAGCGTGCGGCCGCCTCGTCGCCCTTGGCTGGCCCCTGGTTGACTGATACGCCCGATGCCGGAGAATTCAACCGAGCGTCGCGGGCGCGGGTCCACTCGCTCACGCCATCGAGCCCAGCGTGGCCATGGCCCTGTCCACGTCGCTGACCCGGAAGACGCAGCGGCCGGGAAGCCCGTTGATCGCCGGGGCGCCGTAGGCGTACACGACGTTGACGCCCGCTAGAGCGAGGTTGGCCGCGACGTCCCTGAACAGGCCCGGCCGGTTGTCAAATGGAATCACCAGCACCGGCTGCTCAAGCATGGGACCCGCCCCCGCCTCCACGAGCGACTCGAGCACCTCGCGCAGGCGCTCCTCGGGCTGGCCCATCAGACGGACAAGCCCGCGCTGCGTCTGGTCGCTCACGCTCACGGCGGTGATCTCGATCCCAGAGGCGGCCGCGGCCTCGAGCACACCGGCCAACTCTCCGGGCCGGTGCGCGAGGTAGATCGAGAATTCCGTGTGGACAGCGGATTCCATGGGCGGGGCTGGCTCCATCCGAGGCGGCCCGATGGGGAACCCCGAGAGTAGGCCTCAGCCGTGGCGGCTTCGACGATTGCTGGGTTTCGAAGTGCGGGGATTGCGCCGGTTGGTTATCGGTCCCTTGCCCGCCACCTTGGGCTTTGAGCCGGGCCGGCCCTTGGAAGTCGACCGCTTGGACGACGTTGTGGGCCTCGCAGACCGACCGGGGCCGGGCTTCTGGCGCTGCAAAGAACGCGGGCCAGCCTGCGCACCAGTTCCGACAGATTGTTCACCGCCCCCGACACGCGTCGCCCGCTTGAGAGACCGGACCTCCTCTCGCGTCAATTCTCGCCAGCCGCCTCGGGGGACACCGCTGAGTCGGACGGGCCCGACGGCCACGCGTTCGAGACGCTTGACGGGGCAACCAACCGCGGCCATCAGTCGTCGCACTTCGCGGTTGCGTCCCTCCCGCAGGGTGATCTCAAGCACGGTGCGGTCGCGGTCTCGCTTGATGATCGAGACATCAACTCGGCCGGTCCGAACTGCGCCCAGGGTGCGACCCTCCCGCCGATTCGCGAGATAGATCCCCTTCTTGATCTCGGCAACCCGGTCGTCTTCCAGCGAGCCTCCGACCACGGCGTGATACGTCTTGGGCACGCCGTAGCGTGGGTGGGTCAGGCGGTTGGCAAACTCGCCGTCGTTGGTCAGGAGCAAGAGGCCCATGGTGTCGTAGTCGAGCCGGCCAACGGGATAGAGCCGGGCCGCCAAGGGGTGTTCCACCAGATCCGAGACGATCTTGCGGACATCGCCGGCCTCGCCTTGAGTCGTGGTCAGGGACCGCCTGGGCTTGTTGAGCATGATGTAGACGAGCTTGTCGGGAGTGGCGACGGCCTTGCCGTCCACCTCCACTCGGTCGATCTCGGGGTCCACCCATGCGGGAAGGGTCCGAACGACGCGTCCATTGACGCGGACATCGCCCTCGCGGATCAGCTGCTCGCAGGCCCGGCGAGAGGCCACTCCCGCCGCGGCGAGAAAGTGGTGCAGCCGGATTCCCGCGGGGGGCGAGTGCACGATATCTTTGTTGGGAGCGGTCACGGGCAATCGTATCGGCATCCATGCCGAAGTCGGTGTCGAGGTCCCGGCCGCGGGTGTACTCTGAACGGATTCGTTGGGGAGGGTCATGCCGACGCAGGACGCGACCGGCCATCCGGTGATCGAAGAGGTGTTCCTGACGCCGCGGGTGATCGACCAGCGCGCGTTCGAGGACTACTCGCGCACGCTCCGCGATCTGATGGAGCAAGTGTCGGGAGAGGGTGGCAGACTCAAGGAGACGGCGGAAGAGGCGGCTGGGGCGGGCGGCGCCGCGCGATCGACCATCGCGGAGTTGCGACTCATCGCCGAGCGCGCGGGCGCGATCGCCAAGGCTCTGCAGGATCGTGTTTCCAAGGCCCAAACCGTTCTCGACCGGGCGGGCGAGCAGGCGGTCAGCGCTGAGCGTGTGGACGAGCGGATCTCCAAGCTGACGCGGGAGCGGCTCGAAGCCCTCGAGCGACGGGTGCGGACGCTGCTTGACAGCGCCGAGGCGGCGGTGGGGGAGCGCGAGGCGAAGCAGGCTGAACAGGTGGCCGCTCTGACCCGTGCGATCGAGGCCAGGCTCGGGCAGGCCGAGCGGCGGGCTTCGGAGCTGGAGGCATCGTTCAGTGCGCGGATCGATGAGCTCGAGTCGGATCGTGCCGGCAGGCTCGTCAGCGCGCTCGAAGCGATCGAAGCCAAGATAGATCACGCCGAACAACGCGCCGACGGAACCGTTTCGGGGCTGGATCAGCGGCTGACCGAACTCGCGGAGCGGGCCGTCGTCGCGATCGAGCGTCTCGAGGCGAGGCTGGCGCCGCTGGAGTCTCGCGCCGGAGAGCACGGCGATGCGCTCGATGCGCGGCTGGAGCGGCTCAACGCCGCGTTCGACGCCCGCGTCGCCCAGATCAAGGACCACTTGGGGGCCGCTTCTGGTCCGATCATCACGGGCCTGACCGTGCTGATCCGGAGGGGTGTTGATCTGCTGGGGAGCGACCCGCGCCAGGACGATCACGAGGGCCCGAAGGATGGCAGCCTCGGGGCGATCGTCGCGCGCGGCGCGTCACTGCTCGACCGGGCGGAGTTCGCATCGCGCCAGGCCGAGTCGTTGCGGTCGCAGGCCGATCGCGCGCAGAAGATCCTCGGAGATCTCGTGATCGAGGCGACCGAATGGATCGAGGGGCTCGAGCGCCGACGCGGCGCGCTGGCCGAGCAGATCGGACCGTTGGCCGATTCCATCACGAGCCTCGAGCGACTGCTGTCGGGCCGGTCCGAACAGGTGACCAGGCTGGCCGATGCGCTCGATCCGGAGCTGGTCGCCAAGGGCGCCGAGCAGGCGGGTCGCATCGAGGAGCTCCTGCAGGCGCTCGTCGATGCGGGCGCGGTGGTTCGTTCGCTGAGGTCCGAGACCGACGGCGCCTCGGCGCGGCTTCAGGCAATCCGGGTTGAGCAGCAGCGGGTTCAGCGAGCGCTCGATTCGGCGCCCTGGCCGGAGTCGCAAGGCTGATCAGGCACCCGTGGCCTTGGGCGTGTCGGGATCGCGGCACCACTCGCTCCACGAACCCACGTAAAGCTTTGGGAGGGGGAATCCCGCCAGTTCCATGGCGAGGATGTTGTGGCACGCCGTGACCCCTGATCCGCACTGACAGATCGCGCGATCCTTCACTCCAAGGCCTCGGAACCGTGCCGCGAGCTGCTCTGGGGATTGCATTTCGATCGTCTGACGATCGAGATTCTCTGCGAACGGCGCGTTCACGGCCCCAGCGATGTGGCCGGCCACCGGGTCGAGCGGCTCGTTTTCTCCCCGGAAGCGGCCCGGGGCCCGGGCGTCGAGCACGGGGATGCCGTTTCGGAGCGCTTCGAGCACACCTTTCTTGTCGATGACCATCGAGAAGTCCGGATTTGGAATGATGGCATGCTCGGCGGGCGTCGGACGTGCCGGCTGGCCGGACTCGACGGCCCTTCGCTCGAGCATCCACTTGGCCAGCCCGCCGTCAAGAATCGCGGCGTCCTCGTGCCCGATCCACCGGAGCATCCACCAGAGTCTGGCGGCGATCCCCCCCGAGACGGTGTCGTACGCGATCACGATCGAATCGGCGCCGATACCAAGCGCCGCGAGGCGAGAGGCGATGTCGTCGGGATGGGGCAGGGGATGGCGTCCGCCGTCGGCCGGGTCCGGTGGAACGTCGGCGAGGTCCACGTCGAGATCGACAAAGATCGAGCCGGGGATCCGGCGCGCGATGTGCGAAGCGCGCCCCGCGTCTGGTCCCCCGGGAACCCAACGCACGTCCGCGATCACGACGCGCGGGTCCTCGAGATGCTCGCCGAGCCACTGCGTGGAGACGATCGGATGCATGGCCGTTCCTGGGGACAGTCAGAGTTCGGGACAAGACCCCTATGCGTTGGGCTGGGGCGTGATTCGCAGATAGGGCTTGACTTCGCGGAATCCCTTCGGGAAGAGCTTCCTCGCGTCGTCGCTGGATACGGCCGGCACGATGATGCAGTCTTCGCCCTGCTTCCAGTTGGCGGGCGTCGCGACCCGGTGCGTCGCCGTGAGTTGCAGCGAATCGATCACCCGCAGGACCTCGTCGAAGTTGCGTCCCGTGCTGGCCGGGTATGTGAGCGTGAGCTTGACCTTCTTGTCCGGGCCGATGATGAAGACGCTGCGCACGGTGGCCGTGTCGTCGGCGTTGGGATGGATCATCCCGAATAGATTCGAAACGGTCCTGTCCTTGTCGGCGAGCATCGGGAATGAGGGCCGGGCCCCCTGCGTCTCCTGGATGTCATTCATCCAGGCTCGATGGTCCTCCACGCTGTCGACGCTCAGGCCGATGACCTTGCAGTGGCGCTTCTCGAACTCGCGCCGGAGTTTCTCGACCTGGCCAAGTTCGGTGGTGCAGACGGGTGTGAAGTCCTTGGGGTGCGAGAACAACACGACCCACGAGTCGTCCATCCAGTCGTGGAATCGGATCGTGCCCTGCGTGGAGTCCTGTGTGAAGTCCGGCGCGACGTCCCCGAGTTGCAATGCCACGATACGTCCCTCCTGTTGAGAACGGGGATCTCTTGCCCCGAGGGGATCGTACGGGGGCCGACCGGGGAACGGATTTCGGCGGCTACTTGGCGGGGCCGATCCGGCGCAGGAATTCCCGGAGCATGTCGCCGCGCCAGCCGCGGAATTCCGGCTGCTCCTCCACGCGTTCGCCCGAATAGGCGGCCAGGGCCATGCGCTTCACTTCCCGGCGGGTCGCCAGCATGGGCTGCGCGATGCCCCGCTCGGCGCAGAGCGCCTCGAACACGGCGGTCGCCCTCTCGACGAACCGCCGCTGTGCGCCGGAGAGGGTCTCTCGTTTGGGCGGATCGGGAAGCTTCTCGGCCATCGCCGACACGATCACCTGCGCGATCGCTTCTCCGAGTTCCTGCTTGATCTTCCGCGGCACGGCCGGAGTGTCGAGCACGTCCTGGCTCGTTCGCACGCGACGCTGCGAGAGATTGATCAAGCCGTCATCGCCGACGAGACCCCGCGGGGAGAGATCGCGATCCCTGGCCAATGCCTCGCGCCATGCGATCAACCGGTGCAGCACGTGGCGCTGGCGCGGGGTCAGCGCCCCGGCCCCGCTGGCCCGCATGCGCCGACCGTGGGGGTTGGGCTCATACGTCTCTGGGGACTCGAGGGTTGCGCATTCCTGGACCGCGGCGTCGAGCGTGCCGGACTTTGACAGGCGCTCAACGAGATGCTCGCGTACAAGCAGGAGGTAGCGGACATCGTCGGCGGCGTACCGGCGCTGGCGAGTGGTGAGCGGGCGGTGGTCCCACTGGCTGAACTTCATGGCCGGACCCAACGGCGCGCCGACGAGTTCGGTGATCAGCGTGCGAAGCGAGACGGCATGGCCGAATCCGCAGAACGCGGCGGCGATCTGCGTGTCGAAGACGTTTCTCGGTGGAGGCATGGATCGGCGAACCACCGGCTCGAGATCGGGCACGCCCGCGTGCACGATCTTCAGGATGGCTCCGTCGCGCACGAGGGCCCAGAGCGGATCGAGGTCAACCGCTGCCAGCGGATCCACCAGGGCCAGACGCGACGGCGTGGCAATCTGAACAAGGCAGGTCCTGGAGTAGTACGTGCGCTCACCGATAAACTCGGTGTCGTACGCGAACGCACCGGCGCTGCGGGCATGCTCGAGCAGGTCTTCGAGCGCACCGGCCTCATCGATGTACTGCGGCTCCGACGCCAGGACCCCCGGGTGCTCGAGCACTTCGGGGGGAGAATCGTCCTCGGGCTCGTCGTGCGATTCATGGTGGGCGCGCATGCGGCGACCCACCGAGGGTGGCCGTCGTTGGCGGTCATCTGCGGGCGGCGACGAATCCTTCGACATCCACGATTCCAAGCGGTGGTGCGGGCCAAGTCCGCCCCGATGGAGGTATCGGCCAGCGTGGCTCGTTCCCGGTAGCATCCGCACGACGCGACGGGCGGTCCAGCGCCCTCGCCCGGAGACCGAGATGGCTTGGATCCGACAGGTCTCGCCGGAAGAGGCGAACGGCCCCATACGGCGCGTGTATGCCGCTGCGGTGGCGCGAGCGGGAGGCGTCGCCAACATCATACGGGTGATGAGCGCGGATCCGGCGAGTGCGGACGCATCGATGCTCCTCTATTCCCGCCTGCTCAAGGCTCCTAACGCACTGGACCCAGCGCGCCGCGAGATGCTCGCGACGGTCGTCAGCAACGCCAACGACTGCTTCTACTGAACGCTGAGCCACGCACTGGACTTCGGTCGGGAGTCCAACGACGAGCAGACGGCCCAACGGCTGATCTGGGACTATCGATCGGCACACCTAGGCGCCGCTGACCGGGTGCTGTGCGACTTCGCCGTCCGGCTGACCCTCGCGCCAGGATCCATGGACGAATCGCACCTCCGACCGCTTCGGTCCCATCACCTCACCGACGAGCAGATTGTTGTCGCTGTCCAGATCATCGCGTACTTCAACGGCATCAACCGGGTCGCCGATGCGCTCGGCGTGGACCCCGAATCGTGGATGACGCTGTCTCGAGCGGAGTGGCTCGCCGGAAAGGGAAGGGACTACCTGCGCGGGTTGTGAAGCAGCATGCGCCATCCGCCGGACGAGCGGCGAGGAACTACAGTCCCGACCGTGTACCAGGCCCTCCTGACCCGCCGCTATCTGACCCGCAGAATCATGCCGCTGCTGAGCGCTCTGGCCGTCGCGCTCTCAACGGCGATGGTGCTGACGACCTGGTCTGTGATGGGCGGATTCCTGCAGGTCCTGCTGGATTCCGGGCGCACGTTCGTCGGCGACGTCAAGATCTATTGGCCCAGCCGGGGGTTCCCGGATTACGAGGACCTTCTGGCCCGGCTGCGGGCCGATGAGGATCATGTTGCCGCGGCAACGCCCGTGATTGAGACGTTTGGGTTCGTCAGCTATCCCAATGACCGAGTTGACGGGATGCTGGTGTATGGAATCGAGCCCGAGAGCTACGACGCGGTCACGGGGTACTTTGGCACGCTGCATTGGGGTCCCGAAGGCTCTCCGGCCCCCAAGGACTCGAATCGTGCTGACCTTCGTCTCGCGCCGCTCTCGGCCCTGGCCAACGCGCTCCTGCACATCGGCGACATGAGCCCGGCCGCGCTCGCCCGCGCGCTGCGCATGACCTGGGACGATGTGCTGGCCAACGGCAAGTCGCTCTCGCGTCTGGACTATGAAACTGGCGAGCGCCGGCCCGCCGCGACGCTGGGGATTGAGGCCTCGGGTCTCAACATCCGCCAGCCGGGTTGGTACGACGTGCTGCCGCCCCAGCGGACTCGGCCCGACGGGGGGGTCGAGACGATCGACCAGTTCCTGCCGCTGAACGGGAAGATCACGCTCAACGTGCTGCCCATCGATGAGAAGGGCCGCGCGGTCGAGACCATCTCGCGAATCCTGCCGATTGCCAACGAGTTCCGAACCGGCAACTACGAGTTTGACAAGCGGATGCTCGTGGTGCCCCTGTCGCTGCTCCAGCAGATGCTGCACATGGACGAGGCAGAGCGCCGGGTCAGCCCCGGCGAGAGCCCGTTCGAAATCGAGGTCGATCCCGAGACGGGCGAGGAGAGGTTCGTTCGTCCCGAGGTAGAACTGGAGCCGGCCCGGGTGACCACCGTGCTGGTCCGGGCGGCGCGGGGCGTCAGCGCGCAGACGCTGCGCGATCGGTGCGAGGCGATCTACCGGGAGTTCGCCGACGCGCACCTCGATCGAGCGCCGCCGCGACCGCAGATCGCGACCTGGGAGGAACTGCACAAGGACTTCATCGGAGCGGTCAAGAAGGAGATTGCGCTCGTGCTCGTGCTGTTCTCGTTCATCTCCGTGACCGCGGTGTTCCTCGTGCTCGCGATCTTCTGGTCGATCGTCAACGAGAAGACCAAGGACATAGGGATCCTGCGTTCGCTGGGCGCGGGCCGGCGCGGCATCCTCTGGTTGTGGCTCCGCTATGGCCTGTGCATCGGCGTGATCGGCTCGATCGTCGGCGGCGCGCTCTCGTTCCTGATCGTCCGCAACATCAACCCGATCCACGAGTGGCTCGGCAGCGCCCTGGGCATCACCATCTGGGATCCTCGCGTGTACTACTTCTCCGAGATCCCCAACAAGGTCGAGCCCGGGGCGGCGGCGATGGTGCTGCTCGGAGGCATCGTCGCGGCGACGGTCGGTGCACTGATCCCCGCCCTCCGGGCGGCCCGCTTGGACCCCGTGCGAGCCCTGCGCTTTGAGTGAGTTCCTGTCCGCACGCGCCGTCAGCAAGACCTACCGGCTCGGCCGGGTGGACGTGCCCGTGCTGCGCGAGGCCTCGATCTCGCTCCGAAAGGGCGAGTGGGTGGCGATTCTCGGGGCCTCGGGCTCGGGCAAGTCGACGCTGCTGCACCTGCTTGGGGGGCTGGACCGGCCCGACCGGGAGTCGCGCTCGGCGATCGTCTACGAGGATCGGGCGCTCAGCGACATGTCGGCGCGCGAGCTGGATCGCTATCGCGCGCACAACGTCGGATTCATCTTCCAGTTCTACCACCTGCTGCCCGAGCTGAACGTGATCGAGAACGTGCTCGTCGCGTCGATGGTGGCCCGAGGCCGGCTGGGCTATCGCCTCCGCCGCCGAGCCCTGAGAGAGCGGGCATCGGACCTGCTGGGCGCCATGGGCCTGTCGCACCGGCTCTCCCACCGGCCCGCCGAGCTCTCCGGCGGAGAGCGTCAGCGTGTGGCCATCGCCAGGGCCCTGATGAACGAGCCCGACGTGCTGCTGGCCGACGAGCCCACGGGCAACCTGGACCACAAGACGGGGCAGTCCATTCTCGACGGCATCGCCCAACTCCGCCGGCAGCGCGACCAGACCATCCTCATGGTGACCCACGATCCGGCGGTCGCGGCTCGCGCCGGGCGAGTCGTCCATCTGCGGGACGGCCGGGTCGTGGAGGGACGCGACGAGCGGTCCCGGGGAGCCGCCGGGGAATGATCCCGCGCGGCGGCTGCGGGAGGGCGTCTGGGCCCATATGCTTGCAAGCGAGCGGCGGCTAACCGCCGCCAGACGCGCCATGGTTCCCGGGGCGAATGCCCGAGATCGTCCCGTAGAGAGTCTCCGGAGTCCGATTTGACGCCAACGACGCCAACCCCTGGCGATGACGCCCGAGTCCTCGGGCCCAAGCGGTACAGCGCTGTTCTGCGCGGACCCGAAGAGACCGATGTGCCGGCGCGCGTCGTCGAGGTCGGCGACGGGCCGACCATGCTCTTCCTGCACGGGCTGGTGGGTCTCAACGAGCACTGGAGCGACGTGGTTCGGCGGGTCCGCCACTCGTTCCATTGCGTGCTGCTCCAGGTCCCGCTGCTGGAACTCCATGGCCAGGACTGCTCGGTCAACGGCGTGGCGTCGATGATCGCGGGCTTCGTCGAGCGGTACGTAGACGGCCAGGCCATCATCGTGGGCAGCTCTTTCGGGGGGCACATGGCCCTGCGCTTGGCGATCGATCGGCCGGAACTGGTCGAGGCGATCGTGCTCGTCGGATCATCGGGTCTGGGCGAGCGTCCCATGGGCGCTTCGCCCAAGCGATCGCGCGACTGGATGGAGTCGACCATCTCCGAGCTGTTCTACGACCGCTCGAAGATGCGTCTGGAAGATGTGGACCGCGCCCACGCCGAGCTCTCGGACAAGACCAAGGCCCGCAGGATGATGAAGCTCTCGCGCTCGGTCTTTGCCGACAACGTGGCATCGCGGCTAGGCGATATCCGCGCGCCGGCGCTCGTGCTGTGGGGACGTGAGGACATCGTCACACCGCCGGAGGCCGCCATGGGCTTCGCCCGCGAGATCCCCGACGCCGAACTCGTCTGGATCGAGCGCTGCGGCCACGCGCCGATGATCGAGTGCCCCGCCGAGTTCGCCCAGGGCCTGCTCGAGTTCGGCGAGAAGTTGTCGCGACGGCGCGCCGCCGCGACGTCCACCTCCTGACCCATGACTCCTCCCGGCGCCGTCGCAAGACGCCCGGCGACCCCCGTCGCCGCGCCCGCCGCACGCTGGACCGGGCTGGTCGGCCTCGGGCTCGAGTTGGCCGTGGGACTGCGCGCCCGGCGTCTCTGCGATGACGAGTACTGGACGCGCCGCGCTGGGGAGATCCAGATCCGTCAGTTGCGGCGGCTCATCGCCAGCGCAGCGCGGACCCGCTTTGGCCGTGAGCACGGCTTCGACGGACTGTTGGACCTGGCCGGACCCGAGCTGGTTGCCGGGTATCGCGCCCGCGTGCCCATCCGCGACTGGTACGGCTTCCGCGAGATGATCGCGCTGATGCGAGAGCAGGGGCGGCCCGACATCCTCTGGCCCGGCCTCGTGCGCGACTTCGCCCAGACCAGCGGCACCACCGCCGGCGACAAGTTCATCCCGGTCAGCCGCGCGATGATGCGGTCCAACTTCCACGCCTCGATGGACATCTTCGCCCACCTGACGCGCCGAGGCCTGTCGCTCTCATGGCTCACCGCCGGGCGATCGCTGTTCATGGGCGGCTCGTCCGACGTGCGGGCCAACGAGCACGGCGTGCGCACCGGCGACCTCTCCGGCCTGGTCACGCCCATGATCCGATGGCCCCTGAGCGAGGTGTACGCGCCCGGCCATGACATCGCCCTGATGGACCACTGGCCCAGCAAGATCGACGCCATGGCCGAAGCCTGCCTCGACATGGATGTCCGCATGCTCAGCGGCATGCCAAGCTGGGCGCACGTGCTCTTCGAGCGGCTGCTCGAGCTCGCCCGCGAACGCGGCCGGCCGGCCTCGTGCGTGCGCGACCTCTGGCCGAACTTCGTGCTCTTCGTCCACGGTGGCGTGAAGTACACGCCCTTCGTCTCGCGGATCAACGAGATCGTGTTCGGCGACCCTTCGATCGACTTCCCGCATCGCCTGGAGCTCTACCCCGCCAGCGAGGGATTCATCGCGATCCAGGACACGCCCCGAAACCCCGGCCTGCGCCTGCTCACCGACAACCACGTCTTCTTCGAGTTCGTGCCCTTGGACGAGATCGACAACGCCTCGCCCCGCGCCTTCGCCTGCCACGAAGTCGAGTTGGGCCAGCGCTACGTCGTCGTGCTCAGCACCTGCGCCGGCCTGTGGCGGTACATCCTGGGCGACGTCGTCGAGTTCGACACGATTCCCGCACCCCCGGGGGCCCGGTCGCTTGCCGGCTTCGGCCCGCCCCGGCTGCGGATCGTCGGGCGACATCGGCACTTCATCAACGCCTTCGGCGAGAACCTGATCGTCGAGCACATCGAAAACGCCGTGGCCGAGGCGGCCGCCGCGGCGGGCGTGACAGTGGGGGAATTCACCGCGGCGCCCATCTACCCCACGCACGAATCGCCCGCCGGTCTGGAATTGGCGATCGAGTTCGAGGACTCGCCCGTCCCGGCGCCGCCGCACGACGCCACGGGCGATCGGCGCTCCCCCTCTGTGGACCAGGACTCCCGCCTCGTTCGCTTCCGCGACGCATTCGACGCCTCGCTCAAGGCCCAGAACGTGGATTACACGACCAAGCGCACCGACGGCCTGGGCATGGGCCCGCCCGCCATCACCCCCCTGCCTGTGGGCGCTTTCCATCGCTGGATGCAATCCCGCGGCAAGCTCGGCGGACAGCACAAGTGCCCCCGCTGCGCCAACCACCGCGAGATCGTCGAGGGGGTGGTGGGGTCGGAAGCGGCCTCCACACCCACCTACCATTATCCATAAACACGAAACGTGGAGACCGCTCGGCCGCATTGCCGGGCCCGCGGGCGCATGCCTCTTATCTTGACACCGGGGGGGGGGGTAGGAGTATCTTACCCAGGCACACACCGCACAAAGGAGTCAACCATGCTATCGGTGTCTGTAGCATTGCTGCTCACGATGGTTCAGCCCGATCCGTCTGCCAAGAAGTGCACCGTGGCGTTTACAGACTGCAATGAAGTGGAACGAACGGTTGAGTGGTACTGCACATCCGCCCAGCAGTGCTGCGTTCATACGTACATGAGCGTTGGGCCGGACGGGCAGCAGAATACGGCCGACGATTGCATCGTCGGCGTTAGCACAGGTTGCAACTTGGACCCATGCAATACGACCTTCTGGATCTCCTGATCGGAGGACGCGATTGGATTCTCGGCTGCCTGATAGCGTCAATCTCGCGATGATCCTCGTCGTCTGCGCGATGGTCTCGTGTCAGCGGCAGGCCGGCACGCGTATCTCTGTGCCGAATGTGTCGCCCATCGCCACCGGGGAGGAGCTGGCAACCAAGCCCCTCAGCCGCGCGACCATCGCGCAGCTGTCGGATCGTGTAGTCCAGCGCGCCTTGCCGCAGTACCGGGATACGCTCGGCCAAGCCATCATCGACACGCTCACTACCTACACGGCCGGCAACTTGTCGGACTGGCTGGCGTATCTTGACACGTATGGTGTCGAGATCCCTCAGTTTGCCCTCAGCAATCCTGATGCCGAAGAACAGATCTGGAGGGCAACGCGAGAGTTCTTTCAGTCGGCTATGGTAAGTGTTGAGGATGTGACGCTAGTCGGCGGATACCAGCACGCTCAGATCGGAGATGGCTGGAACACGGACGGGACGCGGCGCGGTTTAACGAGACATCGCGCACGCAGAGACCAGGCACGAGCCTTCCTGAGGGAGATCCCCGAGGCACAACGCACTGTGGCGTGGGTCTTGGTTCCCGGTGCCTTTACCGGATTCAACGGCGACCAGTTTGAGGCGCAATGGGGGATTGAGTTCACGCGAAACCCCCGTACCGGGCGTTGGGTATTGACCGAGTTGGTCGTAATGGGCGACGGTGATCTGCCAGGTGTTCCAAGCTTCCTGCTATGACGCGACCATGGCGACGGCATCACGATCAACTCGCGGCCTGACGCTCATTGAGGTATTGCTCGTTATCGCGGTGATCGCGCTGCTGATGGCGATGTTGCTGCCCCGACTGAGCTTCGGGCTCGAAGCCTCGCGCCGCGCGCAGAGCCACGCCAACCTGCGATCGCTCGCCGCGGTGGTGACGATGTACACCTCGGACCACAAGGACTACTACCCCGCCCTCTACCCCAACACCATGTACCCGCAGTCGGAAGACCTTCTGTTCAGCGACTTCTGGTGGACCGTCGCGTGGAACTGGCCGGGGGTCGTCTATGGATACCTGCCTATCAACCACAACATCGATACCTATGTCTCGCCCTGGGCAGCACGACGCGGCATCGGTTCCTCTTGGCCGACCTCGTACTGGTACAGCACCTCCTTCGTCGGCCGCCCCGAACTGTGGTCGGGCCACGCCCCGTCCGACTACGCGTACCTGGCCGCGCAGCGCGCCGGGGACGCCGTGTTCCCCGCACGCAAGGTCCTGCTCTGGGACGGCGAGTTCGGCGCTCGCACGCACGAACTGAAGCGCGATGGCCCGGATATCGACGAACCCATGCCAATGCACCTCGCCGACGGCTCCGGACAGGACACTCCGCCGTCCAAAGCCAGTCAAGCGGTACCAAATCCGTTCCAGCACCTTGGGTACGACCTCCGCCTTCAGAACACCAGGGACGGCCTTCGCGGCATTGACATCCAGTAGCAGTCCCCGCTCGTGCAACGAGGCGAGTATCGCCGGCGGAGATCGAACATGCGACGAGTCATCCTCTGTGTCGTTCCCGTCGTTGTCGTCGCCGCGGGCATCGTGGCGTGGCGTAGTCTCGCGCCCTCACGACCGACGGGGGGACCGAATGATGGACAGGGTTCGAGTGATCGCGAGGTCGCCGATCACCCCGGCCTCGCGCCCCTCTCCAGCGCGACCATCTCCCACGCCGCGGGCAGCGCATCGCGCAACGTGGCCCAGCCGCGCCGCGAGGCGCTGCGCCGGGCCATCATTGACACGCTGACCGTCCTCTCCTCCGGCACGGCCGAGGAGTGGCTGGCTTACCTCGACGCCTACGGCATCGACCGTCCCGATTCCGCCGAGGCGAACCCCCAGGGCATGCGCCGCCAATGGCAACTCGCGCGGGCGTTGCTCGCCGGCGCCCGCCTCAACGTCGATGATCTCGCCGTCGTCGGTCGATTCGAGGAACTTCAGAGCGACGATTGGGGCGGCTCGAAGACGCCGTCCGTCGCCGTCACGCACAACGCCCGGCGCGACGCGGCGCGGGCCTTCCTCCGGGATGTCCCGGAGGATCACCGTCAGGTGATGCGCATGACAATCCCCGGAGTGTTTGCGGTGATCGAGGGCGAGGAATTCGAAGCCGACCTCCGGATGGAGTTCACATTCAACCCGCGCTCCGGCCAATGGGTGCTGACAGAGGTGGGCATGAAGGGTGACAACGGCGTGAAGGGGCCCGTGGTCTTCATGCTCTGACGCCCGCGAGCTCCCTCGCGCCTCCAGCCCCCGGAGCGTCTACGCCTGCACGCTGCGTCTTCCCCTACACTCCCCGCCCCCGGAGGCGCCCCCGTGACCATTCCCGCCCAGGTCCTGGTCAACATCCTCGTCTTCACCCTCGTGGTCCACGTGGTCCTCATCACCGTGGCCTACCTGATCTACGTTGAGCGCAAGGTCGCCGCGTACATCCAGGACCGCATCGGGCCCAACCGCGTCGGCTTCGACTTCGGCATCCCCCAGCTCAAGTTCCTCCGGGGCTTCCTCGGCCTCGGCCAGCCCCTGGCCGACGGCCTGAAGTTCCTCCTCAAGGAGGACTACGCCCCCGACCGCGTCGACAAGTGGCTCTTCACCCTCGCCCCCGTCGCCATCATCGTCCCCGCCCTGATCGGCTTTGCCATCATCCCCTTCGGCGGCACCATCGTCCTGCCCGACTTCTCCATCCTCGGCATCCACTTCACCGGCGGTGAGATCGTCGTCGCCGGCCTCGCGGCCGACGCCGGAGTCATCTACCTCCTCGGCGTCGCCTCCCTGGGCGTCTACGGCGTCACCCTGGGCGGGTGGGCCAGCAACAACAAGTACTCCTTCCTCGGCGGCCTGCGCTGCAGCGCCCAGATGATCTCCTACGAGATCCCCCTGGGCCTCTCCCTGTTGGCCGTCCTGCTCCTGGTCGGCTCGCTCAGCCCGACCGACATCATCGCCCATCAACGTGAGCATGGCTGGCTCGCCTTCGGTCAGCCCATCGCCGCGGTCATCTTCTTCCTCGCCATCCTCGCCGAGGCCAACCGCGCCCCGTTCGACAACGCCGAGGCCGAGCAGGAACTCGTCGGCGGCTACCACACCGAGTACTCCTCGATGCGGTTCGCCCTCTTCTTTCTGGCCGAGTACGCCCACATGATCACCTCCAGCGCGTTCTTCGCGCTGCTCTTCCTGGGCGGTTGGCAGCCGGTCCCATTCCTCGATGCGCTGCCAGAGTCCGCCGCGGGATTGGCGGGCGTGGGCCTGGCCGCCCTGAAGTTCGGGATCTACTTCGGCAAGGTGCTGACGCTGGTCGTCCTGATGATGGTCATCCGGTGGACGATCCCGCGCCTGCGGTACGACCAGGTCATGATCATGGCCTGGCAGGCGATCATCCCGATCTCGCTGGCGGTTGTCGTCCTGACGTCGATCATGGTCTACTTCGATCAGACCACGCTCCTGCCGATGCTGCTGGCCAACGGCGTGCTCTTCGTCCTGATCATGAGTGTGCGGCGTCTCATCCCCAAGACCGACACCAGCCGCCGCATCCCTCTGTACGGCTCTCGCTTCAATCCCATGCCGGGCGAAACGGTGCGCACCGGCCCCATGGGCGGCATCGCCCGCGAGGACCGCCCCATCCAGGGGACCGCCCCCACGGCGTAGGTCGCCGCGAGGATGCAGAGATCGCTGATATCTCGCTGCCACGCCGGGTGAGACCACACTTGGAGTGTTTCGCGATCTTCGCGTTGTAGGCCCGCCGCTCTCTGGTCTCGGCGACGAGTCACCGTACCTTGGCACGCCGTTCGCGTTCTTTCTCCCCGGAGGGCGCGAATGCTCCATCGCCTCGTCATCCTGCTCTTGCTCGCCACTCCCGCGCTCGCCGGTCCCGCCGTCAAGGATGTCGCCCGCCTCGCCCACCAGGGCGAATCCGTGCTCCAGGGCGTCGGACTTGTCGTCGGCCTCCCCGGAACCGGCGACTCCGCGAAGGAGCTCGTTGTTGCGCGTCCTCTCGCGCAGGTCCTGCGGAACAACGGCATCCCGATCGAGGATTTCTCCGAACTCAGGAGCGCCCGCTCGGTCGCGCTGGTCATGGTCACCTGCACGACCCCCGCCGCGGGCGTCCGCGTCAACGACCGCTACGACGTCACTGTCTCTGTCATCAACAGCGCCCAGAGCCTGGCGGGCGGTGAGCTGTACCTTGCCCCGCTGACCGGCCCCTTCCCCGGGCAGCCCGTCTTCGCGATCGCCAGCGGCCGAATCGAGATCGACGACCCCCGCTCTCCGACGCGCGCCAAGGTCCGCGCAGGAGCCCAGATCGTCCGTCCCTTCCCCACCGAGATCGTCGGCGATACCGTGGATCTCATCCTCCGGCCTGCCTTTGCCGGCTGGCAGAGCAGCGCCCACATCGCCAGCCGCATCCGCGATGAGTACCTTCTGGCCCCCGCGGGCATGGACGATTCACTCGAGCGCATCGCCGAGGCGATCGACGACCGCACCATCCGCCTCTTCGTGCCCGACGCCTATCGCGACAACGTCACCGGCTTCATCGCCGACGTCATGAACACCGAGTTCGACGCGGCGCAGCTCAAGCTCCCCGCGCGCGTCGTTGTCAACCGCGGCAGCGGCGCCATCGTCGTCACCCAGGAGGTCGAGATCAGCCTGGTCGCCATCGCCCACAAGAACCTCATCATCCGGCGCGTCACGCCCCAGCCAGTCCCATCCGCCCAGAACCCCGCCGTCAGCACCGAGAGCATTGTCGGCTTGGGCACGCAGGGCCGCCCAAGCGAGCGAGCCCGCCTCGACGACCTGCTCGACGCGTTCAAGCAGCTCAGCGTTCCCGTAGACGACCAGATCCAGATCCTCCAGATGCTGCATCGCTCCGGAAGGCTCCACGCCGAACTCATCGTCGACTAGCCATGACCATCACGCCCGCCGCGTCCGATCCCCTCGCCCGCTGGACCTCCGGCGCCCGCTCGCCCCTGCTCGATCGCCAGAGGACCTTCGCGGCCGCCCTCGGCCGGGCCGAGTCCATCCCCGAGCGCCTCACGCCCGAGCAGACCGCCCGGCGGCAGGCCGAGCAGCTCGTCGCGATCACGTTCGTCCAGCCCATCCTGCGCGAAACCCGCGAGGCAAACGCGACGCCCCCTCCATTCGGCCCATCGCAGGCCGAGCGGCAGCTCGGGCCCATCTTCGATGCGCAGATCGCCGACCGCCTCGTGCGCGCCTCAAACTTCCCCATCGTCGATCGCATCGCGTCGGATCTCATGCGACGGCTCGGCGGCGCAGCGCTCTCGCGCGACGGCACGGAGGCCGCGCGTGAGGCGCGCAGCGTCTCGTTCCCACCGCCCTCGCCGCCCGAGGTGTCCCTCCGCGGAGAATCGCCATGAGCGCCGCGCCCGCCACGTCCTCCCGGCCGGACCACGCCGCGATGCTGTCGGCCCATCTCGACGCCCTTATCTCGGCCCACTCGCAGTGGCTCGAACTCACGCGCGAGCACCGTGCCGCGATCGCACAGGCGGATCCCCGCCGTCTGGAACTCTGCACCGCTCGCCAACGCGAGCTGACCACGCGCATCGCCGAGATCGAGACCCAGCGCCAGAGCACGGTCCGCGCGATCGTCCAGGCCTCGCCCGAAGGACGAGCCCGCTCGTCGGGCGCTCCACCCAGGATCCAGGAACTCCTGCCCCTGTTGCCGCTCACGATCCGCGAGGAGATCGCCGAGAAGGCCAACCGCCTCACCGACGCCATGGTAAGGATCCGCGCCGAACAGCAGTCGCTCCGGCTCGCCGCGTCTTCCCTCGCGGCACACGTCGAGGGCCTCGTGCGGCATGTGACGCGCCGCCTCAGCGGCCACGTGACCTATGCCCCGCGCGGCCCGGCGCCCTCCGCGCCCGCCGCGGCCCTCGATATCACGCGATAGGAACACCATGGGACTCACCCAGGCGCTGCAGATCGGACGTTCCGCCCTGACCGCCGCCCAGGCCGGCGTGCAGGTGTCCTCCAACAACCTGGCCAACCTCGCCACGCCCGGATACTCCCGCCAGGTCGCACGCCTCGTTCCCATCCGGGGCGTGCGCGAGAGCACGTCGTTCTATGCCGGCCGGGGCGTCGCCCTCGCCTCCATCCAGCGCCAGGTCAGCGAGGCCCTGCAGTCCCGACTGCGCACGGGTGTCTCCGAGGAGTCCTACGCCGGCACGCTCCGCGATCTGTACTCGACCGTCGAGGTCAGCCTCAACGAATTGACCGGCGCCGACCTCTCGAGCGAACTCAACGCGTTCTTCGGCGCCTGGAGCGAGCGCGCCAATCTCACCGAGTCCTCCGCCGTCGTCGTGCAGCAGGGCCAGCAGCTCGCCGGATTCCTCCAGCGCCTCAGCGGCGATCTCAGAACCACACGCGACCAGATCGATCGGGACCTCGCGGGCGCCGTCTCTCGCGCGAACCAATTGATCGGAGAGATCGGCGAACTGAACCGTCAGGTCGTCTCCGCCGAGCTCGGCTCCGCCACGGCCAACGATCTGCGCGACCAGCGGGACATGCGCCTCGAGGAGCTCAGCCAGCTCATCGATATCGACGCCGTCGAGCAGACCAACGGGGCCGTCAACGTGCTCGTCGGCTCCAATCCGGTCGTTCTGGACGGGATCACCCGCGAACTCACGCTCTCGATCCGCTCGGTCGAGGGCGAACTCCGGGCCACCGTGTCGGCCGGCCAGAACCAGCGGGAGCTCCGCGTGACCTCCGGCCGCATCGGCGCCCTGCTCGACAGCCGAGACCAGGCCGTCGACGGCACGCTCGAGCAGCTCGACCGGCTCTCATCCCAGCTCATCTTCCAGGTCAACCGCCTCCACGCGACCGGCACGAACGCCACGGGGCTGTCCTCGACCCGCGCCACGCTCGCCTTCGCGACCGCCAACCGAGACCTCGCGCTCAACCATCCCGGCAATCGAGCGCTCACCGACTTGCCGTTTGCTCCCGCCAACGGCGGCTTCTATGTGCACGTCACCCACGCGGCCAGCGGCCACACCGACATCGTCCGCGTCGATATCGACCTCGACGGCATCCGCGCCGACGGAACCGAGGGGTTCGACGACGACACGAGCCTCTCTTCCCTGACCGCCTCGCTCAACGCCATCGATGGGCTCTCCGCCTCCATCGACGCCGAGGGCCGCCTGCGGGTCAACGGCGATGAGGGCTACACCTTCGCCTTTGCCGACGACTCATCCGACGTCCTGGCCACCCTCGGCGTCAATTCGTACTTCACGGGCAAGAGCGCCTCGGACATCGCCGTCCGCGACGACCTCGCGCTCGAGCCCTCGCGCCTCGCCACCGGTCGAATCGTCGAGGGCGAGTTCGTCGAGAACGCGACCGCCCTGGGCATCGTCGCCCTCCAGGACTCGCCGATCACCGCCCTGGGCGGCCTCTCCTTCCGGGAGCACTGGCAGACCACGGTGCAGGGAGTCGCCGGCGCCGCGGCCAGCAGCAACGGCCGGGCCGATGCCGCGTCGCTCGTCCGCCAGTCCCTCGATAGCCAGCGCCTGGCCATCAGCGGAGTGAGCGTGGATGAGGAGTCGCTGAATCTCCTGAATTTCCAGCGCCAGTACCAGGGCGCAGCCCGCGTGATCACCGTCGCCGACGAGCTGCTCCAGACTCTCCTCTCGATCATCTGACGCCCCATGGCATACCGCTTGCGGTCCGAACTCCGATGAGCATCCTGCCCACCAGCCTGGCCCGAGTGCCGAACCTGCTCATCTCGCGCCTGACGAGCGGCTCGCTCGCGCGCACCAACATCGACCTCGCCCGCATCCAGGAGCAACTCGCCACCGGGCTGGCCATCTCGCGTCCCAGCCAGGACTCGGTCAAGGCCGCGACCATCTCGCTGCTCAACGAGCGCCTCGAGCGCGCGGGCCAGATCGAACGAAACCTCCAGCACGCCCAGACCGCCCTCTCCGAGACCGATGTGGCCCTCGGAGACGCCAACGACCTGCTGCTCGAAGCCAAGCAGATCGCCCTGTCCCAACTCAACATCTCCAGCGGGCCCGAAGAGCGCGAGGGCCAGGCCACCATCGTCAACTCGCTGATCCAGGGCCTGTTCTCGATCGCCAATCGCGAAGGCGTCGCCGGCCACATCCTCGGTGGTCAGTCGCCCGGGACCACCCCGTTGGTCACGTTCCTCGGCGGCGTGCGGTATCTCGCCGGCGAGTCGGGTCTGATCACCGACCTCGGCCCGGGCAACGCCATCCCGCTCACGCTCGGCGGGTCCTCCGCCCTCGGACAGACCTCGGCGCGCCTGCGGGGACAGGTGGATCTCGATCCCGACCTTACCGCCCAGACCTCGATCTCCGCCCTCAGGGGAGCGCGATCCCTTGGCGTCGCCCTCGCCGAGATCGAGTTCACCTACGCCGACGGGCCACCCGCGACGATCGATCTCTCGCGCGCCGACACCGTTCAGGACGTGGTCGACGCCATCCAGAGCGCCCTGTCCCGATACGAGCAGGACCACGAGGTCGAGATCCTCGGCCCGGGCGGAGTCTCCATCTCGGGCGAGGCCATCACGATCGACGTCCTGCCGGACGCCGCCGGCGGCGCCGATCCCGAACTGGTCTTCGCCGACATCGGCGACTCGACCGCCGCGGCGGACCTCGGACTCATCGACGACGACGCCACGATCGCGTTCACCGCCTCGACTCCCGACGGCCTTGATCTGGCGCCCCGACTCACGTGGAACACGCCCATCGATGCGTTGGCCGGTCTCTCGGTCGATCTCGGGGAGATCCGCGTCAACAACAACGGCGTCTCGCGCGTCATCGACCTCGCCGGCGCGCAGACCCTCCAGGACATCCGGGCCCGGATCGAGGGCGCCGGGCTCGGGCTTCGCGTCCGCATCGATGATGTCAACGATCGTCTGGACATCTTCAACGAGGTCGCCAACGGCCGCGACCGCGCCATGTCCATCGAGGAGGTTCCCGGCAACAACGGCGTCGCGTCCGCCCTGGGCATCCGCTCCCTGGATCTGGGCACGCGGCTGGACGAGTTCAACGACGGCCGCGGCGTGGACGTGATCGACGGCGTGGCCGACCCGATCACCGGCGTCATCGAGCCCGAACTCAACATCGACTTCACGCTCACCCTCGGCGACGGATTCGAGATCGACATCGATCTGGCGCCGACCGACCTGACGAATGTTGAGTCGCTGCTGGCGACGATCAACACCCAGATCCAGGCGCAGCTCGCCGCCGACGGGCGGCCCACCGACCAGCTCGTCGCGGGCCTGTCCAACGGCGACAACGGCATCGTCCTTACCCAGGACGCCTCGCTCGGAGCGACCGCGCTCGAGGTCCACGCTCGCAACAACTCGCCGGCCGCGGACCAGCTCGGTCTCCTCAACGGCACATACGACGCGACCAGCGCAACCCTTGCCGGACAGGACCGCGCGACCGTACGCGTCGTCGACTCCGTGTTCACCCAGCTCATCGATCTGCGCGACAGCCTCGACAACGACGACACGTTTGGCATCGAACTTGCGGCGAGCAAGCTCGAAGAGTCGCTCGCCCGACTCGCCGAGACACGCGCCCTCGTGGGCGGGTACGCGCGGCGCATCGAGAGCGAGACTCGGCACGTAGAGGACCGCGTCGTGTTCGATCAGGCAGCCAGAAGCCAGCTCCAGGACCTGGACGTGGTCGAGGCCGCCTCCCGCTTCACCCTCCTCCAGACGCAACTCCAGGCGGGATACCAGTCCGCCGCATCGATCAACCAGCTCACGCTGCTCAACTTCCTCGGCTAGTCCGCCACGCGGGCCGGACGCCCGCGCCAACTCAGTTGCTTTCTGCGTCGGATCGTCTCGGCCACGATCCCTCGCGAGACAGGATGTCCACCCGATCGGAGCGGGGGCGCCAGGAGGCACGGCCGAAACATCGGAGCGCACACATGGAGGTGCGGACGACTCGCTTTGGTGTGATCGACATCGCGGAGGACCGCGTGATCACCTTCGACAAGGGCCTGCTGGGATTCCCCGAGCGCCGGCGGTACTGCCTGCTCGAGCCCGGCGAGGACGCCTGCTTCTTCTGGCTCCAGTCGCTCGACGACCCGGCCCTCGCCTTCGTCGTCACCGACCCCGCCATGTTCGTCCCCGAGTTCGCCGTGCCCATCCGCGCCGAGCAGATGGCCGAGCTGGGCCTGGCCCGACTCGAGGACGCCCAGGTCTTTGTCATCGTTAACAAGGTCGACGGGTTCCTGACGGGCAACCTCCAGGGGCCTCTCGTGGTCAACACCCTCTCCCGCGCCGGTGAGCAGATGGTCATCGCCGAGAAGCGATGGACCACCCGCCACCCGCTCATGAAGGTCGCGACCTCCGACGAACGCCCGACCGCCAAGACCGCCTGACTCACGCGTTCGTTCGGAACCAAGAGGAGACCGGCGCCCACGGATGGGCGCCGCGCCGCGAGCCGAGGAGCCGCACATGCTGGTGCTCTCACGTCAGCGCGACGAGACGATCATGATCGGCGACGAGATCGAGATCACCGTCGTCGACATCCGAGGAGACAAGGTGCGCCTGGGAATCAACGCCCCGGCGAGGATCGCCGTACACCGCAAGGAGGTCTACGAGGCGATCCGGAGGGAGAACGAGCAGGCCGCGCGCATCCAGAACGGAGATCTGGCCGCGCTGAGGCAGTCCATCAGCCCAGGACCATCACGCACCCGCCGCGCCGACCCCGCGGCACGCCTGTCCCAGTCACCCCGCGCCGCCGGACGCCATGCCGGCGACGACAAGCGGACCGCCTGAACCCGAACGCTCCCTCGCCTCAATCACGGAGGATTGTCATGGCAAGGATCAACAGCAACGTACCGAGCCTCATCGCCCGCGCCAACCTCGCGCGAACCAACCAGGACCTCGAAGTCAGGCTGGAACGACTCTCCACCGGACTTCGGATCAACCGTGGGCGCGACGACCCGGCGGGGCTCATCATCTCAGAGCGCATCCGCTCCGACATCGAGGGCGTCCAGCAGGGCGTCAAGAACAGCGAACGCGCCTCCGCCGTCATCGCCACCACCGAGGCCGCGCTCTCGGAGGTCAACGACCTGCTCAACACCGTCCGTGCCCTCATCGTCGAGGCCGCCAACACGGGCGCCAACTCGGCCGAGGAACGCGACGCCAACCAGCTCGCCATCGACTCGGCCATCGACTCGATCAGCCGCATCAGCAACACCGCCTCCTTCGGCGGACTCAAGCTCCTCGACGGATCGAGGGACTTCGTCCTGTCCGGCGTCGAGCCCGACGCCATCCGCTCGGCCCGCGTTCTCAACGCCACCTTCGCCAACTCCCAGCCGCTCTCGGTCGAGGTGGACGTCATCGCCAGCGCCCAGACCGGCGCCCTCTACTTCAGCGGCGACATCCAGCCCATCGCCGGACAGCTCGCCTCGTCGGTCACCCTCGAGATCCGAGGCCCCGGCGGCGTCACCGTCGTCAACTTCACCTCCGGCCAGACGCTCGATCAGGTCGTCACCGCCATCAACAACCTCAGCAGCGTCACCGGCGTCGGCGCCGAACTCATCAACGGCTCGGTGACCTCCGGCGTCACGTTCAAGTCCATCGACTACGGGCGCGACGCGTTCGTCTCCGTGACCCGGCTCGACCGTCCGGACGACCCCAACGACGACGCCTTCCAGCTCTACCGCTTCCCCGATAGCTACGCGCCACCCGAGCCGTTCGACTGGTCCGACACGAACCTCACCGAGGCCACCAGAGACCCCGGCCGCGACGTCACCGCACTGGTCAACGGCGCGCTCGCCACCGGCAAGGGCCTCCGCGCCGTCCTGCAGACCTCGACCCTCGGCGTCGATCTCCTGCTCGACGAGGACTTCGCGACCTCGCCGGCCGGTGGAAGCTCCACCTTTACCATCACCGGCGGCGGCGCCGTCTTCCAGCTCGGGCCGGAGGTCAACGCCCTCCAGCAGGTCAGCATCGGCATCCAGTCCGTCGCCGCCTCGGCCATCGGTGGCGTCTTCGAGAACGGCTCGCTCCAGTTCCTCAACTCCCTCAAGGCCGGCGGCGGCAACAGCATCCTCGACAACATCACCAACAACGACTTCACCACCGCCCAGGACATCCTCGACCGAGCCATCGACGAGATCTCCGTGCTCCGAGGCCGGCTGGGCGCCTTCGAACGCAACATCCTGCAGACCAACACCCGCTCCCTCCAGGCCGCCTTCGAAAACCTCAGCGCCTCCAACTCCGTCATCCGCGACGCCGACTTCGCCCTCGAAACCAGCCAGCTCACCCGGGCCCAGATCCTCGCCAGCACGGGCACCAGCGCCCTCGCCCTGGCCAATCAGCAGGCCCAGCAGGTCCTCCAGCTCCTCGGCTAGCCCCGCCTATCGGACCCACCGCCCACCAGCGCCCCGCCCGGCATCCCCGGAGCGGGGCGTTTCTTCGCGCCACCCGCGCGACGCGCGCCACCGATTCTCGGGAATTCCCGGGTTCTCTCGAATCCGCGCCTCAACCCGCCCCCGACGCTCGCCGATCCACCTCGCCGTTGACCGGCCCACGTCGGGTCGGCCTCAGGTCAGTGGGACGCCCGAAAGGATGCGGGCGCGTCGGGCTGGTTCAACGTCGAACCAACCCAGAGTCAATCGCGACGAGCGGGGATGCGACTCGACGCGGTGGGCGAACGGCTGGCACGGACCAAGGCCGTCCAGAGCTGTTCACGGAGGACGCCATGAGTCGGATCAACACGAACGTCAGCTCCCTGATTGCCCAGCGCGTGCTCGGGCAGAACAACTTCAGCCTCAACAACTCGTTGCAGAGGCTGAGCACCGGCGTGCGCATCAACCGCGGCAAGGACGACCCCGCCGGCCTGATCGCCTCCGAGAACCTCCGCTCCGAGATCACCGCCACCAACGCCGCGATCAGCAACGCCGAGCGCGCCGACCAGGTCGTGAACATCGCCGAGGGCGGACTCCAGGAGATCTCCAGCCTCCTCACCGAACTCCAGGGCCTCCTCACCGCCACGGCCAACTCCGCCGGCCTCTCCGAGTCTGAGAAGGACGCCAACCAGCTCCAGATCGACTCCATCCTCCAGACCATCGACCGCATCTCCAGCAGCACCAACTTCCAGGGCGTCAAGCTCCTCAACGGCAACTTCGACTACGGCACCTCCAGCATCAGCTCCGACGTCTCCAGCTTCCGCGTCAAGGGCGCCAAGTTCGACGGCGACAGCCTCTCGGTCGACGTCCTCGTCACCCAGTCCGCCCAGAAGGGCCAGCTCTTCCTCGACTTCAACGGCGCCGCCCTCGACTTCAACGGCACCAACTCCTCCTTCGTCTTCGAGGTCAGCGGCGCCCTCGGCAGCCGTGAGCTCCAGTTCGGTTCCGGCACCAGCCTGTCCTCCATCGCCGACGCCATCAACACCTTCACCGAGGTCACCGGCGTCGTCGCCAGCGCCAACGGCGAGGGCATCACCCTCAAGAGCTCGCAGTACGGCTCCAAGCAGTTCGTCTCCGTCGAGGTCATCGAAGACGGCGGCGTCCAGGGCGACGGCATCTTCGAGTTCGACTCCGCCGACGCCAACACCCTCGCGTCCTCCGCAACCGCCACCTTCGCCAGCACCGTCGCCAACAACGGCATCACCGACTCCGGCCAGGACATCGGCGCCAACATCAACGGCGTGGTCGCCACGACCGTCGGACGCGAGATCCGCGTCAACTCCGACATCCTCAACATCGAGATCACCCTCGACGAGACCGCCGCGCAGACCCTCGCCGCCATCGACGCGCTCGAGATCACCGGCGGCGGCGCCGACTTCCAGCTCGCCTCCAGCGTCGACATCGCCGGCAAGGTGTCGCTGGGCATCTCCGAAGTCGCCGCACGCAAGCTCGGCAAGACAGAGGACGGCGACAACGCCGGCTCCTTCTTCAACCTCGCCGACCTCGGCGCCGGCAAGACCCTCAACCTCATCGATGGCGACCTCACCCAGGCCCAGAAGGTCGTCGCCAACGCCATCGGCGACGTGACCACCCTCCGCGGCCGCCTCGGTGCGTTCCAGAAGAACGTCATCGGCGCCACCATCCGCAGCCTGGGTGTGGCCGTCGAGAACACCTCGGCCGCCGAGAGCATCATCCGCGACGCCGACTTCGCCAAGGAGACCGCGGGCCTCACCCGCTCGCAGATCCTCTCCGCCGCGGCGATCAACACCCTCTCCCTCGCCAACGCCCAGCCGCAGTCGGTGCTCCAGCTCCTGGGCTAATCCCAGCCCTCTCTCTCTGACCTGAGCCCGCCCCGGGGACACCCTCCCCGGGGCGGGTCTTTTTCCGCGCCCATGCAACTTCTCGCCGGCGTGCACCGAACCATCCGATCAGCCCAACGTGCCCAGGCCCACAGCCACAACACGCCGCCGGACCCCCCCAGAGCCGCCCCCCTGGAGCCGCGCCCTCGACGATGCGCGCCGCGACTTCACGCTCTACCTCACCGTCGAATGCGGCATGCGCCCCGCCACCCTCGAGGCCTACGGACGAGACCTCCGCGATCTGCTCACCTCTCTCGCCTCGCAGCACATCACGACGCCCCGCGACATCACGCCCCGCGCCCTGGCCGCCCACGTTGTCTCGCTCTCGCGCGAGCGCAAGCTCGCCACCTCTTCCGTCGCGCGGCACGTCGCCACCATCCGCGTCTTCGGGCGCTGGCTCGCCGCCCGAGCCCTCTGCCCCAGCGATCCCGCCGACCTCATCGAAACCCCCACCAAGTGGAAGCGCCTCCCACGCGTGCTCACGCCCCACCAGATGAAGCGCCTCGTCGAAGCGCCCATCCCCCCCGACTCACCCTCCGACGCCGCGCCCCTCTGGATCCGCGATCGCGCCGTCCTCGAACTCATGTACGCCAGCGGACTCCGCGCCAGCGAGGTCGGCGCCATCGGCCTGCGCGACCTCCCAGACACCACCGGCACGCGCGATGGCCCACGCACGCGGCCCACCATCCGCGTCGACGGCAAGGGCGGCCGCCAGCGCGTCGTCCCCGTCGGCGCCCCCGCCAGGTACTGGCTCGACCGCTACCTCAAGGAAGTCCGCCCCCGCCTCGTCCAGCCCGATGGGCGTGATCGCGGCCGCATCTTCCTCTCACACTCCGGACGCCCGCTCGAACGCGTCGCCATCTGGAAGCTCGTCCGCAAGTGGTCCGCCGCTGCGGGCCTGCCCGACGTCCACCCCCACGTCCTCCGTCACAGCTTCGCCACCCACCTCCTCGTCGGCGGCACCGACCTGCGTTCCGTCCAGGAGATGCTCGGCCACGCCGACATCACCACCACCCAGATCTACACCCACGTCGATCGCGAACACCTCAAGGACGTCCACAAGGCCTGCCACCCCCGAGCCTGACCCAACTGGACACCGCCCACCCAGTGGGTACACTTGGGACGAACTTTCAGAAATCTCTGAAATTCACGCGCGGGTCCCATGCCTCCCCAGCACCCCACCCTTTCCATCAACGATCCCGGCCTCATGCAGGCCGTCGTCGCCGGCCAGGCCCGCCTCACCGCCGCCCAGGCCCTCGACCTCTTCCACATGCCCATGCCCGCCGCTCGGCCGCTGGGCCGACGCCCGCTGCCGCGTCCTCCACGGCGACCTCTTCCGCACCTACGTCATCGACCGCAACATCAACTACACCAACGTCTGCACCGCCCGCTGCACGTTCTGCGCCTTCCGGCGCGACGCCCACGAGCACGACGCCTACACCCTCGACCCGTCGCAGATCCACGAGAAGATCGCCGAACTCGTCGCCATCGGCGGCACCCAGATCCTCATGCAGGGCGGCATGAACCCCGACCTGCCGCTGGACTACTACATCGACCTGCTCCGCTCGATCAAGCAGCGCTTCCCCCGCATCCACATCCACGCCTTCAGCCCGCCAGAGTTCGTCGAGTTCGTCGAGTTCTTCGATCCCCCCGGCGCCACGTTCAAGGACAAGGTCCGCTGGGTCATGCAGCGCCTCGTCGATGCCGGCCTCGACAGCCTGCCCGGCGGCGGCGGCGAGATCTTCGCCCACCCCGTCCGCCGCAAGATCGGCCTGGGCAAGTGCGACGCCGACAAGTGGCTCGACACCATGGAGGTCGCCCACTCTCTCGGCCTGTTCACCAGCGCCACCATGATGTTCGGCCACATCGAGGGATACGCCGACCGCATCCACCACATGCTCCTGGTGCGCGACCGCCAGGACCGCGCCCTCGCCGACGGCCGCGCCCACTACGTCTCGTTCATCTCCTGGCCCTTCCAGCGCGAGAACACCCCGCTGGGCCGACTCCCCGACTGGGACGGCCCATCGCCCGTTGCGCCCGAGTTCCCCGGCGATGTCCTCGCCCGCGCCCTCGGCGACGGCGCCAACCCTGACATCGACTACCGGGACCTCGGCCCCGCCGCGGCACTCTTCGGCCGAGTCGTCCGCCGCTCCGGCGCCGCCGACTACCTCCGCACCCAGGCGATCAGCCGCCTCGTCCTCGACAACGTCTACTCCATCGGCGCCTCGTGGGTCACCATGGGCCCGCACATCGGGCAGATGGGCCTGCTCTGCGGCGCAACCGACATGGGAAGCGTCATGATGGAGGAGAACGTCGTCTCCGCCGCGGGCACCACCTACTGCCTCGACGAGGCCGTCATCTGCCGCCTCATCCGAGAGAGCGGATTCATCCCCGCCCAGCGCAACAACACCTACGACCCGCTGCGCATCCACGCCGGCCCCGACAGCCCCGACCGCGTCGTCTCCGACTGGAGCCTCCACCGCGCCCGCCGCCTCCACGTCGAACGCCCCATCGAACTGCGCATCAAGCCGCGCGCCCGCCCCCAGCCCGCGGCAGGCGCGCCCAGCCCCGCCTGACGCCAGCCCGCGTCCCCGGCGCGAGCGCCCCATCGCTCAGCGAATGGCTCGGAGGCGTCGCATCGCCGCGGGCCAGTCAACGCTCAAGCGGCCTTGGCTGCCGAGTAGACTTGGGCGAAGCGCGTCGCCCGCATTCTGGACATCGATTGCCGCACAGTCCACTCAAGTCGTACCCACACTCGACGCACCGACCAGATCGTCGCCACCAACACGTTCGAGTGAACAACCAGATTACGTACAATAATAAATAACACGTACCAAACACAACAACATTCAGGACAAACCCGGGCCAGTACACATCCAACGGCATTCTCACTTTGACTCGGTGACCCAATGATGGTTCCATCACCACATCGCCGAGCCTGGACACCAGCGTGCCCGATGCCAAGGCACAGCCAGCGTAGCAGGCGCGCGCAGGCCAGCCATACCCCACTACGTAGAGATACTGTGCATCGGCGCTGAGCCTTCTCGCCGGAGCAATCGCCCATGTCTCAACTTCCATCTTGTCGATCACCTCAATCCCATTTACCTGGATGTCCATAAAGTATGCCGTAGCACTCATTCGACGCAAGAACACCCCCCAAAATACAAGAGGATCTTTTGTTGGATAATATGACCATGGCAGTTCTGTATTCAACCGATGCAAACTCTTCCATCCACAGCAGCACGTAGCCACCGTGCCGAGCACACCGATAATCACGGCAAGACTGAACGTCCTAAGGTACTTGGTACGCTTACTCACGTGCGATTACCCAACAGTTTCCGGCAGTTGGAAGATCGTCTGTGTTGTATGCAGAATCCGAGTCAGATGACAGAGAGCGCTCGGAGTCATGCAAAGCTGGAAAGCCCTTCTAAACGTGTTCCACGCCGTTACCATCCGACGATTGACCTGTCGTTCGCACGACTGTGGATCTACGGCTCCGACGCACCGTGTCGCTGCCGAGCTTCTTGCGGCCCATGGCCGGCTGGGCCGAGAGCCCCGACCAGCACGTGCTGTCGTCAACATCCACCGTCCCGCGAGGCCGATCCGCGCCCGGTCGAGCCGGCGCGCCCCACCGCAACGCACGCTCGGTGTGCCGCACCGTTCCCAAGGACGTGTGCACCGCGGGACTCACACCCGCAGCGTACCACAGGAATCCTCCCGCCCCACGATCGCATCGGGGCGCGCCAGGTCCCGGTCACCTCTCAGCCTCGAAGGAGTCCGCGGAGCCCCGCGCCCCAGACTCGCCTCACGCCCCCCAGCGTACCACAAGATCCTCCAAGTTCTCCCCCTCCACGACCCCATCCGCCAGATCCCGGTACAGCGGATCCCGTCTCGCAAAGACCTCTTCGATCTCCTCTAGAACCCCCCGACCCGTCAGGCTCGGACGCTGCGCGTTGTCCTCGCGCTCCAGCCGCCTGCGCAACTCCGCGGCGTCGGCGCGCAAGTACACCACCCGCGCCCGCCCGGCGCGCCGCTCGGCGCGGATCAGGTCCGCCGCGCCCGGCGCCGTCGGCGTCCCCCCTCCCAGCGCCACCACCTGCCCGTCCGATTCCAGCACCCGACGCAGCGCGCGCACCTCCGCCTCGCGAAACGCCGCCTCTCCGCGCGCAAACGCCTCGCGCACCGTCGCGCATCCCATCTCCCGCGGCGTCACCTCGTCGAGGTCCACGAACGCGCGCGACAGCCTTGCCGCGAGAGCCCGCCCGCGCGTGCTCTTGCCCGATCCCCGCAGCCCGATCAGCAGGATGTTCACGGGGGCGTCCCCCAAGCGCGGACCGGCCCGATGGGCGGGCGCCCGCCGCTATTCCTTCGCGCGGCTCATGTACGAGCCGTCGGCCGTGGACACGCGGATCCTCTCGCCCTCGGAGATGAACGGCGGCACCTTGGTCTTCAGGCCCGTGTCGCACGTCGCGTCCTTGAGCTGATTCGTCGCCGTCGCGCCCTTGATCCCCGGGGGCGTCTCGGTGATCGTCACCTCCACCGCCGACGGCAGTTCCAGCGAGATCGGCCGCCCGTCGAGGTGCAGCACCACGCACTGCGCGTTGGGCGCCAGGTACAGCAGCGCATCGCCCAGCACGTCCGGCGGGATCACGATCTGGTCGTAGTTCTCGAGGTCCATGAACGTCGCGCCCGACGAGTCGCTGAACAGATACTCCATGGGCCGGCGGTCGAGGTCGATCAGGTCGATCTCCTGATCCGAGTTCATCCGCCGCTCGAGCAGCCGCCCCGAGCCGATGTCCTTGAGCTTGACCTGCACGAACGCCCGGAGATTTCCCGGGGTACGGTGCTCGAACGAGTGCACCACATACAGCCCACCCTCGAACCGGATGGCCTGACCGTTACGGATGTCTGTCGCTTTCATCGAGCGATTCCCGTCAGAGTGACACGATCTAGACTTGTGCGAGCCGGCATGGTAGGACCGGTCCGAGCGAGAGGAGACGCCATGCTCACCCGACGCGACTTTCTGGGAACCTCCGGACTGGCCCTGGCGGGCCTGCTCGCCGCCCCGGCCCGGGCCCGACGCGCCCCGCGCGATCTTCCCTTCTTCGAGTGGAAGGAACTCCGCGACGGCGTCTGGGCCACCATCGACCAGTCCAGCGGCGGCAACGTCGCCGTCTTCCTCGGCGCGCGCCAAAGCATCATCGTCGACGCCAAGTTCGCCTGGCTCTCGCGAACCCTGCGCCGCGAGGCCGACCAGCTCGGCGGCGCCGACTCTCGCGGCAACCCCGAGCGACCCCTCCGCCTGCTGATCAACACCCACCACCACGCCGACCACACCGGCGGCAACATCGGCTTCTCGCCCGACATGGACGTCCTGGCCCACGAGAATGCCGCGCCGCGAATCGAGAACCAGTTCGACGCCTACGGCCGCCAGCTCGACGGCGCGATCGAATCCATGGAGCGGGCGGCGCCCGACAACGAGAAGGCCAGGGAAGAGGCCGCGGAGCTGCGCCGCGTGCGCGTGCACTTTGAGCCCGGCGACTGGGTCCCCGGCCGCGTGGCCAAGGGCGAGCGCACCGAACTGGACGAGGGCGGCATCCGCCTCACGCTCCACGCGATCGGCCCGGGCCACACCGACAACGACCTGATCGTCCACTCGCCCGAGCGCAACGTCCTGCACGCGGGCGACCTGCTCTTCTACAAGCGGCATCCGTTCATCGACCTGCCCTCGGGCGCGTCGAGCATCGGCTGGATCGAGTCGGTCAAGCGGGCCATCGCGCTCTGCGACGATCAGACGATCGTCATCCCCGGACACGGCGAGATCACGGATGTCACCGGCCTTCGCGGCCAGGTCGAGTACCTCCAGGCCCTGCGGACCGCCGCGAAACGCGCCGTCGAGGCCGGCACCCCGCGCGAGGAATTCCTGGGGACCGACCTGCCGATCGCGGCGGACTACGGCTTCGAGCAGATCAAGCCTCGTGCGTTCGGGGCGGTCTACGACGAAGTCTCCGCGGGCAAGTAGCCGATCTGAACCCCCATGGGCTCGATGTCCCACCACAGCGGCATGCCCCTGCGCCGGGCCGGATGGCGGGCGCGATTCGGCGTCACCGGCGTCGTCGCGGTGCTGCTGCTGATCTCGTATTGCTCTCGCGGCTCGTTCAATCCGAACACCAAGCATCGCCAGTTCGTGGCCCTGAGCGTTCCCGAGGAGATCGCGCTGGGCCGCCAGGCCGCGCCCGAGATGATCCGCCAGTACGGCGGCCTGCACCCGGACGGGCGCGCGCAGGACCGGGTCGATCGGGTCGGGCTCCTGCTGGTGGACGCGGGTCACTTCGACACCTCGTATCCGTTCGAGTTCCACCTGCTGGCCGACTCTCGGACGATCAACGCGTTCGCGCTGCCCGGCGGGCAGGTCTTCATCACGGCAGGGCTGTACGCGCGGCTCGAGACCGAGGGGCAGTTGGCGGGGGTGCTGGGCCACGAGATTGGGCACGTGATCGAGCGGCACGGCTCGGAGCACCTCGCCAAGCAGCAACTGACCCAGGGGCTGATCAATCTCATCGGCACGGCGACGTACGACCCCAGTCGCCCGGAGACGGCGATCGGCGGGCGCATCGCCGAGGCCGTGGGCGGCCTGATCAACCTGAAGTACGGGCGCGACGACGAGCTGGAGTCGGACCGGTGGGCGGTCGAGCTGACCAGCGCGGCGGGATATGACCCGCGCGCGATGATCGACGTGATGCGCCTGTTCGAGTCCATCGGTTCGGGCGCGGGCCAGCCGGAGATCCTCAGCACGCATCCCAACCCCGCGAACCGCGCCCAGCGCCTCACCTCGATGATTCGCGAGCGGTTCCCCGACGGTGTTCCCTCCACGCTCAAGCCGTGACGGATCGGGCGCGATCGGCCTCCTGCACCGCGCGGCAGAAGGCGCGGATGAGGTCCGGGTCCTTGACGCCTCGCTCGCGTTCGACGCCGGTGGAGACATCGACGGCGAAGGGCCGGAGCGTGCGGATCGCGTCGCCGACGTTGTCCGGGTTGAGACCGCCGGCGATGATGACCGGCTTGGCGAAGCCCTCGAGGTGGGGGCGCAGGGCCTCCCACTCGAACGATGTTCCCTCGCCTCCGGCCGAGCCGTCGATCAGGATGGCGTCGACCTCTTCCACGCCGTCCCAGCGGTCGAGTTCGGCGCGGATGGTCTCGGGGTGGAATCGAACGCTCTTGATGACGCCGGGTCCGCAGTCGCGCACCAGGTTCGGCGGCTCGGTGCCGTGCAGCTGGCTCAGCGCGGTGGGGCAGGTCTGCTCGACGTCGCAGAACTCCTCGATGCTCGCGTTGCGGAAGAGCCCGACGCTGGTGACGAAGGTCGGCAGGGCGCTCACCAGGCGCCAGGCGTCTCGCGGCTGGATGGCGCGGGGCGAGTCCTTGACGAAGACAAAGCCGAGCGCATCGGCGCCCGCGTCGACCGCGGCGCGGATGGTGGCCTCGTCGCGCACGCCGCAGATCTTGACTCGGGTCCGGCTCATGCGCGCTCCCTGCCGACGCCCAGGTCCTCGAGCAGTCCGTCGGCGATCTCGGTGTGCTCCTGGTCGAGCCCGGCCTTCATGGCGTCTTCGATCATGCGCCGGGCGCGGATGGGGTCGTTGAGGTACCGCGCGCACAGCAGGCCGATCATGAGCCGGATGTTGGGGGCTTCGGCGTCGGAGGCGTAGCCCTCGACGAATCGCTCGTAGGCGATCGCGGCGGTCTGGTGATCGCCCCGGGAGAACAGGTGGTTGCCCAGTTCGATCTGGCGCTGGCGGCTGAGCAGGGCGCCGCGCTCGCCGAACTCGTCGAGCAGTCGCTTGTAGGCGCGGACGGCGTCGTCCATCCGGCGCTGGGCCAGATCGGACATGACGCGGGCGCGCGCCTGCGCGAGGGCCTCGGCCCGCGCCCGGGCGCGCGGGTCCTGCTCGGCGGCCACCTGGCGCTCGATCGCGCGGTTGGCCTCGTGGGCCGCGTCGCGGAGATCGCGCCGGCGCTTGGCCTGGCGCATGATGGTGAAGAGGTCGTACGGCTCGCGCGCGAGGACCTTGAGCCACAGCAGGGGCAGGGAGACCGCCACGCCGAAGCCGTAGCCGGCGAGGTGCGCGACGTGGGCCACGCCGGAGTTTCGGTTGAGCGACTGGCTCAGGAAGTCCCAGAAGACCTGGAAGAGGATGAACCACCAGGCGGGGATGAGGTAGACGCCGATGACGAAGAACAGGATGAGGCACTTGATCTGCGTGCGAGGGAAGAAGACGAGGTAGGCCCCGCCGACGGCGGCGATGGCGCCGCTGGCGCCGATCGCGGGCGCATCGCTGAACAGCGCGTGGGCGCCGCCGGAGATCGCGGCGCCGGCCAGATAGAAGAGCGTGAAGCCGATGCGGCCCAGCTTGTCCTCGACGTTGGGCCCAAAGACCCACAGGAAGAGCATGTTGCCCAGCAGGTGGAGCAGGCCTCCGTGCAGGAAGGCGCTGGTGATGAGCGTGTACGCGTGGAAGTCGTGCCCCCAGACCTGGCCCCGGGCCATGACCTCGGCGAATCGCTGCTGGTCGATGCGGTCGAGCGTGGCGGTCGCGGCGAAGGCCACGATGTTGATCGCCACGAGCCCGAACGTGATGAGCGTGGGCCGTCGCAGCGGTCGGTCTGTGCCAAGCGGGAGGAACACGGTCGATGGTAGCGTGAAGGGTTTGGGAGTCTGGAGCGTGGTCAGGTGGGCGATGCGTCGCAGAGCAGGAGGTGCCAGGTCTTCTTGCCGCGGCGCAGCGCGATGAGCGATCCGTGCATGAGATCGGCGCGGGTGAGCCGGTGGTCTGGCTCGACGCGCGCGCCGTTGACGCCGACCGAGCCGGAGGCCAGGAACTCCTTGGCCATCTTGCGCGAGTCGGCGAGCCCGGTCTCGGCGAGCACGTCGATGAGCGAGGCGCCCTGGCCGTCGAGTCGCGCGGGGTCGAAGCGCGTCGCGGGGGCCTCGGCCAGCGCCTCGCGCAGCATGGCCTCGGGCACGCGCGCGATGTCGCCGGAGAAGAGGGCGCGGGCGGCGTGCTCGGCGGCCTCGGCCTCTTCGGGGCCGTGGACGAGGGCGGTGGCGGCGCGGGCGAGCGCCCGCTGGGCGTGGCGTTCCTGCGGGGCCCGGGCGTGCTCGGCCTCGAGGGATTCGATCTCGGCGCGGTTCATGAGGGTGAACAGTCGCAGGTACTTGCCGGCGTCGGCGTCGGAAGCATTGAGCCAGAACTGGAACATGGCGTAGGCGGTGGTGGAAGGGGCCGAGAGCCAGACGGCGCCTGACTCGGTCTTGCCGAACTTGCCGCCGTCGGCCTTGGTGACGAGTGGGGCGGTAAGGCCGAAGGAGTCCCAGCCGCTTCGAGTCTCTTGAAACGCCCACTGAACGTCCGGCTCGAACGGTCCATCCGCTGCAACGAACTCTCGATGCATCTTGGGCAAGTCGACCCTCGAGTATCCACCTGCCTGCATGAAGCGTTTCTGGAGGCGGCTGCCGCGATCATTCTGTGCCTGAGCGCCTGCGGCATCGCCTTGCTCGGCCAAGTCGTCTGCCGCACTGAACGCGAAGCTCGCGCGCGCACGTAGGTCTGCGCCTACGCGCCGGATGATGTCGCATCCCGCCAAAATGTTGCCATACTGATCGCTGCCTCCGAGTTGCACCGAGACGCCATTTTTGGGGTACTTGATGGCGTACAAGTGATAAAAATCGTACGCCTGGAGGATCATGTAGCTGAACTCGGTGTAGCTGATGCCCTGCTCGCGGTTGTGGAGGCGCTCGCGGACGGATTCCTTCTGGATCATCATGTTGACCGAGAAGTGCTTGCCGACATCGCGGAGCACCTTGATGTACTTCAGGGCGCCGAGCCAGTCGAGGTTGTTGAGGATGGTCGGCGGCTTGAGGCCGGCGTTGGCAAAGACGCGCTCGAAGATCGGGCGCTGGAGTTCGACGTGGCGGCGGACGCGCTCCTCGGTCATGAGCTGGCGTTCGGCGGACTTGCCCGAGGGGTCGCCGATCAGGCCGGTGCCGCCGCCCATGACGACGATGGGCGTGTGGCCGGCGCGTGCGAAATGCACGAGCATCATGATCGGCACGAGGTTGCCGATGGTCAGGCTCTCGCCGGTGGGGTCGAAGCCGGCGTAGGCCCTGCGCGGCGAGGCCCGGGGATCGGCGAGGTGGGCGCGCAGGGCGGCCTCGTCGGTGGACTGGTGGAACAGGCCCCGCCAGCGGAGTTCATCGATGAAGTCGATCATGGCTCAGAGGGTAGTTGGGGTGGGCGCGAGAGAGTGGTGGGCCTGTCCGGGGCGGAACGAACGGGCGCGCTGGAGCGCGCATCGCCCGCGCCACCGGCCCGATCGCCCGGGGTGGGAGCCCTGAGACCTGGCGAGGACTGGCGGGTGCGCGGGATCGGCGGCGCGGGGCGAGCCGATGGCCCTTGCGCGCCGATCCGGTGGAAGGTGTAGAGGAGGTGGATGGCCTTGCGGGCGTTGGCGCGCTGGGTCTCGCGCAGGCGGCACTGCTTGAGGTCGTTGCGGATGGGGTCGTGGTTCTCCTGGTGGTGGTAGCCCTTGACCATGTCCACCAGCACGACGACGCACTTGGGAAGCTGGATGGACGCGGCGAGATGGGCGCGCTGGGCGGCCGCGGCGGAGATGCGCGCGATGCGCACGGCGTTCTCGGGGCGCTGCATCCACTCGCAGAGGCCATCGAGGGTGGCGCCGTAGGCCTTGGAGAGGGCCAGCAGCGAGTCGTGGTCGCAGGCGAGGTCCTCGAGGAGGCGCTCGGTGGTGTCGGGGTCGGGATCGAAGGGGGCGGAAGTGGGGGTCGGGGGCAAAGGGTCGGGGCGAAGGGGCGGAGCCGGTGTGGGGGGCGGCTGCCGATCGGTCGATGGCGAGCTGGTCTGGGCGCTGATGTGGGACCTGATGGCGCGAGACGCGTCGAGGACGCACGGTGTTGGTGTGGTAGTCATGTGGGGAGTTTCGGGCGTGCGCGAAGGGGTGTCAATGGTGGAAGGGGTGAAGGGAGCGCGTGCGCGCGCGCAAAGCGGTGGTGTAGCGCCGAAGGGAGCGGGTCTGCGCGCCAAGTGCGAAGACTGACGCCGGGCCGACGCCTTAGGTGACGCAGTAGTAGTCCTCGACCCCCGACAGGACGCGGGTTCGAAGGCAGCCGTACACGAGTTCTTCTACATGCGCGCACTTGACGGGGTGGACCGTGCGGATGAGCGCGCGGACGAAGGCGTGGGTCTGGTCGATCGCGTGGTCCACGATGCGATCCGCCGCCCGTCCGTGGATCGCGGGCATCGCCCTGACCTGCCGGATGAGGTCCTGGCGCAGTCGGCAGCGGCAGCGTGGGCCGCCAGCCGCGAGGTGCTCGATCAATCCGGGAGTCTCCGCGCGGACCCGCGACCGGAGATCGGAGAGCGCGTTGGTGAGGGTGTGCAGCGCGATCAACCTGTCTCGATGCCATCTTCGCGCGCGACGGATGAGGCACGATTCGACCTGAACGAGCACGACATGGAACAACTCGTCGTACGCCATGCGCGCGGCGAGTTGTGGCGCGACGGCGCGCTCGGGATCGAAGACGAGCACGTCGCGGGCGCCGGCTTCGGCGCTCTCGAGGATCGCTTCGGCGTGATCGCGCGCGATTCCGGCGTCGCGGATTCGAGAGACGATCGACGCGCGAAGGGGCTCATCGAGCGACCACTCGTATGCGGTGCGGCTGGCGATCCGGGACTCGATGGAAGTGGCAATCGGTCGCCTGTGCCGCCTGAGTTCGTTGCGGACGGTGACCTTCAGGGCGACGGGCGAGGCCGGCGCCTTCGGCCCGCGCGACGATCTGTCGCGGAACAGGCTCAACACGGCGTTGATAACCGACGCCAAGAACCGAAACAGTGCTTCCAGCAGTGCGACCATTCGACGGCCCTCCCCCGGGGCGACTCGCGGCCGCCGCGGGCTCCTTGGCCCTCTCTCTTCCGGTCCCACCCCAATGGATCTCGATAAACGCTACCACGAATGGGGGAGAACGCAAGCGGTTGGAGTGTGAGCGAACGATGAAGGTGTGGCACGAAGCCTGGATCTGTCGCAGACTCGCGACATGCGGGCGTTGTAAACCTTTACATCGGTGGTGCTGGGGTGGTGCTGGCCGATGGGCGACCGTCTTGGCCGGGGGCGAAGGCGGGGAGCAGGATGCCGATCAGGAGTGCGATGATGGCGATCACCACCAGCAGCTCGATGAGGGTGAACGCGCTCACTCGGCTGGACGCGTTCTGAGGTCGTTCACGGATTCGGCGAGTCGGTCCGACAATTCCCTCGCCAGCATCCCGCCTTGGGCGCGATGCGCCTGGGCCCAGCGCTCGCCCGCGATGGCGTGTATTTCGACGGCGAGCCTGGCGGCGTCGTAGAGCGAGAGCCCGACATCGGCCATGGCTCGCTGACGGGCTGATTCGGGCATCTTGGCCAGCACGCTCTGGGGAATTGCGGGCGCGGCGAGTGTGGTGCGCGCGTGCTGGGCGATGAGCGAGGCGAGCAGGCCGGTCAGGACATCGCCCGTTCCCGCGGTGGCGAGGCAGGGATGGCCGCGCTGGCACGTCCACGCGCGGAGGCCATCGGAAACGACGGTGCGATGGCCCTTGAGCACGACGATGGCGCCGAGCCGCTGGGCGAGCCTCGCCGCGGCGTCAACGCGGGATTCGGGGTGCGCGGGGTCGGCCTTGATCCTGAGGTTGGCGGCCAGCCTGGCGAACTCGCCTGGGTGTGGCGTGAAGACGGCATTGGCCCGGACGTCGAGCTGCATTTCGGGCACGGCGGCGAGCGCGTTGATCGCGTCGGCGTCGACGACGGCGGGCACGTCCTCCTGCTGGACGGCGCGCAGCGCGCAGGCGATGGCGCAGGCGCTGGTTCCCAGGCCCGGGCCGACGGCGATGCAGTCGCACGCGGCGGTGACGCGGTCGATCACCTCGGTGGCGTCGCTGGGTTCGATGGCGCCGACGACGTCCACGGGGATCGACACGCCGGTGGCGGAGGGCTCGAGCATCAGCACGTGCGAGAGAATGGTTGCCGGCGAGACGACCCGCACGAGGCCGCAACCGGCGCGCAGCGCTGCGCGAGCGGCCAGCGCGGGCGCGCCGATCATGCGCGCGGAGGGATCATCGCATCCGCCGACAACGGCGACGGTCCCAAACGTGCCCTTGTGGCCGTCGATCGGGCGCGCGGGAAGCGGGGGGAGCGGAGAGGCATCGAGATCGGCGGTCATGGCGGGTCCTGAGGCGCTAGAGGCCGGCGTCGATCACGTCGATCTGCAATTCGCCCAGGAGGGGGGCGAGCACGGCCAGCGAGTTCATCGCGTCGTCGTCGCGCATCGCCGAGACGGCCAGCGCGATGTGCGTGCCGGAGAAGACGTCGAACGAGCCGAGCGTGCCGTCGAGGTCGACCCAGACCATCTCGCCGTCGCGTTCGAGCAGGGCCTGGGCCCACATGTGGTAGCCGAAGATGCCCTTCTCTCCGAGGAACTCCTCGGCGTAGACCAGGCCGGAAACGACGCGGGCGGGGATGCCCTTGGCGCGGAGCAGCGCCGCGAGGAGGACGGCGTGTTCGGAGCAGTCGCCCTCTCTGGTACGGCAGACTTCCGATGCGCTGGCGAGCCCGACGCCGAGGCTCTTGCTCTTGATGGTGCGGAAGACGGCCATGCGCAGGCGCTCGGCGACTTCGGCCGGGTCGGTGACGCCGGGGCGCGCTGAGCGGTCGGCCAGCGCGATGATCTCGGGGTCGCTGGCGTCCAGCACGGCGGAGGCCTCGAGGTAGATTGGGTTCTGGGCGTCCTGGGCGGGCGCGGCGCGGAGGTCGTCTTCGGCGATCGTGACGCGCACGGTCTTGTCGTCGATCCGCTCGACGCGCTGGGCGCTGGTCTCGGGGATGTCGGGCATGCGCCCGCGGGGCATCTTGAGGTCGTACACGCCCCGATGGACGCGGCGGATATCGGGGAGCGGCCGGCTGGGCTTGACGAACGTTCGCGCCATGATCTCGGGGGCTTCGAGGGGCGAGAGCGCCAGCTCGCGGTCGGCGGCGATCTGCTCGAACTCCATGCCGGCAAGGTTCATCTTCATTCGAAGCAGCGTGCCGTCGGGCGCGAGGTGGGCGCGCTGGGTGAGGCCCGGGGCGGAGGAGACCTCGGTTTCGCAGGAGAGCGATGGGACCGTCTTGCCGAGCACCTCGGTCGTGCCGGGCGTGATGCCGCGCATCTCGACGCGCATCGGCTCGAGCCCGGAGGCGGGATCGATCGTGGAGAACGAGATCTCGGTGGCGCCCGCGGCGAGGCGCCGAAGGACAAACTCGCTGGCCGCGGCGGGCGTCAGCCAGCCCCCGTCCGGGCGGTCGGCGGTGGTCTCTCGCGCGGCGCCGCCGGAGGAGGTGGAGATGGTGACGGTGTTGCTTTCGGCGTTGAAGACGTATTCGGTGCGTGTGGGCATGCTGCCCAGGGACATGACAGAGACGGCGCGGATGGGCTCGCCGCGGGTGGATTCCTCGAACGTGGACTCGAGGGCGATGCTCATGGACATCTGGCCGCGTCGGATCTCGAGGTGCATCTCGGAGGACGTGGTGATGACGCCGGCGGTCTCGGTGGTGTGCTCGCGGATCCATCCGGCGCGCTTGCCGTCGAACTGGAGCACGTACCAGTGGTCGGTGGGCGCGGCCGATGCGTGGGAGAGCAGGCTCGTGAGAACGGCCGCGAGCACGGCCACGATGGGAAACTTGCGCATGGCGCCTCCGTGTCGGATTGTAAGCGGTGGGGTGGTGGATGGATGCGATCGAGGGAGTGTGGGACCGGCGCTGCACACGTTGCTCGACTACCGTCCGCCGTGATCGACACGCACTGCCACCTCACCTTTCCGGACTTGGCGGGGCGCGTGGAGCGTGAGCTCGCCGACGCGGCGGCGGTGGGGGTTTCGGGCGCGATCTCGATCTGCACGACGACGCAGAACGCACCCGAGTGCCTGGCGCTGGCGCGACGATTCGAGAACGTGTGGTGCTCCGCCGGCGTGCATCCGTTGTACGCGGACCAGGGGCCGCACGTGTGGGAGAACCTGCGGGTGGTGGCGCGCGATCCAAAGTGCGTCGCGTGGGGCGAACTGGGGCTCGACAACCACTATCCGGAGCCGACGCGAGACGTGCAGCGGAGCGTGCTTGAGGAGCAGTTGGCGTTCATTGCGTCGTGCGAGCGCGAGGGGATCTCCAGGCCCATCGTGCTGCACTGCCGCGAGGCGTTTGATGACCTGATTCCCGTCCTGCGGGCATCGGGCCTCGAGCCATCGCGCTTCGTGTTCCATTGCTTCACCGGGAACGAACGCGATGCGCGCACGTGCCTTGAGTACGGGGCGATGATCTCGTTTACGGGTGTGGTGACGTATCCCAACGCGCCCGAGGTTCGCGCCGCGGCGAGGATCGTCCCCGGGGATCGCCTGATGGTGGAGACCGATGCGCCGTTCCTGAGCCCGGCGCCTCATCGCGGCAAGCGGCCGTGCCGCATCGCGTGGGTGCGAGACACGGCCGAAGCGTTGGCGAGCCTGCGTGGCGAGGCGTTTGAAGCGTTCCATGCGCGGATCAACGAGAACACGGAACGCTTCTTCGGGATCCCGGCGTCCTCGGGCGCATGATCGTTAGGTGTTTGACAGGAATTGCGAGAGGATTTTTGTGCAACCCGCGCCGATCGATGCTAGTATTCACTTACTAGAAGGGGGACTCGGATTCAAGGGGCGGGAATGCCCCGCGTCGGGCGCGAGTTGGCGTCCCGGGAGGTGGAACATGGAACGCAAGATGGCGAAGAGGTCGGCGGTGGCTCTGGCGGGGCTGTGCATGGTGGTGCTGGCGGGTGGCTGCAACGACGCCATCAGCGGCGGCCTCGTCGGGTCGGGCATGGGCGCCCTGGCGGGCATGGGCATCGGCAGCCTGACCGGCGACATGGGGAAGGGAGCCGCGGCGGGCGCCATCGGCGGCGCGGTGCTCGGCTCGGTCATCGGCGATCAGAACAGGCGGGCGGACCAGCGCTCGTACGGCGGTGGGTACTACCACGGCAACCGCTACCCGGATTGATCTCGGCCCGACCGCGGCCGATCCACAGGAGTTCCGCGCGCCCGACTCGCCCTGTCGGACGGCGCGCTTCGACGCCCGGCCCGGGATGGTCCCGCGCCGGGCGCGTGCGCATTGGTCGCGTCACGGGGCGGAGAATTGGCCTTGCGGGCGCTCGTGGCCGCTTGCTAGTATTCACTTACTCGCGGAGCGGTGAGGGGCACGAACACACGCCAGGGAGGTGGACCGATGAACACGACTCGCAGACTGCTCACGATCGGGATCGGCGGCGCGATGCTGACGCTTGCCGGTGGCTGCAACGATGCGCTCAGCGGCGGGCTGGTTGGCTCGGGCATGGGCGCGCTCGCGGGCATGGGCATCGGCAGCCTGACGGGCAACATGGGCACCGGGGCCGCGGCGGGCGCGATCGGCGGCGCCGTGCTGGGCTCGATCATCGGTGACCAGAACGCTCGCGCGGGCTCGCGGGGCTCGGGCGGGTACGGATACGGCGGCGGCTATGGTGGCTACGGGGGATACGACACGTACTACGGCGGCGGGTACACGACGTACACGCGCACGTACTACTGCCCGCCGCCTCGCTACTACCGGCGCGGCTGGTACTGCGACTGAAGCCGCGGGAGTCGGGCTCAGAGCCGAGTTAGGCCGGGCTGGGCAGGGCGCCCGGTGGGGCGTCGGGCTCGTTGCGCGAATCCAAGGGCCTCGGCTTGACGGAGTCCTCTGGGCTTCCAGGGGCGAGGGAGCGCCCGCGCTTGGCCTCGGCGGCGAGCAGGTCGCTGACGGTGGGCCGGTCAAGCGTTTCGCCCCGCACGATGCGTTCGACGTCCTCGCCGCTGAGCGTCTCGTACTTGAGCAGCGCCTGGGCGACGCGTTCGACCTTGTCCCAGTGCTCGTTGAGCATGCGCTCGGCGTCGGCGTAGGCCTCGTCCACGAGGCGGCGGACCTCCTCGTCGATGATGCGGGCGGTCTCTTCGGAGAAGCTCCGCTGGGCGATGATGTGATCGTCGTCGTCGTCGCCGCCGTAGCGGACAAATCCGAGGCGCTCGCTCATGCCCCATTGCTCGATCATGACGCGCGCCAGGCGGGTGACCTGCGAGATATCCATGGCGGCGCCCGATGAGACGTCGCCGGTGGCGCGCTGCTCGGCGATGCGCCCGCCGCAGAGCGTGCGCATGGTGGCGCGGAGCCACTTCAGCCCGTAGCCCATCCGGTCCTTCTCGGGGAGGCTGAAGGTGGCGCCCATGGCGGCGCCGCGGGGGATGATCGTGACCTTGTGGACCGGGTCGGCGTGCTCAAGGAGCGTCTGGAGGACGGCGTGGCCCGCCTCGTGGTAGGCGGTGGCCAGGTTCTCCTCCGCCTCGCGCACGCGGCTCTTCTTGGCCCGGCCGAACTTGACCTTGTCGCGCCCCTCCTCGAGGTCCTCCTGCTCGATGAACTCCTTGTCGCCCATGGTCGCGCTGATGGCCGCCTCATTGATGATCGCGGCGAGGTCGGCGCCGCTGAACATGGGCGTCATCCGCGCCAGACGCTCGAGGTCCACATCGGGGCCGAGCTTCACCTTCTTGGCGTGCACCCGGAGAATCTCGAGGCGGCCCTTGACGTCCGGCAGCGGCACGGCGATCTGCCGATCGAAGCGGCCGGGGCGGATGAGCGCGGGGTCGAGCACGTCGGGGCGGTTGGTCGCGGCGATCACGATCACGCCATCGCTGGGGACGAAGCCGTCCATCTCGACGAGGATGGCGTTGAGGGTCTGCTCTCGCTCGTCGTGGCCCCCGGTCGAGAATCCGCTCCCCCGACGGCGTCCGACCGCGTCGATCTCGTCGAGGAAGATGATGCAGGGCGCGCCGTCTTTGGCCTGCTTGAACAGGTCTCGCACGCGGCTGGCGCCGACGCCGACGAACATCTCGACAAAGTCCGACCCGGAGATCGAGAAGAACGGCACGTCCGCCTCGCCGGCGATCGCCTTGGCCAGCAGCGTCTTGCCGCAACCGGGCGGGCCGGTGAGCAGCACCCCGCGCGGGATCCGCCCGCCGAGGCGCGTGAACTTCTTGGGGTTCTTGAGGAACTCGATGATCTCGCCGACCTCGTCCTTGGCCTCGTCGATGCCCGCCACGTCCTTGAACGTGATGCCGGTCATCTCCTTGGACATCGTGCGGTGGCGGCTCTTGCCGAAGCTGCCGAGCATGCCTCCGCCCGCCGCGGCGTTGCGCATGCCTCGCGCGATGAAGAACCACATCACGACGATGAGCAGCACGACGGGCCCGAAGAACCAGATGATGGGCCCCCAGCTCGAGGGCGCCTCGCTCTGGACCTCGTTGTTGGCGGCGCGGTAGACGCGATCGGCGACGTACTCCTTGTCCGCCGCGTTGAACTCGACGATGACCACGCGCTCGGGCTTGCCGGTGGGATCGGCCTTGGCCTTGGCGCGGACCATGGTCTCGCGCATTTTGACGCTGCCTTGGACGATCTGGCCCGACGCGCTGAGGTTCTCGAACTCGCGCAGCGTGATCCGCTCGCCCCGTCCCGGCGCCTGGAAGAGCATGATGGTCAGCAGGACGAGCAGGATGACCAACACCAGGCCGAACACCCCGCGACCGGGGGGTGTCTGCGTCTGGCCCTTGCCCGGCTGGGGGCGCTGGGGGCCTGGCTCGTTGCCGTCGGGCTTGTGCTCGGGTTCGTTGCGTCCGGGCGTGGTCATGAAGGTGCGAGGTCTCCGGGATCCGCGGCGCAACTCTGTCGTCGGCAAACGCTAGACGCCGCTGGACATCGATTCGACCCCCGCGGGGGAAAGATGCGGCCACTTCACCAATCGGCGCGCAGCTGTTCCACGATCCGCCGGGCCGCGACCTGGATGGCACCCTTCTCGCCGACCTCGATGCGCTCACCCACGCCCCGCGCCGCGACGAACGTTCCGATCGCCCGGACGTTGCTCTGCCGGACGCGAGAGCGCCCCGAGGCGTCGTCGGACCAGTCGAAGTCGAGGGTCAGCTCGAACGTGGCCTCCTGCGCGAGTCCCGTGCCGGGCGTTCGGCTGAGGCGGACGAACTCGGCCTTGCGGATCTTGCCGGTGAGCGTGGTCTGCGCCGAGCCGACGGGCACGACCGCCCACGGCGTGCGCCGCTGGATCTCCTTGATGATCGCCTCGGTCAACTGCGTCTCGAGCCCGGTCATCGGCGTCAGGTTCTCGAAGATCGGCACCGAGATCGTCGAGATGGACGTGTCGTGCGCCGACGCGAGCGAGTATCCGCGCTTGGGGTCCGAGGCACAGCCGCCCAGCCACGACAGAACGACCGCCGCCGCGATGATCCAGCCCGTGCCGCGCATCATCCGCCACCGCCCTGGACCGGAGCGTCCTGCGCGCCGGATTCTGCGCTGGGCGCGGGCGGCCCGAGCGACTCGGCCGGAGGCGGCTCGGGGGGCATCCAGCCGCGCTGCTCCAGCATGCGCCTCGCCTGGGTCGCCGCGACGGTGCGCGGGTGCAGCACCAGCAGGCGGCGCAGCGTGAACCGCGCGCTGACCTCGTCGTCGGCGCGCAGGTAGTACCGGGCGGTCTCGAGGATCTGGGCTCCGGCGGACTCATCGAGCCGCGCGATCAGGGCATCGGTCAGCCCGGCCTCCTGCGCATCGAGCGGGTAACGCGCGCGAAACTGCTCGATGAGCGCCTGGGCCTCCACGAGCCCGCTCGCGTCGTACTCCGGGCCCTTGTAGCGCGCCACGTTGGCGAGGATCCGCCGCAGCATGGCGCGCCGCTCGTGCACGCTGCGCGGGTAGTTGCGAAGGAACAGGTCGTACGCGTCGCTGGCCATCACCATGTCGCGATTGCGGTAGTAGAAGTCGGCCAGCTCGATGCCGGCGCGCTCGGCCAGCGCGCTGCCGGGCAGGCGCTCCTGCACGCGGATCAGCAGTTCCTCGGCCAGCGACGTCGCCGAGCCGATCCGCAGCAGCCCGAAGAACACCCGCCGCTGCTTGCCCCGCGCGTACAGGATCGCGATCTCCAGTTCCCGCTCGATCGCCAGCACGTACTGCGGCGACTCGGGGTACGCGTTGATCACCTCCTCGTAGTCGTACAGCGCCTGGAACTCATCGCCGCTCTGGCTCTTGGCGTCGGCCAGCAGGAGCGTCGCCTCGGGAAGCAGCGGATGCCCCTGCTTGCGGTGACGCTTCACGAACGACGTGGCGCGCGAGCGGGCCGACACCGGCCGGTCCTCGGCCAGCAGCCGCCGGATCGTGGCGATCTCGGCTTCGGCGGTTCCCGCGGCGGGCGCCCGGACCTCGACCCATTGGCCCGAGTCGTCCAGTTCCAGCACCGTCTCCTGGGCGCGCGCCGGTCCCACCATCAGGGCGAGCAGAACCAGTGCGGCAAGCTTTGGGAGCATGGCCAGAGCGTAGGGGCGGCATGGGGGGAGTGCAGCGGCGCGCCCACTTGCCCCGGACCCGCAGATTGCCCAGTTTCACTTCCGGTCCGGCGCACAGATTGGCTTGATTCGCGCCCTCCACGTCGGGTATTCTCTGGGTCCTGTGGCGGTACGGTGTGCTCTGTGCCCGTTCGCACCTGTGTTGGCAGTCAGGTTCTTTCTCGGAGGGAGCGAGACATGAAGAAGAGGCTCGCGTTGGCGGCGGGGGTTGCGACCCTCGCAGGAATGGCGCATGGCCAGCAGTTGCTGGGAGTCCGTAGCTCAAGCCCGGGTCAGGTGTTCGACGTCAGCACCGCAAACGGCAGCACGACGTTCATCACCGACATCAACGGTCGGAACACGTCCCTCATCGGAGCGGAGTGGCTCAACGGTCGGCTGTATGTCTCCGATGTGTTCGGTGGCCAGCAGTTCCTGGGCTGGGTGGATCTCAACACCGGCAACTTCACCGAAGTGTCCGACCAGGATAGCGACGTGAACTACCACGGCCTGGCGGGCAACGAGAGCGCGAACATCCTCTACAGCTTCTCGCTCAACAGCGCTCAGCTCGTCGAGGTCGATCCGGGCAACGGCGCCGTGACGTACATCGGCGCGCCTGGCCAGGGATTCATGCGCGGCATGGCCTACGACAACGTCAACGGCGTGCTCTGGGGCGCCAACGAAAACGGCTTCATCTCCACGATCAACACCGGCACGGGCGCCATCACGGACATCGCCGTGACGGGACTCGACCATGGCTTCATCGGCCTCGCGCACGACGACATCAATGGCATCCTGTACGCGACGGCGGCGATTCCCGGCGGAGGTACGTTCGGTCTGTACACGATCGACAAGGCCACCGGCGTGCCGACCTTTGTCGGAGATACCGGAACGACGCTGCTTGACGGCCTGGCGTGGGTGCCCGCGCCCTCCGGCCTCGCGTTGCTCGGCCTTGGCGGGCTGGTCGTGAGCCGCCGTCGCCGGTAGTCTCCGTTCCGGCTTCCTCGTCGAAACAACGGCCCCCGCTCGCAGCACGAGCGGGGGCCTTGCTGTTGGCAAACGTTGGGTCCGAGAGAGTTCTTCAGGCCCGACGACGGCGAGAAACCAGCGTCATCCCGCCGAGGATCAGCACGGCCGAGCCGGGCGCGGGCAGCGCCTGGTACGTGTACTCGGTCATGATGTAGTTAAAGCCGTTGGGCCCGGACGAGTCGGTGATCAGGTTGTCTCCGGCATCGAACGCGCCGTCGATGGTCCACTCCGAGAAGCCGAGCTGGAACAGCGACATGATGTTCACCTGCGTCGGGAACGTCGCGCCGCCGTTGAAGCTGCCAAAGAACACCGCCGAGGTCAGCTGGACGCTGGCGATCCACGGGGCCCACTCGATCGGATCGGTGGTCAGGCCGAGGTTCCACGCCAGGAGCTGCGCCTGCGAGCCGCCGACCTGCGTGCCGAACGGCAGCAGCGCGCTGCCGTCCTCCGTCGTCCAGATCGCCTGGATGCGGCGCTCGAAGTCGGTGTTTCCCTCGATCTCTCTCCACTCCGCGAGCACCGCGACCCCGTCGGGTCGGTCGCCGATCTCTTGCAGGCCCACGTTCACCTGGACCGACGTCTGTCCGCCGCTGTTGAGGTAGCCCAGCGGCCCGTCGTTCTGGCTCGTCGCAAACAGCGCCATGTTGGCCGTCTCGGTCTGGCGGACCGAGCGAACCGAGAACGGCTCGTCCATCGGAACGACGTACTCGTCCGCGGCCCCCGTGGTCAGCCCGCCGTCGCCCGGAGGCGGCACCGGGCCCGCCGCGGCAAGCCCACAGACCGACACCAGCGCGATGGCCGCTGCGTGGAATTCTCTGCTCATGGCGTCGATCCCTCTCTCTACTCGCCCAGCGTCTCTCTTCCGCCGATCCCTCACGCCGCCCCGGCTCCGCCCGAGGCGCGGCGAATCGGCCACGAAAAACCTAACCCATGGGCGCGACACCGCCAGCAAAGTCGGAAGAAACCGCGTCTTCGGGCACATCTGCGCCCGAGAACATCCGCGAGCGCGCAAACAATGCGGCGAATGGCTGGCATCGCCCCAATCCCGCGGCACACTGACCAACGAGGCCGCGCCAGAGGTGCGCGCCGGGCGCGATTCCGGCCCGCTGCCGCCGGGCACTCCCTCGGGAGCGCCCGTTGACTGCGCACCTCCCGATCTTCATCTCCGGCCTCGGCGCCGTCTCGCCCATCGGCACGGGCATCGAGGCGTTCGCGACCGCGCTGCGCGCCGGCCGCTCGGGCGTCGCGCTGCTGCCGGTGGGCCTGCGGACGGAGAGGTCCAGCGTCGGCGCGCGCTGCGAAGAGTTCGATCCGCGCGCTGTCCTGGACGATGCGGACCTCGCGCGCCTGCCGCGACTGACGCCCATGGCCCTCGCCGCGGCCCGCGAGGCGATCGCGCGCGCTGGGCTCGACGAGATCCGCCCCTCGGCCAGCGAGCGCACCGGGCTGATCCTGGGCACCGGCGGCGGCGGGATCGATTTCACGCTGGCGCAGGCGCGCGCGGCGACCGCGGGAGATCGCCCCAGCCTCTGGTCCGTCACCAACGCCACGCACGGCAACCTCGCGGGCGAACTCTCCATCCGCCTGGGGCTGCGCGGGCCGTCGCTGTGCGTCTCAACCGGCTGCGCCTCATCCAGCGACGCGTTCGGGCTGGCGATGGGCATGCTCCGCGCCCAGGGCCCCAACGCGCCCGACGCCATGGTCGTTGTCGGCGCCGATGCCCATATCACGCCCGAGGTGCTGCGGGGCATGGAACTGCTGCGAGTGATCTCCACGCGCACGTGGCGCGATGCGCAGGAGGCCCGCGCCGCCAGCCGCCCCTTCGATGCGGCGCGCGATGGCTTCGTGCTCGGCGAGGGCGCGTGGGCGGCGGTGCTCGAGCGAGCGGACTCCGTGCGCCGGCGCGAGGCGCTGGGCCGGGTCGTGGGCCAAGCCCTGGGCTACGGCGCCACGTGCGATGCGTTCCATCGCGTCCGCCCCGATCCCGACATGGCCCAGTCGATCCGCGCGATGCGCATCGCCATCGCCGATGCGGGCCTGCGCCCCACCGACATCGAGGTGATCGCTCTGCACGGCACGGGCACGCCTGTCAACGACCACGCCGAGACGCGCGCCGTGCGCGGGGCCTTCGGCGAGCACGCCGATGCGCTGCGGGGCCACGCCGTCAAGAGCATGATCGGCCACCCGCAGGGCGCCTCCGGCCTCGCCGCGATCGTCGCCACGCTCTGCGGCCTCACCGGCGCCGACGGGGGCGAGCCCTTCCTCCATCCGACGATCAACCTCAGCGAGCCCGACGAGGCGTGCGACCTTGACTGCACGCCCAACCAGGCGAGACCGACCCGCGCGCGAGTGGCGCTGGTCAACTGCCTCGCGTTTGGCGCCAAGAACAGCGCGATCGTCGTGAGCACCCCCTCCTGAGGCAGCGCCAGGGCCGAAGGGAACGGCCGTGTGCGCCCATCTCGTTGACTGAGGCCGGACACCGTTGACGGCACGGTGGGGACTCCCGATGATGATGGGAAGTTGGGGCCTCTGCCGTCTCGTGGCTCCGGACTCGCGACTAGACCATCACAGGACTACCCATGATCTCCTCACTCCACCCTCAACACGAACAACGGAATCGCCGCCTCGAACAGCGTCCCGTCCTCGCGCTGCATGGTGTACCACCCCTCCATCGACCCGCTGTCGGTCGGCAATGGGCAGTACGACTCGTACTCGAACGACTCGCCGGGCGCCAGTCGCGGCTGGCGACCCACCACGCCCGACCCCTGCACCTCGTGCCCGTCGCCATTGCCGTCGGTGATCTGCCACCGGCGCCACAGCAGCGTGCACACGTGCGTTCCCACGTTCGTGATCCGGATTCGGTACGCCCACACCCAGCGCGACTCGCTGGACTGCTCCGCGAGGAAGCGAGGCGTCGCCTCCACCCGCACGCCCCGTGTCACGGCATGGGACTCGCAGCCGGTCATCTCGCAAAACGATAGCCGCGGCGGATTCGGCCTCGCCGGAACCCACCGCTCCGCCCGTGCGTCCAACCGTCAGGGCCCGACGCCCACACCCCGAACTACCCTTTCTGCGGTGGCCCGAATGACCCGAATTCTTCCAGCCCTCGTCCTCGCCCTGCTCACCGGCGCTGCCCCGGCGCAGGTGACGCCGGTTATCCCCCGGACCGACGCCTCCGGGGCCGATCGGCGCCCGCAGGCCACTGTTCCCGCGCGGCCCCGCGTGCGCACTGTCCAGCCCCCGGAACTCGAACCCCGCTTGAACGGAGGCTCGGGCGTCAACGCCCTCGGGCATGCGCAGATCGCCGCGGAGATCGCCCGCCTCGAAGCGCTCAACCGCCTGCGCGACTCCATGGAGGCGCTGCGCGAGTCGATCGGCCTCAGCCCCGAGACCGACCTCGGCTCCGAGATCGATCGCTTCATCCTCGCGCGCTGCGATCCCGTGGAGCAGGCCCTGAGCGTCCGCATGACCCACGAGATCCTCGACCAGTTGCCCAAGGTGACGATCCAGCCGATGGTCCTTTCCGGGCCCCTCGCGCGCGGCTTCGTCGGCGACGGCACCGGCTTCGTGTGAGCGCCCGTCTGCGGGCCCCGGTCGGGGCCAATCGATCGTCCCATCCCACCCACGGACATCCCGATCACGCTTCGGAGCATCCCGACGGTGCAGGCCCCGCCGATCTCGGCAGCGCCCAATCTCGGCGCCGACCTCAACCAGGCCGTGGCCGCGCAAGCCACGCCGACCCAGCCGCCGCCCACCCAGCCCACAGATGAACTGCAGTCGTGGCAGATGGCGGTGCACCGCCTCGACGATGCGCGGGCCGCGCTCGCCTCGGGCCAGGCCGCCGCCGCGCGCGTCCTGATCGAGCGCACGCTGACGGAATTCCCGGAGGAACCGGCGCTGCTGCGCTTCCTGGGCGTTGCGCGCCTCCACGAGGGCGACCTTCCGGGCGCCGCCGACGCGTTCGCCCGCGCCCACCGCGCCGATCCATCGCTCGCGGACCGCCCGCTTGCTCCCGGAGCATTCCAGCGCGAGCGCCGGACCATCGACTCGGTCCTCGGGCGGGTCGCCCCCCTGGCCAGCCGCACCGACTCGGCCGATCTCTGGCTCGTGGCCGTGGTGCTCAACCAGGCTCTGGGGCGCGAGGCCCAGGCGGCCCGCCTGCTCGACCGCGCGATCGAGACGGGCCTCGACGTCGAGATCGCCAGCGCCCTGGCCCGGGCGCTAGGACGCTGAGTCACCCGTCAGGCGCATCACCGCCTCGCGATACCGCTCGAGCGTTCCGCGCACGACCTCGTCCGGCAGCCGGGGCCCCGGCGGCGACTTGTCCCACCCGCCCCGGGCCACCACCGTCTCGAGGTATTCCCGCACGAACTGCTTGTCATAGCTCGGCTGCGGATGCCCCGGCTCGTACCGGTCCGCCGGCCAGAATCGCGAGCTGTCGGGCGTCAGCGCCTCGTCGATCAGGATCGGATCATCAGAAGCGTCGTGCCCATGCTCATCAACCGGGATCCCAAACTCGAACTTGGTGTCGGCGATGATGATGCCGCGATCCAGCGCGTGCGCCGCCGCCTCGCGATAGATCGACAGCGATCGCTCCGCAAGCCGAGAGAGCAGGTCCGCGCCGATGACCCCTGCCGCCTGTTCAAAGGTGATGTTCAGGTCATGGCCAGTGGTGGCCTTGGTCGCCGGCGTGAAGACCGGTTCGGGCAGCCGAGCGCAACGAGACAGCCCCGGCGGCAGCGCCACGCCGCACACCGAACCCGAGTCTTGGTACTCGGCCCAGCCCGAGCCCTCCAGGTAGCCGCGGACAACGAACTCGATCGGCAGCACGCGGCAGCGCCTGGCGATCGTCACTCGTCCGCGCAGCGACTCGCGCGTCGTGCCGCCCGACGTGAACGCCGCCGCGGGGATCGCCCCGGCATCGGTGCCGAGCAGGTGGGTCGGACCCAAACCCCGTCGATCCAGCCATCGCAGCCACCAAGCCGCGAGTTGAGTCAGCAGCACGCCCTTGCCGGGAATCGGGGGATCCAAGACGACGTCGAACGCGGAGATTCGATCGGTGGCGACGATGAGCAGCGCCGGCGGCCGCCCCGGCGCCGGCGGAAGGTCGTACACGTCGCGGACCTTTCCGATGCGCCCACCGGACAGAGCCAGTTCCGTGCGAAAGAGCGCCCCCGCCGATTCCCATCCATGATCCGGCGATGGACGCGCCATGGGCCGATGGTATCGTGGGAAGACTCCGCGGCGTTCGCACCGAGCGGGCCGGAGATGCCCCGCGTGAGGTGGCGTGCGACCGGGCGAGGGCAAGAATAGACGCTGGCCGGAGGAGCCCCTCTCGGTTGGTGGGAGGGTCCGCAGCGCGATGCTGAGCTTCGCCGTGTTCCAGGCCGACCGAGTCGCGCTCGATCCCCGGTCGATGTACCTCCTGGGCCAGGACGAGACGCCGATGCCGGGCCGGATCGCCCTGGATGGCGCCGTCATCCGCGTGGAGCGCCAGGGCGACGAGCCGACCGGCCTGTCCCTCGTGATCGACGTGGACATGCTCGCCGAGGACCTGCCCGACACCATCGGCCCCGCGCCTCGCCTGGGCCAGTTGACGCTCGAAACCTGCCTCCTGCCCCATCGCGAGCGGCCGTACCTGCTGACGCTCGAACTGGCGCGCCGGCGCGTCATGCTCATGTTCAACAAGATCGAGGAGTGGGCCCTCTTCGATCTGCCCGAAGACCATCCGATCATGGTCCGATTCGAGCACGCCCACCGCCTGTTCTCAAGGGCTCTGGTGGCGCACCGGCGGGAGGCGAGCAACGAGTCCGGCATTCCCGAAGAGGCCGATGGCCTCGCGCGCTGGGCGCTGGTGCTGGCGATCGACGCGGGCGAACGGCTCGCGCTGGCCAAGGCCGAGCGGTTGATGCCCGATCGGCTCAGCGGCGCGCTCTACGAAGCCGCGGTCGGCCAGGTCGAAGACGTGCAGGAGGAGAGGGTGCCGCCGGGCGCGCCGGTGCTCGTGCCCGGCTCCAACGGCGTGATCCTGCCCGGGCGGCCGCAACTGGGCTGCGCCATCGGCCCGGCGGTGTTCTCCGAAGCTCTGACGCGCATCGCCGCGGGGACCTGCGATTTCGTCTCCATGCCGATGCGATGGTCCGGCCTCGAACCCAAGGAGGGGACGTACGCCTTCGCCTCCACCGACAAATGGATCGAGTGGGCGGTGCGCACGGCGAAGATGCCTGTCGCCGCGGGCCCGATCATCGATTTCCGATCGTCGAGCATCCCCGACTGGCTGTACGTGTGGGAGAACGACTACGACACGCTGCGCGACCTCGTCGCCGAGCACGTCAAGCAGGTGGTCACGCGCTATCGGCGGACCGTGCGCCGATGGAACGTGCTCTCGGGGCTGAGCGTCGGCGACCACTTCCCGATGACGTTCGAGCAGATGGTCGACCTGACGCGGATGTGCGTGCTGATCATCCGCAAGCTGCACCCGACGGCCAACGTCATCATCGAACTCACACGCCCATGGGGCGAGTACGCAGGCGCGGGCGGCAAGCGGCTGGCCCCGCGCATGTTCGGAGAGCTGCTGCTCCAGGCCGAGGTCGCGGCCGGGTTCCAGATCGATGGTCTCGGCCTGCGGTTCGACATGGCCTGCGGCGTGGAACGCCAGACCATGCGAGACCTGATGAGCTTCTCGGCGCTGCTGGACCGCTACGCGCTGCTCGAGAAGCCGCTGCTGATCACCGCGATCGGCGCGCCCAGCGAGGAGCCCCAGCCCGCGGAAGACCAGCCGGCGCCCGGGCGCTGGCACGAGCCGTGGACGGAGGCGTCCCAGGCCGAGTGGGTCGAGCAGGCGTTCTCGATCGCCATCTCCAAACCGTTCGTTCACAGCGTCTGCTGGGAGGAGCTGTACGACCACGGGCCCGACGGCGGCCCCATGCCTGGCATCGGGCTGGTGACGCGGACCGGCGCGGTGCGTCCAGTCGCCACGCGGCTGGCCCAGATCCGCCGCGCCCTGCGAGAGGGCCGCTCGCCCGTGGGCGTCGGCGCGAACGTTTGACCCGCCGCGACTGGACGACCGGCCCCGCGAAATGGAGCGCGGTGGCCGTGCTGGGTGTCGCGTCGATCGGCGGCATGATCTGGTCGATCGGGGCGTGGCGCGCCCGCGAGCGTGCCGCGGAGATCGATCCAGCCCGCCGGATCAGCCTGAACACGGCGAGCGTGGCGGAGTTGCAGCTGCTGCCGGAGATCGGGCCGGTGCTCGCCGAGCGCATCGCTCGCGATCGTGCCGAGAACGGGCCGTTCGAGCGCGTTGAGGATCTGGCACGGGTCGAGGGCATCGGCGAGCGCACCGTCGCCCGCATCGTGCCGTTCGCCAGTGTGGATCGATAGCCGATCGCTACGATCGTCCGATCTCAAGAGCGGGCGGGCAGGGGGCGTGCGGGAGGGCCGCGCGGGCCCGGGCTCGCGCATGCGCATTGGAGAGCTCCGTGGCCGGGGCCTACGACATGCTGCGCGACGCGATGCTCGACGCGCCGGCCCTGCGGGCCGTCGAGGGTCGGCTGCGCGCGGGGGGCAACCTCGCCATCGCGGGGTCGGGAGGATCGTCCGCCTGCCTGCTGAGCGCCATCGCCTCGGCGTGGATGTCGCGCCCGGTGCTGCACGTCGTGGCGCACGTGGATGACGCCGATCACGCGCACGACACGCTGGCGTCGCTCGGTGTGCCCGTGGTCCGGCTCCCGGCGATCGAGGCGCTGCCGGGCGAAACGGGCGCCAGCGCGGACCTCGTGGGCGAGCGGGTGGGCGCCGTGCGGCGTGCGCGCGGGCTCGATGGCAAGGCCGCGAGCGTCGTGATCGCCAGCGTCCATGCGCTCATGCAGCCAGTGCATTTCGCCGGATCGCCTCGACGACCTGGCGCGAACGATCGAGCGGGGACAGCGTCTGCCTCCGGGCGAGCTGCTCGACTGGCTCGACCGGGCCGGGTACAAGCGAGTGGAAGCGGTCGATGAGCCGGGAGACTTCGCGGTCCGCGGCGGGATCGTGGACGTGTTCTCGCCCGGGAGCGATGGTCCGGTCCGGCTGGACTTCTTCGGCGATGACGTGGAGACCATCCGCGAGATCGACATCGCGACGATGGGGTCCGATCGTGCGCTGGATCGGTGTGAACTGATCGCCGCGGCGGATCGCGCGGCCAGGGTCGTCGGAGGCGTCAGCTTCCTCGACGTGCTTCCGAGCGGGCTGGTCGCGGTGCTCGACGAGCCGATGGAGATCGTCGAGCAGGGGCGCGGCTACTTCGAGCGTGTGCTGGACGGGCACGGCATCTTCGGACCACCGGCGGTGCTGGCGGCGATCCAGCAGCGGGCACACGCCGTGGTTGAGATCGGCCGATTCGTCGCGGGAGCCGCGGAGCGAGTGGACCTGCCGCTGCGGGGCCTTCGCGACCTGCCTCGGGATGTCGGGGAGGCGATCGGCGAGCTGCGCTCGGGCGACGGGGCGACTCGGCTGGTCTTCACGTGCCAGGGAGCGGCGGAGCGAGCGCGTCTGACCGAGTTGATCGCCGAGCATGCTCCCGGGAGCGCAGGCCCGGAGATCGTGGACGCGTACGTCCATCGCGGATTCGAGCTGGACACGACCGGAGGCGCGCTTCGCGTGGCGCCGTACCACGAGTTGCTCCACCGCTTTGAGCCCAGACGCCGGACGGCGAGGCTCGGGCATGCGAAGTCCACGGACGTGTTCCTGGGCTTCGATATCGGCGACTACGTCGTGCACGCGGACCACGGCATCGCCCGGTTCGTCGGGCTGGAGATGATCCGGCCCAGGCCGCTGCCCGGCCGGCCTCACTCAAAGCACGCCGAGCCGGAGGAATATCTGACGCTCGAGTTCGACGGCGGCAGCCGCCTGCACGTGCCGGCGACACGGATCGACCTGGTCCAGCGGTACATCGGCGGATTCAAGGGCAAGCCGCCGCTCTCGACCCTCGGCGGGGCGCGCTGGAAGAACCAGAAGGCGCGCGTGGCCGAGAGCGTGCGCGATCTCGCGGCGGAGTTGCTGCGGGTTCGCGCGGCCAGGGAGTCGATGCCGGGTGTGTCGTATCCGGAAGACTCGGCGCTGATGCGCGAGTTCGAGGACGACTTTCCGTACGAGGAGACCGAGGACCAGCTGGCGGCGTTGGCGGAGATCAAGCGCGACATGAGCGCGCCCCGCCCGATGGATCGGCTGATCTGCGGCGACGTGGGATTCGGCAAGACCGAGCTCGCCATCCGGGCGGCGTTCAAGGCGGTCGAGGCGGGGCGACAGGTCGCCGTGCTCGTTCCCACGACGCTGCTGGCGGTCCAGCACGAGCGCAGCTTCGGGGAGCGCTTCGCGGGATACCCGGTGCGGGTCGAATCGCTGACGCGGTTCAAGACCGACGCCCAGGCCAGGGCCGTGCTGTCGGACCTTGGCGCGGGTCGCGTGGACGTGCTGATCGGCACGCATCGGCTGCTGAGCGGGGACGTGGCGTTCAAGAACCTCGGCCTGGTCGTGGTGGATGAGGAGCAGCGATTTGGCGTTGAGCACAAGGAGAGCCTGCTGCGCCTGCGGATGACGGTGGACGTGCTGACGCTCTCGGCGACGCCGATCCCGCGAACGCTGCACATGGCGATGCTCGGGCTGCGCGATATCTCGAGCCTGACCACCGCGCCCTCGGATCGACGGAGCGTGGTGACGGAGGTGCTTCCCCACAACGACCGCCGGATCGCGCGGGCGATCGCGCGGGAGCTGGCGCGTGACGGCCAGGTGTTCTACGTGCACAACAGGGTTCGCAGCATCCGTCGAGTGGCGGACGAGGTGCGGCGGCTCGCGCCGGAGGCGCGGATCGTGGTCGGGCATGGGCAGATGCCGGCGCACGAGCTCGAGGACGTCATGCTGGCGTTTCTTCGTCGCGAGGCCGACGTGCTGGTGGCGACGACGATCATCGAGTCGGGGATCGATATTCCCTCGGCGAACACGATGTTCATCACCGATGCGGACCGCTTCGGCCTGGCCGACCTGCACCAGCTTCGCGGGCGCGTGGGTCGCTCGAAGCACCGAGCGTACTGCTACCTGCTGCTGCCGGACGATCGCACGCTCAGCGAGGTGGCCAAGCGTCGGCTGCAGGCGATCGAGCAGTTCAGCATGCTGGGCGCGGGGTTCCGCATCGCGATGCGCGACCTCGAGATCCGCGGCGCGGGCAACCTGCTCGGGGCCGAGCAGTCGGGGCACATCGCGGCCGTCGGGTACGACATGTATTGCCGCCTGCTGGACGGCGCGGTGACGGATCTCAGGAACGAGCGGCCCCCGCCCGCGCAGAGCGCCACGAGCGTTGAGGTCGCGGTCAGCGGGACCATCCCACGGGCGTACATCCCCAGCGATCGGCGTCGCCTTGAGGCGTACCGTCGGATCGCCACGGCGGACTCGTTCGAGTCGGTGAGCACTGTCGAGCGCGACCTGGGCGCGGCGTACGGTTCGCCGCCTGCCGGCGTGGTCACGATGCTGGCGCTGGCGGAGGTTCGGATCGGGCTGGCGTCGGCGGGCGTGCGGTCGCTGGTGCTGCGCGATCAGGACCTGGTGTTCCGGGCGCGAAGGCCTGAGGACGTGCGGCGGACTCTCGAGGGCGCTTCCGGGACGGTCCGAGTGCTTGCGCCGGAGAAGAACGACGACACGCACGAGGTGTTCTGGCGTCCGCCGGCGAGCTACCTGGAGCCGGCGACGCTGCTTCGGGTGCTGCGGGCGCGCTTCGGCGGGGAACGGCCGACCGGCCAGGCGTCGGAGCGTGAGACCAATCGGAAGCCTTCGCGCAAGAATGCGCAAAGAGTGGAGCGATGATCGGTCCGTGTACGATACTGGTTGATTCCGCTCCCTTCAGGCACACGGCATGACCCTGTTCGAACGGCGCCTGGTCCAGCTCAAGCGACGCCTCATCCGCGAAGCGGGGCTTGCCATCGAGATGCTCGAGAGATCGCTCAATGCGCTGCGAGGATGGGATCGAGAAGCGGCGGGCGAGGTGCGCCGCGTGGACGACGAGGTGGACCTCGAAGAGGTGGAGATCGAGCAGGAGGCCTATCGGCTGATGACGCTCGAGCAGCCGGTTGCGGCCGACTTCCGCATGCTGGCGTTCATTCTTCGCGCCAACGGCGCGGTGGAGCGCGTCGCCGACCACGCCTCATCCATCGCCAAGATCCTCACGCGCATGGATGGAGAACGGCCGCCGGTGTGGCCGGCATCGCTGCTGGAGCTGTCGGATCGTGTGCCGGTGATGTGCCACGTGACGATGCGCGCGGTGCTCAACGAGGACGTGCAATCGGCGCAGTCGCTGGTTTCGACCGACGAGATCGTGGACGACCTGGATCGGCAGCTCTTCCAGGAGACCGCCGCGATGATCCGCGACGATCCCGACTGCGTGGTCAACGGCCTGCACATCTACCGGATCGGGCGGGAGCTGGAGCGGGTCGGAGACTTGATGACCTCGATCGCCGAGGACCTTGTGTTCCTCGTGACGGGGCGCATCATCCGGCACGCGAAACGGCGACCCATTCGCCCGACGCAATGAGCACCGGCGCGGCCAGATCGTCGCGGGTCGTTTCGATGCTGTGGCTCGTGGTGCTAGGGGTCGTGCTCGGCGCGTGCCGCGCGGCCGAGCCGATCGAGGGACCGCGCCTGCGGATCCTGGGCAGCGTGCAGGATGGGGGTCTTCCGCACGCGGGGTGCTCGTGTGTGCGGTGCGAGGCCGCCGCGGCGGGTCGGTGGCCAGCGCGGTACGTGGCGAGTTGTGCGCTGCTGGTTCCGGTGGATGGGCGTGATCGGGTCGTGCTGATCGACGCCACGCCGGATGTGGGTCGTCAGTTGCGGCTGCTGCGAGATGTCCGTGGTGGCAGCGGTCGGGGCGTTGATCGCGCACCGATCGACGGGGTGATCCTCACGCATGCGCACATCGGGCACTACCTCGGTCTTGCGCAGTTCGGGTTCGAGGTGATGCACACGTCCGGCCTGCCGGTGAGCGCGACGCAGAGGATGGCGGCATTCCTGCGGGGCAACGCGCCGTGGTCGGAGCTGGTGCGGCGCGAGGAGATCTCGATCGAGGAGATCGCACCCGGAGTCGAGACGGCGGCGGTGGGGGGCGTCGCCTGGACGCCGGTCGGCGTGCCGCATCGCGATGAGTTGTCGGACACGGTCGCCGTGCTGATCCGTGGACCCACCCAGCGTGTCCTGTACCTTCCCGATTGCGACCCGTGGCATCGATGGGAAGCGCGGGCGCTTGAGTTGCTGTCGAGTTGCGAGGTGGCGATCCTCGATGCGACGTTCTTTGACGGCGAGGAATTGCCCGGGCGTGACCTGACGGCGATCGGGCATCCGCTGGTCATCGACACAATGGAACTGCTGCGAGAGAGGGTTGAGAGGGGCGAGTTGCGGGTGATCCTGACGCACATGAACCACAGCAACCCGCTGCTCGAGCCGCGATCGATCCAGCGAGAGAGGACCGAGGCCGCCGGATTCGAGATCGCGGTCGAGGGGCTCGAGATTCCGCTGTAGGTATCGAGAAAACGGCGAGCCGTCGCGAGACGCGACGACCCGCCGGAGCACGTGAGCGGGATTCGGGGCTACGCGCGGCGGCGGCGAATGGCGAGCACTCCGCCGAGGCCGGCCAGGGCCAGCGAGCCGGGCGCCGGAACCAGGACGAGAAGCTCATACTGTCCGACCGAGTCGGCCCCGCCGGCGACTTGCACGGCGTACTGGCCGGCGGCGGGGATGGCGAACTGGAAGATCATCGCGTCGGAACCGAAGTCGCCGGCGAAGTTGCCGTCGAAGTTGGTCGCGGGGCTGTACTGCTGGGCCTGGATGACCGCGCCCGCGCCGTTGAGGATGGAGATGACCGGGTTAATGGCGTTGGCGATTCGGCCCAGGAGCGGGCCGGCACCGTCGGTGTCGGTGAGGATCTGGCTGAAGGCTTCGACGGTGACCCGCGTGCCGGCCGCGGCGTTGAAGGTGAAGACGTCCACGTCGTTGTTGAGCGTTCCGAGGACCGTCGTGCGCCGGAACGCATCGAAAGCCAAGGGCGTTCCCGTGGCGACGGTTCCTCCCGCATCGCCGGCCCGAGCGGGGTCCGCCGCGGCGGGCAGCACGAATCCCGCGGCACCTGTCTCGTCCTGGACATTGATGCCGGCGGTGGAGATGTGGAGCTTCTGCTGGCTGTACGCGCCGAAGGTCTTCCAACCGAATTCATTGGCGCCGTTGAAGGTCCGAACGGCGGTCATGACCTCGTTTGCCTGGACCGCGGCCTGACCGGCGCCGCCGCCGCCAGCGCCGACGAACGTGCTGACCACGTCGTTGTGGTTGAGGCCCAGAACGTGGCCGAGTTCGTGGGCGGCGGTTGTGGCGAGCATGTTGGCGACCTGGGGGAGGGTGTAGACGGGGTTGACGGGGGGATTGTGCTGGCGGCCGACGATGCTCACGGTGTTGGCGGCCCGCTTGTTGCGGAAGTCGATCTCGTCGGCGATGCCCAGCGCTCCCTGCTCGTTGGTGCCGGTGTCGCCGATGACGAGGTGATGGAACGCGCCGCCGGGGTTGGCCTGCACGAAGTTCAGGCCCCAGCCCGCGTACTTGTTGACGAGGTTGGTAAACACGGACTGGCGGAGCGCGGCGGTCTGGCCGGCGCCCAGGCCGGGGTAGAAGCCTGCGGTCAGCGGGGTGATGGCGCCCTGGGGCGTCGTGGCGGCGCCGCCGGTGCCCCCGAAGTCGACCCAGACGGTCTGGGCCGAAGCGGAGCCGACGACGGCGGTCAGGACGGTGGCGGCGAGGATGCGTGTCATGGCCTGTCTCCCTTGTTCGTGTCCGGGCGACGGTGTGCCGCCCGGGACTGGAACGAGAGGGACGTGGGGTTGCTCACGCGGGGAGGACAAAAAAGACAGGGCCCACCGGTGAGGGTGGGCCCTGCAGAAGTTGACAGTCGGGAGATCTTGTCCCGTCGTTGCCGACGGGATGTCCGCTCGGGTTGAGCGGGCGAGGGTGTGCCCACGGTCCTGGTGCAGATCTCTCTGCGTCCCGTTGCGCACATGGCGCGCTGGGCCAGGTCTAAGGAAATCCCTTAGAAAGGAGGTGATCCAGCCGCAGGTTCTCCTACGGCTACCTTGTTACGACTTCGTCCCAGTCACCAGTCTTGCCGTAGGCACCGCTGAGATGCGGCGACTTCGGGCACTCCCGGCTCCCATGACGTGACGGGCGGTGTGTACAAGGCTCAGGAACTTATTCACCGCGCCGTAGCTGATGCGCGATTACTAGCGATTCCGACTTCATGCAGGCGAGTTGCAGCCTGCAATCCGAACTGGGGCGCGCTTTTTGCGATTTGCTCCGCCTCGCGGCCTTGCTTCGCTTTGTACGCGCCATTGTAGCACGTTTGCATCCCTGGATGTAAGGGCCATGAGGACTTGACGTCATCCCCACCTTCCTCCGGTTTGACACCGGCAGTCTCGCTAGAGTCCCCGGCATGACCCGCTGGTAACTAGCGATAGGGGTTGCGCTCGTTAGAGGACTTAACCCGACACTTCACAGCACGAGCTGACGACAGCCATGCAGCACCTGTGCACGTTCCACCCTTGCGGGTGTCATTCCTGTTTCCAAGAACTAATCCGTGCATGTCAAACCCAGGTAAGGTTCTTCGCGTTGCCTCGAATTAAGCAACATGCTCCACCGCTTGTGTGAGCCCCCGTCAATTCCTTTGAGTTTTAGCCTTGCGACCGTACTCCCCAGGCGGTGCACTTAATGGTTTTCCTACGACCAGAACGGCGTGAGAACCGCTCCGATCCAGTGCACATCGTTTACGGCGTGGACTACCAGGGTATCTAATCCTGTTTGCTCCCCACGCTTTCGTGCCTGAGCGTCAGGACAGGCCCAGCCGACCGCCTTCGCCACTGGCGTTCCCATCGATATCTACGCATTTCACCGCTCCACCGATAGTTCCGTCGGCCCCTACCTGCCTCAAGACCGGCAGTTCGCCCCGCAATTCCCCGGTTGAGCCGGGGGATTTCACAAGACGCTTGCCGGTCCGCCTGCGCACCCTTTAAGCCCAGTGATTCCGATTAACGCTTGGGCCACTCGTCTTACCGCGGCTGCTGGCACGAGTTTAGCCGGCCCTTCCTTTGGTCCTGATCGTTGGTTCGAGGACCTGACAGTGGTTTACACAGCGAAGCTGCTTCATCCCACACGCGGCATTGCTCCGTCAGGCTTTCGCCCATTGCGGAAGATTCGTCGCTGCAGCCTCCCGTAGGAGTCCGGGCAGTGTCTCAGTCCCGATGCGGCGGGTCATGCTCTCACACCCGCTACCCGTCTTCGGCTTGGTGAGCCGTTACCTCACCAACAACCTGATAGGACGATCGCCGCTCCCAAGGCGGTAAACCTTTCCTCCGGAGAGCACATGGGGTATTACCCGCAGTTTCCCGCGGCTATCCCCCACCTCGGGGCACGTACGATCGTATTCCTCGCCCTTCCGCCACTGGTCTTGCGACCCGTTCGACTTGCATGCTTTAGCCATGCCGCCAGCGTTCAATCTGAGCCAGGATCAAACTCTTCAATTGAAGTTCTCTGATCACCGGGTCGCCCCGGATCTCTTCGATATGTGATCCCGGAAACCCCGTCCATCGGACGGGGCCGGTCTGGCCCGCGGGGTTCGCGGGCCCCGTCGGGGGGCTAGCCCGACGGCAAAGCTGACATTTGAGGGCACGTCCGTCCCTTCAGGCAGAAGGAACGGACAGCTTCACGAGAATGCCAGCCCACGGACCGCTGTGATCGGTCCGTCGAGCAGTGTTTTTCGGCATCGTCGCGCCCGCTCGTGGGCCCGGCTCGTGGCCGGTGACGACACCGCACATCCTCGCGATACTCCCGACTGTTCACTTGTCAAGGATCAGTGGCAGGTCCCGAATCGCCGCGAACGACGCCCGTTTCCCTGCCGTCCGCCAAATCTGACGGCGAAGGGGATAGTACTCCGCAGCGCGGGGGAGTCAATCGTTCCGCGCCACAAAACGCCCCCCGGAGCCGCTCGTCGGCAGTTCCGGCCCGCCCTGGCTGTCCGGTACCGGAACGTCCCACACGCGGCGTGTTCGGGGCTCACTGACGGCGCAGACTGCTATGTAGATCGGAGGCGGGCGCGACCCATCTCCCGCGTCTCGGCCGGCTCGGCGAAGGGCTCGGCAGCACGCTCGCAGTGTTGCACCGGTTGTCAAGATGTCGTCCACAAGGACCACTCCGGTGGTCCCGGACGGCAAGGGGCGGCGCTGTCGGAAGGCGCCCGAAACGTTCGCCGCGCGCCGGCTGGACGGCACCATCCATTGCTCCGGGCGATGCCGACGGTGGAGAACGGGAGCGAGCCGACATCCTATTATAGTACGAACAGATCGGGCGAGCACGATCGTGTGGTCGATGCCGCGACTCAGGCGCCGGCGCGGGCTCATGGGGACCGGAACAACGACCAGATTGGAGAGAGGGACCTCGCTCCGGCCCAGGGCCGAGGCCACGCGAGTTCCCAGAGCGGCTCCCAGCTCAGAGCCGATGCGCCGCCACGCCGTGAACTTCAGGTCGTGGATCGCCCCCTTCAGCACCCCGTCGTATGGGCCGAGTCGGATCGCCCGGACCCAGGGGAGGCGTCTGTCGCGGCAGGCTGGGCAGCCATCGGCGTCGGCCTCGAAGGGGCCAACGGAGACGGCGCAGCGCGGGCACGCCGAGAGGGGAGACTCGGGCGCCCAGCCCGCGGCTGCGGCCCGAGCCGCCCATGATCGGGCGGTCCGTCCCAGCCAGAACGAGGCGGCAGCATCCACCACGGATTCGCCGACTCGTGGCTCGGGGGCCGCCTCGGGCTCGGGTTGCGTCGTTTCGGCTTCGGGCGCAGGGGCCGGGGGCCACCGGAAGCGGGCCTGAGCCGATGGCTGTTCAGCGGGCGGGATCATCGCGGAGCAGCCCTTCGCGGCCCAGGGTGGCGCGGAGCAGGTCGGCCCTGGCGCGCCGGCGTTCGGCCTGGGGCATCTCGCGCCCGATCTTGCGCTGCAGGTGGGCGGGCTGGACCAGGAGCATGAGGCCGCTGACCGTCGCGAGAGGCACGTCGGGGATCAATCCCAGGACGATGCCGAGGCGGACGTGGCTGAGCAGGCCCATGGCCTCATCGCTGGCGACGAGCCTGGCGCTGCGGAGCAGGCCCAGCGCGCGGCTGACCTTGTCTTCGAGGATGTCACGACGGCGCTCGATCAGCATGCGGCGTCCGAGCCGTTCGTACTCGATGACCCGCGGCACGATCGACGACTCCATGTCGTGGAGCAGGACACGTTCGCTCTTGCCCAGGGTGGTCTGGTTTGAAAGTTGGTAGAAGTCGCCGATGTTCTGCGATCCCTCGCCATAGAAGCCGCGAATGGCCAGCGACATGTCGTCGGCTGCCCTCTTGACCTTCTCGATGTCGCCGGTCATGCGGAGGCCCGGGAGGTGGAGCATGACGGAGAATCGCGCGCCGGTGCCGACGTTGGTGGGGCAGGCGGTCAGGTAGCCGAGTCTTGGGTGGAAGGCGAAGTCGAGCCCGGCCTCGATGTGGTCGTCGAGCGCATCGGCGTCGCGATAGGCGTCCGCGAGCGCGAGGCCGGCGCGAAGGCTCTGCAGCCGGAGGTGGTCCTCCTCATTGACCATGGCGCTCAGGCGTTCCAGGGGAAGTGAGATCGCCGCGGCGCGGGGCTCATCGGGCCCGCCCTGTCCGCCCGCCATGGCGCCCTTTGCGTGCTGCTTGGAGATGAGGTGGCGTTCGACGAGCAGGGACCGGTCCACGGCCTTGAGGTCATGGACCCGGAGCCACGTGAACGGCCCGGGGCCGTCGGCGGCCGCGAGCCGATGGCGGCAGAGATCGAGGATCTGGTTTCGATCGGTGCGCGAGGCGTGGGCGACGAACGGGAAGCCGGCGAGATTCCGGGCCAGACGGACGCGCGAGGAGACCACCACGTCGTGGTCGGGGCCGTCGGGACGCAGCAGTTCGGCGGCGCCCCCGAGCAGCTCGGCGGTCGGGAAGGTGTCCGGGGTCGGGTCCTTGGCCGGAGTTGTCATGACGGCTCCGGTTCGGCACCCTCATCGACGATCTCGCCGAGGGAGCGGATCTCGTCGCGGACCTTCGCGGCCCGCTCATACTGCTCGGCACGGATGGCCTCGTCGAGCTGCTTGCGGAGCGTGGCGAGGCGTTCGGCCCGCTGTTCCAGGGAGCCGAGGAGGGCGTCGATCCGCGAGCCGGGGTGGGACTTGGTCGAGTCGAGGGCGCGGCGGGGGATCTTGCCGACGTGGTGGGTCGCGCCCTCGTGGGCGCGTTCGAGCAGGGGCGTCAGCACCTCAAGAAAGGTCGTGTAGCACTCGGGGCAGCCCAAGACGCCGTTCTGTTTGAACGAGTCGTACGTCGTCTTACAGCTCGGGCAGGAGGCTGCACGCTTGGGGGCGGTGACGATCTGGGCGCCAATGCCCATGGAATGACCCATGGCGTGTTTGGCGATGAGTTCGGTCATGGAGCCCGAAGGCTTGGGGTCGATGCCGGCCTTGCGGGCGCACTGTTCGCAGAGATGCCGGGCGACCTGCTTGTCGCCCTTGATGAGCACCTCGTGGACGGTGGCCTCGGCTTGGCCGCACTCGCAGAGCATTGATCTCCTCGGCGCGGGTCGTCTCGCTGGGAGGCGACTCTCAACCGGGGGAGTCTAGGGAGCGACCGCGGTGTGTCATGGAGGGAGACGAGCGCAGGAGCGTGGGAGGATCTGCTAGGATCGCCTCTTCGCGAAGAGACCCCTGACTGGAGACGTGCGATGGGTGGATGCCGCGCCGTGGTGCTGGGAGCGATGGTTGGAGTGCTGGCGTCGTGCGTGACTCGTCCGAAGGGCGAGGCGGAAACCCAGCCCGTCGCCGACTCTGCTCAGACCCCGCCGGCGGCGCCGGATCGCCCCCGAGGTGGACGTGGCGGGCGTGGTGGGTTCAGCACCGAGTTCCTCCGGGCGGGTGCACCGCGCGATGAGAGCACGATCTTCAGCCCGCTGCCGTGGCGTGATCCCAACGAGGCTCGCCTGGCGAGCGGCGCGCCCGGGCCGGCCTACTGGCAGAACCGGGCCGACTACGTGATCGAGGCGACGCTCGATGCGGAGCATCGCCGGGTCACGGCGACGCAGACCATCACGTACACCAACAACTCACCGCACAGTCTCGAGTACATCTGGATCAACCTGGAGCAGAATCTGTTCAATCCCTCCAGCAAGGGCGCGAGGATGACGCGTCCGCGCGGGCGATTCGGGAACCGCGACGCGTTTGATGGTGGGGTCGGCGTGACGAACGTTCGGATCGACGGCGTGGGCGTGGAACCACAGATCGTCGATACGGTGGCGCGTCTGGACCTTCCGCAGAGCCTGAAGCCTCGCGGCGGGACCGTGAGCGTGTCGCTTGAGTTCTCGTTCGACATTCCGCCCTACGGCTCGGACCGGCTGGGCATCGAGGAGGTGGAGCAAGGAACGATCTTCGAGCTGGCGCAGTGGTTTCCGTCGGTGGTCAAGTACGACGACGTGTACGGCTGGAATCACCTGCCCTATCTGGGCGCGGGCGAGTTCTACACGGACTTTGGGAGCTTCGACGTCAAGCTGACCGTGCCGCGGGACTTCATCGTGGGCGCGACGGGCGAGTTGCAGAACCCCGAGGGCGTGCTGACGGCCGAACAGCGAGAGCGCATGGCGCGGGCGAGCCAGAGCCGCGAGACGGTGGTGCTGCGGTCGGCAGAGGAAGTCGGCGAGCCCTCGAGTCGGCCCGAGGGCGACGGTCCGCTGACGTGGCACTTCGTGGCCCACGACGTGCGGACGTTTGCGTGGGCGGCCAGCGACGCGTTCATCTGGGATGCCGCGGCGGTACAGGGCGCCTCGCATGCGACGCTGGTGCAGTCGCTGTATCCCAAGGAGGGGATCGAGCACTGGAGCAACTCGACGGACATGCTGCGGTTCGCGATCGAGGGGTACAACGCGAGGTGGTTCGAGTATCCGTACCCGGTGGCGATCAACGTGAACGGGATCGTCGGGGGCATGGAGTACCCGATGATCATCTTCTGCCGCTCGCGCAGCAGCGATCGTGGGCTGTACGGAGTGACGACGCACGAGATCGGGCACAACTGGTTCCCGATGGTGGTGAACACCGACGAGCGCCGGTACGCGTGGATGGACGAGGGATTCAACACGTTCATCAACATCTACTCGCAGATGGAGCGGTACGACGAGGATGGCCCATCGGGGCGGGGCAATCCGCGCGGGACGGCGCGGACGATGTCGCGTCCGGGGCTGCAGCCCATGATGACGCCCCCGGATCAGATGGCCGATGGACGGCTGGGATTCCTCGGGTACGAGAAGCCCGCGACGGGCCTCTACATCCTGCGCGAATACGTGCTCGGGCCGGAGCGGTTCGACTTCGCATTCCGCCGGTACATCCGGTTGTGGGCGTTCAAGAGCCCGCGCCCGGAGGACTTCTTCCGCTGCATGGAAGACGCCAGCGGCGAGAGCCTGACGTGGTTCTGGCGCGGCTGGTTCTACGAGACGGGGGTGCTGGATCTCGCGGTGGATGAGGTCGTCGAACAGACGGGACGCGAGACGGAGTCGGGACCCGGCGAGTTCACGGGGACGGTGCAGGCGACGTTCAGCTCGCGGCGAGAACTCGTGATGCCTCTGGAATTCAAGGTCGTGTACGACAACGGCACCGAGGAGGTCCGCCGGCTTCCGGTTGAGATCTGGGCGGCCAACACGCGCTGGACCACGCAGTGGGACACGGGTGGTCGGCACGTGCTCGAGGTCATCGTGGACCCCGATGAGCTGACGCCCGATGTGGACGACTCGAACAACGTGTGGAAAGCGCCCGAGCCCGAGGAAGATGCTCCAGACGGGGCGGCGGGCGACGAGGCCTAGCTCCGGGCGAGAACGACTACGGCGGTTCCGCGGCCCCATGTGTGAGGGGCCTCGTGGCTGGGAGCTCGCCCACTGATCGTGTCGCTCACGCGAAGATCGCGATCGATGCTTGCATGATCGCCAGCGCGAGCAATCCTGCGACGAGATCGTCGATGAGGATGCCCCAACCCCCACGCACGCGTTGCAGCTGGGCCGCGGGCGGGGGCTTGAGGATGTCCATCAGGCGGAAGGCGACGAACGCGCCGGCCAGCCAGGCCAGCGTCCAGAACGCGGCGCGCCAGGAATAGGTCAACGGGACCAGCGGCAGCGCCATCAGCGGCAGGCACTGCCCCGCCGTCTCATCGGCCACGACAAGGCTCGGGTCCTTTCGGCCGGCCACAGCTTCGGCGAGGTCGCCGGAGATCACAGTGGCCAATGAGAAGAAGATCAGGACGGCGACCAGCACGCCGTGGTACGCCCACGGCGACTCGAGAGGGCCCAGGCCGGCCTGCGTCAGCACGAGCGCGAGGATCACCGGAGGCAGCGATCCCCACGTGCCCGGCGCGGGGCGCATGTATCCCAGGCCGAACGTCGATGCGAGCACCAGGCCTCGTTGTCGCCTCATGCGGTCTCCATCGGCGCGCCGAGCTTGCGGAATCCATCGAAGCAGTAGGGGACGGCGCTCCACGCCGTGATAAGCGTGGTCGTCCAGGCCGCGATCACGATGGCCCACCGGGCGGTTCCGGTGGTCGGATCGGGAGCCGCGGCCATCGTGAGCAGGATCAGCGGCAGACCGATGGACTGCACGATCATCTTGATCTTGCCCGCGGGCAGCGCGGCGAAGGATTGCCCGCGTCCCTCGATGATCCCGCGCAGCGACGTGATGAGCAGCTCTCTGGCGAGGACGACGACGGCCATCCACGTGGCGAAACCGGAGACCTGGATGCGAGTCCATGCGTGGTCGCCGCCGTTGGCGCCATCGATCAACGCGTACGTCGTGAATTGTGGCCCCGCGAGCATGACGCACGCGCCGAGCACGAGGAACTTATCGGCGAAGGGGTCCATGACCCGCCCGAACTGGCTGACGACGCGCCAGCGCCGCGCGAGATGGCCGTCGAGCGCATCGGTGATCGCGCCCGCGATGAACAGCCCCAGGGCGATCCACAGGTGCGTGCGAGGGGGCGTCCCGCCCTCGCCGAACTCCGCGAGCGAGGCCACGGCGATGAAGGCCGCGGCGATCACCACGCGGGCCACAGTCAGCGCGTTGGGGAGCTGGACAAGCCAGCCCGAGACGGTTGGGCGCAGAGAGGGCTCCACGCCGGATCCTACCCGAGCTCGAAGCGGCATCCTGTCGGTTGCGCGGGCGTCGCGGAGGGCCCCAGCGTGTTGCCCGCGCACGCACGCCCATCTATCCTCCACCCCCTCGCCGGGAACCGGCGGGGAGTTGTCGTCGCACGATCCGCGCTCGCGCGGCCGGGGTCCGGCGTTGGGTGAGATCATCCATCCGTTCCTGCTCTACGCGGGCATCGCTGTCGGCGGGATCGGTGTAGCCGCGAGCCTCCCGAGGCGCCGAGTCTCGCCGCAATTGCTCGGGGGGCTGCTGGGCGCAATCGGGCTGGGCATGGTCCTGCTGGGGTTCACGCTGCGCGCGGCCGATCGAACGCCGGACCAGATGCCCAGCATCTACTTCTATGTGTTCGCCCTGATTGCCCTCGGGGCGGGGCTGCGGGTCATCACCAACCGCCGTCCGGTCTACGCAGCGCTGTACTTCATCCTGACGATCCTGGCTTCGGCGGGGATGTACATCCTGCTCTCGGCGACGTTCATGGCGTTCGCGCTGATCATCGTGTACGCGGGTGCCATTCTGATCACCTATCTGTTCGTGATCATGCTGGCGACGCAGGCTCCCAGCGAAGAGGAAACCGACTCGCTGACCCCGTACGACGCCGAGGCCAGAGAGCCGTTCTTCGCCGCGGCAACCGGTTTCGCGCTGCTCGCGGTGCTGTCCACCATGGTCGTGTCGGGCGTTCGTGGCCTGCCCCGCGATGGGATCGCGACGCCTCCGGCCAACGAGCTCGCCTCGCTGCCGCGAAGGGTGGAGCGGGCGCTGCGAGCGGCGGGCACGATCGAGCCGGAGGAGCAACTGGTCATCGGCTCGAGCGGCTTAGCCCTCGTCGATGCGCAGGCGCGAACGGCCCGCGTGGGCATCCCCGCCGACGGCTCGTTTACGTCCATCCGCGACGTCGGGCTCCCCGAGGACCTCGCGGTTCGCAACGTCGAGTCGCTGGCGTTCGACTTTCTCAACCGCCATCCCGGCACCATCGAGATCGCGGGGGTCATTCTGCTGATGGCTATGCTCGGGGCCGTTGTGCTCAGCCGCCGCCAGGTCGAACTGGACGAGGAGTTGAAGAGGCAGCAGGCCAGACCGCTCGGCTCGGAGGAGATGGCGTGAGCGAGCTCGTCCTGCTGGCGCAGTCGGGGTTTCCGGCGCCGATGGGCGGCCTGACGCTGGCGCACTACCTCTTCGTCTCCGCCGCGATGTTCGTGCTCGGCGTCATTGGCTTCCTGACCCGGCGCAACCTCATCATCATGTTCCTGTGCACGGAGATGATGTTCCAGGCGGCGGGCCTGGCGCTCATCGCGTTCAGCCGGTTCTGGCTGAACCAGACCGGGCAGACGTTCGTGATCTTCGTGATCACCATCGCCGCGGCGGAGGCGGCGCTCGCGCTCGCGCTGGTGGTGCTGCTGTTCCGCAAGCGCGAGAGCCTGAGCGCGGATGAGTGGTCGGAGATGAGCGGATGACCGGCCTGACGCCTGTCATCCTCGCGAGCACGGGCTCCCCGGCCGCCACCCACCAGGGTGCGTGGTGGATGGCGTTGATTCCGTTCCTCCCGCTGCTGAGCTGCGTGCTCTGCGGTCTGGTCGCGTGCGTACGGCCGATCCGCTCGACCAAGCTGCCCGCGTGGATCACCGTCGTCTCGCTGGGGGTGAGCTTCGCGCTGATGCTGGCGACGTATGGCCAGCAGCGAGAGGGCTGGGCCTCGGGCGCGAGCGTCACAACCGCCTGGGAGTGGATCCACCTCTCGTGGGGGCACGAGCCGGGCCAGACGCTGATCGCCAACTTCGGGTTCTACATGGACGGATTGTCGGGGCTCTGGATGCTCTTCGTCACGGGCCTGGGCACCTTGATTGCCCTCTACGCCAGCGAGTACATGGCGCACGACAAGGGTCTCGGTTACTGCCGGTTCTTCGCGGCCTTCAGCCTCTTCGTGTTCTCGATGGCGTGCCTGGTCATGGGCGACAACCTCATCCTTCTCTATCTGGGGTGGGAAGGGGTTGGCCTCTGTTCCTACCTGCTGATCGGGTACTTCTACAAGAAGCCAAGCGCGGTCGCCGCGGCGAAGAAGGCGTTCATCATGAACCGCATCGGCGACCTGGGCCTCGCCCTGGGGGTGATGCTCACGTTCTTCCACTTCGGGACGGTGCAGTACGCCGAGCTGTTCCCGCTGGTGCAGCCGCACATCGATTCGCTCAAGGCCGGGCGCGTCGAGGACATCCCGCTGCTCGTGCAGGCGATCCCGGTGCTGCTGATGATCGGCGCGTTCGGCAAGAGCGCCCAGCTGCCGCTGTATGTGTGGCTTCCTGATGCCATGGAAGGCCCGACGCCGGTGAGCGCGCTCATCCACGCGGCGACCATGGTGACCGCCGGCGTCTACCTCATTGCGCGGACGATGCCGCTGTTCCTTGTGAGTGAGTGGGCGTTGCCCGTGGTCGCGTGGGTGGGGGCGCTGACGGCCCTGCTGGCCGCGACGATCGGGATGGCCCAGTTCGACATCAAGCGGATCATGGCGTACTCCACCGTGAGCCAATTGGGCTACATGTTCGCCGGGCTGGCGTTCCTCTCGAGCACGGGCGCCGCGTTCCACGTCTTCACGCACGCGTTCTTCAAGGCGACGCTCTTCCTGTGCTGCGGCGCGGTGATGCACGGATTCGCGGGCCAGCTCGATCTGCGCAGGCTCAGCGGCGTGATGTTCATGCGCGGCTGGCTCATCGTCGGCGTGGCCATGCTCGTGGGCTGCCTCAACCTGTCGGGCTTCCCGTTCACGGCGGGGTTCTTCAGCAAGGACATGATCCTCGCCGAGGCCTTCGTGACGCCGGGATACCAGTTGCTGGGCTGGATCCTGATCCTCACCGCGGGCCTGACGGCCTACTACACGTTTCGGGTCTTCTTCCGCGTGTTCGTCGGGCCGAGGCTCTTTGAGCCCGGCGACGAGGTGCACGCCGATGATGACCACGGCCACGCGGACCACGCGCATGATGGGCACGCGCCCGCGGGCGATGGCCATTCTGCCGAACCTCCAACACCCCAGCCGCACGACGCGGATCACTCGTTCCATCCGCACCCGCCGGGCTGGGCGATCAACACGGTGCTGGCGCTGCTCGCGGTGCTCTCGCTCGCCGCGGCGGGCGCCTACTTCATCGAACAGGACCGGCACGGCTGGGTCGGCTCAATGGTGCACGACTCGACCGCCGCGCAGGTCTCGATCGGAGAGGGCGAGCACGCCGTCCACGCCGCGGCGTTCCGTCACGATCTCACGCACGAGGAGCACGCCCATGCCACGCTGCTGGGCATGAATCCGCACGATGTGATGTACTTCGTGTCGGCGATCGTGGGGGTGATCGGCATCCTGATCGCCGCGGCCTTGCACGGGCCCAAGGGGATCGGCGGGCTGATGATCGGCAGTCGGACTGAGGCGGCCCGCAGCCGGGCCGACGAGCTGCTGCCGCGCCTGGGGCCCATTCCGCGCTGGGCCCAGCACAAGTGGTTTGTGGACGAGTTCTACGAGTTTCTGATCCGCCGGCCTCTCTATGTGGCGTCGTGCATCTTCCATCTCATCGACGCGCTGTTGGTCGATGGTCTGGTGAATCTCTTCGGCTGGCTGCCGCGACGGATGGGCAAGAGCGCCCGCCGCGCGCAGAGCGGCGTGCTCCACCAGTACGCGGGCCAGATGGCCGGTGGACTGGTCATCGTCCTGTTCATCGTTCTGTTGCTGACCGCATGAGCCCCATTGCCCTGCTCAGCCTGATGTTCGTTCCGGCGGCCTCCGCCGTAGCGGTGGCCGCCGCGCCCGCGAAGCTCGCGCGCCACATCGCGCTCGTGGGAACACTGTTCGCCATCGTCGTCGGGCTCGTGGCGCTGGGCGACTACGACTGGTCGCGCCCCGGCGCCATGCAGGCCTCTGGCGGGTTCGAGTGGCTGCCCGAATTGGGACTGCGGTTGTCGGTGGGGATCGATTCCATCGCGCTGTTGCTGATCGGCCTCACGCTGCTGCTAGGGCCGATCTGCGTCGTGGCCAGCCGCACCGCCATCACCGAACGCGTCAAGACCTACTACGCGTGGCTGCTGGTGCTGCAGGCGGCCATGACCGGCGTCTTCGCCGCCCGGGATCTCGTGCTGTTCTACATCTGCTTCGAGTTCACGCTGATTCCCATGTTCATCCTGATCAGCCTGTATGGCTCGACCAACCGCAAGCACGCGGCCACAAAGTTCTTCCTCTATACGTTCACCGGGTCCATCATTGCGCTGGCTGGGCTGCTGTACGTCGTCTGGTTCAATGCCACGAAGCTGCTGCCCACCGCGTTTGCCGGCGCGGGGACCTGGACCCTCGACATCGGCGTCCTCACCCACGCGGGCGCGAGCATGAGCCTCTCGGAACAGTCGTGGGTGCTCGCGGCCATGATGCTCGGATTCGGCGTCAAGGTCCCGCTGTTTCCCGTCCACACGTGGCTGCCGCTGGCACACACCGAGGCCCCCACCGCGGGAAGCGTGATCCTCGCGGGTGTGCTGCTCAAGCTCGGAACCTACGGCATATATCGGTTCGTGCTGCCCATGACCCCAGCCGCGCTCGTCGAGCACGCCCACCTGATCGCCGTGCTCGCGATCATCGGGATCATCTACGCCGGCCTGATCTGCTGGGTGCAGCGTGACGTCAAGAAGCTCGTCGCCTACTCGTCGGTTTCCCACCTTGGCTTCTGCGTGCTCGGGCTGGTGGCCGTCAACGGTCCGGGACTGTCCGGCTCCGTGCTGTACATGATCAACCACGGCCTGTCCACCGGAGCGCTGTTCCTGCTGATCGGAATGGTCTACGAGCGCTACCACACGCGAGACATGGACGAACTCGGCGGGCTTGCCTCCAAGATGCCGATCTGGAGCACCTTCATGGTGTTCTTCGTGATGGCCAGCGTGGGCCTGCCCGGACTCAACGGATTTGTCAGCGAGTTTCTGTGCCTGCTGGGGGCGTTCCAGTCGCCCTCGGGGCTGGGCAGAGAGGGCCTGGGCGCCACACCGGGCACGCTGGGCCCGTGGTTCGCCGGGTTCGCGGGCACAGGCATGATCGTGGCGGCGATCTACCTTCTGTACATGACCGGCCGAGTCGTCTTTGGGCAACTCAAAGAGCCTAGAGGGCACCACGCCGGACCGCTGCCCACGGACCTGACCGTCCGCGAGATCGCCGTGCTGAGCCCGATCGCGGTCCTTTGCGTGCTGCTCGGTCTGTATCCCAAGCCAGTGCTGGACGTCGTGGCCGAGCCGGTCGCGGCTCAGGCGCAATGGGTCTGGGACCATCAGCCCGGCGCCACACCGGCGCATGCCGAGTCACACGGCGTCGCGGCGCCCAACGACGAGCCCCCGGGGGAAGGCGAGTGAAGGAGAAGCTTCCCATCCTCCTTCCCGAGATCATTCTCTTTGGCTTCACGTGCGCCGTGATGGTGCTCGGCGTGAGCAAGACCCTGCGAATCCGGCAGGCGACCGCGAGCATCGCCGGGTTCGGCCTGCTCATCGCGGGCATCGTTGGATCCATGACGCAGGGCGAGGTGGGCGCGCCCCTTCCCGGGCTGATCCCGTTCGCCAAGCCGGCGATCGCCGCGGTTGGACTGCTGGTGCTCCTGCTCATGTCGGGCTCGGTGGACCGCGCCATCGAGGGGCGCATCAAGTCGGGGGCTGAGGCGTTCGACGCGATCAAGACCAACCGGGCCGAGTTCTATTCGTTCTTCCTGTTCAGCATCACGGGCCTGATGCTCTGCACCAGCGCCGACGACCTCATCTGGCTCTTCCTCGCTCTTGAGCTCACGAGCCTCCCCACCTACGTGATGGTCACGATCTCGACTCGTGGCACGGCCAGCCAGGAGGCGGGGGTCAAGTACTTCTTCCTCGGCGCGCTCGGCGCCGCGATCTTCCTCTATGGCTTCGCCCTGATCTACGGCTCGACCGGCTCGACGGATCTCGTCGCGATTCGCAGCGCGGTCGACGCGGCGGGCGCGATCAATCCGATGCTGGCGATCGGCCTTCTCCTTGCGTTGGTCGGGGTGTCGTTCAAGATCGCCGCCGTTCCGATGCACTTCTACACGGCCGACGTCTACCAGGGAGCCGCGGCGCCGGTCTCGGCCATGCTGGCGTTCGTTCCCAAGGCCGCCGGGTTCTTCGCGATCATCCTGCTGCTCACGACCGTCGGCTGGACGCACGGCCCCGGCGGACACTCCCTGCCCGAGGCGGTCAGAGCCCCGCTGTGGGTCATGGCGGTCCTGACGATGACCGTCGGAAACGTGCTCGCTCTGCTGCAGTCGTCGACCAAGCGCGTCCTGGCTTACTCGTCGATCGCGCACTCGGGGTACATGCTCGTCGGTGTGATCGCGGGGCCCGGCTCGCGTCCCGGTCTGGCCCACAACGGCATCGGCGCCGTGCTGTTCTACCTGCTCGCGTATGGCCTCATGAACGTGGGGGCCTTCGCGGTGGTCGCGTCTCTCGAACGACGCGATGCCGCCGAACCCACCGAGGCCGACGACCTCGATGAGCTGCGCGGCCTCTGCTCGACCAGGCCCCTGGTCGGTTGGACGATGGTGCTCTGCTCGCTCAGCCTGCTGGGATTCCCTCCCGCGCTGGGCTTCTTCGCCAAGGTGCCGCTGTTCACCAGCGGCATCGGCGCGGGCGAGTTGCCCTTGGTCATCATCCTCGGCCTGAACTCCGCCATCGCGGCGTTCTACTACCTGCGCCTTGCCGCGCTGCCGTTGCTCGAGAAGGCCGATGGGCCTCCCCCGAATCTCTCGCCGTTTGTCACGCGGCGCATCGCCGGAGCCATCTCCGCCGCGTGCGCTGTGCTCGTCGGAATCGGGGCCAACACGCTGCTCAAGAACGCGCGTCAGGCCGCGGCGATGCCCACGGAGGCAGCAAACCGCGCACGGGCCCTCGCGGCGGGCCCGGACCGACAGGTCTCCGACGATCAAGCCTCGCGAGCGTCGATCCAGATGTCTCCCGATTGATCGTCAGCCGGCGGAGCGTGCTCGGGCGTTCTGCACGAACACTCCAAGTCCCGACACCGCGAGCCACAGCGCGCTCCAGGCGAGCGGCGAGCGGTGCAACATCTCGTGGCCGGGCACCGACATGGACTCGGCGAGCCACGCCACGGCACCCAGCATCACCACCGCCCCTCCCATCGATGTCACCAGGCGGGCAGACTTCGTCGGCGCTCCGAGCCCGATGACGAGACCGAGCCCAGCGCCCACCAGCGAGGCGCACATGATCACCATCCGCTCGCGCTGGGTCAGCCCCTGCCACAGAGATGTGCTCTGCATCCAGAGGCGACCGCCAAAGTCACGGGCCTGCACCGAGGCGCCCTGGATCAGATGGCGCGTGTGTCGGTCGAGTCCCTCGAACATCTGTGCGCCAAAGCGCTCCAGCGCCTCGGAGGAGTCCGCGAGATTCAGCGACGTGAGGTCCCGCGCGGCCAATGCGGACGTATCGAGGTCGATCTCCGATGCCCGATGCGGCGACGCCAGCACCTCCGAGGGAGGTGTCTCGGGCATGAGGCTCGGCGCGTATTGCAGGAACACCATCGTCCCGAGCAGTCCGAACGCGCAGCCCGCGCCGATCGCGCACAGGATCATGGCCGCGCGGAACAGCAGGACCGACGCGACCAATCCCGCCACGCACCCGGCCCCAAGGCCGGCGTATGCAGTGGGGATTCCCAGCACCTGATCGTCTCCTGTCAGCGGCAGGAGCAGGAAGCCCAGGGCTCCGCCGACCAACACGCCTAGGGCAGCGAACGCGGGACGAACAACTCGTCCACCGAATATCCACAGCATCAGGCCGGCAAGCAGTCCCAGCGCGACGACCCCGTGAGCCGTCGTCGGGGAAAAGTCCGACCCCGAAGCCGGGGACGGCTCGCTGATCTGGGCAAGTCCCGATGTCACGATCTTGAAGAGCACGTTCCTACTATCTGGGGTTTCCCGGCTCTGAGGTTTCGGGATTCGGCCGCGTTGGGCTTTGGAAGGCGGCAAAGCCCTGCCGATCACTCTCGACCATGTCCAAACGCCCCTCGAAGCCAAGTCCCAAGGCGGTCTCAGCCCGTCAGAGCACCGGCGGCAAAGCCGGGAAACCCGCACCCCAGGGAGCGCAGTCTTCGGACCTTTCCGCGCTGCGCGTCAGGATCGATCGAATCGATGTCCGCCTGGTCCGTCTGCTGAACGAGCGGGCCCGGTTGGTGGAGCAGATCGGGCGGTCAAAGAGGTCCTATAACATTCCAATCTACGCCCCGCATCGGGAGGCGGAAGTCCTGAATCGAGCCCTCCGCGCGAATGAGGGCCCACTTCCCGACCGGACCATCGAAGGCATCTTCCGGGAAATGATGAGCGGCAGCTTCGCTCTGGAGCAGCCGCTTCGGATCGGCTACCTGGGCCCGCAGGGTTCGTACTCGCATCTCGCCGCCACGAAGCACTTCGGATCCTCGGTGGACTACGACGACCTTCGGACGATCACGGGCGTCTTTGAGGAGGTCCGGCGGGGGCATGTGGATTACGGATTGGTGCCCATCGAAAACTCGACGGGCGGGGGGATCTTTGAGACGCTCGACGCCTTCCTGGAGCACGCGCAGGCGGTCACGGTCTACGCGGAGGTCCAGTTGGAGGTTCATCACGCCCTGCTGACCAATTGTGAAGCCAAGGCCGTTCGGCGGATCCATGCCAAACCCGAGGCCGCGGCCCAGTGTCGGATCTGGCTGGCGACCCAGATGCCGCAGGCGGAAGTCGTGCCCGCGCCCAGCAGCAGTAGGGCCGCGATGATCGCTCTGGAGGAGCAAAGGACGGCGGAAGGAATCGGCTCAGCGGCGGCGTCCGCGGCGATTGGTTCCACGCTGGCGGGTCAGCTCTACGGGCTCAACGTCCTGTTCGAGGGGATTGAGGACAAGCCCAACAACGTGACACGGTTCTTCGTGATATGCCGACAAAAAGCCGAACGGACGGGTGACGACAAGACATCCATCATGTTCAAGACCTTGGACAAACCCGGGGCCTTGGTCGAGGCTCTGACTGTCTTTGCGCGTTCGGGTGTGAACCTGACGCACATCGACAAGCGTCCGAGCGGGGCCGTGAACTGGGACTACACCTTCTTCGTGGACGCCGTGGGCCACCGCGAGGATCCATCGGTCGTCGGGGCACTGCGGGAGCTGGCCAGCCACTGCAAAGAGGTGACCGTCCTTGGGTCATACCCGAGGTCTCGGCGGGTGCTTTGAGGGCCGCGCGGGGGAACTACCGGGGAGCCCCTGCGTATCACATCAGGGCGTGCCGCGATGGTGGTGCGCCGAGTCGGGACTGATCAACGGGATGGCCCCCGCTCGCCGCCCAGACGGACCCGCTCACCGAGCCGAAAGGGATCTCGCCAGCAGAGCCGATTTGATTTGTCGGCTACGCTAGCGGGCCCTTGAGCAAAGCGGCCGGATACGGTACGTTGTACCTGACCGCCGCGCTGACGCGACGCCCGTCGCGTCTGGGATGGAGGCGCCCACTCGCCTCCGAGCACCCGCCGGGCCCGACGCGGGCCCACCAAGCGGGAAACCCCGGCGGAACGACCGACGGACCATTTCGCGCAGACTGCGAGGTATGACCCATGACGGATTCGCGTCGCGTGCATCGCCCCTACGCTCGCCGCCGCTCGACGACTGAGCCGGCGCGTCCGAACTCGGCGCGTCGCCTGTCCGACCTGGCGGGTCGCCCGGACCACTTCGGGATCGAGCGTCTCGAGCGCCGGCAGTTGCTGTTCAGCCTGACGATCACCCCCGACACAGTCGGTGGCGACGGGCTGGGGACCGCCCGGGCGATCTTCGGGTACACGATCCCGTACCTCTCGACCAACATCGCGGTGGGCACCAACGACGCGCTGGTGCGGACCGAGGACTTCGGTGAGCAGGCCGCCGCGAACATCCCGAGTGGGCTGGAGATCGACGAGTCGTTCTTGCGCATCCGGCACAACATCACACCAGGGTCGGACATTCGAATCGTCGTGGACCAGGGACCGGACGGGCCGCTCGATGGCACGGAGCGGATGCGGGTGCGTCTGGCCGATCCCACCGAGTTCGTCAGTTTCGAGTTCGATCTCGGCGATGACCCAGCCGTGGACGACGTGGATGCGCCGCTCACGCGCCTGACGATGGAGATCGAGCGGACGACAGGCACCTTCGGCCTGCCGTATAACAACGTCCGTGCGGAGGTGCTGTTCCAGGGGCAGGTGATCGCGACGTTTCGCGGCACCGCGCTCCGCGATCTGAACCAGGCGCCATTCGGTGTGAACGGCTTGGCGGAGGGTCGCGGCGAATTCGTCTTTGATGTCAACAATCCCGCGATCCCGCAGAATTTCGACCGTGTCCGATTCGTGGCCGAGTCCGGCCCGAGCGCCGCATTCGAGATCGACAACATCGAGGGGACGATCCCGCCGGGAAATTTCGCGGGCATCGTGGAGTCACGAATCTTTGGCGCTGAGGTCACGTTCCGTGGTCCGGTTGGCGCCTCGGTCCAGGTGCTGGACCTGTACGGCCGAGATGTGCGCGAAACGATCGTGTTGGGCAAGATCGGCGACTCGCCGATCACGATCGTGGACCCTGACGACAATGGCGTTCCAAACTTCAACGATGGCATCGGGAAGATCACATTCTCGGGAGTCGATGAGCGTTCATCGTTCACGATGTGGGGAGGCACGATCGAGAACGCCGACGAGCCCACTGCCTCGCGCAACCCGTTCTTCCTGCCTACGGATCAGTACCAGGAGGGCGTCGGCGACTCGGCATTCGTGTACTCGCGGGCCGAGGAACTGCTGGGCCTGAACAACGCATTCGAAGGGGTGGGCTTCGGTCACGCGCTGGTGGTACAGCCCAATGGCGATCCGATCTTCACCGGCCTGCCTCCGGGACCGGGGACCTTCATCCTGGGGTCTCCTTTCGTTCGAGACAACAGTTCGACCGGCACGTACAACCCCGGCGGCGTGGTGCCCGGGCTGGGCGGTGGCTCGGTCGCCATCACCAACGCCGCGGCGTTCAACAATCCCGACCAGGGCGTGTTCGTGCTCAATGGCGCTGCGATGGGGCGCGTCAACCTTCCCGGATTGATCTACGGTTCGTCCAAGTTCTCGGGGGCGGCGCGGGAGATCGTTTTTGGCACGCAGTTCGGATCGGCGACCGTCGAGGGCGATGTGTCGCTCTACGCGGTCGGCGGCGACGCGGGCGGATGGTCCGTGGACGTCGGGGTCGCGAATCCCGCAGGCGTGCAGGATGTGGTGCGGACGGGCTCCAGTCTCACGATCGGTCGCGCCGCGCGCGAGATCGCGGTGGGGGGCCGCTCCTTCATGGACGTGACCGTAGTGGGCGATCTCAACAGCCCGGCGACTCGTCCGCCGCTGGACATGTTGCGGTACGGAGAGCACGAGTGGCTCCAGCCGTTCGACGAGAACTCGGGCGCCGATGAGCAGGACATCATCCGCTCGATCGTCGAGAACTACGCGTTCGTTCCGGGCGATGCGACGGCGGGCCAGGACTTCATATTCGGGCCGCAGACCTACCGCAACGACACCCTGTTGTCGGCGGAATGGATCGGCTCGATCGGCACCGCCGTGGTGGTCTCCGGCTCGCTCGCATTCGGTGATCCCAGCGTGAACACAGGCGAGGATCCTGCGGACGTGTTCGCATTCGCCGTGGACGGCACCACGCCCGTGACCTTGCAGGCCAGCCTGAGCGATGTGCTCGTGCGTGTCATGGACGAGAGCGGCCGCACGCTGGCATCGCTTGACCGTGTGTCGTTCGCCCAGGATGCGCAGATCCTTCGCTTCGACCCGCCGGCTCCGGGCGTCTACTACCTCGTCATCGGGGATCCCGCGGGCGTGGATGGCGATCTCGACGTCGGGAACGGATACACGGTGGCCATCTCGGGGCTCGCCCCGACGACGGTCGGCTCATATCGAACCGGCGGCAGCCTCGGCACGACCGTTGCGGGAATCACGCCGACGCTCAACCTGCTGGCGGGCAGCGTGGGCTCGCTGCGAATCGGGACCGGCTTTGTCATCGGGGACGGCACCGAGGCCGATCCCAGTTCGGTCGTCAACGATCGCGGCCAGGACATCGACGAGCTCATGAGTTCGCAGTCGGGGAGCGTCTCGATTCCCGGGACGCTGTACGACGGCTCGTTCGGCTCCGACATCGAGGGCACTGGGCTGCTCATTACCGTTGGCGGTGACGTCGGCGCGTTCCACGTCGGCACCTCCGCGCTGGTCGCGAGTGTGGCGGGCGGCGAGGGCGACGTCAACGGGCTGAGCCTGAACATCGGCGGACGCCTGGGCTTCCTCGATATTCGAGGCGGCGTGGGCATCGATCAGGACACCACGGCCCCGGGCAACGGCGTGTCGCAGACCGGCTCGGGCATCTTTGTTTCCACCGGAGCCGCCGGTGGTTCGGGCGACATCGGGGTCATTCGCCTCGGGTCGCACATCGCGGGCGACTCTTCGGTCTTCCAGACTCCCTCGCATAGCACGATCGGCGCGTTCCTAGTCTCGCAGGATGTGGCGATCAACGCCGGCGACCCCGATGTCGGGCTGATCGATGGCGGCGACCTGGTGCCCCGCATGTTCCGCACCGGCAGCGGCTCGGACGTGCGGTTTGTGGACTTTCCGCAGATCGATACGGGCGGCGCGATCGACGCGGAGCTCGAACTGTTCGTCGACCAGGTGCTGGAGATCACCGACGACTCCGGCGGCATCCTCCGAATCACCGTCAGCGGCGCCGCTTCGCTCACGCCGATCGGATCGGTCAGACTGCTCCCGATCGACGGATCCGAGGGCGTGGCGATCGGCTCGATCGAGGCAAATCTCTCCGGTGGCCGGACGATCACGATCAACAGCGTTGGTGGAGCAGGCGAGAGCAATCCGATCTCTGTCGGGCGAATCGACATCCTCGATGCGACGGCTGTTTCGGCCGTCGAGTTGACTGGGACGGTTCCCATCGACGTATGGCGGATCGTGCAGACCGGCGGGATCGCGTTCGACCACATCGAGAACGTGACTCCCGGCGGTGACATCGTGTCGATCGACGTGCTCGGCCTCAACACCCTCGAGGTGCGGGGCGACCTCGGCTTCACGGCGATGCCCGCGTGGGGTCCGGACTCGATCGCCTTGGAACTGGGCGTCGCGGGCGGCCTGCAGGGCGAGGTCGGGTCGCCGCTTGGCATCACGGCCTCTGCGATCACGACGGGCACCTGGGACGGCACGCTCTACCGTGGTGTCAACGACGCGCAGACGGCCGCTCCGAGCGGCGACGACACCGGCCTGCCGTTCGACGGTCGCCTCAACGGCGTCGTCATCCGGACGGGCAACGTGACTTCGATCGTGGTGGATGGTTCTGTCGGAGACGTCATCCTCCAGGGCGGAGGGGCGATTCTGACCGATCTGTCGATCAACGACGACGGCGTGACCTCTGCCAGCGGCTTCGACGGCCTGCGGGGCGTCGTCTACGCGTCGATCGTCAACCGCGTGGAAGTGGGCGACGGCATCGCCGAGCCCGCACAGTCGCCCATCGCGACCTCGGGAATCTTCGCCGACAACGAGATCCGCAGGGTCGAGGGCGGACGCGTGCCGGGCGCCAATATCTCCGGCTACATCATCGCGGCCGACAACGTAGTGGGCGAACAGAACGAGGTCGGCGGCATCGCGCTGGTCGATCTCAAGGGCGGCGGCGACTACATCAACGCCACGATCGGGGCGATCCGCCTCGATGATTTCTGGACCAGCATCGTCTTTGGTGAGGCCGGCGCCACCCGCGGGTTCATTCAGAACATCACCGGCACCAATGCGGACTTCTTCGGCTCGAGCGTCATCGCGCTGGCGATGCAGAACTTCCGCATGAACGGCGGCGCGTTCGATGCCTCGAGCATCAACATCATCAACAATGCCATCGACATCATCGCGGCCGAGTATCGCAACTCGACCACGTTCGGCACGGCGCTCGAGTTCCGTCCGTCGTTCATCTCGATCGGTGGTGATCTGGACAACCTGTCCACTCAGATGACGACCGGATCCATGTCCGACCTCGTGGTGGATGTGCTGGGCACGATCCGCGAGCAGATCAGCGTCGGCTCGATGGTCCGCACCACCATCGACGTAGACAACGAGATCCGCGCGCTGGTCACCACGGGCAGCGTCCGGGCCAGCAGCATTGTCGCCGGTCGACTGACCAACGCCACCATTGGGAAGGACCTCACCGCGAGCGAACTCTCGATCGCAGGACCAATCGAGAGCCTGGTCGCCGGCGGGAGCATCATCAACACCAGCGTCACCGTAACCGGTCAGAACGGCCGCCTCACGCTGATGCGCGCCGCCAACTCCATCTCGGGTCTGGTCTCGTCGTCGGGGCCGATCACCACGATCGCCACGACCACCGGCGACATCAATCTGACGATCGAGACAACGACCAGCCGTGGCACCGTCACTCTGGTGAGTGCAGCGAGGGACCTGATTCTCAATACCGACATCTCGGCGAACGTCGGTTCGCTGATCGCAGGGCGACACGTGGGCGATCGCTCCACGCCGACGGCGATCCTCATCCGGGGTGACCTCGCGACGCTGAGCGCGCCCAACGGGCAGCTGTACGCCGATCTGCGAGTCGGCGGCACGATCGGCATCAACGCCGGCGCGGGCGGCGGCGGCGGCGGCGGCGGAGGTGGTGGTGGCGGCGGAGGTGGTGGTGGCGGAGGAGCAGCGCTGGGTGTGACGATCGGTCGCGCCACGCACCTTGCGGGCAATGACACGCTCGGCCATGGATCCATCACGGCCTTCAGCCGGATCGGTCCGGTCACCATCAACGGCGACTTCGGCGGGAGTATCACGAGTCATTCCAACGGCATCGCGCTGGTGACGATCACCAACGGCTCGCTGCTGCCGGGCGGCCAGATCGCCGCGTACGACGGCAGCCTCGAGAGCATCGTGCTGACCGCAGGGCACCTGCTTGGCGGCCTGCACGCGGACTACGACATCACCAGCGTGCGGATTCTGCCATCGGCCGATGGCGTGTTCGGCGATGTCGGCGTGAACCCCGCGCTCTCGGCGACGGTTGCTGCCGACGCGTTCCGGGCGCAGCTGCCGCTGGGCGTCACGACGACACAGAACTTCGATGGCCCGAGCATCACCGCGGGACGCGACATCGTCAGCTTCGTGGTAACCGGCGGCTCGGTCTTCGAGTCGTCGTTCTACGCGGCCAGGAACGTCGTCTTGCTGTCGGTGACCGGCGGCATCGGCAACGACCCGTCCACCACCGGCAAGGGATCGTCCATCGCCGCGGGCGACAACGTCCAGACCGTCACGTTCACGGGCAGCGCGGACAACCTCCTGATCGCGGCGGGCCTGTTCGACCTGGGCGCCGACGATGCGCCCGGCGGCATTGGTGCCAACGCCGACACGGTCCATCGCGGCGATGTGACGGGCGTCGCCATCGGCGGCAACGCGACCAACGTGGTGGTTTCTGCGGGGCTGACGGCCGGCAACGACGGTGTCTACGGGAACAACGACGGACGCACCGCGCTGGGTCGTTCCACGGTGTCGGGCTTCTCCGTCGCCGGCACGGCGACCAACGTGGTGGTCTCGGGAGACAACGTCGGCGCAGGCATCGTCGCCAGCGGCAAGTTCAACGTCATCGGGACCACGTTCGGAAGCGTCGATCCCAGGATCGTGACCGCCGCGTCGCCTCCGGGCACGCTGTTCACCGGCGCGTTCTCCTTCGCGCACAACGGCTCGACGGTCACGGCCACGTTCGCCGGCCCGGGCGAGGCGAGGTGGGATTCGGGCGGCGGTCGAATCATCCTGACCGGCACGACGGTCGCTTCGAGCCTCACCGTCTCGTCGAACACCGGCACGGTCACCGACTTCGACATCGTGTCCGGCGACGACGCGTCGCTGGGCGTGCTGACCATGCTCGCCGACATGCTCGGCGACTCCACGATCGTGATCGACGACGCGGTGACTACGCTGGGCCTGCGCAACGTGGACACGACGGGGCGCATCACCCTCGGCGGCGACGTCGCGACGGCCACATTCGTGAACTTCACCTCGGGCGCGTTCGACGCCCAGGTGGTGACGACCACGCGTATCACCGGCTCGTTCGGCAACTCCAACCCGAGCGTTCGCGGCGAGGTCATGCTCAGCATGCTCTCGGGCGCGACGATCAGCATCACCGGCGCGACGCGGGGCGCGATCAATGTACACCGCGACCTCTCGACGTCCTTCATCTCCGGCGGAGCCGTTGACAACGCGCTGATCCGCGTCGGACGGAGTTTGGGCCGCGGCCTGACCGGTGCGTTCACGGCCCCGTCCATGAATCAGAGCCGGCTGAGCGTCCGCGATTTCCTCGGCGGAGTGGTCATCACGGGCGCGATGTTCGACTCGGCGATCATGGCCGGTGGAGACCTGGGCGCGGACGCCGAGTTCGGCGGGACCGGCATCAACGCCGACGAGACCACGGCGGGATTCATCCTCTCTGTGTCGATCGGCGGCAACTTCTTCGAGTCCGATCTGATCGCCGGCGCGCTGCGCGGCCCCGATCGCTTCTTTGGCACCGGCGACGACAGCGTCTCGGCCGGCCGTTCCTCGATCGGCGCGGTGACAATCGTCGGAACGGGCGTCGGCTCGACGAGGTTCACCGAGTCGTACCGCATCTTCTCGACCGGCTCGATCGGCGCCGTCACGATCGGAGGCCAGCCCGGCGGCGACGTCGGCAATTTCAAGATCGTCGCGGCCAAGTTCCAGCCCGGTCCAATCCAGGTGGCCGACCTTCGCACGCTGCAGTCGAGCCAGGTCTATCGCACCGAGATCGAGTTCAATCAGCCCATCGACGCGAGTTCGCTCTCGACGGCGCTGTCGGTGCGAGAGGTCCGTGGCACCAGCGGGTCTGTTCAGATCTACCTCATTGAGGGCGTGGACTACACCGTCGCGTACACCAACAGCACCAACACCGCTGTGGTCACGTTCGACCGGAACCTGACCTCCCGCGATCTGCCCCGACTGGCGGGCGTGCCGGGCCCGGGTATCTATCGGTTTGTGCTCAACAGCCAGTTGCTGCGGGGCCAGGTCGTGGGCGCCCGCCTGGACGGCGACAACGACGGCATCGTCGAAGCCTCCGACACATACTCGCACGACGACATCGTCGGCGATGCCGGCGACAAGCTCACGGCCGGGACGGTGAACCTCGTCCAGAACGGCCAGGTCGTGCACGTGGTGGACTTCTACGACGCGATCAACCTGGACGTCGTGCTCGACGACGACTTCTCACCCGACGGATTGCCCGACGCGAACGAGCGGTTCGTCGTTCGCGGCACGATCGGCGACCACCCCGACCACCACACCGACTTCTTCCGCTTCACGGGCGACATGGACGTCTACCGGCTGACGCTCCAGGCCGGCCAGATCCTGCGTCTGGGCCCGCTGGAGGGGGCGGCGGTGTTCTCCAACGTCTCGCTGACGGCGCCCGGCGGTGCACAGGCGCCGCTGCAGCTCCCCGGCGAGCCGACAGCGGTCGGCAAGGTCAACGCGGAGTCGGTCTATCTCATCCGCGACACCGGCACCTACACACTGGTGGTCGGGAACGCCGACCCCGGCGTGATCTCGCAGCCCGCAACAATCCCGGCACTGGGGCCGCTGCCCGGCGCGGTCGGCGAGTACCACTTCTGGCTCGAGATCTTCGACGACGGCAACTCCGGTTTCGGTGAGGTCACGGACTCTGGCGACGGACAGACGGTATTCGATGCGCCCCCGGCGTCTGACTTCGCCGGCCCGGACAAGAAGTTCGGAACCGCCGACGACTTCACGACGTTGACCCTGGGTGGATTCACGTTCACACTCAACGCCGGCGCCGATGGCGTTCGGGGCACCGCCGACGACATCGTTTCGGGCGGCGACGGCCATGGCGTGACTTCCACCCGCGCCAACGGCGCGGTGACAACCTCCATCGAGTCCTCGCTGGGCCCGGCCAATCATTTCGGCCTGCCCAAGGACGTCTTCGCCGATGTGGACATCTTCCACCTCAACGGCGGCAACCCCATCACGCCCGGAACGCTGATGACGGTGACCATTCGTCTCACCGAGGTCGGCGCCGATCTTGGCAGCCGCGCCGCGGATCTCGGCTCCCGCTCGGACTTCTCCTTCCAGGACTTCTCCGGGCAGGTGCAGTTCGCCGTCTTCGACACCACCAATTCCGACAGCCTCACGGACGCGACGCTGGTCCTCGCGCCGTCGGATTTCTCGCCCATCGGCGGCAAGCCCGGCGTGATTGCGACCAATGGCAGCAACAGCTACGGCTTCAACGCCAACGGGGACTTCTTCATCACGTTCGCCGCGCCCGGGCGCGTGAGCGGCGGCGCCACCGTCGCGGCGCCCTACGCCATCTACCTCCAGGGCGCCTTCCAGACCGACTACGCCATCGACGTGGTCAGCCAGGGCGTTGTCTCGCTGGTGCAGGGCACCCAGAACATCTTCCTCGAGACCCAGGGCGGCACCATCGACTGGCTCCGCGCGGGCGGATTCTCGACTGACCTGCTGGGCTACGACGCCCGGGTGCTCGGTCTGGCCGGCACGACCCAGAACGGCGTGCCCCTCGACAAGTTCATCCTTGAACAGACCCTCGCCAACCTTCAGAGCATCTTCGCGGCGTACGACGTCTCGTTCTCGACGACCTCGGCCGACTTTGAGTTCCAGGACTTCTCCACCGTCTTCCTCTCCGCCAGCCAGGATCCGATCAATCCCATTTTCGACATCTTCGACTTCCTCGGCGGATTCGGCGGCAACCTCGGTGGCTTCGGCACGCAGCCCTACTCGATCGCCGAGCACTCCGATTCGCTCAACACGAGCAGCACCGACGAGGCCGTTGTCTTCCTTCCCACCTTCGGACAACTCGGCTATACGCCTTCGGAGGCCGACGTCCAGGACCTCATCCGCTCGATGACCGCCGCGATCGGCCAGAGCGTGGGCGAGTTGCTCGGGCTCCGCTTCAGCGACAACAACGGAGTCGCCGCGAATTCCTTCGATATCATGGCGGCGGACTCCGTCACGAACGTGCCGGACAGCCAGTCGGTCTACAACCTGCCCACTTTCGATCGGGCCCTGTCCGATCCGTTCGATCGGGCGGTCTCAACCGACTTCTGGCTCGGCGAACAGAACGCCGGCTCTCTGCTCGACCGAATCCTGTCCTGATCGAAGCCCGATTCCATCCGAATCGACCAGCCCCCGCCAGCTTTGGCGGGGGTTGTTTCTTGGCGCGACGCCATTCAGGCGCGAGTGCCGCGGGTCCGCCGCCGCAGCAGCGGTCGCGTTTGTACATCGCCGACGTGCAAGTCGAGCTTCTCAGGATCAAGCCGGAGGCTCGGCCGACCCTTCCGGGCCTTTCTCACGAGCGTGACTCCCGGCCGCCGGCACCGCGGCCGGCCGTGGGTGCGCGGCGAATCCAACGTCACGCACTCAAATCTCGGATTCGACTCCATCGCCCGAACCGCCTGTCCCACCCCATCAAAGTACAGCGAGTCGTGGAGCAGAATCGCCCCGCCGGGGCGGAGCATGGGCTCGAACACGACCAGTTCCTCCATCACCGTTTGGTAGTGATGGTCCGAATCGAGCACCAGCAGGTCGAATTCGGTTCCCGCGAGCCTCGGCGCGGCCTCCTGCGAGCGCATCGGCATCCACTCGATCAGGGGCTCCAGATCTGAGCCTCGCCACAGGTGTTCTCGCGCCTGGGGATCGATCGTGATGATCCGTCTCGGGCCGCCCAGATCGCGAAGCGCCGCCGCGATGCAGCAGGTCGAATAGCCGAAGTACGTCCCGGTCTCCAGCACGGTCCGTGGGCGCAGCAGCATGACCAGGGCGTGCCAGAGCCGACCGACCTCGACCTCGACGCTGCCGTAATCACTCCGGCCGCTCCCGGGAACGTACGCGCCTGTCCGCCGGTTGTAGCTCTGCTCGAACCGGCGGACGCGAGCCGGCAAGCGCACCTCCGGCAGTGGATCGGCCTCGCGTCCCATGCGCAAGTCTAAGAGCTAGCGCCCCGCGGCGGGATCGGGCCTCTCCGCGGCCTCAACAAGTTCGCCCATCTCGGGGAGCCTCGCAGACCTGGTCAGCCGAACGCCCCGATCGACGTCCATCGCGCTCACGACGATCCGACTCGAGCCGATCGCACGGGCTCCGTTGGCGTACGCGAACACTCTCGTCGTGCGCTCACCCGGCGCCAGCTCCGAAACGATCGAGCGCTGCCGCTCCATACCCGGGGCGAAGGCACTCAGCTCGAGCGTGGCGGGCGAGTCCCCGCGGTTGGTGAGCACGACGCGGACGCCCGCGTCCGGGCCGCTCGATCCGGGTCCGCGTGACGCGAGCACTTCCATCTCGAGGCCATCCACGCCGACCGACGCGGGAGCGCGAACCCGCACGATCCCGTAGCTGCGATCCGCGATGAGGTCGACGTTGAACTCAAATGGGGTGCTTCCCGCCTCCTGGAACGGACTCATGGACACCGCCACGGGGATCTCGATGCTCTGGCGAGATGGAATGGCCAGTGCCCCGGATCTCGGCGACACCCGCCACGACCGGTCGTTGGGATCTCCCCCCGGCGACACGAGCGAGAATCGGCCCGTGATCGGGATGTCCCACGGGTTGCTGAAGATCAGCGTGTGGTCGGTGGTCTCGTTCGAGGCGGTCAGCGCGGATGGATCGAGCACCGCGCCGCACTGGAACAGCGCCAGCGGCACGTTCACTCCCTCGATGAACACCGGATCTTCTCCGAAGCTCACCCGATGCGACATGAGCCCGGTCTCGGGGCTTGGCGCCGCGTCCACATCGGACGAGTTTCCAAAGACGTCCTCGACGCGGACCTTCCCGGCCGAGAGCAGCGCATCGAGCGTGGCGCTGCGGACCTCGTCGCACCACGCGATGATGGCGCCGGGGTCTTCCGATCCCGAGGCGGAGCCCAGGATGACGCACCGCACGCCGGGCTCCAGATCGAACCCGCCGACGATTCGCCGGCCTGACAGGTGCGTTCGGAGTGCGGCGAGCACGGCGAGGTCGATTGTCGGGCAGATCTCCGGATGGCGGGCATCGGTCAACCGCCAGGGGCTCGACACGGTGATGCGCAGCGCGGCGCCCGCGTCGGCATGGCGCCACAGCCGCACCGCGCGCCGGATCGAGTCCCCTACAGCCCCTGGCCCGCCAAATCTGGCGACTTCCAGCGGTTCGAGCACCGCGGTGACCTGCGGAGCGGCGCCCTGGGCCGCGACCGACCACATGAAGTCCTCGATCGCCGACTCGCACGCGCCCGGCGGAACCGAGACGGACAGGCCGTGACCGGAATCGATCATGGCTGCCGCGCTCTCACTGAGCCGCCACGGCGACATGAGAATCGGCTCGGGCACCAGCGCCGTGAGCGACTCTCGCACACGATCCGCGTCGTCCGATCCGAGCCAGAACACCTCGTCATCCTCGGGCCGGCCGATCATCCACTCGCGCACGCCCTGGCCGAACCGCTCGAGGATCGGGTCGAGGTAGGGCCGGATCGCTCCAGTCCCATCCGTCATCGCCGCGATCACCTGATCCGGCTCGAGCGCGGCGCTGGCTCCGAATTCGTCGGGCAATCGGTCCAGCGCCATGCCCACGGAGACCCCGGACCGCACCAGAGGCGAGATCGTGTCGCCGAGCCCCACCACCCAGGGTCCCATCTCGGCGAGGGTGAGGTCGTGCCGCCACGCTGGCAGCGTGATCGAGCCGATTCCCAGGTCCGAAGCCATGGCCGGCAGGCGCGGTGCGATCCTCGGGTCCCACTGCGGGAGCAGGATGCCGAATGCGGGATCTGGCCCGGGCGAAGCGGCGATGCTCCCTCCCAGCCACAGGAAGTCCACGTCGGCTCCGCGCATCCAAACGCCCTCAATCTCCAGGTCAAGGACTGCGCGGTGCCAGCCGAAGGCGGGGAGCGCCGGCGTCCATTCGATCGCGGGAGCGCCCGATGCGAGCGAGCCCTCCCAATCCGAGACGATCTCCCCTCGCAGGTCGGCCACTCGGACGCGAGCCCGCAGCGACTCCACGGCGAGGTCGCGCACGTGAAGCGTCAACTCCGGCCGAGCCGGCGCGCGGATGATGTTGATCTCGCTCTGCGTTCGCAGGGTGACGCGGGGCAGTTGCATCACCACCACGTCGTCGAACCACGCGGCCCCGTCGAGGTCCTCCGCCGGAATCTCGCCCTGCAGCACGGGTCGGGCGTGCGCGGGCTGGAGCAGTTCGAGATCGAGTTGCAGAAATGCCGCCCGTGGAGAGAGCGACACCAGGTCCACCGTCGCGCCGGTCCACTGATCCTCGGAGATGATCGGTTCGCTCGATCGCTCACCGCCGGGAATGGGGACGCCCGCGGCGTCGAGCAGGCGCGCGCGCAGCCCGGCTCGGGCGTGCGCCAGGCCATGTGTGCGCACGACGAACCCGATTCGGTAATCCGTTTCCGGGAAGATCGGGATGGCTCCGGCCTCCAGCCGGAGGCTCGCGGATCCACCCCTGACGTTCAGCCGCACCGATCCCTCGCCCGAGTACGCCGTCGTGTAGTCGAGGTGCGCCTCGTTCCACACGTGGAATCCGGGACGCTCGCGCAGGGGTGGGTAGTGCTGAGCGCCATGCCAGTGGCGAGGCACCGGCTCATCGTGAATCAGCCGCTCCTCGAAGCCGAACTGGGCGACGATGCGATTGGCCGCGCTCGGTCGCCTGGCCTCCTGGGCGTGCACCGGAGCGGCGACGAGCAGCAGCATGAGGGCAGTCCAGCGGGGCATGCCATGTGGCTATCGGCATACCGGGCGGGCCGAGTGGAGCACAGCCCGCTACCACTCCCGCAGCATCCGGTCCAGGACGTCCGGATCGGCTCCGTCGATCATCCGAAGGATCCTCGCGCCCGACGAGAGTCCGAGTGTCGGTGTGTGGAGAGGCTCAAGGTTCACGAGCGAAGCCGCGAGCGTGTACGCCAACTCGCGTCCCGCTGGCGTCGCGTCCTCGCTGGCGACCTGACGATCGACCGGCTCGGTCGGTCCAGGGCTCGGCCGAGCGGCGATCCAGACCGTGAGGCCGGCCCCGGCGATCATCGCGATTCCGGCGACGCCCCCGATTGCGCGGCGGCGTGCTCTGCGCCGCGAGGTGGCGACCCGATCCAGATACTCACCTGGCGGCGGCGGAGACTGCTGCGGCGCCGACAGGACGTCGAGGCGGTGTTCGAGGTCGGTCGTCATCGGCGGCTCCCTTCCACTATCGCCGCGCCCACGGGCTGGGACGGTGAATCAATCTGGGCCGGCTCCTCGCCGAGCACCACCCGCAGTCGCGTCAACGCGGCCCGGTGTCGAGAGGCGAGCGTGTTTCGATTCTCGCCCACGACCTCCGCCAGGAGGTCGAAGGACAATCCGGTTGTGTGCTTGAGCACCAGGATCTCCCGGTCGGCCCCGCCGAGTCGTGCGAGGGCGTCGATCAGCGTGCGGTCCTCCGTGTCCCGGAGGGTGTGGCTCTCACTCTTCGCAATGGCTGCGCGCTTCGCGTGCTCCCGCGCGTTGGTGCGACGGGCGTTCAGGGCGACGCTCCGAACGATCGAGGTCATCCACGCCATCGGATGACGCACAGACCGGATCTCGGAACGAGACCGCTCGAGCATGCGGCAGAACGCCTGTTGCACGACGTCTTCGGCGTCGATCGCTCCATCGCGCAGCAGCAGTCGCGCGAGCGAAAGGAGCCGGGGCGACAGGCTCGCCCACAGCTCTCTCGCGGCCGCGTCGTGCCCGCGATGGGCCCGGCGCAGCAATGTGCGCTCATCCACTGGCATGGGTCACGGGTTCTCCGCGGGCGGCTCGACCACGTCCGCCGCCTCGAGTCGATCCCGCGCCGCCTCCAACGCCGCGCGGGCCTTCATGTCGCTTCGATGCGCTCCGGTGAGGGCCGGGCACAGCAGCCGCGAGAACACTCCGTAGTGTCCGGATTCGGCGAGCTGCGCCGAGGCCTGAAGCAACTCATCGGCGTCGGGTCGTCCCCAGTTCTTGAGCACGTCTTCGAAGTAGCGCGTGTACCCCTCGAGGTCTGCCGCGATCGCTACGTCCGACATCGCGGCGATGCCGAGCTTCGACAGTCCCGTTGCGGGCTGATCCACGATCGAGAGCAGGCCCGACTTCATGATTTGAAGGCCCGCCGTGGGGCCGGCATAGGTCCGGGCAATCCAGGCTGGAATCAACTGCTGTTCCATGCGCAGCGCCAGCTCGGCACCGAACGGGTCGTCCTCGCCGAATCGGTCCATCATCGCGAGAATCTCCTGCCTGCCATTCTCGGTCAGCAGCTCCGACGCCAGCAACTCGTCGAGCTCCTGATGCGCCAGCGAAGAGACCGCCATCGAGACCAGCGTCGAGATCAGCACGCGATCCGAGCGGTTGTGCGAGGCGATGCCGTAGATCCCCGCGATCCGTTCCGCGGATCCATCGCCGTCTCCCGAGGCGATCAGCCGGCGAGAGTCCGTCGCCAGAACACGAGCCGTCATCCTGAGCTTGCCCAGGTGAGGCAACAAGGCCATGAATCCCTTGTCGTACTCGATGCCGAAGTCGGCCTGCGGTTGCGCCGCGGCCTCAAGAATGCTCCCGATCGAGTCCTCGTTGTCGCTCAGAAACGTGCGGACGTCCTCCGGCGGGCGCCATCCTGCGTCCCCGTACACGTCCTCGCGCTCGCCGAACTCGCGGAAGAACGTGTCTCCCACCATCCATGCGCGATAGTAGAGCAACGCGGCGTTGATCTCGCGTGGCTGGACGAGCCGGTCCGCCGGGATCTCGTCGATGGGCTGTGGCGCCACGCCGATCGCCGGGGTCACGAGGAACAAGCAAAGGCTGAGGCCGACGATGCGACGTGTCATGTCCTACTCCAACATTCGATGTGTACCGTTCGCCGGATCGGGGCTCGCGGCCCATGCCGCAACATTCCGGTTCCACCGGGGATGGACACCGCAGAGTCCGGAGTATGTGACACGCGGCCGGTTTTCCGGCCCTGGAGCCTAAGGAATGGCCGAAAATCGGCATCCGTTCGTGCCACTCCACCCTTTCTACCCGGGCCGCTCTCCAGAGGACGGGGCGCGAAGCTTCTTCGAGACGATGCGGAGCCGACGCTCGGTTCGGTTCTTCAGCGATCGGCCCGTGTCTCGCGAGACGATCGAGTGGGTCGTCCGCGCCGCGGGGACTGCTCCCAGCGGCGCCAACAAACAGCCCTGGCGGTTCGTCTGTGTGAGCGATCCGGACCTGAAACGCCGAATCCGCGTGGCCGCCGAGGCGGAGGAGCGAGAGTTCTACAAGCGAAGAGCCAACGACGAGTGGCTCGCCGACCTCGCGCCGCTCCAGACCGGGCCAGAAAAGGAATTCCTGGAGATCGCGCCGTGGCTCATCGTGGTCTTCAAGCTCGCACGCACCGACGATGGGGCGCAGGTGTACTACGTCAATGAGAGCGTGGGCCTCGCCTGCGGGCTGCTCCTCGCGGCGATCCACCACGCGGGCCTCGTCGCGCTGACCCACACGCCCAGTCCGATGGGGTTTCTGTCGAAGGTGCTCGAACGCCCCGAGCACGAGCGGCCCTTCCTTCTGATTCCCGTCGGCCATCCGGCCCCCGACTGTGTCGTGCCGGACATCCAACGCAAGCCGCTGGACGAGATCATGATCGTGATCTCCTCGTTCCGAGCGCCCTGACGAGGCGAGAGCGTGCGGGGTTGGGGGGCCATCTCAAAACGGAGCGACCCCGCCCGAATTCGACAGGCGGGGTCGCTCGCGGAGCGAGAAAGGGCGGTCAGGCGCAACCGACGAAGAGATCGAGATAGAAGAAGAAATCGTCGCCATCGAGCGTGCCATCGGGCACGCCGTACTCGGGATCGTTCGGATCGCCGCTCCCCGTCAGGTCGGCGACGTCCAGATTCCCGGCCGCGAACTGATCGAGGAAGTAGAAGAAGTCGTCCCCGTCGGTCACGCCGTTGGGCACGCCGTACTCGGGATCATTGGGATCGGACGAGCCGGTGAGATCCGCCTCGCACGGCTCGACCGGCGTCTCGAGTTCGAACACGTAGGCCGCGCCCGCCTCGAACTCGGGCAGCGCGTGCCGCCAGGCGCCCCCGATCACCTGGATGCCGTCGATCGCGGCGCTGCTGCCGAGGAAATCGCCGGCCGAGCCGTCGTCGGAAGTCAGGATCCACGACCGACCCCAGTTGTCGGTCCCGCCCTCGTCGCGAGCGAATACGTGCACGGTGCCGGGCCCATCGCCGGTGGAGTTGGCGTCGTCGAGCATGCCCCCGACGATCACGGTGTCTCCGTCCACATCAACGGACTTGCCGAACCAGCCGAACTGGTGGTGCTCGCCCTCGGCCTCTGCGTGGAGCGTCTTGACCAGTCCCCAGCTGTCGGTCCCGCCCGCATCACGTTCGAAGATGTACGCGACGCCCTCATCGTTGAAGATCCCGTCCTGCACGTACGCCCCCACGGCGAGCACACTCCCGTCGATCGCGGCGCTATGGCCGAATTCGCCGAGATCGCCGGTCTGCGCGGGACTGTCGATCTGTTTCACGATCGAGAGCGTCGGGAGAGAGTACAGGTACACCTTGCCGGCCAGCGACCCGCCCGCATAGCGAGCCCCGACGGCGAGCATGTCGTCGGTGACGCCCAGGGAGAACCCAAAGCTCCCGAAGAAGCTCGCATCCGGCGCAGTCATCTTGGCCAGATAGTCCCAGCTCGGATCGAAGAACTCGTATACATACACCGCGCCCGAGGCGGTTCCAAAGTCGGCGTCCATGTCCGCGCCGACGTACGCGCGAACCCCGGAGATCGCGACGGCCCAGCCGAAGTTGTCGCCCGACGCCCCGTCCGGCGCCGTGAGCTTCGCGACCTGGCCCCAGTTGTCGGCGCCTCCGGCATCGCGCTGGAAGATGTACGCGGCCCCCGCGTCGCCGGCCACCTCGTCGTCGCTGCACGCGCCGACAATCAGCAGGTCTCCGTTGAGATGGACCGAGCAGCCCAGGTCTCCACCCGGATCCACCTCGAGCGTCTTGTAGTACATCCACGGCTCGTCGTTCTCGCGCACGAAGAGGTGGACGGCACCCGTGTTGTTGTCGTCGTCGATGTTGGTCGCGCCTACCGCGGCGAGGTTCCCTTGGATCGAGACCGAGTACCCAACCCGATCACCTCCGGCAACCCCCGGCTGCTGGAGCTTGGCGACCTGAACCGGATCCGCGTGACCCGGCGTGCCCAGCACACCGATCGCGATGACCGTGGCTCTCGCCACGAACGAGAACTTCGGGCGCCTTTGCATCGTCCGCTCCTTTGTCTGCTGGCCCGGAACCCCGGCCGGCCGCGCCCGCACGTCGGGCGCGACTCTCTCGATCGATGGCGTCGCCAACCTGTTCAGGGCAGACGGCGCCACCGACACTCACCCGCACCGGCGGGGCTTGCCTGCAATCTAACCGGGGCGGAGACATGGTCAAGACTTTTCTCAGAAATGTTCTAGGCAACAATTGTCAGGTTGAGAATCGGGTATACTTGTCCACTATGACTGCGATTCCCCAAACGAGTCCGACGGGTCCTCGTCCCAGACCAGCGTTTTACGCCGCGGCGTCGAGGATCGGCGTGGACCTCAGGCGTGATTTTCGCACTCTTATGTCCGGTATAGGGAGATCTGCGCGCGGACGAAGCATTGGGATTCACCCGACGCTTCGCTCGCGACTGAATCGAGCGATCGAAACCGACAGCGTGTCCGCCACGCTCTATCACCTTCCCGGCCCGGATGGCCTGCGCCGGGTGGTCGCCGCCGCGAGGGATTCGGGGGGAAACGACGCCCTGCTCCGCGCGTGCGAGGCGCGGATCGAGGAGCTCGAGCGACTGCTCGAGGCCGAGGGTGTGACGCGCGAGACGCTCCGGGTCATGCTCGGCGCGTACCTCCCCGAGGTGCGTGCGTCGCAGGCTCGAGACAACTGCCGAGCCGCGTTTAGCGCGATGAGCAACCTCGCCGGGTACTACGCCGACACGATGGTGGGGTGCATGATCCTCCTGCCGGGCTCAACGCCAGACTCGGTGCATCTCTCGGCGGTGCGCGGCTTCGTGGGCTGGCGCCGGCTGCGCGAAGATCCATGGTGCTTCACGCAGGGGCACCGGTCCTCGCTGCCCTCCGACGCCCAGCACCCGGTTCCCATGACGCTCGATGGCGTGCCCGTCTCCCAACTCGATCAGCCCGCGCTGCTCGAGGAATTCTGCTCGGATCCACCGCCGCGCTTCGTGCCCTATCCAAGCCAGGGCTGGCAGATGTATGCGCTCGACGACCATGAGGTGGGCATCCGGTCCAGGCGGACGTTCTACATCGCCGAGCTGATGCGCGACGCCGAACAGCGTTACGCCAGTCAGGACACGACATTCGCGATGGAGACCGGGCTGGTCACCCATCCCTACAAGAACCTCGTGTTCGATGTCCTGCTTCACGCGGAGGTCTGGCCGGGCAGCCGGCCCACTCTCGAGTTCTACAGGACCGCCGGCCTGGGCCCCGTCTCCGAGTGGACACGCTCCCAGCGACAGCACGACCGCGTGGACATGTTCCTCGCCCCCCTGGACCTGGGGCTCGGCCTGCCACGGATCGAGTGCTCGGCGGTGGGCGACTATCGAAGGGTCGTCGAGCACGTGCTGGCGAGACTCGGACACGGACCAGGGTCGTTCCGCGGCTACCGATGCCAGATGGACTATCCGCTCTATGGCGTGCAGTTGTCCATGTTGTTCGAGCTGCCGTCTCGGCCGGCCGATACCGCTTGACGGTCTGAGTTGGAGGGCGTATCTTCGCCGCACTCGCAATGAGCACCAGCCGGCTCAACTCGCACGCCGCATCGGGCCCTGCCGGTCTCGTCGCGCCGTGCGCCCGCAAACTGCCGAAAGCCAAAGCCCCGCCGGGATCCCGGCCGCGCGCGTGACTTCGGCAGAGCATCCGCTCTGAATCTGACGCTCACGGGCCCGCCGGGATTGTTCCCGGCGGGTCTTTGCTTCGTTGCCTGGTTGACCTGCAAAGGAGAAGACGATGCCCAGCCCGAACACGGTGATCGAGTCCGCCGCCTGCCCGGAGTGCGCCGGCGAGGTGCGCCCCGTGCGCCCGCCGCTCAACGGCGAGATCCTCAGGTGCGCCGACTGCAACGCCGAACTCGAGGTGACGTGCGCCAGCCCGCTGCGCCTGGAGCTCGCGCCCGAGGTCGAGGAAGACTGGGGCGAGTGAGCGGATCTCGGCCCCACGGAGCACGCACATGCGCATCGGCCTGCTGTACTCTCGCGTCCGCGTCGAGGAACGCCTCCTGATCGAGGCGCTCCAGGCCCGAGCTATCGACCACGAACTGATCGACGTGCGCAGCTCGTCGTTTGATGCGCACGATGGCGCGGTCTGGCGCCGATTCGATGCCGTTCTGGATCGCTGCATCAGCCAGACGCAGGCGCTCACCGTTGTACGGATGATCGAGTCCTACGGCGTGCCGTGCGTGAATCCGGCACGGGTCATCGAGGTCTGCGGCGACAAGCTCACGACTTCGCTCGCGCTCGTGCGCGAGGGTGTGCCCACTCCCCGAACGATCGTCGCCGTCGAGCCCGAATCCGCACTGCGGGCCATCGAGTCGATGGGTTATCCCGTCGTGCTCAAGCCCACGGTCGGCTCGTGGGGCCGGCTCCTGGCTCGCATCAACGACCGAGACGCCGCGGAAGCCCTCTTGGAGCACAAGTGCACCCTCGGCGGTCCACACCACGGCGTGTTCTACATCCAGGAGTACGTCGAGAAGCCCCAGCGCGATCTGCGAGTCTTTGTTGCCGGCGAAGAGGTCCTCTGCGGCATCGTCCGCTCCAGCGAGCACTGGATCACCAATACGGCTCGTGGCGGGCGGGCGGCGCGCCTCGACATCACGCCCGAGATCGCCGCGATCTGCCGGGGCGCCGCGAGAGCGGTGGGGGGCGGTGTGCTGGCGATCGACCTGCTCGAATGCCCCCGGCGGGGCCCGCTGGTCGGCGAAGTCAACCACACGATGGAGTTTCGCAACAGCATCGAGCCCACAGGGGTGGACATCCCCGGCCGAATCGTCGGCTACACGCTCGATGTCGCCAGTCGCCACGCGGGCCCTGCGATTCATCCCGGGTCATCGCCATCGGCGGCGCTCACGCCCGTGCCGCTGGGGGCGTCATGACCACTCGCGCGTCCATCGTCGGCGCTTCGGGCTACACCGGCGGCGAAGTCCTGCGCCTCTTGCTTGATCACCCGCGGGTCGAGATCGCCCAGGCCCTCTCGCATTCGCGCCCGGGAGAGTTCGTCTGCGCGTCGCATCCAAATCTCCGATCCCGGACCAGGCTCCAGTACGCCGATCCTTCCCAACTCGAGCCCTGCGACGTGCTGTTCCTCTGCCTGCCGCACGGCCACGCCGCGAAGGACATTGATCGATACGTCTCGATGGCCCGCCACGTCATCGATCTCTCTTCGGACTTTCGCCTTGGTGACGCCGCCGCGTACGAGCGGTGGTACGGACAGCCCCACCCCGCGCCCGCTTGGCTCGACCGATTCGTCTACGGCCTGCCCGAGATCCACCGCGATCGTCTTCGCGGCACGCGGCTGGCCAGCGGCGTCGGCTGCAACGCCACGGCCGTCAATCTCGCCCTGCTCCCACTCGCCGCGGCGGGACTCATCCGCTCGGTCGTGTGCGACCTCAAGGTCGGGTCATCCGAGGGCGGCAACAGTCCCAACCCCGGCAGCCACCATCCCGAGCGTGCGGGCGCGGTCCGCTCGTACGCCCCAACCGGCCACCGCCATCAGGGCGAGATCCGCCAGGAACTGGGCGCATTCGACCTGCACCTTTCGATCACCGCGATCGAGATGGTCCGCGGCGTGGTGTGCACCGCTCACGTTTTTCCGACGCGTCCGCTCGACGACAGGGAACTCTGGTCGCTCTACCGCGCCCGCTACGGCGGTGAGCCCTTCGTCCGGATCGTCAAGGACCGCTCCGGCCCATACCGACTGCCGGAACCGAAGATTCTCGCCGGTTCCAACTATGCCGATGTGGGGTTCGAGCGAGATCCCGACTCCGACCGGATCGTCGTCGTCTCGGCCATCGACAACCTCATGAAGGGCGCTGCCGGGTCGGCCGTGCAGTGCATGAACCTGATGTGCGGCTTCGAAGAGACCGCCGGGCTCGCCTTCCCGGGCCTGCACCCGATCTAGGGAGCCACGCGTGATCGTCGTCAAGATTGGTGGCAGCGCCGGTGTGAACATCGAGGCGGTCTGCGACGACGCCGCCTCCATCATCCGCGCCGGCACGCGCCTGGTCATCGTCCACGGCGCCTCAGACACGACCAACTCGCTCTCGCAGCGCGTTGGCCTCGCACCACGATTCGTCACCTCGCCCTCGGGCCACACCAGCCGCCGAACCGATCGCGCCACGCTCGAGGTCCTGCAGATGGCCTGCCGCGGGGGATTCAACCAACGAGTCGTAGAGGCGCTGCAATCCCGCGGCGTCAACGCCATCGGCCTATCGGGCATGGACGCCCGCATCTGGGAGGGCACGCGCAAGGACACCATTCGCGCGATCGAGGATGGCCGAACCGTACTTATCCGCGACGATTTCACCGGCACCATCGACACCGTCAATTCGCCGCTGCTGACAGCGCTGCTCGATTCCGGGCTCACCCCGGTGCTCTGCCCGCCCGCGATCAGCACGAATCATGAGCCGATCAACGTCGATGCCGATCGGGCCGCCGCGCAGACCGCCGCGGCCCTTGGCGCGGACCGCCTGCTGCTGCTCTCCAACGTTCCCGGCCTGCTGCGGTTGTTCCCCGATGAGTCCTCGCTGATCACCCGCATCGCCCGGACAGAGATCAAGCTTGCGCAGGACCTGGCGCAGGGGCGGATGAAGAAGAAGGTGCTGGGCGCCATCGAAGCCCTCGAAGCCGGCGTGGCAACCGTCGTCATCGGCGACGCCCGCCCGGGTGCGCCCATCACACGCGCCCTTGAGGGCGCGGGGACGACGTTCCGATGACCTACGCGCCGATGTCCGACGCCGAGACCCTCGGACTGCTCAGCGACATGCTGCGGACGCCCAGCCTGTCCGGTCAGGAGCAGCCGCTCGCATGCCTGCTCGTGGAACGCATGAGCGCGCTGGGCCTTGCCACCGCGATCGACTGCGCCGGCAACGCCATCGGCGCGACTTCTGGAGACCCGCTCCGCTCCGATCCTGCCACCGTCGACATCATCCTGCTCGGTCACATGGACACCGTCGGCGGCGACGTGCCATACCGCGAAGCCGGTGGGCGCATTCACGCCCGAGGCGCCGTCGACGCCAAGGGGCCCTTGGCCGCGATGATCGCCGCGACCGTGTGCGCCCCTCTTCCCCATGGCGCCCGCCTGATCGTGATCGGCGCCGTGGAGGAAGAGACGCCGGCGTCCCGTGGCGCTCGCGCCCTGATTTCCCGCTATGCCCCCGCTGCGTGCATCATCGGAGAACCCAGCGGCGCCGACGGATTCACGATCGGCTACAAGGGCCGCCTGCTCGCCCGATACTCGATCGCGTCGGACGGCGCTCACACCGCCGGCCCCGCGCCCGCCCCTGCCGATACCTGCTTCGCATGGTGGAGCGCCGTTCTTCGCGACTGCCACATGCTTGCCCCACCGGATGCCTCGGCGTTCCATTCCATACAGGCCGGCCTGCGTTCCGTTAACACAAGGTCCGATGGGCTGACCGACTCGGTCGACGCGCTCGCGGGCTTTCGCCTTCCGCCCGGAGTCGACCCCACCGCCGTCGAGTCCATCTGCCTTGGCCATGCGGGCGGCGCGACGGTCGAATGCCTCGGCCATGAACGTGCGATCCTCGCCGATCGCGCCTCGCCCGTCGCCCGCGCGCTGTCGCAGGCCATCCGAGCCTTCGGCGCTCGAGCGCGCCCCCTTCTCAAGACCGGAACCTCCGACATGAATGTCGTTGGTCCCGCCTGGAACTGCCCCATCGCCGCATACGGCCCCGGCGATTCAAGCCTCGACCACACGCCCGACGAGCACATCGAGATCCAGGAGTTCCTGCGCGCGATCGGCGTGCTGCGAAGCGCGGTCGGGTCGCTCGCGCTAGAACTCGCGGCAGCGCGACCGGACCCAGCGCCCGCACCCCTCGCGCGGTCCTGATGCTCAGGCGCGGGCGACCTCCCGAAACGCCTCAATCGCACGGTCACGGCTGGCCTTCAGGTCCACGATCGGATCGGGATACCCAATCCCCGCACGAAGCAGCGCCGGAAGCGTCCACGGCTCGTGGATCGCGTCGCCGTCGAGTTCGGCCAGTTCCGGCACGAATCGCCGGATGTAGGTCCCATCAGGGTCGTGCGTCTTCGACTGGCTCGCCGGATTGAACACGCGGAAATACGGCGCCGCGTCCGTGCCAGTCGAGGCCGACCACTGCCATCCACCGTTGTTCGACGCGAGATCGCCATCGACGAGATGCCGCATGAAGTATCGCTCGCCCTCGCGCCAGTCGATCAGCAGGTTCTTTGTCAGAAACATCGCGGCGATCATGCGGCAGCGGTTGTGCATCCAGCCGGACTGCGCCAGTTGCCGCATCGCGGCGTCCACGATCGGGACGCCGGTCCGTCCCTCCTGCCATGCCGCCAGATGTTCGCTGTTCGCACTCCACCGGATCGCGTCGTACTCGCGCCGAAAACTCGTCCCCATGCACAGGCGAGGAAACCCGACCAGCAGGTGCCTGTAGAACTCCCGCCAGATCAGCTCATTGATCCACGTCTGCGGCCCGCTCTTGCGGTTCGGCCGCGGCTCGGGCTCATGCCCGTCGGCCTCGACCGCGCGCCTCAGGCACTCGCCCACGGACACCACCCCGCTGGTGAGATAGGGCGACAGCGTGCTGGTCCCCGAGAGCGCCGGTGCGTCGCGCTGCTCGTGATACCGCGTGATCCCCGTCTCCAGGAACGACTCGAGCCTCCCGAGTCCGGCATCCTCACCCCCGGGCCAGAGGTCTGGGCGGGACAGACCGTCGAACGCGCCGGGCCGCTGCGGCACGACGTCCGATTCTCCCACCCTCGCGGCCTGCCTCCTCGGAGCGGGCTCGGCCCTGAGTCCTCCCCGTTCGAGATACGTCTCGACGAACCGCCGCCGAAACGGCGTGTACACGGTGTACCACTTCCCCTCGTTGGTCAGCACGCTCCCCGGTGGCAGCATCGTCGCGTCGTCAAACGCGTGCACCGCAAGCCCGTCCGCCTCGAACGCCCGGCGCACCGCGCGGTCGCGCCTCGCCTCGTTGACCTCCAACTCCCGGTTGAAGAACAGCGCATCGCACCCGTGCTCGCGCGCGACCGCGCAAAGGGCGGGCGCGACGCCCTCGAACCGAGGGACCGCCACGATCCGCAGCGCGATCCCAAGCCGGTCCAACCTTTCCGACAGGGCCGCGACGCATCGCAGCACGAAGTCCACCCGCACCGGAGCCCAGTCGTGCTCGGCCCACTGGCGCGGACACACCACAAACACCGCCACCGCTCCGCGCGTCGCCTCGTGCGTCGCGCCCGACAGCGCGGGATTGTCGTGCACGCGGAGGTCGGATCGAAACCAGATCAGGGGCCTCAACGCTCACCTCCGCCAACGTCCCATGCTATCCCGCGCTCCGTGTGCCTCATCGCGCCGCATCGACCATCGCCACCGCTAGAGCGCCCCGCGCCGTCCAGCCGGTGGTCCGAACCCAGTTGGTCGCGACCAGCGCGCGGATCGCACGCGCGCTCCCGGACCGTCCAAGGCGGTCGTGCAGCGGAACCTGCACCGCAAAGGTCGAGACCCACACAATTGCCAGCAGCACCAGGCCGGCCAGCCCCATCCATCTGGGCGGCCCCGCCTCCCCCGCGCGCACCACCAGCATCACACTCGCCACCACCTCGACCAGCATGGGCAACATCACGACCATCGATGTCCGCCTCACGTGCGCCGCGTGGTACCCCGCGAACACGCCGGTCCCGACGCGCGCCAGCAGCGGATAGTGCACGACCTGCACGAACCAGATCACGCCCACCATGAACAGCGCGGCCGAGAGGTGAACCAGCAGCAGCGTCACCGGGCCGACCGGCCCGAGCACGACATGCCGGTGGGGACCTCTCCGGCGACCGGTTTGGCTTCCTCGTTCACCGCCGGACGCACCGGGATCTGAACCTCGCCCCAACGATCACGCGAGGGCACATTGGGACCGTTGTAGTGGAACACCCGGGCATCGCCGTCGCGAATCCACTCGACCTGCCCTCCGAGCCACGCCTCGAGCTCGGCAAGCGCCCGCGTGGTTCTGCTCAGGGAGTACCCGCCCTGGAACCCAAGCGATACCACCGTCACCGGCTCCGTGTCGCGAACAACCACTCCCGAGAACTCTCCCTCCGGGCCCAGGTCCGCAGAGCGATACAGGAAGGACATCGTCCACTCGTCCAGCCGCCCCAAGCCGTCGCCCGTCAATGCGGGGTAGTCCATCTCGACGGGCGAGGTCATCGCGATCTCGTTCCGCTCGATGTGCCGAAACAGCCGCCAGAACCCCACGTTCGAACCCAGAGCCGTGTTGCCCGAGGTGTGGTACTCGGCCCGACGCACGCTCGGGTAGCCCTTCAGATCGATGGCCCCCGGAGGCGTCGGGTCGGGGTACCCGTCCGGCAGCGGCGTGTCGATCCGGGCGCTCCCCGCCAGGTACATCTCGCCCTCGCGCCGGACCTCGGCCTCAGGCGACCCCCCCAGGCGTCGCACCGTGCCCGGGGCCGGGATGCAAGGCTCGGCCGGCCCCTCCTGCAACGCACACTCCTCGGGCGGCTCGACGGGCTGCGCGGCACGCGCCGCACCACACAACGCTCCCGCGGCGAACATCCCGGCAACGCCGAGAACAGCGGTCAATCCCAACGGCATCGGGGTTTCTCCTTCTGACATGTGTGGTAGATTCGAGCGGGTCGCCAACCCGGATTCATGGGCTCAGAACCATTGAGAGGCTACTGTCAGGATTCTCAAGCGAACCGTGGAGGAATGAGTCCATGCTGCAGCGTCTGATCACCGTCGTTCTCTGTGCGTTCCTGACCGCCACGCTCGTGCCGGCCTGCGGCGGCAAGGGCAAGGACAGCGGCAAGACCGCCTCCAGTTCCAAGGGCATCGTCGGCACGTGGACGGTGGACGGGCCGCGGTTCATGCGCGCCGCATTTGATGCCCAGGTAGAGGCCGGCGCCATCCCCGCCGGGACGGACTTCAACAGCCCCGAAATCCAGCGGCGTCTCTCGCAATTCAAGATGGAAATGAGTCTGGTGGTCAAGGCCGACGGCACGATGACGGCCAACGGCAATATCGCTGGAGAAGAGGGTTCCTTTGTCGGAACCTGGTCCAAAGATGGCGACAACCGGTTCAAAATGACGTGGACGGACAACAAGAACGGCGAGGAGTCTCAGGGCCACGCGTCGCTCGACAACGGCGTCCTCATGGTCGTGCCGGATGAGGCTCAGACGGATATGCCAGCGATCGCGTTCGTCCGCGGCTGATCATCGCGCTTCGACCCGGAAGTCCGGTCGCGCTCTCGTGAGAACTCCCTCGCCGTGCGTCAACACGCGCCGGCTGCATCGCCTCATGCCGGCGCGTACCGGTCGCGATTCGCACCTCGCTCCTACCATCTCCTCCCCCATGTCCCGCACCCTCAACACCCCGACCTCAGAGTTCGAGAAGCGCGATCGCTGCGCCGATCTCCCCCATCGACCGCGCGTCCTGCTGGGCAAGATGGGTCTCGACGGCCACGACCGCGGCGTCAAGGTCATCGCCCGCGCCCTTCGGGATTCCGGCATCCACGTCATCTATTCCGGCCTGTGGCAGACCGCACGCAGCCTGGCGATCTCCGCCCGCGATGAGGACGCCGACGTCATCGCCGCGAGCATGATGAGCAACTCGCACCTCTCCCTCGGCCCTCGGCTCGTGGAGGAGATGGGGCGGGTCGGACGCCCCGACATTCCCGTGCACATGGGGGGCATCCTCCCGCAGGAGGACATCCCGGCCCTTAAGAGCGCCGGCATCGCCGCGTGCTTCACGACCGGTGTCGGCCTCGAGGACATCGTGGACGCGGTGCGCAGCGCGGTGCGACAGCGAGCCGCCGTGATCCCCGGCGACAACCCGACGGCCCAGCTCGCGCGCGACATCTCCATGATCCACGAGTCCGGCTCGCTGCGTGACGATGCCGCGTTATCGCGTCCGGCCCGAGTGATCGGCGTGACGGGCTCGCCCGGCGCCGGCAAGAGCACGCTGGTGGCTCAGCTCGCCGGCGAGTTGACGCGCCGGGCCCAATCCGATCCGGCTCTGGGGCGAGTGGGCGTCGTCGCGTTCGACCCCATGAGCCCGATCACGAGCGGCGCCCTCCTGGGCGATCGTCTCCGCGTGGACTTCAACAGCCTCGACGAGCGCATCTACTACCGGAGTCTCGCGATCCGAGGCGAGGACTACCACGCCCTGCCGCAGATCATCGACCTCATCGGCGGCGCCGGCATCGGCACGCTCTTCGTCGAGACCGTCGGCGCTGGCCAGAACGAGACCCGCATCCGCGACCACGTGGACCAGACCCTGGTCGTGCTCACGCCCGGCATGGGCGACGCCGTGCAGATGGACAAGGCGGGGATCCTCGAGATTGCCGACATCTTCGTCTGCAACAAGGCCGACCACGCCGGCCAGAATGAGCTCATGCGCGACCTCAAGGACGTCGCCGGAAGGCGTCGCGTGGTGGAGACCGTCGCCACGCACGGGCGCGGCATCCCCGAACTGCTCGACGCTATCCTCGTCTAGACCATGCCCGGCGGAGCCTCCAGCGCCACGCGTGCCGATGCCTCGCATCTCATGCAGTGCATGGAAGTCTGGGGCGGCAACGTCGCGACCAACAACGGCGTTGTCATGCCCGGCGTTGACGCGTGGGTCTACGCTCGTCCGCTCGAGCCCGACAAGGGCGGCGGCGACCTCTACTACGTGTCGAGCTGCGCCACCGGCCGCATCACGCGCCTGTTGGTTGCCGACGTCAGCGGCCACGGCCCCAGCGTCGCCGAGGTCGCCGTCGATCTTCGCGATCTGATGCGCCGCTACATCAACTTCCACGACCAACGCCGATTCGTTGAGCGTGTCAATGCGGAGTTCGAGTTGGCGCGCGGCGATGGGCTCTTCGCGACCGCCGTCGTGGCCACACTGTGGGGCCCCACGGGCGACGCCTCGATCTCCAACGCCGGCCACCCTCGCCCCATGCGATACAGCGCCCGCGACGAGTCCTGGTCGCGAGTCGTGGTGGGCGACGACGACCATCTCGATGCGCCTGAACTCAGCAACCTGCCGCTGGGCGTCGTGGGCCCCGCCCGATACGACGAGGAGCAGTTCCGCCTCGGCCCCGAGGATCTGCTGCTGTTCTACACCGACTCGCTGATCGAGCGGCGCCTGCCCGACGGCTCGATGCTCGGTGAGGCCGGCGTGCTCAGGCTCCTGGAAGACCTCGATCCGCAATCCCCGCAGACGCTCATCGACAACCTCCGGCGGGCGCTCGAAAACGCTTCCCCCGATCGCCAAGCCGATGATCTCACGCTCCTGCTGATCCGGCGGAATGCCCTCGCCCAGCGCCGCGGCGTGCGCGATGCACTGCGCGCCATGGCGACGTTCGTCGGCGATCTCTGGCGGGGCCTCACTACCCGTCGCGGCCGTCGCACGATCGGATGGCCCCAGATCTCCCTGGCCAATGTCGGCGGCGCGTTCCTGAGTCGCTTCAACCGGCGGTATCGGCGCGCGGCATCGCGCGCCGAGTCCCACGAGCGGGACCCCGCTCGGTAAGCGGGCCCGAACGATCTACCATTGCGGCTCGCGGCGTGGCGGAGCGCCCGAGATCCGGGTGAGAACGATGGCGTCTTCTTCCAACGGCGAGGGTCCGCGGGTCGTTGACCCGGCGATGTGCGACCCGATGGGCGAGCCGCCCTCGGGATTCGCCCCCGCGCGCCGACGCAAGCGCGAGTTCGAAGCACGCACGATCGGCCTGACGCCCGACGGCCGCCTCAAGTCCGGCCGACTCGCGGGACTGACCATGAACCGCGCCATCTGGGTGCTGTCCTGGCCGATCTTCGTCGAGTCGCTGCTCAACTCGCTGGTCGGCTTCACCGACACCTACCTCGCCGCGGGCCTGGGAGCGGAGGAGACCGACGCGATCGGCGGCGCCTCGTACTTCGCATGGTTCATGGGCCTGGCCATCGCATCCATCGGCGTCGGCTCAACGGCGCTCATCAGCCGCGCCGTGGGGAAGGGCCGCCTCGCCGTCGCCAACGCCGCGGTGGCGCAGAGCGTGCTGCTCCAACTCGCCGTCGGGGTCGTCGTGGCGCTGGTCATGATCGCAGCTCTGCCCTTGATCTCCGTCCTGCTCGGGCTCGAGGGCGCCTCGAACAGTGCGTTCCGCGTGTACATGGCCATCATGGCCCTCTCGGCCCCGTTCATGGCCCAGCTCTTCGGCGGCATCGCTTGCGCCCGAGGCGCCGGCGACTCGCTCCGCCCGCTGGTCATCATGACGCTCGTCAACCTCGTCAACGTCCCGTTGAGCTGGATCCTGGTCGGCAGCGACATCACCCGCACGCGCATGGTCGATGGCCACAAGGTCACGCAGGTCCTGCTCGCCAATCCCTTCGACTTCGACATGGGCGTGGCGGGCATCGCGATCGGCACGCTGGTCGCATACGCGGTGGGGGCTTTGCTCTCGATCGGCCTTCTCATCCGAGGAAGGTCCGGGGTGCGACTCATCCGCCGCCGCCTGCGCCCACACTGGCACACGATCGCCCGCCTGGTCCGCCTGGGTTGGCCGAGCTTCCTCGAGACCTTCGGCATGTGGGCCGGCAACTTTCTCGTGCTTCTCATGGTCGCCTGGATCGGCCAGGGCATGCTCGGTTCGCACATCGTCGCGATCCGAATCGAGGCGTTCAGCTTCTTGCCCGGGTTCGCGATGGGCACCGCCGCGGCGACGCTCGCCGGCCAGTACCTCGGCGCCGGCAGCCCGGTGCGGGCCCGCATCGCGACGTGGCGCTGCACGCTCGTGGCGGGCTCGTTCATGGGCCTCCTCGGCCTGGCGTTCATGCTCGCGCCCAAGGCGATCACCGGCATGGTCAGCCCGCAGGACGCCCACCTCGAGACCGTGCCGATGCTGCTGGTCATCAGCGGCGCGGTGCAGTTGCCCTTTGCGCTCTCGCTCGTGCTTCGAACCGCGCTGCGCGGCGCGGGCGATGTCCGCATGGTCATGACCCTGACATGGACCTGCACCTACGCGATCCGCCTGCCCGCGGCGTACTTGCTCTCGGGCGTTGATATCCCGCTCCCGCAGTCCCTCGGCGGAGGCGTCATTCCCAACCCCATGCCGTGGGAGCCGCACCTCGCGGGCCTGTGGTACGGGCTGTGCGGCGAGGTCGTGATCCGTGGCGGGATCTTCCTTGCGCGGTTCCTCGGCGACAAGTGGACCAAGGCCCGCGTCTGACGGTGGCTAGGCCCGGCGCAGGGCGAGGATGAGTTCGACCTGTCCTCGCGGCTGGTCCAGTCGGCGGGCGATCTCCAGCGAGTCGAGCCCGGAATCTGCCAAGTCATACACGCGCCGATGGCCCGGATCGGTGGCCGGCTCGTGCCGCGGTTGATTCGCGAGGTGGTCGTGCGGCTCGTCCAGGCGGGCGATCGCCTGGTCGGCCCGGGCCAGCAACTGCTCGAGGTACTCGGCCTTGGTGTCGAGTTGGGCCGCGAGGCGCTGCGAGAGTTCGAGTGCATCGGCCATCAGCGAGTCGAGGCCCTCGCGCCCGCTGGCCTCGGTTCGGATCCGTTCGATCCGCTCTCGCGGCGGGACCTTGAGTTCCGTACCGCGCCGCTTGTTGCGCCGAAAGCTCCGCAGCAACGTCCAGATGATTGCGACGAAGCCGACCAGGGCGAGCGCCGTCGGCAGCCAGGTGTTTCCCTTGTCCGGCGGCGAGTCCGGCTGGATCGCCTGGCCATTCTCACCGACCAGCGACGCGGGCTGCGATGGCCCCAACGGGAGTTGCTCGGTCGGCGGGCTGTGCGCTTCCTGCGCCATCGGGTTTCCCTACCATCGGCTCGTGGGCGACGCGTCGTGCATCAGGCCCCCAGAGCGCAACGACCCCGTCGCGAGACGCGTCCTGGCGTCGTGGCGACGACTGACCGGCGGCGGGCGGGACCGAGAAACCGACCGTCGCACGCTGGTGGCGTGCTCGGGCGGGGCTGACTCATCGGCACTGCTGCTGGCGTTGAGTTCGAGGCCGCAGGAGGTGGTCGTCGCCCACGTCGTGCATGATATGCGATCGTCCGAGGAGGCCCTGGGGGACCGCGATTCGGTCCGGGAGTTCTCAATGGCCCTGGGGCTCGGCTTCGTGCAGCGCGAGATCCGGGTGTCTCGCTTGGAAGGGAATCTCGAAGGCAACGCCCGGATGTGCCGGTACCGGGCGCTGGCGGACCTGGCCCGGGAGCAGAAGTGCCGGTTTGTCGCCACCGGCCACCACGCGGACGACCAGCTCGAAACGATCCTGATGCGGTTGTTACGGGGGGCTGGGTCCGACGGTCTACGAGGGATCTGGCCCCGGCGAAACCTGGGGCGAGCGGGGCCACACCTCATTCGGCCGATGCTCGGCGTGACCCGGGTCGAGGCCCGAGATCTGTGCGATCGATGCGGCTTGGTCTGGCGGGAGGACGCGACGAATCTCGACGTCTCGCGCGTGCGGGCCAGGCTGCGGCGATTCGTGCTCCCCGAACTTCTGGCGATCGATCCGCGAGCCGGCGCGCACGCCGCGGCGTCGGCCGAGTTGATCCGCCGGGCGGGGGCGGTGGTGCGAGCGCGTGCCAGAGAGATGATCGACCGGGCGAACCGAAAACAGGACAAACTGATCTGGAAACGCTCGGACCTGCGGGGCGAATCGCCGGTGGTGTTGGCCGAGACCATTCGCCGGGGCCTGCTTGACCTTGACGACGGACGGGGGCTGGATCGGCTGGGCCACGAGACGCTGGACCAAATGGCCCGGGCGATCGGGGAACAATCCGGCGAGACGACGCGGTTTGGGTGGGGCGAGGCCTCGCTGGCCATCGATGGCAAGCGCGTGGTGCTGAGCGTCGGGGACGAGGGGACGGACGGATGAGCCACGTGGTGCTGGTTGGACATTGCGGACCCGACGCGTACCTGCTCCGCAACGTGGTGCATCGGGTGGCGCCGGATCGCGACGTGAAGCGGGCCGACGACGACGCCTCGCTCGAGTCGCTCGCGCCCGGCGCGGCGCTGCTGCTGATCAATCGGCGGCTGGACGGGGCCTTCACGAACGCCTCGGGCGTCGAGCTGATCCGTGAGATCCGCGATCGCCGGGGCGCGAGCGCGCCGGCGATGATCCTGGTGAGCAACTTCGCCGATGCGCAGGCGATGGCGCAGGCCAACGGCGCGCTGCCGGGCTTTGGCAAGGCGGAGCTGAACCGGGCGCTGGTGGGGGAGCGACTCCGAGCGGCGCTCTCAAACTAGCAGCCTGTGACACCGATCCCGGTTCAACTCGCGGGCCCAGCTCGCGTGGGGCCCTACCGTCGGGCTCGCATGGGAGGAACGCATGGCGATTGGCACGAGCGAGTACAGGGCCCGGCGCGAGAGGGTGATGCGGGCGCTCAAGGGGAGCGTCGGCGTGGTCTTCGCCGGAGACGGCGGGCACACGCTGCACGGGCGGTTCGTGCCCCAGAGCGACTTTCTGTATCTGACGGGCGTGCGCGAGGAGCCGGGCGCGGCCTTGCTCTTCGAGCCCAAGAACCCGGACCCGACGCGCCGCTGCGTGCTCTTCCTGCGCCCGCGCGACCCGGACATGGAGACGTGGGACGGTTTGCGCGATCCCATCGATGAGGCGCTGCGGAAGCGCACCGGCATGGACCGAATCATGCGGACGAACTACCTTGCACGGGTGGTGACGATGGCGGCGCGCCGGGCGAAGAAGCTCGCCTGCCTGCACCAGTTCCCGAGCTACGAGTCGCCGGTGTCGCCGGACCTGGCGGTGTTCCGCAAGATCGCCGAGCGGGTCATCGGCGTATCCATCGAGGACCGCACGGACATCCTGCCCGAGCTGCGCGCCGCCAAGAGCAAGCCCGAGATCGACCTGATCAAGAAGGCGATCGACGCGACGGCGGCGGGGCACGCCGCCGCGGCCCGCGTGCTGCGCCCGGGCGTCAACGAGCGCGATCTGCACCGGGCCCTGGAGCGGACGTTCCAGGACCACGGGGCGACGGGCATCCCGTACGAGCCGATCGTGGGCGCGGGTGTCAACAGCACGATCCTGCACTACGGGGCCAACGACCGGCCGGTGGAGGCGGGGGACCTGGTGTGCATCGACGCCGCGGCGAGCGTGGAGGGCTACGCCGCGGACGTGACGCGGACGTACCCGGCCACCGGCAAGTTCACGAAGGAGCAGCGCGAGGTGTACGAGATTGTGCTCCGCGCGCAGGAGGCGGCGATCCGGGCGTGCAAGCCGGGCGTGCAGTTCCACGAGATCGACGGGGCGGCGCGGGCGATCATCGAGAAGGCCGGGCACGGCGATCAGTACATGCACGGGATCGGGCACCACCTCGGCCTCGAGGTGCATGACGCGAGCCCGGATCAGCCGCTCAAGCCGGGGGCGGTCATCACGATCGAGCCGGGGATCTACCTGCGCGACAGGAAGATCGGCGTGCGGATCGAGGACGATGTGCTGATCACGGCCAAGGGGGCGACGAACCTAACGAGGATGATCCCCAAGGGCGTGGAAGAGGTGGAGGCGATGGTGGGGGGAGAGAAGCGGAAGTAGCGCGGGTCGGAATGACGCACGAATCCTCGCGTTGGGTCCTGCGCGTTGCCGGATCGGCGGCCGTCAATCGGGGGGAGCGCCGCCGGGGTGCTTGGGCGGGTGTGCCTCGGGCGAGATCAACGATCTGGCCTCCTGGAGCCACACCCGGGTTTCCTCGTCCTGCTTCCAGCGATCCTCCGCGGCCAGGTTCTCGAAGGTGGCCAGGGCCGCGCGCGCCTCATCGTGGCGGCCCAGGCTCCAGAGCGCCATGGCGATGAACGCACGGTCGGCAGGTTGAGGGCCAACTGCACTAGAGGAATGGAGGGCGTCGGATCGGGTGAGCGTCTCGAGCGCATCGGCGAAACGCTTCGCGCGATAGAGCGCGACGCCAAGTGTGTTGATGTATGACGGATGCTCCGGAGCGAGGGTGAGCGCGCGCCGCGCATCTTGAACAGCCTCGTCGGCAACGTCGGGCGCGACAGGAGCGAACCGCACGGCACGCCATGCCGAGTTGTTGAGATCCTGCGCGGTCTCAGAGGCCTGTTGTTGCTCGTGTTTCCGCAGATCCCGCCAGCGCCTGATTTCCGCGAGCGCTGCGATCCGCTCTTCCGGCAGCAACGCCGGGCTCGCCGTGATCGCCGCCTGGATTTCGTCAAGCCCCTCGCCCTTCTCAATTCGCCCCGAAACAAGTTCCGTCATTCTCGCCTGTGCCTGCCGCATCATCTGGATCACGGGGTACCGCTCTCGGAACGCCCGGCTTTCCCAGATTCGGGACGTGCCGTCGGACGATGCGGTGATGATCCGGGTACCATCCGGCGAAAACTCGGCTGAGTTGACACCCCCGGAGTGTCCGCTGAGGGTCACCAATGGCGAGCCGTCTGTCGCGTCCCATACTCGCGCCGTGCCATCGTTCGATGCGGTCACGATTCTCAACCCGTCGCATCCAAAGCGGGCGGAATTGAGCGATTCCGTGTGACCTCTCAGTTCGGCAATCTGAGCGCCGGTCGCGACGTCCCACACTCTCGCGGTTCGGTCCACAGACGCGGTGACCACACGCGTGCCGCTTTGATCGAATGCCGCATACCTGACCCAGTTCCGGTGCCCACTCAATTCAACGACCATCTCGCCAGTCGCTGCGTCCCAGATTCGGGCCGAGTTGTCCTTTGATGCCGTCACAACCCATTTCCCGTCAGGGCTCATCCGCGCGCACGTCAGTCCGCGACTGTGGCCTGAGAGTGTTCGGATGGGCTTCGCGTTCGCAACATCCCAGAGTCGGGCGGTGGAATCCTCGGATGCCGTCACAATGATCTCGCCGTTGGGGCTAAATTCTCCGGCGACGACCGGGCCGGAGTGACCGAACAAGACGGTGAGCATTTGGCCGGTCAAGGCGTTCCACACGCGCGCGGTTCCATCGTTGGACGTTGTGACAATGCGCGCTCCACTCGGATCGAACATCGCGGAACAGACCCGTTGCGAATGCCCGCTGAGCTCCCCGATCGCGGCGCCCGCGTCGGCATTCCATACTCGAGCGGTGCCATCCTCACAGGCGGTGACCACACGAGTACTGTCGGGCGAGAACGTGGCTGACCATACGGACCGATCGTGCCCGACGAGCGTGGTCACAGGGGGGCGGGTTTCTGCGCTCCATACTCGCGGCGACAACCCACGAGTTGCCGACACGATCAGCGTGCCATCTCGGTTGTATGACGCGGACTTGACCCAATCGGTGTATCCCGTCAGGACGCCAAGCGGAGCGCCGGTTGCTGCGTCCCATACCCGAGCCGTCTGATCACGGGACGCCGACACGACCTGGGTTCCGTCGGGCGAAAAGGCAACGGACTCGACCGGGAGAGAGTGCCCCGACAGCACGGCGATCGATGTGCCCGACTCGGTGTCCCACACCCGCCCCGTGCCGTCGTCGGACGCGGTGGCGACGCGTTCGCCGTCGGGGCTGAACGTTGCGTGCAAGACCACTCCATCGTGCCCGGCCAACTCGGCCACGCGCGCGCCTGTCTGCGCGTCCCACACCCGCGCAGTCCGATCCAGACTCGCCGTAACGAGGCGCGTTCCGTCACGACTGAAGCTCGCGGTCATCAGAGGGTTTGTGTGTCCCGAGAGCGTAGCGATGGACGTGCCGCTGACCGCATCCCAGATTCTGGCGGTGCCGTCGAGTGAGGCGGTGACAACACGGTCTCCTTGGGGACTGAAGCACGCGAAGTGCACTCTGGATGAATGCCCACGAAGGACAGCCAGAGCCTCCCCCGATTCGCAATCCCAGATTCTGGCGGTGCCGTCGTGAGACGCGGTGACCAGTTCGTTGCCGTCCGATGAGAAGCAAGCTGACACAACGGGCCCAGTGTGCCCCGCGAGATCAAACAGCAATCCTCCAGATTTGGCATCCCACAGTCTTGCCGTGTTGTCGTGTGAAGCGGTTGCCACCCGCGTACCGCCACCGCTCAGACTGGCAAAGACGATCGGGGCGCGGTGTCCCTTGAGCACCGTGATGCATGCTCCTGTGCGTGAATCCCATACTCTTGCGGTATTGTCCCAAGCTGCCGTGACAATCCGCGAGCCGTCTGGACCAAAGGTGGCATGCACTGCAGACCCGGTGTGCCCGGCGAGGACAAGAATCGAGTTGTCTGCACAGGCGTTGAGCCATCCCCACTCCCAGCGTCGAGACGACAATGGACATGCGTCGAGCCTCTGGCGAAGGCCAAGCCACTGCTGGCGATCCAATGCCTCGCCCGCCATCTGGATGTTCGCGATGTAGGAATTGTGCTCGATCGTCTGCATTGCCTCTCTGGTCGTTTGCGCCAGATCTTCCGCCATGTCGGTGAGTCGGCGCTGCTCGGCAAGTGCGGCGGCGGCGTCCTTCTCAGCGCGCTGGGCTCGCTCCTTGGCGATCGCCTCTGCCTCCGCCCGCTGGTCGGCTCGAATGAACCCCAATGTTGTTCCAGCGATCCCGACGAGCAGGACAAACAGAACGATCATGGCCGCGCCCAGCGGGGCCCGGTGCTTGCGCGCGAACTTGCCCAGCCGGTACCGCACGCTCGGCGGGCCCGCCAGCACCGGCTCATCGCTCAGGTATCGGCGCAGGTCCATCGCCAGCGCGTTGGGGGTGTCGTACCTGCGGTCGCGCTCCTTCTCGAGGCACCGCATCACCACCCAGTCGAGATCGCGCCGCAGCAGGCCCGTCAGCGGTCGAACCTCCGTGCGCCGGCGGTGGGCGATGGCATCGGCCGAGTGCGCTTCGACGCCGGACGTCAGGCGCGTGCTGGGCTTGGGCGGCTCGACCTCGCGGATGATGCGCTGGATCTCGTTGAACGCCGCGGCACGCAGTTGCGCGGGATCGAACGGCAGGCTGCCGGTCAGCAGTTCGTAGAGCAGCACGCCCAGCGAGTACACGTCCGAGCGGGTGTCGATGTCCACGCCCGACATCTCGGCCTGCTCGGGGGACATGTACTCGGGCGTGCCGATCATCTGGCCGCGATCGGTGAAGATGGTGTGCTCGCTGAGGCGCTGGTTCAGGGCCTTGGCGACGCCGAAGTCGATGACCTTGACGCCGACGCCCTCGAGCGGGGACGGCGCGTGCGGGTCCGTCGGCGGCGTGTCGGACTGGTAGAACGCCAGGACGTTGGATGGCTTGAGATCGCGATGGATCACGCCCTTCATGTGGGCGTGCTGCACGGCCTCGCAGACCTTGATGAACAGTTCGAGGCGGCGCTGGATGGTGAGGCGGTGCCGGTCGCAGAAGTCGGTGATCGGCTCGCCCCGGACCAGTTCCATGACGAAGTACGGGTACCCCGCGTCGGTGGCCCCGCCGTCGTAGACGCGGGCGATGCAGGGGTGGTCCATGACGGCCAGGGCCTGGCGCTCGGCCTCGAACCGGGCGACCACGGCGCTGGAGTCCATCCCCGGCTTGATGATCTTCAGAGCGACCCGCCGACGGACGGGCGCGGTCTGCTCGGCCTCCCACACGACGCCAAAGCCGCCCTCTCCCAGCCGGCCCAGCAGCCTGTAGTGGCCGATCGTCGAGCCCTGGGTGATGCGCGGATCCGCGCGGGTCGGATCGGTGGGCTCGTGCTTGTCGCCGGGATGGGCCATGTATGGCAGTGTACCGGAGGGCATTCAGAGAAAGAGGGTTTCAACGGCCGACACCCGCGCCTTGCGCGCGCAAACCGGCTCCCTTCCGGCGACACTCCTGAGATGCGCGCGCAAACCCACTCCCTCAAGGCCGAGTCGGTCGCGCAACCCGAATCCGGACCTGCCGGTCCAGCGAAGTCGGAGCAATAATCGGAGCGCCTGTCGGGTTTGATGGGGAACGCGGGCGGCGGCCGCGTCGTCGCCGGAAATCGCTCGCCCCAGGGAGTCGCATGATGAAGGCAGTCGGGCTGACGTTGGTGTTCGTGCTCGCGGCGGTGGTGACGGCGGGGATGCTGCTCGCCGCGGCGGGGTGGAGGCCGGTTCGCGGGCTTGCCGAGCCCGCCGGGGAAGCGCCGATGTACTCAAAGTCCGCGTACAGCCTGAAGCGTCTGTCGCAGGGGCGGATCGATGAACTCGCCCGCTTGCTCACGCCAGAGGAGCGCGACATCATCCTGGGTAAGGGCACCGAAGCGCGGTTCTGCGGCGACCTCGTGGACAACCACAAAGATGGCGTGTACGTCTGCCGGCTCTGCGGGCTGCCGCTGTTTGCCAGCGATGCGAAGTTCGAGTCCAAGAGCGGATGGCCGAGCTTCTTCCAGCCATTCGACCCCGATCACATTCGGTACGAGCGCGATGAGACGCACGGCATGGTCAGGACCGAGATCATGTGCGAGCGCTGCGGCGGACATCTCGGGCATGTGTTTGAGGATGGGCCCGCGCCCACGGGGCTGCGGTACTGTCTGAACTCGGCATCGCTGACATTCCACGAGGCGGGCGAGGAATTGCCTGCCGAGTCGCGCCCGGCGTCGACGGCGACGGCGTACTTTGCCGGAGGGTGCTTCTGGGGCGTGGAGGACCGGTTCCAGCAGGTGCCGGGTGTGGTGGACGCCGTCAGCGGGTACATGGGCGGGCGGACGAGCGACCCGACATACAAGGAGGTGTGCTACGAGGACACCGGACACGCCGAGACCGTGCGGGTGACCTTCGTGCCCGAGGCCGTGTCCTATCGAGAGTTGCTCGAGTGGTTCTTCAGGTTCCACAACCCCACCACACTCAACCGCCAGGGGCCGGACGTCGGCACGCAGTATCGCTCGGCGATCTTCGCGGCCGATGCGGAGCAGGCCGACGAGGCGCGGGCGTACATCGACGAGCTCCGGGCGAGCGACCGGTACAGGGGCAAGTCGATCGTGACGCAGGTGGAGGTGGGCGGCGAGTTCTTCGAGGCCGAGGAGTATCACCAGGACTACCACCTCAAGCACGGGGGATCGTGTCCGCTGCCGGAAGATTGAGCCAGGCGAGAGCGCGGAGAGCGGCGATGGCGGGTGGGGTGCGCATCGTGCACGCATCGGACATGGATGCGATGCGTTCGCTGCTGGTGGAGTACGCGCGCGAGCTGGGACTCAGCCTGTGCTTCCGGGGGTTCGACGAGGAACTCGCGTCGTTGCCGGGGCGATACGCCCCGCCGCGTGGGGCGATGCTGGTGGCGCGCGATGGGGAGGATGATGCGGGGTGCGTCGCGCTTCATGAGCTCGATGGGGCGACGTGCGAGATGAAACGGCTGTTCGTGCGCCCGGCGTGGCGCGGTTCCGGGCTGGGGCGCGAGCTTGTGTTGCGCGTGATGGACGAGGCGCGGGCGCGCGGGTACGAGCGCATGCGGCTGGACACGCTGCCGGTGATGAATCGCGCGATCCGGCTGTACGAGTCGATGGGGTTTGTGGACATCCCGGCGTACGGCGCGTGCCCGGTGGAGGGCGCGCGGTGGATGGAGCGATTGCTGAGATGGTGAGGGCCGCCCGGTGGCGGGCGCGGACGCTAGGATTCAAGCGTGTGTTCGGCCGGCACCTTCCAAGGAGCACAGCATGATCCGCGCCGCGTTGGTCGTTCTCGCATCGGGTCTCGCGCTCACCGCGTGCAAGAAGGAGGAGCCCAAGACCACCCAGGAGAAGGTCAAGGACGCGGTCAAGCAGGGCAAGGAGAAGGCCAAGGAAGCCGCGGCGAGCGTGTCGCAGGCCGCCAAGGACGCGTTCCAGAAGTACATGGGCGATCTCGGACAGCTCAAGGACAAGCTGTCCAACGTGGATGGGCTGACATCGGCGGTCGCGGCGGCGCCGCAGGTCAAGCCGATCGTGGATTCGATCAAGGGGTATCTCGGGCAGTATCGGCAGGAGCCGCCCGAAACGCGTTCGGCCCTCAACGAGATGTTCGGCGACGAGATCGGGCCGATCGTCGAGGAGCTCAAGGGCGAGATCAGGCGGCTGGTCGAGGGCGGGCAACTCGGCCAGTTGGGCGACATGATCCGCAACATGGAGTTCGTCGGCGGCTAAGGGCGTGAATGAGCGTGTCGTCGCATCGATCGGACGCGAGGCCTTTCCCACGCTGGGGCGGGCTCGGTGGCACGTCGTTCAGACCGATGAGCCGCGTGACGAGGGCGGCACGGACACCGGCCCGACACCGATGGAGCTGATGCTGCTGTCGCTGGCGTCGTGCACGGCGATCACGGTGAAGATGTACGCCGATCGGAAGGGATGGCGGCTGGAGGATGTGCACGTGTCGGTCCGCCGGGCGTCGGACGGCACGACGCTGCACGTCGCGATGCACGCCGTCGGGGACCTTGATGAGGCGCAGCGGGCGCGGCTCCTGGAGATTGCGGGCAAGTGCCCGGTGCACCGCATGCTGCACGATCCGCCGAAGATCGAGACGGAACTGGTGTCGGAGGAGTGATGGCCGCGGTGCGCATCAAGCGCGTCTACGACGAGCCCGAGCGGGGCGATGGCCTGCGCGTGCTGGTTGATCGCCTGTGGCCTCGGGGCATGACCAGGGAGCGGGCGAGGGTGGACCTGTGGCTGAAGGACGCGGCGCCGTCGGATGCGCTGCGAAGGGCGTATCACGCCGACGAGATCGGCTGGGAGGCTTTCCGGGAACGATACGAATCGGAGATCGGGGCGATGAGCGCAACGGTGTTCGAGCCGCTGAAGTCCGCGGCGAGCGGGTCGAGCGTCGTCACGCTGCTGTTCGGCTCGCGCGAGGCCCAGCGGAATCATGCACGGGTGTTGGCGCCGGTGGTCGAGGAGATGTTGCGATGATGGGAGCGGCGACGGCCGGTGCGTTCCTGGTGGGCGTCATGACGGGGCAGCCAGTTACCCAGACGAGGGTGCTGCCGAGGCCAACGCCCGAGCAGGCTGCGTGGCACGATCACGAGGTCTCGATGTTCATTCACTTTGCGCCCAACACATGGCAGGATCTCGAGTACGACGACCTCTCCACGCCTCTAGACCAGATCGACCCCAGCGGCCTTGACACCGAACAGTGGGTGGACGTGGCCGAGGCGATGGGGGCGGAGCACATCATCTTCGTCGCCAAGCACGTCGGTGGGTTCTGCTGGTGGCAGACGGACACGACCGAGTACTCCGTGGGCCATGCGGCGTGGCGCGGCGGGACGGGCGATGTGATGCGGGATCTGGCCGAGTCGTGCCGTCGGAGGGGCATGGGCCTGGGTGTGTACCTGTCGCCCGCGGATCGCTCGCAGGGCGTGGGCGTGGGTGGTCGCGCCGACGATCCCGGGGCACAGGCGGCGTACGAGTCGCTGTTCCGCGAGCAACTGACCGAGTTGCTGACCCGGTACGGCGACATCATGGAAGTCTGGTTCGACGGCTCGTTGGTGTTCGATGTGGGCGACATTCTCGACACCCATGCGCCGCACGCGATCGTGTTCCAGGGGCCGCGGGCCAGCATTCGGTGGGTGGGCAACGAGGACGGCGTCGCGCCGTACCCGTGCTGGAACGGCGCGAGGTTCGATCCCAAGACATGGGGCACGCTGACGGCCGCCGATGGCGACCCCGGCGGCCTGCGATGGCTGCCCAGCGAGTGCGACGCGAGGATGCGCAACACGTGGTTCTGGCGGACCGACAACGCGCACACGCTCAAGAGCGTCGAGCAGTTGATGGACATGTACCACCAGTCCGTGGGGCACGGCGCGGTGCTCCTGCTCAACCACACGCCCGATCCAAGCGGGCGGATTCCCGAGGCCGACGCGGCACGAGCCGCGGAATTCGGCGCGGAGGTCCGGCGGCGCTATGGCCGGCCGATCGTCGAGACGGTGGGGAGGGGTAATCGCGTCGAGCTCTTTCCATCGGCGCCGGTCGAGATCGATGCGGTGATTACGCAGGAGGACATCACGCTCGGCGAGCGCGTCCGCGAGTACGTGATCGAGGGGCTGACCGCCGACGGCTGGATCGAACTCGCTCGAGGCAGCGCGATCGGGCACATGAAGATCGATCGCTTTGCGCCGCGGCGGGTGGCGCAGGTGCGCCTCCGCGTGCTGCGCTCCGCTGGCGAGCCGGTGATCCGTCGGCTGGCGATGTTCCGCGCGGGGTAGGCCTACTTTGGCTTGACCGCGAACGCGATCACGACGATCAGCGCGATCGCTCCGATGGTCGCGGTGACCAGTTCGCCCAGCATGCTCGAGGTCTGCAGGCCCAGCAGACCGAACAGGAATCCGCCGGCGACGGCCCCCAGCACACCAACGATGAGGTTGCCCACGAGCCCGAATCCGCGCCCCTTGAGCACGAGTCCGGCGAGCCAGCCCGCCGCGAGTCCGATGAGCAGGAAGTACAAGAACTGCATGGCGGGCTCCTTCGAGAGAGGTGCGCCGATCGGGTATGCTCGCTCCGACGATCTCGCAGTCTAGGGAGAGACGCATGGCAAGGGTGTGGATCGGCGTGCTGGCGGCGATGAGCGCGATCCAGGCAAGGGCGCAGGATGCGGACATCCTGTGGTACTCGCGCCCCGCGTCGACGTGGACCGAGGCGCTGCCGATCGGAAACGGCCGGCTCGGCGCGATGGTCTTCGGCGGCGTGGACGCCGAGCGCATCCAGCTGAACGAAGAGACGATCTGGGCGGGACCGCCCGTGCCGCGTCATCCCGAAGGACTCGAGGCGGCGCTGGCCGATGCGCGGGGTGCCTTTGCGCGAGGGGACAACGCCGAAGGCCAGCGAATCATCGCGGAGCGCTTCATGGCTCCGCGGATCTCGCCGCGAAGCTACCAGACGCTCGGAGACCTCAACCTCCGGTTTCATCATGAGCGCGGGGCACCGCCGGTGCCGATCGAGCTCACGGGGTGGAAGCGCGGGCCGAATCTGCCGCGCCCGGATCTCGCGCAGCTCGACCCAGCGTTCGACGCCCGCTGGCCAGAAATCGCCGACGCCGGAGGCATTGTGCTCCCCGAGCGGACGACCGCGACGTTCCGGGTCGAATTCGACCTGACCGAGGCCCAGGCCCGCGACTACGACGAGCTGCGCCTCGGGCCGATCGACGACGACTCCATCATCGTGCTCAACGGCGTGGAGGTCGGCCAGACGCACGATTGGTCCAAGCCCAGCCGGCACTCGATTGCCGCAGGGGTCCGGCCGGGCCGAAACGTCCTGTGCATCGCGGCGAGCAACGTCGGCGGACCGGGCAACTTCACGCGCGAGACCCTGCTGGCCTCGTCGGGAGTGCCCCGGGTATATGCCCGTCATCTGAACCTTGAGCGCGCGCTCTCGGTCGTCGAGTACAAGCTCGGGGGCGTGGGCTACAGGCGAGAGATGTTCGCCAGCCATCCAGACGGCGTCATCGTCATGCGCCTGACCGCCAGCCGCCCGGGGTCGATCGACTTTGACGCCTGGCTCAGCCGCCCCGAAGGGGCACTGGGCTATTCGTCTTCGGCCGAGCGGCTGGTGCTCGGCGGGCGAGCCAGCCATGGCACCGATCACATGGGTGTTCGGTTCAACGCCGTTCTCGACGTCCTGCCCGAGGGCGGAAGCATGGCGACCCGCGACCGCACGATCGAGGTCCGGGGCGCCGACTCGGCGCTCCTGCTGATCGCCGCGGCGAGCGACTACAACGCCGAGGATCCCACAACCCCGCTGACCCGCGATCGCGTGCGCGCGTGCGCTGCGCAGCTCGAGTCGGCCCGAGCCAAGGGCTTTGACGGCCTTCTCGGCGATCATCTCGATGACTACGGGCCGATCTTCGAGCGCTGCCGGCTGGACCTTGGTGGGGGTCCAATCAGCCTGCCCACCGACGAGCGGCTTCGCCGGGTTCGTGAGGGCGCGACCGATCCCGGCCTCGAGGCGCTGCTGTTCGAGTATGGACGGTATCTGCTCATCAGTTCATCGCGCCCCGGAGATCTGCCGGCGAACCTGCAGGGCCTTTGGAGCGAGCACATCGAGGCGCCGTGGAACGCGGACTATCACCTCAACATCAACCTGCAGATGAACTACTGGCCCGCCGAGGCGACCAATCTGTCTGATTGCGCCGGTCCGCTGTTCGACTACATGGAAGCGATGCTGCCCTCCGGGAGAGACCTCGCCAGGCAGATGGGCTGCCGGGGCGTGACCATGGGCCACGAGGCCGACGTCTGGCTCTGGACGGGTCTCACGGGCCAGCCCGTCTGGGGCATGTGGCCCCACGCGGCAGGGTGGATGAGCCGCCACTTCTACGAGCACTGGCGATTCACAAACGACGAGGCGTTCCTGAGAGAGCGGGCCTTTCCCTTCCTGCGCGAGTGTGCGCTGTTCTACCTCGATTGGCTGACCCCCGATGAGTCCGGCCGCCTCGTGTCGGGCCCGAGCACCAGCCCCGAGAACACGTATGTGCTCGGCGGCAAGCGGCTCAGCCTGTCGATGGGCGGTTCGATGGACCAGCAGATCATCGCCGATGTTTTCGACATGGTGATTGAGGCGGGCGAGGCGATCGGCTCAGAGGACGCCGCGCTCGAGGATGTTCGTGCCGCTCGGGCCAGGCTCGCACCGGGCATCGTTGTTGGCGACGATGGGCGGCTGCGGGAATGGGCCCAGCCGTACCAGGAGGCCGAGCCGGGCCACCGGCACATGTCGCATCTCTACGCCCTGCATCCGGGCGACGACATCACTCGCTCGAGTCCCGAAGCGTTCCAGGCAGCGAGGAGGTCGATCGAAGCTCGCCTCGCCCAGGGCGGCGGGCACACGGGCTGGAGCCGCGCGTGGCTGATCAACTTCTTCGCGCGCCTGGGCGACGGCGATCAGGCCCACGAGAACATCCGGCTGCTGCTGGCGAAGTCAACGCTTCCCAACCTCTTCGATGACCATCCGCCGTTCCAGATCGATGGCAACTTCGGCGCCACCGCCGGCATCGCCGAGATGCTGCTGCAATCGCACGCCGATCGCCTCGAGTTCCTCCCAGCGCTTCCCGCGGCGTGGCCCCGGGGAAACATCAAAGGGCTCGTGGCTCGCGCCGGGATCGTGGTGGATCTCTCGTGGGACGAGGGGCGCCTGACCTCCGCCTCGCTTCGGCCATCGAGCGATCAGTCCATCTCGATACGCCTGCCGGAATCGGCCCAGGGCGCCCTGTTCTCGAGCGACAGGCACGCAGAGCAACAGTGGTTCGAGGATCGTCTCGAATTGCGGTTGCACATGGGGCAGGAATACCTGCTGACGTTCACCCGATGGCCGGCCGCGACGCCATGACCACCCGACGGCGGGCGCTCGCCGTCACAGGCTCGGCAACTCGTACCCCTCACGTCGCTCGTAATCCATGAGCATCGGATCGGCGTCGGTGAGCCGCCACGCCCGGGCGTCCCAGCCGAACCCGCGTCCGTGCCAGTACGCGAGATTGCAGAGGTGGCACAGCGCGATCGTCCGCGCGCCGATCTCGACATCGCAGATCGGCAGTTCTCGGGAGCGAAGGCAATCGACCCAGTTGGACAGGTGATTCTTGTGGCGCGGCAGGCGCAGATCGCCGTCGCCCAGCGGGGTCGTGAGCACTCCGTCGGGCACGCTGACCAGCCTCCCGCGGTCCACGTGGATCAGCCCATCGGTGCCGATGAAGGTCGTGCCGCTGGGGCCGCCGTGGGTGATCACCACGCCGTTGTCGAAGATCAACTTCGCGCCGCGCGTGCGCGAGCCGTCGCGTCCCAGGCGCACCTCGGCCGGCCCGGAGTGGTCCATGCCCATGCCCCACTGCGCGATGTCGTAGTGATGGGCGCCCATGTCGGTGAAGTACCCGCCCGAATACTCGCGATAGCCGCGCCACGCCGGGTAGAAGTTATTGATGCCCCGAGGGCTCAGCACGCTGTTGTATGGGCGCAGCGGCGCGGGCCCCAGCCAGCGGTCCCACTCAAGGCCTGGCTCCACGGCCTCGGCGGGCAGATCGCACCAGCCGGCGGGGTCGCCCACGCCGACGTTCACGTTGAGCAGGCGGCCGATCCTTCCGTTGCGGACGTACTCGCACGCGGTCACGAACCTGTGGTCATACTCGGTCCGCTGCTGGCTGCCGGTCTGGAAGATGCGGCCGGTGGCCCGCACGGCGTCGATCATCGCCTTCGATTCCAGGAGGCTGAGCGTCAGCGGCTTCTCGCAGTAGATGTCCTTGCCCGCCTTGCAGGCGTCCACCACCATGATCGTGTGCCAGTGGTCGGGCGTGCAGATCGCCACGGCGTCGATGTCGCGCCGTGCGAGCACGTCGTGATAGTCCGTGTACATCGCGCAGTCCGAGTTGCCGTAGTGCCGATCGATGCGCCCCTTGGCGTCCTCGCGGCGCCGGGTGTCCACGTCGCAGACCGCGACGACCCGCAGGTCGGGGTGGGGCAGGAATCCGCCAAGCAGCTCCCTCGCCCGGATGCCCATGCCGAGAAAGCCCACCGCGATCGTCTCGCTCGGGGCGATGCGCCCGACGCCGCCAAGGACGGCTCTGGGCAGGAAGAGCGGCGAGGCCGCCGCGGCGACTCCCGCGCCAAGAACCGATCGACGAGTGATGTGCTGTGCCATGCTGCCCTCCGGGAAGGCAGCATACCGCGCTGCGGGCCGCATCGTGGTATTCTCGGTCGACCGGTGCGGGGCCGGCCTGCGAAAGGGGGCACACCGTGGAGTTCCTGACCGACCTCTGGCTGCCGATCCTCGTCGCCTCGGTGCTGGTGTTCATTGCCTCGGCGGTCATCTGGATGGCGATGCCGCACCGGCGCAAGGAGTTCCAGAAGCTCCCCAACGAGCAGGGGGCGATCGACGCCATCGCGGGTGCGCCCGCAGGCCAGTACATGGCGCCGTACTGCGACCACTCGAGCATGAAGGACCCCGAGCAGCGCACTCGTTACATGGAGGGCCCGGCCGGGCTCATCGTCGTGTTCCCCCACCCGCGTCGATCGATGGGGCTGTGCATGGCGCTGTCGTTCGTCGTGTACCTCATCATCTCGTCCGTTGTGGCCTACATCGCCCGCCACGCGCTCGTCGATGGGGCGTCGTACCTCAGAGTGTTTCAACTGGTTGGCGCCACTGCCTTCGCGGCGTACAGCCTCGGCGGCATCAGCAACGTGATCTGGTTCCAGAAGCCCTACAAGATGATCATCAATGACATCATCGACGGCCTGGTGTACGGCCTGCTGACCGCGGGAGCCTTCGCGTCGATGTGGCCCTGATCAGCCGGCTAATCACGGACTGGGTTTGCGGGTCCACCGCATCGGGTGCGTCGCTCGCCAGAAGCTGGCGATCCCGTAGCCGCGAATGAACGCGGGATCGAACGTTCCCGTCGCGAGATAGTCGCCGGCCGAAGTGAACAGCCGGGTTCGCACCCGCTCGACGGTCCAGTTGGGGTACATCTGCAGGGCCAGCGCGACACCCGACGCGATCAGGGGCGTGCTCAGGCTGGTCCCGCTGGCCGTGACGTACCCGTCCATGGCCCACGGATCCGCGCACACGACGCTCCGTCCCATCGCCAGGATCTCGGGCTTCGCGCGCCCGTCGGCGGTCGGGCCGCGAGAGGAGAATCCCTCGGTCTCTCCGAACTCGTTCACGGCCCCGCATGCGATCACGTCGAACGCGTCCGAAGGCGCGATCAGGGTTGACTGGTCCTGGTCATTGCCCCCATTGCCCGCCGCGGTCACGCAGACCAGGCCGTTCTGCGTCGCGACGTTCACGGCGATCGTCGTGACGGCCGTGAATCCGTCGAGATCCCCCTGCGTGTACCAGTCGATGTAGCCCAGACTGCTGGTGGCCACGTCGGCGCCGTGCGCTTCGATGAACTCGAGCCCCGCGACGTACAGGTCCTCCTCGAGGGGCACCTCCTGGCTGATGTCCTCGGTCTTGGCCAGGACGAACGAGGCGCCCCACGCGCCGCCCATGAACTCGCCCGGGGCGTACCCGGCGATCGTCGAGAGCACGCACGTCCCGTGCACGTGCTGGTCTTCGGGATCGCCCGCCTCGATGCCCACGTTTCCATCGTCGTTGATGAAGTCCCACGAGGCGATCACGTCGATCGGATGGTCCGGGTGATTGAACACGTCGTGCGAGAGTTGGAATCCCGTGTCGAGTATGCCGATGATCACGCCCTCGCCATGCACCGCCTCGAGATCGTGCAACGCGACGATCCCGATCTGGTTGAGCTGCGTGAACGCATAGCCGTGCAGCGTTGCATCGGCCGAGGCAATGGGCCGTCCGCTCGGCACAATCGGGGTGGCCTCGCGCGGCCGGCCTCCCCGGACTGGTTCGATGCGATCGACAAAGGGCAGCGCCGAGATCTCGGCGAGTGTCTCGGACGACGCCTCGACGCTGACCGCGTTCAGCCAGCGGCTCCTGACGCGGATCCGCGCGCCACAATCCGTGATCGAGTTCGCGTAGGCGGCGCTCACCGGAAGATCGCGCGCATCGAACAGGCCGGGAGCGCTCCGCCGCAGCGTTCGCCTGGCGATCTGTCGGGGATCCGCGCGCGACTCGAACGCGGCGATTGCGCTCGACTGGTCCGAGATGTCTCTGTCGCGGAAGAACACCCACATGCGGGCGGGCTCGGGGGCCGGTGACGAAGACATGGCCAGGATGGTCCACGGGATGAGCATCACGGGCACGGTCGAGTCCTCCTTCGCGTACCCGCAGCATCGCCACTGGCCGATCTCGCGTCAACAGCGCAGCGTCGGATTGGCGCCTCCAACGCGCCCAAAGAAACAGGGCACGCCGGGGCGTGCCCTGTGGAGCCTGACGGAAGAGATCGTGTTAGCGGGCAGCGCGCCGGCGGCGAAGGCCGACCAGACCCATCCCCGCGAGGCCCATCGCGGCTGCGCCGGGCAGGGGGACCAGCCGCATGGGGTCGGTCTCGAAATCGTTGCCGTCGAAATACCCTTCGCGATAACGATCCCACTTCTTGAGGGCATACTTGGTGTCGCCCGAAGCCGCGGTGACAGATCCGTAGCTGGCGTCGAGGCTGCGGTAGGTGTGCAGCCAAAGGCCGAGCTTCTCTCCCCAGCCGATGCCGAACCAGGGGTCCTGAGCGTCGGGATACTCTGGCGAGTAGCCGTTGATGTACGAGGCGTCGATCGTGAAGTCAAACACGCGCTTGCCGCCGGCGACGTCCGCCACACTGAGCGACTGGATCCAGCTCGTGTCGTTGCGATCGTGGATGATGTCGGGGGCCTGATTGCCAGAGACGTTGCCGTCGCCGTCCTGGAAGCTCGTGCGAGAGTTGGTGCCGTTGTAGCCGTACGCCAGCAGATGCGGGGTGTTGATGTTCTCGGCATCGAGATAGAGGATCGCGAGCTCGCCCGCGTGTCCCTTGGGGTTCGGGCCGTCGCTGGTCGCCAGCGTAATGCCCGTGGTCCGGCGATCGCTGAACGTGATCTTCCAGCTCAGCATGTTCGTGTCGGTGCTGAAGCTGGCGTTGATCGACTCAAACGTGCCCCCAGAGTTGCTGATCCCGTAGTTGCCCGGGTCACCAACATTCCAGTCCCAGTTGAACGTGTCCGCACCCGCGATGCCGCCCGCGGCGACAACGACACCCATGAACGCAAGGAGTCGCATCTCTCGATCCCCCTCTTCTCTCTTGATATGTGAATCGATCTCTCAACCCCGACGGGCTGGACGGCCCGCCGCTCTCCGCTGAGAGAATAGTCGCAAACCCCACCCTGGCAAGCACTTTTTGCGCTCGTCGAAGCGGGAATCTGCACTCGGACCTGTCCAGAGTCCGGAAGGGTTCTTGAGGTCCGAGAATGCGCGGTCAGGGCTCCCGGCGCGCCGGCCCATATCCTGCGGGGTGACCAACCCCCCGTTCACGCCTGAACCCTTCCACGCCAGGACCATCCGGCCCGTAGGTCTGAGGGCCCTGGGTGGGCGTCGAATCAAGGTCTACGAGATCACGCGTCGCGGGGAAAGACTACGGCCCTTTGACTTTGAATCTGGGATCCGTCTTGCCCAGATTGACATCCAGCGCGCCCCCGCCGATGCCGCGTCTCCCCCGGTCGGGTTCATGATCCTCCACCAGGGCGCGGGCTGGAACTACGTGGTCCTTGGCACGTGGATCAACGAGAACGAGTTGGCCACCCGCATCTGGCGATCTCCCCGGGAGTCGGATGAGTGGCACCCCGCCGAGAGCCGCGGGAGCTTCTGCGTGTGGGACCTCGAAGTCATGTGGCACGAACGAAATACGTACGTTCGGCATGTCTTGAGGGAGGATCCCAATCTCGGCGCATACATGGGCGACTGGATCGAGGCTTCGGCGGAACCGTCGCCGTAACCGATGACGGAATCCGTTCCGTGCGAGGCGATGTGTCAGGATGCGGAGGATCGCCTCGCGCCAAGTCGTCCCACGATCACAGCGGCGTGATCTCGATATTCCGGAACTCGATGGGCGCCCCTTCGGACTGCAGGCAGATCGGACCGGCGCGACGCGTCACGTTCCACGCCGAGTTGACGCGCTGGCCGTTGATCTCGAGGGCGACGTCCCCGCCACGAACGGTGATCACGTAGCGGTTCCATTCGCCGACGGGGTTCTCGGCGTCGGCGAGCTTCTTGACGTTGTTGCCGTTGGTGCGCGAAGGCTCCATCTCGGCGTGGACGCCGCCGATCTTCCAGAAGTCGCCGGCGTTGCCGTGTTGCAACTGGGCCTCGAGGCTGTCGGGCCAGGTCTTGTCGTCGCCGGCCTTGCGCAGCAGCACGCCCGAGTTCCCGGGCTGTCCGGCCCACCGCCACTCGAGCGTCAGCACGAAGTCCTCGAACGACGCCCTGGTCTGCATGTATCCCGCCGGCGTGCCGGTGCAGTGGATCACGCCGTTCTGGACGGACCAGGTGTTCTTGGGATCGGCGGCATCATTGAGAAAGAACGACCACCCACTCATATCACGCCCGTTGAACAGCACGGTGGTCGCGTTGGCGGTGTACGGCGTTTGCACGACGGCCTGCTCATCGTCGCAGCAGTCATCGCATGTGGAGACGTGGCACGCGCATCCGGAAGCGGCCAGCAGAGTGGCGAGACCGGAACAGGCAACGACGGTTCGGGCAAAGGTCATGGCTCGCAGTGCTCCAGGCGCGACATCCGTTGAGACGGCCCGGGCGCGCCATCGCCGCGGGCACAGGATTCCACTGGAGTGTACCTGTCCGATGCGGACCTGGGGACCGATGGGTCAGGACCGATCGTTCCTGCCCCGTTCGCCGCGCCTCGCGATCCGGCGGGCCACGAACACGTCCAACGCCAGCACGGCGAGGGCGATCAGCACCACCGCGATGACAGGCGCGAGGTCGGCATTGGCGTCGAGCGCGCGCCCCACGCTTTGCGCAAAGGCTCTCCACGCAGAGACGCCATCGCTCACCTGTCCGAGACTGGCGCTGGTGAGATCCACGCCCGATTCATCGGCCCGATGCGGGAACCAGCCTCTACGACCGGGGCGCAGCGGCCCGGCCTGGCGCCGTTCTCGGACGCTTGGGGGCCTTCACGGACTTGAGATTGCTCGCGGTGAAGGCCGAGGCGAGCTCGCGTGCCCTCCACGTCTCGCTGGGCCCCGCCTTCGCCTCGTAGAACTCCCAGAGTTCGAACCAATAGCTGCGGAAGGCGTGCGACCCGAATGGGGCAAAGTGCTCATGCACGCGGCGCATGACCGTGGCGTCGGCGCCCTCGATACCCATCACGGTCCGCCCGTGGCGCAGGCTCTCGGTGTCCAGGGGGAGCCTCGCGTATCGGCCCAGCAACTGCATGATGTTCGCCGCGGCGTATGGCCCGATCCCCGGCAGGCCCTTGAGAAACACGAACACGTCGTCGTCGGCGGTCGAGGGACTCGCCAGCCATGCTTCATCGATCTCGCCCGTCACAAACAGGCGAGACAGGTCGATGATTCGCTGATCTCGATATCCCACGCGGCAGCGGGCGCGAAGCGTGCTCGCCCGGGCGCGGGACAAGCGCTTCGGCGTCGGAAACGCTCCGCCACGGCCCAGCACATCGCACAGCCGGATGTTCATGTGCACAGTGCTCGGCCATTGCACGTTGCAGCTCGTCACCGTCTTGATGACGTCTTCGAACAGCGTCGGTGATCGGAACAGGCGCCCGCGGCCCGATCGCCGCCAGCGCGGATCCACCCGATGAAATCCGCGAACGACCGTGTGGTCTTCGTCCAGGCGGAGCATCCGCGAGATCTGACCCGACGCCTCGGTCCTCTCGGCGCGCGAGAGCGTCCGATCGGCTCGGACCGTCAGCGGCGTCCCGGGCGAGGCCCGACCGCCCTCGGCTCCCTGCGTGATCCGAAGCACAGACGGACCGGCCTCGAGGTCGAGCACGCGCGACAGGGCCCGGGCGTCTGGGTCCCAGTGGTTGGGCGCAAGCAGGAAGTACCCGTACGAGCACGCATCGCGCGACAACACGTAATCCGAGGGCGGCGCGATCTGGAACCGGCTGGCCACCTCAGGCCGACAGGAGCGAGGAGTAGGGGAATGCGAACGCCGCGATGTTGAGGCACAGGCGGTCGGCGATCGTCGCGAATCGGTCGTAGTGCCGATCAAGCTCGCTCTTCAACCCGTCAAGTGTCACACCCGCGCGGGCGAGCAACTCGGGCTCGGACCCGAACATCGCGAGCGCCATGGCCCGATCGGCCTCGAAGTGATGCTGGAATGCGTAGGTGCGCAGGCCGATCTTCCAGGCCTGGACGCGGCACGCCTGCGACGAGGACAGCAGCGTCGCTCCGGCCGGCAGCGTGGAAACCTCATCTCCGTGGATCGACAGACGAGGCGCAGACCAGGGAACGCCCGCCATGATCGTGTCGGTCTGCCCGGCGACCTCGACACGGATCGGCTGGAACCCGACCTCGGGTCGGGCCATCGCCCGGACCTCGCCGCCCAGGGCCTTGCCCAGCATCTGGCTGCCAAGGCACACGCCGATGACGGGAAGCTCGGCCTCGTGCGCCAGACGCAAGAACGCCTGCTCCCGGGCCACCCACGCGAACGGGTCGTTTGCGGACTGCGGACCACCCAGAGAGACGACGCCCTGCACGTTGTCGAGATCTGCCGGAGGCGGCGCGCCACCCTTCTCCGGGGGCAGATCCACCCTCCGAATGTCCAGTCGAAAGCCGTGGTCGCGCAGCGTCGCTCCCAGCCGGCCGGGGCCCCCGATCTCACTGTGCTGAAGGACGATGATGTTCGCCATGGCGGGCGGATGGTACGCCCGCGTGCCGTCTCATCACGATGGTGCAGTCGTGGTCGGCCAGGTAATCGTGCCGGATCACGACCAGCGGCGTCCTGCCGATCGCCCAGCGGATCATCGCCATGGTGTCGAACCGGCAGGCGGGCGTTTCATCGCTGCCCGCCCTGCGCAGCGTGCTGAGGAAGTTAAACGCCAGCACGCCCCGATCGATCCCCGACAGCGCGCCCCACGCCCGCTCGAGCACGCCGACCGCGCCGTCGCGCGACAGCGTGTTCAGCGAGCCGCTGAACAGCAGCGTGTCGAGGCCATGGGCCGCAATGAGCCGCTCGAAGACGCCCTCTTCCTGCACGAAGTCTGCCCGCTCGGCCAGCGCGCCCGCACCAAAGCTGGCCGCTCGCCGCTGGCACATGGCGTGAAGTTCGGGGATCGCCTCGACCGCGACGTAGCGTCGCGTCCGGATGTCGCGAGAGGCAAGCCAGTCGAGCAGGTCAGCGCGCCCGGCCCCGAAGTCTCCCACGGATCGGTCGGCCAGGTCCACGCTGGCGGCGATCGCCTCGAACCGCACCTCCTGCGTGTAGGGGCTGTTCCACAGGAGCGACTCGAACGAAGCGCCAAACGCCTCGACGGCGCGCCGATAGGGATCGAGGTAGCCGCCCATGGACGAATCGTTGGCCGCGATGCCAGCGGGGTCCTGCCCGGTCAATCCTCTTCTCGGGGCTTGAACGCCGCGACGACCTCGGCCTGGACGTTCGGCGGCGCCTGCTCCTCGTGGCTGAAATCCATCGAGAACGCGCCCGCGCCCCCTGTCATGCTCTTGAGCTGGTTCGAGTAGTTCTGCAACTCCGACAGCGGCACCTGGGCCTTGACGATGACGATGTCCGAGCCGGACATCTCGGTGTCCATGACCCGGCCTCGCTTGGTCGAGATGTCCGCGTTGATGTCGCCCATGTACTGGCTGGGCGCCGTGACCTCGAGGTTCACGTACGGCTCGAGGAGGACGGGCCTGGCCTTCTGCACGGCGTCGATGAACGCGCGCTTGCCCGCCTTGACGAACGCGACCTCCTTGGAGTCCACGGCGTGGTACTTGCCGTCGTAGACCTCGACTCGCACGCAGCGCATGGGATACCCGGCGATGGCGCCCTCGGTCAGCACCTGTCGCACGCCCTTCTCGATCGCGGGCATGAACTGCCTGGGAATGTTGCCGCCCACCACCACGTTCTCGAACTCAAATCCTTCCGGGTGGTCCAGGGGCAGCGGGGCGACCCGCAGGTACACCTCGCCGAACTCCCCCGAGCCGCCGGACTGCTTCTTGTGCCGATGATGGCCGTCGGCCTTGCCCATGATGGTCTCCTGGTAGGCGACCTTGGGCGTCGACGTGTTCACCTCGATGTGGTAGAGCTTCTTGAGTTTCTCCAGCGAGATCCTCAGGTGCAGCTCTCCCAGTCCCTTGAGCACGGTCTGGTGCGTCGCCGCGACACGCTCCATCACGAAGCACGGATCCTCCGCCACGATCTTGGCCACGGCGCCGCTGAACTTGGTCTCGTCGGCCCGGTTGACCAACTCCACTGCCAGACCAAAGAGCGGTTTGGGCAGCGGCAGAGGCTTGAGGCGGATCGAACCCTCGCCGTGCTCGGCGTGGAGCACCGCGTTGAAGGCGACCTCGTCGATCTTCGCGACCGCCGCGATATCGCCCGGGTGCACCTCGTGCGCCTCGACGTGGTCCTTGCCCTGGAGCTTGAAGATGTGGCCGATGCGGATTGGCTTGCGCGCGTCGCCGACGTACACCTCGTCCTTGGCGCGAAGCACGCCCTGGTGAACGCGGAACACGCCGAGCTTGCCCACGAAGGGGTCGCTCGACACCTTGAAGACGTGGGCGATCAGCGGCTTGGACGGGTCGGCCTCGGGCAGGAACTCGCTCGACTCGCCGTCGTCGTTGGTGCGGATGAACGTGCGCGGATTGCCCTGGAGCGGACTGGGCAGGAGGTCGGTGAACTCGTGCAGCAGGTCCTCGATGCCCACGCCCGTTTTGGCGCTGACGAAGACGATCGGCACGAGGTGGCCCTCCCGCAGCGCCTTGCGGAAGGCGTCGTGCACGCGGGCCTTGTCCATCCCCTCTGCGCCCTTGTCGAGGTACTCGCTCATGAGTTCCTCGTCCACCTCGACCACCTGGTCGAGGATTCGCGTGTGCGCGTCCTCCACCGAGCTGAACAGCGTGTCGCCGTGCTCGCTGGTCAGCACGTTCACCACGCCGTCGCGATCGGGCGTGGGCAGGTTCAGGGGCAGGCAGACGCTCCCGAAGGTCTCGCGGATGCGCTCGACGACCTCTTCCAACTCGACCTGCTGGTCGTCCATCTTGTTGATGATGATCATCCGCGGCAGACGCCGATCCGCCGCGACCTGAAACAGCCGACGCGTGCCGGTCTCGATGCCGCGGATCGCGTCGACCACGATCGCCACGGTCTCGACCGCCGGGAACGAGGCGATCGCCTGCCCGAGGAAGTCGAGCATGCCGGGGGTGTCGATCAGGTTGACGGTCTTGTCGTGGTGATCGAAATGCACGATGCTCGACTGAAGGCTGTGCGCGTGCTCCTTCTCCAGGTCGGTCCAGTCGCTGACGGTGTTGCCCTCTTCGACGCGTCCCATCCGCGTGATCGTGCCGGTCGCGAGCAGGAGGCGTTCGGTCAACGTGGTTTTGCCGCACCCACCGTGACCGACCAGGGCGATGTTGCGGATGTCAGCGACGGGACGTTCGGCCATAGGAGGAGCCCTCTCTTGTGCGCCAGGACGGCGCGGCAGACGATGGCCCGCGATCACCCCGGCGCCGGTCGACAGGGCCGCCGCCGCGGGTCGGTGGGCTGTTCCTGAAACGGGACCGACGCTGCACCCCTCTGGGCGCCCACCGGCGTCGAGGCCCGCGCGGGGTCAGTCTACGGGGCGTGTGAGGGTTCGGCAAAGACTTTGGCGCGTCACCGCCGACCCCTCGAACCGAACGCTCCATTGGTCCCAACGCGCCCGGTCTAGGCTTGAGGCCCCATGCCCGACTCGCCCGTCATCACCCGCTTTGCCCCCTCCCCGACCGGGCATCTGCACATCGGCGGGGCCCGAACCGCGCTGTTTTGCTGGGCCCTGGCCCGCCGGTTGGGGGGCAGGTTCCTGCTGCGGATTGAGGACACCGACCGGGCCCGGTCGAGCGAGTCCGCAACGGTGGGCATCTTGCAGGACCTCGCGTGGCTGGGTGTCGAATGGGATGAGGGGCCGCGGTTCGACGTCGCCCCCGGCCGCACCATCGGCGGCGACCCGCGTTCGGTCGGCCCCTTCTATCAAGCCCAGCGCATCGAGATCTACGACCGCTGGATCGACTGGCTGATCGAGCGCGACCTTGCCTACCCCGCCTTCGACTCCGGGGAAGAGATCGAGGCGGCCCGTCGCGCGGCCCAGGCGGCCAAGCGGACCTACCGATACAAGCGAGCCGCCGACTACGACCGCCCCGCGGCCCTTCGACGGATGCGCGATGAGCCCCACGTCGTCCGATTCAACATGCCCGAGCGTCCCGTGCGCGTCATGGACGATGTGCTCGGAGAGGTCTCGTTCAACGTTGAGGACACCGACGATCTCGTCATCCGCAAGGCGGACGGGTTCCCGACGTACCACTTCGCCGTGGTCATCGACGACGAGCTCATGGGGGTCACGCACGTCCTGCGCGGGCAGGAGCACCTGAACAACACGCCTCGTCACGTCGCGCTGCAGGGCGCCCTCGCCCACGAGGACGGGACGCCGTTCCGCACGCCGAGATACGCCCACCTCCCGCTGATCTTCAATCCCGATGGCTCCAAGATGGGCAAGCGCGACAAGGACAAGGCGGCGCGGGCCGCCTGCCGCGAGCGGGGCATCGAGGCGCCGCCGGTCCCGGGCATCGAAGAATCCGTGTTCAGCGCATGGCTGGACGATGCCAAGAGCCAGTTGGAGACACACGCGCTCGAGCGCCTCGCGGCGTACCTGGCCATCGATCTCCCCGAGATCGAAGTCGCCGACTTCCGCCGCAGCGGCTACGACCCCGAGGCCGTCTGCAATTACCTCGCGCTGCTGGGCTGGAATCCAGGACTCAAGAACCCCGACGGCACGGATGTCGAGCGCTGGACCAAGGACTTCCTCGCAAAGCACTTCGCGACCGATCGCATCGGAAAGAAGAACGCGCAGTTCGACCGCACCAAGCTGCTCGCGTTCAACGCCGATCGCCTCCAAAAGGACATGGACGATCGCGCGTTCCTCGCCGCCTGGCGCGACTGGGCGACCGAGCACGATCCCCCGCTGGCCACGGTGCTTGCCGGGACGCGTGGCGAGTTGATGGCCCGGGCGGCCCGGCCCCGGACCAGGATCCTGCGCGAGGCGAGCGCGCCGGTTCGCTTCGCCCTCATCGCCGACGACGCCGTCGAGTTCGACGCCAAGGCCGTCGAGAAGGCCCTTTCCAAGGGTGAGCCGAACGGGATGGCGATGCTCGCCGAGATCCGCGCCGTGATCGCCGGCATCGAGCCCTTCACGCCCCAAGCCATCGACGCCGCGATCACCGCCTGGGCGCAGCAGCGCGGCGTGGGCATGGGCAAGGTGGCCCAACCGCTCCGCGTCGCCGTGACCGGCGCCACCGTCAGCCCGGGTCTTGGTGAGACGCTGGCGCTGGTTGGCGCCAAGGGCGCGCTCGCGAGGATCGATCGCTGCCTCAAGGTGAACCGGGCCTGAGCCCCACGCGGCCCGCCCGAAGCGGAAACTCACATGGCCGACTCCAAGCACTTCATCGCCGAGATCATCGACGCCGACATCGCCTCTGGAAAGTGGGGCCCTCCCGGCGACGCCTCGGTCGTCCGCACCCGCTTCCCGCCCGAGCCCAACGGATACCTCCACGTCGGCCACACCAAGGCGATCCACCTGAATTTCGGCCTCGCCCGGACGCACGGCGGACAGTTCATTCTCCGGTTCGACGACACCAACCCGGAAAAGGAAGAGCGCGAGTACGTCGATTCGATCAAGCGCGATGTGCAATGGCTCGGCGCCGACTGGGACGGCCCCCACGGCGGCGGACTGTACTTCGCCAGCGACTACTTCCAGCAGATGTACGACCACGCCGAGGAACTGGTCAGAAAGGGCCTCGCCTATGTCTGCGAGCTGAGCGCTGAGGAAGTCTCCAAGCGTCGCGGCACGCCGTCCACCCCCGCCACCAGCCCGCATCGCGATCGCCCCGCCGATGAGTCACTCCGACTGCTCCACGAGATGCGCGATGGCAAGCACGCCGAGGGGACCCTGACGCTCCGCGCCAGGATCGACCTCGCCAGCCCCAACTTCAATCTGCGCGATCCGGTCATGTACCGCATCGTCCACCAGCCGCACCACAACACCGGCGATCGCTGGCACATCTATCCCATGTACGACTGGGCCCACGGCCTGGAGGACTCCATCGAGGGCGTCACCCACTCGCTCTGCACGCTCGAGTTCGAGAACCACCGCCCGCTCTACGACTGGTTCATCAACGCCATCAACCAGGGCCGCACCGCCGACGGCTCCGGCGAGTGGGGCCGCCGCATCCACCACTCGCAGCAGATCGAGTTCGCCAAGCTGATCCCCACGTACACCGTGCTGGCAAAGCGCAACCTGCGCAAGATGGTCGAGGATCGGGTCGTACACGGCTGGGACGACCCCCGCTTCCCCACCATCGCCGGGCTGCGCCGCCGGGGGGTCACGCCCGAGTCCCTGTGGGCCTTCACCGACGACATCGGCGTCACCAAGTTCGAGAGCCGCATCGACGTCGGCCGCCTCGAAAACGCCATCCGCGAGCACCTCAACAAACAGGCCCCCCGCCGCATCGCCGTGCTCCGACCCCTGCGCGTCGTCATCGAGAACTTCCCGGAGGGACAGGTCGAGTGGATGGACCTCGTCAACAACCCCGAGGACCCATCCCGCGCGACGCGCCGCGTCCCCTTCTCGCGCGAACTGCTCATCGAGGCCGACGACTTCATGGAAGAACCGCCGAAGAAGTTCTTCCGCCTCAGCCCCGGCTCGGAGGTCCGCCTGCGCGGGGCCTACTGGATCAGGTGCATCGGACTCGAAAAGGACCCCTCCGGAGCGCCGACCCTCATCCGCTGCACCTACGACCCGCAGACCCGCGGCGGGGAATCGCCCCCCGACGGCCGCAAGGTCAAGGCCACGCTGCACTGGCTCAGCGCGCCCCACGCCGCGCCGGCCGAGGTCCGCCTCTTCGACCGCCTCTTCTCCGCCGAGGAGCCCGGCGAGCGCACCGGCAACTACCTCGACGACCTGAACACCGAATCGCTGGTCGCGCTGCGCGGGGCCCGGGTCGAGCCGATGCTCGCCGAGGCGCCCAGCCCCGATGAGCCCGCGTGGCCCGATGGCATCCGCCGCTTCCAGTTCGAGCGCCTGGGATACTTCTGCGTGGACGTGCCAAACTGGCGCGCCCCGGAGCAGGTGCCCACCACTTCCCCCGCCTCGCCGCTGGTCTTCAATCGCACAGTGAGCCTCAAGGACTCCTGGGCCAAGGCCGCGGGCAAGGGCGCATAGGCCGTCACCACATCCATATACTGACAGGGCATGGCCAGCGACGTCTATCGCCTGCGGCTCGTTCTCGCCCCCCAGCCCGAGGGCGGGTTTACGGTGACGTCGCCCGATCTGCCGGAGTTGATCACGGAGGGTGATTCCGTCGAGGAAGCGCTCGACAATGTCCGAGATGCCCTCGCGGCCGTCCGCGAGCTCTACGAAGACCTGGGCCGGGCGTTCCCACGAGGGGTCTCCGTCTCGCCCGCCGATGGACCGCTCGAGTTCGAAACGCTGATCGGCGCGGCGTGAAGTACCGGGAAGTCGCCCAGCGGCTCCGCGACCTGGGATGCCTGGAGATCCCTCGACGCGGCGGCGGTTCTCATCGGAAGTGGCGCAACCCCGCAAACGACGCAGCCACCGTGCTGCCCGACTGGGGCAATCGCGATCTGAACCTCGGAACGCTCCGAGGCGCCGTGCGGCAGCGTGGACTCACGTGGGAGCAGTTCTCCAGACGCCCGTAGCAGCCTCTGGCCGCGGCTCTGTAGCATCTTGCCGTGCCCGAACTCCCCGACGTCATGCTCTACCTGGGCGCCCTGCGCCCGCGCATCGTCGGCCAGACCCTCGAGCGCCTCTCCATCTCCAGCCCCTTCCTGCTGCGCTCGGTCGACCCGCCCATCGAGCAGGCCCAGGGCCGCCGCATCGCCGCCGTCTCGCGCATCGGCAAGCGCATCGTCCTCGAACTCGAGGGCGACCTCTTCCTCGTCATCCACCTCATGATCGCCGGGCGATTCCGCTGGCAGGAGCCCCCCGCCCCCCCCTCGCCCGGCCCCTCGCCGCGCGCGACCGGTTCCGCCCGCCCTCCCCGCCGGCAGAATCGGCCTCGCCGCCCTCACCTTCCCCACCGGCACGCTCCTGCTCACCGAGGCCGGCACCAGGAAACGCGCCTCGCTCCACGTCGTCGGCTCGCGCGAAGGCCTCGCCGCCTTCGATCGTCGCGGCGTCGATCCCCTCACCGCCGATGCCCCCGCCTTCGCCGCCGCACTCGCCCGCGAGAACCGCACCCTCAAACGCGCCCTCACCGACCCGCGCATCCTCGACGGTATCGGCAACGCCTACTCCGATGAGATCCTCCACGCCGCCCGTCTCTCCCCCTTCAAGCTCACCCAGTCCCTCTCGCCCGACGAGGCCCAGCGCCTGCACGCCGCCGCCCGCGCCACCCTCACCCGCTGGATCGACCAACTCCGCGCCGAGTTTGGCGACCGCTTCCCCGGCCCCGGCGAGGTCACCGCCTTCCGCCCCGGCTTCGCCGTCCACGGGCGCTACCGCAAGCCCTGCCCGCTCTGCGCTGCGCCCGTCCAGCGCATCATCTACGCCGAGAACGAGATGAACTACTGCCCCACGTGCCAGACCCAGGGCCGCATCCTCGCCGACCGCTCGCTCTCGCGCCTGCTCAAGAGCGACTGGCCCAGAACCGTCGAGGAACTCGAAGACGGCCGCGCGTGAAACAACATGTCATCGACGCTCCTTCCGCCCGATGCCCTTCGCTCTCAGCCTCCGCTCGATGAGGTCTTCCACCTCATTCGGGCCGGTACGCTGCCAGAGCCTCCGCCACCAGTCGCGCCACTTCCCAAGCCACGCCCACCGCTCCACCAGCGCGCCAAGCCACGCCCGGGGCCACGCGTCCCACAAGACAAAGCAGACGATGGCCAGCGCGCTGCCGAGCGATCCCGCGCTCGCGGCGCCGTACCCCAACGCCATCGAGGACTCTGGAATCAGGCGGATCTCAATCAGAACACGAAGCGATTGCTCCAGGAGCACGAGCACAATCAGCAGCATCGCCGCGGAGTAGCAGTACAGCGCGGCACGGACGGCGCCGAGGTTCTCCCTCGCTGTCAGGTCATACCGCGCCGCCGCCCCGGCCTGCACGGCGATGTCCTCGCGCGCTGGCCGCGCCATGCTCGGCGGCGGCGTGCGCTTGAAGCCCGGTGGCGGCCCATCCTTCGCGCCCGCCGCCCGCATGTCAGGCGCTCCGGCCCCTGCCCGGTCTTCCCTCTCCGCCGCGTCGCCGGGCACACCCCCCGTGACCTCAGCGCTGCCCGGCCCATCACCCGAGGCGCGGTCTCCCTCCGCCTCATCCTCATCCGTCTCGCCGAACGCCTCGGCCAGCCTCTTCTTCAGTTCCTTCAGCTTCGGGTGGTTCTTCGGGTCCTCCAAATCGCGTTGCGCGTACTCAAAGTCATCGACGCGCGACGGGATCCACACCGTCCTTCCGTGGTGCTCCACCAGGCTCCGGTGCCGGACCCAGCGCAGCCTGTGGTCCGTTCCCGCCTCGGCGATCGCGTCGATCGCCTCCTGGAGCCAGCGCTCGCGCTCGGTGTCCTTGGTCCGGCGGAACTCCTCCATCTTCTCGTTCACGTGGTCGAACCGGCTCCGCTCGCGCACCAGTTGCGGCGCCCATGCCTGGTAGATCGCCCGCCCGATCAGCGCCAGCAGCGCCGCGAAGAACAGCGCCGCCCACACCCACGGCATCTCCACCGCCTGCAACTGCCACGGCTCGGTCGTACCCGTGTACCGTCGCGTCGCGTTGCGCAGCGCGTGCCACAGCGCCGCTAGGATCGGCACAACGATCAGCGACGCCGCGGAAGCCCGCGTCAGGATTGCCAGTTCCCCAAACGCCCGGACCCCGGACCAGTTGAGCCTCGCGTCGCCGATCGTCCACACTCGCCACCACAATCGCCTCCAGCCCCTGGCAGGAGGAATCTTGCCGAACCGTGCGGAATCGTGGCCCGTGGCTGTGAACCTGCCGGTGGCCAGCAGTGGCCCTGCTTCAATCTCGTGTTCATCAAATCGTGCATGAATCAGAATCGGCGGCTGGGAAGAGAGCACATCTGTGTACTCGAAGCTTCCTCCGAGCCTGCAGCCTCCGAGCGCGACCTCGCCTCCAACGGCGACCCCACTCAAGTGCAGGTTGTGTCGGAGCGTAGCTCCATGCAGGACAAGGTCGCTGCCGATGCTCGACCGATAGATGCTCAGTACACCATTGACTGCCCCGCCTGCGAGCCAGCAAGAATTTCGCACCAAGAGGCCGACGATCATCACTTCGCTGCCAAAGGTAGCCTGGCTACACATCACCCCGTCAACCGCGACGCCGATGAGTTCTACGACTCTTGACACCGCAATGTCGGCGCCCATAAGCGTGCCACCAATGGCGACGGAGTTGATGTACAAGCCACTCAGAATGGCGGCTCGCGACATATCAACGTCGAAGAAGATGGTTGTAGCATCGAGGCGAAGATCGCCGCCAAATCGGGCGCCCTGAAGATTCACCGAGGTCGAGAAGCCACACGCAGCGATTACGAGGTCGCACGGGAGGTCGAGCGGCGGATCCTCCGGCGGGCACTCGCACTCCCGGATCAGGCAGGCGTGCAACACGATGCTCACATGAGCAACGCGCTGCGCATCGGGATGTAGGGTCCGAAGGCGATTCCCGACTCGGCGCAGAAGGTCCACCAGGTTGATCGGATCGCCCTGATCGTCCTCAAGTACCGCGTTCTCAAGAACGAATCCCGGTGGACGTGTAGTTCTCGGGGAGCCTCGCTTGCTCTCGGCTGACTTTGTCCACTTCTCAGCAATCTCATCCAAGATCGCCTCGCGCCGCTCCTCGCGGGTCCGAGTGTCGCCCGGTTCCGGCGACGGGATCAGCGGTGGCAGCGTGTCGTAGTCGATCGTCTTGGGATCAGTCCACCAGCCTGCCATGAGCCCCAGCATACCCGCGCGCAATCCAAACCGCCGTTGACACCCCAGTGGAGCCGACCGCGCGAGCGGTCGGGCATGTGGCCCAGCGCGCCCACCCCCGCGCCGATCGCCGCTCTATCTCTCACCGACCACCAACGATGACCACGACCCCGTGGCCGACCCCGCGCAAGCAGACGCGCCACTGAGCACGCACCGAGCCGACGACCGCCGCGCTCCCGCTCCGATGTGCCACGACTGTGCGTCCTCGCCACGGTCGTGCTCTGCCTCCGCTTCCTCTGCCCCCGCTTCCTCAGACCCCGCCGCAAAGGCGCCCACAGGCACACCTCCTCTGTGTGCAATCCGCCTTGGAAACCTCGATCCTCTCACCCCCTCTCGACCCCCCCTCCACCTCCTCCCCCTCGCGGCGTGCGGGGCTCCCCCTCCTCATCCCCTCCCACCTCTACCAAGGGTGGGCGGGAGCACGCCGCGATACCCACCAAATCTGACGCCATCAAAAACCAAATAAATACTTGACCACAAGTGGAAGGACCCGTACGATATCCGATCGTGTCCGCCTCTCCCGACCCCACCCTCGCCTCCGCCACCCAGCACACCCGTCTGCTGGCCAGTCTCCACCTCGCCAAAGCCGTCCCGATCCTGATGGACCTCATCCACGCCTACCACCGCGAGGCCAAGCTCCCCAATTCCTCCGACAACCCGCCCCGCCTGCGCGAAGCCGCCCGTGCCAACTGCCGCAAGGCCATCCACCTCCGCTATCGAATCGCCCGCATCGGCGACCCTCTCTCTCCTCGCGCTCCAGCGCCTGTCCCCCCTTCCGGCCCAACCAGATCGGCCCCGCGTCCCGACGCTCAAACTCCGTCGGGACAGTCGGCGTCCCGAGGCGATCCCCCGGCGCCTCCCGCGCCAGGTCCCCTGCAGCCGCCGCGCGCCGACCCCGTCCCCGCGCCGTACTCAAGATCTCCCGCATCGCGCCCCACACCAGCCAACCCGCGCCGGCCCGCCCACGCCCTGCTCGCTGCGCTCGGCGCAGCCACTCCCATCGCCCGCGCGCCCGAATCCGCGCGCGGTGCGCGATCTTCCCGCCCGCACGATCCGCGCCCGCCGTAACCCGCGCCGTCCGCGCTGATCGGCCACGAGCGCGGCCCCGCAAAGGCACACGCTCGAAGCGCCCGCCATCCGGACCCGCCGCGCCAACCCGCGCCATCCCCTCGCGCCTACGCGCCGCGCACGCCCTCCGCCCACGGGATCGCGTACCACAGCGCGCCGTCCGGCCGCCGGCCCCACTCCCCGATGGCCTCCAGCCCGGCATCCAGCGTCGGGGCATCGATCAACTGGTGCTCCAGCATCGTCTCGCGCGCCCCCGCGATCACGCCGCGAAGGTTCTCGACGATCAGGTCCCAGTGTTCGCCGCCGGCGCACCCGCCGAAGAACACCATCGAGTTGCGAATGCCCGTCGCCCCCGCCCCGTGCAAGAGCGCGACCAGCCGCGCGCCCACGTGCGGATCCACCCCGATGCGGTCGTACGACCGCATGTACGCGCCCCAGATCGCGCCGAAGCCCGGGCACTCCGGGTGCGGCGTCATCAGCGGATGGTGGTCGTCGAGCACGACCACCCGCCCGCCGGGCCGAACCGCCCGCATCATCGCGCCCACCACGATCCGCGGGTCGCGCACGTGCTCCAGCACAAACCGCGCGTGCGCGACATCAAACGTGCCCCACTCGTGGTCACCCAGCGGCGGCGACGTCGCGTCTCCGGCGCGGAACTCAACCAGGTCGCTCTCGCCCGCCGCGTCGGCCAGGCGGCGCGCTGTCTCCAACTGTTCCGGATCGCGCTCGATGCCGACGACCGGAGCGCCCGAAGCCCGCGCCATCGCGCGGGTCAATTGCCCGAGCCCGGATCCGAAATCGATGACCCGCTCGCCGGGCCGCAGGCGCATCCGCTCCAGGCACGCCGCGTTGAAGAAGTCGTTCAGGCGCGAGAGCCGGTCCTGCTCGGGCGGCGATGTGCCGTGGATGTACCTGGACATGCCGACCTCACACAAAGTGCCGCCTCGGCGCTCGCGGCGTGCATGGTTGTACGCCCGTCGCGGGGGCGGGTTCTGTCCGCGGGGCCGCCCCTACACTTGCCGCCATGTCACTCGTCGTCACCGGAACGGTCAGCATCGACAGCGTCTACACCCCGCACGCGGGACACCGCGAGCACGTGCTCGGCGGCTCGTGCACGTACTTCGCCTCCGCCGCGAGCTTCTACGGGCCCGTCAGAATGGTCGCCGTCGTCGGGGACGATTTCCCCGATGAGCACTGGCGGACGCTCGCCCGGTTCGAGTCCATCGACACCGACGGGCTCGAGACGCGCTCGGGCGCCAAGACCTTTCGCTGGGGCGGGCGGTACATGGCCGACATGAACCACCGCGAGACGCTGTACACCGAACTCAACGTGATCGCCGAGGCGCCGCCGCCGGTGCCGCAGGAGTACCGCGATTCGAGGCTCGTCTTCCTCGCCAACACCCATCCTGGCGTGCAGGCCCAGATGCTCGCGCAGTTCCCCGATCGCGTCCTGGCGGTCGCCGACACGATGGACCTGTGGATCGAGAACGAACGCGACGGGCTCGTCCGCCTGCTCAAGTCCGTCGATGGGCTCGTGCTGAACTACGACGAGGCCGAGCAACTGGCCGACGTGCGAAACACGGTTGCCGCGGCGAGGAAGATCCTCACGATGGGCCCGCGCTTCGTGGTCGTCAAGAAGGGCGAGCACGGATGCATCTTCGTGCACAAGGAGGGCATCGCCGCCCTCCCGGCGTATCCCAACGACACGGTGGTCGATCCGACCGGCGCCGGCGACTCGTTCGCCGGTGGCATGATGGGCCACCTCGCGCGCGTCGCGGCCCGCGGCGGTGACGCCACGAGCTTCGACGCGATACGGCGATCGCTCGCGCACGGCACCGTGATCGCGAGCTTCTGCATCGAGTCGTTCGCGCTCGAGCGGATGAGCGCGCTGACGCAGGAAGAGATCGATCGCCGCTTCGACGAGTTCGCGCACATGATGCGGCTGCACTGAGAGGAACCTGCCATGGCCGCTGAGGCTCGTTCGCCCGCCCCGCACAGGGTCTGGGGCGAGGTCGGCGTGGACCTCGACAAGCCGTCGCTGGACCAGTTGGTCGCGGCGTGCTCGCTGCCGGTGGCCGTTGCCGGCGCGCTGATGCCCGATGCGCACGTGGGGTACGGCCTGCCCATCGGCGGCGTGCTGGCGACCCGGGGCGCGGTCGTCCCGTACGCCGTCGGCGTAGACATCGCCTGCCGCGTGAAACTCAGCGTGCTGGACATGCCCGCGGCGTCGCTCGACAGCGAGCACGGTCGGGGGCAACTGGGCAAGGCGATCGAGCGAGAGACTCGGTTCGGCGTGGGCGCGGCGTTCCAGAAGCCGCGAGAGCACCCGGTCATGGATGAGCGCTGGGACGTCTCGCCGGTCACCGAGCACTACAAGGACAAGGCGCGAAGCCAGCTCGGCACGTCGGGCTCGGGGAACCACTTCGTCGAGTTCGGGACACTGACCATCGACGAGGGCGCATCGGCCCTGGGGCTCGCAGCCGGAACGTACCTGGCGTTGCTCTCGCACTCGGGCTCTCGCGGCACCGGCGCGATGGTGTGCGACCGGTACTCCAAGCTCGCGATGTCGCTCCACCCGGACCTGCCAAAGGAACTGAAGTACCTCGCCTGGCTCGACCTGAACTCGCAGGAGGGCCAGGAGTACTGGAGCGCGATGAACCTGATGGGCGAGTACGCCAGCGCGAACCACGCGGTGATCCACCGCGAGGTCTCACGCCACCTGGGGGCCAGGATCATCGCGGGCGTCGAGAACCACCACAACTTCGCGTGGAACGAGACGCACGAGATCGACGGCCGGACCGAGGAGTTGATCGTGCACCGCAAGGGCGCGACCCCCGCGGGCGAGGGCGTGCTCGGGATCATTCCGGGTTCGATGGCGGCGCCGGGATTCGTCGTGGAGGGGCTGGGCTCCGCGGCGTCGCTGAATTCCGCTTCGCACGGGGCCGGGCGTGTCATGAGCCGAACGCAGGCGAAGAGGTCGTTCGTGTGGGGGAATGTGCGCCGAGAGCTGCGCGAGGCGGGCGTGACGGTGCTCTCGGCCGGCATCGACGAGGTTCCCGGCGTCTACAAGGACATCCACCGGGTGATGGCGTGCCAGCGGGACTTGGTGCGGCCGGTGGCGCGGTTCGACCCCAAGCTGGTCAAGATGGCGCCCGACGGCGAGAAGGCCGAGGACTGAGGGCTACTCGGGGAGCTTCTCGAGTTCGGACTCGACTCGTTCGACGAGGCGGCCGAGCAGGTCCTCGGAGAAGTCGAAGCGAATGTCCGCCGCGGCGAACAGCTCGGGAAGCGGGCGCGAGCCGCCGAGCTTCATGGCGGCGAGATAGGCGTCCACGGCCGCCTTCTCGCCCTGCTCGAGGCTCTTGACCCAGAGCTGGAGGGCGCCGAGCTGGGCGATGCCGTACTCGATGTAGTAGAAGGGAACGCCGTAGAGGTGTCCCTGCTTCTGCCAGTAGGTCTGGCGCAGGGCGGGGTCGAGGTCGTCAAAGTCCACGCGGAAGCGCCCGGCGTATCCGAACCGCTCGTCGAGGGCGAGCCAGGCCTGCGTGCGCTGCTCGATCGTGTGCCGCGGGTTGGAATAGATCCAGTGCTGGAACGCGTCGATGGTGGCGATCCACGGGAGGGTGCCAAGGGTTCCCTCGATCTGGCGTCGCATGGCGCGCTGATGGTCGCCCTGGTCGGGGTAGTAGGCGCCGGGCGCGCCCCAGTGGCGCATGGTGAGCAGCTCCATGCTCATGGAGGCGACCTCGCAGAACTCGATCGGCGCATGGCGGTAGTGGAGCAGCGGCTCGTCGGCACACCGCATGGAGTGGAACGCGTGGCCGGCCTCGTGGACCATGGTCTCGACGTCGCGGTGGACGCCTGCGGCGTTCATGAAGATGAACGGCACGCGGGACCGGTCCCGCATGTATTGGTAGCCGCCGGGGCCCTTGCCCTTGCGGCTGTCGAGGTCGAGGCAATTGGAGAGCGCGGCGTCGCCGGGTCGCAGGTCCCTGGTGAGCTCGCGGAACATTTCGGCCAGGCGCGCATCGAGCCGGTCGAAGACGATCGCGGTGCGGGCGACGAGTTGGCGGCCGCCCTTGAACGGCCGGAGGGGCGGTCGACCCAGGGGGTCGACCGAGACGTCCCAGGGGCGCAGCGAGTCGAGCTTGAGCAGTTTCCGGCGCCGATCGGACTGGCGGTCGTTGAAGGGGACGACGGTGCGCTCGATCGCGTCGTGGAACCGGCGGCAGTCGTCCGGGCTGTAGTCGAATCGCAGCTTGGACTTGAAGGCGAAGCCGACATAGTTGTCGAAGCCCGCGTTCTTGGCGACGCGATCGCGGCGCTCGATCATGTCTGAATAGAGGGCATGGAGGTCGGACGCGTCGCGCAGGCGGCGCTGGGCGGTCGCCAGCCAGGCGCGCTCCCGGACGGTGCGATCGAGCGATTCCTGGAAGACCGCCATCTCGGCCATCGTGCGTTCGCGGCCCTCGAACTCGACGCCCATCGCGCCGGAGATCTGTTCGAACTTCTGCTCGAGGCGGGCGAGTTCGGTCTCGATCGGGACGTTCTCTTCGCGGAAGAGCTCGACGCCGGCGCGTGTGTCGCGCACGATGACCTCGTGGCGCTTGGGGTCGGGCTTGATGGCCGCGGCGAGTTCGACGAATCGCTTGTCGAGCGCGAACTGGACGGGCTTGAGCCTGGGCGGGATGCCCTCGATGAAGTCGGTATAGGCCTTCTGCGCCGACTCATCGTCGGTGTGGCAGGTCATGGCGATGAAGAGGTTGGCCTGCGCCTCGCTGACGGCGGCCTCGAACTCGCTGCGGTCTTCGAGCCAGCGGCGGAGTTCGTCGGGCGTGTGGACCTGGCGGGCCAGGAGGGTGTCGGCGATCGGCTTGAGCGTGGACCAGTTGGTGGCGTCGATGTTCGCCGGGACGAGCGTGGTCATCTCGGTGTGTTCCTCGGTTGGGCGTGTGGGTGTCGCGTCGATCGTAGCGCTTCGGGAGCGTGACTCGGGAAAGAAAGAAGGCCCCGGGGGCGAGCCCGGGGCCGGAGGGATGCGGCGTGTGCGCTTCGACTATCGCATGAGATCGCGGAGGAGCTTCTCCTGCTCGGCGACCCAGTCGTCGAACTGTTCCTGGGTCTCCATGCCGAACACGAAGAGGATGAAGTTGGGATTGTTGCGGACCATGCGCTTCATGAGCTCGAGCGCCTGGCGGGCCTGGTTCACGAACTTGGCGCGGTCCTGACGGTTCTGCTGGCTCTGCGCGATGTTGATCGACTGGGTGTAGCGCTGGAAATACTCGTTGGTGCGGTTCTGGTCGTCCTCGGTCTGGAGGCGGAACTCGCGGAGGGCCTTCTCGGCCTTGGAGACGGGGTACGGGACGCCCGCGACCTCCTTGCCGACCCACTCGACCTCGGGGAGTTGCATCGCGCTGGCGAGTTCGGTCAGGTTGTCGGCGGTGCCCTTGGAGAACTTCAGGCGTGCGGCGTCGGAGGCGTTGAAGCAGAGGATGCGGTCCGGGCGGTTGACGAGGATCTCACCGCCGTCGGCGTCGCCGTACCAGTGGACCTCGCCGTTCTCGTCGATGGTCGCGCTGAGCGGGGCGTCGAGGATCTGCATGGCGCGCATGATGCGCGGGTCGTAGCCGCCGCGTTCGGAGATCTGCTCCATCATGTAGAGCACGTCCTCCAGCCCGCGTCCTTTGACGGCCGTGAGCTGGCCATACCAGCCGGTGCAGGCGCCGTAGTTGCCGCGGGTCATGAAGTAGATCTCTTCGATGGCGTGGGAGGTCATCGCGGCGGCGGAGATGGCGGACTCGATCCATGCGACGACGCGGAACTTGGGCTTGAGCTCGTACTCGATGAGGTCGCTGAGGCGCTGGATCTCGAGCAGGGCGCCGCCCCCAGAGTTGATGCGAAGGACGACGATCTGCACGCCCTCTTCTTCGAGGAGGGGGATGATGCGCCGGATGCTCTCGGCGGTGATGAACAGGCCGACCATGTCGCGCTGCGTGCCCTCTCCGAGGCTGAGGACCGCGGCGCGGGGCGCGCCGGAGTTGGCGGCGCGCGGGCTGGCGCCGGGCGTGGGATTGGCCGGGCGGGCCTTGGGCGGATCGACGGGGGTGGGGGCCTCCGCGGCGGCGTCGCGTTCGACGCGATCGATCTCGGAGGGCTTGAAGATCAGCTCGGTCTCGACGCCACCGATCTTGGTGGCGATCCAGATGTAGCCGTCGAGGTCCTGCTTGATGGTGCCGGTGACGACGCGGCCGTCCTTCAGGTAGATGGTGTCGTCGGCGGCGGCCCGGGGCGTGGCGAGCAGGCACGTGAGCGAGAGGGCGAGCGCCAGGGCGCCGGTCGTCACGGAGCGTGCGATTCGTCGGATGGGATTCATGTGTTCATGTCCTCACAATCGGGGCTGTGCGCGGGCCTATCGCTTATCGGCGAGCTGCTCAAGCTTGATCTGCTCGATGATCTGCTGGAGCTGGTCGACGCCGGGGATGCCGTTCTGGCGGAGGAAGCGGCCGAGGGCCTCTTCGTAACGCCGGATGATGGCCTGCATGCGTTCGAGCTTCTGGCGGCGGATTCCTCGTGCGCGGGTGCGCTCGTTGTAGTCGCCCGCGACCTGGACCTCCCACGCCTCCTGCCAGAGCCGGCGGAGTTCGCGCTGGGCGTTGTCGAGGCTCCGCTCCCAGCCGTCCATGATGCTCTTGGACTGCCCGTCGATGATGGCGGAGTTGCGAGAGATGCCGAGGCTGAAGAGCAGGTCCTCGAGCGTGTCCACGGTGCCTTTGGAGATGCCAAGGGTCAGGGCGAGATCGGCGTTGAGGGTCAGGACGTCGTTGCCCTGGCTGCGGGCGAGTTCCTGGATGGTGTCGGCGCGTTCGTCCTTGCCGTCGTCGGTCAGGAGGACCTCGCCGCGAGAGGGATCGGGATAGTTCTCGACCCACACGGCGTGTCCGCCCTCGATGCGGTAGCTGTACACGCGCTCGACCTGGGCCATGGCGCGGACGAGTTCCACGGGGTATCCACCCTGGATGCAGATGCCCTCGGCGTGGCCCATTCGCAGGGCGTACTGCTTCTGGCGGACGACCTCGTCGCCCATGCTGCCGAATAGGTTGGAGAGGTTGCCGATGCCGCCCATGCGGCCGTCGGATTCGAAGTAGATGTTCTTGCAGACCAGCGGCAGGAAGGCGGCGCCTCCCATGGCCTGCTTGACCCAGAACACGATTTCGGGCTTCTTCTGCCAGTGACGCGGGATGTCCTCGGTGAAGATCGGGTGGATCTCCTCAGCGCGGAAGAGCTCGTCGAACGCCGCGGTATCGTCGGGCAGGTCCTCGAAGGCGTTGGCCCGCCATTCGTTGTCGAGCACGAAGATGAGGTAGTCGGCGTTCTCGCGCTGCGCGTCTTCGACGGCCTGGCGCATCGGGGTCTGCGTGATCAGCTCGCCGAAGGTCCCGTCGAGTTCGACGACGTACACCCGCTTGGCGCCGTCGGCGGGCGCGCGCTGGGTCTGCCCCGGGGCCGGGCGGACGGGATCCTTGGGCGTCGGCTCGACGGCGGGATCCTCGGTGCGCTCACCGCGCTTGACCGAGAGGACCTCCGATTTCTGGAAAGTCTGCTCGGCGGTGATGCCGTAGCGAACGACGCGCATGCGGATCGTGGTCTCGGTCTCTTCGAGGATCTCGCCCTCCCACACCTGCCCGCTGCTCAGGGTGATGCGGTCGGGCGTGGGATTCGCCATCGAGACGGCCGCTCCGATCGCGCCAGGCGAAGAGAGCAGGCACGCGCCCGACAGGGCTCCGACCAACAACAGGTTCCGCGTCAGCTTCATCATGGTCCAGGGACCTCCGTCGGTTTCACGCCGGCAGGGCTCTGCCTGCGCGCGGGGACACGGGTTCCCTACGCACGCCAAACCCGATCGATCCATCCGGACACGGATACACCGCGCCGGGCGGCCCGAGCGGGCGTCGCCGGCTCATCACCTCGAATTGTACCAGAACCAACCCGCCCGGATTCCGCAACTTCAGGAACGATCCCGAACATTGCCGGTCACAGGCCGAAGCGGGGCGCGAGATCGCGGGCTCGAGTCAGGGCGTCGTCCCGAGTGGAAACGGCGTCCTCGAGCTGTTCGTCGTAGATGGCGTCGAGCAAGCCCTGGAAGCCGGGGCCCGGCTTTATTCCTAACAATATGAGATCGTCGCCGGAAATGAGCGGCGTTGGCTCGAGCCCCGACGGGGTTCTGGCGAGCGAGTCAACGCGCCGGCGGATGGAGACGAGATCTTCCGGGCTGCCGGCGGCGACGATTCGCAGCGCTTCGGGGAACCAGGAGGATGACGCGGCGCGCTTCTGGGCGGCGGTGGTCTGGCCCGCCCATTCGACCCGGAGCGAGAGGACTCCAGTCAGCACGGAGGAGAGCGAGGACCGCTCCTCGTTGGTCAGACAGAGGGCGGAGCGCCATGCGTTGACGAGGCCCGCGATCTGGCTGGACTCGGTGACAGCGCGCCGATCGAGGGCCCACGCGGCGAGACAGGTGGGGTAGGGAGGCTCGCCGGCGAGTCGGCCCAGCAGGACCGGCGCCTCATCGCGGTGGGGCTCGGCGAGGGCGGGGGCATCGAGCCCGAGATACTGCAGCGTCCACGCGGCGACGGCGCGGGAGGGGTGCAGCAGCATCCTGCGGACCTCGTCGCCGATTCGCTCGCGGCTGACTCCCGCGAGGTCGCGCGCATCGCTTCGGATGGCGTCGGCGGTGGGCTCATCGATCTCGAATCCGAGGCGAGAGGCGAAGCGAACGGCGCGAAGCCCGCGCAGGTGGTCCTCGGCGAGTCGGGCGCGGGGATCGCCCACGGCCCGGAGCACGCGCCGTTCGAGGTCGGCCAGGCCGCCGACGAAATCGATGATCAGGCCGCGGGGTGTGCGACGCGTCGAGGCACGCGGATCGGCGGGTCCCTCGGGGTGGAACTCCGGGAGAGGGTCGAGAAAGAGCGCGTTGACGGTGAAGTCCCGGCGGTGGGCGTCGGCGAAGGGGTCGGCGAACTGGACGGCGTCGGGGCGTCGGCGATCCGAGTAGGGGCCGTCGCTGCGGAAGGTGGCGATCTCGATGGTCTCTCGCTCGATCTGGGCGAGCACCACGCCGAAGGAGGCTCCGACGAGCTGCGTCCTTCGGAAGAGGGTGCGGACGCGATCGGGATGCGCATCGGTGGCGACGTCGTAGTCGGCGGGAGTGAGATCGAGCAATTCGTCGCGCACGCATCCGCCGGCCAGATAGGCGATGTGCCCGGCATCGCGGAGTGTGCGCACCGCCGAGATGGCGCTCTCACGAGCGTGCGATTCGGACACGCCGGGATCCTATGGGATGGAGGGATCAGCGATCGTCTGCGGGTCGGGTCCACGGACCACGGATGGCCAGCGTCATGCCATCGCCCTGCAGATTGACGAACAGCGTGCTGCCGTCGGGGCTGAACGTTGCGCCGGCGAACTCCGAGCCGGATCGGGCGTTGGTGGCCAGGCGGTACACCGCGCCGCTGGGACGGATCCCGAGCAGGTGCTGCGATCCGGGCCCATCCTCGCAGACGATCAGGTCACCCCACGGGGCGACGGTGACGTTGTCGGCGTTCTCGATGACCTGCGGCCCGGGCGACTCCACGAAGAGTTCGAGCGAGTCGGCGTGGCCATCGTCTCCGGGAATCAGCCGGAAGATCTGGCCAAGGCGTCGCGAGCCGCCCGTGGTGCAGGCGAAGAACACCTCGGCGCGGCCCATCCACATGCCCTCGCCGCGGGCGAACTTCGCGCCTCCCTTGTCGAAGCCCTGCCGGCGGAGCGAGTCGTCGGGAGACTCGATGTCTTCGATGTCGATCCACTCGACCGGGAGGCGCTGGCCCGGCACGAGTTGGCGCGATTGCCAGTTGCGGGTGTCGAGGCTGGGGACGGATGCGATGGCGAGGGCCTGTAAGCGCCCGCCCTGAAGCAGTCGGTCGCGATCGTTGGGGAGGTAGCGGTAGATGAGGCCGTCGTCGCGGTCTTCGGTCATGTAGACGATCCCGGAACGGGGGTCCGTCGCGCAGGCCTCGTGGCGCATCCGCCCCATCGCGACGATGGGGACGGGACGGGCGAGGCCGGGCTCGGGTGATGCGGGAACTTCGAAGCAGTAGCCGTGGTCGCGCGTGTGCCTCGAATCGCGCCGCGAGACCGTCTCTTCGCAGGAGATCCACGTGCCTCGCGGGGTGGGCCCGCCCGCGCAGTTGTACTCCGTGCCGGCCAAGGAGAGGAAGTGGCGTTTGAGTTCTCCCGGCTCGCGCCCGGACTTGGTGTCATAGACGAGCGTGGTGCATCCGCCGCGGCACGGTCCGGCCGGTCCACCCGCGTCGTAGAGCAGAGAGGGGTCGATGCGAGTCATGCGCTCAGCGCGCGGGCCGAACGCCGTCGGGCCGGACATAGTGAAGTCGAGTTCGTGGTTTCGGACGAGGATGGTCAGGCCATCGGGCCCGGGGAAGGCCGCCATGCCGTCGTGCTTGGCTGGGACGATGAGGCCATCGTCCATCTCGTCGCCCGCGCGGGAGAGGATCTGATAGGAGAAACCGCTCGGGAGGTCGAGGGTGTGGAGCGGGTCGCTGAGGAGGGGGCCGAATCCGGGGTCGAGCGGTTCAAGACGGCCGTGGCCCCCGGAGCATCCGATCGCGTTTCGCAGCCCCGCGAATCCGATCCCCCACGCGGCCGAACGCTTCAAAAAGGTGCGACGGGTGCGTTCCATGCGCTGGGAGGGTAGTGGTCAGGATCGGAGGCGGCCGTCGGGGTTCATAGGATCGCGGATGGAGAACCCGAGGTGGGAGCGCGTGGAGGGGGGGAACCGCGTGTGGTTCCGGCTGGGGGTGTATCTGGCGGCGCTGGGCGCGGGGTTCATTCTGCTGGGGTTGCTGCAATCGGCGAGGCAGCGGGCGCATGAGTCCGGGCAGCGGGGCGGGGACTTGGCGGAGGGCACCTCGGATTCGGACACGCCCGGCGAGTGAGGCGGGTCGGGGGAAGCGAACGGAGTCGGCATGGCAAAGCGGAGGTCGGACAACGGCGTGGCCGAGGCGCGGCGGGTGGTGCGGGTTGATGCGGGCATCGCGCCCGGAGGTCGCGAGCGGGCACACGAGGCGGAGGCGATGCGCTCGATCCGGGTCCGCGGCGCGCGCGAGCACAATCTCAAGAACATCGACCTGGCGATCCCGCGCGATCGACTGATCGTGATGACGGGGCTCTCGGGCTCGGGCAAGAGCTCGCTGGCCTTTGACACGATCTTCGCCGAGGGTCAGCGGAAGTACATGGAGAGCCTGTCGGCGTACGCGCGGCAGTTCCTCGACCAGATCCGCAAGCCGGACGTGGACGAGGTGGAGGGGATCCCCCCGACGATCGCGATCGAGCAGCGCTCGGCCAGCAGCAACCCGCGCTCGACGGTGGCCACAACGACGGAGATCTACGACTACCTGAGGCTGCTGTACGCGCGGTGCGGGCGGGCGTTCAGCTGGGCGCCGAGCAAGGCGAAGAAGGACGGGACGGTGCTGGCGCGCCGGGGCGTGCCGATCAGCGCGACGAGCGCGCCGCAGATCGTCGACGCGGTGCTCGGGCGCGGGGACGGCGCGCGGGCGCTGGTGCTGGCGCCGGTGGTGAGCGCAAAGAAGGGATTCCACAAGGACGTGCTGGAGGACCTGCAGCGGCAGGGGTGGGGGCGGGCGCGGGTCAACGGGACGGTCATCGAGCTGCGCGAGGCGCTCAAGGAGGGGGGCGAGAACCCGCTGAAGCTCGGGCGCTATCAGAAGCACGATGTCGAGGCGGTGATCGACCGGCTGGTGATCAAGGGCGATGACCGGCAGCGGCTGGCCGAGGCAATCGAGGGCGGGCTGCGCGTGGGTCAGGGGCGGGTAATTGTGAGCGTGGAGGATGGGGAGAGATGGCAGGACCTGGCGTTCAGCACGGCGCTGGCGGACCCTGAGTTTCCTGAGTATGCGCTGCCGGAGCTGGAGCCCCGGCTGTTCAGCTTCAACTCACCGCAGGGGGCGTGCCCGACGTGCCATGGGCTGGGGACGCTGCTGGAGTTCGATGAGGCGCTGGTGATTCCCGATGAATCGCTGAGCCTGCAGCAGGGGGCGGCGGCGGCGTGGAACAAGAACGGGCCGGTGCGCGCGTGGTACAACCGCAAGCTCAGGCGGTTCTGCAAGGAGTTCGGGGCGTCGTTCACGCAGCCGGTCTCGTCGTTCTCGCCCGAACTGCGGCACGCCCTGCTGCATGGGGCCAGGGCCGAGGGCAAGCGGGGGGTCAAGTTCGAGGGTGTGATCCCGAACATCCAGCAGTGGTGGACGACCACCGAGAACCCGTCGGTGAAGGAGTGGCTCAGCGGGTTCATGTCGGACAAGGCGTGCCCGGAGTGCCTGGGAGATCGGCTCCGGATCGAGGCGCTGCACCTGCAGCTGACCAGCGGCCACCGGGCCGAGATGTCCAGGGCGAGGTCGGAGAATGTCATCGGGCGTCCGATCGACGACGGCTCGATGCTGAACATCGCCGAGCTGAGCCGGCTGACGATCTCCGATGCACTGGCGTTCATGGAGGCGCTGGAGCTGACGCGCGAGCAGCAGCGCATCGCCGAGCCGATCGTGCGCGAGGTGGGGAACCGGCTGCGGTTCCTGATGAGCGTCGGGCTCGAGTACCTGAGCCTGGACCGCCGGACGGGGACGCTCAGCGGGGGCGAGGCGCAGCGGATTCGCCTGGCGACGCAGGTGGGCAGCGGGCTGGTCGGGGCGTGCTATGTGCTGGACGAGCCGACGATCGGGCTGCATGCGCGAGACAACACGCGCCTGATCACGACGCTGCGCCGGCTGGCGGACATCGGCAACACCGTGATCGTGGTGGAGCACGACCGCGAGATGATCGAGGCGGCGGATCACCTCGTGGACGTCGGGCCCGGCGCGGGCGTGCACGGCGGGCGGATCGTCGCGCAGGGGTCGATCGCGGACCTGTGCGATGAGCCCGAGTCGGTGACGGGCGAGTACCTCTCGGGGCGGCGCACGATCGAGACGCCGGCGAAGCGGCGGAAGCTGAGCGACAAGCGGGCGATCGCGGTCAAGGGGGCGAGGGAGAACAACCTGCGGTCGATCGACGTGTCGTTCCCGCTGGGCGGGCTGGTGGCGGTGACGGGGGTGTCGGGGTCAGGCAAGAGCACGCTGGTCAACGAGATCCTGCTCAAGGCGGCGCGGCGGGAATTGCACGGGGCGCGGGTGATCCCGGGCGCGCACACGCGGCTGACAGGGCTCAAGCAGGTGGACCGGGTGATCGAGGTGGACCAGAGCCCGATCGGGCGGACGCCCCGGAGCAACCCGGCGACGTACACGGGGATCTTCGACGACATCCGGGCGCTGTTCGCGCAGTCCCGCGAGGCGAAGATCCGGGGGTACAAGCCGGGTCGGTTCAGCTTCAACGTCTCGAGCGCCAATGGCGGCGGGCGGTGCGAGGCGTGCCAGGGGCAGGGGCTGAAGAAGATCGAGATGCACTTCCTGGCGGACGTGTACGTGGAGTGCGAGGTGTGCGCGGGCAAGCGGTACAACCGCGAGACGCTGGAGGTGCTGTACCGCGGCAAGAACATCTCCCACGTGCTGGATATGACGGTGGAGGACGCGTGCGGGTTCTTCGAGAGCCATCCGAAGGTGCTGCGGTTTGTCGAGTGCCTGCGGGATGTGGGGCTTGGGTACATCACGCTGGGGCAGCCGTCGACGACGCTGTCGGGGGGCGAGGCGCAGCGCGTGAAGCTGGCGACCGAACTGGGCAAGGGTGGCGGGACGAAGAACAACCCGGGCGCGTACGCGAACTGCCTGTACGTGCTGGATGAACCGACGACGGGGCTGCACTTCGAGGATGTGAGGAAGCTGCTGATCGTGCTGCATCGGCTGGTGGAGGCGGGCAACACGGTGGTGGTGATCGAGCACAACCTTGACGTGGTCAAGAGCGCGGACTGGATCATCGACCTGGGGCCCGAGGGGGGCGCGGGGGGCGGAACGGTGATCGCGACGGGCACGCCCGAGCAGGTGGCGCGGGTCGTCAAGAGCTACACGGGCGAATACCTCAAGCCCGTGCTTTCAACGTGAGAATCAGGGCGACGGGAATCAACCCAGCGCGGGCGCGAGGTCGATATCTGACCCCATGCCCCGTTTCTCGCTGGTGATCCCCGCGTACAACGCCTCGCCGTACATCGGCGCGACGCTGCGGTCGGTGCTGGGCCAGACGTTCACGGACTTTGAGGCCATCGTCGTGGACGATGGATCCAAGGACGACACGGTGGAGGTGGCGCGTGCCGCGGTGGGGGGAGATCCTCGCTTCCGTGTGATCTCGCAGGCCAACGCGGGGCCGGGAGCCGCGCGGAACGCGGGGACCGAGGCGGCAGCGGGTGAGTACATCGTCTTTCTGGACGCCGACGACCTGCTGACGCCGTGGGCGCTGCGCACGCAGGCCGAGGCGATCGACGCGGCGCCGGGGCCAGCGGCGCTCCTGCTGGCGCAGGCTTCGCGGTTCAGGGGAGATCCGCCCGAGCCGGGGGTGGGCGGCTACCCGGCGCACACGGAACTGAAGGCGACGAACTATCGCGATGTGTTCGAGGCGTCGGACCGGGCCCTGTGGTTTGCGACCACGGTGATGACGTGCGAGCGGAGGGCGCTGCTGGAGACGGGCGGGTTCGATGGGGGGAACATCTACCTCGAGGATCTGGAGGTCGCGATCAAGGTCGGGTCGCGCCCGGGGTTCATCGTGATCGAGTCGCCGCGCACGGTGCTCTACCGCGAGCACGAGATGAACCGGACCAAACAACGAGATTTGACCTACAGCGGCGTGATCCGAATGGTGCGCAAGGAGCGGCGGGGCGAACTGCCCGGCGGGCGCGGGCGGGCGCGCGAGCGGCGGCGGTACATCTGCCGCGCGGGGCGGGCGATCAGCTACGGGCAGGCTCGGGCCGGGCGCGTGCGGGCCGTGCTGCACATGTGGTGGGCGACCCTGTGGTGGCAGGTGCGCGATGGGCGAATCGCGTACGTGCTGGGGTTGCCACTGGTGCTGGCCAGGGGGATGGTCGTGAGAGGAAATGGCAGAGCGACCAAGTAGCGATTCGGCGGAAGGGAGTCTCAGGCGGCGCGGGTGAGCGGCTCGCGCGAGCGTGTCGCCGGGGCGAGCCGGCGCACGGCCAGGGCGGTCAGGTCGTCGACCTGGTGGAGCGAGCCGGCCTGGCGGTCGAGGTCTTCGGCAAGGTCGGCCATGGCGCCGCAGAGGCGGTCGGCGGGCTGGGCCGTTCCGAGGATGCGCTGGAACGCGTCGAGGTACGCGCGGCTTGGAAGGGGGCGCCCCTCGGCGGTCGTGCGGCCGCCGAAGGCCGTTTCGAATCCGTCGCTGTAGAACACGAGCGTCTCGCCCGGCTCGAGCGCGAATCGGACCTCGTCGAACTCGGCCTCATCGAAGATGCCCAGCAGGGGGCCGCTGGTCTCGACGGGGGTGGCGAGGTCGCCCTTGTATCGCATCGGGGACGGATGCCCGGCACCCGACACGATCGCCTCGCCGCTGCCCGGGTCGATCAGCGCGTAGACGGCGGTGGCGAAGCGCGGCGAGGTGAACTGCCGCGCACACATCGCGGCGTTGAGCCGATCGAGCACGCGCGCGGGAGGCAATGACGTGGTGCGACCATTGACGACTTCCGAGCGGACGAGGCTGTGGGCCACCAGCATGGTGAGCAACGCCGCGGGGACGCCGTGGCCGACCGCGTCGGCGACGAAGAGGCTCAGCCGGCCGTCCTCGAGCACGCGGCAGTCGTAGATGTCTCCGGAGACCTGGCCCGCGGGGCGAAAGAACAGCCCGCAATCGATGCCGTCGACGCCGGGAAGCGTGCGGGGCATGATCTCCCGCTGGATGCTCGCGGCGATCTCCATTTCCTCGTGGACGTGGCTCAGTTCTTCGGCCAGTCCGGCCGCGGACACGCGCGTGAGACGGGCCTCGCTGGCCAGGTCCGCGACAGCCCGCTGGCGTCGCATGAGCGCGTGGAGGACGCCGGCGAGCGCCCGGGGTTCGGTCTCCCACGGCTCGACCACGAGTCCCTCGTCTTCCGCGCGGCGGAAGCTGTCCACGGGATCGGGAGCGAGCACGACCGAGGGCGCGGGGCGCGAGAGCAGGGCCTCGACGACGAGGTCGAATCGACGTGCATCGAGATCCCCGCCGAGGATGGCGAGCATCGGTGCGGTCGGGAGGTCGCCGTCGCGAGCCTGCATCCAGGTGTGCAGATCGAGCCTTCGGACGGTTGGCACGTCGTTGGGGCGAGGCCATGCGCGAACGAGCGGCTCCACCCAGCGCGAGGCATCGGGAATGGCGGTGTCAGTCGCGACCACGAGCGTCGTCTGGGCCATGCGTCGTCTCCGGGGGCTTGCCCGGCGCGTTATCGGCGCGTGGCATGGCGGGCTTCAGTCGGGTTCGGCGTTGCGGCGCAATCGCTTGTAGTCCAGGCGGATCTTCTGGCCGGGAGCGAACTTGCGGGCCGTCTCGGGATCGGTGCTGAGGCGTTCGATCGTGCCGCCCTTGAGTTCGATGGCGAATTGGCACGGATGGCGGCTTGAGTATCGCTTGAGCCGGGAGGCGTACTGGTTGTCGGTTTCGTCGTCGCCCCGGGGCTCTTCGATCGTCATCGCGTGGGTCGCGGTGATGCGGCCGACCGCGTCGAGAAAGATGATGTCGATGTCCGCGTAGCAGTCCCGCATGACGAAGTACCGCACCTGGGGATGGCGGAAGGTGAACAGCATCCCGCCCTTCTCGGCGATCTCCTCGCGATCGCCAAGGCCCTTCATGCGGTGCTCGTTGGTGGCGGCCACCTCGAGGCGGAACGTCTCGCCAGCGATCGAGAGTTCCTCGATGGGCAGGCCCGCTTCGGTGATCTCGCCCGTGTCGCGCGACCCGGCGCTCCCACCGGGCTGCGAGTCGCCCGTGGCGGCGCTGATCGCGATGACGCCGATCAGGCCCAGACAGGCCAACACCAATGCCCCGATCATCACCCGTCGCTGAGCGCCCATCGATCGTCCTCCTCGCGGAAGGTGACGTTGCCTCGCGGCATGGTACGAAGATCAAACGCCCGCATGAAGGTATCGGCGGTGATTTCCCGTGGATGCAGCGGATCTCCCACGCCGGACCACGCGGCGATCAGGCCGATGATCCGCTGGGGGTCCGCGCCCCGGTCGCGATACTGCGCCAGGCGCGTGTCGCCGTGCCGCTTGGCCAGTCGCAGGCCGTCGGCGCCAACGACCAGGGGCAGGTGGATGGAGTGAGGCGGTGGGCCCAGGCCGAGCGCTCGGTACAGGAGGATCTGCCGCGCGGTGGATTCCAGCAGGTCGCTGCCGCGAACGACGTGCGTCACTCCTTGTCGGGCGTCGTCGACGACGACCGCGAGTTGATAGCTCGGCTGACCCCTCTTGGTCCAGATCACGAAGTCCCCGACCGTGCCCGCGACGTCGACGCGCGTGGTCCCGTACACCTCATCGTGGAACTCGATCGCTCCGGAGGGTGCCGCGAACCGCCAGTTCGTGTCGGGCCGGTCGAAGCGCACCGGAGACAGGGCCGGGCGCAGCTCGATCGGAAAGTGCGGCTCGTGCACCCCCTCCTGCGGCGCGCTCGCCGCCGCCTCGATCTGCGCGCGCGTCAGCGCGCAGGGGTACGCCTCGCCGGCGTGCGCCAGGCGTGACATCGCCTCGTGCGCCGGCCCGGGTTCTTCCGATTGGATCAAGGGGCCGTCGTCCCAGTCGATGCCGAGCCAGCGCAGGATGTCGATGGTCTGCGCGATGGACTCGGACTTGACGCGGGGTGTATCGAGGTCCTCGATGCGCAGCACGATCCGCCAGCCGCGCTGTCGCGCGAGAGCCCAATTGATCAGGAACGTCCTGGCATTGCCGAGGTGGAGCGCTCCGGTGGGCGAGGGCGCAAGGCGTGTGGTGGCTGTGTGGGGCATGGCGAAGACGCGGGACGCGGCGCTGGACGATACACTGCGCCTGCCCCTTGCAACGCAGGAGATCCATGGTGCCACAACGGCTCAGCGATTCGCAGATCGACGCCGCGATGGCGGAAGTTCCCGATTGGGCGCTCGTCAGCGGGCGCCTGCAACGGACATTCAAGTTCGACGACTTCGTCAACGCGATGGCGTTCGTCGATCGCGTCGCGAGCGTCGCGGAACGGGCCCAGCACCATCCGGACATTCTGATCCGGTACAACAAGGTCACGCTGACCCTCACGACGCACGACGCGGGCGGCATCACCGGCAAGGACTTCGACCTGGCTCAGGAGGCCGACGGTCTGGTGCCGGCCGGGGCCTAGACGAGCCTGGAAGGGGAAGGCCAATGCTGAGCCGCGCGAGACTCGTGCTCCTGATGGCCCTTCTTTGGCTCTGCGGGGCGGTGTCGGCGACCGAGACCGACCAGTTCACCATGCCCAACGGCAAGGTGTTCGCCGACCTCAAGCCGTACTTCACGCGCATGGTGTACGACAATCTCGTCGGCGCGCGCGACAAGCTCAACGCGCACATCGAGTCGAGCCTCAAGCACGATCCCACGGGCAAGCACGCCGAGTTCTGGCACGAGCCCGAGGAGGTCGCCGAGACCGTCCGGCGCGAGTTTCCCCAGGCGCAGCTGGTCATCGAGGGCCTCGAGCGTCGGTTGTATCAGGGCGGGTTCCTTGAGAGGTATCCGGGGCACATCGTCGCGTACAAGGAGTGGAAGTCGATCTACTCGGGGCGGTCTCTCCTGGATCCCGGGAAGTTCTTCACGCTGCATTTTTCGTCGACGATCCGTTTCGGCGACGTGTACATGGGCACCGACAAGATCGGGCACTTCTTCGACAAGGGCTCCATCCTCGCCGACGTGTACTACCGGAATCGGCGGGAGGGCAAGACCCGCGAGGAGGCCGAGGCCGCGGTGGTGCGCCTGGGCGCTGGCGGCAGCCCGATCTACGGAGAGGCGACGCTCTTGGGGTGGTGGTCCAGCGGGGTGTACTCCAACGCCGACCTGATTTGCGACTATCTGGGGCACGTGTTCTACCGCAACGTGACCGAGCCCATGATGGTCGCGGGACAGATGCGAGAGCCGATGATGGTCCGCGATGGCCCCTATTGGCGCCTGAACGATCACGTCACGCCTGAGAGCGATTTCTTCGCCGTGTACATCAGCGATCACTTCAACGAGGCGCTCAATCCGAACCACTACACACCCATGCTGCGGTCGCACATCCGCTCTGGCATGATCGAACGGGGCGAGCGGGTGCTCGACTGGTACAGCGACGAGAACGGCCTGTGGCGAGAGCCCTCGTGGTTCGACGCGCGCGCCCACGATCTCTCGACCTACTTCGGCCTTGACTACGGCCACCGGCAGCAGTGGGACAAGATCATCACGATCGCCGATGTGTGCTATCCGCAGGGCCACGACCTGTTCATTGCGGTCCGTGAGGGCGACGCGTCCGCCGCGGCGCGTCTGGCCGGACCAGATGTCCCGGCGTGGCGCGGGCGCAACGGCGAGACCCTCCTCCACGCCGCGGTGGGGCGGGCCGACTCGCTGCGCTGGGCGTTGGGAACAGGGATCGAGGTCGATGCCCCGGACGCGTCGGGTCGTACGGCACTGCACTACGCCGCGAGGCTGGGAGACCTCTCCAGCGTGACGATGTTGCTCGAGGCCGGCGCCGGAGTGGATGTGCGCGATGCCCAGGGTCGTACGCCGCTGCATGACGCGTCGGAGTTCGATCGAGCCGATGTCGCCTCGGAGCTGATCGCGCGCGGCGCGACGGCCGACGCGGTCGACCGGCTGGGCCAGACGCCGACCCATCTTGCGGCCCGGGCGGGCGCGAGCGAGGCGATCGGAGCCCTGGCGGGGGCCGGCGCGCGGCTCGATCGACTCGACGACCTCGGGTGGACACCGGCTCATCATGCCGCGAGCGAGCGAGAGGCCGGGGCGATGCGGGCGCTGATCCGGGCCGGCGCGAGCGTGGATATCGCCGATTTCCAGGGCGTGCGTCCGGCGCATCTCGCGGCTCGGGTGGGCTCGGCCGCCGTCCTGCGCGCGCTCCAGGCCGCGGGGGCGGACCTCGTCTCGAGCGATCAGCGCGGCATGTCTCCACTGCACGAGGCCGCGTTCGCGGGAGAAGCGCCGCTGGTAGCGATGCTTCTTGACGCCGGTGCGCGGTTCGATGCCCGCAGCGCGCGGGGCGAAACAGCGCGAGACATTGCATGGCGGCGACGCAACTTCGAGGCCGCCAACGTGCTGCGTCTCGAAGCGCTGGGAGTCCGTGAATGACGCGTCGACTCGGGCTCGCTTTGCCGCTGATTGTGCTGTCCGTGGTGCTGTCCGGATGCGGCGTGGATCCTCTTCGAGCCTGGCGGGGCAGCGTGGAACGCTACGTGCGCGATCAGGGCAATGGCGATCTCAACTCGCTTCGCCTGGCGTCGGAGTCGGGCGATCGGTTCGACTGGCTCGGCCCGCGCGCGGGAGGGATCGAGATCTTCCCGGCCAACCGCGACGATGTGCACGGAGTGATCCTCGGGCGCGCCGAGATGGAAGGGAGCACCTGGCAGTTCTTCCTCGTGGGAGTCGTGCATTACAAGGGAATGCTGGAGAACATGCCCGTGGGCCACGCGTCGCTCAAGGACGTTCGGCTCCTCGCCCTGCGCCCCGAGGGCGGCAAATGGACCTGGCGCACGGGACCGGCCGATCTCCAGGCGCTTGCCCGATACGTCGCCGACCAGGGCGACGAAACGGTGTTTCCGCAACCGGGCGATCGGCTGGAACTCACCACGGGCCACAGCGCAAGGGCGACCGAACGTCGTTCGGGCGCATCGTGGGTGATCTCGGCCGACTGAGGCGGCGGCCTACTTGAGTTCGACCGACCAGTACGCGTCGTCGAGGAACGCGCGCCAGGACTCGTACTTGCGCTGTCCGAGTCTTAGCGAGATCATCGGGTTGCGCTTCGGGCGCACCGGCGGTCGGATCAGGCGCATCGACGCCTGGTCGGGCGTGCGCCCGCCCTTGCGCGCGTTGCACCGGATGCAGGCGCACACGAGATTGTCCCACGAGTCCTTGCCGCCCATGATCCGCGGCACCACGTGGTCGATCGACAGTTCCGCCGTCGTGAAGTGCTTGCCGCAATACTGGCACATGTTCCGGTCGCGCGCGAACAGGTTGCGCCGATTCAGGCGGACCTCCTGCCGCGGGAGGCGGTCGTAGCCGAGCAGCCGGATGATGCGTGGCACGGGGATCTCAAGGCCCACCGTCCGCACCCAGTCGTACTGCTCACGCGGGAAGACCTCGCGCAGGGCCGCGATCTCCGTCCACGACTCGAAGTCGTAGTTGAGGTACTGCCCCTGATGAACGTCGATGACTTCCGCCGCGTCACGGGCGAGCAGGCAGAACGCCCGTCGCGCCGTGATCACCCGGACCGCCATGTAGATGCGATTCAGGACCAGGACCTTGGCATCGAGCCCCTCGTTGCGGATGGCGAGCACGCCATCCGCGCCCACAACGCCGACAGCGGCGTCCTCGTCGTCGATGTGCGCCTTCCTGTCGTGCCTTGCGTGGGACATTCCCGTCTCGCCACCCGCCGGACAGCCCGATCGGAGGCAGCATATTGGTATGGGATCGGCCCGCCGCAATCAACAGCTTCAGCCGCCCCAAGTCGGTGCGCGTCAGGGTCTTGCGGAATCTTGACAGTGGGTTACCGGAGCAGGGATGAGGCTGGAACCCTCTCTGCTTAGTGGCGGAACCGTCTGAATCCGGTGGTCACGCAGCACACCCCCGCCCGCCCGCAAGCCTCGAACGTGGCGTCGTCCCGCTTTGCGCCCCCGGGGTGGACGATCATCGATACCCCCGCATCGATCAGGGTCTGCGGTCCATCGGAGAACGGGAAGAACGCGTCGCTGTAGGCCACAGCGCCGCGGGCACGCTGACCGGCCTTCTCAACGGCCAGCCGGCAGGCCGTCACACGGTCCATCTGGCCCGCCCCCGCCCCGGCCAGAGTGGGACCGTCGCCGTCGTTGCGCCCGATGCACACGGCGTTGGAGAGCAGGGCGCCGCCGACGACTTCCAGGAACGCCCCAGTTCGGAGTTGATCGCTCGTTGGCTTCGGACCGGCGCGATGAACCCAGTCGGATGGCTTTGGGGCCTGGACATCGAGGGTCTGCATCAGGAGCCCGCCGTGGATCGACCTGAGGCCGATCCGCCGGCTCGATGATCTTTCGGAACGGCCGACCTCCAGGAGCCGCACGTTCTTCCAGCGCGAGCGGAGACGATCCAGCGCCGCGCCCTCGAAGCCGGGGGCCACCACCACTTCCAGGAACGCGTCGTCGGCGCACAGCCGCTCCGCCATTGGCGCATCGAGAGGTCGGTTGGCCGCGAAAACCCCGCCGTACGCCGCAAGCGGATCGCCGTCCAGCGCGAGGCTCACCGCCGTCGTACCGCTCGCCGCCGCTCCACAGCCGCATGGGTTGCCGTGCTTGACCACGCACGCGCCCACGGCGCTCGGGTCGAGCCTGTGTAGCGCGGCAACGAGCGCGAGCGCCGCGTCCGCGTCGGCGATGTTGTTGTATCCCAGTTCCTTGCCGTGGTGTTGCGTGGCCCGAGCGATGGATGGCCCGGTGTCGCCAGGCATCCGATACAGCGCCGCGCTCTGGTGCGGGTTTTCTCCGTATCGAAGGCTCATGGCCCGCTCGGCGTGAAGGACCAGCGTCCGCGGGAAGGCGTCTGTCGGCTCTGCTTGCAGGTACGTCGCGATGTGCGCGTCGTACGCAGCGGTCCTGGCGAACGCGGCGGACGCCAGCGCCCGGCGCAGCGGCTCGCCGACGCCTCCTTCGGAGGATTCCAGTTCCGCGATGATCAGGTCGTACTGCGACGGAGACGTCACGACCACGACGTACTCCGCGTTCTTCGCGGCGGCTCGGATCATGGCCGGCCCGCCCACATCGATCTGCTCGATCGCCTCCTCGCGGGTGACCCCGGCCCCGGCGATCGTCCTCTCGAACGGATAGAGGTTGACACACACGAGGTCGATGGGGGCGATGCCCGCCTCACGCAGCGCATCCATGTGGCGGGGATCGTCGCGCCGCGCGAGTATCCCCGCGTGCACGGCGGGCTGCAGGGTCTTGACGCGCCCGTCGAGCATCTCCGCCACGCCTGCCAACTGCTCGATCGAGACGACCTCAAGTCCATCGCGCCGAAGCACCTCCGCGGTGCCACCGGTGGAGAGCAACTCCGCGCCGTGCGCCGCCAGCGCGCGAGCGAACGTCGCGAGGCCGGACTTGTCGCTCACGGAAAGCAGCGCACGCCGGATGCGGACCGCGCCGGTCACCGCTAGTACCGGGTGACGAACTTCGCGACGCCCGCGGTTCCGCCAATGGCAAACAGGTTGCCATCGACGAACGAGTCCGTCAGCAGCCGAGCCACGCCGGGAAGGTCCACGCGCTGCTCGACATCGCCCGTCGCGACGCCCACAAGAAAGGCCGTGGCGCCGTTGTAGATCAGCAGGCGCCCGCGCGACACACCGATCACGACGCCGGTGACCTCGGCGTTGGTCCAGATCTCTCGTCCCGTGTGCTCGTCGAGCGCCACCATGCCGCGCTCGGGAATCGCCAGGTACACCGCCCCGTCGTGCGCGACGGGCTGACTGGTGAGCGGGTACGGCGTGGGCAGCCTCCACACCTGACGGCCCGTCGCGGGCTCATAGGCGTACACGGCCTGATCACGGCTGGCCACCACGAGGAAGTCCTGACCGATCGCGGGATCCACCGTCGCGCCGCGGTAGATCGCGCGGCGTGTGATCAACTCGCCCGTGTGCGCCTCCAGGAACGCCATCTGCCCAGACTCGGCGACTCCCAGGACGACGCCATCCTTGTGAACGGGTCCGGATTCGATCGGCCCGTCCAGGTCGTGCCCCCACGCCTTAGCCCCGGGGAAGATCGTGTGGGCCAGGATCTCGCCGCTTGCGGTTCCGTAGATCAGCAGGTTGTCGACGATGGTCGGGCCCGAGTTGACGACGCGGGAAAACGTCTGCTTCTGGAGCAACGCGCCCGACTCGAGATCGATGATGTAGAGCGTGGATTCGCTCGACACCAGCGCCGCGGGGCGGTTGCCGTATTGCCCGATCCGCATGCTCACAAACTTGGTCAGGGGCGTCGCGAGCGTGGTGTGCCAGCGCAACTCACCAGAGCGGCCCATGAGGGCCGACACGCCGCTCCCGGACTCGCGCGCCAGGATCACGTCCTTGCTGGCGACCACATCGCGGATCGAGCCGCCCTTGGAGACCACCGGGAAACCGGTCCAATCCCGCCGGAATCCCAATCTCGCAAACGCGGCGTCATCAACGACCAGGCGCCCCCGGCCGCTCGGCGGCGCGTCGGGCTCGCCGCCGAGAATCCCCCCGGTGGAGCATCCGCCCAGAAGCACGCACCCGGCCAGGGCGATCAGCCCAGCGCGAGTCCAACGGTGAGGCAGGCTCAGACGTGGCATACGGCACACTCTCCGCGGGTCAGCCGGGACGGGTTCCCGCGCCCGCGGACGAGAGCGAGAATGACCCTGGCCTGGGTCCATCCCCGCCGCCGCGGGGGGTGGAGTATGGAGCCACGATGCACTGGGGTCAAGCCAAGAGGCTCCCCGGCTTCCGCCGACATCGAGCCGCCCGGACAATGATCACGGATGTTTACGGGCTTGGTCTCGGCGGTCGGAACGATCACGTCGGTGGAACCAACGCCGACAGGGCTGCGCCTGACGATCGAAGCCCCGGGCTGGGCCCACTCGCCGGCTCTGGGCGAGTCCATCGCCGTCCGAGGCTGCTGCCTGACGGTGTCCGAGTGTCGCGGTGCGTTTCTGTGTTTCGATGTGGTTCCCGAGACGTTGGCCCGCACGACACTGGGCGCGGCATCTCCCGGGTCGCGGTGCAACCTCGAAGCGAGCGTGACTCCATCGACTCTTCTCGGAGGGCACCTCGTTCAGGGTCACGTTGACGGGCTGGGACGGGTGCTCGGCGTCGACTCCAGCGCCGGCCAGCATCGCGTCCGAATCGAGGTTCCAGACCCGCTCGCCGAGTTTCTGACCCCCAAGGGTTCGGTCGCCGTCGATGGCGTGTCGCTGACCGTGGCAGCGCTGAACCCGGCCGAGCGATGGTTCGAAGTTGCGCTGATCCCCTCAACCCTGCGGGACACCACCCTGAACGAACTGGCCGCGGGGAACTCGGTGAATCTGGAGATGGACCTGATCGCCAAGACGATCATCCATTGGGCACGATTCTGGTCGGGCGGGTAGGCTGTCTTGGCATACCCGGCCGCCGTTTCCCAAGGACCAGAGCATGAACGACACTTCGCTCATCATGATCCCGGTCCTGGCCTCCGGCGCGATGCTTGCCGCGGTGGCGTTCCTCGTGTGGAAGTTCGACCAGTCGGGTCTCGGTGGTACGTGTCCGCAATGCGGGTACGACCTGCAGGGCAAGATATCGGGAGGCTGCCCGGAATGCGGCTGGAACCGGTCCGGAACCGGCTCGCGCGAGGACCCCTCCTGAATGCGGGTTCTGGGCGTCGATCCCGGACTTCGCCTCACCGGCTATGGCTGTGTCGATGGGGGCGTCGCCCGGGCCAGCCTGCTGGAGGCCGGCGTGTTTCGCCTCTGTGGATCGTCTCCGGCGCCCTCAATCTCCGCGCGACTGGCCGAGCTGGATCGTGACTTTCGCGAACTGCTCGAGCGCGTCGCGCCCGACGCCGTCGGTGTCGAGCAGTTGTTCGCGCACTACAAGCACCCAAGCACCGCGATCGCCATGGGGCACGCCCGCGGCGTCATCCTCCTGGCCATCGAGCGCGCCGGCGTTCCGCTGATCGAAGTCCGGCCCACCGCCGTCAAGAAGTCCATGACCGGGCACGGCCACGCGAGCAAGGAACAGATCCAGCGGGCCATCCAGGACCGGTTTCGCCTGGAACACCTCCCCAAGCCGCCGGACGTTGCCGATGCGCTGGCGATCGCCCTCTACGCCCTGAGCCGCGCCGCTGGTCGTGCGCAGCCCCGTGATACGATCCACGCATGACCGAACCGCAGCGCGTTCGCGCCCAGGTGCTCATCGTGGAGGACGAGCCCGAGCACGCCGATGTCATGGCCGAGGCGCTCCGACGGCCCGGCCACGTCTGCACGATCGTGAACTCGGTGGCCGCCGCGATGGAGGAACTCCGGGCCGGCGCCTTCGACGTCATCATCACCGACCTTCGCATGCCCGCGTCCGCCGGACAGGAGGGAACCGCCCCCGACGGACACGACGCCGGGCTCAGGGTGCTCCAGGCGGCGCGACAGCTCCAGCCGGAGACCGAGACCATCATGGTCACGGCCCATGGGGACGTCTCGACCGCCCGCGCCGCGTTCAAGCACGGCGCGTACGACTTCGTCGAAAAGCCGTTGGACCTGGAGGTGTTCAGGGAAGTCGTGCAGCGCGCCGCCTCCACGGTCGTGCTCCGTCACGAGTCCGGCGAACTTTCCGGCCTCGTCCAGCACGACGGCGCCGAGGGCATCGTCGCCGGTTCCGAGCCGATGCGCCAGATCCTGCGCACCGTCCGCACCGTGGCGCAGTCGACCCTCGCCGTGCTGATCACCGGCGAGAGCGGCACCGGCAAGGAACTCATCGCCCGCGCCGTCCACGCCGGTTCGCGCCGCAGCGCCAAGAGGTTGGTCACGATGAACTGCGCCGGACAGGCCGAGAGCCTGCTGGAGGATCAGCTCTTCGGGCACGTTCGCGGGGCATACACGGGCGCGGACAAGGACCGAGAGGGCGTCTTCGAGTACGCCGACGGCGGCACGCTCTTCCTCGACGAGATCGGCGACATGCCGCTGACGATGCAGGCCAAGCTGCTGCGTGTCCTGGAGTCGGGCGAGGTCGTGCGGCTCGGCTCCAACGAGTCGCGCCGGGTCGATGTTCGATTCGTCAGCGCCACCAACCGCGACCTCAAGCACATGGTCGAGGACGGCGCGTTCCGCGAGGACCTCTATTTCCGTATCAACGGCGCCCACGTGCATCTGCCGCCCCTTCGGGACCGGCGCGACGACATCCCGCGCATCGTTCACCATGCCATCGCCCGCTTTGCCTCGGAAATGGGCGGCGACGGGCCCGTTCCGGAGATCACCGACGCCGCGATCATGCGCCTGACACAGGCGCGATGGCCCGGCAACGTCCGGCAATTGCTCAACGTGGTCCAGAACATGGTGGTGATGGCCATGGGAGAGTCCTCCGGCGACGGGCCGACGATCATCGACCTCCGCCACATCCCCGCGGACGTCTCGTCCGAGGGCGACGACGAGGACCCAGGAGTCGCCCTGGCTGGCGCCAGTCTTGAGCAGATCGAAAAGCGCGCGATCCGCGAGACGCTCCGGCTCACGGGCGGCAACCGTGAAAAGGCCGCAAAGATGCTGGGGATCGGCGAGCGGACGCTGTATCGCAAGCTCAAGGAATACGGATTGCGCTAGCCGCGGCCTTGACGCCGCGCCGATTCCGCGACCGCCTCCGCCACGCCCTTGACGCTCCGGATCGCGATCTGGACCTTCTTCGGTCCGTCGTACAGCGTCGAGACCTTGTGATCCAGCTGCGTCGCGCCCCAGACCACGATGCGATCGGCCCACGCCAGATCGCCCCTGGCCAGCCGCGCGCTGCGGGCTCTGGTTCCGTCGATCAGGCGCAGCTCGAGCCGTCCGCCGACGAGCCGCTCCAGCTCGCTCCGCGCGTTCGGCGACCCACCGACCACGACCAGCCGCCGCCACCCAGCGCCCCGGCAGGCCTCGATCATCCGCTCAACCGCCGCCGCGTTGACCGAGCCGCCGCAAATCTCGCAGTGCTCCGGGCCCGCGCTCAACGCCACGATCCTCTCGCCCGCCGCCGCACAGGCCGCGGCCTGGCAGTCGCCGCGCCCGCAGGCCAGCACCAACCGCGCCTCGATCAGTTGGGCGACAGCTTCCCGCTTGTCTGGGTGGATCCTCGGCTTCTTCGCCGACGAGAGCCCCGCGGCCTCGAGCAGCGGGTCGATCAGCGCCAGCGGCCCGGCGTAGCCAAGCTCTCGGAGAAAGTCGGCCTTGAGCGGATGCGCCACCGCGCGCCTCAATCGTGTCGCAGCGCGACGATCGGATCCTGCGCCGCCGCCTTCATCGCCGGGTACAGCCCGAAGACCAGCCCCGTCAACGCCGCGACGAAGAACGACACCAGGATCGACCACAGCGTGATGTGCGTGTGCAGCGACGAGTCCATGCCGAACAGGTGGCCGATGAACGGCAGGTGCGGCAGGGCCTTCATCAGCGGCTCGATGCCCAGGCTGAGTCCGATGCCCAGCGCGACGCCCGCCAATCCGCCGATCGCCGCCAGCACGCTCGTCTCGACTAGAAACTGCCACACGATGTGGCGTCGCGTCGCGCCGATCGCCCGCCGGATGCCGATCTCACGCGTCCGCTCGGTCACGCTGGCCAGCATGATGTTCATGATGCCGATGCCGCCCACCAGCAGGCTGATCCCGGCGATCGCGGCCAGCACCATGTTCCACGTCAGGGCGCTCCGCCTGGCGCTCTGCAGCAACTCGAACGGAACCTTGATGCCGACGTCGGTCAGGTTCGGATGCCGCACCTCCATGATCCGCCGCACGCGATCGGCGTCGACCATCACCCGATCGCGCGACACGACCGAGATGTAGATCTCGGTGATCTGGACCTCTTCGCCCCCGAAGCTCCCGCTGGTTCGTCGGATCGTCAGATCGCTGAACACCTGGCGGGCCGTGGTCAGCGGGATGTGCACGTCGAGGTTGAAGTCGCGACCGATCAGCGCCGCGCCGGCGCCCCCGGCGAGGCCCACCGGCTCGAGAATACCAACGACGGTGAATCCCTTGTCGTCGATCATGACGGTGTTGAACAGCGGATCCTCGAACGGGAACAATTCCTTGGCGACCTCGGCCCCGATCACCGCCACCGTCGCGCTCGAGTCCAGGTCCGATGGCATCAGGTAGCGACCGCGCGCGATCCGCAGATTCGCCAGTTCCGCGAGCTTGGGCGTGGTGCCGAACGACTGGCTCAGTTGCCGGCGGTCGCGGTGCAATACCCGCTCGCCCACCGCCTTGACCGGCACGATCGCCTCGGCATCCGGGAAACTCTGCTCGATCACGGCGAGGTCGTCGCGCGTCAGTCCGTACCGCGCGATGAAGGAGTTCTGCTGCTGTCCACCCTGCTGCTGCGCGCTCTCGGGCGGCTTCTGCGAACGCACGATGATGTTCCGCGCACCCAGCCTCTCGATCTCGCGAAGCGCCTCTCGCTTGGTCCCCTCGCCGATCGAGACCATCGTGATCACCGCGGCCACTCCGAGGATGATCCCCAGCGCCGTCAGGATCGACCGGAAGATCTGCAGGCGCAGATTCTTCAGCCCCAGGCGGATCGTCTCGAGCAGGAATGTCACCGGCGCTCCCGCGAAGCAATCTGGCAAGCCGGGCCTCGGCACGCGCCGATACTCACCACCCGCGTGCAATGCTACCGCCACCGCTTCGCCGCGTTCGCGTTGGAGTCCAGACGTGCTCGAAGTCGGGCAGGAAACCGAGGTCGAACGTGGATGGGAGTACCAGGTCGTCGTCGCGCGCCCGGGCCGCGCACCGAGCACCCACACCGTCAGCCTCTCGTGGGCGGACCACGACCACTGGAGTGGGGGAGCTCTTCCCCCGTCGGACGTTATCCGGCGCGTGCTGGAATACGTGCTGGAGCGGGACCCCCAACGCGAGTGGCCGCGCCGGTTCGATGCCGCAACCGCGCGGCGCTGGTGCCCGCGCCTGGATGCCTATCTCCTGGAGAGGATCTGACCGGTTTCGTGCCTCGCCGGGCATCCGGTCACGGCCGTGTCACGAATCGTCTTTGTGGAAGCCTTGCGCCCGAACGCTTGAACAAATCCGTGCGTATGGGTGTTCTGAATGTGACGGTCAAAGGCGACCGTCGGCGTGAGTGAAGGCCCGTTTCCTTCGCTTGAACTTGTGAGAGGCCCGACATCCGGAGGATTTCGAAGGGCGACTCCGGCCCGGACCCGACACAAGGGAGGTAGGCCATGAACGAGCACGAAAACAGCCAGGACCACAACCGATTCCTTGAGGCCGCCGACGCGGTGCTCGACGCGATTGTCGAGCTCGCCAAGGCCCACGGGGGCGTCTGCCCTTACCCCAGCTCGGTCATGGGGACCGACGAACAGCCCGCCTGCCTCGCCAGGTTCACCCCCGACGAGATCGACGAGGCGACCGCGTTCCTCATGCGCGCCGGCTACCTCGAAACCGATGCGCTGGCCGACTGATACGTCCGATAACTCAGATTCGCTCCACCAATCGAGCCGGGCCGACCCGGCTCGGTTGTGCTTTGTGCGGACCGACCGCTGAGCTTGTCACCGCCGGACGCCGGCGTAGCATTGCGGCCCGGGTCCAACCGCCCGGCCGCCGGAGGTCCCATGTACGCCATCATCGAAGAGTCCGGCGGCCAGCGAACGGTCCGGCCCGGCGAGGAAATCCTCATCGACCTGCATTCCGGCGGCGCGTGCGCCGTCGGCGACGCGGTCACGTTCGATCGCGTCCTGCTCGTCGGGGGTGAGGGCGAGGCCCGCATCGGTCGCCCACACACAGGCGCCAAGGTGACGGCGGAGGTCGTTGAGCCCGTCGTGTTCGGCGACAAGATCCACATCTGGAAATACAAGGCTAAGAAGGACTCCAAGCGCCACACCGGCCACCGCCAGCGCTACACCAAGGTCCGAATCACCGGCATTGCCGGCTGACCGACAACCGACAGGATTTTCGCAACCCGGCCGCCGCGGCCGGGTTGTTCGTTTGTGCCCATGATGGGAACATGCAGACCGCCATCGAGAATAGGATGTCATCATGAACGAATGGAAGCGTCGGATCGAGGCATGGATGCCGCTCACCGCGTGCGCGCTGCTGCTCGCGGCCTGCGGCGGGAAGGACTCGGAGCCCAAGAAGTCCACCGGGAACACCAAGGACACCTCCAAGGCCGACTCACCATCTGACAGCGGCGAGTCCAAGGGAGTCCTGGGCATCAACGACCGGCCGGCCGCGTCCCTGGCGCTGCGTTCATGGGACGTGGGCGATTGGACGGTCAGAACCACGTGGACCGACGCGGAACACACCGGCCAGAAGCTCGAGATCGTGCACGGGGGCAACACCTATCGCACGCAGATCGGCCAGGACTTCAGCCTCGAGAACGGGCTGCTGGATTCCCAGTTCCGGCAGGGCGATGACCTGACCGGCGACGGTCGGCCGGACATCGTCGTTCGCGAATGGAGCGGCGGAGCCCAGTGCTGCTACACGTTCTACCTGCTCACACTGGGGGATCCCGTCGAAGAACTCGCGCGCGTTGACGCGGACCACGGCGAGCTCTCCGGGTTCGACGACGTGGACGGCGACGGCATCGTGGAGTTCGTCGGAAACGACTGGACGTGGGCGTACTGGAAGACCAGCTTCGCCGAGTCACCGGCGCCGCGAGTCATCCTGCGCCTGGCCGGCTCGGACCTCCGCCTCGCGCCAGACCTCATGCAGTCGCCCGCGCCAACCCAGGAAGAAATGGAGCACCGCGTGGAGCGCGTGCTCCTCTCGGATCGCTGGACGGACCAGACGCCCCCGTCCGACCTGTGGGGCGAGGCTCTCGACTTGATCTACTGCGGCCACGAGGACCTCGCGTGGAAGTTCGTCGTGTGGGCGTGGCCCGACGGGCGCCCGGGCCGTGACGCGTTCATCGCCGAGCTTCGAGCCAGCCTCGACAAGAGCCCGTACTACCGTCAGCTGGCTGGCTGAGTTCCCGAATCGGGCGGACCGGTGCGACGGTGCAGAAGAGTCTCGCGCATCAGGATTGTCGCCTCGGCGAGCGTCATGCGCCGGGGACGGCCCGGAGTCTTCTCAGATCGCATCGACTCCCACTGCTCCGGCGGGATGATCGCCGGGTTGGGCGCATCGGCCAGCGACGGCCGGGGCCATCGGCCGTGGGTGGAGCTGCGCAACCGCTGGCGCAGCCGCATCCGCATCAGCTCGATTTGTCGGGCGAGCCGGTCGAGCGCGGCGTCGGGCCCATCGGCGAGCAGGTCCTCGGCCTGAATCGCCGGGGCGAACTCGCAATACAGCCGCTGTCCGAAGAGCTTGGGCAACGCCCGTCCGCGGGGCCATGCATCGAAAGAGCCCTCGATCGCCACCGGAACGACAGGACACCGCGCCCGCTTCAGCAGCACCGCGATGCCCCGCTTGAACGGCTGAGTCTGTCCATCCGTGGTTCGGGAACCCTCCGCGAACACCATGACCGCCCGACCCATCTCGAGCCGCCGGAGCGATTCCTTGATCGCCGCGGTGTCCGGCTCACCCGGGCGGATCGGGACCGAGTTGAGCGCCTCGAGATATCGACCCAGCAGCTTGGAGCGGAACAGCCCGACCTTGGCGATGAAGTCGGTGTGCCGGCGGAACAACTGGCAGGAGCCCAGCGCCGGAGGATCGAGATTCGATTGGTGATTCGCGACCAGCAGCACCGGGCCGCGAGCCGGCACGTGCGGCACACCCCATGAGCGCATGCGGTACAGCGTGGCGAACACGACTCGTGCGAGGAATCCCTGCGAGTCGTAGAACAGGATGTGCCCCAGGGACGAGCCCGGATGGCGATCAAGAATCCGGCGCAGCATCGCCCGCCCCGTCGTCTTCTTCGAGCCGTTCGAGCGTCTCACGCTCCAGCCGTGCGACGACCTGCGATGGTGTCAGATCGGTGGTATCGACGTAGATCGCGTCGGCGGGCCGGGTGAGCGGGCCGACCTCTCGGGTGGAGTCGAGCCGGTCGCGCTCTCGCTGCATCTCGAGCTGCTCGGCCTGCGACGTGGTGATTCCCTTCCGCGTCAGCTCGTCCGCCCGCCGCTGCGCACGGACCGGCGCTCTGGCATCCAGATAGAACTTGACGTCCGCATCGGGAAACACCGCCGACCCCTGGTCGCGCCCCTCCGAGACGATTCGCGGATGCTGCTGGGCGATGAGCCGCTGCTTGCGCACCATGTGCGCCCGCAACTCCGGGATGGCCGCGACAATCGAGACGATCGCGCTCACGTCCGGCCGTCGGATCCGGTCGTTCAGCGGTCGGTCCCATGCGAGCACCGCCGGTGGTCGCCTCGTCCAGTCAAAGTGCAGGTCGGCCTCGGCCACGACGCGCACGATCTCGCCCACGTCATCGAGCGCGATGCCCCGATCGATCACGATGGCCGCCGCGGCTCGGTACATGGCCCCGGTGTCCAGAACGTCGATCCCGAGGCGGCGTGAGAGTTGGGAGGCCACCGTGGACTTGCCGGTCCCGGCGGGGCCGTCGATGGTGATGATGATGGGTCGGTTGGGAAGAGGCACGCTCAGAACCGGGACGTGCTCGAGGTTGACCAATGACGCGCCTGGCGACTCGGGCATTGGGCCTCCCGCGGGCCTACTCCTCGGCGGGGCGTGGCTCGAGCAGCGCCTCGATCGCCGATCGGCTCATCAGCGTTCCCAGTGTAGCGTCGGCCGAGCCGCGATAGTCCACCGCAATGGGCCCATCGAACCCGACCGACACGATCGTCTCGATCATGGCCGTCAGGTCGAATGCCGTGTGCTCCCCCGGGTTGTCGGAACACTCCCACGCGTCTTCCTTCGAGGCGCCCTTGGCGGGCTCGTTGGCGAACTTCTTCGTGCTTGCGACCAGGGCGCCGGCGTAGGGCGTCAGTCGGCGCAGATAGGTGATCGGATCCTTTGCCGAAGCCGCGGCCCCAAAGTCCGGATAGGTCATCACCCGGAACCTCGCCGTCTTCTTGATGAGGTCGGTGACCCGGTCCGGCGTTGCCGTCAGCCCCTCGGTCGGCGAGATCAGCAGGTTCAACTCCAGCCGCTCGGCCCGATCCACGGCCTCGCGCAGCATGTCCGTGGCCCGCTCGAACGCATCGTCGGTGTCCTCGGCGCGCAGGCGGATCGCGGCCGAATTGCATCCGAGCAGGTGGGCCGCCTCGATGATGCGGCGGGTTCGGTTGAGCGCCGCCTCCGCGACGTCCGGGTCATCGTCGGCCAGGCCGAGCGGCTCGCGCTCCCACAGCAGCAGGCACGAGCAGGCGGCCTTGTCCGCCCGATCACGCAGCGTCTCGAGCCGCGCGCGGTCGGCCCCCGCCAGGAGATCCGTCGAGAGGTGGAGGCCGTTGAGTGCGAGCGTGTCGCGCGCGTATTGCGGGAGATCGAGCAGATCCAGCTTGGGCTTGCCTCGCGCGGGGCGGAGCAAGGGGTCGAGCGATGTGCTGCTGAGCGTCAGGAGCATCGGGCAGGACTGTACTGTCGCCATCGCGCGCGGACCACCACGCGACGGTGAGGAGTCCGAAGTAGTTTCAGAGAAAGAAGCAGACGGCCGCGCTCGAGAGCGACGGCCGTCCAGAGGGGAGACTGGCGTGTGCCGGCCGCGGCGGCCGAACGGGATGAAGGTAACGCGATGGTTCGCTTCGCGTCAAGCGGATTGTGCGTCCGATACCGACGCGATTGCCCGATCTGGAACGCCGGGTACCATCCGCCTCGCCGACCGTCGGCGCGCCTGTGACTCTCGAACCGGGAATCGTCTCCATGGCCTCACCCTCTGATCGGGTCTACTCCAAGACGCACGAGTGGCACCGTCTGCAGGATGGCGTCGTGACCGTGGGCCTGACGCGTCACGCGGTGGACAACCTGACGGATATCACGTACGTGCAGATGAAACCGATTGGCACGTCGGTCGGTCCCGGGGACGTGATCGGCGAGGTCGAGTCGGTCAAGACGACCGGGGACGTGTACGCCGCCTGCGCGGGGTCCATCATCGAGGTCAACCCGTCCCTGGACGATGCGCCGGGTCTGGTGAACGAGGACCCGTACGAGAGGGGCTGGCTCGTGCGAATCCGGATGACCGATGATTCGGGGCTCGGCCAGTGTGTGGATGCGCAAACGTACGACCGGGAAAGCTCGGCAAGCTAGGCGAGATTCCCAGTGCTCGTTCGGGCCGACCTGAACGCCGCGGGTGACTGATGATCCGATGCGTGGGCGTCCACAAGAGCTACCGGCTTGGCGACCGGGCCGTGCAAGCCTTGCGCGGGCTGGACCTCACCATCGAGGCTCCGGGGTTCTACGGGATCATGGGCCAGTCCGGCAGCGGCAAGAGCACACTGTTGCATCTGCTGGCGGCGCTGGACAAGCCCGATTCGGGCGAGATCTATGTCGCCGGCGAGGCGCTCCACACGCTGAGCGAGCGCCGCGCCACGCTCTTTCGCCGCCACAAGATCGGCATCGTTTTCCAGCAGTTCAATCTGATCGCGACGCTGACCGCGCTGGAAAACGTCGAGTTGCCGGGCCTGCTCGCCGGGCACGACGCGGCCGACCTGCGCGAGCGCGGCACCCAACTGCTCGGCGAGCTCGGGCTCGGGGATCGGTTCGACCACCGGCCCGAGACGCTCAGCGGCGGCGAGCAGCAACGCGTCGCGATCGCCCGAGCGCTCATGTTCAGTCCGAGCGTGATCCTCGCCGACGAGCCCACCGGCGCGCTCGACTCGGCGAGCAGTGAGAAGCTGTGGGGACTCATGGCCAGCGTCGCTCGCGATCGACAGGTCACGATGATCATGGTGACCCACGAGCCGGCCGCCGCGGCGCATTGTCTCAAGGCGTTCGTGATCCGGGATGGCCGGGTGACGGCGGAGATCCAGACGGAGGGACTCGATGCGGCCGGCGTGGCGGCTCGCTACCAGCAATCTATCCGGGCGGCGTAGCCACGCCGCGCTGCTGTGTGCGGCGGTGGCGCTATCGGCTGCGCTGATCACGGCGGTCGCCGCCGCGATGCGATCGCTCAACGCGTCGGTTGGAGATCGCACGCGTGCGACGCTGGGCACGGCCGACTTGAGGGTCGAACCGACCGGCAGCGGGCAGACCATCCCCGAGTCGCTTCTGGCACGCGTGCGAGCCTGGGAAGAGGTCGAGTTCGCCGCGCCGCGCCTGTCGACGCCGCTTCCGAGCCTGGTCGTTCGCAAACCGATTCTGGTCCCGGACGACGCGGGCGGGTTCGTGCTTGAGGAGCGAACGCTTTCGACGGGCGCCATGGCGCAGGGGGGCGAATCGGCCCTTGAGCTGCGCGTGCGACCCAGACGGCTGCTGGCTGGGCGCGAGGCGATCCGGGATGGGGAGATCGTGCTCGATGCGCTGCTGCTCGAGCGGCTCGGGTGGGCATGGCAGACCAAGCCGGATCGGCAGTACGGATTCGGCGTGGCGACACGGTCGGCCGTGAGGGAGCGGCTCAAGCCGCTCGACATGCCCGAAGCGGTGCGCGGTGAGCGCGAGGCGGAGCGTCTCAATTTCGCGCAGGGTGTGCGGATCGGCGACGATGTCAGGATCATCCCTCGTCTGGTCAGCGTGGGCAGCCCGATTCACCTGGCGCTGGCGATCCTCGGACCGAACCGGATGGTGAACATCGTGCGGCTCTTCGGGGGCTCAGAGGGAATCGCGAACATCGCGGCGACGATGTTCGACCCCAGAACGCTCCGCGTGCAAGTCGAGTTCCTCCGCAATCCGGCGAGGCTGCGCGTGGTGGGCGTCGCCGAGCAACCTCCTCTGGGTGGTCGGCCTCAGTGCTACCTCGACATCGGAACGCTCCAACGACTGACGGACCAGCCGGGGCGCATCAGCCAGATCGACGTCGTGCTGCGGGACGGGTTCTTGCCGGAGGACGTGGCCCTGCGGAGGCGGACTGATCTGGGTGAGGGCGTGATTCTGCAGACCACCGAGCGGATCACGTCGGGCCTGGAGAAGAACATCAAGTCGAGCCAGCTGGGGTTCATTCTCGCCAGCGTGCTCGCGTTCCTTTCCGCGGCGTTCATCATCATGACCGGGATGACGACGGACATTGCGCGGCGCCAGCGAGAGCTCGCGGTGTTGCGGTGCATCGGGGCGTCACGCGGCCAGGTGGCGCGGGCGCAGCTCGTCATCGGACTGCTGGTGGGATTGATCGGCGCCGCCGCGGGCGTGCCGCTCGGACTGCTCGTGGCGTTCGGAGTGGCGCGGCGGTTTCCCGAGCAGTTGCCCAGCGGGCTGGTGGTTCCTCCGATCGCGATCGTCGGAGCCGTGGTCGGGGCGGTCGGATCGGGGCTTGCCGGCTCGGCGTTGCCCGCGTGGCAAGCCAGCCGCATGTCGCCGCTGAGGGCCATGGCCTCTCGCTCGACGCCGGCGCGGGGACGGGGCATCGCGATCGTGACGGGCGCCGGTCTGCTGTGCGCCCTGGTGCACCTGGCGATCATCACGCTCCTGCCCGTGGGGATGGCGTCGTTCTGGGCGTACATCGGCGTGGGGCTCCCGGCCCTGTTCGTCGGGTACTTTCTGCTGAGCGTGCCGGCGACCGTGCTGGCGGCGCGCGTCGCGGCGCCGGTGCTGTCGCGCGTGCTGGGTCTGCCCCGGCGTGTGCTTTCGCGCGGCGTGTCTGCGGTGCCGTACCGGTACGGATTCACGGCTGGCGCGATGATGACCGGGCTCGCGCTGATGGTCGCGATCTGGACGAACGGGCGGGCCGTGTTGCGGGACTGGATCGACGTGATGGAGTTTCCCGACGCGTTCGCGAGCGGCCTCCCTCTGAGAGATGGGGCCAAGCGGGTGCTCGACGATCTGCCATTCGTCGCGGATTCATGCGCGATCACCCGGGAGATCGTCCAGGTTGCGCCCGACGCCGCGATGGGCATCCGGCAGTTGCAGCGGTACGACACGAGCTTCATCGGGTTCGAGCCCGAGCCGTTCCTGCGGATGACGAACCTGACGTGGGTGCAGGGAGACCCGGATGAGGCGATGCGCCGTCTGGAGGCCCCGCCGCGAGAGGGATTCGATGGCGCCGTGCTGATCGCGCGCGAATTCCTGACGGCCCGGGGCAAGGGAGTGGGTGACACGTTTGTCTGCGAGCGGAACGACCGGACGTATCGCTTCGAGATCGTCGGCGTGGTGACCAGCCCCGGGCTGGACATCGCGAGCCGGTTCTTCAACATCGGGGAGGAGTACACGCACCAGGCGGTGCACGCGGTGTTCGGCTCGATGAAGGATCTGCGCCGAAACTTCGGGAGCGACAAGACGCACATCATCCAGATCGATCTTGCCGCGGGGGTGGACGACGCGCTGGCCGTGGAGGAGATCCGAAGGGCTCTTACGCCGTATGGGCTGCTCGACGTGGGGAGCGGGCGGCAGGTCAAGGCGAGGATCCACCAGTTCGCCACGAGCACGCTGCTGGTGTTCAGCGCGGTCGCGGTCGTCGCGATGCTGGTGGCCTGCTTCGGTGTGGCCAACCTGATCATCGCGGCGATCGAGACGCGATCGTTCGAGTTTGGTGTCCTTCGCGCGGTGGGGGCGCAGCGCGGGCTGCTGGTGCGACTGGTGCTGGGCGAGGCGGCGATCATCGCGATCGTGGCGTCCATCGTGGGGACCGTGATGGGGATCCAAGCGGCGTTCGGCGGTCGCCGCATGTACGAGATTCTGCTGGGGATTCAGTTCTCGATTCGACCGCCGTGGTCGCCGATCGTGGTGGGCTGGGGGGTCGTGCTCATGCTGACGCTGCTCGCGGCGGGGCCGGCGGTGTGGCGGCTGAACCGGCGTCATCCGCGCGAACTGCTCGCGACGACGGCGTAGGTGGGTCAGCCCTCAAGCAATCGCTTGAGCTTCTGCAGGCCGTCCAGCCATCCCTCGTCGAATCCGGATGGCAGGTCGTCGTCAAAGTCGCCGGCCATGCGGTGGGTCAGCGTGATGCGGGTCGCATCGCCGGACTCCTGGAACTTGACGGTGACGTTGGCGACGAACGCCTGCGGGATGGTGAAGTCGCCCTTGAGGCGGATTTCGCGCGGCGGTTTGATGCAGGTGATCATGGCCAGCAGGTTCTCGTCCTGCGTGCCGGCGGTCTGGATGAAAAACCTCCCACCCAGGCTGGGTTCGAGCACGCTGGGGTGCGTGGTCCTGGTCTGTTCCGATTCGTAGAACCACGAGGCGGTCTCGTTGATAAACGCCTGCCACACGCGATCGCGCGGGGCGTGGACGTCGATCGACATGTCGATGACGGCGATGCGGGCGGGACGATCGAGGAGTTTGGTGGCCATGGCGTCTCCGAAGAGGGGCTCGGTGGAGGCGAGCATAGCAGGCGGGCGGCAATCGTCAAGTATATGTTTGTATTTATTTTGGAAATCGATCGCTATTTATGGATAATTGAGTCCTGTATCAATCCAGCTGGTCGAGGCCGGACTGCTCGAAACCGAAGACCACCGTTTCGACGGAACTGACCACCTCCAGGACGATCTCGGCGATCTCGCGGTTGCCGATTCCGGTCTGGAACGCATAGGAGCCCACGACCGCGTTCTGGGCGACCATCTCGCGGGCCTCGGTGGTTTGCATCAGGGCCTGGCCCTTCTCGTCGTAGAGGGCGAACGAGTAGAAGAACGGGGCCTCGTGGAAGCCGGGTTTGTGCGGCACGGGCTCGATGCGATAGTCGAAGGAGAGGGTGACCTGGCCCCCCACCTGTTCCCGGAACTGCGTCATCCGGAAGCGCAGACCGGGCAGGAGTTCGGTGTACTCCTGGCTCGCTTGCTTGGGCAAGGAGAATCGCTCCACCGATCGGACGACCTGTACCTCGACCTCTCCGGCGATGCGCGCCAGCGAGTCGCGAACTCCGGTGTTGCTCAGCGAGATCTGCACCTGTGCGTTGATGGGACTGCCTTGCGATGAGTTCGGGTAGGGGCGGGTGAACGCGCGGCCCGAGCCCGGATTCGGCCAGACCGCGAATTCGCCGGTGTGGGAGATGTCTCTTCCACTGGCGGTCTCGAACGCCTCCAGGCGGATGTCGCTGACTCGGAAGGGGGTCTGGCCGAGCGGCTCGACGATGGCCGCGGTCAGCGACATGGACTGGTTCGTCGTGTAGCCGCGCGGAGAAGACTGGTTCGCGCTGATATTGAGCGAGTAGGTCAGATTTGAGAGGCTGAAGAACAGGCCACCCTGCTCAACCGGCGTGAAGCCGGTGCTTGGAAGACGCGCCGGGGCGTCGGGCGGCCCGGGAAGCGAGGCGGCAACGCACGCGGCGGACAGGAGCAGGGCTGAGGATGCGGCGATTGTCGGACGCATGGCGGTTCTCCTGGCTGGGCTGGCGGGAGGGAGATCGGCTGAACGTACACGGCGGAACCGTCGGCGCGCATGGATGAAGGGCGGTCGTTGCGCGCGCGTGACCATTGGGGCACAGCAGCGTGGGTCTCTAGACTCCCGGCGTGTCCACGACGCCCGCCTCGTTCGAGGTCGTCAGCCGCTTCCAGCCGACCGGCGATCAGCCCGAGGCGATCCGCGTTCTGGTGGATCGGTTCAGGCGGGGCGATCGGCACGCGGTGCTGCTGGGCGCTACGGGCACGGGCAAGACCTTTACGATGGCCAACGTCATCGCGGCCATCGGCGAGCCGACGCTGATCATCAGCCACAACAAGACCCTCGCGGCTCAGCTGTACGAGGAGCTGCGCGAGTTCTTCCCCAACAACTCGGTGAACTACTTCGTGTCGTACTACGACTACTACCAGCCCGAGGCGTACATCCCGGCACGGGACATCTACATCGAGAAGGACTCCAGCCGCAACGACGACCTCGACCAGTTGCGGCTCGCGGCGACGAGCAACCTGCTCAGCCGGCGCGACACGATCGTGGTCGCCAGCGTCTCGTGCATCTTCGGCCTGGGCTCGCCCGAGGCCTATGGCGAGGGGCGCCTGCCGATCGTCCGCGGCACGGAGATCAACCGGCGGGACTTCTTCCTGTCGCTCTCGGCCATGCAGTACCAGCGGACCGAGATCGAGTTCACCCGGGGCACGTTCCGCGTGCGGGGCGACGCCATCGAGATCTGGCCGGCATACGAGCGGTTCGCCGTGCGGGTCGAGCTGTTCGGCAACGAGGTGGACCGGATCGAGCTGATCAATCCCACCAGCGGGGAGCTGCTCGCCGAGGAGCGGCAGTTCCACCTGTTCCCCGCGGTGCATTACGTGATGCCCGAGGAACGGCTCAAGCACGCGCTGTCGATGATCCGCGAGGAGCTGGACCAGCGCGTGGCGATGCTGCGAAGCGAAGGTAAACTGCTCGAGGCGCAGCGTCTGATGGCGCGGACGCGCTACGACCTGGAGATCATGGAGGAGACGGGGTCGTGCCCGGGCGTGGAGAACTACTCGCGGTTCTTTGACGGCCGCTCGCCGGGCGATCCGCCGTTCACGCTGCTGGACTACTTCGAGAGGGGCTGTGACGAGCGGGATGGGGAGGAGGAGGGCGGCATTGTGCCCGTGGCGCGGTCGCGGGCCCGGGGCGACTGGCTGATCATCGTGGACGAGAGCCACGTGACGATTCCGCAGATCCGGGCGATGTTCAACGGAGACCAAGCCCGCAAAAGGGTGCTGGTGGAGCACGGGTTCCGCCTGCCGAGCGCGCTGGACAATCGGCCGCTGCGGTTCGAGGAGTACGAGCGGGCGGTGCCGCGGGCGCTGTACGTGAGCGCAACGCCCGGGCCGTACGAGCTCGAGCTCGTCGGCGGCGAGGTGGCCGAGCAGGTGATCCGGCCGACGGGGCTGCTCGACCCCGAGGTGGTGGTCCGGCCGGCGGACGGGCAGGTGCCGGACTTGCTGGAGGCCTGCCGCGAGCGGGTGGCGCGTGGCGAGCGCGTGCTGGTGACGGCGCTGACCAAGCGGCTGTGCGAGGACCTGACGGGGTACCTGGACGAGCAAGGGCTCAAGGTCCGCTACCTTCATTCGGATATCGACACGCTCGAACGGATCGCGATCCTGACGGACCTGCGTATGGGCGAGTTCGACGTGCTGGTGGGGGTGAACCTGCTGCGCGAGGGGCTGGATCTGCCGGAGGTGAGCCTCGTGTGTGTGCTGGATGCGGACAAGGAAGGGTTCCTGCGCAGCCCGACGAGCCTGATCCAGACGATGGGGAGAGCGGCGCGCAACGAGAACGCGCTGGTGATCCTGTACGCCGACAAGGTGACGCCCGCGATGCGGGCCGCGATCGAGGAGACCGAGCGCCGGCGCGCCAAGCAGATGGCCCACAACGCGGCCCACGGCATCACGCCGAAGACCATCAGCAAGCCGGTGCGCCGCGGCATCGAGACCGAGCTGCGTGCGCGCAAGGTGGCCCGCGAGGCGCTGGAGTCGGCCGAGGAGGCGTACGAGGCGGGCGAGCTGATGCGCACGCTCGAAGAGGAGATGCTTCGCGAGGCCAAGGAGTTGAACTTCGAGCGCGCTGCGGCGCTGCGCGATCAGGCATCGGGGCTCAAGCGGCTGATCGAGGAGGCGGGCGAGCGGGCGATGGTGACCCGATCGCAGCTCGATGAGATCCTGTCCGGGCGGGGGCAGCGCCGCGCGGGGATGCCGGGAGTGAAGGCGAGCAAGCGGAGGAAGGTGGGGAAGAAGCGGTAGCCATCACTCTCGCGCTGTCTCCGTCCCGATCGCCGCCCACGCCCGCTCGACATGCTCCTGGCGCGTCATCGACCCCCCGATCGCCATGCGCAGGACCAGGCGCGCTCCGTCGCCGTGAGGCAGCACGGCGTGGGTTAGGTAGAGCGCCCCCGACGCGTTGAGCCGGTCCATCAGCGCGCGGGTGCGGGCGTCGGTCTGGGCGGGTGATTCGCCGGCCCGCGCACGAAGGCGGAAGCAGACCAGGCTGAGCCGGCGCGGGGCGCAGAGCTCGAAGCGGTCGTCCGCGACGATGCGTGACTCAAGCCATTCCGCCAGGCGCACGCCCAGCCGGACGTGGTCGCGCAGGCCTGCGAGTCCGAATCGGCGCACCACGAACCAGAGTTTCAGGGCCCGGAACCGGCGGCCCAAAGGGATCTGCCAGTCCCTGTAGTCCACGACGGCGCCCGACTCGCTCGCGGCGTTCCGCAGGTACTCAGGCGTGATCGACAGGGCGTCGACCAGCGCACGACGGTCCGAGGTGTAGAACAGGTCGCAGTCGAAGTTGGTCAGCAGCCACTTGTGGGGGTTGAGGCAGAGCGAGTCGAAGCGGTCGATGCCCCGGAGCATCCAGCGGAACTCCGGGCATATGCACGCGACGCCGGCGTGGGCGGCGTCTGCGTGGAGCCAGCCGGTGAATCCCGCGTCCGCCGCGGCCTGCGCGATGTCGTCAAGCGGGTCGAACGCGAGCGAGGCGGTGGTGCCGACGGTGGCGCAGATGAAGCAGGGGAGGTGGCCCGAGGCGAGGTCTGTCGCGATGGCCCGGCGCAGGGCGTCGGGTCGCAGGGCCAGGGAGTCATCCACCGGGATCGGGCGGACGTTGGCGAGGTCGTCGGGGCCGTCGGCCAGCCCAGCGACCATGGCCGCCTTCATGACTGAGGAGTGGGCTTGGGAGGACATGTAGAGGGCGAGGTCGGGGCGGTCGCGGCGGGGGGCGTCGAGCAGGCCTGCGCGGGCGAGGGTCCGACGACGTGCCGCCACGAGGGCGACGAGCGTGGCCTCGCTGGCCGTGCCCTGGATGACGCCGCCGCCGGAGGGTGAGCGGAAGGTCAGGGTGTCGGGTAGGGCCAACGCCCCGGCCATCCAGTCGAGCATCCGCATCTCAAGCTCGGTGCAGGCGGGGCTGGTTGCCCAGAGCATGCCTTGGACGCCGAGGCCGGCGCTTGCAAGCTCGCCGAGGATGCCCGGCGTCGAGGCGTTGGCGGGGAAAAACCCGTAGAACGCGGGGTGCTGCCAGTGAGTCAGCCCGGGGGTGACGACGTGATCGAGGTCGGAGAGGATGGCAGACCAATCCTCCGAGCCCCGTTCGGGTGGCTGCGCGGGCAGCGCGTTGAGCACATCGCCGGGCCGGGCTCGTGACAGGACGGGGCGAGTGGCGACGGACTGGTGGTAGCGGCCGAGCCAGGCGAGCAGTTCGACGCCTGCGCGCTCGAGTTCGGCGGGGTCGATGGCTCGCGGCGCCGCGTTGTCGGTGTCGGGTCCTTGGAAGGAGTCGCTCATCGGCCGAGGGTAGACGGCGTCAAAACGCAAGGCGGCGCGAACTCGGGGTCCGCGCCGCCCGGTGTGGAATGTGTTGGCGAATGAGCCGCGAAGGGCTCAACGCCTCGGGGCCGGTATCAGGCCGCCTTGGCGTTCAGATTGAGGTTCTGCGTCTTGTCGCAGTTGACGGCGGGGTTGTACCCGTACGCGGGAGTGACGAGGTTGGCGAAGTTCTGCGCCGGCTGATAGCCGGGCACGAAGTTCGGCGTCACGCCGTACGGGTAGCCGTTGATCGGGGAGAAGGTGTTGAAGCCGTAGGTGTTCCAGGGCTGACCGACGGTGTTCCAGCTCTGGACGCCGACGGTGGTGTTGAACGGCTGGCCGACGAACGGCGTGGAGGTCAGGCCGTTGTAGCCGCCGATGGAGTTGATCGTCGTGGGGGTCAAGCCGAAGGGGCTGGGGTTAGACCAGGCACCGGGGATCTGGCCGAGCGTGTTGAATCCGACGTTCTGGCTCGGGTGGCCGTAGCAGCCGACGGGACTGAACTGCTGGAACGGGATGGTGCCGTGCACGCCGCCGATGTACGACGAGTTGAGCCAGTTCGTCCAGGCGAGCGGGTTCAGGGTGTTGATCTGGCCGCCGAAGGGCGTCGCGACGTTGCCGAAGGGGCTGAACGAGTTCGGCAGACCGCCGAAGGGCGTCGAGAAGTTGTTGGTCCAGCCGAAGGGGTTCGAGATCGGCGTCGGGTAGGTCGAGCCGAAGGAAGAGAGTGGGTTGAACTGGGAATTGAAGCCGCCGAACGGGACACCGAAGGTGTTCAGCGTCTGAATCGGCTGGAAGCCGAGGGTGTTGGGGGTCCAGGTGTTGCCGTTGAAGGGGACGTACGAATTCTGATAGGCATAGGGGGAGAACGCGTTGTTGGGCTGGACCGAGTTGGTCCACGGGGTCTGGTTCGGGTAGGTGTTGGGCACGTTGATGCCCTGGAAGTTGTTGGTGTTCGTGAACGGGATGGTGGCGGTCGTCATGGTGCCGATCTCCTCTGCAGGTGAGCAAACCCTTGCGCCGATTGCGTTCGGCTCGACGCGAAGCCTGGTTACGACGAGATTCGAACGGGCGGGATGGGCCGGTCGTCCGGCCTGAGCCGTCCGGGGACGGAGGCCCAACGCAGCCCCCGTTGGCCATCGATATCGGTTGGGCTCTGTGCCGACTTGTGAATCGATCGGCGGTGAGGGGCCGACGCGCGATTCGTGCGCGAACGCGCGTGGTGGGCCCGGATGGGGCTGCGTTCGCTGCGCGACCGATTGGACTGGCGGAGACAGCCGTCTGGAACTACCATGCCTTTCGGGCGTCCATAGAGGTATGGGCGGCCGCGGGTGACAGTCGGCCACGTGGGTCGCCGATGCAGGGACAAAGCGATCCGCTTCGCTAAGGAGTGACCGATGGCAGCAGGCAATCGAGTTCGAATGGCTCTTGGAGCCGTTGTGGCGGCCGGGATGCTGGCGAGCGCCGCGCAGGCCCAGACCTCGAGGTTCCCGCAGCGCGAGACGGCCATCAGGCTGATGCAGCCGATCACGATCTCGTTCGATAACCAGCGGCTCCAGGACGTGGTGAGCTTCATCCGCGACTTCACCAAGGCGGACATTGAGGGCAAGTGGCTCGATGAGAAGAACACCGACGGCCTGGACCCCGAGACGCGCCTGACGCTGAGCGTCGAGGGCGTGTCGGCCCTGCACCTGATCGAACTCGTGCTCGAGGAGGCCGAGAGCGAGTTCTCGCGTTCGGGCAACTCGTGGCAGTTCACGCCCACCGGCAAGCTTGAGATCGGCCCGAAGGAGCGGCTGAACAAGCGCAAGCGGGTGGAGATCTACTCGATCGCCGACCTGCTCACCGATGTGCCGGATTACACCGACGCGCCACAGTTCGACCTGAACCAGATCCTGCAGTCCGGCGGCGGGGGTGGCGGCGGCGGGCAGAGCCCGTTCCAGCAGTCGGGCCAGAGCAACCAGTCCGGCTTCGATCTTCCTCCCATCGAGGAACGCGCCGATGAGATCAAGCAGATCATCATCGACCTCGTCGAGTCGGATCAGTGGTCGGACAACGGCGGCCCCGGCGGGACGATCCGCTACTGGCAGGGCAACTTCATCGTCAACGCGCCGGACTACATGCACCGTCAGCTCAACGGGTATCCGTGGTGGCCGGCCCGGGCAACCCGGATCAGCTCGGTGAACGGCCGTCGGTATGTGAGCCTCAACATGGACGCGAACTTCGCGTCGATCGAGGGATTCGAGAATCAGCCCGTCAGCGCGGTGGTTGGAGGCAAGATCATCCGCTCGGACGATCCGCCTGGCGGCGGCGGCTGATCGCCGCATTCGGATTGGAGCACCCAACGCCCGGGCCGCGACGGCCCGGGCGTTTTCCGTCTTGAGCCGGAACACGCCGGCGAGAGTGGGCGTCAAACTCGAAGACGCGTTCGCGAGTCTCGCGCACACTCGAAGAAATCACCGGCCGAACGTCGGCGATCAAGGAGTACGACATGCGATTGAGCACTTTCGGACGCGCCGCGCTCGGCGCGTGGGTTGTCGGTGCGTCGGCTGGCGCGTCCGTTGCGCAGGTGGGCCACTCCGGAACGGCCGAGGCCGGGATGGAGGCTTTCGATCGCGCGATCGACGCGTGGTCAATCCACGGCGCCACCGCGCGCGATGCGCTGGCGTTCTGGGCCCAGATCTCGGGAGTCGAGCCGCAGGTGTTCTGGGAGAGCGACCGCGAGCCAGCGGGCCTGTCTCCCGAGGCCGCGATCGAGGTCGATCTTGGCGTGGCCACTGTCAGAGAGGCTCTTGAGGCGATTCTGGAATCGATGACGCCAGGCGATGCGTTCGAGGAAGGGCAAGCGCGATGGCAGATCGATGAGTCCGGGAGATTGCAGATCGGCACGATCGGCTCTCTGAATCGCCATCCCTGGGTGATCATCTATCCGATCGACGATCTGCTCACGACCCCGCCGCGGTTTGCGGATGTCCCAACGCTCGATCTCGACGCGGCGTTGTCTGGTTCGGGCTCGCTCATCCGCGATGCCGGAGACGGCGGCTGGAGCGCGGATCCCGCCCTGCGCACCGACGCGGCCGGGGAGATCCTCGGGCTGCTGCGGGCGATGATCGAGCCCGCGCAATGGGATACGTCGGGAGGATCGGGTGCATCGGCGTATGTCTGGCGCGAGGCGCTCATCGTCCGGGCGCCCGGGTACATCCACCGCCAGATCGCGGCGAGGCCAGCTCAGCGGTAGGGTTCGAGAATGACCTCGAGCGAGACGCGCTCATTGCGTCGCCGCACGTCGACTCGAACGGCCTGGCCGGGGTGGTAATCCCCCATGACGCGGACAAACTCGTTCATGTCGCGCGTGGGTCGGCCATCAATGCGGATGATCGTGTCGCGAGGCCGCAGCCCGGCGCGACGCGCTTCGCGCGAGGCGAGAGACAGCACGACAGGCCCTTCCCCGGATCCCGGGTCCACCTGTACTCCGAGGGACGCGTCCAGGCCGGTGATGGTGCCATCGGCGCGGGCCTCGGCCACCGCGGGCAGCGCGCGAAGCCAATCGCGGAACTCGCGGTTGATCTCGTCGATCGGCAGGTCGAGCACGTGCTCAAGCGAGGCCACGCCGCTCGGATCCTCTCCGAATCGGTCGACAAAGTCGCGATACCACGTGGCCAAGAGTCCCTTGGAGTCGAGGAAGAGGAATACGCCGCGGGCCATCGCGTAATTGGCGAGAGGTGAGCCGCCGCTGAATCGGTCGCGAGGGAGGCGGGCGATGTACTCGATCTCGGGGAGATGTCCGGACCCTTCCAGCCGTTTGATCATGTTCGTCCGCCACGAGGGCGCCAGGCGGACTTGCCCCGAGGGCGTCAGGTCGTAGTCCTCCACGAGGCTGCAGAGCCCTTCCTGGATCCAGATGGGATGCACCTGTCCCGCGCGGGCGTTGCTGCGCCAGTGGAGCACGTGCAGGAACTCATGGCGCAGCGTGCCTCCCAGGTCCATCGCGACCAGTTCCTTCCGATCGTGGCTGTAGGAGCCTCCGATGCGATGGAACTCGCTGGCGATTGCGGAGACGCCAAAGTGCGAGACGGCCCAGGCCCGAAAGTCCCGTTCGTTGGGCAGGACCACAACGACCCAGGGATCGACGTGGCGCATGGGCGGGTCGCGCAAGTCTTCAAACAAGTTGTCCAGCGCCCAGTCGGTGACGCGTTCGATCTCGTCCCGGACCTCGTCGAGGGTCTGGGATGGGTACGCGCTGGCGTAGGCGATGCGCCACGACTCGTCGCGTACGTACAGGTAGCGCGCGCCGTAGCGCTGCTGAATGAGTTCGAAGTGGGCGCGGGCGTTCTCGTCGATGATCGTGGGCCACGCCTCGACGATGGCCCGGTAGGTGTCGGAAGTACGGACGTTTGACAGGCCCGGGTCGCTCGTGAGTTGGCGGTAATCGATGAACCCGTGCCCGATGGCCCGTGTGAGGTATCCAAGCGACGCCTCGACTTCGTCCTGCAACGACAGGACGCATGCGAGGTTGTACATGGGCACGAAGTTGTCCGGATCCAGCTCGAGTTGCCGCTCGAAGAAGGTCCGTGCGGCCCCGAGGTCTCGGGCTTCGAACGCGGCCACGCCCCGGCGTTCCGCGTCGCGCGCTTCCTCGCGGCGCTGTTCGGCCTCCAAGACCTCTCGTGGCGCCGACGGGGGCTCGTCCTGTGCCCGGAGCGTGGCCGGGAAGAGGGGCGCCACGAGCAGGACGACAATCAGCGCGGTTCGGTGGAGTGGCACGATGCAGGATACGTCCGGGGCGCGAGGGGGTTGCGAGCTGGATCCCGAGTCAGTCCTTCAATCCCCGAGTGGCGATGCCCTCGACAAACGCGCGTTGAGTGAGCAAGAAGAGCACCAGGACGGGGAGGATCGCCAGAACGCTGGCCGCCATGACCTGATTCCAGGGCGTGCTGCCATGCTTGGAAACGAACATGTACAGACCCACTCCCAGGGTGTACTCGTGCTCATGGTTCAGCACGATCAGGGGAAGGACGAAGTCGTTCCAGCTCGCGGTGAACTGGAAGAGCGCGACGACCGCGAGCGCGGGTCGGGCAAGTGGGAGAATGATCGAGACGAAGATCCGCGGGTGAGAGCACCCATCGAGCCTGGCGGCCTCATCGAGTTCGCGGGGGATTCCGAGGAAGAACTGACGCATGAGGAAGATGCCGAAAGCGCCGCCGAGCCAGGCCGGTACCCACAGCGGCCGGTACGTTCCGATCCATCCCAGGTGCTTGAACAGGATGAACTGTGGGGCCATGAGCACAGTGGCGGGAATCATCATGGTCGCCAGCGTGATCAGGAACAGCACGCCGCGTCCTTGCCACCGGATCCTCGAGAGTCCATATGCCACGACGGAGCATGAGACGACCATGCCGACCACGCTAAGCGCGGCGACGATCAGCGAGTTTCTGAGGTAGGCGACAAAGTCCGCAAACGGGCTGGTCAGCACGTCGCGGTACGTGGCGCCCGCGGAGGCCGCGACGCCCCGCCAGTAATCGGGCTGTGTGACGCCGAGGCCGCCGCCATCGCGCTCGATGCGGGGCAGCGGGCGCAGACCGCCCTCGAGCGCCTGGCTCTCGGGCTTGATGGAGGTGGCGCCCATCCACGCGATCGGTGCGATGAAGACCAGCGAGATCAGGATCAGAACGGCGGGCAGCGCGAGCCGCTGCCACCAAGCCCGACGCGATCGAGAGGACGCCGAGAGGGAGCTCACGACGCTCCCCTGTAGTGGACCAGCCGCCGCCCGAGCCAGAGCGCCATGCCGGTGAGAATGAGGGCGACAAGAAACTGGACCCACGCCAGGGCGCTGGCATAGCCCATGCGACCGTACTCGAAGGCGTTGCGGTAGACGTACAGCGAGTACACCAGCGTTGCGTTGTCCGGGCCGCCCTTGGTCATGATGAGCGGAGCGGCAAAGACCTGGATCGACCAGATGATCGACATGACGACGTTGAACAGGACCGTCGGAGAAATCTGCGGCAGCGTGATGCGGAAGAACCGGCCGATCGGCGTGGCGCCGTCGATGGCGGCCGCGTCATAGAGCTGTCGGGGCACATCGCGCAGCGCCGCGGCATAGATCACGACCTGCGAGCCGATTCCCCACAGCCCCACGATGACGACCGACAGCATGGCCCAGCGGCCGTCGCCCAGCCAGTCCGGGCCCCGGATGCCGACGTGGGCGAGCAGCGTGTTGATGAGCCCTGATTCCGCGGAAAACATCCAGGCCCACGCCAAGGACGCGGCGACCACAGGCACCACCGTGGGCAGGAACACGACGGCCCGCACCAGGTCGCTCCCGGGAACTCGCTGCTCGAGTGCGACGGCGATGCCGAGCGAGAGCACCGTTCCGATCCCCACGGCAAGGACGGTGTAGAGCAGGGTGTTGGCGAGCACCCTCCAGAAGAGCCCGTCACCGAGCATCTCGCGGTAATTGGCCGCGCCGACCGGGATGGGGGGCTCGATCAGCGAGTACTCGGTGAAGCCGTAGATGAGGCTGAGCAGGACCGGGACGGCGAGGAAGACCACGAGTCCGACGAGCCAGGGCGACGTCCAGGCAACCCCGAGGAGCCAGGGATGAACGCGACGCACCCGAATGGGGCGATCGGCCGACGTCACGCATTGGGCCCGTGCGCCGCGTTGCGGCGAGAGTCGAGATCGAGCAGCTGCTGGGCTCTTCGCTCCACCAAGAGGAGGGCCGATTCCGGGCTCTCGCCGCCCCACACGGCGTCGAAGGCGCTCATCACCATGTCGGCGTACTGCTTCCAGATCCGCGTCTGGGGGAGGATGCGCGCACGATGGCTCCTTGCGATCGCGTCGAAGACGGTCACTTCGGGGTTGGTGTGGCCCTCGCGAAACGAGTCGGAAATCTCGCGCATCGGAGAGCCCTTGCCGTGGACCTTCGCGAGCAATTCCTGATTCTCTCGGAGTTGCGTGAAGAGCAGGAAGTCGAAAGCCTCCTCCGGATGGGGGCAGCCCCGCGGGATCATCAGGACATCGCCCTCGACCATGCCCCTCGCGAGATGCGGTTCCGGGGCATCCGCCGGGAGCGGCATTGGCACGCATCCCCAATCGAGCGCCGGATTGTGCTCTCGGATGAAGGCGCTGAGCCAGGGACCCTGCAGAATCATCGAAACGCGCTCGGAGATGAAGGGGTCCTGGGCTGAGTGGTAAGTCCTGGGAAAGGCGCCGGAGAAGGCACGGGTCGCGCCCACCCCAAGTCGCCGGGCGGTCTCCTGCACCCAGTGCATGGCGGCGATGGCTCGGTCGTCGGCGATGATGGCCCGGTGCGTTGCAGGGTCGTACAAGGGGCAGTCAAAGATGAGCGCCCACAAGTAGGGCCACCATCCGGGCAGGGTCTGCAGGAATCCCGCGCGCTGAATCCGTCCGGTCGCGTCGGTGACGGTCAGGGCCGCGGCGGCCTCGTCGAAGGCGTCGAGCGTGCGCGGGGGCGCATCGAGACCGATTTCGCGGAGGTGAGTCCTGTTGAAGAACAGCGCGGATGTGGAACACGTGTTGATGCCGCCCCACGCGCGCCCCTCGTGCGTGAGGATGTCTCGAACATGGGGGGCGTACCGATCCAGATCGAACTCATCGGAGCGAGCGAACTCGTCCATCGCCATGACCGCGCGCGCTTCCGCGTAGTGGGGGACGTTGAAGCTGAAGAGTCCAACGAGGTCGGGCGGATCACCGCCGCCGATCGCGACCATTGCCTTGGCGGGCAGGTCTGCGATGGAGACGCGGTGGACCCACGCATGGTGCTGCGATTCGTTGTAGCGATCGATGACGCGCTGGATCGCCGCGCCTTCGCGGCCTGTCCACTTCTCCCAGTAGAGCAATTCGACTCGGCCTCTTGGGGCCGAACGTCGGAGGCGCGATCGATACGGGTACAGGGCGAGTCCGGCCCCCCCCGTGATCAACGAGCCGACGACCGTGCGCCGCGCCAGAGCGATCGGAGAAGCTCGAGGGCTTTGGTCGGATGCGGTCATTGGCCAATGGCATGGTACCGGGGCGTAGACTGCGCGCCCCGCCCGACGATCGGGTAGAGGTTTCCTCCCAATGGCGTCCGACCTTCAACCGCTGCTCGTCCCGACGCCACGTCGGATCCACCGGCTTGGTCCGTCCGGGGTCTCGCTGACGCAGCGGCCGGTGTTGGCCACCGATGCGGCGATTCCGGCTCAGGGATACCGCCTTCGTGTCGGCGGTGGGTCAGGGCCGGATGTGCTGATCGAGTCCGCCGACGCCGCCGGACGACGGCATGCCCTGGCCACGCTCGCGCAGCTTCAGCGGCAGTTCGGTGAGGTCGGGCCGTCAATGGCGATTGAGGACTGGCCCGCGATCGCCGTGCGTGGCGTGATGCTGGATGTCTCTCGCTGCCGCGTGCCGACGATGTCGGAGCTGCGCCGGAAAGTTCGCGTGTTCTCGGAGCTGAAGCTGAATCACCTCCAGCTGTACACCGAGCACACCTTCGCCTACGCGGGTCACGAGGCCGTCTGGCGCGGTTCGTCCCCCATGACCGCGCAGCAATACGGGAGACTTGGGGCTTGGTGCGAGGAGGCCGGCCTCGAACTGGCGGCGAACCAGAACTGCTTTGGACACCTGGATCGGTGGCTTCGGCTGCCCGCGTACGCGCATCTCGCGGAGACGCACGGTGAGTTCGACTTCTTCGGCCTCACGATGCATGGGCCGTTCAGCCTGTGCCCGGTCGATCCGGGGTCGGCGGCGTTCGTGCGGGACCTCTTGTCCGAGCTGTGCGCCAACTTCGAATCACCGCTGGTGAATATCGGTTGTGACGAGACGCTCGATATTGGATGGGGTCGATCACGCGGCCGCGTGCGTGAGGTCGGCCGGACGCGGGTGTACATGGACTTCGTCCTTCGCATCTGCGGGGATGTTCTGAGGATGGGCCGGCGGCCGATGCTCTGGGGCGACATCGCCCTGCGCGATCCGCGGTGCCTCAATGAGCTGCCACACGAGTCCGTCGTGCTCGCCTGGGGTTACGAGCCCGACTCGCCGTTTGACCAATGGGGAGCGGCGCTCTCTGGCGCCGGACGCGAGTTCTGGGTGTGTCCCGGCACCAGTGCGTGGCGCAGCTTTGTCGGGAGGACGACCGAGCGGCGGGGCAACCTCAGTGCCTCGGTGGCGAGCAGCATTCGGCATGGAGCCGCGGGACTCCTCGTCACCGATTGGGGTGACATGGGGCATCGTCAGCAAGACCCGGTGTCCATGCTGGCGATCGCCGAGGCCGCATCCCGGGCGTGGAATCCGGACTCGACTCCCGACCTGCGGGCGATCTCGTGGCACATCTTCGGTGACCGGACGGGCCACGTCGCGAAATGGCTCGCGGACTTGGGGGACATCGATGCGGAGATGCGCGCGAACGCTGGGGTGCGAGGAGCGAACGCAGAGGCAGCTCCGCTTCGAAACGCGTCAGCCCTATTTGAGGCGGTTCATCCGAGCGGATTCGAGACCGCGCTCCCAACGCACGAGGGGCCGTGGCGGGATCTGCTGGCTCGGATCGACGATCTGCGCCGATCCATGCCCCAGTTCAGCGCGGCGGAGGCACACGGCGGAATTGAGAGCACCCCCCGGTTGCTCGCCGATGAACTCCGCCACACGCTGGACCAGGCAGGTGTCGCCGCGAGGATCGCGATCGCCCGCAGGTCGGAAGCGCCGCCGCGCGGGCACACCGACATCCGCGAGCGCCTCCACGCGATCATGGCCGATCAGCGCCGTCTGTGGCTGGCCCGCTCGCGCACGGGAGGACTGCGCGAGAGTCTGTCGTATTGGGAAGCGCTGCCCGAATCTGGCGCGGCACGGGAGGTCTGAGGCGCCGCCACGCGGCCCTATACTGCCGTCCCATTCGGAGAGGTGCCAGAGCGGCTGAATGGGCCGGTTTCGAAAACCGGTAGGGGGCTTGCTCCCTCGGGGGTTCGAATCCCCCCCTCTCCGCTTCTGTTCCCAGGTTTCGCCCTTTGTTCAAAGGCAGCCCTCCATGCCGCGGTGTCACAAGGTGCGCAAAGAAGAGTGCATCGAGAGCATCGCGTTCGACTACGGTTTCTTCCCGGAGACTATCTGGGAGCATGCCGACAACGCGGCCCTCCGCGAGCTCCGCGGATCGATGAACCTGCTCGTTCCCGGGGACGAGGTGCAGATTCCCGATCTCACCGAGAAGGAGGTCGGCGGAGCGGTCGACACGAGGCATCGTTTTCGGCGCAAGGGCGTGCCCGCGAGATTCCAGGTTCGATTCCTCGACGAGGATGGCGAGCCAATCGCCGATGTCGCGTACAAGACGACCATTGACGGCGCCGTCGGGCCCGAGGGCCGCACCGATGCGGACGGCTGGGTCGATATCGCCGTGCCGCCCGATGCGATCCGGCTCACGCTGGTTCTCGAGACCGACCATGACTGGGCCAAGGAGAGCGAGTTCGTCCTCTCCAATCTGGAGCCGGTCGATACGCTCAAGGGCGTCCAGGCGCGGTTGCGATCGCTGGGATACTTTGAAGCTGAAGTTAATGGCGAAGACACCGAGGAGCTTCGGCAGGCGGTGCGGAGCTTTCAGAGGGCGAACTCGCTGGAGGAGAGCGGCGAACCAGGCGAGACGGCGGTGCACGATGCGCTTGTCAGCCTCTACGGGTGCTGAGTGGAGCCGCGCGCCGACGCATGGAGCCTGGCTCAGCCGTCGGGCTCGACCGCACGAGGCCAGAAACTCGAGGGCCATCGCGTGCACGTCGCGCTCGCTCCGGGAGCCCTGCTGCTGGGCCGGTATCGAGTTCTGCATCGGCTGGGTTGTGGCGGGCAGGGGGCCGTGTTCGCCGCACGAGATGAACAGCGCGCTCGCGACGTGGCGATCAAAGCGCCGCGGATTGACCGTCGGGCATGGAGAGTCGAGCGCGAGGCCGATTCGCTTCGGTCAGTGTCTCACCCCAACGTCATCTCGCTGGTCGAGTTTGAGCCGGACCATCGTCCTCCGTTGCTGATCATGGATCGCGCGGGTCCGACGTTGTCGGACGTGATCCGGCGATCACCGCAGCGGCGCGTCGATGCCAAGACGCTGGCGGCGGTGGGACGGGCCACGCTGGCTGCGATCGAGGCGTGCCATCGCGTCGGCCTGGTGCACCGGGACATCAAGCCATCGAACATCGCCCTTGATCCCGCCCGGCCGGAGGCGGCCCGGCTGATCGACTTGGGTCTGGCCCACCGCCCGAACGACGGCGCAGGATCGAACCGGTTCGCCGGAACCGCCCGATACGCCTCCATCCAGACGCTTGAGGGCACGCCGCACCGACCGATCGATGACGCGTGGGGCTGGCTGTACACCATGATCCATGCCGTCGCCGGAGGGCTGCCCTGGTCGAGGACTGCGACGCATGACCAGATCGTGAGCGCGAAGCGTCGGTATCTGGGGGCCATGCTCTGCGCGGGCCTGCCTCAGCCGCTCGATGACGCCCGCCGCGAGTTGATGGCGACACCGGATGCGTATCCGCCCTACGACGCCCTGCTGCGCATCACCGAGTCCATCGAAGCTTCGAACGGCGACGTTTGGCCGTTGGCCTGGGACCCCAGAGCTTGGGAGGCGACGGAGCTGCGCGCCACGTTCGACGCCGCGACCGCGTGGAGGGGTGGGACATCGAGACGCGGCTCAGGCCATGGCGGTTAGCGCGCGTGGCGTCGGATGGAACCACTCATCAACGGCGCTCGCGAATGGGCTCACCGTACCGGCCGTAGTACCCCCAAGCAGTCCCAGAGACGTCCTGCCAAGGACCTCTTCGATCGATGGCGATCAGAGCCCGGACGTCTCCAGGGCAGAACCACCCCACCCTCTCGCTGTATTCGACAGGATAGTCTTCAGCGTCGAACCAGCCGCGCTCTTCAGTGAAGAAGATCTCCCGGCACCTCGTCGGGCCACCCCACTCGTAGTACAGGCCGCTGGGAGCCCAGCGTCGAGCTGGGGGGGGGCCGCTCATCCCACCGGAACTCGAATATGAATAGCTTGATGTGTCGGCGGAGGACACGGACAGCGACGATGAGTGGGAAGTGGCCGGCAATGTGCTCGACGAGAAGTAGACACCGACGGATCCGACTCCGGCGCTGGACGTCCGCGATTGGGTCGACGGCCAGCTTCCAGAGCTCGACGACGATGATCCCGCCGGCGTCGCCAACCGCGCCGGGTTGCATGCCGGAACGCGGTGCCAGAACTCGAACCACTCGGCCAACCCCGCGGCGGCGTCGCTCGGGAAGTAGTAGTCGCCGGCCTCGGCCTCCAGCGCACACGCCACTCCCTTGGCGAACACGTAGATGAACATGATGTGCTGCTCGAGCTTCCACAGAGTCTTGAGCATGTTGAAGAATCGGTACGCGAGCTCGTAGCCCTCCTCGCAACTCTGCAGGTTGCCGCGTCCGCAAACTGCTTCGTAATACGACACGAACTTCTCGCGTCGTCGGTCGCCCTTGAGCACGTAGTGCTCGATCTTATTCGCGGCCGAGATCAACTCGGCCTGGAATGTCCTCTTCATGTCCTCGTTGGTGGGCAGCCGATCCATGAAGAACTGCTCGTTCTGGTTCTCGACGGCCTCCATGGCGTCGGCCACGATGCGGTTGGCCCTCTCGAAGCCCTTGTCGTTCTTCTGAAGCCCCTCGGTCAGCAGCTTCATCCGCTCTCTCGCGCTGATGTTCTCGCGGTAATGAGAGAAGAAGAAATCGGTGAGATCCTCCGCGATCTGGCCCGAGCACGGCACGATCGGTGCGCCCACCGGCGCATTGAGCAGGGCGTCCGGCGACGGGATCTCTCCGGCTCGCAAGGCGGTGAGAATGGCGTCCTTCGCGGCCTCCTTGGCCGCCCCCGTCCCTGTCGGGTCCTTGGCGAGGTCTTCAAGGCCCGAGAGATCGCCGGTGGTTGCCGCCTGCCATGACGCGTCGATCAGCTTCTTTGTGACTTTCTCCTGGACCTTCTTGGCGCCCTTGAGCTTGGCTCCGGTGAATTTGTCGTAGCCCAACTTGGTTCTGATGACCCCGGCAGCGCGCGATGTCTGTTGCCCCGCTTCCTCTCGATGCGTGAAGTGGGCCTTGGCGAGGCGTCCAGTGATCGCCGCGGACTGGGTCTCGCCTAGGTCGAAAGAGTCCAGCAGTTCGGCGCAGCCCTTCTGCTCCGCCCTGGCGCGAAGCAGCCCGAACCCGCCGAAGCACGGCGGATCGTCTGCGCACGACTCGTGCGAGCCGCACACGTGCGCCTGTGGCACCACCAGCCGAGTCAGGTCCGCCCAGCCGCCGATCACGGCGGCATGGATCTTCGCGTGCTCGGCCTGGAAGTGCCGGCAGTAGTCCATCACGCACGAGCAGTAGTACGTCAGCTTCTTGATCTTCAGGCGCATGAAGTTGTCGTCGGTCTTCTGAGCGCTGACGGAGTTCTTCAGCCCCTTTGCAGCCATCTTCGCCTTCTTGGCCGCGCCCGCAGCGCTGAACTGGTTGGACGCGTTGATCAGCTTGCCGGCGGCGTCGAGGTAGTCGGGCGGGGTCCCGCCCTCCCATTCCCGCCACGCCTCGACGTCGGCAGCGCCCTGGAAATTGCTAAGTGCGGCCGCCTCGCGCTTGTGGCTCTGTTTTTGTTTGTGCTTGGCCGAGTGCGTCTTCTTGCCGTACTTCGACTTGAACAGCTTGATGTCGCGCCAATGGCTGCACAGGTGCTCGATCGCCTTGGCGATGCCTCCATGCTCGAGCATGATCGGCAGAACCTCGGATGGAGAGTCGGCGTGCGGCGCATCGGGATCGCCTGCCTTTTTCAGCCGGTCCTCGACACTCTTCACGCCCGCCTTGTCGATCCCGTAGGACACGCCCTTCTTGAGTGCCAGCGCTCCCGCCGTCACGCCGATCAGCACAAGGACCGTCGGACCGGTGACGGCCGTCATCACGACAAACGCTCCGCCCGCAACGGCGTATTGCGCGACCTTCTTTGCAACGCCCGCTTTGCCCGCGGCGGTCCACTTCTTCTCGAAGTAGCTCCGCATGCCACTCTTGATCGTCTCGGAGTACGGCTGATTCAGGAATGCCGTTCGGTAGGCCAGTTCGAGGAGCATGATCGCTCGCTCCTCGTACCCCTTGTCGGTTACCTCGAGGCGTGCCGAACTCCCGCGGCCTACCTTCTTGACGTCGAAATGGTCCTTCGGCCTGGGGTCGTACGCCATGCGCTCTCCTCACGTCCCGCGGGCGCTCGCGGCAGACCATCGTAACGTCCCGGATTGCGTCGAGGAGCATGGCGGTGATCGACCGCTCGATCTTGGCATGATCCGCGTCTGAAGTCCGCCGACGCCTCAACGCGCCGATCTGACAAGAGCCTCTCGTGCCGCGACCGCCAACCGATCCGCCCGTTCATTTTCTGGGTGCTCGCTGTGCCCGCGGATCCAGTGGAACCGGATGGCGTGGATCTCGCGCAGCTCGTCGAGCTCTTCCCAGAGGTCCTGGTTCTTGACGGGCTTCTTGCCCGCCGTGCGCCAGCCTCGGCGCTTCCATTGGTCCATCCACTCGCGCATGCCGTTGAGGACATACTGCGAGTCAGAATACAGGTCCACGACCGACGGCTTGCTCAGACGCGTAAGGCCCTGGATCACGGCGATCAGCTCCATGCGGTTGTTGGTTGTCTCCGCCTCGGCACCAGCGCTCTCGGACTCCTTGCCCGAACCAGGGTGCTTCAAGATGAACGCCCAGCCCCCCGGGCCGGGGTTGCCCGAGCACGCGCCGTCGGTGTACAGCTCGACATGGGGCTTCTGAGCGGACATTGCCAGCCACTGTAGTGCCACAGGCCCGCTGCGCCATCAGACGACAAGGCCATCCCCCGCCGCGCCGATCCCGGCCGGTATCATCGCTCATGACCACACGGTCCGTAGATTCCCCCGCGATCACGGTGCACCGCGTGGAAGTCCGCCGGCGCAGTCGCGACCTCGACGCCCGTGGCAGGGCCCTGCTCGCCCGGGCTGATGAGATGGGCTTCCCGGCGACCGACGCCGCGGTGATTCGGGTCTACCTCATCGAGGCCGCCCTCACTCCCACTGACGCCGCCCGCGTCCGCGATGAGTTGCTCTCCGACCCGGTCGTCGAACAAGGAGAGATCGGCACGTCGGCGAGAAACGGCGTCGCGGCCATTGAAGTCCACCCCCTTCCGGGCATCATGGATCCCGTCGCGCAGTCGGTTGCTGAGGCCATTGGCGCCATGCTCGGCGTCGAGGCGCAGGTCTCTACCGGCTGGCGGTACGAGTTTCGTGGTCTATCGCACGTTCAGGCACTCGACCTGGCGGTCCGCATCCTTGCCAACCCGGTCATCCACGCCGTGCACGAGGGGGCCTTCCACCCCGCGTCACTCCCCAAGGGACACCAGCGGTCCGTCCATGTGCGCGATGTTCCGATCCTGGCTCTCGATGACGACGCGCTGACCCAACTCAGCCGCGAGGCACACCTGTTCCTGTCGCTCGACGAGATGCGGGCGATCCAGGCCGAGTACCGCCGACTCGGGCGCGAGCCGCGCGAGATCGAGCTCGAGACCCTCGCCCAGACCTGGTCCGAGCACTGCGTGCACAAGACGCTCAAGTCGAACATCGTGTACACCCAACGCGTCGAAGGGGAAGCCAACATCGCCGATCCCATCAACTGGTTGTCGCGCCCTGGCCACGCGGCGCTGCCCGATGGCTCGATCAGGATCGACAATCTCCTCAAGTCCACCATCGCCGCGGCGACCCACGAGCTCATCGCCGATGGCGTGGACTGGACCCTCTCGGTCTTTACCGACAACTCCGGGGTCATCGCCTTCGACGACGACCTCGCCGTGTGCTTGAAGGTCGAGACGCACAACCACCCATCGGCCCTGGAGCCGTACGGCGGCGCCGCGACGGGCATCGGCGGCTGCATCCGCGACATCATCGGCACCGGCCTGGGCGCGCGGCCCATCGCGAGCACCGATGTCTTCTGCGTGGCCGATCCGAGTCGGTTCACCACCAGTCACACCGATGGCGATCCGATGCGCCAGGAGAGGAAGCCAGCGGTCAATGGTTCCATATCGATAAGAGCCACCGCGCCCTCTCCCGCCAGTTCATCCGTTTCTTCCGAAGCGCCACCTCTTCCTTCCGGCTGCCTCCATTCCCGTCGCATCCTCACCGACGTCGTTGCGGGCGTGCGCGACTATGGCAACCGCATGGGCATCCCCACCGTCAACGGCGCGGTCGAGTTCGACGATCGCTACGTGGGCAATCCTCTGGTCTTCTGCGGCTGCATCGGCGTGATGCCGCGGAATCGTGTGCACGGCGCGGCCCACGCCAGCGATCTCATTGTCGCGCTCGGCGGACGCACCGGCCGGGATGGCATCCACGGGGCCACCTTCTCCTCGGCCGAACTCACCGACAGCCACGCCGACGAGTTCGCCCACGCCGTTCAGATCGGCAACGCCATCGAGGAGAAGAAGATCCTCGGAGGCGATTGCGGGCTCGTGATGCGGCGACATACCTCTCTTCTCGGCGATCACCGACGTGCGGGGCCGGCGGCTTCTCGACGCCGGTCGGCGAGATGGGCGAAGAGCTCGGCGCCGAGGTCCACCTCGACCGCGCCCCGCTCAAGTACGCCGGCCTCACCAGCACCGAGATCTGGATCTCCGAGGCACAGGAGCGGATGGTCCTGGCCGTCCCGCGAGACAACCTCGAAGCGCTCCGCAGCATCTGCGAGCAGGAGCAGGTCGAGCTTGCCGTGCTCGGCACGTTCGGCACATCCGAGCGCGAACTCATCCTCATCGACCACGGCATGGAGGTCGGCCGTCTCTCAATGGAGTTCCTCCACGACGGCATCCCGACGCCGCGGCGCGAGGCGGGATGGGTTCAGGGTCGCAGAGCGAGCGCCCCGGCCACATCCGGTCATCCACAACACGCGTCAAGGCTCTCTGACTCACCCCAGGACCCGAAACTCTCGACCGGCTCCGTCTTGCTCGCCCTCCTGGCTCACCCCTCCATCGCCAGCAAGCACTGGATCATCCGACAATACGACCACGAGGTACAGGGCAATCTCATCACTCGCCCGCTCGTCGGTCCGCTTGGACGCGGCCCGGGCGACGCCACCGTTCTTCAGCCGCGACCCGGCGTCTCACGGGCCCTCGCCATCGCCTGCGGCTTGCAGACAAGGCTCGGAGACCCGCAGCGCGGCGGCGATCCGTACCGCATGGCGCTCAGTGCCATCGACGAATGTGTCCGAAACCTCGTGTGCGTCGGCGCAGACCCCGACCGCATCGCCATCCTTGACAATTTCTGCTGGCCGAGCTGCGCCAAGCCCCAGAATCTCGCGGCCCTCGTCCGCGCCTGCGAGGGCTGCTACGACGGCGCCAAGGCCTACCGCACGCCATTCATCTCCGGCAAGGACTCGCTGAACAACCAGTTCGCCATCCCCGGGCGAGACGGTCGGCCGGATCGCACGATCGAGATCCCCTACACCCTACTCATCAGCGGCATGGGCATCGTGCCCGACGCCCATCGGTGCGTGACCATGGACGCCAAGGCCGCGGGCCACGCGCTGGTGCTGATCGGAAACTCCCCGCGCGGCGCGATGGGTGCGTCGCTCGCCGCCGAGCTGTTCCCCGAGCTGCTCGCCAAAGGCGAGGCGATTCCGACAGTGGACCTCCGCGCCGGCCCGGCCTCGGCCCGCGCCGTGGCCGTGCTCATTCAGGGTGGCCACGTCCACGCCGCTCACGACGTCTCCGACGGGGGCCTGCTCGTCGCCATCGCCGAGATGCTCATCGCCGGCTCGACCGCCGACGATCCGCTGGGCGCGACCCTGACAGCGGGCGCGGACGGCTTCGAGACTTGGTTCAACGAATCACCAAGCCGCTACGTGCTCGAGATGGACGCGAGCGAGACCGATCACCTCGCCCGCGTCCTCGAGCCCGATGTTCCGTTCCATGTGCTCGGACGTACCGACGACTCCGGCTCGCTCGCGTGGAGCGAGGCCGGCTCAACGCAGACCCTCGCGGTCGAAGACCTCGCCCGCGCCTGGCGATCGACACTGGACTGGTAATCGACGCATGCATCCAGCCCTCCACAACCTCTTCGATTACGCCGGCCTTTTCCCGCCGGCAAGGCTCTTCATGCAGCCCGCGGCCGAGAACTACGCGCGCGCCCTCATGGGCTCGCACGCCGACATGCTCGCTCGCTTCGTCTGCGCTGCGTCTCGACTCTCGGAACTCTCCGACGCCGCCTCCATCCTGATGCCCGGCACCCACGCCACCAGCGGGTATCGCGAGCACGCGGACTTCGATCCCTGGGCGGTCACCGCCGTTATCGACGCGCCACTCGAGGAATCCCTCGACGCCATCGACGCCTTCAACGAGCTGCACGCCGCCGAGGAGCACGGCCTGGCGAAGGTGGACTCGATCGAACTCAAAGCCGAGAGCCCCGGCGCGATCGACGAGGCCCTCGACGCCATCCCCGAAGACCTGCAGGCCTTCTTCGAGATCCCCATCAACGGGGACTGCCGCGGGTTTGTCGCTGCTCTTGCCGGCAACGAGGCTTTTGCGAAGATCCGTTGCGGTGGAGTCACCCCCATCGCCTTTCCGACCTCGGCCCAGATCGCCGACTTCCTTGTCGCGTGTCGCCTCGCGGGCGTCGCGTACAAAGCCACCGCCGGCCTGCACCACCCGGTCCGCGCCGAACACCGCCTGACCTACGACCCAGACCCGCCGCGGGGAGTCATGCACGGCTTTGTCAACCTGCTGCTCGCCAGCGCACTGGCGCACACGACCGAGGTCCCGCGCGAGGTGCTGGTCGAGGTTCTGGAGGAGACCGACGCCGCGGCGTTCGCTCTCGGTTCAGACTCCGCCCGCTGGCGCGACCACGAGTTCGATTCCACCGCCCTCGCCCGCACCCGCGAGTCGTTCTTCCTCTCAATCGGCTCGTGCTCGTTCGATGAGCCGGTCGAAGACCTGCAGCAATTGGGGTGGCTCTAGTCTCCTCCCCGGCCACCGACCCGACAGGCCCGCTCGCGCCCAAGGAGTAACCATGCCCTACGGCATCAACGAGACGCACGATCCGAACCTGAAGAGCTGGGTCGAATCCGCGAACGATCCGAGTACGGACTTCCCGATTCAGAACCTGCCGCTTTGCACGTTCACGGTCGACGAGGACCACAAACCGCGCGCCGCAACGCGCATCGGCGACCACCTGCTCGATCTGACGGCGGCTGAGCATCTGCTCGGCTCTCCCGCGGCCCGAGATGACGCGGAAGACCACAGCTTCGAAGGCGGCCTGTTCGGGCTCTTGTGTCAGGCGCCGCGGATCTGGGCGTCGGTGCGGGCGCGCCTGATCAATCTGCTCTCCGACGACAGACATCGCGCCCAACTTGAGCCGCATCTCAGAGCGGCCGACGCAGTTTCATGCCAAGTCCCTTGCCAGGTCCATGACTACTCCGACTTCTACGCCTCCCTCTTCCACGCCACCAACGTCGGCTCCATGTTCCGGCCCGACAATCCACTCCTGCCCAACTACAAGCACGTCCCCATCGGCTACCACGGCCGCGCCTCGTCCATCGTCCCCAGCGGCGCGCCTATCCGCCGCCCGCGAGGCCAGCTCCCCCCCGCCTCCGACGGTGCGCCGCCCACCTTCGGCCCTTGCGCCATGCTCGACTACGAACTCGAGGTCGGCTGCGTCATTTCCCGCGGCAACGTCCTCGGCGAGCCCATCGACATCGCCGACACCGAGGACCACATCCTCGGCCTCTGCCTCGTCAACGACTGGTCCGCGCGTGACATGCAGCGCTGGGAGTACCAGCCCCTGGGCCCCTTCCTCGCCAAGAGCTTCGCCACCTCCGTCAGCCCCTACATCGTGACGATGGAGGCCCTCGCGCCCTTCCGCTGCGTGCCCACCGCCCGCCCAAAGGGGGACCCCGAGCCGCTGCCCTACCTCACCCCGCCCTCACCGCTCTCGGCCTTCGACATCACCCTCGAGGTCTTCCTGGCCTCGGCCGACATGCGCACGCGCTCCATGCCCCCGCTGCGTCTCTCTCGCGGCAGCTTCAGGGACATGTACTGGTCGTTCTCGCAGATGATCGCCCACCACACGTCCAACGGCTGCAACCTCCAGCCCGGCGACCTGCTCGCTTCCGGCACCGTCTCCGGACCCACGCGCGACGCCCGCGGCTGCCTGCTCGAACTCACCTGGAACGGCGACCCGTGGGCCAAACCCCCCGTGGTCGTCCCCGGGACCAACCGCACGCCCATCACCCTGCCCACCGGCGAGCAGCGCAAGTTCCTCGCCGACGGCGACGAGGTCATCCTCAGGGCGTCCTGCGAGAAGGACGGCTTCCGCCGAATCGGCTTCGGCGAATGCCGCGGCATCATCCAGCCCGCCAGAGAGGGCTGATCCACTCGTGTGCTGACTTCGAAGCGTGGTGTCCTGTGTGCGACGGTCCGCAAGCTCGGCGGGCCATGCCCGCCCTACTCGATCGCCGCGATCCGGGTCACCTTCACCACGTCCACGCTCGACCGCTCATCGCGCGACACGCTCCCGATGATCCCCACGCGCTTGCCAAGCAAGTCCGCGAGTCCCTTCGCGGCGTCCGGCCTGATGTAGGCGATCGTCCGCGACAAGGCATCATCCGACTTCAGCCGATATAGCTTCGGCAGGCGGTCTCCATCGTAGATGCGGCTCGTCACCAGCATCCCGACCATGTCAAACGTCTGGTTGATTGCCAGACCCTCGGTCTTCTCGGCCAGCGCCTCGCTGATTCGTGGCTCTCCTCTGCGTTCTTCGGCGAGCCTCGCAGGCCCGTTGATGAAATCGCGGCGCGTCTCGAGGTACGCGATCCGCTGCCGGATCTGCCCGCGCAGACGCTCGGTGAACGGAGTCTGATCGATCGATTCGAGGGTCCGCTGGTGTTCAGCGATCAGCGCATCGATCTCCTCGTCGAACGTTCCCTGCTCTCGCGCATTTCTGTACGCCTCGTCGAGCTGCTCGGGGCTCAGGGGTGGTGGTGGAGCCGTTTCGCTCGCGGCGCCCTCTCCCGTCGCCGGATCGGTCGCACCCTCTGAAGCGTTGCCCTGCGAGATCACAACCGGGCCCGCACTCGCGGGTGTGGTCTGGCCCGGATCGATGACCGCAGCGGGCCCCGACTCCGCTCCCGGGGCCGACATGGGTTCCAGCAGCGACGTCGGTGCGGCATCCGTCGCCGGCCCGGGACGCTCCGGAGCGACCTGCGTCGCCTCTCCCGGCTGGGCCGGCTTCGCGTCAATTCGCGCCACGTCGGACTCGGCCAGATACGCCCGAGTCCCCTCCGGCGCATCGACCAGATACGCCACCGTCACTCCGTTGCTCCGGAGCGCCTGACGGACGGTCAGCACCGTTCCCGCGACGGCCTCGGGCCCGGCCAGCGACTTCCAGCTGCCCTCGAGCGGGTCCGACGCATTCGCCGCGATGAGGTGCTGCGGCATCCGAAGCCGGACGGTCTTTCCATCCGACGTCGCCTGCGCCGAGTCCGCGGGCACGATCGCTCCCACACGGAACTCCACCTCGACCATCGAGCCCTCTCTCCCAACGACGCGCAACAACTGCCCCGCCGGCAGCTGGGCGACCCGGTAATGACGCTCGGTCGGTCCGGCCCGAAGCGCCGCGCCGGCGTCCTTCACCATGACCTCGTACGGTTCAACGGGCTCGGCGAACGCTCCGCACGCCACCCCGGCGACGGCCAACAGACCCACGCACCCACGGCTCATCCTGATCCTCACGGTCGCACCTCCTGGCTTCCCCAAATTGTCGAGTGCCGGTCCGGGACGCTCGCCTCCGCGCCCATACCATCCGGACCACAGTGTAGCGACCCGGGCGCAACCCGCCGCGCTTGTGCGCCCAAGGAGGCGTCGCATCACACCACACATGGCGGCACATACGAAACAGTCGATGCCATCACGCCCGAGCCGGATCTGGCACCTGCCCGCAATGCTCGCCCTGCTCTGCCAGGTCTGCGCCTGTGCGCCGGGCCCGCTGTCCAGCAACGCCTCGCAGCAACTCCGGGTGTCTCTCCTGCGTGAGATCCGGTCCCAGCTCTCGGATCCGACAACTCATCCCGATCCCATCCAGACCACCCGACAGCAGTCCATCGACGAGTTCATGCGCCACTTCAATCTCGATGAGTCGGCCCTCCGCCAGCGCATGGCGCAACTCGAGTCGATGGCCGGGCCCAAGGCGTACGACTACGACCTCAGCGCGATCCCGCTGGGAGCCAATCTGCTGGGCCAGCCCCACGAGGTCATCGGCGTCACGCTGCAGGAAGTCGTGATGCTCGCGGCCCGCAACAACCTCCAGGTGCAGTTCGCCCAGCTTGGCCCCGCCGTCAGCCAGGCGGATATCGCCAACGCGTTGGCCTTGTTCGACTGGGTGTTCTTCTCCAGCGTTCAGGCGCAGTCGCTCAAGTCCCCGATCCAGGATCGCTCCTCCATCGGCGGCACCGGCCCGGACGTCCGTTCCTCGGGCGAGTTCAACGCCACCGCGGGCGTTCGTCGAAACCTCACCACGGGCGGTCAGCTCACGCTCCAACAGGAACTCAACTACGCCGACACCACCGAGTCGGGCATCGTGCTGACGCCCAACCCCGCCAATCGCGCAACCGCCTCGCTGGAACTGACCCAGCCGCTGCTGCGGAACTTTGGCAGCGACGTCTCCCTCGCCGAGGTGCGCCTCGCGGTCAATGCCGAACGCGATGCCGTCCAGCAACTCCGGTCGCAACTCATCGAGACGGTGACCCAGACCGAACGCACCTACTGGCAGCTCTACCAGGCCTACCTCGACCTGCTGATCCTCCAGCGTCTCGCCGAGCGCGGCGAGGAGACGTACCGCTACATCAAGGAGCGCCAGCGAATCGACGCCAACCCGGCGCAGATCGCCAGCGCCGAGGCCCGCGTCCGCGAGCGTTACGCCAACGTCCGGCGCGCCCAGACCGTCCTGCGCAACCGCAGCGATTCGCTCAAGCTGCTCATCAATCAGCAGGACCTCGCCATCTCCGGCGAGGTGCTGCTCGTCCCGCTCAATTCCCCGCCCGATGCGCCCGTCTCGTGGAGCCTCGCCGACGCGATCCTGACCGCGCTCGAGCGCCGGCCCGACATCGAGCGCGCCATCCTCTCGATCGACGACACGACCATCCGGCGCGTGGTCGCCGACAACTCCCGCCTGCCGCGCCTCGACCTGCAGCTCCAGCTCCGCCTCAACGCGCTCGAGACCGACGCCGACGATGCGCTCGGCGACCAGTTCAACGCCGACTTTGTGGATGCCGTGGTCGGGTTCCTGTTCGAGGCCCCCATCGGAAACCGCGCCGCCGAGTCCGACTATCGGCGCCGCCTCCTCCAGCAGCAGCAGGCCGTCATCAGCTTCCAAAACACCGTCCAGCAGGTCATCGGCGAGATCAAGCGCACGCTCGACAACGTCGTCACCAACTACGAGCTCATCGAACTCGAGGCGGTCTCCCGGCTCGCCGCCGCGGAACTGCTCCGCGTCCTCGATGTGCAGAAGCAGCAGCGCACCGGTTTCACCATCGAGACGCTCGAGACGGAACTCAATCGCCAGGAAGGCCTGGCCAACGCCGAACGGCGAGAGATCCAGGCCCTCATCGACTTCAATATCTCGATCGCCGAGTTGCATCAGGCCATGGGCTCGAGCCTCGAACGCAACAGCATCGATTTCCTTGCGCCAGATACGCCCACCGACCGCTGAGCATGTCCGCGGGACCCGAGCAGATCGCGCACGCCGTCGCTCGCCTTCGCGCCGGAGGGCTGGTCGCGTTTCCCACCGAGACGGTCTATGGACTCGGCGCGATCGCCACGGACCGGTCCGCCGTCGTCCGGGTCTTTGCCCTCAAGGGCCGGCCGCAGAACAACCCGCTGATCGTGCACGTGGCCGGAGAGGACATGGCCCGCTCCGTCGCCGGCGCCTGGCCCGCCCGAGCCCATCGCCTGGCCGACTCGTTCTGGCCCGGCCCAGTCTCGATCGTCGTTCCACGGGCCGAGGCCATTCCCTCGCTGGTCGCCGCGGGCGCCGACACGATCGCGATCCGCTGCCCAGCGCATCCGCTCACCCTGGCGCTGATCGAGGCGCTGGGTGCGCCGCTGGTGGGCCCGAGCGCCAATCCATCCGGCGCCGTCTCACCGACCACGGCCGACCATGTCCGCGCCGCGTTCCAGGAGTCAGAGGTGTACGTGCTCGATGGCGGCCCGTGCCGTCGAGGCATCGAGTCGACGGTCGTGTCGGTGCTCTCCGATCCGCCCCGGATTCTGCGCCCGGGCGTCATCGGCGCAGACGAGCTGGCCGACACCCTGGGTGAACCGGTCGAGGATGCAAGGGGCCACGGCCACGAGGCCCCCTCACCGGCGCCGAGCCCCGGCCTGCTTCAGCGCCATTACGCCCCTCGTGCACCGATGCGCATCGTCGAGCGCGAGCACCTCGCAGACGCCCCCGCGGGCGCAGTCCTGCTGGCGCACTCGCCCGGGCCGTTCCCTTCGGCCCTGCGCGTCATCGAGATGCCCGCCGACGCCCCGTCGTACGCAGCGCGCCTGTACGCCGCGATGCGCGAGGCCGATGGCTTCAATCCGCCGCGCATCCTCGTCGAGCGCCCGCCCTTGCCCGGCTCGGCCCACCGCGACGCGGCGATCTGGCGGGCCATCGCCGATCGCCTGACCCGAGCCGCGACCCCGGCTTCGGGCGACGCCTGAGGCTCAACCCCGCGCGCTCCCAGACCGATGTCCCATAAGCCCGCGCATCATCGGCCGCGAGACATTCCCTTCCTACCCTTGCCCTCCCCAGGAGACCATCATGTCCGCTTCCGTAAGAATCGCCCTCGCCCCGGGCGACGGCATCGGCCCCGAAATCATGAACGCCTGCCTGCGGGTGTTCGACGCCGCGGGCGTCTTGCAGCATCTCGAGTTCGTCGAGGTCGAGGTGGGCCAGCGCGTGTTTGCCAAGGGCGACACCCGGGGCATCACCGACGAGGCCACCGCGACGATCGAGGACACGGGCCTTGTGTACAAGGGGCCGATGGGCACGCCCATCGGTGGGGGCGGCAAGTCCATCAACGTCACCCTCCGCAAGATGTACGGCGCGTTCGCAAACATCCGCCACTTCCAGGCCCTCCCCGGCGTCGAAACGCTCTACTCCAAGGCCGGCGTCCCCGTCGACTTCTACGTCATCCGCGAGAACCTCGAGGACACCTACGGCGGCATCGAGCACCGCCTCACCAACGACGTCATCGAGTGCAAACGCCTCATCTCCGCCCCGGGCTGCGACCAGGTCCACCGGGCCGCCTTCGCCCTGGCCGACCGCCTCGGCATCGCCCTCGTGCACTGCGGGCACAAGGCCAACATCATGAAGATGACCGACGGCCTGTTCCTCGAGCGCTTCCACAAGGCCGGCGAGAACTACCCCGGCATCCAGCGGGCCGACGTCATCGTCGACGCCCTGTGCATGAACCTCGTGCTCCGCCCCCAGCAGTTCCGCATGGTCGTGCTGCCAAACCTCCAGGGCGACATCGTCTCCGATCTGGCCGCGGGGCTCGTCGGCGGCCTGGGCTTCGCGCCCAGCGCCAACATCGGCAACCACGTCTCCATCTTCGAGGCCGTCCACGGCACCGCCCCCGACATCGCGGGCCGGGGCGTCGCCAATCCGACCAGTCTGCTCATGTCCGGTCTGATGCTGCTCCGGCACGTCGGCCTTCTCAAGCAGGCCGCAATCATCAACAACGCCCTGCTGGCGACGCTCGAGTCCGGCGTCCGCACCGCCGACTTCGGCGATCGGTCGCGCGAGCCCGTGGGCACCACCGCCTTCGCCGACGCGATCATCGCTAACCTCGGCAAGCAGTCCACCACCCACGCGATCCCTGTGCCCAAGGGCGACTCGCCGTTCTTCATCCGCCGTCCCAAGCCGCACCACCACACGCTGATCCAGACATTCGAGCAGACCAAGAGCGTGCACGTCGGCTGCGACATCTACATCGAGACCACGCTCAATCCGCAGGAGATCGCCGTCCGCCTGCAGGGGCTCAGCGAGCACACGCCGTTCAAGCTCACCATGATCAGCAACCGCGGCACGCAGGTGTGGCCGACCGGCTCGGTCTACACCGAGGTCGTCGATTACGTTCGTGCCCGCTTCGAGCTGCGCGACATGAACAGGGCGGCCTCGCTGGGCCAGGGGCCGGCGATCCACATGCTGGGCCGCATCGCGGAGAAGTTCGCGATCTGCGACTTCCAGCCGCTGCAGTACTTCGACGGCGTGCCGGGCTTCTCGCTGGCGCAGGGGCAGTAGCGACTACTGCAGGCCATCCGATCCCGCGTATCCGTCCGGCGCGCTCGAGAACGGCAGCCTCTCAGGAGTCTCGCGCCCGTACACCTCGCCCCAATGAGCCCGCAGAGCGCGTCGCGCGGTCCATGGCCGGATCAGCCGACCGTGTCCGTCGGCAAAGAGCGCATTGACACGCATCTCGTCGTTGGCATCGCCGAGACCCGCGACCGCACCGGTGCGATGGACATCGCGGAACTGCCAGAAAGCCACCTTCTCCGCGGCAAACGTCACCTCGGCGAGCCGTACCGTTCGACGCCATTCGTCGGGTTCGATGACGCCGCCGCCCTCGCGCCAAGCCGCTCTGTCCGTGAACAGCGCTCCCGAGTACGTGAAACTGTCCATCGACCCCGCCTGAGGGTTGAGTCGCGTCGGTGACCGATAGGATCGCCACACCGTCGGACACGAGAGCGATTCACCATCGCGATCGATATCCACAATGCCCGACGCGTCGAGCAGCACGCCCCAGAGCACCAACTGGTCCCGATTGTGGATCGGAATGTATCGCGTCTGCCCCGTCGTCCAGTCCTGGTACTCGGTGTGCCTGTCGAACGCGTTGGGCCACGCGTCGTCGTTCCCGCCCTGATAGACGGACACCACCCGCGCGATGTTGCCCAGCCTGCTCAGGCACACGGTCTCATCGCCCCGCCGGCGCGACTCCATCAGCGACGGCAGCGCGAACGACAGCACCACGACAATCACCGCGATGGTCGCCATCACCTCGATCAGCGTCACCCCGCCCCGGCTCGGGCTAGTACCACATCGTGGCATGCCACCCCTTCCGGAGCATCCGGTTACAGAGCCACTCGCCCGATTCCTTGTCCCAATACCACGTCGACATCCAGTTGAACGGCCTGCCGCTCTCGGTCTTCACCAGCAGATTGACCTCGATAACAAGGGCCGACCCGTCCCTGATGCACACATCGTCGATCGACACCCGCGGCACGCGGAACATCTGCCCCGTGCTGGCGTTGCGATGCCACTTTGCCGAGGCTTCGTCCGAGTGCCCCGCCACGCTCTTGGGCACAACCTCGCCGTTGTTTCTGACGCGATAGGTCCACACGAGAGAGCCGCCCTCCTCCGTGGCGACCTCCGCCAGCCGGCTGTCGTACTCCTCGATCGCGAACCGAACCAGCGCCAGCAGGGCGTCGCGAGGCGCAAACCCCTCGCGGCCCTTGCCCGTGTGGTGCTCGAACACATCGCCGATGACTGTGAAGCCCGGCTGGTCCGCCTCAGTCAGCCACCGGGTGGTCGGGTCGCCCTCGGCCAGACGCACATAGACCAGCGGGTCGGCCTGCGCCCGCGCCCAGAGTTGCTCCGCGAGCGTCTCGATCAGTGCCGCTCGCTGCCCGGCGGTCACGTCCGCGAGCGAATCCGTCAGGATCGAATCGAGCAGAAGAGAGCACTCCGCCGCGTCCTCCGGGATTTCAGCGTAGAGCACGCGGCTCCATTCCGCCTCGGCGTGTGCCCGGTGCGCGACGATCCCTTCCGCCGCCGCTCGCTGCGTCGAGCCCGCCACCGCGCGCTCCCGCGTGATGGTCCGCACTGCGAACCATCCTCCAACGCACGAAGCGAGGCCCAGACCCACCATCCAGACCGCGCGTGCATGCATGCCGACCACCCCCGCACAAGCCGGCGTCATCCGCCGACGTGACCAATCGAACAAACCCCCCGCGGCACGAGCGCCGCCTTCGCGAACGTCGCCGAGTCAGTCGGCCCGGCCCGATGCGGGCTACGCGCCCGGGTTCTCCCAGGGGATGCACTCGGGCAACTGCGTGTCCTCGTTGCGATGGCACATGCACTTGGCCACACCGCATTGCATCTGATCGCAAAGCCCTCCCGAGGGGCACCAACCCAGCGTTGGGACAGGCTGCGACGCCGCCCCGGCGGCGAGGAGGCAATGAGCGACCATGCCGAAGAGGACTGAAGAACGAACTACGGTGGTCGTGCGTTTCATCGGGTATCTCCTGGGACCGGTTCGCCGCCCATTGCGGCAAGGAAATCATTACGGACGACGAGCGGGCCACTCCATAGCACGCGGCCTCGCTCACCCGCGAATACAACAGTGACATCGAGGCCGATCCTGCCATCGGCCTTCACCCTCGCGCACGCCGCGATTGGGTCCCATTCACAAGGAAGGCGCGTGTCAGAGGAAGACTCGAACACAAGGAGGGACTCGATCCGGTCCGCGTATCGGGCGTCGACCTGGAGAGTCAGGTGGTCGGCGTCGGCGAGGGCGTCGAACCGACTCGGCCACCCGCGAAAGGGTGGAAGCACTCGCGCCTGGAGGGTCACACTGCGCTGTGTTCCGTCGCGGAGCCCGACGGCAAGCTCTGTGACTAGCTCGGATTGGGCTCCGCTTGGATAGGACATCAGCGATACCGCCAGTCGGTTCCCCCCATCTCCGCCATTGAATCCCAGAAGACTGAGGCAGGAGCACGAAGACTGGACCGACACCACATCCTGTGCTCGCACCCCCGGAACAGTCACCTCGAAGCTGCATTCCTCGGCGAACCGAAGGACGGGTGTGACCAACTGGCTCGCAGTGGTGTGGATAGCTGTCTGATCGGTCGTGTCAGCCGGTGCAGATAACTGCCCAAATGACAACACCGCGCCCAGCGATGCACAGGGCACCAGCACCATAGATAATCGCAGGATCAAACGTGCGTAGCCGCGGCTCATCGGCCGGAGAGTACACGGCGGGGGGCTGTCATGGCGTGTTCAAACGGGCACTCGGGTGACGGATTGGCCCTGCCGAAGTTCTGCGACACGTCCCCGGAGAGTTCGCCGCGTGCTCGTCCCGACTCGCGGGCGCATCGCGTTCGGGCGACGGCGGTTACTTCATTCCCCCAGCCGCGCCCCGAGATCTCCCTCGACCCACCAGTTCTTCCCCTCGCGCCCAACCCTCCGATACAGCGTGTCTCGCTCCACGGGCGTGAACCCTGCCTCGCGGATCGCTCGCTGCAGATCCGCGACGCTCACCTCCTGGTGCGTGCCCGCTCCGCCGACCTTGGTGATGTCGTACCACACCACCGTGCCGTCGATGTCGTCCGCGCCGCACTGGAGCATCAGTTGCGCCATGCCCAACGTCTGCATGATCCAGAACGCCTTGACGTGCGGGAAGTTGTCGAGCATCAGCCGGCAGATCGCCAGCGTCCGCAGGTTCTCCAGGCCGCTCGGCCCAGGCAGGCGCTCCAGCGCGCTGCCATCGGGAAAGAACGGCAGCGGGATGATGGTCTGGAAGCGGCCGCGGATGACGCCGCCGCCAAGTGGCCCGCTCCCAGAGTCGAATCCCGCCAGCGCGTCATCCTGCACCCGGCGCAGCATGTCCATGTGCGCCAGCCGCTCGTGCCGGTCCTCGATGTGCCCGTACAGCATCGTCGCGTTGCTGTTGAGGCCCAGGTGGTGCGCCACGCGGTGCACATCCAGCCACACGTCGCTGCGGATCTTGCCCTTGAACGCCTCATCGTGCACGCGATCGTCAAAGACCTCTGCGCCGCCGCCCGGCAGCGAGCCCAGCCCCGCCGCGATCAGCCGCTCGAGCACCCACGCGATGCCCTCCATCCGCGCAGCGCGTCCCTCCTCACCGCCCAGCGTCGCGCCCTTGTACACCCGCGCGACCTTGGCCAGGTGCACGATCTCCACCGCCGTGAACGCCTTGATGTGGATCGATGGCGCCGCCTCGCGGATCGTTGCGAGCATCTGCGGGTAGTACTCCCACGGCAGGTACGGATCGAGGCCGCCGACGATGTGCATCTCCGTCGCGCCGGCCTCCGCCGCGCGCTCGGCCTCGGCCCGGATCTCGCGGAGCGAGCGCGTGTACGCCCGGTCATCGCCGCGCTTGGCGAAGAAATCGCAGAAGCTGCACGACAGCGCGCACACGTTCGAGTAGTTCAGGTGCCGGTTGACGTTGTAGTACGCGGTGTCCCCGTGCAGCCGCCGACGGGCCACGTCCGCCAGCTCGCACACGCTCCAGATGTCCGGCGTGCGATAGAGAAGATCGCCATCGTCCAGCGACAGCCGTTCGCCCGCCTCCACCCTGCGGCGGACTCCGTCCAGAGCCGGGTCGATTCGGGGTGCGGTGACCATGGGCGATCCTTGCCGGGCCGCCTCGTGTTTTCAAAGCTCTCTGAAAATAATGCGTAGCAAGCTCAGTTCTCGGACCTTATCCCAGCCCTCACAATACAAACAAACCAACAATTTCTTCTCCTTTTTGTCGCCATTTCCGACAACGACGATGAAGCCGAATGGGAGTCTGGTACCCTCCCCGTTCACGCGGCGAAGTCAGGGAGCGCCGCATCCCGGAGGCCGGATTGTCCGCCGCCGGGTTCGATGTTGAGAGAGACGCAGTGAGGAGCAGAACAATGAAGAAGATCGCTTTCGTGGGGGCTCTCGCGGCCTTCGGTTCGTTCGCCATCGCCGACACGCACGACTTCCCGTCGGACGACTCGACGATCGTCGGCTCGACCGGCTTCATCAACGCCGAGGAGGTCGGCTACTTCTGGTCTGTCGCGCGTGGTGACGGCGTCTTCGAGTTCTTTGCCGACAGCAATCCCTCCGTGACTCGCGCCGTGCTCGACATCGAGGTCGTCCAGAACGTTCTCAACAGCGGCGCCTCGTGCGACTGGTCTTTGGACGTCAACGGCGTGACGGTTGACAGCTTCTCGGTTGCTGAAGGCCAGCTCGGCGCGATCCATCGCGACGTCAGCTTCGCCGCGATCGCCGCGTCCGGAGGCGGCTACCAGATCGACCTGTACATGACCAACGAGGTCGCTAGCGGCGAGGGCGCGCACACCCACGCCAACGCCCGCAAAAACGTCCACAAGATCAGCCACACCCCCCCCCCAGCCTCGCGCTGCTCGGCCTCGGCGGCCTCGCTGCCGCCCGCCGTCGTCGCTGAGGCGACTTTTTCGAATCCTCCAGCCCGATGCACCGCCCGGTGCGTCGGGCCTTTTCTTTGCGCCCCGCTCAATCACCACGCCGCGGCGCGCCGTCATGTTTCGGTAGCATGGCCGCATGAGACCCGCACAGATCGCCGTAGCCCTGCTCGCTCTCATCCCGACGACGGGGCCCGCCGCGGCTCAACCCGACAACATCGGTCACGATCGGCATCTGCATCGCCACGGCGAGCCGCATGCCCGTGTCCTGCCCGACGGCACGCGCTTCATCACCAACCGGCAGAGCCCGGTCGTGCTCCCGCTGCCCACCGAGCAGGACGCCTTCACGTTCGCCATCTTCGGAGATCGAACCGGCGGCCCGGTCCGAGGCGTCGGCGTGCTGGCCGATGCGGTCCGCGACACCAACCTCTTCGAGCCGGACTTCGTCATCACCGTCGGCGATCTGGTCGAGGGGTACAACACTCAGGGGCCGTGGCTCGGCCAGATGCGCGAGTTCAAAGGCATCATGGACCAGTTGCTCTGCCCGTGGTTCCCCGTGGCGGGCAACCACGATATCTACTGGCGCGGCGAGGGCCGCCCTCCCGGCGAGCATGAGCACGACTATGAGATGAACTTCGGCCCCCTTTGGTACGCCTTCGAGCACAAGAACTCATGGTTCATCGCGCTCTTCTCGGATGAGGGCAATCCGCAGACCGGCGAGAAGGCCATCGACAAGCCCGCCTCGCAGGTCATGAGCGACGCCCAGTTGAGCTGGCTCCGCGACACGCTCTCTCGCACGAAGGACGCCGAGCACGTCTTTGTCTTTCTCCACCACCCGCGCTGGCTCAAGGGCAACTACGGCGACGACTGGGAGAAGGTGCACCGCGTGCTGGTCGAGGCCGGCAACGTGACCGCGGTCTTCGCCGGTCACATCCACCGGATGCGCTACGACGGGCCCTTCGATGGCATCGAGTACGTCACGCTCGCCACGGTCGGCGGGGCGCAGAGCCAGGTCGTCCCGGATGCCGGATGGCTCCATCAGTACCACCTCGTGACCGTCCGAAAGGACCAGATCTCCATCGCCTCGGTCCCCGTCGGCGAGGTGCAGGACGTGCGAGAGATGACGGGTCAACTCGGCGACGAGTGCGCGCGGCTCTCGAGGCAGGAGCCCGCGTTCTCCGCCCCCATCCAGCTCGCCACCGACGGCTCGGGCTCGGGGGTCCTGCGTGCGACGATGACCAACACCGCCACGCGCCCCATCGACGTGACCGCCACCATCGAGAGCGGCGATAGCCGCTGGATGTTCATCCCCGACCACCAGCACGACACCATCGAGCCCGGCCAGAGCCACGAGTTTCTCTTCCATGTCGAGCGCCTGCCCGCGCCCCTCGATGGCACGTTCCGCGTTGGTGAGGTCGCGTTCGACATGGAATACCTCGCCCCGGGGCACCGCTACGAGATCCCCTCCATCGTGCGCGAGGTCCCCATCGCGGTGCGGCTGAGTGCGCCTCCCCGCCCGTCGCGGGAGATGGTGCTCGACGTCGACGGCCGCTCCGGCCATCTCCGCGTCCCCAGCGAAGCCATCCCGCTCTCCGACGGACCGATGACCCTCGAGTGCTGGTTCAGCGCCCGCGCCTTCGGCGATCGAGTCGGGCTGCTCGCCAAGACCGAGAGTTCTGACTATGGGTTCTTTGTCAGCAAGGGGGTTCCCGAGTTCGACATCTTCCTCGGCGATCGCTACGCCGAAGCGAAGGCCCCCGAGCGCACCCTCTCCACCGGAGAGTGGCACCATCTCGCGGGGGTGTACGACGGCAGTCAGGTCCGTCTCTACGTCGACGGCCGGCTTGGGGCGAAGGTCGATCGCGCCGGCACGCGCCGCCAGAACGGCTTCCCCCTCATCGTCGGCGCCGACGTCAACGGCGCGGGCGATCCGACGTCATTCTTCGACGGACTGATCGATGGCGTCCGCCTCTCGTCCGTCGCGAGGTACACCACCGAATCCTTCGAACCTCAGAGGCGCTTTGCGCCCGACCGCGACACGCTGCTGCTTCTCAACATGGATGCCCCCGTCGCGGCGTGGATCTTCGACGAGTCCCCGGGCGAGGCACACCCCCGGCTGAGGGGTGCCGCGAGGGTCGTGCCGGCCCCTGAGGGCTCTCCCTAGGCCTTCGCGCCCCCGGCAGTCGGCCGACCCGAGTCGGATCTGTACGTCCGGATTCGTGGCCCATCGCACCGCGCCACCTGCCGTTTCGGCAGGGTGGCCGGTCAATCCCGACAGCTTGTCGGATCGCGATGCCATTTCCCGAGGCCCGGCCGACCCGGGACCCGGATGGATCGAATCCTGTGGGTTGGCACAGGCGTTGCATCCCGATTGAAGACAGCGGCCACCGGAACGGCCGAACGCTCAGCTCCCTGACTCAAGAGGACAGCCATGTCCAAGATCATCGGAATCGACCTGGGAACCACGAACTCCGTCGTCGCCATTATGGAGGGTGATGCACCCAAGGTGCTCATCAACTCCTCGGGCAACCGGATCACCCCTTCGGTGGTCGCCTTCACCGACAAGGGCGAGCGCCTGGTCGGACAGCCCGCCAAGCACCAGCAGGTCATCAACCCCCGCAACACGATCTACTCGATCAAGCGCTTCATGGGCCGGCGGCGCAACGAGGTGAGCGCCAGCGGCGAGGGCGCCTACGGCAAGGGCGGCGACGAGGAGTCGAAGGTCCCGTACACCATCACCGGGAACGCCGACGACTTCGTCAAGGTCAAGGTCCAGCAGGGCGAGTTCACGCCCCAGCAGGTCTCGGCCTTCATCCTCCAGGACCTCAAGCGCACGGCCGAGGAATACCTCGGTGAGAAGGTCGACCGCGCCGTCATCACCGTCCCCGCCTACTTCAACGACGCCCAGCGCCAGGCCACCAAGGACGCCGGTGAGATCGCCGGCCTCAAGGTTGAGCGCATCATCAACGAGCCCACCGCCGCGGCCCTCGCCTACGGGCTTGAGAAGAAGAAGAACGAGAAGATCGCCGTCTTCGACCTCGGTGGCGGAACCTTCGACATCTCCATCCTCGACATCGGCGATGGCGTCTTCGAGGTGCTCAGCACCCACGGCGACACCCACCTCGGCGGCGACGACTGGGACCAGCGCCTGATCGATCACATCGCAGACGAGTTCCGCAAGAAGGAGGGCATCGACCTCAAGAAGGATCCGATGGCCCTGCAGCGGCTCAAGGAGGCCGCGGAGAAGGCCAAGATCGAGCTCTCCACCATGCAGGAGACCACCGTCAACCTCCCCTTCATCACCGCGGACAACAACGGACCCAAGCACCTGCTGGTCACCATCACCCGCAGCAAGTTCGAGGCGATCTGCGACGATCTGTTCAAGCGCCTCCGCGAGCCGTGCGTGCAGGCCATCAAGGACGCGAAGATCGACGCGTCCAAGATCGACGAGGTGGTCCTGGTCGGCGGCTCGACCCGCATGCCCAAGGTCCAGCAGATCGCCAAGGAGATCTTCAACAAGGAACCCAACAAGAGCGTCAACCCCGACGAGGTCGTGGCCATCGGCGCCGCGATCCAGGGCGGCGTCCTTCAGGGCGACGTCAAGGACGTTCTGCTGCTCGATGTCACGCCCCTCTCGCTCGGCGTCGAGACCCTCGGCGGCGTGATGACGCGACTGATCGACCGCAACACCACCATCCCGACCTCCAAGAAGGAAGTGTTTTCCACCGCAGCCGACAACCAGCCGTCGGTGACCATCCGCGTGCTCCAGGGTGAGCGGGAGTTCGCCCGGGACAATCGCCTCCTAGGCCAGTTCGACCTGGCGGGCATCCCCCCCGCTCCGCGCGGCGCCCCGCAGATCGAGGTCGAGTTCTCCATCGACGCCAACGGCATCCTCACCGTCACCGCGACCGAGCTGAAGACCTCCAAGAAGGCCGACATCAAGATCACCAACTCCGGCGGCATCACCAAGGACGAGATCGAGCGCATGAAGCGCGACGCAGAGTCGCACGCCGACGAGGACAAGAAGCGGCGCGAGCTGGTGGACCTCAAAAACGCCGCCGATGGCAGGGTCCACCAGACCCGTTCGGTGCTGGAAGAGCACGGCGACAAGGTCCCAGCCGATGTCCGCTCGGCGGTCGAGTCCGCGATCTCCAACCTCGAGTCGAAACTCAAGGCCGATGAGAAGGAGCCGATCGAGGCGGCAATGCGCGAGCTCGAGAAGGCCGCGGCCGATCTGGGCAAGGCCGTCTACGAGGCCGCCGGTCAGAACCCCGGCGCTCAGGAGGCCCCGTCGGACGAGCCGTCCAAGGGTGACAACGACGACGTCATCGACGCGGAGTACGAAGTCAAGGACTGACCGAACTCCACGACCCGGCCAGCACGAGCCAGGCCCAAGGGGAATCCCTAGGGCCTGTTTCTCATTTTCTTGCAATCCCGCGACCAACTCGACAGACGAAGGATTTCGAAGCTAAGCTGGCCCCTTCAAAACTCCCCCCTGTGACGTCTCCAGACGTCACTCTCTCAAGCGGGCGCGGCGTCAGTCGCGCCCGCTTTATTCATGGGCGCTCTAGCCCCGTCCTTCGAGTCCATTCGAGCACCCGCGTCGCCATGGCCTCGGCCGCACGAGCGCGGTGGCTCAACCGGTTCTTCTCATCCGATGACAACTCCGCGCTGGTCCGCGCAAACTCGGGCGCGACGAGGAAGATCGGGTCGTAGCCAAATCCGTAGCGGCCTCGCGGCACACCCTCGCGTCCCGGCCCGCGTGCCTCGCCGATGCGACCCTCGAACTCGCCCCGGGCGGTGGCGAGCACTCGGCCATCGGGCCCCGCCAGCACCATGACGCACACGAACCGCGCTCCGCGCGCCTCCGTCGGCACGCCCTCCAACTCACGCAGCACCCGCTCGTTATTGCGACGATCGCGCTCCCCACGCGTCAGGCCCGTCTCAATCCCATCGGTGCAATAGTGGCTGCTGATCACCCCGGGCCTGCCGTCCAGCACGTCGATCTCCAGGCCAGAGTCGTCCGCCAGGCACGCACGCCCGGTCTGAGCCGCATACGACCGAGCCTTGAGTCGAGCATTCTCCTCGAACGAGGACCCCGTCTCGTCGGGTTCGGCAAACGGTCCATCCAGATCCTCAAGCCCCAGCGCGCGAATCCCGAGCCCGCCCAGAATGGACCGCAATTCCTCGATCTTGTGCGGGTTGCCCGTTGCGATCACGACCTCGCGCATCGCCCGACTCTACCCCGATACGCTCAGCAATGGACGACTCGCGACAGATCGCCGAACACGCCGCCACCGCGCTGCAGGCCGCGGCCGGTTCCCGACCGAAGGTCCGTGCCGTCGTCGGCTTCGATGGATTCGTCGACTCCATGATCCGGGTCGTCGATCGACGCCGTGGCCCCGCTCCCGACGAATTCGACCCGGTCGCGACCATCGGCGCCTTTGCGCAGCGCATCGGCCGTGCCGCGGGACGCAGCGGCAACATCGAACTGGTGGTACAGGAGGATCGGCCCGGCGGCAACGCGCCCAACCACGCCCAGGGTCTGGCGGCGCTGGGCGCACGCGTGACGCTGATCGGCGCGGTCGGCTCCGGCCAGGGATCCACACTCCACCCGACATTCTCGCCGCTGTCCTCGAAGCTCGAGACGATCCTTCCCATCGCAACCCCCGGCCAGACACTCGCGCTCGAATTCGATGACGGCAAGGTCATGTTCAACATCGCGCAGCAGGTGCAGGCCGTCACGTGGGACGCCATTCTTCGCACCGTGGGCGCCGACCGACTCACCGCCATGCTCGCCGACGCCGACCTGCTGTCGCTCAACAACTGGACGATCTGCGCGGGCGCGCAGGAGATCTGGGATCGCCTGTCCGACGACGTGCTCCCGTCGCTCGGACGGCGACTCCACGTTCAGATCGACCTCTCCGACCCGGCCAAGCGCGATGACGCGGACATCCGCGAGATGCTCGGCACGCTGCGCCGGATGAACGCGAGCGCCTCGGTCTGTCTGGGGCTCAACCTCGCCGAGTCGGCCCGCATCGCGCTGGTCGCCGGCGCCGATGATGGGCTCGAACGCCTCGGCGAGCGGGCCGGCAGCATCCGGGCCGCCATCGGAGTCGACGCCGTCGCGATCCACGACCACCGCGGCGCCGCCATCGCCGGGACGAACGATCGCGCCGAGATCATGGGCCCGTTCACCAGATCTCCCTTGATCTCAACCGGCGCGGGCGATCGCTTCAACGCAGGCTTGGCGCTCGCGCGTGCGCTCGGTCTGGATCTGCACGATGCACTCGCGTGCGGTGTTGGCGTAGGAGGGTGGTTCGTTCGGCATGGCCATGCACCCACCCTGGCCGAGCTTGCCGGGTTTCTCCGCGCCTGGCCTCATCCCGAGCCCGAAAGCGGCTGATCCCTCAATCCGCCGCGGCATACAGTCTGCTCATGCTGCGGGGCGTGCTGGAAGAGCTGGGAGTCGCGGGCCACGAGCGCATCAGCGCCATCGAGCCCCGCGAGGTCGCCTCTGACGATCGCCGCCACACCACCATCAGCCCGACGACAGCGCGCCCGTTGGCCACCGTCCAACTCGACGACCGGGCCTCACTGGATCGCGAGGTCGCCGCCGCAGTGGAGGCGTTCCGCGCGTGGCGAGAGGTGCCCGCACCCGTCCGGGGCCAGGCCGTTCGCGCTGTGGGAGATGCACTGCGTCGCCACAAGGAGGCCTTGGGCGCATTGATCAGCCTCGAGGTCGGCAAGATCCGGCCAGAGGGCCTGGGCGAGGTGCAGGAGACAATCGACATCGCCGACTTCGCCGTGGGTCTCTCGCGCCAGCTCTACGGCATGACCATGCCCAGCGAGCGGCCACGCCATCGCATCATCGAGCAGTGGCATCCACTCGGACCCGTCGGCGTCATCACCGCGTTCAACTTCCCCAACGCGGTGTGGGGCTGGAACGCCATGCTCGCGGCGGTGTGCGGCGACTCGGTCGTCTGGAAGCCGAGCCTCATGGCCCCGCTGACCGCGCTGGCCACCAACGAGATCTGCCGGCGCACGCTCACCGATCTGGGCCATCCGGACATCTTCCGTCTGGTCATCGGCGCCGATGCCGTTGTCGGCGACTCGCTCGTGGGTGATTCCCGTTTGCCCTTGATCAGTGCCACGGGTTCGTGCCAAATGGGCCGGCTCGTCGGGCAGAGGGTCGCCGCGCGCCTGGGTCGTTGCCTGCTCGAACTCGGCGGCAACAACGCCATCATCGTCGAGCCCGATGCCGACCTCGATCTGGCGATTCCCGCGATCGTGTTCGGCGCGATCGGCACCGCCGGCCAGCGCTGCACCACGACCCGCCGCCTGCTCGTGCACGAATCGATCGCCGACTCGGTCGTCGAGCGCCTGGCTCGCGCCTACGCCAGCGCATCGATCGGCGATCCGATGGCCCAGGGCACGCTCGTCGGCCCGCTGATCAATCAGCGATCGGTGGACGCGTTCCTCGCCGCGATCGCCGCGGCTCAGTCCCAGGGTGGCACGATCATCGTCGGCGGCAAGCGGGCGCCGGGCGATGGGTTCTTCGTGCAGCCGACGATCGTGGCGGCTCCCCGGTCAAACGAGCTGCCGATCGCCGGCGAAGAGACCTTCGCGCCGATCCTCTACGTATTCACCTACCGCGATCTCGACGCCGCGATCGCGTTGAACAACGGCGTTGCACAGGGTCTATCCAGCGCGCTCTTTTCCGGCTCCGTCGGCGCCAGCGAGCGATTCCTGGGCCCCGCGGGGTCCGACTGCGGGTTGGCCTACGTCAATCTCGGCACCAGCGGCGCCGAGATCGGCGGGGCCTTCGGCGGCGAGAAGGACACCGGGGGCGGCAGGGAATCCGGCTCCGACGCGTGGAAGCACTACATGCGACGACAGACCTCGACCATCAGCCACGCCGCGCAGATCATGCATGCACAGGGGATTCGCTTTGGCTGAGCAACGAGTCATCGATGCGCTGGCGGACGCGGTCGTGGCCGACATCACCTCGGGCATGATCGTCGGCCTGGGCACCGGGCGCACCGCCAAACGCGGCATCAAGGCCCTGGCCGATCGCGTGCGCGAGGAGGGCCTCGACGTCCAGTGCGCGTCGAGCAGCCTGGGATCGGAGCAGGTCGCGCGCGAGCTCGGCCTGAGCATCGTCGACTTTCCGACGCTCGAACGCGTGGACTACTTCTTCGACGGCGCGGACGAGGTCGACCGCGAGCTCCGCGTGCTCAAGGGCTCGGGCGGCGCCATGACCCGGGAGCGCCTGCTCGCCTGGGCGTCCGACCGGGTCGTCTACATGGTCGATGAGCACAAGCTCGTCGCGCGGCTGGGCACCAAGAACACATTGGCGATCGCCGTGGTGGGCTTCGGCCTCGCGTCCATCCGCGCCAAGCTGCGCGCCATCGGCCTCTCGGGCGTCTGCCGGCGCACCATCCAGGGCGAGCACTTCGTCACCGACAACGGCAACCTCGTGCTCGACGTCGGCCTGCCCGAGGACGCCAACCTGGAACTCATCGCCGCGGAACTCAACGACATCCCCGGCGTCGTCGATCACGGCCTCTTTCTCAACGAGGCCGATGAACTCCTGATCGATCACGACGGCGCCATCGAGCGCATCATCCGACCGGATTGATCGGCCCGTTCCCGCCCGTCACCCGAGCTTTGGCCGCAGCAGGCCCAGCACGTGCTCGGGCTCAGGGATGAATCCGCGCCGTTCCTTGTTGGTGTACACCATCTGCCCGTCGAGCGACACGTCGAACGCGCCGCTCTCGCCGGGCGTCAGGGTCGCCTCGATGCCAAACGCCTCCTTGATCCTGTCCGCCAGACCGGCGGCCTTGGGGAGGTAATTTCACTTGACGCAGTACGCGATGATGATCTTGTGTGCCATGGAGCGATGCTATCCGCCGACAGGAGACGAAGAAAGCCGCTCACGCCCCGCGCGCACGCCGCCGCACCCCCATCGCCCCCGCCGCCACGAGCAGCGCCACACCACCCGGCCCCGGCACCGGCACCTTGTCCGATCCCTGGCCGACGCGCAGCCCCTTGAATCGCACGACGAAGTTGAACTCGTTCGCCCCGTTCACAAACGAGGCCGCGGACAACGACGCCGCGTCCGACGCCGTGACGTCAAACATGAACGTCCCCGACGCCCCGATGCCCAGCCCGTTGTTGGGTGAGCCGCCACCCTCCCAGTTCGCCCCCAGCGCCGCCCCGGCATCGAACGTCCCGAACGGCGCGCCGTTCTCAACGCCCGTGTCCAGGAAATCGGGATCGGTCGTGCCCGTCAGCGTCGCCGCGCGCAGCGGGTCCGCGCTGTCGATGTTGAACACGAACCCCGTCAGGAACCCGCCGACGTTGGCCGGCGAGTCGTTCATCAGGAACACCTCGAGCGCGCCGAGCGAGCCCGAGATGAACGTGTAGCTGATCGTTCCGCTGAACGTCGCGCCCGTCTGCTCGGTGCTGTTCCCCACCGATCCGCTGATCCCGATGAGATCCGCCCGGGCCATCCCCGCACCGACCGCCACCACCGCCGCCGCCATCACGCGGCCACGCAGTCCACACGCACACATGTTCGATCTCCCTCGCCCGAAACTCTCTCGCGCGTCGCCGAAAACAACGCGGCAACGCCCCATGTGCCATCCTACCGCCCAGAGCCCAAAGACCCTTGCGTGCAACCGCGTTTCGCGCGCAATCGCATCGACAATCGAGCCGCCATCGTCTCATAACGTGGTCGCGCCACGCTCCAAAGAGCGACAACGCGCGCCCGTCCTCCGCGGTACCCTCACCCCCGGAGGCCGCCATGCTCACCGCCACCAAGGACCTCATTCTCCCCGCCACCACCACCGGCTCGTGGCCCCGCCCGCGCTGGCTCGATGTCAGCATGTGGGGCCGCCCGCTCGACACCTGCATGCTCGACGTGCGCTTCCGCGAGAAGTTCACCGACGCTCTCTCCACCGTGCTCGCCGATCAGGAGCGCGCCGGCCTGGACATCCTGACCCACGCCGACCTGCACTGCGACGACGACTTCGCCGGCCGCAGTTGGCACCACTACCCGCTCCAGCGCTGGGCCGGCCTCGACGGCGACCACCTCCAGTCCGAGGCGACCCGCTCGCCCTGGCTGCGCTACCCGCCGGGCACCCTGCTCAACGAGATCTACACCGGCTGGCGCTGGCCCCGCGTCACCGGCCCCATCGAGCACCGCCCGCTGGACTTCCCCAAGCTCTGGCGCCTCGCCCAGGCCCGAACCACAAAGCCCATCAAGTTCGGCACGTGCTGCTCGCAGGTCATGGGCCTGTTCCTCGACGTCCATACCGACGCCTACCGCAAGGACCCGCGCCAGGTCTACTGGGACATGGCCGTCGCCATGAACAAGGAACTGCTCGCCCTGCGCGATGCCGGCTGCCGCTGCATCCAGGTCGAGGAGCCCACGCTGCACTTCAAGGCCAACACCTACGGCCCAGACAGCGACGAGGTCCGCTTCATGGTCGAGTGCTACAACCGCGAGGTCCAGGGCCTCGACGACTGCGAGATCTGGATCCACACCTGCTGGGGCAACCCCAACATGCAGCGCGTCATCGACGACACCAGCTACGCCGCCTGCTTCGACCTCTACCTCCACCAGTGCCAGGGCGACGTCTGGACCATCGAGACCAAGGACCGCAACTTCAAGGACCTCGAACTCTTCGCCCCTCTCAAGGGCCGCCTGCCCAAAAAGATCTGCATCGGCGCCGTCAGCCACCGCTCCCTCCAGGCCGACCGCGCCGACGACGTCGCGGCGGACATCCGCCACGCCCTGAAGTTCATCGACCCCGCCCAACTCATCGTCTCCTCCGACTGCGGCTTCGGCCGCCAAGGCGCCAACCGCGAGATCGCCTTCTATAAGTCCGTCGCCATCGCCCAGGGCTGCAACATCGTCCGCGCCGAACTCGGCCTGCCCACCACCACCATCCGCGCGGCCGACCCCGCCCTCCAGACCGACATCGTGCCAAAGCAGTAGCGTTCCAACGCACGCGCCCCGGGTAGGTCGGCTCTCCGAGCCGACAACTGGGGTAGGTCATCTCTCCGAGCCGACAACCGACCGCACGTCAACGCCCGATTGCCACACTGGCTCGCCCCCCCGTGCCTTCTCCGACGACTTCCGACGACCCCGCAGGGTCAACGCCCGTAGTCGGGGGTCAGGTCGCGCGGCGAACGCCACCCCGTCCAAGTCGGCTATGCTCGCATTCCGTCAGGGAGACTCCCGTGCCGACGCTCGACTTCAAGGGCAAGACGGTCATCGAGACCTACCACCACACGGTGCCCCATCACCGCCTGGAGTTCGACGCCGCCCTCTCCCTCCTCCCCAAGTGGAGCAACTGGCCTCCTGCCATCCTTCTACAACCGTTCCACCACCATCCGGAGAGCAGGTAGCACGATGGCCAAGCGACGCTCGGCGGCGGGTTCCGCGAAGCGCCAGTACCGAATGACCGTGGCGGGCCAGATGTTCAAACATCTTGGCCTTCAGATGTACTCCGGCGCCGTCCCCGCGATCGCCGAGCTGATCTCCAACGCCTACGACGCGATGGCCAAGAACGTGTGGGTCACGATTCCGACCAAGCGCGCAATCCAACCCACGGATGAGATCGTCGTTCAAGACGACGGGCACGGGATGACGTTCGACGAATGCAATTCGTTCTACCTGTCCGTCGGACGCAACCGTCGGGCCGGGGCGAGCGAGTGGACGGTTAAATACAATGGGCTCAAGCCGCGCAAAGTCCAAGGCCGTAAGGGGATCGGCAAGCTGGCCGGCTTCGGCATCGCGGACCGGATCGACGTGCGAACAGTACGCGACAAGCAGATTTCCCACTTCGCGTTGGATTTCAACGCGCTCACGAACAGTCAGAGCTTCGCCGATACGAGCGGATACACGCCCGAACCGCAGTCGGATGACGGGAAGAACACCAAGGGGAGGCCGGGAACCGTCGTCACGCTGTCGCAGCTAAAGATCACGCGTTCAATCGACGAGGAGCAGTTCACGAAGGGCATCGCTCGCAGGCTGCTCGTACTTGACGCGAACTTCAAGGTTCACGTCAATGGACAGGCCATCTCTCGGCAGGAGATTCCGTTCCAGTTTCGCTTTCCAAAGAAAGCCGGCACGTGGGAGACGGCCGACATCGGCAACGGTCAGCAGGTGCAGTGGTGGGCTGGCTTCTGCAAGGGCACCATTCCCGACGAGGAGCAACGCGGATTCGTCGTCTACGTGCGCGGCAAGCTCGCGCAGACCCCGTGGTTCTTCGATCTTAGCGGCGGCGTATGGGGTCAACACGGCATGCAGTACCTCACCGGCGAGGTCAAGGCCGACTTCCTGGACGAGGCCGTCGACTTGATCGCGACCGACCGCGGGACGATTCGCTGGGAAGACCCGCTCGCGGTTCCCTTGAAGGACTGGGGACGCAAGAAGATTCGCCAGTTGCTTGAAGAATGGACGGACAAGCGGCGCGAAGCCAAGTACACAAGCCCGAAGATCAAACAGTACCTTGAGCAAGCCGAGAAGCTCCCGGAGAAGGAACGCAAGGTCTTCCAGGCCGTCGTTGACAAGATCTGCGCGATTCCCCAGCTGGACAAGGATAAGGAAGGACGCGACATCGCGGATGAACTTGTGGAGTTCGCCTATCACGCGATGACCAATCGATCCATTCTTGACGCCATTCGTCGCCTGAACGCCGTGTCCTCCGAAGACCGAGAGCAGTTTTCCGAGATCCTCACCGAGTGGGACATCATCGAGGCGGTCAACACGGCCCAGATGGTCAAGGGCCGCGTCGAAATCATCCGTAAGTTCGGTCAGATGATCAAGGCGAAGACTCGCGAGAAGCCCGACATGCAGGACTACCTCAAGGATCATCCTTGGCTGATCGATCCCAAGTGGACGATGCTCGTCCATGAACAGTCTCTTGACGCGCTGATTCGAGAACGGTTCAAGTTGAACTCCAATCGATCCCAGGAGGGGTCACGGCGACTCGACTTCTTCTGCCTCGGGGACCGCTACCGCACCGCTCACGTCGTCGAGGCCAAGCGTCCGGGCGGCCTCGTTGGGCGCGAGGAGTTTGATCAGCTGCGCGACTACGTCCTTTTTCTTCGTAAGAAGCTCCAGGAGGAATCAACGGACGACGATCACAAGCGCACGCTCATCCGAGGTCTCTTAGTCGCCGACCGCATCCGAAGTGGAGACGAGCAGCACGCGAAGAGCCATCAGGACGCTGGCACGTTTGACATCCGCACCTGGGACAACTTGCTGCAAACGACTGAAGCCATGCACAAAGAATTCCTAGATGTCGTCAGGATGCGGGCGCCCGCGGACGACCCCAGAATGAAGGACCTGGACGGGGACGCAAATAAGGGCAAGGTGACGGATCGAAGGAAGGTCGCCAAGAGTGTAACAACTAAGAAGAAGACGCGACGAAAGAAATGAGGAGCGGATCACCCATAGCCATCGACTTGTTCGCGGGCTGCGGAGGCCTGACCAGGGGACTTCGCGACGCGGGGTTTCACGTAGCCGCGGCCGTCGAGCTCGATCCGACGGCGGCACGCACGTATCGGTACAATAACCGCAAAACGGTCCTTTTGGAAAAGGATATTCGCGACGTGACGGCCGACGAGCTTCTCGCGGCGGCGAGAGGTCAGCGCGTGTCGCTCGTCGCCGGTTGCGCTCCCTGTCAGGGATTCTGTTCCCTTACCGCGAAGTGTGGGCGAGACGATCCGCGGAACGAACTTCTTCTCGTGATGGGTCGAAGCGTTAAGGAGATAATGCCCGACGCCATCATGATGGAGAACGTGCCTGGCCTTCTGAACCGCGGCCAAGCGATCTTTGAACAGTTCGTGCAGCTGCTCCGCCGACATGGATACCGTTGCAAGTGGAGAGTCGAGCAAATGGCTGACTACGGCGTCCCCCAATCGCGGCGCCGCGTCGTGCTGTTGGCGGGTCGCGGCTTTGAGGTCAGATTCCCTCGGCCGACGCACGCACGATCGCCAAGGCCGGGCTCCAACGCCGAGCGATGGTCAACCGTCGCGGATGCCATCGGCCATTTGAATGCGCCACTCACGTTGAGTCGCGCCCTTGGGAACGGGGGACCTCGATCGCACGGCTGGCACGTCGTGAGGGACCTCCAGGAGCGCACGAAGCTCCGCCTCAAGGCCGCCGTGCCCGGCCAGACGTGGCTCGGAGTCGATGAGGAGCTTCGTCCAGAGTGCCATCGCAACGGTTACGACGGCTTCACGAACGTGTACGGACGCATGGCGTGGGATCAACCATCGCCGACCATCACGGGAGGTTGCACGACGCCGTGCAAGGGACGATTCGGCCATCCTGATCGACGCCGGTACACGATCTCGGTGCGCGAGGCGGCATTGCTTCAGACCTTCCCCGAGCGGTATCACTTCGCGACGGATCAAATGGAGGCAGTGTGCGAACTCATCGGTAACGCCGTGCCGCCGCTTTACGCGAAGCTAGCCGGTCGGGCGGTGCTGACCTCCTTGAATGAGCTGTCGATGAATGCCAAGTGAGTGATGCCAATGAGTCGTTGGCCCGGCAATCCCAATGGCCAGCCGACCACGTTCGGAGGCTTGTCCCGCGCCGAGCTGATGTCTCGCGTCCGCAGCCGAGGGAACCAGACGACAGAGGCCCGCCTCGCCACGATGTTGAGACGCGCGGGCATTAGTGGATGGCGTCGTCACCTGCCTTTGCCCGGAAGGCCGGACTTCGCGTGGCCGACGGAGAAGGTCGCCGTGTTCGTGGACGGGTGCTTCTGGCACGGCCACGACTGCGGTCGCAGCGTCGTCCCCAAGACAAACACCGATCGCTGGCGGGAGAAGATCGAAAGCAATCGGGCGCGTGATCGGCGCATTGCTCGCGACCTGCGGAAGAAGGGTTGGGGCGTGCTCCGCGTATGGGAATGCCAACTGTCTAAGAACCCTGACCGCTGCGTAAGCAGAATCAAGCGAGCTCTGGAACAATCTTCCGCAACGACGCCACGAACACGTTGACTTTGTATGGCCATGCAGTCGTCCGCCGGAATGCCGCGAATGAAAACGGGCGGAGTCGTTGGGGGTCCGCGTCAACGCCGTGTGGGCGGAGCAGAGCGCCGCCGTCGGCGCATAGCCGTCGTCGAAACCTGCCAGGAAGCCTAAGAAAAACCGTCCATCTTGGTTTGACAACCGGTCTTTGTCCGGTATTCTACCCCCATGTCCCCCTCCGACGCGGCCATCCTCGCCGCTCTCCAAGACCCCGCCCTCCTCCCCGCCGCCCTCGCCGGGGCGGGCCTCTCCGAAACCGCCCTCCCCGCCTGGTTTGCCCAGCTTCACATCCAGGACAACCTCACCGCCCGCAAGGCCCTCGACGACTATCTCCACGCCCGCTACCTCGATGATGCCCGCCGCGAAGCAATCGACGCCCTCCGCGCCGTCGCACGCGAAACCCAGGACCTCGTCGAACGCCGCCTCGCCGCGGCCGCCATCCTCCGCGCCCTGTCCGCCCACGCCCGCCGGCCCCGCGCCATCGCCCCCCAGGACTCGGCCCCCGATCCCACGCAACCGCCCGACTCCACGCGGCCGCGCGACGCCGCGCTGGCCCGATCCTCCGAGCCCCGGACAGGTCGGCCCGCCGAGCCCCGGGCGAGTTGGCCCTCCGATCCGACATCAAGCGGCCTCCCCGCGCAACCGGGCCGCGCGGTCGATGCCCCGATCCACTCGCCATTCGCCGCGCTCGACCTTCCCGGCCGCGCCGATCTCGCGCGCGCTGGGCCGATCGATCGCGCGCCATCAACCCAGGGCCTCAGGCTCCGGCGCGCTGCCTCTCTCCTCGAGCGCGCTGGCACAACGTCCTCGCTCCACGCCCGCCCACCCCCGCTCAGCACGCCCTGACCACATTTCTGAGCCGACCGCGTGAGCAACGGTCCCCGTTGTCGCATATCTGGCAGAGCCCGCGGGAGGCCGCGGGAAACTCTGCCCGACCCTGACGAGCCCCGGGTGTTCCGGACCGGCAGGAAGAGGCTCCACACCGCCTCACATCAAGAAGGACCGGACCCATGAAGCTCGCTTCCACGCTGTCGTTGTCTCTGCTCCTGGCCGCGTCGGCCCACGGCTCGATCACCTCCACCTCCGGCCTCTGCACGCAGATTCCCGCTCCCGGCAGCGCCCTTCCGGGCGCGCTCACGGCGCTCAACGCCTGGGCCTGGAACGAGCAGACCGGCATCACACTGGCCTCCATGCCCGTCGACCTCTCGACCAACCCCTCCAACAGCTTCCTCCCCGTGCCCGGCCTGTTCACCGGCCTCGTGGACTCGCACTTCATCCACTTCGATGGCATCCCCGGCACCGTCATCACCGGCACCGTCACCTTCAGCTCCCCGATCCTCGCCGTGCAGTACTCCGACACCAATCTCGACCTCACCGATGGGCTCGCCACCACCGGCACCGTCTATCCCACCACGATGCCCGGCCGCGGCTTCAACAACTGGACCGGCGCCGACTTCATCGACATCAACGGCAACCTCCTCACCTTCCAACTGACCTGCGCCGGACAGCCCGATGTCGAGCAGGTCCGCGTCTACACCCGCGGCACGCCCACCCCCGGCACCGCCGCGCTGCTCGGCCTGGGAGGCCTGGTCGCCGGCCGTCGCCGTCGTCGCGCCTGAATCACCTCGAGGGGATCCAAATGGGTCCGCAGCGTGCCGCCGGGGTGAGCGAGCCCCGGCGGCCGCGCGCGCAAGCGACTCCCGACTCCCGACTCAGGACTCACGACTCAGGACTCAGAACTCAGGACTCACGACTCAGGACTCACGACTCAGGACTCCCCTTCCTCCTCCTCCCCTTCACCGCCTCCCACACGAAGTACACCGGCGCTCCCGCCGCGAGCACGCCGAGCCACGGCAGCGTGTCGCGCCCGCCCGAGTCCTCCACGTCCTGCCAGATCGTCAGCGCCGTCATGCCCGCCGCGCTCAGCACGAACAGCGCCGGCACCACCGGATACCCCCAGCAGCGGTACGGCCGCTCCGCCCGCGGCCGGCGCACGCGCAGCACGAAGATCGCCGCGCCCGCCAGCCCGTAGAAGATCCACATCGAGAACACGAACCCGCCCGCCAGCCTCTCGAACGACCCGAGGAACCACACCGCCAGGCACGACAGCAGCAGTTGCACCCACAGCGAGACCGCCGGCGTGTGGTGGCGCGGATGCACCCGCGCCAGGAACGCGAACAGCAGCCCGTCCTTCGCCTGCGCGTAACTCACCCGCGCCCCCGTCAGGATCGACCCGTGTGTCGAGCCCAGCGTGGACACCATGATCACGACCGCCACGATCACGCCCGCGCCGCCGCCGACCAGCCGCTCAACCACCATCGGCGCGACCGTCTCCTTGCCCGCCATCTCATCCAGCGGGATCAGCCACATGTACACCGCGTTGACCGCGAGGTACACCGCGATGATCGCGCCCGTGCCGACAAAGAACACGCGCGCCAGCGTCCGCCCCGGGTTGCGCACCTCGCCCGCCACCGACGCCACGTCGTTCCAGCCGTCGTAGGTCCACAGGATCGCGGCCATCACCGGCACCAGCGCCGCCAGCAGCCCCGGCCGCTCGATCGTGCCGCGCGCCAGGTTCTCGCTCACTCCCCCGCCCAGCGCCAGCCCCAGCACCACGATCGCCGCCAGCACGAGGAACTTGAACGACGTGAGCGCCATCGCGATGGCCGTGCCCAGGCGCACGCCGCGGACATTGATCGCCGTCAGGACCGTGAGCAGCACCATGGTGGTCCAGACCGCGCTGTTCGCGTACGGCGGGGTGTCCTCGACGGGCCGTGGCAGGCCCGCCACCTCGACGAAGTGATTGGCGAAGATGATCGCGATCCCCGCGGCACCCAGCGGCTTGGTGATCAGCAGGTACGTCCAGCCGAACACGAACGCGACGCACCGCCCGTACCCCTCACGCAGGAAGACGTACACCCCGCCGGACTCGGGGTGCATGCCCGCGAGTTCCGCGTAGGTCAGCCCGCCAAACAGCGCGAGCAGCCCGCCGGCCACCCACAGCAGCAGGATCAGCCACGGATCGCCGAGGTTGGCCGCGATCTCCCCGGGCGTCTGGAAGATGCCCCCGCCGATCATGATCCCGGTCATGATGGCGATGCCGCCCCAGAGACCGATGGATCGCTCGAGGTGGGGGGCGGGCGGCATCGGGCGCGAGTGTACGGAATCCCCGCCGCGGGAGGCTGTTCGCGCGGTATCGTGACCGCGGCCACACAGGAGCATCCCATGGGCAAGGTCTCGATCGCCGCGTTCCGTCCTAAGCCCGGCGGCGAAGCCGAACTGATGCGGGTCATCGACGACCGGTTGCCGCTGCTTCGGTCGCTCGGGTTGGCGACGGACCGCCCGGAGATCCGCGTGCGATCGCGCGATGGCGCGATCATTTCGATCTCCGAATGGGTCTCGGAAGAGGCGATCGGCCGGGCCCACGGCACGCCCGAGGTCCTGGCCCTGTGGAAGCGGTTCGAGGCCTGCGCCGATTACCTCCCGCTGGTGCAGGTGCCCGAGGTGTCGGACATGTTCCCCACGTTCGAGGCGGTCTGAGTCGGCGCGAACACGCTTGATCGTGACCGCACCCCGCGGTACCCTCCGCCCGGATGCATCAAACTGTCTGATGAATCATCGCCCGCGGCCCGCCCTGCTGTCGGTGCGCGCTGAGCGCACGCTGCGGGCCATTGCCGGGACTGTCTCGGTCTCCCGGCATCGCGGCGCGATGATCCCCCGCTTCCGAGCCCTCCATCGCCCTTGACCACGCGCCCGCGCGAGCGGTCCGCCACCCCTTCATTCCCATGTCACGAGACCACCGTTCCGCGGGGTTCACCTGCATCAACTGTCGCGGCGCCGTGTCCGACGCCCGGTTCGGCACCCGCCACCGCAACCACTGCCCGAGATGTCTCTGGTCGCGTCACCTCGATGAGAGCCCGGGCGACCGGCTGTCGGCCTGCCGCGCCCCCATGCGCCCCGTGGGCATCGAGGTCCGCGACGGCGGCGAGTGGGCGATCATCCATCGCTGCACGTCCTGCGGCGCGCTCCGCGCCAACCGCATCGCGGGCGACGACCACGAACTGTCGCTGCTTGCGTTGGCCCTTCGCCCGCTGTCAAACCCGGCGTTCCCGCTGGACGTGATCGCGCCGGGGTAGGGACCTGCCCCAGAGACACCAGGAGCGTGACAGAGGCACTCACCACAGGAGACACGGAGGCTCGGAGGGCTGCAACGGAGGTCACGTGTCGGGGCATCGAGTGATAAGACGCGCGAGCCTCAGAGTTCATATGACATTGATATAGGTGTGATGAAGAAAGAACATAATTTCAAGGGCGATATACTATCTATTCGCCACCACGTGCGCTCTCATCCGGGTCACCTGCTTGCTTCTCCGTGCCCCCGCGCCTCGTTGTGAATCCCTCTGTGCCTTCTGCGTCTCCACAATGTGTCCTACCGCTTCCGCGTCGTGAACGCCAAGCCCGACCACGTCTGGTCGATCGCGCAGATCTTGAAATCGACGAGCCCCTGGCCGAGCCCGAACTCGCGGACCTCCGCATCGCCCAGATCCGTCTGCAGGCCCGAGGTCTTCTTGGGCCAGGCGACCCACAGCCGGCCGCGATCGCCGATGGCCTTGGCCGCGCCCGGCCAGCGCTTCCGCAGGTCCGCCATCGTCGGCGCGAACAGGATGGCGACGTCTGCGTTGGCGCGGGTCTGGGTCCTGATCGTCACGCCCGGCGGCATCGGCTCGAGGTGCCCGGCAAAGCCGTCGGGCGCGCCCAGCAGCAGCAGCGTGGACTCCGGCTTGATCCCCAGCTTCCTGGGCAGCGGCGTGCCCGAATAGCCGGCCATGAGGCCCGGCGTCGCGGGATCCGCGGCCGGCTCCTTGAGCGCGCGGGTCAGCGTGGATCGGATCGTCCGCCACGTGCAAAAGTGCGCATCGGGCAGCAGACTCCGGGCCCTGGCGACCTTGTCCTCCGCACCGCCGACAAAGATCAGCGGCACGCGGCGCGTCGCCCTCTGCGTGCGCAGGAAGTTGCCGGCCTCGCGCCCGTGCGACGGAAGGCGCGACAGGTCGATCACGACCGCCTCGGGCGGGTCATCGCGCAGCTCGCGGCACCACTGCCCGCCCTGGCGCGATTCGACCGTGACGTCGTGGACCGCGCCCAGCCGCGAGACCTCCTTCTCGATCTCCGCCGGTTTCCAGTGGACGACCAGCACGCGTGCCATGGCGCCATCGTACCGGCGTCGCGGCGCGGCCCATGGCATGGGGCGGACCCCGCCGCGAGGATTGCCCGACGCTGGCGCGCCGCCGGCGCCCATCCACTACCCTTGCCGCATGATCCGGATCCCCGGCCGGTACATCCCCCTCGGCGCCTTCGTCGCCCTCTACTTCGTCGCTTTCTCGCTGCTCGCGGTCGTCCGCCGGAACGAGGAGTTCATCTTCTACCTCGGCGCGATGGTCGTGATGATCGCCTCGGTGATGTGGATCCACCGCGCGGTCGGCTTCACCATGCCGCTGCTGTGGCTGCTGGCGGTGTGGGGCCTCTCGCACCTCTGCGGCGGGCTCATCGATGTCCGCGGCGATGTCCTGTACAACTTCTGGTTCATCCCCGGCCTGCTCCGCTACGACCACCTCGCCCACGCGTACGGATTCGCCGTGGCGACCTGGGCCTGCTGGCAGGCGGTCGCGGCCCACGTGCGCGCCCGCGGCGGCGACCCCCGCCCCACCCCGGGCATCGGCGTGGGCCTGGTGCTGATGGGCACGGGCCTGGGCGCCCTCAACGAGGTCATCGAGTTCATCGCGACCCTGACGCTGGCCGAGACCAACGTCGGCGGCTACGAGAACACCGCGTGGGACCTGGTGGCCAACCTCATCGGATCGACCCTGTGCGCGACGGTGATCGTGGTGGGGGGAGGACGAGCGCACCGCGCCCGTCCCGCCGCGTGACCATTTTCGCCGGTCCGGTCGGCCTCGCCCTACTCGGGCTTGCCCGGCGTGGCCCGCGCCGCCCATTCATCCAGCGTGCGCCCAGTCTGCTCGTGCAGCGAGGCCGACAGATCCTCGGGGGGCATCACTTGCGTATGTCCATCGGCGTACAGAACGACCAGCGCGCGTACGTCGCTCGCGCGATGCGGGTGCTCGAACAGCATGATCGTGTTGGAGGGATCGCGTAGCTGCATCATGCGGACACCACCAAAGAGGTACACCCACTTGCTGTGCTCGTTAATCCACGCCAGTTGGCCCGCTCTGTCCAGAGCCCAAAACTCCTCGCTGCTCTTGTCGAGGCCGTCGGCGAGCCACGCATAGTCCCGCTCCGGACTTGGCCGCTCATAGTCCACAACGACCGTTCCCAGATCGGGCGGCGCGATGTCATTGTTGTCGTTGACGTACACCTGTATGAGGGTGCCGAGACCAATGGCCGAACGCATTCGGTTGATCGCAGACTCTGCCGAAGCCTCTCGCTCCCGAGAACGTTCCTCGCTGTCCGACAGCGCGGCCGCGATCGAGTCGTCCCGTACGAGCCTCAGACAGCGGTACGGCGGACGGCCGTCCCCGGGAAACTCGCGCCACACCACATCGATCCGGTCCGGCGAGACAATCCGCACGTCGGCAACGCTCAATTCATCGAAGCTCGGCGTCATCACAAGCGCGCCGCCCAGCGTGACGTCCCACCATGCCTCGCCGGCGTGCTCGAACGACTCGAGATCCCCGCTCGCCATGGCGTACAACAGCCTCTGGTTCTCACGGAACGCGCAGATGCGCTGCTCATCGCCATCGAACCGTCTGATGGTGCCGTCGAACGCCTCGGCCTCGATCAGTCGCCAGGACCCCATGACGGCCGACCGGATCGCCCCCGGCGACGGCTCGTCCGCGTCCTCCGTGCGAGAGTCCCCGCATCCGCCCCCACAGAGGGCCGCGCCCAACGCCAATGCCATTGCTGCCCGGTGCATGCCCGCTCCTTGCGTGAAGGGTCCGAGGCGATGTCGACGAGAGGGCTGTCCGGAGAGCAAGGCGCGGGGGAGACCTCCCGGCGCGATCGTCCAAGCACCCGTTACAACTCGGCATGCCTCTGGCCAAGCTCGTCGAGCACGCACCGCAGGTCCTGCCGGACCGCATCGTCCTCGGGCAGATGCCGAGCGAACGTGTCCCACGCCTCGCACAGGGCGTCCTTGAGAGCCACAACAAGGTCCAGCGCGGGGACGTGGGTCGTCTGGCCCTGGCCCTTGATGAGCACCCGACCCTTGCGGTCGCCATCGAGCACGAGCCGGTGTCGCGCCGACGGCGGGTCCCAGTGTCCAGCGCCAGGCCGACGGGGATGGGTCGCGATCAGGACCGCAGAGCCAAGATCGCACGCGAGCATCAGCGCCTGGAATCCCGGCGGGCTCTCGAACCGGGCCGTCTCGACGCCGGCGTCGTTGGTCACGACAAGGAAGACCTGTCCCGGCGAGAACCCGGCGGACTCTGCGGAGGGATCGACGCCCGCTTCACGCTCAATGCGGCAGGTGATCGCAACCCGCCCGAGCGAGGTCACACTCACTCCTCTCCCGTATCCAGCACCGCCATGAACGCCTCCTGCGGGATGTTCACGCTCCCCACGTTCTTCATCCGCTTCTTCCCCTCCTTCTGCTTCTCCAGCAGCTTCCGCTTGCGGGTGAAGTCGCCCCCGTAGCACTTGGCCGTCACGTCCTTCCTGAAGCCCTTGATCGTCTCGCGCGCGATGATCTTCCCGCCGATCGCCGCCTGCAGCGGGATCTCGAACTGGTGGCGCGGGATCTCCTTGCGCAGCTTGATGAGCAGATGCCGCCCGCGCTGCTCGGCCCGGTCGCGATGGCAGATCAGGCTCAGCGCCTCGACCTTCTCCGCGTTGATCAGCACGTCCACCTTGACCAGCTTGTCCGCGCTGAACCGCACCACCTCGTAGTCCATCGTGCCGTACCCGCTGGTCATCCCCTTGAGCTTGTCGTAGAAGTCGTAGATGATCTCCGCCAGCGGGATCTCGAACGTCAGCATCTGGCGCGTGTCGCCGACCATCGTCTGTGACTTGTACACCCCGCGCCGGTCCATGCACAGCTTCATCAGATCGCCCACGTACTGGTTGGGCGTCATGATCTCCACCTGGCAGATCGGCTCGGAGATCTCCACGATGTTCGCGGCGTCGGGCAGGTCCGCCGGGTTGTGCACCTCCATCTCCTCGATCACGCCCTCCTTGCCCCGCACCCGCACCTTGTACGTCACCGTCGGCGCGGTCTGCACCACCTCCACCCCGCCCTCGCGCTCCAGCCGCTCCTGCACGATGTCCATGTGCAGCAGCCCGAGGAACCCGCACCGGAACCCGAATCCCAGCGCCTCGCTGTGCACCGCCTGGAACGTGAACGACGAGTCGTTCAGGCTCAGCTTCTCCACCGCCTCGCGCAGCTGCTCGAAGTCGTTGCCCTTCTTCTCGGTGGTCGCCGGGTAGAAGTCGCAGAACACCATCTGGTTGGGCGGCTGATACCCTTCCAGAGGCTCCGACGCCGGGTCCCGCTCCAGCGTGATCGTGTCGCCGACCCGCACGTCCGCGAGGTTGCGGATCGCCGCGATCAGGTACCCCGTCTCCCCCGGGCCCAATTCCTGCACGCGCGTGGGCTTGGGCGTGTACTTGCCCAGCTCCGTCACGAGATACGACCGCTCCAGCCCCATCATGCGGACCTTGTCGCCCACCCGAAGCCGCCCGTCGAACATCCGGATGTACACGATCACGCCGCGATAGTCGTCGTACACCGCGTCGAAGATCAGCGCCCGCGTCTGGTCCACCACGGGCTCTCGCGGCGGGGGCAGCCGCCTGATCACCGCCTCGAGCAGCCCCGCCACGCCGATGCCCGATTTGGCCGACACGTGCAGGCAGTCCTCCGCGTCGAACCCGAGCACCTGCTCGATCTCCATCGCGATGTCGTCGGGCCGCGCGCTGGGCAGGTCGATCTTGTTCAGCACCGGGATGATCTCGAGGTTCTGCCCCACCGCGAGGTACGCGTTCACCACGGTCTGGGCCTCGACGCCCTGCGTGGCGTCCACCACGAGGATCGCCCCCTCGCAGGCCTTGAGCGCCCGCGACACCTCGTACGAGAAGTCCACGTGCCCGGGCGTGTCGATGAAGTTGAGCATGTACGGCTCGCCGCCGTCCTCGGGGCTGTACATCACCGTCACGGCCGAGGCCTTGATGGTGATGCCCCGCTCCCGCTCCAGGTCCATGTCGTCGAGCAACTGCTCGCGGGCCTCGCGCTCCGACACCGCGTGCGTCACCTGCAGGAGGCGGTCGGCGAGCGTGGACTTGCCGTGGTCGATGTGGGCGATGATGGAAAAGTTGCGAATCCGGCTGAGGTCCATCTCGTCTGTGGCTCCAGGAAAAGATCGGACGATGGTAGGCGTTCGCGATTCGAGGTCCGGTCGCTGCGCGCACGCGGCGACACCGGTTTGGGGCTCCCCGCGACGCCGTCCCGACGATCCGGGCTCGAACGGCCGATAGAGTGATCCGGGTTCTCTCGATCAGCACGGAGGCGACCAATGTCCGCACCTCGTCAGATCCGCCGCATCCTGGTCTGCACCGGCCTCTCGGGCGAGTCCGTGGGCGGGGTGCTCATGGCCCGCCAGTTGGCCGACCTGTTCCGCGCCGAACTCCACGTCATCCACGTCATCGAGCCCATGGACCCCAACGCCGAGAAGGCCGTGCCCGGCCTCGCCGAGACCCACATGCGCCAGGCGCGCGAGGAACTCGACAGCTTCGCCAAGAGCCACGGCCTGGACGAGACGGAGCGACACATCGCCCGGGGCGAGCCCGAAAAGGAGATCCTCTCCAAACGCAAGGAACTCAAGGCCGACCTCGTCGTCATGGGCCGCTACGGCAAGGGCGGGCTCAAGCGCGGCGTCATCGGCTCCATCGCCCACCGCGTCGTCCGACACAACCCCGTGAGCACGCTGATCGTGCAGCCCGAGTTCCGCGGCATGTACCGCCGCATCGGCGTCGCCTGCGACCTCGACGCGGGCCAGCACCCCGAGCTTCGCCGCTCGCTGGACGTCGCCCGGTTGCTGGGCGTCAAGGACGTGACGATGCTGCACGCGTACGAGCTTCCCATGGGCTACCACACCATCCTGTCCGAGGAGCAGGCCCACGAGAAGCTGCGCCGCCTCGGCACGGAGCAGTTCGAGGAAGCCGTCAACAAGGTGCGCACGGCCTCGGACCCCGAGATGACCCTCAAGTTCGCCCAGGGCGCGCCCGGCCGGAGCATCCCCACGCTGGCCGCGGAGCTGGGAATCGAACTGCTCTTCATGAGCACGCACCATCGCACATCGGACACGTTCGGCGCGCTGCTGGGTCGCACCACCGAGAAGATCCTCAACGCAGTGGATTGCTCGTTCTGGACCGAGACCAGCCCCGAGATGCAGCACGGGATCATCGACGCGCTCAAGCACCTGTTCGATTGACCCGCAATCACCGGTGATTTCCGCGTTCGAGAGCCGGGCCCGGCGCGGTACACTGCCCGCCATGAGCACACGCGCATGGCTGATCTGCACGGTGTGGGGCGCCGCGTCGGCGGGCGCGCTCGCGCAGGACGATCCCCTCCGCGGGCCGCCCGTGCCCGACGAGCAGCGCCTGACCATCGTGGACCGCGCCATGACCGGCGAGTTCCGCCCCGTCGAGGGCCGGCCCGAGATTGCCGCGGTCCGCCTGCTGGACCTGACCGACGACCAGTGGGCATCCGTCCAGGAGATCGTGCGCGATCGCGCGACCGCCGCCGCGATGCTGCTGGTCGATCGGATCGACGAGGTCCGCGAGATCACCGACGCGATGAGCGCGGGCGACCGCGAGACGGCGTCTCGCCTGAGCCTCGATCTGATCGAGGCGCTCGACCCGGGATCCCCACGAGACCCGCTGCTCGCCCTCTTCGATGACACGCTCGGGCCCGACCAGCGGTCGCGCCTGCGGGCCATCCTCAATGAGTACTGGCGCGAGTGGGCGCGATGGGAGCTGCGCGATGCGACCGATCGCGGGCCCGAGGCGATCGAACGCACCGAGCGCGCGCTCGCCCAGCGCGTCGCGCAGCGCGAGCTGCAGGAGGCGTACGAGGTCTCCCTGCGCCGCTACCGCGAATCGCTCGAGGCCGTCTACGCCGCCGTGGAGCCCACGCCGCAGCAGCGCGCGACCATCCGCGACCTCATGATCGAGCACATCCGCGCGACCCGGCTCGAGGCCACGCCCGCCCAGCGCCGAGAGACCATGCGCGCGGTCTATCGCGCGCTGGACCCCGAGCGCCAGGAGCGGCTGTTCGAGTACGTCGTGCGCGTCGTGCTGCCCGACGCCTGATCCGCTCCCGCCCTACGGCTGGAACAGGTCGTGCCCGTCCTCCTGGGCCTCGCGAAGCGCCGTGAACGCGTCCCGCGCGCCCTCCTGATCGTTCTGCAGCACCATCATCTCGAGCTCCAGCGACGCCTGGATCGCCCGGATCAGCGCCAGCCGGAACTCGGTCGTGAACTCCTCACGATCATCGCCGAACGCCTCCTTGGCCGTCGGCGACATCGGGGCCGAGTCCACCACCGACTTCGCCGCGACCAGTGCGCCCTCGATCGCCTGCACCTGCTCGAGATCGCTCCCGCGCGACTGCGCATCGAAGCGCGAGCGCTGCAGCCCGCGAAGAGCCCGTCCCGCCCGCTCCATGCTCTGGTGCATGTCCACCGGGCCGCCCTCGGGCGCATCGCCCCCGGGCCCGCCGGGGCCCCGACCGGGCCGGCTCGCGGCGAACGTCTCGAGCTCCTCGCGGTCGAGGAAGCCGTCGGAATTCCCATCCACACGCTCGAAGAACGCGCCGAACCGCTCGGGAACCTCGTCACGCGAGAGCTTGCCATCCCCGTTGGCGTCGTTCTCCATCAGCCGCTCGACGAACTGCGCCGGGTCGCCGAACCCACCGGGCTGACGACCGCCCGGCTGCCCGGGCTGCCCCTGGCCAGGCTGGCGACCGGGCTGGCGGCCCGGACGAGGCGGCTCGGGCTGGAAGGCCATCGCAAGACCGACAACCGAACCCAGGGACAGGGCAACGAGACCAACTCTGAGGGTCGAGCGCATGGGCGATCTCCGAATGGGGTGACTTCTCTCCCGCGTGAATCAGCGCAACGGACATGGACGGCCCGTATTGCAGGCCCCCCCTCCCAGGAGGCACGGGAAGCCCCGCGGGGCGGTCCGCAAGTGTGTGGCCGTGCCGGCGCGCCGTCAAGGGCCCCAGCGCCCCCAGCGCCCGATCCCGCCAATGCGCCAAACAACCCCGCCGAACGACCCCGCCGAACGAACCCGCGGAGCGAACGCATCACCCTCGGTCGCGGCGTCGTCTCCCCGCCAGGAACCCCGCCCACACCACCGCGCCGGCGCTCGCCGGCGCCGGCACATTCAGCCCGACCCCCGAGGCGTCATTGGAGATCACCAGATCGTCGAACCGCGTTCCCGCGATCCCCGAGAACATATTGAAGTTCGACGCGTGGAACGCCACGAGCTCGAGGCTCACCGCATCGGCGCTGGTCGCCCCCGTCACCGTGTTGAAGAAGTCCGCGCCATCGGGATTGACCCAGAGCATGAGCTGATCCGGGTCCGGCCCCGGCACCACGTGATACGCGCCGATGAGCACATAGTCCGTGTTCGGCTGCACCGTGATGCCCGTGCTGACCAGCCCCGAGTTGCCCACCCCGAAGGTCGTGCCGCCGACGCCCTTGCCGAACAGCAGAATGTTGTTGTTGACGCCCACCGAGAGCTGGCATCCGAAATAGTCCGAGTCCGCGAAGTTCGCCGTGTTGAAGCCGAACCGGACGAACAGATCGCCCGTCGAGCCCGGGTTGTCGAACACGCGAAAGCCGTACTTGGGCGGGTTGCCGACGACGTTCGTCTCGGCCCGGCCGGACACCACGTCCACGCCGTTGCCGGTCCACGGCGACAGCCAGCCGAACCCCCCGTTGAGGCCCAGCAGCGTCCCGTCGGGGTAACTGAAATCATCTGCCGCGATGATGCCCGCAGAGGCCGTGCACGGGCCGATCCACGCGATCGACGCAACGATCGCGCACGACGCACACCTGGTCCCTCTCATGGAGCGCTCCTCGGTCGCCGATCTTGAGGCGACCCGCCAACGCCGACCGCGATCTCGCTCGTGCATCGCAAAGGCACGCTTCGCGATTCGTCCACGCCGAGCCTCGCCGGCGCCGCGAGTCTACCGCGCGCAGACGCCGCGAAACAACAAGCGTGCGCAGACATCCCATGGCCAGGACTCCCGCCCGCCAGACGAACGCGGTACGCTCATCGTTCGGAACGGCCCCCGCGACACACCGTGGGGTAGGTTGGAGAAGCTGCTCGCGGATCTTTTCTCTGTCCCAACCCGATGGCCCGAGGGCGGCCTTTGGCTCGAAGACCCGTCGGGCCTTGATAGAGCAGGTGTCGAGTTCGTGCCGTCGCCCCAGGAGTAGGCGTGCGACCGCCGGTCGCTTCGCGGACCGCGTGGCGTGCATGACGGGATGACCGCTACACGGAGTACGATTGGACCGGCGGATCCACCATGCTCCTGGGCAAGACTGTCTATGTCGGGCTCGATGATCAGGGCGACGAGGAGTCGATCACCACCTACGCCTACAACGCCCGCGGCCGCATGACCATGGCCGAGATCGACCAGGACGCGGACCTGAGCGCCGACGTCACCACCGAGTACCTCTACGACGACGACGGCCTCCGCATCCGCCAGGAGACCGACGACGGGCAGGACCAGACGACGCGGGATTCCCTGTGGGACAAGCAGAACGCTACCGGCTACGCCCAGGTTGTCGAGGAGACGTTGGACGACGGCGGGGGCCCCGAAGTCGAACGGCAGTACACAGTCGGCCTGGACGTGATCGCCCAGGCGGTCGCGACGGCGATCAGCTCGCTCGCGGCCGAGGAACCTGCGGTCTTCCTCTACGACGAGCACGGCAGCGTCCGCCAGCTGGCCGATAGGCTTGGAGCCGCAGTCACCGCCGCCTACAACAACGTCGCTCAGCAGTACGCGCTGGAGAAGATCGACTACGAGGCATACGGGGAGTCCGTCAACGCCGCGATCGAGACGGCGATCACGGCCCTGTTGTACTCGGGCGAGTTCACGGACTCGACCGTTGGGATGCAGTACCTCAGGGCGAGGTGGTATAATGAGTCTACTGGACGCTTTGTATCACTCGATTCTTATGCGGGCTCCGTACAGGTCCCCACTACGTTGCAGCAGTTCCTTTACGGGCTATCAGATCCGATCCGTCATACGGATCCATCAGGCAACTTGCCCCCGTTGGTGCTCGGGATACTTGGGTATATCAGCTCCGTAATCGCCAATTATTTGATAGGCAAGACGGTCGAGGCGACGGTCAACCTCGCGTTGACAGGATCAGTGACTGGAGTTGCCTGGTTCTCGAAGTGGGATATCCTGTCCCTTGTTCCAGGTTCAGCCATTACAGCTGGCGGACGAGCTGTTGTTCACGCATCCCTGTCGGCGGCACAGGCCACTGCCAAGCTGCTGCACGCGATCGCGGGGGTGGCCCACCCCGTAGGTAGAGCGGCACAGTATGCTGGTCCAGTGGCCACGTGGTTCACGCGCACGTTTGTAACTGCTTCGGACAATGCATGGGTCTTGACCACCAAAACTGGGCAAACCGTGCGTATGTCCGAAAAGGGGTTTAGGCATGTGATTGAACACGTGCCAGCGTACGTCCCACGCGCCCTCTATAATCCTGCTAGGCATTCGCTCTGGCCCGCGCTGACGACGCCGGACGACGTCGCGAGGTATTTTGAAGAGTTTGTGTCAAGTATCGATTATGTTATCCAAAGCGGCAAGCTCGTCACTGCAGAGCTATCAAACGGCATCAAAGTTGGAGCGTATTTTAACTACAAGGGCAAGGTTCATACGTTCTTTCCAATCAGTGGCGACGGCGTTGTGATGTTACAGGAAGCGGCGAATGCGATGTTGTGAGGAAGGGCATGATCACAATTATAATTGAACATCATTTAATGTCATGGAGCAAGCCTCTAGCAGTTGACATCGATCCTGGACGCACGGCATCGGTGGGCTTGGTCCCACAACGCTATTCTGAGGACGACGACGAGGGACCAGTGTACAGTAGTATCGACGGCTCCGTAGTAGTAGCCAGAGTGCTTGATGAATCTGCGGCACGAGAACTAGCCGAGGATCTCAGGCAGTTCTTTGTAAGGATAGGCCATGAGGCCAACGTCGTGGAGGCTTGGCATTAATGACGGGACTACGGGTCTCTGCTCGGGAGGCGTCCCGTGGCGACCAGCATCCGGGAACGGCCCAGCGTTGGAGTGCACGCCGGACGTCGGGACCATCGACGCGGATACCACTGCGGCCGGCGCATCGCGGCGATCGAGGCCGACGACACCGGCACCAGCCTCTACGCCTGGGAGTACGACGGGATAGGCCGGCTCGTGCAGGAGGCCTACCAACGCGACGACGACGTGAACGACCTCGACAACGCCTACGTGGATCAGTTCACTTTCGACGGCGCCGGCAACCGCCTGGCCCTCGACCGGGACACCGATCCCATACTGGACGTGGATGGCGACGGCTTCCTGGTCTTCGATCCGCAGGACTTCGCGGCGGAGCGAGAGATCGACTACATCTACGACGACAACGACCGCCTGACCTCCGAGACTCTGAATCTGCCTGACACTGCCGATGACCGCCATACGGCCTAGCAATGGGTGTCACCGGTGCGCTGACACTGGCGCTCCCACGTGGGCGAGCGGAGTCGTAAGTGCCTACGGGAGCGGTCTTTGAAACGCGGTCCCCGCGGCTTCCCAAGCTGAATGTCGAGGGTTCGATTCCCTTCGCCCGCTTCTTCGCTCTCAATGGTCACGGAGTGACCACGAGCGACAACTCTTGACGACGTGGACGCGTGCGCGCGGGGGGCCAACTCGCGCCGGCATCGTGGGAGCAAAACCGCCCGCCCGTCGCCCCGGATGTGCTCACCCGCGGCGCTGGATCAGGTCGAACCGATTCCCGTACAGGTCCTCGAACACCGCCACCGTCCCGAACGGCTCCTCGTGCGGCGGGCGGACGAACGCCACGCCGCGCGAGGTCAACGCCCCGTGGTCGCGCCAGAAGTCGTCCGTCTCGATGAACAGGAACACCCGCCCGCCCGTCTGGTTGCCGACCGAGGCGCGCTGCCGGTCGTCCGTGGCACGCGCGAGCAGGATCGCGCAGTCGGACCCCCGCGGCCGGACCCGCACCCACCGCTTCCCGCCGCCAAGGTCGGTGTCCTCCTCGAGCGCAAACCCGAGGCGGTTGATGTAGAAATCGATCGCCTCGTCGTAGTCGAGGACGGTGACGGCGACGAGCGAGAGTCGCTGGGGAATGGGCAAGCCTCCGATTCCGAGTGACGCGGCACGGGTTCCCGCCGGTCTCGGGCCTTAGAGTACCCGACCGATGCTCCGTTTCCTCGCCATCCTGCTGCTGGCCTGCGCCTGGGCGAGCGTCTGGGGCTGCACCAGCCACTCTCGCGGCTCCACCGTCTTTCTCATCAAGGCCGCGGACCGGGACGAGGAGATCGCGATCCGTCGCAAACTCCCCGCCGTGCAGGGCGCGGTGCAGGAGGCCATCATCGCCTACGGGCTGGAGAGGATCGCCATCGAGGTCATCGTCCGCGAGATGGGCGGCCTCGGCCAGACCACGCCGACCGTCGATGGCCTGCTGCGCGTGGACAGCGCGAGGGTCGTGATCAACAAGCGCCTGCTGCTGGACCCGCCCGACGACCTCGACGATGTCCTGCTCGGCCTGATGGCCCACGAACTGGCCCATGCCCTGCACTACTCGCGCATGACCGCCCCCGAACTCGCCAACGTCGGCGAGTTGTACCGGCGCTTCATGAACAGCCCGGAGGGATCGTTGCAGCCGTGGGCCCGCGCCTACGAGCAGTTCACGGACCTGACCGCCATCGTCTACGGGTTCGGCGATCCGCTGATCCGCCAGAAGCGAGCATCGGCGGAGAACCTCGCGAGGAACCACCCCAAGAAGGTCTGGGACTTCTACCTCAGAGAGGACGACATCCACACGCTCATGGGCGATCCCGATGCCCTGCGCGAGGCCCTGGACCGATCGGCCCGGGCGACCGGCGTCGGCAGCCTGAGGCGGCTCGGCGACCGCATGATGGCCAGTCTCCCCCGCGGAACTCCCCACGACGCGCTGGCGATCTCAGAGGAAGAACCGGCATTCATCGACGATGAGCCGATCGGGCCGTGGGAAGACACCGAGTCTCCGTGAGCCGCGCTCGGCCGGTTTCGCGGCACGATCCCCGCGCCCAGACCTCACGCCGGCGATCTCAGACCAATCTCAGAATCTTCTCAGGCATGCTCGGCGACTCGCGGCGGGGCCGGCGGTAGGTGGAGGCCGAAGGAGGCCACCCATGCCCGGAATCTCGCGACGCGCATTCATCTCCGAGACGCTGGCATTGGCGGGCGTGGCCGCGATCGGCGCGCCCGGCCGGGCGGCCACGAGAAGGCCGCGCGACCCGGACGTCGAGCGATTCCTCCGCGCTGTGGAGCAGGGGGACGGGTCCGCCGTGCAACGGATGCTCGCGGCCGAGCCGGGCCTCGCTTCGGCGCACGACGGCCTCGGTCGCAGCGCGTTCGCCCTCGCCCTGCTCAATCGCCATTCCGAAGTCGGCGGGATGATCCGCGCCGCGGGGTACGAGCCGGACGTCCACGAGTCGGCCCTGGCGCTGGATTGGCCCCGGCTGGATGAACTGGCGCGGCGCGATCCCCCGGAGGTGAATCGGGACCATCCGATCGGGGGCTCGGCGATGCTCGCCGCGGCCATGGGTGGCGCGGGCGACCAGATCTGGCGCGTCTACCAGTACGGGGGCGATCCCAACGCACGTCCCCGTGGCGCTCGCGGGATCTCGGCGCTCCGCGGCGCCTGCGAGTTTCCGGATCTGGACGGCGCCGAGGTGTGCGCCGCGACGCTGCTGGGAAACGGCGCCGATCCGAGTCTGCCCGAGCCCGACGGCGTGACCGCTTTGCACGTCGCCGCGAGCCGAGGGAGCACCGCGATCGTCGAGATCCTGCTTCGCAAGGATGCGCCGGTGGACGCGCGCGACGGAGAGGGCCTGCGCGCGGTGGACCACGCCGAGCGCGCCGGGCACGAGCGCGCCGCGGCGATGCTGCGCGACCATCGGAGCATCGCGAGGGACCACTCGACCTCGCGCCGGGCCTACGACGCGAGCGGAGCCGAGTACCGAGCGCCCGACTTTGACGGCCTCTCCATCATGGAGCGCGGGCCGGTCGTGGGAGCGAGCCACACGAATCTGGACGCCGTGCGGGCCGCGGTCGGGCGGGATGCCCGCCTCGCGCACTCGGTCGCGATGACCACCGAAGCCGCGGTGGAAGCCGGCGCGCACATGGGCCGCCACGACATCGTCGAGTTCCTGCTGAGCCACGGGGCGCCGTACTCGCTGCCGACGGCGGTCATGCGGGGGGACGCCGGACGGGTGCGGGCGTTGCTGAAGGAGGACCCGGCGCGCATCACCGAGCGCGGCGCGCACGACTTCGCGCTGCTGTGGTACCCGGTCATCGGTGGCGGCCGGATCGATCTGATGGAGTTGCTGCTCGACGCCGGGGCGAGCATCGAGGGGCAGCACTATCTCGGGACGACCGCGCTGCACTGGGCCGCGATGAACGGTCAGGTGGACATGGCGGCGCTGCTGATCGAGCGCGGCGCGGACCTGAACCGCATCGGCCGGAAGTTCTCCGGCGAGCGGCTGACGCCGCTGCAACTGGCGCTGCAGCGCGGGCGGGAGGACGTGGCGGCGTTGCTGCGCGATCGCGGGGCGACCGAGTAAGCTGCGCCGATGACTGAGCCGGGGGCACCATCGGGCGCGGGCCGCTACCGGCTTGGGGAGGTCGAGTTTGATGCCCGATCCGGCGAGGTCCGACGCGGCGGGGGCGTCACGCGCCTGCCGCCCCAGCCGGCGCAGCTCCTGACGCTGCTGATCCAGAGACGGGGCGAACTCGTGACGCACGAGGAGATCCGCGAGGCGCTGTGGCCGGGCGTGCGGGTCGAGTTCGATCAGAACCTACACTTCTGCGTGCGCCAGATCCGCGCGGCGTTGGGGGAGAGCGCGGCGGAGGGGTCGTCGATCGAGACGCTGGCGCGCCGGGGATACCGGCTGCGGGTGGGGGTGGAGGCGATCGATGATCAAGAGGGCGCGAGATCGGGCGCCACGATGGTCGCGCCGGACGATCCCGCGCGGCATGGGGCCTCGCGCTCGGGTGAGTGGCGCAACGCGGGGCGCGTGATCGGGTTGGTCGCGGCGGTCGCCCTCATCGGGGTCGTCGCGCTGGTGGCGGCGCTGCGTCCAGCGCGCGAGGAACGCGTCCGCCTGGCGATCATGCCGTTTGTTCCGCCCGAGTCGTACGAGGGGCCGGACCCGTCGCCAATCGCGACGCTGCTGCTGGCCGAGTTGGGCGCGGATGAGTTCGAGGTGGTGGGCCCGACGACCACCGAGCGATTCGGCTCGGTCGACCTGACGCTGAAGGAACTGGCGAGCGAGCTTCGCGTGCGGTACGTCGTCAACGCGCGGTTCGTGCGGCGCGATGGCGGCCTGCGGCTCGCGGGGGAGTTGATCCGGGCCTCGGACGGCGCGCATGTGTGGGTGGAGATCTTCGAGGACGTGTCGGACGCGGACGCCGTGGCGCGGGCGATCGCCGCGGGAGTCAGACAGAAGCTCGCGGAATCGCCCCGTACCGATTGAGGCCTCTGGGCGTGAGTGGCGCCGGCCCTCGTCGCTTGACTGGTTGGACGGCGCGGCGCGTGCGGGAGCGCAGGGCGGCGCCGTCGCGGAGGCGACGTGATGCGAGCCCGAACCAAGCGGGAATGCGGCGGCGTGCTGATCGATCGGTCGGGCTGGCGTGATGCGCCGCGCTGGGTGCCGCTGGCGCTGTGGGGGCTGGTGCTGGGGTTCCTGGCGTGGAGTGCGCTGGGCGTCAGCTAGCATGTGCGCATGGCGTACGTTCGCGGTGTGGCGGAAATCGCGATCAACGTTCGGGACATCGGCGCGATGTCCGAGTTCTACCAGCGGGTGCTTGGGCTGGAGGTGTACGGCCAATCGCCCGAGGTTGAGCCGACCATTGTCTTCCTGTCGATCGCCGCGGGCGAGCCGGGCCGGGCGCACCCGCCGCTGCTGGTGCTGATCGATCCGGCGCGGCACCCTCCGGCCAAGGGCAAGTTCGAGGCGCCCGTGCGGCGGACCTCCACGCTGAACCACATCGCGTTCGATATTGAAGCTTCTCGCTACGAGGCGGAGTGCGCGCGGCTCGAGGGGCTGGGGCTCACGGTGATGCGGGTGGACTTCCCGCACATGCGGGCCAAGGCGCTGTTCTTCCGCGATCCGGAGGACAACACCGTCGAGTTCATCTGCCCCGACGGCTCGGCAGACTGACGGCTATCGCTGGAACCAGAGCCTCGGCGCGGCCTTGAGGTCGGCGTCGATGAACCAGGAGATCACGACGGAGCTGTTCTCGGTTCCGCCTTCTTGGTCCGCCCAGGTGCGGGCGTCGCTGAAGCCGATGATCTCGACGACGTAGCCGCCGGGATTGAGCGTGTAGCGCTGATCGATGTTGCGGACCATGAAGCCATCGTTGCGGGTGGCCGCGGCGTCGGCGATCACGATCCCGTCGGGGCCGTAGATGAAGATCTGGGCGAGCGAGTCGCCGAGGCCCGAGCTGGAGGCGACGAGCCCGGCCTGGAGGTGGAGTTCGAACCGCTCGGTGGCCTCGAAGACCAGCACGAACGACGCCTCGCTCCTGGCGTCGGCCGTGTTGGGGGTCTGGTCCTCTGCGGGATCGCTCCAGCCCATCGCGCTGATGCAGGAGGACGACGTGATGCGCATCGAGCGCGGCCCGCGCCCGAACCACGCGGACTGCACCTGGTCCGCGTAGGCGGTGGACTGGGGCAGTTGGCTGATCTTCGAGAGCGAGGCGGTCAGGTCCTCGAAGTGCTGGTCGTGATTGAACGACAGCGAATCGCCGTCGGAGGCGAAGTCCTCGGCGGTGCGGGCCTCGGTGGAGACGTTGCCGTGTCCGAACTGGGTGTTCTCGATGATGAACTGTGCCGCGGCGTGCGGCGCTGCCAGCGCCGAGAGGCCGACAACGGCCGAGATCAGTGTGCTGCGCATGGTGTTCCTCCCGCGATTCGAGGATTCGACGTGGCATTGTTGCATGTCGCGGCGCTTGGGGTCGCTTGCGGCGATCTCAAAGAAACCCACGTGGTCCGGAATGAAGGTGTGGGGTTTGGGGCGGCCCGGACTCGGGGCCGGGAATCCGGGCCATGACTCGAAGCGGGGGTTCTGACTTTCGCGCGGGCCGCGCGGCGCGGATTCCGGCCGTTTCGCGATCGGCGCCCGAAGCGCAGGCGGGCGATTGCCGATGCGCACCGGTTCTGTTTGAAGGGGACAGCGCCATGCTCGACATGTCGTTTGGGATGCTGGCATCGGGGATCGTGATCAGCGCGGTGGGGCTTGGCCTGCTGGTCTGGGGCAAGCGTCAGTGCGAGCCGGCGCCCCTGGTGGCGGGGATCGGGCTCAACGTGCTGCCGCTGGTGATGCACTCGGTGGGGATGTTGTGGCTCGCGAGCGCGGGCGTGGTGGGCGGGCTGGCGATGATCCGCAAGTATGGCGGCGCGGGCTGAACCCGGGGAGCGCGGTCCGCAGATGGGAGAGCCCCGCGCGCCGACGCGATCACGGGCTGGCATGGCGGTGCTGGGCTCGAGGTGCGTGCCAGGCGGACGGGCGAGAGCCCCGCAGAAGTCGCCAGAGCCCCCACGGCGCGCGCGCCCGGGCGGTCGAGAAGCTCTTGCACCCGCGCTGACTCTCGCAGTACGCTGAGCGCAGGAGACCTCTCCGTTCCGCGGTGAGGAGGAGACGAGGCAATGCGCTGTGTGACCCGGACGGTTGTTGCGTGCGCGGTGGTTGTGTGTGCTGGGGAGGCTTGGGCCCAGAACACATTGCTGTACGTCTTCGAGGGCGATGAGGCGGGATTCGACGCGGACGGACGGCTGTTCGCGTACATCCAGGCCGGACTTGCGACCGACGGCAACCCCTTCCGGCAGTTGGACGATCGCGATCGGTTGCTCGACCATCGTGGGGCGGTCGCCGCGGATCCGATCTACATGGGCCGGGGGCGTGACAGAGTGCTTGTAGGGTTCCGGTCGCGGCGGGCTCGCGGGACGTGGATCTACGACCTGAGTCGGGGCACGATGCAGAACGCGTACGACACGATCGCCAAGCGGCCCGGGACCTCGACGCCGCGCGGAAAGCTCGACATCAACGCGCACGGATATTACGCGGAACTCGATGGGATCAAGGGGATCGGGGAGGGCGATCGACTGGGCGGCGGCATCGTTCTGGACAAGGACACGTACTACGCCGGATTCATGGGTGGCACCGGCGTTCCGAAGATGCCCGTGTACGAGATCATGGCGCCCAACGGACGCGCGAACATCGAGGCGACGCTGTACTCGTGCTGGTCCGGTGTCGATCCCGACGGTGAGGGCCGGGGGTTTCGCAGCGTCGCGAGGTCGTTCGATACCGTGCCGGGCATCGCTTCGGTGCAGGCGGCCACGACGAGCGTCAGCTACACGATCCGGGCGGATTGGGTCCCCGCCGGTCCACCGCCGCGTGGCGTGTCGAGCGAGATGATCAAGGATGCGATCGACGCCAAGCGGGGCGCGCTGGATCTGACGCGGGGGTTCGACAACCTGGGGTCGTGGATCAGCACGCTGAAGTTCGAGGAGCGGTATCCACTGCTCACCGGGAACTTCGGGGCCGTGCCGGTCGATGTCGGCGGCATCACCGTCCAGGTTCCGCTGCATTGGACGGTCAGCCTGACGAGGAGCAACGCGCTGAGCCCGGGCGATCGCGGGCCGCATGAGAGCAACCCGAGGTTCGACTTTCCCGTCGGGCTGGACACGTCGGTGGGTGGGCCGGTGTTCAACAGCATCGAGACGGAGCTTTCGGGGACGGCGTGGATCACGCAGATGCGCGACGAGGATGAGGCTCCCGAGATTGAGATCCTGCAGTTGCTTCGGCGGGGCGATATCGGCCGGGGGCCGGCGGGACTGGACCTCATCAGCGGGGTGTATGAGCTTCGGGCGATCGACGGGATGCTGGAGGAGGGGAGCGCAGCACTGGAGGTCACCTTCGATCCGTCGCTGGTCGAGCGCATCGCGGGCATCTACGTGTTGGATGAGCGTGGGTGGCAACCGGTTCCGACACGTTTGATCGGGCGCGATGTGCTGATGACGGACCCGATCCGGATCGAGAGCCTGGGCCGGGATGGAGATGCGCTCCTTTTCGGCGCGTTCGGCGTGGCGGTGCCCGCGCCGCCGGGCGCGGCGGCGCTCGGCATGCTGGGGTTGCTGGGCGCGAACAGGCGTCGCGGGGTCTGAATCGGCTGCGTCTTCGCCGGTGACCCGCGGCGGTCGCGCTAGCCGGCGGGGCCGGGGGCGGGATCGTTCGTGAGCGAGCGGTCGCGGCGGAAGGCCTGGGCGAGGGCGGGGAGGTTGTCGTCGCGGTCGATGGCGTCTTCGAGGGCGTCGGCGAGTTCGCCGCGCTGCGCTGCGCGCTGGAGATCTTCTCCCAGAGCGCCGCTGAGGGCGTCGTCTTCGAGGAGTTCGGCGAGGTCGCCATCGAGGGCGGCGTCGTGCAGTTCATCCGCGGCGTCGAAGAGGTCGGGGTCGATGCCGAGGGCGACGAGGGCATCGTGCAGTGATGCGGTGAGTTCGGGGAGCGACGGCGTGGGCTCGGGCGATGGCGGCACGGTGGGCGCGAGCGGCGCGGCGGTGTCCTCGGGAGCCTCGTGGCGCCGGGGGTTGCGCAGGCTGGGATTGCGCGGGTGGGGCTCGCGCGGGCGCTGCTGGAGTTCGGAGGGCGCTGAGCGCGTGGCGCGCGGTGGGCGGAGGTTGTGGAGGAGGGCGGTCGCCGCGAGGCGGCGCTGGATCGGATCATCGCCGGCCTGGATGAGCCGGGCGAGGGCGTCGTGGGCGGCGCTGCGAAGGGCGCGGGCGTGGAGGTTGTGGTAGTGGTCGAGCCAGGGGGCGATGTCGGGGCGGGCGAGGAAGGAGAGGAGGGTGATGAGGTCGGGAGGGTCGGGGGCCTTGAGGAGAGCGTGGAGGTCGGCGCGGGCCTGGAAGAAGCGGGCGAGGAGGGTGGCGTCGGCGGGGTTGAGGTCGGGAAGGCTCATTTGGGTAGTGTACGGTTGATCTGTGGCGTGTCAATAGGTTTTTGTGAGGATTATGGAAGATGGTGCAAAGTCCTGCCGGGAGAGGACTTGCGGAGGATGGGGCGGTCTTGGGGGACGAGTGGAAGGGGGTAGGGCTCGGCGGGGGCGCTCCCACCCGCCCGTGGGTAGGAGGAGGAAGTTCAGGGAGGGGTGGTAGCCCCGCTTCCCCGCCGAGCCGGGGAGGGGACCGGGATTGGACACCGGGAATGGGGGCCCACCTAGCGAGGCCGGGTGGTGGGCGATCGGTCGCGTGCGGCGGGTGGCGAAATCGGGCGGCGGTTGGCGAGCGGTAGACTCGGCGCGGCGGGTGGGCGCGGATTCGTGGTGGACTGGAGGGGCTTGCATGGCGCAGTCGAATGTGGGAGTGATCCGGGGGATGTACGAGGCGTTTGGCGCCGGTGATGTCGGCGCGGTGCTGGGCGCGATGAGCCCCGACATCGTCTGGAACGAGGCCGACAACTTTCCCTACGCCGATGGCAACCCGTACGTGGGGCCCGAGGCGGTGCTCAACGGCGTGTTTGCGCGGTGCGCGAGCGAGTGGGACGGGTTTGCGGTGCGGGTCGATGAGCTGCTCGACGCCGGGGACGCGGTGGTGGCGCTGGGGCGGTACCTCGGCACGTATCGGGCGACGGGCCGGGCGCAGCACACGCAGTTCGCGCACGTGTGGCGGCTGAGGGACGGGAAGGCGGTGGGGTTTCAGCAGTACGCCGACACGCTGGGGGTGGCGCGGGTGATCGCGGCGGTGTGAGGCGGTTTGCGGATGAGGTCGCGGGCGTGGGGGGTAAGTGATGTTCAAGCGGCTGTTTGGGAAGAGGGCGTCGGCGAGTCCGGCGGCGGAGAGTGCCGCGGAGCACGCCGTGCTGTTGCACGTTCGCATGGCCGAGGCCTCGCCCAGCAAGGCGGAACGCGAGCTGGTGTTCGGGCTCGAGGATCGGCTGGCCAGCGCGATCGACGCGGCTGGGGCGGGAGAGTTCGACGGGGATGAGTGGGGCGAGGGCGAGGCCGTGCTCTACATGTATGGGCCCGATGCGGACCGATTGTGGGCGTCGATCGAGGGGCTGGTCCGGGGCGCCGGGCTGGCCGGTGGTTCCTACGCGATCAAGCGGTATGGCGGGCCCGAGGCTCGGGGAGAACGGGTGGACGTGGCGTGAGCGGGCCGGCGCCACCGATCGTCGTCCTCGATGATCGGTGGAACGAAAGAAAGAAACCCAGGGACTGCGGTCCCTGGGTTCTGAGTCACGGAAGCATGTGATGGTGTCGGACTAGTAATCCATGTCGTCCATACCGGCGCCTGCGCCGACCTTCTCCTTCTTCTCCTTGTGCTCGACGATCGCGGCCTCGGTGGTGAGCAGGAGGCTGGCGATGCTGGCGGCGTTCTGGAGGGCGACGCGCTCGACCTTGGTGGGGACGATGACGCCCATCTGGACGAGGTCGCCGAACTCCTGGGTGAGGGCGTTGAAGCCGTGGTTGGCCTGCGTGGCCTCCTCGACCTTGGAGGCGATGACCGAGCCGTCGAGGCCGCAGTTCGCGGCGATCTGCTTGATGGGGGCGGAGAGGGCGCGGTCGACGATGTCGATGCCGGCGCGCTCGTCGCCGTGTGACTTCTTGCGGAGGGCGTCAAGGGCCTTGCGGGCGCGGATGACGGCGACGCCGCCACCGGGGAGGATGCCCTCTTCGACCGCGGCGCGGCAGGCGTGGAGGGCGTCCTCGACGCGGGCCTTCTTCTCCTTCATCTCGACCTCGGTGGCGGCGCCGACGTTGACCTGGGCGACGCCGCCGGCGAGCTTGGCGAGGCGCTCCTCGAGCTTCTCGCGGTCGTAGTCGCTGGTGGCCTTGTCGATCTGGGCCTTGATGAGGTCCACGCGGCCCTTGATGGCGTTGGAGGAGCCGGCGCCCTCGACGATGGTGGTGTTGTCCTTGTCGATGGTGATCTTCTTGGCGCGGCCGAGTTCCTTGAGCTCGACCTTCTCGAGGTCGATGGCGAGCTCTTCCATCAGGGCGGTGCCGCCGGTCAGGACGGCGATGTCCTCGAGCATGGCCTTGCGGCGGTCACCGAAGCCGGGGGCCTTGACGGCGCAGATCTTGAGGACGCCGCGGAGCTTGTTGACCACGAGCGTGGCGAGGGCCTCGGACTCGACGTCCTCGGCGATGATGAGGAGGGAGGCACCGGCCTCGGCGACCTTGCCGAGCAGGGGCAGGAGGTCCTTGGCGGAGGTGATCTTCTTCTCGTGGATGAGGACGTAAGGCTTGTCGAGGACGCACTCCATGTTGCCGGGGTTGGTGACGAAGTGAGGGGAGAGGTAGCCCTTGTCGAACTGCATGCCCTCGAGGAGTTCGACCTCGGTCTCGAGGGTGTCGCCCTCTTCAACGGTGATGACGCCGTCCTTGCCGACCTTGTCCATGGCGTCGGCGATGATCTTGCCGATGTGCTCGTCCTGGTTGGCGCTGCAGGTGCCGACCTGGGCGATCTCCTTGGAGGAGGAGACTTTCTTGGACATCTTGTTGAGCTCGGCGACGACGGCGCTGATGGCCTTGTCGATGCCGCGCTTGATCTCGTTGGGGTTGGCGCCGGCGGTGATGTTCTTCAGGCCCTCGGAGAAGATGGCCTCGGCGTAGATGGTGGCGGTGGTGGTGCCGTCGCCGGCGTCCTTGGAGCACTTGCTGGCGACTTCCTTGACCATCTGGGCGCCGAGGTTCTCGTAGGGATCCTCGAGGGTGATCTCCTTGGCGACGGTGACGCCGTCCTTGGTGACGGTGGGGGCGCCGAAGGACTTCTCGAGGACGACCACGCGGCCGGAGGGGCCGAGGGTGACCTTGACGGCGTGGGCGAGCTTGCGGACGCCCTTCAGGATGCGCTCGCGGGCATCGGTGTTGAAGGCAATGTCTTTCGCGGCCATGGTGTTCTCCAAACGTAATGGGCTGTGGGTTCAGGTGACGTGTTTGAGGCTGATGCGGATCCACGCGATGCGTTCGGCGTCGAGGATGTAGATGCTGCGTCCGTCGGTGACCTTGACGAGATGGTCGGGCTCATCGGGAACGAGCATGGCGTGTGGGACGGTGAGGCAGGCGGAGCCCTCGGGCATGCCGACGATGGCGAACGTCGCGTCGCGTTCGCCCTTGAGTTCGGCCAGTGCTTTGCGGAGTTGGTCAGGTGTCATGGGAGGTGGCGTGGCGGAGGGGCTGGAAGCCTGCCTGATTCTGTGGTTAGTCGACCACGGCGAGGATGTCGTCTTCGCTCATGATGAGGAGCTCGTCGCCGTCGAGCTTGATCTCGGTGCCGGCGTAGGAGGTGAAGATGACGCGGTCGCCCTTCTTGACGGTCAGGGGGACGCGCTCGCCGGTGTCGGTGTTGAGGGCGCCGTCGCCGACGGCCTCGACGATGCCGGTCTTGGGGCGTTCCTTGCTCGATTCGGGCAGGAAGATGCCCGACTCGGTCTTGGACTCGGCCTCATCGCGCCGGACGAGGAGCTTGTCGTGCAGGGGGCGGACGCTGATCTTGGACTTGGTTGCGGCGGGCATGGATCCTCCAGAGCGAAAAGCGAAAAAGCAGAACGAGGATGAGGAAACGATGGACTACTGCGGCGCGGGTCCTCCGAGGAAGCCGGGCCAGCGGTTCTGGTAGAAGCGGTAGAGACAGCGGCGGAGAACCTCGAGCATGGTCTCCAGGCCGCGAAGGTCGAGCGGGCGATCCACGATGGCGAAGGCGCCGGCGCGGAGTGCGGCGTTGATCTCGCGCGAGTCGTCGCGGTGGGAGCGGGTGCGCTTGACGACGACGGTGGGGGGCGGCTGGTCGAGGCGGCGGAGCAGTTCGAGGATGCGGTGTCCGCCCTCCTCGGGGCTGGCCTCGGCCGTCTCTTCGCAGAGCGGCAGGGCGAGGTCCACGACGGCGATGTGGATGGGCTGGCGGCGGATAAGGTCCGAGGCCTCTCGCCCGGAGCCGACGCGGTAGGACCGGACGCCCATGGGCTCGAGCAGCAGGGGAAGTCGGTCGCACCAGGACTCGCGCTGCCAGCCGCCGTAGGTCAGCAGGAGGTTGAGGCGGGCGCGCTCCTCGGGCGATCCGGAGGGATCGGTCTCTGGATGGAAGCGCACCGGCGTCATGGCCGGAGAAGGGCAATCGGCGTGCCGGGCCGGGCGGACCGGCGCTGGGGGTGCACCGGGGGCCGGATGGGGCGGGGATCTGCCAAGGGTTCGATCAGGGCGGGGGTGCAGGTGCCAATTCGGCAGGGGGCCGGCGAGCGCGGGGCGCGGAGTGGGCGAGTGAGGCAGATCGTGAGTGGGTCTGGCGGTCGTTCGGGTACACTCTGGGCATGACGACACTGGAGGTCGTGCTGGGCATTCTGGTGGTGGGGCTGGCGATCGCGGCGGCCGGACTCGTCGCGGGGCTGGCCCGGGCCCGGGCCGGCGCGGCAAGCGCGGAGGATCGGGCGGGAGCGGCTGAGCTGCGGTTGGACGAGGCGCGGGCGGCGGATGAGGCGGCGCGCCGGGAACTGGAGTCGAAGATCGCTGGGCTGGAGGGGTCTCGCGAGGCGGCGATGCGCGAGCTGCGGGAGATCGGCAGCGAGCGGGCGGCGCTGCGGGAACGGATCGCGTCGGGCGAGGAGTTGCGTCGCCAGCTGGAGCGAGATCGGGCGCAGCTGTCCGACACGTTCAAGGCGCTGGCCGGCGAGGCGCTCAGGCATTCGAGCGAGGAACTGCTCAGGGTCGCGGGCGAGCGGTTTGGCGCGGAGCGCCAGAAGCACCAGGCGGAGCTGACGCAGCGGTCGCAGACGTTCGAGCAGTTGGTCCGGCCGATCGGTGAGGCGCTCAAGCGCGTCGATGAGAAGATGGTGACCATCCACGCGCAGGTCGAGCAGAGCCGGCTGAGCAACGAGGGGCTGCGCAGCGAGACGGCGCGCCTGGCCCGGGCGCTGTCGCGTCCGGAGGTGCGAGGGCGGTACGGCGAGGTGCAGCTCAAGCGGGTGGCCGAACTGGCGGGGATGACGGGGTATTGCGACTTTGCCGAGCAGACGTCCGTGCGCGACAGCGATGGCAACCTCAAGCGGCCGGACATGGTGGTGCTCCTGCCGGCGGGGCGGGTGGTGGCGGTGGATGCCAAGTGCAACATCGAGCCGTACGTGCGGGCGGCCGAGGCCACCGACGACGAGTCGCGCGAGCGAGAGCTGGAGCGATTCGCGGCAGGCGTCGAGGCGCAGGTGCGGGCGCTGGCGGGCAAGAAGTACTGGAGCGAGTACCAGGGGAGCCCGGACTTTGTCGTGATGTTCGTGCCGGGGGATCAGTTCGTCGATGCGGCGCTGGCGAGGCGGCCGGAGTTGCTCGAACGCGCCGCCGAGCACGGCGTGATTCTGGCGAGCCCGAGCACGCTGATCGGGTTGTTGCGGGCGGTGGCGGTGGGGTGGCAGGAGCACACGCTGGCGGAGGAGGCTCAGCAACTGCTGACGCTGGGCAAGGAGTTGCACGAGCGGGCGGGGCGGGTGCTGGAGCTCATGGGTCAGTTGGGGGGCGACCTGGAGCGCGCCACCAAGCGGTACAACCTGCTGGTCGGGAGCGTGGAGTCGCGCCTCCGGCCGACGCTGCGGAAGTTTGAGGACTCTGGCGTGCGGGGGGCGGGCGTGATCCCGGAGGTCAAACAACTGGACCTGCTGCCGCGTTTGCTTGCCCAGGATGAGGCAGAACCGACGGGCCCGACGGACGGGCGTGGATGATCCGACGCGTGCTCGCGCGGCTCGCGGCCGAGGCGCTGGCGCCCCTGGCGAGCCTCTGGGTCTGGCGGCGGGGACGACGGGCGTGCGCGCGAGGGGCGCCGATCGAAGGCTCGGAGCGCATCGCGCTCTCTTCGCACGTGTCGGCTGGATTGCTGGATCGGGTGCGTGTCGAGCGAGCGCCGGTGGGGATGCGTCTCGGGCGCGGCGTGCTGCGGGCGTTGGGCGCGGACGTGGCCACGCCAGGAGCGATCACGCTGGGCCGGGCCGTGATCATCGGGCGGGACGTCGAGTGCACAGCCTCGCTCATGCTGCATGAACTCGTGCACGTGGCGCAGTACGCTCGCCTCGGGGGGTATGGTTTCCTGCGCCGGTATCTGCGTGAGTGGCTCATGAGCGGCTACATGGGGATCTCGCTCGAGCGTGATGCGTACGAGTTGCAGGCGTGGTTCGAGCGCGGGCGGCCGTTCGATGTCGAGGATGAGGTCGATGGACGCCTGCGGGTCGAGGGGTAGGACGAGTCATGGATTTCGGCGCGGGGGGCGCGGGTCTTCCGCGGTCGAATGGCTGAGCGCCGACGCGGGCACGGGCGAGAGCTGCCCGCCGACGGGGGCCCAGCGAAGATCGAGTTGGGCGCCGCCGGACTTGTTGAACCACTCGACCACGATCGGATGCTTGCCGCGGGCCAGCGCCATCGTGCCGTGCTTCTCGAGGGGCGAGTGCAGGCCGTCGTTGTCGACGATGAGTCTCCCGCCCACCCACAGCCTTGAGCCGTCGTCGGAGCCGAGCGCGAACTGGTACACGTCCTCCGTGGGCACGTCGATGTAGCCGATGAACCGCTTGGCGATGTACTCGGCGCGCGGGTCATGGGTGAGATCGATCGCTTCGGCCACCGCCACCGACTCGGGCACGAGGCGGTTGAACTCGGGCATCGCGTCGAACGAGCCCCGGAAGACCTGGAGTTCGACGCCCGGTTCGAGTTCGGCCGGGACCACGCTGGCCATGGGGACGACGCGGGTGAACCGGCGTTCGGCGATGGCGCTCACGCGCTCTCCGTTGTGGAACGCCGCGGCGCGGACGGTGGTGGATTGTGTCAACCTCACCACATCATCGGCCCGCGCAGCGGTGGGGGTCGGATCGCTGCCGTCGAGTGTGTAGCGGATCTCTAGGCCCTGCGAGCGGACGGAGAATCGAACGGGCAGCTCGCGCACGAGCACGTCAGAGGCGGCGAGGATCCTGGGCGTCTCGTACACGATCGGCCTGCCGCGAATCTCGAGCGCGATGACGCTCGCGCTCGAGAACGGGGGCGTTGCGGGGAGCCCGGAGATCCGCACGTTGGGTCCTTCGCGGCTGGTCCGGGGGATCGGCGCGAGGCCATCCACCACGAGTCGCGCACCCAGGACCTCGCTCCCCAGGCCGGGGACGAGCAGCTCGCCGTTTGCGGGCCAGTCGAACACGTGCAAGAACATGGTGGTGGTGTCCAGGTGCCGCCCCTGGTTGGGATGGATCGTGCAGCGTCCCCACGGCAGTGATTCGAAGGGGCTTGCCAGCGTGCCGTGGATCGCCGCGCCGTTGACGTCCATCCAGCGTCCGATGGCGTCGAGGCGTTCGATCGCCTCGTCGGGGAAGGTGCCGTCGGGCCGGGGACCGACGTTCAGCAGCAGGTTGCCGCCCTTGCTTGCGATATCGACGAGCATGCGGATCAGATCGTCGCTCGACTTCCAGTTGCGGTCCGCGCGATTCCATCCCCAATTGGCGTTCATCGTGATGCAGGACTCCCAGTCCACGCCGGGAAACCCCGTGGACGGAACCTCCTGCTCGGGCGTGCCGAAGTCCCCGGCGAACCCATCGCCCGTGGTCATGCCCGCCATGCCCGCCCGGCCCTTCGAGACCCGGTTGTTGACGATGACATCGGGCTGGACCTCGCGGCAGAGTGCGTAGAGCTCATTGCCCATCTCACGCGTCCAGGTAGACTCCCACTCGCCGTCGAACCACATCACGCCGATGTCGCCGTACCTGGTGAGAAGCTCACGGACCTGGGCCCTGAGGTACTCGATGTACCGCGCCATGTCGGCGTCGCCGACGGGCCTCTGCGCCTGCTCCCAGGCCCGGCGCGGGAGGTAGTCCGGGTGATGCCAGTCCATGATCGAGTGGTACCAGCAGATCTTGAGGCCATGCCTCCGGGCGGACTCCGACAACTCCTTCATGATGTCGCGGTGGAAGGGCGTGGACATCACGTCGAACTCCGAGACCCCCGAGTCGAACAGGGCGAAGCCGTCGTGGTGCTTGGTCGTGATGACGATGTACTTCATGCCCGCGCGGGCCGCCATCTCGCACCAGGCGTCGGCGTCGAACCTGACGGGGTTGAATCGATCGAGCAGCGTGTCGTACTGGTCGATGGGGATCTGGGCGGTGGTGCGGATCCACTCGGCGTGGTTGGTCTGGCCGTTCCATTGCCCCTCGAGCGTGGAATACAGGCCCCAGTGGATGAAGAGGCCGAATCGCGCCTCGCGCCACCAGCGCATCCGCGCGTCGTCGTCGGGCTGGGTCGCCGCCGCGTGCGAGCCGATCGCCAGCAGCGAGACCGCGAGGGCGCAGAGAAAGGCGAACCGGATGGAAGGCATCGTGCGGCTCCTTGTTGACCGCGCGATGCTATCGGATTCGATCGCGCCGCGAAAGGGCGAGCGCATCAGCCGCCGGGCAGGTTCTTCTCGATCCAGTCGTCCTGGCGAAGCACGTTGGCCCGGTTGCGCCGATCGCGCGTCTCGTTGCGACGCTGGGCCATGCGGAAGACCCAGCGCGCTGCGCGCCCCGAGTGGATCTCGTCGCGACCACCGAGCAGGCCGAGCAGGCGCCCGCGGCGCGCGGTGTTCTGCGTCACCAGTTCGTCGTCGAGACTCACGAAGACCTGCGCCGAGCCCGGGTCGCCCTGCCGCCCGGCGCGGCCCATGAACTGGCGATCGATGCGCTTGGCGCCGTGCATCTCGGTCAGCAGGACGGCGAGCCCTCCGGCCTGGCGCGCGCCCTCGTCGAGTCGGATGTCGGTTCCGCGTCCGGCCATGTTGGTCGCGACGGTGATCGCGCCGGCGTGGCCCGCATCGGAGATCAGCTCCGCCTCTTCCTTGTCGTGCAGCGCGTTGAGGACGCGGTGCTCGAGCCCGCGCACCGCGAGCTTGGCCGAGAGAGACTGGGAGGCCGTGATGGACCGCGTGCCGACCAGCACCGGCCGTCCCTGCTCGTGCAGCCGCTGGATCTCGTCGAGCACCGCCTCCATCCGGGCACGCGACGATCGGAAGCACCGCAGGCGACGGGTCCGTCGGATCATGGGCCGGTTGGTGGGCACGCGGGTCACCGGACGAAGGTAGATCTTCTCAAGCTCGGGCCTGGCGTCGGCCACGGTGCCGGTCATGCCGCAGAGGAACCGGTACGTGCGGAAGAACCGCTGGAAGCTCAGGCGCGCCAGCGTTTCGCGATCGGCGGTGACCTCCGCGCCCTCCTTGGCTTCCACGGCCTGGTGCAGACCGTGTTCCCAGTTGCGGTCGTGCAGGAACCGGCCCGTGTACTCGTCGATGATGATGACCCGCCCGTCGATGAGGTCGTACTGGGTGCCGCGGATGTAACAGTGCCGGGCCACCAGTGCCTGCCGGACCAGTTCTTCCGCCCGGCGCTCGGCCTTCCAGATGGGATCGGACAGGCCCGACCACAGCCGGCGCGCCTGTTCGCGCCCGCGACGCCTGAGCTCGGCCTTGCGCTCGAGGTGGTTGATGCTGTAGTCGGGTCCCTCGTCCAGCCGCGACGCGATCATGGCGCCGTCGCGATACACCTGCGACATCGCGTCCTCGCCGCGATTGCGGGCGATGATCAGCGGCACCACGCCCTCATCCACGAGCACGGCATCGGCCTCATCGACCAGAGCGGAGCGGAGCCCGGGCACCATGGGGCCGGTTCCGGGGGCGCGACCCATGGCCACCATCTGCTGGCGGGCGGCCCGCGGGCCGATTCGCAACTGATCGCGCAGGTAGTCCGCGGTGATCTGCTTGGGAGTCCCGTACACGATCGAGCGGGCGTAGATGTCGAAGCGCTCGGCCGGCGGCTGCTCGCTCTGGATCGCGCCCACCTGGCATCGACAGCGCGCGTAGATCCCCTCGCGCGAGTGGGCGTCGCGCCGTGCGAGGTAGTCGTTCACGGTGAAGACGTGCAGGTGCCGGTGCCTCCAGGCAAGGAGCGGCGCCGCCAGCGATCCGGTCAGCGTCTTGCCCTCGCCGGTGAGCATCTCGACGATGCGGCCGTGGTACAGCGCCAGCGCGCCCACGAGCTGTACCACGAACGCCTCCTCGCCGGTCTCGCGCCGCGCGATCTCGCGCACCGCGGCGAGGCCCCGCCGGACGTCCTCTCTCGCGGCGGTGCCGCGCACAAACCGCTCGCGAACGGTCTCGATGAGCTCGTCCAGGGCCCGCTCGGAATGGGATCGAACCTCGGTCCGCAGCGCATGCACCCGCTCGGCCTCTCGCATCAGCCACGAGAGCCGCGCCCGGCGGTGGCGCGCCAGCATCTGCACGCGGGCAATCGCCTTGTCGAGCCCCTTGAGCGTCTCGGGGCGGGCCCGCCGGCTGACGATCGAACCGTGCAGGGCGTCGTACTGGGTCAGCGCGTGCGACATGGTCAGGAGGCCCGCTTGTGGGTGGCACGGGCGCGGACCACCCTCACAGCCGCACCCTTCCCTGCACGAGCTTGGCCAGCGCGTCGACCCACTGCACCGCCAGCGGCTTGTCGGGCAGCGTGAACCTCAGGCGCACGCGCTCGCCCGGGAGGCCCGGCCATGCGCCCTCGCCCGGCTCGGCCAGCAGTTCCATCTCGAACTGCCGACTCGTGGCGAGCGTGCCGCTCTGGTCCGATTGCTCGGTCTGGATCGTTCCACCGCCCGCGAAGCCGAGCGACGGATGGGCCAGGCGCTGTTGCCCTGCGGGGATCACGCGCTCGACGCGGGCGGGGATCGATTCGCCCGCACGGGACACCATGCGCACCTTGACGCTGTACGACGACCCGCCCGAGGCGGCCCAATCGTTCTCGCGCTGGCTGAGCGTGGCGACGACGCGGACGCGCTGCGGATCGATAACCTCGCCCAGCGCCTCGCCCTCTCGGCCGAAGGCGCCCACGCGAAGTTCCGGGTCGGGCCCCACGAACACGCCATCGATCGGCGCGCGAACCACGAGCCGCTGGAGCCGGTCCTGGAGGAACTCGACCTGCTCGCGCACCGCCGCGAGTTGTTCGAGCACCGGCTCGGCGGCGTCGGGCCGCACGACAAGGGCCTGCCTGGAGAGGTTCTCCAGGCGCGCAACCTCCGCCCGGCCCGAGGCGAGTTGGGCGACCAGATCTGGATTCTCGAGCGTGATGATCGGGTCGCCGGCGCTCACCCTTGCGCCCGGTCGCACGTGGGCCTCCCGAATGAATCCGTCCACGCCGAAGAAGACTCCGGCGCGATCGATCGGCTCGATGACCCCCGCGGCGCGACGATGATCGGGCATGGGCACGATGCCGACCAGGACGGCGCCCGCGCCGATGAGCGCGGCGCTGGTGGCGATCGCGCGGGGCCTCTTGCGATGCAGGCCCTGGCCCGCCGCCAGCCAGTGCACGAACTTGCCGATCGGAAGGAAGAACCACATCGCCGCGGTCCACACGGCCAGGATCAGCCCGATCGCGAAGAGCTTGCCCATGACGTACAGCGTGATGCTGAAGAACAGGAAGATGCGGTACGCGATGGCGAGGGTGCCATAGAGCAGCAGGATCCACCGCTCGCCGCGCCCGACGGTGGGGGGCGTGTCGTCCTTGAGGCCGTAGAGGCGTTTCTTGCAGAGGTGCTTGATGAGGTTCATCGAGCGCTGCATGAGATTGGGCATTTCGAGCAGGTCGCTGAGCATGTAGTAGCCGTCGAACCGCATCAGGGGATTGGCGTTGAACAAGATGGTTGACACGCTGGCGATGAGCATCGCGTTGTACGCGAGCTGGTGCACGAGGCTGTCGCCCGCGTCTAGCGTCTGCACCCACACGATGGCGGCCAACGCGGCGAGGAACAGCTCGAAGATCATGCCTCCGCCGCCCACCGCCACGCGCTTCCACTTGTTCTCGAGGGTCCACGCGGAGGACGCGTCCACGTAGGGCGCGGGGAACAGCACCAGGAGCATCAGGCCGAACTCGGGCACCTGCCCGCCGAACCGCTTCAGGATGACGCCGTGGCCGAGTTCGTGCCACGCCTTGGTGACCACGAACACCAGCGCCAGCCAGCCCCAATTCGCGGGCGCGAGCGTGTTGTCAAACTGGCTGAACAGCCGGCCCGCGTGGGGCACGAGTTGTGCGATGGCCAGACCCACCAGCAGGAGCCACGCCAGGAGGCCCACCCGATTGATCGCGATCCTCAGGATCGGCTCCACCCAGGAGACGAGCGTGTCCGGATTGAACACGCGGATCTTGAAGTACATGATGCCGATCGCCTGCGACGCGGCCTTCTTCTTGAACCGTTCGCGCCCGCGGCGCAGCAACTGCTCGACCTCGGGCGTGGCGTCCACCCGAAGCAGATTGGCGCCGTAGAGCTGGGCCAGCAGGTTGATCGCTTCCTGCTGCGTCGGGGCCTCGTCGCCGTGTCGCCCGAGGCTGATGGACCAGACTTCCTCAACGGTTCTCGAACCGTCCAGCAGGGAGACGAACTCATGCGCGATCGGGTTCAGCCGGTAGAACTGGTTGCCCGACGGGTCTCGGACCACGTGCCATCGCGAGCCACGGTAGTGCTGACGCGTGATCTGGACGTGGGGGCGCAGGCGCGGCCGCATCGCGCGCACACGGTGCCAGAAGGGGCTGAATGTCGGACGCTCGGCCATCGGCCCTCCGTCTCGGCCTTACCACCACATCCACAAGCGCACGGCGTCCCGGATTCGGCGCGACAGGATCCACGCGATGGTGCGATCGCCGGTGTCGATCTTGACCAGGCCCTCCATGCCCGGCCGGAGCGAGGCCACGACGGCCGCCGCCCGCTCCTGATCGACGCGGTCGAGCGCGATCGCCGCTCGGACTTCGAAGGCGTTGTGTCCGGACTCGGGCATCGCCATCGGGACGATCCGCTCGACTTCGATGGGGATGCGCTCGGCGGGATCGCTCTTTCGGGCCAGCGCGCCGTGCGCGCCCTCGCGGACGTACGAGACGTCCCGATCGTCCACCTTCGCGACCGCGACCAGATCGTCCAGCCGGGCCACCACGAACAGCGCATCACCGAGCTGCACCGTGCTTCCGATGCGGTTCTCGAGGTCTCCGTCCACGATGACACCATCGATCGGGGATCGCAGGGAGGCGTGCTCGATCCGGTGGTTGAGCAGGTCGATCTGCGCATCGGCCGCGGCGACCTCCGTCCGCGCCAGCTCGGCATCCCCCGCCTTGCCGGACTGCAGGGCGTCGTCGAGCTTGGTCTGCGCTTGCAGGCGCTGGGACATCGCCTGGTGCATGGCCAGGCGCAGCTCGGTCGTGCGCATCTCCGCGAGCACCTGCCCCTGCGTCACTCGCTCTCCCTTTCGGATCCCCTCGCCCAGCCGCTCGATCACGCCGTCGTAGGGCGCGGAGATCACGCGCTGCTGGCGTGCCATCAGCTCGAACGGCGCCTCGATGCGGTACGGCACCTGAACGAACGTCACCGCGATCGCCAGGGCGATGACCACCAGCCCCGCGAGTTTCCAGAGGGTGTGCCTGGGGCCGACGACCCACGCGCCCGCTCGTCTGGCCGACACCATCGCTCGGACGGGCAGCGCGCGATCGTCGCTGCGCCGCACTTCCAGCACCGGCGTGACGAGGTCCATGCTGCTCTGGAGCCACTCGACGACCTCCGCCGACAGCGGACTCGCCTCGTCCGCCGATTCGACGGTCAGCACGCCCACGACTCGGTCGCCGATCCTCAGCGGCACGCTGGCCACACGCAGGCGGGCATCGCCCGAGGCCAGTTCGCGGTGGGCGTGGGTGATCGCCTGGGACAGCAGGACATCGGCTCCATCGCCCTTCTCGGGGGGCGATGGGTGCAGCACCGCCTGCTGCTGATCCAGGCACTCGTCCATCGCGGTCTCGAGCCTGCGCACCAGTTCCATCCGCCGATCGAGATCCTCGGTGTCACTCATCGCGATGCAGCGGACGACGCCCGACTCCTCGCCCAGCCCTTTCACCCATCCCAGCGCCACGCGATCCAGATGCAACTGGCGCGACAGGTCGTTGACCAATTGGAGGCACGCGCCCTTGAACCGCGGAGCGTGATTGATCGCCGCGATGAGTCTCGCCGCGAGATCCAGCGCCACCGAACTCGCCCGCAGCTGCCGCAGCGCTTGGGCCGCGGCGTGGTGGTGCGTGTAGCCCGCGATCACCTCGACCAGCGCCAGGGTGGTCTGCAGCGCCTGCTGTGTCCGCTGCTCGATCAGCATCGTCACGACGTGCCGGATCGGCTCGTCCTCGGGCGTCGGCACGCACACGCCGATCATGTAGCCCTTCTGGCCCGCGTCGTACATCTGGTCGTCGGCGTCGAATCCGAAGACTCGCGTTTGCCGGCTCTCCGCCGCCGCCCGCGCGGCTGAGAGCACGTCCAGACGACGCTGCACGTCGTCATCGCTGGCGACGGGCGCCACCTGCGTGCCGCCCTGATCTACCCCTGCCGGCCACACCAGCAGCGGCCGAACGTCCTCGCCCGACTCGCCCTGGGTGACGCCGAGAAGCACCGCCTGCTTCGCCGCCGAGACCTGTCCCAGAATCGCCAGCAGCCGGGCCAGGAACATGCGATCGTCCGGCGCGGGTCGCGAGAGTTCCGCGACCACCCGTTGCCACCCCGGCGCACGCAATCTCGAGAGATCAATCACGCATCAGCCCTCAGAGTGGACCCTCAACCCCCGGCCGCCTCGCCCTCGCTCACCCGATATGGCTCGAACGACACCGGCGGCTCGGTGAACCGCACGAACGCGGCCAGCCCCGCGGGATGCGAGCGAGGGTTGCCGATCTCCACGCGGATCCGCTGCTTTCTCGCGGCGAAGTCGGCCACGGGATCGACCTCGACCACGTGGCCGAGCACGACCTCCGGAGCGCCCGGCACATCGAGCAGCACCCACGCCGGATCGTTGACCTTGATGCCCAGCGTGAGGCTGACGCTGACGGGCGTCGGCACGTCGATGTGCAGCACATCGGTGTTGACCACCTTGATCACCGGGTCGCTCTCGCGGACCGAGTCCCCCTCGTCCACCGCGACGAGCTGGACGCGCCCATCGAAGGGTGCGCGCAGCGTGTACCGCTCGACGCGCGAGCGGAACCGCTCCAGCGAGATGAGCTCCTGGGCCTGCGTCCACTCGGCCGTCTCGACCTCGATCGCCGCGATCCGGGCCGTCACCTCCGCGCGCTGCACCTCCTGCTCGGTGGCCGCGCCGTTCTCCTTGGCCTCCTTCACGCGCGACAACTCCACCTTGGCCAGCTCGTGCTCCTCTTTCTGGCGTTGCACCGGCAGGTCGGTCTTGGTCCGCTCCTCCTGCGCTTTGAGCAAGGCTCGTTCCTCGGCGTCGTCTCCGAGCACCAGCGGATCATCCTTCTTGACCGCCTGCCCGCCGACGACCAGCACCTGCTTCACCTGGGTGGAGACCTGGAACCCGATCGACGCGTCCTCGCTGGGCATGGTGAACGCCCGCTCACCCGCGAACTCGCGTTCCAGATCGGCGAACTCGCGCGCCCGACGCTCCGGCTGGCCCGACAGCCCGAGCCCGGCCAGCCCTGCCATCAGCAGAACGGCACACGCCGAGATCCTCGATCCCCTCATCGCGCAACTCCTTCTGATTCCTGGCCCTGTGCGGCTCCGCGCCGCCGGCGCGTTCTCGGACGCACCCCGCGTCCGGGAGTCCCCGGACGCCCGCGCTATGCTTCCCGCCATGCCCGCTCCGGGCACCAGGGGAGACAGCGTCATGGCCCATTCTACCGCGGCACCCGCCCGTCAGACCGTCCCGTTCATGTCTCTGGCCCTGACCCAGGACGACATCGACGCCGCGGTCGCCGTCCTCCATTCGGGCATGCTGCGGGCCGGTTCCCGGTGCGCCGAACTGGAGAAGCGGTTCGCCGGCATGACCGACGCGAAGATCGGCCTGACGTGTGCCAACGGGACGTGCGCGCTGCAACTGGCCTACGGGGCCCTGCTCAAGCCCGGCGACGACGTGCTCGTCCCGGCGTGGAGCTACATCGCGACCGTCAGCATGGTGGTCGCCGCGGGCTGCCGGCCAATCTTCGTTGACGCAGATCCCGACACCATGCAGATCGACGTGGCCGACGCCGAGAAGCGCATCACCGCGAAGACGACCGCGATCGCCGCGACGCACCTGTACGGCATGCCGGTGGACATCGACGCGGTGCAGTCGCTGGCGCGTCGCAAGGGCATCCGCGTGATCTACGACGCGGCCCAGGCGCACCTGGCCACGTACCGCGCCAAGGGCCTGGGTGCCTATGGCGACGCGGTGACCTACTCGTTCTACGCCACGAAGAACCTCGCCACTGGCGAGGGCGGCATGGTGACCGTCAACGATGAGGCGATGGCCAGGACGATCGGCGCTCTCCGCTCGCACGGCGAGACCGACAAGTACCTCCACGAGTCGATCGGTTTCAATTACCGCCTCAACGACATCGCGGCGGCGATCGGCCTCTCCCGCCTGGATCGCCTCGAGGCGCAGACGGCCCAGCGCCGGCGCAACGCCGACCGGTACGATGCGATGCTGGGTGAGATCGACGGCCTGCTGCCGCCAGGGCGCACCGAGGGCGCCGAGGGCGTGTGGCACCTCTACACCGTGCGGATGGACCTCTCGAAGTTCTCGTGCACACGCGATGAGTTCTGCAAGGCGCTGATGGCCGAGGGCGTGCCGACGGCGACGCACTACCCCCGCCCGCTGACGCGCCAGCCCGCGTTCAAGGGCGTGGCGACCGATCACCCGCCCGTGGCCGAGGACCTCGCGACGCGGGTCTTCTGCCTGCCGATGCACCACGACCTGAGCGATGAGCACTTCGAGATCATCGAGCGGGCGCTGGCCAAGGTGGCGGGGGAGAAGCGGGCGTAGAAAACGAGCGAGGAACGCGTGTTGTCAAAGAAACGTGGGGGGCGGGCCGGGACTGAGCGAGTCGGCCTGGCTGATCCGCTGCCACGCCCGGCTGTCCGCGACATCGTACCCGTAGGAGGCCGACCAACGCAACGCCTCCCGCTGGCTCGCGGTCCCGCCGCGATACGAGAGGGTCGTCGTCCGCCCGAAGCGGTCCAGGGCCGGGTAGCCGTCGCCGGGAGCCGAGGGCGGCGTCGCCGGCGGCGGGCCGGTGGGGTCGTGGGCGTCCCAGGCCAGCCACCGGCCGGCGATCGTGTCGTCGGTCTCATCGCTGGGCGTGCCGTTCTGCCCGTGGCCGTCCGTTTGCAGGGGGTCGCGCTCGACGACCTCGGCGCATCACCTCATCGCGTCCCAGTCGGGGTCGCCGGGGAATCGCCTGCCGTCAAGGGGCCTGTCGAGCACGGGATAAACTCCGAGTTCGATGTCGGGGAACTGGCTCCAGTCGATCTGGTCGCGCAGCCAAGGCGTAATGATAAAGGTCCCGTGGCAGCCCACCTGTGCCGCGTGGCGTCCTCGCAGATGGCCCCGAATGAAGTATTGCAGAAGACTTTCGGTCCCATCGGCCTCGAGGTGCGGTAGTCCGCAGTGCTTGCAGACATAGTACTTCGCACCGCGCTCGCCACGGGTGTAGGTGGAATACTCGATCGGCGTATAAACGGTCGAGTACCCGCGGATTACCTCGCCCAAGCCAACATGGACGCACCGTCCAAGAACGTAGTGAGCGAGATGCGGCTGAAGTAGGCGCCAGAGATCGCTTCGCACGATGAATACCATGGGCACTTGTAGTGTTGGGAGCCTCGGCGTACCCGTCAGCGGCACGTCTACCGACATCCCGTAGTACCGCGGGCGCACGGAGCCGCATCCTCTGCCACAACTCGCTTTCTGCTGCTGCTTATCAAATAGCCATTGCTTATCCACCAACGCAAACTCGGTCTTATTTTGATCTATATAATATACTGTGTCGTAGCTATCTCCGACGACGAAGCGTCCTTCCGACATCGAGTATCCCACTTGCATAGTGCCTGGCGTTCAGCCCGATCCGTGTCCGCTTGGCGACATCGAAGTGCCCACCTGTGACGTCGTCGAAGCGACGCGCGGCGTCCATCAGCGCTTTGCGGACCTTGTTGATCTCCGCGGTCTTCACTTCGCCTTTTGTCAACCGCCTGATCCATCTCCTATCCCCGCTGGCCGTCGGCGGGTCGAGCTTCTGCTCGCGGAACTTCTCCTCCAGGATCCGATGGTAGATCTTGTGCTCGCTCTGCGGCAGGTTCAGCCGATTCGCAGCCTTGTTTAATCCCAGCAGGAAGGACGGGATCACGTGGTGGCGGTTGGCCAGTTGGACGACCAGACCAACGCCCGCCCCCGCGATCGCCGCGTCCTCGACGCTCCAGTCGAGGATCAGCTCGGCGAGTTCCACCTGCGTCCACGCGGCGTTGTCGAACTGGCCCGCGATCACCTCACGGGCGCTCAGACCCCCCGAGAGCGCCTGCTCGTTGTAGTCCAGGTAGACGTCCATGGTGGACATCGGCGCGAACAGGCCGACCAGCCCGGCAAACAGCCCGTCCGGATCTCTATTGGCGATTGGGTTCGAGAGCGCTGCGACGTGGAGGTTCAGGCCGTCTCCGAAGTGCTGCTTCGGGTCGCAGGCACCCATCCCAGTCTGCGGCACCTGCCCTCGCGACCAGGCGGCCGTGAGGAGGTCGATCCCTGTCCCAGACGGATCCGCCTGCAGCCACCTCCTGAACCTCGTCGACAGAGAGCGGTTCCGGGCGTAGTACAGCCCTTCCACCCCCGCCACCAACGACGGGTCATCAGCGTCGCCGTCGAGGCAATCGAAGAACAGTCCCTGGTGCCCGATCGCGTTGTCGGCGAACGACGCGGTGGCGCGCTGCTCATCGACCAGCTGGCCGTAGGGGTCCCAGGTGTACTGGGTCAGGACCGCGCCCGCGGCGTCGGTCAGCGCGATGACGTTGGAGTTGGCGTCCTGGAGGATGAAGGCAGGCGTGCCGAACCGATCGACGCTGCACACGAACTCATCGACGTAGCCCGGCGAGTGGATGTACTCGCGCCCCAGGCGCGTCTGCAGGCTCCACTGGCCCTGCTGCCCGATCGGCACCGGGCCGCCGCCCGAGGCCTGCACCGGCACGGTCTCGACGTCCTGGATCCGGCGGACGCCGTCGTAGTAGAACTGGTGGGTGATGACCTCGGTGGGCTGCTGGCCGCCCGTGCCCGGCCGCGGCCGCTGCGTGCGGATCAGCCTTCCGAGCCAGTCGTAGGTGAAGTGGACCAGCCACTGGCCGGGGGCGCCGCTGGCGATCGCGCCGTCGGCATCGAAGGCCAGGCTGCCACGCTCGCTGACCTGGACCAGCCGGCCCCAGGCGTCGTACTCATAGAAGTGGTCATCGTCGGCGACGACGCTGCCCAGCGGGTCGCTGATGATCGCCTCATCGTCCTGCGGGTCCGACGGCGTGCCGGGGTCGATCCCGACAAGCTCGTTGCGCAGGTCGGTGAGCTGGTCGGCGTGGACGGTGTCGTCCAGCGTGCCCGGCGGGTCGTAGGTGCTGGTGGTGTGGCCGGCCCAGTTGCCAAGGCTGTCGAGGTCCCACGCGATGGTGCGCCGCAGGTCATCGACCGCCGGATCCTCGGGATCGGTGACGTCCAGCTCGCCGAGCGCGCTGGAAGTCAGCCGTCTCAGGCCGTCGTAGGCAAAGAGCGAGGAACGCGTGTTGTCAAAGAGCGTGGGGGGGCGGGCGGCACCGTAGCGGGAACCGCTGCGAATCCGGCTATGGGAAGCACTTAGCCCGTATCATCCAACAGCATGTCTTCGATTTCATCTTCGGACCTGCCGTCTTGCCTCAGCCGGTCCCAACAGTGGCTATACAACTCGTCGAGCAAGTGCGTCGCGCCACGGCAGTGACGCCTCAGGTGCCACATCTCTCCGGTTGCCGGTGGCACCGCGTTCATGATTCTGGGAATCGTCGGCTGCTCCGCAATGGTCTTCAGAAGGCTCTCGATATCCTCGCGCAACTGGAGGCACTCATCAAGGCATTCAAGGAGGTGGAAGGCCAGCAGTTCCCCATCGATCTGCTTTTCGAACCCCCAGCGCTGCAGCGCTTCGCCGATGGACTTGTGGATTCGATCCCTATTCTGTCTCCAAGCATGATCGTATGCTGCCATGATCTGCGGCCTCATTCTACCGGCCAAGTCGGCGAAGGCGTTCTCTCCATCCGTCCAATCGGCGCTGCCATTCAGCGCCGGTCCGCCTGCCAACGTCTCCGATGCGCCGTTCGATGATGGCCAGAGCTGCGCGGACCTCGCCGAACCAGTGGTTGTCGTCTGGGCTTGGATTCCCCTGCCCAACGGAACCTTCGAGTTTTGTCAGGTGGAGTTCTATGTGCTTCACCTGGCCCTCCATTTGCTTCTTGGCGGTCTCGCGGCTCACCGCGAACCCGTTCACGCCCCATTCGCTGATCGCATCCTCAATAGCGGTCCGATACTGATACAGCACATATAGGATCGACGTGCCGACGCCGGCAACAACTGTTGTCTCGATCCCCGCTCGGACGCCCGCGTTGCCAAGCAAGCTGACGAGACTGAAATCGAACAATCCAAATGGATCGTTCAAGGATACGGGGCTCGAGCCCACGAAGGAATTCCGATTCTGCCCGTCGATGTAGGTAGCCCTCAGGTCGGGCGTGGCATGTGTCGGGGTGAGAGGCAGCCCGCGATAGGCCAATTGTGCAAGAACACCCAGCCCAGTCCCATTCGGATCGGCCTGCAGCCACCTCCCGAGCCTCGTCGAGAGCGTTCGGTTCCGGGCGTAGTACACGCCGTGTGCCCCCGCCACCAACGACGGGTCATCAGCGTCGCCGTCGAGGCGATCGAAGAACAGCCCTTGATGGCCGATGGCGTTGTCGGCGAATGGGGCTGAGGATCGCTGCTCATCGATCAACTGCCCGTAGGGGTCCCAGGTGTACTGGGTCAGGACCGCGCCCGCGGCGTCGGTCAGCGCGATGACGTTGTAGTTGGCGTCCTGGAGGATGAAGGAAGGCGCGCCGAAGCGGTCGACGCTGCACACGAACTCATCGACGTAGCCCGGCGAGTGGATGTACTCGCACCCCAGGCGCGTCTGCAGGCTCCACTGGCCCTGCTGCCCGATCGGCACCGGGCCGCCGCCCGAGGCCTGCACCGGCACGGTCTCGACGTCCTGGATCCGGCGGACGCCGTCGTAGTAGAACTGGTGGGTGATGACCTCGGTGGGCTGCTGGCCGCCCGTGCCCGGCCGCGGCCGCTGCGTGCGGATCAGCCGGCCGAGCCCGTCGTAGGTGAAGTGGACCAGCCACTGGCCGGGGGCGCCGCTGGCGATCGCGCCGTCGGCATCGAAGGCCAGGCTGCCACGCTCGCTGACCTGGACCAGCCGGCCCCAGGCGTCGTACTCATAGAAGTGGTCATCGTCGGCGACGACGCTGCCCAGCGGGTCGCTGATGATCGCCTCATCGTCCTGCGGGTCCGACGGCGTGCCGGGGTCGATCCCGACAAGCTCGTTGCGCAGGTCGGTGCGCTGATCGGCGTGGACGGTCTCGTCGAGCGTGCCCGGCGGGTCGTAGGTGCTGGTGGTGTGGCCGGCCCAGTTGCCAATGCTGTCGAGGTCCCAGGCGATCGTTCGCCGGGTCGTGCCCGGGTCGATCTCGGGGTCGTGGGGGTCGGGGCCGGTGAAGTCGAGCGCGCCCACGACGCTGGACGTCAGCCGGCGCAGACCGTCGTAGGCAAAGAGCGAGGAACGCGTGTTGTCAAAGAGCGTGCCGGGGTTGAGCGGATCGTCCTGGCTGATCCGCTGCCACGCCCGGCTGTCGGCGGCATCGTACCCGTAGGAGGCCGACCAACGCAATGCCTCGCGCTGGCTCGCGGTCCCGCCGCGATACGAGAGGGTCGTCGTCCGCCCGAAGCGGTCCAGGGCGGGGTAGCCGTCGCCGGGAGCCGCGGCCGGGGTGGCCGGCGGCGGGCCGGTGGACGCGCTTTCTACATGCTCGACACCTCGATCATCTCCTCTCGAGGCAGTCCTCCTTCAATCGACTCGCCAGCCATCAAGTAGTCGTACGACCCCAGGGCTCCTGGGATCCCAAGCAATTGAGCGATCTCGGCGAGCCGGTCATCCTCAACGTCAAACTCTGGACCATCCCCCGTGTACTCCCCATCGACCATCCTCGAATTCAGCAGCTCACGCAGGCGCTCCCGCTGCATTGCGTCAAGCAGACCACTGAACGAATTCGGATTACCAATTGCAGCCAACTCCTCTTCTTCCGCCTCCCCGTAGTAGTCTGGGCAGGAGTTGAATTGATCGGCGAGCTTGCCCTCCCTGAAGTACCAATAGCACAGGACATCGCTGTCGTGAACGGTAAACAGAATCGCATCCTGCACGTCGGCCGCTTCCGCGATCCAGCCTGTCCACTTTGGCTCCACAAGCTCTTCGGTGGGGTACGCGCTGATCCAGCCCTCTGCAAGCGGCGCGATGAGCACGCGTCCCGCTGTACGCTGGACCGCCCCCTCCGCTGCACGGCGCACGGCATCACTCTTGGACGTACGGAAGTGCATTGAACAGTAGAAGCTGCCCATGTTTCCTCCGGCTCTAGATTCAGCAATCGGATATGAGTTGCTATCGGTAATACGCGGTGCCTTCGAAGTAATGCTTCGGCTCTTTGAGCCGATCATCAGCCCAGTCGCGCATCATCAGCATCACTACACCCAATCTGCACACACAAGAGTTCGGGTCCATCTCCAGAACTGCTCGGCGAACAGCCTCTGCGTTGCTCAGATTCTCCTCAATCCATTGAAGAAGCCATCTGAGGCCGTCTGTTGTTATGTCGTGTGACAACTCCGAATTACGATTGAGGATCAGCTCGCCAAAGTGGTCTCGGAACGGAGACTCCATGCTCTCCGCTCTTCTCTCCAATCCCCAGTATCCTGTGCCAGGAGGCACTGGCTTGGTGATCATGCAATTCGGCGTTGCTCCCAAATTGATGTACGTTCCATTGCTCCACGGGTCTCGCTGCAGGTGGATCAATGACGTCAACTCCTCTCGTCGCTTCCATAGTAGGTCGCCCCGCCGGCGGTAGCCCATTGGCTGCGCGAGGTCACCCAGAAGTCTGCCAAGCTCGGACTTGTTCATATGCCGGGCCTATAGAAATGCGTCCGCGCTCCATATCTTTATGAGCCTTCAAGAAACACGGGCACTGGATCAATCAGAATATCTCGGTATCGCCCCCAGTCGACTCTCTCCAGGGCAGATTGACGCAACGCGAGCCAGATGCCATGAAGCAAATAGACGGGCCGGTCATCGACCTTGCTCAACACAACGTGCTCGGGCGTGCCTCGAGCTATTGGAATATGACGACCGCATTCGCACTTTCGATACTTTCCTGCCCATCCAACTTTGAGAGGTACTTCTTGCTCCACTCCGAGCGTGAGTGAAAAATAATCAATGGCTACAGGTTGTTCCTGTTTTGCCGAGCGAACCGACACCGCGCCGACTCTGGCTCCCCAAGCATGGCACTGCAAATCGCCGAGAAGCATTGCCCCAACCACACAACCGACCGGCACGCACGAGGACAGTTCTTGACGTGGAGGACGGTCGATCTCCACGTCGATCGGACCCCGGACCTCACGGGCAGGATGGCGACATCCGGGGCACAGGATGTCTGCCTTCGCCTTCGACATCCACGCCTTTGTGGGCGTCAATACCTCGTCGACTCTGGAATCCAATCGGTACAGCCAGTCGCCGGGAGCCCTGTCTAGTCCGGCAAGTCGATTCCACTTCCGGAATCTGCGCTGTGCCACGATGGCAGGCCATGCTTCGCTACCCGGAATCACTGCATCCATTCCTTGGTCTTTGAATCTCGTTCACGCGAGTTGGCGCGACAATAATACTGTGTTATATATGCACCATCACTAATTATAGACAAACAGCGTGCCGGGACTGAGCGGATCGTCCTGGCTGATCCGCTGCCACGCCCGGCTGTCGGCGGCATCGTACCCGTAGGAGGCCGACCAACGCAATGCCTCCCGCTGGCTCGCGGCCCCGCCGCGATACGAGAGGGTCGTCGTCCGCCCGAAGCGGTCCAGGGCCGGGTAGCCGGGCTACTTCTTGCCTCGGCCCGTCCGCCTGGTGTGGGTGCGTGCCGGCTTTGACGGCTTGGCCGGGCGTGGGGCCGACGCGCTTCGCTTCGGCGGTGGCGGTGGCGGCGGTGGCGGTGGATCCTTGTCCGGCCGCCCCACCAGCCGGTACTGCGGCGAGAATGGGTCGCGGCTGTGCGAGAGCCGCATGAACCAGATGCCGGTGAACCCCGCCTTCTGCATCTTGAGCCTGAGGTCGTTGCGGATCAGTTTCATCACCGTGTACCCGCCGAGAAGCCCGAGCACCCCGTCCTCGGGAGCCTTGGCGGGATCGATCACGGGCACAACGATGAACGGCTTGCCATCTTCATCGATGTTCGTGCAGGCGTCCTCGTCCATGCAGTCCAGCACGCGGAGCCAGTTCATCGCCCAGTACGGCTCGGGGATCTCCTCCGAACGCGGCCCCTCGAACCGCACGGGCAGGTACTCCGCGGCCCCGGGAGCCTCGGCCTCCAGAAAGGAGCGCAGGCGCGAGGAGATGACGTACATATAGGTAAGATCTGTGGCGAGGTCGGGGAACATCACCGCGTCCTCATAGGTGAACAGCGGCGGCGGGTCGGGCCACTCGCCCGCCTCTATCGGTCTCCCCTCGCGCAGGCGGAACACAGTGCTCCAACTCCACTTTCTCTCGGCCTTCACGTCCCAGCGTCGTCTGGACGTGTTGTCCTGGTTGAATGCCCAATATTTCTGAACCTTCGTCAATGCATCACCTCGGCGCCCTGTATCGGTACCTGCCTCTCGAGAACTGGACGAAGTCCCGCATGCCGCGCCAACCTGTGGGCTGACGCCCGGCCGTGTTGTAGACGAAATGCGGGTTGCTCCGGATGAAGTCGCCCAATCGCTTGAGTTCAGCCTTCAGTGCGTCCTGCGCCTGCGCCTGCGGAAGCTTCCCTACTGCATTGCTGAGCTTGTTGAAGACAAACTCGTGGTACTCCCGCGGATGCCGGCCACCATGGGGGATGCGGACGATATTCTCATCGACATCATTGATTGACCCAAAGCCCACCCCCCTAAACAGGTCCTCGAACTTCTTCCCCCAGCTCCCGTCTGTGGTTGCGATATGGTGATTCTGCAGCCCCTTGTTCATCACGTTGGCCGAGCCCGGCGATGTTGTCGGGTCCATCCCGGCAAAGACATCGAGCGGGTTGAATCCGATATCCGTAAACGGAATCTCGATCCGGAACGCGTCGTACGCCCCGCGGGCGAGCGCGTACTCAATCCAGCTGTTGTCGCCGCGCGTGTGCCAGTTGTCGGCCTGGCTCCAGTCTGACGCCCACTCGGCATCCCACTCCATATTCGCCGCATACTCGCCAACCATCGAAGCGAACGCCGCTTGGAGCAAGTCGCTCGGGCCGGGAATGACCATGGTGGCGAACAGCCCCATGGGGTCGCGCGCGAAGTACGGATTGGACCGATACCCGCCAAACTGATTGAGGCCGTCGCCGAAGTGCTGCTTCCAGGCGATGCTCAGGCGTGCCGGCCCGATAGGGGTGCCCTGATAGTCGGGGAGACCACCCAGGATGGAGAGCGCTGTGCCATTCGGATCCCTCTGCAGCCACCTTCCAAACCTTGTCGACAGCGAGCGGTTCCGGGCGTAGTACACACCCTCCGCCCCCGCCACCAGGGGCGGGTCATCAGCGTCGCCGTCGAGGCGATCGAAGAACAGGCCCTGGTGGCCGATGGCGTTGTCGGCGAATGGGGCTGAGGATCGCTGCTCATCGATCAACTGCCCGTAGGGGTCCCAGGTGTACTGGGTCAGGACCGCGCCCGCGGCGTCGGTCAGCGCGATGACGTTGTAGTTGGCGTCCTGGAGGATGAAGGAAGGCGCGCCGAAGCGGTCGACCGAGCAGATGAACTCATCGACGTAGGAGGGGCCGTGGATGTACTCGCGCCCCAGGCGCGTCTGCATGCTCCACTGGCTCTGCTGCCCGATCGGCACCGGCCCGCCGCCGGGCACGGGCAGGGTCTCGATGTCCTGGACCCGCCGGACGCCGTCGTAGTAGAACTGGTGGGTGATGATCTCGGTGGGCTGCTGGCCGCCGGTGCCCGGCCGCGGCCGCTGCGTGCGGATCAGCCGGCCGAGCCCGTCGTACGTGAAGTGGATCAGCCACTGGCCGGGGGCGCCCGAGTCGATGGCGCCATCGGCGTCGAAGGCGAGGCTGCCGCGGAGGCTGACCTGGACGAGCCGGCCCCACGCGTCGTACTCGTAGAAGTGGTCATCGTCGGCAACGATGCTGCCCAGCGGATCGCTGATGATGGCTTCATCATCCTGTGGATCGCTCGGCGTGCCGGGGTCGATGCCGGTGAGTTTGTTGCGCAGGTCGGTGAGCTGATCGGCGTGGAGCGTCTCGTCCAGCGTGCCGGGCGGGTCGTAGGTGCTGGTGGTGTGGCCGGCCCAGTTGCCAAGGCTGTCGAAGTCCCACGCGATGGTGCGCCGGGTCGTTCCCGAGTCGATCTCGGGCGCTTCGGGGTCGGTGAAGTCGAGCTCGCCGAGTTCGCTGTTGGTCAGCCTTCTCAGACCGTCGTAGGCAAAGAGCGAGGAACGCGTGTTGTCAAAGAGCGTGCCGGGATTGAGCGGATCGTCCTGGCTGATCCGCTGCCACGCCCGGCTGTCGGCGGCATCGTACCCGTAGGAGGCCGACCAACGCAACGCCTCGCGCTGGCTCGCGGCCCCGCCGCGATAGGAGAGCGTGGTCGTTCGCCCGAAGCGGTCCAGGGCGGGGTAGCCGTCGCCGGGAGCCGAGGGCGGCGTCGCCGGCGGCGGGCCGGTCGGGTCGTGGGCGTCCCACGCGAGCCACTGCCCGGCGATCGTGTCGTCGGTCTCATCGCTGGGCGTGCCGTTCTGCCCGTAGCCGTAGGTCTGGATGACCCGGCGCATCGAGCCCGCGTACGCGTACGCCGCGAGGAACTCGTAGCCTTCGGCCGTCGTCAGCTCGTCGTCGCTAATGCGGGTGACGCGGCTGGCGAGGTCGTCGATGTCCGCGGCCGCGCCGTACTGCAGCGAGACGGTGCGCCGGTCGGTGCCGCCGGGGCGGACGGGATAGGCCATCGAGTCGAGGCGGTCGAAGTTCTGCGGCCCGCCGGTCTGGTTGGGGATCGCTCCGGCGAAGGTCCAGGCATAGAGGATGTGCGGCGAATCGTCTGGGTCCTGCTCGTCGATCGCCTGGCCGTGCTGCTGGATCTCCTTGAGGAGATTGCCTCGGGGGTCGTAGGCGTAGCGGGTGTGGGCGACGATCTCCTGCGGATCACCGTCGGTCGAGGCGAGCGAGTCGAGCAGTTCGCCGGTGGGCAGGTCGTAGGTGAAGTCGATGCGGTCGATGCGATCGGCCGGCGCCGTGTCGCCGGTCCAGGCTGACATGTCGGCGAGGGTCTGGACGCGGTTGCCCAGGGCGTCGTAGACGTGGGTGAAAGTGACGCCGCGGGCGTCGGTGCGCGTGGCGAGCAGACCGTCGGAGTAGTACTGGAAGGAGAGGTCGGGGTCTTCGGCGGGCTGACCCGTGGCGGTGTCGGGGAAGTGGACGCTGCCGATCCAGGCGCCGTTGCGGCTGATGACGGTGAGATCTCCGGTGTCGGGGTCGCGCTGGACGACCTCGGCCCCGTATCGAAACTCAGTGATTTGGGCGGAGCCGTCATCGAACTCGAAGACAAATCCAACCTCTTGAGAATTTGTAGGAGTTGAAGGACCCTCCAAGATCGCGGCGATCTTGATCAGTCGACCATCCCGATATTGATATGCGGTACGACGACGCTCGCTGCTTGTCGTCGCGGTGACATTTTCGGCCATGAGCACGAGTTGCCCGAGCGAGTCGTAGACATTTGTCGTCCGCGAGCCGTCAGGGTGCATAATGGCGACCTGCCGGCCTTCGCGGTCGTACTCGTAGCTCGTCAGCTTGATCCACTCGGGGAGCTGTTCAAGCTCGCGTTCCCAGCCGCCGAGATGCACCCATCGTGGATGAGAAGCTTCGCCCCCGGTGAAGCCGGGAGGGCGCTCCGGCGCATCGGGCTCCTCGACGAACTGATCGTCGTCGCTGCCGGTCCCGAGATCAACGCTCGACAGCAGACGGCCATCGCGGTCGTGGTACTGGTAGACGTAGGACGCGACGCTGTTGGTCTCGTCGAGCGGGTCGCCGGGCGCGGCGTCGTGGAGGCGCTCGCGCGTCTGGATGGACGCGATGTGCCCGAATTCGTCGTATCCGGTAAGGGTCTGAGTGAGAACGGTCTCGACATCGAACTCGTCTACGACGGCGGTGACGCCGCGGACCTGCCGGCCGAGGGCGTCGTACACGGTGCGCTGGATGAGGCCATTGGGCTGTCGGGTCCAGATGGGGCGATCGGCGTGGTCGTAGAAGGTCAGCGTGGAGAGATACGACTCGCCGCTGGCGTCGCCGACGTCGTACTCGCGCTGCTCCTCGACTTGGCCGCGAGAGTTGTAGATGGTCTCGCTCAGCCGGCGCAGGCCCTGCCCGCCGACCGTGTGGCCGGAGATGATGTCGGCCGCCTCGTTGGGAGTCTGGCACGATTCGTCGAGCAAGCGCGGGTCGAGGTTGGGATCTTCGTTTGGGGCGTCGGCGCCGTAGGTCGCGACGAAGCGCACGCGATCGAGATTATCGAGCCACGTAAAGGTGTGGGTCAGGACGTCGGGCTCCTCGGGGTCGTCGCCGTCGGGATCCTCGCCGAGCCGCTGTGTCCACACGTGGCGCATGCGCCAGTCGTACCCGAAGCGTTCGAGGAATCCGTCGGTGTCTTCGCTGGATGGCGCGATCAGGTCGCCGTTGCCGTCGTATTGCTCGTACTGGTTGTCGGGCTTTCCGCGAAGGCGGCGGACCCCGAGAAGTTGTCCCGCGTCGTTGGGGCCGCCCTCGATGGTGTCGGCGCCGCCGGTGGGCGTGCCGTCGCTGTAGTAGCGTTTCTCAACGAGGACGAGGTTGTCGTCCCACTGCGCTGGCTGGCCGGGAGTGCCGGTGCCCCAGTACTCGTGGATGTCCTTCGTGCCGCGATAGACGCGTTCCAGGCGTCCGAGCGGGTCGTTGACGTTCCGACTGACCGTGCCGTCGGGGTGCCGTTCTCGGTTGACCGCGCCGAAGGCGTCGAAAGCGATGCGCGCCTTGACTGGCTCCTCGCCCTCTGTCCCCTCGGCGTTCAGGCCGCTCATGCGCCCGGAAGAGTCGTACAAGGGCACGAGCTCTGACAGCAATTCGACTTGGCCGGCCTGGTATGGGTCAACGCCCTGTCCTTCAGAGGGCCATCGGTAGCGGCCGGACTTGATCAGGCGTCCCGCGTAGAACCGGTTGATCTCGCCGGGCGACATGGCGCTGCCCATGTGTGGGTTGCCCTGGGAGTCAATCACGATGTCCTTGAAGATCCACTGCTCTTCGATGAGAGAGACCTCGGGGCCGGAGCCAATCTCCTCTTCGAACTGAATCCACGAGACTTCCGTGCGCAGGCCCTGGTGGGTCTCTTCTCGCTTCAGGCCGCGATCGTTGAATTCGGAGTACGTCCAGTGATTGAGGGGATCCAGGAGAGATTCACGCTCGAGGTCGTCGGGAGAGTCGATGGTGCTGTCTGTTCCCGAGAGGTGCCCGGGAAGGGCGATCACGACGCCGTCGCCATCGACTTCGACGTCCGAGACCCGCAGGCGGGGTTGGCCCTGCCAGTCCAACTGCACGTAGTCGACGAACAGCTCGGCTTCGTCTCCGCTTGCGTACTCGGGATGGGCCGATGTGCCGTATGTGCGGAACTGATGCGCCCACGACGACTCGTAGCTGTACTCGGTTCGGTCGATGGCGAGGTAGGGCTGTGAGTCGGGCGACTTGCGCGCACCGGACCTGACGGTGCTCTCGCTGAGCACTTTCCCCTTGACCCACGACGGACCCTCTTCGGCGAGCACGTAGTCGTGCGCGATGACCGCGACGCCGGTCGCGATGATGCTCGGATCCAGCAGCGAGTACTGATCGATCGACGTGTCGTACGGCAGCAGCGTGTCCCTGGGCTCAAAGAACCCGAGCTCGTAGCGCACGAGATCGGGGCGGTCGGAGTCGCGATCTCGGATGAACTGCGACACCCACGTGACGGGTCCGGGCGGGTTCGTGTCGCCGGCGTCGGGCCCCCCCCTGCGCACCCCGATCGCGCCGACCTCGGTCGTCCATCCATCGTCGTCGTCGTAGTCGTAGACGGTGACAAGGCCCCGGGACTCGTGCTCGTCCTCGAGACGAGCCGCGCTCCAGCCCAGTGATCGCTTCTCTTTGACACGAATCGTTGGAAGGTGGGTCTCTTCGGCATCGACCTGTCCGTTGTGGTTCGGGTCCAGCGTGCCGCTCTCATAGATGTAGCTGACCATCAGGCCGCTGTCTTGCGTGATCTCTCCGGACCGGATGTTCCAGGTGCGGTCCTTGAGCACGTATCCCGCGGCATTCATCATGATCACGCGTCGGGTCGTCGGCACCTCGAGGTTGTCGGGGCGCACGTACTGCAGGCCGCTGATCTCGAACTCGTACTGCCCGATCTGAGATTCTTCCGTTGATGGGCTGTCGCTGGCGTGAAAGCCACCGGCATACTCATCCACGACCGTGATCCACATCGGGGTGTCAAGCGGGATCACACTGGCGTACTCGCCTCCCGGATCCGGTGTTTCTGAGTCGCCGGGTCGACCGCTCAAGAGAATGTATGGATAGTGGAGCAGGCTGCGATATGGCGCCAGGAGATGCTGGCTCGTGTTGCTCATCCCTTGGTACAGCACGACTTCGCTGCCGTGGGTGGGCTGGTCCCGCAGAGGCGTATTGAGAAACTGAAACACGCGGTAGCGGCGGGGCAGTTGCGAGCTTCGCCGATCGACAAACTCCGCGAAGCCTGGGGCGAGCGCGACCGGGCGTGTGCCGGAGCTGTCGTTGGGGAGCGCAAGGAACTCAGTCAGGAGTTCTTCAGCGAATGCGCTCGTCGCATAGTCCTCGAACACCGTCTCCGAAGACCACCGAATCAGACGTTGATCGGCGAGCTGCAGCAGCGGGCGATACGCAACGCCCTGGAGGGCCGCGGGGAGAGTCTCGCTCTGCGACGCCTGAGGTGTGACCGCAGCCAGATACGGCGCCGCATACACCCGCGGGTTCTTCCGCAGCAGGCGGAGCGGCCATTGCTCGAGGAGTTCGAGCTTGTCCGAATCCACCTCGGGATGCTCCAGTGCCTCTCGGATCGCGTTGATCGTGCTCGGTCCCCACATCGCGGTGAGGGTCAGCCCGTCGGGCTGGAATCCCGCCTGATCAAGGACAAACGGCCGCGGCTCGTAGCGGTACAGCGTGTGCGTCGTGCTCTCGGGGATCAACTCTCCGGGAGGCCGAGGTTCTTCAGTAAGGTCGCGGGACGAACGGCTGACCTTGATCAATCTGCCGGTATCGAAATCCCAGTCGGGGTACGCGTCGTGCTCACCGCTGGACTCATCGTCAAACGCGCACGTCTGCTCCCAATACAGGTACCGCACTCTGTGCCGCCAGTTGTCGGGCAGACCGAAGTAGGCGACCTCATCGGCCGCGTCGATGAGCTTGAGCTCGTCCCACCGGTCCGACTCCTCCGGACACGATGTCGGAGGCGTCGGGCGCACGAATGGCTCGTCTCCGAGTCGATAGGTCAGGCAACTCAGAACCTCTTCGGGATCGTTGGGATCCCATAGTTCGACGTCGTTCTCATACACGAGGATCGACATGACCGCGGTCTGTGGTGTGTGCCATTCCGAATTCGCGGGATCTTGCCACTTGTTGAACTCGCGATGCACATAGACGAGCGTCCATCGCACGTCTCCGCCGATGCCGGTCTCGACATCCACGCCCGTGAGCAGGCGCACCCGTCGGATCTGGCCCTTCTCATGACAGTTCTGGCAACAGGCGAGGCAGCCTCCCGGATCATCGTGATCACACCCCGTTTGTCGGAAGCCGCAGTACTCGATCTCCACGCGATTGCCGTACCGATCATCGATGGACGTGCACAGGCCGTAGTACGGCGTTCCGATACCGCTTCGTGATCCATCCGGATGCGTGTGCGCGGGCCCCGTAGCCGCCGGTGGCTTGCGTCGCGAGATGGGGTAGCCGGTCTCGGGGTCCTGGCCCCAGACGCCCGCATCCTCGTAGAGCGCCTGGATGGTGTATCGCACCGAGCGATTCTGCAGCCACACGGAGAAGGTGGTGGGGCGATGGTCGATCCAGTCCTGGCCATCCCACTCCCACCATGAGCCCGCAATCGGATCCCACGTCCCATTGTGCTCAAGCTGTGCATCAAACTGAGGTGGCGCCGTGTACTCGCCGAGGTCGGGGCTGAAGACGAACGGGATCGCATGGTGCGCATCGGGCATGAAGTAGCATCGCGGCGTCCCAGTCGGATACACCGAGGCCCACCACGTGGCGTCGATGAGGAAGAGGGGGTTCTCCCCCATCATCCAGCCCTGACCGTGCCAGTCCCAGAGGGTTTCGCCCGCCAGCATGCCAGTGCTGCCGGCGCCAAAGCACTGCCCGAACTCGGACTTTCCGATTCCCGGCAACTCCGAGTACGTTCGCACGTGGCGAAAGACCGCGGTGCCAAATGGCAATACAAGGTCCACGTCCTGTAGCAGCGGCGCGCCCGTGATGGCATCGATCGTTCCGGCGATCGTTGGACGTTCGGCATGCGCCGTGGGGCCTCGATAGTGGGCGACCCCGGCCGCGAGCAACGGCGATGAACTGCTCACCGGGTCCAGGCTTCGAGGCGGATAGTCACCGGCGGAGACTCCCCACGACAGATGCACATTCAGTGTGTGGCCATTCGATGACGAGAGCGCCTGCAAACAGGTCGGATCGGGCGGAATCGGATCTAGGCACTCAGGATTGCCGGACCAGCACATCGAGAGGAACTGGCCGTGTTCCGCATCGCAGTCGCCGGGATCACCACCCTCAATTCCGGGAAATCCCCCACACACCGGGCACGGCTCGAGGAATGCCGGATCCGGGAGCCAGTCGGGCGGCAGCACCTGCGCACGTCCGGGGCGAGCGGTGATCATGGAAAGCGCGATCACACCACACGTGCTCGTGAGCGTCCTAAGCATCAGCAGGGTCTCCCGGAGGGCTCGCGCCGCGCCCGCCACGTCCAAGTGGGCAGAGCGCGTTCGTGCGATGCGCGGGAATCTAGAGAGCCGCGGGGGATCCTCGCAAGTGCAAATCTTGAAACGTGGTGCGTGTCGCGAATCCGCGACAAAACCCGAGTCTCAGGAGGGATTCTGTCGCAGTCTCGCGACACTGACACCCGCGCGTGCGGGTCAATTGTGCAAAGAGTGTTGGAAACCATAAGAGTGTGATCGACATGTTTGCGCATGTGTCGGCGGTGTGATATCAGTGCCGCCCATGCGTTCGAACGTGCGTGGCCTTCGACACATGATCTGCGCGGGAGTGTGTGCGCTCATTGCGGGTCCCGGCGTGAGCTTCGCGCAACTCTCTGGGCCACCGACGGTTGCACTCGCTGGCGACCTGTCGCTGGCCCGTCTGCTTGATCTGTGCGCCCAGCGATTGCGATTGAACATTGATTATGACGCTCAAGCGCTCAAGGCCACGGCCACAATCCGGCTTGGACGGGAGATTGCCGACGGCGAACTGTGGGACCTGACCAATCGGATCCTCGCCTCGCGCGGATTCACGACCATTGAGCCCCCCGGAGGCGTGGGCTTGAGTGTGGTTCGGTTGCAGGATGCCGCGGCGGCATGCCGGGTTGTGACTCTTTCGGAGTTCGTGACGACCGACGAAGCCTCGCGTCTTGGCCCCGACTCCGATTGCGGGATCGGGCGGCCCGGCTTCAGGTCGGTGCTGATCCCCCGGGGTCCATCTGCCGCGGGCCTTGAGACCCTGCGCCAGATGCTGGGCAAGCCGGGGGGAGCGATCACCGTCCTTGGAGGCGGAGCGATCTTGATCAGCGACACTCATTCGCGCCTTGAGCAAGCGATCGACTTGCTCGGGCGGCTGGAGGGCCCGCAGGCGGGTTGCTCGACCGAGCGGATCGAGGTTCGGCACGTCCCGCCCTCACGGATGGTGGACGTAGCCAAGCGGCTCGCATCGGCGCGGACGCCCAGCGCACCACGCGGGGATCTCTTTGTCTCGGCCGACGACCGAGCGGTAGTGGTGGTGTGCCCGGCCGAGGACGAGCCGGCGTGGCGAGGCATCATCGGGTCACTGGATGTGCCCGGCGACGCAGAGCGACGGACGTACGTGCCGCGGCACCATGCGCCGGGAGATGTCGCGGCGTTGTTGGAGCAGTTGCTGTCGGGTGAGGCGGCGGACATCGTAGTGGATTCGCTCACGGGCTCGATCATCGTGAGTGCGCCGGGATGGGCGCAGTCAATCACGAGTGAACTCATCGAGCGGCTGGATGCGATGCCACCGTCCGCTCGCCGTCCGGTGCGGCATTTCACGCTCCGGAACAGGCCGGTCAGCGAGGTGGCCTCGGTGCTTGGCGGCCTGATCGCATCGGGCACGTTCGATGCGGGCGGTGCGGACTCGGCGGACTCTGCGTTGGCGCCAGAGGTCGCGACTGAGGATGGGTTGAAGCACGCCGCTGCCGGAGCGCGACGAGGATCCATCTCGATCACGCCGGACGAGGCGGCCAATGCGCTGATCGTCGTCGCCGAGCCCCTGGTCCTGGAGCGACTGGCGCGGCTCATCGAGGATCTGGATGTCCGGCAGCCACAAGTCCAAGTCGAGGTGCTGCTCATCAGCCTGACCGAGGGACAGACGCGGGATCTCGGCGTTGAGATCGATGCGCTGATTCGCTCGGGGAATCTCAGCACGCGGCTGGCATCGCTGTTCGGTCTGTCGTCCGGGGGCGCTGATCCTGCGCGATCGGTCGGTGACCCCGCGGGACTGACCGGCCTGGTCCTGAGCCCCGGTGAATTCACGGTCGTGCTACGGGCCCTGGAGACGCTGAACCAGGGTCGATCGCTGTCGATGCCGCGGCTTCTCGTGATGAACAACCAGCAGGGCACGCTCGACGCCGTGCTGCAGCAGCCGTTCATTAGCGTGAATGCCTCCGACACGGTGGCGACGACGTCGTTTGGAGGCACGTCCGATGCCGGCACCACCGTGACGGTGCGGCCGCAGATCTCCGAGGCGGCGCACCTGCTGCTGGAGTACTCGGTGTCGCTGAGCGCGTTCGTCGGGGAGGCCAGCAATCCCTCGATTCCGCCGCCGCGGCAGCAGACGCGGATGCAGAGCGTCGCCACGATTCCGGACGGGTTCACGATCGCGCTCGGCGGGATCGAGGTCGTCAGCGACGGTGACGCGGAGAGCCGTATCCCGATTGTCGGATCGGTCCCGATCATCAAGGAGGCGTTCCGGTCGCGCTCGAGAAACCAGTCTCGCTCGCGGTTCTACGTGTTTCTTCGTGCGAGCGTCCTTCGGGATCGCGGGTTCGAGGACCTCAAGTATCTGAGCGAGGTCGGTGCGGAAGACGTGGGGATCGACGACGGCTGGCCGCGGGTCGAGCCGAGGATCATCCGGTGAGCTCGCCTGCGGCCGCGGATTGTCAGGCGCACGGGGATGGGCCTGGAGGCGGAGCGCGCAGCGCGCCGAGCGGGGACTTCCTGGCGCTGATCTCCAGGGACTTTGCCCGGCTGCACCTGGTGCTGTCGGAGGGTGTGGAGGACGGGTGCGAGATTCTGCGCGCGACAGATTCCAGCGATCCCGCGGCGGTGTTCAATGTCGGCGTGCGATTGGGGCGAGCGATTCGGGTGCGCAGGGATGCACCCGAAGCCATCGCGCGGGATGTGGACGCCGCGTATGGGCTTGATGGGCCGGTCGGGGGCGGGCAGCAGGACCAGCCGTCGAGTGATACGGAACTCGGACTTGAGCTGGCCGACCGAGACCTGTTGTCCACGTCCGGCAAGGGTGACGTGGTTCGGACGGTCGATTCGATGCTCTTTCGTGCGCTCACGCTGCGAGCCAGCGATGTTCATGTCCAGCCGCTGGAAGATCGGACGCTGGTTCGGTACCGCGTCGATGGGGCGATGTTCACTGACCGGGAGATCGACCGTGCACTGACGCCGCTTGTCGTTGGCCGCATCAAGGTGATGGCGAAGATGGACATCGCCGAACGACGGGTCCCTCAGGACGGTCGGGCGTCGGTCTCCATCGGGTCGGCGCTGCCCGATGAGCGGGGCGGGCGTCGCGGGCCGCGCGTCGTCGATCTCCGGATCAGCACGCTGCCGACCAGCCACGGTGAGCGTGTGGTGATTCGGCTGCTGGACAACGACCCGTCGCAGCGCCCCACCGACTTCGAGGGCCTGGGGATGCCCGGGGCGATCCGCGCGGCGTATCTCGATCGGGCCTCGCGCTCGAGCGGGATCGTGCTGCTCACGGGCCCGACCGGATCGGGCAAGACCACGACGCTGTACGCCACGCTCCGATGGCTCTCGGCGCATCCCGTGCCGGATGGGGGCGGGGCGTGCCCGCTCAACATCATGACGATCGAGGATCCGATCGAGTATGAGTTGTCTGGGGTGGGCGTGAGCCAGGCCCAGGTCAATGCGCGCAAGGGGGTGACGTTCGCCGCGGGGCTGCGGCACATTCTCCGGCAGGACCCCGATGTGATCATGGTCGGGGAGATTCGTGATGCGGACACGGCACGGATCGCCATCCAGGCCTCGCTCACGGGGCACCTTGTGTTCTCCACGCTGCACACGAACGATGCGCCGACCGCGGTGACCCGCCTGCTCGATCTGGGGGTCGAGCCGTTCCTGCTGAGCACGAGCCTGTCGGCCGTGATGGCCCAGCGGTTGGTGCGGAGAGTGCATGCGGACTGCCGCGGTCACGGGTGCGAGGCGTGTCTTCACTCGGGCTTTCTGGGGCGGATCGCGCTGTTCGAGTTTCTCGCCGTAACCGAGCCTCTACGCGAGCGGATCGCGGCGCGCGGTACGGCGTCGGAGATTCGGCGCATCGCCCTTGGGAACGGGATGAGGCCGCTGCGTGATGCGGGCGGAAGTTTGATTCGCGCCGGGCTGACGACCGAGGCGGAGGTTCGGCGAGTGACCTTGGCCGCCGAAGAGGATTGCGTTGAGCCGGCGCGTTGTGCCGCGGTGGGGGCCCTGTGATGCTGTATCGCTACCGCGCCATCCCGTTGGCGGAGGGCGGGGGATCGGATCGTCGAGGGCTGCTGTCAGCCTCGTCCGCGGCGGATGTTCGCGCATCGCTCCGGAGGATCGGGCTGCTGGCCCTTGAGGTAAGGCCCGCGCGCGCACGGTCCGTCACCGCAACCCGATGGGCTTCGGTCCTGCGAGCGCGGCGACGGCGAGCGAAGATTGATCTCCTGGATGCGCTTGCCTCGATGCTCGGGGCCGGGATCCCCCTCGAGGAGTCGCTCTCGACGCTCGGTCGGGCGCCCGGCGCGACCAGCGCAATGATCGCCACCGTGCGGCACGAGGTTCGCGAGGGCTCGCCACTGAGTGTGGCTATGGACCAGAGGCCGGCGTGGTTCGATCCGGCGGATGTGGCGCTGGTCCGATGCGGAGAACTCTCGGGCGACTTGTCCGCCGCCTTGCGCGCGGCGTGCGAACGCGATGCCCGGCTCGAGGCCCTCGAATCGAAGCTGGTACAGGCTCTCACCTACCCGGTGCTGGTCGGCGTGGTGGCGATCGGTGTCACCGTGTTCCTCAGCACCCACACGCTGCCGCAGCTCTGCGCCATCCTGACCGACTCCGACGTTCCGGTCCCCGGGCTCACGCTGGCCGTGATGCGGATTGGGTCGGCGCTGGCGTCATACGGCTGGCTGTTGGTCGTCGCCATTCTCGTGCTGATTGGAGCGGTCGGCTGGATCTCGCGCGGTCCGGATTCGATGCGCGAAGGCGTGGCGCGACGTCCATGGAAGTTCCCGGGCGGGATCGGTCGTCCCGCGCGAGAGGCGTGCCTGGCCGACGCGCTGTTCACGCTTGCCCATCTTGTGCGCGTCGGTATTCCGTTGGTCGAAGCGCTGCGAGCGTCCTCGGCATCCCTGCGGGGTGTGAGCGCATCGCGGGTGGGTTCGGCGATGCGCATCGCGGCGGACCGAATCGAGACGGGCGCGGCCGTGGCGCGGTCGCTCCGCGAGGCTGGCGTCATCGATGATGAGCTGGTCGGCGTCGTCTCAGCCGGCGAGGCGGCGGGCGAGCTCGATTCTGTGCTTGCGAAGGCTGCCGATCGCCTCGCGCGTCGGTCGCGTCGGGCGACCGAGAGGCTGGCGGCCCTGCTCGAGCCCGGTTCGATTCTCCTCTTGGCCGTGCTGGTCGGACTGGTGGTCATGGCCGCGGTGCTGCCGCTGCTCAGGATGAAGGAGATCGTCTGAGATGACACCGAGTAGCGGGCGCTTGGTCTCTTGGCGTCGAGCCATGACACTCGTCGAGGTCCTCGCCGTCGTCGTGATTCTTGGGCTCCTGGCGGGAACGCTGGCGGTCGGCTTCTCGGGCGCGTTTGCCAAGGGCAAGCACGAGCTGACTCGCACGCAGTTGGGCCTCATCGCGGGCAAACTCGAGGCGTATCACATCGAGTTCGGCGCCTGGCCCGATCCCGGGGTCGGGCTCGACGCGCTCACCGACGGACGCGCGTCGCCGCGAGCCAGCTACTACATGCCGTCCGATCAGCTCCTCGATCCGTGGGGGCGCCGATTCGAGCTCATCGTCCCCGGGCCCAATGGTCACCCGTTCGAGGTCGTCAGCCTCGGCGCAGACGGCCTGCCGTCGGGGGAGGGCGAAGACGCCGATTTGAGCACGGTGTCTCTGCGGAGCGGCCAGAGATGACGCGCCCAATAGGACGGTCTCGTTGGGGGTTCACGCTGCTCGAAGTGCTGATCGTCGTCGTGCTGGCCACGATGCTGGCGGTGGTGGGGTTGGGCGTGCTCTCATCGGCCGACGCCGACGCCAGGCTGCGAAGGGCGCGGGCGATCGTCCGGACCGCGGACAGCGATGCGAGAGCCGCGACGCTGGCCCGAAGTCCGGTGCGGCTCCGGATCGAGGGCGAGCAGGTCCTGGCGCGCGATGGAGAACGCGTGTTGTTCTCGCGAGATCTGCCCGTTGGGATCGCTGTCTCTCTCCACGATCCAAGGTCCGGGTCGGCCGTTTCCGAGGTCGTACTTCGCGCTCCCGGTCGGTCCAACTCTTACGAGGTCGTGATCCGATTGGGATCCCATACGAGTCGGCTCTCGGTTCACGGGTTGACCGGATGGGCCGCGCCATCCTCGGGCTCGCGCCGATCCAGGCCTCGGCGATATCGGAGTTCTCGTCGCCTGGGGCTGCGGCCGCAGATCTCTCCATCACGCCAGAGTGGTCTGACGTTGCTTGAGACCGTCGCGGCGGCGGCGCTGCTCGCGGTGATCACGATCTCGATGCTGCCCCACCTTCGGGCGCCGGTTCGGTCGTCGGGGGGCAGTCTCCAGATCGCGGAGCTCTCTCGGAGCATCGATCGGATGCTCGCCGATCCCAATCGCCCCACGTGGGCGCGCGTCGCCTCGTCGTCGGACTCTTGGGCGGAGCGTGTCCTTCCAGTCGACGGGGCATCACACACGATCCGGCTGCGGGTGGTGCGGGCGGATGACCGTGGGCACGGGTGGATCGTCTTCGAGTGTGAGGGGGTCGGTGCGGTGCGCTGGATCAGGCTCGCGTCGGAGCCCTCGCCATGACGCGCTCAGGACTGACGCTGATCGAACTGCTGCTCTCGCTCGCGCTCACGTCGCTCGTGGCGTGGGCGGCGTTCTCTGTGTCGAGCCACGCCGCCCGGGTCGATGAGGAATCGCGGGCGGCGCTGGACTGGGAGCACGCCGCCGAGTTGGTTCTGGACTCGATCGCGGAGGACATCCTGGCTGGGGACTTCGATCACCGTCCGGACGCCGAAGCGCGGTTGCGGCTCACGGCGGAGGGTTTGTCCATCCGGACCCGTGATGGAGCCCCGCTCATCCGAGAGTACCTGTTCGATCGCGACGCCATGTCCCTCCGCATCGTGGCTTTGCCGATCGAAGACCCGCGCCCGGGACTCGCACGCGGTGGACCCGCGCTGGAATGTGTGTCGCGGTTTGCTGCCGACCTCGACGACGACGCGTCGCTGCTGCGCATCACTCTGGAGTCGGCATCGGGCGGGTGCGCGGAGCGGAGCCTTCGCATCCGGGGGCGTCGATGACGCGTTCCTGCTCACAGTCCCGTGCCGGGGTGGCGCTGCTGATCGTGCTTGCGACGATCGCGGCAGTGACGGCCTCGGTGTCGTCCCTCGTGCAGTGTCGGCGGCTTGCGGCGACGGGCGCGGTGCTGCGGGAGTGGCACGCGCAGACGCTCGACCTGCTGCGCGCGTCCGAGGCCCCGATTCTCGACTGGCTGGATCGTGAGGCTCGCGTGCTCGTGCTCCCGGCAGACTCGCGCTGGCCCTGCGCGCTCGTGCTGGACGACGCATGGTCCATCGAGAGCACGGCGTGGCGAGTGCGCATCGAGGCCTGGGATCAGTGCGGTCTGCCGAGCCTGGCCGCGATGCGGGAGCGGACCGAGTTGAGGGCCCTGCTCCCCCGAGACGAGGCGGTGGTTCTGGTGTCCTGGCCGGGTGCAATGGTGTCCAGCCTCGACGAGCTTGAGCCGCTGGCGAGTGCGCTCGATCGGGCGCTGTTCCCGTCCATGCGTCGCGCCGCGCCGGAGCTGGGATCGATCCTGAGCGCGGGGCCGAATCGAGGCTCAGCAAGCGCTCCAATCAACGTCAACACGGCCCCCGCTGCGCTGCTCGAAGCGGTGTCTTATGCCTCGCCTGACGTGCGCATTCAGGAGATCCTCGACGCCCGAGCTCGGGGAGAGCGCACCGCCACTGCTGGCGGGCGAGCCGGAGCCGGTTCGACGCTGATCTGCGACTCGAACGTGTGGTCGTTTCGCGTCGAGGTCACCATTGGGACCGTCTCGCGGGCGTGGTGGTGCACGTACGCGTTCTCGGGCTCACGATGGGAACTCCGGCAGCGGTGTGGCATCCATGGCTGACGCGCTGACACGGTGGCGATTCGCGGCGGGATCCGCGCTGCTGGGGGCCTGTGCGCTCATCGTCATGGCCGTGTCGTGGGCCACGTCGGGAGTCTCGGGACGTCATGGATCGCGCGCGACGACGGAGTTGTCGTCGCCGCCCGCCTCAATCGGCCCGCCCGCGCAGTTGGCGCAGATCGACCATGCCGCGTTCGATCGTGTGCTGGTTCGGGAGGCCCCGCCGCCACCGCCCTTGCCTTCTGTGCCCGCTCGGTCGGAAACGCCGTTCTCCATCCCTGATCTCGAACTGGTGGCGATCCTGCATGAGGATGGCGCGCCGTCGGTCGCGGCGATCTATGACCCGCGGTCCGACCGTCTCTGGGTCCTCCGCGTCGGGGATGACCTCGCCCCCGATGGACGGGTCACCGACCTCTCGGCGGACTCGGTGGAGCTCGCCTTCGGTGAGCACCGCGCAGCGCTCTCGCTCGAGCGGGGGAGGGCGGGGCGATGAGAGAGAGTCGTCTGCCGCCGGATCGGTTCTATTGGGGAATGATCGATCCATCGCCGCTGCGAAGGGGAAGGCGCCGATCGAGACGCCGGCGGGGAGAGCGGCACGCGCTGGGCCTGCTCTTCGAGCCTCTGCTCCCCGTGCCGCTGGACTCGGTCCAGACGGCCTTCGTGCCGGTGCGCGCCAACGCCGTGGTGGCGTGCGCCATGGATCGCGGGCTCGTGAGCCAACGCCGGGGGGACTACCTCGCGCTGGGGCCAGACTCGATCCCCAGTTTCCTCGGAGCCGACACGCCCGTTGATGTCGGCCGACTCAATCTGCTGACCGGAGCCTGCGAGCCCCATCGGATTCGGCGCCTCAGGCGCCTCGTTGTCGCGGCGGTGTGTGTCGCTTCGATCGTGGTCGCCGCCTCGATCGCGGCGGGGCTGTTCCGGCGTGAGCGAGAGGCGAGTCGGGCTTCGGTGCTGGTGCGGGCCGAGATCAACGGGGCGTACGAGCGGTGCCTTGGCCCCGCTCTGGGCGCCCAGAGCCGACACGCCCAGCTGCAGAGCGAGTTGCGACGCCTGCGCATCACGAGATCGCAACCGCCGGCGAGGGAAGTGCCGGAGGCCGTGGGTTTGCTCGAGCGTGTGCTGCTGGCGCTGCCCCGGGATCGTTCGGTCCAGGTGGAATCGCTGCTGGTGTCACAGGATTCCATCCAGCTCGAGGCCGAAGCGGGCGACCTGCGCCATGCCGAGTTGCTGATCGCGTCGGTCGGCTCGATCCCGGACTGGACGCTGAGTCCTCCGACCGTGACGACACGCGGCGACAGCGTGCGGGTCTCTGCGAGACTGTCGCGGAGCGCGCCATGAAGACGAGGACGCTCCTGCTCTGGACGTTAGTTGGGCTCGCGGTGGCGGTGGGCATGCTCGTCCTGTGGACACGCGAGGCGCGATCGCGACGCGGGCTCCACTTGTTGCAAGCGACACTCGATTCGGTGGAGCGCGACACGCACGAGCTCGAGTTGCTGCGCGCGAGGAAGGACCACATCGGCGTGGGACAGCGGCCTCGCGAGGATCTCCTCGCGGCGATCAATTCGGGGCTTGGCACGCTGGGCGTGTCCGGCCGCACGCTCATGTCGCTCCAGCCGGACTCCGCGGGCGCGCCACGGGACGATGCACCCGGCCTGCGGTGGGAGTGCATGCGCGCCACGTTTGAACCGATCACGCTGCCTGATCTCGGCAGGTTTCTCGAGGTGTGGCGCCGGGATCAGCCCCTGTGGGCGGTGTCTCGGATCCAGCTCGCGCCGTCGCGACGCGGGAGCGAGTCGCTGGCGGTCCAATTGTGGCTGTCTGGGGCCTATGTCGAGGAGGTGGGGCCATGAGCGTTCGGCGGGGCGGGCCGTTCGTTTCCGTGCCGGCGTGGGTGCTTGCGCTCTGCTGCGGGTTGGTGGCGTGCGCGGGGGCACCCCGGGGCACGGGGCCGTACTCCCCGGCATCGCAAGCCCAGCGCGATCCTCTCGAAGCACAGCGCCTGAGCCGGGATGCCTCAGCGGTGATGGTGGAGGATCCACATCGCGCCGAGGAGATGCTGCGCGAGGCGCTCTCGGCGGATCTCTACTGCGGGCCCGCACACAACAACCTCGGCGTGCTGTACCTCCAACGCGGCATGCTGTACGAGGCTGCCGGTGAGTTTGAGTGGGCGCGGCGGCTGATGCCCGGCCATCCGGATCCCCGGCTCAACCTCGGGCTGGCGCTCGAGCGCGCCGGGCGGGTCGATGAGGCCCTGGCGGAATACGCCGCGGCACTGGAGGTTCACCCCGATCATCTGCCCAGCCTCCAGGCCCTTGCGCGGTGCCAGCTCCGGCACGGGCGGACCGATGCCACGACCGACCACGCGCTGCGCGAGATCGCGTTCCGGGGCGAGACCCGCCAATGGCGCGAGTGGGCGCGGATGCGAATCGCCCAAGAACCCTGATCAGCGCGACGTGCGGCGATGGCCTCAGGACCGCTTGAGGTAGACGTCCATCTGCGGGAACGGGATGCCGATGTCGGCGCTATCCAGCGCGACCTTGATGTCCCGCGTGAGTCGCTCGCGGACGGCCCAGTAGTCGGCGGTGGGCGCCCACACGCGGACCTTCCAGTCGATCGAGCTTGCGCCCATCTGATCGAGGTACACGACCGGCTCCTGGTCCTGCAAGCGCCCCTGCACCGCCCGCGCTGCGCCCACGAGCACCTCTCGCGCCCGGTCGATGTCGCTCTGGTACGTGGTGCCCACGGCGACATCCACGCGTCGTGTCGGATGGTGCGTGATGTTCTCGATGACGGCGCCGAAGATGTTGCCGTTGGGCACGATCAGGCGCCGGTTGTCGGGCGTGTCGATGCTCGTGGTGAAAAGCGAGATCGATTCGACCTTGCCCATCACGTCGCCGACCTTGACCACGTCGCCGACCTTGAAGGGCCTGAAGATCAGCAGCATCACGCCGGCGGCGACGTTGCCCAGGCTGCCCTGGAACGCCAGGCCGATCGCGAGGCTGGCGCCCGCGATCACGGCGGCGAGGCTCGTGGTCTTGATCCCGAAGACCTCGAGCGTCGCCATGAGCGCGAAGATCAGGATGCCCCAGCGGACGAGGTCGCCGAAGAACCTGGCCAGCGTCACCTCGACCTTGGCCTTGGTGGCCACCTTGCGAACCGTCCGGCTGGCCCAACGCGAGACGACCCACGCGGCGAACAGCAGCACGAGGACCTTGAGCACCGGCAGTCCGTAGGTTTCGAGGAGCTCGGTCACCTTCTCGCTCGACATGTTGTCGAACAACCCCTGGCCGCCCGCGCTGTCCGACGCGCCGTCGCTCGGGGGAGTCGTGTCGGGGGGGACATCGGCGGCCTGCAGCAGTGCCAGGAGCATGGTGACCTCTCATGTGCGATGGCGCGCCCGTGGATCGGGCGCGAGTGGGGCACTCTATGCGCAGACAAACGCCGCGACGATGGGCGCATCGCCGCGGCGGAGTCGATCGGACACTCGGCGCTACTCCTTCGCGAGGAGGTCGCGGATCTCTCGGAGCAACTGGACGTCCTCGGGCGGCGGCGGCGCCTCGGCCGGATTCTCGGCCTGCTTCTTCTTGAGCGAGTTCATGAACTTGATCACCACGAACAGCGCGAAGGCCACGATCGCGAAGTTGATGATGGCGTTGAAGAGCTCACCCCAGTAGATGTACACCGGGGGCTTGGCGTCTGACACGATCTTGCCGGCGTCGTCGAAGGTGGGACCCGTGCCCTTGGCCACGCGGATCTTCTTGTCGGCGAAGTCCACGCCGCCCAGGAGCGCGCCCAAGGGCGGCATCAGCACCCTGTCCACCAGCGCGGTCACGATCTTGCCGAACGCCAGACCGAGGATGATGCCCACCGCCATGTCCAGGACGTTGCCGCGCATGGCGAACGCCTTGAATTCATCCAGGAATTTCTTCATGAAGTGCCCCTTTGAACATGCCCACGCGTCATTCCCGAGGGGCACGCGCCCGCCGGGCTTGCCGATCTGATCAGAACTCCCACACCAGCATGGCGAAGTACGCCAGGTCGTTCTTCTTCGACCCCGGCCCCGGTGTGGAGTCGTAGGTATCCACCGCGCCCAGGCGCAGGGACATCTTCGACTCGGGATCCACGAGGATCTCGTAGGCCGCGCTGGCGAGCAGGCGGAACTCCCCGAACTCGTCGAGATCGGGGTAGTACGTCGCGCCGGCGACGATCTTCTGGTTGGCGGTGAGTTGGTGCGTCACGTCAAAGCCGATGAGCCCCTCGGGCCGGATCGTGTTGTCCGAGCCGCCGATCTCGCGCGAGGCCCCGAGGCCGACGCGCCCCACGAGGGTCGTCTTCTCCGTCTTGATGCACTCGTACGCGACGCCGCCGGCCGCGGTCAGCCTCCAATCCCAGTCCTGGAACTCGTCGTACGTCGCCGAGCCCTCGGCAAACACGCGCCAGCGCGACTCGTTGATGATCCAGTCATTGCGGATCTGCGCGACGAAGCGGTTCTCCGACGTGCTGCCGTCGTCGCTGGCCAGCGAGTAGACCAGGCTGCCCTTGGTGTCGTAGAGGTGGGTCTTGCGGTTGCCCGTGACCTCGGCCCGGACACTGAAGCGCTCGGTGTTGCCAGTGGCGCCGTTGATGCCCACGCCAGCCGTGCCGGTCCAGCCCTCGAAGATCGACTTCTCCTTGGGGACCTCCAGCTCCGGGGTCTCGGCGGGGGGATCGTTCTGGGCCAGGGCGCCCGGGGCGAATCCCACCAACACGGCCGCGCTCCAGGCGACCGACGCATTCCTGTTCCTGTGCATCTGGCTCTCCCACTCTGTCACCACCGCCAGAAGGGGCACGCGCCCTCTCTGGGTTTCTGCAAGGCGGACAGGATAGCGAACCGGCGCGGTTCGGGCCCTCGCGCGTACACTCTGTGAACTGCGCGGCAAGGCGGCCGCGGGCCCTGATGGGCCCGAGGAAAGTCCGAGCACGACAGGACACGGTGGTGGGTAACGCCCACCCGTCCCGGGCGGTCCGGGGCGCGGGACAGTGCAACAGAGAGCAGACCGCCGATGGTCCCGGCCTTGCCGGGACTCAGGCAAGGGTGAAAGGGTGCGGTAAGAGCGCACCGCCCGGCTGGCGACAGCCGGGGCACGGCAAACCCCACCGCGTGCAAGCCCAAGCAGCCTCCGCGGGGCTCCGGCCCCGGCGCTCGGTCCGGGCGAAAGGGGGCGGGTAGGGTGCTCGGGGCGTTCGGCCCCGGATCGCGATGGCAACATCGCGGCGAGAGAAATGGTCGCCCTCGACAGAACTCGGCTTACCGCCGCGCAGACCGCGACACGGGCCCTGGGAAACCGGGGCCCGTGGCCATTTGGGGGGGTGCTGTGTTGGGAGGGGCGTTGCCGCTTGCGGGCGCGCCCGGCGATCGGGACAATCCCGCCAGCGCTCAGACTGAGCGCGTCGGGAGTGAGCCATGTCCTTGTTTGCCCGCCTCGCGCGTCGGCATCGCCCGCTGCCCACCAGCCTGGAGCGCCGACGCGCCATGGCGACCATGCTGGGCGCGGGGGCGGCGATGCTCACCGGCTGCGCGACGCACGGGCGCTACGGCGGGGGGCGCACCGCCTCGAAGCGGGTGATCGTCGTCGGCGCGGGGTTTGCGGGGCTGGCCTGCGCCCACGAACTGGCGGCGATGGGCGTGGACGTGCGGGTCTTCGAGGCACGCCGGCGGATCGGTGGGCGCGTCCGCTCGTTCAATATGCAGCTCGGCGGCGAGTTCGTGCCCGGGCGGAACGTTGAGGGCGGGGGCGAGCTGATCGGCTCCAACCACCCGCTGTGGATCACCTACGCCGACGCGTTCAACCTGAGCCTGATCGAGGTGACGGAGGAGGCCGACGCCGACTCTCCGATCGTGCTGGGCGGGCGGGTCATCTCCGGCGAGGAGAGCCTCGCGCTGTATGAGCAGATGGAAGGGGCCGTCGGCGCGTGGTCGCGCCTGGCCGAGCCGATCAACGCCGAGGAGCCGTGGCGATCGCCCGACGCCGTGGCGCTGGACCGACAGACCGTCGCCCAGCGCATCGCCTCGCTGGAGACGTCGGCGATGGCCCGCGCGGCGCTGGCGGCCCAGCTCGCCGGAGACAACGCCCAGGCGATCGAGCGGCAGAGCTTCCTCGGCCTGCTCGCGCCGATCCGGGCCGGCGGGCTCGACGCGTACTGGACCGACTCCGAGACGCACCGCTGTGCCGGGGGCAACGAGCAGTTGGCGCGCAAGCTGGCCACGTCGATCCGCTCCCGCCTGTCCGTGGGCGAGCCGGTGGCCGAGATCAGCACCGAGGGTCGCGACTGCCGCGTGACGCTGGCCTCGGGGGCGCACCACGACTGCGATGAGGTGGTGCTGGCGGTGCCGCCGAGCGTGTGGGGCAAGATACGGCTGACGGCGGCGATGCCGGCGTCGCTGGCGCAGGGCCCGCAGATGGGCCCGGCGTGCAAGCACCTGTCGCGCGCGGCCTCGCGCTTCTGGCTGGAGCGTGGCATCAGCCAGTACGCCCTGCGCGATGACGACATCACCTGGACCTGGGACTCGACCGACAATCAGGGCCCCGGGCCGGCGTGCCTCGCGGCGTTCTCGGGCGGGCCGGCGGCGGATCGCGCACTGGCGCTGGACGGTTCGAATCGGGATGAGGCACGCACACCCGTACGAGATGCGGTTCTTTACGCCGCGCGCCGCTGTCACCGGACGCGGTTCATGGCCCATTCGCGAGCAGGTGGGGGACAGGGCTGGCTACGCGTGCCCCGCGTCGGGGAGCTGGATGACGATCGGACCGATCCTGCACGCCGGGCTCGGGCGGTTGCACCTTTGCCGGCGAGCACACGCCCCCGGATTCGGCTGGTATGGAGGGGGCGCTGCAATCGGGCGTCCGCGTCGCCAGACCATCGGCGAGCCGGGCGTTACGCTGATCTTCAGTCGTCACCGTCGTCGTCGGCCTGATGCAGTCCAGCACGAGGCCCAGCGCCGGCAGGCCAGCCCGTGCTGCGGTGCGCCGCCCACTCTCGCGGGTAATGCACGACGCCTCTTGCGTCGCCAGAGGACCGCTGAGATCGTTCCTCGTCCGCGGCGTCGATGTGCGCGAAGTCTGCGCTCGCTCTTACCTCGGCCCAGGCGCTGTCGGGCCCGGAGTTGACGACTTGCGGGTCTATCTCCGTCAGCGAGATGTTCAGGGCAGGTGCGAAGGCGGCGCTGGGCCCGCGGTGGCTGTGAAGACGCGCGAGCACGGGCGAGAAAACGCTGGTCCGCGGGGCGCAGACCGAGGATCTTGCCTGATGGTGTGACACGCCCGCTCTGATATGAAGTTTTCGACGGATCGCCTGCCTGCGTACGGCTGATCACCCGGCAGGAGGTGCCTGTCCATCGCGGTCCCAGCTGTCCCGCGGATCGTCCCCTGAATAGCGATGCAGGTGGTGGCCAGCGGCTGTGGCTGGGATCGTATCGACGATCCGGCCCAGGGCCAGGGGAGCCGCGGTCCGCGACGAGCGCGGGTGTGCTCGGGTTTCCTGCCAAAACGGAGGTGTGGCTGCTGGGCAGGTAGATGACGCAGGTTCGGCAGGTCACCCGCCGCCCGAACTCGGCGAACTCCCGACGAAGACGCTGGGCGCGGATCTGGTCAGATGTCCATAATCCTTACACTGGGGCAGGAGAGTCAGTGATCGTGGGCCATGCCGCGCGTGGTGGGTGAAGCGGATCGGGCAAAGGCGCTGCTGGTCCCGGCATTCCCGAGGATGGTCGGGAAGTCGGAGTCAGCCTCATCGGTGTAGCGGAACTCGCCGTAGCGTAATTCAGGCCTGCCGCCAGGGCGTGGTCCCAGACGAACCCGCTGGAGGAGAAGGCCAGCGGGTCGTCGCTGAAGGTGAAGCCCGCGAAGCCGCCGAAGGAGCGTTCGAGGTACGGTGACGTTCCCTTCGGTGGCCCAGGAGTGGCCGTCGGCCGAGAGCACGCCGTTGCAGTAGTAGTTGTCCAAGAGCACGAACTGCTCGGCCAGCGCGTGCTGGTTCGGCGTGACCTCGCGCCCGTAGATGCACAGCTCGGGCTTGCCGTTGCCCTTTGGGTCGGGCCCGGAGGCGAGGTCCCCGAAGACTTGGTCGTAGGTCCGGTTCTCCTTGATGATGTACACGACGTGCTCGAACACGCTGGGCTCGCCCGCCCGCCGCGGCACGGGCGCCCGCGCCGCATCCGACGCGCCCATCTCGCGGGCCCGCAGCACCCGCGGCACGCGCGCATCCTCCAGGCACCGGCGGGTCATCGCCTCCAGGGCCGCGCCCCGCGGGACCTCGATGCGCTGGGCCGTGCCCACGTGGCGATGGCTGTTGAAGGCGCCGTCGCTGCGCGCCTGGCGCGAGCCGATGCCCCGCGCGTTGACCACGACCATCGAGCCGCCGGCGGCCTCGACCGCCACCGGATACCAGCCCGTGGGCACGAATCCGAGCGTTTGGGCGGATTCCCCCGAGACGTCGATCACCGCCACGGCGTTGTTGCCGGCGTTGGCGGCCAGCAGCATCGCGCCGTCGTCGCTGAGGGCCAGCCCGGCGGGCATGCTGCCAAACGGCAGCGCGGCATCGGGCTTGACGTCGATCCGCGCGCTGACTCCGGCGCGCTGCGTGTCCACCACGACGACCTCGTCGCTGTTGGCGCAGGCGACGTACAGGCGCGCACCATCGGGGCTCAGGCGCATGGCGCCCGGCGACAGGCCCACCTCGACCTCGGCGCTGACGCGGGCCCGGGGTAGGTCCACGATCGAGACGGTGCCGCTGGCGGCGATGCCCCGCGCATCGACCACGGCGGGGGTGCCGCCGCTGTCGGAGGTCTCCTCGCCGTCGGCGGCGCGATGTCCGCCCCAGTTGCTGACGTAGGCCCGCTGCCCATCGCCCGAGACGACGACGCCAAAGGGGGCGACGCCCACGGCGATGCGCCCGGTCGGCTGGCCCGAGGCCAGGTCGAACACGACGACCTCGTTGCCGCGCGAAGCGCACGCGAGCAGGCGCGAGCCATCGGGGGTGAGCGCCAGCCCGCAGGCGAAAGCCGAGCCGCCGACCTCGGGCGCGGGCAGGGTCAGCGTCCGTCCCCACTGCGGCGGGCCATCGGGGTTGAGGCGCGCTTCGTAGACCTCGCTGCGGCTGTTGGAGGCGTACAGGGCGGCGCCGTCGGCCGTGACGGCGATCCCGCACATCGAGCCCCCGCCCCGGGGGAAGTCCAGGTGATACAGCCGCTCCCACCGGGCCAGGTCGAGGACGTCGATGCCCCGGTTGGTCTTGATGTACGCGCGGCCATCGCGCACCACGACATCCACCGGGCGCTGCCCGGGCAGTTCGAGCACCTCCCCGGCGGCGCGGAGCAGTTGGCCGACGGTCGTAACCATCGCGTCGTCGTCGCGTGGCCCGACGACCTGCCCCGCGCAGGGGAGGCCCAGCGCGAGGCACGCGCCGGCGGCGGCGCGACATGCCCTGCCGACGCGAGTGGGTGCGTGCACGCCGATGCTCTGGCGCATGATCGGGGCCCTCCGGTGGGCAGCGTACCCCGATTCCGCACCGGGCGACCCGGCGGGGCCGCGCGAAGATTCCGACAACGGCGTGATCTTGGATGGCCCTGGCCGGGGCGTAGAATCGCCCTCCCGCGGGCGTAGCTCAATGGTAGAGCGTCAGCCTTCCAAGCTGAATGTTGCGCGTTCGAGTCGCGTCGCCCGCTGTGCTTCGGTCTGACGGCTCGCCCCGCGTCACGACGCCTCTTCAGCGCGAGCAACACCGCCTCCGCCTCGCGGATCGCCTCAGTAGGAGAAGTTGGCGTGGGGGTCGGTCAAGCCGGGCGCGGTGCCGCCGGAGTCGCCTGTGTTGGCCCCGGCGTCGTTCGCACACGACGCGCCCGCGAGGGGGATGTCAGGGGTCAGTACGAGAAGTTCGCGTGCGGATCGGCGGTGTTGAGCGTGCCCGCCGCCGCAGCGCCCAGCACGGCCGGCGTGCTGACACCCGTGCGGTCGACGATCGGGCCGTAGAAGTTATTGATGCTCAGATTCCAGTTGTGGAGCGAGTTTGCAGAGCACGTGTTGCCGGTGATGATGTTGCCGCCAAGGCTCGCGAGGATGCCGTAGTCGGCGCCGGTGCAGTTGTTGTGCTCGATGCGCGTGTCGGTGCCAAAGACGCTGATGCCGGCGCCGATCCCCGCGGTCCCGTTCAGCGTGCATGTGTTGCCGCGGATGATGCACGAGGAGGAGGCCTCGATACCGTGGAGCGCGTTGCTCTTGGCGGAGCACGCGGCCACCGTGCCACCGAGGTTGACTTCGATCCCGATGTTGGCATTGAGCAACGAGGAGCAGTCCGACACGGTGGAGCCGACGCCGGCGATGATGCCGCTGTCGCCGTTGTTCTGGGTCATGCAGTCCGAGATCGCGACGCTGGTGGCCCCGACGATGCCCGCGCCGCCGTTGAATGACGCCGTGCAGCCGCCGACCGTGCAGGAGTTGCCGGCGCTGAGGCCCCGCCCGCCGTTGATATAGGCGGTGCATCGTGTCGCGGCGCCGCCCTCGCCGAGTTGGAGGCCGTGGGAAGCGTTCTGGTAGAACGAAGAGTCGATCACCGTGCACCCGATGCCCGTGAGCACGCCGGGGCCCGTGTTGAAATAGGCAGAGCAGTCTGAGATGGTGCACCCGTGGTTCACCTCGATCCCGGCGCCGGTGTTGGACTCGACGGCGCACCGGGAGATGGTCGAGCCGTTGCTGGCGCGGATCCCGCGTTGGCCGTTGAATGAGGAGGTGCAGTTGGAGACCGTGGCGGAGATGCTAGTGGTGATGCCCGTGCCGCTGTTGCCCGAGGCGAGGATGCCCACGACGCGGCAGCCGCGAGACAGGAAGCCGAGGTCCACGCCTCCATCGCCCCAGTTGCGGACCGAGCCGTTGAGCACGGCGATGTCGCGGAGCGAATCGACCGAGACGCTGACGCCGTCGAACGCGCCCATGCCGGGGATGCCGACGAGGTCGAAGCCGTTGAGGTCGAGGGTGACGCCGCTCGCGGCGATCTCGATGCCGTGCTTGCCCACCACGCCGGCGAGGTTGGCGGGGAGGTAGTACGAGCCGGGCGCGGTGATCTTGTAGAGGCTGTCGGCGTCGCCGGGGGTGTTGGTGGCGTTGATGGCGATGCGGGGCTCGACCTCGGCGAGTGTCTTGTTCGTGCTCGCGACCGGTCCGCCGGGCGGGTCGATCGGGCCGGCGACCAGGGCGAACGTGATGAGCGACACGCCCACGCCGATGGCGAGGGCGGGCAGGAGATGGTGGCGGCGCATGGGGGCTCCCGGGGGGCCCGGGGAGGCGGCCAGACAGCGGGCGCGGTCCGGGCTCGGGGCCGAGTGTACCGGGGCGGGGGTGGTTCACGAACGGAAACTGAAGGCGGGAGTGGGGCGGACGGGGCGGCGTGGGGAGTGTCGCGTGGAACGCGTTCCACGGGGGGTCGGTTCCGGGCGCCATAGAGCGCCACGCCATAGAGTGCCAAAGCCCTCCTCTTTGCCGCTTGGCATCCTTTGGAGAGTTGGCACTCTATGGAGTCGGGTTCAGGGGGGGCTGATCCAGACCACCCCCTCTAGGAGCTCAGAAACTCAAAGGGTGCCAAAGGCGTCATAGAGTGCCAACGAATCGGGACGGGGAGGAGTTGGCACCCTTTGGCGCGGAGCGTCGGGCGGGATCGTCCAGACCCACCGCCCATCCGGCCCGTACCCCGCGCGAGTCACCCGCACCCCGATGCCGGCCTTGGCCCGCTCTGGCGTCCGCGCCCACAGCAGGTCCCGCCGCAGCTCTCGATTCTGGACCGACTTCTTGCCTGGCCTCTGGATCGGGCTCTTGACTGGCGATCGGACAAAAGGTAACCTGTAGGTTACCTATGCGGCCCGACCCTCTCAGCCCGGTGTTCGAGGCGTTGGCGCACCCGGCGCGGCGGGCGATGCTCGACATCGTGTTCGAGCATCCGGGGCGTGGCGTGCGCGAGCTGGCCGCGGAGTTTGAGATGTCGCGGATCGCGGTGATGAAGCACCTGCGAGTGCTGGAGTCGTGCGGGCTGATCCGCAGCGAGAAGGACGGGCGGGTTCGGCGGCTGTGGTTCAACGCGGTGCCGATCCAGCGGATCTACGACCGGTGGACGGACCGGTACGCGACGTTCTGGGCAGGACGGATGGCGGACATCAAGGACCGCGTGGAGATCGCGGAGGATCGGAAAAGAAGACTGAAGGGCACTCCAACGAAAAAGGGGGCACGCCGTGCCGAATAGTTCAGATCGTCGCCGGGTGTTCAGCATCCACATCAACGGGCCGGTGGAGGCGGTGTGGCGCGAGATCACGCGCACCGATGCGCCCATCGCGTGCTTCTTCAACAGCAGGATGGACGTCAAGAGCCTGGAGCCGGGGTCGAAGCTGGCGATGCGGACGCCAAACGGCAAGAACACGGGGGTGGTGGGGGAAATCCTGGAGTTCACGCCCCCGACGCGGTTCTCGCACACGTTCCGGTTCACGAACATGGACGATCCGCCCTGCCGCGTGACGTATGACCTCAAGGCCGCAGGCGGCGGGACGGAGTTCACGCTGACGATCGACGACCTGACGCCAGGGACCAAGAGCGCCAAGCAGATGGTGCAGGGCGCGAAGCTGATCAACAACACGCTCAAGAGCGTGATCGAACGGGGCAGGCCGGGGCTGGGGACGCGCCTGCTGTTCAAGATGTTCGCGCTGTTCCCGGCGCCCAAGCGCTGCCGGAGCGAGCACTGGCCGGTGTGAGCACCAGCGTCTGATGCGCGCGGTGTGCTCGCGCGTCGAGCCACAGCCCGGCCGATCCGGGCGCGGCGCATGGGTGTGGTTCGAAGCGGTGGAGTCGGCGCTCGCGCTGCGTTGGCGCGGGCGAGGCGGGCCGGGTGGGGCGAAATCAAGGGAGGCGGATCATGAAGCGTGCGATCATCGCGGTGGTGGTGGGGTATGGCGTGTGGACGTTGCTGTGGCTGGGGGGCAATGCGGTGCTGTTCGCCGAGGCCGCGGAGGCGGTGGGGGCCGGAGTGCGGTACGACGCGCCGGGGCCGCTGGCAGGGGTGCTGGCGCTGAGCCTGGTGGGCTCGATCGTCGGAGGCGGGCTGGCAGGGTGGATCGCGCGGGGGCGGTCGCGCGGCGTGGGGCTGGTGCTCGGGGCGTTGCTGCTGCTGACAGGAATCGGCGTCCAGATGGGCGTGTGGAGCCTGATGCCGACGTGGTATCACCTCGTGTTTCTGGGGCTGCTGTTGCCGGTGACGTTCTTGGCGGCGAGACTGGGGGGAGGTGGACGTTCCGGCGAGCGCGTTCCGCAGGCGGCGGTTTGAGTGATCGGAGGCTGGGGATACAGTGCGTCAGACGCTCGGGGCGCGGCCCGATGGCCGCTGAGATGCACCCGCAGAACCTGATCCGGTTCGTACCGGCGGAGGGAAGCGATGACACGACCGATCCACCGATTCTCCGTGCCCGCGCGCGGGCTGAACCCCGGGCGCGAGCCAGAGGCGACCACGCCCGGCTCGTTCGCCAACCCGCACGATGTGGGCGGACCGCTGGCGTTCTCCTCGCCGGACACGCCGGGCATGCCCGGGCCGAGCGAGAGGACGGCGTGGGACTTCCTGCCCGATGGCTGGAGCGTCGAGGTCGCCTCGCGTCCCTCGGCGACCATCCCGGCGTACGCGTCATCGCCATGCATGGCGTGCGAACCAACCACCTTCACCGACGCCCGAGGCGTCACGCGTCGCGTGACCCCGCCGCCCGGGTTCTCGCCGATCACGCAGCTTGAGCACGCGCGCCTGGGCATCATCACGCCCGAGATGCGGCGCGTCGCCCAGCGCGAACCCCACTTCGAGGCGCTGTTCCCCGGGCGGGCGGCCGAGGCTGTGCGCGATGAGGTGGCCGCCGGGCGCATGGTGATCCCGGCGAATCGCGCCCACCTGTCGCACCGGCTGGACCCGATGTGCATCGGGCGGGCGTCGCTGACGAAGATCAACGCGAACATGGGCGCGTCGCCGGTGTCCTCGGGCACGGATGAGGAGCTCGAGAAGCTGGACTGGGCGTTGCGCTGGGGCGCCGACACGATCATGGACCTGAGCACCGGCGGTGACATCGACACCTGCCGCGAGGCGTTCTGCCGGCACTCGACCGCGCCGATCGGGACGGTGCCGATCTACTCGATGATCATCGGACGCCGGCTGGAGGACCTCGATGAGCGGGCGGTGATGGAGATGCTCGAGCGCCAGGCGACCCAGGGCGTGGACTACTTCACGATCCACGCGGGCGTGCGGCGAGGGCACCTCAGGTACGTCAAGAACCGGCTGATCGGGATCGTGTCTCGCGGCGGGTCGCTGCTGGCCAAGTGGATGCTCACGCACGGGCGTGAGAATCTGATGTACGACATGTGGGACGACATCTGCGATCTGATGCGCCGGCACGACGTGACGTTCTCGATCGGCGATGGCCTGCGGCCCGGTGGCCTGGCCGACGCGACCGACGACGCGCAGCTCGCGGAGCTCGAGACGCTGGGCGAGCTGACCGAGCGCGCGTGGCGGCGCGGCGTGCAGGTGATGATCGAAGGGCCCGGGCACGTGCCGTTCGACCAGATCGAGTACAACGCGAAGATCCAGCGCCGGCTGTGCCACGGGGCGCCGTTCTACGTGCTGGGCCCCCTGGTAACAGACATCTTCCCGGGGTACGACCACATCACGAGCTGCATCGGCGCGACGGCGATGGCGTACCACGGCGCGAGCATGCTGTGCTACGTCACGCCCAAGGAGCACCTGGGCCTGCCCAAACGCGACGACGTGAAGCAGGGGTGCATCGCGTACAAGATCGCCGCCCACGCGGCGGACGTGGCCCTGGGCATCCCCGGCACGCGCGATCGCGACGATGAGCTGACCAAGGCGCGGGCGGCGCTCAACTGGGAGCGGCACTTCGAGCTGTCGTTCGACCCCGACACGGCACGGGCGTTCCACGACGAGGACCTCGACGTCGATACCGACTTCTGCGCCATGTGCGGGCACGACTGGTGCAGCGTGCGGATCAGCAAGGAGATCCAGGAGTTCGCCAGCGGCAAGGCGGAGGGGTTCGAGCGCGTGGGGGGTCGGGCCCCGGGGGCGCCGGTCAAGTCGGCGGCGCTGACGTCTGAGCAGCAGGAGATCCTGGCGAAGCGAGGCGTGCTGAGCCCCGAGGAGATCCATCGGCTCGCCGCGAAGACCAAGAGGGGGATGGGCGACCAGGCGACGACGCGACCCGGCGACCACGCCGAGTCAGATGCCGAGCCCCGGCACTCCAAGCTCTCGTGCCACAGCGACTATGTGGATCCTGAGACGGCCAGGCGGATGCAAGAGGAAAGGGCGGGTTCCGAGGTGCTGGTGCAGGTGGATGTGCGTCCGGCGCTGGGGATTGGCAAGGAGGATCGGTTGGTGTGAGTGAGGAGCGCAGTCAGTCGTCGTCGAACGCGCCTGAGACGACCCTCACCAGTCCCGACGCCTGATCGAACGTGACCCTCGCCCGCTTCATGATCGAGTGCCCCATTAGCGGGCGGGCCATGCCCTCGATCATCACCACCGGCACATCCTCGAGTCGCTCGCCCGCAAACTCGAGCGGGTCGGCCAGGCGCACGGTGCGGGCACGGCGCGTGCCGTTCACGCCGCGGGTGCTGCGCGGGGCGGCATCAGTCTCGTCGATTCGCGGCTGGTCCCGGCCGCCCTCGGGCATCAACAGCCAGCCGGGGAAGCCCGAGTCCAGCCCGAGAAGGTACGATCGATCGCCAATCGCAAAGCGCGCGTGCGGCGCGCCATTGTCGGCCAGCATCTCCATGACACTCTCGTCGCGGGGGTCGAGTTCACCCCGCTGGATCCGCACCTCGCCCGCGGGCCCGTCGATCGTCAGCAGAAGTTGCTCGAAGAGCTCGAACCCGATCAGGCCATCGACGCGCCGGCCATCCCCGCCCCGAACCCACGAGTAGTCGCCCTCAAGACAATGGAGCCCCTCGATCGTCGCCCCGCCAATATCGAGCCGTTCGACGCGGAAGAGGCGCTGCATTCGTGCGGACACGCCGTCGGAGTTGAGCGTCGTGCCCACGACGGGCAGGCCCAGACGCTCGGCCACCGGCGTGTCGAGGCAGAGGTGCACGCTGGCGTAGGTGTCGAGGTTGAGGCGGAACGGGCCCTGGCCGTTGATCCGCGCCTCGAAGGTCATCGCCCCGCCGTCTGGGTCGAAGGGAAGAGTGACGATCTCGGCGTCGAGGCGGACGGCCTCGGGCGGCGCGCCGGTCGAGGCCGGGGCGATGAACGCGAGACACAACGCCAGCAATCGGATGCGCACAGACCGGCTCCCTCCCCGCGTGAGCGTGGTACCGCCGAGCGGGAGAGAGGGTTCACATGCTGCGAGTCCACGATGGAATCTGGCGCAAGGGAGCCGCTTTGTGCGCCCATCCCGAGGGTGTTCGCCGCTCGGCGCTTGCCTGTCGGTGGAGTCGCTCCATCATTCCAGCATGAACCCCACCCACTACCGACCCTTCCTGATCGCGATCTTCGCCCTGTTCTATCTCGCGCTTTCCCCGCCGGCGCCGGGTCAGGCCACCCCGCCCGCAGATCGCGCGGTCATCGAGGGAGCAACCCCGGACCCCGCCTGGGACGCCGCATTCACGCGCACCTCCGGCTGGAACGGCGGCGACATCTGCCACTCGATCGACCTTGCCGGCCGCACAGTCTGGCTGTTTGGCGACTCGTTCATCGGACCCGTGCAAAATGGCAGGAGGGTCGCGGGCAACACCATGCTCCGCAGCGCAATCGCGTGGCACGACGCCCCGGCACACTGCGGCGATCCACCCGCTCAAGTCCGCTTCGGCGTCCCGCGAGAAACGGTCAGGGACTCTCGCGGCACGGATCCCGGATCCGCCCCATGGCTCGTGCCCGAGCCGGGCCTGTTCCCCGACGACGCGTGGTACTGGATGATGGGCGACGGCATCATCGTGCAGCGCGAAAGCGGCGAGCGGCTCGTCCTGTTCGCCAGCGCGATCGGTCCATCGGGCAATCCCCAGGGCATGTGGAACTTCCGGCGAGTCGGCGGCGTGATCTTCTCGATCGACAATCCGCGAGACCCGCCGGACCGTTGGCGGGCGTCCCAGCGGACCAATCCCATCGTGGGTGAGGAGCCGCACTTCGGCGTGGAATCCGATCCCGAGATCCCTCGCGACAATTGGGGTCTCGCGTTGGTCCGCTGGCCCGCCGCGTCAAACTCCATCTACATATATGGTGTCCGCTCGCTGGCCGGCGGCCGGCGCGACCTCCTCCTGGCCAGAGCCACGGACGCGACGCTCGAGAACCCATCTCGATGGGAGTTCTGCACGGGCGATGCGTGGTCGACCGAGCCGACCGCCGCAACGGGCCTCGCGCCATGGATCCCAGATGAATTCACGATCCACGCCGTCGGCCGAGACGGGAAGACGCTGCTCGTCATGATCCACAGCGAGATGATCCTGGGCCGGCGGATCATGGCCCGCACGGCGCGCTCGCCCAGCGGGCCGTGGTCCGAGCCCGCGCCCGTGTTCACAGTGACCGGCCCCGAATCTGATTCGCGATTGATCACCTATGCCGCCAAGGGCCACGCGAGCCTCTCGCGATCAGGCGAATTGCTCGTCTCCTACGTGATCAACTCGACGGAGTTCGGCCAGGTGCTCCGCGACGCGTCCCTCTACCGGCCGCGATTCGTGGGCGTGCCGCTGGCCCTGCTGCCCGATCCGCCCGCGTCTCCGCCGTAGCTACCACGCCAGGCGCGTGAGCAAAGGAGTCAGCACGGCGCGGTCTCCCCGGCGAATCCGCACGCGGAATGTCTCGTCTCGATCGCGAGGCGACCAGACCCGCAGCGTCACCGGCCCGGTCTCGCCGACCGAGAACCGCCCCATTCGCGTACCGGCATGCGCATGCGTCTCCTCGTGGCTGGACAGCACGACGCCCCGCGCATCGGTCAGTTCCCAGGCGACGGCGGCGCCGCCCGTGCGCACGGCCGAGCGGGAGATGTGCAAGGAGTAGTCGCGGCCGGCCTCCAGCGTGACGGTGTGCTCGCCCACGGGCCGACACCGGATGGTGCGAGAAAGAACGCTGTGCCCGGCGAGAACGGTCACATCGGCCAGCAGGAGCAGGGCCACCATGCCCACGACCATGAACATCAGCCGCCGAAACGTCCCACCGCGGCGAGTCGGGCCCGCGCCCGTGCGAGGCGCGTGCGTGGTCATGGTTTCAATCCACTCGGTATGCCCACCCAAAGCGGGAGCCGCTTCCACCTCGAAGTTGAGCCGATCGAGCACCTCGCGCAGCGCGGGATCGTCAGTCAATCCCGCGTGCGCCCTGAGGTCGCCGAGCACGCTCTCCTTGAAGGCCTCAAAGCCCGATGACGTGCCGTTTTCTCCTTCCACCCAACCCGTGTCACTGACCACCCCATCGACCTCGGTGACGACGCGGGTCCGCACGCTCCGGCGCAATCGGATCGGAGAGTCCATGATGTGAGTGTCGGCCCGCGCGAGGGGTCGCTGGGCCGGGCGCTGCAAGGGGCCGTTCCGGGCGACAACTCTCGCTCCCCCCAGCCGTGACGAACGTACCGGAGCGCAGGCCTTATCGGCGCCAGGCCGATCCGTGCGCGTCCGCAAACCCGCGCGGACTCGAATCCGCGCGCGCAGTCCATACGATTTCCTCAGCGGGCAAGCTCGGTCCGCCCTTTCTCTCGGTCCATCTTCAAGGAGACACACATGTCGAATCAGGCGCTCATCGAAAAGCTCAACGCCCAGCTCAACCGCGAGATCTCCACGTTTCTGCGGTACATGCTCCAGGGCGCCAAGATCCGCGGCGCCCAGTGGGAGGCCGTGCGCGACATGTATCTCTCAGAGGTTGCCGACGAGGTCGGCCACGCCCAGTACCTGGCCAATCAGATCGAGATCCTCGGTGGTTCGCCCACATTGGATCCCGATCTCGCGGCTCCGCCCTCCGACGTGCGGGAGATGCTCCAGCGCGACATCGAGCAGGAGGGCGCCGACGTTCGGAACTACACCGAACTCGCGGAGCTAGCCGGAAGCCAGGGCCGGATGGCCCTGAAACTCAAGATGGAAGAGCAGGCCGGCGACGAGGATGAGCACCGACAGGAGATGGGGAGGCTGCTGGGCCGATGATGCCACCGAGGCGTCGCGAGCGTCTGAATCGACGGAGGCGGCGCCGCGTCTGCCGCCGCGAGGTGCGGATGCGCCGCCGAACCGTCCGCCCGGACATCCGTTTGGCCGGTTGATTCCGATGAACGGTGGCATACAGCGTCGAGCCAAGAACGGGCGCCGCCACAATCGCCGCCAGCCACAACATCCGGGCGCGCGGACTCATGCGCTCCGAGAGCATCAGGACGATGGCCGCCAGGTCCAGCAAGACGATCGATCCAAGCAGTGCCCCGACCATGGAGACCTCCGCGGGACGAACAGAGGAGCGGCGCTCCGGTCAACGGGTGCCGGAGCGCCGTCCTGTGGGGGGTGCGTCAATGGCACGCGAGGCAGAACCGCTCGACCTCGTCCTCGACCGCATCGCGAGACTTGCCATACAGCTCCTGCAGCCTGCCCACCAGCTGCTCGCGACGACCTCGGATCTCATCGAGATCGTCGTTGGTCAGCCTGCCCCATTCCTCTTGAAGCTTGCCCTTCAGCTGCCGCCAGTTTCCTTCGATCACTTCCCAGGGCATCGTGCGTCTCCTTGTTCAATCTGCGGTCGGGCCGCTCAGACTGGCTGCGACACGCGGACCGCCTGGTGCGCCTCAAACACTCGTTCGATCTGTGTACGCCTCGTCTCGTCGCGGCACTCCACGCCGACGAGCACCGCCCCCCGCCGCATGACCTCGTCCAGGGCCCCGGACTCGTGCTCCGGCATGAGGACACCCAGAATCCAGGCGTGCGTCGCCCCGGACCCATGGATCGAGTCCGCCATCGGCCCAGCGCCCAGTACGGTGGCGCCATCGGGGTGGATCGGGCACGCAATCATCAGTCCGCGCCCGCCAAGAGTCCCTCGTCCCTCTTCGTGAGGCGATCGATGCTGGCTCAGCAGCAGCTGGAGGTCGAATGCGCGGCTTGTTCGCCAGGTCTCTTCGGCGGCAAGCACGCTGATGTCGTCGAGCGGCACGCCCTTGAACTCGAGATCGTCGACCGCCGCGATCGCGTCGCTTGCTTCCGAAAACAATCCGATGATCGTGAAGCACACGGCCATTCTCCTGGCGAACTCGCGAGCGCGCGAGCCGCGTTCCTTCAGGTCCCCGTGCTCGAACGCCGGGACCTGCCAGCCGGGCGGAATCAACTCGCCCCCCCGTCGTTGTCGGGGTCTTCCACGCTCTTGCGGACCCCGTCGGCGGTGTCATCGATGGCGTCGTCGACAGCGTCGCTGGCGTCGTCCACGGCTTCTCCAACTTCTTCTCCCGCCTCCTCGATCGCCTCGCCGAGCGTGTCGGGATCATCGTCACACGCGCCGAGACCGACCGCCAGCGCAATGCCCGCGGCAAGGCGCGTCATCGGCCGGGAGGCGGGTCGGGTGGTTCGCATGGTGTGGCTCCTTGTGCGGGTCGGCGAAGAGCCGGCTCAGAGGTTGACGGTCGTGCGCCCTCGGCTCACCACGCCGACGACCAGTGAGAGCAGGAACAGCACGACGAAGACGAAGAACAGGATCTTGGCGATCGTGGCGGCGCCCGCGGCGATGCCTCCGAAACCGAAGATCGCGGCGATGATCGCGATGATGAAGAACCCGAGTGCCCAACCGAGCATGGCATCCGTCCTTTCTGGGGATCGTCCCCCGTTCACACCAGAGATATGCGGCGAATCTCGCCCACCAGTGAGCGGACGATGAATCCGCGCTCATCAGTTCGCGTCTTCCGCGGCCTCGTCGATGGCCTCGCCGGCGGCTTGCAGGTCCTCGCCGACGCCCTGGGTCGTGTTGCACGAGGCCAGGCCGAACGTCGCGAGGGCCAGCAGCCCCAGCACCAGTACGATCGCGAATCGGGGCGCGCGAGAATCGATTGCGTTGCAGCGCATGTCTTCCTCCTTGGATTGATGGTTGAATGTGAGAATCAGCCCTCGCCGCTGGTGAGCGCCTCGTTCGGCGCACGGCGCGGGTCCGATCGGGGATCCTGGGTATCCGGCGCCGCTTCGTGGCGCTCGATCCTCTCGATCCGCTGGATTCGCGTGCGATCACGGATGCGCAGCAACGCCGCGACCGCCGTCGGGTTGGCGACGACGGCCATGCCGATCGCCAGCAGCAGCGCGACCAGCCCCGCCACGGCGCCCAGCGTCAGCCACGCGAACAACGCGACCGCGAGAATGACCAGCGAGACGAGGATCGAGACGGTGATCCCGAAGGCGCGCGGCGCTCGGTCCTCGAAGGATTCCTTGCGTTCCAGCCGCGTGGTCTCCACGATCGTGGCGCCGGTTCGGCGATCGTCCTCGGCGATATCGAGATGCATTTCTTCTCTTCCCTTCTGCTTGCGGGGGCTTGTGCTCCGCTCCATACCCAACAAGTACGAGGCCGCCGCGCAGGGACGATGAGACGCCGATGAATCGCAATTCATCCCAGGGCGTCGCGATTTCGATAGACTGCATCGCGCCTCTCCCGGCGCCAGGAGCGCGCACGCAGCGGAGGAACGCAGCGCATGAGAGTCCTGATCATCGAGGACAATCCGAAGATGGCCGCGGCAATCCGCGACGGACTGCGAGGCAACGGGTACGCGCCGGACGTCTGCCATTCCGGTTTTGAAGGCGAGGAACTCGCGGCGGCAACCCGCTACGACGCGGTGATCCTCGATCTCATGCTCCCGGACCGGGACGGAGTCGAGGTCTGCCGAAGCCTGCGGCGCCGGGGGATCTCGTCGCCGGTGATCATGCTGACGGCGCTGTCGTCAACCGACGACAAGGTGGATGGCCTCGACGCGGGTGCGGACGACTACATCACCAAGCCCTTCGAGTTCGAGGAGCTTCTGGCTCGCCTGCGTGCTCTGCTGCGCCGGGGCGACGCCAGCGAGGGCCGCACGCTGCGATGCGATGATCTCGAACTGGACCTCTACACGCGCCGAGTCGCGCGCGGGGAACAAGCGTGGGAACTCTCCAACAAGGAGTTCGCGCTGCTCGAGTACCTCATGCGCAACCAGAACCGCGTCCTGACCCGCGCTCAGATCGGCGAGGGCGTCTGGGACATGAACTACGAGCCCACCAGCAACGTGATCGACGTCTACATCTCGGCGCTGCGGAAGAAGATCGATCGTGGGTCGGAGCGGCCCCTGATCCACACCATCAAGAACGCGGGTTACCGCTTTGGCGTGGTCGGCTAGGCCGTGCCCTGGAGGGAGTTGTGGCGGCGAGGAGTGTCGCTCAGGCTCCGCCTGACCGTCTGGCTGGTGGCGGTCTTCATGGTCATTCAGGTGGCGCTGGGCGGGGTGGTCCTGCTCTTCCAGCTCCGATCCATCCGCGTCTTCTTCTCCCAGCAACTGCAGGCGCAGGTCCTCAAGGTCAGGTCGGAGATCCGGCTCCGCACGCCGGGGATCTCCAGCACCGAACTGTCGCGCCTCGCGGCCGACCAGCTCCAGAGAGTCGTGTTCGAGCGGTTCGTGCTGACCGTCTACAACGACAAGGGCGAACTTGTGGTCTCCAGTGCCGCAACCGCCGTCACGGCATCTCCGGAGGATGTCTCTGCGGCGATGCAATCCGACACGCCCATCGAGCGGGCGCTGTCGGTGCGCGGCCTGCAACAGTGGGCCGAGGTGCATCCCGATGCGCGCCACGCGAGGATGGCGCTGGTCGGCTTTCGGGGGACCGACGGACGAAGATACGTTCTCCTGGGCGCGACGGCGGACACCTACGCCCAGCGTGTCCGTTCATTGACCGAGCAGGTCTTCCTGATCGCAATGCCGATCGGTGCGCTCGCCGCGGGCGTTGCGGGGTGGGTCATCGCCGGGATCGGGCTTGGCCCGATCCGTGAGCTGCGCGAGATCGCCCGAACACTCTCGCCCCAGTCCATCGGGCAGCGGATCGAACTGCACGGAGCGGATCCGGAAGTCCAACGTCTGCAATCGGAGCTCGACGCGGCCCGGTCCCGGCTCGAAGAGGGGTTCCGCGCGCAAGAGCGATTCATGGCCAATGTGTCGCACGAGCTCAAGACGCCGATCGCCGTGCTGCTGACCGAGGCCCAGACGCTGGCCGCGCCGGACGAGTCCGAGAGGATGCGAGAGTTCATCGAGAGCGTCCAGGACGAGATGATCCGCCTTGGCCGGACCGTCGAGAGCCTGCTGACGCTGACCAGGGTGCGGGAGCGGCAGGGCGCGGCCGCGGGAGCAGACCGTCGGACCATGATCAACGAGCTCGTGCTGGCGTCGGTCGACGCGTGCGAGAGCGACGCCAAGAGGTACAGGGTCCGCCTCGAGCCGCGCCTGCTCGAGGACAGCGCCAACGTCGACGCCCAGATTCGGGGCGACGAGGTGCTGCTTCGCACCATGCTTGACAATCTGGTCCGCAACGCGATCCGGTTCAGCCCCGCGGGCGAACGAGTGACCGTCACGGCCAGCATCGTCGAGGAATCGGCGGAGCTGTCCGTGACGGATCGCGGACCCGGAATCCCCGCCGACATCATCGAGAACATCTTCGATCGGTTTGTCCAGGCCAAGGACGAGGAGCGGCGTGCCCGCGGTCACGGGCTCGGCCTCGCCATCGCGCACGGGGTGGCGGAATTGCACGGCGGCAGCATCCGGGTGAGGAACCTGCCCGATGCGGGGTGCGAGTTCGTGGTTTGGCTGGAAATCGCCGGTCGGGCCAGCGATCCGAGGTCCGAGTCCCCAGAATGAGCGCGGATTCACTCGGCGATCATGCGAGGGTCAGGCTAGACGCAGAAGTTCCAGGAGTCGTCGGTCAACACCCTCGGTCCGGGAGCCACTCGTTCGTGTGCTTCAAATCAGGTCTGTGAATCTCTGGCTCGTCGCGCTCACGCTCGGTCTAGTCGCCGTGGGTGGCGTCCGCTTCGGCTCTTCCGTCGGGACTCCTCTGGGCGGCGTGCTCGACGTGATCTTCGTCGTCTGTGTGCTCATCCTGCTCGGGCATTTCGTGCGCGCGATCCAGCTTCGACTCGGAGCTGACCTCGAGCGGCGCATCGCCGACACCGAACGATCGGCTCACATTGCCGGGCACGCCGCTTCGGATGAGAGTGGACACGAGTCGGATGATTGAGCCCGCGACTCCACGCCCGTCAACGGGCTCGCTGCCGCGGCTCTTCAATCCCCTCGAGCGCGGGACGGATGTAGGAAAGAAGCGGAGAGGGGGGGATTCGAACCCCCGGTACGGTTACCCGTACACAGCATTTCCAGTGCTGCACCTTCAGCCACTCGGTCACCTCTCCGGCGACGGGTCGGCAGTGTAGGTGGCGCGGGGGCCGGCGTGGGGCCGCTCGCGGGTCGCGACGCGTCGGCCACGCGGATGGCTCGACCGCGTGCGCCGCCGCAATCTACGATCGCCCATGGAGTTGTCGAGCGACGACCTCGCCGGGCTGATCGTGCTCGACAAGCCCCTCGGCCGGACGTCCAACGCGATGTGCACGCTGGTGCGCGGCCGGCTTCGGGCCGCGGGATGGCCCAGGCGGAGCAAGGTCGGCCACGCCGGAACCCTCGATCCGCTCGCCACCGGCGTGCTGCTGATTCTTGTGGGGCGGGCGACCCGGTTGTGCGAATCGCTCATGAGCGAAACAAAGGAATATGAGGCCGAAATCGATCTCGCCCACACCTCGGACTCGTTCGACCTCGAACGGGCGGCCCACCCGATCGATCCGGGCCCACCACGCACCTGCGAGGAGCTCGCCGAGGTCTTGGCCCGGTTCATCGGAGATTTCGGGCAGGTTCCACCGATCCACAGCGCTGCGCACGTCGATGGCCGAAGGGCCTACGTCCTCGCCAGGGCGGGTCAGGATCCTCTGCTTCGGCCCAAGCGAGTCCGAGTGGACGCGCTCGACCTCCTCGAGATTCGCTGGCCGGTGCTGCGCGTGCGAATCGTCAGCGGGAGGGGGTTCTACGTTCGCAGCCTCGCCCGTGACCTGGGAGAGGCACTCGGAACGGGCGGCATGCTGACATCGCTCCGACGCACACGGGTTGGTCAGCTGTCGGCCGCCGCGGCGGTCACGCCCGAGCAACTCCCGGCTCGTCTCGGTGCGTCCGAGCTCGCCCGTCTCACACCGCCCGGGATCGACCCTACGCCTCTTCGGGTTCAGTTGGACCCTGAGCCGAACCCGACGGCGGCGTCTCGTCCCGCTGGGCCTCGATGATGGGCGCGAGCGTCCCTTCGATCATCGTCGGCATCCAGATCTCGCTCGGATCCTGCCCATCGCAGCGCGCTCGCATCACGAGATACAGCACGCTGCCCCCGGTCCACACGAAGCTGAGCGCCACGGCGCCGACCCCCAGTCGCAGGGCGCCCGACCAGAACGACGCGATGCGGGTTGCGACGCCGTCGATTCCGCCCGCGGCCTCTCCCGAAGCGACGGCGCTCGCCGTGCCGCCGCCGATCCATGCGGCGCAGGCCTCGGCCAGACCGATGCCCCCCTCGGCGATCAACCACGTGACGCCGACGGTGACCAGTCCCAGGGCGATCACGATGCCGAGGTCGCGCACCATCGCGCCGGGACGATGCAGCACATAGTGGAATACCCGCTGCCCGGCGTCGAAGCTGTCGGTCCCCTCGCAGGCCAGGGCCGGCATCAGCATGATCGCGCCGAGCAGATAGCACACCAGGCTCAGGGCCGCGAGCACGGCGAGCACGAGCGCCAGTCCAAACAGCACCGCACCGACGATGTTGAGTCCCGGCACCGCGAGCAGGCCGCCGATGAGCGCCGCGACTCCCAGCAGGAAGCCGACCAGCAGCAACGGCGCGATCGTGGCCAGCGCGAGGCTGGACCATCGCGGCAGCGAGAACGCCAGGGACTCTGGCCAGGTCGGCGTGACAGACTGCGCATCCTCGCAGATCGCCGACCGGCACACCGCTCCCCCAAAGATCGCCCACACCACGAGCATCCCGATCCCGACGGGCGCGAGCCACAGACCAAACTCGCTCCACAACGCCCCGGGCGCGCCCACGAACAATGCCTCGGCCGATGCGAGGATGCGCTGCGGATCCAAGGAGAGGGCCGATGCCCCGAGCGCCCGCGCCGCATCGAGATTCAGCTCCGCGCCCCGCGCGATCGGCGAACCCTCGATCCCCGAGAGCGCCGGCAATTCGCCAATGAGCAGGATGCAGAGCAGCCCCACGAACGCCAGACCGATCCGCCCCGGGCGGAACGTCAACTCGGGGATTCGCAGCAGTCGCGGCCAGAGCAATTCATCAACGAAATCGCCGAGCACCAGCGGCGCCCGCCACAGCCGGTCGTCCTTGATCGGAAGCGCATCGGCGCCTTCGACTCCAACTTCGGGCATGGCAGTCCTCGCGAGGGCCCACGACGCGGCCGGTTCCGTCGGCCATCATGCTACCGCGATCCCGCTCGCACCGCATCGTGCGACGATCTCCTGTATGATCGTCTCCTGAAACGCCGGACGCCGAAGGACCAACAAGGACCCGGACAAGGGGGAAGCCGCGATGCTGTGGATCGTGCTGGGTGTCATCGCCGTCGTCTTCATCGTCGTGCTGCTGTGGATCATCGCCGTCTACAACGGCCTGGTGAAGCGGCGGATCGACTGCGACAACGGCTGGGCACAGATCGATGTCCAGCTCAAACGGCGATACGACCTGATTCCCAACCTCGTCGAGACCGTCAAGGGCTACGCCGGGCACGAGAAGGACACGCTCGAGGCGGTGGTCAAGGCCCGCCAGCAGGCGATCAGCATCACCAGCGACGCGGCCCACGCTGCCGAAAAGGGGAAGGTTGAGGGCGAACTCTCCAGCGCCCTCTCGCGCCTGTTGGCGATCAGCGAGGCGTACCCGGACCTGAAGGCCAACACCAGCTTCCTGCAACTCCAGGAGGAGCTGGCCAGCACCGAGAACAAGATCGGTTTCGCGCGTCAGCACTTCAACGACACGGTCGGTCGCTACGAGGAGGCCCGCCAAACGTTCCCGTCGAGCATCGTGGCCGGCGTGTTCAACTTCGACAAGCGCGCGTACTTCACGCTCGAGGACGCCCAGCAGCGCGAGGCGCCGAAGGTCTCCTTCGGTTCATGATGATGCACGGGTCGCAGCGGGAGCGGGGCGATGGCTGAGCGTCCGGGGCACGATCCGCGCGCGTTCGGCCCGCGCGCCCAGGGCTCGCCCATCCCCGGGGTCCCGGGAATCCCCGGAATGCCCGAGATCCCGGGTCTCCCGGGCTCGCGCGACGACAAGCCTCAGGGCCCCAAGAAGCAGGACGACCAGCCGGAGCGGCCGCGACCCCCAAAGGAAGAGTCGAGCCTCAACATCGCCGTGCGCGAGCGGGTCAAGGCGTATCCGGGCACGATGACGTTCCTCGACCTGATCCGCAAGAACAAGCGGCAGAGCGCGCTGCTGATGTTCATCATGATCGCGTTGGGGGTCGTGATCGGCGCCGTCATCGGGGCGGCGATGTCGTTCTACGTAGGCCCGTCGGAGAGTTCGATCCTGCTGGGCGCCTCGGCGGTCGGGGCGGTGGTCGCCCTGATCGCCGCGGGCGGCGGCGCCGCGTGGAGCTTCTACAGCGGCTCGGATGCGCTGCTGCGCATGGCCCACGCCAAGCCCCTGGCCAAGGAGATGGACCCGGAGCTGTTCAACGTCGTCGAAGAGATCGCCATCGCCGGCGGCCTGCCGATGCCCAGGATTTATGTCATTGGCGACAGCGCCATGAATGCCTTCGCCACCGGGCGCGATCCCGAGCACGCGGCGGTTGCCATCACCGTCGGCCTGCGCCAGAAGCTGACCCGCGATGAACTGCAGGGCGTCATGGCCCACGAGTTGGCCCACGTCCGTCACTACGACATCCGGTTCTCGCTTCTCATGGCCACGATGGTCGGGCTCATTGCCTTTGCCACGGATGCCTTTCTTCGGACGACGTGGCACATCGGCGCCAGCGGCCGGGGGGCACGCAGCCGCGGCAAGGGCGGGGGAAGTGGCGCCGGGATCGCGTTCGCGATCGCGCTGATCCTCGCCGTGCTCGCCCCGATCGTCGCGGCCATCGTTCAGATGGCCTACAGCCGGCAGCGCGAATACCTGGCCGATGCCGGCGCCGTGGAACTCACGCGCAATCCCAAGGGCCTCGCCGATGCGCTGCGGAAGCTCGCCGGCGACACCGATCCGCTGGTGGACACGGCCAATCGCGGCTCGGCCCACATGTACATCGTCAACCCCCTCAGCAAGATGCGACGCAACCCGCGGGAGCGAGCCAGCCTGATGTCCTCGCACCCGCCGCTGATGGAGCGGATCGCCCGGCTCGAGGCGCTCATGCGCTGAACCGAGCCCCGCCCGAGGGGGTTGCCTTTGGCCCGGACACGGGCCAAGATCCATCCGATGACCGAACCCAAGCAGACGCCTGCAAGACTTGCCCTCCGCTGGACGCTCACGCTTGGCGCGCTGTTCGTGATGGGTCCGGTCGCGGGCATGGCCGTGCACGCCATGAAGGCCCCCGACGGCACGCACAACGCATCGCCACTGGCCTCGGGCAGCCCGGGCGCGGGAGTGCTCGCCTTGGCGCTGGTCGCGGGCCTGACGGCCTTGGTCGGGGCGGCGTCGGGCCGATTCTTCGGTCCGAGGATCGGTCTGCGAAACGCGGGATTCGTCGCGGCGTGGGCCGCGTGGTCTTCCGGAGAGGTCCACGAAATCCTGCGTTCGGCTCGATCCGGCGGCCCCATGTCCGGCATCGCGATCGAAGCGGCTGTGGTGGCCGTTCTCCTGATCGCTGCAACCGTCGCGACGCTCCTGGCCTCCCGAGCCCCAGCCGAAACGGCCGAGACCCGCGAACTGCCCGTCGGTCCCGATGGCCTGACGCGAGCACTGCGCTCCATGGGGTCCGTGGCCGCGCTGGCGGGCCTCGTCGGCGCGCTCGGGCTGGGATATGCCCTCGCGTGGCTGGTGGCCCTGGAATCACTCAAGGGTCAGGCCGTGTTCGCCGCGATCTTTGCCGGCATTGGCGCCGGCGTGGGGGCCCGCTTGGGCGCTGCGCTGGCGGACTCCGGCCATCAGCCGGCTCCGCTGCTGCCGGTGCTGGCGATCGCGCTGCTGGCCATCGCCGGCTCGATTCTGCCCCTGGCGACGCTGTCGGGCCCCGATGCGATCCTGAGCCACGCCCTCGCCGGAACACTCCACCCTCTTTCGAGGGTGATGCCCCTGGACTGGATGGCGGGGGGCCTTCTGGGCGTGCCGATCGGGCTGGGCTGGGCGGGCGCGATGATGGATTCGCAGAGCCACGCAGAGGCCGCCAAGGCCGAATCCGCCGGCGTGCCCGCCACGAACCGATCCTGACGCGCCCACGTACGGTGGAGCGCAGTTCGGAGAGCAAGCATCACCAACGCCGACGACAAGCCGAGAGAAACGCCCATCCCTGACGTTCAGGCCCTGCGGGACGACCGCCGCGTGGCCATCGATCGTGTGGGCGTCAAGGACGTGACCTACCCGATCCGGCTGCGCACGCCGGACGGTGGCCACGAGACGACGGTCGCCACCATCAACATGTACGTGGCCCTTCCTCACACGCAGAAGGGCACGCACATGAGCCGGTTCCTCGAGGTGCTCAACGAGCACGGATGCGAGCCGCTCACGCCCGATCAGATCCCGCAGATCACGCGTGCCATCTGCGAGCGGCTCGGCGCCAAGGAGGCGCACTTCGAGGCTCGCTTCAAGTACTTCGTCACCAAGCGCGCCCCGGTGACGGGGGCGCCGGGCCTCATGGACTACGACGTCACCTTCGAGTGCAGCAGCAACGGCACCGACGACTTCGTCATGGGTGTGGCCGCGCCGGCGACCAGCCTCTGCCCGTGCTCCAAAGAGATCAGCGAGTACGGCGCGCACAACCAGCGCTGCCGCATCGAGGCGAGGGTCAGATTCGACGGGAGTCTCTGGATCGAGGACCTGGTCGGCATGCTCGAGAGCGCGGCTTCCTATCCGGTCTTCGCCGTGCTCAAGCGCCCCGACGAGAAGCACGTGACCGAGAGAGCGTACGAGAACCCCAAGTTCGTCGAAGACATCGTGCGAGACCTCGCGCTGTCCCTCGAGGACGACCCCAGGATCACCTGGTACTCGATCAACTCGGAGAACTTCGAGTCGATCCACAGCCACAACGCCTACGCCCAGCTCACCCGCTCGAAGCACGCCCGCGGGTCCTGACGCCTCGATCGACGGTCCGATCGGCCGGGGAATCCCGCGCCGGATCCGCGCATCCACTACACTGAGCGCTCCCCCTCCCACGCGCTCGGAACACGGATGTTCGATCGCCTTGTCCCCAGCATGTTCCACCGACGGCTCACGCTGTTGCTGTCGGGCTTCCTGGCCCTGCTGGCCGCCATGGCGGTTCGCGTCGCGGACCTCACGCTCCACCACGGGGTCGAATACCGCCGAGAGGCCGAGCGCCGGCTGGTCCGCGAGTCGTGGACGCCGACGGTCCGAGGCCGCATCCTCGATCGTCGGGGCCGGGTGCTGGCCGAGACCCGTGCCAGCTACGCCATCGCCGTTTCCTACGAGGTGCTCAGCGGCCGCTGGGCCCGCGATCGGGCCGCGGAATACGCCAAGAGGCGGTACGCGGGCGCATGGCGTGAGCTCGGCGACGACGACCGTGAGCGCATCATTCGGGCCATCGTCCCGATCTACGACGCGCATGTCGAGGCCTCGCTGGACCTGATTGCCCAGCGAACGGGCACGCCCCGCGCGCTGCTCGATGAGCGTCGGGCGGACATCCTCTCCGCCATCGCCGCGAGCCGCGAGCACCTGTTCCAGGTGCGCATGGAGAAGGCTCGCGCGGAGGCGCGCGAGCGTGGGCGCGAACTCTCCGAGCAGGAGGTCGGCCGCCTGGAGCGCAAGGCGGGCGAGGACATCGCCGAGCAGAACCAGGCCCACGTCCTGGTCCGGGGCGTGGCCGACATCATCGCGTTCGACCTCGACCGGCTCGCGGCGGAGTGGGGTGCGCCCGCGGGAATTCCAGAGGGCGTCGCGCCCGAGCCCGTCGAGCGACTCCCGGGGCTGGAGGTTCAGGACACCGAGGACCGGGCCTACCCCTTCGAAACGATCAACGTCGAGGTCGATCGCTCGACGCTTCCGGGTCCACTCCGCGACAACGCCTCACAGTGGGTCACGGTTCGGGGCGTGGCCACCCACGTCCTCGGATGGATGCGTCGGGCCGTTCGGCGCGAGGACATCGAGGCGCGCGCCGCCCACATCGACCCGGACGCCGGGACCGATCGCGGCCAGTACATGCCCGGCGACATGGTGGGTCACGTCGGTATCGAGTCCTCTCACGAGTTCGAACTCCGGGGCCGGCGGGGCCTGCGCACCTCGCATCTCGACACCGGCGAGCAGACCCACCGTCCTTCCGAGCCGGGCCACGATCTCCGCCTGACGATCGACGCCATGCTCCAGGCCCGGATTCAGGCCGTCATGTCGCCCGAACTCGGCCTCGCGCAGGTGCAGCCTTGGCAGGGCGATGTCACCGAGTTGGTCCCGGTCGGGACACCGGTCAATGGCGCGGCGGTCGTGCTCGACATCGAGTCGGGCGACATCCTCGCAATGGTCTCCACACCCTCGTTCACGCGTGAGCAGCTCGAGACCGACGCGGACTCGATCTTCAGCGACCGATCCGAACTGCCGTGGCTCAACCGGCCGATCCAGGCCGCGTATCCACCCGGCTCGATCGCCAAGGCGCTCGTTCTCGCTCACGCCGTGGACACCGGCGTGTTCTCCCTGGCCGAGCACATCGACTGCACCGGCCACCTGCTTCCCGGAAAGCCCGATCAGCTTCGGTGCTGGATCTTCAAGCAGAATCCGGGTGTCACGCACACGATGACGCTGGGACATCCGCTGAGCGCCGTCGAGGGTCTCACGGTCTCGTGCAACGTCTTCTTCTTCACTCTCGGGCAGCGCCTCGGCCCGCAGCGAATCGCGGAGATGTACCGCCTCTTTGGCATCGGAGAGACGTTCGACCTCGGCCTGGGCGCCGAGAGCCCCGGGCTGCTGGGAATCGCGGGCAACCCGGCGTCGATCGATCAGTTCGACGCCGTGCAGATGGGCATCGGGCAGGGTCCCGTCGCGTGGTCGCCATTGCACGCCGCCAACGCGATCTCCATCCTCGCTCGCGACGGGGCTCGCCGCCCGCCGCACCTGGTTCTGGGACAAGCCGCCACGCCCGGCCCACCGGTCCGCCTGGCGCCCGGCGTGCGAGAGGCCGTCCTCGATGGCCTGGCCGGTGTCGTGCGCGATCCCCGAAACGGCACCGCGCATCACATCACGTTCCCCGATGACGGCCGGCGCGAGCCGATATTCAATGTCCCCGAGCGCATCAGCCTGTGGGGCAAGACGGGCACCGCCACCGCGCCGCTCCAGTTCGACGACGCCAACGACAACGGCCGGCGCGACGCCGCGGAGCGCATCATCCGCCAGGGCGACCACTCGTGGTTCGTCCTGCTCGCGGGCGTGGATCGACCCCAGTACGCCATCGCCGTGCTAATGGAGTATGCCGGAAGCGGCGCGCGCGTCTCGGGCCCCATCGCCAACCAGATCGTGCATGCCCTGATCGCAGAGGGGTACCTGCCTCGTGCGGATGGATGACCTCTCCAGCCTGATCAAGGGCACCACCAGCCGCCGCGTGGCGGTCCGCGACGCCCTACGCGCCCTCAACCCCGCGTGGCTCTGTGTCCTGTCCGCGCTGGCGCTGTGCGCACTCGGGGTCTACTCGATCGACCTGGCCGACCACCACCTCCCGCGCGAGGCGCCCGCGCTCTCGGTCGGCGCGACCAAGCAGGCCATGTTCGCCCTCGCCGGGATCTTCGCCGCGATCGTCGTCGCTGTCCCGCACTACCGGCTCATCGGCTGGCTCTCCCTGCCCACCATGATCGTCGTGCTCGGCCTGCTGGTCTTCCTCCTGCTGCCGTTCGTGCCCGCATCGATCGTCTCGCCCCGCAACGGCACCCGCGGCTGGATCAACCTGCGGGTGTTCTACTTCCAGCCCAGCGAGCTCGCCAAGGTCGCCTTCGTCCTGGTTGTCGCGCACTACCTCCGGTTCCGCGATGAGCACCGGCGACTCCTCGGGCTGATTCCCCTCGCCCTGATCACCGCCGTGCCCGTCGGGCTGATCATGCTCGAGCCCGACTGGGGCACCGCGCTGCTCTTCCTGCCCAGCCTCGTCGCGATGGTCCTCGCCGCGGGCGCGCGCCTGCGTCACCTCGCCATCGTCATGGCCGCGGCGATGCTCGCCGCCCCCGCCAGCTGGCCCATCCTCCGGCCCCACCAGAAGGCCCGCATCGTCGCGCTCGTGCACCAGATGCAGGGCGATGAGACCTACGCGCAGGACGTCGGGTTCCAGCCGCTCGTGGCCCGCACCCTGACCGGCGCGGGAGGGATCGCAGGCGTGGGCGACGCTTCGAGCCGCGCCCTGGTGCACTACAACCGATTGCCCGAGGCCCACAACGACATGGTCTTCGCGGTTGTCGTCAATCGCTTCGGACTCGTCGGCGGCCTCGCCGTGCTGGGCCTCTACGCCCTGTGGATGATCGGCGCCATCCTGACCGCCGCGATGGCCCGCGAGCCCTTCGCCCGTCTCCTGGTCGTGGGCCTCTCGGCGTTCATCGCGGCCCAGGCCATCATCAACATCGGCATGACCGTCGGCCTGCTGCCGATCATCGGCATCACGCTGCCCTTCCTCTCCTACGGCGGCTCCAGCGTCATCGCCTGCTGGATCATGACCGGGCTCATCCTCAACGTCGCCCTGCACCGCCCGCTCCAGCCCTACCGACCATCCTTCGAGTTCGACGCCTGATGCCCGATTCCGCCCCCAATCCCCGACGCAAGGCGCACGACCGGCCCGCTCTGTCGCTCCCCTCGCCGGCCCCGCTGCGCCCGCCCACCGGGTTCGTCGCGCGCTGCGCCGAGATGGGCATCGAGTTCGAGGCCGACGATCTTGAGCGGCTGGGGGCCTACCTCGCGCTGCTGCTGGAGGTCAACAAGTCCATCAATCTGACCGCCATCCGCGATCCGGATGAGGCGTGGACGCGTCACATCTTCGATTCCCTGACGCTGTTGGCCATCCTCGCCGATCTGCCCGACGGCGCCCGCGTCATCGACGTCGGCTCCGGCGGCGGACTGCCCGGCATCCCGCTGGCCATCGTCATGCCCGCGCTGCGGTTCACCCTGCTGGAGGCAACGGGCAAGAAGGCCGAGTTCCTCGGGCGCGCCTCCGAGGCCCTGCGGCTTCCCAACACCCTGGTCGTCGCGCAGCGCGCCGAGCGAGCCGGACAGGATCGCGGCACCCGCACCGCCCACGGACGCGAGGGCGGGCATCGCGAGACCTACGACGCCGTCCTCGCGCGGGCCGTCGGTCCGATGAGCGTGGTCCTTGAGCTCACCGTCCCGCTGGCGCGAGTCGGCGGCCTCGTGCTGCTGACCAAGGGAGAGCGCGCAGCGCAGGAGATCACCGAGGCCGCGCACGCGCTGCACGTCCTCAAGGCCGTCGTGGACCAGACCGTCGCAACGCCCACCGGCACGATCGTCGTGATCTCAAAGTCCAGCGCGACGCCCCGCGAATACCCGCGAAGAGACGGCGAGCCCAAGCGACGACCGCTGGGCGGGGCCAACGACGATTGACCCGATCGACCCGGCGGCCTCGCTCGCGACGTCGCGCCCGGCGGACCCGGATCGGCGACCAACTACCGAGCCGCCAGTTCCTCGCGGCAGACCGCGCACCACTGTTCCGGATGCTCGAGCAGCCCCTGCTCGATCTGCTGCTTGGCCGGAGGCAGCGCCCGCAGGCGCGACAGCATCCTCCGCTCGTACGCGTCCGCGCCGAGCACGAACTCCGGCGAGCCCTGCGTGTGCGAGTACTTGTCGCGCAGCAGGTCGTTGATCCTCCGGATGCGCGTCTCGCTCGTCGGATGCGTGCTCAGCCACTCCGGCGGGCGCGAGCTCCCCGCCGTCTCCCGCCCGAGGATCTCCATCACCTGCCGCTGCCCGGAGGGGTCGTACCCCAGCGACGACATGTACTGCATGCCCAGCGCATCGGCCTCCATCTCCTCATCGCGCCCGTAGCTCAGCAGCACCACGTTGCCGCCCACGGCCAGCGCCGGCACCGCGAACTGCCCGATCTGCCGGACGGAGCTGTTCTCATCGGAAAGCCCCACGCCCACGGCCAGCCCCGCCAGCGCCAGGTTGAACCCGAGCTGTTTGGTGATGCGCTGGTTGCCGTGGCGCGCCATCACGTGCCCCACCTCGTGCCCGAGCACGCCCGCCAGCTGCGCCTCGTTCTCCAGCTTCACCGCCAGCCCGCGCGAGATATACACCTTGCCACCCGGCAGCGCGAACGCGTTGAGCACCTCCGAGTCCAGCAGCGTGTAGTCCCACGGAAGCTCGGGCACCTCCGCATACGCCTGCTCGAGCGCCACGCGCGTGAGGTTCTCGCCGATCTCGTGCACATACGCCTGCGCCGTCGAGTCCGGCGTCGCCCCGCCGAACTCATCCGTGAACTGCGGCCCCGCCTCCAGCGCGATGCTCCGCTCCCATTCCCAGCTCTGCAGCGTGAACGACGTCTTGCCCGTCGCGGGGTTCTTCGAACACCCCGGCAGGGCCGCGCCCAGCACCACCGCAACCAGCACGCAGATGAAGGATCGCATCGCGAGATTCTCCGTTACAAGCATCGGGCGCGACAGTCTAGCAGCGGCCTCGGATGCCAAGGGCCGGGCCGCCGCGACGGTGCGAGAGCGATCGGTGCTCGTGGCTCTCTCGCGCCTACCTCGCCAGGCCGATGTCGGCAATCACCGCGTGCACGCTCCCGTCGCCCAGGCAGAACCCCGCGGCTCGACAGACGTTGCCCTGCTCGACGTATGGCAGAAGCTGGGCCACGTGCGCAAATCGCAGGCCCGGTCCGAGATCGTCGTGAACCAGCGCATCGAGATTCACAAACAGCGCGTGCGTCCCCACCGAGAGCCACAGCGCCGCGGAGCTTCCGGCGGGGCCCATCGCGTCTCCACCGGCGAGAAACCCGATCAGGACCGCGATGATCCCGTTGACCTGCCCCTGCGGGTACAGGCCCAGCGGCAGGTTCACCATCGTCGCATCGTCCGGGTGCGTCGGATCGGCCGCGAGCCACAGCGAAGCACGCGCGTCGCCCTGCCCGTTCTTCGCCCAGCCGGCGAACGCCTCAGTCCCGCCCGCTTCCTTCACCACCACGGCCTGCGCAGCCGAGCCGCCGCCACCGGGAGGAGGTGGAAGCACAAAGTCCGCGGCGTCCCAGCCGCCCCCATCCAGGCTCACAACCCAGGCCACCGCCTGCTCCTCGCCGTTTGGCCTCACCGCGATCCCGGCGATGCTGGCATTCCCCAGCACGATGTAATAGCCCAGAGACAACGCGCCGCAGCAATCGGTCGGGAACGGGGCCGGCAGCAGGTGGAGCGTCACGCCCCCAGCCGGACTGACCTCCCACGCCGCCGCCTCGCAGATCCCCTCGGCGTCCACGACCTGCCCGCAGATCAACACGCACAGATTGTCGGGATCATCGCCGAACGAGATCAGGTCAGCCGCGGCCCCCGAGCCGCCGTCGGGCACTGGCAGCATGAACAGTTGAGGTCCGAACTGATCGAGGCTCCACAGCGCGGGCTGCTCGGAGCCCTGATCGTCATCCACGGACCCCGCAAAGTAGATGGTGTTCGAGGACCCATCGGTGATCCCCGAGACGCTTCCGCCATGCCCCATGTCCGGCAGGGGTGTCGGCTGGCTCCAGTCTCCGGCGTTCTGGGTCCAGTACACCGGCCGCCAGGTCCCGCCGATCCCGCCGTACCGCACCGATCCCGCGGCAAACGGCGAGTACTCGAGGACGTCGATGAAGCCGCAGGTCGCCCGGCTCGAATCGCCCGCGCCCTCGGGCAGCAGCACCGCGTGCGCCGTCACCACCCGGGCCCGCGACTGCGGCTGCCCGTGCGCCATCGCGCCCATTCCGACCACCGTCACGAACGCCAGCCGACGGGCAAGAGTCATCAGATGAGAGCTGTGTCGCGACACGCCGTCCCTCCCTTCGGACGATCGCGCCCCACGTCGAGCCCGGGAAGTCCGGCCCTGGGCCGCCCGAGGGGACGCGAACTTGAACAACACTTCCGCAGCCGCGAGCGTACCAACGGATCGGGCCGGGCACATAACCGAATCTCGCATCATCCCAGCCCCGCCACCGCGCGGACCGTGTACGCCCCGCGGCTGAACCCGAAGAGGTAGATCCGGTCGCCCTCCTCATAGAACTCCATCAGGAACTCGACCGCCTCGAGCACGTTCCGGCGCAGCCCGTTGCCGCCAGCCATGTCGATGCCGCGACGGATCGTCCGCCCCAGCCGCGTCAGCGCGCCCGGGCTCAGCGTCCCGACGCCGGGGTCGTAGTACACGATCTGCCCCTCATCGCGCGCCAGCATCAGCCACAGACGCATCACGTTGGTGCGGTCACGCATCGGCCCGTTGGCCGTCCCGTCGCAGCACACAACGATGTTCTTGGCCATGACGCCGGGCAGAATACCCGACGCGGACGCACACGCGAATTGGAGACCTCCACGCCTGACCTGAATGGGTCGCGTCTGCCACAATCGACCTAGGTAGTCACCGCCAGCGTCTCGACGAGCTCGGGGAACCGCTCACAGGCTTCCTCGCGCAGTTCGGCGTACTCGGGGGCAGCCCCACGCCCGCAGGTGCAGGGAGACCTGCCAAAGGTCGTAGAGGGCGTCGTATTGGTCCTGGGGGTCGGTCACCGCCCGCTCCCGGCGGCGACGGGGCGTGTGCCGAGGATCATCGCCTCGGCCTCGGCGCGGGCGGATTGCTCGGCGCTCGCGGCCTGGGCGCGGAGGTCGGCGGCTTGACGCATCGCCTGCTGATACGCATCGATCAGACGTTGCTGATCCGGAAGCGGCGGCAACGGGATCTCCAACGCCCAGAGGTCGTCGGTACCGATCGCGTAGTTTCCGACCGCCGTGCGCGCCGCCTCTTCGATCTGCGAGCGGGAAAAGGCCATCTGCGTGACCTTCCAGTAGTATGCGGGAAGAACCCGCGGTCCGCAGCGCACCCGGATGAGTTTGTCCGGGAAGATCAGGTCTCGCTGATCCTCCTCGACAAGGGCGGACATCCCGACGTATGCCAACGTTCCGTTCGTGCGACACATCAGGATGTCGCCCGCTCGAAGATCGAACTCCCGGCGTAACCGATCCTCGTCACGCATGGGCTTCCGCTCGTCAGGGCGAAAAAAACCGCGCGTCGCGGCGCTGATCTTCAGGACATCGAGGCCGGTCGGCTTGCGTGACGGGCTCGCGGAACACCCGTGTCGGATGTCGAGTAGGAACTCCGTCCCACGCTCCGCCGGATACTTCCCCGCGTGCACGTCAATGGCCGTCGCCGCCATCTGGTTTGGCTGCACGCCCCATCGCTTCATCTCGCTCCACCGCACAGCGAAGGCCTTGGGCGGGGTGGTCTGGGCGGGCGGGGTGAGGCCGAGGGCTTTGAGGAAGTCGGCCTCGGCGGCGGCGTCGAGGGCGTCGGCCCGGGCCCGCAACTCGCCCGCCCGCTGCCGCGCCCGGTCGAACACCGCGACGATGGCCCGCTGCTGTGCTGGCGAAACGTCAGGTACCGGGATCTCGAGCAGGTTCGAGACAAAGAGCCGCTCCTTCACGGCTCCGACGCGATGGCAATCAACCATGTCAAGGAAGAACCGTGTGTGCAGCAGCACTTCGACGAAGTCTGGCGTGAGTGAACCCGTCAGCCGCCACACTTGGTACTCCGGGCTCGTGATGGCGTCCACCGGAACATCGGGGACGCGGCCCAGCGATCCGACGTTTGCTCGGGTTGGGTTGTGGAAGAACCAGTCCTTCTCGATGCGCTTGTACGTTGAGTTGAAGTCACTTCCGCGCTGGTGGTGGCTGAGGAACACCCCAGACGTGTTGTTGACGCCGTAGACGGGCCACGCGTGGTCGGGGGCCGAAGCAGGATTGACGCTAACGGTCGCCTCTTCGGCGAAGTCTTCGAGTGGTCGGAAATGCGGGTGGGCGCGGCGAAAGGCGGTCGCACGAGCCGACTTGATGTCCCATCGCACCGAATCACGCCAACGCACCGCGTACGACTGATGCGCGACGGTCATACCGTCGCCTCTCTTGCTTCAACCACATCCAAGAACCGCTGAGGATCTTGGCAGAACTGACGATATTGGCCGAGAGCCGTAGTCTCGCTGCTCGCTCCATCTGGCAGGCCGAGCGTGTCATCGGCGTACAACTCGCAGGTGTCAGGCTCACCCGTCGCGGTAATGCCGATGTGCTTGGCGTCGTAGAGGAAGATCGGGTAGTCGAATCGTTCGCGGAGCAGGGCGCGGGCCTCGGCCGTCTTGAGGTCGGCCATCCGCTTCTCGTAGGCCCTCAACCCGGCCTGGGCGGCCTTGCGGCGGTCGGCGTCACGGGCCTTCTTCGCCTCGGCGATCTCGGATTCGAGGCGCTCGGTCTCGGCGGCGATCTCGTCCGCGTACTTTGCCTCAACCTCTGCGACGGCGGCGGCGTGGGTCTCGGCGTACTCGACGGATTCCTTGTCTGTGAATTTCTGGACGAAGAGCAGCGAGGCCTTCACGGTCGCGCCCGCGGCGTTGAACGCCTCCTCCGGCAGGCTGACGACGGCGAGGATGCGGGCGCGGTCCTCGCAGAACTCGCGAACGTACTGGAGCGAGGGGTTGTTGAAGATGCCCTCGGGGAGCACAATGCCGAGGCGGCCGCCCGGCTTGAGCAGGGCAAGGCACCGCTCGATGAACAAGACCTCGGTCTTGATCTTCCCGAGCTTGCGGTTCTCGTCGCCGCGGAAGGGAAGCTCGAAGAGCTCGCCGATGGGCTTGCGGGCGGCGAGGGCGTTCTTCACGCGCTCCTGGGCGGCCTTGTACGCATCCCCATAGGCGCGGGTGTACCGGCGGCGCTGTTCCTCCGTAGTGCGCAGGTCCCCCTCCGTGATGCGGTCTGTGGGCGCGACCGTGGCGCCGAAGGGCGGGTTCGTCAAGATGATGTCAAACCGACCCTCGAAGATCCCGTTCACATTGATGAAGCCGTTGTGGTGATGGACCCCGCCGTGGCCGTCACCGTGCATGATCATGTTCATCTTGCTCGTGCGGGCCATGCGATCGTTCGCATCACACCCGTAGATGCAGCGGTTGGCGAGGTGCCAGAGGCGGGAGTTCTCGTCGGCCTGGTCGATCGCGGCGCGGCGCTGCTCGTCCTGCTCGCGGAGCTTCTCGGCCCGCTTGGACTCGCTCAACTTCTTGGTATCGAGCGAGGCGACGAACTTGGCGTAGTCGCGGTCCACGTCCTGGAGGATCTGCTCGCGGACAATCTCGAAGAATCGGATGAGGAAGCCGCCCGAGCCGCTGGCGGGGTCGCAGATGACCTCGCCCTCCTTGGGCTCGACCATGCGGATCATGAACTCGACGATTGAGCGGGGCGTGAAGAACTGCCCGATCTCGCCGCGGAAGGTGCGGCCGAGGAAACGCTCGAAGGCGATGCCCTTCACGTCCTCGCTGGTGTCGGACAGGTTGTAGCGTTCAAGGAGGCGGACGATCTCGCGGGCTGTGTCGGGCTTGAGGTTGACGCGGTCGTCGTCGGCGAAGAGATGATCGTCGGCGAACGCGGTCTTGGTCTGTCTGAACAGTTCGTTGACGGGATGATCGCTGATCTGCTCGTCGAGGAACTCGGCGCTGAACAGATTCTTCCGCTGCCGTTTCCGCTTCATCTCGCGCTCGACCCAGGTCTTCACGAAGAGGACCTTGGCGATCTCGTCGAAGGCGGCCGTGGGATCGAGGTGCTCGCGGTTGCGGATGACGTTGTGGCACGAGTGGAGGAGGTCGGCGAACTCGTCCTCCTTGAAAGTCTTGAGGCGTAGGAGCAGCTTCTCGATGTCGGCGTCGGAGGCGTTCGCGTGCGGGATGTTCTCGATCTCTTCGAGGTAGCCCGGCATCTTGTCCTTACGGACGCGCCAGTACTTCGTCTCGCGGCTGTTGTGGGTGACCACGAAGCGGGCGTCGACGATGCGGGCGTAGGCGTCGCCCTGGCCGTAGTCCTCGGGCTGGATGGTGACGTTGTCGGACTTGCACTCGACTACGATGAGCGGGGCGGCGCGGTCGCTGCGGTCCTGCGCGGTGCGCCAGATCACGAAGTCGGCGCGGGCATTGGCCGAGCCGCGCCCGGTGAGGTTGAGCTCCTCCTCCATCTGGTCGAGCGAGAAGCCGTACTCGTTGATGAGGATGGGGAGGTACGACTGGCGGACCTGCTCTTCGGGGGTCTCGACAAGCCACTTCTGACGGATGTGTGACCAGATCTTGCCGCTGTCCGCATCACGGCGGATCACGACATCGGCGTCTACGTCGGCACGGGGCTCGGCCTTGGGTCGGGTCGAGCGGGCGACCCTCTTCGAGGTCGGCTGGGCGGTCTTCTTGGTCAGCTTCTTTGCCATCGGGCCTCCTGCTGCCTTGCGCTCGTCCGGCAGCCGCTTCTATCCCGGATTCCGGGGCAAGGATCCGCCGCCACTTGCCGTACCGGTTGCCATGAGAGTTGTGGCCCGATCATAACGGACGAAGCCTGCCGGCCGCGAGGAGGGACGCAGCCCCGACTGGCGGGCCTGCTCTCATCGCGCATCGCGCGGCCCCGCATATCGCTGCGAACCTCGCCGTCGCGCAGCGTGAACTGGAATCGGCCCTCCTCCGTAGGCCGCGGCGCAAGCCGATGTCCCCCGACTGTCCCACGCCACCTCAAGCACCCACCCCCCGCCACGCGGCCCAGTCCAACCCACGCGCCTCTACCATCTCCCATGCCCGCGCCCGCAGACACCTCCTGGGACCGCGCAACCCTCTCCGACCCACACGCACAGGCCGACAAGGCCCAGCGCGTCCGCGACATGTTCGGCGCTATCGCCCCCAGATACGACCTCAACAACCGCCTCCACTCCCTCGGACGAGATCAGGCATGGCGACGAGCCGCCGTCCGCGCCGCCGCCATCGCGCCCGGCGACCGCGTCCTCGATGTCGCCTGCGGCACCGGCGATCTCACCGCGGCCATCGCCCGGCGCGAGCCGGCCGAGGTGATCGGCGTCGACTTCACCCAGGAAATGCTCGACCACGCCGAGGCCAAACGGGTCCGCCTGCCCGAGCCCGCCGCGTCACGCATCCGCTACCAGCGGGCCGACGCCATGGACCTGCCGTTCCAAGACGCGTCGTTCGATGCCGTCACCATCGCCTTTGGCCTCCGGAACGTCGCGGACCCCTCGCGCGCGATCGTTGAGTGTGTCCGGGTCCTGCGTCCCGCCGGACGGCTGGTGATCCTCGAGTTCACCACCCCGCGATTCCCGCCGGTTCGATGGGCCAACGCCCTGTACTCGGGGTGGATCATGCCGCGAACCGCCTCGCTCATCGCGCGGGATCGCTCGGGCGCCTACCGCTATCTGCCCCGCTCGGTCTCCACTTTCCTGACCACCGAGCAGGTTCGGCAGGCCATGCGCGATGCCGGGCTCGAACAGGTCGGCTCGCGTTCGCTCACACTCGGGATTTGCGCCTGTTATCGGGGCGTGGCGCAGAACTGACCCGCTTCGTGGAATCCGGTTATCGGCCGCGAGCGCACCACTCTGCGCTTCGGTCCGGCAAACTCACCAACCTGCGCCCTCAGGCCGCGTCGCGGCCGATGCACGCACCCGCCGCGGGGTGTGCCCGTCGGCGCCCGGGTCCGGACGCCCGGGGGGTGGGACTGGGGCCTCGCGCCTCGCCGGCGGAGCCGGAATGGTGGTTTCAAGCCGGGAGGACGCGATGAACGCGGCATTGCTCTCAGACCTTCTATTGGATGCCTTGATGTCGGGCGATCGAACGGTGGCCCGACGTGTCATGCTCGACGCCGAGGTGGCGGGATGGACCGGCGAGCAGGTCATCACCGAACTGCTCTGGCCCCTCCACGACACCGTCGAGAAGATGCACCGCTCGGACAAGATCAGCCGCCTGAGCTATCGGCTCGCCACGCGCCTCCTGCGCGTGCTGGCCGATCAGGCCGCGGCACGCCTCACCTTCCAGCCCTCGGTCGCGCGCAGCGCGCTGGTGATCTCCGGTCCGAGCGACGCGGACGAACTCGCCGGGCAGATGGCCGTCGACCTGCTCGAAGCCGGTGGATTCGCCGTGGCCTACGCCGGCGGCGACATCCCCAGCGACGAGATCATGGCCCACGTCCACGACCGCCGGCCCGATGTCCTGGTGATCTTCGGCGCAGCGCCCTCCGATCTGCCCGAGATCCGGCGCACGATCGACAACGTCCGCGAGATCGCGGCGTGTCCGAACCTTCAGGTGGTCGTCGGGGGCGGCGTCTTCGCGCGAGCCTCCGGCCTCGCCGAAGAAATCGGCGCGGACCTGTGGGCCGACTCACCCTTCGAACTCGTCCAGGCCATGATCGAGGATCCACAGATCCGCGCGACGCCCGAGCAGCGCACCGTCGGAAGGGTCCGAAAGTCCAAGGCCGCCTGAACCCGGCCCCATCGTCACGCGAATGTCACCGGGGGCCCGGACATGGAACGTGTCGGGGCCCTCGGGCGTTTGTCGTGGGGGAAAGGCCGCAAGGCCGATCCCCAGTGACCCTCGGGCGCGAGGAAATCGTCCGGTTCGGAAACCACTAGGGTTCAGTCCCTGTACGATGAGGGGAATGTCCATGACACGCGGCGAAGAGCGACGGTTGATCGAACAGGCCGCGGCGGGCGACCGTGACAGCGCCGAAACGCTCATCCGCTCCCACCAGCGGTCCCTGTACGCCTACCTCGTCCGCATGTCGGGCAAGCCCGACGTCGCCGAGGACGTGGCCCAGGAGGCGTTCGTCCGCGTGCTGACCAACCTCGATCGATTCGATCCGCGCTTCCGGTTCTCGACCTGGCTGTTCACGATCGCCCGGCGCCTCTACGTCAATATGTGCCAGAAGCACAAGCCCGCCTACGACACCGACATCGTGGACTCCTGGCGCGGCTCCGGCGATGCGCCCGAGCGCCCGGTGGCCCGCGCCGAGACCGACGCCATCGCCCGCGCCTCCATCCAGGCGTGCCTCATGCAGCTCTCCGAGCAGCAGCGCGAGATCCTCATTCTGTTCCACCAGCTCGAATGGCCCATCGCGCTCATCGCCCAGCACGTCGGCATGCCCGAGGGCACCGTCAAGAGCCATCTGCATCGCGGCCGGCGCAAGATGCGCCGACTGCTCGAAGAGCGTTCCGAGTTCGCGGATCAGGTCTGGGAGGCGTACGTGTGACGATCCGTGCGGGGGACCACTTCGAACACGACGATTTCGAGGACCGCGGGGTCGACTCGCTGCTCGATTCCATCCATGGAATCGACGCGTCGTCCCGCGAGTCTGCCCTGCGCGGGCTCGATCCGGACGCCGCCAGGGAACTCCTGCGCACCCGGGCCATGCTCGATGCGATGCGCTTCGAAGAGTCGGCGCCCGACCTGACGCTCGCGGTCCTCTCTCGCGTCCAGCGCAGGCGACGGTTCCTGCCCCGGGGCCTGCGGCGTGCGGTCGGCGCGGGTCGGCTCGCCACCCTGCTCGCCGTGCTGGCGGGCCTGGGCGCCATCGCCGTGCTGCAGCGCGAGCGCCCGGATCTCACGCTCGAGGCCGCGCAGCCCGCGCCCCTTGGCGACGTGGTCCGCGCCGGGCAGTCCCGCCTCAACGAGGGACTCCAGGACATGACGGTGCTGGTGCAGATGCGCGCGCCGCAACAGGAAATCGCCGAGGCCCGCGCGGTTCGTGCCAATGCGCCGCGGGACTTTGCCCGACTCGGCGAGCCCGCGTTCGATCGCCAGTACACCTTCGAGATCGACACCGCTCGCGCGGTCTCTCCCGGGGCCGGCTCGGGCTTTGTCGCTTCGGTGGTGGTCATCGACGACGCCAGCGCGGAATCGATGAAGCTCTTTACACCCTTGGGCGTCGCCTCTGTCGAGGCCGGCGTCATCGGCACCGCCCCGTCCCGCGCCGCGCTCTCGATGATGGTGCTGCCCGATAGCCTCGGCGGCGCGCCCAACGTCCAGACGCCCGCGGTCCGGCGCATCCGCTTTGAGCGTTTCGACGCCCGGCAGGGCGATGTGCCCTGACCGGACCGGTGTGCCGTTGCGCCTGATCGCCATCGCACTGGCCGCGATTTGCTCCGTCGCCGCACCCGCGGCGCCGGACCGCCCGCGCCCGGACGACCCGGCCGAAATCGCCGCGGCGTTCCCCTCATCCGTCGAGTTGGCGCTGGTCGCCGCGAACCTCGCCGACCAGCGGACCACGCCCGCCGGACGGGCCATGCTCCAGGCGTGGCAGATATTCGACGCCGACGGCGGCCTGACGCGCGCGTGGGCCGAACTCGCCGAGATTCTGCGGCTCGAGCCAGGCCGCGCGTTCGATGAACTCATCGGCGATCGCGTCGCGCTGCTGGTCGAGGGGTTTCAAACGGAGCAGCCGCGCTGGGTCGTCATCGCGCGCGTCTCGAAGCAGACCGAGGGCCTGGTTCGCTCGCGCCTGAGGGCCTCGCCCCGCCAGATCAAGCGCGGCGTGCGCATCTTGAGCCTCGAACGCGGCGCGTTCGAACTCGCCGTGTCCAGCGGGCAGTGGATCGCCGAGCGAAACGATCGCGCCGTCATGGCCCTGGCCCCGACGCACTCGCGCGACCTGCTCGAGCGTCTCGTGCCGCTGCTCGCCGGCGAAGGACTCAAGGGCTCATACCGAGAGCAGGCCGGGTTCACCGCCCTTGCCCAGGACGCGACCGGCACGGCCATGGCCGTCATCCGTCCCGACGTCGCGGCGGGCCCGCTGATCCTCTGGGCGACGCCCAGCGGCGACGAATGGACCGTCTCGATCCGCACCGACGCGTCGCTCGCCACGCGCTGGGGCCTGCACGCCGGCGAGTACTCGCGCCGCACGTGCGCGACGTGGAGGTCGCTGGGTCAGGACACGGCCCTCGCGCTCGAGGGTGTGCCGCCGATGCTGCCGGGCATCGTCTGGTCCATGATGCCAGAGCCGATCGCGCAGGCCCGCGCCGCGATGGACGAGCCGTCCGGCGGCCAGGGGCAGCGTCGCGTTCTGGCGGTCTCCATCGGCGAGGGGCCACTCGATCGCGCGCCGCTCCGCGCGACGCTCGGGCGAGAGGTCGATTCGATCGATCGATTCGCCCCCGAGGCCGACCGCGCCGCCCAGCGCCTCGTGACGGGTCTCGGCGGGAGCGGCGACACGGCGAATTTCGGCGGACTCTTCCCCGGCGCCGTGCGAGACGTGCAGTTCACTCGACAGGGCGTCGCCGGAGTCTCGTGGGCATGTGTCCGCACCGACGCCGCCGAGACCGGTGACCCCGGATGGTGGCTCGTGGACGTGGTGGTCCGGTCAGGCCCCGGGTTGCAGACATCCAGCGAGCGAATCGGGCAGGTGGCCGACGCCCTGGCCGCCGGCTCGGCACCCGTCGATCGGGCATCGCTCTGTTCTGGAGTGGCCCGGCCTCAGCGCCTTCTGGGCCTTGCCGCGAATCTGCCCACCTCGGTCCGATCGGCCCTCATGCCCCTGGCCGTGCTCGCGCGCCTCGACACCATTCGATGGTCCGCCTGGTGGGAGCCCGATGGCGGCGTTCGCGGCGAGTTCCGTCTGTCGTTTTCCCGCTGACTACCGCCGGCGACGGCTCAGCCCGAGCAGGCCGAGCCCAAGCACCGCCCCCGCGCCGGGCGCGGGCACGATCTCGTAGCCGACGTGCACGTTGTCGATACCCCACGACTCGTCGTTGAGGCTCTGCAGGCCGACCGCCCGGAACGACAGGCGGAGCTGCGGGTCGCTCTCGGGGATCGTGAACTCGCGCCGGATCTGCCGGTAGATCGAGTCCTTGGCGCCGCCGTTGTATCCGAGGTGCACGGGCCCGACGTCGGGTCGCCCGGGGTACGACTGCTCGTCGTGCTGGTTGGCGAACGTCTCGCTGAAGATCGTGCCGCCGTTGGCGAGCACCTCGAAGCGGTCCGGGCCGTTGGTCGTCCGGTCCCCGTCCCACGAGTCGATGATGTACAGGTCGAAGGAGACGAAGTACCGGACGTAGAGGTCGAAGTCTCCTCCACCGCCGCCACCTCCACCGTCGCCGTCACCGCCGCTTCCATCGTCTCCGCCGTCGTCGTAGCCGTCGTCGCGGCCGCCGGGAGGGGGCACGGCCGGGAGCGTCAGGTGGATCGTGTTGTTGTTGAGTCGGCCGGCGAACCAGGTGAACGCGGCGGGCCCTTCGGTCTCGTGGGGCGTGTTGCTGGACCACTGGGACTTGAGGCGGGCGCTCTGGAAGTTGTCCTGGAAGATCTCGACGACCTCGGCGCCTGCCAGCGGCGCACACAGCATCATGGGCGCGGCGATCGCGCCCGCCAGAAGGTTCCGGCGCATGCCCTGTCTCCCTCTTCTGTTGCCCAAACGGGCCTTGTCTCTCCCCGGCGGCGTGCGGCCGAGCCTCGCGTCGCCCTCACACCATCTTGCCCGATGGCGTGGATCGTTCAAGCGCAATGCGCATCGCGGCAACCAAACCGGGGCCGCTTGTGACGAATTCGACGGTTCTCGGGTGCGCGGGCGGGCCTATCCGGACGCGTGCGCCCCGCGGCGCGAGCTATGATCCGGCCGTTCGCCTCCCTCCCGAGCCACCCACCCCCATTCCCGCGAGCCCCCCGCCATGAGCGCTGTCGCCCAGGCCAGCTTGATCCGCAACGTCGCCATCATCGCGCACGTGGACCACGGCAAGACCACCCTCGTCGATCAGTTGCTCAAGCAGTCCGGGAACTTCCGCGAGGGAGAGCTGGACAAGCTCGTCGGTGGACGGCTGAACCTGATCATGGACTCCAATCCGCTGGAGCGGGAGCGCGGGATCACTATCCTGTCCAAGAACTGTGCCGTGCGATACCTCGCGCAGGACGGCAACGAGTACCGGATCAACCTGATCGATACGCCGGGCCATGCCGACTTCGGCGGCGAGGTCGAGCGGGTGCTGCGCCTGGCCGACGGCTGCCTGGTGGTGGTGGATTCGTTCGATGGACCGATGCCGCAGACCAAGTTCGTGCTCTCCAAGGCGCTCGAGGCGGGGCTGCGTCCGGTGGTGGTCGTGAACAAGTGCGATCGGCCCGACGGCCGCCCCGACGCAGTGGTTGACGAGATGTTCGATCTGCTGGTGGAACTCGGCGCCGACGACCACGCGCTGGACTTTCCGGTGATCTATGCCTCGGCGCGGGCCGGCTGGGCGACCGAGGACCTCGACGACCCGTCGCAGACCCTGCGCCCGCTGTTCGAACGGATCGTTCGCGAGGTGCCGTCGCCCGAGGCGCTCGGGACGGTCGATCCCGAGGCGCCGCTGCAACTGCTGGTCACCACGCTGGACTACAGCGACTACGTGGGGCGCATCGGCATCGGGCGGGTGTTCCAGGGAACGATCCACAACGGCGAGCGGTGCGTGCTGATCAAGCGCGATGGGTCGCAGCGTCCGGTGCGCGTCGGCAAGCTGCTGCGATTCGTCGGGCTGTCGCGCGAGGAGACGCAGGAGGTCGCCGCGGGGGACCTGTGCGCGGTCGAGGGCATCGAGGGCGTGGACATCGGGGACACCATCGCGGACCGGGAGAGCCCGGTGGCGCTTCCGACGGTGCGCGTGGACGAGCCCACGATCTCGATGGCGTTTCGCGTCAACGATGCGCCGACGGCGGGGCAGGACGGCAAGTTCGTCACCAGCCGCCAGATCCGCGACCGGCTCGACAAGGAGCTGGAGAAGAACGTCGCCTTGCGGGTCACGCCGGGGCAGTCGGGCGATGAGTTCACGGTTTCCGGGCGCGGCATCCTGCACCTGGGCATCCTGGTCGAGACGATGCGGCGCGAGGGGTTCGAGCTGGCGGTGGGCCGGCCTCGGGTGATCCTGCGCGAGATCGACGGCACGTTGTGCGAGCCCGTCGAGACGCTCGTGGTCGACTGCCCCAACGCGTCGGTGGGCGCCGTGATGGAGCTGGTGGGGCAGCGCAAGGGCGAGCTCAAGAAGATGGAGCCGCGCGGCAGCGACTCGTCGCACCTGGTGTTCGAGATCACCAGCCGGGCGCTGATCGGCCTTCGTGGGCGGATGCTCACGGCGACCCAGGGCGAGGCGATCATGCACCACCGCTTCGAGCGGTTCGAGCCGGTGTCGGGCGAGCGCCTGACGCGCATCAACGGCGTCATGATCGCGACCGAATCGGGGCAGGTGACGGCGTACGCGGTGGAACTGGTGGCCGATCGCGGCATGCTGTTCGTCAAGCCCGGGGACAAGGTGTACGCGGGGCAGGTGGTGGGGGAGCACAATCGCGACAACGACCTGCCGATCAACATCGCGCGACTCAAGCAGTTGACCAACATCCGCTCGGCGAACAAGGAGCAGACGGTCACGCTCAAGCCGCCGCGGGAGATGTCGCTCGAGCAGGCGCTGGAGTACATCGAGGACGACGAGCTGGTGGAGATCACGCCGCTGACGTTCCGCATCAGGAAGCGCATCCTGGATGAGGGTGCGCGGCGACGCGCGGAGCGGTTGGCCAAGGACAGGGAATAGCGCGCGATCGGCGGCCTGCCCGGCATCGTCGGGGCATGGCCTCGCGCCTGGGCGTGTTCGGAGATGCCCGAGGGCGGAGGTCGCGCGCGCACCGGGGGCGCGCCGGTCTGCCCACGGCGGGGCGCGGGTACGGCGTGATTCCGTGTGGAGTGGTTCGATTCGGCGGGGCACGCCGGCGGGCGCGCGTGTCGGGCTACGTCCGTCCGCTGGGATCCACTCGTCACGTCTCGTGCCATCCTGTCTGCGAAGCGACGAGTCTGGGCATGACCAGGGTCCAGCGCGACGTCGGACGAGTCGCCGGTTGCTAGGGAAGTGAGACAAGCGCTGACCACCCGGCTGTGTCGCGGCGGGCAGGTGTCAGAGCGTGAGTCATCGGCGCCGGGAATCGGTCCGTCGGTTTGGTGAGGGGAGGGAACCGGGCCGCGTCGACTCGCATTGGCGTGGGAAGCCGAGCGCAGCGCCGCGCGTGGACGTGTGGGGCCGTCGAGGGCGCGGAGGATGGCGGTGGCTGCGAGGCGGGCCTCTTCGGGGTCGGTCGTGGTCTTAAGGACGTTGGCGAGGGCGTTGAGTGCGAGGCGGGCGGACTCCGCCGCGAGGGAGCGGGCGCGGAGGGATTCGAGGGCCTCGACGGTGCGGAGGAGGGTCTGGGTGGCGGGGTCGAGGAGTTGTGCGAGCAGATCGGGGAGGGGGAGGTTGAGGTGTTGGGCGACCGCCGCGAGGGAGGGGAGCGAGGGGTCGAGGAAGGCCTCGATGAGGGCGGGAGGTTGGGAAGAGGCCGAGGCCATAGACCGACAATATACCGAATAGACAAATGATTGTCAAGTATCTGAAAGGAGTTTTATCTATATTATTTTGGGTAATTGGAGCGACTCGGCGGCGTTCGGCTGACGAGACCTGAGGACGGCGGTCCCTGGGTTCCGGGCACGTGAGAGGCGGCCATGGGCCGGGTTGGGCCGACGGGCTCCCGCCCACCCTGCGGTAGGAACGGAGCGGTGGAGCGGGGGTAGCCCCGCCCGCCGGCGGAGGGGAGGCTGATCGGGCGCAGGGTTTCGGGAGGCTGCGGCCCCCCGGCTCTTGGCGGCGAGCCCTCCGAGCTCAGGAGCGGCGGCATCGTGCTACAGCACTGCTCCCTTCCGCGCTGATTCCGCGTAGGCGCGGAGGTCGTCGTGGAGCCACGGGTTCGCCGCGAGGAATCGATCGATGATGGATTCGACCTCGGTCGGCCGGAGACGCTGGAAGTGTCCGAGGCCGTGGAGCGCCCCCTCGCGGCAGGCGAGATGATCGATGGTGAGCGTCCGCTCCATGACGCGGAGGCACGCCGCCGCGATGTGGCGGTCGTCGGTCGTGTTCTCGCGAGGCCAGATGGGCGCGGTGTCCCAGAACATGAAGCAGATGGCATTGGCCCGATTGCGCGCGGGGTCGGGGTCGTCCACCTCCTGCACGTGTTGAAGCCGAGCATCGCAGATGCGGCGGAACAGCCGTTGGTAGAGGGGGAAGATGGAATCGATCAAGGCGACTCGATCTTCCGCAGGCAGAGATGTCGTTCGAGCGGTCTCAAGACACCCGTCGAACGAGGCCCCGCAAATGAACTCCAGGCCTTGGCCGATCTGGTTGGGACTAAAGCTGTTGATGAGCGGTTCTGGCTTGGTGAACATGCGGGTGACGTACTTGAGCCCGGTCCGGGCATCGAGCCGGGCGCGATCAGCGAGGTCCCGTTTCCAGTACCACGCTCGCTTGGTGTCGGTGACGTGATGATCGAACACGTAACCGATCCAGACTTCGAACGGCGGTGCCTTCACCTCACCCCATCCCCGCGACGCGGTCCACCTCATCCACGCTCGTCACGCCGTCGGCGACGAGTCGCCAGCCGAACTGGGCGAGGGTCGTGAACAGGCCGGACTCGATGACCTTCTTCATGGCCTGGACGCTGGGCTCGGCGAGGATGATGTCGCGGAGTTCGTCGTTGACCTCGAGGAGTTCGAAGATGGCGCGCCGGCCGCGGAAGCCGGTGCCGAGGCAGCGTTTGCAGCCGACGCCGACGAAGGCGCTGGTCTTGCCGCCGAGGTGCTTGCCCATGCGGGTGATCTGGCCGGGGGCTAGGGGGGCCTCGCGCTTGCAATGCTCGCAGAGGGAGCGGACGAGGCGCTGGGCGAGGATGAGGTCGAGCGAGTTGGCGACGAGGTAGGGCTCGACCTTGAGGTCCAGCAGGCGGAAGACGGCGGTGATGGTGTCTTTGGCGTGGACGGTGCTGAGGACGACATGGCCGGTCATGGAGGCCTGCATGGCGGTGCGGGCGGTCTGCTCGTCGCGGATCTCGCCGACCATGATGACGTCGGGGTCCTGGCGGAGGACGCTGCGGAGCAGTTCGGAGAAGCCCTTGCCCTTGTCCTCGTCCACGGGCAGTTGGGTGACGCCCTCGAGGGTGTACTCGACGGGGTCCTCGATGGTGACGACGTTTCGGCTCTGCCGGTCGATCTCGCGCAGGGCGTTGTGGAGGGTGGTGGTCTTGCCCGAGCCGGTGGGGCCGCAGGCCAGGAGCAGGCCGTGGTCCTGGCGGGTGACGCGCCGGATGCGCTCGTGCATGTAGGGCAGGAGGCCGAGTTCCTCGAGGGCGTGGGGGATGTCGCGCTTGTCGAGGACGCGGATGACGCCCTTGGGGCCGTGGACGCTGGGGGTGAGGCTGACGCGGTACTCGACGCGCCGGTCGGGGTACTTGGCGGAGAAGTGGCCGTCCTGGACGGCGTCGCGTGCCGCGGACTTCAGCTGGCAGGCGGCGCGGATGAGGCCCAGGACGAGGTCTCCGACGTTTCGCGGCAGTTCGCCGAGCCAGACCATGAGGCCGTCGACGCGGAGGCGGACGTGGTAGGCGTCGCCCTTGGGCTCGACGTGGATGTCGGTGGCGCGGGCCTTGGAGGTGAGGCGGAGCAGCAGGAGCATGGCCCGCGGGCCGGGGCCGGCCGACTGAAGCACTGAGGAGGACTGGCCGTCGGCGTCGATGATGGAGATGTCCTCGAGGGGGGCGTCGGTGGGCGGGAGTTCCTTGAGGATGCGGCGGAACTCGCGCGACCACTCGGGCTCGCCGGCGACGGGGGTGGCGTGGTCGCCGGGCGCGGGGGCGCCCGGGGCCTCGACCAGGAACTCGGAGCGGCCGACGCGCAGGACATCGCCGGCGCGGATGAGGCCCTGGGGGACCTTGACGCCGTTGATGCGGATGCCGTTGCGCGAGTCGAGATCGCGGGCGAGGAACGAGTCGTTGGGCATCGGCTCGATGACGCAGTGGAAGCGGCTGACCTTCTCGTCGTGGAGGCAGATGGTGTTGTCGGGATGGCGGCCGATGGTGACCTGCTCGCCGACGAGGTCGGTGGGCTTGCCGCGGCCGTGCACGGGCCGGAGACGGAGCTTGGCGAGGACGGGATCGGAGGGCATTCGAGGTCGATTGTACAGGCATGGGCGGCGGGCTTCGGTGGAAACCCGGGGCTCGTCTACACTGCCCGTCCCATGATCGACCTCAAGGCGTTGCGCGATGATCCGGAGCGATTCCGCCTGGGGTCGCGCCTCAAGAAGATCGACGTCGATATCGACCGCATCCTGGAGCTGGACGCGAAGCGGCGCGAGCTGGCGACGCGGCAGCAGGACCTGCGCGCCGAGCAGAATCGCGCGAGCAAGGAGATCGGGCCGCAGATCGGCAAGCTGGCCGGCCGGCTCAAGGGCGCGCAGGGCGATGAGGCGGCGGCGCTGGAGCGCGAGATCGCGGGGCTCAAGGCGCGCCCGGCGGAGCTGAAGACGCAGGTCGATGCGCTCGAGGCGCAGCTCGCGGCGATCGGGCCGGAGCTGGACGCGCTGGTGCTGCGGGTGCCGCTGCCGCCAGACGCGGATGTGCCGCGGGGCGAGTCGGCCGAGGACAACGTCGAGATCCGCCGGTGGAATCCGCCGGGGTTCGATACGGCGAGGTCGTTCAGAGAGAATCGCGGGTTCGAGCCGCGCTCGCATGTGGAGATCGTCAAGCGGCTGGGGCTGGCGGACTTTGAGCGCGGCGTCAAGCTCGGGGGGACGCGGCATTACGTGCTGACGGGGATGGGGGCGCGGCTGCACCACGCGGTGCTGCGGTACGCGCAGGACTTCATGGTGCAGCGGCACGGGTTCACGCCCGTGGTCATTCCCGTGATCGTGCGCGAGGAGATGATGGTCGGCACCGGGTTCTTCCCGCTGGGGAGGGACCAGGCGTACCACATCGAGGAGGCCAAGCGCGGCGGGGGCTACGACCTGTTCCTGACCGGGACGGGCGAGGTCTCGCTGATGGGCCTGCACGAGGGAGAGATCCTGGCCGAGGAGAGCCTGCCGCGGACGTACGTGACGGTGAGCACGTGCTTCCGACGCGAGGCGGGTGCGGCGGGGAAGGACACGGCGGGGCTGTACCGGATCCACCAGTTCGACAAGGTGGAGCAGGTGGTGATCTGCCGGGCGGATGAGGCCGAGAGCCGCGGGTGGCACACGAAGATGATCGGGTTCGTCGAGGAACTGCTGCAATCGCTGGGGCTGCCGTACCGGCTGTTGCAGTGCTGCACGGCGGATCTTGGCGCGAAGAACGCGGACATGGTGGACATCGAGAGCTGGATGCCGGGTCGCGTGGGCGAGGGCGCGCCCACGGGCGCGTACGGCGAGACGCACTCGGCGAGCCGGCTGTACGACTACCAGTGCCGGCGGCTGAACATGCGGTATCGGCCGGGGGGCGACGGCGGGACGGGCGCGACGACGGTGTGCCACTCGCTGAACAACACGGTCGCGGCGAGCCCGCGGATCCTCATCCCGCTGCTGGAGATGTACCAGAACGAGGATGGGAGCGTGACGGTGCCCGAGGCGCTGCGGGCGCACATGGGCGGGGTGGAGCGGATCGGCTGATCAGCCGTCGCGGCGAGCGCTGATGGTGCGCTCCGGCGGTGCCGGCTCGCGATGCAGGGCGGCGGCGGCGAGGCAGGTGAGGCCCAGAAGGCCTGAGCAAGTCGCGAGGAACGCCGCGACGAAGCCTCCATACGTCAGTTGCGAGCGGAATCCGATCCCACTGCGGCCGTAAGCGTCCCAGTCCCGCTCGCGCTCGATCTCCTGGAGCCCGCCGACGACCGCGCCGCTGAACAGCCACCGGGCGAGGAAGCCGAGCATGAGGCCGACTCCGATCGAGGCGACGGCGCAGAGGATGAGGTCTTTCCGCGGGGATTGACGGCCCCTATGCCACACGCCGCCGATCTCGCCGAGCATGCCCTGAGTGTACGGATCCGTGGCGCGGGATCGGACGGATACCATCCGTCCGCCGGAGGTGCCCCCGTGTCTGATCGCCCCGAGGCTCCGCTCAAGGCTCAATTGCAGCGCGACGCCGAGCGCGCCAAGCGGGACCTGCGCCAGCCGGGGTTCTCGCGCCAGGACTACGACCGGCTGCTGACGCTGGCCGGGCAGACGCGCAAGCGGCTCGAATCGTGCGCCATGGAAGCCGGAGAGCGGGGCCGTCTGGCCCACTGCCAGCGCGTCCTGCAGGACCTGCTCACGCTCGAGGAGGACTCCGAGGCCGAGGTCGTGCGCCCGACCGACTCGCAGGTGTATCTGACCGGCCTGGAGGTGGGGCAGTTGGCCCACATCGTCGGGCAGTTGGCCCAGAGCAACGGAAGATGGAACCCCAGGGTGCAGGAGGTCGTGACCGGACGCGATCTGGCGCCGGCCGCGCTGGCCGATCGCCGGTTCCGACTGCAGTTCCTGGCGATGTGCCGCCAGGCCGGGCTCCGGCCCGACCCGCGGGCCGGCGGGCTCGATGCGCTCATGGAGGTCAGCGGATGGCGGGTCGGCGTCGCGGCGGAGGTTGTGTCCGATGTTCCCCAGATCGCGACCGTCGTCAGAAGGGCGAGCGAACGGCTGCGGGCCGCGAGAGTCGCCGGCCTGATCGTGCTGGAGACCACGTCGATCGCGTGGCCCGAGCGCGCGATCCTGCGCGTGGCCTCCGACTCGACGGCCGTGGGCGAGATCAATCGGCGCGTGGACGACTTCCTGACCACACACCGCGGCGCCATCGGCTCGTCGGTGGACCCGAACTTCGTCTTCGGCGCCGTCGCCGTGGCGACCATCCCGACGTACAACGTCTCCACGCGCCACGTGGCGTTCACGATGAGCTTCCGAATCGCGGCGCTCTGCCCCGAGAAGGACCCGAGATACGACCGGCTCGTGGCCTTCGCGCGTCAGTTCGAGGGGCTCGGCGGCGAGCGCGGTTAGCGCGAGGGCCCGCCGCGGTCTGCCCCGCACCCAATGACACAGGAGCGATCGATGGCCAGCACCATGACCATTCTGGGTATCCCCGGCAGCCTTCGGGCCGCCTCGTACAACCGCGCTGCGCTGCGTGCCGCGGCCGAGTTGGTCCCCGAGGGCGCGATCGTCGAGATCTTCGATCTCGCCGGAATCCCGCCGTTCAGCCAGGACGATGAACAATCTCCGCCGGCCAAGGTGGTCGAATTCAAGCAACGGATCCGCGCCGCCGACGCGATTCTGTTCTCGACCGCAGAGTACAACTACTCGATCCCCGGCGTGCTTAAGAACGCGATCGACTGGGCCTCGCGTCCATACGGCGACAGCGCATGGGGCGGAAAGCCCGCCGCGGTCATTGGGGCGTCCATCGGCGGCCTGGGCACCGCGCGAGCGCAGTACCACCTGCGCCAGGTGATGGTGTTCCTGAACATGCACGCGCTGAACCAGCCCGAGGTCATGATCGGCCACGCGAGCAAGAAGTTCGATGACTCGGGGACACTCACAGACGAGGACACCCGCGCGCACATGGCCAAGATGCTCGCGAGCCTGGTCGAGTGGACGCGTCGGCTGTCGCGCTGAGCGCCGCTTCTCTACGGCTCCCAGCCGAACCCGGAGGCGTTCGTCGGTCCGTCCTCCACGGAGACGATCCACGTCCGCTCGATCGGCTCGCACACGCCCATGTCGTCGGCGCACATCGCGCCACCCAGCTCGATGAGCCATCTCGACCCGGGCGAAACGTGCTCGGCGGGAATCGTGAAGCGCATCTCCTGGCCGCCCCCAAGCGTCGCCTGGCCGATGACCTCGCGGGCCCGCCCATCCGTGACCCTGCGCACGCGGATCGACACCGGCACCTCAGGATTCAGGCGCTTGTCCGAGGCCACGCCGGGCGAGATCGACACGTTCGCCGCAGCGCCCGGAAGCAGCCTCACTGTCGCGGGGATCGCATCGTTCGGCACGGGCGACGCCGATTCCGCGGCGAGACCCTCGATCAGCACCTCGCGCCATGCGCGCCCCGGCATGTCCACCATGACGATGCGGTGGTGATTCGTGTCGGCCACAAGCACCGTGGCGCCGCCCTCGCCCCGCTCGACGATGTCGATGCCGCCGGGCTCGCGCAGACGCAGATCATCGCGCGGATCCGCCGCCGTTTCCGATGAGCCCAGCCAGCGGCCGACGAACCGCTCTTCGGGGTTGAGCACCTTGATGCGCGAGTTGTACGTGTCGGCGACCAGGAGCCGATCGCCCCCCTCCGCGCGCCACGACGCGACACCGAGCGGATGCTGCAGGCGAGCATCGGGGAATGGACCATCCACGTCGCCAAACTCGAACAGCCCCGCGCCGATGAGCGTGTGAACCTCGCCCGCCTCGAGGTCCAGCGCCCGGATCGCGCTCACCTCGCTATCGGCGAAGTACAGCGTTCCCCCGTCGGTCGAGAGCGAGAGCCCCGAGGGCTGCGCCAGCGCGGCCTCCGCGGCCGGGCCGTCGATGATGTCCTCGCGCCCCGTGCCGGCGATCGCCCGTGCCACCAGCGTCTCGAGGTCCACCGACCAGAGCTGGTGCGTGCCCGCCATCGCGACGTACAACACCGCGCCATCTGGAGACAGCGCAAGATCCCACGGCGAGGCGAGCCCCTGCTCGCGCCCCGACAGCCCCCCGCGCCGGTCATCCCACTGCTCGCCGCGCCCGACCAGCGTCGACACCTCGAATGTCTCCAGGTCGATCGACCGGATGGCGTGATTCTTGGTATCGGCGACGTACACGCGGTTGCGCGCCGCATCGAACGCCATGCCCTGCGGATCGTGGAACCGAGAGTCTCCCGATGCGCCGTCAACCAGGCCGCGCCCCGTCCCGCCCACGATCCGGCGGACGCGGCTCACGCCGTGGGCGTCGGGAAACGTCGCCGCGATGACGCGGTCGTTGGACGAGTCGGCGACCAGCAGCCAGCCGGCGTCTGCTTGTGCGGGTTCGACGCCGATCACCTTGCCGGGAAAACGCAGCCCCCCGGGCACGCCGGGCATCGCGTCGGCATGGATGGCCACGCGCTGCGCCGCCAGCGTGCCGTTCTGTTCGGCCTCCTCCAGCGCCCGGGCCACCGCCGTATCGAGCAGATCGCGATGGCCCTCGCCGCTCGCCGAGCCGATCACGCGCCCGTCGGCGCCGATCAGCACGAAGGTCGGCCATGATCGAACGCCGAAGCGCGACCAGATCCCGTGGTTGTCATCGATCACCACCGGATGCGCGATGTCGTACCGCTGCACCGCATCGCGGATGCCTCGCCGATCGGCCTCGGTCGTGAACTTCGCCGAGTGCACGCCGATCACGACGAACGGCCGGTCCGCGTACTTGTGCTCGAGGTACTCGAGATCGGGCAGCACGTGCATGCAGTTGATGCAGCAGTACGTCCAGAAATCCAGGAGCACGACGTGCCCCTTGAGTTCTTCGGAGAATCGCAGCGCCCGATCGGTGTTGAGCCAACCCAGGTTCGGCGACAGGTCCGGCGCCACGGGCCCCTGCTGGGCCTGCGCGGGTCGGCTCACGAACAGCGGCCCCACGACCACGGTCGCCAGCGCGACCACGAAGAACACGAAGAAACGCATTCCCGGCGAGCGGGTCCAACGCATCTCACCCCTCCGCTCGCCAGTCGATGACGATCTTCCCGAACTGTTGACCCGCCTCGAGCCGCTCGTACGCCTCGCGGCAGCGCGCCGGCGCGAACACCTCGTCCACCACGGGGGCCAGCAGCCCCGCGCGGAACAACGACGCGATCTCGCCGAATTCCTCGTTGCTCCCCATCGTCGAGCCGAGCACACGCAATTGGTTCCAGAACAGACGCGCCAGGTCGGTCGTCGCGTCCGGGCCGGTCGTGCATCCAGGCGACACGTACGCCCCGCCCCGGGCAAGCGACCTGATGCACGACAGGTGCGCCGCCTTGCCCACCGAGTCCACGGCCATGTCCACGCCACGCTTGCCGGTCCACGACCGCACCTCGCGTGACCAGTCCTGCCCGCTGTCCAGAACGCCCAGCCCGGCGCCCAGATCTGCCGCCCGATCCAGCTTCCACTGGTGGCGGCTCGTGACGGCCACGCGGCAGCCCATCCATCGCGCAATCGCCAACGCGCTCGTCGCCACACCGCCGCCGATCCCCGTGATCAGCACGCACTGGCCCGGGCGCAACCCGCCCTTCCCAACCATCATCGAGTACGCCGTCAGCGTGGTCAGGCCGAACGCGGCGCCGGCGACGGGGTCCGCGTCGCCGACATCGGCCAGATTGGCCACGGGCGCGACGAACGCGTCCGCATGGGCGCCGTGATGATGCTCTCCGATCAGCTCATACTCCGGCGCGAGCGTGGATCCCGGCGGATCGTCCGGCCGGGCACGCTCCGGCTGGCGAACCGCGGCGTTGTAGATGACGCGCCGACCGACCCACGCCGGATCCACCCCCTCGCCCACGGCGTCCACGACGCCGCAGGCGTCGCAGCCCGAGACACGCGGATACTCGAGGCTGAGCCCCGGCACGCCCCGCCCGACCCAGAGGTCCATGTGATTGAACGCGCTGGCCAGCGTGCGCATCCGCGCCTCGCCGCGGTCCGGCTGGCGCGCATCGGGCCAGTCCTCGCGCAGCGACACGTTGGGAGCCACGGGCGAGCCCTGCCTGGACACGACGATCGCTCGCATGGTTCAACGGTATGTCCCGCGCCGCGCCGGGATGCACACCGCTCCTGCGCGACGCGCGCGACCCCACGATCGCCCGGACTCTGTGCTGGCGAAGGAACCCCAGATCGGAATAACCGCACGCTTCGCGGAGTTCTCTCGGGCCACCGCGCCCAACGATCAGGGAGTCCCCATGAACCTCGCACGTTCCGTCATCGCCATCGCGGCATGCGGCGGTCTCGCCGCGTGCCTTCCCGCCTGTCAGGCCCCGCGCGCCCGCGCGAGTGAGGACGGCCTCGTCCAGCCCGCGGCGCCCGACACCCGATCGGTGAACTCGCGATGCACGTTCACCGGCAAGCCGGTGGATCCGCGCTTGAACGTCACGTACAAGGGCACGACCATCGGCTTCTGCAGCCAAGGGACGTTCGAGCGCTTCATGGCGATGGATGAGGCCCAGCGTGATGCCGTCGCCGCCAAGGCGCGCGCCGACTGAACTCGCAGCCAACTGAACCCGCAGATCGTGGACCGACTCACTCGCACCGCTCGATGGGCGAGCGGGCTCCGGTGCGGGCTCAGCCCTCCGCCGCGGCAGGGGCCGGCGCTTCGGTTGCCGGAGGCGTCCAGTGCATCGCGCCCTCGACGTGCTTCAGGCCGCGACGCCGATCCCGCAGGCGCTGGCTCTTGCCCGAGCGATCCCGCAGGAAATACAGCTTGGCGCGCCGCGCATCGCCGTGGCGAACGATCTCGATCTTGGCAATCATCGGCGAGCACAGGGGGAACACGCGCTCGATGCCCACGTCGTCGGCCACGCGCCGCACGCGGATCATCTCGTTGACGCCCCGCCCCGTCCGTCCGATCAGCACGCCCTGGTACACCTGCACGCGCTCCTTCGCGCCCTCGACGATGCGAACGTGCACGCCGACGGTGTCTCCGACGTGCAGCGGCGGGAACTTCTCACTCGCCACCACCGGGTTGAGACTCTCGATCACGCGCTGCGTATCCATGCCCCACCTCGCCTCTGGGCCGTACAAAGACCGATTCCGTCCGCCCTGATGGGCGAACGCAAGGCTATGCCGGACCGTCGAATCGGTCCACGCGCCGCCCGGGCAACGCTGAAAGCCGGCCGGACGCCCGTGAGGGACGCCCGGCCGGTGAGATGACGACCGGATTCGCGACTAGCAGCCCTGCGCGAACAGGTCCAGGTAGGTGAAGAAGTCGTCCGCGTCGCGATCGCCGTCGAGATCGGCGTCGGGATCACCGGCCGCGAACAGGTCGAGATAGTCGAAGAAGTCGTCCGCATCGGCATCGCCGTCGTCACGGCGCACCGTTCACCCCCACGCGTGCGGCCCCAGACTAACGCACTGGCCGCCCCTCGCGAGATTCTGTGCGTGGCGCGAGCGCACCACGCGCGACCTCTTCTTCCCGGTGGCGAGGCCGGCCCGAGTCCGATATCAATGAGTTGTTCGGTCCCCTCGAAGGAGATGCGCGTGGCCACACCGACCCCGGCCGGGTTCTCATCAGAGCAGCAGTGGAGCGCGATGCGTTCACTCCTCGCACAGGCAGGGTACACCGACACCGACATCCTCCGACAGATCGGGTCCCGCTCCATCGCCGGCCTCAGCCGACTCTCGGGCGAAGACCTCGCCCGGGCCACCGCCGATGACTCGGTCCGTTCGATCCTGATCAGGCTGTTTCTCTTGGGACGCATCGTCTCTGCACAGGACGCCGCCATCGCTCTGCGACCCATCGATCTCGACGCGTGGATCGACGCGGGTCTGCTCGGTGCGACTGATCACGAGGTCACCTCCCGGATCCAGCTCCTCCCGTTCATGGGCGTCCTCATCGCGACGGATCCGCCTCCGCGCACCGGGCCCGGGACCGAGCCGCCCGAGGACTGGGTCATGGGCATCGGCGGGAGCACCCAGACGCTCGCGGCCCTGACGGTGCGCCGCGACGTGGGCCGGATGCTCGACGTCGGAACCGGCTGCGGCGTCCACGCGCTGCTCGCCGCCCGACATTCGGGCGCGGTTGTTGCGACGGACATCAATCCGCGCGCGCTCGCGTTCACCCGCCTCAACGCGAGGCTCAACGGGTTCGACAACATCGAGACCGCCGTCGGCAGCTTCTTCGAGCCCGTTGTGGACGATCGGTTCGATCTCATCGTGTCGAATCCTCCGTTCGTGATCTCGCCGGAGCGGTCCTTTGTGTATCGCGACGCCGGGATGGAGCGCGATGGAGCCGTTGAACTTGTCATCCGCGGCTGTGCGAAGCACCTGAGCCCCGGCGGAATGGCCTTCGTGCTGTGCAACTGGGTCCAGCCCGAGGGCGAGGACGCGACCGGAAGATTGCGGTCGTGGCTCGAGGGCAGTGGCTGCGACGCGTGGGTGTGCGAGGTCGGCCGCCTCGAGCCCGAGCTCTACGCCAGGCAGTGGATCGGCCACACCGCCCGCGACTCCGGTCAGGCGCTCGAGCGCCGCGTGGCCCGATGGGTCGGGGCGTTCCGCGAGCAGGGCATCGCGGCGGTCTCCTCCGGGCACATCGTGCTCCGCCGGCGCGAGAGCGACACGCCCTGGTTCTACGCGCCGCCGGGCCCCTTCCCCGAGACCTTCGCCGGAGTCGTGGGCGATCGGATCGTCTCGCTGTTCGATGCGCTGACCTTTCTTCAGTCCGCGACCGACGAGCAGATCCTCGACACGCCGCTGGCCGTCCCGCCCGACGCCAGAATCATGCGGGAGTTCGCCCCGGGCCAGGACGGTTGGGAAGCCACCGAAACGCGGATCGTTCGGAGCGAGGGCCTGCTCCGCGAGGGGCGCTTGGACGACGCCACCGTGCACCTGCTGATGGCGTTGCGGCCGGGCTCGCCGCCCCGGGAGGCCATCGCCCACCTCGCGGCCCACAGCGGCGCGGATCCCGCGCAGATCACCGCCCCGGCGGTCGGGGTCGTCCGCAAGCTCATCGAGCGGGGCTTCCTGATCGCGCGCCCGGCCGGATGAGGCTCAGTGGTAGATCCGCGTGCGCGGATCGTTGGTGTAACGGTCGTCGAGATCGTCCCAGTTCGTCATGTCAACGACGTCCTCTGTCCGGACGAACGACGCGTGCCCGTCCAGGCGCAGGATGTTGACTCCCTGGTTGTGCCGATCGATCGAAGCGCGAGTCTGATCGTCCTCGATGCGGCTGAACTCCGACGGTCGGCGGAGGTCGTACCAGATCGCGATGTTGCGATTCGGACGGCCGGGATCGTACAGATCGTCGTACCGATTGTTGTCGAAATCGTCCTGGTACTCGCCAAGGTAGAACAGCTTCGAGGGGAACTGGATGGCGTGGAGCTTGGTCAGCGGCTTGTAGTATCGCCACCGGCCATCGGCGTGGAAGTCCATGCCGTTGTTGGCGTATTGCACCTGGTGCCCCGAGGGATTCGGGTAAGAGGGGCACTTGTAGTAGGGTGCGCCGGTGTAGAGGTCGTAGTCGGTGACTTCCCAATGCCACTTGCTGTCGATCAAGGGTCGGAACGCCCACGGCCACGGGGTCGAGAATCCGCGATCACGGACCTGGCAGCGGCCCGTGCCGGCTTCTCTGACGACCCACTCCTCGAACGTCTCCGCGTACGAGCCTGCCGCGGCGCCGATCTGGCGCTGGTTCGAAAGGCAGACGGCAGAGCGACCGGCCTCGCGCGTCCCGGAGAGCGCCGGGAGGAGGATCGCCACGAGCACGGCGATAATCGCGATCACCACCAGAAGTTCGATGAGCGTGAAGGCGCGGCGCATGACCCCTCCTGTTCGATACCAGCCCGCCCCCTATCCGGCCGCTCACTTCCAACAACGCCGCGACCCTCGCGGGTCGGCGCAGGACCTACAGCTGGCCAGTATCGATCTCCGTCGAATCGACGTCCACGCCCCGGAGCCCGCCGCGCGTCCAGCGGTAGTGGCCGGTGACTCGCTCGGTCACGTTTCCGTTCAGGGTCGGGGGCTCGAATCCATAAGAGTTGGGGGCGTACAGGAAGTACGATGGGATCGGTCGGGTCGGTGCGTTTGGAACAAACCCGAGATTCGTGAACTGAGTCTCAACGGGGCTGGCCGAGCCGTCGAAGTAGAGCACGCCGGACTTCGCCTTCTCGTACGCGTAGAACACCGGCACGCGGTGCGAGTGCCAGTCGTGGAACTCGAACTGCACGACCTTCTGCGAGGGGAACGACACCTCGTCGTAGCGGCGTCTGCCGAGCGGGCAGTTGTCGGGGACGGAGAACAGGTTGTGCGTCCCGCCAGCCTGATCGATCGTGAGCTGGCTGCCCACTTTCATGTCGGGTGAGTACGCCGCGGGCACGATCTGGTACGACGACCCGAACGGCCACATCTGATTGAAGATCTGGTCCGAGACCAGGGTTGTGACTTCCTGTGGGATCAGATCGTCCTTGTTTCCGGTGGTCGACGCCCGCACGACCAATTCATGCCAAGAGAGTTGCATCCGGTCTTCCGGACATACCACCAGCGCCTCGGGCAAGCGCGCGGCGAGGTAATCCAGAAGCACGAGGTGGTTGTACCGTCGGTGTGGCACTCGCTCGGTCAGCTTGCCCCAGCCCGGGTCGAAGATGGACCGACGTCGGAGGATGTCCGTCGCCTGGTTCATGGTGTATCCGAGCGAGGAGTTGGCGGTGCGAAGGTCCGCGTACTGCGTCTGGTAGTTGCCGGCCTGCCACGTGAACGAGGCGATGTTGTTCTGGTATTCCGCCTGGTAGCCGGCGTGGGCCGTGCCCTGCTGCTTGAGGTTTGACAGGCACAGCGTGCGCCGCGCCGTCTTTCGCGCCTCTCCCAGCGCCGGCAGAAGGATGGCGATGAGGATCGCGATGATCGCGATGACGACCAGCAACTCGATCAGTGTGAAGGCCCGCCGCATGTGTGTTTCTCCGCGTTCCACGAGAGTCTGTATGCCGCCCGACGTTCCCTAACGAGGTGCCCACCGCGCCCGCCGCCCCTTGGGCGCCGCGATAGGCATCAGTTCTGATTCGTGTCGAGCTCCTGCGACCCGACGTCGACTCCGCGCAGGCCACCCCGAGTCCAGCGGTAGTACCCCTTCACGAGGTCGAATTGCTCGCCCGAGAGCGTGGGCGGCTCAAAGTTGAGGATGCTTGGGTCGTAGCGATAGGTCGTTGGGTTGGGATTTGTCGGAGCGTTGGGATTGAAGCCGGGGTTGGTCTCCGAAGTCTCGACGTCGCGAGCGGCGCCGTCGAAGAACAGCACGCCGCTGCGGGCCTGCTCGTAGCCGTAGAACAGATCCACGCGGAACGAGTGCCGGTCATGGTACTCGAACTGCAGCACCTTCTGGGAGGGGAACGACACCTCGTCGTAGCGCCGCTTGCCGAAGTCGACCCCGCCGGGGATCCAGAACAGATTGTGGTCCTGCGTGTACTGGTACACCGTGCCGCGGCTGGACGTCCGCTGATCTGGCGACCACGCCGCGGGCACGAACTGATACGTGGAACTGAACGGCCACATCTTGTCATAGAACGGATAGCCGCTCGGGGGGACATCCGGCGGGCGCTCGTGGTTGGTGACCTGTGTCTGCCACTCAACGAGCGTTCGATCTTCGGGGCAGGCCATCACTTTCTCAGGAATGCGGATTGCCTGCGTATCGCTCAGGATCAGGTGGTTGTAGTGGCGCTGCGGCAGACGGCCCGTGAGCCTGCCGTCCGAGGGCCCGAACGACGACAGCCGATAGAGGATTTCCGTCGCCTGATACATCGTCGCCGTGATGTCGTCGGGCGGGTTCATGAGGTTGGTGTACTGTGTCTCGTAGTTCTGCGGAGACTGCCAGGTGTACGAGGCGATGCGTTCCGAGAACGACGACTCGTAGGTTCCGTGGGCCTGGCCCAGCTCCTTCAAGTTCGAGAGGCACAGCATTCGCCTTGCGGACTTGCGCGACGATGCGAGCGCGGGCAAGATGATGCCGATCAGCAGGGCGATGATCGCGATCACGACCAGCAACTCGATCAGGGTGAATGCGCGTGGAGCTCGGCGCATGGGTCGCACCTCCTGGGTTGGGCGCCCCGGCCAGATGGCCGACCGCGAATCTGGGAACACACGGCAGTCTAACGAAACGTTCGCAACTTCCCAAGCGGCCCGTGTGAACACTCCAATATCCTACCAGATTCCGCACAATCGCGTGGAATCTCCACAACCTACCATCGTCCCCACACGGGATCGCCGATCCACAATTGCCCGCCGGAGCCACGCCGATGATCGCCCCAGTGCAGGACCTGCCCGAGATCGACTTCGATGCGCCCCTTCCCCCGCGGGATGGCGAGCGCATCATCCAGTTCCGCGAGGCCCTGCGCGAGGCGATGAGTGAGGAGATGCGGCGCGACCAGCGCGTGTTTCTGATGGGCGAAGAGGTCGCCCAGTACAGCGGGGCGTACAAGGTCTCGCAGGGGATGCTCGAAGAGTTCGGCGAAAAGCGGATCATCGACACGCCGATCTCCGAGAACGGGTTTGCGGGCATGGGAATCGCGGCGGCCATGGCCGGGCTGCGGCCCATCGTCGAGTTCATGTCGTGGTCGTTCTCGCTGGTCGCGGCGGACCAGATTCTCAACAACGCGCCGAAGATGCTCTACATGTCCGGTGGGCAATGGGGCTGCCCGATCGTGTTTCGGGGCAACGACGGGGCGGGCGGGCAGCTTGGCTCGACGCACTCGTGGTGCGTGGAGGGGCTGTACTCCAACGTGCCGGGCGTCAAGATCGCGATCCCGAGCAACCCGTACGACGCCAAGGGCCTGCTCAAGACGGCGATCCGCGACGACGACCCCGTGTTCTTCTTCGAGTCGGAGCGCATGCTCGGCGACAAGGCGCACGTGCCCGAGGAGGAGTACTACATCCCCTTTGGGCGGGCGGCACGGGTACGCGAGGGCGACGCGTGCACGCTCGTGTCGTTCGGGCGGCCGGTGAACTTCTGCCTCGAAGCCTGGAAGACGCTGGCGGATGAGGGGATCGAGTGCGACGTGCTGGACATGCGGACGATCCGGCCGTTGGACATCGATGCGATCTTGGCGAGCCTGAAGCGGACGAACCGGATCGTGGTGGTGGACCAGTGCTGGCCGTTTGCGAGCGTGGCGAGCGAGGTGATCACGCAGGTGATCGAGCGCGGATTCGACTGGCTGGATGCGCCGCCGGCGCGGGTGAACACCGAGGACGTGCCGACGCCGTACGCGAAGAACCTGGAGGCGGCGTACCTGCCGAATCCGGGGCGGATCGTGGAGGCGGTCAAACGCGTCGTGGAATAGAACCAAGAGCGAAGATCGAACAGCGGGCACTATTCGAGATCTCCCATGTCAATTGCAGTGACCATGCCGCGGCTTTCGGACACGATGGAACGCGGCACCGTCGTGAAGTGGAACGTGAAGGTCGGCGACAAGGTCAGCGCGGGCGACACGCTGGCGGACATCGAGACCGACAAGGCGACGATGGAACTGCAGGCGTTCGACACCGGGACGGTGGCGGCGCTGTCGGTGGGCGAGGGCAAGACGGTGGGGGTGGGCGAGACGATCCTGGTGCTGGCCGAGGAGGGCGAGTCGGTGGAGCAGGCGGCCAAGGGGGCCGGCACGGCCCGGGCCGAGGGCGGATCGGACACGGGCGCGAAGGCATCGTCGGGCGTCGCGGTAGAGGAGAAGCCGGAAGCGCCGGCGTCCGACGGGCGGAGCGCGGCGGGCCGTGCCGCGAGCGCACCGGAGCCCGCGGGCAACGGGCACGGGCGCGTGTTCGCCTCTCCGCTGGCGCGGAAGCTGGCGGCGGAGAAGGGCGTGGACCTTGGGTCGCTGGACGGGTCGGGGCCATCGGGTCGGATCGTGAAGAAGGATGTGGAGGCGGCGGCGGCGGGATCGCCCCGCGAGCGTCCCGCGCCGATGCCGGCGATGGCGCCAGCGGCGGCGCTGGAGCACCGGACGGTCGAGCTGTCGAACATGCGGGCGACGATCGCGCGCCGGCTGGTCGAGTCGAAGACGACGATTCCGCATTACCAGGTGTCGGTGGACGTGGACATGGAGGCGCTGCTGGCGCTGCGCGGGCAGCTCAACGAGCAGCTCGAGGGCCAGGGCGTCAAGCTGAGCGTGAACGACTTCCTGGTGCGGGCGTGCGCGATCGCGATGCACCAGCACCCGTTTGTCAACAGCCGCTGGGGCGGGAGCGCCTCTTCGCCGTCGATCGAGATCATGGGGGACGTGAACATCGGGGTGGCGATTGCGCTGCCGCCGGAACGGGGCGGCGGGCTGGTGGTGGCGACGCTCCGCAATGCGGATCGGATGGGGCTGCGACAGATCTCGGCGGACTCCAAGCGGCTCAGCAAGAAGGCGCGGGAGAAGGGGCTGACGATCGAAGAGATGAGCGACGGGACGTTCACCATCTCGAACCTCGGGATGTTCGGCGTGTCGCACTTCACGGCGATCATCAACCCGCCGCAGACGGCGATCCTGGCCGTTGGCGCGGCGGTGGAGCGGCCTGTAGTACAGAACGGCCAGATCGTGGCGGGCCACGTGATGACGATGACGATGTCCAGCGATCATCGGGTGATCGACGGGGCGATGGCGGCGCAGTACCTGGCGACGGTGCGGGAGTTGCTGGAGAAGCCGGCGACGCTGCTGGTGTAGCGCGAGGAACAGGGGCGGCGGCGGGCTTCTGCTCACCCTCGGGAGGAGGGGACGTGGAGGGGGCGCGGTCGCCCTGCCCGGCGCGACCGGGGATTGGTGATTCGGGTCGCGACTGGGGAGCGGCACCGGGATCGGGGTGTGGCGCCGCGCGCGCCGGTTCGGCCGGGTGTGTGTGCGGGGTACGGCGGGAGTCGGCGGCGCGGGCGGCGGCGAGTTCCTCGAGGGCCTCATCCATGGCCAGGTGGCCGAGGCGCTCGGGCCGGGCGAGGCGGAGGTCTTCGGAACCGGCGCGCGCGGGGTCCTTGGGCGAGCGGCGGCCGGTCGTCTGATCGTGCTCGATCAGCAGGGAGAGCTTGATGAGGTCGGTGGCGGCCTTGCGGGCGGTCTCTTCGTTGGCGGCGCTGGCGGCGAGGTCCGCCAGGCGGATGAGGGCGGCGGCGCGGGTGTCGAGGGCGATGAAGCGGGCGCGGAGGCGGGCGAGGGCCTCGAGGGCGGAGATGAGGGGTGCATCGGGCAGCAGGTGGCGGGCGAGGTCGCAGAGGCTGAGGTCGTTGTTGTTGGCGACCCAGGGGAGGCGGTCTGCGCCCATGAGGAAGTCGGCGACGGCGTGGTCCATGTCGGGAATCCTGTGAAGGGGGTGAAGGGGCGGGAGGCGTGAGATCTCGATGGGAAGATACGCGATGCCGGGCGCATCGCAAGGGCGCGAGGGCTCAAGGGAGCGGATGCGCGCGCGCGCTGCGCGGGTGTCTGGGGAAGGGAGCGGTTCTGCGCGCGCGCTTTGAAGAGTGAGAGCGAAACAGGCCACGCCGGACGACTCGTGCTCGATCGGCGAGGCGGGATCAGCGAGGGGAGCCCTCGCGGTTCGCCATACGGACTACGTCAGTTGTCCCAGCGCCTTCCTCGCCCCCTTCATCCCCTCGACGATGTCGCGGTCGCTGGTGGCGAAGGACAGCCGCAGGTATCCATCCTGCATGAAGGCCTGGCCGGAGGCGGTGACGACGCCGGCCTCGCGGATGAGGTACGCCGCGACATCGTCGCTGGTAGCGATGGTGTCGCCGGCGGGGGTGCGTTTGCCGAAGCATCCGGTGACATCCCAGAACGAGTAGAAGGTGGCGGGGGTCTCCCAGATGTCCACGTGGGGCAAGGCGCGGGAGTGTTCGACGAGCAAGTCTCGCTTGGCCTCGAGCTCGCGGACGAGGTCGTCGTTGTAGACGTGGTCGATGGCGGCGAGGGCGGCCTGCTGGGTGGGGACGGCGGGCCCGCTGGTGTAGTGGCTCTGGAGGTTGACCATGGCCTTGGTGACGTCGTCTGGGGCGACGCTCCAGCCGATGCGCAGGCCGCCGGTGCGCCGGAAGTTCTTGCTCAGGCCGTCGATCTGGATGAGCCAGGGGCGGGTGTGCTCGTCGATGCGGGGCTCGGGGAAGCGGTTGCCGTCGAAGACGAGGCGCCAGTAGAGGCGGTCGAGGACGAAGTAGACGCGGCGCTGGACGCAGACGCGCAGGAGGCCCTCGACCTCGTCGGCGTCGTAGAGCTGGGCGGTGGGGTTGACGGGGTTGTTGAGGAGGAACAGGCGAGTGTGGGGGCGGGCGTCGAGGTTGCGTTCGAGGTCGGCGGGGGTGATCTTGAGGCGCGAGGCCGAGCGGGCCAAGGGCAGGACCATGACGGGAAAGGCGTAGGCGCCCACGGCCAGGGGCTGGTAGGAGACCCAGGGGGCGGCGTCGAACAGGACGCAGTCGGCGGGGTTGCAAACGGCGAGGAAGACGTTGAAGAGGGCCTGCTTGGCGCCGGTGGTGATGACGACGTTGTGCGGGCCGTAGTGGGATTCCTGGCCGAGCCAGCGGAGGACCTCGCGCCGGAGTTCGGGCAGGCCGCCGGGGTCGGCGTACATGGTCTGGCCGCGGGTGAAGGCGTCGGCGCCGGCGGCGGCGATCTTGGGGTGGAGGTCGCCCTTGGTCTCGCCGAGGCCGAAGTCGTAGACGGGCAGGCCCTTTGACTCGCGTTCGCCGACGAGGGTCTTGAGGGCGAGGGTGAGGGATGGTCGGAACTTGGCGAGTTTGGCCGAGACGCGTTCGTGATCGAGCATGTTCGATCCTCCGGGGTCGGTCACGCGGCGCCGGCACGCTCCCGTTCCGCGCGGCGGCGTTTGAGTTCGGCGTCGATGAAGCCGTGGAGGTCTCCATCGAGGACCTGCTGTGGATTCATGAGTTCGAAGCCGGTCCGGTGGTCCTTCACGCGGTTGTCGTAGATCACGTACGAGCGGATCTGCGTGCCCCAGCCCCGGTCCACCGCGCCGCCGGTCGCCTCGGTGATTTCCCTGGCGCGCTTCTCCTCCTCGATCTGCTCCAGCTTGGCGCTGAGCAGCGCGATCGCCTGCCGGCGGTTCTGCGGTTGCTCGCGGTGCGTGCTGGAAACGACCATGATCCCGGTGGGCTTGTGCACAATGCGCACGGCGGAGGCGACCTTGTTGACGTTCTGGCCGCCGGGCCCGCTGGAGCGCGCGAAGGTGGTGATCTCCAGGTCGTTGTCGGGGATGTTGACCTCGATCTCCTCGAACTCGGGGGTGACATCGACGGTCGAGAAGCTGGTCTGCCGCTTGCCCTGGGCGTTGAAGGGGCTGACGCGCGCCAGGCGGTGCGTGCCGCGCTCGCAGTTGAGGTACCCGAAGGCGAAGGGCCCCTTGACGTGGAGGGTGACGGTGGAGATGCCGACCTCGGTGCCGTAGGTCCGGGCGATCTCCTCGTACTTCCATCCCATGGACTCGATGTAGTAAAGATACATGCGCAGGAGCATCTCGGCCCAGTCGTTGGCCTCGTTTCCGCCCTCGCCTGCGTTGATGGTGAGGAAGCAGTCGCGCATGTCGTGTCGGCCGGAGAGGAGGGAGCGGGACTCGATCTTCTCCATGCGCTGGGAGAGCGAGAAGAGGGCGTCGTCGGCCTCCTTGAGGAGGTCGCCGTCGCCGGCCTCGCGGGACATCTCGTAGGCGACGCGTGCGTCGCCCAGATCATCCATCGCGATGCGCAGGGGTTCGACCTGAGCCTTGAGGCGTTTCATCTCGTCCACGATGGCGCGGGCGGAGTCGGGATCGTCCCAGAGGTCGGGCCGGGCCATCTCGGCGTCGAGTTCGGTCAGCCGAGCGATCTTCTTGTCATAGTTAAAGAGAGTCGCGGATCGTCAAAATCCGCGCCTCGAGATCGTCGATCACGGGCTGGTGGGTCTCAAAGTGCATGGGCCGATGGTAGGCGCGCGGGTTTTTGCGTCTGGGACGCGCCGAGGTGTCGCGTGGCTGGCGTTGGAGGGGTAGCGCGGGCCGTGTATCGGCCGCTGGGACAGGTCTTGCGGATGAAGCCATGAAGGAGTTTGCGTGATGTCACGAGTGAGCCGGAGTCGTCTGGGACGGACCGCCGCGGCGTTGGTTGTGGCGAGCGGGTTCGCGATCGGGCCGGGAGTGGGCGTGGCGTTCGGCCAGCCGGCGGGCGGGTCTGTGGCGACTCAGGATCCGGCGCTGGCGAGGATCGATGTCCGATTCGCGGGTGGGACGGTGGAGCAGTACGTGAGGGCGCTGCAGGCGGCGGCGGGGCAGACGCCGCTGAACGTGATCGTGACACCCGAGGCGGCGGGGGCGGCGGTGAGCCCGGTGGAGCTTCGACGCGTGGACCTGGCCAGCGCGATGCGCGCGGTGGAGTCGGTGACGGATGCGGGGCGGCTCACGATCGAGGCGGTGGGGAGCGTTGATGGGGCCCCTGCGTTCTACAGGGTGTTCTTCCAGATGCGCGGGAACGGGGGTGCGCCGCACGTGCAGACGGAGGTGTTCTCGATCTCGGAGGCGCTGGGCGACGGGGGCACGTCGGTGGAGTCGGCGCTGAGCGCGGTGGAGGCGGCGTTGGCGCTGTCGAAGTCGTCGGCGCGGGCGGAGATGAAATTCCATGAGGAGTCGCGCCTGCTGTTTGCGAGGGCGACGGACGCGGACCTGGACACGATCCGGCAGGTGCTGGTCAGCCTGCGGAACGATGCGAGGCGTGATCGCGAGCCGAATCGGGACGAGTACACGAAGTGGCTGGCGGAGGTGCTGGCGCGATCGCAAGACAATCCGCAGGCGCAGCGGATCGAGCTGGAGGCGGAGTTGCAGATGGCGCTGCTGCGGATCGAGCGGGCCCAACTCGCAATGGAGGATGCCAAGGCGAGGGTCGCCCAATCCGCGTCGCTCAAGGAGCGGGGCTTCATGTCCGACGGCGAGGTGCGCGGGCTGGAGGTGGCGCTGCGCCAGCGGGAGATCGACCTGAGGGAGGCGAGCCTTCATGAGCAGCGGGTCCGTCAGCGGCTGGACCTGTTCAACAGCCAGACGGAGAGCCGCGACGCGCAGATGAAGCAGGAGATGGAGCGGCAGGCCCAGGAGGCGGCGACGTGGCGTGCGCGGTGCAACGACCTCGAGGCGCTGGCCACGCGTCAGTCTGCGCAGATCGATGAGCTGCGGGCGTCGCTGGTGTCGGCGCGGGATCGGGAGCACCAGTTGCTCCAGCAGATCAACGAGCTTCGGGCCCGCGACGGCGGGGGCGAATAGCGTCCTGGCGGTGGGCACGGCGGCGTCCATTGTGGTGGAGCTTCGCGGAGGGTGTGCGATCGCACGCGATGGCGGATCCAGCGCGATGGACGCGGCCGGCCTGTGCGAGGGCGTGCGGCGCGGCGATGCGCGCGCGATCGAGTTGTTCTACCGCGAGTGGTTCGATCGCTGCCTGGGCCTGGCGGCGCGCGCGACCCGCCGGGACGAGGCGTTCTGCCTGGATGTGGTGCAAGACGCGATGCTGCGGGTGGTGAGGCGGCTGCCCCGGCTGGAGAGCGAGGCGGATGTCTCACGATGGATGCGGCGGGTCGTCATGTCGTGCGCCATTGATCGGCTGCGTCGCGAGGCGAGGCGGGCGCGGCATGAGCGCCGGGCGCGGGGGGCAGCACCGGGTGGCGAGGCGCCGGAAGCGGATCGGTTCGGGCCCGTGCGGGCGATGCTTGAGTCGCTCGACGCGGACGACAGGGCGCTGCTGATGCTGCGGTATGGACGGGAGCTCACGCTTGAGGGGGCGGGGTCGCACGTGGGCCTGACCGGCGACGCGGCGCACGGGCGGATCCGCAGGGCCTTGAGGCGACTTCGGGCGGGAAATCGAGGGGTGTGCGATGAATGACGCGCAGGGACTGAGTTCCGATGGCAGGCAGCGGCGGGAAGAGATCCTGGCCGTGATGCAGCGGAGCGCTCGGCGCGGGCGGCTGCGTCGGCGCGCGGTGGATGTCGGGGGCGTGACGCTGGTCGTGCTGGTCGTGGGACTCGCGGTGTGGGCGGGGGCGCGCCCGGGCGGGAGGGGCGCGGCGCCGAAACCGCCGGAGGTCGCGCTGGGTGATCCTCGATCGCGGGGTGCCGAGGCCGTCGTTGCGGAGCGCGGCGGCGGGTGGGCGTCGGTGATCGCGGTGGTGTCGAACGATCGGGGGGTGGCGAGTCGGCTGCGGTCGGAGGTCGGCGATGGCGAGGTCGCCCGGATCTCCGATGACGAGTTGCTGCGGCTGCTCGAGGAGTCGGGCCGGCCCGCGGGCATCGTTCGGCGGGACGGGCAGATGGAACTGGTGCCGGCGCCGAAGGTTGAGGGCGAGCCGAGCGCTTCGCTTCCGACGCACGTGACGTGAGGGGGTCCGTAGGATGTGGCCGTGCTGCAGGCCACGCAATCTCAGCCCGCGCCCGCCAACGGGCCGACCCCGGGGCAGGTGCGCGCGGCGAGAGATTGGGCGAGCCTGTTTCTGGTCGTGGCGTTGCTCATCGTGGTGAGCGCGGTGGTGCTGGTGCTGATCCGGGGGCGGTTGTCCTTGGGGGCGCAGCGCCGGCGCGCGGAGCGGACGGCCCGGCTCGACGCGTGGGCGGAAGCCGGGCGCCGCGCCGAGCCCGCGGCGCTCGATGACGTGTTGCCGGATCGGGATGAGGACGATTCGTGAGCGAGCGGCCGGTCGCCATGGTCGTGGGAGGGGTTCGGCGCGTCGGGCGGGCGATCGCGGCGGCGCTCGCGGCGTCTGGGTGCGACCTTGTCCTGACGTACCGGAACAGCGGGGACGCGGCGGGAGAGGCGCGGGCTGAGTTTGAGAAGGACGGAGCGCGGGTTGGGCTGGAGCGGCTGGACCTCGATGATGTCGGCGCGGTCGCGGAACTGGCGAGGCGGATGTGCGCCCGGGGTGATCGACTGGACGTGCTGGTGCTGAGCGCCTCGATGTACGAGCCGAGCGAGATCGAGGCGCTCGAGCCGGGTGGGGTCGAGAGGCAGTTTCGGGTGAACGCGGTGTCGCCGCTGTTGCTGTGTGCCGGGCTGGCGCCGCTGCTGGGGCGATCCGTGTTGGAGCACGGCGGGGCGGTGGTGGCGATGTGCGACATGCACGCGATGGGCCGGCCGAGGCGGGGCTTTGCGTCGTACTCGATGAGCAAGGCGGCGCTGGTCGAGATGGTGAGGAGTCTCGCGCGCGAGTTGGCACCCAGCGTGCGCGTGAATGGTGTTGCGCCGGGGGTTGTGGCCTGGCCGGAGTCGGGCCCGGACGCGGATCTTGCGGCGCAGCGGGCCTACCTGTCGAGGGTGCCGCTGGCGAGAAGCGGGACGCCGAGAGACGCCGCGGAAGTTGTGAGGTGGCTGGCGCTCGATGCGGGGTACGTAACCGGCGAGATCGTGCGCGTGGATGGGGGCCGGTGGCTGGCGTGACGGGTGTCAGGGCTGGTCGGCCGGCCGGGCGAGGATCGCGAAGTCGCCCAGGTTGGCTCCGGCGAGGCGGTTGATGAGGTCGAGCAGTTGGGCGCGCTGGCCGGACTCGTCCGCGGCGACCAGGAGGCGGGCGTCGGGCCGCTCGGAACGGAGAACTCGGACGCGATCGATGAGGGCATCGGGCTCGACGGACTCGCCCTCCAAGAACAGACCGCCCCGAGAGTCGAGCGCGATCGTGATGCTGTCGGGTGGGCGGGAGTCGGCGGCGGCACCGAGCGCCGGGAGGCGGACGTCGAGGGTGCGAGCGCGGACGAGCATCACGAGGCTGAAGATGAAGAACGTGAGGAGGAGGAAGACCACATCGATCAGGGGCGTCAGTTCGACGCGGATCTCGGGTGAGGATCGCCGGATGGGTCGCATGAGATTCAGCGGGGTTCGAGGTGGTATTCGCGTCCGCCCCAGCGGACCGGCTCTCGACGGGCGAGTCTGACCGCGGCGTCACGCATGATATTTGAGGCCATCCAGCTCGAGATCGGGCTGAGCAGAACGGCCCAGATGGGGAATCGGCCCATTCGATAGACGACGCAAAGACTGGCGAGCCAGAGGAAGAGTCCCAGGGCGCAGATCGACAGGGCGGTGATTCTCCATCCCTCGGGCTGGACGGGCGCGAAGATCGTGAGCGCCAGGCCGATCATCGCACCCACGGGCATGATGGACTGGCTGATGCGCTGGCGCCACATGTGCTTGAACATTCGCCGGACCTTGAATTTGGCGCAGTCGATGTAGATGCGCATCCAGCCGGTACGGAAGGCGGGCCACGATTCGTACATGTTGACGATGAGCATGCGGTCGGAGAGGAACGCGCCCGCGGGGATCTCGTGCTCGGCGATTCGGCGCGCCAACGCCATGTCCTCCAGGACCGCGGCGTTGACCGAGGCGTGGCCGCCGATCGCGTCGTAGGCCGCCCTGGTAAAGAGCATGAATTGCCCGTTGGCGAACGCGCGCCGGGCGGTGAGGCGGTTGGCGCGCATGAGCGGGTACTGGTACATCAGTTCCAGGCCGCAGGACGGCTGGACGATTCGTTCGAACCAGTACCGCACACCGAGTGAGGACCAGAGGGTGAGCAGGCCGAGCTTGCGCCGCTGGAGCAGGGCGACCGAGGCCCGAATGACGCCGGGCTCCAAGATGGCGTCGGCGTCGATGAACAGGAGCAGGTCGGCCGTGCGTGCGGCCTGAGAGTTCTGCACGCCGGTCCAGACGGCGTTGACCTTGCCGGCCCAGTCGTCCGGGCATCGCTGGATCTCGATGATCTCGAATCGGTCGTCGTCTTCGATGGCGGCACGGGCCCGCTCGAGCGTGGCGTCCGTGCAGCGGTCGAGGCACAGCGCGACGCGCAGGTGCGGATAGTCCTCCTGCCGCAGCGACCGGATCAGCGCGGCGATCGACACCTCCTCGTTGTGTGCGGGGACCACGACTCCGACTCGCGGCGTGGGTGAGGCGGCCTCCTCGTATTGCAGCGCGTGCCGCACCGTCGGCAGATGACGGAAGGTGTCAACGATCCGAACGATGGCGATGATCCAGTATGCCGCGACTCCGGCGGCGCAGAGCACACACAGCGAGAGCAGAACGTGGAGGAGGGCGGTCACGGCAGGCCAAGGGTAGCGAACAGCGCAAACGCGTACACTGTCGTCGCGTGAGCGAGGGCGAATCGGAACATGGATCGAGGCGGCGCGCGTCGCGGCGCGGGGTGCGGGTGTTCTCTCGCGCGGCGATCCGCGAGCTGGATCGCAGGGCCATCGAGGAGTTCGGGCTGCCCTCGATCGTGCTGATGGAGAACGCCGCGAGAGGCGTGGCGAGGGTTGCGAGGCGGCTGGGCCGGGGTGGGCCGGGCTTTGTGGTCCTGTGCGGGCCGGGCGATAACGGGGGCGACGGGTTCGGCGCGGCGCGGCACCTGGCCAATGCGGGCGAGCGCGTGGTCGTGGGTCTGGGTGCGGATGAGGCGGAGGTTCGGGGCGACGCCGGGATTCAGCTCAGAGTCGCGCGCCGCATGGGAATCCGCATTGTCGAGGTGGGTGACGAACGGGAGGTGCTCGGCCTCGCGGCGGGAGGCCCGGGAGTCGTCGTCGACGCGCTGCTGGGCACGGGATTGGCGCGCCCGGTGGAGGGTCGGCTCCGCCGGATCATCGAGGGCATCGCAGCGCTGGACTCGCCGGTAGTTTCCGTGGATCTGCCATCCGGGATGGACGCGGATACGGGAAGGGCTCTGGGCTCGTGCGTGCGAGCGACCGTGACCGCCACGCTGGTGGGTCCCAAGGCGGGGTTCGAGTCGATCGAAGCGCAAGCGTGGCTCGGGCGGGTGTCAGTCGTGGACATCGGTGCGCCCGCATGCCTGTCTCTCGAGTTGGGAAGCGAGCCCGATCGGCGCAGCCGGGTTTTTGATGTGTTGGGGCGGCGGAGGGGCGCGGCGCCGCCGTCGGCCCGAGGTCCGGGGCGAACCGTGTAGCGCCCTGGTCGTGGTGCGGTGTGGCTGGTGTCGCGGAGCCTGCGGGCGGCGAAGGATGAGGGTTGACCTGCATTCGGGCGTCGGGGAGGATGCTCGGCGGACTGGGAGCGACGCATGGCGATACGGATGGAACTGGCCCGGATCCTGATCCGCGAGCTCAATGACTACCAGGTTATCGAGCTTCGCGAGGTACTCTCGGAGGGGGAAGCGCCCAAGCAGATCGTGCCGGCCAACGCGGAAGAGGCGGAGGGACTGACCAACGGGCAGGACGGATTCGTGGGCCGTTCGTTTCCCATCGTGATCGGGCTCCCCGAGGCGCAGGCGATCGAGAGGCGGTTGGCGGGCGTGCCCGTGAAGCGTCCGCAGACGCACGATCTGCTTGCCAACGTGATCACCGCGCTCGGGGGCGTGCTCGAGTCCGTCACGATCAACGACCTGTCGGACCACACTTTCTTTGCGCGGCTCAACGTGATGCGCGAGGACGGCGAGCGGGTGGAGATCGATTCGCGCCCGAGCGACGCGATCGCGTTGGGAATCGCGGGCAACGTGCCGATCTTCGTCGAGGAGCATGTGCTCGAGTCGGTCGTGGAGGATCAGGCCTGAGCGGAGGGGGTGGGATGGACGCGGCGGAGCGGCGGGATCTGCGTCGCGGACCGTGGCGCGCGCGCACGTACGTGACGCCCGATGTGCCCGGCATCGGCGGTCGGCTGCGTGCGCGCGACGAGGACTTCCTGGTCGAAGAGGAGCCGCTGTACGAGCCCTGTGGCTCTGGTGAGCACATCTACCTGTTCATCGAGAAGCGGTCGATGACGACGCTTGAGCTCGTGGGGGTGCTGGCGAGACACTTTGGCGTCTCGCACTCGGCGGTGGGCTTTGCGGGGCTCAAGGACAAGAGGGCGATCACCCGTCAGGTGATGAGCGTGCATGTTCCCGGGCGCAGCATCGGAGAATTCGGAGAGATCCGCGACGATCGGGTGGGTGTGCTGTGGGCGGACAAGCATTCGAACAAGCTGCGACGGGGGCATCTGCGCGGGAATCGCTTCTCGATCCGCGTGCGCGGGGCGCCGGTGTCGGGCGTTGTGCACGCCAGGCGGGTGCTCGAGCGTCTGCGGGAGGGGGGCGTGCCCAATCGTGTGGGTCCCCAGCGATTCGGATATCGAGAGAACAACCACGATGTGGGGCGATTGCTGGTGCTGGACGATGTGGACGCGGCCATTGACGTGTTGCTGCTGCCCACTGGTGACGAGGCGATCGACTCGAAGGACACTCAGTTGAGCGTCCGTCACCTGTACGCGCAAGGAGATGTCGAGCGTGCCGCGAGGTTGATGAGTCCCGCGTTGCCCGGAGAGCGGGCGGCCCTTGCGGTGCTGGCCCGGGGTGGGACTCGGGCGCAGGCCCTTCGAGCGGTGGGGCGGCAGGCACTGTCGTACTACCTGTCCTCGTTTCAGTCCGCGGTGTTCAACGATGTGCTCGAGTCTCGCTTGGGCGGCGCGGCGCCGTGGGGGCTCGTGCCGGGCGATATTGCGATGAAGCACGAGAATCGCGCGTGCTTTGCCGTGGATGACGCGGTGGCGTCGGATCCTTCGACGGCGGCGCGTACGGAGGCGCTTGAGATCGGCCCGACCGGACCGATGTGGGGCCCGGGGATGATGCGGGCGGGTGGTGCGATCGACGAGTCCGAGGTCGCGGCGCTTCGGGGACGGGGCGTGGAGGTGGCTCAGATCGAGCGTTCCAAGACGCGGTATGCGAGCCTGCTCGATGGGGCGCGACGAGCGCTGCGAGTGCCCGTTGGGGAGATCAGCGTCGAGGGCGGGGTCGATGAGGTTGGTCCGTACGTGAGGTGCGGGTTCATGCTGCCGCGAGGGGCGTTCGCCACGACCGTGATGGCGGAGGTGATGAAGAACGATCTGGACGGAGAGACGAGTTGAGCGAGGGCATCGGCCTGGTGTGCTTCGACTGGGGGGGCGTCATTCTCAGGATCTGTCGATCCTGGGGTGAGGCTCTGGCACGCGCCGGCCTGGACGAGCGGCCCGGACTCATGAACCCCGAGTTCGCGGCGGAACGGCGCGTGCTCGCGGCGGCGTACCAGATCGGCGAGGTGACGTGCGAGGAGTTCTTCGGTGGGATCTCGCGCGCCATGCGGGGGCTGTACAGCGCCGATGAGGTCCGGCGCGTGCACGACGCCTGGCTCATCGAGGAGTATCCGGGGGTGGACGGGGTCATCCGGAGACTTCACGCGCGAGGAGTTCGGACGGGGCTGTTGTCCAACACGAATCAGCGGCACTGGGAACGCCATCTCCCCGGAGCGAACGCTGCGCCAGACTTTCCGACGATCGGCCTGCTGGAAGAGCGGCACGCGAGCCACTTGTTCGGGCTGGCCAAGCCGGACCGCAGGATCTTCGAGTCGTTTGCGCGCGAAGTGGGGGAAGCGCCCGGGCGCATTCTGTTCTTTGACGACCTCGCGGAGAATGTGGAGGCCGCCCGGGATGCGGGATGGCGCGCGGTTCTGATCGATCACGAGGGAGACACGAGCGCGCAGCTGTCGGGCGTGTTGTCGGAGTGCTTCCGGTAGGGCGGCGGCGATCGACCCCGACGCGTCGAGCGATGCGAACTCGCGCGTCGGGCCGGCGGTATCATCCGATCATGCGATGCTTGGCCACGGTTTGGCTTGTGGTGCTCGTTGGGTTCTTGGGGAGCGCTGCGCACGCGCAGGACGTGATCCGCCATACGGGATTCCGAATCGATATTCCGCTGGGTTGGACAAGGATGCCGCGGGCGGAACTGAATCGCATCATCTCGGATGCCAGACAGGCGTCTGGCGACTACTCGCTGATGTTCGTGGATGGGTTCAGGCGTGCCGATACGTTCACCGACACGCCGTACATGCTTGTCCAGACCATCCAGATGGATGATCGCGTCGAGAGCGCGACGGAAGAGGAGATGCTCGATGCGGTCGCCGCGCTCACCGGCGCGGATGTGATGGACCAGGTGCGTGACATCGGGATCGAGACGCGGTTCGGTCGGGCGACCTTCGACAAGAAGCGGATGCGCTTCGCGTTCGTCGGCGAGATGTACGGCCCGGACGGCGACGTGCTGCGGCTGTTTACTGTCGGCTATTTCGGCAAGCGGCGGGTCGTCAGTCTGCACTTCTATGAGCTCGCGGATGAGTTCGATCAGGCGCTGCCCAAGTTCAAGGAGTTCGCCGAGGCGTTCCGGTGGGACGGGGGTGAGCAACTCGGCTTGCGCGACGAGAACGGACTCGTCGATTTCGACGGCCCCGACGCCCCTCCTGCCCGCGAGCCTCGAGGCTTTGAGAACGTGGTGAAGGGGGCGACGCGCGGGGATGGGACGGATGCCACCGGGGCCGACGGCGACGAGGAAGCGAAGAGAGGCGAGGCCATTAGGGCTTCCACCTCGGGCTGGATTCGGCGGTACGCACTCAAGGGTGCGCTGGGAGTCGGCGCGATCCTTGTAATCCTCGTGATCATCTCGTCTCGCCGGGCGCATGGAGCGCCGCCGGGCGCGTGATTTGAGAGACCGCTTCGCGGCTAGTCCTCACGCCAGAGTTCGCGCAGCATGACCGTTCGTCCGACGATGGTGCGGCCGCGGCCGGCGATGGCTTCCTCAACGAAGACTCGCGGCAGGTCTTCGGGGGAGATCGATCGGAAGCCGAATTTCGCGAAGAACGCGGGAATCTTGGTGAGCAGGACGAGCTCATCGATCTCGAACACTCGCGCAAGGTCCATCAGGAAGGCGACGACGAGGCGGCCGGCGCCCGAGCCCGTGGCCGCGGGATCGACCGCGATGGATCGGATCTCCGCCAGGGCGGGGCTGAAGACGGCCAGAGCGCCGCAGGCGATGAGTCCATCGCCCCGCTCGGCGACCACGAATTCGCCCGAATTGGCGCGGATCTCCTCTTGGGTCCGCCGGAGGGTGAGACCCTGGTCGGCCCAGGCGTTGACGAGGCGGCAGATCTCCGCGGCGTCTCGGGGGACGGCGGAGCGCACGTTGACCTGCCCGGCGGGCGGCGTCTGGCTGGCGAGGGGCACATCCACCTTGGGGAGTGTCGGCGCGGAGGCGGATCGCGTCATGCGCCGGGACCTCCTTCCCATTGGCGTCTGGCGGCGGCGAGGGCTTCGCGCACACGGGCGGGGGCCGTGCCGCCGAGCGCGGCGCGCCGGTCAAGGCAGGCCTCGATCGTCAGTCCGTCGAGCATGGTCTGGTCGATCTCCGAACAGATCGGCTTGAGGGAGTCCATCGGGAGCGACTCGATCGGGGCGCCTCGCTCAAGAGCGGTGCGCACGACTCTCCCGCTGATTTCATGGGCGTCGCGGAACGGGATTCCGCGAGCGACGAGCGAGTCGGCCAGGTCGGTGGCGTTGGCGTGGCCGGCCTGTGCGGCCTCGCGGCAGCGCTCTCGCCTGACGCGGAGTGTGTCGAGGATTCTCGGCAGGACACGGAGGCAGAGGCTCGCGTCGTCCATCGAGCAGAAAAGGGACCTCTTGTCCTCCTGCAGGTCCTTGTTGTACGCCAGTGGCAGCCCCTTGACGGCGACGAGCATCGCGACATGCTCGGCGACCGCGCGGCCGGCCTTGGCACGGATCAACTCGAGCGCATCGGGATTCTTCTTCTGCGGCATGAGCGACGAGCCGCTGGCGACGGCGTCGTCCAGGTGGAAGAAGCCGAACTCCTCGGTGACGTACAGGATCATCTCTTCGGCGAGGCGCGAGAGATGGATGGACATCAACGAGAGTGCGGCCAGCGATTCGATCACAAAGTCGCGATCGGCCACCGAGTCGAGGCTGTTCTGGCTCGGCGCATCGAAACCGAGCGCGCGGGCGAGCGCCATTCGATCGATTGGATACGCCGTTCCGGCGAGCGCCCCGCAACCGAGCGGACAGATGTTCGCGCGGGCGCGGGCCTGGGAGAGCCGTTGCCCGTCGCGCTGGAGCATCTGGTCGTAGGCGAGGCACCAGTGCGGCAGGAGGATCGGCTGGGCCCTCTGCAGGTGGGTGTACCCTGGCAGGGCGGTGTCGAGTTCGCGCTCCGCGAGGTCGAGCAGCCCGCGGCGTACGTCATGGAGTTCGACCAGCCTGTGGTCGATGGCGTCGCGGGTCCAGAGGCGGAGATCCGTGGCGACCTGGTCGTTGCGGCTGCGGCCCGTGTGGAGCTTCTTGCCGAGGCTGCCCGCGCTGGCGATCAGGCGCTGCTCGACCCAGGTGTGCACGTCCTCGGCGCCGGAATCGATTGGCGGAATGGAAAGGCCGGAGGCCTCCTCGCCGATGGCGATCAGGTGATCTCGAAGGCGGTCGGCTTCTTCGTCTGAGAGGACTCCCGCGCCGGCGAGCGCATGAGCCCAGGCGATCGAGCCGACGATGTCGTGCTGGACGAGGCGCCAGTCGACTGAGAGTGAGTCGTTGACCGCGCGGAAGAGCGCATCAGGACCGCCGGCGAAGCGACCGCCCCACATGGCTCCGGTTGGCGCCGCGCCTGCGCCCATCAGGCGTTGGCCGCAGCGGGTTGTGCCGCGCTCGCGCGGATGCGGTCGGGCAGGCTGAAGAGGCGGATGAATCCCTCGGCGTGCCGCTGGTCGTACACGGCATCCTTCTCGAAGGTGGCGAATGCGTCTGAGTAGAGCGAGTTGGGGCTGCGGCGCTGGACGGTCGTCGCGTGGCCCTTGTGTAGGCGGACGACGACCTCGCCGGTGAGTGCGTGGGCGATCGAGGTGGCTGCGCTCATGAGCGCCTCGCGAAGCGGCGTGAACCACCGGCCCTCGTACACGAGGTGGGCCACGTGCAGGCCGAGCTCATCGCGATATCGACGCGTGGCCCGATCGAGCACCAATTCCTCTAGGCCTCGCATGGCTTCAAAGACCACCGTGCCCCCCGGTGTCTCGTACAGGCCACGAGACTTCATGCCCACGACACGGTTCTCGATAAGGTCGATCCTGCCCACACCGTGCTGGCCGGCCGCGGAGTTCAGGTGGGAGACCAGTTCGTGGCCGGGCATGGCGCGTCCGTCGAGCGAGACGGGGCGGCCGTTCTCAAACTCCAGCGTGACATCCAGCGGTGCGTCGGGGGTTTCGGAGATTGCACGTGTCAATACCCAGGCGTCCTCGGGCGGAGGATTCCAGGGGTCCTCGAGCGCGCCGCCCTCGTGGCTGATGTGCAGGAGGTTTCGGTCGCGGCTGTACGCCTTGGTCGCGCTGGATGCGGTCTTGACGCCGCGCGATTCGAGATAGGCTCTCAGATCGCTGCGGCCCTTGAAGTTCCACAGGCGCCAGGGCGCGATGACTTCGAGGTCGGGCGCGAGGGCGGCGAACGCGCTCTCGAAACGAACCTGATCATTTCCCTTGCCGGTGCAGCCGTGACAGACCGCGTCGGCGCCGGCGGCGCGGGCCACTTCGACCTGGGCCCGCGCAAGAATGGGTCGAGCGATGGATGTGCCCAGCAGGTAGCGCCCTTCGTAGACGGCTCCGGCCATCATGGTTGGGAAGACGAAGTCCTCGATGAACTCGCGGCGCAGATCGAGGATGTGGCAGGCGGAAGCCCCCGCGGCCAGGGCGCGCTGCTCGACGCCTTCGAGTTCCTCGTCGCCCTGTCCGACGTCCCCGCAATAGCAGACCACCTCGCAGTCGTAGGTGTCCTTGAGCCAGACCAAGATGGCGGAGGTGTCGAGACCTCCGGAGTAGGCGAGCACGACCTTGCGGGGCATGATGGGAGCTCCAAGTGGGAGGCTAGCGGGCGAACAGCTGCGCGAGCAGTGCGTTCTGCGCGTGCATTCGGTTCTCGGCCTGGTCGTACACCACCGAGGCGGGCGAGTCGATGACCTCGTCGACCACTTCGGCGCCGCGCGTGGCCGGCAAGCAGTGCATGAACAGGGCGTCGCGGCCGGCGCGGGCCATCAGTTCGGGCGTCACGCGGTAGGGCTCGAAGGCGCGCAGGCGATCGGGATCGCTCGAAGCGCCCATCGAGGTCCACGTGTCGGTGTAGACGGCGTCGTGCCCGGCCACGTCGCGGGGATTGGTCGAGACGTCGAGCGCGGCGCCGGCGGCCGAGGCGAGGGAGGCGGCGCAGTCGTAGATGTCGCCATCGGGCCCCTCGCCGGGAGGGGCAATCACGGTGATCCCGACCCCCAGCGTGGCGCAGGCGAGCATGAGGGAGTGGCAGACGTTGTTGGGGTCTCCGATGTAGCAGAGTCGGGCGCCGTCGAGCGAGCCGCGGCGCTCTCGCAGGGTCAGGACGTCCGCGATGGCCTGGCAAGGGTGCTCGATGTCGGAGAGCGCGTTGACGACGGGGACGTCGGCGTGCTCGGCGAGTTCCTCGAGTGCGACGTGGGAAAAGACGCGGGCAATGATGCCATCGACCCAGCGCTCGAGGTTCCTGGCGTAGTCCTTGATGGACTCTCGCTCGCCCAGGCGCTGGCGGGACTGATCGAAGTAGATGGCTTGTCCGCCGAGGCGATGGATGCCAACCTCGAAGGAGACGCGGGTTCGAAGCGACGCCTTCTCAAAGAGCATGATGATGCTTCGACCCGCCAGAGCGCCCGCGCCCGAAATGGGATCTCGCTTGAGCCGTTCGGCGAGGTCCATGATCGACGTGAGTTCTTCGGCCGAGAGCGAGGCGATGGAGAGCAGATCGCGCCCGGCCAGTGATGGCGTCTGGTTCAGTGTCGTCATGGACGCCTCCCTGTCGCGGCGTGCGTGTCGGTGGCCGTCGGGCCCGCCGTCGACGCCAGGATTTCTGTTCCCAACCGATCGCCGGGTCCGAGGCGATCGCCCAGTTGGGGAATTGATGTGGGGTCGAGGAAAGAGGCTATGCGAACCGGGCACCCCGCCTCCCGCGCAGCGCCGAGGGCGGCCCGGACCTTGGCGATCATGCCGGCACGAATAACTCCCGCTTCGATCAGGGCTTCCGCCTGCGCGGGATCCAGCGTCGCGATCGGCTCGCCATCGGCGTCGAGCACACCGGCCACATCGCTGAGCAACGCGAGCGTGCGCGCCCGCATCAGCCGAGCGATGCCGGCGGACGCATCATCGGCGTTGACGTTCAACAGCCCGTCGTCATCGTCCCCAATCGATGACAGGACCGGCAGGATCCCGGCGCGGAGCAATGCGAGCAGCGGACCGCATCCGCCGTCGTCGACCGTGCCGACGCGCCCGAGATCGAGTCCGCGGGGAGTGACGCGGTGGCAACGCACGCCGGCGTCGATCAGAGAGAGCCCCGCGGCGGGCGCTGACGCGAGGCGAAGGCTTCGCACGAGCGCCTTGTTCACAGTTCCTGCAAGGACACCGGCGATGATGGGCATGTGGTCCTCGGGCGTGACGCGCAGGCCATCGATGCGCTCGGAGCGAATCCCGAGGCGCGCCAGGTGGGTATCCACGGCGGCACCCCCGCCGTGCACGACGATGACGCCGCCGGACCGAGCGGTGAGGCTCTGGTGCAGCGAGGCCAGTGCAGCCCACAGGGGGCCGTGCGCCGCGGGATCGTCGAGGGCGGCGCCAGACAGCTTGACCACGACCACTTCTGGCCGACTCATGTCGCGGCTCCCTGCAGAAGGCGATCGCGCAGGGCGATCGCTCGACGGCCGCTGTCGGCAGCGACGAAAATGGTGTCATCGCCGGCGATCGTGCCCAGCACGCCCGGCAGGTTCGATCGATCGATCTCGAGGGCGACGATCTGCGCATGACCGGGTCCGGTGCGCAGGATCAGGAGATTGCCGCCGATCTGCGCGTCCAGCACGTACGCGGAGACGATCTCATCGAGGTCGATCGCGGCGGGCCCGTGGCCGTTGAGATGTCCGGGCAGGACGTACCCGTCGGGCGCTTTGACCACGCCCATGGCCCGAAGATCGCGTGAGAGCGTGGCCTGGGCGACATCCACGCCCCGGTCGCACAGCAGGGCCTGGAGCTCGTCCTGGCTGGCCACGCTGGCCCGGGTGAGCAGGTCCGCGATGATGGCGTGCCGTCGTCGGCGGTCAGTCATAGAATGATTATTCACACAGTGAATAATCGCGTCAAGAGGGCTCGAGCGCCCGGGGAACGTGTTCCTCGGGCCCGCCGAACGCCAGCACCAGTCGTATCGCCACGAGCAGGAGCAGCGAGGAGATGACGATGCGCACCGCTCGCAAGGGAAGAGCATGAGACAGGCTCGCTCCCAGGTATCCGCCAACGACCGCGGCCGGCGCCATGAGCGCCGAGAGCCCGAGCGCGTCCCACGCCGACAGATCGTGGGAGGCGAGCGTGATGAGCTTGAGCGTGGCGCCGATCGCGGCGGTAATCGGCATGACCGTCAGGGAGGTCGCCACCGCCTGGCGCAGGTGAACACGGGAGACCAATTGCAACAGGGGAACGAGGATGATCCCGCCCCCGAGACCAATCGTGCCGCTGATCAGCCCCGTCACCGATCCGCAGAGGATCAGGCGCGGGTGGCTGGTGCGTTCCTGTGACGCGTCAGGTTCAGGCCGGTCTCGCACGAGGCGGGTGACGGTCACGACGCAGTACACGGCGATGAAGCCGGCCAGGAGCAGACGCAGAATGTCACCTTGGAGAAGGTTCGAGATGAGAACTCCCGCGGCGATCGCGGCGGCCATGACGGGCGTGATGACCCTCACCAGTTCCCACCGGAGTGCTTCGGCCTTGCGGTGCCGGATGACGGCGGGGATGGCGACGACGACGTTGACGCTCATGGCCGCGGCGATGTAGAGGTGCTGCTCAGCGTGCGAGGGATCGTGGTATCCGAGTAGGAGGGCGAGACCGGGAATGACCACCAACGAACCGCCGATGCCGGCGAGCCCACCGAGCGTGCCGGCTCCGAGGCCGAGCAGGAGCACGCCAATGATCTGAGCGGTCGTCACGGGCCAAGTCACCTCAGAGTCGTGAGTGAGTGGCGGCTACTGTAGTGAATCGGTGGAGCGTCCGCAGCGGGACGCGGATTCGAGGGTTGGAAAGGGAGCGGACATGAGTGCGACGGCGACGACGGGCAAGGGGCTGGAGGGGATCATCGCGGGCGATACATCGATCTGCCAGGTCGATCAGACCTCGCTGATCTACCGAGGATACGAGATCGCCGATCTCGCCAGGCACGCGACGTTCGAAGAGGTTGCCTACCTCCTGTTGGTGGGCGAAAAGCCCGACGCGGAGCAGTTGCGGTTCTTCAGAGATGAGCTGGTCGCGAACCGGGCACTGCCTCGCCAGGTGGTGGAATACCTGCATGCCGCAGGTCCGATGCTCGCCGAAGGAACGGCCGTTCCGATGGATGTGCTTCGGACCGGCGTGAGCATTCTGGGAAATCTCGACAAGGACAGCCAGGACAATTCGCCAGAGGCGAATCTGCGGAAGGCCAAGCGGCTGCTCGCCAAGGCGCCGACCATCATCGGGCACATGCAGTGCATCATCGACGGGCGTGAACTGGTCGCGCCAAACACCGGCGGCGATGCCAAGCTGTCGCACGCGGCGAATCTGCTCTATCTCATGAGCGGCCAGCGTCCGAGCGACGACTACGTCAAGACGATGGACGTTTCGCTGATCCTGTACGCCGAACACGACTTCAACGCCAGCACCTTCACCGGGCGCGTGATTGCTGGGACGCTGTCCGACATGCACGGCGCCGTCACGGGGGCGATCGCGGCACTGAAGGGCCCGCTGCACGGCGGGGCGAACGAGGCGGCGATGGAGATGCTCAAGGAGATCCGGACGGACATCGGGCCGAAGAATGAGGTTGGCGCTGTCACCGAGTGGATGCATCGGGCGTTCGAGACCAAGCGCAAACTGATGGGATTCGGGCATCGGGTCTATAAGAACGGCGACCATCGTGCCGGAATCCTGCACAAGATGGGTCGGGCGATCGCCGAACGCCAGGGTTCCGAGCAGGTCGCCCTGTTTGAACTCGGAGAAATCGTCCAGCGGATCATGCTCGAAGAGAAGAGCATCTTCCCGAACGTCGACTTCCCCTGCGGAATGACGTACTTCGTGATGGGGATCCCCGTGCCGCAGTACACGCCGATCTTCGTCGCCTCGCGCTTGAGCGGATGGTGTGCTCACATCGCCGAGCAGCACGCGAACAACAGATTGATCCGTCCGATTGCCAACTACACCGGCGCGCCACTGCGAAAGTGGAGGAGCTGAGCCACGCCAGACGACGCGGCTCAGCACGAGGCGGCCGTGGCGTGGATCCGCGCCTGGATCGCCGAGGCGACCCAACCGGCGTCGGGTGTCGTGCGCGTGCCCGGCGTGCTGGTGTCGATTCGCGGCCGGTCGTCTCTCGACATCGCGGCGGGGTTCGCCAACATGGATGCCAAGACGCCAATGAGCGAACGCTCCACGCTCGCGCTCTGCTCGCTGGTCAAGCCGGTGCTGGCGCTGGCCATCCTCAGGATGCTGACAATCAGAGGAATCGGGCTCGACGCCCGCGTTCGAAGCCTCTGCGGCGGCTGGTGGTTCCGCCCGGACCAATCGCGAGGATTCGACGCCGACGCGATCACATTTCGCGATCTGCTGGCCCATCGGTCCGGTTTGCACGTGCACGCGTACGGCGTGCTGGACCGCGGTGTACCGATGCCTTCGGCCTCGGAACTGATGGATGGGGCGATGGGTGAGCACACGATCGCGCGGCTGGAAGCGTCACCGGGCTCCCGCTCCCGCTATTCCGCCGCCGGATACACGCTCCTTCAGCTCATTCTCGAGGCATCAACGGGTGTCGAGATGGGCCCCTGGATTCGCTGCCACCTGCTCGAGCCGCTGGGCATACAGCGCCTCGGCTTCGCCCCCCTCCCGAGCCTGCGCCGCGACCTGTGCGCTCACTACGTTCCAAGGACCGATGGATCGGGAATGCGACGCTGTCGCATCGTGCGGTACGCATCACGAGCGGGGACGGGTCTGTGGGGGTCGCCCGTGGAGCTGGCCGACCTGATCAGCGCGTGCATGAGGCGAGACCTGGGGCCGGCGGGCGCGGGCCTGATCGATCCCTCGCTGATTGATCAAGTTTTAATCGATCACCGCGTCGACGGATCCGAGGAGAAGATCCGGTGGGGACTTGGGGTCGTGCTCGACGACCACGCAGGCATCCGCGGATTCAGCCACGGCGGATGGAAGCAGGGCTGGTGCACGCTGCTGCGTTCGATCCCGGACGCCGGGATCACGATCGTCGCCTCTGGCAATTCCAGCGCGTTCCACCCATGGGCCCGGCGCATCGCATTTCAGGCGTCAAGCGCACTGGTCGGTCGCGGAGCGCTGGCGACGGCCGTCGCGCCCGGCCCCTGAGGCGGTCAGCGGCGCAGCCGCTGTTTGCCGAATGGCCACTTCGGTTGTCCCAGGGACCGCAGGATCTGGGGCAGGTTGGGCCGGCGCGCCGAAGCCGGACATCCGTAGGTGAATGCGTCGAGGTAGTAGAAAAAGTCGTCCGCGTCGATGACGCCGTTGGGAACGCCGTACAGGTCCGATTCCGGGTCGCCCGAACCGGTCAGGTCCGCGACGCCGGGGTTTCTGGCGGCGAACTGGTCCAGGAAGTACAGATAGTCATCGTTGTTCACGACGCCGTCGGGAACGCCGTACGCTGGGTCCGTCGGATCGCTCGACCCCGTCAGATCGGCGATCGCGCCGACGCGCAGCCGCACCGCGTCGGTCGCGATCGAGCCGCACAGGTTCGTGACGACGCAATCGTACAGGCCCGCGTCGTCTCGGCCGAGATCGGAAAGAAACAGCGCATTGGTCGTGACGCCCTCGATCTTCCCGGGAATGTTGCCAAGGTTCTCGCCATCCTTGCGCCACTGGTACGACAGCGTCCATGGGCTGAACGCGTGAACGACAAACCGAGCGTCCTCGCCCTCGCACCGATTCTGGGCGAACGGTTGCTCGATGATGTCGGGGCACAGCAGCTCGTCGTACTCGACGACGTATCCCGGGTCCGGGCGGCGATCGTTGACGCCTCGATCGTTCCATGTGCCATCCAACGGCATGCCCAGATTCGAGAAGTGCAGATAGCACTCGCCCCGGTCGTCGTCGTCCGGCTGCCCGGGAGCCCAGTTGGTGTAGCTGAACGGCTCGCCGGTAATCCAGACCCAGCCGCCGTCGGGTTCCTGGCTCCCATCCGGCTGCCAGCCCCCGAGCCAGGGCCCAATCGAGCGCCGCCCATCGAAGAAGAACCAGGAGCCGGGCGTGCTCACGACCAGACTGTGCACGAACGCGTTCTCATCCGGGCTGGTGACGGTCGCGAGGTATCCGCCGCGAAGGTTCGCGGTGTGGCGCGCGACTTCCCAGCCCAGATCGCTGACGACGATGACCTCGTACCAGTGCCCGTTGTCGGGAAACTGGACCGGCTGCGAACGCGCGGACGATGCGCACATACCCAGAAGCGCGAACACGGAAGCGGACGTTGCGCGCAGATTGGCCATGGAAATCTCTCCCACCGGCCCGTCCTTGGGCGTTCTGTCCTGTGGCCGCAGTATACCGGTTCGGGATCACTCCTCGATGGTGAATTCTGACGGGTCGCGGGCGGTCTCGACCCGCTTCATGATGAAGAGGTAGTTGAAGCCTCGAAGGAAGAAATTCCCCTCGACGGCCGCCTTCCGGTAATTGCCCCGTTCGAGCTTGGCGTTCTGGCGCACCACGCACACGACGTCCACCGGCGTGAAGTAGTCGCGCAGGACCGAGAACAGCTCGAATCCGATCGGCATGAACACCCCAGCGCCTTCCCCGGGCTCTCCTCGCCGCTTCCGCCACGAATCGCTGACGTACAGGGCCATGTACCGTCGGTTCTTGAGGACCCGGTGGATCTCGGAGATCACCTCTTCCATCGCTTCGTAATACGCCTGGCCAGTCGGATCGCCAGGCTGCTCGGGCGGCGCGGCCGCGTCGAGCTTCCCGATGCATCGCGCGTCCCCTGAGTAGTTGATGTGCGTGGAATAGGGGGGATCGACAAAGACGAAATCGGCTTTGCCCGACTCCAGAGGCAATTCCCTTGCATCGGCCCGGAAGATGTCGGGTCTCGTCGGCGCGAGGTCATAGGCCAGCACGCGCCGACCGAGGTCGCGCGCCACGTCGAGGGTGGTTCCAGATCCGGCCATTGGGTCTACCACGAGGTCGTTGGGCCTCGTGTAGCGCTGGAGAAGTTGCCAGATCACCCAACTCGGGGTCGCTCCCTCGAACGATGGGTCCCCTTGGATCTCCCGGCCACTCTCAGAGTTGTAGTGCTGGCTGGGGTACTCCCAGAGCGTCGTCGGCAAGACCCTCAGCGGCGGCTTGCGGAACCTCGGGCCCTGTCGATCGCCACCGGGTCCGGTCCCCCGAGATGCCCCGCCTCGATCAGCGCGCGGAGTCAATCCAGCGCCCTCGCCACCGTGTCTACCAGACGACGCTTGATGCTCTCGAGGTCGCCATCGGTCCGCGCACCCGCGGCCTGCGCGTGTCCGCCTCCATGAAACTCCCGGGCAATCCGGTTGACGTCCACGGCGCCGCGGGACCCCTTAGAGCGCAGACTCATCTTCGTCACCGGCCCTTCCCGGCCGCCGACTTCCGTCAGCACCGCCGACACGCGCACGGAACCGATCGTCATGACGTGATCACCAAAGCCGCTGGTCTGCCCCGACTTGAGCCCGTGCGCGTGCACGTCTGCCAGCCGAATCGTCAGCACGGCCAGCCGGTCGTCGCAGAACAACTCCATCTCCGACAGGACCTTGCCCAACAGCCGTATTCGCCCGGCGGGATCGCGCTGCTCGATCATCTCGAACAGATTCACGTGATCAACCCCGGCCCGCAACAGCTCGCTCGCGAGGCGCATCACCGCCGAGCTCACGTTCGAGTGACGGAAAAACCCCGTGTCCGCCGCGAGTCCGACGTACAGCGGCGCCGCAATCTCGCGGGGCAACGCCCCCGCATCCGACACGCCGCACAGGGCGACGGCGAGTTCCGCGGCTGGCATGCTGGCGGCCGCCCAACCCGCGTCGATGACCCGTCGATCCGCGATGTCCGGATCCCCGTCGAGGTGATGATCAACCACCAGCACCCGATCCGCCTTGCCCCTGAGAAACGGGCCGACATCTTCGAGCTGCTTCCACGCGCCCGTATCAGCAATCACAATCCGCTGGGGATCGAATGATTCCAGAGCCTCCACCGAAGCGTGCCGCCATTCGTCCCCCTGCGAGATCGAGGCCAGCCAATCCGGAAGGTAGCCCCCGTAGAACGCAACGACACCGTCTCGCCCCGTGTGCGGTTGACGCGAGCGAAGCGCCCTCACGAGAGAGAGAGTTGATCCGATCGCGTCGCCGTCGGGCTTGGTGTGCGTCAGCACCGCGATGCGTCCCGTGGGCTCCAACCACTCGAATGCCTCTCGGAGGGTCGTGCTGCTCGTGTACGTGCCGTGAGGGGCTGTGGTCATGCATCGGCTCCCGCCGCGGCGGGCAGCGCGCCGCGCTCCATTGATCCTCGCGCACGCTCGCAATCTCGCTCGATCTGGGCACACAGCGCCCCGATTGAAGGGAAGGCGGCCTGATCGCGGATCCAAGTGAGAACATCGAGCCGCAGTCGCCAGCCGTACTCCGGCAATCCCGCGATTCGATCGCCCTGCCTCGGAGCATCGAGCAGGTGGGCCTCGACCGTGGTGGACATCCCCCCGAACTGCGGCTTGGCCCCCACGCTCAGGGCGGCTGGCAGCGTTCTGCCGTCGGGCAAGGTCGCTCGAGCTCCATACACGCCATGCCCGGGAGCCATCTGCTCGACCTGGATGTTGGCGGTCGGGAACCCCAGGTCCCGCCCGCGCCGATCTCCCCGCACGACCTCCCCGCTGATCTGGTGAGGCCGGCCAAGGACGATCGCGGCATCCCGCACCCGACCGTGCCCGATCAGCCATCGGCAGATCGTGCTCGACGCGCGAACGACGCTCTGGTCCAGCAGGTCGATCTCGACCGGATCCACCACGTGAGCGGCAAAGCCCAATCGGGGCCCCTCTCGCGCCATCAATTCCACATCGCCCTCTCGCCCGCTCCCGAATCGAAAGTCCCGGCCTTCCACGATTGCGACGACGGAATACCGAGCCGAGATGCCGCCGAGAAACTCCGACGCACGCCGGGAGAGCAGTTCTCGTGTGGGCTCGAGGCGGACAACCTCATCCACTCCGGCATTGAGCAGCCGCGCAGCCCGATCACCGAAGGTCGTGAGTCGGGGCGGCTCAGCGCCGGGCCGGAGCGTTGAAGCGGGATGGGGGTCGAATACCAGCGCGACCACGCGCGCCGATGTGGCCGACGCCACTTCTCTCGCGCGAGAGATCAGCGCGGCGTGCCCGATGTGCACGCCGTCGAACGACCCGATCGTGACCACGCTTCCGGGCACAGGAGGCAAGGGTAGGTGGGCGCGGCGCACTCAGGCGATCGCCCGCGACGCCTCATCTTCTCCGTGCGCGCCAGAAGCCAATGCCACCCGGCCCGGGTCTGCAACAAACATCGCGGCGAGTCGGCGAAGCTGCCACAGCCCGTATGGCCCCACTCCAAAGCCGCGCAGGATGCGGATGCCTCGAGATTGCGTCCGCACCACCAGCATGCCCTCGCCCAGCATGACGCCGTCGAGTTCGGCGCGCTCGACGCGCCAGCCTCCCATTGGAACCACCCCCCACACCGGATGTCCCGAGAATCGCACCGCCACTCGACCGGAGTTCCGATCGATCACCAGAGATCCTCCGCCCATCGACGACGACACGAGCGTCGTGAGGGCCGCGATCAAGGCGACCACGCCCCAGCCGCTGGGCGTGCCCAATCGCACGGCGGATACGACCGTCACGCTGACGATCCCGAGCATGAGCCCGTCAACCCCAAAGCGAAGCGCGGCGCCCAGCGGCCGAGCGACGAGCTCGTACCGCAACCGAATGAGCGACGGCGTGGCCCGGGCCACCCGCCAGTTGCCCAGAACGTCGCCGATGCGAAGCGCCGGGCTCGCGGGCAGCGCCACCACGACCAGGTCGTGCCCGAGCCGGCGGAGGCGGCGGGAGGCGAACACGCGGACCACTGCGCCGATGGGCGCCAGCGGCAGTCCGAACAGAACCAGCAGGCCCGCAAGCGCCATCGTCACCTGCTGGATGAGATTGGCCTTATACGAGACGAACGCGCCCATGGCCAGCAAGAGTCCGAGCGCGGGCAGATACATCATCACCACCCCGGCCCGCCGCCATGTCGCAAGACGGGACAACTCGCTCTCGACCAGCTGCAAGTCTTCGGGATCGAGCGGGCCGAGTTGGAGTGGCGCGATCGCGTTCACGGCGTTCCAGACATCGGACCGTGCTCAAGAGGCGACCGGGGGAGTCTCAAGTCAAGGATCCACATGGTCTGCCACGGGAGGGCACGTGCAGACAAGGTTGCGATCGCCGTATGGGTTATCGATCCTTCCGACGCTCGGCCAGAACTTCCATTCGCGGAGCCACGGCAGCGGAAAGGCGGCCCTCTCGCGCGGATACGTGTGCGACCACAGGTCAGCGCTCACCGCGCCGATCGTGTGCGGCGAGTGCTTGAGCGGATTGTCTTCGCGCGCCCAGACGCCGGTCTCGACCTGGCGGATCTCCTCACGGATGGCGATGAGCGCATCGCAAAACCGATCCAGCTCGGCCCGGTCCTCGCTCTCGGTCGGCTCGATCATGAGCGTTCCCGGCACGGGGAACGACATGGTCGGCGCGTGGAAGCCGTAGTCCATCAGGCGCTTGGCGATGTCCTCGACCCTGACGCCCGCACTCTTCTCGAAACCGCGGCAGTCGAGGATGAACTCGTGGGCGACTCGCCCTTGCTCCCCTCTGAACAGCACGTCGTAGTGACCGCGCAACCGCTCGGCCATGTAGTTGGCGCTCAGGATGGCCACCTCGGTGGCGCGGCGAAGGCCCTGCGCGCCCATCATCGCGATGTACATCCATGAGATCGGCAGGATGCTGGCGCTGCCCCAGGGCGCAGCGCTGATGGCGCCGACCGCTCCCGAGGACGCGGTGTCACGAACCGCGACAACGCCGTGCGTCGGAAGGAAAGGCGCCAGGTGCTCCGCCACCCCGATCGGTCCCATGCCCGGACCGCCCCCGCCGTGTGGGATGCAGAACGTCTTGTGAAGATTGAGATGGCAGACGTCCGCCCCGAAGTCTCCGGGACGACAGAGTCCGACCTGTGCGTTCATGTTCGCACCATCGAGGTACACCTGCCCGCCAGACCGGTGCACGACGTCGCAGATCTCGCGGATGGTCGGCTCGAACACGCCGTGGGTCGAGGGGTACGTCACCATCAGGGCCGCGAGTTCCGAGGCGTGCGCCTCGGCCTTGCTGCGCAGATCCGACACGTCGATGTTGCCCCGCGCATCGCACGCCACCGTCACGACCCGCATGCCGGCCGCGACCGCGCTGGCGGGATTCGTTCCGTGCGCGCTCGTGGGGATCAAGCACACCCTCCGGTGTCCCTCGTCCCGGGACTCGTGGTATGCGCGGATCGCCAAGAGCCCCGCGTACTCGCCCTGGCTCCCGGCGTTGGGTTGCAGGCTGACGGCGTCAAGGCCCGTAATCTCGGCCAACCATGACTCGAGTTGCACGAGCATCTCGCGATAGCCCCGCGTCTGACCACTGGGCGCGAACGGATGCATGCGCCCGAACTCCGGCCACGTCACGGGAATCATCTCGCTCGTCGCGTTGAGCTTCATGGTGCACGATCCCAGGGGGATCATCGAGTTCGCCAGCGACAGATCGCGAGACTGCAGGCGCGTGAGGTACCGCAGCATCTGCGTCTCGGAGTGGTGCGTGTTGAACACCGGATGCGTCAGAAACGGCGAGGCGCGGGCGAACGGCTCTTCAAACTCCGTGACCGATTCGGCGAGCAACTCTTCGATCTCGAGGGCATCGGCCGCCGCGCCTCCGAAGGAGGCCAGGAGATCCCGAACCAGCGGCGCGTCGGAGGTCTCGTCGAGGCTCACGCCCACCGTGCCGTCGCCAAAGTCGCGCAGATTGATGCCGCGTCGATCCGCCCCGCGAACGACGTCTTGGGCCGAGCCCGACACCCGCACCCTGAGCGTGTCGAAGAACGGGACCCAGCCCTCTCCATCGCACACGCCGTGGCCGAGTTTCACCAGCCCTGTCGCCAGCGTCGAGGTGAGCGCGTGAACGCGCTTCGCGATCTCCCGCAAACCATCGGACCCGTGGTACACCGCGTACATGCCGGCGATCGACGCCAGCAGCGCCTGGGCCGTGCAGATGTTGCTGGTGGCCTTCTCTCGCCGGATGTGCTGCTCCCGCGTTTGGATCGCCATGCGCAGCGCCGGGTTGCCGTGCGCATCACGCGACACGCCGATGATCCGCCCCGGCATCTTCCGCGTGAAACTCTCCCGCGCCGCCAGGAACGCCGCGTGGGGTCCGCCGAATCCCATCGGGACGCCGAAACGCTGTGCGCTGCCCACCGCAATGTCCGCCCCCAGTTCGCCCGGCGGTGTGAGGAGCGTCAGCGCGAGCGGGTCCGTTGCCATGATGGAGGTGACGCGCGCCTCGCGCGCGCCGCGCAGCACCTCCCGCCAATCGCGAATCGAACCGCTCGTGTCGGGATACTGGACCAACACGCCGAAGGCATCCGATGCGCGCCAAGCCTCTGGCTCGCGCATCAGCGGACACACAGTGATCTCCAATCCAAGGGCCCGCGCCCTGGTGCGGCAGACCTCGATCGTCTGTGGGTGGCACTGATCATCGATGACGAATCGGTTCCGCGCTTCGCCAGAGCCCGCGAGCGCCATCACCATCGCCTCGGCCGCCGCCGTCGCCTCATCCAACAGCGATGCGTTGGCGATTGGCAAGCCCGTCAGATCGGCGATCATGGTCTGGAAGTTGAGAAGGGCCTCGAGCCGTCCCTGAGAGATCTCTGCCTGGTACGGCGTGTACTGCGTGTACCACCCGGGGTTCTCAAGGAGGTTCCGCAGGATGACCGGCGGGCACACCGTGTCGCTGTACCCCATCCCGATGCAACTCCGCCGAACGACGTTCTGCTGCGCCAGTCCCCGAAGGGCTGCGAGTGCGTCCGATTCGCCCAGCGCCGGGGGCAGGTCGAGCTCGCGCTCCAGCCGGATCGAGGCAGGAATCGTCTGCGAGACCAGATCGTCCAGGCTGGCCGCTCCGACCACGCGCAGCATGTCCCGGATCTCGGCGTCGTCGGGCCCGATGTGGCGGCGCGCGAAAGTGTCGCGCGGCTCGAGCGGGGTGGGGGCGTGGCCGGGCTCGTCCAGTCGTTGGCTCGTCAGGGTCTGGCTCATGCGCGGGGGCGTCCTCGTCGGGTGCGTACAACAAACCGTAGGCGACGACCGTTGCGCGACCGTCTCTCCGCGGGTCAGATCGAGCAGGATGGACTACTCGTGGGCGAACCAGCGCAAACGCCAGTTCCCGCCCTCCATGACCATGTCCAGACCGTTGTAGCGCATGGCGGAAGTGCCCGGGCCGGTAACCAGCAGGCGAACGAGGTTCTCCTCCCGCGGACCCACCCGACCCAGCTTCTTCCAGATGACCCCAGGGGTGAATTCTCCCATCGGCATGAGCCTGGCCAGGGCCATGACGTCGGCGTATTGCCCTTTGAGTAAGTCAAAGGCCCCTCCAGGATCCTGTCCACGAGCGGAATACTCCGCTCGCGTCAGTGAGCTCAGCACCTGCCCGGTGAACAGCGCTCTCTCGTCGTGATCGAGCGTGGTGACGATGTGGGCGAGCAGGTGCCGGCCGGATCGCGCGTTGAGCGTGATCGAACCGTCCTCGTGCTCGACGCGCAAGCCCTCCGGTGGAGCCACCCGTGGATCGGCGAAGTCGAACCGCTGGCCGACTATGGGGCCCGATGTCTGGGCGCCAGGCAGCCCCGCCAGCGGAGGGTCCCATTTCACGACGCGCTTCTCAACGCACCCCGACAGAATCAGCATGGCAGTCAACAACACGGCGCGCACGCCAACTCTACGAGCGGGCCACCCGAATGGGTGCAGACCGGTCCCACGCCGTACCATCTGACATGCCCGAGGCCTCAGAATCGGCCCCCGCCAGCCCGAAGTTCCAGCGAACCAGGCGCTTCGCCGCGGCAATCCAGCGATTCGTCGTCAAGCGATTCTGGATGCTGATCGTTCTCTTCGTCGCATCCGAAGCGGGCGGGTGGATCGCGAGTCGGCTGTGGGGCGAGCCGGCGTACATCGACGGCAAGCAGTGGACGTTTCGCGTCCTGCTGCTGGCTGGCCTGTTTGCGTTCTGGCTCTGGCCACGCCGCGCCCGGTTCATGAAGCGCCTCGTTGTCGCTCTGGTCGTAGCCGGCGCTGTGCTGCTGGCTGGCACCTGGCTCTTCGAACTCGCATCGACCCGCGGCGACGCGGCCGAGGCTTGGCGGCGGACCCCGCCTTCGTGGCTCGGCTCGCTGGCCATGCACTGGCTCATCGGAGGGGCCATTCTCGGCATCCTGATGCTCGGCGGACTCTGGGGAATCCGCTCGTGGGCCAAGCGTCGAGCCGCCAAAGCCGCGGCGTGACATCGCCACCCCGCCACCCTTCGCCAAATCCGACCGGCCCGCTCCTGTGCGTGGTGTTTGCGGCGCCGGACTTTGCGGTGATCGACAAGCCCGCGGGTCTGCGGTCGGTCCCCGCCAGAGGTTGGCAGTTCGAGCCCGAGCGTTTCGATTCTGTCGAAACGCGGGCCCGCCAGGTCTTCGATCGACCCACCGGTCCGGTGATGGTGCATCGCCTCGATGCGGAAACGAGCGGCCTGCTAGTCATCGGCCTCACCCGGGCCGCGCACGCCAAGCTCAGCCGACAGTTCATCCACAGGAAGGTGGGGAAGTCGTACGTCGCCCTCGTGGATGGGCGAGTCGAAGGCGAGAGCGGCGAGGTTGACCTCCCCCTATGTCTCGACTGGGAGAATCGTCCCCGCCAGCGCGTAGATCGCGAGCGCGGCAAGCCCTCAAGGACGCTCTGGCGCGTGCTTGATCGCCGCGAAGATCCGGAAGGACCGATAACGCGAGTGCAATTCAGGCCAGAGACCGGCCGCACGCACCAACTAAGGGTCCACGCTTCCGTTCCTCGCGGCTCGGATGGGCAATCCGGAGGACTGGGAGCCCCGATCCGCGGAGATCCGCTCTATGGGAATCGCGGATCGCTCGATCGCATGTACCTGCACGCCGAATCCCTGGCCTTCTGGCATCCCCGCAGGGGTGCCTGGTTGAAGTTCGAGAGTCCGGCCCCGTTTTGAAGGAGTTCATCCCCGGACTGGGCCCCACGTCGGCCGTCTCATCGCGGGCCTCGCTCTACTGTGTTCCCTTCACCCGTCACCAAGGAGGCCGCATGCCCGATGCCCCGGCCCAGCGATGGCTCGTCGAACACGAGCAGGAGAGTGTCCAAAGGCTCTGCGAGTGGCTGCGGATTCCGAGCATCAGCACGGATCCGACGTACCAGCCCGACGTTCGGCGCGCTGCCGAGTGGGCGAGAGAGCAACTCGCCGAAGCGGGGCTTCAGGCCCAGTTGATCGACATCGGCGACCCTCCCGGGTCGGGCCACCCAATTGTTCTGGCGACGTCTGCCGGCCGCGGCCCCCACGTGTTGTTCTACGGCCACTACGACGTGCAGCCTGTCGATCCGGTGGACCTGTGGGACAGCCCACCCTTCGAACCGGTGATCAAGCCGTCCGTGCCCGGCGGGCCAGGGGAGCGCATCGTGGCCCGCGGAGCGTGCGACGACAAAGGCCAGGTCATGATGTTCCTCGAGGCGCTCCGCGCATGGCGAGAGACATCGGGCGCCCCGGCCGGCGGCGTGCGAATCACCGTTCTGCTCGAGGGCGAAGAGGAGTCCGGCTCGGCAAACCTGGAAGCGTTCCTGCGCGCCAATCGTGCACGCTTCGCAGACTGCGACATCTGCCTCATCTCGGACACGAGCATGCTCGACCGGGGCAGGCCCGCCATCACCTACGGGGTTCGAGGTCTGGTGTACAACCAAGTGACGCTGCATGGCCCGGATCAGGACCTCCACTCCGGCCTGTGGGGAGGGCGCTGTCCGAATCCCAACAATGAACTGGTCAAGATCCTCGCACAATTGTGGGACGAGCGCCGGCGCGTGACGATTCCCGGCTTCTACGACGACGTCCGGGACCTGAGCCCGCAAGAACGGACGGCCTGGCGGGATCTCGGAGTCGATCCGGCGGCCGCCTTGCGGGCGATCGGCCTCCCTCCTGAGAGCGACATCGGCGAGCAGGGATTCTCGAGCGTGGAGCGAGAATGGGCTCGACCAACCGCCGAGCTCAACGGCATCGTCGGTGGGTACACAGGCGCCGGGGCCAAGACCGTCATCCCGTCGCGCGCGATGGCGAAGGTCAGCTTCCGCCTCGTCGCCGATCAGGACCCTCAAGCGATCGAAACGGCGTTCAGACAGTGGCTGCGCGACCGCACGCCGCCGGGCTGCCGCTGGGAATTCGCGTCGTTTGGAACCAGCCGAGGCGTCACCGTTGCGACGGACTCGCCGTTCCTCTCCGCCGCGAAGCGAGCCATCTCCGGCGCGACCGGAATCGAGCCGGCCCTCATCAAGACCGGTGGGTCCATCCCGGTTGCCGCGATGCTCAAGGAGCAACTCGGCGTCGAGACCATCTTCATGGGCTTCGGGCTCGACGACGATCGCGTCCATTCGCCGAACGAGAAGTTCGAGCTGGACTGCTTTCGCGCCGGGGCACGCGCGCACGCCGCAATGATCGCCGAGATCCTCGCCATGAAGTGATTCGCGGGTCCCGCGGTACACTCAACGCCGCATGCTGCTCCTTGGAATCGACGTCGGCACATCATCGACAAAGGCCCTGCTCTGCGACGAAATGGGCCGGACGATGGCGTCCGGATCGGCGGGGTATCCGCTCGACACGCCCGCCCCCGGCTGGTCTCAGCAAGATCCGCAAGCGTGGTGGATCGCGACCCGCGAGGCGATCGCGCAGGCCTTCTCGGGAATCTCGGCAAGCCGTCGAGCGGAGGTCGGCGCAATTGGCCTCACCGGCCAGATGCACGGACTCGTTCTGCTCGACCGCCACTCTCTTGACGCCAAGGGGCAGCGAGATGGGGCGCTCGCCCCCGCAATCCTCTGGAACGACCAGCGAACGGCCTCTCAGTGCGAGCAGATCGAAACGGCGCTCGGTGGCAGATTGGATCTCGTGCGCCGTTGCGGCAACGCGGCGCTGCCGGGCTTCACGTTGCCCAAGATGCTCTGGCAGCGCGCCCTTCAGCCCGATGTCTGGGGCGCCGCCCGCGCCGCAATGATGCCAAAGGACTATGTGCGGTTCCGCCTGACCGGCGAAGTGGCCACCGATGTCGGAGACGCGGCGGGCACGCTGCTGCTCGATCTCGAATCGCGAGACTGGTCGGCGCCGAGCCTGCGGACATTCGGCATCGATCGCGATCTCCTTCCGCGTGTCGCCGAATCGTGCGAGGTCGTCGGATGGGTCACGCGCTGGGCGGCCGAACAGACGGGCGTGCCGGAAGGAGTCCCGGTGGTGGCCGGGTCGGGCGACAACATGGCGGGCGCGGCGGGGGCGGGCGTCGTCACGCCGGGATCAATCCTGATCACGCTGGGTACCAGCGGCGTTGTCTACGCCCACACCGCAGCGCCGCTTCGAGACCTGGATCCCACGACGCCGGGGCGCTTCCACTCCATGTGCGCGGCCGACGGCACGGCACACATGCGAGGCGCGTACTGCGTCACAGGCTGTTCACTCTCCGCCGCGGGCTGCGTGAGGTGGATGCGAGACGTGCTCTTTCCGGAGGCCGACTACGCGTCCATGGTGGAGTGGGCGGGTGGCTCGCCCCCGGGCTCCCGCGGCTTGCTGTTCCTCCCACAATTGACCGGCGAACGGTGTCCATTCCCAGATCCCCAGGCGCGGGGCGCCTGGATTGGTCTCACCGTCCGTCACGCGCGCGAGCACATCGTGAGATCGGTCCTCGAGGGTGTGTGCATGACGCTGCGCCAGATCGTCGACCTGATGGCGGGCGCGGGCGTCGCCCACCAGCGAGTCCTGGTCGGCGGTGGCGGCGCTCGGTCGGCGCTCTGGCGTCAGATCTTGGCCGACGTGCTCGACGCGCCGGTGCTGACGCCACGGGCCGATGAGGGACCCTCCCTGGGCGCAGCGCTCATGGCCGGCGTTGGCGCGGGCGTCTGGGAAAGTGTGTCCGCCGCCTGCGCCGAGACGATCGAGATCGCCGAGACCCGCGTCCCCTCCGACAATGCGCTGGCCTACGGGCCTATCCGCAGGGCCTTTGCCAAGGCGTATCCGGCTCTCGCGCCGTTGAATCCGGACTTGGGCGAGATTGACCGGGCGACCGTGACTCAGTCCTGATACCCGAATGCGCTCACGAATGGGGCCAATCGCTCTCGCACCGGCTCGAGCTGGCGAGCATAGTGGCGCCATCGCTGCGTGGCGCGCGCGTGAAGCGGTTCTCGAACGCTGGCAAAGCTCGGCGTGCTGATGGTCCTCGGGGCGCCGCGCTCATGGAATTGCAGCAGGTCGGCGGTCCATTCAAGGTCCAGGAACCCGATGATGCGCCGTGCCGCGCCCTCGAGGTCCTCGACCAGATCCTCGTAGCGAGTTTCGTGCGATTCGAGCCCGATTTCGCCCCGCCATTTCAGCCAGAGCCCCATGACGGACGCGTACAACTCGGCCGTGCTCTCTATCGAGTGGAATTGTGCCATCGCCGCGTTCAACTCAAACCACTGAAAGAAGCATGACACGCAGACATCCCGCGGATCGCGCAGCGCGAACAGCACTTTGGCATCGGGGAAGACACGCCGCACGACCGGCAGGTTGATCGTGTTCAGTGGGAGCTTGTCCACGACGACCCGACCCTCAATGGATCCGGCTCCCAACGATCGCTCGGCCAGTGCCGTGTGCATCGCTCGCAGTTCGAGCACGTCCGTATCGGTCAGGGCCTCGAGGTCAGCTCCGTCGTCCTCCGGTCCGGGAGCCCGCTCGCGCGCCGCCATCAGCAGCACATCGAGCAACTCCGCCTCGTCGGTCGTGACGATTCGAGGATGCGAGCTGAGCACCTGTTCGGTCAGCGTCGTGCCCGAGCGGGGGAACCCCATCAAGAACGCCGGCGCCTGGCCGGCGCCCTCGGGAGGGCGCGCTGGCCATCCTCGCATGACTTCCGGCGGGTATTGGGATCCTCTCCTCGCAACTCGCGATGGATAGGCCCCGAGATCGATCCGGCCGGGCGGCCCCATCGCGAGCTGTTTGCCGGAAGCCACGGATTCAAACGCCGTGGCGTACTCTCCCATGGCATCCAGAACGTGCCCAAGCTCCACGCGCGCCGCCGCCTCGCCGGGCTGTGTCGGGCCCGCGCTCCGCAGCGCCCGACCCAGGCGCTCGGCGGCCTCTGCGGCGCGACCATCGCGCCGATCGAGGCGCGCCAACATCGCGATCAGCCCAAGATTCCGCGGCTCAGACTCCAGTGCCGCCATTGCGTGATGTCTCGCGAGGTCAACTCGTCCGCCCCGTTCGTGAAGATCGGCAATCGCCGCGTGCGCGGCAGCGAGAGTGGGGTCATGGGTGAGCGCGGACTCGAGGGCCCGAATCGCTCGTTCGTTCTGTCTCGACAGCCGGAACGATCCGGCGAGTTTCAGCAGCGAATCGACGTCGTCGGGTCGCCGTTCGAGCACGCGCTCGAGGCACTCGGCGGAGAGCTCCGGCCGACCGATCTGATGAAACTGCAGGGCCAGTTGACGCAGCGGCTCGCGCTCGTCGATCGTGCGTGACATCGCTTCACGAAAGCACCGCTCGGCCTCCCTCCGCCGATTGGTCCGCTCCAAGGCCGCACCCAGCCAGAAGTGAAGCTGCGGCTCGGGATCGCGTTGCCGCACCGCCTCGCGCAGGTGGTCGATCGCTTCGTCGTCACGACGCTCCCCAAGCAGGGCCATGGCCAGCCGGAAGCGGGCCTGAACGGCCCGAGGATGCTCGCGCACGATCGGCTCGAGCAGCGCGATTGCGTCCGCCCTTCGATTCGTCTCTGTGAGCAACTGCCCCAGCATCGCCGAGGCGCCGTGGTGGTCCGGTGATCGAGAAAGAAACGCCCGGTACGCCGATTCCGCCCGCAACGCATCCCCGGCTCGGTGGGCGCCGATCGCCAGTTCCAGGATGTCGTTCATCGAGTCCATGATCACAGACTACCGCAACGACTCGACGAACTCGCCCACCCTGGACATGCCCCGTCGGATCTGGTCTTCGGAGCACGCGAAGCTGATCCGGACGTGCCGCTCTCCCGGGGGGCCGAAGTCCTCGCCGGGGATCACCGCCACGTGATGCTCCGCAAGCAGCGCCTCGGCAAAGTCCAGCGATGACCGGATCTCGCGTCCTCCGGGCGATCGCAGCCCGAAGCAGCCGGAAACGTCGGGGAAGGCGTAGATCGCCCCATCGGGGCGGCGCAGCACCAGCCGGTCCATCCCCTCGAGCAGCCCGCAGATCACCTCGGCTCGCCCGGCGAAGGCGCGCCGCATCGTCTCGACGCTCTCGCCGCACTGAGTGAGCGCCGCGCGAATCGCCGGATACACAAAGGACGTCATGTTGGTGCTGATCTGCCCTTGGAGCGTGCCCATGGCGTTGATCAGCCGGAGACCGAACGCTCCCGAGCACGCGGCGTATCCCGCCCGCCAGCCGGTCATGGCGTACGCCTTGGACAGGCCATTGACCGTCACCGTCCGCTCGGCGATCTCCGGGATCGAGCCCACCGAGAAGTGCGGCGTCTTTCCGTAGACGACCTTCTCGTAGATCTCGTCCACCACCAGCAAGAGATCCGGCGCGGTCGTCCGCGCTGCCTCCCCGACCACCGACGCGATCTCGCGCAGGTGCGATTCGGGGTACATCGTCCCGCACGGGTTGCTCGGCGTGCACAGCACGATGGCCCGGGTGCGCTCGTTGATGGCCGCCCGCAGCCGATCCGGCTCGATCAGGAACCCCTGCTCCCGGCTCGTCGGCAGCGTCACGATCCTCGCGCCGGCCATCTCCGCGATCGGTCCGTAGCTGACCCACGTGGGCGTCGGCAGCAGGACCTCCGCGGCCGGCTCACCGTCGCGCGGCTCATCGATCAGGCAATGAAAGAGCACATACAGCGCCTGCTTGCCGCCGGCGCTGATCGCCACATGCTCGGCCGTGAGGCCAGGAATGCCGTTCTCTCGCGTCAGCTTCTCCGCGATGACCCCCCTGGTCTCGAGGTCTCCCAAGGTGGCCATGTACTTGGTCTGTCCCGCCATCAGCGCCGAGATGGCGGCCTGCTTCGCGAGCACGGGCGTGTCGAAATCCGGCTCGCCCAGCGTGAAGCCGATGACCTCGATCCCCTGGCGCGCCATCTCTCTTGCGCGAGCCGCGACCGCGATCGTGACCGAAGGCTTGAGCGCCGTCACGCGATGCGACAGTCCTGGATGCGTGGAGGGCATGGGGGGCTCAGCATAGGGTGGCGACGGACCGAATCCGCGGCCCCTCGCAGGGACTCGGTGGGGCAGCCCCCCAGTTGATCGAGCGTCGGGACGGCCATAGTGTTCCAGCCTCGCAAGTTCCAAACGACGCCCAACCAGACCGACGAGGACAGGTGAAATGATCACGGCGGAAGCCAAGCGGACGGTGGTGCACGAAAGCCGGCGACACGACGGCGACAGCGGCTCGCCGGAGGTTCAGATTTCTGTGCTCACGGCCCGCATCAAGGAGGTCGCCGAGCACCTGCGATCGCACCGCAAGGATTTCCATTCGCGCCGGGGCCTGGTCATGATGGTCAGCAAGCGCAACCGGCTGCTGCGATACCTGTCACGCACGCAGCCCGAGCGCTACCGCGACCTCATCAAGCGCCTCGGACTGCGCAAGTAGCCACCCGACGGCCCGCGTTCCCAACGGAAGGCGGGCCGCTTTCTTTACCGGTTGGGGTCCCTGTCGAACGACCTCTTAGTGGCAGTGGGCACGCCGCAGCGGTTCTCTCTGCGTCATGCCTCTGCCTCTAGGGACGAGGATCGACAGCGACCCCCACGCCGCGGATCAACGCCGCGCACACATGGGGCTGTGCCCCAAGGGGTCAATCAATGAATCATGCAAGTGAGAAGCTCGGGCGCCTCGTGGTCAGCCGCGAGATCGGCGGCCGAACCATGTCGCTGGCGACCGGACGTGTCGCCAAACTCGCCTCGTCCAGCATCGTCGCCAGCTACGGCGAGAGCACCGTCCTCGCGGCCATGGTCCGGGCCGACCCCCGTCCGGGCCTGGACTTCTTCCCGCTCACCATCGACTACCGCGAGCGGCTCAGCGCCGGAGGCAAGTTCCCCGGCGGCTTCCGCAAGCGCGAGGGTCCCCCTTCCGAGAAGGAGATCCTCACCATGCGCATGATCGACCGCCCGATGCGCCCGCTCTTCCCCGACGGATTCATCGACGAGGTGCAGGTCCAGTGCTGGGTCATGAGCCACGATGGCGAGAACGACACCGACACCCTCGCCTCGGTGGCGGCCAGCGCGGCGCTCGCGGTCTCCGACGCCCCCTTCGAGGGCCCGGTCGCCACGGTCCGCGTCGGACGCATCTACACCGACGATGGCCCCAAGTTCGTGCTCAACCCCACCGTCTCCCAGATGGACTACTCCGATCTGGATCTCGTGCTCAGCGGGCACGCCGACGGCATCAACATGATCGAGGTCGGCGCCGCCGAGATCGCCGAGAAGGACATGCTCGCGGCGATCGAGTTTGGCTACGACGGAGTCAAGGACATCCTGGCGCTGATCAACGACCTCGTCTCCAAGGTGGGGCGTGAGAAGGTCGTCAAGAACCCCCTCGCCATCCCGCCCGCGGACATCATGGCCAAGGTCAAGTCCATGGCCGAGAAGGACCTGCTCGAGGCCCGCCAGATCAAGGGCAAGCAGGATCGCTCCGACCGCGTCGACGCCATCCGCAAGGCGCTGATCGAGCAGCACTTCCCCCTGGCCGCCACGGGCACGCCCGAGCAATACGAGGCGTCCAAGGACGCGCAGCGCTGGGCCAAGGAAGCCTTCCGCCGACTCGAGAAGAAGGTCACCCGGCGGCTCATCGTTGAAAAGGGCGTCCGCGCCGACGGCCGCGCCCCGACCGAGATCCGCCCGCTCGAGTGCGAGGTTGGCGTCTTCAACCGCGTGCACGGCTCGGCGTTCTTCCAGCGAGGCGAGACCCAGAGCCTCGTGTCATGCACGCTCGGCACCGGCCGCGACGAGCAGGTCGTCGACGGCCTGCTCCCCGAGTACTCCAAGAAGTTCATGCTCCACTACAACTTCCCCCCGTTCTGCACGGGAGAGGCCTCTCGCATCAGCGGCCCCGGCCGCCGGGAGATCGGCCACGGCGCCCTCGCCGAGCGCTCTCTCATGGGCGTCCTCCCCTCGCCCGACGAGTTCCCCTACACGATCCGCCTGGTCAGCGACATCACAGAGTCCAACGGCTCGTCCTCCATGGCCTCGGTCTGCGGCGGCTGCCTCGCCCTGATGGACGCGGGCGTGCCCATCAAGGCGACCTGCGCCGGCATCTCCGTCGGCCGCTTCACCGACGACGCGGGCGCCAACGAACTCTTCGTCACCGACATCATCGGAGAGGAGGACTTCTTCGGCGACATGGACTTCAAGGTCTCGGGCACCCGCGAAGGCATCACCGGCATCCAGCTCGACCTCAAGGCTCGCGGCCTCAGCGTCGAGCAGATCGGGCGCGTCTTCCAGCAGGCCCGCCAGGGCCGTCTCGAGATCATCGAAAAGATCGAGGCGACCATCGCCGCGCCCCGCGAGGAGATCTCTCCTTTCGCACCGCGCCTCGAGACGCTCACGATCGACCCCGATCGCATCGGCAAGCTCATCGGCCCCGGCGGCAAGACCATCCGCGCCCTCCAGGACAAGTACGGCGTCAACATCGACGTCGAGGACGACGGAACCGTCATGATCTCGGCCCCCGGCAAGGAGGCGATCGACGGCGCCCGAGGCGCGGTCGAGGCGCTCTGCGCTGAGATCAAGGTCGGTGCCCTCTACGAGGGCAAGGTCGTGTCCATCAAGGACTTCGGAGCCTTCATCGAACTCGCCCCCGGCACCGATGGCATGTGCCACGTCTCCGAACTCGCCGAGGGGTTCGTCAAGAACGTCGGCGACGTCGTCAAGATCGGCGACACCGTCAAGGTCAAGGTCATCCTCGTGGACGATCAGGGCCGCATCAAGCTCAGCCGCAAACAGGCGCTCGCCGAAGCGAAGGCGGAGTGAGCGAACAACAGCGCGCGGTTCTCGGGCCCTAGCAGGAGGCGAATCACACCGCCCCGCACAACCCCACCCGGCATCGCGCAAAGAGTCGATGGACGGATTGCCCTCGGCCGTCGGCCGTGGTAATCTGGGCAAAGAGTGTGGCCCACGCCGCCACGCGAAGGACCGCCGGAGATGTCCCGTGGAGGATCGGGACGAACGCGGAAGTGCCATGTCCGCGCCGGGCGGAACGAGGACCGGAGCGCACCGGGGAAGCGGTTCACGCTCGCTCGATCCCGTCGGTTGTGGCTCGTTCAGGAGCCGCCAGTGAGTGATCAGGCCAAGAAACTCGACAACGTCGAGGGCACCGTGAAGTGGTTCGATCCCCGCAAGGGATACGGCTTCATTATCGGGCCCGAGGGACAAGACATCTTCGTGCACTACACCGCCATCGCCGGTGAGGGGTTCCGCGCGCTGCAGGACGGAATCTCGGTCAAGTACTCCGCCGAACTCACCCCCACCGGATGGAAGGCCACCAGCGTCGCCCGCACCGAGCCGGCGGAGATCGTGGTCCTCCCAAGGCAGAACTACACCCGCTCACCGCGAAGGTCCGGCGGGTAACCTGACCCTCTGATGCTCTGGTTCGTCGTCGGACTCGTTGCCGGCGTCGCCGCGACGGTCCTCGCGGCATGGCCATCGGTCCGCCGCGCGCTCCAGCGAGAACGCCGCGCCCAGCAGCGGGCCCGAACCGCGGAGCGCATGGCCGAACTGGGCGCCATGACCGGAGGCCTCGCCCACGAGATCCGCAATCCGCTCTCGACCATCGGCCTCAACGCCGAACTGCTCGCCGAAGCGGTGCGTGATCTTCAGGCGCCCACCGACGACAAGAGCCGCCTTGAGCGCCGAATCGGCGCCCTCCGCCGCGAGACCGAGCGGCTCAAGGGCATCCTCGAGGATTTCCTCCGCTTCGCCGGCAACATCCGACTCGAGACGATCCCCTGCGACGTCAACGAACTGATCGGAGAGCTCACCGATTTCTTCCACCCTCAGGCCGAGCAGAGCGGAGTCCGGCTGCGATTCGATCCCGCGCCGGCCGCGCCCGTCACCTCCGTCGACCCCGGCCTGCTCAAGCAGGCCATCTTGAACCTGCTGCTCAACGCGGTGCAGGCCATGGCCGCCGGCGACACGCCCTCGCGCGAACTCATGGTGCGCGTCGCCCCCGCGGCCGACGACGAGCGGCATCCCGTCATCGAGATCACCGTGACCGACACCGGCCCTGGCATGAACGCCGACACGCTCGCCAAGGTCTTCACACCCTATTTCACGACCAAGTCCGGCGGCACGGGGCTCGGACTGCCCACAACCCGGCGCATCGTCGAGGCACACGGCGGCACGATCGACGTGCACAGCGAACTGGGCAAGGGGACATCGTTTCGCGTGCGCCTGCCGCGCGTCGCAACTCCCTCGAACTAGACTCGCCGCGTGTCCGATCCCGCTCGACGCTCCTCGATCGTTCCCACGCTCGGCTGGGCCGCCTATCTGGCCTGCTCCTGGACGTGGTGCATCGGGATGTTCCTGCCCGCGCTGCTGATCCGAGACTATGGCGTAGCGGGTCTGGTCGTGTTCCTCCTGCCCAATTGCCTCGGCGCCGCCGCCATGGGCTGGGTCCTGACTCGATCGGCGCGAATCGTCGAGCGCCATCGAGCCGCCGTCATCGCGTTCAGTCTCGTGACGATCGGATTCCACACCGTGTGGATCGGATGGATGCTCCGCCGGTGGGGGCACACGATCGACTCTCCCCTCACGATCGCGCTGCTCGCCGCGGCCGTCGCCGCAGTCGCCGGAGCGATGCTGCTCCGCGCCGACCGACGCATCATCGCGTTCGGCGTCTGGCTTGTCTCCCTGGGCCTGCTGGCGTGGTCCGCGACCCTGCCCGACGTGCCATCATCTCCATTGGCAGGTGCGTTCGACACGTCGGCCCTGTGGCTGGCGCCCGTCTGCCTGTTCGGATTCCTGCTCTGCCCGTACCTCGATGCAACCTTCCTTCACGCGCACGCGCGCAGCCCATCGCCGAAGGCCGCGTTCACCGTGGGCTTCCTGCTCCTCTTCCCCGTCATGATCCTCTTCACGGTCCTTTACGCACCCGCCATCGTCGGAGAATCGGGCGCCGCCGGCCCGGGCCCACGGTTCTACACCCTGGTCTACGCCCACTGGCTGATTCAACTCACGCTGACCACGCTCTTGCACGCCGAGAGAGCCTCCAAAGCCTCTCCACGTGGAGCGACCACGCGTTCACTGGTCATCGGCGCATCGGTCATCGTGCTCCTGGTCATCGCCGGGGCGTCGCTCGATGCGCCCGCAGGCGAGTCCGTGTACAGATCGATCATGGGCTTCTACGGCCTGGTGTTCCCGGCGTACGTCCTGATCGCGATGATCCCCACGCGCGATGGGCACGCCGGGCTGGCGGGCCCGTGCGGCCGCCGAAAACGGCTCACGCTCGCGTTCGGGATCGGGGCGGCGCTCCCCATGTTCTGGATGGGCTTTGTCCAGCGGCGCGAGCCCATGCTCATCCCGGGGCTCGCCGCTGTCCTTCTCGCTCGGATCTCCCTCCCCGGGGGAACGTGGTTTCCAAACCGGCGCCTCGACCGGGCGAGACTCGAGGCTTAGCGCGGGCTCAGCGCATCCCGCGCCGCATCGCGCACCAGCGCCACCTCCCCAGAATCGCATGCCAACTCCCCCAGCCGCGCACGCAGAGCTCCCGACGCGTCGCGCCCCGCCCGCACCGCGTTGCCCGCAGCGATCGCCGCGTTGCGCCGCATCATCGAGAGCGTCGCCCGCTTGAGGGCGCTCCCTCGCGTCGCGTCGGCCCGCCGCTCCGCGGTCCATCCCAGAACATCGAGCAGATCGAACGTCGCCGTGCGCTCCGCGTACTCCGCCCGGGGCTCCGTCAACCCCTGCCCCGAGGGGCGGGCCGAGTTGTGCGGACACACCTCCTGGCACACATCGCAACCGAAGAGCCAGTCCCCCATCCCCTCGTGCGCCGACGTGTCGATCCGCTCGCGCCGCTCGATGGTCAGGTAGCTGACGCATCGGCTGGCGTCGATCGAGTACGGCGTGATGCAGCCCGTCGGACACGCGTCGATGCACCGCGTGCAAGTTCCGCAGTGATCCGCCTCGACGGGCCGATCCTCTGGCATCGGCAGGCGCAACGTCGTGAGTACACCGCCGAGCAGCAGGTAGCTCCCCTCGCGCGGATGGATGATCAGCGTGTGCTTGCCGACCCAGCCCAGGCCCGCCCGCTGGGCCAGCTCGCGCTCGAGAATCGGCGCGGTGTCCACAAACGCCCGAAACTGCTCCCCGGCGTGCTCCGCCCGCAGCGCGTCGCACAGCGCGTGCAGCCGGCGCTTCATCACCCGGTGGTAGTCCGATCCCCTGGCGTACCGCGCGATCCTGCCACGACCCGGCGTCGCCGGAGAATCGACACCGCCGCGTCGGGCGTACCGATCCGCCACCATGATCGCCGCGCGCGCGCCGGGCAGGACCGCTCCCGGGTCCATCCGCGATGCGACATCGCGCCCCAGGTACGCCATCGAGCCGTGCCGGCGCTCGGAGATCCATGAGCGGTACTCCCGCTCGAACCGGGAGGGCTCCACGCCGGCGATTCCCGCCAGCGCAAATCCCAATCCTCGACATCTCGCAAGCACGTCCCGGCTCGTCCCGACATCCACGCGATCTGTCCCTCCGCCCACTGGCTACAACAGAAGCAGGAGCAGCAGCAGCCCGCCCAGCACGCCAATCGAGATGGGAAGCCAGCGCCTGACGATCCGTCGACGCCGTCCAGCCGACACCCGCGCCCTGGCCGCGCCCACGGCGCTGCGCCCGTCGAGCGACCGGCTCAGGTTTCGAAGCGCCCCGACCGCCTCGGTGTATCCCGGCCCCATCGAGCGTGTCAGGGCCTGCTCGGCCGACTCGAGGAACCGCAGCGCGGCGGTGCGCGAGCAGTCCATCGCCCGCGCGATATGCACGTCGTCGAGGGCCTCGACGTTGGCAAGCACCCACGCCTCGAGCAACTGCCGACGCAATCCGTGAACGTGCGCAAACAGCGATCGCGCCGCGCCGGCGCCGTCCGCCGGGTCTTGCGCCCGGTCCTCCGCACCACGCCCGTCCGCGCCAGGAATCGGCGAGGCGTCCGGTCCGAGCGCCTCTCGGGCCTGCTGCAGAATCAACCGATCCAGGAACACGTCCTCGATGCCGCGGAGGTTGTGCCCGGATCGCAGCACGCGCCCGAGAACATCCATCGCCCGCCCGCGGGTCCCAGTGACCAGGAACGTGATCCGCCACAGCCTGCGCTCGCGTTCGGGCGTCACGCGCCGCTCCCTGCGCTAGCGCGAGGTTCCCACGGCCCGCGCCGGGCGCGATGCCCGCATCATCTCGACGAACGCGTCAAAGTGATCGGCCGCATCGTGCGGGCCGGGCGACGCCTCGGGGTGGTATTGCACGGCCAGCACGGGCCGATCGCGCAGCCGGAACCCGGCGACCGTCTGATCGTTGAGATGCACGTGCGTGGCCTCGGCGCCCACGCGCGCCAGCGAATCGGCGTCAACCGCAAAGCCGTGGTTCTGGCTCGTGATCTCCACGCGGTCGCGGATCCGGTTCAGCACGGGCTGGTTCGCGCCGCGGTGGCCGAACTTGAGCTTGTATGTGGTCGCCCCGAGCGCGAGCGCGAGAAGCTGATGTCCGAGGCAGATCCCGAAGATCGGGATCGGAGGGGCATCGGGGGCCACCAGGTCTCGAAGCGTCGCCACCGTCCGTTCGACGGCCGCGGGATCTCCCGGTCCGTTGGACACAAAGACCCCATCCACCTCGCCGCGGGCAAAGTCAGCCAGGATCTCCTCGGCGCCGATCGTGTGAGGCACGACCCGAACCGCGCAGCCCCGCTCGCGCAGGTGACGCAGGATGTTGCGCTTGGCGCCGCAGTCCAGCGCGAGCACGCGCCAGGGCTCGCCGCCCTGGGGGATCATCCGTGGCGCCCAGTCTCCAAGATCGTCGGTCCACTCCACCGGCGCCGAGCACCCCGCCACGGCCGCGAGGTTCTGGCCGCTCATCGTGGGAGCCGCGAGCACCCGCTCCAGCAAATCCGCATCCGACAGGCTCGTGTCCTCGCTGATGGCCGCCCGCATCGCGCCGCGCGTGCGAATTCGTCGCGTCACCTCGCGAGTGTCGACGCCCTCGATCGCCGCCACCCCATGGCGCGCCAGGTACGCGTCGAGATCCTCGCTCGCCCGATAGTTTGACGGGCGGCGCACGAGCTCACGCACCACCAGGCCCGCGACCCGAACCCCCGGTGATTCCTCGTCCTCGGGGTTCACGCCAACGATGCCGACCATCGGAAACGTCTGGACCAGAATCTGACCCGTGTACGACGGATCGGTCAGCGATTCCTGGTATCCGGACATGGCGGTGTTGAACACGATCTCCGCGACTCGCGTCACGTCGCGAGCCCCGAATCCCGTGCCGCGAAACACCGATCCGTCCTCGAGCACGAGCCGGGCCGGACGCGAGTCGTTCACGCTGATCATCAAGATACAGTCTACGCGAGGCATGCCCCGGAATCTGTTCCAGAACGCCGACGAGGCCGACGCGACCCGGTTCGTCCGGGTCGCGGTCGAACTCGGCATCGATGCGCTCGACGCCGACGATGCCGGTCTGGCCTACAGCACCGACGCTCCCATCGCCGTGGGAGAACGCGTCGATGTGCCCCTCGGCAGGGCCGGGCAGGTCTCCGGCGTGGTCATCGCGGCGGGCGGGCGAGAACTGCTAGGCAGGCTCGCGCCGTCGCGGATAAAGCCCATCGCAGGCCGGGCCGGCGGGCGTGTGCCAGAGCCGCTCCTGGAACTCGCGTTCTGGATGGCCCAGTACTACGTCTGCCCACTCGGCATGGTCCTGGCATCGATGCTGCCCGCGGCGGTCAAACGCGCGATCGGGCAGCGAGAACGCGCCGTCATCGACTGGACCGAACTGGGCCGGGCAACCGAGGAGATCGCCGGCCCCCCGACGGCGCGCGAGGCCTGGAGCCTGCTCCGATCGCTCGACGCCGATCCGCTCCCACTTGGCCCCAAGGAACTCGCGCTGCACCTGGGACTGCGATCGGTCGGGCCGCTCAACCGGCTGATCGCCCAGGGCCTGCTCCAGATGCGCACCGTCTCCGAGGTCCGGGTCGGCGACAGCCATCGCGCAGAAGCCCTCGCGCTCGAGGGCGTGGATCGCGCGGTAGAGCCCACCGTCGCGCAGCAGGAAGCGATCGACGGAATCTGCGAGTCGCTCGGCCGGTTCTCGCCCCATCTCATCAGGGGCGTCACGGGTTCGGGCAAGACCGAGGTGTACCTGCGCGTAATCGAGCGGACGTTGCGGGCCGGTCGAGGGGCGCTCGTCCTCGTGCCGGAGATCGCGCTGACGCCCCAGACCAGCGCCCGGTTCCTGGCCCGATTCCGCGACGCCGGAGTCGCCGTGCTGCACTCGGGCCTGACCCAGAGTGCCCGGAATCACGAGTGGTCCCGGGTGGAGCGGGGCGAGGCGCGGGTGGTGGTGGGGGCCCGCTCCGCCGTCTTCGCGCCGATCGCCGACCTCGGCGTGATCGTTGTGGACGAGGAGCACGACTCGTCGTACAAGCAGGACCAATTGCCGCGGTACCACGCTCGAGACGTCGCGATCAAGCGCGCGCAGATCGAGCAGATCCCGGTCGTCCTCGGCTCGGCCACTCCCAGCCTCGAGAGCTATGCCAACACGCGCCGCGGGCGATCCACGCTCTGGACGCTGGCCGAGAGGGTGGGTGGGGGACGCCTGCCGCGCGTCGAGATCGTGGACACCAGCCGCGAGAGGCACATCCGTTCGGGCTCGGCCTACGAGCTTCCCTCGATCGGCGAGCGTCTCGCCGGCGCGCTCGAACGCACGCTCGCCGGCGACGGCCAGGCCGTCTTGCTCATGAATCGCCGGGGCTGGGCCTGCGCCCTGGTCTGCCCGCGGAGCGCCTGCGGCTGGAAGCTCGCCTGCGAGGAGTGCGACGCCGCGATGGTGCTCCATCGGGGCGATCAGTTCCCCACCGGAGCGGTCGTTCGCTGCCACCACTGCCTCGCCGAACGCGTGGTGCCTCGTCTCTGCCCGACCTGCGGCAACAAGGTGATCATGCTCGGCATCGGCGGCCAACGCGTCGAGGAGGAGCTCTCGGCGCGGTTCGGCCTGACATCGGGCTCAACGCTGCTCCGCATCGACTCCGACACCATGCGATCCGCCCGCGACTACTTCGATGCGCTGGACAGGTTTCGACGGGGCGAGGTCCGCGTCCTGCTGGGCACGCAGATGATCGCCAAGGGTCTGGACTTCCCCGGCGTCCGCCTGGTCGGCGTGGTCAGCGCCGACACCGCGCTGGAACTGCCGGACTTCCGCGCAGGCGAGCGTACGTTCCAACTCGTCAGCCAGGTCGCCGGGCGCGCCGGCAGGGCCTCCGACGATGGGCTGGTCATCGTTCAGACGCTGAATCCCGACGACCCCGCGATCCTCGCCGCCGCCCGCCACGACTACGAGGGCTTCGCGCAGCGGGAGCTCTCCGCCCGGTCGCGCTCGGGCCTTCCCCCGGCGACGCGAATGGCCCGGATCGTCTGCCGCGACCCGGTCTCCCGCAAGAGCGAGCAGCGGGCGCGAGAGATCGAGCGGGCGCTGCGGGCGTTCGAGTCGTTGCGCGTGACGGGCGCGGTCCCGTGCCCCATCTCCCGCATCGCCGGCCAATACCGGCACGAGGTGCTCGCGATCGCCCCCGGCGCGGGCCAACTGATCGAAGCGCTCTCGGCGCTGCGCGCCCGCGGAATGATCAAGAGCGACGCCCATACGGCGGTGGATGTCGACCCGGTCGGCATGCTGTAGCACGGAGGCCACATGCCCGGAGAGTTCGAGGGTTCGCGGGTCGTCGTCATGGGCTTGGGACGGTTCGGCGGAGGCGTCGGCGTCGCGCGCTGGCTCGCGGTCCAGGGCGCCGACGTGCTCGTGACCGACCTGCTCCCGGCGGCGGACCTCGCACGACCCCTTGCGGAAATCGGTGACCTCGTGGAGGCCGGCCGCGTCTCGCTCCGGCTCGGCGAGCACAACGTCAGCGACTTCACGACGTGCGACGTGGTCGTCGCGAATCCCGCGGTCGCACGCCCGTGGGAGAACCGATTCCTCAGGGCGGCGAGGGCGGCGCGCGTTGCCGTCACCACCGAGATCGGCCTGCTCGTCGAGCGCCTGCCCGACCGTGCCCGCGTCATTGGCGTCACCGGCTCGGCGGGCAAGAGCACGACCAGCGCTCTGATCGCTCACATCCTGGCGACGCTCGGCCAGCCGGTCGTCTTGGGCGGCAATATCGGGGGCAGCCTGCTCGGGACGCTTGACTCCATCTCCTCGCGGCATCACATCGTTCTCGAACTCTCCAGCGCGATGCTGCACTGGCTTGAGGGCTGGTCGCCGGGCGTCGCGGTCGTCACCAACATCGCGCCCAATCACATCGACTGGCACGGCTCGATGGAGCACTACATCGCCAGCAAGCAGCGGATCCTCGCCTCGCAGGGCGCCGGCGATCGCGCGATCCTCGGCCCCTCGGCGCACGGCTGGCCGACCTCGCCCGGAGTTGTTCGCCTCGAGATTCCCGACTCTGCGGCAGTCGCGGGCCTCTCCATCCCCGGCCGGCACAACGCACGCAACGGCGCGGTGGCGTGCGCGGTCGTCGACGCGCTGGGCCTCGACGTCTCGCCCGGGGCGATCGTCGGGGCGGCGCGCACGTTCCGAGGCCTGCCTCACCGCCTCGAGTTGATCGCCGAGGTCAAGGGCGTGCGGTTCATCAACGACTCAAAGTCCACCACGCCCGACGCCACTCGGCTGGCGGTCGCCGCAGCGGCCGAGGGTGGCGGCGCACAGCGCGTGCACCTGATCGCCGGCGGGTACGACAAGGGCCTGGACCTGTCGCCCATCGGCGAGCTGTCGCGCGATCTCGCCGGCGTGTACACGGTGGGGGCGACCGGGGCGGCGATTGCGCAGGGAGCGATCGGCGCCGTCGCCTGCGGCACGCTGGATCGGGCGATGTCGGAGATCTCGGCCCGGGTTCGAGATGGCGACTGCGTGCTGCTGAGCCCCGGATGCGCCTCGTGGGACCAGTTCGAGAACTACGAGGCGCGGGGCGATCTGTTCCGACAACTCGTCCAGCGGTGGGCCGAGTCGTGAGCCGCGCGGGCCGGGCCATCGGCATCGGCTTCCTGGCTTCGGGCATCGCGGGCTGCGCGTGCCATCGAAGCGCGGAGTGGGCCTGCGAGGTGGGATCGCCCGTCGCGTCTGAGGTCTCCGAGGTCCCGGCCGATTCCCCGGACACGTCGGCGGCACCCAACGCGCCGCCGCCCCCCGAGTCTGTGATCGCAGATTCCCCGCTCGACCTCCGACCGGTGTTCCCGCACGTCCGTGCCGACCTCGGGGCCCGGGTCGTCGAGTTCGACGGCATCGTTCCCATGGACTGCCACAACCCCGCCACGCCCGACGTCTGGCTGGAGCAGTTGGTCTGCCTCTTCGATTCCAAGGAGCATGAGTCACTGGTGATGAGCCTCGCCACGGCGAGCGAGATTCACGCGGCCCTCCTGCTCATCGGGCTCGAGCCGGGCAGCCCGGGGCACTGGCGACTGGCGGGCCAAGAGGTCGTGCGAGTGCCCGCCCAGGGGCCGGCGCTGCGCGTCGAGGTGATCACGGCCGGCCCCGACGGGCGCGAGACGCTGGCCCCGCTGACGTCGTGGGCGATCCACGCCGACTCCGGCGAGTCGCTCGATGCGTACATGCGAGCGCGCGATGGCCGGTTCATCTTCGGCGGTTCGCGCATGGTCGTCAGGCAGGGGCGCGAGATGTACGACGCCGACGGCACCGGCACCGTCATCGGGCTGGCGACGTTCGGCATGGAGACGATCTCCTTTAGCGAGGTGATCTCGCCGGAAGAGGCGATCGACGAGCCAGAGTGGCTGGCCGACGGCGCGATCGTGCCCGCCTTCAAGACGCCCGTGCGGGTGCGATTGACCGCCATGCCGTAGGGACCGCCTCCGCCTCACTCCTCATCCAGCGCCGGGATCGCGAACACCTCCGAGCGTGTCCGGGCCGTACGCATCAACTCTGTGAGGCGAGCGACGTCCTCGGGCCGATCTCCCGCGAGGTCTTGTGTCTCGCCCGGGTCCGCCGCGAGGTCGTACAGCTCGATCCGCTCGGGATGCTGTCGCAGATTGGGGCGGATGAGCTTGAGGTCGCCCGCGATGATCGCCTGCTGCTGGTTGCCCTCGGGGAACTCAAAGTACAGGAAGTGGTGGACGGGGCCACGCCCGGCGCCGGCCCGCAACCACGCCATCAGCGACCGTCCGTCGATCGCCCCCGGCGTGCGGGCCCCGCCCGCCTCGGCGCACGTCGCGAACAGGTCCGGCAGATACGTCCGGACATCGCATTCCCCCGGTTCAGCCACCCCCGGCCATGCGATGATCAGCGGCACGCGGATCCCGCCCTCGTACAGATTCGTCTTGAACCCGCGCAACCCCGCCACGGAACCGAAGAACTCGCGGTCCACGCCGCCGTTGAACGTCGTGCCGTTGTCCGACGTGAAGATGAACAGCGTGTTGTCCAGCTCGCCCATCTCTTCGAGCGTGCGAACAAGTTGGCCCACGGAATAGTCCAGGTACGCGATCATCGCGGCGTACGTCGCGTGCGGGCGCGCGGTCGGCAGGTATCCCCGATCGCCCAGGTACGGCGCCGGATCCCACTCGCGCGGGAACCGCCGGACCCACTCCGCCGGCGCCTGCAGCGCCGCGTGCGGAATGGTCGAGGGGAAGTACACGAACAGCGGCGCTCCCGGCGAATCGCGCCGCACAGCGCGCATCCACCCCGTCGCCTCGTTGAGGATCTCCGTCGGCGAGTACTGCGCGCCCCGGAACATCTCGAACTCGTCCTCGTCGAGCGCGCCCTCGGCGGTCAGCGGCTTGTCCTGCATGCGCTGGTGCGCCGGGAAGTACCGGTTGTCGTGCTGCACATCGACATCGTGATTGCGCCACAGGTGCGTCGGGTAGTAGTTGTGCGCGATCCGCTGGCAGAGATAGCCGTAGAAGTGGTCGAATCCCTGGAAGCACGGGTGTCCGGATGAGCCGGGCCCGCCCAGGCCCCACTTGCCGAATGCGCCTGTCGCGTAGCCCCGAGCCTTGAGCACCTCCGCCAGCGTCACGGCCTCGTCCGACAGGGGCCACTGCCCCTCGCCGTCCTCGGGGCCCCACCCGCCGACCTCCCTGTTGCCCCGGATCTCGGCGTGCCCCGTGTGATACCCGGTCATCAGGGCGCAGCGCGAGGGCGCGCACACCGTTGAGCCCGAGTACGCGCGCGTGAACCGCATCCCGCGCGATGCGAGGGCATCGATGCTGGGCGTCGCGATCTTCTCCTGCCCGTAGCAGCCGAGCTCATGCAGGCCCAGATCGTCGGCCATCACCAGCACGATGTTGGGCGGGCGGTCCTGCGCGATGGCCGGGGCCCCGATCACCATCAGCAGCGTCACCGCCAACAGCCCCATAGCCGTGCCGCGAGCCATCGCCGGAGAATACCGTCTGGCCGGTCGGGTTCGGGGATCCGCCCGCCCCGGCCGGGCGAATCGATGGAACACGCCCCGCGCGGGCCGCCGCGCCCGGGCACATCCATGGGGGCTCTCATGCACGGCAGACTCCTTCGCGTCGCTCTGGCCGCCGTCACCGCCGCGCTGCTCGCCCCCGGGGCGCTGGCCCAGTCGATGCACGTGGGCTGGAAGTGGCGGGCCGACCAGGAATTGGTGTACCGCTCCACCAGCGAGATGCGTCAGAGCGCCTCGGGCGGCGCCGGCTATGAGGCCCATTGGACGCACGAGTTCGTCCACACCGATCGCATCGCCAGGGTCAGCAGCGAGGGCGACGTCACCATCGAGCGAACGTACGACTCGCTCAAGATGAACGTGGAGCACTCGGTGCTGGGCAACGTCAGGTACGACTCGACCAAGCCCGATCGCGGGGCCAACGCCGAGGCGAAGGACCACGCGCTGGTCCGCCCCTTCGCGGCGTTCGTCGGCAAGGTCGTCACCATCGAGATCGACGCCGAGGGGCACGTCAAGTCGGTGCGGGGCCTGCGCGAGATCCTGCGCGACGCGGGCTCGGGTGTCTCGGGCGACTTCATGGAGGCCGCGATGGCGGGGTTCGCCACCGTCAACGAGGACAGCTTCCGGCAGCAGATCGAGCAGTCGATGCGCCTGGTGCCCGGTCGCGAGGTCCGGCGGGGCGAGTCGTGGGACGTCGAGATCGATCAGCCCCTGCCCGCCGTCGGCACCATCCGCACGACCAACACCTGCACGATGCGCGGGGCCACCAACGTTCGGGGCAAGCGGTGCGCCAGCATCGAGCTGTCCAGCAAGGCCGAGCTGCGAGGCGGGGGCATCTCCGACGCCCTGGGCCTGACGCTGCGCGACAGCAAGGGCGCCGGGGAGATGATGTTCGACACCGAACTCGGGGCCATCCGCCAGTGGAACCAGCGCCTGGACTGGACCTTCACGATCCAGTCCGACCTGCTGGGTTCGGCCGAGCAGCGCCTGGAGCAGGACGCGAAGATGGAACTGATCGAGGTGCGGTAGGGCGGGTGATCCGCTCGCGCCGCCGTGGACGGAACCGCGCTGGTTGCGTGTGGTCGCCATGCCCCAAGTGTCGGGCGAGGTTCACGCACCGTCAATCTCGAATGGCCCGAGGGAGCGGCTTTGCGCGCGCAGACCCGTGGTGTTGCGGCCTGAAAGACGATTCCCGGCACAGGATGTGAACCCCCGGGCCCGGCGCGACGGTTTGACCGTGCCCCGGCGTTCCCCCACACTCCCGATGGCGCTGGGGCGCCCCGCAGCGCCCGGCCCTACTCGGGAGGTCTGTGCCATGATGACTCGCGTGCTCTCGATCTTCATCCGAGGCCTGGTGGTCGTGCTGCCCCTGGCGATCACGGCGCTGGTGCTCATCTGGCTGGGCACGGGCGCCGAGCGCCTGCTGAGCACGGCGGTGCGGTGGGCGCTGCCGGATGCGTGGTACGTGCCGGGGATGGGCGTCGCGGCGGGGATCGCGCTGGTGTTTGTGGTGGGGATCCTCGTCAACGTGTGGGGCGTGCCGCAGATCATCGCGGCGGGCGAGCGGATCATCGCGAGGATCCCGCTGGTCAAGACGATCTACGGGGCGGTGCGCGACCTGCTGGGGTTCTTCGGCCGGACCGGGCCGGCGGGGGGCGCGGTGAGCAAGGTGGTGATGGTCTCGATCGGCGACACCGGGCTGCGGTCGGTGGGTGTGCTGACGCGCGAGCGGTTCGAGGGCCTGCCAGAGGGGCTCGGGGGCGAGGGGAAGGTGGCGGTGTTCGTGCCGTTCAGCTACCAGATCGGCGGGCTGACGACGATCGTGTCGCGGGACAAGGTGACGCCGCTGAACATGTCGCTGGAGGACGCGATGCGCTTTGTGGTGACGGCGGGTGCGGATGGTGGAGCGAGGGGGGCAGGGGAGCAGAGCTAGAGAAGAAGGTGGACGAGGAATGGGTGTCAGAACCCTGTCGGCGCGTTGGGGCGACTCCGGGTCGCGCGAGCGGACATCACAAAGTCATGGCAGTGTGGGCAAGAGGACTACGCCTTGGCCAGCTTCTTCTTCACGTCCGCGGCCGGGGCATCGCTCACCTTGGCCTTGGCCAACACCGCATCGAGCGCCTTGTGCTCGCGGATCTGCTGGTAGATCGAGCCCACCTGGTTCTTCTGGATCACGTCCTGGCGCATCTTCTCCGGGCGAACGCCCTGTTCCATGGCCATCTGGCTGATCCGTCCGTTGATCTCCGCCTCGGAGACCTTCACGTCCAGCTTCTCGGCCACCTGGTGCAGGATGAAGAACAGCTTCAGCTCGCGCTGGGCCGAGTCGGCGCTCGCGGCACGCAACTCGGCGATGTGGCTCTCGATGTCCGCCGCGGGCACGCCGCGATACAGCAGTTCCAGCCGCCGGCGCTGCAGCGTGCGCTCGGCCTGCGAGGCGGAGAGGCGCTTGGGCAGGTCGATCGTGGTGTTGTCGATGAGGTGGTTGGCGATCTGCTGGCGCATCGACACCTGCTGATCGATCAGGGCGCGCTGCGTCAGGCGGGCGCTGATCGTGTCGTTGAGGGCCTCGGCCGATTCCATGCCGTACTGCGACAGCACCTTCTCGACGGGCGCGGGGATGATGCGGTCGATGCGGGCGACGTCGAACGTGATGGTCAGGTCATCGCCGCGGATCGCCTCGACCTCGTGCTGGTCCGGGCCCTTGGTCTTGACCGTGACGGTGTCGCCGGGCTTGGGCGTGCCGACCTGCGTGGCGAAGTCCTCGACCATCACGCCCAGGATCATGCCCTTGCCGCCCTTGTCCCTGGGGATCTGGATGACGGCCCCGTCGATGTCGTAGTGGACGGTGTCCTTGCCCTTCATCACGCCGCGCCCGGTGAGGTAGTCGCCCGGCTCGGAGGCCTCGCGCTCTTCGAGGTCGCCCTCGTTGACGCAGAGTTTCTCGACCTCCTTGGCGATCATCTCGTCGGTGACCTCGAACGTCGGGCGGAGGACCTCGACGCCCTCGAACTCGGGGACCTCGAACTCGGGGACGACCTCGACCTCGACCTCGAACTTCAGCGGCTGCCCGGCGACGATCTCGAGCTTCTCAAGCTGCTCGGAGTACGGCTGGCCGACGACCTTGAGCTTGTGCTCCTCGACCGCCTGCTGGAACGCCGAGGCGACCAGTTGCTCCTTGGCCTCTTTCCGGATCGCCGTGCCCAGGCGCTTCTCGAGCAGTTGCTTGGGGGCCCGGCCCTTGCGGAAGCCCGGAAGCTGGGCCTCGACGGCGAGGGTGTCGAGCGAGTCGGTGAGCTTCTCGGAGACGGCCTCGGCGGGGATCTCGATGGAGACCTTCTTGAGGCTGGGCCCGGCGTCCTCGATCGTGACGATATTGGTGGATTCGGTAGCGGTCTCGGACATTGACGGTCTCCAATTGGGGCGCGCCGGACATGACGGCCAAGGCCCGGCAACCGGGCCGGGCCAAGCCCGCAAGGGTAGGGGGAAGCCCGCGAGGGGGCAACGAGCGGCGGGGTGTGATCGGGCCTACGCCGCGTGCGATGCCGGCGCCTGGCGCGCTGCGAGCGTCAGGTCGAACTCGCGCAGGACCCGCAGCAGCAGGGCGAGGTCCTGGTCGCGCCCGATCAGCCACGGCGCCGAGCGCAGGTCGTCCACCACGTCGTCGCGCAGGTGCTGGAACTGGGCGGGATCGATGCAGCACGCGGCGAGCCACAGCCCCGAGGCCAGGCGGCCCAAAGCCATCTCGTCGCCGTCGCCGTGCTCGATCTCGGATTGCAGGAACGCCGTCTGATCGCCCTGGATCGGGCGCGGGCACGAGGCCAGCGCCGCCGACGCGTTGCGCAGGGCCTCGAAGGCGTCGTCATCGCGCGTCGCCGCGAACAGGGCCGCGGCGTGCCGGAAGTGCGATTCCGGCTCATCGGGCACAACCACGGGAGCGAACGAGACCAGCGGCAGCCTCTGCTCGGGATCGCACGCGTGGGTCATCATGCCGGCGCTGGCGGCCCGCGCCGCGCCCAGCACGCCCAGCGCCTGCGGGTTGCTCCGCGCGACCACCGACGCCGCGTCGATCAGGCGCCGGACCGAGTCCTCCAGGCTCAGCGCCTCCCCGCCGACCGCCAGCAGCGAGCCCGGCTGAGCGCGCCCGACGGCGAACGTCTCGATCGCGCCCAGCAGCAGATCGCGATCGGCCGACGACGCGAGATCGAGTTCGCCCAGCGTGACCCGCGGGGCATCGAGCCGCATCGGGAACACGCCGGGATAGCAGACGCTGGCGGGGGCTTCGGACCAGTCGCCCCACGGATGGATCGAGTCCGAGGCGTTGGGGCGCGAGATGCTGACCAGCGCGCCATCGCGCTGCACGATGGCGTCGAAGTTTCGGATCCCCGTCCACAACCCCCGCGCGACCGTGTTGGGGTCCACCGCGACCCACTCGATGGCGCGCCCGATGCCCGCGTCGAGCAGGCGGCGCACGTCTTGCGAGTGCAGCGCGAGGGCCACCGAGATCCGGCGCGGCATGGGCGAGCGAACGCCCGACTGCGATGGCCCGCGATCGGCCTCGGAACCGTCGTTGTCCTCCTCGTCGTCGTCGAACGTCAGGTCATCGTCGTTGGCCGACGTGCGCCAGGCGTCCACCGCCGCCGACATCGCGCACGCGACACGATGCGGGATCGACGACAGCGTCTGGCCGAGGTTCGAGAGCGGTGACGACGCCGACGAGGCCAGGCGCGACACGCTCCGCATCCGGCTCAGCGGCAGATCGCCCCACCGCAACAGGGCGAACACCAGCGCCACGGCATACAGGCCCGAGGGCACCCCGAGCACCGGCGAAGCGAGCCACGACGCGCCCAGCCAGTAGGCCATGGCGACCACGGCGCACGCCACCAGAATGTTCATGGGGGTGCTGGGATTGCGGACCAGGCCGCCGGGCACGCTGAGAGAGTGGGCGTTTGGCATCGGGCCATGTGTCGGCGGGCCGGGGCGACCGGGTCAACGCCGCGACCGCGATGCGCCGACCGAGCGGGAGGGATGTTCGCGTCGTGCCGCACCGACCGGACTCGCGGCGGGCTACTCGGACCGGGCGGGCCCCGGCGATTATCGGCCGGCGAACCAGCGGGCGATGGCGTGGAGCGTGGCCGCCCGTCCGATCACGCCAATGGACTCGGTCAATGGGATGTGCTTGGGGCAGACCTTGACGCAGTTCTGGGCGTTCCCGCAGTCTGTGATGCCGCCGGGCCCGAGAAGCGCATCCAGGCGATCGTTCTTGAGCACCTTGCCGGTCTCGTGGTCGTTGAACAGGCGTGCTTGGCTGATCGCGTGCGCACCAACGAACGATGTGTCCCACTTCGACTCGTCGTCCTCAAGATTGAACTGAGGGCATGCTTCCATGCAGCAGCCGCACGTCATGCACTCGGAGAGCGCGTACCGCGTCCCCTGCTTCTCAGGCGACTCCGCGGCCCCGCCGCCGATATCGAACAGGCTGTCGATCGGAACCCACGCCCGGACGCGGCCAGAGCGAGTGGAACAGCCGCTCGCGATCCACCCACAGGTCCCGATACAGCGGGACCTTCGACATCGGTTCGAGCGTGATCACGTCGCCGTCATTGGGCGCCACGCTGCCGACCAGGCACGAGCACGACTGCCGCGCCCGGCCGTTGATCACCATGGTGCACGCCCCGCATACCTCCTCGAGGCATCCCGCGTCGTACGCGACCGGCGTGGTCCTCACGCCGTCGGTCGTCACCGGGTGGGCCGCGACCTGCTGCAGGCAACTGATGATGTTCTGGCCCGGATCGACCTGAAGGTCGAACGACTCCCAGCGCCACGGCTTGTTGGGGCCCTCAGCCCGCCGGACCGTGAGCCGGATGCGTCGCTTGGGCGGGGCCTCGTGATGCGCCAAGGCGCCATTGGACTGTTCTGTCACGGGTCGATCTCCGCCCTATGTGGCCGCCGATGCCGGCTGCGTTGCGCCCTCGGGCTTGATGTCGGACTTCCCATACGTCCGCGGCCGCGGCCGAATCAACGACGTGTCCACATCGCGCCAGAAGAAGTGGTGGGGGTCCCGGTCGCTCTCGCGATACTCCGCGACGCTCGTACTGAGGAATCGCTCGTCATCTCGCTCGGGGAAGTCCAGGCGATAGTGCGAGCCGCGCGACTCTTCCCGCAGCAGGCTCCCCTTGGCGATCACCTTGGCCAGAACGATCATGTCCGCCACCGCCCGCGTGTGGCTCAGCGTCCGGTTCGACCACAGCGCCGGATCCGACAGCTTGACGCGCCGGATTCGATCCTCCAGCTCATCCAGCCTCGCCATGCAGCGCCGCAGGCGATCGCCCGTCTTCACGACCGTGCACGCCGCGGTCATCTCCTCGCCAAGCTCGCGCCCGATCACGTACGGGTTGGTCTCCGCGGCACTCTCTCCCTCGTGCGCCCCCTGCAGCAGCGCCTTGGCCCGCGCGTTCTCCGCATCCACGATCGACTCGTACGCCCGCGGCTCGACCGACGCCGCCGGCGCCGCCTCGTCGCGCACGTAGTTCACCACGCCCACGCCGCAGAACAATCCGTCGAAGATGCAGCTCAGCAGCGCGTTGGCGCCCAGCCGCGTCGCCCCGTGGAACGCGAAGTTGACCTCCCCGAAGGCGTACAGCCCCTTCAGGTTCGTCATCATGTTCTCGGGCGCTCCGACGCGCATGCCCCGCCCCGGGCGGGTGTCCACCGGGGGCGCCATGCCCGCCCGATGCTCGCCGTACGGCGTCGGCGGGTGATAGTCGCCTCGCGCGTGCGTCGTCCACAGCCCGCCCATCGTGTAATGCACCGAAGGGAAGATCTTCATGGGGACCTTGCGAGGATCGTCCCCGACGAATTTCTCGTAGATCTCCAGGATCCCCCCGAGCTTGCGCGTCAGGTACGCCGGGTCCTTGTGCGTCAGATCGAGATACACGACGTTCTCGCCGCCGACCCCCAGCCCCTGGTTGACGCACACGTCGAAGATCTCGCGGCTGGCGATGTCCCGAGGCACGAGGTTCCCGTACTTTGGATAGCGCTCCTCGAGGAAATACCACCGCTCATCCTCGGTGATCTGCGCAGGGTGCCGCGCGTCGCCCCGCGTCCGGGGCACCCACACGCGCCCGCCCTCGCCCCGGGCCGATTCGCTCATCAGACGACACTTGTCCGCGCCGGGAATCGCCGTCGGGTGCACCTGGATCATCTCGGGGTTGGCGTACCACGCGCCCGCCTGGTAGCAGCGGCTCGCCGCGCCCCCCGTGCAGATCACGCTGTTGGTGGACTTGCCGAAGACCAGCCCGCACCCGCCCGTGGCCATCACCACGGCCTCGGCGCGGAACGCCCGCACCTGCATCGTCCGCATGTCCTGCGCCACGATCCCCACGCACCGCCGCGCCTCGCCCTCGCCCACGATCACCGGCGCCAGGAACTCCCAGAACTCGTGCTTGCTGATCCGGCCCTCCACCTCCCATCGGCGGGTCTGCTCGTCCAGCGCGTAGAGCAACTGCTGCCCCGTCGTCGCGCCCGAGAAATGCGTCCGCTTGAACAGGCTCCCGCCGAACAGCCGCAGGTCGCGGTGTCCCTCGTTGGTCCGGTTGAACGGCACGCCCATCCGATCCAGCAGGTCGATGATCCGCGGCGCGAAGTTGCACATCTCCAGCACCGGCCCCTGGTCCGCCAGGAAGTCCCCCCCGATGATCGTCTCATCGAAGTGCTGATACTCGCTGTATCCCTGCTGACGCGCGATCTCGTTGCACGCGTTGATGCCCCCCTGCGCGCACACCGAGTGCGAACGCTTCACCGGCGTCATGCTGAACAGATCGACCGGCAGCCCGCTCTCGGCGATTCGGATGCTCGCCGCGAGCCCCGCCAGGCCGCCCCCGACCACGATGACCCGCTGCTCATGCATCGCGCCGCGCTCTCCACCCGGTTCGGATCGCCGGTCCCATCGGATTCACTCCTCCGGCGCGCGGTCCGGATCGGCCACGCCCCCGCCGTGGATCGACTCCTCCAGCGCCCGGGCCCGGTCGTGATCCAGCACGAGGAATCCGACCAGCGCGCCCCACGCCATCAGCATCAGCCCCGCGCCCAGCGCCAGGCACACACGCCCCCAGCGGCGCTGCGCCGGGATCGACACGGTCAGCCCCCACGTGATCGCCATCGTCCACAGGCCGTTGGCGAAGTGGAACACCGCGCTGGTGATCCCCGCCATGTACAGCGCGCTCACCAGCACGCCCATGGGTCGCAGCCCATCGGGCGAGCCGTGGATTGCCGCCGCGAGCGTGCTCGCCGCGTACTCGTGCGTCCAGCGCGTTCCCCCCGGCACCAGCCAGGTCCAGCCCCAGCGCAGCGTCGCCACGTGATACAGGATGAACACCAGCGCCACGTAGCCCGTGATCCGCTGCAGCGTGTACCGCCAGTTGTCCATGTGCGGATAGCGGGCCACGTTGCCGCGTCCGCTCCGCGCGTAATACACACCCAGCACCGCGTGGAACGCGATCGAAACCCACAGCGCAATCTCGATCAGCAACAGCCCCGGCAGCGAGTTGATCCACGAGACCTCTTCCTGGAACGTCGTCACCCCGCGATCCAGCGCGCCAGCCCCCGGCGCTCGCGAGTTCGCGGCCCCCCAGAGCACCGACGCGTTGGTCGTCAGGTGCAGGATCAGGAACAGCCCGATCGGCACGAGCCCCGTCAGCGAGTGCAGCCGGCGCAACAGGAAGTGGTGTCGGGCGAGAGAGCCAGCCTGTCGACTCACGCATGGATCTCCGTCATGGAGAGGCAGGGGCCTGGGAGCAGTCTTCAAAACCGATCCGCGCGCGAACCGCTACGGCACGATCCCCGGGCCCGAAGGCCCCGGGGGAGACCCCGCGGGCTTGATCTTCCCCTCCTTGACCGCCTTGGCCACCGCCTTGCTCACCTCCACGTATTGCAGACGCAGTTCCTGCAGCACGTCCCGCAGGAGCTTGTCCTCGTCCTCATCGAGGTTGCCCTTGGTCTTCTCCTCCACGACGCCCAGCAACTCGATGTGCAGGCGGGCGATATCCGGCGCAAGCATCGCCCGGCCGGACTCATCCGGAATCGCGCCCAGGTACATCAGCGCCTGCGAGGCCAGCATGCGGATGAGATCCTCGAACCCGATCGGCGCGTTGGGATCGATCTCGCCTGGCTTGGCCTTGGGCGCCCGGGCCTTGGCCTGTTCCTCCAGCCTGGCCTTCTCCGCCTCGGCCTCGCGCTTCCAGTCGGAATCCACGATAATCTTGGAAGGCTGGTTCTCATCCATGGGGCGGATCTCCTGTTCGCCGGATTGCGGTATCGTGAAGCGAGCATGCCCCCCACAACGCACGGAGGCCCTCGTGCCCGATTCTAAGGCGCGCGTCCAACCCCTTCGCCTCCCACGGGCGATGACGACCGCGAGCGCCCTCGCATTCGTCGCGGCGTGCTCTTCCAAACCCGGCCAGCGCCTCGAGGTCGTCCCGGCCAGCGCCTTCCGCGCTCCCGCCCTCCCCGAGGTCGAGGCGGGCGCCCCATCGGCGAAGCCGGCCGAGCCATCGCGCCTCTCTCTCGGCGATCCCGCCGGACCGATCCCCGTCAATCCAGGCCCCGTCCGTCCGCGCGAAGTTGTGTCCTCGCCCGGTACGACCGCCCCCATCGAGGTCGCCTCGCCCAACGACGCATCGCCCCAGCCGTCCTTCACCGCGCTCGCGCTGGTGGACGCCAAGGTCGGTGACGTCAATGGCCGCGCGATCTACGCGTCGGAGTTTCTCGCGGAGATGGCCCCCCGCCTGATCCAGGCGCGAACCCAGCTCGACGACGACCAGTGGCTCGCCGAGGTCCGGCGCCTTGTCAGGATCAAGCTCGACACCATCGTCGAGGAAGAACTGCTGCGGGCCGAGGCCATCGCCGCCCTCCCCGAGGAGGCCCGCACGTTCGGCCTCGCCGCGTTCGTCGAGCGCCTCCGCGCCAACCTCAAGAGCCAGGCCCGCGGCTCGACGGTGGGTGCAGAGCAGCAGCTCGCCGACGAGGGACGCACGCTCGACGAATTCCTGCAGCGCACCCGCGACAGCGCCGTCGTCCGCGAGCTCCTGCAGAATCGAATCATCAAGCGCGTGCAGGTCGGCATGCGAGACATCACGCAGGACTACGAGCGCCGATACGCCGAGTTCAACCCCGACGCCGAGGTCGTCTTCCGCTGGATCCGCGTCCCCGCCGCCGATACCCAGGGCGCCGAGCAGGTGCGCGCGGCCCTGGAGTCCGGCGAGCCCTTCGCGCAGGTCGCGTCCCGCCCGCCGAACCTCAACACGCCCGAGCGCAGCACGCTCACCCACGCGTTCTCCGGCGAGTTCTCCGAGGCCAGGCCCTTCCGCGTCGATGCGCTCAACGACGCGCTGCACACCCTCGAGCCGGGACAGTTCGCCGGGCCGATCGAAGAGTCCGGCACGCTCCACTGGGTCTATCTCGACCGCATCGAACGCCGCTCCGCCTCGCTCTACGAGGCCCAGGTCACTCTGGCCAACGACAGAACCAAGATCGAGGTCGAGCGGGAACTCAACCGCTTCGTCGGCCGCCTCAAGGACCGCGCGAGCTTCACCGGCCTCGACGAGATCGCCAACCGGCTCATCGCCATCGCCGTCGAACGCTACGCCTCGGACGATCTCCGCCAGCGCATGCTCGGGGTCGAATAGCCGTGACCGGCGCCATCGGCCGCCTCCGCGCGCTCGTCGCGCGACCCGCGCGGGCCGGCTCCCACAACCGCCTCGGCGCCCGCGGCGAGCGGGCCGCCGCGAGATTCCTCAAGCGCCGGGGCTACCGAGTGCTCGCACGCAACGCCCGGACCGTCGCCGGCGAGGCCGACCTCGTCTGCCAAGGCCCGCAGGCGCAACGAGTCATCGTCGAAGTCAAGACGCGTGTGCGCGATCCCGAGAATCCGGTGCCGCCGGAGGTCAACGTCACCAGTCGCAAGCGCGCCACCCTCGCCTCGATCGCCCGCCACTTGGCCCGGGCCAACCGATGGGACCCCGCCACGCTGCGCATTGACGTCGTGACCGTCGAGTACGTCCCCGGCAGGCGCGCGCCCGAGATCCGGCACATCCTCGACGCCGTTTCCCTCTGACGCCGTGAGACGGCGGCCGACCCTCCGCTGGTACCATGCCCGTGATGACCGACCTGCCCAACCATATCGGCGGCGAGTTCCGCGCGCCCGAGCGCGATGCGTGGCTGGACGTCATCGAACCGGCCACGGGCCGTCCGTACGCCCGCGTCGCCGATTCCGGCGCGGCCGACGTTGACGCCGCGGTCCATGCGGCCCGCGCCGCGTACCCAGGCTGGTCCGGCCTGTCCGCGCGCGATCGTGCCCGCGCGATCATGCGCCTGGCCGACCTGCTCGAACGCGACATCGAGCCCCTCGCCCGCGCCGAGTCGATCGACACCGGCAAGCCGATCGCCCTCGCCCGGCGCGTGGACATCCCGCGCGCCATCGCCAACTTCCGCTTCTTCGCCGGCGCGTCGATCCACGCCTCCGGCGAGTTCCACGACATGCCCGGCGAGGCGATCAACTACACGCTCCGCCGGCCGCGGGGCGTCGCCGGGCTGATCTCGCCGTGGAACCTGCCGCTCTACCTGCTGTCTTGGAAGATTGCCCCCGCGATCGCGACGGGCAACACCGCCGTTGCCAAGCCCAGCGAGGTGACGCCAAAGACCGCCACGATGCTCGCGGCGCTCGCGTCCGAGTCCGGCCTGCCACCGGGCGTCCTGAACATCGTCCACGGGCGCGGGCCGACGGCGGGCGCGGCGCTCGTCGAGCACCCGCTCGTCCCAGCGATCTCCTTCACCGGAAGCACCCGCGCCGGGCGATGGATCGCGGGCCGCTGTGGCGAATCGCTCAAGCGCGTCAGCCTCGAACTGGGCGGCAAGAACCCCAACGTGATCTTCGCCGACGCAGACCTGGACCAGGCGTGCGAGACGGCCGTGCGCGCCGCGTTCACCAACCAGGGACAGATCTGCCTGTGCGGCTCGCGCGTGCTGGTGCAGTGCAGCGCGTACGAGCAGGTCGTCGAGCGCATCGCCGCGGGCGCCCGCGGGCTCGTGCCCGGCGATCCGCTGGAAGACGAGACTCGCTTCGGCGCCCTGGTCTCGGCCGAGCACCTGGACAAGGTGCAGAGCGCAGTCGAGTCCGCCCGCCGCCTGGGCGGCCAAGTCCTGGCGGGCGGACGCCGCGCCGGCCCGCCCAACGCGCGCTGCGAGGGCGGGTGCTTCTACGAGCCCACCGTCATCGCGGGCCTGGACCCGGCCTGCGAGATCGAGCGCGAGGAGATCTTCGGGCCGGTTGTGACGGTGACGCCCTTCGACGATGAAGACCACGCGGTGGCGCTGGCCAACGGCACGCCGTACGGGCTCGCGGCGATGCTCTGGACGCGAGACCTCTCGCGGGCCCATCGCGTGGCCGAGCGAATCGAAGCGGGCATCGTGTGGGTCAACTGCTGGATGCTGCGTGACCTGCGCACGCCCTTCGGCGGAACCAAGGACTCAGGCGTCGGGCGCGAGGGTGGGCTCGAGGCGCTGCGGTTCTTCACCGAGCCGAAGAACGTGTGCGCGAAGATCTGATCTTCAGGCCATCAGCCCCGCCGTCTCGTCCCAGCCCATCACGAGGTTCAGATTCTGCACCGCCTGCCCCGAGGCGCCCTTGACGAGGTTGTCGAGGCAGCCGATCGCGACCACCGTGTCATCGATCACCCGCGCGGTGACGTCGCAGAAGTTGGTGCCGAGCGTGTGCTTGGTCGAGGGCAGGTCGTCCACGACGCGGATGAACGGCTCACCGGCGTACGCCTCGCGTAGACAGTTCAAGGCGTCGGCAGTCGTGAGAGCCCTGGCGCGCGGGGCGTAGCAGGTGGCGCAGATGCCGCGATCCATCGGGACCAGGTGCGGGCTGAACAGAACGTGCGTCTGACGCTGGCAGGCCATCGAGAGGGCGCGGTCGATCTCGGGACCGTGGCGGTGGGCGCCGGTCTTGTACGGGGAGAGTCCCTCGTTGGCCTCGGTGAAGTGCGTGGTCATGCCGGGCGTGCGCCCCGCGCCCGAGACGCCGCTCTTGGCGTCGATGATCATCGGGCCCGCGATGAGCCCCGCGCGCAGCAGCGGCGCCAGGGCCAGCGTGCTGGCCGTCGGGTAGCACCCCGGGTTGGCCACGAGCGTCGCGCCGCGGATCGAGTCTCGAAACAACTCCGGCAGGCCGTAGGGAACCGTGCCCAGGCGCGCCGCGTCGGGATGGTCGTGCCCGTACCACTGCCGATAGGTCGCGCCATCGCCCAGCCGGTAGTCCGCGGACAGGTCCACGACCTTCATGCCGCGCTCGAGCAGCGCCATCGCCGCCTCGGCGCTCGCGGCGTGCGGCAGGCATAAGAACGCGACCTCCGCGCGCGACGCGATCTCGCCAAAGTCCGGGTTCGAGAACGCCAGGTCGATGCGACCACGCAGCGAAGGATGCACCGCGCAGACGGGCTTTCCCGCGTCGAACCGGCTGGTCGCGCACGTGGCCCGGGCGTGCGGATGGCGCGCAAGGATGCGGAACAGCTCCAGGGCGGTGTAGCCGGTCGCGCCGAGGATGGCGATGGGCGTGGTCATGGTGCTCACGCGGGCCGGATCGGCGGCAGAGGCGGCAGCATGCTCGGGTACGAGGCGCGGGCCCGCACGAGATACGCCTCCAGCCAGCCGCGATGCCGCTCCGGATGCGCGCACGCCTCGAGAATGGACGCGTGGTCCATCGCGTTGATCCGATCGTTCGCGGCCCGGACCGCATCCATGCTGATCCGCAGCGCCACATCGACCGGCATGCGCTCGGGGTTGATGTCGATGCCGAAGTACCCCTGATACCCATGCATCTTGAGCGTGTACAGCCCCGCCTCGAGCTGCTCGGGGCTCACGACGCCCACGTTGAGATCCTGGTCGTAGTTGCCCAGCGGTTGGCTGTTGAGGTGCACGTGCGCCAGCCGCCCTTCCGAGAGCGGCCACGACAGCGCGTACGGGAGATCCTCAAAGCCCATGAGCACGTGCCCGACCTCGGGATTCATGCACAGCAGCGCGTGCCCATCATTCAGCAGCGTCCGGTTCGTGCTGTGCGCGAGTTGGTCCTCGACGTGCCTGGCCAGAAGGAGACCCTCGGGCGTCGTCCCATACAGGATTCGACCTCGAGGCTCGTACGGCTTGGGCTCGAACGCGATGCGCACGCCCGGAGATCCGTCCATCGCTTCGGCCAGCCCATCGGCAAAGCGATCCCGCATCGCCATGAAGTCCTGCCCGAACGGGTTCTCGTAGCCGTCGATGCCGGGCCAGACGACGGCAAAGTCGGTGTCGAGCTGCGTGTTGAGCGCCAGAGCCGCTCGCGTCCGGTCGATCGCCGCGCGCCGCGCCGCCTCGATCGGGCTCGACAGCGAGCCAAACTCGAACTGCCGATCCCAGAACAGCAGCGGAATCACGGTGAGCACGCGGATGCCCGTGTCGCGCGCAAAGCTCCGCCAGAGGTCGAGGTTCTCTTCGCTGATCTCGTTGGGGTAGTGGGCCTCGAGGGCGCCGAGGCCCGCGTCCTTGAGGCCGGCCGCGATCTCCAGACGCCGCTCGATGGTCAGGGGGTCGCTGTACCGCTCGTGAAACCGTGAGAACGGCGGGGAGAAGAACCAGATGCCCGCCGAGAACTTCAGGTCCAGCTCGAAGGACCGAAGGTGGCGCAGCGCCGCCTCGGAGGATCGGCGCTGCGCTTGATTCCTGAGGTCCACCAGCGGCATGAGGGCTCCATCGAAAATGCGGACGCTGGTCCGACGTCCAGCAACGGTACGCGCCGAGCCCGCTCGCACAGGGTCGGGCTCTGGCTGGCCAGCGAGTTTTTTGTCTCGTCCGAGGCGAATCCCGGCTGGCACGACGCGGGCCTTCCGTTAGTCTCTTTCCAGAGGCGATCGGCCCGGCGCGGGTCGGGCACGTCCTCCGGATCAAGGTCCGATAGCGGACATGCGCAGAAGGAGTCGCGGAATGGGGTTTGGAACAACGACGAGAGTGGGGGCGCTCGCGATCGGTGTTCTTGCGGCGGGGGCCATGGCCCAGCGGGACCTGCCGCCCTTTGAGGTGCTCGACGACGGCACGATTCTCGCCGACGGCGTCGCCTACGAGTCATGGGCGCAGTACACGGGGTCGGAGTACTTCCGTGAACTCAACCTGCGCTGCGGGTCCGACCCGCTCGCCTGGGCGGGACATTCGGACCCCGCCGGTTCTCCCGCCGATTGCACGTACAACTTCACGAATCCTGCCGCCGAGTACGACCCCTCGCAGTTCAAGTGGCGCATCCCGGTCGTCGTGCACATCATCCAGCACACCAACGGCCAGGGCCAGATCTCGGACGCCCTTGTCCAGAGCCAGATCGACATCCTCAACGAGGACTTCCTCGCGCTGCCGGGCACCAACGGCGAGCCCGGCACCGACGTGCAGATCGAGTTCTATCTCGCCACCGAGGACCCGTCGGGCAATCCGACCAACGGCATCACCCGCAGCACCAACAGCACGTGGTTCAACGACGGCGGCAGCTACTGGAACTCTCTCGCGTGGGACACCAACCGCTACTGCAACATCTACACCAACAGCGCCTCGGGCGCGCTGGGATATGTGCCGGATCTCCCCCAGGGTGGCATCGCCGGAAGCAACTCCGACCGGATCGTGATCCTGTGGTCCTCGTTCGGGCGCAACGCCCCGATCGGCCCGCCCTACAACAAGGGGCGCACGACCACCCACGAGATGGGTCACTATCTCGGACTGTGGCACACGTTCGACAACGGCTGCGGGTCCGTCAGCGGGTGCGCCACCTCGGGTGATCGGATCTGTGATACCAATCGCGAATCGGGTCCTGTCTTCGGTTGCCCCGGTTCCAGCAGTTCGTGCTCGTCGAGCGACCCGTATCACAACTACATGGACTATTCGGACGACCTGTGCATGTGGGAGTTCACCCACGATCAGGCGCGGCGCATTCGGTGCAGCCTGATCCACTATCGGCCGAATCTCGGCGAATTGGCGGGCCCGGACTGCCCGGCGGACATCGATGGCGATGGCGACGCAGACGGCGACGATTTCTTCGGGTATCTCGATCTGTTCGCCGCGGGCGATCCGGACGCCGATCTTGACGGCGACGGCGATCGCGATGCGGACGACTTCTTCACGTACCTCGATCTCTTCGCCAACGGCTGCCCATAGGCAGCACCCTTGAGTTTCGTGGGAGGGGGCGCGTCGCTCAGGCGGTTCGCCCCCTTTCCTTCGCACGGCGCGCACGCCACTGCTCGATCGTGATCGCCCAGCGCTCGTGGTCCGCCCATCGGCCCCGGATCTTGAGGTATTTCGGGCTGAAGCCCTCGAGGCGGAATCCGCTGGCGCGGGCGACGGCGCGCGACGGCTGGTTGTGCGGCTGGATGTTCGCCTCGATCCGGTGCAGCTTCAGGTGGCCGAACGCGTGGCGCAGCGCGAGGCCGATTCCCTGGGTCATGTAGCCCCGGCCGGCGAAGCGCTCGCCGATCCAGTAGCCCATGAAGGCCTGCTGGAGCGGGCCCCGGATGATCTCGCCCAGCGAGATGCGCCCGACGATCGCGGAGTCCTCGCGCCGGATGATCAGCATGCGCTCGGATCGGTCGGTGCCGGCCAGCTCGAGATCGCGATCGAAGGCGGCATCGCCCCAGGTGTCCACGCCTCGAGGCGGGATGGGCTCCCACGGCTGGAGGAACGCGCGGCTGGCACGGCGCAGCGCGATGAACTCGCGCCGGTCGGACTCGATGGGGTGGCGGATGCTCACCAGCGATGCGCGACCCAGCAGCGGGCTCGAAGGCGGCATGGGGCCAGCGTAGCGCGGCGTCAGGGATCATCGTAGAAGTCGGCATAGGGGTCATCGCCGGGAGGAGGTCTGGCGGGAATCGACTCGTGGGCGAGCCACGTCCCTAGACCGGCGCAGATCGCGGCGAACAGGGCGCCCAGCCCCAGACGGATCATCGGGCCGCGTCGTCGGATGCCCGGAAGGGCGGGAACCGCCGCGGCGGCGGGCGCGAGCAGGAACAGCGCCAGCGCCGGGATGGGTAGGCCCGGCGTCCATCCCGCGCCGGCCCAGCTTCCGCCGAACCAGCGAGCGGCACACAGGATGGCGGCGGCGAGCGCGATGGTCGGGACGGCCAGGGCCCGATCGACTCGCAGGGCACGACAGAGCGGATGGGCGAGTGCGACCGCGCCCAGCGCGGCGATGAGGGCGCCGGCCTGGAACGCGCCCTGCGCGAAGTGCGCCGGCGAGAGCGAGAAGGCGGGGCGGGGCGCATCGGGCGGAAAGTCCGAGAGAACGACCGGCGCGATGGGCGCGATCGCGACGAGCAGGATCAGGGCCGTGATCCACGTGGGCACGCGGCGGGCCGATGCGTCGATCGCGATGGACACGGCGGCCAGGGCGGCGCCGAGTCCGGCGATGAGCAGCCAGAACCCTCCGGGCGACGCGTCGCCGGTGCGCGGGAGCGGCTCGAGTATGGCCCATGAGACCGCGCCGAACAGGGGGATTCGCAGGATTGCGCTGAGCCAGAGGGGCGCGCGGACGGCGGTGTCGATGAGGGCGAAGAGGCACGCGGCGACGATGATGTGCGGGAACCGCTCCGTGGTCTCCTTCGGCCAGACTTGCACGCGGGGGTCGCGCGCGAGATCGATCGGGATCAGGGCCAGGCCGAGCAGGATCGGGAGGACCCAGATCGGGCCGAGGGCGTGGGGCCTCGGACCGGCAGTCCGTCGTTTCTCGATCGCGCGCCACGTGAGCCACGCGCAGAGCAACCCCACCCCGACGATGGCGCCGGGCAGCAGCCCCGCGTACAGGATGATCTCGGAAGGTTCCACGGGAGAACGAGGAGTGAAGCGCGAAGGGGGGAAGAGAGAAGACCGTCGAGAGGCCCTACTCCTTCCGGGCCTCGACGGAGACGTAGAGCGTCACGTTGTTGCCGAGCCCGCCCGAATCCGACAGGTCCTCGGCCATGTACTTGGTCATGTCAAAGTCGGAGCGCTTGATCCGGAACGTGGCCTCGAACGCGCCGATGGGCGCGTTGCGAAACTCGCCCGTTCCCAGCCACATCATGTCGGCGGTGACGGGCTTGGTCACGCCGTGGAGCGTCAGGTCGCCCTCGATGCGATAGGCGCCCTCCTCTTGGGACGGGGTCACCGAGGTGCTCTGGAACGAGATCTCGGGGAACTGGCGGACGTTGAAGAAATCGGGGGTGCGGAGGTGGTTGTCGCGCCCCTCGGCGCCGGTATCCACGCTCGCGGCATCGACGGTGAAGGAGAACGAGCCGTCCTCGGGAGCCGCGGGGTCGAAGCTGAACGAGCCTGAGAAGGTGTTGAACCGCCCGTAGAAGTTGGTGACGCCGGCGTGCTTGATCTGGAAGAAGACGCCCGAGTGCACGGGATCCACGCTGTAGGTCCCGGCGGACGCGAGATCGGGGCGAGGGGCGGCGGTGTTGGCGGACATCGCGGCCCAGCCGGCCAGCGCGAGCGCGGGCACGCCGAGGGTGGACAGGGAGAGACTCAGGGTGCGGAATCGCATGGCGTGGTGCTCCGTGTGAGGGGTTGGTGGCCGGCGCATGGAGCGCTTCGGCCTGGGTTCGTCGGTCCTTGGACGAGTGTACCGGCGCGATTCGGGCCCGGTTGAGAACAACGCCAGAGGGAGCGCCGATGGGCGCTCCGCGCGGCGAATTCCCAAGGAAAGTCCCGGCTGGGTGCGCTCATGCCGTGACGTGGACCAGGACCTCGCGCGTGTGCGGCGTGCGGCGATGCTCCCACAGGTAGATGCCCTGCCAGCGGCCCAGCGCGAGTCGCGCGCTCTGGATCGGAATAGAGAGGGACACCTGCGTGAGGATGGCCTTGATGTGGCTTGGCATGTCGTCGGGCCCTTCGGAGCGGTGGGTGTAGAGCGGGTCGTTCTCGGGGACCAGGCGGTTGAGCCAGGCTTCGAGGTCGCGCCGGGCGGAGGGGTCCGCGTTCTCCTGGATGGTGAGCGAGGCGCTGGTGTGGCGGATGAAGAGGGTGCACAGGCCCGAGCCGTGCGCGCCGAGGAGGGCGCTGGAGTCGAGCACGGCCTGCGCGACCTGCTCGGTGATCTCGTGCAGGCCCTGGCCGGGAGTGCGGATCGACAGGCGGGTCAGCACGGGGGATTGTTGCCGGGAGTCCGGGGGCGCGGGTCTTCGCGCTGGGACCGGAATGGGATCGACGATTCGCGAGCGCCGGAGGCGGCGGGGGCGTTCCGGTAGACTGGCACGGCCGACGCATCCAAGCGGCGCAACCCGGCATCGACACGCACCTTGACACGGGAGGAGACCCATGCCCAATCCAACGACGCGACGGGAGTTTCTCGGCGGCGCGACCGGCTTTACGGCGGCGACGCTGCTGGGGGCGCGGAGCCTGGGGGGCGTGCACGTCGGCGGACGCGACACGATGCAGGTCGCGCTGGTGGGGTGCGGCGGGCGCGGGTCGGGGGCGGCGCGGGATGCGCTGTCGGTGACGCACGGGCCGTTGCGCCTGGTGGCGATGGCCGACGTGTTCGAGGACCGGCTCGCGGCGAGCCACGAGGCGCTGTCTGGGGCGGTGGCCGACGGCGTGGATGTGGCGCGCGAGCGCCGGTTCATCGGGCTCGACGCGTACCGGCACGCGATGGACAGCCTGAACCCGGGGGACATCGTGATCCTGGCGACTCCGCCGGCGTTCCGCTGGGTGCACTTCTCGTACGCGATCGAGCGGGGGCTGAACGTGTTCATGGAGAAGCCCGTGACGGTGGACGGGCCGACGAGCCGGCGGATGCTGGACCTCGCCGAGCGATCCCGGGAGCGGGGCCTGCGGGTGGGCGTCGGGCTGATGTCGCGCCACAGCCGGGCGATGCAGGAGCTGGCGCAGCGCGTGCGGGGCGGTGAGCTGGGCGAGATCATCTCGCAGCAGGGGTACCGGATGCAGGGGCTGATCGCGACGTTCCAGTCGCCGCCCAGGCCAGAGGGGGTGAGTGAGCTGGAGTACCAGATCCGGCGGTTCCACAGCTTTCTGTGGGCCAGCGGCGGGGCGTTCAACGACTTTTTCATCCACATCATCGATCAGTTGTGCTGGATGAAGGGGGCGTGGCCGGTCAGCGCGCACGCGGTGGGCGGGCGTCACTTCCGCGCCGCGCCCGACGGCGTGCCGTACATCGATCAGAACTTCGATTCGTACGGCGTCGAGTACACGTACGCGGACGGCACGACGATGCGGTTCGACGGGCGGAACATGAAGGGGGCCCAGGAGCGGTTCATGAGCGCGATGCACGGGACGCGGGGCTCGGCGATCGTTTCGGCGACCAGCGATTGCGGCCTGCCGTCTCGGATCTACGGCCGGCACGACTTCTCTCCCGAGAGCCTGCGGTGGACGTCGGAGGTGGCGCGCGACGAGCGCAACCCGTACCAGAACGAGTGGAACGACCTGGTGGACGCGATCCGCGAGGGCAGGGAGTACAACGAGGCGCAGCGCGGCGTGGAGGCGAGCGTGGTGTGCAACATGGGGCGGATGAGCGCGCACACGGGGCGCGAGGTGACGTTCGAGCAGATGCTGGCGTGCGAGCACGAGTTCGCGCCGGGGGTGGCGGAGCTGACGCTGGACTCGGCGGCGCCGGTGACGGCGGATGCGGAGGGGCGGTATCCGACGCCGCGGCCGGGGTATCTGACGCAGAGGGAGTATTGATTCGGTCGCTCGGGGGTCTGGGGTTACATCTTCTGGACGTGCTGCTCGTCGAGGATCTCCTGGACTGTGATGAGCCTTATGATGCGGCCTGTCCGCTTGTGGAAGGCGGCGCACTCGGCCTGGGCGTCGGTGCTGTAGCCAAAGGCGACGAAGAAGCCGCGCCGGCGGTCTTCCCGCTCCATGACGGCTTCGAAGGCGTCGATGTCGGGCCGGCCCACCTTCTCGACCTGCTTGACCTGGACTGGGAACCAATCGCCGGCGAACATGGAGTGCTGATCGTCGGGCTTGGTGCCGGCGGGAAAGATCCGTCCGTCGATTCCCATGTCTCCCACCTGCACGGTGTTGGGGATGCCGCCCAGCGCGATGACCGCCCAGTTCTCGAACTCGAAGGGCGGGATCTTGTGCAGCTTCTCGATCGTCCAGGGCAGGTCGCGGACGACAAAGGCGTCGGTCTTGTGGGCCAGCCACATTGGCTCGCTCTCGCGCATCTTGCACACATCGCGGAGCCGCTTGGCCATGACGCGGCAGGCGGTGGGCGAGACATCGATCCCGATCCACTGGCGGCCGAGATTTTGGGCGGCAACGAGGGCAGTACCGCACCCGCAGAAGGCGTCGAGGACAATGTCGTTGGGGTTGCTGGAAGCGTTGATGATCCGTTCGAGGAGGGCCAAGGGCTTTTGCGTGGGGTAGCCGAGGCGTTCCTGCGAGAGATTGTGAATCGGGCGAATGTCGACCCACACGGACTGCACGGGGACTCCCGGCATCATGTCCGCATACTGCTTGAGCCGGGGCATGCCGCCAGCCTTCTTCGGCCAGTGAATCACTCCCGCAGCGTCGAGGGCTTCGAGCTTCTCGATCGACTTCTCCGCGGTGATGCGTAGCCGCTCCAAGGGCTCGCGAGGCACCGCCCAATGCCTGCCCTTTGCCGTGACATCAATGCCCCGCCACGGCTCCCCGCTCTCACCGCGACGAACGCCGTCGCCTGTGAGGTCCATACGCTTCCACCTCCGACCGTCTTCGTCTTGCTGCTCAAAGAAGGTCTCAAGGTAGTCATCGTCATAGGGCATGAACTGCTGGTTCCACGTGTAGTCGTCGGAACCGGTGTAGTAGAAGAGCACGTCATGCACGGGCCCGTACCGCTTGGCGCTGCTGTGCGCGCTCGTGCGCTTCCAGACGATTTCGTTCTGGAAGTTGCCCTCCCCGAGTATCTGATCCAGCATCACCTTCACATAGTGGCTGGCGTGCCAATCGCAGTGGTAATAGAAACTGCCGGTCTTCTTGAGGACGCGGGCGAGCTGGACGCAGCGGGGGCGCATGTAGTCGATGTACGCCTGGGTGCTGGCGTGGCGGTCCTCGAAGGCCCGCTTCTCCTTGGTCTCGCCCCAGAACACCTCGTAGTTGCGGTTGCTGTTGAAGGGCGGATCGATGTAGATGAGGTCCACGGATTGGTCGGGAAGGTCGGCGAGCTTTTCGAGGCAGTCGCCGCAGTAGACCACGCGGGTGTCGAGCAGGGATGAGGGACGGCCCGCAGCGCGATCCGCCTGGCGGCTCGTGCGCTTGGAGGGACGTTCGGCCTTGTCCGGTGGAGACGGCTTGGAGGGCTTCCTCGCCATGGATGGAGCATACCGAAAGGAACCAGATCGGAGAGGGTGGCGTGCTCCGGCGCGATCGGGCACTCAGGACGTGTCGTGCGTCGGCGCGGCGATGGGCGCCGGGGCGCTGGGCTCGATCTGTGCGAGGAATTCGGTGGCCCAGGTGAGGGCCTGCTCGATGGTGGCGTCGTCGGGGAAGTCGGGCTCGGGCTGGTCCTCGGGCAGGTCCTCGGGATGGGCCGGGTGTCGGGTCGGGAGCGCAGGTTGGATCGGGGGTGGGGCCGGGGACTGAACCGCGGGCTTTGCGCGACGGGTGCGCGGCGCGCGCGCGGGGGTGGGCGCGCGGAGCAGGGCGGTGGCGATGAGGCGCAGTTCCTTGAGCGAGCGCGCGGCAGGGGCCGGCTCGGACGGGGATGCATCGGCGCGGGGGTCGGGAGGATCGGAGCACGGCCAACTCGCGGCGCGCGGCGCACGGGTGAGCGCGGGGAGCGTGCGGAGGAGTTCGAGGCCCTCGCGACGGGCGGCGCGGGTGGATTGCTCATCGAGGAAGTCGTCGAGGGCGCGCCGGGCTCGGATGTAGTGCTGGATGTGGGGCTGGGCGAACCAGAGAGGGAGGTCGAGTTCGTCGAGGCCCGCGGCGGTGAGGGCGGAGGTCAGAGCGTCGGCGGATTCAGAGCACGGCCGAGGCGCCGCGCTCGCCGGGCCCGGCACGCGAGTGAGCAGGGCGCGCAGGATGGCGCGGTCGGTGTCGGAGAGGGGGATGGCGGATTCGATGGGCATCTCTACCCATGGGCGGGTTCTTCGCCAGCGCGCGCGCGCCGGAGGGGTGTCGCGCGAATGCGTGCGCGCAAGTCGTTGGGGCGCATGGCGTAAGATTTTCTGCTGGAATCTCTGAGAATCTCAGAGGCAGGGGCGCCGGCGCGCGCGCATGCTGAAGCATGGGGGTTTGGGGGGTTGGTGAAGTGCGCGCCGGAGGGGGCCGGTCGGGCGTCACTCCCACTCGATCGTCGCGGGCGGCTTGCTGGAGATGTCGTAGACGACGCGGTTGACGCCGCGGACCTCGTTGATGATGCGGCTGGAGACGCGTTCGAGGACGGCGTAGGGGATGCGCGACCAGTCGGCGGACATGAAGTCCTGGGTCTCGACGGCGCGGATGGCGGCGACGTGCTCGTAGGTGCGGCCGTCGCCCATGACGCCGACGGACTGGACTGGGAGGAGAACGGCGAAGACCTGTGAGGTCTTGCGGTAGAGGTCGGCCGCGATGATTTCCTCGAGGAGGATCTCGTCGCACTCGCGGACGATGTCGAGTCGTTCGGGGGTGACTTCGCCCAGGACGCGGACGGCCAGGCCCGGGCCGGGGAAGGGGTGGCGCCAGACCATCTGGTCGGGCAGGCCGAGGACCTCGCCGAGCTTGCGGACTTCGTCCTTAAAGAGCTCGCGGAGCGGCTCGATCAGTTCGAAGGGGAGGTCCTTGGGGAGGCCGCCGACGTTGTGGTGGAGCTTGATGCCGGCGCTGTGGCCGGCGTGGCCGTGGCCGGACTCGATGACGTCGGGGTAGAGGGTGCCCTGCGCGAGGAAGCGGGCGCCCTTGACGCCGGTCGCGGCGTCGCTGAAGACCTTGATGAAGCGGGCGCCGATGCGCCGGCGCTTTTCCTGGGGATCGAGCACGCCGGCGAGGTCGGAGTGGAAGTCGCGCGAGGCGTCCACGACGCGGAGGTCGGCGCGGAAGTGGTCGCGGAAGGTCGATTCGACGAGGGTGCGTTCGTTCTTTCGGAGGAGGCCGTTGTCGACAAAGACGCAGGTCAGTTGGTCGGCGATGGCGCGGTGGAGCAGCGCGGCGGTGACGGCCGAGTCCACGCCGCCGGAGAGCCCGCAGATGACGCGGTCGCCGCCGACGCGTACGCGGATGGCGATGGTCTGCTCGGCGGCGAAGTCGGCCATGCGCCACGTGCCGCGGCACTTGGCGATCTCGTAGAGGAAATTGCGCAGGATGTCTGCGCCGTGGGGTGTGTGGGTGACTTCGGGATGGAACTGCACTCCGACGAATGGGCGCTGGGGGTCGTTGGAGCGGACGGCGGCGAAGGGGCAGGTCGAGGTGGCGGCGAGAGGGACCAGGCTCGCGGCTTCGAGGCCGGAGACCTGATCGCCGTGGGACATCCAGACGGTGGTTCGATCGGGCACGGAGCGGAGCAGGGGATCGTCGTTGAGGATGGAGAGCGAGGCGCGTCCGAACTCCCGGTGGGAGGCGGGCGTGACGGCGGCGCCCATGTGGCGCGCGGCGAGTTGCATGCCGTAGCAGATGCCCAGGATGGGGACGCCCAGGTCGAGGATCTGCGGATTGAAGTCGGGCGCGCCGGGCTCGAAGACGCTGGCGGGGCCGCCGGAGAGGATGATGGCGGCGGGGTTCATGGCGCGGAGTTCCTCGGGCGTGATGGAGGGGCGCACGAGGATGGAGTAGACGCCGGCATCGCGAACACGGCGCGCGATGAGCTGAGCGGTCTGGCTGCCGAAATCGAGGATGGGCACGACCTGGTCGTGGGTGCCGGGTGGTGGCATGGGGAGTGCCCCTTGGGGGGAAGGGGTCAGGATAGGGCCGCATGGGGCGACGGCGGCGCGTTTCGACTAGGATCAACCGATGAGGCGTCTCTTGGCCGGAGCGGGGTGCATGGGCATTGCGGCGGCCATGGCCGGATGCACCAAGTCCACGCCCAAGGGGTTCGACCAGTTGGCGCCCGAGGGTCGCATCGAGGCGATCGTGGATGCGGCCCGAACGGGGGATCAGAACGCGATTCCGGAGCTGATCGGCGGCCTGGATTCCGACGACGGGGCCGTCCGGATGCTGTCGATCCGGGCGTTGCAGCGGATGACGGGTCAGACCCTTGGATACGACCACGCGGCGCCGGAGTGGCGCCGGCGCGAGGCTGTGGAGCGCTGGATGGCGTGGGCGGGCGGACGGGGTGAGCCCGGGGGCGGCTCGTGAGCGCGGGCCCGGCGCATGTGCGGGTCGAGATCCGCAGCGACCCGAAGTATCTCTCGGGCGTGCGCGAGATGGTGGGGGCGGTGGCGCGCCGGCTGGGGTTCGACCAGTTGGCGTCGAGCCAGGTGGCGCTGGCGGTCGATGAGGCGTTGGCGAACGTGATCTGCCACGGGTATGAGCGGCGGCTCGACGGGTCGATCTGGGTGAGCATCTGGCCCGAAGAGGGCGAGCCGGGCGGGATTCGGATCGTGATCGAGGATGAGGCGCGGCAGGTGGATTGCGGCGAGATCAAGGGGCGGGACCTTGAGGATGTGCGGCCCGGTGGGCTGGGCGTGCACATCATCAAGCACGCGATGGATGACGTTGTGTACGAGAAGCGGGATTGCTGCGGGATGCGGCTGACGATGGTCAAGCGGCTCGGCGGCGCCGGGGCGGCCGACCAGGGGGGCCCAGATGGCGGATGAATCGGGAGTGCGCGTGTCCACGGAGCGGCGCGGCAACGCGACGGTCGTCAAGCCGTCGGGCGAGATCGACATCTCGGGATCGCCGGTGCTGCGCGAGGCGCTGCGCGGCGCGGCGGCGGGGGGAGCGCCTGTCGTGGTGGTGGATCTGGCCGGCGTGTCGTACATGGACAGCTCGGGGCTGGCGACGCTGGTGGAGGCGATGAAGAACGCGAACTCGCGGAAGGCGCGGCTTGTGCTGTGCAACATGGCCGAGCGGGTGAGGGCGGTCTTCGAGATCGCGCACCTGGATCGGTATTTCCGCATCGCGTCGAGCCTGGAAGAGGCCCTGGGGGGGTAGATGGCCGAGGGGTCGGGCTCGCAGGGAGGCTCGGTGCTGACGCGCCTGCTGGTTGCGCCGGTGGAGTACGTCGGGCGGGCGACGCTGGGCGTGCTGGATCACGTCGGCGATGTGCTGGGCGTGATGTGGCAGGCGATCTCTGTGATCCTTGCGTCGCTGGTGCGCCGGAGGGTCAGGCTGGGGCGCAAGGCGATCGTCTCGCAGATGATCCGCGTCGGGGTGCGGTCGATCGGGATCGTTTCGCTGGTGTCGGGGAGCGTGGGCCTGATCCTGGCGCTGCAATTGGCGCCGCCGCTGGATGAGTTCGGCCGGCGGGATCTGGTCGCGAACATCATCGGTGTGGCGGTGCTGCGCGAGCTTGGGCCGCTGATCGGGGCGATCGTGCTGACGGGGTTCGCGGGGGCGTCGATCGCGGCGGAGATCGGGACGATGGTGGTCAGCGAAGAGATCGAGGCGCTGGAGGCGCACGCGCTGAACCCGGTCCGGTTCCTGGTGGTGCCCCGGCTGATCGCGACGGTGCTGAGCATGACGGCGTTGGCGATCTTCGCGGATGTCGTGGCGATCGGCGCGGCGCTGTGGATCTCGACGGCGGTTCTGGGGATCCCGCAGGCGACGTTCTGGGAGAACCTGCTGGTGCAGGTGAAGCTGGTGGACTTCCTGACGGGCGTGGTGAAGGGCGGGGTGTTCGGGACGCTGATCGGGATGATCGCGTGCGTGAACGGACTGCGGGTGGTGGGCGGCGCGGCGGGCGTTGGCTCGGCGACGACGCGCACGGTGGTTCAGTCGGTGGTTGCGATCATCATCGCCGACCTGTTCTTCACCGCGGTGTTCTACGCGACGGGGCTGGTGTAGGGACGGGGAAGTGACGAAGCGGGGGAGGGGAGTGTCAGCATGCGCGGCGGAGAGGGAGCGCCGAGCCGGGCGCAGATCCGGGCGGCGATCGACGTGCTCAAGCGCGCGGACCGGCGTGAGATCCAGGGCCTTGGATGGCACTTTCAGCGCAAGAACTTCGACTCGCCGCTGAACGACATCGAGTTTCTCGAGGCCAATCGCGATCTCTGGGAGGTGGCCCGGACGCCGGCGGGGATCGAGTGGCGGCTGGACGAGCAGGTGTCGGTGGCGCGCGAGGTGGGTGCGTTCGCGGCGGAGCTGCGCGATGTGCCCGAAGACTCGGATGCCACCGGTTCGGGCGGCGCGCCGGCATTCCACTGGAAGAACGGCATGTGGAACAACGCCGATGCGATCGTGCAGTACGGGCTGGTCCGTTCGCGCCGGCCCCGGCGGTACGTCGAGGTCGGATGCGGCTGGTCGAGCCTGCTCCTGGCGATGGCGCTGGAGCGGAACCTGCACGACGGTGCGGCGTGCGAGGTGGTGCAGGTCGAGCCGTACCCCAACGAGAGTGTGATGCGGGCCTTGCCTGCGCAGTGGACGCTGCATCGCGTCGTGCTGCAGCGGGCGCCGCTGGAGGTCTTTGAGGGCCTTGGGCCGGGCGACGTGCTGTTCTACGACGGGTCGCACGTGGCGAGGATGGCCAGCGACGTGAACTGGTTCTTCTTTGAGGTTCTGCCGCGGCTGCGCGCGGGCGTGCTGATCCACGTGCACGACGTCTTCTTTCCGGTGCAGTATCCGCGCCCGTGGGTCATCGGGCGGGCCCAGACGTGGAACGAGCAGTGGGTGCTCCAGGCGTTCCTGATGCACAACGACGCGTATCGCGTGCTGATCGCGAATCGGATGCTGGCGGAGTATCGACGCGCGGAGGTGGCAGAGGCGTATCGCGGGGTGAGGCCGCCGGGCGGTGGGAGCCTGTGGATGGTCAAGGTGCGTGATGGGTCGGTCGGCTAGAAGTTGAAGATCGCCTCGGCGATGCGTGTGAGGAAACCCTTGGACGCGGCGTCCTTGAGGTCGCCGGTGTTGTGCTGCTCGACGACGAGGTCGGCCAGCTGGCTCGAGAGGACCGTGTTCTGGCTCGTCACGTCTTCCTGGCGACAGATCCCGGTGAGGACGATCACGGACTCTTCGCGATCACGGACGATCGCCTTGCGCGCTTCGACCACGAGTGTGCCGTTGGGCTTGACGTCGATGATTTCGGCGGTGATGCGGGCCGTGAACCGGTCGCTTCGCTCGTAATCGCCATCGCCCTTGAACTTCGAGGCGCCCGAGGCGTCGATGAGGTCGACGCCGGTCAGGTTGCCCTGCACGAGGCGCGTCTCGAGGAGTTCTTCCAGGTCGAGAAGCTTGTTCAGCTTGGCGTTGATCTCCGAGTCCTTCTTCGTGTCGAGGGTTTGTGAGCTGGAGGCCCGGCTGTTCTCGTCGATCAGGATCGTCACGAGATCGTGGATGGCGTACGTGCGGGGTTGGGGGGGCTCGATGGCGAGCATGCTGATGCCGCGGAGGTACGGAACCTCGCTGGCGGACGGCGCGGCGGGGAAGGGCTGCAGGAAGAGGCTCTGGGCGGTGCATGCGGCCGGGGCGGCGATGAGAACGAGTGCTGCGGTGCGGATCATGAATGGCGCTCCGGGCCGATGGGGCCTTCGATGAGGACTGCCCGCCCCGGGCCTGCGGCGCGGGCGAGAAATCGGCGCTTGGCGCCGTCGAGCGATTCGAGCTCGAGAGGCTCGCCGTCGCGGGCGGCGTGGCGGGCTCTGGCCCGCTCTTCGATCACGATCGACCCGAGCACACAGTGAACGACGACGACATCGCCCCGGTGGATCGCGATCGGGGGCTGTGCGGCCGAGGCGTCGATGGCCTGGTCCGCGTCGATGGAACGTCGCGCGACGGCGCCGATCAGGGACTCGGCGCTGCACGGCTCGGCATCGGCCGGCAGCCAGCGTTGTTCATTGCGGAGCATGTCGGGGGTGATGGTCTCGGCCCGTCGGATCGGGCTGGCGGCGACGGCGACCTCACGCAGGACGTGGGTCGTGATCCGGACCGTTCCCGACGCGGCGATCGTCTGGCCGTCGTAGACCGTGACGACGACCGGGATGCGCGAGGACAGCCCGGCGATGCGGGCGTGGACGGCGCGATCGTCGGTCTTCAGATTGAGCAGGTCGGCATCGCGGTCTTCAAACTCAAGCCGCAGCTCGCTCGCGGGAACCTGGAAGTAGTTGACAAGCGCCGCTTCGACATGCGCGCGGACGTTGGCGCGGGCCGGATCGAGCGCGCGAATCGGATGCGAGGACTGTTCCGAGACGTCCTCGTCATTGACCGCGCGGACGCGAACCACGCACGCGCGTCCGGAGATGTTCAGAACCGCGCGGGTGTGGGCGTCGAGGGGGCTGATCGCGTCTCGGAGTCGCTGGATGTCCACCGTGAACCAAGGCGATGTGGTGTCGATCTGAGCGGCCGGAAGGACGACGAGGTCGGACATGGCGATCGCGGCGGGACCATCGAGAACGGCGACGTCCGAGAGTGTGACATCGCAGGATGGATCGAGCGTGGCCCGGGAGAGGAGCGTGACCGAGTCCGCCGGGGCGCGCAGCGCGAGCAGGCACGAGAGGATGGCGATCAGTCGCGTCGCCATGGGTTATCGCCTGAGTTGCGCGACGGAACGGAGGGTTTCGTCGGCGGCGCGGATGGACTGGCTGTTCATCTCGAAGGCTCGCTGCGTGCGGATCAATTCGATGAGTTCTCGGGTCGGATCGACGTTGGAGGCTTCGAGCATCCCAGCGATGAGGCTGCCGCGACTCTCCTCACCGGGTGCGCCGGTGGTGGGGGGGCCGGAGCCATCGGACTCGACGTACAGGTTTTCTCCGACGGGCCGGAGTCCGGCGGGGTTGATGAAGGTGGCGAGTTCGATCTGGCCCACCTCCTGGGGCTCGGCCTCGCCCTGGACGGTGACGAAGACTCGACCGTCGCTGGAGATGTCGATGGCCTCGGCGTTCTCGGGGATCTGGATTCCGGGCTCGAGGCGCCGGCCCTGGTCGTTCCCGAGCGTGAGTTCGCCGTCGCGGTTGACGATGAAGTTGCCCGCGCGGCTGTAGGCGATCTGGCCGTTTTCGATCTGGACCTGAAAGAACCCCTCGCCGGAGATTCGCACGTCGAGAGGATTCTCGGTGATCAGGGCCGGACCCTGTGCGAAGTCGAGTTGCGTGCCGGAGACCTTGACACCCAGGCCGACGAACAGGCCGGTGGGCCGGATGTCGCCGATGGAGTTCTCGACCCCCGGCTGCGCGCGCGCGACGTAGAGCAGGTCCTGGAAGTTCGTGCGGCTGGACTTGAATCCCGCCGTGTTGACGTTGGCGAGATTGTGGGCCGAGACGTCGAGTTGCGTGTTGAGTGCGGAGAGCGCGCTCGCGGCGGACTGCATGGCGAGGATGGCCATGGGTGTTCCTTTCTCAGCCGTTGACGCGACCGAGTGAGATGGCTCGCTCGATGGCCTGGTCGTGGTAGGTGATCATGCCGATGTTGGCCTGCGCGGCCCGGCTCGCGCCGGTCATGTCCATCATCGCCTTGACGGGGTCCACCGTGGAGCCCTCGATGGCGTGCTGGCGCACCGAGCCCGTTGCGGGTTCGAGCGACGAGGCGATGTCGGCATCGGGCTTGAGCAGGCCCCCGGCCGTGGGCAGGAGGCGGTCGCGCTGCGGGGTGTCGACCAGAGCGAGTCGCGCGACGACCTCGCCGTCGGCGCGGATCACCCCGTCGGCGTCGATCGTGATCTGGCCGGCGTCGGGGAGTGTGATCGGGCGCTGTGATTCGTCGAGGATGGCCTTGCCATCCGTCGCGCGAACAAGGGTGGATTCCGCCGAGCGGGTGAAGCGTCCATCGCGCGTGAGCCGGAGATACTGCCCGGACTGGTCGGCGTCGTCACGGACGAGAAAGTACCCGTCGCCCATGATGGCGGCGTCGAGGTCATTGCCCGTGGTCTGGAGGGGACCCTGCTGCGTGCTGATGCGGGTGGGCGACAGCAGCAGGCCCGCGCCGAGCTTTTCCAGCAGTTCGCTCGAGGGGAGTTGCCAGAGGGAATCCTCGACGCGCGCGGGATCGCGCTGGCGGGCCGCGGCGAGGCTGTGTCGAAACCCGGGTGTGTCGGCGTTGGACAAGTTGTTGGTCAGCACGTCCTGCCGGTAGAGGCTGGTCAGCAGGCCAGAAGAGGAGATGTACAAGCCATAGTCCATAGGGGCTCCCCGATGCCTTCCTCAATCGGCGTGCCAAACGGGCGCGTCGGCTTGGTTCCAAGTGGCCGGGCGGGCGGGGAGCGAGGGCGGCGGGGGTACAGTCCGGGCGCAGGTCCGACCGCCAACGAGCAGAAGATGCGCCCCGAGTTTGCCCGCTATCACAGGCAGATGATCCTCGATCCCGTCGGGGAGGCCGGTCAGGCGCGGCTGGCGGCTTCGCACGCCGCGGTGGTCGGGTGTGGAGCGCTGGGGTGTGTCGCCGCGGACTTGCTTGTCCGGGCGGGGGTCGGGCGGCTGACGTTGATCGATCGGGACACGGTCGAGTGGACCAATCTGCAGCGCCAGATCCTGTTTGACGAGGCCGATGCGCGTCAGCGGGCTCCGAAGGCCGTGTGCGCCGCGAACCGGCTTCGCGCGATCAACTCCTCGGTGTCGATCGGGGCCGAAGTTGCGGATGTGACCCACCGGAATCTCGATCGGCTGCTGCCTCTGGTTGGGGATGGGGCTGCGGGCGTGGTCGTGGATGGAACGGACAACGTGCAGACGCGGTACTTGCTCAACGATGCGGTCGTGCGGGCGGGTGGCGCCTGGGTGTACGGCGGGGCGGTGGCCTCGCGGGGCATGGTGATGCCGATCATCGCGGGCAGGACGGCGTGCCTGCGGTGCGTTTTTGAGGAGCCACCGGGTGCCGCGACTCTGGAGACGTGTGACACGGCTGGCGTGTGGGGGCCGGTGGTGTCGATCGTCGGGGCGGCGCAGGCTGACCTGGCGCTCAAGATCCTGATGGGCGCTGCGTCGAGCGTCTCGCCGAGTCTGCTCGAGTTTGACCTGTGGGAGTCGCGGCGGCGGCGGCTCAGCACCGGCGGGCCACGGCCGGAATGTCCCTGCTGCGGGGAGAGGCGGTTCGAGTTTCTCGATGGGCGCGGATCACAGGACTCGGTGGCGCTCTGCGGCCAGAACGCCTACCAGGTGCACGCTTCGCAGGAGACGCGGATCGATCTGAATCGATTGGCGTTGACGCTGTCGCGCCACGGCGAGTTTCGAGCGTCGAGTTCGATGGTGCGGGGCGCGATCGGCGCGGAGCGGGGGGTTGACGGCGGCGAGATCGAGCTGACTGTCTTTGGGGACGGTCGAGCGATCGTTCGCGGCGTGGCGTCGGAGCACGCCGCGCGAGCGGTCTATGCGCGGTTTGTCGGGAACTGATGCGAGGAATTGACCCCTGGAGCGTGGTTCTGCCTTCGGGCCGAGGAGCAAGAGATGAACACGATGGCGACGTCGCTCAGCGCGTGCGTGAAGCTGAGCACCGGGCTGGGCGAGATGCTGCTGAAGGATGTCACGGCCGAGACCTTCGCGAGGAAGGCCCGGGTTGGAGGTGTGGAGGTGGACGCGGTGCATCCGGCGTTCGTGTACGGGCACCTGTGCCTCTATCCGTCAAGGGCGCTCGAGCTGCTGGGGGTTCCGACCGACGCGGCCGAACCGCCGACGGGCTTTGCGGACGTGTTTCGTGCGGGGCTTGAGTGCCGCGACGATCCGAAGGGGTCGATCTATCCGGCAATGGAGGCGATTGTCAGTGCGTTCCGGCGCTCGTACGGGGCGTTTGTCGAGGGCGTGTTGAGCGTCGGTGACGAGGTGTTCGCGCCGGAGTTGCCCGAGGATCACCGCATGCGATCGCGCACGGTGACCGTCGGCGGGACGGTCGCGTTCTACATGCTCAGCCACACCATGATGCACCTCGGGCAGGTGAGCACGTGGCGGCGGTGTATGGGCCTGGGATCGGCGATGTGACGCCTACTCGGCGGCGACTGGCGCTTCGCGCCCCGCGTCTCTGACGAGTGTGAGCAATTCTCCGGTGAGGCGGCCGTTGGTCGCGATGCAATCGGAAGACCGCGGATCGGGCTTTCCGTCGAACGCGGCGAAGTGTCCTCCGAGTTCTCCCAGGATCGGCGGGAGGTGGGCCACATCCCAATAGTGGACATACGGCTCGATGACGGCGTCGATGCGGCCCGTCGCGAGCAGGACGTGCGCGTAGCAGTCGCTCCATCCGCGCACGAGCCCGGTGCGCTTGCTGAGCAGTTCGAACGCTCTGCCACGCCCGATCTTGTGAAAATAGCCCAGGGATGTCGTGCAGACGCACGCATCGCGGAGGCGGGTGGTCGAGGAGACGTGGGCGGGGACGGGATCCGCCTCGCCGAGGGCGTGCCAAGCGCCCTGGCCGATTCCGCCGTAGACGATCTCGTCGAGAGCCGGGATGTACACCACGCCCACGATTGGCCTGTCGGCTCGCTCGCAGGCGACGAGCGTGCCGTAGGCGGGAACGCCCCGAACGAAGGACTTGGTGCCGTCGATGGGATCTAGGACCCACCTGTAGCCGGAGTCGCCGGGAGTCTCGCCGAACTCCTCGCCCAGGACGCCATCGCCGGGAAAGGCGTCGGCGATGATCGCCCGAAGGACGCGCTCGGCTTCCCGGTCGGCGATGGTGACCGGTGTGCCGTCGTCCTTGCGTTCGACGTTGAGATCCGATTGCTGGAAATGCGCAAGCGTGGAACGCCCCGCACGTCGGGCGGCGTGGACGGCCACGCGCAGCCGGGCTGCGATCGGGTCGGCCGTCATTGATCTCTCCGGTGGCTCATGGGCCACCATTGTTGACATGATCCGACGGCAGCGTGAGCACCTGATCCGACCCGACTAGGACAACGGTGGTCTGGACGCGCGACTCGGGCAGATCGAATGCGGCGGCGACGGCGCGGCGGTAGGCGCCGAGTTGGTTCGCGTGCTCGCTCTGTGCCTCGGAGGCGGAGCCTCCGGACTTAAAGTCGATCACTTCGGCTTGAAGGGCGCGGTCTTGATCGCGAGCAACCACCAGGCGGTCGATGCGGCCCGAAACGAGTCCCGAATCCCCATCGGGCCTCGGGGAGTCGATCATGGCAAAGGGCCACTCCCGGTAGACCGTGAGCAGTCCCTTCCAGCCGGCATACCTGGATCGGCGGAGCGCATTGGCCAGCGAAGAGGAAGGATTGTGCAGGGAAGCCAGCAGCGAGTCGAGGTTCTGTCGGACGTTCTCCGGTTCGATTCCGATCCGGCGCGTCGACTCGAGCAGGAAATCCGCGTCGGCCGCCCAATCTTCGAGCCACTCGATCGTCTCGAGCCAGGCGTGGAGCGCGAGGCCTTTGTTTCGATGTCCCTCGAACGTCGGATCGAACAGCGGCGCGAGGGGCACTGGCCGCGAGCCCGATCGAGACGGGGGCGTGAGCCACGCCCGCGCGACCGAACCGGCGGAGGGAGAAATGAGGCGCGGGATGACCTCGACCGGAGGCGGAGAAGGTGGGGCGATCGAGCCGGATGTCGTCCAGTCGCCGATGACTCTGGACCAGGGAGTCGTACCTGGGGCCGGGTCGACGCCAGGAGCGAGCGCCGTGTGGAGGATGGCCGCCCAGCTCAGCTTGGGATCGCCGCGTTGCCGCTTGGCGATCAGCAGATCGAGCGCGTGGATCGCGCGCGTCATGCCGACGTAGAGGCCGCACAATTCCTGTTCGATCTCACGGCGTCGTCGTTCATGTTCGGCCCGTTGGAGATCGGGATGGAGGGGGGCGAGATCGCGAGAGATCGACAGCACGGCGGCATCGGGGGCGGCGAGCGGCGTCGGACGCAGCAGGCAGACTTCGGTGCCGCGGGGGCCGATGGCGCCGCCGAGTTCGGGCAGGATGACGCAGTGGAAGTCGAGCCCCTTTGCGGCGTGGATGGTCATGACGCGCACCTTCGCGTCGTCGGGCATCTCGACGCGCGCGGCGAGCACGAACCGACGGAAGGCGTCGGAGCGTGGAGCGGGACGCTGGTCGAACCGGCTGGCCAGATCGACGAGTTGATCGAACCGGATCGCGTCGCGGGCGTCCATCGCGCTGGCCATACGGCGCCCAACACTCTCGAGGAATCGGCGGTAGCCCGAGGTCACAATGGAGCGCCGCACGTCCGACGCCACGCGCACCCGCTGGGCCGGATCGGAGGGGTTGAGCAGACCAAACGATGGCCCGAGAGGCGATTCGGTGACGTGGTACGCCGCGGCAGAATCGCCCGGGTGTTCGGAGAGTTGGATCAAGCTGAGTGCGACCGCGACCGCGGGCGAGTCGGTGATCTGGCTTCCGCCTTCACCCGCCGCGCGAATGCCCCGCTGGTGCAGCGCGTGCAGGAAGGCGGGGATCAGCGTGTTCCGGCGCAGGAGGATGGCGACACTGGCCCAGGGGGCCTGCCTGGTTCGGGCCGCGGCGAGGTCGGCGGCGGCCAGAACGCTTGCCTCGACGGGCCCGTCCGGATGGTCGGGCACGACTCGCAGCGAGGCCTCACCCGCGAGGGGCGCCTTGTGACGCGCGATGTGGGTCGAGAATCTGCTCGCCCAATCCTCGACCCCTGGCTGACCCGCGAGCGCGGCATCGGCACCAAGCAACTCGAACACGGTGTTGACAGCCTCGAGCACCACGGGCGAGGACCGCCAGCTTCCCGAGAGCGCATCTGACCGCAGGTGGGGCCAGCGTGAGGGAAGCGCTTCGAGCAGTTCCGGAGCGGCATTCCTCCAGCCGTACAGCGATTGCTTGGCGTCGCCCACGACGAAGATGCTGCGTCCCTGCGAGCCGGAGACGAGTTCGTCGAGAATGGGCTCCAAGAGGTTGAACTGCGCGCGGGACGTGTCCTGGAATTCGTCCAGCAGCACGTGATGCAGGCGTGTATCGAGTCGGAAGTACAGGTGATTAAGCCGTCCCGTTCCCAGGACGTCGGAGAGAAGACGGGGCACATCGTCGAAGACGAGCATTCCGGACTCGAGCTTGCGCTGCTCGTATGCGCTGTGGAACCGTTCCAGAAGGGCACGAAGCGCGAGGGTCCGGCCGCGATGGCGCGAGAGGAGCATCGTGCGGGCGTGCTCGGCGATGGGTTCGAGGGCCTTGCGCTGCGCCGGGGTGATGGGGTGTCCGCAGTATCTGGCGGGCTCGGCGCCCGCGAGAATGGCTGAGGTGGGTCCCCTCCGCGCGATCGCCTCCCAATCCTCCGACTCGATCGCGATGATGAGTTGGTCGATGGCTCTCAACCAGCCGTGGTGTGGCTCACCGTTAATCTTGACGGCCGGTGGAGCGCTTCGGGCCGCACGCGTCGCGTTGGCGATGCCCGAGCGGTCGAGCGGCCTGTTGTGGGGGCCCACGGCGAGCCAGAGGCGTGGGGCTGCGAGCGTCTGCAGAAACACGGCGTACGCGTCGGCGACGGCTTGTCGAAGTTCATCCCGCACGGAGCGAGACTCGCGCCCCGCGAGCATGTCGAGCAGGACGAGAGTTGCGGCGGGATCCGGATGGTTGAGTGCATCCGAGATTGCTTCGTCGCGCAGAGCGGCATCCTCGTCGTCGTCGGCGATGCGCCACGCCAGGTCGATGCCGAGTTCGACGCTGTGCGACCGCGCCACACGGGCGAAGAAGGCGTCGATCGTTGAGACTTCGGGCCTCTGGGATGACCGCAGAACGCGACCGAGCATTGTGGCGCAGGCTTCAGTCGAGACAGGGACCGCCAGGTCCGCCGTCAGCGCCGAGGCGCCCTCGCGAGAATCGGCGCCATCCACCAGCCTTCGAAGAAGCCGATCGAGGATCTCCCCGGCGGCCTTGCGCGTAAACGTCGTCGCCAGGATCGTGCCGGGATCGGCGCCTTTACACATCAGTCCCAGGGCATGGAGGGTGAGCGCATAGGTCTTGCCCGTGCCCGCCGACGCGAGGATGATGCGAGAGGTCGTCATGTGGCCCCGCCCCGGCTGGACAGGAATCCATCGCCCGCGAGCCAGCGGAAGACGTCCGGTGCGGCGCTGAGGTCGCCGATCTCGGAGAACTGGTGCTCTCTCACCCCGCGCACGACGGCGCGAGCGGCCTCATCGGCGGCGGCGAGTTCGCGAGGGGTCCACTCGGCGTCGACCGTGTCGATCTGCTCATCGGCTGAGCCGGCGCACACGAAGGCCAGCAATGGCTCCTCACCGATGCCAAGCGGAGCGGCGAGGTGGCGATACAACGGGAGCTGGAGGCTCACCCATCGGCCCGCGCGCCGATGGACGTTGTCGGGGTTGGTCGGGCGGGTGCCGGTCTTGAAATCCAGAATCGCGTAGGTGCCTCGCGTCTCGTGCCGCTCGATGCGATCGATTGTGCCGGTGAGCCATTGCCGCGAGCCTTCGACATCCAGACTCGCGGCGCCCCGCTCGGGGCGCCATTCGACCTCGATGATCCGCCAGCCCAGGGCGGTTCGTGCCGACTGCCAAGCGGCGAAGCGCGACAACTCGCGATGAAGTCCGAGGAGTTGCACCACGACGGCCGGAGGAGGCGTTTGACCGAATCGCCGAAGAGCGAGCGAGGACAGTTCATCATGCAGGAACTCCTCGATCTCGCCGGGATGCCCGCCCGCCCAAGGGCCGCGCCGGCCGAGTGCTTCGAGCAACTCGTGAACCAGAGACCCTCGCGCAGGGGGATCGAGCTGTCCTTCGGGTGGTTCAAAGGGCAAGAGCCCCCGGACATGCCGAAGATAGAACAGGTAGGGTGAGCGAAGATAGTCGGCGAAGCTCGTCACGCTCATCGTCGTGATGGCTGGACACTCGTGGACGCGGGCGATCGGGAAGTCGCTCGTCTGTCCGTGCAGGTGCGCGGATCGCAACTTCTCGCGGGAACGGCTGGGATCCAGGTACAGCCGCGCTCGCCGCGTCAGTTCCTTCTCTTCTCGGAACAAGAGGCGGCTTGGCAGGGTGGGAGCGCCCTGTGCATCCGTTCGGCCGGCAATCAGCGTGACCCTTCGGTAACCCTGCGTGATCGACCACAGCACATACGCGTCACGGGCCTCGATCAGCCGATCGTCCTGGAGCCCGAGCGTGGAACGGACGCTGGGCGTGAGCAGGGCATCGGACTGGCCGATCCTCGGGATGCGCCCTTCGTTCAGGCCCACGACCACCAGGTCGGGGGCGGAGTCCAGCGTGAGTTCGAGCCATCCCAAGGCTTCGATCGCCTCGGGAGGAGTGGGAACCGGCACCGAAACTGACTGCAAGGACTCGACGAGGAGTTCCAGAGCCTCCGCGCTGCTGACCGACCGCGCCGGGCCGTGACGAGCCAGATCGGCCAATGCATCTCCAACGGCCTGTGCCGCACCCAGCAGCAGGCGGTCGTCCTCGTTGCCCGGGGCCAGCAATCGATGCCCGTAGACTCGCGTCAGGAACGAGCCGATCGGCTGCGCCCAGCGCTGCACCGGCGCCGAGTCTCGCCCGTCTTCGCCCAAGAGACCGTGGAGCAACTCTTCAATCGAGCGCATGAGCCGATTCACGGCCCGACCACTCGAGCTCGGTTCGTCGGTCCCGTCGCCCCAGACCGGCTCAAGACTTGTGGCGAGGTGCCGCTGAGCCACCACATCCAGCGCTGTCACCCACCACTCGAGTTCGTGGGGGCGGCCATCTCCAACGAGAGCCGCTTCCACATCCGGATGGCGGGCGAGCGCGGAGAGCGAGTCGAAGCCGGGTCGATTCAGGTGCGCGATGAGGAGTTGAAGTAGCTTCCCCAACCGGGTCGAGCCGAACGACCGACCGGCCGCGGGGTGCACGCGCAGACCCGCTCGCGACGCGGATCGCTCCAGGGCATCGGTGATCGAGGGGTCGGCCAGTCCTATTGACACATCGCAGGCCGACCGATCATCGAGCACAGCCGCTGAGGTAATCGCCGCTTCCGCCTGCTCCCGCGGACTGCCGACGAATCGGATGCGAGACGTATCGATCGGGATCGGCGCGCTCATCCAGAAGTCAACATCGATGCAGCCGAGTTCATCGAAGCCCGAAGCGGCTTCCTGCGGGGCCGCGATGAGGCTGGTGACGCGGCTGCCCGCCAGCGCGCGCCGAATGACGGGGCGAAGGGTGGCCGTTCCCACCAGGAGCACGTGACGCCCGGCGAGGTCGGCCGAGTTCAAGCGATCGATGGCGTGCAATGCGCCATCGACCAGCCCCACGTGCCCGAGCGTCGACTCGTATCTGTCCTGTATCCGCGCGGCGAGTTCCCAGCGATCCAGGTCGGGAAAGCTGGGCAGGATCCGCAGACGTGGAAGGAGGTCGGCGAATCGCATCGCTTCACCCGCCAGGTCTTCGCTGGCGGAGGAAAGCAGGCGGGCCATGGAATTGCGCACACGTCGGGACGCCTCGGATCGTCCTGTGAGCGGCTCGAGCTCGATATCTGAGAACGCGTCGACGGCCTCCATCCAGGCCACCGTTCTGGCGATTCCGCCGGCCTTCGGTCGAATCGGAGGCAGCAGCGCTTCGCGGAGAGCGCCCGGAGTGAGCAGAATCGGGGGCGTGATCACGCTCTGCGCTTCGGATGCGAGCATTGCCAAGAGCACACGCCCGGCCCGCGCACCCGGTGTGACCACCAGAAGCTCCGGGTCGGGAGGTGATGTCTCCCGCAACCACCTCGCGGCAGCGAGCAGCGGGGGGTGCCCCAGTCCCAGGAACACTCTGCGCGGGACCGGGTCGAACTCGATCATCGCGATGCTCTCGGCGGCGTACAACGGGCGACCATCGTGAGAGTACCCTACGCCCAGGGCCTTTGGGGGCGGTTTGGCGCGTGACGACTCCTGATCCAACTCCGACCGAGCGTGTGCCGCAGACCGCGGACCTCTCGGCAATGGCGTGGGGCGGAGCGCAGTCTCACGACCTCGGCCCCGGCGACCGGATCGGCCAATACCGCCTCGTGAGCCTGCTCGGGCAGGGCGGGTACGGGCTCGTCTACCTGGCCGATCAGGAGGGGAGTCTCCAGCGCCAGGTGGCGCTCAAGATCATCAAGCCCGGCATGGACACGCGACAGGTGATCGCGCGATTCCAGCAGGAGCGCCAGACACTGGCGCTGATGAACCATCCGTGCGTCGCCCGCATCTACGAAGCGGGCGCCACGCCGGCGGGGCGGCCGTACTTCGTCATGGAGTATGTGCGGGGGGACTCGATCACGAGCTTCTGCGATGCGCGACGGCTCTCCACGGTCGAGCGCCTGGATCTGTTCCTGCAGGTGTGCGACGGCGTGCAGTACGCGCATCAGAAGGGCATCATCCATCGGGATCTCAAGCCCTCGAACGTGCTGGTCTCGATGGAGGAGTCCTCGCCAGCCCCCAAGATCATCGACTTCGGCGTGGCCAGGGCGATCACTCGGTCCACCGAGGAACGCTCGATGCACACGGAGGTGGGTCAGATCATCGGGACGCCAGAGTACATGAGCCCCGAGCAGGCGGAGCTTCCCCCGGAAGAACTCGACACGCGCACCGATATCTACTCGCTGGGGACGATCCTGTACGAACTCCTGGTCGGTCAGCGTCCCTTCGAGAGCAAGGTTCTGCGCAGGGGCGGATCGGAGGAGATGAAGCGGGCCATCCGCGAGTCGCAGCCGATCCGGCCGTCGACGCGCCTGATCAAACAGAGAGATGCGTCCACTCGCATCGCGCGCTACCGACGCACCGACATGCGGTCGCTCGCCCGGATGCTCAAGGGGGACCTGGACTGGATCGTCCTTCGTGCCATGGAGAAGGACCGAACGCGCCGATACGCGTCCGCTTCCGAATTGGCGGCCGATATCCGCCGGCACCTGCGCAACGAGCCCGTGCTGGCCGGGCCGCCCAAGGCCAGCTACCGAATCGGCAAGTTCGTCCGTCGCAACTGGGGCTGGGTCTCGGCGAGCGTCGCGGCCGTCCTGGCCCTGCTCGTGTTCGTGGGCGTCCTGGGCGTCAAGAACTTCGAACTGACGCGCGCTCGCAATGACTTGCAGCGCAGTGTCACCCGCGAACGAGACGCCCGCGAGAGTGCGGACAAGAGCCGGTCGGAGGCCGAGGAACGAAGCGAGCAGTTGCGCATCAGCCGCGATGACTTGGCGCGATCGAGCCAACTCCTGTCGGCGCAGGCCGTCATGGCCGAGACGGCCCGCAGCGCGGCGGAATACCAGGCACAGCGAGCGCTGATCGCCGAGCAGGCCGCGTTGGACGCCAAGGCGCGGGCGGAGGACGCCCAGCGTCTGGCCGAGAGGCGCGCGTACCTGCGCGATATCTCCTCGGCGAACGACGCGTTGGCCCGCGGCGACTTTGGCGCCGCCAGCCGGCATCTGATGCTGGCCCAGACTCAGGGCGTCGGATGGGAATTGGAGTACCTCGAGTGGGCCATGGATCGAAGCCACCACATGGCCCGTCTGCCGCTGGCAGGCCTTGGCGCCGTGGCGTTTGGTTGGGATGGTGAGACGTTGATCGCGGGGGGCGCTCAGGGGGACATCCTCCTGTTCGATGTGGTCTCCGATGCCGAAGTGATGCGAGTCCGTTCTCCGGGCGGCAGGCCGATCGCATTGGCCAACTCCGGGGATGGCCGCTACGTAGGAGCGCTCTCGGCCGACGGGGCCGTGACAGTGCTCGACCTTCCTATGCGACACGTGGTCCGCACGTTTCCCGCTGGAGGACCCGGCGCCAGCGCGTTGGCGATGTCCCGCGCGGGCGATGCGCTGGCCATCGGCGGCTGGGACGGCTCGATCCGCCTGCGAGATCCGCGGACTGGTGAGCCGCTGGGATCGTGGTCGCCCGACAGGGCCGGCGCTTCGGGGGCCATTGTTGGGCTCGCGTTCACGCCCGATGGAACCATGCTCGCGGCTGGTGGGGCCGACGGTTTGGTACGACTTCTCGCTACCGATCCGCCGCGAGAGCTTGGCACGCTGCCCGCACATGCCTCGCCAGTTCGGGCGCTGGCGTTTGGAGCCGATGGCGAATTGCTGGCGACGGGCGCCGAGGATGGCCAGATCGTCCTGTGGGAGATTCGAGACTCGCAGGTGTCCTCTCTGGGAACGTTCGAGGGGCACCTCGGAGAGGTGCTGAGTCTGCGGTTCTCACTCGATGGATCGATCTTGCTCTCGGCATCGGCGGATCGATCCGTGGCGCTGTGGGACGCGGCCGGGGGCGGGCAGTTGATCCGAATGGGCGGGCCGACCGAGCCGATGCTCTCGGCCGCATTCGGGGGCAGCGCCGCGTCGACGACGGTTCGCGCGGTGTCTCAGAACGGTGAGGTTCGTACCTGGAGAATGGACCGCCTCGATCCAACCGGCTCGGGAAGGTACGCGCAGGGGTCTCGGATCACCCACCTGGCGGTCATGGCCGACGGCGCGTCGCTCGTGGCCGTCGGAGCGGACGGATCGGCACGCGTGCGAGACAGCGGTTCGATGGCGCCGGCCGGACCGCCGGCCGCGCACGAGGCTCCCGTTCGATCGCTAGGCGCGGGAGGGGAGCGAATCGCGACGCTCGATGCGGCCGGCACGCTCCGGCTCTGGGACGCGACGATGCAGCGGGTTGATTCCACCATGGTCCTCGGATCATCGGCCGAGGCACTCGCGCTCGACGCTTCCGGACGCCGAATGATCGTGGGAGACTCGGCTGGCTGGATCCGGTCGCTCGACCCCGAGTCCGGCCAAGAACACGGGCGCATCCACGCGCTCCAGGCATCGATCGCCAGTTTGGCCCTGTGCGCCGACGGGACACGCGCGGTCGCCGCGGGAGAACACACCGCAGCGATTGTCGGTATCGGGCGGCTGTTGGTGGACGACACCATTGACCTCGGGACCTCGTGGTCCGCCGCCGTTGCGATCGCGCCCGACGGCGCGCGCGCCGCCATCGCGACCACCGAAGGGACCGTTGTGCTGTGGTCAGATGAAGCCGCCGCGTCGCGCGTCGTCCCCAGCGCCGGGAGTGGTCGGCCGACCTCGCTCGCCTTCACCCCTGATGGGGATCGGCTCGCGGTGGGCGACTCCGCGGGCGCCATCCGACTCGTCGATACCCAGACCGGGGACGAGGCCATTCGAGTGCGGCCCGGCGGAGCGCCCGTGGAGGGACTTGCGTTCCATCCAGACTCGGGAGTGCTGTTCGCCGCGATCGCCGACGGCTCGGTCGTGACCTACGGGCCGGGCAACGCCGAGCCGGTTCCGCCCGCGGCGTTTGGCGCCAACGCGTGGATCGCCGACGCATTCGTGGCCAACGAGCGAGGAGAGGCGGCCTCGCCCACCTCGGGCAGACCGTTCACGCTCATGGTGCAGGTGCACGCAAGGGGCATGGCAGGGCGCGTGTTCCGAATCCGTCGTGAGATCGCCGGCCTCGCGTGGGAGTCGGAGGTGGCGATTCCTGAAGGACGCGACGGCGCGGTCTCGATCGCGATGGACGCCAGGGGAGCCTGGACGATCCCGTCCGCGGGGGATTACATGGCGGCGATTGCGATCGAGCCGGTGGAGCCCACCCCAGAGTCCTCGACAATGGACAACTCGATGTCCTTCATCGTGCACGTCCGCGAGGCGCGAGACTGATGGGATTGGGTCAGGCGTCCGCCTGGACCCGCATGGCTCCATCGGCAACGAGTTCGCCCAGCGTCCCCGGCAGGGCCGCGCCGAGATCCAACAGGACCGACTGCTGCTCGATCGCGCCGCGGCTGGAGATGCTCGTGCCATGCACCGCCAGCGCGCCCGCCAATGACAGCATGTATCCGAGCAGCCCACAGAGCCGATCGTCCTCGCCGATCGCGTCGCGCATGGCGATCTTGGCCCGGTCCTTGAAGGCGCTCAGATCGGCCACGCTCATCGCGCGCACCGCGTCCGCCGCCTCTGCGCTGTGCCCAACCCCCAGGCGCTCCAGCGACCGATCCAGCCACGCCCCGCCGCCGGACGCGTCCAACCGATCGATCAACGCGTCGACGGGTCGGCGCGGGCCGTCCAGACCCAACTGGAGGAGGCGCGTGACGGCCGACGCGTCGAGCCGATCCGCCGGGGGCGTGGGATTGGGCCCGCTCATTCGATGCTCCTGACCAGGTCCCGGATCTCGATGTCGACGTCCCCAGTGGGAGTGTCGCGCCCGATCAATTCACGCAGCGCGCTCTTGAAATGCTTGGACGCCGTGCGCGCCATGACCGCGGCTCTCGCGGTCGAGACGCCAAACTGCGGCGCGATGTCCGCGTATTCGAGTTGGCGCGCGTAATGGGCCTCGAAGATCGCCCAATGTTCGGACAATCCCGCATCCGCGCAGAACACCCGTCCCTGATCCAGAGCCCGTTGCACGACCTCCACCACAAACTCGCGATCCACGGTCCGCTCGGGATCGCCCGAAAACGTCACCGGATCATCGAGCATCGCTCCGGCGCGGGCGTCCCGCTGGCGCCTGCGCCGCAGTTCCTTCATGTAGAAACACAGGCCGTTGACGAGCCATCGACGAAGCGACAATCCGCTCTCGCGCCAGTCGTCGAAGAAGCCCGGCCGCGCCAGCCGATCGGCGAAGAATCCGTGCACGACCTCGTCGGGCTCGCCCAGCCATCGCTCCGAGCAGCCGAGAAAGTACGTGCGAAGCGGCCGGCCGTACACGGCCATCACGTGGCGATTCACCTCGGCGCGCCCCCCCGCTCCCTCGAGCAGCCGGTGGCCGATCCACGTGCTCATCGTTGCCGGAAAGACGTCCTCGCTCACGACAAGGGCCTCCGGGCGGGTGTGCGGCTCGAACGCTTCGCGGCCCGAGCCCCTCTCCCCGTCGGGCCATCGTACCCACGGCACGCGCCGTGGCCGAGCGCCGAATCGCATCGCCCGCCCGGAAGGCTCCCAGGAGAAAGACACTCTTCTGGCGTCGCGCGCGCGAGGTCCACGAACTCAGCGAACGACAAAGCGAACCCCGCCGGCTCGCAACTGCTCGATCTGCCGCATTCCCAGCCGCGCAGTGAGCACGACCGAGTCGTCCTCGTATCGCCTCTCCAGCACCTGCCCCGCGGATTCCACCGCGAGCACCGATCGCCCGTCGGACATCGGAACTGCCAGGCGGATCTCCCGCTCTTCGCCCACGACCTCGTCCCGGATCGCCGCCGCCAGCGCGTCGAGCCCCGGCGCCACGCCATCGGGCCCCAGCAGCGAGGAGATCGGAATCGCGTCGGGCACTCGCGCCCTCCAGATGAGCACCTCGCGGTTGTCGCGCAGCCGGTCGATCTTGTTGAGCAGCAGGATCCGCCTCGGGGCCCTGGGCGATCCGGGCTCGCGTCGCCCGAGATCCTTGAACAGCTCGTCCAGCGTGCGCTGCACCGTGTCAAAGTGCAGTTCCGCCGCGGGATCGGACACGTCCAGCACGATCAGCAGAACGTCGGCGTGCGTCGCCTCTTCCAGCGTGGCCCGAAAGCTCGCGACGAGGTGATGCGGAAGATCCCGCACGAATCCCACCGTGTCCGACAGCATCACCCGCACGCCCCGATCGATCCGCCACTCGCGCGTGCGGGTCATGAGGGTCGCAAAGACGCGATCGTCCGCGTAGGCGCCACCGGCCGTCAGCGCGTTGAACAGAGTGCTCTTGCCCGCGTTGGTATAGCCCACGAGCCCGACGGTGACGTGCTGCCCGCGCCGGGCGCCGACCTCCCGCGCTTTGCGGGCCTGGATGTCGGCGAGCTCTCGCTGGAGCGTCAGTTTTCGCCGCTGGACCAGGCGCCTGTCGATCTCGAGCTGCTGCTCGCCCGGGCCGCGCGTGCCCACCCCACGCATGCCCCCACCGCCGGCGATCCGCTCGAGGTGGGTCCACATCGCTCGCAGGCGTGGATAGGTGTACTCGAGCTGCGCGAGCTCCACCTGGAGCCGCGCTTGTCGGGTCGTGGCCCGGCTCGCGAAGATGTCCAGAATCAACTCGCTCCGGTCGAGCACCTTGAGGCCCACCACCTTCTCGATGTTCCCGATCTGGCGCGGACTGAGCTCGTGATCGAAGATCACCACGCTCGCGTCGAGGCGCTCACAAAGGTCGCGGAGCTCCTCGAGCTTGCCCGACCCGATGAACGTGCCGGGCTCGGGCGAGTCGCGAAACTGCTCGAGTTCGCCAACCACCACCGCGCCGGCTTGCTGCGCCAACGCCACGAGCTCCCCAAACGGGTTAGCCGGGTCGTACCGAGATTCGGGCAGACGCACCGCCGCGACCACCGTTCGCTCGGCCTTGACTTCGATGTCCTGGCGCTGGCTCATCCGGGGTCGAGGCGTTCCCACGCGGCTCTGGCGACTCCAGGGAGACGAACCCCGGGACGCTCTCGCACGAACAAGCATATGTCTGAGGGGTTCTTGCCGCGTTCGGCTACGATTCCAGTGCTCCCCCGCGGGGTTCACGCTCTGGAGGCCCAACACCAATGCGAAAGCGATTCCTGCTCGACTGCGGACTCGTCGGCGTGCTCGGTGTCGCCGTGCTGGGTTCGACGCTCGCGCTCTCGGGCCGCTCCGACAATGCCGAGTTCTTCGATCCCATGATCGACATCAAGCACCTCCTCGACACCCGATTCGTCCGGGAGTTCGACGAGAAGGATGTTCAGACCGCTGCCATCCGGGGCATGCTCGACGCCATCGGCGATCCGTACACGGTCTACGTCCCCGGCGAAGTTCGAGGCGAGTTCCAGAAGGAGCTGACCGGCGAGTATGTCGGTATCGGCGCTCAGATCACGCTCCGCGACGGCTGGCTCACCGTCGTCACGCCGCTCGAAGACTCCCCCGCCTACCGCACCGGCATCATGGCCGACGACCGGATCGTCGAGATCAACGGCGAATCGACCGCCGGCTGGTCGAGCGACGACTCGGTCCAGAAGCTCACCGGCGAGCCGGGCACGCCGGTGGACATCGTGGTCGAGCGCGACGGCCGGCGCATCCCCATGAAGGTCACGCGAGACCACATCAAGACGCGGTCGGTCAAGGGGCTGACCCGCCTTGGCGAGGATCTGCTCGACTGGCGCTATCTGATCGACGCGGACCGCTCGATTGGCTATCTGCGGCTCACGCAGTTCACCCCCGACTGCTCGCAGGAGGTGGCCCACGCCCTCACGGCCATGGGCGCGGACTCCGGGGCGCTCCGCGGCCTGATCATCGACCTTCGGTGGAACCCCGGCGGCGTCCTCGAAGAGGCCGCACGAATCGCGGACTTCTTCCTCCGTGACGGCGTCATCGTCTCCACTCGCGGCCGCGCATTCCCGGAGCGCGTCATCCGCGCCACGGCGGCAGACACGCTTCCGGAGTTTCCCATCGCGATTCTCATCAATGACTCCAGCGCAAGCGCCAGCGAGATCCTCGCCGGCGCGCTCACCGAGAACGGCCGCGCCATCGCGGTCGGCACGCGGAGTTTCGGCAAGGGCAGCGTGCAGTCCGTCATCAACCTGCCCAGCTCCGACGATGGCGCCCAGCTCAAGATCACCGAGCAGCTCTACTACCTGCCCAGCGGCCGGTGCCTGCACCGGCTCGACGACTCGGTCGAATGGGGCGTCGATCCCACGCCGGGCTACTACGTGCCCATCTCTCCCGAGGAAGAGTTCGACCTGTTCAACGCGAGGCACGCGCGCGAACTGATCCGCGCCGCCGACCACGATCAGGCCCTGGATCGTTGGTCCGATCCCACGTGGATTGCCTCGGAGGGCAAGGACGCGCAGATGAGTGCGGCGCTCGCCGCGCTGCAGGACCGTGCGGATCACGGGGCCTGGCCATCCGTCGACGCGGAGGCCCCTCCCGCCAGCCGCATCACGGCCGAAGAACTCCGCCAGGCCCAATTGATCCGCCAGCGCCTCGAGCGAGAGATGGATCGAATCGACCGACGGATCGAGTCTCTCGCGACCGTTGCCTCCAAGGAAGAGACCGCGGTCGATCTCTGGCCCGACGACGCCGACATCGTGGGCGGAGAACTCACCGTTCGCGACGCCCACGGCCACGAGATCGCCCACCTGCGCATCAACGGCGCCCAGCTCGAGCGGTGGCTCGTCGACGCCGGCGTCGAGCCCATCGGCTCCCCACCCCCGACGGAACAGTGACCCCGTGCTGATCCTCGGCCTCGAGACCTCGTGCGACGAGACGGCCTGCGCCGTCGTCGAGGACGGGCGGCGCGTGCGCTCCAGCATCGTCGCCAGCCAGCACGACCTGCACGAGAAATACGCCGGCGTCGTGCCCGAGATCGCGAGCCGAGCCCACGTCGAGCGGCTCTCGCCCGTCGTCGCCGAAGCGCTGCGCGCCGCGGGCTGTGGGTTCGAAGACCTCGGCGCCATCGCCGTCGGGCACCGACCCGGACTGATCGGCTCGCTGCTCGTGGGAGTCGCCGCGGCCAAAGCGCTGGCTTGGTCAGTGCAGGTGCCCCTCATCGGTGTGGACCACGTCCAGGCGCACCTCTATGCGGGCCTGCTCGACTCCGATGCCGACCCGGATCGCGTGTTCCCGGCACTGGGTCTGGTGGTTTCGGGCGGTCACTCGTCCCTCTACGCGATGGACTCCGCGATCGACATGACCCGTCTCGGAGCCACGATCGACGACGCGGTGGGGGAGGCGTACGACAAGGCCGCGACGATCCTGGGCCTCGGATACCCCGGCGGCCCCGCCCTTGACGCTCTCGCGCGAACTGGCGACCCGACGCGATTCCGTCTGCCCATCAGCCGCCTCGAGCCCGGCTCGCTGAACTTCTCTTTCTCCGGCCTGAAGACCGCGCTGCTCTATCAGGTGCGCGGTACGCCCGGTCCCGGCGGCGCCTTCGCGCGAGATTCGAGCGACCTGTCCGACGCCGATCGAAGGGACTTCGCGGCCGCCTTCCAGCACGCGGCCGTCGAGTCGCTCATGCTCAAGCTCCAGCGCGCGCTGACACGGCTTCGGGAGGCCGCCCCCGTTGCATCGCTGTTGGTCGGCGGCGGGGTCTCCGCAAACTCGCTGCTTCGATCCCGCCTCGGCGAGTTCGCCCGGCACGAGCGACTGGGACTGTTCCTGCCCCCGATGGCGTACTGCGTGGATAACGCGGCCATGATCGCCGGCCTCGGATCCGCGCTGTTTGACGCCGGACGCACAGCCGACCTGCACCTCGCCGCCGTCCCCACCACGGCCTGCTGAAAGGGCGTGACACAATGTCCATCCTCGCGCAACGGGCGCCCATCGTCCTGGCCGTCATGATCCTCGCGCCGGGCCGAGCGATCGCGCTGCCGCCTTCCAGGTCTCAGCCCGAACCGATGTCCATGGGCGACATGCCCGTCGAGGCCTACGAGCTCCTGCCGCTGGCGGGGTTCGACGTCCGCGTCCATCCCGACGTCGATCAGGGCTCGTTCGAGTTCCTGCGGCTGCGTGCCGCGGTGCTGTTTGACCTTGAAATGATCGCCCACGTGCTCCCCGAGGCGGCGACGGCGCGTCTCCGAGAGACCCCGATCCTGCTCACCCCCGCCATGAAGGCCCGCGGCGGCTGGGATCCCGCGTGCGCGGCGTACCACGCCAGCGCCGATTGGCTCACGGCCAACGGGCTCGACGCCGCGCGCGAGGGCTCCGTCGAGATTTTCAGTTTCGATCGCTACGAACTCTGGCGCTGCGAGCAGCCCATGATGATGCTCCACGAGCTCGCGCACGCCTACCACGCCATCGTGCGCGCCGATCATCCCGAGATCGAGCGGACCTTCGCCGCGGCGCGCGAGTCGGGGCGCTACGAGCGGGTCACCCGCGCGACCGAAGCCACCGATCGCACCGGCCGGGCCTACGCCCTGACCAATTCGACCGAGTACTTTGCCGAGCTGAGCGAGGCGTACTTCGGGCGCAACGATTTCTTCCCGTACACCAGGGGCGACCTGCGGGAGTTCGACCCCGCCGGATTCGACATGATCGAATCCGCGTGGGCGGTGGTCAGCGCATCACCATCGCCGGGCGACCGATGACCCACCCGGCCGCGCTCGCTCCCGATGACCTGCTCCGCCAGTGCACGCTCGAGCGGGGACGCAGCGGCGGGCCCGGCGGGCAGCACCGCAACAAGCGCGAGACCCACGTGACGCTGACGCACGGGCCCACCGGCGTGACCGCGCAGGCGGGAGAGCGGCGCAGCGGTGAGGAGAACCGGCGCGTCGCGCTCTCGCGCCTCCGAATGGCTCTGGCGATCGAGGTCCGCCGGGGTGTGCCCGCCGGCGAGGCGCGCAGCGATCTGTGGCGGTCGCGCTGCCGCGATGGACGGATCGCGTGTGGCCCGCGCCACGCAGACTTCCCGGCCATGCTGGCCGAGGCGCTCGACATGCTTCACGCGTGCGGGCTGGACCACCGCAAAGCGGCGATCCGGCTCGACTGCACGCCGAGCCAGTTGGTGCGCCTGCTTGAGCGGCACCCGCCCGCCCTGGTGTCGCTCAACCGGGTGAGGGCCGAGCGCGGGCTGCCCGAACTGAAATGAACCGTTCGCCAATGAAAGAACGGACCCCCGCGCTGGGCGGGGGTCCGTCGTGAGTCACGAGACGAAGCCGTTCGTCGATCAGCGACGGCGACGGCCGGCGACGAGGCCGCCCAGGCCGAGCAGGGCCAAGGAAGCGGGCGCCGGGATGCGGGTGAGGTCGCCGACTTCAACGTCCGGGAGGCCGGTGCCGCCGTTGGTCGCGAAGACGCTGTCGGGAACGCCGTTGTAGCCGCCGCCGGTGACCAGCGAGCCGAACGTGTGGTTCGGGCTGTTGAGCGCGGAGCCGTCGAGCGCGCCGTGATAGCCGGTGTCGCCGTTGCCCCAGTCCACGAACAGGCCCTGGCTGAAGTTGGCGTTGAAGGGCACGGTGTGCAGAGCGGTCAGCGTGGTCAGCGCGCCGGCGTTGGCGGAGTAGATGACGTCGGAGATGAGGTCGAGGACGTACATGTTGCCGCGGCTGTCAAAGCCGAGGCCAACCTCAAGCGTGCTGACGTTGAAGTTGCCGACGAAGAACGGCGTGGTGTCCAGGCCGCCCCACAGGCCGGCGGCAGAGTCGACGCCGTAGAGGCTGCCGGTGTTGGGATCCCACGCGAGATCGTGAATCCCGGTCTGCACATGGTTGATCACGGTGGCGGCGGCCGTGTTGCGGTTGACCAACATGATGTCGCCGGGATTAGCGCCGAAGCTGTCCGAGGCGTAGAGATTTCCGCGACCGTCGAAGTCGAGCCCGCCGAGGCCGCCGCGAGCTGCGCCGGTGGAGTCGGTGACCACGCCGACGGAAGCCCACGCGGCGGTCTGCCAATCGAAGGTGATCAGCTCATCTCCGGCGGTGCCGAAGTTGGCGCTGGACAGGTTGTTGGTGGCGTAGAACGTCTGGCCGCTGGCGACGGTGGCGACACCGAGGGCAAGACCCGCACAAGCAAGCATCTTCTTCATTCTTGTCTCTCCTATGGAACAGTGAAACTACAGGACGAAGACCGAGCGATGTCCGCCAAACGTTTGGACAGCACACGCACGGACAAGCACGAATTGACTCCGAGTCCCTCTCACGATCTCGTGGATCCTCTCCTCCGAAGCGGACCCCACCTTAACCCGCGAGCAGGAGTGCGGGAACACTGAACCCCGAGATCGGGGGGAAAAAGCGCGGTTTTTTATGGTCGCGGATCAGATTCTCTGTTTGATTGGGAAACAGAAATCGATCCAGACGCCGTCATGATCCGAACACACGGGCTCGAGATGGCTGTCTTGTCATCGCCAAAAAGAGCGAACCCCCGCCCGCAGGTGAGGGTTCGCCGAAGAATCCAAGATGTCAGGCCGCGATCGGGTTAGCGACGGCGACGGCCGGCGACGAGGCCGCCCAGGCCGAGCAGGGCCAGGGAGGCGGGCGCCGGGATGCGGGTGAGGTCGCCGACCTCAACCTCGGGCAGACCATTGGTGTGCGTCGCGAAGACGCTGCTCGGGACGGGGTTGTACCCGCCGCCGGTGACCAGCGAGCCGAAGTTGTGGTTCGGGCTGTTGAGCGCGGAGCCGTTGAGCGCGCCGTGATAGCCCAGGTCGCCGTTGGCCCAGTCCACGAACAGGCCCTGGCTGAAGTTGGCGTTGAACGGCACGGTGTGCAGAGCGGTCAGCGTGGTGAGCGCGCCGGCGTTGGCGGAGTAGATGACGTCGGAGATGAGGTCGAGGACGTACATGTTGCCGCGGCTGTCGAAGCCGAGGCCGACCTCGAGCGTGCTCACGTTGAAGTTGCCGACGAAGAACGGCGTGGTGTCCAGGCCGCCCCACAGGCCGGCGGCAGAGTCGACGCCGTAGAGGCTGCCGGTGTTGGGATCCCACGCGAGATCGTGAATCCCGGTCTGCACATGGTTGATCACGGTGGCGGCGGCCGTGTTGCGGTTGACCAACATGATGTCGCCGGGATTAGCGCCGAAGCTGTCCGAGGCGTAGAGATTTCCGCGACCGTCGAAGTCGAGCCCGCCGAGGCCGCCGCGAGGTGCGCCGGTGGAGTCGGTGACCACGCCGACGGAGGACCACAGGGCGGTGTTCCAGTCGAAGGTGATCAACTCATCGCCGGCGGTGCCGAAGTTGGCGCTGGACAGGTTGTTGGTGGCGTAGAACGTCTGGCCGCTGGCGACGGTGGCGACGCCGAGGGCAAGACCCGCACAAGCAAGCATCTTCTTCATTCTTGTCTCTCCTTAGAAACTCCAACTCTCACACACTCATGGCGCCGGGGCGCTGCCAATCAGGCCGCCGTGCCGTCTTTCTTCAGGCTGGTTGCGTTGACCCCACTCCCAATCCCCCCCACGTTCCTCACACGCTTGAAACAAAGTAGCCGATGGACACCCCCTCGAACAAGGCAGAACCCTGAAATTCTCAAAGAATCTTCGCCCGAACATAAAGTCGTAGTCTGTATGGTACACGCCGCCTTGGGCAGATCAAGGCGGATTTTCATCCAATCGTATTCCGAACGCATCGTCCGATAATTTCGGTGTTCGTGACCCGAATATCGAGGTCTGGCAACCTGGGCCATACCGCACTGGGACGGGGGGTCCCAGTTGGGAGACATGATGGCTCGGGTCAGCCGGCGCCCAGTGCCGCCCTGAGCGCCGCGAGATGCGCCGCGTACCGCTCGTGGCGGCGGACCGATGTTCGGTAGATCGGCCTTCGCACCTGCTGGTTGCTCGAGGTCATCTGCACCCGATCGGTCTCGTGGAAGCGCAGGCAGGCGTCGTTCCATTCCAGGCCGATGAACTCGACCAGGCGGCGCGCCATGGCCTCCTGATCCTCCACCATGTCCTCGTAGGCCACGTCGAGGATGGGCAGATCGAGCACGTTCCGCCAGTGGGTCATCAGCCGCTCGCCCGCGCGATGGAATCGGCCGAGGTGGCGCAGATCGAACGCGAAGGACAGCGCGGGACTGAAGTTCTGGAAATAGCACGAGAGGCAGGTGTCCATCGGGTCGCGCGAGCAGGCGATCACCCTCGCTCCGGGCAGCATCGCCCACACCAGCCCCAGGTGCAGGAAGTTGGTGGGCATCTTGTCCGTCACCCGGGGCTCGCCCGAGGCCAGGCCGTCGAGCAGCTTGAGGTATCGCTGGGCCCCGCGCGCCAGGCTCTGGCGACGGAGCCCCAGCGGCGAACGGACCACGGGCAGGCAGCCGACGGCCGGGTGGTCCAGCTCCGCGGCGATCTGGGTGAGCAGGCCCCGCTCATCGCCGCCAAAGACCTGCGGGTGGCTCGCGAGGACCTGCTCGACGAGGCTGGTGCCCGAGCGGGGCATGCCGACGATCAGGACCGCTCGCTGAGCGTCAATCGCGGGGCGCGCGACGGTGCGGAGGTTCTCGGGAGTCCAGTTCGCGATCGCCTCGTCGATCGCCCGCTCCATCGCGTCGGGGTCGTGCGGGATGCGCTGCAGGCGATTCGCCTCGTCGAACGCCGCGAAGGCGCGGTCGTACTGGCCGCACTTGTCCAGCAGGCTGCCGAGGCGGTATCGCAGTTCGACCTGGGTGGAGTGGGTGAGGCCCGGCTCGTGCAACATCCGCTGAACCGGCGCGATCGCCTGCTCGGGCTTGCCCAGCGCTTCGCAGGCCAGGGCGTGGACGATGGCGTTGTTGGCGTCCCACGCGCCGCTCTGGATGATGGGCTCGAGCGTGCGCAGGCCGGCCCCTGCGTCGCCCCGAAGGACCTGCATGTCGGCCAGCGCCGCCCGCGCGGTGGGGTCGCCGGGTGAGAGTTCCAGCGCCCGGGCCAGTTCCTCCAGCGCCTCATCGGCGCGCCCTTCGAGGCGCAGGGCCGAGCCGAGCACTCGCCGGAGCCGGGCGTCTTGGGGCGCGCGCTGCACAGCGCGCCGCAGCCGCCGGGTGGCGTCTGCGGGCTTGCCGGCGCTGATCTCGGCGGAGCTGAGCAGGACGATGGCGCCGGGATCATCGGGGCGGAGCGCGACGAGTTCGCGGGCGCGGCGGATCGCCTCTTCGAACCGTCCGTTGTGGATCAGCCACGTCGTCTCGCGTTCGAGCGTGGCGGGATCGGCCTTTGGTGACATGATGGATCCGGTTTGGCTACCAGCGTTCCTGGTCGTTCTGCGGCGCGAGGCGCCACGGCTGGCTCGGTCGGCCGTTGACGGTCGTGCCGCCCTGGACGTTGTCGTGGACAAAGGGCAGGAAGTTGTGGGGGAAGATGGGTGGGGGGGTGCTGGCCTCGGCCAGGCGGGTGAGGTGCTCGGCCGAGAGGGTGACGCCCAGCGCACCGACGTTGTCCCGCAACTGGGCCATCGTGCGGGCGCCGATGATGCTGCTCGAGACGCCGGGCCGGCCCTGCACCCACGCGAGCGCGGCCTGGGCGGGCGTGCAGGAGGCCTCTTCGGCGACGGCGCAGAGCACGTCGATCAGGTCGTACATCGGCTCGGTGAGGCGGTTCTTGATCCCGTCGCTGGTGCCGCGGCCCTCGTCGGGCAGGGGCCTGCCCCGGCGGTACTTGCCGCTGAGCAGGCCGCCCTTGAGGGGGCTCCACGGGGTGACGCCCATGCCGTTGGCGATGCCCATGGGGATGAGTTCGTGCTCGACGGTGCGCTCGACCAGCGAGTATTCGATCTGGAGCGCGATGCTGGGTGTCCAGGCGCGGAAGATGGCCTCGTACTGGGCCTGGACGCACTTCCATGCGGGGCAGTCGGAGATGCCGAAGTAGCGGACCTTGCCGGCGCGGACGAGGTCGTCGATGGCGCGCATGGTCTCGTCGATGGGGGTGAGGTCGTCGTAGAAGTGCATCCAGTAGAGGTCGATGTGGTCGGTCTGGAGGCGGCGGAGGGATTGTTCGCACGCGGCGTAGATGGCCTTGCGGTGGGCTCCGCCGCCGTTGGGGTCGCCGGGGTAGAGATTGCCCAGGAACTTGGTGGCGATGACGAGGCGATCGCGCTTGGCGGCGTGGCGGCCGAGGTGGTCGCCCATGATCTTCTCGGAGTGGCCCTTGGTGTAGATGTTGGCGGTGTCGATGAAGTTGCCGCCGAGGTCGATGTAGGCGTCCATGATGGCGCAGGAGTCATCGACGGAGGAGCCCCAGCCCCAGTCGTCGCCGAAGGTCATGGCGCCCAGGCAGAGTGGGCTGACGCGCAGGCCGGAGCGGCCGAGCGTGACGTAGTGGTTGAGGGGCATGGGAGGTCCTTGGGTATGCTGGTGGGCGTGTTCGAGCGCCTGGTCAGAGATGCTCGCGGGATGGTACGGAGGATGCCTGCGGCCAAGGCGCATTCGCGCCGGTTCCCGCTGACGGGGCGCAACCGGGTGTGCCCCGAGTGCGGCGCGGCGTGGCGGGTCGGCGAGCCCACGCCGAAAGCTGGCCCGGCGGCAGGCCGCGCCGAATGATCTGATGCGTGCGCCATCGGCGCACCCCACGAGCACGGAGGGACACCCATGACACGCGCGTGGCTCATCGGCGCCTGCGTTGGCACATCGATCCTGATCGCCTCGGGGCTGGCGCCCCCGCCGGTGCACGCGGCCTCGCGCGTTGCCCAGCCGGAGGGGCCGGCCGGTGGGCCCGCCGATCCCGCGCCGGACGTGATGGCGCGGCTCGAGCGGCTGGAGCGCGCCCTGCTCAAGCCGGACTCGACGCTGCCGGATGATCCCGATCGCAGCCTCGAATCGATGCTCGAAGAGATCCTCAGCGCGGCCCGCGCGGGGTCGGGCGCGCCGTTCGATGCCGCACTCATGCGAGACATCCGGCGCGAGGTCGAGGCGCTCAGCGACGATGTGGAGCGCGATGTGAAGCGCCCGCTCGATGCGCTGCGGCGCGATGTGGACGACCTGCAGCGCTCGCTGGGCGGGGCGACGGGAAGCGACGTGTCGGGCGAGATCCGCGGCCTGGAGCGGTCGCTGCAGTCGATCTCGCGCCAGCTCGACTCGATCGATCGTCGGTTGAGCGCGCTCGAGCGCAGGCGCTAGCCTGTCACGATCCTGCTCGGCCCGCGCCGAGGGTGTCCGCAGCGCGGGTGTGCCGGGCGCGGTATAACCCCCCGCCGGGCGGCAGAGGCCCGGCCGAAACCCCCATGAAGGAGTCCGCCATGCCCCGCCGGAGGATGGAGTCCCTGTCGCGTGTGACGCTCGCCCTGCTCGTGGCGCCGATGTTGCCGCTGCCGGGTGGGCGGCCGATGGTCTCGACGGCCCTGGCCGCGGCCGGCGCGGGCCAGCCCGAGAGCGCGCAGCCCCAGGGCCCGACGCAGGCGGAGGCGGACCGGCTGTTCCAGCAGCAGAAATACGCGGAAGCCGCGGCGATGTACGAGCAGATCGTCGAGCGCGAGCCGGAGAACCCGACGGCGTGGTTCAACCTCGGGTACAGCCTGCACATCACGGGCCAGCTCGAGCGCGCGCTCGTGGCCCACGAGAAGGCCGCGGAGATCGCGCCGACGGCGCAGCTGCGTGGACCGGCGGTTTACAACATCGGGTGCGCCAACGCGCTGCTGGGGCGGAAGGACGCGGCGTTCGCGGCGCTGGTTCGTGCGGTGGATGCGGGGTTCACCAACACGCAACTGATCCAGCAGGACTCGGACCTGGACAGCCTGCGCGACGATCCGCGGTTTGAGGAGATCCAGACGCGCGTGCAGCAGCGCGCGCTTCCGATCGCGTTTCGACAGTTCAACTTCTGGGTCGGGAAGTGGGACGTGTACAACCAGGCCGGGCAGCGCGTGGGGGGCAATCGCATCACGCTGGAAGAGGGCGGGTTGTTTCTCCAGGAGCGCTGGGTGAGCGGCAATGGCGGAAGCGGGCAGAGCATCAACTACTTTGAACCGGTCGGGCGCGTCTGGAAACAGGTGTGGATCGACTCGCAGGGCGTGCTCGAGACGAGCGGCACGTTCGAGGACGGGGCGATGCGGTTCCGGGGCGAGCGAAAGCTGCGCTCCGGCCGGACCAAGCAGCAGAAGATGGTCTTTACGCCCCTGCCGGACGGCCGCGTGCGCCAGTACATCGAGGAGTCGGACGACGGAGAGACCTGGACGGTGTACTTCGACGGCCTGTACGTTCCGGCCGGCTCCGAAGCGCCCGGGGCCTGGACGCCTGAGTCTCTGACCGAGCAGCCGGAGGCCGAAGAGGGCGGCGCCGACGCGGGACGGCACGCGGGCGTCCTTGCCGGACTCGTGGGCCTGTGGGATCTGTCGGCCAGCGCGGGGAACATCGACGAGGCGGCGATCGAGGCGTTGATCGCGTTCGAGATGGATGGCGGGGATGTGACGGGATTCCTCGAGTTGGACAACGAGCGCGTGCCGCTTGAGGACATCGCCCACGATGGCGAGACGCTCACGATGCGGCTGACCGCGCCGACCGGGGATGTGTACCGATTTCGCGGCGAAGTGACCGGTGACACCATGCGGGGTGTGTGGACCGGGCCCAACGGGCTGGAGTTGAACTCTCGAGCCTCCCGCCGGGTGCTCTAGCCTCGCGGGCCGGCCCGGCCGGGGGAGTCCGGGGGCGCGGCGATCGCGTGCAATTCGCGGAGCACGTCGAAGGCCTGGACCGGCGAGAGCGTCTCGAGTTTCACCTCGCGCAGGCGTTCGAGCGCCGGGTGCGGCAGGTACTCGGTGAAGAGTGACAGCTGGCCATCGCTGGCGGCGGCGGGCTGAGGGATGCTCTGCCCGTTGACGCGGGTGCGCTCCTCGACGCTCAGGCGAGAGAGGATCTCCCGCGCCCGCTCGATCACGGGCGCGGGGACGCCGGCCAGGCGCGCGACGTGCACGCCGTAGGAGCGGTCGGTGCGGCCGGGCTCGATGCGGTGGAGGAAGGTGATCTGGTCATCCCACTCCCGGACGAGCACGTGAAGGTTGCGGACGCGCGAGGGCTCACGCTCGGCAAGCTCGGTCAGTTCGTGGTAGTGCGTGGCGAACAGGGTCAGGCAGGCGGTGTGGGCGAGGCGTTCGGCGATCGCCCAGGCCAGCGAGAGACCGTCGAGCGTGCTCGTGCCGCGACCGATCTCGTCGAGGATCACCAGCGAGCGCTCGGAGGCGTGATTGAGGATGTTGGCGGTCTCGGTCATCTCGACCATGAACGTGCTCTGGCCCTGGTGGAGGGCGTCGTCGGCGCCGACGCGCGTGAAGATGCGGTCCACGATGCCGATGGTGGCCCGGTCGGCGGGCACGAACGACCCGGCGTGGGCCAGCAGCACGATGAGCGCGACCTGGCGGATGTAGGTGCTCTTGCCGGCCATGTTCGGCCCGGTGATCAGTCCGAGGCGGGCCCGATCGGCCGCGTCGCCCGTGTCCTCGATCCCCAGGGCGGCGTCGTTTGGGACAAAGGACGAGCCGAGCGTGCGCTCGAGCACTGGATGTCGTCCGCCGTGGATTTCGAGCGTGCGCTGCTCGACCATTCGCGGGAGCACCCACCGGCTCGCGGCGCTCTTCTCGCCCAGCCCCAGCAGCGTGTCGAGCTCCGCGACGGTATCGGATGCGCCGAGGATCGGTTCGACATGCTCTCGCATGGAGTCGCACATGGACTCGAAGAGGGCGACCTCTCGCGCCACGGCGCTGGCCTCGGCGGTGCCGACCTTGCGCTCAAACTCGCGCAGTTCGGGCGTGGTGTAACGCTCGGCGTTCTTGAGGGTCTGCGTGCGCGTGAGCAGGTCCGGGGCGCGGCGTGCCTGGGCGGCGGGGAGTTCGATGAAATACCCGAAGACCTTGTTGAATCCGACCTTGAGGCTTGGAAGGTCGTGCTCGCGGCTCAGGCGCTCCTGGTATTGGGAGAGCCACTGCCCCGCATCGCGTTGGAGTGATCGCGCCTCGTCGAGCGCGGCGTCCACACCGTCGCGGATCAGTCCGCCCTCGCGGAGGTGTGGCGGCGGCGCATCCACGCAGCGCTCGACGACCCCGGAGGCAACCGTCGTCGTGGCGCGCGAGACGGCCTCGAGGCGGGCGAGGATCGCGGCGAGCGCCGGGCACTCCCGGATCGACGCGGCAAGCCGGGGCAGCGCCGCCAGGGATCGCGCCAGCGCCACCAGATCGCGGGCCGACGCGCGGGCGAGGGCAATCCGTCCGATCAGGCGCGCGATGTCCTGCACGGGGTCGAGTGCCTCACCGATGGCCTCGCGCAGGGTCTGGTCCGAAGCGAGCGCGCCCACCGCGTCGTGTCGGGCTTCGATCCGAGCGAGATCCGACAGGGGGCGCCGCAGCCAATCTCGCAGCAGGCGCTTGCCCATGGGGGTTCGGCACACCCCCTTGCCGCCCAGGAGCACGCCCAGCAACGAGCCCTCGAGCGAGCCCTCGCGGATCGTGCGCTCGACCTCAAGGGCGCGGAGGCTGACAGAGTCGACAGCGCAGGCTCCGGCATCGTCCTCGCGCCGCGGCGGGCGAAGATGGGCCAGCGTGGCGCGCGAGGCGTACGGATCGCCGGGCTCGGAGCCGGCCTGCGTCTCGCGCAGGTATCGGATCGCCGCACCGATTGCGGGGATCTCGGGGTCGTCCGCCGCGAGGCCGAATCCCGCGAGCGACGCAACGTGGTACTGATCCGTGATCGCCTCGACCGCCTCGTCGCGCCGGAAGTGCCAGCTCGGACGGGGCGTGCCCGACACTCCGGCACCTTGGAGCACCCGGGCCACTCTCGCGGGGGGCCTTCCCGCGCCCGGATCGCAGTAGATCACCTCCGAGACGCCCGCTCGGGCGAGCACGTCAGGCACATCGTCGGCGAACGCACGCCGAAAGCGAAACTCACCCGTGGAGGCGTCCACGATGGCGATGCCGACGAGCGGGTCGTCACCCTCTCCGACAAACGCAATGGCCGCGAGGGCCGAGGACTGCTCGTCTCGGACCAGGGCCTCATCGACGAGGGTTCCGGGCGTGACGACGCGTGTGACGCGGCGTTCGACGACGCCCTTGGCCTCCTTGGGATCCTGGACCTGATCGGCGACCGCGACGCGGAAGCCCGCCTCGACCGCCCGCTGGAGGTAGTTGGTCAGTTGGTGGTACGGGACGCCCGCCATCGGGACGCCCTGCGACCGCTGCGTGAGCGTCAGACCCAGGGCCCTGCTCATCGAGACGGCGTCCTCGTCGAACATCTCGTAGAAGTCGCCCATCCGGAAGAACAGCACGCAATCCGGGTGCTTGCGCTTGAACGCGAAGTACTGGCGCATCGCCGGGGTGTCGCGCGGATCGGCCATCGCGGGCAACGATAGAGACGCCCGGAGCCACCCGCGCCTACTCGGCGCGCACGAACGGATTGCTCAGCCGCTCGCGCCCGATCGTCGTGGTGGGGCCGTGCCCGGGGAAGACCACTGTCTCGGCCGGGAGCGCGTACAACTTCTGACGAATCGACCGTTCCAGGAGCGCGTGGTCGCTCGTGGGAAAGTCGGTCCGGCCGATCGAACCGGCGAACAGGGCGTCGCCCACGAGCACCTGGTGTGAGGCGTCGTGGACGAGGCTGATCCCCCCCGGGGAATGACCCGGGGTGTGCAGCACTCGCCAGTGTGTGCCGCCGATGGAAAGCACGTCTCCCTCGGCGATCGTCCCGGTGGCGTCGCGGCAGGTCACCGAGAATCCCATCGAGGCGCTCAGGTTCTGCTGCGGATCATCCAGCCAGGCCCGCTCCGCCTCGTGGATCAGCAGGCGCGTGCCGGGGAAGCTCGCGAGCACCGAGTCCACGCCCGCGATGTGGTCGGCGTGGGCGTGCGTCAGGATCACGGCATCAGGAACGAGTGCCTGGTCCTGCACGAAGTCGATGAGATCCGAGGGTCCGAACCCCGCGTCAACGATCCAGCACACCGGGCAATCGGGAACCGCGACGACGTAGCAATTCGTCTCGAAGGGACCCAGCGAGAAGCCGGTCAGCGTTGGATGGGGTTCGCTCGCGCGCATGCAAGAGCGTAGTAGAATGCCCGGAGCGCGGGCCACAGGGAGGGTCGGTGATGGCGAAGCAGGGGGGCAGCGGGGCTGCCTGGGCCACCTGGGTGTACGCGATGTCGGCCGTCATCGCGATCGCCCTGTCCGTCGTCGGCGCCGTCGAGCAGAACTGGGCGGTGGTGTCGCTGGGTGTGTTCGGGCTGGTGCTGGTCGGGGCGTCTGCGCCCCTGACGCTCGCCTCCTGGGCCCGGCAGGGCGACCGGAACACCGCGATGCTTCGCGAGGAGATCAGGCGCCTTGGCGAATCGATCCGGCACATGGCCCAGGAACAGGCCCTTTCGGACGATGCCCGCCGGGTTCTCAACCGGGCACGAGAGCGGGAACTGCTCTGCAAGGCGATCGAAGAGGACATGGGGAACGAGGACTGGGACGCCGCGATCGTCCTCGTGCGGGAATTGGCAGAGAGTTTCGGGTACCGCGCCGAGGCCGAGGCGTTCCGGGAGCGGATCGACAGCGCCCGCTTCGAGACCATGGAGCGTCGGGTCGGTGCCGCGATCAAGCACCTCGATCAACTTTTGATCGAGCGTCTGTGGCGCGACGCCGAGGCGGAGGCGGCGAGGATCGCCCGCCTGTATCCGGATTCGCCCCGGGTCGAGGGTCTGCGGCACAGAGTCCACACGGCTCGCGAGCAGTACAAGAAGGACCTGGAGCGCCGGTTCCTTCACGCGGCCAAGAGCGAGAGCGTCGAGGAGGCGATGGACCTGCTCGAAGAGCTGGACGCGTACCTGACCGAGCACGAGGCCAAGCACTACCAGGAGGTCGCGCGGGGCGTCATCGGCAAGGCACGGGACAACCTCGGAGCCGCGTTCAAGCTCGCCGTGCATGATCGTCGCTGGCGCGAGGCGGCGGAACTGGGCACGCGGATCATCGATCAGTTTCCCAACACCCGAATGGCCGAAGAGGTGCGCAGCGTCATCGACGGCATCCGACAGAAGGCCGCGACGATCGCGATCTGACCGAGTCGCTGGTGGATCCGGGCACGGACCGGTACCATCGCGCGGCGGAAAGAGCCAGGAGGGCTTGTGCGGCAGGGGATCTCGGGCGTCATGGCGGTGCTGGGACTCTGCGCTGGGCTGCACGCGCAACCCATCGATCCTTTCTCGGTGACCGGCAGGGACTTCGCCGGGCAACGGATCCCGGTCGAGGCCGTTGATGGCTCGATCGATCTGATCGCCCAGCGGGCCCGCGTATGGGACGAGTCGGGCGTTCGCCGCCTCCTGCTCGAGGGCGACGTCCGAATGACCATCGGATACCAGAAGATCGACGCATCGCGGGCCGTCGTATGGATCGCGCGCCTCGCGGACGATCCCTCCGGCGCGCGGGTCTACCAGGTTCACGCGTATCTCGAAGGCGCCACGATCCCCGGGAGTCCGGCCGGGCTGGCCATCGACGCCAAGCGGCTTCCGGTTCGAGGCGTGGTCCGCACCTCCACGGCACCGACGCTCCGGGCGGATCTGACGACGCCCGGGCGAGCCGAAGACGAGCTCGTTCTCGAGGGCGAGCGGGACTTGGCCTCGTCGTTGCGCCGGCAGCTTGGGCTGCCCATCGTCGCGCCCCCAGTGGACTCTGAGGAATCCGAGCGCATCGACGAGGATCTGGAACGCATGCTCGGCGGGCTGGCGCGTGGCGAGCGGCGAGAACCCATCTTCGCCCGAGAGGGCACGATCTCGATCTCCTATGGCGCGCTCACGGCCGTCAAAGACGACGAAGACAACGCCGTGCTGCTCGCTCGCGGCGTCGCCGTCCTGTACCAGGACGTCCGGACCGGACGCTCGATCCAGATGAGCGCGCAGCGCGGCGTCGTGTTCCTGCCTCCGGGGCCCATCACCGCCGTCCTGAGCGAGTTGTCGCCCGAGGAGCTTCGTGGCATCTACCTCGAGGGAGAGGTGCTGATCACCGACGGCGCATACACCCTGCGCGGGCCGCAAGTGTTCTACGACACGGCCAACGATCGGGCGCTCGTCCCCGAGGCCGTGTTCCACACCTACGACCAGCGCCGCGGTGTTCCGCTCTACGTGCGCGCGGATCTGCTTCGCCAGCAGTCGGCCAGCGAGTTCTCCGCCGAACGCGCCACCCTGGCGGGCTCCTCGTTCGCCCGCCCGCAGCTGTCCCTGGGTGCCCGCGAGGTAACGCTCTCGAGGCGCGGCGCCGAGGGCGAGCGCGAGAATTGGGTGCGGGCCGAGGGCGTGACCGTCCGGGCCGAGGGCGTGCCGTTTCTCTACGTGCCGGTGCTCGAGGGCGATCCTCAGGCGATCCCCCTGCGGCGAGTCGGGCTGGACAATCGCGATGGCTCGGGGGTCGCCGTTCGCACCGGGTGGGACGCGCTGGCGCTGCTCGGAATCGATGCGCCCAAGTGGCTCTCGGTCGAGTTGCAGGCCGACATGTTCTTCGATCGCGGCCCTGCGCTGGGCGTCGACGCCCAGATCCGCCGCGAGGACTCGCAGGGAGATCTTCTGGCGTACTGGGTTGTCTTCGACCAGGGGGAAGACCGCCTCTATCCCGGAACCAAGCTCGGGCACGACGGCGACTCGCGCGCGATGCTGGTCTACGACCAGCGCTGGGCCCTGGACCGGCAGTGGGCGCTGTGGTTGCGAGGGTCGTACTTCACCGACGAGAACTTCGTCGACGCCTTCTTCGAGCCCCTGGGCTACGAACGAGAGCCGTTGACGTCCGGTGGCATGCTCGCCTACCGCGACGCGGGGTCGTTCTTCAGCATTGAGGCCGCGGTCCAGGCCAACGACTTCACCGTCAACCAGTACGCGTTGCAGACGCCGGGGTACGTCACCGAAAAGCTGCCCGAGGCCAAGTTCGTCGACCAGACCAGGGACCTGCTCTGGGAGGCCAGCCCCGGTCTGCTCACGCTCCTGAGCGAGTATCGCGCGGGCCTGGTCCGCCTCGCGTTCACCGAGCCCAGCGCCGCCGATCTGGGCTTTCCCGGAACATCGCTGGCGCAGCGCGCGTTCGGAATCGACCCCGACGAGTCCATCGCCGATCGGTTGCGAGACGCAGGGCTGCACGAGGACGAGGTGATCCGCCTCGACACCCGTCACGAGGTGACGCTCGCGCTCGACTACGGGCCGGTCTCCATCACCCCCTTCGCCGTCGCGCGAGCGACGTTCTGGGACGACAACTTCGAGGCGTTCAGCCCCGATGAGAACGATCGGGCGCGGCTGTGGGGTGCCGCGGGAGTGCGGGCGGGCACATCGGTCATTCGTCAGTACGACGGCGTGGAGTCGTCGGCGTTCGATGTGCATCGCGTCCGTCACATCATCGAGCCGAGCGCCACCCTGTGGCAGGCGTGGACCTCGATCGACCGTGCCGACCTTCCGGTCTACGACGACGATGTTGAGAACATCCTTGAAGGATCGATCGTTCGGCTCGCGGTCGATCAGACCTTCCAGACCAAGCGGGGCGGGCCCGGCCGGTGGGTCAGCGTGGATGTCCTCACCCTCGACACCGAGCTGGTGTTCACGTCAGAGTCGGGTCCCGATGCGCCAATCGGGCGGTATTTCGACTCGCGCCCCGAACTGTCAAGTCCCGGGGACATCGCCCACTCGCGGGCGACATGGCGCATCACCGACGCCGTCGCGGCGTCGGGCGACGTGATCTACGACCTCGAGCTGGGCGAGCTTGCACGGACCAGCGTCGGCCTTCTGATCGAACACTCGCCTCTCACGAGCACCTCGATCGAGATGCGCACCATCCATCCGCTCGATTCGACGTTCCTCGATCTCGCGAACCAGTACGCGCTGGGAGATCGATACACGCTCTTGACCTCGGCCTCCTACGACGTCGAGGAGGCCGACTTCAAACGCATCGGTCTCGAGCTGCGGCGCGAGTTCCCGGCGTTCTTTCTGGGTGCGGGGGTCGTGTTCGACAACATCACCGACACGACGAGCTTCGGGTTCACAATCCAGCCCAAGGGATTCGGCGGCGGCCGACTCCGCGTCCAGGGCGTCGGCGCGCCGGCGGGCGCCGCCCTGGGCTCGTGATCACGCGGCCGGAGGACTCGGCGCAGGCTCCGTCGAGCCGGATTCCGGCTGGCGCCGCCATCCGTAGATGAGCAGCCCCGCAATGCCCACGATCAGGAACGCGTCCGCGACATTCGAGACGTACGGCCACAGCGGCCGGCCCGACGCGAACGGCATGCCCACGCCCGGGAACGGGTGCAGGAAGTCGCGCACGCAGGCGAAGAGCAACCGGTCGTAGAGATTCCCCAATCCGCCGGCGACGAGCAGCCCCGCCGAGACGTGCGCCAGCGTGTCCCGAGCTCGCGTGTGCAGCGCGAACGCCCACACGACAAACGCTAGAGCCGCGATCGTGAACACGATGAAGAACCACCGCGCGCCGGAGCCGATCCCGAACACCGCGCCCGAATTGAGCACAAGCGTCAGTTCCAGCACGCCCGGGATCACGACGACCGGCCGATGCGCGGGGATCAACGACCCCAGATCCGCGGTCCGCAACACCTCCGCCCGGTCGACCGACACCGCGTGCCCGGCGATGCGGCCAAACGCCAGCGCCTTGGTGCCCAGATCGGCCACGAGCCCGATCGCAGAGACCACCAGCAACACGGTCCAAGCCCGGCGCGATCGGCCCGCGGACCGAGCCGCCTCGGTGCCCGATGCTTGCATCACGAGCGCAACGGGCGGCGTTCCAACTCACGCGCCGCATCGATGGAATACCGGGTCCACGGGACGGCTTCCAGCCGCTCCTTGCGGATCGCCCGCCCGGTCAGCTCGCAGATCCCGTAATTGCCCGAGTCGATACGACGCAGGGCCTCCTCGATCTCCCGAAGCATGCGGCGCTCCTGCGCCGCGAGGTCCAGCGAGAGGGACCGCTCGGCGTCCTCCGATCCCTGATCGTCCATGTTGGCCGTGGTCGGCTGGGGCGTCCCGCCCGATCCGAGGAGGGCGTCGGTCTCGATGTCGGCCACCTCTCCGAGCAACTCCTTGCGCTTGGCGAGCAGGATCTTCCGGAATTTCTCCAGATCGCGCTTTCCAAACGGCGACTTCTTCGCCCCGCCCGCGCCACCCCCGGCCCCGGCCCCCGCACCCGCTGCGCCGGCGGAAGGTCCGGAAGGGATCAATGGCCTGTCGAACACCGACGCCAGGCTCGGCACGCCCGCCGAGGGCATCAACAACGTCGGGGCCTGGGCCGCCCGACCGCGTCCCCCGCCCTTCTTTGAGACGATCGTGATCCCCTTGCGAGCCGGCTTCTTCTGGGAGTCCGACGCCTTTGCGTCGGCAGCCTTTGGCGTCGCAGGCTTGGAAGCACGCGGCTTCGTCGCGGCCTTCGAACCCTTCGGGGTGCCCTTTGGCTTGGACGCAACCTTTTTCGGCGTCTTGGCGGCCGAGCGCGAGGTGGCCTTGGACGCTGGCTTCTTGGTTGTCTTGGCCGCAACCTTCTTCTTCGACGCGGAGCCGGCCTTGCTCTTCTTCGTGGGCGATCCCTTCGCGCCAGACGACTTCTTCGCCAACGCCCGCGGCTTCGCGACAGACTTCGAAGCCTTCTTTGATGTTCGTTTCTTGGTCGCCAATCGCGTGCCTATCGAAGGGTGGAAAACACCGATCAATGCACGAACATTTCCATGCTTCCCGCCGAATCAGCGGAGAGCGTATTCGCATGGGGTTTGCTTGTCAAAGCAGGGGCCCACGCCTTTGCGACGCTCAAAGGCCCATGGGTGATCCGCTCGAGTCCGCGTCCGGCGGGGCCTCCTGAACCTCGAGCAACTGTCCAAGCCGCCGATACCGTTCGTAGCGCGCGTCCGTGAGCACGCGCTTGTCCATCGACGTCAGCTCCTCGAGTTGCGACACGACCCATCGCTCGAGTCTCGTCGCGGCCCCCTTGGGGTCGCGATGCGCTCCCCCCAGCGGCTCGTCAATAACCGCATCGACGATCCCGAGTTCCAGGTTGTCCGACGCCGAGAGCCTCAACGCGTTGGCCGCCTGCCGGTTGGTCTGCTCGCTCGCCTGCTTCCACAGAATGGCCGCGCACCCCTCGGGGCTGATCACCGAGTACCAGGCGTACTGAAGCATGGCCACTCTGTCGGCGACGGCGATCCCCAGCGCGCCGCCGGAGCCGCCCTCGCCGATGATCACACTCACGATCGGCGTCTTGAGCCGGCTCATTTCCCGCAGGTTGACCGCGATCGCCTCTGCCTGGCCCCGCTGCTCAGCGCCGATTCCGGGATAGGCGCCAGGCGTGTCTACGAGCGTCACGATCGGAAGGCCGAGCTTCTCGGCCAACTGCATCTTGAGGAGGGCCTTGCGATACCCCTCGGGATGCGCGCACCCGAAATGGCACGACAGCTTCTCGGCGGTCTCGCGCCCCTTCTGATGACCCACCACCAGGCACTTGAACGAGCCGATCCTCGCCAGCCCGCACACGATCGCCGGGTCGTCGCCGTATCGACGATCGCCGTGCAACTCGCAGAAGTCGCGGCACATCATCCCGACGTAGTCGCGCGTCTGCGGGCGTCCGGGATGCCGCGCCACGCGCACGATGTCCCACGGACCGATGTCTTCGTACGCGTCGCGCAGCGCCCGGTCCCGCTCCGCTTCGAGCGCCGAGACCTGTTCCTGCAGAGCCGAGAGGGACTCACTCGGCTCGTGCTCGGCCGCCAGAGCGGGCATGGGTCCGGGCTCTTGTGAAACCTGGGCCTGCGCGCGCGCGCGCTGCAGCTGCTCGCACGCGCGCGTGAGCCGCTGCTCGATATCGATGAGCGGCTTCTCAAACTCCAACTGGTAGAACATCAACGTCCCCGGGTGCCTGACCCTGATTCTACGCCGGCGCAGCGCGTTGGGGCCGCACCAAGCGCCCCTATCCTGCGTGCATGGCGTCCACCCACCTGGCGATCCTGGGCGGCGGCACGATGGCCCGAGCGATCGTCGAGGGCGGGACTCTCGCCGGTGCGCTCGATCCAGACGCCCTGATCGTTGCCGAGCCCGACTCAGGCCGCCGAGCCATGTTTCCAAGGGCCGCCGGTTCAATTGGTGAGGCGATGTCCTGGCTCATCGCCAACGAGCCCGAAGCCGGCGCCGGTCAGGTGTTGCTGGCCTTCAAACCGCAGTCGCTCGCGCAGGCGGGGGTCGAACTCCGCGCCGCGTTGCACGCGCCCGGCCGCATCGTGCTCTCACTCCTCGCGGGCGCTTCGACCCAACGGATCCGAGCGGCAGTGGGGGACTCGGCCCGAGTCGTCCGCATCATGCCCAACACGCCCGCGCGGATCGGGCGAGCCATGACGGCGATCTCGCCGGGGGCCGGGACCCGCCAGGGCGACGACGAGTTTGCCATCGAGCTGTTCCAGAGTCTCGGGCGCATCGTGCGAATCGACGAGACGCTGATGGATGCCTTCACAGCCCTCGCCGGTTCGGGGCCCGCGTACGTCTTCTACCTCGCCCAGGGGATGGAGGCGGCCGCGCGCAGCCTGGGATTCTCCCAGGATCAGGCCCGACTCATCGTCAGCGAGACGATGGCGGGCGCCGGGCTGCTCCTGGCGGAAGAGCCCCGAGATGCGGCCGCCCTTCGTGAAGCCGTGACCAGCAAGGGCGGCACCACCCAGGCCGCGACGGACGTTCTGGACCGAGCCAGTGTGATGGAGTCCATCATCGAAGCAGTCACCGCGGCTCGCGACCGGGGCCGAGAACTCGGCCGCGGATGATCACCCGCGCTTGCGCGCCACGATATGGAACAGGTGCCAGTGCTTGTGAAGCCCCGGGTCCGTGCTCGGCCGATCCTCTTCGACGAACCACTCGAGGACAAACCGGTCGAACAACGCAATGGCCGCGTTGCGCGTCAGGTGCGTGCGATCCTCGATCACCGCCCAGTCGTCTCGGTCTCCAAAGAGCTGCCCGCTGAAGCGCCCACCCAGCGGCAGACTCGCAACGATTCGGCCCCAGACTTCGCCAAACGCCGCAGGCGGCACGAAGGGAAGCGTGAAGCTGGCATTGACCAGCGTGGCCGCGGGCAGGACCGCGCGCTCCAGCGCTTCTACCCGTGCTTCGAGCCGTTCGCGATTGGGAACCTCCCCGGCCAGCATCCGCTGAATCCCCTCCGGGTGCGAGTCGAGGGCCACAACCCTCCAGCCGCGCCCGAGCATCTCAATGGTGTCCCGACCCTGCCCGCACCCGAGATCCAGAGCCAGCCGCTCACCAGGCGCTGCCGCCTGAGCCTCGAACAGGTCAAGCGCTTTGAGCAGCGTATCTCGCGGCGGCTTGCCCGACATGGCGTCGTAGTAGGCAGGCCAATCTCGAGTCTGTGCGCTCGCGGCGGCGCTCGGCCGGGAATCCGGGGTGGACGCCATACCCTCCTCCTCGATGTTCCGCTCCGTACGCGAACTCATCGGCGCGCTCGACCGGCTTGGAGAGCTTAGACGCATCCGGGCGAGCGTCAGTCCGGTCCTCGAGATCGCCGCGATTGCCGACCGGGTCAGCAAGCTCCCCGCGCCCAACCCGCCCGGCCCGTCTGCAAGAGCCAGCGATCCCCGATTCTGCCATCTCGGTGGCCCCGCTCTGCTCTTTGAGAACGTCGTCGGCAGCGACCTGCCCGTTCTGATCAACGCGTTCGGAAGCTACCGCAGAATCGAGCTTGCCCTTGGGTGCGGCTCCACCGGCCTGGGTGGGCTCGCCGCGCGTCTGGAATCGCTGGTCAAGCCGGAGCCGCCCCGAGGCCTGGCAGAAGCGCTCACCCGTGCCCGCGAACTCGCGCCGTTGCTTCGGATCGGACCACGCAGAGCCCGCCGCGCCCCGTGCCAGGACATTGTGGTCCGTGACAACGATGTCGATCTCACGAGGCTGCCACTGCTTCGTTGCTGGCCGCTTGACGGAGATCTCGCCGCGGTCGGATGGCCCGGCGACATCAATCGGGGTATCCCGGGGCTCGGGCACGCCGCGATGGATGGGCAACGGTGGGAGACGGAATGCCGAGGTCGGTACATCACCCTCGGCGGCGTTCACACGATCCACGCCGACGATGAAGGCGACCCAAGACCTCGCAGCCACAACATCGGCATGTACCGGGTGCAACTGCTGGGACGGCGCACGATGGCGATGCACTGGCACGTCCATCACGATGGCGCCGCCCACTGGCGGAGCTGGGTCTCCAAAGGCCGCCCCATGCCCGTCGCGATCGCTCTCGGTGGCGAGAGCATGCTGCCCTACGCCGCAACCGCGCCCTTGCCCCCGGGCATGAGCGAGCTGCTCATGGCCGGGTTCCTGGCCGGACGAGGCGTGCAACTGACGCGCGCCGCGACGGTGCCGCTGCGCGTCCCTGCCAACGCCGAGATCGTCATCGAGGGATACGTCAGCCACGAAGCCGGTCCGATTGGCTTTGAGCCTCGCGGTTCTCTCGGGCCAGGAGCGGTAGCCGAGGGCCCATTCGGAGATCACACGGGGTTCTACTCACTGCCGGATCGCTATCCGATCCTCACGGTGACCGCGGTGACGCAACGGGCGCAGGCCGTGTATCCGACAACGATCGTGGGCCTGCCGCCGCAGGAAGACTACTTCCTCGGCAAGGCCACCGAGCGGCTCTTCCTCCCGCTGCTGCGCGTGCTGATTCCCGACATCCTCGACTACGACCTGCCGATGTTCGGCGCGTTCCACAACTGCGCCATCGTCAAGATCAACAAGGCGTACCCGCTGCACGCCCGCCGCGTCATGCACGCGATCTGGGGCGCGGGACAGATGGCGTGGACGAAGCTCATCATCGTGGTCGATGGCGATGTGGATCCCCACGACCACCTCGACGTGCTCCGCGCCGTGTCGCAGCGCTGCCTGCCCGCACGCGATCTCGAGTTCGTCCGCGGCCCGCTGGACATCCTCGATCACGCTGCGCCGCGTCTGGGCGCGGGAACAAAGCTCGGATTCGACGCCACTCGCAAGATTTCCGGAGAGGACGGGGGATCGTCCGACTGGCGCCAGGCTCCACGATTCCCGGTGGACGCCGCAGCTCGAGAGCGTGCGCTGGCGCGAATCGCCTCGATCCCCGCGGTCGTGCGGGCCGCGTGGCCGCCGGCCACGGGTGGGTGGCTGTTTCTCTCGATCGACAAGTTCGAGGGTGGGCAGGCGAGCCGCGTCGTCGATGCGCTGTCAAGGCTCCAGGACCTCCCCTCCTACATCGCACTCTTGGGCGCAGACATCGATCCCTCCGACATCGACGCGGCCATGTTCCATGTTTGCGCCCACGCCGACGCATCTCGCGACGTGCACACGACTCCCGCTGGCATCGTCATCGATGCCACTCCCAAGCTGCCCGGTGATGAGCGCAACGCACAACCCGTCCGGGACTGGCCTCCCATGATCCAGACCGACGACGCCACCCGTGCTCTGGTCGATCGCCGCTGGTCGGAGTACGGGCTCGCCGATCTGACCGGGTGAGGCGGCGTTACCGCGCCTCGTCTCCGTACGCAGTCACCCGACCCCGCGCCGCTTCCTGCGTGAGCCAGCGATCCGCCGCGGCGACGATCCGTTCGTGCAAGTCCTTGGCCCGCGCATCCATCCCGCCCGTCGCCGGAAGGTCGTTGATCAGGATCGAGAACGCCAACGCGCGTCCCGAGCCCTCGTGCACCAGATACCCCGAGAGGGCTCGAACGCCGTCGATCGTCCCCGACTTTCCGAGCACACGGTTCTCGACCCGTATGGTCCGAAACCTCCGCTGAAGCGTTCCCTCGCCCACGGTCGGCAGAGACGCCACGAACGGTTCGCGCGCCAGATCATCGTGCCACATCGAGGCGAGCCAGCCCGTCATGACCGAGGGCGCAACCCGATCCTGGCGCGACAGGCCCGAACCGTCGCTGACCACCGTCATCGACGCCGCCTCGGGACCGAGCCTGTCCGCGAGCACCATTCGGACCACTGCGGCTCCGTTGGACCAACTGCCCGGCTCGTGCGTGACCTCGTGCCCCATCCGCTTGAGGAGCGCCTCGGCGTACAGATTGATCGAATCCACATTGCATATCCGCACGATGTCCACCAGGGGCGTAGTCACGACCGCCAGCGGCGTGCCGCCGTCGAGACTCTCATCGGCCCCGGCGAGCCGCGCGACCTCGCCGCCGACCCCAGACAGCGAGACCCCCTCGGACGCGAATCGCTCGGCGAGCACCCGTCCCCAGAACAGCGGCGCTTCGACCAGCGTGATCCTCGCCTGAACAGGCTGCCTTCCGGCGACCTCGCCAATGAGTGTGAATCGATTCTCCGTGAGGGGGCGGATGGCCCCCACGCGATCCTCTCCGTCCCGAGACGCGCGGACGCGGTTCACCAGTTCACGCTGGACGAACCCAACCGTCGGCTCCATCGAGAATCGAGAGGCCCCGGACTCGCTCTGCGAGATGAAGAACGACAGCACATTCCTGTTGGCCATGAGCCCCGACACGGGCGCGCTGTAGTGCCGATCCAATTGGTCCGTCGGCCACCCCGCGTGCACGTACTCGCGATCGAACACGCGGTCGTCCACGATGATCTGCGTCGCTCGATCCATCCCGGCCCTCGCCGCGCTGCGAGCCAGCGCGGTGAGCAGACCGTCGGGAGTCAACCCCGAGACCGAGTCGGCGAGCATGTCCGGATCGGCAAGCGCCGGATCCCCGGACCCGCGGATGATCAGTGCGCCATCCCTCGAGACAAGCTCGGTACGGAAGACGAAGTCCGGCCCCAGCGTGACAAGCGCCGCGCCGGTCGTCAGCAGTTTCATGTTCGACGCGGGGATCAGCGGCTCGGCGGCGCCGATGCCGACCAGTGCGGCGCCGCTCTCCATGTCAACGATGCTCACGCCGACCGTCGCGCCCCCGATCCGCGCGTTGCGGATCAACTGCGCGACCTCCGAACGCAGGTCCGCCGCGCCCGCCGCGCACGAAACGGCGACCGCCAGCAAGCCACCCAGGATCCGCCCGACCAACGAAGAGTGCGTCATCCGTGACCCTCTCTTGCACAAAAATGTTGCTTCTCGATCGGATTATCGGTCGCGAGCCTCGCCCGGATGCACTCGCCGGAGGCGAGGATCGGCTCAGCCGCCGGTCGAGCGCCCGCCGCTTCGCACGAGCGTCGAATGCCGATGCGCGACCATGGCGAACGCTTCCTCGGCCGACTCCGGCTCGATCAGCTCCGACTCGATCCACAGGACCGGTCCCACCTTCGTCGCGCCGGCGATCAGATCGCGCTGACAGCGCGTGAGCGAAGCGATATCCAACCCGCAAACAGTCGACGCAGGGAGCGGGAACGCCAGCAACGGCCGCTTCGGATCGGGAACGACGTACGCCAGGGGCTGCCCGCCGTCACCGCGGCAGCGCGTCACCAGCGTCCATCGCCACGGCACACCGCACCACGACACGCCCTGTCTCGTGTACTTGAGCCCGTTGAGCCAGCCCATCACGCGCGCCACCGCGCCTCCACTCGCGCCGCCAAGTTCGCCGAGCAGTGCCTCGGCCGTCGGGGTCTGGAACCGATCCTCCCAAACGGAACGAGTGCTGATCGACGGTGATGGCATCGGCGGGGGGCCTCCTGCGGCGGGGGGAGTGGAATCCGGCCCAATCCTTGTCAGGATTCTTACGCAACCGCTTGCGGCGCGTCCAGTTCCATCAAACCCGAGTTCGTCCCCCCGGGTTCCACCCGGTTCCCCGTCCCCCGAGCCGCGTATCCTCTCCAGCGCCATGTCCACAGGCCCCCAGCCAGCCCCCGATCCCCTCGCGATCGATGATCTTTCCGACGCCTCCATCCTGGTGGTCGACGACAACGATCAGAACGTCGAACTGCTGCTGGCGTACCTCGAGGACCTCGGGTGTGAACTCGTCACCGCCGCCAATGGACGCGAGGCCATCCAGGCCGTCGCGGTCCGACAGCCGGACGTCATCCTTCTGGACGTCATGATGCCGATCATGAGCGGGTTCCAGGCCTGCGAGAAGCTCAAGTCCGATCCCACCACCCGCGACATCCCGATCATCATGGTCACCGCGCTCAACGAAGAGGGAGACGTCGAGCGCGCGGTCGAAGCGGGGGCGGACGATTTCCTCACCAAGCCGGTCAACCGGCTCGAACTCATCACCCGCGTCCGCTCGCTCATGCGCTTCCGGCGGCTCAAGCGACAGTTCGACGAAGCGCTCCGCGACATGAAGCGTCTCCGCGGCGATCGCTGATCACGATCCGGCCGTCCGCGCCTCAGCACCCCTGCGCGAACAGGTCGAGATACATGAAGAAGTCGTCCGCGTCTCGGTCGCCGTCGCCGTCCAGATCGGCCTCTGCATCGCCCGACGCGAACAGATCGAGGAACCCGAAGAAATCGTCCCCGTCGGCGTCGCCGTCGCCATCGATGTCCGCGGCGCAGCCCGCCGAGGCCGCCTCGATCTGAAGGTCGAGAACGACGGGGAGGTGATCCGACGCGAGCGAACTCGCCAAGGTCGCGTTGACCGGGAAGCCGACCAATTCCGGCGGCAGTCCCCCGTTCGCGTTGGCCGTCGAACTGCTGAAGATATACGCCCGTGTCATCGGCGCGACGCTGTCCTGGAAGATCGTGTAGTCGAGCGTGCTCCCGCCGCGCGTGGCCACACTGCCCGTGAATGGGTCCATCGCGGGCGAAATCGTGGAGTCGGTCAGGTCTCGATCGCACCCGTTCGTTCCGCCGCTGCCCCCGCCGTTGGCGAGCCAGTCGGCCGGGCCTCGAACGCCGCCGTTGCCCGCCTCGTCTTCGTTCAGGTCTCCGCCCATGATCACCGGCGTGCCCGAGGGCAGGATCGTCTGCGCCTGGGGCGAGTCCGTGATCTTGCCGTGCGGATCGGGCGACCCCGTCCCCGCGCCGTTGAACAGGTAGTGCACGTAGTAGCTCACGTTGCGCGCGGCCTGCTCCCGTTCGTCCTTGTCAGATTGGGTGGAGCCTGCCTTGAGGTGCGCACATCCGATGACGGCGTCTCCCGCCCAAACGTTGTCGGGCAAGTCGATCTCCGCGAACAGGAATCCACGAATTCCGCCGACTCCTCCCGGGGCCCACTCATCAGGAACGATGAACGGGATATCTGGGAGCGTGCTCCGCGTATCACCATTGAGATCCGCGAACGGATAGCGGCTCAGGATGATGTTCCTGTTGAAGTTGTCATGGCGCTCGCCGACGTACACGTATGGCATGTCGAACGCCGCGTCGAACTTCTGAACGTACGACGTCACGGCTCCGCCCCTGAACGGATCGGTCCCTCCGTGGAACATCAGATCGACGACCGTGGTGAGCGTCGCGACGCTGTCGACCCCCGAGCCCGTGCCATTCCCGCTGTTGTCGCCCGCCTCTTGGATCAGCAGCACGTCGGGCTTCATCGCCGCAACGATCCGGACGATCGCGTTCCAGTTGTTGAACGCGTCCGTTTTTAGGTTTGTCGAGCAGATGCCATCCTCGATGTTCCACGTCATGACGCGGAGATCACTCTCCGATGACTTGCCCCACTGGCCGTCGTGCGGATCCCACTGGCCCTGGGCCGCGCCACAAGCGGCGAACACCAACCCGGCCGCCATCAAGCACCGCATGATTCACCTCCGATCCGATCGCGCCCGTCGATTCGCGGCAAGCGGCCAGTATACGAGAACCCCCCATCGACTCAAAAGCCGGGCCCCCGCCCTTCGGCAGAGGCCCGGGACACGAACCGTGATTCTCGCCGCCTAGCGGCAGCCGAGCACGAACTCATCCAGGAACGCGAAGAAGTCCGAACCGTCCAGAACACCATCAAACGTGAAGTCAGCCTTGCACGCGCCAGAAGCGAACAGATCGAGGTACGCGAAGAAATCGGCGCCGTCGATCTGGCCGTCGGGCACGCCCTGCGGTCCAGTCAGATCTGCCGGGCAGAAGCCGAAGCCCTGATCGATGTTGCCAACCAACAGAAGGACCTGGTACGACTCGTCGCCGCTGTTGGGGTCGCCGTTGACACCCGTGGGATCATCGAAGTCGCCGTCGCCGTCGACGTCGTACGTGATCTCCGCCGCCAGCGCCACGCCGCCCAGCGTGCGCGGGTCGCCCTGATCCAGGCCCGCGATCGAGCGGTTCGCCCACGACGCCTGGCTCAGCCCGTTGGAGAACAGCGTGGAGGACGACACCGAGTCGCTGTCCGCGATGCCGAGGAACGTCACCTGGTAGTCGGTGCAGGAGTTCAGGCCCTGCCGGACCAGCCCCGGCTCGAGCACTCGCTCCAGGCAGTACCCGCCGCTCGCCGGGTCGTACACCGCGCGGATCAGCACCGTGTCGTAGTCGATAAACGGCTGGCCCATGCTGTCCACCTTGTCCAGCGCCGCCGCGGCCAGGAACCAGATGTTCCCGGCGCTGTCGATCGACGGAGCGGAGATCGACGGCCCGGCGGGCAGTCCGCCGGTCACGTTGAACAGCGCCGTCAGACGCCCGATCTCGTTCCCGTTCGGCCCATCGAGAATCGGCTTGCCGTCCGACAGCACGTTGTTGATGTCGATGTACGCCGCGACGACCCACTGCGCTGTGCCGGTGGGATCGGCAGGATCGAACCTCGCCACCAGGATCGAATTGAACGGGTCCAGGTTGCCGGCCCCGGAGTCGTACGTCGTGGCCGCCGCAATCCCGTTGCCCGCCATGTCGCGCCCGATCGCCAGAGGCCCATTGCCCCCGCGGAACCCGGTCTGGCTGTGATAGTGATCAAAGTCGCCCGGCGCGACCTGGAATCCCGTCTTGGGATCCTGGACATTCGCCGGCTTGGTCAGACGGCTCGCACGCAGCACGTTGCCGCTGGAATCCACGTCCCACAGCAGCAGCGTGTCGGTCGCGCCGCCGCCAAACTTGCCGAGATGGCCCAGCGTGCCGATGCTCCCGGCGATGAAGCTCTGCGGGCTGTAGGAGATATTCCCGCGCGTATCAGTCACGCCCGCGGCGAGGTGTCCCAGCGTCACCGACAGCGGTGCGCTGCTCCCATAGGTGTATTCCTTGGCGAACGTCGCGCCCGCGATGATGCCCGTTCCGCCCGCCGTGCGATCGCTCGGCAGTGCCGCCGGAACCGAACGGACAGTCGCCTCCCCCGTTGCAAGCTGCGTCGTCGCGCCCGCGTCACGATGTGCCACGTTCCCCGAAATGTGGTTCGTCATCGCGCTGCTGCGCGCCAGAGCGTTCACACGGAACAGATTGTTCCCGGCGACCGGATCGGGCCCGATGACCGGGTCCATCGTCGCCCCCGCATCCGCGCGGAAATATGTCAGTCCCGCGGCGTCGATCCCGCCCACGCCGATCTGCGAGTTGTCGACATTCGCGTTGGGACCGTTGACCGCCGCATTCACGCGCGTCACGTACAGCCGAGTCGGGTCCTGCGGATTGAAGTTCACCACCGCGCTGGTCACGTTGTTGTCGCGCAGGCCAAACCCCGCCATCACAGCCCCGAACTGCACCGAAGTGCCCGCCGGATTGATCAGCGAGCCCGTGCCCGTGTTGTTGGTCGGGTGGATGCCCAGCCGGGGCTCATCCCAGAAGTTGTACGAGGCATTCGGATACGGCGCCTGGCTCAGCTGCGTCTGGCTCAGCGCATACCCGCTCTGCAGGTCGTTGAAGAAGGCCGGGTCGGACCTGGGCGTCTTGAAGATGGGCGCCATGCCGAAAACGGTGCCCCACGACGAAAAGATCGGCACCATGTCAACGACGTAGGCGCCCTTCTGCGACAGGCCCGCCGTCGAGTACGGATCGAGCGCATCCCCGGGCAGGCCCGTCGCGCTCACCTTGTCCTTCGACGTGCTGTCCTGCGCCCACGCGCTGCCGCACAGGCCGCACAGAGCGACCAACGACGCGATTCCAACCCTTCTGCTCATCTCTACTCTCCTGCTTGGTGTTCGCGACCACAGCGATCTCGTTCACGGTTTCCGCGCGCACGCGCGGCATGCCTCCAGATCGAGTCCAACCCCGCAAAGCCCGCCGGATGGGCCCGTACAAACGGCTGGCGACACCACCGTGCGCCGCTCGCGACGAGCAAGGCCTCCAACCCAATCCGGGGGCCAATCGTACGCGACCCGCGAGGGCCAACAACATATACGACAGCTTGCAACGCGCAAAACTATCGTGAAGCATGGGGTCCGATAACTTCAGACGCCGCGAGCCTCACCAGATTTCGACCGAACCTCGCTCCAGCACCGAGATCAGCCCCCGCAGCTCCGCCTTGTTCGGCCCCGCCAGCGCCTCGAAGTGGTTCGGCCGTCGTCCCCCCTCGTGCTCCAGGTACAGAGGCGATGGAAACCCCGGCGCCGCGACCGCCCGCGCCATCGCCTCGGTCAGCACAGGCTCATTGGGGATGTCATCCAGCACGGCCGCCAGCGCGGTTCCCAGCGAACGGGCGTCCTGCGCCCGAATCCGCTGCCCGCGGCAGGTCACGTAATCCGCCGGGTTCCACGGCCGGCCACGCTGGCGCTCGTCCTCCTCCGTCCAATACGCCGGAGGAAGCGTCCCCATCGGTCGCCAGCCCAGATCCCACGCCAGGCGCAGCACGATCACCCACCCGCGATTATTCAGAGTGAATTCGCCGCCCGTCGCCCTGAGGATCACCGCCATCGCTCTTCGAGAATACGCCCCAATCCGTGGGCTCGTCATCACCCTCGAGCGCGCGCCGGGCGCGCTGCGACGACGTCACCGGCACGATCTCAAACTCGACCAGATCGCTCCACTGCGCAACCCATCGCTGCACGGCGCCGGCGTCCTCGCACTCCATCAGCTGAAAGCACCGGCCCATGCCGGCCTCCACCCATGAATCGATGTAGGTCAGACCCGGCGGAAGTCCGCGTCCGTTCTCACGCAGCCGCGCGTACACGGGCCGCGGATCTCCGTTCCTGAATCGCTCGATCACCATCAGCAGCATGCCGCCTCGTACGCCGCAAGGCCTCCCCGGTTCGTTGATGGTTCCGGCCGGTGCGCGTACCTTGGGCTGGGACCGCCGCCGCTTCTCCGGAGATCGCACCATGCCAGAAGACGCCCTTCCATACGACAGCCGCGTCGCCTACGACCGTCGACGAATCGGCGCCGGCGCCATCTACTGCTCCGACGGACGCGTGGGCGAGCACTTCGACGACTTCCTCCAGAACGGCCTCGGCCTGCCGCGATACGACCGCATCGCCCTGCCCGGAGGCGCCGCCTGCCTCGCCGGCCACCCGCAGGCCCACCTCGAAGAGCAGGGTGTCGTCGATGAACTCCAGTTCCTCGTCCAGGCCCACGGCCTCAAACGCATCGTCCTGATCGCCCACGAGGGCTGCGCCTTCTACTCCAACCGCCTCGAGCTCAAGGAGCCAAGGCTGACCCTCGTTCAGCGGGCCGATCTCGTCCGCGCCGCGGCGTCCATCCACCGCGTCACCGGCATCACGAATATCGACGCATACTTCGCACGATTGCTCGAAGACAAAGTGCGGTTTGAGGCGGTGGAGGTGTAGCGGGAGAGTCGGCGGCGCGCTGACCGCCCGGACCCCCGATCCGCTTGCCCAGACCCCCATGCTTCAGAATGCGCGCGCGCCGGCGCCCCTGCCTTTGAGATTCTCAGAGATTCCCGCAGAAAATCTTACGCCATGCGCCCCAGAGACTTGCGCGCACGCTCGCGCGCAACACCCCTCCGGCGCGCGCGCGCTGACGAAGAACCCGCCCATGGGTAGAGATGCCCATCGAGTCCGCCATCCCCCTCTCCGACGACGACCGCGCCATCCTGCGCGCCCTGCTCACTCGCGTGCCGGGCCCGGCGAGCGCAGCGCCTCGGCCGCGCTCCGATCCGATCGACCATCTTGCCCCAGCATCCGAGCCGGTCGCTTGTCCCTCGCTGCTCGAAGCCCTCACGGCCGCGGGCCTCGACGAACTCGACCTCCCCCTCTGGTTCGCCCAGCCCCACATCCAGGGCTACATCGAAGCCCGCCGCGCCCTCGACGACTTCCTCGACGAGCAATCCAGCCGCGCCGCCCGACGCGAGGGCCTCGAACTCCTCCGCACGCTCCCCGCGCTCACCCGTGCGCAGCGCGCAGCCAGCGCAGCGAGTGGCCCGTGCTCCGATCCTCCCGGCGCCCGCGCCGACGCATCCCCGTCCGAGCCGGCCCGTGCCGCCGGTTCGCTCAAGGAACTGCGCCTCATCGCCACCGCCCTGCTCCGCACTCCCCTCCCCAATCCCCCGCGCCCACCTCGCTCACGAGCCCACGCCCGTGTCGAGTCCGCGCAGACGGCTCCGGTTCCAGGCCCAGACGGGAACTCGAACTCCTCGTGCTTCGACCCGCGCCCCGGGCCCTCGCATGGCCATGCGCGCCTGCTCGCACCTGTCGATGCGCCCGGTCGATCTCCCTCCGACACCACCCGCACCGCACTCAGCGCCATCGACGATGCCATCGCACGGGTTCTGGCCGCCCTTCACGAGCGCACGCTCGATCCCGGATCGGCCGGCAGCGATGGAGCGTCGGCGTCATTCGTTCCTGCGAACTCGATCGACACCGACCCGTCGATCGACACGGGGTAGTCTTCCATCGCGGCGTCCCGCGCCCGCGCGCGAACAAATGTCTCAAAACGCAGGACAATTTCTCAATTCGACCATCAGGATTCCGATGCGTCGATCCGACGCGCACTCGGGCGATCCGCTACAGTGCGAAGAGCGAACACTCGTCGCGGCAAGGGACGTCGCGCCCCGCATGTTCGGCATTGGCCTCGCATGCGAAGGGAGCGCAGTGATGTCCGCACAAGCACACAGTCCGGCTTCGATCGCCGATCATGCCCTCAACCCGTCCGCGCGCGTCCACCGCGCCATCTCTCCCGGAGAACGCAAGCTCCGAATCATCAACCTGGGTGCGGTGCTCATCCCGTTCGCCGGCCTCGTCATCGCGATCGTGCTGCTCTGGGGCGTCGCCTTCTCAGCCGCTTACCTCTACATACTGCTCGGCATGTCGCTTGTCACCGCCTTCGGCGTCACGGTCGGATTCCATCGCCTCTGCACCCACAGGTCGTTCACCACGCCGTGCCCGGTTCGCTACGCGCTGGCCGCGGCGGGCTCGATGGCCGTGCAGGGCCCCGTCATCCGCTGGTGCGCCGAGCACCGCCGCCACCATCAGCACTCCGACTCGATGGGCGACCCGCACTCGCCCCACGTTTCGGCCGATGGATCGTGGCGCGAAGGACTCTGGGAAACGCTCAAGGGCGCCTACCACGCCCACGTCGGCTGGCTCTTCGCGCCGCCCTCCAAGGGCCTGGGCAAATACGCCCGCGACCTGAGGCTGGACGAGGCGCTCGTCCGCTGCGATCGCCACTTCCACATGTGGGTGCTCGCGGGGCTGCTCATTCCCGCTGTCCTGGGCGCGCTCATCACCATGTCGTGGATCGGCCTGCTCCTGGGATTCCTCTGGGGAGGTCTCGTGCGTGTGCTGCTCGTCCATCACATCACCTGGAGCGTCAACTCCGTCTGCCACCTCTGGGGATCGCGTCCCTTCGAGACCCACGACCACAGCCGAAACAACCCGGTCGTTGGAATCCTCGGCTTGGGTGAGGGCTGGCACAACAACCACCACGCATTCCCCACCAGTGCGCGCCACGGCCTGCGCTGGTGGGAACTGGATGTCAGCTACCTCTTGATCCTCGCGATGCGCGCCCTGGGTCTTGCCAAGGACATCCGCCGCCCCGACAAGCCAAGGATCGCTTCGAAGCGCCGGCGATCGACCGTCGGTTCCGGCGCCACCAACACGCCGGATTCCTGATCCATCGGGGGCCCGAGCGGCACTCCATGACCGAAGAATCCTATCGACGCCTGCTCCTCTCCATGCCCGGCGCCCAGGAGCGCGAGCACATGGGCCACCCCGACTTTCGCGTCGGCGGCCGGATCTTCGCCACCATCTTCGAGCGTGAGGATCGCTCGTGGGGCATGCTCAAGCTCACGCCCGAACAGCAGGAACGAGCCTGCGACGATTCGCCCGCCGTCTTCGAGCCCATCCCCGGCGCCTGGGGCACGAGGGGCTGCACCCGAGTTGACCTGCGCGCTGCGCGAGTCGCCGCGCTGCGCCCCTTCGTCGAGCTCGCCTGGCGCAACACCGCGCCGCGGGCGCTGCTGAAGCAACACGATCACAGCGAGAGGGCCGTTCCGTGACCGGCGCATCGACTCTCAGCGTCCGCCGGCTCACGCCGATGGACGCCCCCGCCTACCAGGCGCTCCGCCGCGCCATGCTGATCGACGCACCCCGCGCTTTCGCCTCATCTCCCGAGGACGACCGCATCCGCGACCCGCAGGCCGTCCGCGCCATGCTTGAGGCCGACGACCAGGCCGTCGTCGGTGGTTTCGTCGATGCCGACCTCGTCGCCGCGGCGGGGCTCTACCGCGACCGCCATCGCAAGATGGCGCACCGCGCATGGATCTTCGGCGTCTGGACCCAGCCTGCCCAACGCGGACGAGGCCTGGGCATCGCCGTCATGCGCGGCGCCATCGACCTTGCCCGAGCCTGGCCCGGCATCGACCGCATCAGCCTCAGCGCCGGCGTCGGTCAGCACGAGGCCATCCGCCTCTACGAGCGCCTGGGCTTTGTCGCGTGGGGCACCGAGCCCGGCGTTGTGTGCGTGGACGGGCAACGGCACGACGAGGTGCACATGCAACTGCTGCTCGACCGCGACCTCAATCAGCCGCCGCCAGGTCCACGATCGCCTTGAACCCGCCGTACCCCATCTTCTTGACGTCAAACGGCATGTCCGTCCCGCAGATCTTCATCAGCCGCTCGTCCTTCATCACCTTCGCATTCACGCGATCCCGGTGCGCCCGCGACTTGTACGCGATCCACGAGAACATCACCGTCTCGCCCGGCTTGCACTTGGCCACCTTGGAGAACGACAGCATGCCCTTGATGTCCAGGTCGTCGCCCACGCACTCGCGGTACTCCAGCGCGCCGTGCTCGATCCAGATCTTGCCCGCCGCCCTGGAAATTCGCCGATAGGCGTCCAGGTTCTTGGTGGGCACGGGCAGCAGAAAGCCATCGACGTACTTGGGCATCGGTACTCCTCCGGGTTGCCCGCAGCATACCCGCTCCCGACGACGCCCCGCCCTCGCACTAGACTCGACCCATGGGCGGCGAGCCGACCACCCTCGGGCCGTATCGCATCGAGCGCGAACTCGGTCGGGGCGGCATGGGCGTGGTCTACCTCGCCCGCGATTCGCGCCTCGATCGTCCCGTCGCCATCAAGGCCCTGCCGCGCGAATTCCTCGACGACCCCGAGCGGCGCGCCCGCTTCGAGCGCGAGGCCAGGGTCCTCGCCTCGCTGAACCACCCGTCGATCGCCTCGATCTACGGCCTCGAAGAGACCGACGGCGCGACCCATCTCGTGCTCGAGTACATCCAGGGCGAGACGCTCGCCTCGCGCCTCGGCCGAGGCCCGATCCCCGCCGACGATGCCCTCCGCCTCGCGTGCGAGATCGCCGGCGCTCTCGAAGCGGCCCACGACCGGGGCGTGATCCATCGCGACCTGAAGCCCGGCAACGTCATGCTCACCCCCGAAGAGCACGCCAAGGTGCTCGACTTCGGGCTGGCCCGCTCGGTGGAACCGTCCGCCACGGCGCTGCCCAACTCGCCGACCATCGCCGGACAGGGCCAGAGCCCGACCATGCCCGGCGTCATTCTCGGCACCGCCGGCTACATGAGCCCCGAGCAGGCCCGCGGCAAACCGGTCGATCGGCGCACCGATGTCTTTTCCTTCGGCATCCTTCTCTACGAGATGCTCACCGGCGTGGGCCCGTTCGCAGGCGAGACCGTCGCCGACGCCATGGCCAAGGTCATCGCCGGCTCACCGGACCTCGAGGCCCTGCCACGCGACGTTCCCCGCCGCGCCCACGACGTCATCGAGCGCTGCCTCCGACGCGACCGCGATCGCCGCTGGCGCGACATGGGCGACATCCGCATCGAACTCCAGGAGGCACGCGAGTCGCCCGCCGACGACGCGAACCAGCCGATCTCCCGCAGGCTGCCGTGGGTCGCGCTGGGGGTGCTCTCGTTGGCGCTGATCGCCGTGGGCGGGGCGCTCGGCTGGGTGCTCGCGGGCCGGGCGCGGCCCGCAGCGTCGCAAGGCTCCTCGCCGGACACGCGACTCGCCTTCATCCTCGACACCCCCGAGGGCGTCGCGATCCCGGGCGTCGAGCTCCTTGGTTCTCCGTTTGGAATCTCGCCCGACGGGCGCACGATCGCGTTTGTGGGCCTGGGCGACCGTGACGATGGCCGCCTGTTCGTCCGAGATCTCGGCTCACTCAACTCGCGCGAGATCACTGGACTCGAGTCCGCCCGGGGGCCGGTCTTCTCTCCCGACGGCCGATGGCTCGCCGTGCTCGACGGCTTTGATCGGCTCGTCCGCGTGCCGCTCGACGGTGGACCCAAGCAGACGATCTTCGAGACACTCCGCACCTCCTGCAGGGCATGGGTCTGGACCGACTCGGGGCACATCGTCTTTCGCGACGACCTCGCCGAGCGTCTGTTCATCGTTCCCGCCACTGGAGGGACGCCCGAGCCCTTCAAGTCCGTGCGAGACACGCCGATGTTCGGCCTGCGTGGCATCGAAGTCCTCGCGCCTGCGCCCGGAGGCCTGCTCGCGGGCGGATACACGGACGACTCGGTCGAGGACTACAAGATCGTCTGGATCAGCGTGCCCGGCGGCGAGGTCGTCGAGGTTGCGGATCGGGCCGCGCATCCGCAGGTCGCCGGGACCGACCTCGTGTTCCTGCGAGATGGCGCCCTGCTGACCGCGCCGTGGGACCCGCAGACGCACAGGCTCACGGGAGATGAGCGCTTGCTGATACCCGGCGTCTCCTCCGGGACGTGGAGCGGGCAAGCGCAGTACGCCCTGTCGACCTCGGGCACGCTCGTCTACGTCCCGGGCTCCCGGCGGGGCGAGGGGCGACGGCTCGCGTGGATCGAGCCCGATGGCGCCGTCCTGCCCATGGCGGTCGACCCCGACGCGTTCATGGAGGGCGCGCGACTGAGCCCCGACGGACGCCGGCTCGTCACCACCACTCTTCGCCGCGCCGCGGAACTGTGGTGCTACGACGTCGAGCAGGGCACGCGGGCGCCGCTGAACCGCGGGCAGGAGGGCGAGGTGTGGACGCCCATCTGGAATCGCGATGGCTCTCGGATCGCGTTCTGGAGGTCGCAGGGGCTTGAAGCCGAGATCGTGATCGTCGATCCGACCGGCAGAGTCGTCGATACCTACCCCGTGCCTCCGAACGAACGCATCGGCCTGAGTTCGTGGCTTCCAGACGGTCGCGGCGTGCTGGTGAGTCGGCTTGTTGGAAGCGACTGGACGCTCGCCGCGTTCCACTTCGACTCGCCCGACTCGCTCGAGCCGGTCGTCGAGACCCTGTCGTACGAGGGGCGGGTGTCCCCCGATGGCGAGTGGTTGTTGTACTCGTCGTTTCGGACGAGGACCGAGCACGTCTATCTCCGCCGGATCGATGGATCGGGAGCCGAGGTCCAGGTGACCTCGCGCGACGGCGGGGACCAGCCGGAGTGGTCGCCCGATGGCTCGACCATCTATTTCAAGGATTCGCGCGATCGGCTGAACCGCGTGGCGCTCGGCGTGGACGAGGGGGGCTTGGTGACGCTCGGCCCCGCGGCCTTGATCAGCGAGGATCCGGCGTTCGGACAGATGGACTACTACAGCGTCGCGCCGGACGGGCGCATCGCGATCGTGCAGCTTGCGCCCTGGGAGACGCGGGAGAAACGGTTGCACGTGATCACCAACGCACTTCGAGAACCCTGATCCACGGAAGGAGGAGGCGTGCGGGGATCGGTGGGCACGGCGGGCCGTCTGGAAGCGCTGCTGGAAGAGGAGCTCAGAGAGGCCGGGGTGACCGAAGCGCTCGCGGATGAGCGTGTGCTGCGCGACCTGTGTGCGCCGCGGGACGGAGCCGACGCCGGCGACCTCGACGGGGCCGCGCGAGTGCTGGCGGGGCTGTCCGTGCAGCGCATCCGTGCGGTGATCCAGATCCTGACGATGCGTTTCCATCTGCGCAACAAGGCCGAGCAGCTCACGATCGCCTCGATCAACCGCGAGCGGGAGTGTCACGCGACGCCGGACTCGCCGCGAGCGGAGTCCATCGCCGAGGCGGTCGTCACGCTGTCGCGCGGGGGGGCGACGCTCGAGTCGATCGGGGCGATGCTGTCGCGTCTGGACATCGGACCGACGCTGACGGCCCACCCGACCGAGGCCCGCCGACGCGCGGTGCTCCGCAAGCAGGGGCGCATCGCCGACGCGGTCGCGCGCCACGATGATCCGCGCGCGACGCCGGCCGAGCGGCAGGAGGCCGAGGGCGAGCTGCGCCGGGCGCTCCTGGAACTGGCGATGACCGACGACGTCCGGTCGGAGCGGCTGGACGCGATGGACGAGGTTCGCAACGGCGTTCACTACCTCTGCGGTTCGATCTGGGAGGTGACGCCGACGCTCTATGCGGATCTGCGCCGCGCGATCCGCGAGCGGTTCGATGGGGCGGCGCCCGAGCTGCCCACGATCCTGCGTTTCCGGTCGTGGATCGGCGGGGATCGCGACGGCAATCCGCGGGTGACCCCGGAGGTCACCCGCGCGGCGCTGCGTGAGCAGCGGGCCGGGGCCGTGGCGGGGTACCTCGACGCCGTGGAGCGGCTGCGCCAGGACCTGAGCATCTCGACGCGCCGGCGTGCGGCTTCGCCCGAGCTGCTGGAGGCCATCGAGGCGGCCGGCGGGCTCGACGAGCACGCGATGAGGCACCTGCGGTACGAGCCGTACCGCGTGCGCGCGATGCAGATCGCCCGGCGGCTGCGTCGGTGCGTCGATGATCCGAGCGCGTATCGGGCCGCTGAGTTCGAGTCCGACCTGCTGGTCATGCAACGATCGCTCCGCGGCGCCGGGCTCGAGCGCCTGGGCGAGACCGGTCGCCTGGGCGAACTGCTGACGCGGGTGCGGACGTTTGGCATGCACCTGGCGGCGCTTGACGTGCGCCAGCACAGCGACGTGCACGAGGCGGCGGTGGATGAGTTGCTTCGGGTGGCCGGGGTGAGCGACTCGTACGCCTCGATGGGGGAGGAGGCGCGGCTGGAACTCCTGCGGCGCGAGCTGGCGTCGGCGCGCCCGCTGCTTCCCCGCGGCGTGCGGCTTGGCGAGCCGGCGAGCATGGTGCTCGCCACGCTGTCTGTCGTGGCCGGGGCCATGGAGGACGCGCCAGGTTCGATCGGGTCGTACGTCGTGAGCATGACGCACCGCGTGAGCGACGTGCTCGAGACGCTGCTGCTGGCGAAGGAGGCGGGGCTGTTCTTGCCGGCGGGCGCTTCGGGCGAGGGCGTAAGCCGGCTGGATGTCGCGCCGCTGTTCGAGACGATCGACGACCTGCGCCGGGCCTCGGGGCTGCTCGATGCGCTCCTGGCCGAGCCGGTGTACCGGGCGCACCTGGATCGTCGCGGCACCCTGCAGGAGGTGATGCTCGGCTACTCGGACTCGAACAAGGACGGGGGCTACTGGGTCGCGAACTGGCTGCTGCATCGGGCCCAGCGCGAGGTGAGCCTCGCGTGCGAGCGGGCCGGCGTGCGGGTGCGGCTGTTCCACGGTCGCGGCGGGACGGTGGGCCGGGGCGGGGGTCGGGCGAACCGCGCGATCCTCGCGGCGCCGCGGGAGAGCCGCACCGGACGCATCCGCTTCACGGAGCAGGGCGAGGTCATCTCGTTCCGCTACGCGTTGCCGGCGATTGCGCATCGGCACCTCGAGCAGATCATCAGCGCGATGATGCTGGCGACGCACGGGGCGCAGCGCGATGCCGCGGACACGCCGGATGGCGCCGATGACATCATGGAACTCGTCTCGGGCGCGTCGATGGAGGCGTATCGATCGTTGATCGACGATCCGGGATTCTGGGCGTGGTACATGCGAACGACGCCGATTGCGCACATCAGCCGGCTGCCGCTGGCGTCGCGCCCTGTGATGCGGACGCCGGGCGGCGCGGACTTCGGTCGATTGCGGGCGATTCCGTGGGTGTTCGCGTGGACGCAGATCCGCGCGACCGCGCCGGGCTGGTACGGGGTCGGGATGGGGCTGCGGGCGGCGATCGAGAGGGACGGCGGAGCCTTGGACCGCTTTCGGCAGTGGGCTCGTTCGTGGCCGTTCTTTGGAGCGATCATCGCCAACGCGGAGCAGGAGATGGCGAGGGCGCGACTGCTGATCGCCGAGCGTTATGCGCGCGCTGCGTCCGTGGACGACGATCCGGTGTTCGCGCGGGTGAAGGAGGAGTTCTCGCGCACTCGGGACCTCGTGCTGTCGATCGGCGGGTTCGAAGGCCTGCTGGACCGTCGGCCGGTGATCCGTGACTCGATCCGAGCGCGGAATCCGGACACCGATGCGCTGAACCTGTGCCAGATCGAATTGATGGGCCGGGCGAGGCGGGGGGACGACGATCCCGTGCTGGAGGCGGCGTTGCTGGCGAGCCTGAACGGGATCGCCGCGGCGATGCAGAGCACGGGATGAGGGGCATGCACCTCACGCCGGCGCCGCTGATCGATCCTCACATGGGCACAAACGTGTCCGCGCTGCGGTAGCGGTGCGGGCAGGTTGAGTCTTGGAATCCGTTGCGGCGGCGCGTCGGACCCAAGAAAAGAGGCGAAAGTCTTGACATGAGACAAAAGTCGCATTATGGTACTCGTGAGTCATTTCAGAGGAGGGCGGGGCGATGTCCATGACACGCGAGCAGATGGATCGGGCGATCGACGAGCACTTCGGGTACGAGAGCGCGGACGATGTGGAGGGCGTGCTGGCGACGCTGGCGTCCGATGCCGAGCACGACATCGTGGGATGGCCCTCGGGGCCGACGCACGGGCGGGAGGCGGCGCGCCCGTTCTACGAGCGGTTGTTCGCCGACCTGGCGGAGGGGAACGTGACGGTGCTGCGTCGGCTGTACGGCGAGGACTTCCTGATCGATGAGTCGAATTGGACGGGGCACGCGCCCGGGCGGCCGTTCGGGCTGGAGGGGAGGGGGCGGGCGCTGGAGTTCCGGTTGCTGCACGTGGTGGAGTTCACAGGGGCCGGGCAGATCCGGCGTGAGCAGGTGTGGGTGGACCTGGCGGCGATCGTGCGCCAGTTGCCGCAGGACTAGAGGGGCGAGGGGCGACTCGGAGGGATGCGTCATGGCCATCGAATTGATCGCGGCCGGGGCGGAGCATTCGGGCGCGCTGGCTCGCCTGTGCCATCTGGCGTTCGACACGCTGCAGCAGCGGCACCGCGTGCCTCGGGACGTGCCGGACGAGGAGGTGGGAGGGCTGATCATCGGCGGCGTGCTGCATCGGCCCGACTACGCGGGTGTGGTTGCGGTCGATGATGGACGGATCGTGGGTGCGGGCTTCCTGCAGGACGCCGACGAGGTGTGCGGGATCGGTCCGATCATCGTCGATCCGGGGGCGCAATCGCGTGGCGTGGGGCGGACGATCATGGGGTGGATCGTCGAGGAGGCGCGGCGCCGGCGGGGACCGGATTGTCGGGCGAGGCTGTTCCAGGAGGCGCTCAACACGACGTCGCTGGGTCTGTATGCGAGACTGGGATTCGATTGGCAAGAGGCCGCCGCGATGATGACGCCGCCGCCGGCGGAGCGCGCGGATCCCTCGGTTCGCGCGATGGAGGCTGGCGATCTGAAGGACGTTGATCGCCTGTCGGCGGCGCATGGGGGGAGTTCGCGGGTCAACGACGCGCGGCAATTGCTGAGACTGGGTCTGCCCGGATTCGTGCGCGAGCGAGGCGGACGTGTGTGCGCGTATGGGTTCGCGACGCTCTTTGGGCATAGCGCGGGCGAGAGCGAGGACGACGTGCTGGACCTTGCGGCCCAGACGGCGCGGCACGTTCCGCCGCCCATGTCCGTGATCATCGTGCCGATGGGACAGGGGACGCTGTTTCGCGGGGCCTTGGCGCGGGGGTTCCGCATCGGGAAGGTGTTGAATTGGATGTCGATTGGGCGACACGTCTCCCCGGCGGGGCCGTCGATGCCGTCGATTCAGTGCTAGCGGGGAGCGCGATGGCCAAGCGAACGACATCCGGGCGCGTGAATCAACGACTGCGGACACGCAAGGAGTTGCTGAGCGCGGCGGCGCGGCTTGTCCGCGAGGGGCGGACGCCATCGATGGACGACGTGGCCGAGGCGGCGATGGTGTCTCGGGCCACGGCGTACCGCTACTTCCCGAGCGTGGAGGCGCTGCTGGTGGAGGCGCCGCTGGACGGGGCCGTGCCGGACGCCGATGCGGTGCTTGGAGGGAAGGAGGCGCTGGGGCCGGCCGAGCGCGTCGATCTGGCGGAGGCGTCGCTGCATGAGATGTGCGTTCGCAATGGGGCGCAGTTGCGGTTGATGCTGGCCGCGAGCCTGGAGCGGACCGCCCGGGGCGAGCATGGGGGGGTGCCCGTGAGGCAGAACCGCCGCACGCGGCTGATCGAGGCCGCGTTGGCGCCGCACCGGCGTCGGATCGGGAGGGAGCGCTACGGGCGGCTGTGCGCCGCGTTGGCGCTGGTGTTTGGAGTCGAGTCGATGGTCGTGTTCGAGGACGTGCTGGGGATCAACGACGCGCGGGCGCGAGAGATCAAGCGCTGGATGATCGATGTGCTGGTGAGGTCGTCGATGGAGGGGAGCCGTCGGTAGCGATCATCGTCTGCGGCGGATGCCGGGCCAGAACGCCGCGGCGGGGGAGAGCGCGGCGGCGGCGGGCGCGGGGACGAGCAGGATGTGGTTGGCCTGGGTGAGGCCGGCGCCCGGGGGGACGAGGTCGCCGTTGTACGTGCCGTCGTCGGCGTAGCGGGCGACCGAGCCGGAGCCGTAGTAGACGACGTACAGGTTGCCGTCGTGGCCACGGATCAGGCCGTCGGCCTGGCTGCCTCGTGACGTGGAGAACGCGCCGTGGATCTGGCCGGTGGAGAGGCTGAAGGACTGGAGGGAGAGGGAGGTGTCGGACGTGAATGACGTCACGAGGACGGTGTCGCCGTCGGCAAGGATCTCGGTGTTGAGGGGGCGACCGTCGGGGATGGACAGGGTGGCGATGGGGGTGGCGGTGTCGGGCGCCGTGACGCGATAGATGGTGTCGTCGGAGGAGGTGATCATGAAGTCGCCGTTGGCGAGGACGTCGATGCCGTCTGGGCGCGCGATGAGACCGGGGTTGATGAGGTCGCCCAGGACGGCGCCCGTGTCGGGGTTGAAGCGGACGATGCGGCTCGAGCCGAGGTAGGAGACCCAGAGCTCGGACTCATCGGGGCTGAGGCGGAGGAAGGCGGGGTTGACGGCGTTGGGGGCGGAGAACTGGCGCGTGACCTGCCCGGTGTTGAGGTCGAGGACGGAGACGGTGTGGTTGAACCAGCCGCAGGTGAAGACCTCGTTGGCGCGGAGGGCCATGTGCTGGGGTGAGCCGAGCAGGCCGTTGTTGGGCCCGATCAGGTCGCCGAGGTAGGTCCCGTCGAGGGCGTACCGCTGGATGGCGCCGGTGCCGGATGAGACGAGGTATTGGGGCTGAGCGTGGGCGGGAAGGGCGAGCACGCAGCCTGCCGCGATGAGGCGGGAGGGGAGGTTGAACATCTGGGTGGTCTCCACGAGCCGCTGCGCCAATGGCTCGATTCGAAGTATCTGTGGGGTTGTACGCGGGCGAAGCGCGCGGGTTGCGGCGTGATGGCGGGAGATCGGGGGTGGGTGCGAGATCGGCGTTATTCTGGACGTGCGGAACCGTGCGGAAGGACGAGGCGCGGGGAGGGGAGGATGAGCGTGCGACTGCCGGCGATTCTGTTCGTGTGTGTCGCGTTCGCGGGGATCACACGAGCCCAGAGCGCGCAGGATCGGATCGGTCGTGTTCGCGCGACGGGGCTGCGATGTGAGTACCGGGTGGATCCGCTGGGCGTGGAGGAGGCGTCACCTCGGCTGACGTGGATCGTCGAATCGGATCGGCGGGCTGAGGCCCAGACGGCGTATCGGGTTCTGGTGGCGAGTTCTCGCGAGGTGCTGGCGCGCGATGAGGGCGACTTGTGGGATAGCGGGAGAGTGGAATCGAGCGAGTCGGCGCACGTGGCGTACGCCGGGCGAGCGCTTGCATCGCGCCAGGTGTGCCACTGGAAGGTGATGGCGTGGGATCGCGAGGGTGAGCGGGGCCCATGGAGCGAGCCGGCGCGGTGGGAGATGGGCCTGCTGGCGCCCGCGGATTGGCGGGCGGAGTGGATCGCGGCGGATTCTCGCCGGGCGGGTGTGGAGATCGAGCGGGCCACGTATTTCTCGATCGACGGCGCGGTGCGAGCGGACGTGACGGCGCGAGTGCGGGAGATGGTGGCCCGGGGTGAGGCGATCGTTGCCAGCAACGAGGCGCTGGGCGGGGATCCGGCGCGGGATGTGCTCAAGCGGCTGTCGGTGGAGTATCGGGTCGAGGGCGCACCGATGCGGAGCGAGGTCGCCGAGGGGGCGACCGCGGCGCTCGCGGCGGACCGGATCCCGTACCTGCGTCGGGCGTTGATGGTGCGGGGTCGCGTCGCTCGCGCGAGGCTGTTCGTCACGGCGCTGGGTGTGTATGAGGCGTATCTGAACGGGATGCGCATCGGCGACGAGCGGCTTGCGCCGGGATGGACGGACTATCGCCAGCGGGTGCAGTACCAGGTGTACGACGTGACGACGATGCTGCGTCCCGGCGAGAATGCGCTGGGCGCGATCGTCGGGCCGGGGTGGTTTGCGGGCCGGGCGGGGCTGTTCCACGCGCGGGCGTTCTATGGCGATCGGCCGGCGCTGCTGGCGCAACTGGAGATCGAGTATCAAGACGGCGGGATGGATCGCGTCGTGACCGATGGCTCGTGGGTGCGGCGAGATGGGCCGATCCTCGCGGCGGACATCATGGACGGCGAGATGCACGATGCTCGGCGCGAGCTGGCGGGCTGGTGCGAGCCCGGGGCGGATGTGCGGGGGTGGTCGCCGGTCGAGGTGGTCGAGGAGGGCGGACGCTCGTCGCAGGTCGATGCGCCGGTGCGGACGCTGATGGAACTTCCGGCGATCTCGGTGACCGAGCCGGCGCTTCGGGCGATGGACGTTCGACCCGGCAGAACATGGTGGGGGCGCGGTTGCGGGTTCGCGCGCCTGAGGGCACGGTGCTCACGATCCGGCATGCGGAGATGCTCAATCCGGATGGGACGATCTACACGCAGAACCTAAGGGGCGGCGGCGACCGACACGTACATCTGCCGCGGTGGGGGCGTGAGGAGTGGGCGCTTCGGTTCACGTTCCACGGGTTCCGGTACGTCGAGGTGGCGGGCCTGCTGAGCGCGCCCATGACCGATGCGGTGACGGGGATCGTGGTGGCTCTGACCTGGAAAGCCGCGGAGTTTCGAGTGCTCTGACGCGAGGCTCAACCAGCTGCGATCGAACATCGCGCTTCGCGGAACTACCTGAGCGTGCCGACGGACTGCCCGCAAGCGCGATGAGCGGATGGGCCGGATGGCCGATACGCAGGTGTACCAGCGACGGCGGCGTACAACGCGGACATCGCGCCGTTCGCGACCAAGTGGCTGGTGGACGGGACGATGGCGCCCGGATGGAGCGCACGCGGACGGGCGCCGGTGATGGCGGGCTGAGCTACGGCACGCTGGCGTGGGCGGACGGGGACGATCGTGCGCGGGCGATCTACCAGGCGTATGGGACCGGCGGATTCCGAGCGGCACATCGACTCGATGATGCGTTGGGTGGACTGCGTGAGCGCATTCGACGGGGCTGATCCGCGACGAGATCGGGGCAACGACTATGGGGACTGGCTGGCGATCGGGTCGAGCACGCCAAGGACCTGATCGGGACGGCGTACTTCGCGCGGTCGGCGGACATCGTGCGCGGTCGCTGCGGGTGCTCGGGAGGGAGGAGGAGGCGCGCGATACCGGGACTTGTTCGAGCGGGCGCGCGGCCTTCATCGAGCGGCGTTCGTGGATGCGCAGGGCGCGTCGAGGGCCTGACGCAGACGGGGTATGTGCTGGCGCTGCGGTTTGGTCTGTTCCCCTGGGCGCGCGCGGGCGGCGTTGAGCACCTGGTGGCTGACATCCGCTCGCGGGTGGCGGCAGACGACGGGATTTGTGGGCGTGAGCGAGTTGCGCTCGCGCTGAGCGATATGGACCGGCCCTGATGCGGCGTACCGCCTTGCTCATGCAGGACGCGTTCCTGTCGTGGCTGTTCTCGGTCAGGCACGGGGCGACGACGATCTGGGAGCGATGGGACGGATGGACGCCCGGACCGGGCCGCACCCGGACTGGGGCATGAACTCGTTCAATCACTATGCTGGGCTCGTGCGGGCGGTGGCTGTTCGCGGGTGGGGGGATCGAGATTGATCCGGAGCATCCTGGGTTTGAGCGATTCGTGATCCGGCCGCGAATCGAGGGATCGCTGACATGGGCCCGGACGCGGTATCGCCTGATTGCGGCGAGATTTCGACGGGCCTGGCGGCTTGAGGATGGGAGGCTGACCCTGGGCGTCAGATTCCGGCGAACACGCGCGCGGTGGTCTACGTGCCGAGCGCGGATGGCGAGGGCGTGTGGAATCGGGGCGGCTGGTCGGAGAGGCTGAGGGCGTGGAAGTGGTCGGGCGCGAGGGCGAGGCGTTGGTGCTGCGGGTGGCTCGGGGCGGTACGAGTTCACGTCGAGTCCCGCGCCGCTGCGGTGGGGCAATCCGGTGTTTCTGGGTGGTATGCCGATCCCGAGGTCGCGGTGTTCGGTGACGACGAGGGCGGCCAGCGTGTGGATCTACCTGACGTACTCGGCGCCCATACGACGAGCAGACGTTCTTCGATGCGTTCAGTCTGGAGGATCTCAGCGCTGGACTAAGCACGAGCGCGTCTTGACCGCGGAGGACGGTCGTGGGCGCGGCGGGCGATGTGGGCGCCCGTCTGTGGTGGAGAAGAACGGAAAGTACACTTCTTCTTCGGGCCAACGACATCCAGAGCGATGACGAGGTGGGGGCATCGTGGCGGTGGTGGACCTCGCCGGAGGGGCCATTTGTGGACTTCTCGGCGAGCCCCTGGTCGACGCGTTCCATTGGCCGGCAGCGCAGCCGATCGATCAGTTCGTGTTCCGCGATGAGACGGGACGGACTATCTGATCTACGGCGGGTGGCGGCACTGCAACACGCGAGGCTGCGCGAAGATTACGGCGGGCTCGAGCTATTCGGAGGGCGGCGAGACGTTCAGGGAGATCACGCCGCGGGGGTATGTCGAGGGCCGTTCATGTTCTCGTGCGGGGCGGGCGGTACTACTTCATGTGGTCCGAGGGAGGCTGGACCGGACCGGATTACTCCGTGGCGTACGCGATTGGTGACTCGCCGCTGGGGCCGTTCGAGCGGATCGGGACGATCCTGGAGCAGGACCCTGAGATTGCGACCGGAGCGGGGCACCACAGCGTGCTGCGCCTGGGCGAAGAGTGGTTCATCGTGTACCACCGTCGGCCGTTGGGAGAGACGGACGGCAACCACCGCGTGGTGTGCATCGATCGGATGCGATTCGATGAGGAGGGTCGGATTGCGCCGGTAGCGATTACGGATGAGGGGGTGGAGCCACACCGGGTCGCGGGACATCGGTAGCGGATCGCGTGGCGCGCGCGACGATGGGCAGGAGCAGCAGGGCGGCGAGTGAAGCCGTGCAGCCGATCAGAAATGGCCACTCATGCCCCGCGTGGTCCCAGAGCACACCCGCGAGCACGCTGCTGGCGAGGGTCGTCAGGCCCAAGGCCATGGAGAAGATCCCCAGCGCGGCGCCCCGTCGGCCAGGGGGCGCGTGATCGGAGATGAGTGCCTTGCCGACGCCGTCGGTGAGGGCGAGATAGAGCCCGTACAGGGCCATCAAGGGCCAGATGCCGGACGGGCCGGTCAGGGCGAAGCCCGCATAAATACCGGCGTAGAGCACCCAGCCGAGGGCGATGACTCGCCAGCGACCGATGCGATCGCTGAACGCTCCGGCGGGGTACGACGCCGCGGCGTAGACAATGTTGCATAGGGCGTACGCCAACACCACCGCCCACGGCGAGAGGCCGACATCTCGCGCGCGCAGGAGCAGGAAGGTGTCGCTGCTGTTGGCGACGGCAAAGACAAGCAGGACGGCGAGCGTGAGCCAATATGAGCGCGGAATCGGCTCGGTGCCCGGTGGGAGTGGCTTGGTTTGTTCTGCGATGCGCGACGCGGCATGTGACTCGGCGGGCCGCTCTCGTATGAGGAACGTCAGCACGAGGGCCATCAGCCCCATCGCAGCGGCGATCGCGAACACGGTGTGATAGGTCTCGGGGGCGTGATCGGCGGCGAGTTCGGGCGTGGAGCCTGCGTCGGGAACACCGGCGAGCCACCAGAGGAGCCCCGCGGCGAGAAGCACGCCCAGCGTCGCTCCGGCGGTGTCCATCGCGCGGTGAAAGCCGAAGCAGCGACCACGTTGCTCGGGGAGCGAGGCGTCGGCGATGAGCGCGTCGCGGGGGCTTCCTCGGAGGCCCTTTCCAAACCGATCGATGGCTCGGCCGAGCATGGCGAGCGGCCAGACGGTCGACACGGCGAGGATGGACTTGCCGATCACGGGAAGCCCATAGCCCCAGCGGATCCAGGGCACGCGGCGCGCATGCCCGGAACGGGCTCCGTCGCTTCTCCAGCCGGCCCATGCGGTCATGGCCGCGATCAGGGCCATTGCCACGCCTTCGACCCAACCCAGGGCGGTGGCCGAAGCGCCAAGTGCACCGACGATGAACAGCGGGAGCAGCGGATAGACCATCTCCCCCGAGATGTCCGCGAAGAAGGAGACCCAGCCAAGGAGGACCACCTGGCGCGGTAGTTGCGGCCGAACGCTCGGGGCGACCTCGGGATCGGGAGGGGGCGACACCGGGGAGGCTTACCCCTTCAGCGACGCCATGTCGATCACGAATCGGTACTTGACGTCGCTGCGGAGCATGCGCTCGTAGGCCTCGTTGATCTGCTGGATGCGGATCATCTCGATATCGCAGGCGATGTTGTGCTCGCCGCAGAAGTCGAGCATCTCCTGCGTCTCGGCGATGCCGCCGATAAGCGAGCCGGTGAGGACACGTCGCGGCATGAACAGGCTGAACGCGCTGATGGGCTGGGGGTTGGGCGGCGCGCCGACCATCACCATCGTGCCGTCGAGCTTGAGCATCGCGAGGTAGGCGTTGAGGTCGTGGTCGGCCGAGACGGTGTCGAGGATGAGGTCGAACGAGCCGGCGTGCTTTGCCATCTCGTCGGCGTCCTTGGAGATCACGACCTCATCGGCGCCGAGGCGTTTACCGTCCTCGACCTTGCTGCGTGAGGTCGTGAAGAGGACTGTGTGGGCTCCGAAGGCGTGGGCGAACTTGACGCCCATGTGTCCGAGGCCGCCGAGGCCGACGATGCCGACCTTCTGGCCCTTGCCGACGCCCCACTTGCGAAGCGGTGAGTACGTGGTGATGCCGGCGCAGAGCAGGGGGGCCGCCGCGGCGGGGTCGAGGTTGGCAGGGACCTTGAGGACGAAGTCCTGATCGGCGACGATGCGTTCGGAGTATCCGCCGAAGGTGTGTCCGCCGGAGTGCGTGTCCTCGCTGTTGTAGGTGAAGACCGAGGGGCCGTGGCAGAACTGCTCGAGCCCCGCCTTGCAGCTTGGGCAGGCGCGGCAGGAATCAACGAGGCAGCCGATGGCCGCGAGATCGCCGGGCTTGAAGCGTGTGACTCTGGGGCCGACGCGAGTGACCTTGCCGAGGATCTCGTGCCCGGGCACGCAGGGGAAGTTGGTCATGCCCCACTCATCGCGGGCAAAGTGGATGTCGGTGTGGCAGACTCCGCAGAAGAGGATGTCGATCTCGACGTCGGCGGGCAGGGGTTCGCGCCGGTTGATCGAGAAGGGCGCGAGGGGCGTCGCGGCGGACTGGGCGGCAAAGGCCTTCGTGGGCATCATCGGGCTCCGGGGAACGCGAAAGGACACAAGGACCGGATCGTAGTGCGTGTGGCGTGCTCCCAAGGGGGCGGGTCGGAGTGACTCACGCGAGCTGGCTCCTGTACACCCCCGAGCCCGCCTGTCGGGAGAATCGATCAAGAATTCGGGTTTGTCGTCGGCCGCGGCCTCGCGGTCTCGCGGTCGCGGGTCCGCGGATCCGCGGGATGAGCCGACGGACGGCGCCCGGAATGCGGGAGTTACCGCGGCTTGTCCACATGCTGGTCGAACAGGATCATGTTGCCATCGGGATCGACGAGCGTGAAGCTGGCGGGTCCCGAGGAGGACGCGTCGGCCTCGGTCGTGAGCGCGATGCCACGGTCTTTGAGGCGCTGCTGGATGTCCCGGACGTCCTCGAACTCTGACAGCGTGCTCCCGGTGTGATCCCAGCCCGGGTTGAATGTCATGATGTTCGAGTCGAACATTCCCTGGAACAGGCCGATCGTGGTCGTGCCGCTCTGCAGGATGAGCCAGTTCTGGGCCTGATTGCCGCCGATCTGTCGGAAGCCGAGATTCTCGTAGAACGCTCGGGACGCCGCGATGTCCTTGACGGCGAGGCTGACCGAGAAGTTGCCGAGTCTCATGCCGGGATCTCCTGGAGCCCGGGTGGTCTGCGCTGGTTCGGCGCTGACGGGCTGGGCGTGTCGGGTTGATGCGCACGCGCCCAATGCGCACGCGGTGCATGCGATGAGAAGTCGATTCATGGATGGCCCCCTTGCATGACCGTCGCATGCTACGCGGCGGGGCGGGTGAAGTTTGAGGCGCAACTTGTTGGCACGACCTCGGATCGCACCGTGGATCTGCGAGACTAGAAGCACGCTTCGCCCGGCAGGGAGGCTGCCTGCCGGATCCATCCCGTCCACACCGTCTCGTCGAGGCTCTCGTGCTCGTGGATGTGCGCGTATCGCACATCCTGGGTCTTCGAGCCCACCGGGGGCATGGGCGCCAGCGAGGTGCCGCGAAAGAACGTCACCTTGACGTACCGGTCGAAGCAATGGAAGGCGAGGAACCAGCCGCGACCTTCGATGCCGTAGAAGGGTGTGTTCCACCGCACCGCCTTGCGGACGCCGGGGAGGGTTTGGACGATCAGGTGGTCGAGGCGGCGTCCGACCTGTCGCTTCCAGCCGGGCATGGCCTGGATGTAGTCCTGGACCGGGGCATCCCCATCGGCCTTGGGGATCTGGGGGTTGCCGCCGGAGAGGAGATTCACCGGGTTGGCGCTCGCGCTGCGGGGCCGCGATGCGGCGGATGCGCGACGGCTCGATTTCTCAGCAGTGGGGGGCGTGGTGAGTGCCGCGGCGGCGCGGATGAGCGCCTTGAAGGCTCGGGCGTTGATTGTGTCGCCTTCGTGCAGGTCGATGGCCCGACGGGTCCCGCCGTCGAGGCTCGCGTTAAACAGGCCCGATGGATCATCGAGGGCAGCGCCTGAGGCAAAGGTGAGCTTGACCTTGTCTTTGTAGGTCTCTCCGGTGCAGATGATTCCTGCGCGCCCATTGGTCGGGCGGGACCAGACCGGAACCCCGAGCATCGAGTTCGATGGCTTTCGCCACTTGACCTCTTCGACGATGGCGGGGTCCGCCTCCCTGATCAGCGTGCGGAGCCGAGCGAGCACCGCGCCGCGCCAGTCTCCGAACGATTCGATTCGCGCATCGATAAGGCTGGACGCGGTGGCGTCGCCGGAGGGTGATCGCGCGGATCTTCCTTTCGCGCGGCTGTTGGTCGCCTTCTTCATGGCGAGTGGATGGTACCAGCCGGCCGGGCGCCGTTGATGGAATCCGCCGGGGTCGTGGGACGGGCGCGGTACACTGGGCGACGAGCGCAAAGGAGGCCATCGTGAAGGTCAGCTTCCCCATCGTGTTCGTGAGCGACATGTCGCGATCGGTGGCGTTCTATCGCGACGTGCTCGGCCTGCCGCTGCGGTTTGAGACGCCGCACTGGACCGAGTTCGGGGCCGAGAGCGCGACCCTGGCCCTGCACGTGAGTCGCGAGCCCAATCCGGATCCGCCCGGGGGTACGGCGGAGTACGCGGGACGCTGCCGCTTTGGACTGCATGTGCCCGATCTCGATGCGTTCCACACCAAGATGCTCGAGCGCGGCGTGGTGTGCCTGGAGCCGCCGGCCGAGACGTTCGGCGCGCGCCTGGCGCTGTACGCCGATCCGGATGGCCTTCCGATTTCCGTGGGCGAGGCTTCGGCATGAACCATCGGGCCGCGGTCGGGCCAGCGCGATTCGGATGGCGGTGACCGAACGCCTGGCGGCGTGACCGATGGCTCCCGGTTGCGGGGCGCCCTACTTCAACCTCTGCAGCTTGCCCTTTCGCTTCACGATGTTCTTGTAGTCCCACTGGATGTCGATCGATTTGGTGAGCCAGCGCTCGAGGTCGCCCAAGACGATCTGATCCGGGGCGGTGAAGCGCGCTTCGGCGGCCTTGAAGCTGCCCTCGGGGCGGAGGCCGGGCTCCTCGAAGGACTGGCCGCTCCAGAAGAGCAGGCGGATGCAATCCTTGAGCTTGCTGTAGCCGACGATCGGATTGCCATCGAGGAACCAGACCGGATGCCGGTGCCAGATCTTGCGCTCGGCGCCCGGAAGGCGATGGTCGATGGCTCGGCAGAGCGCATCGCAGATGCGCGACTCGATGGGCGCCTGGGAGGCGTTGTAGGCGCGGATGTCGTCGGGGATCGGCATGGGGTTCTACCGGAGGTTGGGCGAGAGTAGGGAAGCGGAGTTCGCGAAGACGTCATCTTCGCCTTCGCGGCGGCGCTCGACGGAGGGCCTGGGCGCGGTGATCCGTTCTCCTGGCGTCCAGCCCCGAACATGATCGCAGGCCCGATCTGCCCGCGCATCGGCGTTCCGTGAGAGCGGGACGTGGCCGCCGATCACCACCCGCGGGCGAGTACCATCGCGGGCGGCGAGGGGTACCACAGCGCAGGGGGACCGCTGCCGCGAAGGGAGAGGTTCCGATGCATGTTCGCTTCTGCGTGATCACAGCGATCATGGTGTTTGCCGTTCTCTACACGCCATCGACGGCGATGCCCTGCGACACGAGTGCGGCGCGGACCGACGATGTTCGTGCGCTCGACGGCGAGTGGATCTTCGTCGAGGATCGCACCGAGGGCCGCGCCGTCGAGCAGCAGCAGCCCAGCATGAGCGCGAAGGTCACGCTTCGGGTCGAGGACGAAGCGCTGGTGCTGGTCCGCCGCGACGGCGAGATCCGCATCGCGTTTGACGGTTCGCCCACCGACGTCGCGCGGGAGGGCTCGGCCTCGCGCTACCGGGGCGCGTGGAGGGACGGGGTGTTCGAGTACGAGAGCGAGCCCGTGCGCGAGCCGGGCGATTCGCGCACGGGCGGGCTGATCCGCTGGGAGTTGCGGATCACGGATGAGGGGTTGCTGGCGCGCGTCGCGGTCGATCCGCCCTCGGGGTTCTCATCGGTCGCGCTCTACCGCCATCCGCGGGACATCGCCCTACCCGAGCCGACAAACGCCGCGATCGACGACCTGGCGTGGCTGGCCGGCGCGTGGGTCGGGACCAGGGGCACGGCGGGCACGACGTCGATCGAGGAGCGGTGGAGCCCGCCGCTGGGCGGGGCGATGCTCGGCATATCGCGCACGGTGTCGCGGGGCACGATGCGCGCGTTCGAGTTCCTGCGGATCGTCGAGCGCGGGGGCGGGCTGGTCTACATCGCGCAGCCCAACGGGGCGGCGCCGACCGAGTTCGTGCTGACCGAGGCGGATGCGGGGCGGGCCGTGTTCGAGAACCCGCGCCACGACTTCCCGCAGCGCATCGTGTACGAGTTGTCCCCCGAGGGCGGCCTGAGCGCTTCGATCGGGTTCGCCAGGGGCGGCCGGCCGCAGCGCTTCGAGTTCGGGCGCGAGGGGGAGTAGCGCAGCGGCATGCTCGCGACTTGTGAGAGGGGCGCGCGTCTGACGAGCGCCACGAGAGGATCGCTCGACGGGTGCGCTGTTGCGGTTCGCAAGAGGTCGGGGTGACAGTGCAGTGCACCCACCCGTCGGATCATCTGTGGCTCAGATTCGCGCCTGACCACTGCTCGTCCAAGACCCGTCCGTCGTCATGTCTTGTCGACGAAACCGGCGACACGGCGCCAATGCCTCAGTTGGCCCAGATGATCCGCCGGATGCGTCACAAGCAGCGTGATGGCGATGTGTCCGAGAGTCGGCGAGAACGGTTGAAACTTCTTGGGCGCAGGTCTCGGGAAGTAGTCTGAGTGCTTCTCGGCGACAACGGCGGCGAGTCGTTCGTTTCGTTCTTTGAATCGGTGGAGAAGGTCGGGCTTTGTCGCGTAGGCAGCACGGTCGGGCACGGGGGTGGTGCCGTAGCCGAACCGCTGCATCTCAGCATCGGCCATCGGCGCACTTGGATCGTCGAGCAACGACAGCAACACCCCTGCGTACGCGTTCAGGTGCGACAGGGTCCACGCCGGGTGGTTCACGAACGTGCCGGGCTGCTCGATCATGCGGGATTCCGGGACATCGTCGACGGCCTTGAGGATGAATCCGCAGACCATCTTGTGGACATCCAGGATCGCGCCGACCGTGTCGTACGGATCGTGGGGGCTCATGAGCTGGATGCTACGCGAAGCTCTCCCCGCGGCCGTTCTCGCCGAGCGAGACGACAGCCATGCCGAACACGCGCGGAGCATTCGGTTCAATTTGTCAGAGCCGCGAGCCCCGCAAGCCGGTGGTCTGCGAGGCTTTGTGGATGAATCGGGGTGACAGGATTTGAACCTGCGACCTTCTCGTCCCGAACGAGACGCGCTACCAAGCTGCGCTACACCCCGGAAGGGCGGAGTCTAGGCGCTGCGGCCGCGGGCGCCCTGAGAGGGGGCCCGGGGACATGCCGCGGCAGCCTTGAGCGCGGCGGGCGGTACACCGACGGGCCCGGCCAGCGCGTCGGGGGCCGCGCAGAGTCACAGCCGGGAGGTGGACATGGGCGTGCGCGAGGCGATTGCGGGGGCGGCTTTGGTGGTCGGTGGCCTGATGGTGGGCGGTCAGACCGTGTCGGGAGCGCAGCCGGATCGGTCGGTTCAATCCGATGAGACGATCGAGTCGTTCCGGCGGGAGGCCGCGGCGTTGGAGCCGCTGGTCGAGCGTCCGGCGACCAGGCGATGGCTGCGGGCGGCCGCGGCCTTGGAGCCCATCGAGCCGCGGACGATCTACTCGCGGCGCGAGCCCCGGGCGGTGCTGAGCGAGGCCGAGTTTGAGGCCCTGCCCGAGGCGGAACGCGAAGGATTCAGTCCGTTCGAGATCACGACCGAGTCGTACTACGCCACGCGGTACGGCACGCCGCTGGCCTATGCGAGGGCGGTCGAGATCGTCGGCGAAGCGCTGGAACTCGATTCGTTCCGGGGCGTGCGGGTCCTGGACTTCGGGTACGGCCAGATCGGTCAGCTTCGCATGCTCGCGGCGTGCGGCGCGGATGCCGTGGGCGTCGATCCCGATCCCTCGTTGGCGGCTCGCTACTCGGCGCCGCGGGACCAGGGCGCGTTTCCGATTGTGTCGGATCACGCCGGACGGGTCACGCTGGTCGAGGGATACTGGCCCAGCGAGCCGGAAGTCATCGAGGCGGTCGGCGGCGGGTACGACGCGATCATCGCGCGCAACGTGCTCAAGCGCGGGTATCTGCATCCGCGCGGGCCGGCCGACCCGCGCACCCAGCTCCATCTGGGGGTCGATGATGAGACGTTCCTGCGCGCGCTGCACGATGCCCTCAAGCCCGGGGGCGTCGTTCTGATCTACAGCCTGGGGTCGGCCAGAGAGAACGCCGATGGCTCGTACAACCCGATCGGGGACATCGACCTGCCGTGGGATCGCTCGGCCGTCGAAGCCGCGGGACTGGTCCTGGAGGCGGAGAACATCGACGAGAACGAGATGGCGCGGCGTGTCGGGCGCGCGCTCGGCTGGGAGGAGCGGATGGACCTGGACAACGGGCTCTTCGGCGTGTACTCGATCCTGCGGCGAGCGAGGGAGTAGCGCGCCAAAGCACCGAGCGCCCCGAACTGGAGGGTTGCTCTCAGCTTGGGAAGTTGGGGACCGTCGTGTAGACGTTGTCCTCGATCGTCGAGGGGTCGCCATCGGCGCCCGCGGAGTAGAAGTAGGGGCGCTGCGCGGGGCAGACGCCGCCGTCGGAGTCGGCCAGATCTTCAGCCTTGGTCGTCGCGCCCCCCACACCGGTCTTCACCGCGTTTCGACGGATCGTGTCGAACGCCCACACGTGGCCGCCGGGGGGCGCTCCGAGGAGGTCGGTCACGCGGATCGCGTTGCGGGGGTTGCTGGGATTGTCGATCGGGTCGTACAGCTTTCCATGGAACGCGGGATGGACGTAGCGGATCTGGCCGCCCCAGGCGTCAAACGGCGTGGGGACCTCGTGCGACTCGCCGGGATCGACGAACTCGGGTGCGCGCCTGACGATCTTCGCGTCGAGTCCCTTGAGGACCTCATCGGCCGCGCTGAACTGCGCGAGCTGGCGGAGGAGGAGTCCGGAGCTGTTGATGATCTGGAATCCCGCGGGATCGGCGTTCGCGTCGGCGGTGGACATGTTCCGGGCATCGGCGACGGGGATGGCCGGCTTGGTGCTGCCGCCGTCGTCGTGGATATCGCTGATCCAGGATGGCGGGATCTCTCCCGCGCTGGAGATGTAGTCGTTGAGCAGGCCATCCAGGGCCCGGATCGTGTTCTGGGTCTGGGACTTCTTGCCACCGCCGACCACCGAGGCGCCGACGGCCACCGCCAGCCCGATCAGGATCACGATGATCGCGATGACGATCAGCAGCTCGATGAGGGTAAACGCCCGCTGTGTCCTGCGCGCCATGGCGGCTCCTTCGATCGAGGAAATCGCGCTCCCGGGACCGAGCGGCCCCACACAAGCCATACGTCGCCTGTGGAAGTCTAGATCCACCTCTGTGGGCATCAGGCTTGGGGGCCCTGCGACGGGCCCGGCGGGGCGGAAGGGGGCTGGGACGGGGGCTGGGACGGGGGCTGGGATGGGGGCGCATCGAGTCCCGGTCCCATGATGTTGCCCATCATCGAGGGGGCCACGGCCCTTTGCGGTCCCGCGTTCTGGCCCGCGGCGCGAGGGGGCGCGGGCGGGCGGGCTCGCTGCATCCTCGCCATCTGGGACTGGAGGACCGCGGCGGGGCTGATGCGGGCCTTGAGCACGTGCTCGCTGACCTTGTCGCGGATCCCGGCCATCATGGTCTGGAAGAGGCGCGAGCCCTCGCGCTTGTACTCGATCCTTGGGTCCTGCTGGCTGAACGCGCGGAAGCTGATGGCGTCGCGGAGCTGATCCATGCCGTAGAGGTGGTCCTTCCACGAGGTGTCGAACGAGTCGATCAGGAGCATCCGCTCGAGCTCGAGCAGCTCGCTTCGCAGGATCGTCTCCACGCGCGCGCGAACGGCGTCGCGCCGCTCCTCACCCTCGAGCCAACGCATGCGTTCGGTGATGCCCACGCCGTATCGGTCCTTGAGGTGCTCGTCGAGCGCATCGTCGCCGTCGACCGCCATGGCGTTCTCGATCGCCTTCTCGAGTCGTCCCTCGTCCACGTATCTGCGCGACGCCTCAACGAGCTGGTCGCGCACCTTGGCCGGCGGCGTCGTCTTGATGGTCGACGGATCCATCTCGACGCCGAGGCGGCGTCGGGCCCACGAGGCGAGCTGATCCAGCGCGTTGGCCTGGCCCTGGCGCATGAGCGCCGTGGTCAGCTCCATGGCGTACTCGACGGGGTACTCGATCTCCCGCGTGCGATACACGTCGCGGGCGCGGGACACGATCAACTCGATAGGGGTTGTCTCCTCTTCGGCGATCGACCGGGCGATCTCCCCGGGCGAGACGTCGATGTTGAACCGCTCCTTGGCCCACTCCGACAGGCGCCGGTGTCCGTAGTCGCTCCGGCAGAACTCTCCGATGCCCTCGAGGTCGGCGTTGTCGATTCGGTCGAACGCGGCGTCGCAGAGCATGTTGAAGACGTGGTCGCGCTCGGTGAGCCCGCCGACGCGGATCTGGCTGGCGTCGAGATCGACGCCGAACCGGCTCTTGGCCCAGTTGACCAGCCCGGCGGAGTCGAAGTCCACGCTGACTTCGGAACCCTCGATCGGGATGTACTCGCCGAGCGTTACGTCGATCATGTGCCGCGTTTCGGCGCGGGCCTCGCGGCGGATGACCGTGTCCATCTCCGACTCGTCCTTGCCCCGGAGCCGCTCGGGCAGGATGGAGCAGTCGAGCTTCGAGGAGGCGAACTCCGCGGCCCGCTCTGCGGGGAAGGTGGGGTCGAGAAATCGGCCCGAGGCGTCCTCGACCGCGTCGGTCACGAATTCGAAGATCAGTCCCTTGACGTCGCGCCCTTCGAGCACGCGCTGGCGCAGGCCGTAGAAGTACTGCCGCTGGTGCTCCATCACCTCGTCGTACTCGAGGATGTTCTTGCGCCACTGGAAATTGCGCTCTTCGACCTTGCGCTGGGCGCCCTCGATGCGGTTCGAGAGCATGCGACTCTCGATGGCGTCGCCCTCCTTCAGGCCCAGCCGCGGCAGGATCTTCATCATGGTCTCGCCGCCGAACATCTGCATGAGATCGTCCTCAAGCGAGACGTAGAAGCGGCTCGAGCCCTTGTCGCCCTGCCGGCCGGACCGGCCGCGAAGCTGGTTGTCGATGCGCCGGGCCTCGTGGCGCTCGGTTCCGATGACGTGCAGCCCGCCGAGGTCTTCGGTGTGGTCGAACCAGCGAATGCGGTGGATGAGGATGCGTCCGGTGTTGTCCAGGGCGTCGCGCAACGAATCGGCGTCCATCGCCTCGATGGCCTTGGGCGAGACGAGCGTGTGCTTGTGCGCCCAGTGACGCAGCAGGCGCAGCTCGAGCTCGGCGGGGTCCATCTGCTCGGCATCGCGCTTGGGGATGTCGAGTTCCACGGGCGCGATCTTGGCATAGACGTCGCGCCGGATCTCCTCCTCCGATGACTCGACGGTGAGCCTGCGGGAGCACAGGCCCCGGCGGAGCCAGTGCTCCAGGAGGTGGGCCCGGTCGAACGGCTGGAGCTTGATGTCGGTGCCGCGCCCGGCCATGTTGGTCGCGATCATGACGGCGCCGAGCGAGCCGGCGTTCTCAATGATGTTCGCCTCTCGATCGTGCTGCTTGGCGTTGAGGACCTCGTGGCGGATCTGGTGCTTGCGAGAGAGCATCTGGCTGAGCGTCTCGCTCTTCTCCACGCTGGTCGTGCCGACGAGGATGGGCCGTCCGACGTCGTGGAACGTCTTGATCTCATCGACGATCGCGTCCCACTTGTCCTTGGCGCGCAGGTAGACAAGGTCGGCCGAGTCCACGCGGATGACGGGCTTGTTGGTGGGGATGCTGACCACGTCGAGGCCGTAGATGTCGTGGAATTCCTGCGCTTCGGTGTCCGCCGTGCCGGTCATGCCGGCCAGGCGCTTGTACATCTTGAAGAAGTTCTGGATCGTCACGGTCGCGACGGTCTGGTTCTCCTCCTTGATGGGCACCTTCTCCTTGGCTTCGATCGCCTGGTGCAGGCCGTCGGACCACTGCCGGCCGATCATCGGCCTGCCCGTGAAGGTGTCCACGATCACGATGCTCGGCTCCGTCCGCCCGCTGAACCGGTCGGGGACGGTCATGATCACGTAGTCGCGGTCGCGCTGGTAGACCGCGTGGGCCCGGACCGCCTGCTCCACCAGGTGGGGCAGGTCCATGTTCTCGTCGACGTAGAACGAGCCGACCCCCGCGACGCGCTGGGCCTCGGCGATGCCGTCGTGGGTCAGGTGGGCCTGCTTGCGGTCGGGATGGGTCTCGAAGTACTGCGTGTGCTGGTCGCGGGCGCGCTCGAGTTCGGGCAGCTGAGCCTTCGCCGCGGCGAGTTGCTCCTGCAGCTCCGGGACGCGCGCGCGGTCCTTGACCTGACGGACATCGCCCTCCAGGCCCTTGATGCGCTCCTTGCAAGCGGTGACCTTCTTGTCCTGCTCTTCCCAGCCGCGTTGCTTCTCGGCCAGCGCCCGGGCGATCTTGTCCGCGGTCTCGTACCGGGGGCGGCCCTCGTGGGCGGCGCCCGAGATGATCAGCGGCGTGCGCGCCTCGTCGATCAGGATCGAGTCCACTTCATCGACGACTGCAAACTGCCGCTGGCGTTGCACCTGTTGGTCCACGCTGTGCTTCATGTTGTCGCGCAGGTAGTCGAACCCGAACTCGCTGGTGGTGCCGTACACCACGTCGCAGCGGTACATCATGCGCTTGAGGTCCTCGGGCTGGCGGTGCATGGGGTGGATGGCGCCCACCGTCATGCCAAGGGCCGCGAAGTAGGGGAAGGTCCAGTCCCGGTCACGCTGCACGAGGTAGTCGTTGACCGTCACCACGTGCACCTGCGTGCGCTGCACGCTCGCGAGATAGCAGGCCAGCGGGGCGACGATCGTCTTGCCCTCGCCGGTCTTCATCTCGGCGATCTTGCCGCCGGCCAGCACCATGCCGCCGATCAGCTGCACATCGAACGGGCGCGCTCGGAAGGGTGGGCGGCTCTCTGGATAGAGCTCGCGGACCGCTTCGTACAGCTCCGGAGGGACATCCACCTGCAGCCATCCGGGGATCGCAAACGTGCATCCGAGGAACCGGTTGTCCTCATCGGGAGTCCCCTCGGGTGCGGGCTTGTTGGGCTCAGGCTGGAATGTGCGAGGGATCAGCACCGGGCGCGAGGCGATCTCTTCCATGATGCGGTCGTACATCTCTCGGGCCTGCACGGGCAGCCTCGACGGATCGAACGCATCGGCGTGGCGCGGATTGAAGATATTGCGGATGCCCACCGCGCGATCCATGGTCTCGCGCGCGGTCGCGAACGCCTCGACCAGCAGGTCGTCCTCCGTGGCGCCCTGGTCGTGCCGGTCGCGGAAGCTGGCGTGCATCGTGCGGAGCTGCGCATCGGTCATCTGCCGGACCTTGGGCTCCAGCGCGTTGATCGCCTCAACCCGGGTCAGGTACCGGCGCACGAACCGCTCGTTGCGCGTGCCGAACATTCTGGCCAGGAACGGTCCCACCAACGGGATGCCCTGATTCGCCATGGCTGGTTTCCAGTGTCAGTATTCGCGGGCCGCGCCCGCGAGATGTCCGAAGGGATCGAATCGCCGGGGCGCGAAGATGCGCACTGCGGCAACGGCGGATGCAGATGTGGTCTTGCCGAGTCGGCGCACACGCGTCACACGTGCGCGAGGCGAGCTCTAGACGCGCGCCGCTTCCGACGCCGGCGGCGGAAGATCGGTCAACTCTGTACGGGCGAACAGCACGAGGACGGGCGCGTCCGAGCGGGGTTCTGCCGCGCGACGCGGAGGGCTCGCCGCCTGCATCGCCAGGCCCGATGCGGGCGCTGCCCCCATTGTGGCCAGGCGTCGCACGGCCCGCTCAAGGCCCTCGACCCAGTGCCGCTCATCAACGCGCTGATCGAAGCGATCCGGAGGGGACTCGAACGCGGGCAGGCCGAGCGTCAGGCCCAGCGCGAGCGCAAAGGTGAGCACCGGCTGCGCACGCCATGCGCTGCCCAGGCCGCTTCCCGCGCGAGATGGCTCCGTGGATCGGTTCACGCTGCTGGGGAAGTATCGTCGTGCTCGGGGGCGGCGGCAAACCGACGCCCCGAACATTCTCCCCGATGGCCCGGGCCAGCGCCCGACACCCTCCCCGCGGAGCCGCCCGAAAGTGGATCAGCCCGACGACCGCGTCCGATATGAACCCGGCCCCGCCGGCGAGTCCGGCGGCAGCGCGGAGGAGCCGCGGCCCATGATCGTTGCCCAGCGCCAGGTCCTGTCCGCCACTCGCCAATCGCTCACCCACAAGTTCTCGGTGGACCGCCACGAGGGCTACCTCACGATCGGGCTCCATGAGGACGGCTCGCCGGGCGAGATCTTCATCAAGATCTCCAAGGAGGGCAGCGCGATCAGCGGCATGTGCCAGGCCTTCTGCCGCGCGTTCTCGATCGCGCTGCAGTACGGCCTGCCGCTCCAGGACGCGATCGTGCGGTTCAAGGGGATGCGCTTCGAGCCGATGGGCCGGACCAGCAACCCCGACATCCCCGAGGCCAGCAGCATCGTGGACTACGTGGCGCGGTTCCTGGAGAAGGAATTCGGGGAGCCGTAGCCACCACGTGTGCTTTCTCGACCACTGAGCCGACCTCTACTCGAACTGGCCCACTCCCTATACCACCCTGTGCCTCGGCTCCCGCCCAGCCAGCACCGCCTCCACGTTCTCGCATGCCATTCGTGTCATCATCTCGCGGAACATCCGCTCCCCGCTGCCCAGGTGCGGCGTCATGACCACGTTGTCGAGCGCCGCCAGCCCCTCGTGCACCCTCGGTTCGCGCTCGAACACATCCAGCCCCGCTCCGAAGATTCGCCGCTCCCGCAGCGCTGCTGCCAGCGCTCCCTCATCGACGACTGGCCCGCGCGCGGTGTTGATCAGGATTGCAGTCGGCTTCATCTGCTCGATCCGTGCTCTGCATACCAGCCCCCGCGTCTGATCGGTCAGCGGCGTGTGCAAGCTGACGACATCCGCCCGCCGCAGCCCGTCATCCAGTTCGACGCGCCTCGCCGCCAGCGGCGCCAGCTCAAACTCCCAGTGCTTCGACCGTGCCACGTACTCGATCCGCATGCCGAACGCCGCGGCACGACGGGCCACCGCCAGCCCGATCCGCCCAGCGCCCACGATCAGCATCGTCTGGCCGGTCAGATGCACCCCGAGGAACTCGTTGGGACCAAGGACTCCGTGCCGCGCCCATTCCCCGCTCCGAGCGAACCGGTCTCCCTCGACGATCCGCCTCGCGACCGCCAGCAGCAGCCCGATCGCGATGTTCGCCGTCCCTTCCGTCACCACGTTGGGCGTGTTGGTCACAACGACGCCCCGCTCGCGGCACGCGCCCAGATCAACGTTGTCCGTCCCGACCGCGTAGTTCGAGACCACCCGCAGCCCCGGCCCCGCCGCGTCGAGCACCTCGGCGTCGATCCGCTCGCTGACCCATGCGATCACGCCCGCTGCCCCGCGGACGAACTCGCGCAGCTCATCGCGCGACATCGCCCGCTCGCCGCCGACGCGAAGGTCGGCTCCCTCAACCGCCAGCTCCCCCGGCAGGGCCCGGGTCACCGCGACCAGCGGCCGCCCACCGTCTCGCGCACTCGTCGTCATGTCTCTACGCTAGCCGCCGCGATGCTCCGCATGATGACCTGGAACATCCTGCACGGGGGAGGCGCTCGGCGCGTGCCAGAGATCGTCCTGGCGCTGCTCGAGCACGCGCCCGACGTCATCGTGCTGACGGAGTACCGCGTTCGGGTCGGCGGACAGCTGCGCGCGGTGCTCGCCGATCATGGATGGCGTCACCAGGTCTGCTCCGACCCACCAGATGGCACCAACGGCGTGCTCATCGCGTCCCGCCTTTTGCTGCGGCCGACGCACCTGAACCCGTTTCCTGGCCGACTCGGCTACCGATTCGTCGAGGCGGAGGTGGAGGACGGATCCGGCGCCTGGCGCCTGGCGGGCGTGCACGTGCCCGAAGAGCGTCACTCCACCAAGAAGGCCCAAGCCTGGAGCCTGTTGGCGCGACACGCCGAGGCGATCGGAGGCGTGCCGGCCGCGATTGTGGGAGACTTCAACACCGGGCGACACCGAGAAGATGAGCAGGGCGAGACCTTCACCTGCGTGGAATACCTCGGGCGACTCTGGACGCTGGGCTACCGCGACGCATGGCGTGAGATGCACCCCTCCGGGCGGGAGTTCACCTGGTTCAGCCCCGATGGCGGGGGATTCCGGATCGACCACACGTTCCTGTCGGCCTCGCTCGAAGGCCGTCTGTCGGGCGCCTACTTCTCCCACGCCGAGCGGATGGGGGGCCTGTCCGACCACTCCAGCCTGATCGTGACACTCGATTGATCCCGGCCAATCGCGAGCCCGCCGATCCCTGAAGCCTGCCCGAATTGTGGAAAACCCTGCAAAAAACAGGGATGAGTGGTGGTGGGGGCCTTGAAATGCCGGGAAAACCAGTGTAGAACGTCCGCACGCCGGGTGGGGAAACGCCCGGCGGCCTCTTTCACGGAGTCGAATGATGGCAGCGAAGAAGTCAGCGAAGCGAACGGCCAAGAAGGCCGCGGCCCCCAAGGCCGTCAAACTCGGCAACGCCTCCAAACCCCGCACCAAGAGCGAGGTCTACTCCATCCTCTCCGAGTCCGCCGGCATCAGCCGCAAAGAGGTCGCGGCTGTGTTCGACGGCATTACCCAGATCCTCACCAAGGACCTGGGCAAGGGCGGCCCGGGCGCCGTCAACCTGGGCGGCCTTATGAAGGTCACCGTTCAGCGCAAGCCCGCCACCAAGGCGCGCAAGGGCATCAATCCCTTCACCAAGGAACCCACGATCTTCAAGGCCAAGCCCGCCCGCAATGTCATCAAGGTCCGTCCGATGAAGGCGCTCAAGAGCGTCGTCTGAACCGAAACGGAGAGTCTGTTGATCGCGACGCCCCGGCCGGTGTGGTCCGGGGCGTTGTCTTTCATCGGCCGATTGCCTGCCCCGCAAGCCGCTCGATGCGCGACAGCATGTCGCCATACTCCCTGCACAGCGTTTCGAGTGCGCGGGCCGTGCCGGCGGGCATGTAGAAGTACTCGCGCGGTCGTGAGTCGAACCCGCTCATCTCGGGGACACGGGCGGGATTCTTGAGGAACGCCCGAAACGGCGGCAGCATCCACGACGCGTAACCGGACTCCTCATCCGGCGCCGCCAGCCAACTCTGCGACCATTCCAGCCCCTGGATCTGCGGGCGTGGTTCGTCCGCGCGGATCCACGACCTGTCCGCTCTTCTGGCTGCTCCAGAAAACCGCACGCGCTCGCTCAGGCCCAGCGAGCCAGCCTCGGTCATACCGAGCGATTCGTGCTGGGCGAGCGTCCAAGCCTGCGCTGCGCGTCGAGCCTCGGCGTCGAGCCCAGCAAGCTCGATGGCCACGCCCAGATCCTCATCCAGGCGAGTGAATACACCCTGCTCCACGCCCATTCGCGACACCGCGCGCAGGTGCTTGCGGAACTCCGGCCCATATCGCGATGGGTCCAGCGGCAGAAGTGGCGCGTTGGCCAGTCGGCTCGCCGTCCCGATCGCCATCCTCGCGACCATCAGCGCCGGCTCGTAGTCCTCCCCAACCACCTTGCGGTACCACGCCAGCGTGTCGTAGTTGGAGTGGTACGCCGTGCCGCGAGAGCCTCCCGCGCTCAGCCCGGCGCTGGGAATCGAGAGATAGCACCAGAACGCCACGTGGTCTGAGCCGCCGCCCAAGTCGCCCATCCGGGGCTCATCGGGCGCGATCTCGTCCGCCCCCCGCGCAAGCCACGCGTCGTACACGCTCTTGTGCGGCTCGCGCGCCTGCGGCACCGATCGGCTCACTTCCGCGATGAGTCGCTTGAGGCTCGGTGCACTGCTGGCGCCAAAGTTCGGGCCCATCGATGCCATGTCGAGGTTGAGATACGCGACCGCGTTTGTGGAGAGCCGATCCGCGTTCGCCTCCACCCACTCCGACGAGCCGATGATGCCCCATTCCTCCGCGCCCCACGCGCAGAACGCCAGGCTCCTCGCCGGCGGCCGTCCGGCCCGCGCCAGCTCGCTGAACACCCGCGCCGTTTCGAAGACGCAGATCGTCCCGCTCGTCGGGTCGCTCGCGCCGAAACCCCACGCGTCGTGGTGCGCCCCGATGAGCACGAGTTCATCCGGAAACTCGCTCCCGCGCAGGACGCCTATCACATTGTGCGTCTTCTTGATCGACCGGGGCTGCTCGACCCTCACCCGCACCCGCAGCCCAGGCCCGCCCTCGAGCCGGTACCGCATGGCCAGCCCGCCCTGCCACGACTGGTCCTCGACCTCCCGGCCCGCCATCCGTGACAGAATCTCCGAAGCGGCGCCGTATCCCATGGGCTGCACGGGGATCCGCGGCAGGGCGACCTCGTCCACCGCGAGCCGCTCGGCATGCTCGGTCGCCTCGACAAACGGCGTCAGCGGGTCGCCCTCGTACTCGATCGTGCTCAGCGACCCGCGCTGGATGTGCGTCTCGTTGGGCTGGCCGCCCTCGGGGTACATCAGCCCTCCGACATAGCCTGAGTCTGCCGGGTCGGTATAGATGATCAGGGCCGCGGCCCCGGCCTCCTGGGCATACTTGGCCTTGTAGCCGCGATAGTTGCCGCCGTACCTGGCGACCACGACCTTGCCCGTGCAGTCCACGCCAAGCTCGCGCAGGCGGTCGAAGTCTTCCTTGCGCCCGTGGTTGGCATACACGACCTCGCCGGTCGCCTCGCCCGAGCCCGAGTACGCGTTGAATCCGAACGTGAGGCGTTCATCGCCGGCGTCCGGGTCCTCCACCAGCCCGCGCTCGCGCAGGTCGAGCGAGAGCCGGTCGGGCGAGACGATCTCGACCTCCGCCGCAACGGGGTCGGTCAGGAGCACCCAGATCGGATGCCTCTCAACCTCAAGGCCCATCCCTTCGAACGCCGTGGCCATCCGTTCGACCATCTCGTCATCGCCGGGCGTGCCGGCCACGTGCGGGATCGATGCGAGCATGTCATGCCATTCTCGCAAACGTCGCGGCGACGCCATTGCCATCAAGTCGCGTTCGTAGGCGATGTACGCCTCGCGCTGGTCGGGTGGCCAATAGGCCATCGCGTCGTTGGTCGGACGGAAGTGCTGGGCGGACGACGTCGCGCTTCCGAGGGCGACAACCGCAAGTCCGCCCAGAAGCCAATGAAACCTGCGAGGCACCATGCCGCTCTCCCCATTCACGATCGGCCCGCGAGGCCGATCCATCCTCCTATGTCGGCTCCGCCTCGAGCCTCTCCCGCCCGCGCGCCAGCAGCAGCCCCGCCTCCAGCACGATCCACGCCTCCATCACCAGCATGAGGATCGAGATCACCAGCAGGTGCAGCTTGCCCTCGGCGCCCGCGAACCCGATCGCGAGCGACGTGATCGCCCACCCCGTCATCACCAGCATGAACGCCATCGGCACCGCCGTCACCCAGATGGGCCTTTGCTGCCGCACAAGCCAGACCGTGATCACCAGCAGCGCCAGCCCGCCGAGCAACTGGTTAGTCGCTCCAAACACCGGCCACAGCATCAGCCCGCCCTTGCCCGCGTCCGCCCAGCCGCGCGTGAACACATCGCTTAGCGCGAGCGAGCAGGCCGAGAGCACCGCGATCGTCGTCGCGCCCCATCGGTTGGCGATCAGCTCCATGACTCCCGATCTCGGCCCGTGTGCTCGCCTCGCCGTCGCGCTGCACTCCGGGCACGGCGCAGCGCTCGCCAGCCCCGTCAGGTCGTACCCGCAGTGCGCGCAGTGAGGAGCCGCCGGCCCCCGCCACGTGCCCCCGGCCAGCTCCGTGATCACGTAACGCTGCAGCCGGCACGCAGAGTCCAGCGTCGTCGCGGCGAAGCTCGCCACGAACACCCCCATGATCGCGACCGCCAACGAATGGCTCAGCCCCAGCGCCTCGATCATGTTCGCCGAGCCATCGATGAACGGCATGAGCGTGGGGCCGAGGCCCCTATCGCCGCCCCAGGTTCCATAATGAGAGAGCCACGCCGCCCGGCCATCGAGCGCTCCGCTGTGCATCCCGATCCCCGCCACGCACGCGAGGATCACCAGCACCGCGAGAAACCCCTCGGTCAGCATCGCGCCGTACCCCACGTACTGCGCATCGCTCTCGCTCTTCAGTTGCCGGCTCGAACACCCCGATGCCACCAGGCAGTGGAACCCGCTGATCGCCCCGCAGGCGATCGTCACGAACAGGAACGGCATGAACGCAGGCACTTTCCCACCCGGCGTCGCGGGCTCGGGCGCGAAGTTCACGGCGTCGGCAACGATCGGCGGACGCGACGCCACCAGTCCAAGACACAGCAGCCCCATCGCGATCAGCAACTGCCACGAATTGATGAAGTCCCGCGGCTGGAGCAGCCACTGCACCGGCAGCACGCTGGCCACAAAGATGTACGCCATCAGGATCAATGTCCAGAACGCCACCGGCGACATCGATCCGGTGATCCATGCCGGCAGGATCTGCACGCCCCCGGGGTTCGCCGGCGAATCCCAGTGGATCGATCCCGCCCACGCGATCGAGCCGTACATCAGGAACACCGCGATCAGCCCGCCCAGCGTCAGGCTCCCGCCTTTGCGAAGCCACACGCCCAGACCAACGGCGATCGGGATCTGGAACCACACGGGCCAGACGCTGGATGGGTACAGCTTGAACACTGTGGCGATCACCAACCCGAAGACCGCCAGAACGATCCACAAGCCCACGAGCACGATGGTCAGGAACAGCAGCCGCACCCGCGCGTTGACCACGTCGCTCGCGAGATCCGCGATCGTCCGCCCCCTGTGGCGCATCGACACAACAAGCGAGCCGAAGTCGTGCACAGCGCCCATGAAGATGGAGCCGAGAATCACCCAGACAAGCGCCGGCACCCACCCCCACACGACCGCGATCGCCGGCCCCACGATCGGGCCCGTTCCGGCGATCGACGTGAAATGATGCCCGAACACCAGTTCGCGCCGGCTCGGCACGAAGTCGATGCCGTCGTTGAGTTCTTCCGACGGCGCCTTCCTCGTCGGGTCCACCCCGAAGATCCGCTGTCCGAGGTACCGGCCGTACGTGCGATACGCGACGATGTACAGCACGAAGGCCGCCGCGGCGATCAGCACGGTCATCATCGATCCCACTCCCGCCACGGGGGTGCCAGCGGCGTCGTGCCCGCCAGCGCCGACCGGCGTCGGCGAGCCCATCGGCCTCGATGCTAGCGTAAACAAGCGTCCGACCGCAATTTGGAACGCACCACCTCGCACCGGGAGATCGCGTGCACGTCATCAGCCGGGCCTCGCCGCCAACCCGTCATGTCGCACTCGAGACCACGCTGCTGGTCCACGGCGTGCCTCGTGAGGAGGGGCGCAGCCTTGCCTCCGACCTCGCGACTCTGGTCCGCTCTCACGGCGCCATGCCCGCAATTGTCGGCATCGTCTCGGGCCGCCCCATCGTCGGCCTCTCCGATGCCGAACTCGCCGAACTCCTCGCGGCGGATCGTGTCGAGAAGATCAACTCCGCCAACCTCGGCATCGCCCTGCACCGCAAGACGCACGGGGCGACCACGGTCAGCGCGACCATGGAGCTCGCCGCCGCGGCGGGCGTTCGCGCGTTTGCCACCGGCGGCATCGGCGGCGTCCATCGCGGGCTGGCCGACCGCCTCGACATCAGCGCGGATCTTGCCGCCCTGGCCCGATTCCCGGTCGCGGTCGTCACGAGCGGCGTCAAGTCCCTGCTTGACGTCGAGTCCACGCGCGAGGCCCTGGAAACACTCGGAGTTCCCGTCGTCGGCTTCCAGACCGACCGCTTCCCCGCGTTCTACCTGCGCGACAGCGCGTCTGGCGTGGATGCACGATTTGACGACCCGAGGGACGTTGCTCAGTTTGCTGCGTCAGAAATGGCCCGGACGGGCCGGGGCGTGGTGATCGCCAACCCCATTCCTCCCGACGCCGCGATCGATCCTCGGCAGTGGGATTCGTGGCTGGCCGCCGCTTCCGCTCCCGCTCCGCCCGGGGGTCGGGAGGCCACGCCCCGCACCCTGGCCCGCCTGCACGCGGTCTCGGCCGGCGCCACGCTCCGGGCCAATCTGACACTGGTGAAGTCCAACGCCGTCTTGGCCGCGCAGATCGCTCGGGCGTGGCTCGTCTGAAAGGGGGGCGCCTCGACTTATCGGACGATACCTGACCCCGAGGCTCCAGGCTCGGGCGCACCACTTCGACACTTCCGCTTTCGGCGACAACCTGATTCCCGTAAACTGGCGGGTCATAGGAGTTGAGACTGGCCGGTCCGCCGGCCGCGAGAGGACAGGACCGATGCGAACCACCGAGTGGGTGTCGGCCCTCGGGCTGGCGTGGATGGCGTGCGCCGCGAGCGCGCAGTTGTACGGGGTGGGCGGCGGCGGTCCCAGCGGAATCCCCGGCGACCAGGTGAATCAGAAGAGTGGAACGACCGTCGGTGGCGTGGGAGGCGGCGCCGGCAGCGGCGCCGGCATGCCCGGCGATGACATGAACGGCGCGAGCGAGGACGGTGACGACGACGACGTCACGCTGTGCTTCTCTGTGGATGCGGCAAGCCAGGGCATGTCTCGAAGGGTCGGGCCCGGCGGCATTCCGGGCATCAACGTGTTCCACCAGGCCAATCGCAATCAGCAGGCGGGCGACGTGTTCATCTCGACCGAGGCGTGGAACACGCAGACGGGCATGCTCGGCGTGCCGCCCGGACTGGGCCTGTTCGACAACGTGCTGGCCATCAACCAGGGGCGAGGCTGGGTTGACCCTGTCGGATTCGGTCTGCAGCCGAACGTCTCGCCGCTCCAGTTCGTCCCGCCGGGCACGCCCTCGGACAACGTGGACATGTTCTCTGCGCCCTCCGCGCCGTTCGGACAACCCAACAGCGTGTTCTTCACGCTCGGAGTCGGGAGCCAGTCGCTCCTGACCCTTCCCGGGAATCCCAGCCTCGATCGCGGCGGGGACGTGTTCTTCGATCCCGACATCACGATGGGGGGCGATGAGCAGTTGTTTGTGGAGGCCGCCCAACTGAACCTCTTGCCCGGCGACGATATCGACGGCCTGACCGTGATCGATCGCGACGACGACCGCCGATTCACACCCGGCCTCGACTCGGTGTTCTTCTCCCTGTCGAGAGAGTCGCCGACGCTGGGCGTGCTCGGGGCCAGCGCCGCGGATGTGTTCGTGGTCGATGCCGCGGGATTCCACCTGTTCGCATCGCACCGCGACCTCGGACTGCTGTTCAGCGACAACATCGATGCGCTGCACTTCGACCCGCTGGTCAACGGGAACGTCTTCGACACGATCATGTCGAAGCTGCCATCCCCGGGAGCGCTGCCCGTGCTGGGGATGCTGACGCTCATCCGCCCTCGCCGCGGGCAGCGGGGCTGAGCGCGCGACGAAAGATCGCTAAACTGACTCCGAATCCTTCGAAAGGGGGCGGCTGTGGACGAGCGCGCGCTCATCGACAAGGCACGTCGCGGCGACGAGGAGGCGCTGACCGCCCTGCTCGAGGCCCATGGCCCGACGCTGCGAGGACGCATCGGCGCCAAGATCGGCCAGCATTGGAAGAGCCTGATCGACGAGGAAGACGTGCTCCAAATCAGCTATCTGGAGGTGTTCCTCCGGATCGGGTCGTTTGTCGATCACGGCTCGGGGGCGTTCCTGGCGTGGGTCTCGCGCATCGCGGAGAACAACCTCAAGGACGCGATCCGCGAGCTTGAGCGCCAGAAGCGGCCCAATCCCAAGAATCGCGTCACGCCCCGCAACGTGGACGAGAGCTACACCGCGCTCATCGACATGATCGCCGTGACGCTCACCACCCCGAGCATGAACGCCGCCCGGGGCGAGATCGCCGGAGCGCTCGACACCGCGTTGGCCAAGCTCCCCGAGGACTACGAGCGGGTCATCCGGCTGTACGACCTGGGCGGCAAGGGCATCGAGGAGGTGGCAGGAGAACTCGGCCGATCCGAGGGGGCGGTCTACATGCTCAGGGCCCGCGCCCACGAACGCCTCGCCGAGGTGCTCGGCAGCGAATCGAAGTTCTTCAGCCGTCGGTCGTGACCGGGGACCGTCCGGCATCGCTCTTGCGCTCAGTGGCCCGGTCTGCCCGCGGCCAAGGAGTCCATTCGGGTGTCTGATTCCCCTCCAACCGGTAGCTCGGGCGCCAAGACCCCCGATCGGGACCTGATCGCCCGAGCTCGCAAGGCCCTGCGTCGCGACTCGCCGCTCTCATCCGGCGTGGCCCATGTCCCGCTCAGCATCGCTCCCAATCGGTTCCCCGGATATCAGGTGATCCGCGAGATCCATCGCGGTGGTCAGGGCGTGGTCTATCAGGCACTCCAGCTGACCACCAAGCGCAAGGTGGCCATCAAGGTGCTCCACGGCGGGCCGGAGGCCTCCGCCGCCGACCGCAAACGCTTCGAACGCGAGGTGGACATTCTCGCGCAACTCCATCATCCCAACATCGTCGCCGTGCTCGACTCCGGCCAGGTGGACGGTTCCTTCTTCTACGTGATGGACTACATCTCCGGCCAGCCGCTGGACCAGTTCGTCCAGAAGTCCAACCCCACCATTCCCCAGGTCATCGAGCTCTGCGCGAAGATCTGCGATGCGGTCAATGCGGCACATCTTCGCGGCGTGATCCATCGGGACATCAAGCCCGGAAACATCCGCGTCGATGCCTCGGGAGAGCCGCACATCGTGGACTTTGGTCTGGCGAAGACCGCATCGGGCAGCACGACCGGCGGCGAGCAGCCCCGCATGATGACGATGACCGGTCAGTTCATCGGCTCCCTGCCGTGGGCCAGCCCCGAGCAGGCCGAGGGTGCGCCCGAGAAGATCGACATCCGCACCGACGTGTACTCGCTGGGCGTCGTGATGTTCCAGGTGCTCACCGGGGCGTTCCCGTACGACGTCATCGGGAACATGCGCGATGTTCTGGACAACATCCTTCGTGCGCCTCCGCGCCGGCCCAGCACCATCAGAAGGCAGATCAACGACGAGGTCGAGACGATCGTCCTCAAGTGTCTGAGCAAGGACCGCGACCGTCGGTACCAGACCGCCGGCGATGTGGCCCGCGACCTCCGTCGATATCTCGTTGGCGAGCCGATCGAGGCCAAGCGCGACAGCGGCTGGTACGTGCTGCGCAAAATGGTCCGCCGCCACACGGCGCCGTTCGTGTCCGGTGCGCTCGCCCTGGTCGCGATCATCGTCTTTGCCGTCATGATGTGGTCCATGTGGCGCGACGCGAGCGCCGCACGGCGCGACGCAGAATCCGCCGAGAACGAGGCCGTGGCCGCGCGCGAGAACGCCGAGCGCGACCGCGATCGCGCCGTCAGGGCCGAAGACGACGCCAGAACGCAGTTCACCCGCGCCGAGCAGCAGCGTGACCGCGCCATCGAGGCCGAGACGCTCGCCCAGAACCGACTCACCGCGGCCGAGGCCGCCCGCACCGAGGCGGAATCCGCCCGGGAGCGCGCCGACACCGAGGCGGCAAAGGCGCAACGAATTCAGCGATTCGTCCAGTCGATCTTCGCCAAGGCCGATCCCGACGCCGCTCCCGGGCACGACATCACCGTTCGAGAAGCCCTCGACGCCGCGGTGCTCAGAGCGGACACCGAACTCACCGAGGACCCCGAGGTCGAAGCCGCTATCCGCCTGACCATCGGGCAGAGCTACTTCGCGCTGGGCCTTCGGACGCAGGCCGAACAGCAGTTCCGGGCCGCCGTCCGTCTCTTCTCGCGCGAACTCGGCGAGGACGATCCCCAGACCTACGCGGCCTCGCACGAGTTGGCGCTCACGCTGCGAAACCTCGGCAAGTACACGGAGGCGGCCGACCTGTACAGGCGGTTCATCGCCGCACGCACCAGCGCGCACGGGCCAACCGATACGAATCGCCTCATCGCGGTCGTCAACCTCGCCAGGGTGCTCGAGGCCCAAGGCGACCTCGATGGCGCTGCCGACTCGCTCAAGGACGCGGCGGATCGGTTCGCCGAAGTTCGTGGCGAGGAGCACGACGCCACCTGCCAGACACGAATCATGCTCGCCAACGTCCTGCTCAAGCAGGGCAAGATGGAACAGGCCGAGCCCCTGATCACCACGAGTCTTGCGCAGCTGGAAGCCAACCACGCCCCGCCGCACTCAATCCCGGCAAAGGCGCGCCTCGCCCTGGCCGAATACCTCGACCGGACGAACAAGCCCGAAGAGGCCGAAGCCGCGTATCGCCGCACCCTCGACGAACTCGCCAAGGTCTACGACCCGCTCCACCCCGATCGCATCGCGTCGGCCTCGCGGTTCGGGCGATTCCTCGATCGACGCGGGCGCCCAGCCGATGCCGAGCCGATACTGCGCGACGTCGCGTCCGCCGCGGCCGCCAGCCCCAGCGTGACCAAGGGCGATGCCGCCCTCTACCGCGCCCGCCTCGGCGTGTGTTTGCTCCATTTGAACCGGATCGACCCGGCGATCAATGAACTCGCGCCGGCACTCGACGCGCTCAGAGCTGACCGAGGCATGACCGATGCGGACTCGCTCGAAACCGCGAGAGCCCTGATCGAGGCGTACACCAAGGCCGATCGGCCTGGCGACGCGGCACGCGTCGAGGCCATGCTCCCCCCAGCCCGGCCCGGCGGCTGACCGCTCGCCGATGGAGTGCTTGGGTCGGCCCTAGGCCGCGATCGCGCTCACCAGGCACTCTCGCACGCAGGAGACGATCTGTTGTGCGCCAAATGGCCGCCGCAGGACCTGCCGGATGTTCGTGCCGCACGTGTCCCCGGCAATCGTCTTCGCGTCGGCCATCAGCACAACGGGCGTGTGCGCCGTCGGCTCGAGCCCGCTGAGCAGCCTGGCCAGACCCACCCCGCCGTACGGAATCGCCTCGGAGTCAACGAGCACGACGTCCGGCGCGTGGCACTGCGCCAGCGCCAGGGCCTCATCGCCGTCGCCGGCCACGACCACGCAGAATCCCGCGAGGCGCAACTGACGGCTCAGCGTGTGTTCGGTAATAGGTTCGCGATCGACCAGCAGGACAGTCAGCGAATCGGACATGGCAGAGCACCCTTCCCCAACGAGCGGGCCCGCCGCGAGGCTCGGACGCCGCGTCGATCATTCCATCGGCGCGTTCTGGGCAAACCTTGAGGGGTGTGACGGCCAAAGCCACATGTCCCCTCCGGTTCCCGAGAGGGTCTATGGGATCGGGTGTCGTCCGGTTTCATCCCACACCCGCCTCAACCGCTGCGCCCGCGGGCGGATGGGGCCAATGGTCCGCCGGCGGCAGGCGCAGATACCTGGTCAGCCACGCCGCCCCGAGATAGAACGGGATCGTGTCCAGCAGCGCCACGATCGCCTTGAAGACGTACCCCGTCGCGATGAACACCATCAGCTGCGGCCAGATGGCCCGGGCTGCATCCACGGGCAACGCGTGCGCGAAGAAATGCGTGATCAGGATCACCGCGACGGTGTCCACCATCTGGCTCACCAGCGTGGAACCGTTGTTACGCAGCCACAGGTGCTTGCCTCTGGTCAGATTCTTCCAGAAGTGGAACACATACACGTCCACGAACTGCGCGGTCAGGTACGCGATCATGCTGGCGACCACCGCGCCAAAGGCCAAGGCGCGGACCTCGAAGAACACCGGAAGACGGCCCGCCGCATCTCGAACCAGCGTGCCATCGGCGGCGCGCTCCTCGAACCCGGGCATGACGCCCCCGAGCCACAGCACCAGCACGACCCACGCGTTGAGCATGAACCCGATCCACACCACCTGGCTGGCCCGCCTGCGGCCGTAGAGCTCGCTGATGAAGTCGGTCGCCAGGAACGTCAGCGGATACGGCAGCACGCCGACGGCGACCGCGAACACCGTCGCCTTGGTTTCGGGATTGCCGTCGAAGTCGATCGCGAACAGGCTGATGAAGCGCGTGATGCCCAGGATGTTGAGCATCGTCAGGGACCCGAGGAACAGGCCCGCCAGCACCAGGAACACGAGCTCCCGGCGACGGTGAAGCTCCGCCTCCGACAGCCTGGGCAGTCCGGGATACTCCTGCTGAACGCTGGGAAGCGGCGCCTCGTGCATGGTGCGCCAGCATACACGTCCAACCGCGTGCGCCGCCCCGAGCGCTACCATCGATCCGCATGGCCAAAGCAACCCCAACGGCGACGGATCAGCCGACCGAGAACGCATCCACCCTCATGGGCGCCATCGAGGCGATCCTGCTGAGCATCGAGCGTCCCGTGTCCGCGGCGAGGCTCGCCGAGGCTGGCTCAACCGATCGGGATGAACCTCCCACAGAGGCCTCCGTCAGACAGGCCATCGAGTCGCTCAACGACTCCTACGAGTCGACCGGCCGGGTCTTCCGGATCGAGCACGTCGCGGGGGGATACCGGCTGATGACCCTCCCGGCCTACGCCGACGCCGTCGCCGCGTTCCAGCGCGACCGGGCGCCCGCCCGGCTGTCTCGGGCCGGCATGGAGACGCTCGCGATCATCGCGTACAAGCAACCGGTCACGAGGGCGGAACTCGAAGCGATCCGGGGCGTATCGTGCGGCGAGATCCTCAAGACGCTGATGGATCGGCGTCTCGTCACGATCACCGGCCGCGCGGAGGTGCTGGGCCGACCCATGCTCTACGGCACAACCCGCCAGTTCCTCGACCTCTTTGGGCTCGCCTCCATCCAGGACCTCCCGCGCCCGGAGGAGTTCGTGCCCGCCGACGCGTGACACCATGCCGCGATCCCGGGCCCCGAGACGCCGAGCGAGCCGGTCCATCCGCCTCGATCTCTCTTCCTACTCCGCGCCGGTATCCCGTCGCTACCGGGTCAGCCTTCCGGGTTGGTTGTACCTCGCGACCACGATCTTCCTCGCGATCGGCGCGGTCAACAGCCAGAACAACCTGTTGTTCTGGGCCTTCGGCCTGGCCATCGGCGGTCTGTTGGTCTCGGGCGTGCTCAGCGGCGCCGCACTCATGGGCGTGCGCCTCCGTCGTCAGCCGGTGCGCCAGGCGCGCGTCGGCGACGCGCTCACAATTCGCTACGATCTCATCAACCGCAACCGGGTCGTTCCCGCGTTCTGCCTCACGATCTCCGAGTCGCCCTCGGCTCGCATCCGTTCCGAACGCCCGAACTGGCCGGGCCATTTCCCCCAGCCCCGCGCGTTTGTCGTCTCGATCTCGAGGCGCGAAGCCCTGACCGCCGAGACGGTGGTCTGGCCGACGCGCCGGGGACGAGTCTCGCTTCGACACGTCGATGTTTCGAGCGCGTTTCCCTTCGGTCTGGTTCGAAAGAGCGTGCGGTTCGTCCTCCCGGCCGAAGCCATCGTTCGGCCGCAACGAATCGAGCTGCGCGCGGGGATTTCCGACCTCAACCGCAGAGCCTCCGACGCGGGCTCCCAGATCGCCGCGACGATCGGTATCGGAGACGACTACTTCGGGATCAGAGAGTATGTTCACGGCGATCCGCTGCGGCACATCGCCTGGCGCCCTTCGGCCCGCACGGGAACGCTGGTGGTCAGGCAGACATGCTCACCCTCGCCCACGCGAGTCTGGATCGCCCTGGACCTCGCGGGCTCGGGCGCGAGCGATCGCTCCCGAGAACTGGCCATCGCCATCGCGGCGGCGATCTCGCAGCACGCAATCGACCGGCGCTTGGCGGTGGCGCTGCTCGTTCCCGGCGCCAATCTGCTCGAACTGCCGCGAACCGGCCCGCTCCAACTCGAACGGATTCTCGACCACCTCGCCCTGATCGACGCCGATGCGCCGCCGTCCCGGGCTCGCCCCATGGTGCTGCCGACACGCGCGGCGACCCGAGAGACGTTCGTGGTCGTACACGCGGGGCAAACCGACGCGTCGATCGGCCCCGCGCGCGCCGCCCGAATCAGCGCGCTCCGGCCGGAGACCATCGTCGTTCTCGAGCGGCTGCCGGCGACCCTGCGAGGAGACGCCGCGTGAGCCGCCGACGCCTTCCGCGACTCGTGATCACGCTCGTGCTGCTCGGCTTTGCGCTCTACGCCATCGCCGAAGGAGAGATGATCGTGCTGGCCGTCGCCATCCCCCTGGCGATCGTGGGGTGGTGGCGCTCGGAACGCGCCAAGGCCAGAGCGATGCCGCGGGCCGTGCTCGGCGCGCTGGTCCTCGCCGCGATCGCCAACGCGATTCGAGGAATCAGCGTCGATCGCCTCGACGTCACCGATTTCTGCGAGTTCGTCATCCTGATCCAGTTGATCAAGGTCTTCGATCGCAAGTCTCCAAGGGACTACGCCCAACTCATCACGCTGAGCACCTTCCTCGCGATCGGCTCTGTGCTGACCAGCGTCGACTTCGTGCCCGGCCTGCTGCTCCTGGTCTTCATTGTCCTCCTCGTGATCGCGGCCGTGCAGTACCAGATCTTCGCGGGGCATCGCGCCGTGCAGGACTGGCGAGCCCGCATCGCTCCGGCCGATGCGCCCGTTCCCGAGATCATGCCCCCCAAGGGAAGACGCACGACGCTCGCGATCGCTACCGTCGTCGTGCTGTCGATCGCGTCCGGCGTCGGCGTCAGCGCCGCGGTCTTTGTCCTCGTGCCACGTGGCCTCGGAGGCAACGCGCTCGGACAGTGGGCCGCGGCGAGGGCCGGCGCTGTCACCGGCTTCTCCGATAGCGTCCGTCTCGGCGGAAGCGGCGTGATCTCCGAGTCGCAACAGGTGGTCCTCGATCTCGAGCTCCGTGACGCGCAGGGCAACGCGCTCGGCGGGCCCAACGAGGTGTTCTACCTGCGCGGTGCCGTTCTGGACGACTACCAGGATCGGATCTGGCGCGCCGACCGGTCGCATCGCTCCGCAGCGCGCCTTCCCGTCGAGCCCGACGAGCCGTACCGCGTCGGCGGGCCCCGGCCCGGCGATCCGAACCTGATCCAGACGATTACCCTGCGCCACGCCTCGGCCGAGCGCACCTACCTCTTCGCGATCTGGCAGCCGACCACCATCTCGTTCTCATCCCCGTGCGAACTGGTCCAGCAGACCGCCGATCTGACCATGACCCGCTTGGGCGCCGCCGGCAAGATCCGCTACCGCGTCGAGTCCGTCCCGAACCCGATCCAGCCCGAGCGACTCGGCTCGGCCGAGCGCACCCCGGCGAGTTTCCCCTCCCAGCGCATCGAGCAACTCGCCGCGGACGTGCTCCGGCGTGTCAATGTGGATCCGGACCCGGCCATTCGGGACATCGACTCCGATGCGCTCGCCGCCCGGTCCATCGAGAACCATCTCCGCTCCGACTACACCTACACGCTGCGGATGGCCTCCCCTCCCATCGATCAGGATCCCATCGAGTGGTTTCTCTTCCGGCGCCGGCAGGGGCACTGCGAGTACTTCGCCTCCGCCATGGTCGCCATGTGCCGCAGCGTGGGCATCAACGCCCGCATGGTCACGGGCTACGTCGCGGCCGAATGGAACGAGTCCAGCATGCACTACATCGTGCGCGAATCCAACGCGCACGCCTGGGTCGAAGTGGAGGTGAAACCCGGCGTGTGGCGCACGTACGACCCCACGCCCCCGGGGGATCTGCGCGACTTCCACCTGCCTCGCAACTCGATCATGGCCCGAATCGAGAGGGCGTTCGAAGCGCTCGAATACCTCTGGATCAACTCCGTCGTCGGCTTCGACGAACGCACCCGCCTGAGGCTCCTCGGCCGGTCCGCGCCCGATGCGCGCCGGGGCTCAACGGAGTTCGATGCTCTCACCAACCTCCGCGAGCGGGTCACCCCCGGCCGGATCCGAGACGGCGTGCTCAACGGCATCGCAGTCTTCGTTGCGACGGCCGCCGCCGGCCTTCTGCTCGTCGGGCTCACCCGGAGATTCAGCCCGCGCCCGGGCAGACGCTCCGCCGCCCAGGTACTCTCGGAGATCCCCACCGAGTGCCGTGATCAGGCCCAGTTCTACGAAGAACTGCTCCGCGTGCTGCGCCGAGTCGGTCATCAAAAGCCCGAGTCGAAGCCCCCTCTGGCCCACGCCCTCTCGCTCGCCGCATCTATGCCTCGCGTGGCGGTTCCCGCCATACGGCTCAGCCGGGCGTTCTATCAGTTGCGGTTCGACCGTCGTCCGCTCGACGAGAGTCAGCGCGCCGCCGTGGAGGCCGATATGCGCCGGCTCCGAGAGGCCGCCGACGCGGTGTCGTCCGAGAACCGCGCTCATCGAAGCTGAGGCACCGGAAGTCTGGCCCGCGATCTCAGCCGCCTCCGCCCGATCACTCCTCCCCGACCACGCGTCGCCACGAACTCGCTGGAGACACCGGGATCCCGGGCCGATGTTGCACCGCAACCGCCCGGGGGCCTCCGCATGCCAGCCAACAGATCTCGGACGCTGCGATTCCGCGAGCAGATCGAACAGATCATCCAGCGCCGTGGCGGCATCGAAATCGGCGTGGTCTCCGCTGCCAAGCCCGACGCAATCCCCGCGGCGGATCTCCTATGGCGAGTGCGAATCCTCGCGGCCTCCGACTCTGAACTGCTGCTCGAAGTGCCCAGCGCCGCCGGTCAGCAGACCCCTCTCCCCGAGAATGTCCGCCTCGTCGGAATCATGACGATCGGCCAGAATCGCTGGGTCTTCGAATCGATGACGCTCGGCCCAGGGACCGTGCGCGACGAACGCGGGCACACCGCCCCGGCACTGCGGATTCGCATGCCCGAGCGAGTCGTCCGCTCGCCGCGCCGAGGGTTCCATCGCCTCGACGGCGGGGTCTTGAATCTCCCCAACGTCGAATGCTGGCCGCTGCTCGATCCCACGAGCGTCATCGCGGCGGAATTGGCAAACCGCGCCGAACTCGAGCGCGTCTCAACCGGCGCCCCGTTCACCTCGGGCGAGGGGCTGCTTCCCGATGTCGGGCCCCGATTTGGAGCCCATCTGCTCAACATCAGCGGTGGGGGAGTCGGCCTGGTCGTCCCGCCGGATGACGCCCCGGGCCTCGACCGCGCGCGATTTGTCTGGATGCGGATCGACCTCCGTCCCCGCATCGCCGTGCCCCTCGGCGTCACCGCTCGCCAGGTCCACGCCCATCGCGACAGCGCCCAGAACGTGCAGGCGGGCCTCTCCTTCGAGTTTCAGTTCAACCCGCCGCACCGCGCCTTCATCGTTGATCAGATCGTCCGACTCGTCCAGACGCTCCGCCAGGAGCAGGACACGCCGCACCGCGCAGCCGCGTGAGCGACACCAGCGGCGATCTCGGCGAGCACCGCGCCTAGAACGGACGATCCGCGGCCTCGGCCCACGAGAACTCCCCGGGCAGTTCCCACGTGCGATCGTGCACGCGCACCACGACATTCCCACGCAGGGTCCGAATGGCGATATCGCTCTGACCGCCGTTGAGCACGCCCGTCCAGCGCTGCGGCTCGGGGCGTGAAGCGCTGACCCGCCCGTCGATGGCCTGAAACTCCACATCACCCTGCGCCGTCGAAAGCTCGATCGTTCCCGCCGACGCCCCCGGCATGAACAGGTACACATCCCCATCGCTGGTCGAGATGTCCACCGGCCCGCGCACCACCGAGTCCGTGCGGATGCGAATGTCGCCGCCCTCTCCAAGCTCCCCACCCGAGACGATCAGGATCTCGCCTCCCACGCCGACAAGTTCCACGATTCCCCCCGCGTTGCGGATGATCGCGCCACCGCAACTCGGCATCCGGACGCTCAGGTCCAGGTGGGCCCCGGCCGGCAGCACCTCGGTTCGCGCGCGAACGCGCAGCACCATCCGGTTGCCCTCGACCTCCACCCGCGCCGTGGGCCGCAGCGCATCCAATGCCGCTTTGCGCTCTGCGTTCGAGAGTCCTTCAGGCCAACGCACCTGTGGCGTCACCGTGGCCCGCGCCATGGTCCGATCCACCGTCAGCCGGATCGAGCCGCGAACGTTCTCTGCATCCAGAAACGCGACCGACCGCGGCGTGATCCGCGGACCGGTCGCGATCAGCCGGTTTCCACCCGCCGAGGGCTCGGTCGCCCCGATCCGATCGGACTTGCGCGAGGGCAGCCCTCCCGGGATGCACCCCGCCAGGATCACCAGGGCGCCGAGCACGACCCCCAGCCAAACCTCCGACCGAGACACGCGACAATGCTGTGACCTCATGATCCCCTCATCGTGCTGGGAGTCTTCGTGAGAACGCCGTTCGGGTCGGCAAGCAGAGTCTATCGGCGCTCCGGGCACCGCCGATCGAGCCGAAACGCCCCTCCGCCCTCCCGACCCCGCACGCCGAGTTCTGAACCGCTCCTTGACCCGCCCCGACCCTCCCGAAATACTCTCCCTGCGTTGTATTTCAGGCCGGGTCGCGCATCCACACGGGTCGCGCCCCGGAGAGTTGCACATGCCGGGCCGCCTCCGGGCGGGGTGCCGGTCGTTCGATCATGCTGCACGTGCGACACCTCGCCTCCGAAGCGTCGCACGAGATAGGTCAGGCCACAACCTCGTGACCAACGCTCTCTTTCCAAGGCGACGCGCGACACGCATCCGACAGGCGACGGCCGCTTCCATCCATTCATCATGCCCATTCCCCGCCGCCATCTGCCACAATCACCATCGCGTTGCCGCCCCGATTCCCGTCCCCCATGAGGCCGATCAACCCGCAGCCTGAACGATGACCCGCAACCCGACCCTCGCTCCCGCCGCGCCCATGCGCGTCGCGGCGCAGCGGCCCGTGAATCCCGCGGCTGGCCGACCCGGCCGCGGGCGAAGGGTGGGTTGGCATGTCCATGAATCGTGCCCTGTTGCTCGCTGAAGTCGGGAACGCCACCGCCACGATCCTCGCCGTCGGCGGGCTCGTCGTCGGCGCCGCGCTCGGGTTCTTGCTCCTGCGCCTGATCGTCGGGCGATCCCTGGGCGAGGCCAAGGCCGAAGCCGCCCAGATCGTTGAGCGCGCGAAGGCCGACGCCCAGACCAGCGCCGAGAAGATCCGCCTTCAGGCCGACCGCGAGGCCCTCGAGCGCAAGGAAAAGGGCGAGGCCGAGATCGAGCAGGCCCGCAACGAGGTCCGCGATCAGGAGCGCCGACTCTCCAAGCGAGAGGATCTGGTCACCCGCCGAGAGGAAACCCTCGACGAGAAGGACCGCGCCCACGAAAAGGCCCAGAACGCCCTGCGGGAGCGCGAGGCCCAGATCGCCGAGCGAACCAAGCAAGCCGACACGCTCGTCGAAGAGCAGCGCCGCAAGCTCCACCAGATCGCCGACCTCAGCAAGGAGCAGGCCCGCGAGGAACTCCTCCTCCGCGCCGAGGACGAGAACCGCGCCGAGGTCGGCAAGGTCGTTCGCCGAATCAACGAGCAGGCCGAAGAGCAGGCCAAGGAGAAGTCCCGAGAGATCCTCCTCATGGCCATCCAGCGCTTCGCCTCCGAGGTCACCAGCGAATCGACCGTCCGCTCCGTCGAGATCCCCTCCGACGACCTCAAAGGCCGCATCATCGGGCGCGAGGGCCGCAACATCCGCGCCATCGAGAAGGCCACGGGCGTTGACATCATCGTCGACGACACCCCAGGCGTCATCGTCGTCTCTTGCTTCGACAAGGTCCGACAGGCCATCGCCGTCGAAGCCCTCAACCGTCTCATCGCCGACGGACGAATGCACCCCGCACGCATCGAGGAGGTCGTCCGAAAGGTCACCGACGAGATGGCCGAGCGCGTCACCAAGATCGGCAAGGACGCCGTCCTCGAGGTCGATCTCCGCGCCGTCCATCCCAAGATCTCCGAAGCGATGGGCAAGCTCCACTTCCGGACAAGCTACGCCCAGAACGTCCTGCGGCACTCCATCGAGGTCGCCTACTTCTGCCAGATCATCGCCGACCAGCTCGGCCTCGACGGACGCCTCGCCAAGCGCTGCGGATTCCTCCACGACATCGGCAAGGCCATGGACCACGAGATGGAGGGCGGCCATCCCAAGATCGGCATGGACTTCGCCCGCCAGTACGGCGAGAAGGAGGCCGTTCTCAACGCCATCGGCGGTCACCACGGCGACATCCCCGCCACCACCTTCTACACCCCCATCGTGATGGCCGCCGACGCCGTCAGCTCCGCCCGTCCCGGCGCCCGCAGAGAGAGCATGGAGCGATACGTCCAGCGCCTCAACGACCTCCAGGACATCGCCCTGGCCTTCCGAGGAGTCACCGAGGCCTACGCCATCCAGGCCGGCCGCGAGGTCCGCGTCATGATCGACGCCGCGCGCATCGGCGACGACGAGGCCTACCTGATCGCCCACAAGATCGCCAAGCGCGTCAGCGAAGAGATGACCTTCCCCGGCGAGATCAAGGTCACTGTTCTCCGCGAGACTCGCGCCATCGAAATCGCCAGGTAGCACGCCGCGCCCTACCGCCGCCGGCTCGCCCACGCCTCCGCCAACAGCGGGTCGTCAATCCGCACCTCCGCCCCCCCCAGCAGTTGCTGCGCCAGCGCCGCCATCGCGACGCGCTGCGCCCGCGCCAGCAGCCTCGCGTGCAGCTCATCGTGCTCGGCCTCCACCGTCGTCTCCGCCGGCGCCACCGGCCCCTCCACCAGCGCGATCGCGTACCCCGCATCCAGCGGCGCGATCGCGCTCATCTGCCCCGGCTCGGTCGCCGCGATCGCCCCGCGAAGCGCCGCCGGGTATGCCGGATCGCGAAGGCTCATCGCCTCGACCAGCCCGCCCTCCCCGGCCGAGCCGTCCAGCGACGCCTCCCTGGCGCGCCGCGAGAACCGCTCCGACAGGTCGCCCGTCCCGCCCGAAAGCTCACCCCGCAGCGCCCGCGCCTCCGCCAGCGTCCGCACCACCAGCAGCCGCACGCGCACCCGCTCACCGAAGATGATCTCGTACGCCGCGCCGACCTCCGCCTCGCCCACCTCCACCTCGTCGCGCACCAGCGCCCGCAACGCCGCGTTGCGCCGAACCAGCCCCCGCAGCCGCCGCTCGCCGATCCCGCGCTCGCGCCGCAGCGCCTCCAGTGCGCTCGCGCTCAGATCTCCGCCCAGCGTCTCGGCCAGCAGCGCTCGCTCCCGTGACACGTCCTCCTCCCCGACGGTCAGCCCCCGCTCCCGCAACGCGCGCTCCAACAGCACGTCCAGCAGCGCCTCCTCCAGCACCGCGCCTCCCGCCCCCTCGATCAGCCCCGGCGCCAGCGCGCTCCATCCGATCGCGCGCCCGTCCACGACCACCGCGGGCTCCCTCGCGCTCCACGCCGAGCCCCGCGTGTCCACCCGACTCCGATCAAGCTCACCATCGCTCAGGATCGCCTCGCCCGTCCGGCATGAGGCCAGTGCGCAACACCCAAAGCCGATCGCCGCGCGAGCCATCTTCAGCATCGCATACTCCAGATCCACCCGCCACACGCTACGTATCGTCCCTGAGTGAACGAAGGCCAGCCAAGCCGGTGCCCCAGGCCCGTCCCCCGTCCGCAGGTGGTCCTCTGCCCGTACTGCGGCGCGCTCTCTCCCAACATGACGCGCTGCGTCCGCTGCAACGGGCGGTTCGACCCGCTCAGCCGCCAGGCCTCCCAGAACGCCATGGGACCCTGGGCCATCCGCGATGAGGCCAGCCCATTCGCTCCCGGCTGCTCCCTCGAGACCATCCGCGCCCTGATCGAACGCGGACGCATCGGTCCCAACACCATCATCCGAGGTCCCACCACCAACCAGTTCTGGACCCTCGCCAAGCGAACCCCCGGCGTCGCCAACGTTCTGGGAGTCTGCCACAACTGCCAGCGTCCGGCCAGCCCCGACGAGTTCGCCTGCCGCTCCTGCCATGCCCCCTTCGTCTCCGACGCCGATCGCCAGCACCTCGGCCTCGCCCCCCTCCAGATGCTGCCCGGGCGCGCCGCCCCGGAGGTCATCGCGGCACTCTCCGGTCCTCCCCCGGCCGATGCGCTCCCACCCACCGCGCGCGAGCCGATCTCACCCTTCCGACCCGCTCGCGCCGACAGCGTCCACATCGAGCCACCTCAGAGCGGCCCGTCGCGCCTGCCCCCGAGCCTCGTCGGCCTCGCCGTCGTCCTGCTCGCGCTCGCCGGCGCCGCCGTTCTCATCGGGCCCCAGCGCCTCGCCTCATGGTTCTCCAACGTTCCGACCCCGGGTGCCCCGCCCGAGGAGGTGGCGGAAGGACCCAGTCCGCCGGGCCCGGGGGTCTCCCTGAGTCCGTCCGACCAGGTTCCGGCGCAGGATACCGGCGCCACGTCGACCGATTCGGTGGGTCCCGTCGCCCCCGGTCCTCCCCCCGTGGACGCCATCCACGCCCTCCTTGCACAGGACACCGACCAGGCCCTGCAGGAGGCGATCGACCTCGCGTCCCGAACGCCCCAGGACCCGGCCGTCGCCGACGCCGCGGCGGTCGCCCGCCGGCGCCTCGAACGCCACCGCCTCCAACGCCTTCCCTGAACCGAATCGCAAAATGGTCGCGCAAATGGAACCGCACCGCGAAAATCCTCGGATACACTCGTTGGCATGGCCTGAACGGCCATCACTCTCGGAGCCATTGAAGTCTCGAACCCGAGTCCTGAGGCCCGCGGCGGGGAAGCCGGAAAGGTGCTCGGAATCCTGACACTCGGGACGCCCAGCCAGATTTGGGTGATCCCCTCGGTTGGTTGGAGCACGCGCCGCTCGGCGGCACGGAGGTTGTCTCAGATGAAACAGCGTGACAGGTTCTGCGGGTTCACCCTGATCGAGTTGCTGGTGGTCATCGCGATCATCGCGCTGCTCATCGGCATCCTGCTTCCAGCCCTCGCCGAGACGCGGCGAACCGCCCGCCTCACCGTCTGCACGTCCAACATGAAGCAGATGGGCACGGCCATGGGCTCTTACGCCACCGAGTATCAGGACCGCATCGTCTCCTTTACGTGGACGGCGTCCGACGGTCACAGCCAATACGCCGACCTCGAGGCGCAGCGCCGGCAGGGCAACACCGCCTCCTCGTCTGCCCAAGCCATCGACATCCTCCGCCGCCGGGCCGGTCGGGCCGACATCCAGCCAATCGCAAGCTGGATCCCACAAGTTCTCTACACCCACCTCGTCATGCAGGACTACCTCGCCTCGCGCCTTCCCGAGAAGCTCGTCGTGTGCCCCGAGGATCAGAACCGTCTCGATTGGCAGCGCGATCCGCCCAACCGATTCGACCAGGGATACTGGTCGCCCCTGCAGGAGCCACCGAGCGAGACCAACAAGCGCTGGCCGTACAGCTCCAGCTACGAAGTCGTCCCCGCGGCCTACGACAGGTACCAGAGCGTCATCGACAACAACGTTCGGAGCCTTCGCGTTCGACAGTCCACGGACCATCGCACCTATCAGATCAATGCGAGTTCGTCGTTTGGCAACCTTCGGGCCGCCGACGTCGATTTCCCGGGCAAGAAGGTGGCATGGATGGACAGCGCTCAGCGTCACTTTGGCGCCAAGGACATCTACTACGGCTACCCAGAGGCGCGCGTCACGCTGCTCATGTTCGACGGCTCGGTCAACGTCTTCTACACCTATGAGGCGAATCAGGGCTGGAACCCGGCCGCTGGCACGCTCACGAGCCCCTCGCTCTACTTCTACTCCCCCAGCCAGTGGGAGCCGGAAAAACCCGTCGGCGGATGGGATCCGCCATACGACCGTCTTCCGGGCTACTACCGCTGGACCCGAGGCGGGCTCAAGGGCGTCGACTTTGGCTCGCAGGAGATCGACACGGGCCAGCTGTAGTCCAGGCCAGAGACGCCAAGGCGTCGTCTCGCCACGAGATCTGAACTCAAGACAACTGCCCCTTTTGCGGGCAGTTGTCTTGTCTTTGTTTGCTATCGGTAACGCGGGGAATGCACCCGTCGGGCGGCTCGCACTTGTTCCTTCGTTCAACTGCCGTTAGAGTGAAGCCCGTGTGGGCGGTTTTGATTTCGCTCGTCCGTCCCCCCGCTGGAGAACACATCGATGCGACAGAGACGCGGATTCACGCTGATCGAGTTGCTGGTGGTGATCGCCATCATCGCGCTGCTCATCGGGATCTTGTTGCCTGCCCTCGCCGAGACCCGGCGCACGGCGCGACTCACCGTCTGCACCTCCAACCTCAAGCAGATCGGTACAGCCATGGGCTCCTACTCCACGGAGTTCCAGGATCGCATCGTGTCGTTCACATGGACGGCAACCCAAGGACACAGCCAATACGCGGATCTGGAGGCGCAGCGCCGTCAAGGCGCTACCGCGGCGTCCTCCGCACAGGCCGTGGACATCCTCCGGCGTCGCGCGGGTCGGGAGGACAAGGCGGTTGTGAATAGCTGGATTCCACAGGTCCTCTACACGCACCTTGTGATGCAGGACTACCTCGCCTCACGCCTCCCCGAGAAACTCGTCGTCTGCCCCGAAGACCAGAACCGTCTCGACTGGCAGCGCCGTCCCGCAGATTGGTTCGATCAGGGTTACTGGTCGCCCCTGCAGGAGCCTCCGAGCGAAGACAATAAGCGGTGGCCCTACAGCTCCAGTTACCAGATCGTCCCCGCCTCCTACGACCGCTACCAGAGCATCATCGACAACAACGTCAGGTCGATTCGCGTGCGGCAGTCCACCACCCACCGCACCTACCAGATCAATACCGCCAATCAGCTCGGTGACCTCAGGATGGCCGACGTGGACTTTCCCGGCAAGAAGGTGGCGTGGATGGATAGCGCCCAGCGCCATTTCGGCGCCAAGGACATCTACTACGGCTACCCGCAGGCCCGCGTCACACTCCTGATGTTCGATGGTTCGGTCAACGTGTTCTACACCTACGAGGCCAATCAAGGCTGGAACCCCGCCGCTGGCACGCTCACAAGCCCATCACTTTACTTCTATTCCCCAAGCGAGTGGGAGCCCGAACTGCCCAACGGAGGGTGGGACCCGCCGTATGACAGGCTCCCCGGCTATTACCGCTGGACCCGTGGCGGGCTCAAGGGTGTCGACTTCGGCTCGCAGGAAATCGATACCGGCCAACTCTGAGCCGCACGGCTCCCATCACGGAATTCACGCCGCCGTCCGCCGAGGACGGCGGCGTTTTTTCTTGGAGCGCAACTCACCGCGCGCCCTTGGCTCGCACGTTGCAGTTCCTACCCTGCCCAGGACGCCCGAATCCCAAGGCAACCAGTTGGAGGGGAAGCCATGCACGCCCGCCGCGGTTTCACGCTCCTGGAACTCCTCTTCGGCCTGGCGACGAGTTCGGCCTTCGCCGGCGGCCTGCTCATCGCCATGCAGTCGGCCCGCAACGCCGCGCGCGAGACCGTCTGCATGAGCAATCTCAAGCAACTGAGCATGGCCGCGATGACGTACACGGTGGACTGGAACGACCACCTGCCCACCTACAACTGGACGACCGAGCGCGGGCTCAGCGGATTCCCCGACCTCGAGCAACAGCGCAAGCGCGGCGGCGTCGAGGCGCTCGCCGCCCAGGCCGTGGACATCATCCGCCGCCACTCCCACCAGGCCATCGCGCCGATCTCCGGCTGGCTCCCCTCGCCTCAGGCCAGCCCGCTGATCCTGACCGAGTATCTCGCGATGAGGCTCCCCGAGCCCGTTGCCATCTGCCCCTCGGACGAGGCCCGCCAGCAGTGGCTGCGCGATCCGCGGGGGTTCACGCAGTCCTCCACGCTGCTCCCCCACGACGCCGACTCGCCCGTCGGCGCCCGCTGGCCCTACACATCGAGCTACGAACTCACCGCATCCGCCTACGACTTCCACCAAACATCGCTTGGCAAGCCCGAACTCTGGCCCGCGCGACTCGCGCAGGGCCACGATCACGCCACCTTCCTCGTCCCCGCGCGAGCCGAGTTCCGTCCCCGGCGCATGAGCGACATCGCGTTCCCAGCCAAAAAGGCCGCGTGGTACGACGAGCACGACCGCCACCAGCGCGGTCCGATCGCCGGCCCGCCGCGTTTCTTCGCAGATCCCAAGGCCTCACCCAACACCGCGCTCTTTGACGGCCACGTCACGCAGATCGAAATCGCCCGCGCCAACCCCGGCTGGCATCCGTGGCAGTCCAACACCCGCGCCGTCGCCACGATCCACTACGCGCCCCAACCCTGGGAGCGCGGCGGCGCACCCATCGATGCGCCCTTGGATGTTGCCGGCGTGTTCCGCTGGACGAGATCGGGGCTTCGCGGCGTCGACGTTGACGGCGAAGAGATCGACGACGAGAGCAGAGTCGAGGCCGACCTGCCCCACCAGCCGCCGGCCCGCGAGTTTGCGCGCTGACACCCCCATGAGACCCGGCCTCTCTCGCGCCCGATTCGGCGCCTGAAGGCTCGGGCGTTCTGCCGCGCTCGTGCCCTGCTTCCCCTCCTCTCCTCCTACACTTTCCCCATGAGGGTCCTCATCGCCGACAAGTTCGAGGTCGAGGGCATCGAGGCCCTCAAGGCCCACGGACACGAAGTCCACGTCAACCCCGATCTCACGCCCGATGCGCTCCCCGAGGCGATCGCCCGGCTTGTGCCCGGCGTCCTCGTCGTGCGTTCCACCAAGGTGCCACGGGCCGCGATCCAGGCGAGCCCATCCCTCAAGGCCATCATCCGTGCCGGGGCCGGTTTCGACAACATCGACATCAACGCGGCAGGCGAGGCCGGCATCCCCGTCGCCAACTGTCCCGGCATGAACGCCATCGCCGTCGCCGAACTCACGGTCGGGCTGCTCATCTGCTGCGACCGCCGCATCCCCGACCAGGTCGCCGAACTCCGCGCCGGCCGATGGAACAAGGGCGAGTTCGGCAAGTCCCGGGGGCTCAAGGGCCGCACGCTGGGGGTCGTCGGGCTGGGCGCCATCGGCGAGGCCGTGATCGCCCGGGCTCGCGCCCTGGAGATGCCCGTCCTCGCGTGGTCCCGCTCCCTCACGCCCGACCGCGCCGCGAAACTCGGCGCCGGCTTCGGCGGAACCTCCCGCGCCGACCTGCTCGCCATGCTCCGCCGGTGCGACGCCGTCACCATCCACGTCGCCGCGACCGGCGAGACCAAGAACATGTGCAACGCCGAGTTCTTCGACGCCATGAAGCCGGGCGCCACGTTCATCAACACGTCGCGCGCCAGCGTCGTTGACGAGGCCGCGCTCCGTGTGGCCATCAAGTCCGGCGGCCTCCGCGCCGGGCTCGACGTCCACGACTGCCAGCCGCCGGGCAAGGACGGCTCGATCGACTCGGCGACCCTCGAACTGCCCAACGTCTACGGCACGCACCACTGCGGCGCCGGCACCGACCAGGCCCAGCTCGCCGTCGCCGAGGAGACCGTCCGCCTCATCGACACCCTCGAGAAGACCGGCCGCCTCGAGAACTGCGTGAACGAATCCATGCTCGCCACCGCCCGCGCCTGAGCCGCGCCGCGAAGATTCCCCGGAGCCGAACATGCCCACCCAGACCGCGACCCATCCCGCCACCCCCACAGCAGCCCACGCCGACCGCATCTTCAACTTCTCCGCCGGCCCTGGCGTCCTGCCCGAGCTTCGTCCTGCGACAGGCCCAGCACGACATGTGGAACCTCTTCGACACCGGCATCGGCATCATGGAGCACAGCCATCGCGGGCCGGCCTTCGACCGCGTCCTCGAAGAGGCGGTCGCCGACTGCCACGCGCCCCTGGGCAGCAACATCCCAGACAACCATGCGCTCGTTCATCCAGGCGGCGCCAGCACCCAGTTCTTCATGGTGCCGGCCAATCTCCTGCCCCAGAACGGCACGGCTGATTACATCGTCGGCGTCTGGGCCCAGAAGGCCAAAGTTGATGCCGCCCACTACGGCACGGGTCGACACCGCCGCGACCAGCGAGGACGAGAACTTCTCGTACCTGCCCACGCCCGAAGAGACCAAGTACTCATCGAGCCCGGCCTACGTCCACTACACCTCCAACAACACGATCTACGGCACGCAGTTCAGGGCCGAGCCGACGCCGCCCAAGGGCGTGCCGCTGGTCTGCGACGCCTCGAGCGACATCTTCAGCAAGCCCATCGACGTCACGAAGTACGACCTCATCTACGCCGGCGCCCAGAAGAATCTCGGCCCCTCCGGCGTCGTGCTGGTCATCGCCCGCGAGGATCTCATCGCCAAGCCCGTGCGCGACCTGCCCCTGATGCTCCGCTACAACACCCACGCAAAGAACGAGTCGCGCTACAACACCCCGCCGACGTTCGGCATCTACATGATGGGCCAGGTGTTCAAGTGGATCCTCTCTCAGGGCGGCCTCAAGGCCATGGCCGTCCACAACCAGGCCAAGGCCAAGCTCATCTACGACGTGATCGACGGCTCGGGCTTCTACCGGGGCGTCGCTCGCGCCGAGGACCGCTCGCTCATGAACATCTCCTTCCGCCTCCCCAGCGAAGAACTCGAAGACAAGTTCATCGCCGAGGCCGCCTCCCGCGGCATGGACGGCCTCAAGGGCCATCGCTCCGCCGGCGGCATCCGCGCCAGCATCTACAATGCCTTCCCGCCCGAGGGCTGCCGCGCCTTCGCCGAGTTCATGGCCGAGTTCGAGAAGAAGAACGGCTGAGCCACATCTGGTGTCAGTTTCTGGCACGACTCTCCGGGCAGGAACGTCGTGTTTCCTTGCTTCTCTTACGCCTTCTCCAGCACGAATTCCTCGTTCGCCTCGTCGTGCTCGAGCAGGCGGCACCCCTTGGCACAGAACCGCTCGATCCACGTCTCCACCGGCATGAGCGTCAGGTGCAGGTCCGTCCCCCCGATCAGCTTCCACGTCCCGTTGTGGTCGCGCCGCGGGTTGATCTTCATCGCCAGGTACCGCCGGCTCACCCGCACCGCCTCGCCGACCGCCGCGTCCACGTCCTCGGGGCGCAGGTGCTCGAAGCAGTCCGTGGACATCACCAGGTCGAACGTTGCGTCCGGGAACGGCAGGCCCGTGGCCGACGCGGCGCAGACCGCCCGGCCCAGCCTCGCGGCGTGCGCGATCGCCTTGGGGGCCACGTCCACCCCGATCGCCCGTTTGCCCATCTCCCGGAAGTGCTCGACCGACCACCCGTGGCTGCACCCGATGTCCAGCACGCTGTCGAAGGCGAGCGTCGCCGTCACCTTCTCGATGAGCCCCTTGGCGTGCGAGTAGTCCTTTTTGCGGTGGTAGCCGAACCGGTACAGCCGCCCGTACAGGCGCGAATAGAACGACCACGAAGGATCGCTGCGCTGTGCCTGCGCTTCCTGATGCGTCTGCGTCAACGGCTGCTCCTTCGACCGAATGCGGCCGCAATCGCCATCATACGCCGAGCCGGTTGAATGCCGAATCTTGCGACGCGTCGAGCCGGCGCATCGCCGCATCGAACACTTCCTCGACGGTGATGCGCTCCATCATGTCTCGGCCGCCATTGCGGTAGGCCATCCTGTCGCCCGTGCGCAGGTGCTGGATGACGTCGCCCGCTCGCCCGTAGGGACCGGCCTCGTCCACGCGCGTCGGGCCGTAGAGCGCCACCAGCGGCCGGTCGAAGCCGACCGCCATGTGCACCGCGGCCGAGTCGTTGGCCACGACGAGCCCCGACCGCTGGATCACCGCCATCATCTGCCCGACGGTGGTCCTGCCGACGAGGTCCACGATCCGCGGCTGGCGTTCTGCGAGGCTCAGCAGCGGGCGGCACGACTCGCGCTCGCCCGGCGCGCCCACGATCACGACCTGCGCGCGCTCGGCCAGCGCCGATGCGAGCGCCGCGAACCGCTCGATCGGCCATCGCTTGCTCTCCCACGCGCTGGTGGGCGCCAGCAGCGCGGCGCCCGCCTCGATTGCCTCGGCGGCCCACGCGCGGGCCGTCTCGCCGGTGTACAGGCGCATGTCGCGCACGGGATCGGCGCCGGCCGCCGCGGCGAGGTCGAGCATCCGGTCCACGGCGTGTCGCGCGCTCGACCTGACGCGCCGCGAGTAGAAGACCCACGCCCACTCGCGAGCGCCGGCGTGTCCGATTCGCACCCTCGCGCGCGTGGCCCGGGCGAACAGCCCACTGCGCAGGAGTCCCTGCGCGTCGATCACCAGGTCGTCGGCGCGCTCGCGCAGCCCGCGCATCCATCGGCGGACGGACCGCATGTTGCCGCGCTTGGCGGCGGCTCCGAGCCCGCGCCGATCGAATTCCACGACTTCGTTGAGGTCCGGGTGGTGGCGGATGGCGTCGGCGAACTCCGTCCGCACCAACCAGTCGATTCGAGCCGTTGGGAATCGGCGCCTGAGGCTGACGAGCACGGGGACACTTCGGCACACGTCCCCGAGCGCACTGGGCCGAATGATCAGGATTCGTTCGGGATCGGGGCCTGCCACGGGCCCGATCGTAGCGCCATGCTGAACATTCGCTTGACAAAGGCGGTATGGATCCGGGCGGCAGCGGCCGAACAATGAAACTGCGGCCCGCCGAATCGGACCAACTGGAGTCTTCCCTCCGCGGGGGAGCATGGAAGACACGCACGGACACACTGACAGCGGAGGAATCATGCGGATCACACGAACGCTCGCGATCGCGCTCTCGGTCGGCGTTGCGGCGCCGGCCCTGGCGCAGGTCCAGCCCCTGTTCGTCCTCGAGCACTCGGCGATGGCCGACTGGGTGGTGGACGCGAAGGACGCGAAGCTGGAGGCGGCGCTCGAGATGCTGCCGGACCGGCTGCACGAGTTGCCTCGGGAGATTCCCGACATGCCCGCCGGGCAGGTGATGCCGCTGGTGGACACGCTGCTCTCGTTTGCGAGCCACCCCGGGCGGATGGCGATCACGCACGATCCCGATGGCAGCCAGTTGTGGGGCTACGGCTTTGTGTGCAGCTCGCTGCTGGGCACCGAGCAGGCGGCGCAGCAGGTTCAGAGCGGCATCGTCGGGATGATCCGGGACTCGCACGCGCCGTTCGATCTCCAGCGAAGCTCGAAGTATCCGGGGATGAATTCGGTCGTCACGCCCGCGGCGACGGTGGAGTTCGGGCCGCGGAAGGACGGCGACGCGTGGCGGTGGGAGCTGCTCGCGGGGTCGGTGGCCAATCCGAACCAGGGCTTCGATGCGCTGCCGACGGCGCAGGGCTTCACGCCGTATCTGCGGGCGCACCTCGATCTCTCGGCGCTGACGCCGCTGGCCGACATCGGCATGCAGATGGCGCCCAACCCGATGGCCGGCGAGATCGTCGGGCTGTTCGAGGACATGGGCCTGATCGGCGAGGACGCGATCAAGATCGATCTGCTGGCGGGGTACACCGACGCGGCGTCCACTTCGATCGCGACGGTCCATGGGGCCAAGCCGTTTGCGCGTGAGCTGGGCATCCCGACGACGACGCTCTCGGATGCGGACCTGCGGGCGATTCCCGCGGACTCGGTGATGGCGAGCGTGTCGAAGGTGGACTTCACGCAGATCAATGACACGCTGGAGTTGATGGCCGACTTCGGTCTTCCGGTCGAGGACTTCCTCGATGAGTTCCGCGAGGCCACGGGCGTCGACCTGCGGGAAGACATCATCAACTCGCTGGGCACGAGCGCGGCGTTCTACACGTCGGACTCGACCGGCGGCGGCGGCCTGCTGTCGGGCGTCGTGATGCTGGGAGTGGGGAATCACGACCGGCTTGCGGGGGCGCACACGCGCCTGGTGGCGTTGGCGCACCATGCGATGCAGGAGGATGAGTTCGCGTCGCGGTATGTTCGCCTGCACGCGTGGCGGAACGATGGCGTGGACATGATGTCGCTGCGGTTCAACGGGCTTCCGATCCCGCTGGAGATCTCGTACGCCCTCACGGACAACTGGCTCGTGATGTCGCTGACACCGCAGGCGGTGGTGACGGCGGTCAAGCAGTCGAGGGGGCAGGGCGACGGCGGCCTGGCGACCAACGCGGCGTATCGCGCGGTGATGCCCTCGGGCCGGTCGCTTGCGTCTGTGTCGTTCCTGGATACGCCTCGGCTGGCTCGCTCGGGATATCCGCTGGTAACGTTGCTGGGCTCTGCGATCAGCAACGCGATGCGCAGCCCCTGGAACCAGCGGGATCCGGGGATGGTCGTGCCTCCGTTCAATGACCTGGTGCGCGGGTCCAAGGCGACGGTTTCCTTCAGCTACTGGAAGGGCAACGACTACGTCTACGAGTCGATCGCGGACCGCTCGATGCTGGTGCAGACCGCGGGCGTGGCCGGGGCGATGGGCCAGTTCATGCCGGTGATCGCGGCGGCGGTGCTGCCGGCGATGATGTCGGCGCGTGCCGCGGCCGTGCAGCAGCAGGAGTTCATGCGCGAGCGGATGATGACGCCTCACCAGGGCTCGACACTGGACGTGCTCAAGAGCCCGCAGCGGTTGGCGCGGGTCATTCGCAGCGGCGTGTGGGCAAATCCGCTGGGACGGGCGGCGCTGGTCGGGCTGCTGGCGCGTGATAGCGCGATCGAGGAAGCCGCCGGGGTCGAGTGAGTCGGCACCTCCGCCCCGCGGGGTGGTTGATCGGGTTGTTCATGACACGGGGCGCGCGAGGGCGCGCCCCGTTTTCTTGTTTGCGCCGCTAGGCGGCGCGGTCGGCCCGGGGCGGAGGCCGGGCGCGGTCTTCGGTTCGTCCATGGCGGCCTGCGACGGGGCGTGATGGCGTGTCGCCGGGCGCCCCATTGGGTTTCAGGATGGGGCGATCGGGTACGGAGTGGGCGGCGGGTCGGGGGATTGGGGGTTGTGGCTCACACTTGGCAGGTCGGCGCGTCTGAATGGGTGAGAGTCGCGAGCGGGTTGAGCCTCGGGCCGCCAGGAGGTCGCGCACACAGGTTCGGGATCGGAGGGGAAGCAGCGGGGGAGGAGGAGGTTCGGGCGCGGCGGCCGGTGGGTCGGCCGGAGGGCAGAGCGCGGCGACGCCGGATGGAGCGGGCGGGATCGGGTGGAGAGGTTGAGGTTCCGGCGAGCGAACGGATCGGTCCGGCGCGGGAGTGTCGTGGCGGACGCGGCGTGGAACGGGAGACTCCCCGAGTCGGGCGATGCGGTAGAGCAGATGGATGGCCTTGCGACAGTTGGCGCGGGCGGCCTCGCGGAGGCGCGGGGCGTTGGGGTCGTCGGATTGGGCCTCGGACTCGCGGCGCCAGGCGTGGATGAGTTCCATGAGGATGGGGATGGCGTCGGCGAGGTGGAGGGTGGCGAGGAGTTGGGCTCGGGAGGACTCGGAGGGGAGGTTGAGGTCGGGCGGAGCGATCATGATCGGTTAATATACGGCATAATCACCGATTCGTCAAGTATATATTTGGTATTTTATGGGATATATATCGGGTTGGTTGGGCGGAGCGATCCCGCCCGCCTTTCGGGAGATGGGGAGGGGTGGAGCAGGGGAATCCCGGCGGGCTGGCGGGGCGGAACGGGAGTGGCGGACGAACCGCACCGGGCGGTATCCGTGGTCTTGCGGGGGTCTTCGAATCCACCTAGTCTGACCTTGCGGGCTGCCCCTCACGACCCGGCGAAGTGTTCGCCCGGGTGAGTAGAGCGCGGGGCGAACTCTTCGTTCGACGTTTCGTTGGATGAGAGCGCGGCCGGACACTCACGCGGCCGAGCCCGGTTTCCATATTCGCTGGTCGTGTCTGAAGGCGATGGCCAGTGCGGAGTCCCTGCATGCGGATGCTTGCGCAAGAGTCTTCCGGTGGCAGCTTCACGCCGTGGATCGTCAGCATCGTGCTGTATGCGCTGGTGATCGGCGCATGGATCGTCTGGGGCTGGAAGCAGGCGGGGAAGCGCGAGTCGCTGGGCGCGTACGCACGGTCCTGGCTGCTTGGGCACCCGATCCGGCTGGTGGTCCTGCTGGTGCTCGGATTCTTCGCGCCGGTCGTTCTGGGATTTGGCGCGCTGCTGCTGATCCCGGCGCTGATCGCGTATGCGCTGTATCGCGGCACGATCGGGCAGGCGAGGGAGCGCGCGCAGCAGCTCGAGCGGTTCCGGCGGGATCCGGGCGCGTTCCTCGCACGCTGGGGCACGTCGTTCGAGCAACGTGACGCGGCGATTCGGGGAGAGTTCGATCAGCCGAGCGGGGTGCTGGATCATGTGGTGGCGTTCGAGTTCGATGACGAGTCGAGCCAGGGCGCCAAGGGCAAGAGCGTCATCGGTTTCCGGCTGACGCGGGCCATCGGCGCGATGGAGGCGAGATATCGCGAGGCGTTGCGCGCGGTGGAACTGCTGAACAACGGGGCCGATGGCTCATTGCCGGGGTACCTGTGGATGCGGCTGGGGCTGCTGTGGGGGGACGGCAAGGGCACCGTCGAGGACTTCGTGTATTGGTTGTATGACGCGGGTCCGCGCGGCGTGAAGAACGGGCCTTCCCTGGTGCAGTACTACATGGGCAGCCAAAGCCTGACCGCCGAGGCGGCGATCAACAAGCTGCTGGAGACGCTGGGGATGCCACCAGTCAACGAGCGGTTCGCACGGATCCAGGCGGAGATGCGAGGCGTGTTCGCCGGGGGCGGCTCGGGCGGCGGGGCCTCGGGGCCCGCGTGGCTAAGCCCCGGGGAGGTGGGGGGCACGCTGTTCCGGCGGCGGAGCGACTACTCGCTGCTGCTGGGGCGGTTCGAGGACGGCACGCCGCTGGAGTTCTCGGGGGACGAGTCGCTGATCACGATCGCGCCGCCGGGGTCGGGCAAGACGCAGTGCGACGTGTTCCCGAATCTGCTGCGGTGGAAGGGCCCCGCGGTGGTCCTGGATGTGTCGGGTGATCTGTACGCGAACACGAGCCTGTGGCGATCTCGGAACGTGGGGCCGGTGTACAAGTTCGCGCCGCTGGATCCGGGCGGGACGCATCGGTACAGCCCGCTGGCCTTTGTCCGGAACGAGCCGGACTTCATCTGGGAGGACTCGCGCCTGCTTGCGGACCTGATGATCGTTCCCAGCAAGGCGACGGACCCCTTCTGGGAGAACGAGGCGCGGAACATCGTGACGGCGGCGATCGCGTGCGCGGCGTACTACCGCGCCCCGACGGATCGGCCGCTGAGCGCGGTGCTGGATGTCCTGTATGGGGGCCAGGCGTGGACGGACATGCTCAACGCCTTGCGGATGGCGGTGGACGTGCGCGTGATGTCGCAGAACGCGACGGCGCTGTCGTCGATGAACGAGAAGACGCTCGACAGCGTGCGGCAGACGGCGCGTTCGAGCCTGGCGGCGTGGGGAGGCGAGCGGATCGGGCGGGCGACGGGCGCTGCGGATTGGAACCCGCTGGATCTCCGCGGGGGGAAGAACCCCACGATCTACATCGTGATGCAGCCCAACGAGGTGGACTCGTACCTCTCGGTGCTGCGGGTGTTCATCGGGCAGCACATCCGCATGCTGACCGGCGGGGCCGTGCCGGCGCGGGACGCGGCGCCGATCCTGTTCATGCTCGACGAGATGCCGCGGCTGCGGCACATGCCTCCGATCGACGAGGCGCTCAACATCGGGCGGAAGTATGGGCTGCGGCTGTGGATGTTTGCGCAGAGCCTGGGGCAGATCGAGGAGGCGTATCCCAACGCCAAGGGGCTGGTGGGGGCGTGCGGGGTTCGGACGTTTATGAACGCGAGCCTGCAGGACGGCACGGCCGAGAGCCTGGCCGAGCAGATCGGATACCGGCAGGGACCGATGGACAGCCAGCGGGTGCGGGTGGTCGAGCCGACGGTGCTGGCCGGGCCGGCGTTTGCGGATTTCCAGGTGGTGCTGGGGACGGGTGCGAAGCCGGCGCGGGTGCGGAAGGCGTACGCGTGGCAGGATGAGGCGCTGCGCTCGAGCATGGGCGCGCTGGAGATCGGGGCGGTGGTGGCATGAGCGATGCGCAGCAACGGCAACTCGAAGAGCGGATCGCCGCGCTGAACGCGGAGCTCGAACTGCGGCGACAGATGGCCGAGACGTTCGCCAGGAATGCCGAGCTGCAGCGGGCCGATGCGGAGGCCGCGAGGGCGAGGCTGAATGGGGCCTGCGGTGAGGCGGAACGGTCGATGATCGAATCCACCGCGCGGGCGGGGGACAACCAGGCTCGGTTGTTTGATGAGATGGCGCGCCAGAGCGGGGCGCGAGCGCGGATTCTGGAGGGGGAGCTGGACGCCCTGAGCCAGCGAGAGGGCGTGGGGCGCGAGTCCGAATCGGACCGAGCGCTGGCCGACGCCCAGCAGCGGGCGGAGGAACAGCAGCGAGAGCGGACCGGGATGATGAACGAAGAGCTCGCGGCGATCCATCAGGGGATGCGGGAGGGGGCCGTGGCGCACGCGTCGCCGGAGGTTCCCGGCGCGAAGACGATCGACATTGATCCGATCACTGCGGCCGCGGGGGCGGCGGTCGTGATCGGGACGGTTGCGAAGGATGTGGCGCGGGTGGCCGGGGAGGAGTTGCGGGAGGCCCAGGACGATCGCATCGACCGGGCCGAGGTCGAGCAACTCCGGGAGCGGCAGGAGGAGCGTGATCAGACAGATCGCGAGTCCCGCTTGCGCGCGGAGATCGAGGCGGAGGACCGGCGCAAGTGGCAGGAGGCGGCGGCGCGGAAGATCGAGGAGCGATACCAGGACGATCCGGAGCGGAAGGCGCAGGAATTGGAGAAACTGGCGCAGGAGGCGGCGAAGGCGGGGCGGGAGCGGGAACTTGAGGAGCAGCGACGCCGCGAGGAGCGCGAGCGGCTTGAGCGTCTGGGACAGGAAAACCGTTGACGGAGGGGGCTCAGGTGGCCAGGGCCCTGACCACTTCGGGCATGGTCGTCAGGCCGGCGCGGACCTTGTCGTAGCCGTCGTGGCGGAGGAGATTGAGGTCGTCGTCGGCGAGGGCGCGCGAGGCGATTTCGCGTGCGTTGGCGCGGCGCATGACCATCTCGCGGACGGGGTCGGAGAGGAGGAGGAGTTCGAAGACGCCGATGCGGCCGCGGAAGCCGGTGTCGCGGCACTGCCGGCAGCCACGGCCGTGGACGAGGGTGCGGCTCTGGCCGGGTTCAAAGTCGGCGGGCATCTCGGTGGGGTCGGGCTCGTAGGACTCGGAGCAGTTGGGGCAGACCTTTCGGACGAGGCGCTGGGCGAGGATGCCCTCGACGCTTGAGGCAACGAGGAAGGGCTCGACGCCCATGTCGAGCAGGCGGGTGGTGGCGCCGGCGGCGTCGTTGGTATGGAGCGTGCTGAGGACGAGGTGGCCGGTGAGCGAGGCCTGCACGGCGATGTCGGCGGTTTCCTTGTCGCGGATCTCGCCGATCATGACGACGTCGGGGTCGTGGCGGAGGACGCTGCGCAGGCCGGTGGCGAAGGTGAGGCCGACCTTGGGGGCGATCTGGATCTGGTTGACGCCGGGGATGTGGTACTCGACGGGGTCCTCGACGGTGATCATCTTGACCTCGTCGGAGCGGACGCTGTTGAGTGAGGCGTAGAGGGTGGTGGACTTGCCCGAGCCGGTGGGGCCGGTGACCAGGAGGATGCCGTGGGGGCGGTCGATGAGGCGGCCCCAGCGCTCCATGACGCGCCCGGACATGCCGAGGTCGTCGAGGCCGAGCAGGACCGAGGCCTTGTTCAGGACGCGGAGCACCACCCCCTCGCCAAAGAGCATGGGGATGACGCTGACGCGGAGGTCGAACTCCTGAGGGCGGCCGTCGACGCGATGGCGCAGGGTGATCCGCCCGTCCTGGGGGATGCGCTTCTCGGCGATGTTGAGCGAGGCCATGATCTTGATGCGGCTGACGATGGCGGCGCGGAATCGGTTGATGCTGGAGGGGATGTTGGCGCGGTGGAGCACGCCGTCGATGCGGTAGCGGACGGCGAGTTCGTGCTCGTAGGGCTCAATGTGGACGTCGGTGGCGCGCTCGCTGATGGCCTCGATGAGCAGGTCGTTGACGAGCTTGATGACCGAGGCCTCCTGGGCCTCGTCGAGTTCGGAGTCGCTGGCCTGGACCGAGTCCGGCGCGGAGATGGTCTCGGCGAGTTCGTCGAGCGTGCCGCCACCGACGCCGTAGTTGGCGCGGATGAACTCCTGGAGCTGTTGTTCGTCGGCCAGGACGAGGTCGATGGTGCGCCCGGCGAGCAGGCGGAGCTCATCGAGGATGGAGAGCTCGAAGGGGTCGCTGGTGGCGACGGTGAGGGCGTCGCCACGAAGGCCGATGGGGGCGCAGTTCTGGCGGTAGACGAGCTTGGTGGGCAGGGCGCGGAGGACGGATTCGTCGACCTTGACGTTGGTCAGGTCGACGACGGGCATGTGGAACTGATCGCCGATGGCCTCGAGGACCTGCTCGCGGCTGATCAGCCCGAGGCGGACGAGGACCTTGTCGAGGCGGTCGCCGGAGGCCTGCTGCTCCGCAATGGCGCGATCGAGATCACGCTTGGTGATCAGCCCCCGATCGAGAAGGACCAGACCAATGCCCATGGACCTCGCATTGTACGGGCGGCCCGAGTGATCGCTGCGAAGAAGTTGTTTCGGTTCTCGGACGGCCCGGGCGTGAAACGCCGGTTCGCGCGGGATCGGTACGGTGCGGGATCAGGCGGGGAACGTGCTCGATGTGCGGTCGGTCTCCCAGACGGTCACGCTCCGCAACCGAGCGCCCGGGCACCGCTGTGCGATAACGGGGCCGATGCGTTCGTAGAAGACGCGGGCGATGTTCTCGACGGTGGGGTTGACGCCCAGGGGACCGAATTCGGGCGCATCGAGGTTGAGGTGTCGGTGGTCGTAGCGGTCGAGGATCTGCTCGCGGGCGACCTGCTCGAGAGCGCGGAAAGCGTCGGCGGAGACGCCGTCGGCGTCGGGGGAGAGTTCGATGCAGGGCTCGAATTGGTAGTTGTGGCCGTGGCCGTTGGGGTAGTTGCACTTGCCGAATCGGCGACGATTCTCCTCGTCGGAGAGCGAATCGCAGTGGAGGCGGTGCGAGGCGGCGAAGTCGAACCGCATGCGGACCAGCGCGCTGTCGCCCGTGTGATCGCCCATCTCGACGCAATGGTACGGGGTGAGGTGGAGCATCAGGGACGCGACGGGAACGGGGATGGCCTCGCGGGCCGCGGCGAGCAGGCTCGGGAGCAGGGACCACGCCGGTATGGATGGGTCGGCGGTCTGCGCGTTGAAGAAGATGGGGGCGACCTGTTCGCGGACGGCCGCATCGATGGTCTGGATGTCGATGAGGTAGCCGGCGTGAGGGTCGAGGGGGCCGACGCAGGCGATCTCGATGGACTGCTGGAAGCCCAGGCCCCTGAGCGTGGGGCGGCCGGCATAGCCGCCGGGGCTCGGGCCGGGCCGGAGGGGTTCGAAGCCCGCGTTCAAGCGGATGACGCGCGTGAGGCGATGATGCATGGATCAATCACGCTACTGAATAACGAACAAACGAGAGACAGAGTGGCCGGAATGCAGCCAGTCTGAGGGGGCGCTTGTGGCGGGGGGCACCTGCTCGTACTCTAGCAATCCTTGAGGGAGACCGGAGCCCGATGGTTGTCGCCTCGAAGCCGGGAAGGACCCGACCAATGAATGGAATTCTCCGCCGCGGATTCACACTCATCGAACTTCTGGTCGTCATCGCCATCATCGCGGTGCTTGTGGCCATTCTTTTGCCGGCGCTCTCGGGTTCGGCGAGGGCGGGCCGGACCGCGGTGTGCCTGTCGAACATGAAGCAGATCGGGACCGCGTCGGCCTCGTATTCCACAGACTTCAGCGATCGGATCACGGCGTTCTCCTGGCGTTGGGGACACGACGTCCGCACCGATTGGGACGACGGGCGGCGGATGGCCAAGAACACTCAAAGAGATCGGGAGGCCGCGGCGTTTCAGGCCGTCAACATCCTTCGAGACATTGCTGGGCGGGAGGACATTCGTCCTCCTGGGCACTACAAGGGCAAGTTCCCCTATCCGTACCTGACGCCACTGGTGCTGATGCACGGCCAGTACCTCGAACACGCGGCGGCGACGTCGAAGGCGGTGGTGTGTCCCGAAGATCGAGTCCGCCTCGCGTGGCAGGTGAATCCGCCGGACTACCACGAGCGCTGTGATCCGATCCCTTGGGAGGCAGCGAACACCGAGCTTCTGGGGCCCGCGTGGGCGTACATGACGAGCTATGAGCCCGTGCCGGCCAGCTATGACCGATATGCATCGGATATTCGCAGTCCGGTGGCTCAAACGCGCCGAATCTCTCAGACCAATCTTCATCGCGACTACATCAATCCGGGGTTCCACGAGTTGGGAGGGGAGACACTTACCAACGCGGACGTGCGATTCCCGAGCAATAAGGTGTTCTTCTATGACTCGCAGGGTCGTCACCATGGACGGCGTTCGCTGTTCATGGGGTATCCCGACGCTCGCGTCACGATGCTGATGTTCGATGGCTCAGTCGGGATCCGCCGGTCGGACGAGTCGAATCCCGGCTGGAAGCCGACTTCTCCAGCAGAACCGGGCCCTGCGCAGTACTACTACGGTCCCGAGTCCTGGGAGCCGCCGATTCGCGACGGAACTTGGACCAACTGGCAGGATCTGGTCAACGGCTATTACCGCTGGACCAGAGGCGGCTTGGAAGGGGTTGACTACGACAGTGCGGAGATCGACACGGGCCAGTTGTAGCCGGGCGTTCGGCGGATTCTCTCCACTGAGACGGAGCGCGGCATGAAGAGTTTCTTGGCGACGCTGGCGCTCTGTGTGATGGTCGCTGGATGCGGCGGGTATGACACCGCCGTGGTCGGCGCGCAGAAGACATCCAAGTCGGTCGCGACGAAGCAACAGATGAAGGCACTGATGGATGCGCTGGTGGCGGACAACCTGTCCTCGGGCGAGTGGCCAACGAAGCAGGAGGGCCTGGGGGTGCTGGTAGAGTCGGGCGCGATGCCGGCCAGCGGACTTGAGGACCCGTGGGGGAATCCGTATATCTACGAGCCGCCGACGGATCGCGACGGCCGGCCCACGATACGATCGATGGGTCCGGACCAGCAGGACAAGACCGCGGACGATGTCATCGTGAACTGAGCCGCGCGGTCGGGGTCATCGGACACGGAGGCGAAGCGATGACGCGTCGAGCCTTGTCGGCGGCTCTGTCGGTGATGGTCTGTGGTTCGGTCGGGCGCGCGAGCGCGGGTCCGGCGGACACGGCGTATGTGCTGGATCACTCGCCCGCCCGCATTGACGGCGCGATCCAACCGCTGGTGGAGTACCGCGGCCGGGTGATCCTCATCGTCAACGTCGCGAGCAAGTGCGGACTGACGCCTCAGTACGCCGCGCTCGAGGCCATCTATAGACAGCGGAAGGACCGGGGCCTGGTGGTGCTGGGATTCCCGGCGAACAACTTCAACGGACAGGAGCCCGGGACGAACGAGCAGATCGCGAGCTTCTGTGATTCCGAGTATCACGTCACGTTCCCGATGTTCTCGAAGGTGAGCGTCAAGGGCGAGGACCAGGACGAGTTGTACCGGGACCTCTGCACGCAGCCGGAGCCCATCGGGGGTGACCCGACGTGGAACTTCACGAAGTTCCTGGTGGATCACCATGGAAACGTGGTGGCGCGATTCGATCCGCGCACGACGCCGGACGATCCAGCGCTGCTGGCGAAGATCGACGAGTTGCTCGCGGCGCGAAGCGCGGATCGTCCCGGGCGCCGCGTGTGGTGGGATTGACGCACCCAAGCGATGCCCAGTTTCAAGTACACCGCGCTGACGGGCGGGGGCGAGCGGGTCGCTGGGGTTGCCGCGGCGGCGAGTGAGGCCGCGATGATCGCGGACCTGGAGTCTCGCGATCTGACGCCGGTGCTGATCGAGGCCAAGCGGGAGCGGGCGTCGGTGGGGCGGCGAGGGGTGTCGGCGCGCCAGCTGGGCACGGCGTACACCCAGTTGGCGGACCTGCTGCGGGCGGGCGTGCCGTTGCTGCGGTCGCTGCAGTTGCTGGGCAGACGAAGGAGCACGCCGCGCCTCGCGGCGGTGTTTCGCGAGGTGGCCGAGGAGGTAAGCCAGGGCGAGGAGCTGGCCACGAGCCTGTCGAAGCGCGAGCATGTGTTCAGGCCGGTCCACGTCGCGATGGTCAGGGCGGGGGAGAAGGGGGGATTCCTCGAGCAGGTGCTGGCCCGGCTGGGGACCTTTGTGACGGCGCAGGCGGAGTTGCGGGGTCGCGTGCTGGCGAGCCTGATCTACCCCATCGTGCTGGTGGTGGTGGGGAGCGCGGTGCTCGGGGCGATCTTTGCGTTCGGTGTGCCGATGTTCCGGCCGCTGTTCGAGCGGATCGAGGGCGGGCTGCCGCTGGTGACGCGCGTGGTGCTCGGGGCGAGCAGCGCCGTTCGTGGGTGGGCGCCGCTGACTCTGGGGGTCGTGGCACTGGCGGTGGTCGTGCTGTGGCGAGCTTCGCGGCGCGAGGGAGTGCGTCGGGCGATCGATCGGTTTCGAACGCGGGCGCCGGTTGTGGGCGGGCTGACGCGGGCGCTCAGCGCGGCCAGGTTCTGCCGGATGCTGGGCACGCTGCTGACGAACGGTGTGCCGATGTTGGCGGCGATGCAGATCGCGAGGGACGCCTCGGGCAACGTGCTGCTGAGCGAGGCGATCGACAAGGCGGTCGAGTCTGTGCGGTCGGGCGAACCGCTGTCGAAACCGCTTGGGGAGTCGGGTCTGTTCGAAGAGGATGTGGTGGAGGTGATGTCGGTCGCTGAGACGGCGAACAACCTGGATGTGGCGCTGATCAACGTCTCGGAGACGCTCGAGGGCCGGATCGACCGGCTCCTCTCGACGGCGGTGCGGCTGATTGAACCGCTGCTGCTGCTGATGATCGCGGCGGTCATCGGGGTTGTCGCCGCGGGGCTCATTCTGCCGATGACACGTCTGAGCGCCGGGCTGTAACCGTGTGACCGAACATCTGCCTTCGGCGGCTTGTTCGGTCGGTAAGTCCTTGCTAGCGTGGGATCTCGCGGGGGTTCGGCCGAGGCACCGGTCCGGCGGGGCGGTGGTCTCCTGGGGGATTCGGTGGCGAGGTGCATCGCGGGCGTCGGTTGCCCGTTCAACTCATGTGCGGCGGAAGGATCCGGCGGACCGGGAGTCAGTCCCGGCTGATGTGGGGATGGAACTCATGAACAGCAAGTTGGCTCGTCGTCGGTCTGGTTTCACACTCATCGAAGTCCTGATCGTGATTGCGATCATCCTGACGCTGACCGGTCTGGTGGGCGTGGCGCTGTTCCAGCGGCGCGATGAGGCCAAGGTGGATCTGACCAAGACGGACATGAACACGATCAAGAGCGCGATGAAGCAGTTCTACATGCACTTTGAGCGGTACCCGACAACCGATGAGGGGATCGCGGTGCTCTGGGACAAAACGCGCCTTGAGGATCCCGAACTCGAGGACAAGTGGGGCGGTTACCTCGAGAAGAAGCTCGAGACGGACAAGTGGGGCCATGAGTGGGGCTATGAGCAGATGGCGTACAACGCGTACAAGATCTGGTCCGTCGGGCCCGACGGCGAAGAAGAGACCGACGATGATCTGAAGGACGGCTATGCGCCTCCGGGGTCGGAGGACTCCGACACCATGATGATGGGCGACGACCTGCTGCCGCCGGCTGGTGGCGGCTGACCCGGTCGGCTCGGCGCTCACCCGATGTGACGAGGGGGCGATGCTCCGGCGCGGATTCACGCTGATCGAGCTGATCGTGGCGATCTCATTGGTGGTCGCCATGACCGCCTTGATCGCTCCGATGCTGTCGGAGGTGCTGCGGGATCGGGCGGAGGAATCGGCGCTTCGGGACCTTCGCTCCGCGTTCGCGCTGGCTCGGGAGGACGCCCGAAGGCTGGATGAGCCGGTTCGGCTCGTGGCGCTGGTTTCGCCCACAGGGGAAGTCGAGTTGCGGGCGGCGTTGCTCGGGCGCGAGGGCTCGATGGCGGTGGACGGCTCGGCCGGGCTAGGCGGACCGGGCCTTTCCGCCGCGAGCGAGATGCCGCCCGGCGCATCGGGCCGTCCTGCTGCGCGCGGTCCCGGGTTCACCGAGCCCCGATCGATCGCGGGGTTGATTCTGTCGTTGCCGGCACGCCTCTGGATTCGTCGGGTTGAGGTCGAGTCTTCCCGCCTGCGTGTCGTTGAGGATCCACTGGCGAGCAGCGAGTGGTGGGGGGTCGAGCCGGTCGACGAGGTCATTCGGCCCGAGCCGGGATCGAGCCTGACCCTGGCGATCTTCCTCCCCGACGGGAGCGCCCTGGGATCGGCGCCGCTGGAGTTGTGCGGCCGATCGGGGGTCGTCGCGGAGTTGACGGTCAATCCGTGGACGGGCGAGCTGTTGATTGAGCGGCGAGCGCGGGGGGCGAGGGCCGGCGCGGGCGTCGAGGCCGGTTCCACTCCGACGGAGTTCGAGGCGGCGGATGGTCCGGACGACGGATTGCGCCCGGGAGGTGGCGCGTGACGGGTCGGCAGGGCCGAGTCGGCGCGGTGCTGCTCGAGCTGGTGCTTGCGCTGGGACTGTTCATCATCGCGGGGCTGTCGGTCACAGCGGCGGTCGGGTTGGCGCAGGACTCGTATCTGCGTAGCCGCGACGAGTTGCGGGCGGCCGACTTGGCGCGCTCTGCAATGGCGAGGCTCGAGTGCGGCCTGGCGTCGGCGACGACGCTCACCGGTCCGGTGGCGGCGTGGAGCGACGCCGCGGACTGGCTCGAGGGTGATGCGCTCGTGGGGCCCGAGGGCGCGGATCGCATCGCGTTCGACGAGTCGCTGCCTCCGCCAACGGAGTGGGAGCTTGAGGTGCTGACCGAGCCCTCGGAATTCGAGGGGCTGACGCTCGTGTCGGTGACAGCGCGCCGGGTCGTTGAAGATGAGATCATTATCGAGCACACGCTCCACCAGTTGGCTCGGCTGGGAGAGGAAGATGCGGACATCGCGGGTGAGCAGATCGACGCGCTCGGGCGGCTGGGGGGGCGGCCGTGATGGGCGGGGCGTCGCGAGCCCGAGGGTTCTCCCTGTTTGAGGTGCTGCTGGCGGTGGCTCTGACCGCGGCGTTGTCGGGCGCGATGTACGCGTTCCTGGACGACCTGCTGTACAGGCGGTCGCAGGTGCTTCGAGCGCTCGACGATGCGCAGGCGGGCAACGCGGTCATCGAGCGGATCGAGGCGGACGTGATGGGATCGCTGGCGGGGTCGGACTCGCTGGGCGCTGGGGTCAGTGGCGACAACACGCGGCTGACCGTGCTGACCCGCGGCGTGACGCCTCCTCTTCAGGTGGCCGGGGTGCACCTTGGAGACTTGCAGGCGACTGAGTTGCAATTCGACGGGCGAACCGGGGAGTTGAGGGGAAGGCGCTTTGACGCGCTGGCCGAATCGGATGGCGGTGAGTCGGATCTGATCTCGGATCGGCTGGAACGAGTGCGGTTTCGCTATCACGATGGACAACGCTGGGTGGCCCGGTTCGATTCGCTCCGAAGTGGTGGCCTTCCGGTCGCCATCGAGGTCGCGCTGTGGTTCCGCCAGCGCGAGCCCGAGCCGGAGGATCCGTCGCCGAGCGGGTCGATGGGCGCCGCCGATTCGGCGGAATCTGATGAGTTGCTCTCGATTGAGGGTCCGGATGGCGGACCGCCCGAGATGAACATCCCCATGCGCGAGCCCGACCGCGTCAGGGTCATCGCGGTGCCCGATGCGCCCGAGGCGGGTTGGGAGGGGCCGTGATGGGTCGTCGCGGCGTGATCCTGCTGGGGGTGCTCGTGGTGGTGGCCATCAGCGCGCTGGTGGGGACAGGGATCGTGTTCGCTTCGGACGCGGAGCACTCGGCATCGGCCTCGTCGGTTCGCCGGGATCAATTGCGCGCCATGGCGTGGTCGGGTGTGCAGGCGGTGATGTCGGAGCTTGCCGCGCAACGGGAGGAGTTGCTCACCGGTGGGAGTCCGATCCTGACGCCGGAATGGACGTTGTTCGAGGATGATCTCGGACGGACGGGGGTCATCCGGCTGGTCGCTACTCCCGAGGGAGATCTCGCGGTGCCCGAAGGGGCGAAGCTCGATGTCAACCACGCGACGGCGGAGATGCTCAGCGAGCTGGATGGCATCGACCTCTCGCTGGCGCAGAAGATCGTGGCGGGGAGGCCGTACCAGAGCGTCGAAGAGCTGCTGCGCGTGGAGGGAGTGACGCCCGGGCTGCTGTATGGTCGGGCCGAGCGTGGCGGGCTCGCCACGGCGGAGTCGATGGTGATTGGTGATGCGATGGCGGATGCGGCCATCGCGTCGGAGGACGCCCGGCTGATCGATCGGCTGACTGCGTTTGCCTTCGATCCGAACGTGATGAGCGGACTGGTGGGGCGCGAGCACGCCGGGCACCTGCGCATCAACTTCAACATGGAGTGGTCGGATCGGCTGAAGCGGGCGGTTCAGCGGGAGTTCGACGACGATGTCGCGCGGCTCGTTGAGGAGGTCTTCAAGCAGGGTCATCGGTTCACGAGCGATGCGGATTCGATCAGAGTCATGCAGCGGTACGGGATGCCGCCCGCGGACTGGGCCGAGGGGCTGGATGTGATCGCGACGACGGATGAGGAGTTTCGGCCCGGGCGCGTGGACCTCCTGCACGCGCCGGCGGCGGTGCTGGCGTGCGTGCCTGGGATCGGGCCGGCCAGCGCGGCGGTGCTGGTGGAGATGCGCGATGGGCTGGAGCCGGAGGAGCGGCTGAGCGTCGTGTGGCCCGCGGCGCGAGGGGTTGTTTCGGCTGAGGAGTTTGTCCGAGCCGTGGATCACCTCGCGATGCGGTCGATGCAGTGGCGGGTGCGCGTGGAGGCGAGCCTGGAGTCGGGCGCTGGACCGGATGGAAGCGGCGACACGACCAGGTACGGCTCTGTGACGCTCGACGCGGTGATCGACGTGGCTTCTCAACGTCCGCGGGTGGCGTACCTGAGGGACGTGACCCTGCTGGCGACGGCGAGGCGGATCGCCGCGGAGACCGAGGCGCTGGCGGAGGAGTTGGGCACGTCCGAGCGGGCGGAGGAGTTGGCGGCGCTTGAGGTGCCCGAGGGGCCTGCCGGGATCGACGCGGACCCGCGTGGAGCGGATTCGGATGCGGAGCTCGGCGGGGCGGACTCCGAAAGGCCGAGGAGAGCCAACATTCGACGCGGCGAGCCGAGGCGGCTGGGGCGATCGCAACCGCCGGCGGGCGACAACCTCGACGGCGAGACCTCCAGCGAGCTGGATGCGCCTGGCGGACTTGCCACCCCGGGGGACGAGGACGCGGCACCGCCATTGATGCGAGATCGCCGACTGGGCCGATGGACGACTCGTGGAGGGACCCCGTGATGTCCGGCGCCGGCGCCTGGACGGTTATCGAGTTGGATCACGACAAGCTGTGCGCGATCTGTGCGCGCGTGTCGGGCTCTCGAGTGACGGTTCGATCGTGGGCCCTGGCGACGCGCCCCAAGGATGTGGATCCGTCGGACGCAACCGCGGTCGGAGAGTGGATCGGGCGGACGCTGTCCGCGGAGTCGATGCCGCGATCGCGAGTGATGATCTCTCTGTCGCGTCGCGATGTCGTGCTCAAGAGGCTGGCGGTGCCGGAGGGAGCGAGGGGGGCGGAGATCCCCGGCGTGGTGCGGCTGCAGATGTCGCGTCAGTTGAGTGTGGGGATGGAGGGCACGCAGATCGACTACCAGCCGGCCGAGGATGGGGCCGTGCTGGCGGGGGCGTTGCCTGGCGATCGATTCTCGTGGCTTGGTCAGATGGCCAAGCGCGCGGGTCTGCGGGTCCGGAGGATGACGCTCCGGGGCTTTGGCCTGCTGCCGCTGATCGCGAGCAGCGCGGAGCGGCCCGATGCGCCGGTGCTGGCGGTCTCCACGGGAGCCGGGTCGACGGAGTTCGCCGTGCTTGGCGGGGGACAGGTGCTCTTCCTTCGGACGGCGGACGTGACGCGGCCAACGGACGACGCCGAGTTGGAGTCTTTCGGTCAGCGGCTCGCGGTCGAGGCGAAGCGGACGTGGATGAGCTTCCGTGTTGGGCCCGAATCCACCGAGGTCGAGGCCGTGGTGGTCGTGGGCGAGGACGAGGTCGCGTCGGAGGTGGGCTCGGCGTGCGCTTCGGGGCTGGAACTCCCCTGGACGACGATTCGGCACCCGGCGTGGCTGCGCTTGCCCGAGCACATGCCCCCGGAACTGGCTGCAATGGTGCTGCCACTGGCCGGGCTGCTGCATCCCGCGACGGAGGGATTCCTCAATTTCCAGAGCCCCAGACGCGGGCCCGACACCGGGGCGGTCCGGCGTCAGGTGGCGTTGCTGGGCGCGTTCGCGTTGCTGCTGGTGGGTGGCGGCGGATATGTGCTGGGATCAAATGCGCTGCGCAGGCTGGAAGGGCGCGTCAAGGAATTGAATGAGACCAACGGAGAGTTGAGGGCGGAATACAGCGCGCTGCTCAAGGAGCGGGCGCGGCTGGAACACCTGAGGGCGTGGATTGGCGCCCGGCCGGCCTGGAGCGGGCAGATTCGGTGGCTGAGCGATCGGCTGCCGACGCCGCCGGCGGGCCTGGTCAACGTGATCCAGGCGAGCGCTTCGATCGACTCGGTCGAGTTCACTCCCGAAGGGACCGGCGTGCTCGACGGATCGTGGCGTGCGCCCGCCGACACGCGGCTCGTGGTGGCCGGGGCGGCGCAACGGGCCGAGGTCGTTCAGGAACTGAGAAGGCGGTTGATCGAGGGAGAGTTCTATCGGGTCGTCACCGAGGGGCAGGATGTGCCTGATCGGTACCGATTCGAGTTGCAGGCGGCGGGTGTCGCCGGTCCGCATGAGGCGCCGGCTGGGGGCGATTCATGAAGCGGTCGCACGCCATCACCGTTCGATGGGCGGCGGCCGTCGTGGCCGTGGGGGTTGTTGGGTCGTACGCGTACGAGCGTTGGTATGCGGCGCCACGGTCGCGGATCCGTGATCAGATCGAGCAGTTGAGCGGCCAGAACGCGTCGCTTGAGGACGTGGCGATGCAGCGCGTCGAGGTTCGGCGCGAGCTGCGTCGGCTGAGCGAGTCGGCGTTGTCGGGCAGGCCGGACTGGGCCGAGCATCTGCTGCGCACGGGGCTGGCGAGCCTGGCCGGTGACGCGGGACTGGGCGAGGTTGTGGTGGGCGCGGATCATCCGACGGCGCGAGGGAATCCGTATGCGAAGGCGCGCCGGACCAAGAGCCAGACGCTCCGGCGGATGCTGCAGGATCAGCGGGACTTTGCGGTGTTCTCGGGGTCGGTGCGTGGCAATGGCACGCTGGAGCAGGTGACGCGAGCCGTGGCGCTGGCGGATTGTCAGCCGTGGCTGCACCGGCTGGTGGGATTCACGATCCGGCCGGTCGGCGACGCGCGGGATCGGTTTGATCTGACTCTGAGCGTCGAGGCACTCTACGTGCCCGATCTGGCTCCCGAGTCGGCCGCGCTGGGTGTGGTGGAGCCGGATGCTTCGGAGATGGAGCAGTGGGCGGGCGTTGTCGAGAAGAACGTGTTTCGGTACACGCCGCCCCCGGAACCACCGCCGGTTACGCCGGAACCGCCACCGGTTGTGGTGGTGGAGCGGCCGCCGCCTGCCCCGCCGTATCACGAGTGGCGCGTGGCCGGCGTCTGGGAGAGTCGGCTGGGCGCGGAGGTCGTGATGACCAACTCGAGGTCGGGCGAGACGCTGCGGCTCAGAGAGGGCGATTCGGTCCTGGATGCGACGTTGCTGGAGGCCGGCGGCGAGCGGGCGGTGTTCGACGTGGGTGGAGCGGTGTTTACGGTTGATCTGAACGAGACGCTGGCGCAACGACGCGCGCGGGAGTAGGTATATTCCGGGCGCACGGGCGGCGGAGCCGCTCTCGGCCGACGAATGCTCGGAGGAGCTGCTGATGGAACGGCGACATGGTTCGACTCTGGCGGCCGCACTCTCTGTGTTCCTGGCCGCGGGGCTGGATCGACCGGCGTGGGCGTATGCGGGCGAGGGCGTCGTGCCTCTGGACCCGGGCGAGGAGCCCGGTTCGACGCCAATCCGATTCAACTTCAAGGAAGTGCCGTTCGACCAGGTGCTGGACTTCTTCAGCCGCGAGAGCGGGCTGCCCATCATCCGCGAGGCCGATGTCCCCAAGGCCTCGATGACGTTTATCAGCGGGCAGGAGTACAGCTTCGAGGATGCGCTGTCGATCCTGAACCTGAGCCTGCGGATGCACAACGTGCACCTGCGTCGCGAGCAGAACTTCCTGTACCTGTCGTCGACGCAGGAGGCCTTCCGTCGGCCGACACCGGTCATGACCGGCGACCTGCCCGATGGCGTGACGCCGGACGAGATCGTCACGGTCACGATTCCGCTCAACAACGCCATGGCCAAGGTGGTGGCGGAACAGATCAAGCCTCTGGTGGGTCCGCAGGGGGCGATCACGCCGGTCGACAGCCAGAACATGGTCATCCTGGTGGAGACGGCGGGGCAGGTCCGTCGGCTGAGCGAGATCATTCGCGCGATCGACTCTGAACGCCCCGTCGATTCTTCGACGCGGTTGTTCACGCTGCGCTACGCCGATCCGGAGGCGGTCGTCAGCGCGCTCAAGACGCTGATCGGCGAGCGGGTTCGCACGGTCATGGTCGATCAGAACGGGAATCGGACGGTCGTGGAGGAGGTGAACCTCGCGAACGTGTCTATGCATCCGGACAAGCGGACCAGGACGGTGCTGGCGGTTGGCCCCGAGTCCCGGATCGATCTGGTGGCCGAGTTGATCGATCTGCTCGATGTTCGCGAGCCGGGCGACGACGAGCGAGAGACGATGACCTTCACGCTCGAGACCGTGACCGCGGCTGAGGCCGAGCGGCAGCTCAATACGCTGTTTCGAAACGTGCCGGAGAATCGTCGGCCGACGGTGATGTCACTGCCGAACGTGAACAAGGTGCGCGTGGTGGGAACGCCGTCGCTCATCCGTCAGGCGACGGCGCTGATCGACGACATGGATCCCGTGGATGGGTCGGTGGCGCGGTCGAGCCAACGCGGCGCGCGGGTGGCGAAGGTGATCCGCCTTGAGCACCAGCCGGCGTCGAACATCGAGCCGGTGCTCGGCCGGCTGCTGACGCCACGGCAGCAGCAGGTGGTCAAGTACTCCACGACAATCGATCGGCGGGGCCTGATCCTGGTCGGCGGTTCGGCGGATGTGGCGGCGATCGAGCAGGTGATCGCCGGCCTGGATGTCGAGCCGGAGATCGAGAGCGACGTGCGGGTGGTTCGGCTCGATTCGCCGACGGCCTCGGCGTCGGTCGTGCGGGCGCAGGAGTTGTTCGCGCAGTCTGGGCGGCACGATCCGCGAGAGCTGACGATCTCATTCGAAGAGACGTCGGGATCGCTGACTCTGATCGGGACGCGGGAACAGCTGGATGCGTTCGATCGGCTGCTGCGATCTGTCGAGTCCATGGTGGTGGTGGAACGCGAGTCCCGTCAGTATCAATTGGCATCGCGCAAGCCGTCCGAGTTGTCGCAGGAGCTCTCGCGGCTCGCCCGTCCGCTGCTCGCGCCGCAGGATGGCTCGGCCTACACCGCGCCAGAGTTCGAAGCGCTGGATGAGCTGGACACGCTGATCGTGCGCGCAATGGGATCGCAATTCACGACGATCGAGGAGTTGATCAATCGGCTGGATGGGCCGCGGCCGGGCGACACGGAGTTTCGCGTGCTGCGGTCCGGCAACGCGGACGTGGCGCGGATCGCCGCTCGTGCCAGGGAGCTGTTTGAGCTGCGCGCGGCGGCATTCGATGCGGAGGATCTCGGCGAGCCCCGGATCGAGGTTGACGAGGCCTCGGGCTCGATCCTCGTGACGGCGCGGCCCGAGGCGATGCGGCTGTACGCCGAGGCGGTGACGCAGGCGCAGCAGCTGATGCCGCCCGCGCGAACAACCAGGCTGATCGATGTGGAGAATCTGCGGGCGAGCGAGATCGTCGATCCGTTGCGTGCGATGCTCGAATCGGCGGACTCGATCGATCCTTCGCGACGGGTGGAGCCGCCGACGGTTTCGGTCGTGGATCGCACGAATTCGCTCATGGTGACGGCCGAGCCCGCTCAGCACGCGCTGGTGCAGGACATGGTGCGACGGCTTGACCGGCTCGAGCCGACGGACCTGCCTCCGCTCAAGCTGCTTCAGCTACGGACGGCGGACGCCAACGCGATCGCGGCGATGCTCTCCCAGCAGTACACGCAACGACCCCAGTCGGATCGGGCCGCGCGTCCGGTCAATGTGCGTGCGGATGCCGCGACCAACACGCTGATCGTCAGCGCGCACGAGGACCTGTTCGACGAGATCAGGTCCTTTGTCGATGATCTCAACACCGAGCGTGAGGAGGGTCCGGAACGGATCACGTTCCTGTTTCCCCTCAAGGTCGCCAAGGCGACGGACGTGGCGACGGCCATGGATCGGTTGTACCCCGAGCCGCCGATGCCGCTGGATCGGCGCGGGCAACCGATGCCCTGGCTGCGGACTCCCAAGGAGGTGACCGTCAGCGCGGACGCGTCGAGCAATTCGCTGATCATCGATGCTCCGGCGGACCGGCGCGACAGCCTCGAGGAACTGGCAGCGAAGCTGGACAGAGTGGAGATTCCCCCGATCGCGCAGCTGCGGACCTACCGGATCGAGGGTGCGGATCTCACCGCGATCCAGCGGACGCTCAACAGCCTGGCACAATCGGGAAATCTCGCGGGCCCACCGACGCCGGGTCAGCAGTCGGTGCGGGTCATGATCGACGCCGAGCCGAAGAGCTCGACGCTGATCGTGGCGGGGGACGAGGTCACGTTCGAGCGGGTGGAGGCCATCCTGGCGGACCTGTCGGCGGTGCCCATCGAGAAGGGACTGCGGATCGTTCCGATCGCCAACGCGGATGCCATTGAGGTACGAGATCGGGCCGTCTCGATCTACGACGCGCAGGTCGCGCAGATCCCCGGAGCCAATCCGGTGCAGGTCACGGTCGATCAGGGCACAAACTCGTTGGAGGTTGTGGCGGACAACGAGGGCATGCAGCGGTTCATGCGGATCCTGGATGAGCTGGCGCGCCAGGCCGGACCGCAGCGCGAGGTGAGGCTCATCGAACTGAGATTCGCGAGTGCGACCACCGCCGTGGCGTTCCTCAAGGACCTGGTCGAATCAAGCGAGTCTTTCCGCGCCGGCGGCGGGGCCGAGCCGGTCTTCGAGGCCATCGAGGCGACCAACACGCTGATGGTCGCGGCCCAGCCGTCTCACCTGCCCATCATCGAGGCTCTCGCAAAGAACCTCGACAATCAGCAAACGGGCGAGCAGCCTCCCCTGCGGATCCTGCGGCTTCGGTCGACCGACGCGGCCAACCTGGCGCAGGTCCTGCAGAGCAGCTTCGATCGCCGGCCGGTGGATACGCGTACGAGGGAGCCGGTGTCGGTGACGGCCGACGGAGCAACCAACACGCTGATCGTGTCGGCACATCCCAACGCGATGGCCGAGATCGAGGCCATCGTCGGAGAGCTCAATCAGCAGCAGGCGTTCGACGAGCAGGGGCGGGAGATCCGGATCTTCCCCTTGAAGATCGCGCGCGCGGAAGAACTGGCCAAGACCATCGACGAGATGTTCCCCGAGCCTCCGATGCCGTACGACCCGCGGACGCGACAGGCGCGGCCGGATCTTCGGCAGCCCAAGGAGGTTGTGGTGCGGGCGGATCGCGCGACGAACTCTCTGATTGTCGATGCGCCGGGGCGGCGGCTGGCGGGGTTTGAGCAGTTGGTCGAGAGTCTCGACCGGCAGAAGCTGGCTGCGAACGTCGAGCTCCGGACCTACCGCGTGGAGCGTGCGGAGCTCAACGGCGTCGCGCAGTCGCTGCGGCAGTTGGCGGCCGGGGGCGCGCTCGGTACGACTGGCCAGACGCCGGTAACGATCGAGACGGAGGCCACCAGCCGCTCACTGATCGTCTCGGGCCCGAGCGAAATCTTCACGCAGGTGGAGCGGGTGCTGTCGGAGTTGGATCAGCGGCCGGATCGGCCCGAGACGTCGCTGCGGCTGTACGCGCTCAAGCACGCCCGGGCGGAGCGGGTCAAGCCGTTGCTCGAGCAGTTGCTCGTGACGAGGATTCGCGAGCAGCAGGAGCACGAGGGCACGGTGGTGATCGAGGCGCAGTCCCTTCTCGAGGTGGCGAGTGATCCCGCTTCGAACACGCTGATCGTCTCGGCCCCTGAAGCGATCCAAGCGATCGCCGAGCAATTGATCGAGGCGCTTGACGTCGAGGCGGCGGCGGCCGGACGGAGCGTGATCCGCGTGGTGCCGTTGACCTACGCCGACGCATCGCAGGTGGCGCAGACACTTCAGCAGGCACGCCCGGGCATTGACTGGCCGAGCGGGGGCGAGAACCTCACGATCATCGCCGCGGCAGGATCAAACGCGTTGCTCTTGACGGGCGCCGAGAACGATCTGAAGAAGCTGGAAGAGCTGATTGAGCCTCTGGACCGGCGCCCGAGCGCGGAGGATGCGCCCGGCGTCGAGACCTTCGCGCTGGAGCACGCCGAGGCGGGGCAGATCGCGCAGACCGTTGAGCGGCTGCTTGGAGATCAGCTGGCAAGCGACCCGCGCGTGCTGGCGGCGCAGCTTCGCTATTACCGTGGAGTCATGCCGCGGCAGGCGACGGTTCGTGTTCAGGCGGATACCCGGACGAATTCGCTGATTGTGTCTGGCCCGACGGCGTCGCTGGAACTGGCCAAGGCGATCATCGACCGGCTGGACCAGCCATCAGAGGAGGCGGACCGGACGGTGGCGACGTTCACGCCGACCAAGGGCGATCCGGCGACGCTGGCCACGCTCGTCTCGCGCGTGGTGGACTCGACCATGGCGAGGGAGCGAAGAGCGATCGAACTCGTGCCGGAGGCTCGCAGCGGGAGTGTGGTCGCGATCGGATCGCGCGAGCAGGTGGCCGAGGCGGTTCGTCTCCTGGCAGAGTTTGACGATCGATCGGTGGCCGTTCCCGCTGTCGATCTCGCGCTCCTTGATGTGGCCAACACCGATGCTCGGTCGCTGGCGAGTTCGGTGCAGTCGATGCTCGACGATCGGACACGCTGGCCCGACGCGCTGCGCCGGGCCGAGCGGGCGGGCTTAGGCGTGCCCTCGCCCCGGGTGAACGCGGATCCCGCGGGGAATCGCCTGCTCGTGAGCGCGCCAACAGCGCTGATGCCGCTGGCCAGGGACGTCGTGGCGACGCTCGATCGCCCCGTCTCGTCAGGGCAGAGCGTCGAGGTTCGCGTGTTCCGCATGACCAAGGGCGATGCGGAGTCGGCGGCCGGCGCGCTGCGGGATGGGCTGTCGGCGGGTCTTCCCCCGGGGGAGAAGCCGGCGACGATCACTGCGGAGCCCGCGAGCAACTCCGTGGTCGTGGCGGCGACCAGCGCACAGCTGGAGCGGGCCGCCGCGCTGATCAAGGAGATGGACGCGGCGATCGATACCGAGGGTCTGGGCGTGCGCACGGTGTTCCTTCGCAACGCGCGCGCGGACGCGATTGCACCGCTGGTGGAACGGGTGCTCACCAAGGAGAGTGAGATCGACCTGATCCCGGAGTGGCAGCGATGGAATTACCTGTCGCAGAGGCGGCGCGGAGACCAGGGCGGGATCGAGCAGCCCGTGCGGGTCGTGGCCGAGGGTCGGCTCAATGCCATCGTGGTCAGCGGGCCGGTCGCGGCGCTGGACCTGGCCGAGCAGATGGTGCAGGAACTGGATGTGGAGCCGTCGACCGGAACCGGACGGATCGTGCGGGTGCTGACGCCGGTGAACTCGGACGTGACGGAACTGGCGGCCAGCATCGAGGCCGTGCTTGCTGACGATGAGCAGGCTCGGCAGCCGCCGGTGATTCGGGTGGACACCGCGAGCAACTCCCTGATCGTGCGGGCGACGCCGGATCAGATGGAGAGCATCGAAGGACTGGTAGACCGGCTGGATTCGGCGACGCTCTCGGCCAGCCGTGAGATGCGGATGATCCGCGTGGATCGCTCTCGGGTGAGCGCGGCCGTGATGGCGCAGACGCTTCGCCAACTGTTGGAGCAGTCCGGCGGCGTCAAAGTCGAGGTGATATCGGTCGACGACCTGCTGCGCGAGCCCGCCACCGAGTCAGCGCCGGGTTCGCCGGGTGCGAGCCTCCCGTCAGAGGGCGTTGAATGGTGCCCGCCGGCGAGGGGGAAGATCGACATCATCCGGCGCCTCGTCGAATCGTCGGTGGTTGCGACCGTCGGAACACAACCCGAGCGAGGGGAGCAACCTGCGGACGATGCGGGGGTCACGATCGCCGTCGATCCCCAGACCAACTCGTTGCTCATCGTCGGATCGTCGCGCCTGGCTCAGCGGCTGGCCGAACTGGTCAAGGAACTCGAGGGGCAGATTCCTTCCGCACCGGCGGGGGTCCGCGTGGTCACCCTTCCTCAGGACATCGATCCGAACGCGGTCGCCGGGATCGTGCGCGAGACGATCCGTCAGGTCGGGCGGGCGACCGACGAGAATCCAGGTGGATTCACGGGATCAGTGTCCGTGGCGCCCGATCCCCTGGGCGGCTCCGTAATCGTGTGGGCCAACGACGAGGACTTCCGCGTCCTGCGGCAGATCATCGCGTCGGTAGCTCGGCCGGGCGCCGCGACGCAGCTGGTGGTCAAGGTGTATCCGTTGGCGAATGTCGAGGGTGATGACGCCGTGCGCGCGGTCCGCGATCTCGTGAGCCAACGACCGCAGGGACGACAGGCCCAACGACTCCGCGAACTGGATCTGACGCTGGATGGCAGCGACGTCCGCGCGCAGGTCGATCCGTCCATGATCGCTGTCTCGCAGGACCCCGCGGGCGCTGCGCTCATTGTGACGGCCCCGCCGGGGGTGTTGCCGTTGATCGATGCGTTCGTGGAGGTCATCGATCAGAGCACGGTGATGAACCGGCTGTCGATCCGGCGGTACCAGTTGTCCAATGCCAAGCCGGACGACCTGGCCAGGACGTTGCAGACGCTGTTCGACGCGCAACGACAGGGAACGCGGGACAACTCCCGGGCGAGATTTGTGCCCGACGACAGGACCAACGCGATCCTGGTGACCGCGACGGACGACCAGCACCGCGAGGTCGTGCGCCTGCTCGAGACGGCGGATGTCGAGGTCGGCGATGACGATCTCGTGACCAAGATCTTTACCCTGCAGCAGGCCGAGCCGAGCACCGTGGAGCGAGTGCTCGAGCAGATTCTGATCGGACGAGACGAGGCCAAGCGCGAGCGAATCCAGATCTCCGCGGACGATTCTTCGAGTGTTCTTGTACTCCGAGCGCCGCAGGAGGCCATCGATCAGGCGGCTGGGATTGTCGATGAAGTGGATCGCGCTGAGGCGACGGGCTTTCCACTCCGCGTGATCACGCTGGAGCAGGCCGATGCGCAGACCGTCGCTCAGTCGCTCGAGCGGTTCTTCCAGCAGCGGGCGAGGGTGTCCTCGCGGCAGGGGCGGCGGGCCGAGAGCCGCGTGGCGATCGTCGGCGACCGACGCTCGGGCACTCTGCTGGTGGCCAGCAGCGATGAGGACTTTGCGCAGATTGAGTCGCTGGTGGAGACGTTCGATCGGCCCGCGGCAGGACAGGCGCTGCAGATCAAGATCATCCCGCTGCAGAACGCGCGAGTATCCGACCTTGAGGACACCATTACGACGCTCGCGTTCCAGTTGCAGAGCGGTGGCAACGACTGGTGGGTCTGGCCACCGCGGAGCAACGACGGCGACGACAAGATCATCGCCCAGGTAAACGAGCGGACCAACAGCGTGATCCTCATGGGGAACGGAGAGAGCTTCGAGACGATGGAGCGGGTCGTGGCGTCGCTGGATCTGCCGGCCAGCGAGCAGACGCGTCAGGTGGTCGAGGCCATCCGCTTGGATCGGGCGGATCTGAACGCGGTTGCACGAGTGGTAGAAGGGGCCCTGGCCACGCCGAACTGGCGTTCGTGGCAGGGTCGCGACCCCGACGGAGTATCGATCGAAGTCGACCGGCAACGGCGGCTGCTGATCGTCGTTGGCAAGCGGCCGCGGGTCGAGATGGCCATGGAGTACATCCGTGGGTTGGAGGAGAGTGCGGCGGGTGAGGGCGCCCAGATCGAATCGATCACGCTCACGCACGCGCAGGCGGATCGGGCGGCGCGGAGCCTGCAGGAATTCTTCCGCAATCGTGCGCGCACGCAGGGCCTTCCCGAGAACGAGGTGGCGATCGTTGGATCGCCCGAGGGAAATGTCCTGATCGTGTCGGGCGATCGTGAGAGCATGGGCATCGTGCACGAGCTTGTGGCCCACATGGACCAGCCAGAGCTTGGAGACGATCGTTCGATCCAGGTGTATACGGTCAAGAACGCGGCGCCCGAAGAGCTGGCAAGGACCGTCACCCAGATGTTCCCGCAGACGAGGCCAGACGAGAGAATCATCGTCACGCCCCAGCCGAGCACCAACTCGCTGATCGTGTCGGCGCCGACAACGTACGAGGGCCAGATCAAACGGCTCATCGACGAGCTGGATCGCCCACCGAGCACAGAGGACCTCACATTCAAGACGGTCTCGCTCAACTCGGCGAGGGCGGGCGATGTGGCCCAGGCGCTTCGGGACAGCCTCCCCCCTGGCCTCAAGGTGCAGATCACGCCCGTGACGCGGAGCAACGCGCTCTTTCTCACCGGATCGCTCGAGTCGATTGCGCTGGTCGAGGAGCAGATCCGCGTGCTCGACACCGAGCCCGTGCGAACGTTGCAGGAGTTCAGAGGATTTGCGCTCGAGAACGCCAAGGCGTCGGACGTGTGGTTCACCCTCTCGGGACTCATGCGCAATCGCCGGGGTGGACCGAACGAGCCTGCGCCTTCGATCGACTACACGCGCGACGACAACACCATCTGGGTGTCGGCGACCGCGGATCAGATGCGGGAAGTCGAGACGATCATCGAGCAGCTGGACGTCGCCAGAGACTCGGGGCGTACGACCGAGTTCATCAAGCTGGAGTTCGCCGACGCGAAGGCGACGGCGACGGCGCTAGGCGTGTTCTACGGATCGTTCGCGCCAGAGGCGTCGTCTCCGGGCGCCCGCAGCGTCACAATCGTGCCGGACCCGGCGTCCAATACGCTGGTGATCAGCGCAGGGGAGAAGGAGTGGGAGGGCATCCGGGCGCTCCTGGCCAAGCTGGACACCGAGGCGTACGACACCTCGCGGCAGATCGAGGTGATCCCGCTCAAGCACGCGGACGCCGCGAGCGTGGCCAGGGCGCTGAACGAAGGGCTCGGTTCGGCGGTGGCCAGACAGATCGAAGAAGAGCGTGCGCGGGCGATGCAAGACGCCGCCAGACGCGGCGGCAACCCCAACGACCGTCGGGACCAGCCGATCGTGCCTCCCGTGCTTGTTCAGGCCGACGAAACACCGGTCGTTTCGGCGGAGATCCAGACCAACGCGCTCATCGTGTTTGCCGGGCGCAAGGACATGGAACGCATCCGGGCGATCGTTCGTCAATTGGACGTTCCGGACATCCTCAAGCTCCCGCAGCCTCGGGTCATCGCGTTGAGAGCCGGGAGGGCCAGCCGCGTGGCGCAGGCCGTCCGGGAGGCGTTCTCCACCACCCAACGCGGCATTCAGAGCCGTCGCGGCGTGCTGATCTACGGCGACGACGAGTCAAACACCATCATCGTTCGCGCCGACGAGGAGGAGTTTGCTCAGATCGCGGTGCTGGCCGAGAGCCTCCAGGACCACGCGTCTGACAGCCGACTGAGCCCACGCGTGCTGCGCGTCTCGAGCGTCCCCGCCGCGAGGCTGAGGCAGACGGTGATCTCGACATTCCAGCCCATCGCGCAGCAGGACGGCGAGGGCCTGACGGTTGAGATTGATCGCGCGTCGAACGCGCTGATCGTCGCGTCCAGCGAGCGCCTCTTCACGCAGATTGAGGCAGTCGTCAAAGAACTCGACGGCGGGCTGGGTGCGGACGGGCGGCCGATCCAGCCCGGGCTGGGTCAGGCGGTGCTCATCATCGACGTCAAGAACATGTCGCCCTCCCAAGTGAGACAGTTGCTCACGGACATGGGGGTGACGCGTCCTGCCCCCGATGACCGCCCGGGCCTGGTCTCCGAACCGGTCACAATCGTGCCGCTGACTTCCCGCCAGGCCGTGGCCGTGGTCGCGAGCCCCGCCGACGGACAGGCCATTGTCGAGGTGATTCGAGCGATCGATCAGGATCCTCCCGAGCCCGAGCAGCGCGTCGAGATGATCTCGCTGAAGCTGGCCGATGCCCGTGGGTTGGTGGCCACCCTCGAGGGGATGCTCGACGCGACCCGCCAGTCATCTCCCAGCGCGCGGGCCGCGGCGCTGGCCGAGCAGATTCGGCGACTGTCGATTGCTGGTGGGCGGTGGGACCAGGCTCCGATCGATGTCGATCTCACGCAGCCGATTCGCCTCAGCGCCGACACGCAGACCAACTCGGTGATGGTCGCCTCAACTCCCGGGAACGTGCGCGCGCTTTCTGAGATCGTCTCGCTGCTCGACACGCTGCCGCTTGGCGACGCCGTGGTAGTCCGGTTCTTTCCACTGGAGAACGCGTCGGCGAGCCGGGTGCGCGGAGTGATCGATGAACTGTTCCGACAGGGCGAGGCGTTGCGGCGGCTGCCGGGCACGCAGCGGCGAGGGCTGCCGAGCACCACGACGGGTCAGGCGCTCGCGGGCGAGATCGCGGTCTCGGTGGATGAGCGGACGAACGCACTGGTGGTCGCCGGGCGCGAGGAGGCCGTCGCGCTCGTCGAGGTCCTGGTGAGCCAGCTCGACTCCGATGAGATCGCCAGTTGGGTGGAGCCGACGCTCGTGCCGCTGAAGCACGCGGACCCGGTGAAGCTGGCCCAGACGCTCTCGACGGTCTTGCGCACCGCGACCTCCCAGACCCCCGAGGCGCTCGGCCTGCAGCAGCAGGTGGCCCGCCTGCGGGTGCTCAAGTCGGGGGGCGATCCGACCGACCCCTCCGCGAGGCTGCAGGCGGACCTCTTCGCGCCCATGTCCAGCCTGGTCGTCGTGCCAGAATCAAATCTCGGCGCTCTCATCGTGATCGCGTCGCCCGGCAACGCGGCGGTGGTGCGTGAGCTGGTCGCCATGCTGGACGTCGAGGCCGCGGGCGCAGACAACGAGGTCAGGGTTTTTCCCCTGGAACATGCCGCGGCGGACCGCATCGCGCAGGTTGTGCGGGACGTCTTCCGCGAGCGGGAGCAGGTCGGCGCGATCCGCCAGGAGGACCGTCTGATCGTGACAGCGGACGTGCGCACCAACGCGCTGATTGTCTCGACGAGCCCCCGAAGTCTCGAAGTGCTGCTGTCGCTTCTCGAGACGCTCGACACGCCCGAGAGCGATGAGAGCGTCGGGGTTCACGTAGTGCCGGTGACCGGGGCGGACGTGCGCTCCCTCGCGCCGACGATCGAGCGCCTCATGCGCGAACGGATCAGCGCGCTGCGCCGGTCGGGCGTGCCCGAATCGCCCTCGGATGCACTCTCGATCGCCGCAGAGCCGACTTCCAATGCCCTGATCATCGCCGCGAGCGACGAGAACCTCGAGACGATCCGCGAGCTGATCAGCTCGCTGTCAGGTCGGGACCGGGACGTGCGGGGAGGCGAGCGGAGCGAGCTGGTGTACGTCGAGAAGGGCCAAGCCCAGGATCTCGCCGAGGCGATCAATGAGTTGTATGTGCGCCGCGAGAACGAGCGACGGGGCCAGGGTTCCGTTTCCGTGATCGCCAACGATCGGCTCAACGTATTGATCGTGACCGGAACCGAGGCCGATGCGGTGGCGGTGAGAGATCTGGTGCAGCGGCTCTCACAGGCCGAAGTGAAGCTCGAGCAGGACATCCGGCGCATCGAGCTCAAGACCGCCAACGCGCTGGAGGTCGTCAATCTCCTCGGACAGGTGCTCGCGGGACGCAATCTGACCGGCGGGCGGGCCAACGGCGAACAGGCGACGCGACTGCGCTATTTCCGGAATCAGCTTGCCGAGGAATTGCGGGAGGACCTGCCCCAGAGCACCGAGGCCGAGATCGATGGCGCGCTTCGGCAGCAGGTCCGGCTGACGCCTGACTTGCGCACAAACTCCGTGGTGGTCGCGGCCCCGCCTCAGCTCATGTCGCTGATCTCGCAGATGATTCAGGATCTCGACTCGACGACCGCCGGAAGCCGCAACATCGAGATGTATCGCCTCAACAACGCCGACGCGTTCGCGATGGCGGAGGTGCTCCGAGATCTGTTCAACCTCCGCCAGCAGGGCAACACCTTCGTGCTCATCCCGACGCCAACGCCTGGCCAGCTCTCTCCCGAGGGAGACGAGAACGACCTCTCGTCGCTCTTTGGCGGTGCGAGCGTCACTCCGGTGCCCGATGAGCGGCAGGAACTGTCCATCACGATCGATCCGCGAACCAACACGCTGCTGGTGTCGGGCACCGCCGAGTATCTCGGGCTGGTGCGCAAGGTCGTCACCGAACTGGACACGATCGAAGCGACCGAACGCGAGCGGTACGTGTATCACCTCAAGAACGCCAGGGCCAAGGAGGTCGAGGAGACGCTGCGGAGCTACTTCCAGGAGGAAGCCGAGCGGATTCGTGACACGCTCCGGCCGGAGCAGATCGGCTCGCTGGCCAGGCTTCTCGAGCAGGAGGTGACGCTCGTCGGGGACGAGAAGAGCAACAAGCTCGTGGTGAGCGCGTCACCTCGATACATCGAGACGGTGCGAGAGGTGATCGAGGAGCTCGACGCAGCGCCGCCGCAGGTCGTCATCCAGGTGCTGCTGGCCGAGGTGACGATCGACCGGGGCTCGACGTGGGGCGTGGACTTCGAGGTTGGGCCCTTCGGTGGAGACGGATACAAGATCGCGTCTTCACCCGCAGGGGCGGCGATCGCGACGGCGTTGGGCGTGCCGAACCTCGCGGTCTCCAGCGGCGACTTCAGCCTGCTCGTTCGGGCGCTCGAGGAGCAGGGCCGGCTCGAGGTGCTCAGCAGGCCGCAGGTGACGGTCAACAACAACGAACGCGCGCTGATCCAGGTCGGTGAGAACATCGCCGTGGTCGAGAGCGTCGACACGTTCGACAACGGACGCTCGCAGGCCAACGTCGTGCGTGAGGATGTGGGCATCATCCTGGAGGTCACGCCCACCATCAGCAACGACGGCTTCGTGAGGATGGACATCTCGCCCGAGATCTCGAGCGTCAGCGCCCGAACGACGCAGATTTCCCAGGACTTCGAGGCGCCGATCATCAATCAGCGGCGAGTCGAGACAACCGTCACCATCCTCGACGGACAGACTGTGGTCATCGGAGGGTTGCTGCAGACTTCCGACGACCAACGCAACACGAAGATGCCGATCGTCGGACAGATCCCGGTTTTTGGAGAGCTGTTCCGGACCCGGGAAATGAGCAACATCAAGACGGAGTTGCTGATCATCCTGACGCCGACTGTCATCCGGGGTGGTCGCGATTCTCACATCGCGACGCAGCGGTCGCTCAGCGACCGCGCGATCGATGAGATGGCGGCGCGGGAGAAGATCAGGGAGTTGCTGCGGCGCGCGACCGAGATCGATGGAGAGCTCGAGTTTGAGCCGTGGACGCCCATGGTCACGCCGGACGAGAACGGATTGGTTACGCCTCCCGCGAAGGACGGGGGCGAGGAACTCACCCAGCCGCTCGGAGACGGGCCACCTGCCGAGAATTGGAATGAGTTTGATCCCGAGCCGGGAGACCCTGACGATTGGTATCGAGGCGATGGCGAGGGACCACAGTGAGACTTGGGGAGACGGCAGCCTTGCGAGTTGATCAGAGAACGCTTTCGTCACGCGTCGGTGTTCTGTGGTGCGTGATGGCCCTCGGTGCGTGCGTGCTCGTGGTCGGCTGCCGCTCGCCGAATGACGCCCGGCATCGCCCGCTGGCGCAGGCTCCCTCGGAACTTGCCCCCGATCGGCTCTCGATGTTCCCGGGGCCGCTCGAAGACACGGACCACGACGGTTGGCCGGACGCGGTCCGCACAACGCTCTACCTGTTCAGCATTCCATACAGTCAGCCCTACACCCCTCCCGGATCCCTGCTGTTCCGGCTCACGGACATGGAAGGGCGAGAATTCACTCGTTGGCCAATCTCCAAAGAGGATGTGCTCCGAACCGCTCAGGACATCAATGGTCTTCGCGGGTTTCGAATCCGGCTTCGTCTGCCTCAGCCTCCGGGAGGCGTCCGTTTCCCGCGCCAATCGATCCTCGCAGGGACGTTCACGCCGTTCCCCGGTGGTGAGCCCGTCACGAGCTCCGTCGTCCTGTCGTACCTCGGCAACTAGTACACCGATTTTGCAGTTTCTTTGCGCCATGTTCGGGTCGTGGCAGCGGCGGACGGCCCAATAATCCTCGTCGACAGGCTCGTTGGATCCCAAAGTCAGGAGCGAGGAATGAGAACGCTGCTCGCGCTGATCGCGTGCATGTGCGTCCCCACGGCAGCGCAGCCGATCCACGAAGAGGAATCCCCGCCGGTGGACGTGGAGATCGACCGCGATCTGCCCGAGTACGAGCGGGCACCCGGAGTCGCGGGCAACTTGAAGAGCATCGGCTCGGACACGTTGAACAACGTGATGGCGTTCATGAGCGAGACGTTTCGCACGTTCTACCCGCACGTGGACATCGAGGTCGAGGGAAAGGGGTCGTCAACGGCTCCGCCCGCTCTCATCGAAGGCCAGGCCCAGTTTGGGCCCATGAGCCGCGAGATGAAGGGTTCGGAGATCGACTCGTTCGAGGCGAGGTTCGGGTACAAGCCGACCGAGCTTCGAATAGGCATCGACTGTCTCGCCGTGTACGTCAACAAGGACTGTCCACTGGATTCGATCTCTCTCGACCAGTTGGAGCGGGTGTTCTCGACGGCGGGACCTGACATGACGTGGGGTGACCTCGGCGTCAAGGACTCCGCCTACCAGTTCCGCCCGATCAGCCTGTACGGACGCAACTCGGCGTCGGGAACGTACGGATTCTTCAAGCAGTTCGCCCTGTCAAACAAGGACTACAAGGCGACGGTCAAGGAGCAACCTGGGTCTTCGTCGGTCGTCCAGGCCATCGGGCGAGATCCGTTCGCGATGGGCTACTCGGGAATCGGGTATCGAACTGGGGATGTCAAGGTGCTGTGGATCTCGCGCCCCGGCGAAGAGGCCTTCGAGCCCAATTACGAGAATGCCTTGACCGCGGACTATCCGCTGGCCCGATTCCTGTTGGTCTATGTCAACTACGACGAGAGACAGGGGCTTGACCCCCTCCGGGCCGAGTTCGTTCGTCTGATGTTCTCGCGCCAGGGTCAGGAGGCCGTCGTCAAGGGTGGGTACTTCCCGGTGCCGGGCGCAGTGGCGTTCGAGGATCTCGCAAAGGTCGCACTCATTGGTGACGAGGTCGCCTCGCCCCGTTAGGTCGCGGCCGGTTCTGCCAAATTCCGGTGTGCCTCGTATGCTCGCGGACCACTGATGAGCCGAGATACGAACCAAGGCCACCGAGGGACCCGTCGCTCGGTCCATGCGTGCGACGCCCTCGCCGAACGGGTCATCCGCATCGGCGGCATGAGCGTGCTGGTCGCGGTCTTGGCCATCTGCGTGTATCTCGCCTGGGTCGTTGCTCCGCTCTTTCGCTCTGGTTCAACTCGTTCACAATCAAGCGTCGCGGTGAGTCTCAACAGAGCTCCGCTGGCCGTCGTCTACGACGAGTACCGACAGGCTGCCGCGATCATTCTCGAGGACGGCACACTCCAGATTGTGCTTCTGGCGACCGGCGAGCGACTCGAAACCATCCGGATCGCGCCGGAGGGCAGGCGGATCACATCGGTCGCGAAGATCCCGGCGACGCGAGATCTCATGCTCGGCTTCGATGACGGCTCCGTGCAGGTTGGCACGATGGGCTTCGAGTCCCGCCTCCTCACCCGAGATGAAACCAGCGTCCTCGATCACGAGCCGCCGACCGAGGGCTCGGCCCGGGCCGTCCGGCTGACTCGTGAACGAGGGGGACGACTGCGCCTTGCCCCCGACTCGGGCGCGATCGGCGGACTCATCGAGTCTGTGCCCACCGGCTCGGGCGCGGCGGACTTGCGCATTACGGCGATAAGCTCCGAGTTCGCTCCGCCAGTCACGGTGTTTCCCGGAGGTGGTCCGGTCGTCGCACTGGGCGCTAGCCGAAGCCCGCTCGGAGATGAGCAGTTCATCGCTCTGGCCGATGACGGCGCCTGCGTCGCGTCCCGAGTGGAGATCCGGCGGGGTCTCGGTGGGGGGCCGCCACGTGCGCGGGTCTCCACACGCCCGGTGCCACTCTCTGAGGCTCAAGCCGCATCGCGCCCAACCTGGGTCATGGTGACGGCCGACGGCGATCAGTTTCTCGCGATCTGGGACGACGGCAGGGTCGCAAGATTCGCGGCCGCGGGTGGTGATCGCGAGGCCCCATTGGTTCTGATGGAGTCTGCGCGTCTCTCGGATCCGGGGCACACGCTCGGGTCTGCGGCGCTGCTCATCGGCGGCCGGTCGGTGGTCGTCGGCGACGACGCAGGGCGGCTCGGCGTGTGGTTCGTGGTGCATGAGCCGACCTCGACGACGAACGACCGGCGCGTCCTCACGCGGGCTCGGACGATTCGAGTGGGTCGCGGCGTCGTGAGTGGGCTCGCGGTAGGCGACAGGGATCGGCTTGTACTTGCCAGAACGGAGGGCTGGCTCAGAATAGTTCATAGCACAAGCGGCAAGCTCGTGACGTCGACCCAAGTCTCGTCTGAGAGCACGGCCTTGCTCGCATTCTCTCCCAAAGGGGACGGGTTTCTTCACGTCGCGCCCGATGGGCGATGTGAGACGTGGTCACTCGAGGCGGGGTACCCCGGCCTTGACTTTGGGACACTGTTTGGCCGAGTGCATTACGAGGGCCGGGCCCAGCCGGAATTCGTCTATCAATCGACCGCGAGCAACGATGCGCCCGAACCCAAGCTGTCCTTGGTCCCGCTCATCTTCGGCACCCTGAAGGCGACGGTGTTCGCGATGCTGTTCGCCGTGCCAGTCGCCGTGCTGGCCGCGATCTATACCTCAGAATTCCTCAAGCCGAGGGCTCGGCGCGTCGTCAAGCCCACGGTCGAACTCATGGCGACGATGCCGTCGGTTGTTCTCGGATTCGTGGCGGCGGTCGTGATCGCGCCGTTCGTCAGGGAACACCTGATCGCCGTGTTGCTCGTCCTCGGGTGCGTGCCCATCGCGGTAATGGTGGTCGGGATGATCATCAGTCTCTTGCCGGAGCGATTCGCGCGAAACGTGCGGGGTCCCAAGCTCGCCGCGCTCCTCGTGGTGGCCGTGGTCCTCGGAATTGGCGTCTCCATCACGGTCGATTCGACGGTGGAGCGTGCGCTCTTTGCGCCCTCTCGAAATGATCAGCTCGTGCGCGCGGGCTCGTTCGAGGTGGTCCCGCAGGAACTGTGGCCCGGGTGGGTTGGCGAGCGTCAGGCGATGTCGCCCGATGAATCGAGGCGCCTGCGGCGATCCGGCTTCTACTTCATGGATGGGCAGGTCGTGCAGGCCGTGGAGCCGTTGACCGCAGACGGACAGGCCGATGTTCGAGGCCGGATCGCGCGTCAAGGCTTGGCCCGTCCCAATCTGCAACGCTGGCTGGACGGAGAGTTCGGCGGCGCCTTTCCGGGTTGGGTCGCGCTGCTTCCCTTTCCCATGATCGTGCTGGCCTGGCTGTTTCGCCGCCTCGCGCTGGATGCGCGGATCAATGCGGCGATCGATCGGGCGTCGCGGCGACGAGTGGTGCTGGTCGAGGTGGCGCGAATCGTGGGCACACTCGCGGTCGGAGCGGGCCTGACGATCGTTGGCGCCGCAGCGCTCAGCGCGATCGGGCTGGATCCGCGCGACAGCGTGCTGGGGCCGTTCACGCCGCTGAACACCGTGGTCGTCGCGATCGTCATGGCCGTCGCAATCATTCCGATCATCTATACGATCAGCGAGGACGCGCTTCGTAGCGTGCCCCAGGGGCTCCGACTCGCTTCGCTGGGCGCTGGCGCCACTCCGTGGCAAACGGCTATACGGGTCGTGCTCCCGGTGGCCGGGTCCGGCGTCTTCAGCGCCTGCATGATCGGGCTGGGCCGCGCCGTTGGCGAGACCATGATCGTGCTCATGGCGACCGGTGGAACCCCGGAAATGTCGTGGAATGTGTTCTCCGGCTTCCGCACGTTGAGCGCGAACATCGCGATGGAGCTGCCCGAGGCGCCCAAGGGGACGGCCCACTTCCGGGTCCTGTTCCTTTGCGGTCTCGTCTTGTTCCTCATGACCTTTGTCATCAATACCAGTGCCGAAGTTGTTCGGCAGCGCTTCCGCCGACGGAGTGCGGCGCTGTGATGAACGCGGCGAACATCCACGCCCCCGCCGCTCGTAGAGGCACTCCACCCAACGCCCGGGGTGGCTTGGCGATCTGGTTGATGGCGCTCGGGCTGATGGTGTGCCTGGCGCTAATTGGCGGTCTGATCGCGCTGGTGGCGGTGCGGGGCGTCGCGACATTCTGGCCCCGTTCCGTCGATCGGGTCGTGATGCGCGAGTCGGAAGCCGCGGCGTCCTTCCCCAAGAGTTTCCTTGGCGTGCGCATGGCCGAAGAGTCCTACGAGCCGAGCGACGAAGAACGCGACATCATCCAGAGTCTCGCGGCCAAGGGGCGGCTGTTGGAAGGCGCACTCGACGGCGACGGCAGGCCGATTCGGAGGTACTACTGGACTGCCAACCGAGATGTGGCGACCCGCGCGTTTGGGGACTCTGTTCCTCAGTCGTTCAGGTGGATCAGCCTCTATCAGGTCATGGAAGTGGGGCAACCGTCGGAAGTCCTATTGCTTGAGCGTCGAGACTGGGGGGCGTGGCTCGGAAGGCTCGAGGCCATCGAGATTCCGATCGAAGGCGACGAGATCGCACAGGGAACTTGGGTCGATACACCGCTGGGATCCGGCGAGGTCCGCGCTTGGGATTCGAGCGCAGGGATCGCGACCGCACGAGTGCCTATTGCCCCGGGTGAAGAACAGACGGTCTTGTCCGCCCTGCTTCGAGACGCTCGAGATCGACTCGCGAGGATCCGTGGCCTCGAATCGGGAGAACGCGCTCGAATCAGTCATGCCTTGGATCGGATCAACACCCGTTTGAAGCAGGCCGAACTCTCGCACGAGCGTTGGCTTCGAGGCGAAGCGCCGGGCGTCAGTGTGCCGGCGTGGATGGCCCTGCTGCTCGGTGGCGCGGGCGCTCTGGGGCTCGGCGTGGTGCGGTGGCGCCGGGCCGCGGGTTCGGGGTCCCGGCTCTTGACCGGCCGCGCGCTGGTGATCGTCGGCTTGGGCCTCCTCTTGGCGTCTCACCTCGAGCGCCCGTTCGGACATGGGATCGTCGGCGACCGCCGCATGGTGGCCCTCAAGGGGCAGGCGGAGTCTCGAATTCAAGAGCTGACCGCGCAGGCGGAAGCGATCGACCAGGAACTGAGCGAACTGCGCCGCGAGGATGGTCGGTATCGCCTCATCGTCCGTGACGATGCGGGACTCATGGCGCCGGAAGAGCAGAGCCGCCCCGATGTGCCCATGCGAATCAGTCAGGTTGTTCGCGCCGTGCGACCCAACGATCTGAGCTGGCTGGGTCGCCTCGGCATCTATCTCTCCCGATGGTGGGAGTTCCTCTCAAGCGAGCCCCGCAGCTCAAACACTGAGGGAGGCGTGCTGCCGGTGATCATCGGCACAGTCACGCTGACGCTGCTGCTCACGGTGATCGTCGTGCCATTGGGAGTCGTCGCGGCCATTTACCTGCGTGAATATGCGCGTCAGGGTCCGCTGGTCAGCCTGGTTCGGATCGCCATCAACAACCTGGCGGGCGTCCCGAGCATCGTGTACGGAGTCTTCGGACTCGGGTTCTTCGCGTACACGGTCGGCAAATACGTCGACGCCGGCTCGCCAGCCCCCTTGCCCCGCCCGTCCTGGTGGTTGTTGATGGCCTCGGTCGTCGGCGCCGGAGTCGTTGCGGTGCTGCTCGGTGGAATGGCGGCACTTCGCCGTCGCGAGGGCCTCGAGTCCCACCGCAGAGCGCGCATCACGATCGCTGCGGCCTGGCTCGCCTGTGCCGCACTCGCCCTCTTCGCCGTGTGGACGACCCCATATTTCCATGGGTGGTTCGAGGCCCGAACCTCGGTGGGCACGGCGACCTTTGGAACCAAAGGCCTGCTCTGGGCCTCTCTCACTCTCGCGCTGCTGACCTTGCCCGTTGTGATTGTCGCAACCGAGGAAGCCATCGCGGCGGTGCCCCCCTCGCTGAGAGAAGGCAGCTACGGATGCGGGGCCTCGAAGTGGCAAACCATCCGACGAATCGTGCTCCCCGGCGCCATGCCCGGTATCCTGACCGGCGCCGTTCTCGCCATCGCGCGCGGGGCCGGGGAAGTCGCGCCTCTGATGCTGGTCGGGGTGGGCAAGGTGACCTCGGGACTGCCGATCAGTTCGGAGTTTCCGTTCCTTCACGCCAATCGCGGCTTCATGCACCTCGGCTTCCACATCTACGACGTCGGATTCCAGAGCACGGATTCCGAGGCCGCTCGTCCCCTGGTGTGGACCACGACGCTCTTGCTGGTGACGATTGTGTTGATCCTGAACTCCGCGGCGATCGTGCTGCGGGCCCGGCTGCGCAGCCGGCATTCCGCAGCCTTCTAGGGGAGCCGATGGCGACGACTTCAACGACTCGGAGCACGCCGCCGACCCCCCGGGTGGTGTATGACATCAACGCCGACGAAGATCCACCTCGGCACGCGACTCCGGTGCTCGACGCGATCCGCGAGGGGCGACCCTTCAAGCCCGCAATTCATGAATCGCTCTCAACCGCGGATGCCGTGCTGGAGGTGAAGGAGTTCAGCCTCTACTACGGAGTCGCCCAAGCGATCCAGTCGGTCTCGCTCCGAATTCCGCGCCAGAAGGTGACGGCGATCATCGGCCCGTCCGGCTGTGGCAAGAGCACGCTGCTCCGTTCGGTCAATCGTCTGAATGATCTGATTGACGGCGTGCACATCGAAGGCCAGATGCTCCTCAACGGCGAGTCCATCTACGCTCCGCGAGTCGACGTGATCGACCTCCGCAAGCGTCTCGGCATGGTGTTCCAGAAGCCCAATCCGTTTCCGATGTCCATCCTCGAGAACGTGGTGTACCCGCTCCGCATCGACGGCGAGCGAAGGAAGGGCGTGCTCAGGGAGGCGTGCGAGCGAGCGCTACGGGCCGCGGCGATCTGGGACGAGGTCAAGGACCGATTGTCGGACTCCGCGCTGGGCCTCTCCGGGGGGCAGCAGCAGCGTCTGTGCATCGCCCGCGCAATCGTCGCCGACCCGGAGGTGCTCCTTCTTGACGAGCCGTGTTCGGCGCTCGATCCAATCGCAACGCTGCGCATCGAGGAGTTGATCCATCAGATCTCAGACCGCTACACCGTGCTGATCGTGACGCACAACATGCAACAGGCCGCGCGGGTCAGCGACTACACGGCGTTCATGTACCTGGGGCGCCTGGTCGAGTTCAGCACGACAGATCAGGTGTTTCAGCGCCCGACGCTCGCCGAGACTGAGCAATACGTGACCGGCCGCTTCGGTTGAGTTGTGGTGCGTGGAGCGCCGTTTCGGACCACAGTCAGACGCCCGAAGGACCGATACCCACGCCTAGCATTTCATCCGGACCGGGTCCGGGTTTGTTCCGCTCGACGATCACCCGTTGGGCAGAGTGAGACCGCCATGACCGTGCCTCCAAGGGCCGTTTCGTCGTCTGTGAACGGATGGAACGCGGAGTTTCTGGACGAGCAGTACCGCCGTTATCGGGCGGATCCGTCCAGCGTCGCGCCGGACGTCCGGGCGTTCTTCCAGGGATTTGATCTGGCCTCGAGCCGGCCCGCTGTTGGCTCCGGCGCCGCGGGGCAGGCGTCGGGGTTCCAGGCCGCCGTCGGCGATCTGATCGAGGCCTACCGAACCGTCGGTCACATGAGCGCCCGGCTCGATCCATTCGGCCGGGAGAGGGCCCGCCCATCCATCCTGGAGTTGGCCAGGCATGGCCTGTCGGAAGCCGACCTCGATCGCGACGTGGAGGCATCGGGAGTCGGACTCGAAGGAGCGGTCACGCTGCGCCAGCTCATCTCCCATCTCGAGGAGCGGTATTGCGGCACCATCGGCGTGGAGGTGATGCACGTCACAAACGACGAGGAGCGGCAGTGGCTCCTGGACAGATTCGAGCGAGGCGTTGATCGTTCGCCATTGACACAGGCGCACAAAGAGAATCTGCTCTTGACGCTGCTTCGTGCCGAGCAGTTCGAGCAGTTCATTGGAAAGCGATACCCGGGCGACAAGCGGTTCAGTCTCGAGGGATCCGAATCGCTCATTCCGCTCCTGGAACACATGCTCGGCCACGTCGCATCGCTTGGCGTTGAGGAGGTTGTCCTGGGCATGGCCCATCGAGGCAGGCTTAACGTTCTCAACAACATCCTGGGCAAAACCTACCAGCAGATCTTCACGGAGTTCGAGGACACCTGGTCGGTCGATTTCGCCGACGGTGGGGGAGACGTCAAGTACCACCGCGGTTACTCGGCCACGCGCACCTTCGGCAACGATCACCAGCTCCACCTGGCGATGGCTTCGAATCCCAGCCACCTCGAGTCGGTGGATGGCGTCGTCATGGGCCGTTGCCGCGCCAAGCAGCGACTCCGCGCCGACAAGGAGCGACGTCGGGTGATTCCTCTGTTGATCCATGGCGACGCGGCCTTGCCGGGGCAGGGAATCGTCGCCGAGACGCTGAACATGTCCCAGTTGGAGGGCTACACCGTCGGGGGCACGATCCACGTGGTCGTCAACAATCTGATCGGATTTACGACCGCGCCCGAAGACGGGCGATCCACTCCCTATTGCACGGACATCGCCAAGAGCATCGAGGCGCCGGTCCTGCACGTCAACGGCGAGGATCCCGAGGCGGTGCTGGCGTGCGCCCACTTCGCGGCGGAATACCGCCACCGGTTTCGCAAGGACGTCTTCGTGGACCTCTGGTGCTACCGAAAGTACGGCCACAACGAGCAGGACGAGGCCTCGTTCACGCAGCCAATCCTGTACTCCCTCATCCGGGAGAAGAAATCGGTCCTCACGGGGTACGCCGAGCGACTGCTCGCCGAGGGAACGATCGCAGAGGATCACATGCGCAATATCCGCGAGGGCCTGACCGAGACGCTGGATCAGGCCCAGCGGCAGGCCAAGGAAACGCCGCGCGATCCGACGATCGACCCCGGCAGCGCCCGGTGGTCTGGCCTCAAGCAGAAATACACATTTGAGCGGGCCGAGACCGGCGTTCCGCGCGAGAATCTGGCGGAGGTGTGCCGAGCCCTGGGACGAGTGCCCGAGGGGTTCTCGTTGCACCCCAAGCTCAAGAGGCTGCTGGATGAGCGTGCTGGGTTGCTCGAATCACGCAATATCAGCTATGCGGACGCCGAGAGTCTCGCGTTCGGAACGCTGCTGCTTGACGGCAATCCCGTTCGGCTGACCGGGCAGGACTGCCGCCGAGGCACGTTCAGCCATCGCCACGCCGTCCTGCGCGACCAGAATACGGGAGCGCCGTACACACCGCTCAACAACATCAGGGCGCAGGTGACCGAGCCCGATCTCCGTTCGGGGCCCGAGTCCGTCCCCGGTCAGCAGGCGCGATTCTGCGTGCACGACAGCCCCCTCTCGGAGGTCTCGGTCCTGGCCTTCGACTACGGGTACTCGCTGGCCGATCCGAACATGCTGGTGATGTGGGAGGCTCAGTTCGGAGACTTCGCCAACGGGGCTCAGGCGATCATCGATCAATATCTGGCGTCTGCCGAAGCAAAGTGGCAGCGATGGTCAGGCCTTGTGCTGCTTCTGCCTCATGGATACGAGGGCGCAGGTCCCGAGCATTCCTCCGCGCGCCTCGAGCGATTCCTCCAGTTGTACGGCGATGGGAACTTCCAGGTCATCTACCCGACCACGGCCGGTCAGATCTTCCACGCGCTGCGACGGCAGGTGAGGCGTTCGTTCCGCAAGCCGCTGGTGGTCATGACGCCCAAGAGCATGCTCCGAACCAACACCGGCGTGATCGAGGACCTTATGTCCGGAGGCTTCGAGGAGGTCCTCGACGACCCAGCCCTCAGCGGTCCCGGCGCGGCCCGGGCCGTCCGCCGGATCGTGCTGTGCACCGGGAAGCTGTATCACGAGATGGCCTCCCGACGCGAGGCCGCCGAGCGATCGGACGTCGCGCTCGTGCGGATCGAACAGCTCTGCCCGCTGCACACCGATCGAGTCCGCGAAGTGATCGAACGGTACCCGCGAGATGCCGAGATCGTGTGGGCCCAGGAAGAGCCACGAAACATGGGCGCTTTCCTGTTCGTCACCGATCATCTCCGCAAGGCCTTTGCGCGCGAGGATCGCCGGTTTCTTGACATGCCGTTCATCGGACGAGAAGAGAGCGCCTCGCCCGCGACAGGCTCGAAGAAGGTCGATCGCGCCCAGCAGGAGAGGATCGTGTCGCTCGCGGTCGGGGCGGGGGCTGAGTCCAAGCCCCAACGCGGTACCAAGACGGTTCCCGCCGCCTGAACATTCGCTGGAGAATCCATGCCCATCGACATCGTGATTCCAAGCGTCGGCGAGTCCATCACGGAGGGGGTCGTTGCGCAGTGGCTCAGTCAGTCGGGCGATTGGGTCGAGCGCGACGATGTGGTCATGGAACTCGAGACGGACAAGATCACTGTCGAGATCCGGGCACCGGAGTCCGGGGCACTCCATCCCGACGCCAAGGTGGGAGACACCGTCAAGGTCGGATCCGTTGTCGGCAGGGTCGATGAGACCGCGGCAAGGCCGGCCGGGGTTGGCGCTGGAGCCGGCGAGTCTCCCAAGCCCGCAGCCGCCAAGAGCGCGTCCGCCGGACCGAATCAGCAGGCCCAGCCCGCAGAGCGGGCACGTAAGGCGACAACGCACCCTCCCGCCGCGCACGCGGCCAACGGAGACCTCCGCGCCACGCCCCTGGCCGAGAAGATGGCCCTGCAGTTCGGAGTAGACCTCGCGAGCGTGACGCCGACCGGCGCAGGCCATCGGGTACGGGAACAGGATGTGCTTGCGTTCCTGCAGTCTCACCCCGGCCAGGCGGCTCAAGCCCCGGCAAGCTCGACGCCCGCTGCCCACGCTCGATCCACTCGACGCGAGCGGATGACGCCGCTTCGCCAGCGCATCGCATCTCGTCTGGTCGAGGCCCAGCACACCGCGGCGATGCTCACGACCTTCAACGAGTGCGACATGACGGCGGTCATGGAACTCCGCGCCAGGCACAAGGAGGCATTCGAGAAGCGGCACGGCGTCGGCCTGGGATTCATGTCGTTCTTCGTGGCCGCCGCGGTGAGCGCGCTCAAGTCCTCTTCGAAGGTCAATTCCTTCATCGTGGAAGACGAGGGCAAACCAGCCATCGAGCACCACGACTACTGCGACGTCGCGGTGGCGGTCAGCACAGACAGAGGGCTCGTCGTGCCCGTCATCCGAAGCGCCGAGAGGCTCTCGTTCGCCGAGGTCGAGCGGCAGATTCGCGACTTTGCGTCCCGCGCGCGCGACGGCAAGCTCGGCATCGACGAGATCACAGGCGGCACGTTTACGATTACCAACGGCGGCGTCTTTGGCAGCCTCATGAGCACGCCCATCCTGAACCCGCCCCAGTCGGCCATCCTGGGCATGCACGCCATCAAGAATCGAGCCGTCGAACACCCACAGCGCAAGGGTGAGATCGTCCTGCGCCCCATGATGTATCTCGCGCTGTCCTACGACCATCGGGTGGTGGACGGCGCCGAGGCCGTCACATTCCTGCGCGACATCAAGGAATGCATCGAGGATCCGGCACGACTCGCGATCGGCGTCTGACGTTCGGCACCCCGCTCAGGTTGCGCTCCGACCCGACCGATTGAGGCGGACCGCACCCATCACCACCACGATCAAACCCGCACCGACAGCACCCACTCCGCCAACGAGTGCTGGCCATCGGGACGCTCGCGGCTCTGCGCCGCTCCGCGGAGTCTCCGCCGACCGATCCGAGGCCATTCGGGAGGCGGAGCCGATCGCGACCACCCCTCCGAGCGCGACCACGACACTCCCGATGGCCACCTGGAGGCTCCCGAGCAAACGGCTGGCGATCGGCATCGTGGCTCCCCAGGCATAAGCCCGACTGTCTACCCATCGATGAACGAGGCGACGGAAGTGGAGTCCACCGTACTCACAATCACTGTCCGGAGTCGGATCGCCGTTTCGCGATGGATTCCCCAAGCCACTCCGAGGCTCGCCCGGCACACACGCGGCTTCCTTGTTCAAAGAGGGACCGCGCGTGTTCCCGTCCACGACCCGCGACGGTCTCGCGAAGATCTCGATCGGTGAGCAGCGCTCGGAGGGGCCCTCCAAAGTCCCGGAGATGCTCCGAAGCGGTCACGCAGCGTGCCGCCAGGCCGGGCCCATACCAGTCTGCGTGCGATCGCCGGGGAGGGGAAACCACGGGGACCCCGCACGAGTGCGCGTGGGCCACGAGCATGGCGATGGCGCCCAGGCCGGCACGAGCTCCCGCGCCGGCCATCACGACGCCGACATCGCTCGCGGGCACCAGCGCGGACAGCGGAGCGTCGATAAGGGCGATCGGCGCCCGCGCCCCGCTTCGGCGATGAAGCAGCCTGGCGCGCGACACCGCCTGCGGCCCTCGAACCATCAGGCCCGCAACGCGAAGGCCGACCGCCCACATCATCGTCGTCAGGAACACGAATCTCGTCGCGGTCCGGGAGTCCGGGCATGGATCGAGCAGCAGGATGACGAGCCGCTCGTCGTCAAAGTCCAGCGCGCCCCGGAGTCTCGAGCGGGATGCGAGCAGGCCTGCCTCGCTCGGCAATGGTGCAAACGAGGGGGCCTCCAACCAATCCGCACCGCCCGGCGCTTCGCCGGCATCGGCAAACCTCACCCTCCGGCGCCAGCGCCTCTTCGCGCGCGTCCCAAGGTCGATCCGAACGATGGGGGCTCGACCTCTCAGCGGGGTTCGCATCGAGCGAGCACCGCATTCCCCCCAGGCGAAGACCAGATCCGGAACTCCCCTCGCGGCCAGCAGGCGAGCGATTGGCCGTCCCATGGCATGACAGGCCCCGCTCCAGGGGACCCGGTCGACACAGCGAAGGCCCCCTTCTTCGGCCTGTTTCTCGAGTGCGTCGCCGCCGACCAGCAGCAAGGAATGAGCCGCGCCGGGCATGGCAGCCATCACCGATCGACACGCGAGAATCCCGCCACCTGAACAGGGTGGGCCGCCATCGACGTCCGTCCATGGATCAATGACGTGCAGGATTCGCACGTCGGATGGAAGCACATCCGCCGACCCCGGTCCACCGATGTCAGTGCCCCAATCCGGCATCGGTCGTGCGTTCGTGGGAATAGAACAATTGGGCCACGCCCATTCCCGTCCAGGCGGCCAGCGCTTCTTGAGCGCGGAGTACATCAACGGACGTCGTCGGCACGGTACCCTGCTGGGTCGGCATGGTCAGCGTTCGAGGGTACCCGTCGGCTTGCTCCGGCCAGATCCGCTTCGCCGTCGCGGACTCAATGATCTTCACGTGGGTCGCCGTCGTGGGCGAGAACGTCTGTCCGTCGGGCGAGAGCGTGAAGGTGTCGATGAACACGTAGATCACGAGATCCGCTCCGACAGCCTGACCGATCTCCGCGATCGACAGGGGCCTCGCGCCCTGTTCCGCCGCGAGCCGGGCTCCCGCCGAAGAGATCAGCGGGCCCGTCGCTCCTTTGTCGAGAAGCGCCTTCTCCGCCGAGTCACTGATCGCGCGGATCAGGTTCTTGCGGGAAACGACCTTCTTGCGGTCGTCGACGAACACCACGACCGAGCGAGATTCATCCAACTCGAACACGGGTTCGGTTCTGGGCGGTCCGTGAATCAACAGGTACGCCGGAGCCGCGATGTTGCAGCCCGCGCAGACCAACAGGGTCGCCAACGCGGCAGCAAACCCGAGCCTCAACCACGACCTCGACGGGACCATCAGTATTCGGTTCCCGGCGGCTCCTCATGATTGAAGAACAGCCATCCCGCTCGATTCGAGAATCGCTGTGCGAGCACCGACGCGACGAGCGAGGGACCAAAGTCGTCCGGCCCGTATCCGGACTTGTCCGGGAACCCGACGCGAACGACCCGCTCGAACGCGTACTCTTCGCTGAGCGGCCCATCGGCCTCGATGACCGCGACTCGCCCGCTCGCCACTCCTTCCCACAAGTGCCGGTTGCCCGGCTCGCGAAGCCGAAAGTCGCTGATCTCGATCAGCACCAGTCGCTCCACGCCTCCCAGAGCCTGCGCCAGGTCGGCTCGTGTCATCGCAAACCACGACGGGTTCTGCGTCTGATAGCGGAGCACTTCTTCAGCCGGAACGTATCCGCTCGCCGTGCCCCCTTCCGCGATGAGCTGACTGACGCGCGCAGAGACCTCCGGAACCAGCGACGGGAATTCGAGCTGGAGAGAGCGTTCGGACGTGACAACCACGGCAAAGGAACGTTCCGCCAGACCGTCGTACTCACCCGACACCTTCCTGGGTGTGTTTTCCTCGTAGGTCCGGGCGGCCATCGCGTACATGGCGGGAATGACACAGCCGGCCAGACATGCACCGGCGGCCATGAGCCCTCCGCCCACCACCAATCGTGTCAGTCGCCTCATGGCGGCCCTCGCGATCTATCCCCCCACGGGCGTGACCCACAGCTTATACCCCCAGGCCGCCAACGCGAGCCCGATCGCGAGCCACATGAAACGGGCTGCCAGGAGGCGGCTAGTCACGCTGCCAAGGCGTGACCCGGTGGCCGCGACGTGGAGCAAAACCCAGATGGTGCAGGCCGACCCGACCGCCATCAAGGCGCCAAATGGCTGAGCGCGGAAGGACGCCACGAACTGCCCGTGCGCGGCGTACGCGAACGCCGTCGTCATGCCGCACGTGGCACACGGCCTCCCACTCGAGAGAATCCCGGGACACGGCGGCAGTCCCAGTTGCGTATGGGTTCCATAGCCGGCCTCGTCGGGCTTCAACGACGCGCTCACGACAAGCAGCGTCAGAAGGCCGATGGCCGCCAGGGCGCACATCAATCGTGACCCGAGCGATGCGCCGGCAATCCGCACCGGACGAAGCGCGACCGCGGCTTGGACGTGAGATGCCGAACCCGTCACATCCAGAGGGTAGGAGCGGGCGCGACGCTCACGCCGCCAGCCGGCTCGATTGGGCGCGCATGGAGTTTCGCCAGCACTCGTCAGGATGGCCCAGCAGGAATCCCTGCGCATGCCGCACCCCGATATCCATCAATGCCCGAAGCTCGGTGTCCTCCTCGACGCCCTCGGCGACAAGCCCGATGCCGCCCAAATCGGCGAAGTGCGCCAGGGAGCGCACAAGGTGCCGTCGCGTTCGATGCTCGTGCACGCCCCGCACGAGAGACCGATCCAGCTTGAGCCAATCGGGCTCGAGAGCCATGATCCGATCCAAGCCGCTCGCGCCCGCGCCAACGTCATCCAGCGCCACGCCAAATCCAAGTTTCTTAAGAGTTCGAACCCGTCGGGACAATTGACTGACGTCCTCACGGCCAGGACGTTCCGTGATCTCGACGACAACACGATCCAATCCGATCCCGCCCGACCCCTCGACCGCCTCTGCCAATTCCTCCGGGAACCGGGGGTCGGCAACGACGTCGGGAGAGAAATTGACGAATAGGGACAGGGGCGGGGGCAGCCCGCTCGCGCCGCGGATCGCCTTGCGTCCGCTCAATTCGGCCGTCTCACGCTCAAGCCCCGCCAGCGACGCCGCCGCGAAGAACGCGCCAACGTCACCAAACTCTCCGACTCGAACGCGGCTGAGCGCTTCAAATGCGGCGATCCGCCCGGCCCGCAGATTCCAGATCGGCTGGAACACCGGCGAGATCCCGTCAGCGTCCAGAACCGCCAGAACGTCCCGACGCACGTCGGAGTCAGGCCCCCAGGCGCCGCCGGGCGGTGCGCACCCCGTCTCACTCATGCCAGCACTCCCTCCCGGGTCTGACCACAGGCAGGGCATCGTCGATGGCAGATTCGAAGTCGTCCCCGACACGCCGGATTGCCGCGCAACCCCTTGTGATGGCTCCGGTTCGGCCGGGAGCGCCAGATGCGCGGCCCTCGTTCTCGGGATTGGAGCCAGTCTGCCGGAAGAGTCAATGACTTATGGGACTCAAATCGCGCTCGGCCTCAATCGAACCGGAACACGCCCTTCCTGAATCCGTACACGTACGCCACAACCGTTGTCAGGAGGAAGAACAGGATCCGGAAGAGCCACACCACCCGGTCCGGGTCGTTCGGCGCCAAATTCCCGAACGTCGCGGCCCACGGATACAGGAACACGATTTCCACATCAAACACGAGGAAGACCATGGCGATCAGGTAGAACCGCACGTTGAACCGCTTGCGGGCGGTGCCCAGCGGGTTCATGCCCGATTCGTAGGTCAGGCCCTTCTGCACCCCCCGCCGCGACGGCCCGATCAACTTGGTCAGCACCATGTTGGCGACGCCAAACGTGATCGCCATCAGGACGATGACTCCCAAAGGCAGATAGAGCGAGAGATCGACGTTTGCAAGAAGCTGGGCGGGCATCCGATCTTCCAGATGGGGACGGCATGATAGCGTCTCGTCTGGCCGGGATGTCTTCGCCGACTCCCGGTCAGATCGCACGGCTCCCGAATCGAATCTGTCTGCCACAACGGCAGGTCGTGGCTTCGTTGCTGGCCCGGAATGTCAGGTTCGAGGGGATCCCCACCAGCCCAAGGCCGTCCGCCGCACCCCATCCCAAGGGCTCCGAGGACTGGCACCGGGCTTGCCTACTCCTCGGGCACGCGAGCCCGCGCGATTGCCGCCGGGTCCGCTGAGCCTGTCAATTCCCTGATGGAGCATCGACGCCATGGCAGTGAAGGAACTGACGTTTGATATCGAGGCCCGCAAAGCCCTCCTGAGTGGTGTGGAAAAGCTGGCCCGCGCCGTCAAGAGCACCCTCGGCCCTCGCGGCCGAAACGCCCTGCTGGACAAGTCCTGGGGGGGACCGACTGCAACCAAGGACGGCGTCAGCGTTGCCGAGGAGATCGAGCTCCGCGACAAAGCCGAGAACATGGGCGCCAAGCTTGTCAAGGAAGCCGCCAGCAAGACCTCAGACGCCGCCGGCGACGGCACGACCACCGCGACCGTCCTGGCCGAGGCCCTCTTCCGTGAGGGGCTCAGGCACATCGCCGCGGGTGTGGACGCCAACGCCCTGATCCGCGGTATGAAGAAGGGCATCGAGGTCGCCGCCAAGGCGATCGACGGCATGGCCAAGCCCGTCAGCGGCAAGGCCGACATCCAGAACGTCGCCTCGATCAGCGCCAACAACGATGTCGAGATCGGCAAGATCATGGCCGATGCGTTCGAGAAGGTCGGCAAGGACGGCGTCATCACGGTCGAAGAGGGAAAGAGTCTCGAGACCAATGTCAACGTCGTTGAGGGCATGCAGTTCGATCGTGGCTATCTCAGTCCCAACTTCGTCACCAACCCCGACGAGATGCGGGTCGAGGTCGAGAAGTGCCTCATCCTCATCCACGAGGACAAGATCGACAGCGTCACCAAGCTGATCCCGCTGCTCGAGAAGGTCATGGGCGCGAAGAAGCCCCTGCTCATCATCGCCGAGGATGTCTCCGGCGAGGCGCTCTCGACCCTCGTGATCAACAAGCTCCGAGGCACGCTCCAGGTCGTCGCTGTCAAGGCTCCCGGCTATGGCGATCGCCGCAAGGCCATGCTCGAGGACATCGCCGTTCTCACGGGCGCTCAGCCCATCATGAAGGATCTCGGCATCAACCTGGACCAGGTCGAGCTTCGACAGCTTGGAATGGCCAAGAAGATCGAGATCGACGCGGACAACACGACCATCATCGAGGGCGCCGGGTCTTCCGACGCCATCAAGGGGCGCATCGAGCAGATCCGGCGTGAGATCGAGTCCGCCAGCAGCGACTACGACCGCGAGAAGCTGCAGGAGCGGCTCGCCAAGCTCGCCGGCGGCGTGGCCCAGGTCGAGGTCGGGGCCGCCTCCGAAGCCGAGCTCAAAGAAAAGAAAGCCCGAGTCGAGGACGCCCTGCACGCCACCCGTGCGGCGCTCGCCGAGGGCATCGTGCCCGGCGGTGGCGTCTCGTTCATCCGCGCCCGCGACATGGTGGCCGGTCAGCGAGAGTACAAGGCCGTGTTCGGCAAGCCGGGCAAGGGCGATGACAAGTCGGCCGACGATGTCGGCCACGCCAAGTACGATTTCGCCGCCGGCCTCGACGTGGTCTACCGCGCGCTCGCCGTGCCCACGATGACCATCGCGGACAACGCCGGCGTCAAGGGCAGTGTGGTGGTCGCCAAGGTCTCCGAGAACGCCGGCGCCAGCTTCGGCTTCAACGCGCTCACGCTCGAGTACGGCGACATGCTCAAGGCCGGCGTGATCACGCCCGCCAAGGTGGATCGCATGGCCCTCCAGAACGCCGCGAGCGTGGCCACCGTGCTGCTCGCGGCGGACTGCATCGTCACCGAAAAGCCCGAGGACAAGAAGGCGGGGCCGGGCGGGCACGATCACGACCACGGCGGAATGGGAGGCATGGGCGGTATGGGCGGTATGGGAGGAATGGGCGGAATGGGTGGCATGGACTTCTGAGCGCCTTTTCCAAACTCCGCGTTCTAGCTCGTCCGGATTTTCACGAACCTCCGCGTCCATCGGGACGCGCCAAGGACCAATCAAGGAGATCGATTCGATGGCCGTCAAACCCCTGGAAGATCGCGTTCTGGTCAAGCCCATCGAGGCCGAGAGCAAGACCGCCTCGGGCATCTACCTCCCCGAGACCGCCAAGGAGAAGCCCATGCAGGGCAAGGTCGTCTCCACCGGTCCCGGCAAGCGCCTCGACAACGGCAAGCGCGCCGACATGTCCGTTAAGAAGGGCGACACGGTCGTCTTCGGCAAATACGCGGGCACCGAGGTCGAGATCAAGGGCGACAAGCACCTGATCTTGCGCGAGAGCGAGCTGCTCGGGATCGTGAACGCCTGATCCCGCGATGACCACGCGCGACTACAAGCTCTTCTTTGTATGCGGGCACGCCCGCAGCGGAACCACGTGGCTCCAGCGCGTGCTGGATCTCCACCCCGGCATCAACTGCCGCGGCGAGTTCCACTTCGAGGTCGTCCGCAAGGCCTTCGACACCTTCACGACCCGCCCGTGGCATCTGACATCGAAGGAGCCACTCAAGTCCGTGGCTGAGCAGGGCTTCTGCGACATGGTCCGCAAGGTCATGCTCGCCTTGGCCGACCGCAAGCCCGAGGCGGAGTGGATCGGGGACCGAACGCCCCGCCCATTGCGGGCCCTTATCCCGGGCACGCCGCACGTGCTGATGGTCCGCGACGGGCGGGACGTGATGGTGAGCTTCACCATCCACCAGATGCGGACCCAGGGCATCGAGATCCAGGCGCCGCGTTGGCAGAAACGGCTCGGAGAGGACATCGAGGCGCTGCGCGCCGACCCGGACCACTTCAAGAACCACCCCGAGCGACTCTTCGCCGATGAGCAGTGGGTTCGCTTCACCGCCGAGCGCTGGGTTCGGCGCTGCACGCACGACCTCCAGGCGATCGAAGAGTTTCGCACCGGCGTCCACGCCGGCACGGCGATCCTCGTCCGCTACGAGGACTTGTGGCGCACCCCCGATGCCGAGCGCGCCCGCATCTACCGTTTTCTCGAGCTCGATCCCGCCGATGCGCTCCCGCTGGAGGCTGGCAGAGAGACCACGCCGGGGCTCAACCGCGACGACCACGGCGCGAAGGACCGCAAGGGCGAGATGGGTGACTGGAAGACCTATGCGCAGGGCGAGGTCGGCCAGAGGTTTCGGCAGATCGTCAAGGAATCGGCGGGCGACATGCTCGTCCGTCTGGGATACGAGAAGACCCACGACTGGTAGGAAAGAGAGCGCGCCCGGCCGGGCACACGGCGTCCGGCGGGCGATTTCAAGAGCACACCTCCCTCAGGGATCGAAGGAACAAGACCCATGGCCAACAAGCAGATCAAGTTCGGAAGCGACGCCCACATCGAGCTCCTCAAGGGTGTTGAGCGCCTGGCCGACGCCGTCCGCTGCACGATGGGCCCCGCCGGACGCCACGTTGTGATCGAGAAGTCCTACGGAGGGCCGTCGGTCACCAAGGACGGCGTCAGCGTGGCCAAGGAGATCGAACTGCCCGAGCCCTTCGAGTCCATGGGCGCCAAGATGGTGCACCAGGTCGCCAAGAAGACGGCCGACAAGGCCGGCGACGGAACCACCGCCGCGACCGTGCTCGCCCACGCCATCTTCAAGGAGGGCCTGCGGATCGTCGCGACCGGGGCCAATCCGGTCGAGGTGCAGCGAGGCATCAACAAGGCCGCCGAGGCCGGGGCGGAGGCGATCGACGGCATCGCCGTCAAGTGCAAGGGCAAGGACGACTACCGCAAGATCGCGACGATCAGCGCCAACGGCGACACGCAGGTTGGTGAGCTCATCGCAGAAGCGATCTCAAAGGTCGGCGCTGATGGTGTTGTCGAGGTCGAGGAAGGCAAGGGCAACGAGACCACGCTCGACTATGTCGAGGGCATGCAGTTCGACAAGGGATATCTCTCGCCATATTTCATGACCGATCCGAAGACCGCAGAGTGCGTGCTCGAAGACGCGTATGTGCTGATCTACGAAAAGAAGATCGCGAACCTGACCGATCTGATTCCACTCCTGAACAAGGTCGCGGGCGCGGGCAAACCACTGCTCATCATCGCTGAGGATGTCGAGTCCGAAGCACTCGCAGCACTCGTGATCAACCGTCTGCGCGGCGCATTGAAGATCGCTGCAGTTAAGGCTCCCGGATTCGGTGATCGTCGCAAGGCCATGCTCGGCGACATCGGCGTGCTCACCAACGGCACGTTCTTCTCTGAAGACCTCGGCCGAACCATTGAGTCGATCGAGCTCTCGGAACTCGGCAAGGCACGCAAGATCGTCATCACCAAGGACGATACAACAATCGTCGAGGGTGCTGGCAAGAAGGCTGCGATCAAGTCCCGCGCCGATCAGATCAAAGCTGCATACGACAAGTCCACATCCGACTACGACCGAGAGAAGTTGCAGGAACGCCTTGCCAAGCTAACCGGCGGCGTTGCCATCATTAATGTCGGCGGCGCAACCGAGACCGCGATGAAATCACTCAAGGACCTCGTCGACGATGCCCTCCACGCGACACGCGCAGCAGCTCGCGAGGGATACGTCCCCGGCGGCGGTGTTGCGCTGCTGCGGGCCCAGCCGGCGATCGTCGAGGGGCGCAAGAAGGCCAGGGGCGATGAGAAGTTCGGCTTCGACATCGTCGCCAAGGCGGTCGAGTCGTGCGCCCGGCAGATCGCCCAGAACGCCGGCTTTGATGGCGACCTGGTCGTCGAGAAGATCAAGGAGGCCAAGGGCGGCAACGGCTTCAACGCCGCGAGCGGCGAGTACGAGGACCTCGTCAAGGCCGGCATCATCGATCCGGCGCTGGTGGCCAAGACCGCGCTGATCAACGCGGCGAGCGTGGCGGGCCTGATGCTGACGACCGATGCGGTGCTGACCGAGCTCAAGGAGGAGAAGGAGGCGGTGGCGGGGGCGGTGGCGTAACGAAGTTTGCCACACAGGGGCGACCGTGTCCTTTGAGTTTGCAGTGCTGTGCCAGAGATCGCGGCTTCCCACTCCTGCACAGTGGAATGAAGCGCTGCGCGAGGACGGGTTCGACGTCACGCTTGAGGAGTTCGTCTGGACTGAGCAGGCCGGTTACCTTCCGGCGCGATTGCACGGCGTGTCCTCGGGCTTCGAGCTATATGTTGACCAGGGACCCGCCCTCGCACAGTGGGCAGAATCGGCTGGAATCGCCGTACCCGCCACCCTCGACGTTGCTGTGACAGCCAGACTCGGCAGCCGCCACTTAGAGATGGTCACCGCAACGCTGGCCCTCAGTACGCTGGCGCGGATTGCGGGAGGGTGTCTGGCTGACGACGGCTCCGTCCGGCCGGCTGCCGACGCGATGGATGAGGCTCGGGATCTGGCCGTTCGAACTGCGGTGCAGATCGCCAGGCTCGACGCGCCCGTGGCTCCCCGTCCTTGGAACTGTCCCGGCCTCCTGCCGTGGGAAACGCCCAGCAGTCGACAGTTGGTGCTCGATGCCATGGTGCGGGCAAAGGACATTCGAGAGGAGCGACAAGAGGAAACGGTTGCCTATCGCCTCCACGCTCTGCGCGCTCGGGCTCTTCGATCGGAGTTGGGCATTCCTGAAAGCGACGGCTCAGGCGGGGCACCCACCGAAGGCGTGAAGATCGTTCAAGGCGACCTGCTGGATCAGGACGTCGACGTCATTGTGAATGCCTGGAACCGCAACTTCATCCCATGGTGGCTGCTGATTCCCTGCGGAGTTGCCGGGGCGATCCGCCGACGGGGCGGCACGCGACCGTTCCGCGAGCTCTCGCGGGTCGGCGTGATGCGCCTCGGACAAGCCGCGCTCACCTCCGCGGGTCGCCTGCCGCACAAGGGCATCATCCATGTTGCCGCGCTCACGTGGTACTGGCGGTCCAACGAGCGGGCCGTCCGCGAGGGCACGATCAACGCCTACACCCTCGCGGCGGACTCGGGCTTCACATCGATTGCCTTTCCCTTGCTCGGCTCGGGCACCGGAGGCATGAAGCGGGAGAGGGCCAAGCGCATCATGCTCGACGCCCTGTCGTCGTGCGATCGCGGCGTGCGGGCCATCCTCGTCGAGTTTGACAAGAGATCGAAGCGCGTGCAGACCGCACCACCAGCTTCGGAGGCCTTGCAGTGACACCCGACCAACTCGCCCACTGCCTGCCCGGGACGATGTGGCGCGACACTTACCATGTCGTCGACGCCGCCGTGCTGGGCGCGAAGACGGGCGCCGGCGAGGAGGGCGACAACCCTTTCACTGGCAAGATCGTGAGTCGCTCGGTGGACGAGAGCATCCGGAACCTGCACCAGCGTCTTTCCGCCGCGGGGCTGCTGAGCGATGAGGAGTTCATGCGGGCACTAGGCGAGTCCTTCTTACATGTGGCCTCCACGCCGATGTTCGGCCTGTTGACTGCTTTCGACGGCGAGGGCGCGTTCGAAGGCGAGATGCAACTCAAGATCGCGTCCCTTGACGGACAGGATCTTGAGGGTGGGTTGCATGAGGTATTCCACGACGCCGACCCCCGGCGAGGCGCCCGATGACCTCACCCCCTGATCCGACCCCGGGCCTCCTCCGCGCCTCCGTGTCTCCGTGGTAAGAATCCGAATGCCCACCACACGCGACTACTACGAGATTCTCGGCGTCGAGCGCACCTCGGACGGTGAGGAGATCAAGCGCGCCTACCGCCGGCTCGCGATGAAGTACCATCCCGACCGCAACCCCGGCGACACCGAGGCCGAGGTCCGCTTCAAGGAGGCCGCCGAGGCCTACGAGGTCCTTGCCGACTCGGGCAAACGCAAGATCTACGACACCCACGGGCACGAGGGCCTGCGTCGAGGTGGGGGGCCTGCCACCCACGACTTCTCCCGGATGGACGTCTCGGACATCTTCTCGATGTTCCAGGACATCTTCGGGGGGCTCGGTGGCGGTAGCGGGCGGGCCCGGCCGCGTGGCCCCGCTCGGGGCTACGACCTCGAGACCGAGGTGACGCTCAACCTCGAAGACGTGCTCAAGGGCTGCGAGCGCGACGTCGAGTTCACGCGAATGGACGTGTGCGACACGTGCTCGGGCACGGGCGCCAAGCCCGGCTCATCGCCCGAGTCCTGTCGCACGTGCGGCGGGCAGGGCAAGGTCCAGCAGTCGGGCCTGGGCGGAATGTTCCGCATGGTCACCGCGTGCCCGGCGTGCGCGGGTCGCGGCACGGTGATCAAGGATCCGTGCGCCTCCTGCCGCGGGAAGGGACGCGTGCCGAAGAAGCGGGCGATCTCCGTCAAGATCCCCGCTGGAATCCACGATGGCCAAGCCGTTCGCGTGCAGGGCGAGGGAGAGCCGCCCGCCCCCGACGCCTCCACATCCGGCGAGGGCGTTCGCGGGGACCTGCACGTCGTCGTGAGAGTGAAGCCCCACCAGATGTTCACCCGGGAGGGCGACCACCTTCTACTCGAGATGCCCGTCAGTTTCACGCAGGCGGCGCTCGGCGCGGAGATCGAGGTGCCGACGCTCGAAGAGCGCGTGCCGCTGACGATCCCCAAGGGCACCCAGCACGGGGCGATCCTGCGCCTTCCAGGCCACGGCCTGCCGAATCTGCGGTCGGCCAAGCGCGGAGATGTCATCATCGGCTGCCGAATCGAGATCCCTCGCAAGCTCAGCGGCAAGCAAGAACAGCTCCTGCGCCAGTTCGCCGAGACCGAGGATGAGAGGGTGATGCCCGAGAGCCATGGGTTCTTCAAGAAGATAAAGGATCTGTTCGGAAGCTAACGCCGGGGCGGCTTTGGCACGATGATTGAAGCAGGACAGGTGACATGATGGGACGACGCCGGCATCCAGAGTCCACACCTGCGGGCGACATGCCCGAGGGCGAGGCCCCCGAGCAGGAACTCGCCGAGGAGGTCGTCATGGACGACCTGCGCGAGAGCCTGGCCAGACTCGAGGATGAGCGGGCGACGCTCCTGCGCGCCATCGCCGACGAGCGCAACCGTGTCAACGCCGCGAGGAGGGATGTCGAAGAGGCTCGCAGGCACGGCGTCACCTCCGTGGCCCGCGACGTGATCACGGCACTTGACCATTTCGATCTCGCGCTCTCGCACGATCTGTCCGCCGCGTCCGCCGAGCAGATCGTGGTGGGGGTCAGGGCCATCAAGGACGAACTGGTCCGCACGCTGGGCCGGCACGGCGTGGTGGTAATCGCCCCGGATGCCGGCGAGGCGTTCGATCCACTCCGCCACGAGGCGTTCATGCAGCAACCCGCCGAGGGAGTTCCTCCGGGGCACGTCGTCAGCGTGTTCCAGGTTGGCTACGCCCTCAATGACCGCCTGATCCGGCCCGCCAAGGTGAGTGTGGCGCCGCTCACTTCGCAGGAGCCCTGCACGCCGACCGATGCGCCCGTCGACGCCGAGGAGTCGCCCGATGCCGACCTATGAGTACCACTGCAACGCCTGCGACAAGGACATGGAGATCTTCCACTCGATGACGGAACCGGCGCGCCGCGTCTGTCCCGAGTGCGGCAAGAAGGCCCTCGAGCGCCTCATCAGCGCCGGAGGCGCGGTCATCTTCAAGGGCTCGGGCTTCTACCAGACCGACTATCGAACCGACTCGTACAAGAAGGCCGCTGAAAAGGACAAGCCCGCCGAGAAGACCGGGGACTCCAACGCCAAGGGCGGGTCGTGCGCCTGCGGCAAGTCCGACGGTCCGTGCAAGAGTGCGCCGGCCGCCACAACCAAGTCAGACTGATCCATGCGAGCCCTCGCGCACGGCATCGACGCGGTCGAGGTCGAACGCGTCGAGCGTCTGCTGAGTCGCCACGGCGGGCGATTCCTCTCCCGCGTCTTCACGGCGTCCGAGACCGCCCACGCCCAGCGCGTCCGTCGGCCCGCCGAACGCCTCGCGGCGAGATTCGCCGCCAAAGAGGCCGTCATGAAGGCGCTGGGCACCGGCTGGGCAGGAGGCGTGGCCTTCACCGACATCGAAGTCACCACCGACGATTCGGGCCGGCCCGGATTGGAATTGCGTGGCGTGGCCGCAGAGGTCGCCCGCTCGATATCCGTGGAGCGATGGCTCATCAGCCTCACGCACACACGCTCGGTGGCGTTCGCTTCCGTGATCGCGCTGGGCTGATTCAGCCGCCGGCGGGCGAGTCCATCGCGTCGTCTGTCGCTGCGGCATCCGCCTCAGGGGCGGACTCCGTCGGGTTCATCGTCGCCAGCGCCCGCTCGATCGACTGCTGACCCTCCGTCCGGTACCAGTCCCACCAGCGGGGCTGATCCCATCCGAGGTCCGACAGGTCCCGACCCACGAGCGGGTTCGCGAGCGTCAGCAGGGCGTTGTGAACCTCCGAGTGGTAGGTGATCACGCTCGCCGAACCGACCCGCAGCAGCGTTCCTTCCGTGATCACCGAGAGCGTCGGGTCGAACGCGACGGCGCTGTCGGCCACAACCGGCTGGAGGTCGCTCACAAATGCCACCTGCCGGCCCACGAGAATCCACGCCAGATCGCCTCGCGTCTGCCCGCTGCCTCCGCCGGATCCACCGACCTGCGCGTTGATCAGATGCGGAATGACCTGGATGATGCCGAGGTTCTGCGCCACACCCGACGCGGCGCGCAGCTCATCCATCGTCTTGGGCGCCAGGAGTCGCGACGCGACGACGTATGTCACACCGTCGGGGGTCTGGCCGAGTTCCTCGACGCGGTCGCTCAGGCGGCGCAGCGCCTCCGCCCGGTATTCGGCATCGCGCTCATGGATCGCCGCCCATGCCAGCGTGACGTCGGACTCGGGCGTGCGTCGATCCGCGATCATGTCGAGGATCGTGTCACGAATCTCAGGATCGTCCTTGCGGAAGATCTCGATGAGCAAGGGAAACGCGTCGGGATCCGTGTATCCACGCAACTGCGAGAGGCCGACCTGGCGCAGTTCGGTCTGGTTCGTCGCGCGGAAGTACGTGTACCTCAGCTTGCGGAGTTCTCGTTCGAGTTCGCGCCGATCCGAGTTGGCATTCTGATACCGATTGGTCTGCTCCCGGCTCGCGCCCGACAGGTCCAAGACCAGCCACTCCGGCAGGTGATCGGGGGGTTGGACCCCGATGTTGGTGCGGACCTGAGCGCCCGCCGCCGTCGCCAGGCCCAAGCTCAGAACCATGCCGGTCCATCGAGCCCTCGCGAAGCCTCGCATTCGATCCATCTGTTCGCCTCCGGTCCGGGATCCGAGCCAACTGTGCGGCCCGAGCAGACTCGCCTGCCAACGGTACGCAAGGGCGCACGTCGGGTTGCCCGGTTGGACGCCCGGCTCGGTGCTCCGGTTCCCCCCAACCAACCGCCTTTGGGTACAGTCTCCAAACAACGACCTCCATGTCAATCCACTCGGCCATCATCCGATCCTGCCTCCTGCGGCCATTCCACGTCTTCGTGAATGACGACCGACGGGCGTATCGCGGCATCGACCTGCTCGTCGGTTCCTGGCACATGGCCCGCGCGATCGATCGACAATGCCGCACCAGTACAGTCGGCCTCCTTCTGCCCACCAGCGGGGCGTTCCCCATCGCGGCCGTGGCGTCGTGGGTGCTGGGGAAGGCCGTCGTTCCGCTCAACTACCTCTTGGCGCGCGAAGAACTCGAATACGTCATCCAAGACAGCGGGATCGACACGATCGTGACCGTGGGTCCAATGCTCGATTTTCTCGGGTACGAGCCCGACGGGGCCTCGTTGCTCCGCATGGACGAGGTTCGATTCAAGGGCCTTCCAGAGCCCAGGTGGCCGCGTCGGGCCGAGCCGGACGATCTCGCGGCACTCCTGTACACCTCCGGCACCAGCGGGCGCCCCAAGGGCGTGATGCTGTCCCACGGGAACATCAGCGCCAATATCTCGCAGGTCCGCGAGCACATCGATTGCACGAGAAGCGACGTGCTCTACGGCGTGCTGCCGCAGTTCCACAGCTTCGGTTTCACGGTGCTGACGCTCATGCCTCTGGCGGCCGGAATGCGCACCGCCTTTGCCGCGAAGTTCGTCCCGGCGCAGGTTGTCCGAGGTCTGCGCAAGCACCGGCCGACGATCCTCGTGGCGATCCCATCGATGTACGGCGCCTTGCTTCGTGTGAAGGAAGCGACCCCCGAGGACTTTGCGTCGCTTCGGTACATCATCTCGGGAGGCGAGCCGCTGCCGCGAGAGATCGCGGAGCGATTTCGCGAGCGATTCGGGCGCGAAATCTTCGAGGGCTACGGGCTCACCGAGACCTCTCCGGTGACGCACGTGAACCGCGTAGGAGAGGACGTGCCCGGCACCGTGGGCAGGGCAGTCCCCGGTGTCAGCACGCGAATCGTCGACCTCGAAACGGGAGCGGACCTGCCCCCCGGTGGCGAGGGCGAGATCCGGCTCGACGGACCCAACGTGTTCAAGGGCTACTTCCACCTGCCGGACGAAACGGCGGCGGCGTTCGACGAGCGCGGCTCATTTCGTACCGGGGACATCGGCCGTCTGGACTCGATGGGCCGCCTGGCGATCACCGGCCGCCTGAAAGAGATGCTCATCGTCGGCGGCGAGAACGTCTTCCCGCGAGAGATCGAGGAAGTGATCGACTCCTTCCCCGGGATCGTCGCCTCCGGAGTGGTCGGAGCGCCCGACGCCATGCGGGGCGAGGTGCCGATCGCATTCGTGGAGCTGGCCGAGGGCGCCGCGCTCGACGAGACCGCGCTTCGCTCTCACTGCCGCACACGGCTGGCCGGCTACAAGGTGCCCCGGGATATCCACGCCGTGGAGGCGCTGCCGCGGGGCCCGACGGGGAAGATCCTGCGGCGCAGGCTGCGCGAACTGCTCCCGGCGGCAACGGACTGAATCCGGGGGTCGTCTGGCGGGAACCCTACCATCGCACCCCGCAGCCCAGGAGACATCCGATGGAACTCTACATCGACACGGCCAATCTCGAAGAGATCCGTCAGGCGCACGAGATGGGCGTGCTCGACGGCGTGACGACCAATCCATCGCTGATTGCCAAGGAGGGCGTGGACTACGGCCGGCGCCTGGCCGAGATCTGCGAGGTCGTGCCGGGCCCGGTGTCGGCGGAGGTCATCGCCACCGACTTTGACGGCATGCTCCGAGAAGGGCGCGATCGCGCCACGATCGCCCAGAACATCGTGGTCAAGCTCCCGACGACGGCCGAGGGCATCCGCGCGTGCAAAGCGCTCTCTGACGAAGGAGTCCGCTGCAACATGACGCTGTGCTTCCAGGCGCTCCAGGCGTGGCTGGCGGCGAAGGCCGGGGCGTTCCTGATCAGCCCGTTTATCGGACGGATCGATGACGTCGGGCAGGATGGCATGGACCTGATCCACCAGATCCGGCAGATCTACGACAACTACGGCTATCCGACAAAGCTGCTCGCCGCGTCGATCCGGCATCCCAAGCACATGCTCGATTGTGCGCTGGCCGGCGCCGACGTCGCCACCGTGCCGTTCTCGGTGATCCGGCAAATTCTCAAGCATCCGCTGACGGACATCGGCCTGGAGCGGTTCATCAGGGACTACCAGGGGGCCTTCGCCTCTCGAAAGTAGTCCGCGGCGCCCCTGGGGGGCAATCTTCACACAACTCGGCGTGATCGGGGCTCCGTTCGCATCGCTGACACCGTGCCGGCACTGGGGTCGGCGACAGCGAACCCTGCACTGGAGCACGAACATGTCTCGATTCGCACAGATGAGTCTGATCGCGGGCCTGACCGCCCTCACCGGAACCACCGCCTCGGCGCAGGTCTTCCAGCGCGCCATCGGTCGCACGCCCAACGAGCGGGCGCTCGACGTCGAGCAGACCGAGGACGGGTACGTGACCGTGGGCGTCGTGGACCCGGGGCCCTTCGGCGCTGAGGACATCTATGTCTGCCGGTACGACAAGGCTGGCAAGGTCGTCTGGGATGCGATCATCGGCGGCGAGCGCGCGGACATCGGCAATACCATCGCCCGCGATGGCGCCGGCGGATTCATCATCGGCGCCGAGACGGCCAGCAACGGCGCGGGCCGCGATCTGGCGCTCATCCGACTGCTGGGCGACGGCTCCATCGCGTGGGCCCGCACGTACACCGGCGGCTTCTACAGCGACCCGTTGCACTTTGGCGACGGCGTCGCGGTCGAGACCGTCCCCACCGGCGGCTTCGTGGCCACGCACCACTACCGTGATCGCCCCACGCTGCTTCGGGTGGCGGGCGATGGCTCGGTCGTCTTCCATCGCGGCTACGGCGTCGGAGTCACCAACAACCAAGGCCTCCCGCAGCGCATCGCCTTCACCGATGTCAAGGTTGATTACCGCGAGCCGAAGATCATCGTGTCGGGGTCGCGCGAGGTGGATCTCGAGGGCCCCGACACCCAGCTCGACTTCCTCTTCGCGAGCTTCACCATGGGCGGAGACCCCATGCTGCTCCACGCGATCGATACGGCCAGCCTCAAGGTCCCGGGTCACTGGGTCAACGAGAAGGGCTGCGGCATCGACTTCCTCGACGGCAACACCGGCGAGATGGTGATCGGTGGCATCACGGACTTCGGCGTGCCCGGGCAGTTCGGGCTCCAGCTCGTCACGCTGGACCTGATCGGCGAGCCGCTGGACATCATGACCTACGACGCCTCACCGGGCGCGGCCGTCACCGGACGGGGCCTCGCCCCCGGATACCAGTCGGTCCGCGTTGACCCCGGGACCCGCGAGATCGGCTTCGCGTCCACGTTTGTGCCCGGGCCGGGCGCACCGACCCGAGCCAACCACCTGCTCGCCGACCCGTTCGTTGGCCTGAGCCCCGTCTGGATGTGGAACTATCGCGGGAAGTCCGACGGTCAGTCCACCGTGCCGGTCATCGGTGACTGCGGCTGGGCGCTCGCGGGCGGCACGGCCGACGTCCCCGGCGCCGGCTACGGAGGGCTCGAGAAGTACCTCGTCAAGACCGACGACACCGGCGCCACGGGATGCGAGAACGACCAGTTCACTCCCTCCCGCGCCAAGCCGCCGATGGGCTGCGATCACTATGAGCCGAACTGGGAGTCTTACGACCTGACCGTCGCATGGGACGCCGGATTCGCGCGGCGCGGCGCCAACGACGACGCCTTCTGCTACCGCGATGCCTGCAACCCCTGTCCGGCCGATCTGGACGGTGACGGTGATGTGGACGGCGACGACTTCTTCAAGTACCTCGACCTCTTCGCCGCCGGTGACCCGGAAGCCGACCTGGACGGCGATGGCGACAACGACGCGGACGATTTCTTCCAGTACCTCGACCTCTTCGCCCTGGGCTGCTGAGTCTCGCGTCAATCATGCTTACACCATCGCGAGCGTCCACCGATCCGGTGGACGCTCGCTTTGCTGCGCGCTCCGGAATGCGAGAACGCGGGCCTGTTCGGCGTGGGGTATGCTGCGTCCTTCGCTCACACACGGAGGTGCTCATCGTGCAACCGGAGACCGCAGGAACTCATCCGCCGAGTGAGGCTGAGAACAGGCTCGCCGCGATGGGTCTGCACCTGCCCCAGCCGGCACGCCCTGTCGCGGCGTATGTGCCGACCGTGCGGACGGGAAACCTGCTCTATGTCAGTGGCCAGATCCCCATCTTGAGCGGCAATCTCCTTGCGCAAGGGCGAGTCCCTTCTGAAGTCACCGTCGAAACGGCGAGAAGGTGTGCCGTGCAGTGTGCCCTGAACGCCCTGGCGGCGGTCAAGGCCGAGATCGGCTCGCTGGACCGGGTCAGGCGGGTCGTCCGGCTGGGCTGCTTCGTGGCCAGCGAGCCAGGGTTCCACGACCAACCGAAGGTGGCCAACGGCGCCAGCGAGATGCTGGTGGAGATCTTCGGCGACCGAGGGCGCCACGCTCGGGCGGCGGTGGGGAGCATCGATCTTCCGCTGGGAGTCCCCGTGGAGATCGAGTTCTTGTTCGAGGTTGAATAGGGATCCTATTGGGTTGATCGGTGCGTTTTGGAATCTTTCAAGACCGGGAACATCCGGCCCTTGACATCCGAACAGAAACGTGTAATTCTGTACGCTCGCGCGCGAGATGGCATCCGAGGGTTGATCCGCCGATTGAAAGCACATGTTCTCATCGACGGCGTCCGCCGTCGCGTCTGATACCAGACGGATCACCTCTTCGCCTGCCGACAATCCGAGATGGCCGAATCGAGGTCGCCTTGCGCCTCTCTCGATTGTGGTCCCCGGTGGAGGCTGCGTTCGCGACTTCCAGACCGGGAGTTCGTTGCCGAGGATGGGCGTCCCGATTTGGACGTCCCGCCAAAGCACGAGTGGTGTCGGTGAATGTGCGGGCATTTCCGGGCCAGGTCGAGTGATCGGGCTGTCCGTGGATGCTCGAGAGGTATTGACGACTCAAACAGGAGAAATGAGTCCTATGAAAAAGAATCGTGGCTTCACCCTGATCGAGCTGCTGGTGGTCATCGCGATCATCGCGCTGCTCATCGGCATCCTGCTGCCGGCGCTCGGCAAGGCTCGCGCCTCCGCCCGCCAGCTCAAGGATTCCGCCCAGATCCGTTCCACGCATCAGTCCATGGTGCAGTGGGCCCAGCAGAACCGCGGCGACTTCCCGCTTCCCAGCGAGATCGATCGCGAGGGCACGACCGTCAACGTCAACCAGAAGGCCGATCCCAAGCAGGCGGTCAAGCTGGACAGCACCCGCAACATCTTCTCGCTGCTGGTCAACAACGGCTCGGTTCCTGTCGAGCAGTGCGTGAGCACCGCCGAGTCGGGCCCGATCGCCGAGTTTGAGCAGTACATGGTTTCGGAGCCCACCGGCGCCGTGACGCCCGACAAGGCCCTCTGGGACCCGGCCTTCCGGGCCACCCCGCAGGACGTTGTCATCGGCGGCCGCGGCACGCTGGGCGAGGGCTGCTTCTCTTATGGGCACACCCCGCCGTTCGGAGCCCGCAAGAACGAGATGTGGCGTGACTCCTTCTCGTCCGCCCACGCCGTGCTCGGCAACCGCGGCGCCAGCTGGCGCATCGGCTCGGGCGGCGCGGAGGATGGCGTGTGGGAGCTGCTCGACGAGAGCGCGACCATCAACGGCACGTACACCAACCCCGTGGGCGTGAACTCCAACACGCTGCTCATCCACGGCAGCCGGGTCAAGTGGGAGGGCAACATCGCCTACAACGACAACCGCGTCGTGTTCGAGACGCAGCCCGATCCCGAGGACCTGCTGTTCAACTTCACGGGCCTGACCCCCGTCAAGCGCAGCAAGCCCGACAACCTGTTCCACGATGAGAACGACAAGGATCGTCTCCCTGTCGGGACCAACGAGACGCAGATCCTGTCCGCCACGGCCAACAACCGCAACGCGGTGCTCCGCTCCTACACGGAGAACATCACCGCCGGTTTCGGCCAGACGCGCACGATCACCATCGTGGTCTTCTACGACTAAAGATCCTTCGTTCGCCGCCTCCTTTCCCGGAGGCATGACTTCGCACTCAACGGGCCCGGCATCGAAAGGTGCCGGGCCCCGTTCTTTTTGCCTGATGGAATTGGTGGATAGTCTGTCGGATATCGCGAAATCTGCGCGACTTCGCGCCGATTCGTGGAGCCGACTTCGCGTTCAGGGGTACGATCCGCGCATCACGAGGAGATCTCGATGCCAGATCAGAACGTAGCCACGGTCATCGGCGCCGACACGACCATCAAGGGCGAGATGACCTTTGAGAGCACCGCCAAACTGCTCGGAACGATCGAGGGCCAGGTGATCGCCAAGGGCGAGTTTCAGGTCGCCGACGGCGCGATCTGCCGCGCGGCGGTCGAGGCTGGCAAGGTCATCATCGACGGCACGGTCGAGGGCAACGTGACGGCCCGTGATCGGGTCGAGCTCTCGACCAAGGCGAGGCTCAAGGGCGACCTTGTCGCCGCGAAGCTCGTGGTGGCCGAAGGGGCGAGCTTCGTGGGCCACTGCCGGATTGGGCCGGAGGTCTCCGCGGGGTCGAACGGCCGCGCGACCGTTGCGGAGGCGAAGCCGCAGGCCCAGGCCGAGCGCGCCCAGGCGGTCAAGAAGTAACCACAGCGCGCGGCCCCTGAGAGGGCCCGCGATCGGACGGACGCATGGCCAAGGCGGCCGCTCCACGCAGGGTGCAGTGTTATCTCTGCCGGCATCGCTTCGACGTGTCCGGCATCGCGATGACGGTCTCGTGTCCCGCGTGCCACAAACCGCTGCTCGTGCAGGACGTGGTGGTCAAGACGCTCCAGGCCGTCAAGAAGCTCCAGACCTGCGGGAGCCTCGTCGTCGAGCGCAAGGGGCGGGTGATCGCCGAACTGGTCGAGGCCCACGGCGGCATTGAGGTCCGGGGCAACCTGCAGTCCAAGACCGTGCGCGCCCCGCGGATCCGCATCTGGAAGACGGCCACATGGAAGGGCGATTGCGAGGCCGCTGTCCTGTTCATCGAGCCCGGGGCCACCCTTGAGGGCGGCTATTTCACGGTGCCCGACGGGTCGCTGGGGGTTGAGGATCTGCTGGCCGCGGACGAGCCCGCGGGGGCGGGCAAAGGGCGCTCACGGCGTCCGGCCCGGTGACACCCACTCGGTGTGCAACGCGCGCCACAACCGCTCGAGCAGGTCACGAAGCCCCCGTCCGCTCGCAGCGCTGATCATCGTGATCTCGCGCTCGCTACCGGCGGCGGCGCGCACTGCGTCCATTCGGGCCCGCAGCGCTTCCTCATCGGAAACGAGGTCGGCCTTGGAGAGGGCGATGATCTCGGGTTTGCCCGCCAGGGCGGAGGAATACGCCGCGAGCTCTGCGCGGATCGCCCGGTAGTTCTCCTCCGGTGAGGTGCCGTCGCCGGGCTCGACTTCGAGGAGATGCAGGACGATGCTGGTCCGTTCGATGTGGCGGAGGAACTCGTGTCCGAGCCCGGCGCCGCGTGCCGCGCCCTCGATGAGCCCGGGGATGTCGGCGAGAATGATCCGGCGTTCCGAGTCCAGCTCGGCGATCCCGAGCTGCGGGTGGAGCGTGGTGAACGGGTAGGCGCCGACCTTGGGCGTGGCGCGCGTCAGCGCCTTGAGCAGCGTGCTCTTGCCGGCGTTGGGCTTGCCAACCAGACCGACCTCGGCGATGAGACGCAGCTCCAGACGGAGCCGACGGCGCTCGCCCGGTTCGCCCGGCTCGGCCTTGCGAGGGGCCTGGTTGGTGCTGCTCTTGAAGTGCTCGTTGCCTCGTCCGCCTCGCCCGCCTCGGGCGACGACGAACCGATCCCCCGGCGCCAGGTCGCAGAGGAGTTCATCCGTGTCCTCGTCGTGGGCGATCGTGCCGGGGGGCACCGTGATGACGCGGTCGTCGCCGCGAGCGCCGTACTGCTGACTTCCCCGCCCGTGCTCTCCCGAGCGGGCGCGCCATTCGTGCACGCCCCGGAACTCCATGAGCGTGTTCAGGCCCTCATCGACCGCGAGAACGACGTCACCGCCGTCGCCGCCATTGCCGCCGTCGGGTCCGCCCTTGGGGATGAATTTCTCTCGCCGGAACGAGACGCAGCCATTGCCGCCGTCACCCGCGACCACCGTGATGTGCGCCTCATCCACAAACATGGGAGGAAGCGTAGTCGGTCCGTCGAGATGGACTCGTGCTCTAGGCGGCCCGGGCGTACGCGCCGGTGACCAGGCGGCGCATCAGGCGCTCACGGTCTCCAGCCTCGACGAATCTCGTGAAGACGATCGCCATGCGGACCGGCCCCGGCAGGTCGTCGGCGTTGGTCCATACGACGTTGCCGTGCACCTGGACCGCGCGGCCCGAGCCCAGATCGAGATTCGGGCCGTCGTCCAGCCCGGGGATCAGGATCTCCATGGCGACCGGTGTGCCTGGCTCGATCGGGTCGTCCAGTTCAAATCGGGCGCCACCCTCGCTGATGTCGTAGGCGTGGCCCTCTCGCGTGAATCGTTCCTCGCTGAGCAGCCGCACCCTGATCGCGGTGTACATGGGCATCAGGGCGAACCGCTCGTATCGCCGGCGATTGATCGATGACATGGGGGCCTCCGTCGCCTCTTTGGCTCGCGACGGCTATCGGCCCCTTGGGTCCGCCGATTCAGTCGTTGTCTTCGGATTCGCGCGCGCCGGGCTCTGCCACGACCTCGACTGTCACACGAAGGCGCAGCCGGTCCGAAGGAACGCCAAGGTGGCCCCCGAGGCTCGACAGGGCCGATGGATTGACCGCCCGGACCAGTCCGGCCGAGATCTCCTCGGGCACGTCGGTGATCCGCCCATCGGGCAGCAGCACGTGGGCGTGTTCGGACGTGGTGGCGTCGAAACGGCAGGGGCCCTTTCCGTCGAGCGAGGAAAGCCGGCGGATCAGCCCGCACTCGCTGAAGGCGTCGAGCGTGTTGTACACGGTGGCGAGGCTCAGGTCGGTGTCGCTCTCGCGCACCATCGCCAGGAGTTCTTCGGCCGTGGGATGGCTCGTCGTGGCCGCGAGAGCCTCGTACAGCATCTCGCGCTGGCGAGTGCACCGAAGGCCGAACCGCCGAAAGATGTCTCTCGCGTGCTCCATACGGCTTTGAGCGAGGCGGATCCCGATCTCCTCACGTGATTATTGGCGGGGCGCCGCGATCTTCCAGTCGTGGACGATCCGTCTTTCGGATCATCGTTCCGCGCGGATCGCCATGCGGCGGTGGGGGATGCCCACCTCCGAAAACTCCTCGGAATCGATCGCCCAGCCCAGCCGGCCGTAGAACTCGTACACCCCCTCGCGCGCATGGCAGAAGAGTTCCTGGAGCCCTAGCTCGCCAAAGGCGCGCTCCTCCAGGGCGATCACCAGCCGTCGGCCGATGCCCTCTCCCTGGCGCTGCTCGTCCACGGCCATCTGCATCAGCTTGCCCACGCCCGGCTCGGGATAATTTGACAGCAGCAGCGCGCAGCCGATGACCCGCTCGCCCTGGGGATGATCGAACACCGCGACGAAGTGCTCGAACCGCGACTCGATCCCCGGAAACGCCTCCTGAAAGGAGGCCATGTCCAAGCCCACGTTCGACAGCAGCACGCGCTCGCGCAGGGCGCACTCCTGTCGATACAGCGGGTCGGTCGCCTCGATGCGCCTGATCTCGATCACGGCGGAGATTATCGTCCCGTCAACGCTCCGACGACAGTCCCGGGCCGTCGGCCTGAGAACTTCGCGGCCCGGTCGCCACGGAATCCTGCTGCCCGACGCGTAGTCCCAGGCGGGTCTCGATCTTGGCCAGCCGAGACGACTTCTCCCCAGCCGGTCCGGGCCATGCGAAGTCCGGCGGCATCACCTCGCCGCCCACGCGGTCCATGAACGCCGTGGTCTCACGCAGCCTCCGGGTGTTTTCCGCCGCGGCCAGCACGACGAACGCACTTGTCAGGCACACGGCGACCCATCTCCCGCGCCCCACGAGCCCGAACGCGGTGAGCACGACCAGCACCGGCGTCCAATGCGCGGCGTAGAGGAACGTCACCGAGCCGTAGACCAGGTGAAGGGCCGCCTGGCCCAGCAGCGTCAGGCTGATGGCCCATCGCAGCGGGCCCTGAGAGCGCACAAGGCTCACCGCGCCCAGCGCCAGCAGGCCAACCCAAACTACCAGCGCCAGCCACGCGCCGGCGGAGCCGCCGGGTGCCTTCCGTTGCGGATCGAGCACCGGCCGCGGCACACCCTGATGCGAAACCTCATTGGGAGTCGGCAGCACCGCGGCGTGCAGCACCATCGTCGCGCCCACGCGCACGGGGCGGGCCGCGATCCCGCGCGGAGACTCTTCGCCGAGCACATACTGCCCCTCGCTGGCCCAGTCGAGCGGGAACCCGACCGACGGGATGAGCATGCGCTGCACCCCCCACGCGAGCACCAGCACCGCGAACGTGTCGAAGACCACCCGCCCCCAGCGCCGCCGCCGCACGCACAAGAACGTCGCGATCAGGCCCGACATGTAGTTGGTGACCGTCACCGAGAGCGAGACCACGCCCGCGCCGACCACCCACCAGCGCGGCACGCGATGTGTCGCCGCGACGCCGCAAACCACCAGCGGCGCCAAAAGCGTCGCGCCCCCCAGCACATACGTCTCCGGCACGGCCACCCACATCATCCATCCAGAGCACGACATCAACGCCACGCCCGGCAGCCACGCCATCCAGCGCGACACGCCGATCAGGCGCGCCAGCACGAAGACCAGCGCCACCACCAGCGCTCCCGCGCCACACTGGAACGCCCGCGCCGCCTCCAGCCGATCCAGCCCGAGCACGCCCAGGGCGCGGGTGGACGGATACGCCGCGGCCGCCCACAGCGGATGCACCTTCGCCCGCTCATGGTCGCTGTCGGGATCGGTCATGTTGGCGAAGACGCGCGGGATGTCGGCCTCGAAGTAGCTGCTGCTGGCGCCGCGGGAGAGAAAGCGAGCATCGATCTGCCCGCTCGCCCACCACGCCACCACGCCGGCCATGGCCATGAGCGCGAGCATGACCGCCAGATCCAGAACCAAGCCGCGCCGGTCCGAGAACAGGGGGCGCGCGGCGGGACGCCCCGCCAGGCCCAACCAGCGGGCCGGCCGACGCGTCACCCCTCGAAGACCCGAGCCGCTTCGGAACAACACACGAAGGCCCCCGCCGGAGGCCGGGGGCCCAAACCCCGCGGCTTCCTACGATTCGTTCAGTATGAACGCCCGCCGCCCCACCCGCCAGATAACAGTCGGAGATGAGCGCGTCGGACGCCTCTTGATCGGCGGCGGGAGGCCCGATCGTCACGGAAACCCGACGACTCCCGCGCCCGTCTCGGTCCAGACCATGACCGCCGGGTACACCCACGACGCCCGCGCATGCCTGGCCGAGATCGAGAAACTCGCCGCGGCGGGCGCCGACATCGTCCGCGTCGCTGTCCCCGAGCGCAAGGACACGCAGGCGCTCAAGGAGATCGTTCCGGCCTCGCCCGTGCCCATCGTCGCCGATGTGCACTTCCACTTCCAGCGCGCCCTCGAGGCCATCGAGGCCGGCGTGCACAAGATCCGCCTCAACCCCGGCAACATCGCCGACCGCGCCCAGGTGGAAGAGGTCATCGACGCGTGCAAGGCCGCCCAAGGCGGGCGCGGCATCCCCATCCGCATCGGCGTCAACGAGGGCTCAATCATCGAGCGCCGCGACAAGCAGAAGCGCCTCAAGGAACTCGGCGCTGTCTTCAGCCACCACAAGGACGGCTACCTCCTCGCGATCATGATCACCAAGCTCGAGGAGTACCTCGACATCTTCCACGAGCGCGACTTCTTCGACATCTGCATCTCCGCCAAGAGCATGTCGGCGCCGCTGGTCGTGGACGCCTACACGGAGATCAGCAAGCGCTTCGACTACCCGCTGCACCTGGGCGTGACCCACGCGGGGCCGAAGGAGACCGGCGCGATCCGCTCGATCGCGGCCCTCTCGGCGCTCCTGTGCAACGGCATCGGCGACACCATCCGCATTTCCTACGCCTCCGACCCCGTCTACGAGGTGCAGGACGGGCTGGAACTCCTCTGGTCCCTGGGCCTGCGCGAGCGCAAGGGGGCGGAATTGATCGCCTGTCCGACGTGCGGGCGCATCCAGGTGGACCTGTTCACGCTGACCCAGCAGGTCCGCGAGAAACTTGCCAGCGAGATCACCCTGCCCATGAAGGTCGCGGTCATGGGGTGCGTGGTCAACGGCCCCGGCGAGGCCGAGGGCGCCGACGTCGCGGTCTTCGCGGGCGACCGGCGCGGCATCATCTACGTCCAGGGCGAGAAGGTCGCCAACGTCCCCGAGGGCGAGATCCTCGAGCGCCTGCTGGCCGAGTGCCGCGGGTTCCAGGAGCGGATCCAGCGCGGCGAGGCCTCGCTGGGCCAGAAGCGGGTCGAGATCGTGCCGCCCGACCCGCTGGGCGAACTGGGCAGCGGCTGGGAGAAGATGGCGGCCGAGCGAGTCAAGGGGGCGGAGTTGACGGTGGGGGAGACGTGAGGCGTGGTCAAATACGAAAGGTACGGATGGAATCCGGATCCCCACCCGCAAGACGTCACAGGTGCGCCGGCACGACAATACTGGCAAACAAAGCACCGGCCCTTTGCGACTAAGATACTTAACTCTCTTTACGCATCGAAGCGTTCATCGGCTGGTTGGAGACTGACCTGTGAATTCTATGTCTTGTTGCACGCACTGCAGGACCTGTGCGATGTGAAGGATCTATCGACAGATGTGCTTCTAGACGCTATGCAGGTCGCGAGGCCTGCCCATGATGACTCATTGATCGGGCTGGAGATCTGTTTGTGGCACCGGCTTCGACATGAAGCTAATCGAGGGACCCGTACGTTCTTCCTGAACGCTGCGATTCGCCTGCCCCTGGCTGCGGAGTGCTCTGGCACCACATGTGTTGTCATTGCCGGTCGACGCGTGGTGCTCCGAAGAACACTAGGACATTTTGAGTCTGCCGAGGTTGCAATGGCCTTTCTTGGTGCAGACAAGACGATACAGGTGTGTGCAGACATCGGGCCTTTAACAATGAGCGCAAGAGTTGAGGCATGCGATGAGAATGACGCGGTTTGCGAGGGATTGGCGACGCTTTCGACCGCCATAGGACTCCTCGAATTCCAATGCAGTATCGGAACATCGCGATTCAGGATGACTCTGGGGGTGCCTGGGCCGTGGGGTGTTGTGCCGCCGGTCGAGTCTGTGCTGATAGCTGGGCACGCCGCTGAGCCGCGCATCAGGAAGCTCATTGATCCAACCCACTATGATAAGCGTCGCAAGGTCCAATCAATAATAGCAATCGAGCTTGAGGCGTTCAAGTCAACGGCAATCTCGTTAGAGAGCGCGCAATGCGATCAGGACCTCAAGGGGCGTCTTTACGAGGCATATAGACTATATCACCACGCACTTGCACATCCGTTCCGACACAATTGCCTGCTTGGACTGTGGCAATTGGCCGAATGCTTAGTAGGGAGTCCGGATGCGCGGGGCGACACTTCGGAGATTGCACATCGATTATCGCTGTTTGCGAAGCACGATGTTCCCCAAGGCGTGTGGAAGCATGCATTGCGCCGAATCGGAAGATTGCGAAACGATGCTGTACATCGTGGGCTCTGGTCACATGTTGAAGACGGAGATATTTGGGTGATCAAGGCAGCATGCGAGGATGCCATGGTGTGGATACAATCACACATAGAGCAGTTGCACGATGTACATTCCTTCAATGAGACACTTCGACGATGGCACGACAATGAGGCGGCATTTGAGGCGACGAAACGGGCACACGCGATCCTGAAAGCACGGCGAAACAAATGCAGATAGGCTGTGCGCCTATGTGAGCAGAGGCGGGCTGGATTCGTGCAAATCAAGGCGCAGTGGTGTCTCTGTGTTCAGTGGCCCTAAGTGATGAGTTGGATCAAGCTGGCGGATGGTAGCAGTTGTGTCAGCAGCACAGCAAGGCATTGATCCTTAGATCGAGCGGCGCACCGGGAGGGGCACACCGATCGGTCAATGACACCACGCGTGCGCCACCCATCGGACGACGCACGCGCGTGCGGGTCAGATCCGGTGCGGTGAGGAGAGGTCGCGCCGGAGAGAATGATCGGGCTCAGGCCCCGCGCCGGCGGCGGCCCACGGCCATCGCCCCCAGCAGCGGCAGCATCGCCGACGGCGCCGGCGTGATGCGGAAGATCAGGAACTCATCGTGGTTGGCGCCCGGGTTGAACGGATTGCCGCTGCCGGTGTTGTGCCAGATCCACTGCGCCGTCGGCGTAATCCCCGGGTTGTGGCCCCACGTGGTGATGTTGCCCACGACCTTGTTGTCCCAGCCGGCAAACGTCGAGACCGGGACCCACACCGACGTGTTGCTCGCCGCGAACGCCAGCGCCTGATTCACCTGCGTCTGCGTGGGCATCGTCAGCGCGGGCCACGTCGAGGGCCACGACGCGTCAACCTGCTGGAGGTACTTGCCCACCGGGAAGACCTCCCACGCCGGGTGGCCCGTGTTCAGATTCTGGCTGCCGCTGGTGAACTCGCCGAGGAAGCCCTGGGCCCCGCCAAAGTCCGAAGCGCTGGCGACGTAGAAGTAGTCTCCGGGGTTGAGCGTGAAACTGAAGTTGAACGCGGTCGCCCAGTTCGAGCCGGTGCCGACGGCCGAGCCGACCGTGGTGGAGACGGTGCCGACGTAGGCGTCGAACTCGTTGTCTGCCGTCATACTGGCGTTCCAGATCGAGGCGGGGGCGAGCGAGCACGCAAAGGCAGTGGCCGAGGCCGCGAGCAAAGCGCACGAACGCATGGATGACACTCCGTTGGAAGCGACGCGGCGATGCCGCGGGGCGATTCTGGCGTCCGCCGGTCGCCATCGCGACACGCCGCGATGGTCCGTCGTCCGGTCCCGTGCGGTCGCCCGCGCCGGGTGCCCCTGTTCAGCGACAGATTCGAGGGCCGCTCACGCGACCGTCGCTTTCCTACCGTCCGCCATGCTGGGACGCTGGAAGCGAAGGGGCGGCAGGGGTCGAGAGGGCGACCGCCCGGACGAAACCGATCGCCCGGCGGACCGCGCCGGGGCGTCCGGCCTGCCGGAATGGGCGGACTTCTTCGGGGCCCCCGACCACCTCGCCCGCTTCGAGGACCTCGTGCGCGAGTACTTCCGCGCCCGCGAGGTCAATGTGAAAGTGGACGACGGCTGGGTCGAGGCCGACGACGGCGTCAAGTTCGGCCTCACCAACGTCGGGCAGGTGTGCGCCCAGGCCGAGTCCGACGACTGGGAGCGGATCATCACCGAGCACTTCGACGGCATCCGCGCCCAGATGGACGAGCACAAGCGATTCCGCGAGGAGTTGACCACCTACAGCGCGGTGCGCGAGCGCTTCGCCGCGCGCCTGTGGGACCGCGACCGCGTCCCCGATACCTTCGTCAAGATCCTGACGATCGAGGCGGCGCCCGACCTGCTCGCGGCCATCATGGTGGACTCCGAGCGGTCGGCCGGCTCGATCCCCATCGAGGCCTTCGAGTCCTGGGGCGTGGACCGCGAAGAGGTCATGGCCCAGGCCCTGGACAACGTCGCGAGGATGGAGCGGGAGGCCAAGGCCGTCCGCCTCGGCGACGAGCGCACCCCCGAGGTCTACCTCATCCAGGGCGAGACGATGTACGGCGCCGCCCTGGCCCTGATGCTCGAGCGCTTCCCGCAGACGCTCTCGCCCCACGGCACGCTGGTGAGCACGCCGGTGCGAAACGTGGCGGTGGCGATGCCGATCCGCGATGCGCACTCTGCCGAGGTTCTCGGCGGGTTCATCGGCATGACCCTCCACATGGAGCAGGAGGGCCCGGGCTCGGTCTCGAAGCGCGTGTGGTGGCGCCGCGCCGACGACTGGCTCGAGATCCCCTACGAGGCCACCAAGAAGGGCGAGTTGCGGATCACCCCGCCCGAGGAGTTCAAGCAGATGGTGCTCGGGCTGGGGGAGTAGAGGGCAACGCTCGGCGCGCCACCGATGGCCGCCCGGGGAGATGGGTGATCCGCGCGCGTTATCCCCACGCGGGCCGATGCCCGAGGGCTGTCAGCGTCTTGAGTCAACGCTTTGCGCGCCCATCTCTGCTCCCTTGCGCGCCAAATCCACTCCTTCAAGGCAAACGCCGTTGACGAGGCGAAGGGACGCCCCCACACTGCTGCGGAGAGACGCGATGGCCGCATATCGACGGAGACTGCCATGCGATGGACCGCATTCTGGATCGCTCTGGCCGCATGGCTCCCCACACCCTGCCTCGCGCAGCCGGACTACGGCCTGGACTGGGCCACGATCGGCGATCCCGGGAATCCCGACGCCACGAGCGACGAGTTCCGCTTCCTCGGCCCACAGGAAATCGGCGGCGTGGACTACGTGTACCGCCTGACGCGCACGGAAGTCACCGTCGGACAGTGGCTCGAGTATGTCAACGCGTACTGGCCATACCAGGACGGCGCGCTCGACAGCCTGTCGTTCACCAGTTACTGGATCCAGCCCCTGAACCCCGACCCCGACCCCGGCGAGGATCCGCAGTACACCGTCGTCCTCCCGGGCGCCGAGGCGTTCCCGGCGAACATGAGCTGGTATCATGCCGCACGCTTCGCCAACTGGCTCCACAACGGCAAGGCCAGCGAGCAGTGGGCCTTTGAGGACGGCGCCTACGACACGTCCACCTTCGGCGGCGTGGACGGCGACGGGAACCCGACAGACCAGCCGCGCCATCACCCCGATGCCAGGTTCTGGATCCCCACCCTCGACGAGTGGACCAAGGGGATGTACTGGGATCCGAGCCGCGACGGTCCCGAGCAGGGGGGGTATTGGCTCATGCCCGACTCGGGGAACGAGCCGCTGGTCGCCGGCCCGCCGGCAGAGGGGGGCGAGACAAATGCCTCGCTGGGCGTGTACGGGGATTACATTGAGAACCTGACCAGGTACTTCCCCGCCGGGACCTATCCGCACTCGCAGAGCCCGTGGGGCCTGCTCGATGGCTCCGGCGGAGTGCGCGAATGGAACGAGGATCGCTCGCCGGACGTGTTCTCCGACTCGCGCATCTGGCAGGGCTCGTGGTTCGACCTCGAGTTCTTCGACCGAGAGGATCGCCTGGACACGCTTGGCATTCAGAGTCCAACCGTCCCCTCGCTTGGATTCCGCTTGGCCTCATTGCCCACCCCAGCGACGCTCTCGGCGTTGCTGATCATGGGAATCATCCCAAGGAGAAGCCGCTGATGATGCCCCGCACCCGCCCTCTACACTGCCGACATGGAAGCAGCCTACCACCTCGCCCGGGCCACGGGCGTCTGTGCCGCGACGGGTGAGGCCCTGAGTCCCGGCGATCCGATCGTCGCGGCGATGGTCGAGGATGACAGCGGCCTTCGGCGGGTCGATTACTCCGCCGCGGCGTGGGACTCGGGTCACCGCCCCGAGGGTCTGTTCGCATGCTGGCGGACGAGCGTTCCCTCGCCCGACGCCCCCGCGGCCCGATTTGTGGACGACGAGGAACTCTTTGACCTCTTCGAGCAGTTGGGCGACGACCCTGAGGATTCCGCGGTCGCGTTCCGCTACGTGCTGGCGCTGCTGCTGATTCGCAAGAAGGTGCTGACCCACGAGGGGGCCAAGGGCGAGGTCATGCAGGTCCGTCGGCGGGTGAACGCCGAGGCCCGCAAGCGCGGCGACCTGCCCCCGATCATCGAGGTCAAGGACCCCGGCTACAGCCGCGAGCGGCTCATGGAGGTCGTCGAACGGCTTGATCGCGTGATGGCCAGCCCCGGGGGCGCGGGATGATCCGCGCCGGCCTGGCGATGACCGCGCTCGCCCTCGGTCTGGGCGCCTGCCGTTCCACCGGTGTGAGACGCCCCGAGGGCCCACTTCCTTCGTACGGGCAGTTGCGCGACGAGTACAACCTGCGGACGCAGAAGCTGCCCAGACTCTGGACCAAGGCAGCGGTGCGCGTCGTGACCCGAGACGACCAGGGCCACAGGAAGACCGAACAGGGCGACGCCTACCTGCAGGTGATCCTGCCGGACCGGGTGAGCCTGAGTGTCGGCAAGAGCATCGCGGACTTCTACTTCTATCTCGGGTCCAACAGCGAGTGGTTCTGGT
>JACKHB010000013.1 GCA_020639195.1 Phycisphaeraceae bacterium | reverse complement strand
AGGCCCCGGTCCCGACGTTCTCCCCGAACCTGCCCATCCCAAGGGCTCTGGCCGAAGTCATCCGGCGCGCGCTCGGCAAGACGCCGGACGACCGCTTTGCGGACGTCGCCGAAATGGCCCAGGCGATGGCGGTGGCGCTGAGCGCGCCTGAAACGCCGACCGCGTCGGTGTCAGCGACGCCCGGGCGCCATACACGCCAGTTGGAGAACGACCAGGCATCCCTCCCTCCATCGGTGGCCGTCGAGCTCTCCCCAACGGTCCATCTGAGCCCAGTGCCGCCGCCCCGCGGCGACCTCAAAGCGTCGCCAGCTGTGGATGACCCACCCGACTTGCCCGCGACCACTGCGCTTGATCCGGACGGACACCCGCCCACACGGTCGGACCACACCCCGAACGATGCGCAGGATCCAGCCTCGCCACCCGTAGATGCGCCGCTGTCGAGCAAGACTCAGCAGTTGTCGACGCCGCCAGTTGCGGATGAACGAGTGACGTACGGCATGGTACTGCTCGCGTTCTTGCCCTGGCTCCTCGTCATTTTCGGCGCTGGCCCCCGGGCGCATTGGGCGTTCTTTGTTGTCGTCGGGCTCGGCAGCTTGTTGGCCCTGTACTTCTTGCATCGGCGCTCTCTGTTCGGCATCGCGTGGCTCGCCATGACCATGAGTTCGGCCGCTGTCGGCTTCGGAGTGCTCATCGACTCCGCGATGGACGTGAGGTGGCCGGGAGATTGGCTCGTCGGGCGCTGGTCCCTCGACGCTGACGCGACGAGCAGTCAATGGGAGAAGTTGTTTTGGGCTGACAAGCGGCGCGATGCGCTCGCGGAGTTCGGCCTTGAGTTCAGGGAGGCACTCTTCTCGGCAGCCGAGGACCGCGAGGCGATCCAAAAAACCGTGAGCAAACTCGCGGGGATCTCGTTGGAGTTCACAGGGGACGGTCGGTTCTGGATGCGAAGCCCCTTTGGCGAAGAGTCTGGCTCATTCGGGGTGTCCGCGCCCGAAAAGGGCGCTCTTGTCATCGACATGAAGTACGGCGACGACCCGGAACGTCAGGAGAAAGCCCGGCTCGCGGACGGCTACCTTGAGATCCTTGAAGGTGCAGAGGGCTTCACGCTTGTCTTCAGCCGATGACGAAGCTGCGAGAAACAGTGTCTGAGGTCCGTACAAGAGTGTCGCTGACGTATTGCCTCGCACGCCAGCGTCCAATCACGGTCGACGGGCCTCGGAGGGTCGCCGAGAATGAGCGGGGCTCGTCTACTCGCGAGGCTCCCAGTAGCGGGTGGCGAGGCCGAAATGGGCCAGCGAGGGTTGGGCGGCGCACACGACGATGGCGTCGTCGTCGAGCGCCAGCCGGCCTCGCGCAGTTCGCAATTGTCGACGAGCAGCGGGTGGGCTCGGCGACGATGTACACCCCGTCGATGGCCTTCAGTCGCTCAACCGCGTAGCTCAACTGCTCCGCGTCGTGGGCGGCGGAATCGGCAAGTTGGGCGCCGACAGCTCGACGCGCGGGCGGCGATTGACGCGGTACGTGCCCGATGGCACCTCAGCATACGGCAAGTGCCGCAAGAGCCAGCGCGGCGTGCGGCCCTCGATCTGGACCCTCGTCTTGGTCTCGGTGGCTCGGTTCTTCGCCGCCTGCATGGAGAGCGCGTTGAGATTCTGCTCGGCCACCTTTCCCCCTGCACCTGCGCGCCGGCACTTTAGCAGATCGCGAGTCGGGCGACGCGGCGGCATCGGTTGACGCCAACGGAGGCGTGGAGACATGCTCGGCGAAACGCATTCGCAGGTGCCGCACCATGATCGATCACCCACGCGCCGAGCGCCTCGACGTGCCCGGCGGCGTCCTCGGGCTCACCGTGCGGGGCCAGGGGCCGTTGGTCGTGCTGTTGCCCGGGTGCGGTCGGCCGGCGACCGACCTCGATCCGCTCGCCGAGGCCATCGCCGCGGCCGGGTTCGAGGCCGTCTCGATGGACTATCGCGGCGCGGGCGAGAGCCGGGGCCTGTACGCCGAGCCCACTTTGCACGCCGTCGCCGCCGATGCGGCCGCGGTCATCGCCAGCCGGGGCCCGGCGCCCGCGATCGTCGTCGGGCACGCGCTCGGCAACCGGGTCGCCCGCTGCCTGGCGACCGACGCACCCGACGCGGTCCGCGCGCTGGTCCTGATCGCGGCGGGCGGCAAAGTGCGACC
>JACKHB010000012.1 GCA_020639195.1 Phycisphaeraceae bacterium | reverse complement strand
ATCCCGTGCCACCCGGCTCCGTGCGTCCACCAGACTCGGTCGGTCGAGCCCACAGCTCCTGATGGTCTCTCGACCCTCCTCGGTCTCACCCACGACCTGCCCGGGCACGCCGCGCGGCGCAGGATCGTCCGGCGCCGCGCGCCCGTCCTGAAATCGCAGGTGCCGCACCGGATCGGCATCACTGCCGGGCTCGACGTAGGGGTCGAGCAGCAGCGCACGCTCATCCGCCCCCCGATCGGGCTTCGCCGTCCTCGGGCCGGTCGCCAGCGGAAACAGGCACTTCTTCCACGTCGAGTTGCAGCGAAAGCAGGTCACCACATAGTTCGACCAGTCATAGGCGCGCCACCAGTAGCCCGGCCTCTGCGTGTTCTGGAATGTACGCCCGATCACAGTCCCGGTTTCGGCGTCTTCGACCCCCGGAGACGCCAGATCGTCGACCTGGCAGGTGGGCACTGGTGATCGACCTGAATCGTATGACCCACCACCCGCGCCTCGCAGTAACCGCAGTGTCCCTTCTGCTTCGTGGTGAATCGCGGCTTGCAATCGGCTCGATTCCAAAGGTCGCAGATGTCTGCTCTTGAGAGCGGGCCCGCGACCACCTTTGCCTCGAGCTTCGCCAACTCCTCTGCCGCCGCGACCTCGAACGCCGGCGTCAGCACCGGTCGCGCCCCCAAGGCCCTCATGGCACGGACGCCGCCAGCTTCGCGCGGAGCGCCGCCTTGAGCGTGCTGCGCTCCTCGGCGCTCCGCGCCGGTCGATCTGCCGTCAGCTCGGCCAGCACGGACAGCGCCATGCCCTCGATGCTCGTGTCATGAAACCGCCCCAGCCGCCGCCGGAGCTCGGCTTCGAGCGCCAGCCGGGTGGGATCATTGGTCGGCGTCCCATCGCGCAACATCTGCCGATGCGCCTCGATCTGACCGAGCGTCGAGACATCCAGCGTCGACGCCAGCCCGAACCACTCGCCCGTCAGCACCTCATCGGCCCGCAGCCCAGGCGGCACATCGACCGGCTCCGCCCGGATCTGCCCATCCTCGTCCCGGCGCAGCACCCGCACCTCGCCCGCTCGCGCACCGACGAGGACCTGAGGCGCGTGCGTCGTCACGATGAACTGCACCGCGGGAAACAGCTCGCGCAGATCGCTGAGGACTTGTCGCTGCCACCTCGGGTGGAGGTGCTGATCGATCTCGTCGATGAGGACCACGCCCGGCGTCCTACGGGCCGCGTCGACTCCCAGGTGGGCGTTGAGCCGAGTCACCCGCGAGACGAGATCGAGGATGATCCCGAGCATGTTCTTGTATCCAGCGCTGAGCTGATCGAACCGCGTCGTCCGCTCCGGAAACGCCACGACGGGCTGACCCACCACGCCATCGAACCAGACACGGACCGCACCGGGTAGCACCCGCAAGAGCGCGGCATCGAGGATCACTTTCTCGGGGAGCGGCCCTTGGGTCGCTGGCCGCTGGCCCGCCGCCAGCTCGACCCGCTGCCACCACGCGAGCAGGTGGGCGCGATCGGTGCTCGGCTCGAGGCAGCGCGCATAACCTGCGAGCCGATCCTGCGCCTCGTCGATGTCCTTGATCGGCTGGTTGCGGCGCACATGCCACAGCCGGCCATGCCCGTAGTAGGCGATCAGGGGCAGGATGGCATCCCCCGCGGTGGTCGTTCGTCCGATCGCCTCACTCAAGGTGTTGGCGCCGCTCGTCGTGCGTCCGCTCCGCTCGGCGAGCGTTCGTCGCCAATCGACCAACGAGTCATCGACGGTCGCAGTGCAGTGGATGTCCACGGGATAGCGCCAGCTCTGCCGGGCGAGCCCCGGTGTCGCGTCGAGCACTTGCGTGGCATCGTCCCTCCCGATGACACCCGGCGCATCGACCGGGAGGGTTCCGGTCGCATCGTCGCGCCGGATCGAGCCGGCCGGGTGACTCCCCGGCTGAACGGGCAATTTCTCGAAGAACGCCCCCAGCGCCGCGACGACGCCGTCGAGAAGAGCGGTCTTGCCGCTCGCATTCTCACCCAGAAAGACATTGATGCCGGCGGCGAATTCGAACACCGTCGGCGCCTCGCCGGTCCCGAAGCATCGATAGTTCTTGAAGGTGATCTGCTCGATCCGCACGTGACCTCCTACGACGGCGCGAACCATAACGAAGATCAGCCGTGACGACAATGCGGGCTGCCGCCCGTCACACCCGCGCCGGCCGGATCGGGCGGTCGATCCTCGGCGTGTCATCGACCACCCGCGGCCCCTGCGCATCCCATCGCACCGTGATCGGCGGAAACTCGCCCCCATAGCCATTCGCCGCGTTGACGAACAGCGTCTCCCCGCACTGCCACCAGCCGCGGTTCTCGTGGATGTGACCGAAGACATGCAGCCGCGGCCTGACCTCGAACACCCGCCGCAGCAACGCCTTGCACCCCGGCCGATCCCCATTGTCGCAGAGATCGCCGATGCCATGCGGCGGCGAGTGCGTCAGCAAGATATCGATCCCATCCGGGATCAGCGCCCACTTCGCCGCCAGCTCGGCCTCGGTCTTCAGGTTGAACGCCCAGTCGAGGAACCACGGCTGCCACGGCGACCCCCAGATCCGCAGCCCCGCCGCCCTCGTCTCGCTGTCTTCGAGGTAGGTCGCGTGCCGAATCAACGCGCGTGCCTCGCTCGGCCGCCGCTCGAAGAGGAAGTCGTGGTTGCCCGCGACCATCACCTTGTGCGGATGCGGCTGCCGCGCGAAGAAGGCATCACACGCCGCGATCTGCTCGGGCAGCCCCTTGTGGGTGAGATCACCCGCGTGCAGCAACAGATCGCCCGCCGGCACCGGGTGCGCGTCGTG
>JACKHB010000011.1 GCA_020639195.1 Phycisphaeraceae bacterium | reverse complement strand
GCAGAACCAGGAGGGGGTTGCGCTTGAGCAGGATCTCCGTTCGCAGCTTCTCGAAGGACTTCAGGTTCACGAACGTCGCGGAGACCAGAGCGCCGACGTAGCCCTCGGGCTCCGTGAGCTGGGTCGCTCGGTCGATGAAGGCGGCGTAGATGTCGTTCTTCGTCAGCGGATAGGCCGCGTTGACGAAGTCGCGGACGCTCGGCACGAACGAACCGTACGGCGGGTTCATCACGACGACGTCGAAGCTGCGGGACAGCACCTGCAGGAGCTTGAGGCCGCGGGCTGTGTCTTCCGCGAACAGCCGCTCGGCCGGGTCCCCCGCTGAGCCCCCAGCCGCTTCCTCCACAGCAGTGAGCAGCTCCTGCCGGATCGCCACCGCCTCTTCCTCGAGGACGGCCCGCTTGAGCACCATCTGTCGTGCGCGCTCGCGATCCACATCCTCCGAGATTCCCGCAGCCTCGAAGAGGGGCATCGACTTCGCGCGAACGATGGCGCCAAGCCCCTTCCGTTTCGCCTGGGCATCCACCCAGTCATCGAGGACCGCCGAGACACCCTCGCGCACCTGGACCAGGCTGCCCAGCTCGCCCACCGACTGGAGGTTCTCCCACAGCGTGACGAACAGCCTGTCCTGCAGCTCGGGGGACCCCAGCTTGTTGCCGAGCCGGCCGACGAGCCGCCCCAGCCGCTCCTTGCCCACGTCCACGGCGTTTGCAACCACCAGGTTCGCGCGTTTGACGTGCACGTCGACGGGCGACATCCCGAGCCCGATGGCCGCCTCCTTGGCCGTGAGCATCAGGGATAGCGAGGCGATCTGAATCGCGCGCGGGTCGATGTCGATGCCGAAGAGGTTGTTCTCGAGGATGGCTGCCGGGATTTCGCTGGCCGACGCGACAGAGGGCGTCTCGGGCCACCCTTCCTCGCCCGCATGCTCGATCTCCTCGAGGTAAATGCGGAGGAACAGGCCGAACGCATACTGCCCGAAGTGCATCGTGCCGCAGGCGGGGTCGAGCAGCGTGATGTCGCGCGCGCGCTTGAACCGCTCGACCTCCCCGGCGTCGTTCAGTCGCTGGTAGCGGATCCGCTCGCCCGTGCGGGGGACGAGGTAGTCCGCGACCAGCGGGGCACCGTTGCGGTCGGCGGGAAGCGGCGGCGCCTCGACCGGGCGCAATGCGGAGTCGGGGTGCATCTGAAGCCAGAGGCGGCCGAGCGTGTTGTCGACGAGCGCCTTGACCACCCAGGACGGAGTGTAGAACTGGTTGATGACCGAGAGCTCGTAGGAGCTGCGCGGCGTCCCCTTGTTCTCGTCTCGGACCCGCTTCTTCTCCTCGCGGTTGAAGAACTGGTAGATCCAGCCGAGGAAGTCGGCCGCGCGGAACGCTTCGTCCGGCAAGCCCTCGTTGATCATCCCGATGACCTGCACGAGGCACGCATGGGTGGGCCAGACGCACGCGTACTCGTGATCGGGATCGAAGAGCAGACGGATCTCCTCGTTGATGTGGCGATACGCGCTCTGCAGGCCGTCCCGCAGCAGCGCCTCTTCGGCGTCGTCCTCGTACTTGTAGCGGGAGCCGCCGGCCGCGCGGAAGTCGCGCAGATAGCGGGATCGCGCCTGGCCAGGAACCGGCGTGATCACTTCGGTCTGCTCGGGCGCGCCGCCCCCCGGCGGTGGCAGGTACAGGACCCGTCGCGCCTCCATGGCT
>JACKHB010000010.1 GCA_020639195.1 Phycisphaeraceae bacterium | reverse complement strand
TTCTTGACCCATCCCATCCGGAGCAGCGGGAGCCCGAACAAGATCAGGAGCGACACGAGGCCGATGATCGCGACCTCGGGGTTGGCGTGCAGGAGGCTGTGCGGGATCTCCGCGAGCAGCTCGAGGGGCTCACCCTTGGCGCTCACGCCCACCACGGTGTGGGCCTGCTTGGAGATGATGATGACGCCGATGGCGGCGAGCATCCCGTGGACGACGGAGGGGGACATCGCGATGCCGACGGTCGCGGCGCGGATGAAGGCGAAGACGATCTGGATGACCGCGGCCATGACGCCGACCGCGAGGGCCCGGCGATAGCCGGCGACCGCGTCGCCCTGGCCGAGCTCGGTCACCGCGCCGATCGCGATGACGATGAGGCCCGCCGCGGGGCCCTTGATGGTGAGCTCGGCGCTCCCGAGCAGGGTCACGACGACGCCGCCGATGATGGCGGTCATCACCCCCGCGATCGGGGGGAAGCCGCTGGCCATGGCGATGCCGAGGCACAGGGGCAGCGCGATGAGGAACACCAGGAAGCCGGAGGCGATGTCTCGCCCGATACCGCGGGGCTGGGCCCCCGCCGTCTGCACGTCGCTCATGAAATTTGCTCCCGAAGCGTGCCGAGCACGCCCGCGATCCGCGACGCAGCGCGACGCGGGATCGAAGTCCGTCGATGATCGAAGGGGGCCTCAGGCCCGATGTGACGGAGTCAGGCGCGCGGAGGAGCGCGGGCGCGGGCGCGGAAGTGGACGCCGGTGAGCTGGCGCCCTCGGCAGGTGCGGCACAGCGAGGTCCCCGGGCACCCGGGACGGGCCGCGCTGAGCTCGGGCAGCGAGGCGACGGGCGCCTCCTGGGTCTCCTCCTCGGGCTCGGGCTCGGCCAGGGTCGGCGTGAGGCGAGGGTCGAGGGTGGGGAGGGCGGCGTCTCTGCCTTGCAGGACGGGGGCGGTTTGGACGCCCTTGGTGATCGCCTCGAGACCAGAGGCCGCGTCGGCGCTGGCGGCCCAGCTCTGGACTCCGAGGGCGGAGATCAGGCACAGGCCCAACAGGGAGCGCCGGCCCACCTCGGCTGGCGCGCGCTCGGACCCCCGGGCGGGCTCGGACGGCGTGACCGACCGAGTCGACTCAGGCTTCGAGGTTTTCGTCACAGAGACCACGACGCCCAACGCTCCCAGCGCCACAACCTTCGATGTGGCGCCGCGATTCGTCAAGGGCGTGGTTCTCCGTAGACTGGCTCAGGTGGATTGCCCCGAGGCATCCATCCGGTAGTGGTCGGGGAGCTGCTCGGGTGCGCTGACGCACAGGTCGAGGTCCTTCAGGAGGCCGTCGTGCAGGCCGTAGATCCACCCGTGGACGGTGAGCTGCTGCCCCCGCCGCCAGGCGTCTTGCACGATCGTGGTGTAGCAGAGGTTTGCAACCTGGGCTGCAACGTTCAGCTCGCACATCCGGTTGACGCGCGTGGTGGGGTCGTCGATGGCATCGATGACTCGGTGGTGCTGACCGTAGACGTCCTTGATGAAGCGCAGCCAGTTGTCGATGAGCCCGTACGAGTCCGAGCTCATCGCGGCCTTCACGCCACCGCATCCGTAGTGGCCGCACACGATCACGTGACGCACCTTCAGGACCTCGACCGCGTACTGCAGAACGGACAGCAAGTTCATGTCGCTGTGCACCACGACGTTGGCGATGTTGCGGTGGACGAACATCTGCCCTGGACGCAGTCCGCAGATCTCGGTCGCGGGCACTCGGCTGTCCGAGCAGCCGATCCACAGGTACTGGGGCGTCTGCATCGCAGCCAGCTCGGCGAAGAACGTTGGATTGGACGAGTTCATCCGCTGCGCCCACTGGCGGTTGGAGTCGAATAGCTGCGGCAGTTCCTTCATGATTTCTGGCCCTTAGCGCTACCTGCCCCGGTGGCCCTCGTCAACCCCGCGGGCCCCGAAATCGGACCCTCGTGTCGTATGTCGCGGGCGTCTGCTCTGACCAGTTCTGACAGACTTCTTCGTATCCTGGTCATCGAAAGGGAGAAGAAAGTCGATGACGAAGAACAAGAACGCGAAGGGTTGGAAGGGTATCG
>JACKHB010000001.1 GCA_020639195.1 Phycisphaeraceae bacterium | reverse complement strand
ATGCCGTACTTGTCGAGGTAGGCCTCGCCCTTCACGCCGAAGTTCTCGAAGGTGTCGAGGTCGCCCTTCTTCACCGGCGTTCCGGTGAACCCGAAGCGCACCGCGTCCGGCAGCACCGCCCGCAAGTACGCGCCGAGGTCCTTCTCCTGCGTGCGGTGGGCCTCGTCCACCATGAGGATCCACTGGTCGGAGCCGGGGATCGCCATCTTGCGGAGCGCCTCCAGCCGGTGCTGGTGCACGTCGGACTTCAGGCCCGGCTCGTCCCACCGGAACTTGAAGATCGTGGTGAGCACGGTGCGCCCGACCACGTCGGCGCGGACCACCTCGCGGAGGTGGTTGATGGACGCGATGCCGACCGGGTTCGGGAGCCCGCAGGCCTCGAAGGTCATGGCGATCTGCTCGTGCAGGTCGATGCGGTCGGTGATCACGAGCAGGTTCGGGTTCCGAAGCCGCTCCGACGTGATGCCCCGGTGGAACTTGAGCTTGAGCGCCGCGAACACCATCGTGAGGCTCTTGCCCGAGCCCTGCGTGTGCCAGACGAGCCCAGCGCGCTGCTTCCCCTCCACCACCCGCTCGACCATCTTGTTGACGGCGCGGAACTGCTGGTAGCGGCAGAGCTTCTTGATGGTCTTGCCGTCGCGGGTCTCGAACACGATGAAGTGCGCCAGCAGGTCGAGCAGCCGGCGCGGCTCCAGCAGCGCGTACAGGCCCTTCTCGGTCTCGTCGGCGAAGTCCTCGGCCTTCATCGGCCACGGGTCGCGCCAGCGCGCCCAGTGCTCGGGCGGCGCGCCGGTTGCGCCGTAGAGGAAGGTCAGGTCGTTGGTGGCGATGTTGAACAAATTCATCGCGAACAGCCGCGGGATCTCGCGCTCGTAGAGGCGGATCTGGTCCACGGCGTCGAAGGTGTTCTGGCCGGGGTTGAGCGGGCTCTTGGCCTCGATCACCACCAGCGGCAGACCGTTGACGTAGACGATGACGTCCGGGCGGCGGACCGACGCGCCGTGGATCGTGAGCTGGTTGGTGACGGCGAAGTCGTTGTTGCCGGGGTCGTCGAAGTCGATGAGCCGGATGGTCCGATGGGTGTCTTCGCCGGGCACCTTGTGGGACAGCCGGCCGCGCAGGAGGTCGAGCCACTCGCGATTGTCGCTCTCGCCGGACAGCTTCTGGGCGATGGCCTCGGCGACGTCGCGGGGGATGCCGTTGAGGCGGACCAGCGCGTCCACGAGCAACGGCAGGAACAGCACCTCGTTCTCGCGCGGGCGGAGTGTCGGGTGCTGTGAGGGGTGGAGGTAGCGGTAGCCCCAGCGGCCCTTGAGGGCGTCGAGGATGGGCTTCTCGACGAGGGTGTACTCGGTGGGGGTCTTCATGCTCACCGCCCCTTGCGCGCGCGGCGAGCGCGTGCTTTGACGGGATCTCCCCGGTGCTCGGCGCACCACCTTGCCACGCTCTCGATCGCGCGGTTGAGTCGCTCTTCCAAGGTATTCACGGGCGACGCTGGGACGAATACGTGGAAGTGCTTGGTCCAGAACGTGGTCCGCGCGACATCGAAGTCTTTCCCGCTCCCGAAAGCCTGAAACGCTGGCCAGAGAGCATCGTGCCGTCCCTTCGCGCTGTACGACACCCAGATCCCCACGGCCGGAACGGGTCGGTCGAGCGCCGCCCAAATCCCTGCCCACCGCACGCCGCCGTCCCGGCCGTCGAGGGAGATGTTCCGGTACTGACCTCGGGTCGCGAGGCGCACGTTTCGGTCGGGGTGGGCGGCGGCGAGGGCTGCAACCAGCGTCTCGCGCCGCGAGATCGCCACGCGCCTGAGCGCGTGCGCGACTCGGTCGCTTCGGTAGACGTCGGAGAGGATGGAGGCGACGGTGGTGCTCGGCCCTGCGTGGTTCAACGGCGGTGTGGTCAAGGCGAAGTCGGCCTTCAGCACGTCTGCGGCCTCTTCGAGAACCTCCCGAAGCACGTCAGCACCGGGCGCTTCCAGATCGACCGTCACAGAGACCTCTCGCTCCCACCAACCAGCCTCCGCTGCGCGCCAGTCCTCGCGCTGGAGCAGCGAGCGGAACCGCGCCTCGGCGGAGGGGGCCACGTAGACCTGCAGGGTCCACGACAACACCCACACCGCACCGACACGAGACGCCTCCCCCTGAAGGCCAATGCCAGTGAGCGGGAACCCCGCCGGCGCACGCTCCCGCGCCCAAGACCCGGCGAGCGGACCGTCCACGGACCAGTCCCACGGGTCCTCGGTGTTCGTGGGCAGCTTGGGAAGCCACGTCAGCAGGGCCTCCTTGATGCTGTCGTTCCACGACTTCAGGCGTGCCTGCCGGGCGGGGGCCGCCCGCAGCTCCGACTCGGACAGGGGCTCGACGGGGTCGATCCCGAACCGCTTCATCAGCTCGACGAACTCGTGGCGCAGCGGCGGCCGTGCCGCCTCGTCCGTGTGCGCGTCGAGCCGCCGAAGCGACCGGACGATCGCCTCCCACGACGTCCGAGGGATGCCGGCCCACTCCTTGTCCTTCGGCTCAGGCAGGGTGGCTTCGGCGCACAGAAGGCCCACGGTCGTGTGGGTCGCCTCCTCGTAGCGGCGGATCTGGCCCTTCACCGCAGGGGTCACCGCCAGTCCCAGCTTGGCTTCGAGGAAGAGCCGATGCCGCTTGCCCTCGACATCGAGCCAGTCGATTCGAACGTCCGGGCGGGAGTCGGCGCGTACCGTGATCTGCGTCGTGACCACGCGACGCGCGAGGTCCGCAGCGTTCGCCGCGGCGTCGCCGAGCAAGCACGCCAGCAGCGCTCGACAGGCCTGTTGATCGCTCTGGATGAGCCAAGCCAGCGCCGTGGAGGCGAAGTCCTCGGCGTGGTGCTTCGACCGCTGACGACGTCGGTACAGGTCGAACAAGTGGCTCATCGGTGCACTCGAACGCGGCCGGGGTGACGTGCGGCCTTCGCAACCGCGGTGATGGGCTTCACGGGGTCACGCGGACGCGGCCGGTGAGGAGGTCGGAGAGGAGGCCGGACTTGACGTGGGCCAGCGAGGCGACCATCGCATGAGCTTCCGCCAGTGAGGCATCCACTGACTCGCACCGAGCCACGATGAGCCGCTGCTCTTCGATCGGCGGAACGCCAAGCCGCAGCGCCGCATACTCCTGCGCGTTGATGTTCGGCTGCGCCCCAGCGCGCGCCGAGGCCCGTACCCATTCAGAAAATGTCTGAGATTGGAGATACTGAAACAGAAAGCCGGGATCTGCAACCCTCGTGTCAGCGGAGAACTTCACCAGGTACCCGGCATGGGCGCATGGTCCGAGAGCGCTTCGGTACATGAACGCCTTTCCCACCGTGGCACCGCTTCTCGCGAGCAGAATGTCGCCGTCGTTCAGCATATACGGCGCTGCTTCGCTGGGATCGATCGATGCGGGTTCGTCGGGCCGAAGACGGCCGTCCTCATCAATGTCCGTGATTCGGACGTACCGAGGCCAGTGCTGGTTGAATGGCTGCTTGGGTACGTTTGCCCCGTAGTATCCCCGACCCCCGCATAGGTCGCCGAAGGCGTAGACCTCCCACTCCTCCGGGATCTCCCCGATCTCCGTCTGCTTGAACCGCGTGTGCGGCTTGCCGTCCGGCCCGATGCCCCGAGTTAGCAGCTCCTGCAGCAGCCCCTCCTTGACCCGCCGGGTCTGGTCGATGACCGCCTGCGTCGCGCGGATGGCGTCGTCCACGGAGGAGAGGATGGCGGCGATCTTCTTCTGCTCGGGGAGCGGGGGCAGCAGTACCGGATACTCGGAAAGCGAGGCCCACGAGGTTCGCGGCATCTTGGTGCCCGCCGAGGTGCTCGTGGCGAAATGGATCGTTTCATCGTTCGAAAGCACGCCAAGCAGGAACCGAGGATCAGTTCCGGGCCGCGGCCGAATCGCCAAGACGTCGGTGGAGCAGACTCCCGCTCGGTCAACCTGAGCGACCTTCTTCAAGTACGGACGAAGCTTCCCGAACAAGATGTCGCCGCGTTCAAACTTGGTCTTCTGGCTGGAGACCTCGTCCGCCGAGCCAAACGTTCCAACTTGCGACACTCCGGGTTCGATATGTTCGAGGCCGACGTAGGGGACCCGCGCATCCGACTCAGCGCCGGGTAGGAACCGGTCCCGACTCTCGGAGGCGATCCTGCCCAGATTGGTCTGTGACCAACCGCTTGGAACCTCAGCGCGCATAGCCGAGCTCCCGCAGAAACCCCATCATCCGGGCCTCCGCCGCGTCCCGCTCCCCGAGCAGCTCCTGCAGCTTCGCCACCTCCGCCTTCACGTCGATCGCCTCGGGCGGCGGATCGGTCTGCACGTACCGGGTGATGTTCAGGTTGTGGTCGTTGTCGCGCACCTCCGCGAGCGTCACGACCTTTGCGAACAGGTCCTCATCGGCGAACCGCGCCACCGCGCCGGCCAGCCGGGCCACGTTGGCGTCGGTGAGGCTGTTCTGGTTCTTGCCCGGCTCGATCTCCTTCTCGCCGTTGACGATCAGCACCTTGCCCCTGCGCTCGGGGGCCTTGGCGCGGTTGATCACCAGCACGGCCGCCGGGATGCCCGTGCCGTAGAACAGGTTCCCGCCGAGCCCGACCACAGCCTCCAGCAGGTCGGCCTCCAGCAGCCCCTCGCGGATCTTCCCCTCGGTGCCGCCGCGGAACAGCACGCCGTGCGGCACCACCACCGCCATGCGCCCCTCGGCTTTGAGCGAGGCCACCATGTGCTGGACGAAGGCGAGGTCGCCGTAGGACTTGGGCGGGCAGCCGTACGCGTCGCGCCCGTAGGGGTCGCCCTTGGACCAGACGTCGTGCCCCCACGGCGACAGCGAGAACGGCGGGTTCGCGAGCACCAGATCGAAGCGGCGCAGGGTGTGCTCGCCGGTCTTGTGCTTGGGGTCGAGCAGCGTGTCGCCGCGTTCGACGAAGGCGTCGTCGATGTCGTGCAGGAACAGCGACATCTTGCAGATCGCCCACGTGTTGAGGTTCTTCTCCTGCCCGAATAGCGTGAGCGCGCGGGCGTTGAGCCCCTTGCGCTCCATGAAGTGCACCGCCTCCAGCAGCATGCCGCCCGATCCGGCTGCGGGGTCGTAGACGGTCATGCCCTCCTCGGGCTGGAGGATCTCGACCATCAGCCGCACGACCTGCTTGGGCGTGTAGAACTCGCCGCCCTTCTTCCCGGCGTCGTCGGCGAACTTGGCAATCAGGTACTCGTACGCGTCGCCCAGCACGCGGCTGTCCACGTCGGCCTTGCGCATCCGGTAGGTCTCGAAGTGCTGCAGCAGCGCGTCGAGCAGGGCGTCGGGGAATCGCTCCTTGTTGGCGAAGTCCACGTCTTGGAACACGCCGCGCAGGCGCGGGTTCGCGTCTTCGATCGCGCGGAAGGCGATGTTGAGCGTGGTGCCGATGTCCACCGACTGCTTCCGCACGTCGGTCCAGAAGCAGCTCTCGGGGATGTGGAAGCGGTGCTCCTCGGGGTCGGCCGCCAGCGTGGCGTCATCGTACTCGGCGAGGCGCTCCTCGTACTCCTCGCGCCAGACGTCGCAGAGGCGCTTGTAGAAGAGCAGGCCGAAGATGTAGTGCTTGTAGTCCGCAGAGTCGATTGAGCCGCGCAGGATGTCGGCGGCCCCCCACAGGTGGCGTTCCAGATCGGGCAGGGTCAGGGTCGGCATGGCGCTCTGGGGCTCGGGCGTGGATTGTCGCCCAGCTTGGTAGCGTTCAGAGGCGCGTGCGATCAAGGGTCGGCACAACACAACACCGGATGCGGGTCCGATACCCGCGTCCAGCTTGATCGCGACCCCTCGATTTTGGCGGTTCGCCTTGGGTCGGGCGGATGGCGGGCGCGAAGATCGTGCGCGAAGACCCGAACTCCGCCAGAACTCCGCCAACATCGCGGCGCGGGCGGTCGCGGCGCGAC